>NZ_CP065738.1:0-2377741 GCF_016028855.1 Rothia kristinae | reverse complement strand
CCGACCGACCGAGGCCCGACCAGGAGTGATGACCCCGCAGTGACCGACGATCCGGAGCAGCCGTCCCTGTTCGCCGCCGGAGCGGACCTGCCGCCGGCCTACCCGGACCGGGCCGCGTGGGGCACCGCCCCCAAGCTGCGCGCCTGGCAGCAGGAGGCCCTGGAGAAGTACTTCGCCGAGCAGCCCCGGGACTTCATGGCCGTGGCCACCCCGGGGGCCGGCAAGACCACCTTCGCCCTGCGGGTGGCCAAGGAGCTGATGGACCGGGGCACCGTGTCCCGGCTGACCGTCGTCGCCCCCACGGATCACCTGAAGTCCCAGTGGGCCGACGCCGCCGCGCGCGTGGGCATCGCGATCGACCCGAACTTCAAGAACGCCGACGGGCACCACGCCCGCGGCTTCTCCGGGGTGGCCCTGACCTACGCGCAGGTGGCCAACAAGCCCCTGCTGCACCGGGCCCGCACCGAGAACGCCCGCACCCTGGTGATCCTCGACGAGATCCACCACGCCGGGGACGCCCTGTCCTGGGGGGACGGGCTGCGCGAGGCCTTCGAGCCCGCGCAGCGGCGCCTGGCCCTGACCGGCACCCCCTTCCGCTCGGACTCCTCCCAGATCCCCTTCGTGCGCTACGAGCAGGACCAGGAGGGGCTGCTGCGCTCGCAGGCGGACTACTCCTACGGGTACGGGCCCGCCCTGAAGGACCACGTGGTGCGCCCCGTGATCTTCATGGCCTACTCCGGGCAGATGCGCTGGCGCACCGCCGAGGGCGAGGAGATGGCCGCCGAGCTGGGGGAGGGGTTCACCAAGGACATCACCGCCCAGGCCTGGCGCACCGCCCTGGACCCGCGGGGCCAGTGGATCCCGGCGGTCCTGCAGGCCGCGGACCAGCGGCTCTCGGAGGTGCGCCGCACCGTGCCCGATGCCGGCGGGCTGGTGATCGCCTCCAACCACGAGGACGCCCGCGCCTACGCCGCGCGGCTGGAGAGGATCACCGGGCAGAAGCCGGCCCTGATCCTCTCCGATGACAAGACCGCCTCCGGGCGGATCGACCGCTTCTCCGCCTCCGAGCAGGAGCGCTGGATGGTCGCGGTGCGCATGGTCTCCGAGGGGGTGGACGTCCCGCGCCTGGCCGTGGGCGTGTACGCGACCTCCACCTCGACCCCGCTGTTCTTCGCCCAGGCCATCGGGCGCTTCGTGCGGGCCCGGCGTCGCGGGGAGACGGCCTCGGTGTTCCTGCCCTCGGTGCCGCTGCTGATGGCCCTGGCCCAGGAGATGGAGGCCGAGCGGGACCACGCCCTGGACCTGGGCACCCGGCCCGACGAGGAGGCGATCATCGCCGCCGACGAGGGTCTGGACGATGAGGCCCTGGAGGAGGCCAACCGCGAGGAGAAGGCCAGCTCGGCTCTGGCCGCGGGCAGGTTCGAGGCGATCGGCTCCCAGGCGGCCTTCCACGGGGTGCTCTACGACGGGCAGGACTACCAGGGCTTCGAGATCGGCGCGGAGGACCAGGACTTCCTGGGGATCCCGGGGCTGCTGGACGCCGAGCAGGTGGGCACGCTGCTGCAGGAGCGCCAGCGCGGCTCCCGGGCGGGGGCACCGGCTCAGCCGCCGCGGCAGTCCCCGGCGGTGCCGGATCACCGGCGGCTCAAGGAGCTGCGGAACAAGCTGGCGAAGAACGTCTCCGCCTGGGCCGCGCGCACCGGGCAGCCGCACGGCTCGGTGCACAACGCGCTGCGCCGGGAGTGCGGCGGCCCGCCGGTGGCCCAGGCCACCGCCGAGCAGATCCAGGCCCGGATCGACAAGCTGCAGAACTGGTTCGTGGGGCGCCGGTAGGCCCCGGCCCGCAGCCCCGGCGGCGCTCGAGACGGGTGGGAGCCGATGGATCCGGCGCCCGTCGGCGGCGGATCAAGCGGCCGCGGCGCGGGCGTTGATCCGGGCGACCTGCGCGGCGGGATCGGCGAGGGAGACGATGATCCGCTGGATCGGCTCGTCGGTCAGCTCGATGACCACGGCGTCTTCGTAGCCGCGCACGTTCAGGAAGTGCCGCTGGCCGTCGCGGTGGAAGGTGCCGCTGAGCTTGCCGCCTACGCGCAGCCCGGGCCCGCGCCACCCCTTCGGCTCATCGCGCATCCCGGGGTCGTGGGTGGCCCCGCGCACGTGGGCCCAGGGCACGGCCACCCGCCGGGTGAAGGACCAGAGTTTGTCCAGGCCCCGCGGGGTGATGATCAGCTCGCGTTCGGTCAGCTCGATGGCGTTGCTCATGCTCGGTCGCCTTCCTCTCGGTGCGGTGGGGTGCGGCGGGCGCGGATCAGCAGGCGCTCGCCGAGGCGGCGGGGATCGTCGTCGAAGCACAGTCCGACGGCGCGTTCGGTCAGGGCGCGCAGGCCGTCGTGGTGCGGAGCCAGCTCCAACAGGGCAACCAGGACGAGATCCTGGGCGTCGTGGGTGACCTCACCCGCCCGGGCTCGGTCGCAGACCTGCTCGAGCGCGGCGCGCATCAGTCCGTGCTTCGAGCCGTGGATCTTGTAGAAGCTCGCGCGGCTGAGTCCGAGGACCGAGGTCAGCCGGTCCACGGAGACGGCGTCGAATCCCTCGTGCCCGAACAGCGCCGTCGCCTGCCGCAGCACCTCCTGCTCGTCGAATCCCCGGGGCCTCGCCATGGTTCCATACTAAACGTTCTAGAACGACTCGTCTATAATCGGGGCGACCCCGGATCCGAGAGGGGCAGAGAAGGGTCCGTTACCGGCGGATCTCCGAGGAGTCGATGACCTCGGCCCCGGCCTCCTGGAGGGCCGCGACCGCCTCCTCGGCGGTCTCCTGGGCCACCGGCGCCGTCAGATCCAGCAGCACCCGCGTGTCGTACCCGGCGCCCACCGCATCCAGGGCGGTGGCTCGCACGCAGTGGTCGGTGGCGATGCCGACCACGTCCACCGCGTCGATCTCCTGCTCCTGCAGCCAGTCGTCCAGGGACACGTTGACCGTATCCTCGGTCTGCGCGCCGGGCTCCCGCTCGCCGGTGGCCACCGCCTCCTCCGGGACCAGCAGGCCCTCGAAGCCCGAGTATGCGGCCTCGTAGGCGCCCTTGCGGAACCAGGCATCCACGGCGTCGGTCTCCAGGTCCTCGTGCACGGCCGCGCCGCGGGAGTGGGCCACGCAGTGCACCGGCCAGGAGGTTCGGTAGTCCGGGGTCTCGGAGAAGTGCTCGCCCGGATCCACGTGCCAGTCCTGGGTGCCGACGACGGCGTCGTAGAGGGGGCCGTGGGTCAGCAGGTACTCGGAGATGCCGCCGGCGACCTCCGCGCCCCGCTCGGTGGCGAGGCTGCCGCCGGGGCAGAAGTCGTTCTGCACGTCCACGATGATCAGGGCTCGGGTCATGGAATCCTCCAGGAGCGATGGTCCAGGTGCGCGGCGCGGCGCCGCGCACCTGCGGTATCCGGTTCGGCACCAGGATAGGCGGTGCCTCCCCGCAGAGTCAGGACAGCAGCTGCGTGGGGATGGCCGGCTCCCCCTCGGACAGCCGTCGGGAGGCCGCGGGCAGCTCGGTCCAGGAGGCGGCGTGGCGCGCGGCGGCGGCCTTCAGCCCCTCGGCCCCGGTCGCCCCGGGCAGGATCTCACCCTCGCGCACCAGGTCCGTCATCAGCTCCCGCGTCCGCACACCCTCGGGGAGGTCTCCCCGGGCCCGATCCAGGGCCTGCTCGCTGGAGGCCACCACCTCCGCGACGGCCCGGCCGTCCGCGCCCAGCTGGCGCACGGCGTGCTTGCGACCGCCGGTGGAGCCCTTGCCGGCCGAGCGCTTGGCCACTGGCTCCAGCTGCCCGGAAGCGCCCTCCCGGGCCACGAGCTTGTAGACCATGGAGGTGGTCGGCGCCCCGGAGCCGGTGACCAGCCGGGTGCCCACCCCGTAGGAATCCACGGGCGCGGAGCGCAGCCCGGCGATCGCGTACTCGTCCAGATCCGAGGTCACGGTGATCTTCGTGTCCTTCGCGCCGAGCTCATCCAGCAGGGCGCGCACCCACACCGCCTGGGCGCCCAGGTCCCCGGAGTCCAGGCGCACCGCGCCCAGCTGCGGACCGGCCAGCTCCACCGCGGTGCGCACCGCGGCCTCGACGTCGTAGGTGTCCACCAGCAGCGTGGTGCCCGCGCCCTGGGCCGCCAGCTGGGCCGCGAAGGCCGCGCGCTCGTCGTCGTGCAGCAGGGTGAAGGCGTGCGCGGAGGTGCCGATGGTGTGGATCCCGTAGCGCATCCCCGCCTCCAGGTTGGAGGTCCCGGCGAATCCCGCCACCACCGCGGCGCGGGCCGCCGAGACGGCGGCGGCCTCGTGGGCCCGGCGCGAGCCCATCTCCAGGCAGGGCCGACCCGCGGCCGCCCCGACCATGCGCGAGGCCGCGGAGGCGACGGCCGAGTCGTAGTTGAGGATCGAGAGGATCAGGGTCTCCAGGACGCAGGCCTCCGCGAAGGTGCCCTCCACCTGCAGCACGGGGGAGTGGGGGAAGAACGCCTCGCCCTCGGCGTAGCCGCGCACCGAGCCGGTGAAGCGGAAGTCCGCCAGGTACTCGAGGGTCGCATCCCCGACCACCCGGGTGCGGCCCAGGAAATCCAGCTGCTCCGGGGTGAAGCGGAAGTCCGCCAGCTCCTCCAGGAACCGACCGGTCCCGGCCAGCACCCCGTAGCGGCGTCCGGCCGGCAGGCGGCGGGTGAAGGTCTCGAACACGCTGCGGCGCTCGTGGGTTCCGGCCCGCAGGGCCGCTTCGATCATCGTCAGCTCATAGTGATCCGTGAGCAGGGCGGGAGTAGTCTCGATCACGCCTCCCACTGTAGCCACCGCGCCCGGCCCGGCCAAGGACTGCGGCGCCCTCCGCTGGGCTCCCCGCACCCGAGCTGGCCAGCGCTGCGCCGCCACCCGGTGCGACGCCGACGGCGAACCCGCCCCGCCCCGGGACCCGCGTGCCGGGTAGACTCGGGTGGGTCATGGCCCAGCAGCGCACCCAACCGACCCGCACCGCCGTCACCGGCCCCACGGCCCCCGAGACCACCCCGGAGGGCGGGCTCGGGCTGCTCGAGCGCCCCCAGGAGCAGACCCCGTGGCGGGTGCTCGTATGGAACGACCCCGTGAACCTCATGAGCTACGTGACCTGGGTGTTCCGCACCCACTTCGGGCATTCCCAGGCGCAGGCCCACCGGCTGATGCTGCAGGTGCACGAGGACGGGCGCGCCGTCGTGTTCACCGGCAGCCGCGAGGAGGCCGAGCGGCACACCGCCGCGATGCACGGCTACGGGCTGTGGGCCACCTTCGAGAAGGACGGTGAGTGAGATGGCTCGTCCCTTCCGCGCCGGGCGGCGCGGCATCACCGGGCACCTGGAGCAGCCCGAGCGGGAGCTGCTGATCAAGCTGTTCGGCGACGTCGTGACCACCCTGGAGCCGCGGCAGGATCCGGATCAGGACCCGCTGGCCGCGATGCTCGGGATCACCGAGGACGCCGAGGCGCCGGAGGATCCGGCCCTGGCCCGCCTGCTGCCGCAGGCCGCGGCCGATGAGGGCGAGGCCGCGGAATTCCGCCGCTTCACCGAGCGCGGCATCCGCGAGGAGAAGATCGGGCGCCTGCGGATGGCCGCGATGGACTGCGAGGCCCCGAAGCTGCAGCTGGACGACGAGCACGCCCGGGCCTTCGCCGCGGCCCTGAACGACGTGCGCCTGGTCCTGGCCGCGCGCCTGGGGATCCGCGACGAGCAGGACGCCGAGCGCGTGGCCGGCTACACCGACTGGAACCAGGCCACGGACGTGGAGTCCTACATGTCCCTGGTGTACCAGTTCGTCTCCTGGCTGCAGGACTCCCTGATGGAGGCCATGCTCCAGCGACTGTGATCCCCGGACCTTCCCCCTGTGGTCGGTCTCTCGTCGCCCCGGCCACGTGGTCGAGCTCGTGCCGGGGCCTGCTCGCGCAGCGGCTATCCTCGAAGGCATCATGAACTCGCTTCCCGACCAGACCGATGCCGTGACCGCCTGGGGCAGCGCCGCCCCCGCCCGTCCCACCCCCAGGGCCCCGATCGGGGTCTTCGACTCCGGCGTCGGCGGACTGACCGTGGCCCGGGCCATCATGGACCAGCTGCCCCACGAGCAGATCCTCTACGTCGGGGACACGGCCCACGGCCCCTACGGACCGCTGAGCATCGCCCAGGTGCGCGCCAACGCCCTGCGCATCATGGACGACCTCGTGGACTCCGGGGTCAAGGCCCTGGTCATCGCCTGCAACACCGCCTCCTCCGCGGTGCTGCGCGACGCCCGCGAGCGCTACACCCGCCACTACGGGATACCCGTGGTCGAGGTGATCCAGCCGGCCGTGCGCCGGGCCGTGGCCGCGACCCGCAACGACGTCGTCGGCGTGCTGGGCACGGTGGCCACGGTCTCCTCCCGCGCCTACGAGGACACCTTCGCCGCGGCCCCGCAGCTGCGGATCGTCTCCGAGGCCTGCCCGGAGTTCGTGGAGTTCGTGGAGCGCGGCATCACCTCAGGGCCCGAGCTCCTGGAGGCCGTGCGCACCCACCTGGCCCCGCTGCAGGAGGCTGGGGTGGACACCGTCGTGCTGGGTTGCACCCACTACCCCCTGCTCACGGGCGTCATCTCCTACGTCCTGGGGGAGGAGGTCACGCTGGTGACCTCCTCCGAGGAGACCGCCAAGGACCTGTTCCGGGCGCTGATGGCCCAGGACCTGCAGCGCCCGGCCGACGCCCCCGCCCCGCGCCACGAATTCGTGGCCACCGGGGACCCCGAGCGCTTCCAGGCCCTGGCCCGGCGCTTCCTGGGCCCCGAGGTCCTCGGGGTGCGCCACTCAGCGAGCATCGCCGAGTCCTACCCCACCGGCTCCCTGGCGGTGGTCACCCCGGAGATGATCCGCACCGCCAGCGTGGACCTGAGCGCCGTGGCCGCGACATCGGGTGCAGCGGCCGAGGTCGCCGGAGCCGCGGGGACGGATCCCGGGCCCCGCTCCGCGGGGGCCCCGGAACCGGACGCCGAGTCTGGGGCGCAGGAGGGACGGGCATGGAGCTGACCATCATCGGGTGCAGCGGCTCCTTCGCCGGACCCGACTCCGCGGCCTCGTGCTATCTGGTCAGCGGCGAGGATGAGGCCGGGCGCACCTGGCGCATCCTGCTGGACCTGGGCAGCGGGGGGCTCGGGGCGATCCAGCGGCACCTGAGCCTGCCGCAGATCGACGGGATCTTCATCTCCCACCTGCACCCCGATCACTGCATCGACCTGGCCGGCCTGCACATCGCGGTGCGCTGGGATCCGCGCGGCTGGCCCGGGCCGCCGATTCCGCTGTGGGGACCGGCGGACACCCACCCGTACCTGGCCCGCACCCACGGGATCGGCCTGGAGCCCGGGCTCACCGGCTCCTTCGGCTTCCACCCCTGGGCCCCCGGGGAGCCGGTGCGCCTGGGGCCGTTCACGGTGCGTGCCTTCCCCGTGCTGCATCCGGCCCCCGAGCCCTACGCGATCCGGGTGACCCACGAGCTGGCCGGGCGCCGCAGCGTCCTGGCCTACTCGGGGGACTCGGACGCGTGCCCCGGGCTGGTCGAGGCCGCCCGGGAGGCGGATTTCTTCCTGTGCGAGGCCGCCTTCCAGGAGGGGCGCGACGACGCGATCCGCGGGGTGCACCTGACCGGGGTGCGGGCCGGGCGGGTGGCCGCCGAGGCCGATGTCGGACACCTGATGCTCACCCACCTGCCGGTGTGGAACGACCCGGAGGTGGCCCGCGCCGAGGCCTCCCGCACCTACGCCGGGCCGATCTGCGTGGCCGAGGATTCCCGCACCTACGCGATCCCGCCCCGCTGAGCCGCGCCCCGGGCTCCTGCGGGGCGCGGCCGGGGGCGGCCCGGGTACAGTGAGGGACATGACGAGCACCGAGTCCCCCCAGACCCTCACGCGCGCGGACGGGCGCGCCGTCGACCAGCTGCGTCCGATCTCCATCACCCGCGGGTGGTCCCGCAACGCCGAGGGCTCGGCCCTCATCGAGTGCGGGGACACCCGAGTGCTGTGCACCGCCTCCCTGACCGAGGGCGTGCCCCGGTGGCTCAAGGGCGAGGGCCGCGGCTGGGTCACCGCCGAGTACGCGATGCTGCCGCGGGCCACCTCGACCCGCTCCGCCCGCGAATCCGTGAAAGGCAAGATCGGCGGACGCACGCACGAGATCTCCCGGCTGATCGGGCGCTCCCTGCGCGCGATCATCGACCTGAAGGCCCTCGGGGAGAACACCGTGGTCCTGGACTGCGACGTCCTGCAGGCCGACGGCGGCACCCGCACCGCCGCGATCACCGGGGCCTACGTCGCCCTGGCCGACGCCCTGGACTGGGCGCGCCGGGAGAAGATCCTGCCCCGGGGCGCCCAGCCCCTGACCGACTCCGTGGCCGCGGTGTCCGTGGGCATCATCGACGGGGTGCCCATGCTGGATCTGCCCTACACCGAGGACGTGCGGGCCGAGACGGACATGAACGTGGTGGTCACCGGCTCCGGCAGCTTCGTGGAGGTTCAGGGCACCGCCGAGGGCGCGCCCTTCGACCGGGCTGAGCTGGACAGCCTGCTGGACCTGGCCCTGATCGGCACGGCCGAGCTGTCCAGGATCCAGTCGCAGACGCTGGCCGGTGCCCATGAGTGAGCCGCGGCTGATCCTGGCCACCCACAACTCCGGCAAGCTGCGGGAGCTGCGCGAGATCCTGCGCGATGCCGTGCCGGGCCTGGAGGTGGACGCGGAGGTGGTCGACGCCGGCTCCCTCGGCGTCCCGGACGTGCCCGAGACCGGCACGACCTTCGCCGAGAACTCCCTGCTCAAGGCCCGCGCCGTCTATGAGGCCACCGGCCTGCCGGCCATCGCGGATGACTCGGGGCTGTCCGTGGCCGTGCTGCACGGGGCGCCGGGGATCTTCTCCGCCCGCTGGTCCGGGCGCCACGGCGACGATGCGGCCAACCTGCGCCTGCTGCTGGCTCAGCTGTCCGACATCCCCGATCCGCATCGGGGTGCCGCCTTCGAGTGCGCCGCGAGCCTGGTCGGCCCGGACACCGAGGTCGTGCAGACCGGGCGCCTTACCGGGCGGCTGCTCACCGAGCCACGCGGGGAGCACGGCTTCGGCTACGACCCGATCCTCGTGCCCGAGGAGCTTCCCGCCGCGTGGGAGGGGGCCAGCTGCGCCGAGATCCCGCCGGAGCTGAAGAACGCGATCAGCCACCGCGCCCGGGCCTTCACCGCGCTGATTCCGCACATCGCCGCCCTGCTGGACGGGGCCGGCGGAGAGAAGGTCTAGCCCGCCGTGGCCCGCATGTCCCCGTTCGCGCTGATGCGCTTCCGACCCCTCATCCAGGCGGTCCTCGACCAGGCCGGGGTCCGGTGCGCGCCCACCGAATGGGACGTGCACTCCAACGGGTCCGCGCACCTGGTGGTCAACGCGGGTCAGCGGGTCAGCGTGCGGGTGGCGAAGAACCACCTGGTGGGCCGGCAGGTCCAGCGCCGCACCGACCTGCTGCGCGCCCTGCCTGCGGACCTGCCCTTCGAGGTGCCCCGCCCCCTGACCCGGGTGCTGGAACGCGGCGGGCACGTCGCCGTCGGGCTGACCTGGGTGCCCGGGCGGCCCCGCGAGGTGGGCCCCGCCCCGGCGCGGGCCCTGGGCCGGGCGCTGCGCGCGATCGACGCGATCGACCCCGCGCCCCTGTCCGCGATGCTCGAACCCTCCCAGTCCCACTGGGGCGGCTCGCACTGGCCGCGCACCGTCCGAGAGCGGATCATCCCCCAGCTGCTGCACGGCAACCGGGAGCGCGCCGAGCGCCTGCTGGACGATGCCCTGGCCCTGGACCCGGTGACCCCCCGGTTCATCCACTCCGACTTCGCCGGGCACAACATCCTGTGGAACCGGGAGCGCATCTCGGGGGTCATCGACTGGGATCATGCCAGCGTCGGGGATCCCGGCTGGGACATCGCCGCGGCCGGGAACTGGTTCGGCTGGGAGGCGGTGACCCGTGTGGTGGGACGCGACTGGGCCGAGCGCGGCCGCGTGCTGCAGCGGCTGATGCCCCTGCAGGCCGTGGGGTATGCGATGATCCACGGCTACGGTGGCGCGACCCTGCGTCAGGCCGTGGAGCGGGCCGACCGCTGGATCGAAGCGGAGGCCTGAGGGGCAGGGCGGCCGGTCACCCTCCCGAGGCGCCCCAGACCCCCCACCACCGCCGCGCGGTCTCGACCCAGCGTTCGGCCAGCCGATCGGCCAGCCGATCGGCCAGCTGCTCGGCCGAGGGATATGTCGGCGCCAGCCCGGCCCGCGCCATCGGCGACTGTGACGTCTCGGAGGCCTCGTCGGAATCCGCCTCGGACCGGGCCTCGGAGTCGGCCGCGGCCCCGCCGTCCGCCGCGTCCGCTTCCGGTCGCGCGATGCCCGCTCCGGTGAGCTCGCGGGCCAGGGCCCGCACGCACCCGGGCACCTGATCCCCGCCCCGCCCCTGCGCGGTCCCCGCGGCGTCGGGATCGGCCAGGACGGCCGCGCTCAGCGGTGCCGCCGCCAGGACGCGGGCCAGACCGGAGCGGGTGGCGCCGGTGGCCCCGTAGGAGGCGAGCAGCCCGGCGGACGGAGCGGATCCGCCCGGATCCCGAGGGCTGAGCAGCTCGAGCACGCGGCGCCGGGCCCGCTCCCGCAGCTGCGCCGGAGCACGACGCCGCGGGTCCGCGCCGTTCCCGGCATCCCCGACGGCCTCGGCGTCCAGCCCGAGCAGGGCCCGCCGATGCAGCACGATCACCAGGCCTGCGGCCAGGGCCTCCGGGTGACCGTGGGTCAGGGCGGTGAGGTTCACGGCCAGCTGGCCCAGCTGCTCCAGGCCCTCGCGCGGGTGCAGGGGGAGCACTGCCAGGCGGGGGAGGAAGGCGTCATCGGCCAGCTCGGTGAAGGGGGTGCGCGCCGGATACGGCATGTTACCGGCGCACAGGGCCCGGGCCAGCAGCGGGTGCCGCTCGGCGAAGTCCGCGGGGGCCAGGCGGGCGGCCTCGGGCTCCCACCACGCCCTCGGCGGCATCGGGGCGGCCTCCTCGGGGTTCAGACCCAGCGCCCGGGCCCACCGCAGATCGCCCAGCCACACGCACGCCGTCTCGTCCGCGCCGACCCCCTGCGCGGACCAGTCCAGGGCTTCGCGCAGCCCCTCGATGCCGGCGGCCAGCGCGCCCAGCAGCTCGGGGCGGGCCCGGGCCTGCGCGCGCAGCGCCGCGCGCACCAGTGCGGGGTACTCGGCGGCGTCGGGGAAGGGGATGGGCAGGGAATCCATGGTGCTCATTCTGTCAGTCGCCCGGGTTACGTTGGAGCCATGAAGATCCTGCACACCTCGGACCTGCACCTGGGGCGCAGCTTCCACGGCCGCTCCCTCCAGGCGGATCAGGAGGCCATCTGCGCCGAGCTGGTGCGGGTCTGCGCCCGGCAGCAGGTGGATGCGGTGCTGATCGCGGGGGACGTCTACGATCAGGCCTCCCCGCGCACCGAGGTCATCCAGCTGCTCTCCCGGCTGCTGGGCGAGCTCAACGCCCAGGGCACCACGGTGGTGCTGACCTCCGGCAACCACGACTCCGCGGCCCGCCTGGGCTTCGGGGACACCATCCTGGAAGGGGCGGGGGTGCACCTGCGCACCCGCCTGGCCGACGCCGCGCGGCCGGTGCTGCTGGACGAGTCCACCGCGGTGTACGGCATCCCCTACCTGGACCCGCGGGCCGCGGGCCCCAGCCTGGGGGTGCAGCCCACGCACGCGGCGGTGCTGGAGGCGGTGGCCGAGCGCATCCGGGCGGATCTGGCCCGGCGCCCGGGGGTGCGCGGCATCGTCATGGCGCACTGCTTCGCGGTGGGGGCCGAGCCGACGGATTCGGAGCGGGCCATCGAATCGGGCAGCCTCGGGGCCGTGCCGGCGTCGGTGTTCCGGGGCCTGGACTACGCCGCCCTGGGGCATCTGCACGGGCGCCAGCAGATCACGCCGACGGTGCGCTACAGCGGCTCGCCCCTGCGCTTCTCCTTCTCCGAGACGGACCAGGTCAAGGGCTACTGGATGCTGGAGCGCACGGAGGGCGGGATCGAGGCGACCCCGGGGGCCTGGGAGCACCAGGTGCCGCTGGCCCGGCTGCGGGGGCGCCTGGAGGAGCTGCTGGAGGACCCGGAGCTGGACTGGGCCCGGGAGCGGATGTGCCAGATCACCCTGACCGACGCCGAGCGGCCGGCGCATCCGATGGAGCGGCTGCGCACCCGCTTCCCGCACACCGTGGAGCTGCTCTTCGACGGTCTGCGCACCCGCCCGGCCGGCTTCTACGCCCAGCGCCTGGCCCGGGCCCGCACCCCGGAGCAGGTGTGCGCGGAGTTCTACGAGCAGGTCCGCCGCCGCCCCCTGGATGAGCCGGAGCGGCGGCTGGTGGAGGGGGCCCTGGACCGGGCCCGGGACGAGCAGGCGCACGAGGCGGAGGCGACGGACGCGACGGAAGGGAAGCGGGCATGAGGATCCACCGGCTGCGACTGGAGGCCTTCGGCCCGTACCGGCAGGCCCAGGAGATCGACTTCGAGCCGCTGAACGAGGCCGGGCTCTTCCTGCTCACCGGGCCCACGGGCGCCGGCAAATCCACGGTGTTCGAGGCGCTCACCTTCGCCCTGTACGGCACGACCACCGTCCCGGAGAACGCCAAGGGCCTGAAATCGCATTTCGCCGAGGCCGCGGCCAAGCCCTCGGTGGAGGTGGAGGTGAGCATCGGAGAGCACCGCTACCTCGTGCAGCGCAGCCCCGCCTGGAACCGGCCCTCGACCCGGGCGAAGGCCGGCTACGTCGAGCAGCACGCCACGGTGCTGGTGCGCCGGCGTCCCGAGGCGGATCCGGAGGCCGAGTGGGAGGTGGTCTCCACCCGGATGGATGAGGCCGGTGAGCACCTGGCCCAGGCCATCGGCCTGACCCGTCAGCAGTTCGCCCAGGTGGTCATGCTCCCGCAGGGTCGCTTCGCCCAGTTCCTGCAGGCCTCCTCCTCGGACCGCGAGGAGCTGCTGCGGCGGCTGTTCCCAACGGACCTGTACGCGGAAACGCAGCGGGTGCTGCAGGAGCAGGCGCGGGCCGCCCGGGAGGAGCTGGCCGATGCAGCCCGGCAGCGTGAGCACCTGCTGGCCGAGTTCGCTCGGCTGCAGGAGCGGGAGCGCGGCCTCCTGACCCCGGAGCACGGCGATCACCCCGGTGCGCTCGGCGCGCCCGGACGGCAGACAACCGAGCCTGAGGCGCCGGAGGAACGAGAAGAACCGGGGGAACAGGAGGACTCGGGGGAGCAGGAGCCGGCCCGCCGGATCCACCGGGCCCAGCGGCGTCTGGCCGAGGCCGCAGCCGGTCTGGAGGAGGCCCTCGGCTCCGCGCGCGCGGCCTGGACCCGGCATCGGGAGGAGACGGCCCGGCAGCGCGACGCGCTGGAGGCCGCCCGGGAGCACGCCGTCCTGCAGCGGCGGGCAGAGGACCTGCGCGCCCGGGAGGCCGAGCACCGCCAGCGCACCGAGCGCCTGGCCGCGGCCGAGCGGGCCGAGCCCGTGCGCGCGGCCGAGGATCAGCGCCGCGCCGCAGAGGAGGAGCTGCACCAGATCCAGCAGGAGCTCACCGACCTGACCCGCCGGGCCCGCAGGCTGCGCCAGTCCGGACCGCACGCCGTCGCGCCGGATGCGCGGGAGCAGGCCCTGGACGAGCGGTTCTGGGAGCAGGTCGGGGCCGAGCCCGACGCCGACCCGGATGCTGAGGACGATGCCGCCTCCGGTCTCGCCTCCGACGGCGAGCACGCGGCCGAGGTCGAGAACGCGCCCGAGGGCGCGCAGGCCGGTTCGGATGCGGTTACAGCCGAGGGGCAGGAGGCCTCCGCTCAGGGGGAGCATCCCTACCGGGTGCGGCTGCGGGAGCGGCGTCGAGCCCTGGAGGCCGAGCTGCGCGCCGCCGAGGAGCAGGCCGCGGCCGAGGAGCAGGCCCGCGGGCTGGTGGAGCGGATCCGCCGTGCGCAGGAAGCTGTCGGGGCCACCCGGGAGGAGATCGACCGGACCCAGGCCGCCGCGCAGCGGGAGGCCGAGGCCGTCGCCGCCCAGGAGCACCTCGCCGCAGATGCTGCGCCGGCCCGGCAGGAGGAGCAGGAGGCCACCCGGGCTCGACGGCGCAGCGCCGAGCGGATCCGTCACCTGGAGCAGCGGCGGGAGCTGGCCGAACGCCACGAACGGGCCGAACACGAGCGCACCGAGACCCTGGAGCGCTACGAGCGCCTGCAGAGCGCGCGCCTGCGCGATGCCGCGGCGACCCTGGCCGAGGACCTCGTCCCGGGGCGTCCGTGCCCCGTCTGCGGCAGCCGGGAGCATCCCGACCCGCATGCCGGAGCCATGCCCGGGTCTGTCCCCGGCGGCGCCGATTCCGCGCCGGGGCAGACCGAGGCGGGCCTCGACCGGGGAGCGGGGGACGGCAGCGGGCAGGCCGCGCCCCCGGATCTGAGTCCCAGGGCTCTGCAGGAGGCCCGGCGGCGCCGCGACGCCGCCCTGGCCGAGGCCCAGCGGATCCTCGAGGCGCTGGCCCGGGTCGACGCCGCCCTCGAGGCCCTGGACGCCGAGGGCACCCCGCCCACCCCCGAGCAGGCGCAGGAGGGCCTCGACGCGGCGGCAGCGCGGGTGCGCGCGGCCGAGCAGGCCGAGCGGCGGGCCGAGCAGCACCGGGGCCGGGCCCAGCGCCTGGCGCAGGAGCTGGACCGGCTGCGCGAGCGCCTGCGGGGACAGGAGCTGGAGCACCGCGACCTGCAGACCCGCGGCGCCCAGGCTCGGGAGCGGGCCCGCTCCGCTCGGGCCCGGCGCGGCGGCGACCCCCGGGACCTGCTCGACTCCTCGACGCTGCGCACCCGACTGGCCGCCGCGGAGGACTTGGAGCGGCTGCTCGAGCGGGTGCTCGGCGGTCTGGAAGCCCGCTCCCGCACCGCACGGCGTCGAACCCGGTCTGCCCGCGCGGGCGCGCAGGCCGCGCGGGAGGCCGGCTTCGCCGATGTCCCCGAGGCGCTGGCGCGGTCCCTGGATCCGCAGCGGCGCGGACAGCTGCGCCGGACCGTGGCCGCCGAGGAGCAGGAGCGGGCCCGGCTGGAGGAGGCCTGGCAGGCCCCGGCCCATCGCAGGCTGCTGGAGGAGGCGCAGCGGGCCGAGGCCGAGGGGCTGGATGCGGGCTCGATCACCGACCCGCAGCGGCGCGGCGAGCTGGTCGAGCAGGCCGCCCGGCGCGAGGCCGCCGCCCAGGAGGAGCACGAGCGGGTCCTGCTCACCCGGGAGCGGGCCCAGCAGCTGCTGGCCGATCTGCGGGAGCTGGCCGTCCGCTGGGAGGACTGGGCCCGACGCTCCGGGCGGCGGGCCGAGCGGGCCCGGCGCATCGGGGACCTCGCGGAGGTGGCCGCCGGCAACGGGGCCGAGAACCTGCAGCGGATGTCCCTGACCACCTACGTGCTGGCCGCCCAGCTCGAGGAGATCGCCGAGGCCGCGAGCCTGCGGCTGCAGCAGATGAGCTCGGGGCGCTACACCCTGCGCCACTCCGACGCCGCGGCCGGGCACGGGCGCCGCTCCGGGCTGGGCCTGGAGGTCTTCGACGCCTGGTCCTCCGTGGCCCGCCCGACCAGCTCCCTGTCCGGAGGGGAGTCCTTCATGGCCTCGCTGTGCCTGGCCCTGGGCCTGGCCGACGTCGTGCAGGCCCGGGCCGGCGGGGTGCAGATCGACACCCTGTTCGTCGACGAGGGCTTCGGCAGCCTGGACGAGGATACGCTGGAGGACGTCATGGACGCGATCGACGGACTGCGCGAGAACGGGCGGGTCATCGGGCTGATCAGCCACGTCGCGGACCTGCGCGCCCGGATCCCGCAGCACCTGCGCGTCCGGCGCACCCCGGCCGGATCCCTGATCGAAAGCGACGCAGGATGAGAACCCCACCCGCCACGGCACCCGGGTCCACCGGGTCCTTCCGCATCCCCCCGGCCGCCCGGGCCGGTACGGCCTGGGCCCGGCTGCGCGTCCTGGCGCGCCTGGTCGGGCTGGGCTACCTGGGGGTGACCGTCTTCGCTCGCCTGCCGGTGGCGATGCTGCCGCTGGGCACGCTGGTGATGATCGCCTCCTGGACCCGGCAGGTGCTGCTGGCCGGATACGCCGCCGGGGCGGTGGCCCTGGCGCTGGCCGTCTCGGTCCCGCTGTACGGGATGCTCGCCCGGCGCGTGGGTCAGCGGGTGGTGCTGCTGTTCTGCTCGGTGGCCAACACGGCCGCGCTGCTGTGGCTGATCCACGAGGCCGACCGGGTCCAGCGTCACCCGGAGATCGGCATCGGGCTGCTGCTGGCCGCGTGCGCGGTCACCGGGGCCACCTGCGCTCCCGTGGCGGCCCTGGCCCGGATCCGCTGGGCGGGGGAATCCCAGCGCCTGGCCGATCGCAGCCTGCTGAACTCCTCCCTCGCCTTCGAATCCGTCGCGGACGTGCTGGCCCTGCTGCTCGGGGCCGCGGTGACCGGGCTCAGCTGCGTCATCGGCGGCCCGCACACGGGGCTGCTCATGGTCGTGCCGGTCAACGTCGTCGGAGTGCTGGCCTTCGCGTTCTTCCGGCTGCGCCACGCCCTCGGCCCCACCAGCCCGCCGCCGGAGCCGGAGGCGGCCGCCGAGGACGCCGCCAGGCGCTCGCTGATGTGGCTGCCGGTGGTGGGCATGGGCGCCCTGGGGCTGCTGCTCGGATCCATGCAGTCCTCGCTGGTCAGCTACACCATGAACTTCGACGCCGTGCAGTACGTGGGGCTGCTCTACGCCGTGCTCGGCGGATCCAGCCTGGTCTCGGCGGTCATCGTCGTCGGGCTGCGGGCCCGGACCAACACCTGGGGGGCGTGGCTGCTGTGGGCGTGTCTGCTGACCCTCGTGGGGATGCCGGTGTCCATGCCCACCGGGGACGCCACGCTGGCGCTGAGCCTGGTCGTGGAGGGGGCGGTGGTCGGGGTCGCCCTGATCGTCACCGACTCCGTGGTGATGTCCATCGCCCCGGTGCGCTGCCTGGACCTCGTGCTCACTTCGGCGCTGGCCTCGCTGCTGGCCGGCAACGCCCTGGGGCTGGCCTGGGGCGCGGTGCTGGGGGACTCCCTGGGCTACAACTCCGCGCTGATGCTCCCGGTGCTCTCCGCCGGGGCCTACCTGCTGCTGGCCCACCTGTACGGGTACCTGTGGCGCCAGCGCTTCGAGCGCCGGGAGACCGACGCGCGCCTGGCCCGGCACCTCGCCCGCCGCGACGGACGGTGACCCCAGCGGGTCGAGACAGGCCGAGCACGCTGGCCCAGGACGCGGAGCGGGCCGGAGCGCCCCCCCCTCAGCTGGGAGGGATGCTCCGGCCCGATCTCGCCGCGGGGCGGCCCCGTGCGGTGCAGGACCGGCTCAGTGGCCGCGGTCGATCCACTCCTGTCGGTGCGGGGCCTCCGCCCCGATCGTCGTCGTCTCCCCGTGACCGGTGAGCACCGCGGTGCCCGGGTCCAGGCTCAGCAGCTTCTCCGTGATCGAGTCGATGATCGTCGGGAAGTCGCTGAAGGAGCGGCCCGTGGCCCCGGGTCCGCCCTGGAACAGGGTGTCCCCGGAGAACACCACCGGGGAGGAGCCCTCCCAGGACAGGTCCTCGCTCAGGAAGCACACGGAGCCGGGGGAGTGGCCCGGGGTGTGCAGCACGGTCAGGGTGGCCCCGCCGGCGGGGATCCGCTGCCCCTCGGACAGCGGCTGCGGCTGCACGTCCGTGTCCGGGTTGGCCAGCAGCCACAGCGGGCGGTCCTCCGGGTGCAGCAGCACCGGCGCGCCGAAGCGCAGGGAGGCCTCCGGAGCCAGTCCGGCGTGGTCGTCGTGGGCGTGGGTCAGCAGGATCGCGGTGACCTCCCGATCCCCGACCAGCCCGGCGACGGCCTCCAGGTCGTGCGCCGGGTCGATGACCACGCAGCGCTCGTCATCGCCGATCACCCAGACGTTGTTCTCCACCTCCCAGGTCCCCCCGTCCAGGGAGAAGGTGCCCGCGGTGACGGTGTTCTCGATGCGGGTGCTCACGCGCCACCTCCCGGCAGGTCCACCACGGAGCGCAGCACGGCCCCGTCGGCCATCTTCTGGAAGGCCTCGTTGATGTGCTCCAGGTCCGTGCGCTCGGTGACGAACGCATCCAGGTCCAGCCGGCCCAGGCGGTACTGGTCCACGAGCATCGGGAAGTCCCGGGTGGGCAGGCAGTCCCCGTACCAGGCGGGGCGCACGGAACCGCCGTGGGAGAAGACGTCGGCCAGGTCCAGGGTGAGCTCGGTGCCCGGGTTCGGCACGCCGACCAGGACCAGGCGACCGGCCAGGTCCCGGGCCTCGAAGGCCTGGCGGAAGGTCTCGGCCACCCCGACGGCGTCGATGACGACGTCGGCGCCGTGCCCGCCGGTCAGCTCGCGGATCGCCTCCACGGCGTCGCGCTCGGAGGAGTCCACGGTGTGGGTGGCGCCCAGGCGCTCGGCGGCGGCCAGCTTCTGTCCGTCCACGTCGACCGCGATGATCGTGGTGGCCCCGGCCAGGGCGGCACCCGCCACGGCCGCCACCCCGACCCCGCCGCAGCCGATCACGGCCACGGATTCGCCGCGGCGCACGGCCCCGGTGTTCAGCGCCGCCCCGATCCCGGCGGTGATGCCGCAGCCCAGTAGCCCGACGGCGGCGTACTGGTCCCGGTCCATGTCCCCTTCGATCTTGGTGCACTGGCCGGCGGCCACGAGGGTCTTCTCCGCGAAGGCGCCGATCCCCAGGGCCGGCTCCAGCTCGGTGCCGTCCTGCAGGGTCATCTTCTGGTGCGCGTTGTGCGTGTCGAAGCAGTACCAGGGCTCCCCGCGGCGGCAGGCGCGGCACTGGCCGCACACGGCCCGCCAGTTGAGGATCACGTGGTCGCCGACGGCGACGCCGGTGACGTCCTCGCCCACGGCCTCGACGATCCCGGAGGCCTCGTGGCCCAGCAGGTAGGGGAAGTCGTCCCCGACCCCGCCCTTCTGGTAGTGCATGTCGGTCTGGCAGACCCCGCAGGTGAGGACCTTGACGAGGGCCTCACCCGGGCCCGGATCCGGGACGGTGATGGTGGTCAGCTCGGCGGGAGCGTCCTTCTCCCGCACGATGACGGCCTTGACCTGCTGCATGGTTCCTCCTCAACGGTTGGGGTGGCCTCGTGCGCGCACCCGATCGACCCGGCCTCTCGGCGGGCGCGCACGGCGGCGGTCCATGACCAGTCAATCACGAGAAGCCGCTGCCGCGCCCAGATGGGCCGCGCCGACCCGGCGGAAGATTCCGCTGGTCAGGGCGTCGGCGTGGGTGCGCTGCGGCAGGGGCAGGGCGGTGCAGCGCGGTGCCAGCGCCGCCAGCCGCGCCAGGTCGGGCCCGGCGATGGCGTCATTCGCGCCGGCCGCCAGCAGGAGCGGCTGGCCTGGTCCCGGGGCGGGGACGAACCGCGGGTGGGTGACCAGCGGCAGCAGCGCGGCGATGCGATCGCGGGGGATCGTGGAGCGGGCCAGGACCCCGCCCAGCTCGGCCAGTGCGGGATCCGGGTCCCGCGGGCCCGGAAGGACTCCCGATTCGGTGGGCCCGAGGAGGCCCGCAGACTCTCGTGGACCGGTGCCGGGGTCGGGTGCGGGGGAGGGGCCGCCTGTCCGCGCCGGGGGAAGCTCGGCCAGCAGATCGCGGGCGGGCAGCCCGCCCAGGACCAGGCGGCGGAGGGCTTCCGGCTCCTCCCGGGCCAGCTGCCACAGCAGCCGGGCACCGAGGGAGTAGCCCAGCCCGTCCAGCAGCACCGGCGCCCCGAGGCTCTCGCAGGCCTCGGCTCCGGCCTCCAGGAGGGCCGCCAGCAGCCCCGGCACCCCGTCGGCCTCCTCCAGGGGGATCTCACCGGAAGCGCTGGCCCCGGCCGCGGGGGCGGGATCCCCGTGTCCGGGCAGCTGGATGAGCACCAGGTCCCGGTGGGCCAGGATACGGGTCCACCCCGTGCGCACCCAGCACTGCGCGGCAGTCACCGCCAGCCCGTGCACCAGCAGCACCGGCGGCTGGGCAGGCGAGAGGGCCCGCCCCGCCGCCCCGGAAGGGGCTGCGGGGCGGGCCCGGTGCAGGCTCCAGCGCAGGCCGGTCACCTCAGTCCTGTTCGGAGTAGTCCAGGTGGTCGTTGTCCAGGCGCAGCTGCCGGCCCTGCTTGACCAGATCGGCGTGGGCGTCGCGCATCTTCTCCGCCTGGCGGATGCCGCGCGGGGGCAGCTGGATGTCCTCCTCGGCCCGGATGCCGGATTCCAGCTGGCGGGCCCGCTCCAGCTCGGAGTCCAGCACCGCCCCGAGCAGCAGGACGTTGTTCATGATCCAGATCAGCAGCAGCATGACGATCACGCCACCGAGGGTGCCGTAGGTGGCGTTGTAGTTGGAGAAGTTGGAGACGTAGAACCCGAAGGCCGCCCCGGCCACCCCCATCATGACCAGCGCGATGGCGGCGCCGGGACTGATCCAGCGCAGCTTGGGCTGCTTGATGTTGGGGGTCGCGTAGTACAGCAGCGCGATCAGGGCCACGACCAGCACGAGGGTGATCAGCCAGCGCACCCAGTTCCAGATCTGGGTGATCTGGTCGCCGATGCCCAGGTGGTCGGAGAAGAATTCGATGACCCCGCCGGAGAGCAGCACGGTGAGCATGGTCAGCACCACGAGGATGACCATCGTGAAGGTCACCAGCAGGTTCCAGGGGCGCAGCTTCCAGATCGGCCGGCCCTCCACGACGCCGTAGATCCGGTTCAGGGCACGACCGAAAGCGCCGGTGTACCCTGAGGCGGTCCACAGGGCGCCGACGATACCGGTGATCAGGGCCAGGCCGGCGCCGTTGCCCTCCGTGAGCTGGCGGATGGGCTGCTCGATGAGGTCCATCAGCTGACTGGGGGCGTACGGCTGGATCAGGTCCAGGATCGTCTCGGTGGTCTGCTCACCCTGGCCGAACACGCCCAGCAGGGACACGACGGCCAGCAGCCCCGGGAACACCGAGAGCACCGTGAAGTAGGTCAGGGTCGCCGCGAGGTCCGTGCAGCCCTTGGAGGTGAAGGAGTTCAGCGTCCGCTTGAGGATGTAGCCCCAGCCGGGCTTGGAGATGCTGGTGACCTTGCGGGTCTTGTGCCGATGCGGCGAGGAGGACTGCTCCTCGTCGATCTCGGCTTTGGCGATGGTCTGTTCGGGCAGGTTCACCGGTGGCTCCAGTCGGGGGTCGGCGCGGGGACCGCGCAGGGTGGTCGCCGGGGCCGATGCCGCCCGAACGACTCGGGCGGCATCGGCTCGCGGGGCAGCGGGGCTCTGTCAGCGGGTCTCGTGGTGGATGCCGAGGACCTTCGCGGTGCGCGACATCGTCTCCTCGGCCAGTCGGGCGTCGTCGTTGAGACGGTGACCGTAGGTGGGCACCAGCTCGCTCAGCCGCGAGGACCAGGCGTCGATGCGCTGCGGGAAGCACTTCTTGATGAGGTTGAGCATGATCGGCACGGCCGTGGAGGCGCCGGGGGAGGCGCCCAGCAGGGCCGCGATCGAGCCGTCCCCATGGGTAATCAGCTCGGTGCCGAACTGCAGCACCCCGCCCTTCTTCGCGTCCTTGCGCATGACCTGCACGCGCTGGCCGGCCTCGATCAGCTCCCACTCATCCGCGTCTGCCTCCGGGTAGTACTCCCGCAGGGAGGCGATCTTGGAGGAGCGGGTCTTGACCAGCTCGCTGAGCAGGTACTTGACGAGATCCAGGTTGTCCAGCCCGGCGCGGGCCATCGGGTAGACGTTGTCCGCGCGCACCGAGCGGAACAGGTCCAGCAGGGAGCCGTGCTTGAGGAAGTTGGTCTTGAATCCGGCATAGGGCCCGAACAGCAGCGACCGCTTGCCGTCGACCCACCGGGTGTCCAGGTGCGGCACGGACATGGGCGGGGCCCCGACGGAGGCCTGGCCGTAGACCTTCGCGTCGTGCTGGGAGGCGGTGTCCTCGTTGGTGTTGCGCAGGAACAGCCCGGAGACCGGGAAGCCGCCGAAGCCGCGGCCCTCGGGGATCCCGGACTTCTGCAGCAGCGGCAGCGCGTAGCCGCCGGCGCCGAGGAAGACGAACTTCGCCCGCACCAGCAGGTCGTCATCGGAGTCCAGCAGGTTGCGCACCCGCAGGGACCAGGAGCCGTCGGACTCCTGGCGCAGGTCCTGCACCTGGTGGCCGTAGCGCACGGAGGCGCCCTGCCCGGTCAGGCGCTCGGTGAGCTGGCGGGTCAGGTTGCCGAAGTCCACGTCCGTGCCCTCGGGGGACCAGTTGGCGGCGATGCGCTGGGAGGCGTCGCGTCCGCGCACCGTCAGCGGCGCCCACTGCTGGATCTGGTCGCGGTCCTCGGTGAAGCGCATCGAGGAGAACAGGGTCTGCGGGTGCAGGGCCTCCCAGCGCTTCTTCAGGTAGTCGCTGTGGGCGTCCCCGAAGACCAGGGACATGTGCGGCACCGGGTTGATGAAGCCGGCGTCGGCGAGCTTGCCCTCCTCCACCAGGGTGGCCCAGAACTGGCGGCTGAGCTGGAACTGCTCGTTGATGTTCAGGGCCTTGGCCGGGTCCACCGTGCCGTCGGCCCCGAGCGGGGCGTAGTTCAGCTCGCACAGGGCCGAGTGCCCGGTGCCGGCGTTGTTCCACGGGTTGGAGCTCTCCGCACCGACCTTGTCCAGCCGCTCGAACAGGGTGATGTCCCAGTCCGGCTCGAGCTCCTGGAGCAGGACCCCGAGGGTCGCGCTCATGATTCCGCCGCCCACCAGGGCGACGTCGGTCTTCAGGGTCTTGGTCACGGCAGTCCTGTTCTCCTGTGCTCGACGGTGCGGCAGGCGGGGCCGACGGCGACCGCGCCTGCGGGCCGTCCGCGGGGCGGACGCGCGATGCGCGGGGCGCACCGCTCAAGCCTCCGGGACGGCCTCGGCTCCCCTCAGCGTAGCCCTCCGCGCGGGCGGAAATCGAACGCGCCCGGCCCTGGGCCGGGTGCGCGGGCTCAATCGCTGAGGGTGACCCGGTCGAATTCGGCGACGCCGGTGGCGGCCAGCGGGTACCCGGTGACCCGCGAGCTCAGCGCGACCGCGGAGATCGGATAGGCCAGCGGCACCGCCGGCACGGTCTCGGAGACCATCTCGTTGATCCGCCGGTAGGCGTCCTTGCGGGTGTCCCCGTCCTGCTGGCCGGCCGCGTCCTCGACGGCCTCGAACAGCTCGGACTCCTGCGCGCCGAGCAGATCGGTGCGACGGGAGAACAGCGGGGCCAGAAAGGCGTCCGGATCCCGGTAGGTGCCCATGATCCCGGTCAGGGCCAGGGCCCGATCCGGGTCCTCGGCGTGGATGCGCGCCGGATAGTCCTCGGACCAGGGGATCGGCACCGGTTCGATCGTGAAGCCCGCCTTGGTCAGCCCCTCGGCGATCCGCGCGTAGATCGCCTCCGGCTTCTGCAGGTACGGCAGGGACACGTCGGTGGGATAGCAGAAGCGCAGGGATCGGCCGTCATAGTCCGAGGCCTGCACGAGGCGCTGGGCCAGCCCGAGGTCGTAGCGGTAGGCGGATCCGGTGCCGCTGCCGCTGACGTCGAAGAGCTTGGGGGTGAAGTCGTTGGCGGTCTCGGTGCCCTCGGGGTAGTAGGAGCGCACGATGTCCGACCGGTTGATCGCGTGGGCGGCGGCCCGGCGCAGCTGGACGCTGGCGAAGACCGGGTGTCGCTGGTTGATCGCCAGGAACGCCAGGTTGTACGGGTCCCGCTGCTGGATCTGGTAGCCGCGTCGGGCGAGACTGACGAAATCCGACGTGCCCACCAGGTCGATCGCATCGGCTTCGCCGGTGAGCAGCCGGTAGTAGCGGGTCTGGGCCCCGATGACCGTGGGGAACACCAGCTCCTGCACCTGTGGGGCGTCCCCCCAGTAGTCCTCGTTGCGGCGCAGCCGCACGGTCTGGTCCTCGCGCTGCTGGAAGACGAAGGGCCCGGTGCCCACCGGGTGCCCACCGGGGTCCTTCCCGTCCGCGAAGGAGGCGGGGGAGGCGATGCCGAAGGCCGGCTGGGTCAGGGCGCGGATCAGCGCCGGGTGCCGGCGGTTCAGCCGCAGGACGACGGTGCGGGCGTCGGGGGCGGTGCACTCGGCGAACAGGGCCGGTGCCTCGGCGGTGCCGGGCATCCGGAACACGGTCTGGAAGGCCGTGGGCGGGTGGTGCTGGGTGCGGGCCGCCTCCGCCCAGCGCAGGACGTTGGCCCGCACGGCCTGGGCATCGAAGGTCCGCCCGTCGTGGAATCGGGGGGAGGAGCGCAGGCGGAAGGTGTAGGTCAGCCCGTCCCCGGAGATCTTCCACGACTCGGCCAGATGGGCCATGGCCTCCCCGGTGTCCGGGTTGGCCCGCACCAGCGGCTCCAGCACCTGCGCGCTGATCCGCGCCGTCTCCAGCCGGCCGTCGGTGGAGGGGTCCAGGCTGGGGGCCGGGGCGGCGTCGGCGAAGGTCAGCCGCGTCGGATCCGCCGAGGCGCTGGCCGCCGGGGAGGGCTCCTCCCCGGAGCACCCGCTCAGCGCCAGCCCGGCGGCGAGGCAGCCGCCCAGGAATCCTCGACGGCTCGTGCTCACGGGGGCTCCTTCCTCAGGGGTACCGGGGTGCCGGTGCGCGAGACGGGACTCGAACCCGCACGCCGCAGGGCACAGGAACCTAAATCCTGCGTGTCTGCCAGTTCCACCACTCGCGCTCGCTGGCCCCGGCGCGTCCTCCCGGTTGAGGGAGGTGCGGGGCCGGGGTCGGCCCTCGCAGTCTACCGGCTCGGCCTCGCCGCGGTCCGGCAGGGCCCCCGCCCGGGGTATTCAGTCGGACAGGCCGAGCTCGCGGCGCAGCCTGGCCACGTGTCCTTTCGCCCGCACGTTGTACTGGGCCAGGCGCACGGCGCCCTCGGCATCGACGACGACGGTGGAGCGGATCAGGCCCACGCTGGTGCGTCCGTAGTTGGTCTTCTCCCCCCAGGCGCCGTAGGCCTCGGCCACGGCGTGGTCGGCATCGCTGAGCAGGGTGAATCCCAGGTCGTGGTGCTCGGCGAAGGAGCGCAGCTTGGCCGGGGAATCGGGGGAGATGCCCACGACGCGGTAGCCGGCCGCGCCCAGTGCCGCGAGGCTGTCGCGGAAATCGCAGGCCTGGGTCGTGCACCCCGGGGTCTCCGCGCGGGGGTAGAAGTAGACGACGACGGGCTGCCCGCGCAGTGCGCTCAGGCTCACGGGGTGCCCGTCGGCGTCGGGGAGGGTGAACTCGGGGGCCCGGTCTCCGGGACTCAGGCGACGGCTCTCGGTCATGACGGCGGGGTCCTCCTGGGGGCTCGGATGGCGTGAAAGCGACAGTCTATACTGCTGGGCATGCCACAAATCCGGGAATGGTCGATCTCGCGCCTGATGTCCACGGCCGCGCGCATGTTCGAGTACAACTGGAACCGCAAGCTGCAGGCGCTGGGACTGACCCACGCGGGGGTCATGGCCCTGGACGTGATCAGCCGCGAGGGCGGGCTGACCCAGGCGCAGGTGGCGCACAAGGTCGGCGTTCAGGCCCAGACCATGGGCAAGACCCTCACGCGCCTGGAGGCGCACGGGCACATCGCTCGGGAGCGCAATGCGGTGGACCGTCGCAGCTACGTGATGGTTCTCACGGACAAAGGTCGCCGTGCGCTGGCGGAGGCCGCCGAGATCGAGCACGACCTGGCCGGCACCGGCGTGCTGGATCACGAGGAGCTGCGCCAGGCGCTGGAGCAGGTGATCCGCGACCTGTCCGAGACCGACACCATGCCGCTGGACGTCGTGCGCGCCGAGGGCTCCGGGCTGGTGTCCGGGATCTCCCCGGCATCGTCGGAGCCGCGGGGCTAGCCGACGGCCGGATGGCACGGCCGTCAGGGGTGACACCCGACGAGCAGGGGCCCGATCCTCGGCGGATCGGGCCCCTGCTCGCGTTTCTCGGTGCGCCCCCCGGGACTCGAACCCGGAACCCATTGATTAAGAGTCAATTGCTCTGCCAATTGAGCTAGAGGCGCTCGCCCTGAGGGCGATCGTCGACGGCGTCCGCGCGGACACCGCCTGGTGCGCCCCCCGGGACTCGAACCCGGAACCCATTGATTAAGAGTCAATTGCTCTGCCAATTGAGCTAGAGGCGCTCACCGCTGCGCGACGGCTCCGACCCGGTCGGTCGGCATCCGCACCGCGCGGCAACGAATGGATACTCTACGCCGGGATCGGCCATCGGGCAAATCCGTCCCGACGCGGGCGTATCAAGGGCTCTGGAGGGCCCGACCTCAGGGTCGCTGGGCCGGGCCGAACAGCTGGGCGAGGAACTCCAGCAGGTCCGCGACGTCGGCCTCCTGCTCCAGCACCTCGTTCCCGGCGGCGGTGGGAACCTCGATCAGCGGCGAGATCTCCAGTCGGAATCGAGCCCCGGAGGTGGTCTCCAGCAGGATGGAGCGGTCGGTGAGCGCTTCGCCGCGCAGCATGTTGGTGTTGTCCACGGCGATCGGTGGGGCGAGCGGTTCGAGGGTCTTCGGGTCGAAGGGGGCGATGATCAGCTCCGCGGGTCCGCGCCGATAGCCCACCAGGAAGTGCCCGGCGGCGGCGTGCTCCTCGGCGGGGGATCCCCCCGTCGCGGAGGCGGCGTCTCCCGGGGTGCATACCAGGTTGTAAGCGCCGTAGTTCATCACCTGGGCATCGAAGATGCTGCGCAGGCGATCCTGCAGGGCGACCGAGGGTCCGCTGAGAGACATGTCTGCGAGTCTAGACGGGCCGGCCCCTGCAGGGGAGGGGTCCGTGCCCCGGTGACGCCCGGAGTCACCCCCCCGGCGCGGGCCTCGGGAGGGCTGTTTCACATTATGAAACGTTTTTGATCTCCTGGATGCCCCGGCGTTGTATGGAGCACATGGCACGCCGCGCATCCTCAGCCCTCACGGACGCACGCATTCCGCTCATTCCGGCGGAGCGCGGGGTCCGTGGCGTCCGCTAGAGGACGGCAGCCTGCCGGCCGCCACCGCCGCACCGAGTCGGGCGGCGGCCGAACAGCTGACACGGACCCCTCGCCCCGCACCCGGGCCGAGGGGTCTTTCGCGATCCGCCCGTCGCACCGGCCCATCCGCCGAGGAACAGCAGCGGTCGAAGGCCGAACGCACCATCCGGTAAGACCACCCACAGAATGAGGACGAACGCAATGAGCACCGCCTCCTCACCCACCCCGACCGCTCCGACCGGGACCCGCCCGCCCGAGCGCATGACCGGCTCCCAGGCCGTGATCCGCACCCTCGAGGAGCTCGGGGTCACCGACGTCTTCGGCCTGCCCGGCGGGGCCATCCTGCCGACCTACGACCCGCTGCTGGACTCCGAGTCCATCAATCACATCCTGGTCCGCCACGAGCAGGCGGCCGGACACGCCGCGCAGGGCTACGCCCTGGCCACCGGCCGGGTCGGGGTGTGCATCGCCACCAGCGGGCCGGGGGCCACCAACCTCATCACCCCGCTGGCCGACGCCCACATGGACTCCGTGCCGATGGTCGCGATCACGGGGCAGGTCTCCTCCGCGGTGCTCGGCACGGACGCCTTCCAGGAGGCGGACATCGTCGGGATGACCATGCCCATCACCAAGCACTCCTTCATGGCCACCCGCGCCCAGGACATCCCGCGGGTGCTGGCCGAGGCGTTCCACCTTGCCGCCTCCGGGCGCCCGGGCCCGGTGCTGGTGGACATCACCAAGGACGCCCAGCAGGGCCAGATGGACTTCGAATGGCCCGTGCCCCTGCAGCTGCGCGGCTACCACCCCGTGCTCAAGGGCCACGCCAAGCAGATCCGCGAGGCCGCGCAGCTGCTGGCCGAGGCCCGCCGCCCCGTCCTGTACGTCGGGGGAGGCATGCTGCGCTCGCATGCGGGGGCCGAGCTGGCCGAGCTCGTTGCGGCCACCGATGCCGCCGTCGTCACCACCCTCACCGCCCGCGGGGCCTTCCCGGACGCGGACCCGCACCATCTGGGCATGCCCGGGATGCACGGCTCGGTGCCCGCCGTCACCGCGATGCAGCAGGCCGATCTGCTGGTGGCCCTCGGCGCGCGCTTCGACGATCGGGTCACCGGCGTGCTGGACTCCTTCGCTCCGCACGCCAAGGTCATCCACGTGGACATCGACCCGGCGGAGATCTCCAAGATCCGCTGGGCGGACGTGCCCATCGTGGGGGACCTCAAGGCCGTGCTGCCGGACCTCATCGAGGCCTACCGCGCGCAGACCTCCGGGCGCACCCCGGACCTGCGGGACTGGTGGGCCGTGCTGAACCGGCTCAAGGAGGAGTACCCCCTGGGGTGGGTGCCCACCGAGGACGGGCTGGGCTCGCCCCAGCACGTCATCCGCCGCATCGGCGAGCTCACCGGACCCGAGGCCATCTACTGCTCCGGGGTGGGCCAGCACCAGATGTGGGCCGCGCAGTTCATCGGCTACCAGCGCCCGCACCAGTGGATCAACTCCGCGGGCCTGGGCACGATGGGCTACGCCGTGCCCTCGGCGATGGGCGCCAAGGTCGGCTGCCCGGACCGGGTGGTGTGGGCCATCGACGGCGACGGCTGCTTCCAGATGACCAACCAGGAGCTGGCCACCTGCGCCCTGAACGACATCCCCATCAAGGTCGCGGTGATCAACAACTCCTCGCTGGGGATGGTCCGGCAGTGGCAGACGCTGTTCTACGACGGCCGCTACTCCAACACCCACCTGAACACCGGCCACGCCTCCCGGCGCATCCCGGACTTCGTCAAGCTCGCCGAGGCCTACGGCTGCGCCAGCTTCCGATGCGAAGGCGACGACCAGGTGGACGAGGCGATCGCCCGGGCCCTGGAGATCAACGACCGCCCCGTCGTCGTGGACTTCACCGTCAGCCCGGACGCGATGGTCTGGCCGATGGTGCCCGCCGGGGTGTCCAACGACGCGATCCAGATCGCCAAGGACACCTCACCCGACTGGAACCGAGAGGACTGAGCGCCCATGGCCGCCCACACCCTGTCCGTGCTCGTGGAGGACACCCCCGGCGTCCTGACCCGGGTCTCCGGGCTGTTCGCCCGCCGACAGTTCAACATCGACTCGCTGGCCGTCGGGGGCACCGAGGTGCCCGGGATCTCCCGGATCACCGTGGTCGTCGAGGCCGACGAGGTCCTCCTGGAGCAGGTCACCAAGCAGCTGAACAAGCTCATCCACGTCCTGAAGGTCGTGCGGCTGCCCCCGGAGACCTCGGTGCAGCGGGACCACGTGATGGTCAAGGTCCGCGCCGACGCCGCGACCCGCACCCAGGTCACCCAGGCCGCCGAGCTGTTCCGCGCCCGCGTGGTGGACGTCTCCACCGAATCCGTGGTCATCGAGGCCACCGGACCGGCCGGCAAGCTCGAGGCCCTGCTGGAGGTCCTGGAGCCCTTCGGCATCCGCGAGATCGTGCGCGCCGGGACCCTCGGCGTCTCCCGCGGTCCCCGCTCCCTGTCCGAGAAGGCCCTGCGCCGCTGACCCACCGAACCACCCGGCCCGCCCGCCAGGGCGCATACCGGGTCCGCAGACCCACCCACCGACCAGCAAGGAGAAGCTGACCCCATGACCGAGATCTTCTACGACGACGACGCCGACCTGTCGATCATCCAGGACCGCCAGGTCGCCATCATCGGCTACGGCTCCCAGGGCCACGCCCACGCCCTGAACCTGCGCGACTCCGGCGTGGACGTGCGCATCGGACTGGCCGAGGGCTCCCGCTCCAAGGCCAAGGCCGAGGCCGAGGGGCTGCGCGTGCTCAGCGTGGCCGAGGCGGCCGCCGAGGCCGACGTCATCATGATCCTCACCCCGGATCAGGTCCAGGCCCAGATCTACCGCGAGTCCATCCAGCCGCACCTGCAGCCCGGGGACGCCCTGTTCTTCGCCCACGGGTTCAACATCCGCTTCGGCTACATCGAGGTGCCCGAGGGCATCGACGTCGCGATGGTCGCCCCCAAGGGCCCGGGGCACACGGTGCGCCGCGAGTTCGAGGCCGGCCGGGCCGTGCCGGCGCTGGTGGCCGTGGAGGTCGACGCCTCCGGGAAGGCCATGGACCTAGCTCTGTCCTACGCCAAGGCCCTGGGGGCCACCCGCGCCGGGGTCATCAAGACCACCTTCACCGAGGAGACCGAGTCGGACCTGTTCGGCGAGCAGGCCGTGCTGTGCGGCGGCGTGTCCCAGCTGATCCAGTACGGCTTCGAGACCCTGACCGAGGCCGGCTACCAGCCGCAGATCGCCTACTTCGAGGTGCTGCACGAGCTGAAGCTCATCGTGGACCTGATGAACGAGGGCGGGATCACCAAGCAGCGCTGGTCCTGCTCGGACACCGCCGAGTTCGGTGACTACGTCTCCGGGCCGCGGGTCATCACCCCGGACGTCAAGGAGCACATGAAGGAGGTCCTGGCGGACATCCAGAACGGCTCCTTCGCCCAGCGGTTCATGGACGACCAGGCGGCCGGCGCCCCCGAGTTCACCCGGCTGCGCGAGCGCGGTGCCGCCCACCCCATCGAGAAGACCGGCCAGGAGCTGCGCAAGCTGTTCTCCTGGAAGTCCGCCGATGAGGACTACACGGACGGCTCCGCCGCCCGCTGATCCCCTCCGGTGCGCCGGGGCGGAGGAAGCTTCCTCCGCCCCGGCCGCCCCGCCCTCGCGGGGCACCCCCAGCGCCGCACCACTCCACCCCGCATCCGCGGATACCCACACTCCGCCGCACCCCAAGCGAAGGAACCCCCGTGAGCGACAAGCCCGTCGTCCTGCTCGCCGAAGAGCTCTCTCCCGCGACCGTCGAGGCCCTGGGCCCGGCCTTCGAGATCCGCCGCACCGACGGCGCGGACCGCACCCGGCTGCTGGCCGACATCGCCGAGGTCGACGCGATCCTGATCCGCTCGACCACGACCCTGGACGCCGAGGCCATCGCCGCCGCCCACCGCCTGAAGGTCATCGCCCGCGCCGGGGTCGGCCTGGACAACGTGGACATCCCCGCCGCCACGGCCGCGGGGATCATGGTGGTCAACGCCCCCACCTCCAACATCATCTCCGCCGCCGAGCTGACCGTCGGGCACATCCTGGGTCTGCTGCGCAACATCTCCCAGGCCAACGCCTCGCTGCGGGCCGGGGAGTGGAAGCGCTCGGCCTACACCGGCACCGAGCTGTACGAGAAGAAGGTCGGCATCATCGGCCTCGGGCGCATCGGCGGGCTGGTGGCCGAGCGCCTGGCGCCCTTCGGCACCGAGCTGCTGGCCTACGACCCCTTCGTCACCGCCCCGCGCGCGGCCTCCCTGGGCGTGCGCCTGACGGACCTGGAGACCCTGCTGGCCGAGGCCGACGTGATCACCATCCACATGCCCAAGACCCCCGAGACCATCGGGATGCTCGGGGCCGAGGCCTTCGCCGCGATGAAGGACACGGCCGTCGTCGTCAACGTCGCCCGCGGCGGACTGGTGGATGAGCGTGCCCTGGCCCAGGCCCTGAAGGAGGGGCAGATCGCCGGGGCCGCGCTGGATGTCTTCGAGACGGAGCCGGCCACCGGGCTGGACCTGGTGGACCTGCCGCAGGTGGTGACCACCCCGCACCTGGGCGCCTCCACCCGCGAGGCCCAGGAGAAGGCCGGGGTGTCCGTGGCCCGCTCCGTGAAGCTGGCCCTGGAGGGCGAGCTCGTCCCGGACGCGGTCAACATCGCCGGCGGACCCATCGACGCCGACGTGCGCCCCGGCATCGCGCTGGCCGAGAAGCTCGGGCGGGTGCTCACCGCCCTGAGCACGGACTCGCCGCTGACCAGCATCGAGGTGCGCATCGCGGGGGAGATCGCGCAGAAGGACGTCTCCTCCCTGCGCCTGGCGGCCCTCAAAGGCGTGTTCACCGACGTGGTCTCGGAGAAGGTCTCCTACGTCAACGCCCCCATGATCGCCGAGCAGCGGCAGGTGGAGACCTCCCTGGTGACCACCCCCGAGGTCGAGGGCTTCCGCAACGAGACCACGATCAGCGCGATCCTGGCCGACGGCACCCGGCTGTCCGTCTCCGGCACGGTCACCGGCCCCAAGCTGGTGGAGAAGCTCACCGGGATCAACGGCTTCGACTTCGAGGTCAACCTCACCGACCACATGCTCCTGCTGGACTATCGGGATCGCCCGGGGATCATCGCCGCGATGGGGACCCTGCTGGGCACCGCCGGGGTCAACATCGCCGGCATGCAGGTCTCGCGGGCCGAGAACGAGGAGCGGGCCTTCTCCGTGCTCGCCCTGGACTCCCCGGCCGCCCCCGCGATGGTCGCCTCCATCCGGGACACCATCCGCGCCGGCCTGGCCGCGGCCGTGTCCCTGACGGACTGAGCCCGCAGGATCCGCCACCTCGATACAGTGGGAGCCATGACTTCACCCGCCGATCCGTACTACCTCACCACCGCGATCGTCTACCCCAACGGGGATCCGCACATCGGCCACGCCTACGAGCACATCGCCTGCGACGTGTTGGCCCGGTTCAAGCGCCTGGACGGCTACGACGTGCGATTCCAGACCGGCACGGATGAGCACGGACAGAAGATGCAGACCTCCGCGGCCAAGCAGGGCATCACCGCCAAGGAGCTGGCCGACGCCAACTCCGCGAAGATCCGGGCCATGGACGATCTGCTGGGGATCAGCTACGACCGGTTCATCCGCACCACGGATCCCGACCACGCGGCCGCTTGCCAGGAGATGTGGCGGCGCATGGAGGCCAACGGGGACATCTACCTGGACACCTACGCCGGGTGGTATTCGGTGCGCGATGAGGCCTTCTACGCCGAGGAGGAGACGGAGCTGCGCTCGGACGGGGTGCGCTACGCGATCCCCACCGACACCGAGGTGGAGTGGACGGAGGAGGAGTCCTACTTCTTCCGCCTCTCCAAGTACCAGGACCGCCTGCTGGAGCTGTACCGCACCGAGGGCCTGGCCATGCCGGAGCACCGGCGCAACGAGGTCGCCTCCTTCGTGGCCTCGGGGCTGCGGGATCTGTCCATCTCCCGGACCACCTTCGACTGGGGCATCCCCGTGCCGGGGGATCCGAAGCACATCATGTATGTGTGGGTGGACGCCCTCACCAACTACCTCACCGGCCTGGGCTTCCCGGACGTCGACGGCGAGATGTTCCGCCGCTACTGGCCGGCGGACTTCCACGTGATCGGCAAGGACATCATCCGCTTCCACACGGTCTACTGGCCGGCCTTCCTCTGGTCGGCCGGCATCGAGCTGCCCCGCAACGTCTTCGCCCACGGCTTCCTGCTCGTGGACGGGGCCAAGATGTCCAAGTCCGTGGGCAACGTGCTGGATCCGGCGCAGCTGGTGGATTCCTTCGGGGTCGATCCGCTGCGGTTCTTCCTGCTACGCGAGGTCACCTTCGGTCAGGACGGCTCCTACAGCGCCCCGGCGATCGTCTCGCGGATCAACTCGGACCTGGCCAACGACCTGGGCAACCTCGCCCAGCGCTCGCTGTCCATGGTCGCGAAGAACTGCGGGGGAAAGGTCCCGGAGGCCGGGGAGCCGACCCCGGAGGACGCCGCCCTGCTTCAGGCCGCCGACGCGCTGCTGCCGGCGGTGCGCCGGGACCTGGAGGTCCTGGACTTCCACCGCGCGCTGGATCGGATCTGGCGGGTGATCGCCGAGGCCAACCGTTACTTCACCGCCCAGGAGCCGTGGAAGCTGCGCAAGGCGGACCCGGAGCGGATGGCGGCCGTGCTGGCCACGACGCTGGAGGTCCTGCGGATCGTGGCGCTGCTGGTGCAGCCGGTGATGCCGACGTCGATGGCCCGGCTCCTGAATCAGCTGGGCCAAGAGGAGGGCTCGGCGCGGATGTTCTCCGCCGTCGAGCAGCGCATCCGCCCCGGCACCGAGCTGCCCAGTCCGCAGGGGATCTTCCCCCGCGTGGAGCTGCCCGAGTCCTGAGCAGACAAGGCTCCTGCCTTGTGAGGGGTGCACACAAGGCTATGGCCTTGTAGGATCGTTCCATGGTGTTCGTGCTCACGGTCGATCAGATCGACTCCCGCCACCACCCGGATCGCATCCCGGAGCTGGACGGCGCCCCCTGGGCGGATCGCGCCCGCCTGCCCTTCGCCCGGACCGCCGGGGATGAGGCCCAGGCGGTGTTCGATGAGGCCCGGGACGCGCTGCGCTGCGCGGTGGAGCTGGCCCTGACCGGCCGGTGGCACTGCGGGATCGGGCAGGGCCCGGCCCGCCTCCCGGCGGGGCAGCTGGATTCCCGGGCCGGGCGCGGCCCCGCCTTCCTCCGGGCGCGCACCGCCGTCGAGCAGGCCAAGGCCGACCCCTCGCACCTGGGCTTCCAGGGCGGCCCCGCCGACGCCGACCCTGCCGGGCCATCTTCCGCGGAACCAGACCCGGATGCACCCCGGCCGGGTGCACCGGATCTGGCCGCCGCCGTGCAGGCCCAGCTGCGCCTGATCCTGCGGGTGCGCGCTCGGCAGCGCGAGACCACGCGGCAGGCCTACGACCTGGCGCTGACCGGCCTGACCCAGGCCGAGGCCGCGGCCCGGCTGGGCATCACCCAGCAGGCCGTCTCCGAGCGGCTGGACACCGCCCTGTACCGCCCACTCGAGGAGGTCATGGGCCACGCCGTCGCGCTGGCCGCGGCCCTCGAGGCGCGCGAGGGCTCCGAGGCCCGGGCCTCGAATCCTCGGACCTCCGGCACACCGACCGATGGGAGCAGACCATGACCTTCATCGCCCTCGTCCTGTCCCTGACCGCCGCCTTCATCGGGGCCGTCACCTGCCTGCGCGTGCCGCTGGCCTCCACGCGGCGGCGGATGGCCTGGGCCGCCGTGCTGCTGGCCCTGCTGGTGGTATGCGCGGTGCTGCTGCTCGCCGATCCCGGCACGCTCGCAGGCCAGGCGCCCAGCCTCGGCGCCGTCGAGGTCCTGCTGCTCGTGCTCGGGTGCGCGGGAGCGGCGGTCCCGGGCGGATCGGTCGTCAGCGCCGCCGTGCTCGGGCTGGCCCACCGCACGACGATTCCCGACGGCTCGGCCGGCCCGTCTGAGCCGCAGGATCCGGAGCGGGATCCCGTGCTGCGCGGCGGACAGTGGATCGGGCTGCTGGAGCGGGCCGCGGTCTTCGCCGCGCTGCTGCTGGGCTGGCCGGCCGGGCTCGGCGTGATCGCGGCGATCAAGGGACTGGGACGCCTCGGGCAGCTGCGCGGCGGGGCGGGAGCCGAGCGCTTCATCGTCGGCACCTTCGCCTCGGTGCTGTGGGCGGCCGCCTGGGCCGGGCTGGCCTGGCTCGCCGTGCGCGGGGCCGCCCACGGGGCACTGGGGTTCACATCGTGAGACGGGGTGTCCAGGATGCGGTTTCCGCGAGGACCCGAGGACTACCGTGGTGTCATGCCCACCACGTCTGAGCCCCCCGCCCCCTCCTCCGCCGCGCTGGACCTGGCCGTCATCCCCGGGGACGGGATCGGCCCCGAGGTGACCGAGCAGGCCCACCGCGTGCTGGTGCGCGCGGCCGAGACCGAGGGCGTCGCCGTGCGCTCCACCGAGTACGCCCTGGGCGCCGAGCACTGGCTGCGCACCGGGGAGACCCTCACCGAGGGCACCCTCGCTCGGCTGGTCGAACACGACGCGATCCTGTTCGGCGCCGTCGGGGCGGATCCGCGGTCGGCCGAGGTGCCCTCCGGGCTCGTGGAGCGGGAGATCCTCCTGCGCCTGCGCTTCGCCTTCGACCACTACGTCAACCTGCGCCCCTCCCGGCTGCTGCCCGGGGCCGTCTCGCCGCTGCGCGATCCGGGGGAGATCGACTTCGTCGTCGTGCGCGAGGGCACCGAGGGGCCCTACACCGGCAGCGGCGGCTCCCTGCGCACCGGCACCGATCACGAGATCGCCACCGAGGTCTCCGTGAACACGGCCCACGGGATCCGCCGCCTCGTGCGCTACGCCTTCGAGCTGGCCGAGACCCGGCGCCGGCGCCTGACCCTGGTGCACAAGACCAACGTCCTCGTGCACGCGGGGCGGCTGTACTCCCGGATCCTCGACGAGCTGGCCGCCGAGCATCCCGACGTCGCCGTGGACTACCTGCACGTGGATGCGGCGACGATCTTCCTGACCACGGACCCCTCCCGCTTCGACGTGATCGTCACGGACAACCTCTTCGGGGACATCCTCACCGACCAGGCCGGGGCGATCACCGGAGGCATCGGATACGCCGCGTGCGGGAACATCGACGCCTCCGGGGCCCACCCCTCGATGTTCGAGCCCGTGCACGGCTCGGCCCCGGACATCGCGGGACGGGGGATCGCCGATCCCACCGCGGCGATCCTGGCCGGCGCGCTCCTGCTGCGCCACCGCGGGATGGAGGCGGCGGCCGCCGGCATCGAGCGGGCCGTGGAAGCCGACCTGCGGGAGCGCTCCGGAGCCGAACGCTCCACCGCCGAGATCGGGGAGGCCATCCTGACCCGCCTGTGACCGCCCGACCGCCCGCCGCCCCCGAGAAACCCGCCATCCCAGCACCGAAACGAGGAACCCCTCCCATGACCACCGAGCAGCCCCAGCCCTCCTTCCGCTTCGTCGAGAACACCGATCCGGTCAGCGATGCCCGGCGTCGGGAGATCCTCGCCGATCCGGGCTTCGGGGACCACGCCACGGACTACGTCGCCGCGATCCGGTGGAGCGGGCGCAGCCCGGAGGAGGGCACCTGGACCGACCCGCGGATCGAACCCCGCGCGCCGCTGCCGCTGGACCCGGCCAGCGCCGTGTTCCACTACGGCCAGGAGGTCTTCGAGGGCCTGAAGGCCTACCGGCACGCCGACGGCTCCGTGTGGCTGTTCCGCCCCGAGGCCAACGCGGCTCGGCTGAACCGCTCGGCCGAGCGCCTGGCCCTGCCCGCCCTGCCCCCGGAGCTGTTCCTGGCCTCCCTGGACGAGCTCGTGCGCCGCGATCACCGCTGGATCCCCGACGGGGAGGGCACCTCCCTGTACCTGCGGCCTTTCATGATCGCCACCGAGCCCTTCCTCGGGGTGCGTCCCTCCCGGGAGGTGCTCTACGAGGTCATCGCCTCCCCGGCGGGCAACTACTTCGGCACCCCCGAGCCGGTGGACATCTGGCTGTCCACCACCTGGGCGCGCACCCACGCCGGCGGCACCGGATTCGCCAAGTGCGGCGGCAACTACGCTGCCAGCCTGCTGCCCCAGCTGGAGGGCGAGGCGCAGGGCTGCAAGCAGGTGATCTTCACCGACCGGAACCGCGAGGACGCCGTTGAGGAGCTCGGCGGAATGAACGTGTTCTTCGTCACCCGCGATGGGAAGCTGGTGACCCCGGAGCTGACCGGCACCATCCTGCCCGGCATCACCCGCGACTCCGTGATCCACCTGGCCCAGGACCACGGGATCGAGGTCGAGGAGCGCACCGTGACCCTGGGGGAGTGGCGTGAGGGCGTCGCCTCCGGGCAGATCGCCGAGATCTTCGCCTGCGGCACCGCCGCGGTGATCGCCCCCATGGGCCGGCTGCTCTCCGAGCGCGGGGAGATCCCCGCCCCGGCGCAGACCAACGGGGAGATCACCACCTGGCTGCGCGATCAGCTGGTGGGCATCCAGCACGGCACCGTCGAGGACCCCTACGGGTGGATGCACCGGGTCCTGTGACCTGACGGCCGCCTCCCGCCCGGCCGGCGCCGCACCCTCGCGGCGTCGGCCGGGCGGGCACGCGCTAGGCTGGGAGCCATGCGCATCGCGAGATTCACCGCCGAGAACGAACTGCACTTCGGCCGCGTGGACGGTGAGCCGGGGGAGGAGATCCTGACCGTCCTGGCCGGCGATCCCTTCTACACCGGCATCCAGCCCACCCGGCAGACCTACGCGATCGACGACGTCCGCCTCGTCTCCCCGATCATCCCGCGCTCCAAGATCGTCGGGGTCGCGCGCAACTGGAGCGGGCACGCCGAGGAGCTGGGCAATGCGACCCCGAGCACCCCGCAGCTGTTCCTTAAGCCCAATACCGCGGTGGCCGGGCCCGGGGACCCCATCACCCTGCCCGAGGCCAGCGAGGAGGTCTCCTACGAGGCCGAGCTTGCCGTGGTGATCGGGCGCATGGCCAAGTCCGTGCCGGTCGAGCGGGTGCCGGAGGTGGTCTTCGGCTACACCGCGGCCAACGACCTCACCGCCCGGGACCTGCAGCGCACGGATCTGCAGTGGGCGCGCGCCAAGGGCTTCGACGGCGCCTGCCCGCTGGGCCCGTGGATCCAGACCGAGCTGAACACCGAGGAGCTGTCCATCCGCACCTGGCTGGACGGGGTCCTCGTGCAGGACGGGACCACCGCGGACATGGTCTTCTCCGTGCCTGAGCTGGTGGCCGCCGTCTCCGAGGCCTTCACCCTGCTGCCCGGGGACGTGATCCTCACCGGCACCCCGGACGGGGTGGGCCTGGTCCGGGACGGGCAGGAGGTCGAGATCGAGATCGAGGGGATCGGCGGGCCGCTGGTGAACACCTTCCGGGACGCCTGAGCCGCCGAGCACCCCCTCCCGGGCGCCCCCTCCCGCCATCACACGAACCATCGCACCGAAACATCGCACGAGAGAGCTGAGCTGAACACCGATATGTCCGACGCCATCACCCCCACCGTGAGCGGAAACCGCCCCGTGCGCGTGCGCTTCTGCCCTTCGCCCACCGGCACCCCGCACGTGGGCATGGTCCGCACGGCCCTGTTCAACTGGGCCTACGCCCGGCACACCGGCGGCACGCTGGTGTTCCGCATCGAGGACACCGACGCCGCCCGGGACTCCGAGGAGTCCTTCCAGCAGGTCATCGAGGCCCTGCACTGGCTCGGCATCGACTGGGACGAGGGCGTCGGCGTCGGCGGGCCGCACGAGCCGTACCGCCAGTCCCAGCGCGGGGAGATCTACGCCGAGGTCATCGACAAGCTCGTGGCCGCGGGCCTGGTCTACGAGGACTTCTCCACCCCCGAGGAGGTCGAGCAGCGCCACCGCGAGCGCGGCGAGGACCCCAAGCTCGGCTACGACAACCACGACCGGAACCTCACCGAGGAGGAGAAGGCCGCGTTCCGCGCCGAGGGCCGCCAGCCGGTGCTGCGCCTGCGGATGCCGGATGAGGACATCACCTTCCACGACCTGGTCCGCGGGGAGATCACCTTCAAGGCCGGCTCCGTGCCCGACTACGTGGTGGTCCGGGCCAACGGCAAGCCCCTGTACCCTCTGGTCAACCCCGTGGACGACGCGCTGATGGGCATCACCCACGTGCTGCGCGGAGAGGACCTGCTCTCCTCGACGCCGCGGCAGATCGCGCTGTACCGGGCGCTGGTGCAGATCGGCGTCGCCGAGTTCATCCCGGAGTTCGGCCACCTGCCCTACGTGATGGGCCAGGGCAACAAGAAGCTGTCGAAGCGGGACCCGGAGTCCAACCTCTTCCTGCTGCGCGAGGCAGGGTTCATCAAGGAGGGCCTGGTCAACTACCTGGCGCTGCTGGGCTGGTCCCTGTCCTCGGATCAGGACGTGTTCTCCCTGCAGGAGATGGTCGAGCACTTCGACGTCCGCGACGTGCTGGCCAACCCGGCGCGCTTCGACGTGAAGAAGGCCGAGGCGATCAACGGCTCCCACATCCGCCTGCTGGGCCGGGATGAGTTCGAGGAGCGGCTGATCCCGTATCTGCGCGAGGCCGGCATCGTGCACGAGAGCCTCAGCGACCGGGAGCGGGAGATCCTGCACGCGGCGGCGCCGCTGGTGCAGGAGCGGATGCAGCTGCTGGGGGAGGCCCCGGGGCTGCTGGGGTTCCTGTTCCGCGCAGACGACCAGATCGAGATCGCCGAGGACGCCCGCAAGCAGCTGAAGGAGTCCGCCCCCCAGGTGCTCGACGCCGCACGGGCCGCGCTGGGGGACCTGCAGACCTGGGAGGCCGCCCCGATCGAGCAGGCCCTGCGAGACGCCATCGTGGAGGGTCTGGGGATCAAGCCGCGCCTGGCCTTCGGGCCCGTGCGCATCGCGGTCTCCGGGGCCCGGATCTCCCCGCCGCTGTTCGAGTCTCTGGAGATCCTGGGCCGGGACTCCTCCCTGGCGCGCATCGACGCGCTGCGCGTCGAGCTCGGCGGGACCGCGGACTGACCCGGCCGACGCCGCCGCGCCCGTCCCGCAGCGGGGAGGGCGCGGCGGCGCTGCTCTGTGGGGGAGGACACGCGGCCTCGAGTTGCGCGCCCCGCGGGGTGTCGGTAGAGTGAATGTCCGTTGCAGCGATGGAAGCGGCCCGAAAGGCCGGCCATCCGGCAGCGATGGGATATGGTGTAATTGGCAACACAACGGTTTCTGGTACCGTCATTCTAGGTTCGAGTCCTGGTATCCCAGCGAAGCGCTCAGGCATCTGAAAGCTCGGATGTGAGAAGCTTCACCGAGAATGGATTTTGCAGGATCTCACGGATTCGGTAGAGTTCTTCGAGGCGCAGGACGCCGGGGGATTCCCCGGGGAAATGCTTCCGGCCCCATCGTATAGCGGCCTAGTACTCCGCCCTCTCACGGCGGCAACACCGGTTCGAATCCGGTTGGGGTCACGGCCTAAGATGAGAAGCCCGGCAGAACAGATGTTCTGCCGGGCTTCTCTCGTCTCCGACCAGATTCTTCCGTCCGTCCTCCGTCATGCCGCCGGTATGGACTCGGTGGTCTCGGGGGCGGGCGCCCGGGCCGCCGGTTGCGAACGGACGGCCCGGGCCTGCCCGCCGCCCACCCGCCCCGCTCAGGCTTGGGCGCGCAGGGCGTCGCTGAGCTGGCGGGCGGCCTGGCAGACGACGTCGGCGTGCAGGCGCCCCGGCTGACGGGACAGCCGCTCGATGGGACCGGAGATCGACACCGCGGCGATCACCTTGCCGGCCGGGTTGCGCACCGGGGCCGAGACCGAGGCGATGCCCCGCTCCCGCTCGCCCACCGACTGCGCCCAGCCCCGACGGCGCACCGCCGCCAGCACCGTGGCCGAGAAGCGCGCCTGGCGCAGCCCCTCCAGCAGCCGGTGATGATCCTCCCAGGCGATGAGCACCTGCGCGGCCGATCCGGCCTTCATGGACAGCTGCGTGCCCACCGGGATCGTGTCCCGCAGCCCGATGGGGCGCTCTGCGCTGGCCACGCAGATCCGCCATTCGCCCTGACGGCGGTAGACCTGCGCGGATTCCCCCGTGGCGTTGCGCAGCTGGTTCAGCACCGGCCCGGCCGCGGCGAAGAGCCGATCCTCCCCGGAGGCGGCGGCCAGCTCTCCCAGGCGCGGGCCCAGCACGAAGCGGCCCTGCACGTCCCGGGCCACCAGGCGGTGATGGGTCAGGGCCACGGCCAGGCGGTGCGCGGTGGGCCGGGCCAGCCCGGTGGCCTCCACCAGCTGCGCCAGGGAGGCCGGGCCGGCCTCCAGGCAGTCCAGGATGTGGGTGGCCTTGTCCAGAACCCCGACGCCGCTGGGCCGCACGGCCACGCTCATGGGATCCGCGGTGCCCAGGCCTCCGAGGATGCGCTCCCCGGATTCCTCCGGGTGGATCCCGGTGGGCCCCTCGGGGTCGCTCGGCGTGGTGCTGGTGCTCATGGTCGACGTCTCCGATCTCAAATGGTGGAAGGCTGGTCCATTTCCTGGAAGCCTACCCGATCCCTCGGCACAATGAGTCACCGAGCACACTTCGCGCCGCCCCTCGCGGCGCGGCATCGAGAAGGAGCAAGGACATGGCCGAGGCATCCCGCCCCCGCACCCTGGCCGAGAAGGTCTGGGAGGACCACCGCGTCGTCACCGGGCAGGACGGCGCGCCGGACCTCATCTACATCGACCTGCACCTGCTCCACGAGGTCACCTCCCCGCAGGCCTTCGAGGGGCTGCGCCTGGCCGGGCGGCGCCTGCGCCGCCCGGACCTGACCATCGCCACCGAGGACCACAACACCCCCACCCAGGACATCTTCCGGCGCATCGCGGACCAGACCTCCCGCCAGCAGATCGAGACGCTGCGGGCCAACGCCGCCGAGTTCGGGGTGCGCATCCACTCCCTGGGCGATGCCGAGCAGGGCATCGTGCACGTCGTCGGCCCCCAGCTGGGGCTGACCCAGCCCGGCATGACCGTGGTGTGCGGGGACTCGCACACCTCCACCCACGGGGCCTTCGGGGCCCTGGCCTTCGGCATCGGCACCAGCGAGGTCGAGCACGTGATGGCCACCCAGACGCTGTCCCTGGCCCCGTTCAAGACCATGGCGATCACCGTGGACGGGCACCTGAAGCCCGGGGTCACCGCCAAGGACATCATCCTGGCGGTCATCGCGAAGATCGGCACCGGCGGCGGGCAGGGATACGTCCTGGAGTACCGGGGATCCGCGATCGAGGAGCTGTCCATGGAGGGCAGGATGACCATCTGCAACATGTCGATCGAGGCCGGAGCCCGGGCCGGGATGGTCGCCCCGGATGAGACCACCTTCGCCTACCTCAAGGACCGCCCGCACGCCCCGCAGGGGCAGGAATGGGAGCGGGCGGTGCAGTACTGGCGCTCCCTGCGCACGGACGAGGGCGCGGGCTTCGACGCCGAGGTCGTCATCGACGGCGACGCCCTGGAGCCCTTCGTCACCTGGGGCACCAACCCCGGCCAGGGGGTGCCGCTGTCCGAGGCCGTGCCGGATCCGGGCAGCTTCGCGGAGGAGAGCGCCCAGGCCTCCGCGGCCAAGGCCCTGCAGTACATGGACCTGCGGCCCGGGACCCCCATGAAGGAGATCCCGGTGGACACCGTGTTCCTCGGCTCGTGCACCAACTCCCGGATCGAGGACCTGCGCGCGGCCTCCGAGATCCTGCGCGGGCGCACCAAGGCCGAGGGGGTGCGGATGATGGTCGTGCCCGGCTCCGCCCGGGTGCGCCTGCAGGCCGAGGAGGAGGGCCTGGATCGGATCTTCACCGAGTTCGGCGCGGAATGGCGCTTCGCCGGCTGCTCGATGTGCCTGGGCATGAACCCGGACCAGCTGGCCCCGGGGGAGCGCTGCGCCTCGACCTCCAACCGCAACTTCGAGGGACGCCAGGGCAAGGGCGGACGCACCCACCTGGTCTCCCCGCTGGTCGCCGCGGCGACCGCGGTGCGCGGGACCCTGAGCTCCCCGGCCGACCTGCCCGCCGCACAGCCGGTGCCCGCCTGAGCCCCGCCGCGCTCCCGAGCGGATCCTCGATCCCCGCCCCTTTCGTCGAAGAAGGCCCCGTCATGGAACCCATCACCCGCCACACCGGCATCGCCGCCCCGCTGCGCGCGGGCAACGTGGACACCGATCAGATCATCCCCGCCGTCTACCTGAAGCGGATCACCAAGACCGGATTCGACGACGCCCTGTTCGCCGGCTGGCGCAAGGACCCCGACTTCGTGCTCAACCAGCCGGCCTTCCGGGCCGCCTCCGTGCTGGTGGCCGGACCGGACTTCGGCACCGGCTCCTCCCGGGAGCACGCCGTCTGGGCGCTGAAGGACTACGGCTTCCGCGTGGTCATCTCCGCCCGGTTCGCCGACATCTTCCGCGGCAACGCCGGCAAGCAGGGACTGGTGGCCGCCCAGGTCGAGCAGCCCGACGTCGAGCTGCTGTGGAAGGCCATCGAGGAGGAGCCGGGCCGGCAGATCACGGTGGACCTCACCGAGCGCACCGTGGTCTGCGGCGGGCTGCAGGTGCCCTTCCGGATCGACGAGTACACGCGCTGGCGGCTGATGGAGGGGCTGGACGACGTCTCCCTGACCCTCTCCCACGAGCAGGAGATCGAGGACTTCGAAGCCCGGCGGGCCAGCTTCAAGCCCCGCACCCTGCCGGTGCGCACCTGAGGGGCCGCGCCGGCCCCGCAGCCGGTGCGCGCGGGGCGAATCCACCCCGGTCGCCGGTCCGGGGAATTGGCCTGGACGGGAAACTGAAATAATCTGGGGACGTCCTTTCCGCGACCATCGGCGCTGGTGAGGGCTGCTCGGGCCGCGGCCAGACCGCGCGGCGTTCCCCTCACGATTGGACAGCTATGATCGGCGCTTTGAACATCAAGGGCGGTGAGCCCCTCCGCGGTGAGGTGGCCGTGCGCGGGGCCAAGAACCTGGTCCCCAAGGCCATGGTCGCGGCGCTGCTGGGCGCCAGCCCGTCGGTGCTGCGCAGCGTCCCGGAGATCAAGGACGTCACGGTCGTCACCGACCTGCTGTCCCTGCACGGGGTCACCGTCACCAAGGATCCGGACAACGGGGACCTGACCCTGAACCCGACCAACGTCTCCGTGGCCCAGCACGCGGACATCGACGCCCACGCCGGGGACTCCCGCATCCCGATCCTGCTGTGCGGCCCGCTGCTGCACGCCATCGGCGAGGCCTTCATCCCGGATCTGGGCGGATGCAAGATCGGGGACCGGCCCATCGACTACCACCTGCAGGTGCTGCGCAACTTCGGCGCCGAGGTGGACAAGCTGCCCTCCGGCATCCGCATGATCGCCCCCAAGGGTCTGAAGGGCGCCAAGATCGAGCTGCCCTACCCCTCCGTGGGGGCGACCGAGCAGGTGCTGCTGACCGCGACCCGCGCGGAGGGCAACACCGAGCTGCGCAACGCCGCGACCGAGCCGGAGATCATGGACCTGATCGCGATCCTGCAGAAGATGGGCGCGATCATCACCGTGCAGACGGACCGGGTCATCCACATCGAGGGCGTGCCCGAGCTGTCCGGGTACAACCACAAGGCGCTGCCGGACCGCATCGAGGCGGCCTCCTGGGGCTCCGCGGCCCTGGCCACCGGCGGGGACATCTTCGTGCGCGGGGCCCGCCAGGGGGACATGATGGCCTACCTAAACACCTTCCGGAAGCTCGGCGGCGGCCTGGACATCACCGACGAGGGCATCCGGTTCTTCCACCCCGGGGGCAAGCTGAACCCGCTGATCGTGGAGACCAACGTGCACCCCGGGTTCATGACGGACTGGCAGCAGCCGCTCGTGGTGGCCCTGACCCAGGCCGACGGCGTGTCCATCGTGCACGAGACCGTGTACGAGAACCGCTTCGGCTTCACCACCGCCCTGAACCGGATGGGCGCCTCCATCCAGCTGCACCGCGAGTGCCTGGGCTCGGTGCCCTGCCGCTTCGGGCAGCGCAACTTCCTGCACTCGGCCGTCATCTCCGGACCGACCCCGCTGCACGGGGCGGACATCAACATCCCGGACCTGCGCGGCGGCTTCAGCCACCTCATCGCGGCCCTGGCGGCCGAGGGCGACTCGAAGGTCACCGGGGTGGAGCTGATCAACCGCGGCTACGAGCGCTTCGTGGACAAGCTGCAGGCCTTGGGTGCGCGCTTCGACGTCGACGACGCCGCGGGACGCTGATCCGGATGGCCTCCCAGCAGCCCGGCCCGAGCGGTCACGGCACCGCGGCGGCGGCCCGCGCCACCGGCAACGGCCCCACTAGGGCCGGGGATGCCCTGTTCCACGTGGCGGCCACGGTGGTGCGCGCGGTGTACTCCCTGGCGCTGCGCAAATCCTGGTCGGGTGAAGAGCACCTGCGCCGCGACGGCGGCTACATCGTCGTGGCCAACCACGTGACCGAGGTGGATCCGCTGACCGTGGCCTACCCCGTCTACCGCTCCGGCACGATCCCGCGCTTCCTGGCTAAGGAGTCCCTGTTCCGGGTCCCGGTGCTGGGCGCGCTGCTACGGGCCACCGCCCAGATCCCCGTCTTCCGCGGGTCCATGGACGCCAGCAGGTCCCTGAAGGCGGCCCGCGCCGTGGTGGACGCCGGGGGAGCGGTGATCATCTACCCGGAGGGCACCCTCACCCGGGACCCGGACCTGTGGCCCATGGCCGGGCGCACCGGGGCGGCCCGGCTCGCCCTGGCCACCGGGGCGCCGGTGATCCCGGTGGCCCACTGGGGCGACCAGGAGCTGCTGCCCCCGCACGCGAGTCGGCCCCGCCTGTTGCCGCGCAAGAGCGTGCGCACCCTCATCGGGGCGCCGCTGGAGCTGTCCGATCTGGTGGGCGAGGATCGCACCCAGCACGTGGACCGCGCGGTGTTGACCGAGACCACCGAGCGGATGATGTCCGCGATCACGCAGCTGCTGGAGCAGCTGCGCGGGGAGAGCGCCCCGCCCGGGCGCTGGGATCCCCGACAGGGCCGGCGCGTGAGCCACCCCGAGCGCTGAATCCCGGGAGTCCGGTGCCAGACCGGGCCCCGGCTGATCCTCGGGCCCACGGTCCGGGATGGAGGAGGACGACGATGACCGCACAGCCCGCACCGCACCCCGACGCCGCACGCCACGTCGACGCAGCACCGCACCCCGACCTCGCCCCGGACCCGGCCCCGCAGGGCGGGCTCCCGGGGAAGGTGGCGGTGCTGGGGGCGGGCAGCTGGGGCACGGCCTTCGCCAAGATCACCGCCGACGCCGGAGCCCAGACCCGAAGCCCCTGGCCGGTGGCCGTGTGGGGCCGGGACGCCCAGGCCATGGAACAGGCCCAGCGCCTGCGCACCAACGACCGCTACTTCCCGCACACCCGCCTGCCCGAGGCGCTGGAGTTCTCCTCCGACGCCGCGGCCGTGCTGGACGGGGCCGACGTCGTCGTGCTGGGGCTGCCCGCCCAGGCCCTGCGCGCGCAGCTGGAGGCCGTGCGCGAGGCGGTGGCCCCCGAGGCCGTGCTGATCTCCCTGGCCAAGGGCCTGGAGCGGGGCACCGGCCTGCGGATGTCCGAGGTGGTCGACCAGGTGCTGCCCGGGGCGATCGAGCGGGTCGCCGTGCTCTCCGGGCCGAACCTCGCCCGGGAGATCATCCAGGAGCAGCCCACCGCCTCCGTGGTGGCCGCCCGACACGCCGACGTAGCCGCGCGGGCCGCGGCCGCGTGCAACGCCCCGTACTTCCGCCCGTACACCTCCGCGGATGTGGTGGGGGCGGAGATCGGCGGACTGGTCAAGAACGTCATCGCCCTGTGCGTGGGGATCTGCGAGGGCCGGGACTACGGAGACAACTCGAAGGCCTCCGTGATGACCCGCGGCCTGGCCGAGACCACGCGCCTGGCCCTGGCCCTGGGCGGGCGCCCGGAGACCATGGCGGGACTGGCCGGGATGGGGGACCTGGTAGCCACCTGCTCCTCCCCGCTGTCCCGCAACCACACCGCGGGCCGCCTGCTCGGGGCGGGGCTGAGCGAAGCGGAGGTCGCCGCGCGCATGACCCAGACCGCGGAGGGCATGAAGTCCGCCCGGGTGGTCCTGGAGCTGGCCCGGCGCCACGGGGTGGAGATGCCGATCGTCGAGGCGGTCGTGGCGGTGCTGGAGGGGCGGGTCGCGGTGGAGCAGCTGCAGCCGATGCTGCTGGGCCGGCGCCTGAAGGCCGAGACCCCGCACCGGGACTGATCCCCGCACTCCGGGCCGCTGAGCCCGGCGACGGCGGATATCCGCACCGCGCGGGAATTGCGTCAGAACATTCTTCGCTAATTCTCCCGAGCATATCCGCGACGTCACATCGCCGTCATCTTCGCCGATATCCCCGAATATTGCGCCGATGATGCAGATAATGGTTGCGACAGCAGGTGAGACCGGGCTTCCGCGATCGCGGAGACCCGCGCTGCCGCCCACCCTGACCGCCCTCGCCCAGGAGCCCGCGATGAGCCCCAGCACCCGCACCGTCGCACCGCCCGACCGCGCCACGAGACCGACGCCCGCCGCCGAGCGCTCCCGCCGGCTGCGCGCGGGCTGGCCCTCCACGGTCCTGGCGAAATGGATCATGGCCGTCACCGGGGTGATCTTCGCGCTGTTCGTCCTGGTCCATATGATCGGGAATCTGAAGGTCTACACCGGGCCCGAGCACTTCGACGCCTATGCCCTGTGGCTGCGCACGCTCCTGGAGCCGCTGCTGCCCTATGAGGGCTTCCTGTGGATCTTCCGCACCGTGCTGCTGATCTGCCTGGTGCTGCACGTGTGGTGCGCGGTGGTGATCTCCCGGCGGGCCAGGATCGCCCGCGGCCCCCACCGCCGGCGCGGCCTGCACGGGATGGACTCCTTCGCCGCGCGCACCATGCCGGTCACCGGCATCGTGCTGCTGCTGTTCATCGTCTTCCACCTGCTGGATCTGACCGCCGGGGTCGGGGTGGCCCCGGAGGGCTTCCAGCACACCACCCCCGAGGCCAGCCACGCCTACGCCAACCTCGTCGCCAGCTTCTCCCGGCCCTGGGCCGCCGCGGTGTACATCGCGGCCATGGTGATGCTCTTCCTGCACCTGGCCCACGGGCTGTGGTCCGCGCTGTGCGACGTCGGGATCACCGTCGCCGAGCGCGTGCGCGGCACCGTGATGCTGTTGTGCGGGGCGTACGGGCTGGCCGTGATGATCGGCAACATCTCCATCCCCCTAGCCGTACTGACAGGAGTCGTGCGATGAGCCAGAGGATCGACGTGGACGCCGTGGACCCCCGGATCGTGCACGGTGAGCCCGTGGACGGGAAGGTCCCGGAGGGAGACCCGGCCACCGCCTGGGCCCGCCGGCGCGACGAGTACCGGCTCGTCTCCCCGCTGAACCGCCGGAAGTTCGAGGTCGTGGTGATCGGCACCGGCCTGGCCGGGGCCGGGTGCGCCGCGGCCCTGGGGGAGCTGGGCTACCGGGTCACGGCCTACACCTTCCACGACGCCGCCCGCCGCGCCCACTCGGTGGCCGCCCAGGGCGGGATCAACGCCGCCCGGGCCCGCAAGGTGGATAACGACTCCCTGCGCCGCTTCGTCAAGGACACCGTCAAGGGCGGGGACTACCGCGGCCGGGAGGCCGACGCCTTCCGCCTGGCCGAGGAGTCCGTGCGCGTGATCGACCACATGAACGCCATCGGCGCGCCCTTCGCCCGGGAGTACGGCGGGCAGCTGGCCACCCGATCCTTCGGCGGCGTGCAGGTCTCGCGCACGTACTACACCCGCGGGCAGACCGGGCAGCAGCTGCAGGTCTCCGCGGCCCGCGCCCTGCAGCGCCAGGTGGCCGCCGGCTCCGTGGACCTGCACACCCACTGCGAGATGCTGGACGTGATCGTCCACGACGGCGTCGCCCGCGGCGTCGTGCTGCGGGACCTGATCACCGGGGAGGTCTTCTCCCACACCGCCCACGCCGTGGTCCTGGCCACCGGCGGGTACGGCAACGTGTTCCACAAGTCCACCCTGGCCCGCAACTCCAACGCCACCGCCGCCTGGCGGGCCCACCGGCGCGGGGCCCTGTTCGCCTCGCCCTGCTACATCCAGTTCCACCCCACCGCCCTGCCGGTCAGCGCCTCGTGGCAGTCCAAGACCACGCTGATGTCCGAATCCCTGCGCAACGACGGCCGGATCTGGGTGCCGAAGGAGGCCGGGGACGAGCGCGCCCCGGGGGACATCCCCGAGCAGGAGCGGGACTACTACCTGGAGCGCAAGTACCCCGCCTACGGCAACCTCACCCCGCGGGACATCGCCTCCCGGGCCGCCCGGGAGCAGATCGAGGCCGGCCACGGCGTCGGGCCCCTGCGCAACTCCGTGTACCTGGACTTCCGCGACGCCCTGCAGCGCCTGGGCACCAGGGTCATCGACGAGCGCTACGGCAACCTCTTCGCGATGTACCGCGACGCCACCGGGGAGGACCCCCACGAGGTGCCCATGCGCATCGCCCCCGGCGCGCACTTCTCGATGGGCGGGCTGTGGACCGACTACGACCAGATGTCCAGCATCCCGGGGCTGTTCGTGGCCGGGGAAGCCGGCTGGGCCTACCACGGGGCCAACCGGCTCGGGGCCAACTCCCTGCTCTCGGCCTGCGTGGACGGCTGGTTCACCCTCCCGTACTCCGTGCCGAACTACCTCGCCGGGCACCTCGGCGAGCAGCCGCTGGACGGGGACCACCCCGCGGTGCGCGCCGCCGTCGACGACGTGCGCCAGCGCATCGAGCACCTGCTGGGCATCGGCGGGAGCACCAGCCCGGAGAGCTTCCACGCGCAGCTGGGGGAGATCCTCTACCGGCGCTGCGGGGTCTCGCGCACCGCCGAGGGGCTGCGCCGCGGCATCGCCGAGATCCGGGAGCTGTCCGAGCGCTTCCACCGGGACCTGCGCGTGGTCGGCACCGGGGACCGGCTGAACCAGGAGCTCGAACACGCCGGACGCGTGCAGGACTACCTGGAGCTGGCCGAGCTGATGTGCGTGGACGCCCTGGACCGGGACGAATCCGCCGGGGCCCACTTCCGCGAGGAGCACCGCACCGAGCAGGGCGAGGCCCTGCGCGACGACGAGCACTGGTGCTTCGTCTCCGCCTGGCAGCGCGGAGCCGACGGGCAGCACATCCGCCGCGCCGAGCCGCTGACCTTCACCGCCGTACCCCTGCAGACGAGGAACTACTCATGAGACTGACCATCGACGTCTGGCGCCAGGACGGACCCGAGGAACCCGGGCGCTTCGAGACCCACCGCATCGAGGACGCCGCCGAGGAGATGTCCCTCCTGGAGCTGCTGGACCACCTCAACGCCCAGCTGGTGGCCGAGGGTCGGGAGCCGGTGGCCTTCGACTCCGACTGCCGCGAGGGGGTGTGCGGGACCTGCGGGATCACGGTCAACGACCAGCCGCACGGCCCCGAGGCCAACACCCCCTCCTGCCGCCAGCACCTGCGCTCCTTCTCCGACGGGGACACGGTGCGCCTGGAGCCCTTCCGCTCCGGGGCCTTCCCCGTCGTGCGCGACCTCGTGGTGGACCGCTCGGCCCTGGACCGGGTCGTGCAGGCCGGGGGCTTCGTCGCCGTGGACGCCGGCACCGCCCACGACGCCGACGACGACCGGATCGGCCACGACCAGGCCGAGCGGGCCCTGGACTTCGCCGCATGCATCGGCTGCGGGGCCTGCATCGCCGCCTGCCCCAACGGGGCGGCGAACCTCTACGCCGGGTCCATCCTCGAGCACCTGGCCACCCTGCCCCAGGGCGCCCCGGAGCGCACCGAGCGCGCTCGCGGCGTCGTCGGGCAGATCGAGGAGGAGTTCGGGCCGTGCTCCGTGTACGGGGAGTGCGCGGTGGTCTGCCCCGCAGGGATCCCGCTGTCCGCGATCAGCGCGGTCAACCGGGAGCGGGCCCGGGCCGTGCTGCGTCGCCGTTCCCGCGGCTGAGGGGCGGCCCGGTCGCGGCCGGGACTGGGTCCGGAGCGGGCCACCCGCGGTAGGATCGGGGACGTCCGCCGCACCCGTGAACCCGAAGGGCATCCATGACCATCGCGACCAGCCAGGCCACCGACCGCACGACCGTGGGGATCCTGTTCGGCGGACGCTCCTCCGAGCACGCCATCTCGGTGATCACCGCCGCGGGGGTGCTGCAGGCCCTGGACCGCGGCACCTACGAGCCCGTGCTGATCGGGATCACTCGCGATGGGGTTTGGCACCTGTCCGATGAGCGGGAGCTGACCGCGACCCGCGAGGCCGACACTCTCCCGGAGTTCACCGGGCAGGGCCCCGAGGTGCACCTGCCGCTGGGCGGGCCCGCCGCCCACCGGCAGCACCTGGTGCTGCGCGAGGCCGACGGCTCCTTCCACGAGGGCCCCCGCCTGGACGTGGTCTTCCCCCTGCTGCACGGTCCCTTCGGGGAGGACGGCACCCTCCAGGGCCTGCTGGAGATGGCCGGGCTGCCCTACGTCGGCTCCGGGGTCACGGCCTCGGCCGTCGGGATGGACAAGCACTTCATGAAGATGGCCTTCGAGGCCGCCGGGCTGCAGGTGGGCCCCTACCGGGTCATCACCGCCCGGCAGTGGGAGCGGTCCCGGCTGGAGAGCATCGAGCGGGTCCGGGAGCTGGGGCTGCCGGTGTTCGTCAAGCCCGCCCGGGCCGGATCCTCCTGCGGGATCACCCGGGTCGAGGACTGGGCCCACCTGGAGGCAGCGGTCGCCGAGGCCCAGGAGTTCGACCCCAAGGTCGTGGTCGAGGCCGGGATCGAGGGCCGGGAGATCGAGTGCGCCGTGCTCGACGGGCACCACCACGACACCCCGCGGGCCTCGCACCCGGGGGAGGTGGTCGTCGTCGGGCAGGAGGACGCCTGGTACGACTTCGAGACCAAGTACGTCCAGACCGAGGACTCCGTGCTGCGCTGCCCCGCGGACCTGCCGCAGCCCGTGCGCGATGACATCCGCGCGCAGGCCGTGCGGGCGTTCCTCGCCGTGGATGCGGAGGGTCTGGCGCGGGCGGACTTCTTCTGGACCACGGATGAGCGCGTCGTGATCAACGAGATCAACACCCTGCCCGGGTTCACCCCGATCTCGATGTACCGGCTGATGTGGGAGGAGACCGGCATCGGCTACGCCCAGCTGGTCGACGAGCTGCTGCGCCTGGCCCTGGAGCGCCCCGTCGGACTGCGCTGAGCCCGGCGCGCTGCGGGCTCAGCGGTGGTACTGCAGATCCTGCACGGACTGGCACCTCTTGGTCTGCGGGATCTGGGAGACCGCGGAGTCCAGCTCGGTGAGCAGGGAGGAGGAGGGCACCTTCGAGGCGTCGAAGGTCACCCGGATCGCCGGGGTGCGCCCGAAGGTGGTCGCGGTCCACGTGCCCGTCGGGTCCTCGGACCGTTCGCCTGCCGACGCGGAGGAGGCCGCGGGGCTCGGACTGCCGGAGGTGGCGCGGGTGGGGGAATCCGAGGCCGCCGACGCCGGGTCCGCCTGATCGTCCTCCCGGGCCAGGATCCAATCCACCCCGTTGACGCTCACGCACGGATCCGCGACCGGCTCCTGCACATGCACCCCGCACTTGAGCACGATCGCCGCCGGATCCCCCCAGGCCGTGGTGGCCTGGGCGGTGGTCTCGCGCTGGTCCAGACCGGTCAGCTGGGTGGGCATGGCCACCATCGCGGGCGCGCATGCGGGATCCGCGGCATCGGGGGCCGGATCCAGCGTCACGGCCGCCCCCGCGCAGCCGCTGAGCAGTAGCGCCCCCGCCAGGGTGCCCGTGAGGATCAGGACCCGGCGGGTCTGTCTTTTCCGAGGGGCGGTCCGTACACTGTCAGACGGCGAGGGCAGGGCGGCGGCTGGGGATGACACGGTCCCCAGGGTAGTCCACCGCAGCGGCCGACGCCGGGGCGGCACCAGGCCCCGGGAGACGGCGCCCGAGCCCGTCGCCGCCGAGAGAACCGCCGTGCCGTGCGCAGGAAGGAGCTTCCATGGACCGCAGAGCCCACCCCCGGCGGGCAGCCCGCGCGCGGGCCCTCGGCGTCGGCGCGCTGACCTGCCTCGTGGGCACCTGCGTGGGAGGCGCCGCCCTGGCCCAGGAAGCGCCCGGACAGCCCACCCCCGCCCCGCAGGCCACCGCGAGCGCATCCGCCTCCGCGGCCCCCGATCCCACGGGCGCCCCTGCCCCCACCGCGCAGCCCACTACCGCTCCCGCGCCCAGCTCGAGCGTCGAGCCCACGGCCCCTGCGGTCCCCACCACCGCGCCCAGCGCCACCCCGGCGGGGCAGCCGACGCCGGCCCCCACCGCTCCGAGCGCGACCCCCGCGCCCAGCGCATCCCCCACGTCCAGCCCCGCGCCGAGCCGATCCCCGTCGGCCTCGCCCACCCGCTCCGCGCAGCCCACGCCCACCCGTGAGCCGACCCGCGAGCCCACGCAGGAGCCCACCCGCGCCCCGGCGCCCCAGCCCAGCGCCACCGGCGGTTCCGGTGGTGCGGGCGGCGCGCCGTCCTCCGGCGGGTCGGACGGCGGCTCGGCGGCCTCCGACGTCGCGCCCGGACGTCAGGAGGCGGCCGTCCCCTACACTCCCGGCACCCGGGAGTCGCAGGCGCGGGTCGAGGGTACGGGCGGCTCCTCGACTCGGCCCCAGGCGCGGGGACGCGCCGATGAGCACGGCGGGTTCTCCCCGCTGCGCGAGCACGGCGGAGAGCCGACCTTGGCCGGAGTCTCCGGCTGGGTCAGCTACTACCTGGATCGCGACGACGGCTCCGCCCGCTCGGACCGGACCTCGGGCGGGGCCCCCGTGGATTCTAATGACAACGCCGGCGTGCAGGCCGTGCGCGGGGAATTCGGGGACGCGGGCCTGAGCACCGAGGCCGGCGCGGGGACCCCGGACCTCTCCGCGCTGCGCGGACCGATCCCGATCATCGTGTTCTCCGCCCTGGCCCTCGGGGGGATCGTGCTGGTCATCCACCGCTCCTCCCGGACGCTGGGCGGGCCCCGTCGGGCCGGACGCCGATGACCCCGGCCCACCACGCGGCCCAGCAGGGGCGGGAGCCCGCCCCCGGCACGGCCGCGGCGACCGGGGAGGAGGGGATCCTGCGGCGGATCCTGCCGATCTTCGCCGCGCAGCCGGCGGGCCGCTCCCCGGAGGGCCCGCGCGTCGTGGAGGGCCCCGGGGACGATGCGGCCGTCTACGACCTGGCCGGACGCCTCGCGGTGCTCAGCACCGACACCCAGACCCAGGGGGAGGACCACCTGCTCCGGTGGCCGTGCGGGCACCGCACCCGCGGTGCGGAGCTGGGCTGGAAGTCCGCCGCGCAGAACCTCGCCGACCTCGCCGCGATGGGCGCGGACCCGCTGAGCCTGGTGATCTCCCTGAGCTTCCCCGGGACCACCGCGGTGGACTTCCTCGAGGACATGGCCCGCGGCTACGTGGCCGCGATCCGCGCGCTGGGGGCCGACGCCTGCTCGGTGGACGGAGGGGACCTGGGCGGGGCCGGGGAGCTGTCCGCGACCGTCGCCGCCCTGGGCGCCTGCCGCGGGATGCCGGTGCGCCGGGACGGGGCCCGGCCCGGGGACGTCGTCGTGCTGGCCGGGACGCTCGGACGCGCTGCGGCGGGGCTGGACCTGCTGCTGCACGAGGACTTCGACCCCGGGGACATCCCCACCGAGGAGGACACCGCGCACGCCCGGCCGGGTGCGCGGGATGCGGATCGGCGGGCCCTGGCGGACCTGGCCGCCACCCAGCTGCGCCCCTGCCCGCCCCTGGGCGCGGGCCCGGCCCTGGCGGGTGCCGGGGCCCGGGCCATGATCGACGTCTCCGACGGCCTGGTGCGCGACGCCGGGCGGCTGGCCCGGGCCTCCGGGGTGCAGGTGCGGCTGGACTCCCCGGCCCTGAGCGGGCTGCGCGCGGACCTGGAGCCGGCCGGGCGCCTCCTCGGACGGGACCCGATGGACTGGGTGCTGACCGGGGGAGAGGACCACGGGCTGCTGGCCTGCCTGCCTCCACAGGCGCCCCTGCCCCCCGGGGTGCGTGCGATAGGCTCGTGCCGCAAGAACCACAGCGACGACGAGCACAGGGACGACCCGCCCGTGACCCTGGACGGAGGCGTCCCCGAGCACCTGGGATGGGATCACTTTGGCGGGTAGGACGGCGACCGGCGCGGAGGCGCTGCGCGACTGGCTGAGCACCGCCGCCGCGGCCCTGGAGGAGGTCCGCGAACCCCTGGACGCCCTCAACGTCTTCCCCGTGGCCGACGCCGACACCGGCGGAAACCTCGCCGCCACCGTGCGCGCCGGGGCCGACGCCGCCCGGCTGGTCGGCACGAGCCTGCTCGGGGAGCTGCTGGGCATCTGCGCCCAGCACTGCCTGGAGGAGGCCCGCGGCAACTCCGGGACCCTCCTGGCGGTCATGCTCGCCGGGATGGCCGAGCCCCTGACCGACACCAAGCGCCTGAGCGCACCGGAGCTGGCCGCGGCCCTGGACCACGCGCGGGTGCGCGTCACCTCCGCCCTGAACGACCCCGTGGAGGGCACCATCTGGACCCTCGTGCGCACCGTGGCCGAGGCCTCCGAGGAGTGGGTGGCCCGATCCACCGAGGAACCGGATTCCCACCGGGGGTTGGTCGCCCTGCTCGAGCACCTCGTGGAGGAGGGCTGCCGGGCCGTGGCCGCCTCCGGGGAGCAGCTGGAGGTGCTGCGCGGCACCGGACGGGTGGACGCCGGGGCCCTCGGCGTGCTCATCGTCCTGGACTGCCTGAGCCACACCGTGGCCGGGAAGGCCTACCCCGGGGCCCCCGAGCGCCCCTACGGGAGGTGGCTCACCACCCCCGAGCCCGCCGACCGGAACCCGTCGGCCCATCCCTCGCGCGGGCCCGCGACCGATCCCGACGCCGTCGAGTTCATGTGCACGATCGCGCTGGACCCGCTGGCCGCGGCGACCGTGCGCCACGAGCTGACCGGCATCGGCGACTCCGTGATCATGACCGCCATCGACCCCACCGGGCCGAGGATGCGCTGGAAGGTGCACGTGCACGTGGGCACGGCCGCCGAGGCGATGGCCGTGCTCACCCGGCACGGCCGACCCACCGGCATCACCACCGAGACCCTCGCCCCGGGAGAGCGCTCGTGACCCGCCTGGAGGACCGGCCCCTCACCGAGGTCCTGCACCCGCAGACCGCGAAGGCCCTGAGCCGGCACCTGGGCCTGGAGACCGTCGGGGACCTGCTGGAGCACCTGCCGCGGCGCTACCTGCCCCGCGGGGAGCTGACCAGCTTCGCCGAGCTGCGGGAGGGCCAGGAGGTCTCCCTGATCTCCCGGGTGCTCTCCGTGCACACCCGCTCCCTGCACACCCGCCGCGGCTCGATCGCCGAGGTCACCGTCACGGACCAGCTGGACCCCGCAGGCACCGGCCCCGCACCCGCCCCGGACACGGCGGCGGCGCGCCTGGACGGCCTGGCGGGCACCGACATCGGCGTGGCCCCGGCGGACCCGGGACAGACCATGACCCTGTCCTTCTTCAACGCCTGGACCGCGGCCAAGGACCTGCACCCCGGGGATCACGTGATGTTCTCCGGGAAGGTCTCCGAGTACCGGGGCCGACTCACCCTGACCAACCCGCACTACGCGGTGCTCACGGACCTCGCGGCCGCCGCGGACCCGCAGGCCGCCCAGGCGCCGATCCCCGTGTACCCCGCGACCGCGAAATACACCACGGACCGGATCGCCGCCGCCGTCGCCGCGGTGCTGGACGGCACGGATCTGACCCAGCTGGAGGACCCCGTCCCGGATGCCCTGCGCCGCCGCCACCGGCTGATGCCGATCGCCGCGGCCTACGAGGCGGCGCACCGCCCCGACGATGAGGAGCAGCCGCACCGGGGTCTGCGCACCTTCCGCTACCGGGAGGCGCTGATCCTGCAGACCGTGCTGGCCCGGCGCGCCCACCGGTGGGAGTCCCGGCGCACCAGCGCCCACCCGGCCCGGGAGGACGGGCTGCTCGCCGCCTTCGACGCCGCCCTGCCCTTTCGCCGCACCGACGGGCAGGTGCGGGTCGGGGAGGAGATCGCCGCGGACCTGGCCGGCACCCGGCCCATGAACCGGCTGCTGCAGGGCGACGTCGGCTCCGGGAAGACCCTCGTGGCCCTGCGGGCGATGCTGCAGGTCGCCGACGCCGGGGCGCAGGCGGCGCTGCTGGCGCCCACCGAGGTGCTGGCCGGGCAGCACCTGCGCTCGCTCACCGCCGCCCTCGGGGACCTGGCCGCCCCGACGGGGCCCGTTCACGTGGCGCTGCTCAGCGCCTCCCAGCCGGCCGCCGCCAAGCGCCAGACCCTGCTGGACATCGCCACCGGCGCCGCGCAGATCGTCGTCGGCACCCACGCGCTGCTCGGCGAGCAGGTGATCTTCGAGAACCTCGGGCTCGTGGTCGTCGATGAGCAGCACCGCTTCGGGGTGGCCCAGCGCCACGCCCTGAGCGGCTCCGACCAGGCCCCGGCCCACCGGCTGGTCATGACGGCCACCCCCATCCCGCGCTCGGTCGCGATGACGGTGTTCGGGGACCTGGAGACCTCCGTGCTGGACGAGCTGCCGGCCGGGCGCCGGGAGGTCGCCACCCACGTGGTCTCCCTCGCCGCGCACCCCGGCTGGGAGCAGCGGATCTGGCAGCGCGCCCGGGAGGAGGCCCAGGCCGGGCACCAGGTGTTCGTGGTCGTGCCGACCGTCGAGGACGGCGGCCCCGCCCGCCCCGGCACCGGCGCGCCCCTGCAGTCCGTGGAGGGTCTCTCCGCCCGCCTGGCCGGGATGCCGGAGCTGGCCGGGGTGCGCATCGGCATCCTGCACGGCCGGGTCCCGGGGGAGGAGAAGACCCGCATCATGCAGGAGATGGCGGCCGGGCGGATCGACCTGCTGGTCGCGACGACGGTGATCGAGGTGGGGGTGGACGTCCCCAACGCCACGCTGATGGTCATCATGGACGCGGACCGGCTGGGCATCTCGACCCTGCACCAGCTGCGCGGGCGCATCGGGCGCGGGAGCCTGCCCGGCACGTGCCTGCTGGTCACGGAGCAGGAGGAGGACGGGCCCTCGATGCAGCGCCTGCACGCGGTGGCCTCGACGCGGGACGGCTTCGCGCTGTCCCTGGCCGATCTGGAGCAGCGCCGCGAAGGCGACATCCTGGGCGCCAGCCAGTCCGGCACGCACTCGACCCTGAAGACCCTCTCCGTGCTGCGCCACCCCCAGATCATCGCCCAGGCCCGCGCCGATGCCCGGGAGCTGGTGGCCGAGGACCCCGAGCTGTCCCGGTGGCCGGATCTGGCCGCCGCCGTGGAGCGGGCGGACTCGGATGAGGCCAGCCGCTACCTGGAGCGCGGATGAGCCGCGCGGCGGGTCGGGCAGCGGTGACGGCGCAGCGGGCCTGGAAGGAGAAGATGCGAGGCGGCGGAGGGAGCGCAGAATGAGCAGGATCATCGCCGGGATCGCCGGGGGCGCCCGGCTGCAGCCGGTGCGAGGCCAGAACACCCGCCCCACCACGGACCGGGTCAAGGAATCCCTGTTCTCTCGGCTGGAGGGCTACGACGTGCTGGCCGGCGCCCGGGTGCTGGACCTGTTCGCCGGCTCCGGGGCCCTGGGCCTGGAGGCGGCCAGCCGGGGCGCCTCCAGCGTGGACCTGGTGGACCGGGACCGCGCGGCCCTGAGCGCCTGCCGGGCCAACCTGGCGGTCCTGACCCGGGCCGGCGCCCCCGCGCGGGTGACGGTGCACGACGCCGCGGCCCGCCCCTGGCTGGAGCGGCTCCCCGAGCAGCCCCGATGGGATCTGGTCTTCCTGGACCCGCCGTACGCGATGGGCCGGGAGGAGCTGGCGGACCTGCTGATGCGGGTGGCCCCCCGCCTGGACGCCGGCGGCGTCGTCGTCGTGGAGCGCTCCGCCCGGGACGAGGAGCCCGTGTGGCCGGCGGGTCTGGAGCGCTTCTCCCACCGGACCTACGGGGAGACGGCCCTGTGGTTCGCGGAGCCGGCCGAGGCCTGAGCGGGCCCAGCCTCGGGGTGCCTCGGGCCCGGATCCCCGCGCACCAGACTCCCCGGGGACCGGCTCACAGCCCGGCGGCGGCGATCCGTCGCGTGGCTTCGCGCAGCACCTCGGGGCGCTTGCAGAAGGCGAAGCGCACCCAGTCCGCGTAGAGGTGGGCATTGGCCTGCGTGGCGAAGGCGCTCAGCGGCACCACCGCGACCCCGGCCCGCTCGGGCAGGGCCTGGGCCAGCTGCGCCCCGGTGCCGGCCCATTCCGGGGCGTCCCGGCCGACCCGGGCCACGGCGAAGAACGTGCCCTCCGGCGCGCAGACCTCCAGGCGGGTCGCGGACAGGCCCTCCAGCAGCACGTCGCGCTGGCGACGGTAGCGCTCGTGCAGCTCTGGGTAGAAGGAGCCCTGCTCGGCCCAGGCCAGCGCCCGGGCCACCGCCGCCTGCAGCGGGGCCGCCGCCGAATGCGACAGGTAGCCCTTGGTCACCCGCAGGGCGCGGGTCAGGGGCTGCGGGGCGATGGCCCAGCCCACCCGCCAGCCGGTCACGGAGAAGGTCTTCGAGGCGGCCGAGACCCGGATGGTGCGCTCGGCGGCACCGGGCAGCCCGGCCAGATCCACGGGGTCGGCGTCGTAGTGCAGGTGCTCGTACACCGAGTCCGTGAGGATCAGCGCGTCGTGGGCCGCCGCGAGCTGCACGACGCGCCGCGCCGTCTCCTCGCCCAGCACCGTGCCCGTGGGGTTGTGCGGGTCGTTGACCACGACCATGCGGGTCCGCTCGGTGAAGGCCGCCGCCAGGTCCTCGGGGTCCGGGCGGAAGTGCGGCGGGCGCAGGGGCACGGTGCGCACGGCGGCCCCGGCCAGCGCGGCCACGGCCGGGTACAGGTCGTAGAAGGGCTCGAAGAACACGACCTCATCGCCCGGGCGCAGGTGAGCCAGCATCGCCGCGGCCAGGGCCTCGGTGGCCCCGGCGGTCACGGTGACCTCGGTCTCCGGGTCCGGACGGCGCCGCCCGGCCCGCTCCTCGGCCTCGGCCACGCCCCGGCGCAGGTCCGGGTCGCCCGCGATGGTCGCGTACTGGTTGCCGCCGCCGGCCACCGCCTCGGCCAGGGCCTCGCGCAGGATCTCGGGGCCGTCCGTGTCCGGGAAGCCCTGGCCGAGGTTGATCGCCCCGTGCCGGGCCGCCAGGAAGCTCATCTCCTCGAAGATCGTGGAGGACAGTCGTCCCCGCTCATCGATCAGACCCGCCGCATCGGCCAGGCGCCGCCAGGGCGCGGGGGATGGGCTGGCGGGATCCACGGGCTCGGGCAGGCGCGAGGCGCCGGTGTTCGCAGACATGCCTGCCATGCTACGGGCCCGGCCCTGGTACCTTGGCAGACATGACCCTCGCTGTGTGCCCCGGATCCTTCGACCCCATCCACAACGGCCATATCGAGATCATCGCCCGCGCCGCCAAGATCTTCTCCGAGGGGGTCATCGTCGCCGTCGCGCACAACCCCCAGAAGACCTTCCGCCTGCCCCTGGAGGAGCGGGTGGCCATGGTCCAGGAGGTCTTCTCCTGGCTGGACGGGATCACGGTGGAGCCGATGGGCGCCGGCCTGCTGGCCGAGTTCGCCCGCTCCCGCGGGGCCGGGGCCGTCGTCAAGGGGCTGCGCGATGACCGGGACTACCTGTACGAGGCCCCGATGGCGACCATGAACCGCAACCTCGCCGGCGTCGAGACGGTCTTCCTGGCCGGGGACCCCAAGCACGGGCACCTCTCCTCCTCTCTGATCATGGAGGTCGCCTCCCTGGGCGGGGACGTCTCCGACTACCTGCCGCGCAGCGTGCACCGGCACCTGCTGGAGCAGGGGCTGCTGGGGCACGGCTGAGGCTCCGCCGGCCGGTGGGATCGACGGCTGCCGCGGCGGGGTTGTCCCGGTTCGGCGTCTCGAGTATGCTGGGACGTCGGTCCAACCTCGAACAGGAGTGCATCATCACGCGTGAGAAGGCATCGGCCCTCGTGGTCGACGTGAAGGCCCTGGCCGCCCGGCCGGGGACGATGGAGACGCTTCGGCGGGCCCTGCCGGCCCCCGAGGACTTCGGCAACGCCCTGATCGGGGCGCCGGCCGGCTCCGACATCACCGTGGATCTGCGCCTGGAATCCGTGCATGATGGTATCTTGGTCTCCGGCACCGCGTCCGTGACGGCCCACGGTGAATGCAGCCGCTGCCTGGATCCTCTCGAGGTTCCGGTCACGGCCGACATCCAGGAGCTGTACGTCCTGGACCCCGAGCCCGCAGCGGACGAGGAGGACGAGCAGCACGCCGTCGAGGACGATGCGATCGACCTCGAGCCCGTGCTGCGGGACGCAGTGATCACGCAGCTTCCGTTCCAGCCCGTGTGCCGGGAGGACTGCCCGGGCCTGTGCTCCGTCTGCGGGGCGCGCCTGGAGGAGGATCCGGAGCATCACCACGACGTGGTGGATCCGCGCTGGTCCGCCCTGTCGGGGCTGCTCGGCACCGAGGATGCCGCGAACGAGACGACAACGACGAGAGAAGAGAGATAGCAGTGGCTGTTCCCAAGAGGAAGATGTCCCGTGCCAACACCCGCGCACGCCGTTCCCAGTGGAAGGCGACCGCGCCTCAGCTGGTCAAGACCGTGGAGAACGGGAAGGTGACCTACAGCCTCCCGCACCAGGCCAAGGTCGTCACCGACTCCGCCGGCACCCCGCTGTACTTCGAGTACAAGGGCCGCAAGGTGGCCGACGCCTGATCCAGGTTCCCACCATGGACACCGCGTCCCACGGAAAGCTTCTGCAGCGTCTCGGCGTCGACATCGACGCCGAGACGCTGCTGCTTGCGCTGACCCACCGCTCCTACGCCCACGAGCACCCCGGCACCCCGGACAACGAGCGCCTCGAGTTCCTCGGGGACTCCGTGCTCGGCCTGGCCGTGACCACCGAGCTGTACCACCGCTTCCCGCACCTGCCCGAGGGGCAGCTGGCCAAGCGTCGGGCCGCCGTCGTCTCCGAGCGGTCCCTGGCGGTGCTGGCCCGCGGCATCGGCCTGGGGCAGCACATCCGCCTGGGGCGGGGAGAGGCCATCTCCCACGGCGGGGACAAGGATTCGATCCTCGCCGACACCATGGAAGCCCTGTTCGGGGCGACCTTCATCACCTGCGGCCCGGAGATCGCCCGGGACCTGGTCCTGCGCTTCACCTCGCCCCTGCTGGACGATGAGTTCGTGCTCGGCGCCGGGCGGGACTGGAAGACCGAGATCCAGGAGCTGGCCGCGGCCCGCGGCCTGGGGGAGGTCAGCTACGAGGTCCAGGGCGAGGGCCCCGAGCACGCCCGGATCTACCGGGCCACCGTCCTGCTGGGCGGGACCGCCCACGGGGAGGGCTCCGGTCCGGCCAAGAAGCAGGCGGAGCGGGAGGCCGCGGAGGTCGCCTTCCGCGCCCTGCACGGCGTGGTCACCGGCGCCTGAGGTGCCGGAGCTGCCCGAGGTCGAGGTGGTGCGCGCCGGACTGGCCGCGCACGTGCTCGGCGCCCGCGTCACCGACGTCGAGGTCCTGGATCCCCGATCCCTGCGCCGCCACGACGCCGGACCGGGGGATTTCCGCGCCCGGCTCAGTGGCGCGCGGATCGACGACGTCGCCCGGCGCGGGAAGTACCTGTGGCTGCTGCTCGCGGATCCGCAGGGGCACCGCCTGGACGATGCCCTGGTGGTGCACCTGGGCATGAGCGGGCAGGCCCTGCTGGCTCGGCCCGACGCCCCGGATCCCCGGCACCTGCGGCTGCGCTTCGATCTTGCGGAGGCGGGGGAGTCCTTCCCGGGCGGGCGCGGCCAGCTGCGCTTCGTCGACCAGCGGATCTTCGGCGGCATGTTCCTGGACCGGCTGCTGCCGGTGCACGACGCCGCCGGTTCCCCGGTGCCCGGGGCCGGCGCCTCCGAGCTCGGGGAGGCGAGCATCCCGGCGTCGGTGGCGCACATCGCCCGGGACCCGCTGGATCCGCACTTCGACGCCCGCGCCTTCCGGCGTCGGCTGCTGCGCACGGACTCCGGGATCAAGCGGGTGCTGCTGGATCAGACCGCGATCTCCGGGGTCGGCAACATCTACGCCGACGAGGCCCTGTGGCGGGCCCGGCTGCACTACGCCAAACCGGCCCGCAGCCTCACGGCCGCGCAGACCCGGGACCTGCTGGGCGCGGTGACCGAGGTGATGACCGAGGCCCTGGCCGAGGGCGGGACGAGCTTCGACGCCCTGTACGTGAACGTCAACGGGGAGTCCGGCTACTTCGCGCGGGGGCTGAACGTCTACGGCCGGGAGGGTCTGGCCTGCCGCCGGTGCGGGCGCCCGATCCGCCGGGAGCCGTTCATGAACCGCTCCTCCTACCGCTGCCCGCGCTGCCAGCGCGCCCCCCGCGCGCTCTGACTCCGCCCCCCCACGCGGCCCCGGCAGCGCGCTTGGGAGGGGTTTCAGCGTGTGGGAGCCACGAGGACGCTCCCAAACACCGAAACCGCTCCCAAACCCCGCGCTCAGGGTCTGTCGCCGGCCGCGATGCGTGCGAAGATGAGAGGCACAGCTGAATATCCCGATGACCGAGGTGATCTTGTCGATGGCAAAACACGATGCTCGCCGCCTCGAGCTGACGCTGCTCGAAGGTCGCTTCGATGGTCCTCAGCGAGTGCGGCTTCCTCGTCGCACCTACAGCGTGTATCTGGTCCCCGCCAGCTCCTTCGACGCCTGGCGTTGCGACAAGAAGATGAATCAGCCGGGTGTGTACATGCTTCTGGAGGATCCGAGCGCGGACAATCCGCGTCTGTACATCGGCAAAGCGGATCTGCGTGCCAACGGCAAGGGCGCTCTGAGCCGCGTGATCGAGCACCGGGATCAAGGACGCCACCGGTGGTGCCACACCGCCGTCCTTCTGGTGGATGAGCCCAAGAACTTCACCGCCACCGAGCTGAAGTTCCTGGAGTCTCATCTCATCCGCATGGCACGCGAGGCGGGCCGCAATTCACCGGAGAACATCGATACTCCCTCGGCGGGCGACGTGGAGGACGACGTCTACAACGACCTCAGGGCGGTTCTCGCCGATGCCCGTCTGATGATCGCCTCCATGCGCATGCTCTTCCTCGAACCACCGCTGGCTGGCAGCGAAAGCGGCAGTGATATAGACCCCGTGAGCGCAGCGACCGAACCCGCCCGTGCGGCCAGCAGCACGGAGCTGTTCATGCGCCTGCGCGGCAGCACCGAGCCGGCGGTGCTGGTGCACTCGGCTGGAAGCTGGGTGCTCAAGGCGGGCAGCACGATCAAGGGCGAGTGCACCGACCGGCGCATCGGCCGGATCCGATCGGTCCATGCCGCCGCCGTCGATGGGGAGAGGACCACCGCGGCGATCTCCTTCACCTCGGCCAGCGCGGCCGCGAGTTTCGTATCCGGCAATCCCCGCAACGGCAACCTCTCCTGGGCGGATGCCGAAGGCACCAGCCTGGGCGACCTCAAGGACAGCGGCGCCTTCGCCTGACCACCACTGCGCCGGGGCCTCCGGAGGGGCAATCTGGGAGGGGTTTCGGTGTTTGGGAGCCACGAGGACGCTCCCAAACGCCGAAACCCCTCCCAAACCGACAGATGGAGTCGCGGCGCGGCCGGGGTCAGGCCTGCGGGGCGTAGTACTCGCGGAGGCGGCGCATCCCCTCGTCGAGGGAGACCGCGGGCTCCCAATCCAGCAGCTCGCGGGTCTGGCGCTGGTCGAACCAATGGGAGGTGGACAGCTGCTCGGCCAGGAACTCCGTCATCGGCGGCTCATCCTCGCCGGGGCGCTTCTCCCAGACCTTCTCGATGACCCGGCCGGCCAGCTTCGCCAGCGACGCCGGGACCCGCCGGGTGGGGGCGGGCACCCCGCCGGCCCGGCACATCGCCGCCATCAGCTCGCCCACCGTGCGCGGCTCCCCGTTGGTCACCACCAGGGGACGCCCGTGCACCGTCTCCAGGCGCTCCAGGCACCGGACGATCGCGGTGGCGGCGTTGTCCACGTAGGTGGTGTCGATCAGCGCGGCTCCGGCATCCAGGAGGGGGATCCCGCCGCGGGAGGCCCGCTCCATGATCCGCTCCACCAGCTGGGTGTCCCCGGGGCCCCACACCAGGTGCGGGCGGATCACCCCGACCCGGAAGTCCTCGCCGTCGGCCTCCAGGGCCAGCAGCTCCCCGTAGGCCTTGGAGCGGGCGTAGTTCCCGCGCGCGTGGTCGGGGTCGGCGGTCAGATTCGGCTGGCCCATAAAGGCGGAGCCCGCGTGGGAGACGGACGGGGAGGAGATCTGCACGTAGTCGCGGATCCCGGCCCGCTTGGCCATCTCCACCATCACCCGGGTGCCCCGAACATTGACCTCCTCGTACTCGGCCCACGGCCCGGAGACGCTGACCTTGGCGGCCAGGTGCACCACCGCATCGGCCCCGTCCATCGCCCGGGCCACGGCCTCGGCGTCGGTGATCGAGCCGCGGCGCTGCTCGAAGCGCTCGGCGCCCTTGGCCTGCAGGGACTTGCGCACCGCGGTGGCGTCCGAGCGCTGCAGGGCGATCACGCTCCAGCCGCGGCGGATCAGCTCCAGCGCGGTGCGCGCCCCGAGCATCCCGGAGGCCCCGGTGACCAGCACGGTGCGCCCGTTCGGCTCGGGAAGCCGGGCATCGGGCAGGATCTCCCGGCGCTCGTCCGGATCCGGGGCCCGCCACGCGGTGTCGGGCTCCCGACCGGGGCCTTGGGCATGACCCCTGCGGCGGTGCTCCTGCTGGTTCACGGCTTGGCCACCTTCCCCCCGGACAGGGTGCTCTCGGCCCACGCGGCCAGGCGCGGGCGGTCGATCTTCGAGTTGTGCCGGATGTCCGTGGGCTGCTCCGGCACCTGCAGCACGGCCACCGGGACCACCCCGGTGCGTCCGCGCACCACAGCGCGCACGGCGTCGGCCAGCTCCAGCGGGGCCGGCCCCGGGTGCACCCCGCGGCGTTGTTCGGGCTCCACGACGACGACGGGCGCCTGCGTACCGGCCGGGCCCACCCCCACCAGCGCGGCCCGGCGCACCGCCGGGAGAGTCTCGGCCGCGGCCTCCGCGGCCACCGGCGTCACCACGGCGTCGGGGGTGCGCAGCAGGTGGGCCAAGCGGCCCTCCACCCACAGCCGACCCGCGGCGTCGAAGTGCCCGATGTCGCCGGTGCGGTGCCAGCCGGGGATGGCCGCGGAGTCCCGCTCCGTCCACCACAGCCGGTCGTAGTGGTCCTTCATGTGCCGGGCGCTGACCAGGATCTCCCCGGTGCGCCGCTCCGCGTGGGAGGGCTCGCGGGAGGGATTCCCCTCCTCGTCCAGCAGCCCCAGGGCCAGCTCGGCCCCGTGCACGGGGACCCCCACGCACACCCCGCCGCCCGCGCCGCGCATGCCCGAGGCGGCGTCGCGCTCGGCCTGCTCGATCTGGGTCAGGGAGATGTCCGCCACGGGCAGGGCCTCGGTCATCCCGTAGGGGGTGTGCACCTGGGCGCGTGGCACCAGGGCGGAGACCCGGCGCAGCAGCGGCAGGGTCAGCGGCGCTCCGGCCGAGAGCAGCAGCCGCACCCGGCCCAGGGCCTCGGCCTCGGCCGGGGCGAGGTCCTCGGCCGTGGCCACGACGTTCATCAGGGCCGCGGGGGAGGCGAAGACGATGGTCGCCTCGATCGCCTGCGCAGCCTGGGCCAGGGCCCGGGCGGAGAGGGTCTTGGGCCGGGTGACATCCATGTCCGGGGTCACCGAGGTGGCGCCCAAGGCCGGGCCCAGCAGGGCGAAGGGCGCGAAGCCGGCCACCAGCCCCGAACCCGGCTGAAGCCGGTAGGTCCGCTGGATCGCGTCGCGCATCGCGCTGAGCTGCCGCTGGGTGTAGGAGACCCCCTTGGCGGGCCCCGTGGACCCGGAGGTGTAGAGGATCGCGGCCTCATCCTCCGGGCGCGGCGCGTCCCAGGGGGTGCCGGCCGGGGCGGCCGGGGCGGCGTCGTCGGTGGCTCCGATCAGCCCGAACGCACGGGTGCTCACCGGGTCCGCGGAGCCGGCGAGGATCCGCCGCCCGGGCCAGCCTGCGGCGCGCGCGGCGGCCAGGGCCTGCGGGATGCCGATGAGGAACTCGGGGGAGGCCCCGCGCAGCGCCCGGGTCAGGCCCTTCAGCCCCAGCCCGGTGTCCGCGACGACGATCACCGCGCCCACGCGCAGGCAGGCGTAGATCAGCACGGTCAGGCGCGCCCCGGGCGGGACCATGAGGCTCACCCGCGCCCCGCGGCGCACGCCCAGTCCGCGCAGCACCGCGGCGGTGCGATCCACCTCGGCGTTCAGCTCCCGCCAGCTCAGCCGCCGCTTGACCGGGGCGGCCCCGTGGCGCCCGGATCCCGCGCGGCGTCGGACCCGGCCCATGTCCACGACGGCCGGTGCGTCGTCCTCCCGGCGGGCCTCCAGCTCGGCGGTCATGGGGCGGAAGTCCGCGGCCAGCGGGGAGCGGGCCTCCCGCTCGGCGCGCACCCGGCGGTGCCGGGCGATGACCGGTTCCGCCTCACCGTACGTCTCGGCCAGCCACGTCCGCACCAGGGGGACGATGTCCTCGTCCTCGGCCACCAGGTGCCCGGCCTTCTCGAAGCGGTGCACCTGCGCCTGGGGCATCCGGCGCAGCAGGTCGTCGAAGTAGCGCTGCTGGAAGACCGGATCGTGCGGACCCCACAGGATCAGCCCCGGCAGCTCATCGCCCGCCACGGCCTCGGCGATGCCGCGCATGGCCGCGTGGGAGCGGTGCCCGGGGTCCGCCGGGATGTCCGCGACGAAGCCGCGGATCCCGTCGCGTTTCTCGGCGTCGTCGTAGGGGGCGCGGTAGGCGGCCTTCACGGCCGGATCCCAGTCCCCGCGGTGCAGGGCGAGGGTCACGTCCAGGAAGGCGGTGGTGGAGCGGGTGCCCCACCCGTGCACCGCCGGGTGCAGGGCCAGGCGCAGGGCCCCGGGCACGGCGGCGTCGGCCGGCTGGGACAGGGCCGTGTTGGTCAGGATGCGCCCGGCGTGCAGGCCCGGGTGCGCGGCCCCCCAGCCCTGGGAGATCAGCCCGCCCCAGTCGTGGGCCACGGTGACCACGCCGTGCTCCCCGGCCTGCTCGTCCAGCCCCAGGGCGGCGGTGAAGTCCCCGAGGTCGGCGACCCGATCCGCCAGGGTGCGGGCGAGCCCGGTGCGCTCGGAGAAGCCCATCTCCAGCTGGTCCACGGCCACCACGCGCCACGGCTGGGCGAAGTCCGCCCCGGCGCGCACCAGGCGCCGCCACAGGTAGGACCAGGTGGGGTTGCCGTGCACGCACAGCAGCGTTCCCACGGGGGTGAGGCCGCGCTCGGCGAGCTCGGCGGCGTTGTCCAGGTAGTGCCAGGTCCGCTCGGTCCCGGCGTCGACGGCGGCCGAGGAGACCACGCGCAGGGTGCGGCTGTCCGCGCGGCGCACCCCCGGCCACGGCTTCAGCGGCACGGGCCCCGGCTGGGGCGCGGTCCGGCGGGCGGGGGTCTGCGTGCTCATCGTCTCCTGGCCTTTCGCTGCTCGGGTGGTGGGGTCTGCGGGCCCTACCAGGCGATCTCCATCAGCCCCGTGTTCAGCCCGGAGCCCACGCCCATGCACAGCACCCGCTGCCCGGGCTCCAGGGTCTCGGCCTGCAGGGCCAGGGTCATCGGCAGGGCCGCCGCGGCGACGTTGCCCCAGTACGGGAAGGTCAGCGGGATCCGGTCTCGGTCGATGCCCACGGCGTCCACGATGGCGTTGGTGTGGGAGGTGGAGATCTGGTGGGTGACGTAGGCGTCCATGTCCGTCCAGTCCCAGCCCTCCCGGTGCGCCTCCTCCCAGGCGTCGGTGACCAGCTTCAGCCCGTGGGTCAGCAGGCCGGTGGCGTCGGTGGCCATGCCCTGCCCGGCGTCCCCGCCGATGCACAGGTCCTTGTGCTCGGTGCCGGCGCGGGAGACGGAGCCGAGGATGCGGTGGCCCTCCGGGTGGCGGTCGGCGCGACCGATGACGGCCGCGGCGGCCCCGGAGCCCAGGGTCAGGGTCGCGAACTGGGTGAGCACCTCGTCCCGGGTGGAGTCCGGGCGGTTGAGCATGCGCAACGCGGTCTCGTGCCAGGGGGAGGGGTCCTCCCCGCACACGATCAGCGCGTAGTCGATGGCCCCGGCGTCGATCATGGAGGAGGCCACGGTGATGCCGTTGACGAAGCCCAGGCAGGCGTTGGTCATGTCGAAGTTCAGCGCGTGGCGCGGCAGCCCGAGCGCGTGGTGGATGCCCACGGCCACGGCCGGTTCGAAGTTGTCGCGGGTCACGGAGCCGTTGATCAGCAGCCCGATCTGCTCCGGGGCCACCCCGGCCTGCTCGAGGGCGGCGCGTCCGGCGCGGGCCGCGCCGTCGTCGAAGCTGGAGCCCTCGGCCCATCCGCGCCGCTCCCGGATCCCGGCCAGGCGCTCCAGCAGGCCCCGGGGCATGCGCAGGCGGCGGTAGGTGTCCGCCAGCTGGTCATCGAACCAGGAGGACGGCACGACCTCCTCGGCTTCCACTCTGGTCACCGAGAGCAGCGACGAGTTCCGATGGCGGATCGAGGAGTTAGAGGTCAATGAATCGTGCCTTCGCGACGAAGTGGTGTGATGCAGGTGCGAGCCGAAGATCGTGGGGACCGGCCCCGACCCTGCCGCCGCACCCCTCGGGGTGGGACGAGACGGACGCGCGGCAGTCCGCTGATCAACTCTACAGCCCCCGGAGTGGGCTCCTGTCATTTCCCGCGGGCGGCCACCCGACGCCGGCGGGGTGGGGGCGGGTCGATAGAGTGGTGCAGGCTCGGCCCCCGCCCGGCGTCGGGCAGGCAACCGTGAGCCGTGGAAGGAGCACCGTGCATCTGAAGACCCTGACCGTGCGCGGCTTCAAGTCCTTCGCCTCCGCGACGACCTTCGAGTTCGAACCCGGGGTCACCGCCGTCGTCGGCCCCAACGGCTCGGGCAAGTCCAACGTGGTGGACGCCCTCGCGTGGGTCATGGGCGAGCAGGGGGCGAAGTCCCTGCGCGGCGGGAAGATGGAGGACGTCATCTTCGCCGGGACCTCCGCCCGCCAGGCGCTGGGCCGGGCGCACGTGACCCTGACCATCGACAACGCCGACGGCGCCCTGCCCATCGAGTACTCCGAGGTGACGATCTCCCGGACCCTGTTCCGCAGCGGGGGCTCCGAGTACGCGATCAACGGCTCATCTTGCCGCCTGCTGGACATCCAGGAGCTGCTCTCCGACTCCGGGCTGGGCAGGGAGATGCACGTGATCGTGGGCCAGGGGCAGCTGGACCGGATCCTGCACGCGACCCCGGAGGAGCGACGCGGGTTCATCGAGGAGGCCGCGGGCGTGCTCAAGCACCGGCGGCGCAAGGAGAAGACCCTGCGCAAGCTGGCCTCGATGGAGGCCAACGTCTCCCGGCTGGAGGACCTCACCGGGGAGATCGGCCGGCAGCTGACCCCGCTGGGACGCCAGGCCAGGGTGGCCCGGCGCGCCCAGCGCATCCAGCACGAGGTGCGCGATGCCCGGGCGCGGCTGTTCGCCGACGACTGGGTGCAGGCCTCCACCGCCCTGGAGGCCGACGCCGAGGCCCTGGCCCAAGCCCAGGAGGGGCTGCGCCGGGCCGAGGCCGTGCACGAGGAGCTCACGGGCCGGATCACCGAGCTGGAGGCCGAGGCCGCCCGGCTGGGCCCCGAGGTCGCGGCCAGTCGGGACGCCTACTACGCCCTGACCCAGACCACGGAGCGCTTCGCCTCCCTGGCGCAGCTGGCCGACGAGCGGGTGCGCGCCGCCTCCGCGCCGGTGGCCCGGGCGCACCTGCGGGATCCGGAGCAGCTGGAGGCCGCCGTGCGGCGCCTGGAGGAGGAGCTGGCGGGGCTGACCGAACGGCAGGAGCAGGCCCGGGCAGACCACGAGCGGGCCGGGCGCACCCGCGCCGAGGCGGAGGCCGCCGCCGCCGAGGCCCAGGAACACCACGCGGCCCTGGTGGCTCAGGCCGCCGCCCGCCGCGAGGACATCGCCGCCCTGCGCGGACGGATGGCCACCGCCCGCTCCGAGCACGAGGCGCTGGTCTCCCGCCGCGAGGACCAGCGGGAGCGGATCGCCCGACTGGAGGAGCGCCTGGCCGAGCAGCAGGGGCAGCTCGAGCAGCTCACGGCCGCCGCGGGCCCCTCCGAGGAGGACCATCGCGCGGCCGCGGAGGCCTCCGAGCAGGCCGAGGCCCGCACCGAGACCACCCAGCGCCGGCTGGACGAGGCCGCCGCCGAGGCCGCCGCCGCCCGGCGGGAGCTGGACGCCGCCCGAGCCCGCGTCGCGGCACTGACCGACGCGATGCCGGCGGCCGACGGCACCGACGCCGTGCTCGCCGCGTTCCCGGACCGGCTGGTTGCCGTGGCCGAGCACCTGCAGACCGCCCCCGAGCACGCCGCGGCCGTGGCCGCCGCCCTCGGGCCTCTGGCCGAGGGCCTGGCCCTGAGCTCATCCGCCGATCGGGAGGGGATCGCCCCGATCCTCGAGACGGCGCGGCAGCGGGATCTCGGCGTGGTCAGCGTGCTCACCGATGACGCCCTGGGGGATGCCGCCGAGGACGGGGACATCGACGGCGGCGAGATGCCCGCCCCGCTCGCCCGCGCCGCCGCGGCCGCCGGGATACCGGCGCACTGGGCCCCGCGGGCCGTCGACGGCGGGGACCTCGCCCCGCGGATCCGTCGTCTCCTGGCCCGCACGGCGCTGGTGGCCGACGCCGCGGCCGCCGAGGCCCTGCGCCGGCACCTGCCCGCCGGTGCCGGGCCGGTCTGGCGGATCGCCGCCGCGGACGGCACCGTGCTGGAGGCGCACACCGCCCGCGGCGGCTCCGCCGATGCCGTCACCGGGCTGGAGATCCGCAGCCGCCTGGACGCCGCCCGCGCCGCCGTCGTCGAACTGCAGCAGACCCACGAGCGGGTCCGGGCCGGACACGACGAGGCTTCCGCGGAGCACCGCCGCGCCCGCGAGCAGGCCAAGACCGCCCGCGCCGAGTTCGCCCGCATCAGCCGGGAGTCCACTGCCAGTGCGGCGGCCCTGTCCCGGGCCCGCACCCTGGTGGGCACCACCGAGGAGGAGCTCGCCGCGGCCCGGGAGCACCTGCAGGAGCTGGATGCCCGGGAGCCGGGGCTGGCCGCGACCCTGAAGAAGGCGGTGGGCGCGGTTTCCGCCGCCCTGGAGCTGCAGCGCCAGGAGGGCACCGAGGCCGTGGACGCCGCCGAGGCCGAGCGCACCCGCACCGCCGACGCCGCGGCCGCGGCCCGCACCGCCGAGACCGAGGCCCTGCTGGGCGTGCGCGCTGCCGAATCCGGGCTGCGCGCGGCCGAACGGCGCTTGGAGGCCGCCCGCCGGGCCGTGGCCGCCGAGCGCACCGCCCGCGCCGAGGTCCAGCGTCAGGAGGCCCGGCAGGCCGCCCGGCTGCGCGCCCGACGCGGCGTGCGGGAGATGATCGCGCGGGTCGCCGAGCGCATCGAGGTCTCCCTCACCGAGGCTTCCCGGATCCGGGAGCAGACCCAGACCCGCCGCGCCGCCGTCGAGACCCGCCTGCACGAGGCCCGCACCGACGAACGCGAGCAGCGCGACCAGCTGGACGAGCTGCGGCGCACCACCCATTCCGGGGAGCTGGAACGGGCCACCCGCGAGGCCCGCCTGGAATCCCTGCGCGAAGCCGTGCACGAGGAGCTGTCCCTGACCGTTGAGACCCTCGTGGAGGACTACGGGCCGCACCTGCCCATCCCCGTGCTGGATGAGGACGGGGAAGCCGCGGGGCAGGAGCCCTTCGAGCGCGCGGCCCAGGAGAAGCGCCTGGAGCGGGCCCGGCGGGACCTGAAGGCCCTGGGCAAGGTCAACCCGCTGGCCCTGGAGGAGTTCGCCGCCTTGGAGGAGCGGCACACGTACCTGGCCCAGCAGCTGGAGGACCTCAAGAGGTCCCGGGCGGACCTGGAGGAGATCATCCGGGATGTGGACGAGCACGTGCGCACCGTGTTCGCCCAGGCCTTCGCGGACACCCAGGAGCAGTTCGTGCGCGTGTTCGGGACCCTGTTCCCCGGCGGGGAGGGGAAGCTGGTGCTCACCGACCCGCAGGACCTGCTCACCACGGGGATCGAGGTGCACGCCAAGCCCGCGGGCAAGAAGGTCAAGCGGCTGTCCCTGCTCTCCGGCGGGGAGCGCTCGCTGACCGCGATCGCGATGCTCGTGGCGATCTTCAAGGCCCGGCCCTCCCCGTTCTACGTGATGGACGAGGTGGAAGCCGCCCTGGATGACCGGAACCTGGGGCGCCTGCTGACCATCCTGCGGGAGCTACAGGAGTCCTCGCAGCTGATCATCATCACCCACCAGAAGCGCACCATGGAGATCGCCGACGCTCTCTACGGGGTCTCGATGCGCGGGGACGGCATCACCCAGGTCATCTCCCAGCGCCTGGCCGACCTCCGCTGAGGCGGGCCCCCGGTCCCGATCCGCCGCGTTCGGGAGGGGTTTCGGTGTTTGGGAGCCACGAGGACGCTCCCAGACACCGAAATCCCTCCCAAACAGCCGGAGAGGGCGCGGAGGGTGGGGCCCGGTCAGGGGCGGGCGGGCTCCGCGGTGCGCGGCAGCCACGCCAGCAGGGCGAGCACCAGCAGGGCCGCGCTGATCAGGAAGGCCGGGCTGAACCCGGCGGCGTCGACCACAGCACCCAGCAGCACCGGGGCGAGGATCTGCCCGACGTCGCTGGAGGCCTGGAACAGCGCCATCACCGCACCTCCGGAGCGTCGGGTCCCCACGACGTCGGCCAGCGCGGCCTGCTGCGCCGGGGCGTAGAAGCCCGTGCAGATCCCGGTCAGCAGGCACACGCCCCACAGCGCCCACGGCCCGGGCACGACGCCGGTCAGCGCCGTCAGCCCGGCCGCGGCCAGCAGCCCGGTGAGCATCACCGGTCGCCGGCCGATCCGATCCGAGGTGCCGGCCAGGAAGATCTGGGAGATCGCAGCGCCCGCGGCCAGCACCGCCAGGGCGATGCCGGCCACCGACGCCCCGTAGGCCCCGGCCACCGCCGCGCCCAGCAGCGGGATGATCGCCACGCGTGCGCCGAGGTTGGTCCAGCCGTTGGCGAAGGAGGACACCAGCAGGGCCCGGTAGGTCGGACGCGCCCAGGCCTCCCGGATGCGCATCGGCAGGGGGATCGAGCCGGTGTCCGTGGTCGGGGCCGTGGGCCGCAGCTTCCACGCGGCCACCGCGATCGCCACCGCCAGGGCCGCGGCGTAGATCGCGAACGGGGCCCGCAGGCCGAGCGCGGCCGCGGCCGCCCCGATCACCGGCCCCATGATGTTCCCGGTCAGGAAGGCCGTCGCGTAGTACCCGGAGACCCGCCCGCGGATGCCCGGCGGGGACAATCGGGCGATCAGACCCATCGCGGACACCGTGAACATCACCGAGCCCACCCCGCCGATACCGCGCAGCACCAGCAGCAGCGGGTAGCTCGGGGCGAAGGCCGTGGCCAGGGAGGAGCCGGCCACGATCCCCAGGCCCCACAGGTACACGGCGCGCTCGCCGAAGCGGCTCACCAGGGGCCCGGCCGCCGGAGCGCCGGCCACCCGCATGAGGGCGAAGGCGCTGATCACCGCACCCGAGGCGGCCGCCCCCACGCCGAAGGAGGCCGCGAACTGCGGCAGCACGGGCGCGACGAGTCCGTAGCCGACGGCGATCACGAACGCCGCGACGATCATGACCTTCAGGTCCTGGGGCACCGGGGTGCGGTCGGTCTGCGGGTCCTCGGCGGGAGGTCGACGTCGGAAGGGGAGGTGTCGGGGCACGGCCGCCCACTGTACCCGCGCCGGGCGGGGCGCCCTGTGGCAAGCTGGGGGACGTGAATGATTCCCTGATCCTCATCCTGTTCATCGCCCTCGGCGTGATCGTCCTGGGCGGCCTGGCCTTCGTGCTGCTCAAGGGCCCCAAGGCCCCGAAGGGCGGCTACCCGGAGACCCGGGAGCCGGACGACATCGCCGCAGAGGAGCAGGCACCGGCCGGACCCCGCTACGAGAAGCCGGCGCCGGTGGCCGGGCGCCTGGTCCGGCTGCGCGAGCGCCTGGCCCGCTCCAACTCGATGCTGGGCAAGGGCCTGCTGACCCTGCTCTCCCGAGAGAGGATCGACCAGGACGTCTGGGACGAGATCGAGGAGACGCTGCTGCTGGCGGACCTCGGCTCGGAGCCCTCCCAGCGGCTGGTGGAGGCCCTGCAGACCCGGGTCCGGGTCGAGGGCACCGAGGATCCGGCGCACGTGAAGGCGATGCTGCGCGAGGAGCTGCTGAAGCTGGTGGATCCCACCATGGACCGCAGCCTCGCCCTGGACGGGGCGGGGGAGGATCCCGGCGTCGTGCTGGTGGTCGGGGTCAACGGCGTCGGGAAGACGACGACGGTCGGCAAGCTCGCCCGGGTCATGGTCGCCGAGGAGAAGTCCCTGGTGCTGGGGGCCGCGGACACCTTCCGGGCCGCGGCGGCGGACCAGCTGCAGACCTGGGGCAACCGGGTCGGGGTGGACACGGTGCGCTCGGAGAAGGAGGGCGCGGATCCGGCCTCGGTGGCCTTCGAGGCCGTCACCGAGGCCAAGCGGCGCGGGGCGGACACCGTCATGATCGACACCGCGGGGCGCCTGCAGAACAAGGCCGGGCTGATGGATCAGCTGGGCAAGGTCAAGCGGGTCACGGAGAAGGTGGCCCCGGTGACCGAGGTGCTGCTGGTGATCGATGCGACCACCGGGCAGAACGGCATGGTCCAGGCGAAGGTGTTCTCCGAGGTCGTGGACATCACGGGGATCGTGCTGACCAAGCTGGACGGGACGGCCAAGGGCGGCATCGTGGTGGCCATCCAGAACGAGCTCGGCGTGCCGGTCAAGCTGGTGGGCCTGGGTGAGGGCCCGGATGATCTGGCGCCCTTCGATCCGGAGGGCTTCGTGGACGCGCTGCTGGACTGATCCGGGCTCCGCCGAGATGACGGCGGTTTTACGCTCCCGGAACACGGCGGACGTCCGCGAAACACGGCCGTTACCGGCGCGGTCGGGAGAGCGAAACACGATGACGGCATCGTGGGGGCACCTGCCCCGCATCCGTCACTCGTAAGGACCCCGGCTATGCAAGAACTGACTGCCCAGGACGTCTGGACGATCGTTGCCGCCGCTCTCGTGCTGCTGATGACCCCCGGACTCGCCTTCTTCTACGGCGGCATGACCCGCGTCAAGGCCGCCCTGAACATGATGATGATGAGCTTCGTGTCCATCGGCATCATCGGCGTCGTGTGGGTGCTGTGGGGCTCGTCGGTGGCCGGCGGGGATGAGCTGATCCCCGGGATCCTCGGCAACCCCTTCACGGACTTCGGCTCCGAGCAGGCCACCCACGACGGCTCCCTGCTGGGCATCGCCTTCTCCTCGACCTTCGCGATCATCGCCGTGGCCCTGATCTCCGGAGCCATCGCGGACCGCGCGAAGTTCGGCGCCTGGTGCATCTTCGTGCCCCTGTGGGTCACCCTGGTCTACGCCCCCGTGGCGTACATGGTGTGGGCCGACGGCGGCCTGCTCAAGGACGGCGCGATCGGCTCGGCCCTGGGTGAGGCCATCGACTTCGCCGGCGGCACGGTGGTGCACATCAACGCCGGTATGGCCGGTCTGGTGCTGTGCCTGATCATCGGCGCCCGCCGCGGCTTCGGCCGGGACGCCAACCAGCGTCCGCACAACCTGCCCTTCGTGATGCTGGGTGCGGCGCTGCTGTGGTTCGGCTGGTTCGGCTTCAACGTCGGCGCCGCCGCGACTCCCGCTCAGGCGGGGCTGACCTGGATCAACACCCTGGTGTGCCCGGCCGCGGCGATGCTCGGCTGGATCGCGGTGGAGCGCATCCGGGACAAGCACGCCACGAGCCTCGGCGCGGCCTCCGGCGTCGTCGCCGGCCTGGTGGCCATCACCCCGGCCTGTGCGAACGTGGATCCCGGCTGGGCCGTGGTGCTCGGCGTGGTCTCCGGCGTCGGCTCCGCCTTCGCGGTGGGCCTGAAGTACCGGCTGGGCTATGACGACTCCCTGGATGTGGTGGGGGTGCACCTGGTCTCGGGGATCATCGGCACCGTGGCTCTGGGGTTCATCGCCACCCCGGAGACCGGCACCGCCGGGCTGTTCTACGGCGGCGGCTTCGAGCTGCTGCTGACCCAGGTGGTCGCGGCTCTGGTGACCATCGTGTACTGCGGGATCGTCACCGCCGTGATCGGCCTGGCCATCCACAAGACCATCGGGTTCCGGGTCCCCGAGCGCTCGGAGATCCAGGGCATCGACCTGGCCGCCCACGCGGAGACCGCCTACTCCTTCGCCTCCGGCACCTCCGGCCAGTTCTCGGTGCGGGGCTGAGCCCGCCCATCCCCAGACCCATTCGATCCTCAGGAGAGAACAGATGAAGCTCATCACCGCAGTGGTCCGACCGGAGATGTTCACGGACGTCAAGGAGGCCCTGGAGGAGTACGGCATCCACGGCATGACCATCTCCGACGCCGCCGGTTACGGCATCCAGCACGGACACCGGGAGGTGTACCGCGGCGCCAAGTACACCGTGGATCTGCTGCAGAAGATCCGCGTGGAGATCCTCACCACCGACGAGCGGGCCCGGGAGATCGTGGACGTGATCGTCAAGGCCGCCCACACCGGCAGCCAGGGCGACGGCAAGGTCTGGGTGCAGCCGGTGGACGAGGTCAAGCGCGTGCGCACCGGCGAGGCCGACGAGAAGGCCCTGTACGACTCGAAGTAGCGGGACCCACACACGATCGCACTCCCATCGGATCCCCCGGGCTGCCCGGGGGATCCGGTGCTATTCTGGGAAGCTGACTGCCACGACGTCGCCGGCGGCTGCGGTAGATTCCGCCGCCCCGATCCCGGTGGCGTCCGCCAGGACCCGACGAAAGCAGACCACGCCTCGTGTTCAACTCCCTGTCCGACCGTCTTGCGGCCACCTTCAAGAACCTGCGCGGCAAGGGCCGCCTGAGCGAAGCCGACGTCGACGCCACCGTGCGCGAGATCCGTCGCGCCCTGCTCGACGCCGACGTCGCGGTGCCCGTGGTCCGCGAGTTCACCGGCGCCGTCAAGCAGCGCGCCCTGGGCGCTGAGGTCTCCGAGGCCCTGAACCCCGGCCAGCAGGTCGTGAAGATCGTCAACGACGAGCTCAAGCAGATCCTCGGCGGGCAGACCCGGCGCATCCGCATGGCCAAGACCGGTCCGACCATCATCATGCTCGCCGGTCTGCAGGGTGCCGGCAAGACCACCCTGGCCGGGAAGCTCGCGCATTGGCTGTCCACTCAGGGGCACAAGCCCATCCTGGTCGCCTCGGATCTGCAGCGGCCCAACGCCGTGACCCAGCTGCAGGTGGTCGGCCAGCGCGCCGGCGTCCCCGTCTTCGCCCCGCACCCGGGCACCACCAGCGAGTTCGACGACCCCACGGGGGACCCGGTGCAGGTGGCCCGGGACGGAGTGGCCGAGGCCCGCGCCAAGCTGCACGACGTCGTCATCGTGGACACCGCCGGACGGCTCGGTGTGGACCAGGAGCTTATGAAGCAGGCCCGGGACATCCGCGATGCGATCGTGCCCAACGAGGTCCTGTTCGTCATCGACGCGATGATCGGCCAGGACGCCGTGAACACCGCCCTGGCCTTCGACGAGGGCGTGGACTTCACGGGCGTGGTGCTGTCCAAGCTCGACGGCGACGCCCGCGGTGGTGCGGCCCTGTCCGTGGCCAGCGTGACCGGCAAGCCCATCATGTTCGCCTCCACCGGCGAGGGCGTGAAGGACTTCGAGCAGTTCCACCCGGACCGGATGGCCGACCGCATCCTGGACATGGGCGACGTCCTGACCCTCATCGAGCAGGCCGAGGCCTCCTGGGACAAGGCCGAAGCCGACCGGATGGCCAAGAAGTTCCAGGATCGCGAGGACTTCACCTTCGAGGACTTCCTGGCCCAGATGCAGCAGATCCGCAAGATGGGATCCATGAAGAAGCTGCTGATGATGATGCCGGGTGCGGCCCAGATGCGCCAGCAGCTGGAGAACTTCGACGAGAAGGAGATCGACCGCGTCGAAGCCATCGTCCGATCCATGACCCCGCACGAGCGGGTGGCTCCGAAGATCATCAACGGCTCCCGCCGCGCGCGCATCGCCCGCGGTTCCGGCGTCACCGTCTCCGAGGTCAACCAGCTCATGGAGCGCTTCGGCCAGGCGCAGAAGCTGATGAAGCGCATGGCCGGCGGCAAGGGCATGCCTGGAATGCCGGGTATGCAGGGGATGCCGGGCATGCCCGGGATGGGCGGGTCCGGCGGCGGGTCCAAGAAGAAGGCCAAGGGCAAGAACGCCAAGCGCAAAGGCTCCGGCAACCCGGCCAAGCGCGAGGCCCAGCGCAAGGGCCTGCAGCAGCCGGCCGCGGCCCGCGGGTCCTCCTTCGGTCAGCAGCAGAAGCAGGACCTGGACCTGTCCAACCTGCCCAAGGGGTTTGAGAAGTTCCTCGGGGACCAGTAGACCGGAAGCATGGCTGATACCTACCTCTCCCCGGAGGACTTCCGGGCCTTCGTCGCCTCCCTGCCGCGCCGTCGCCTGGCCGCAGGCGCCCTGATCACCGATCCGAATGGGTCGGTGCTGGTGGCCAAGCCCAACTACAAGGACGGTTGGACCCTGCCCGGTGGGACGGTGGAGGCCGGCGAGGCCCCGCAGGAGGGCTGCTTCCGGGAGGTCGTGGAGGAGACCGGGCTGCGCCTGGAGCCCGGCCGGCTGCTGCTGATCTTCCACGGCCTGTCGATGGGCGAGTGGGGGGATTCGGCCTATTTCCTCTACGACGGCGGCACCATCCCTGCCGACGCGCCGATCCGGCTGCAGGCCGAGGAGCTGCTGGAATACCGCTTCGTCCCCGCGGCTGAGCTGGACGCGTACGTGGGTCCGGGATTCGCCGGGCGCCTGCGTCGTGCCCTGGAAGCCCGGAAGACCGGTGAGGTCGTAGAATTGAGCTCCACCAGCTGGGGCTGAGCCCGCAGGAGGATCCGATCGAGGATCCGAACGCCGCCGAGGCGCTCGAGGAAGCGGAGCCGATGCTCTCCGGCTGCCCGCCCACCGCTGAGAAGGAGGAGGTCGTCGTGGACCCGCAGGATCCCGCATCCGCCCGGCCGCCGCACCGGCCCCAGGCCCAGACCCCGCACCCCGCGGCGGCGGGCTGGCAGTGGGTGCCTGTGCGCCTGGACCTGCACCGGCGCCTCACCGAGCAGGCCGACGGCGCCGTGTCCGTGGACCCCAGCGGCGGTCCCGCCGAGCAGGAGAGCATCCTGCGGGTGCTGCGTGAGCAGTCCGTGCCGGCCGTGTACAGCGCCGCCGAGCGCACGATCGACCTGATGCTGCCGGTCACCGGCCCCGGTGCTGATCCGCGCGTGGCCCGGGCCGACGCGGAAGGGCGGCTCACCCTGGGTGCGGGCCTGGAGGACTTCATGGAGGAGCTGCTGGCCTTCCCCGGGCTGGAATACGCCTCCTGGCAGACCGGCCCGTCCCCGCAGGCCGCCCCCACCGCCGTCGCCGAGGTCCGCCTCCCGGTGCCCGCCCTGCGCCGACGCCTGCTGCGCACCCGACGCCGCGGACCCGTCCAGCTCGCCGCCCCCGCCGCGGGCTGGTCCCTGGCCGCCGGCACCGACTACGAGGACCTCGTGGAGCTGCTGGACGCGGTCGACGCCGCGGCGGTTCTGCTGGACACGGACGGGGAGCACCGGGCCCTGACCGTGCTCGGTCAGGACGCGGACCCGGTGACCCTGGAATGGGGCCCGGTGCGCACCTCCGTGGCGACCTACCCCGAGGATTCCCCCGCGGGGCGGCTGCAGGCCCAGGTCTCCGGGCTGGCCTCCCAGCCCCGTCGCGACGCCGCCCGCCGCGGCGCCGTCGCCGCCCTGGCCGAGCGCTTCCGCCTGGACGCTCCCTCCGCCCGGCGCCTGGCCGGATACGCCGAGGACGCCACCGGGCGCTACGCCCCCGAATCCGTGCTCCAGCTGCTGGGCCTGCCGGAGGACGCAGCGAAGATCCTGGACGGGCGGCGCACCCCGGAGGACCTGCCGGAGCACGAGGTGATCGCCCCCGAGCAGGGCCCGGTCGGCGCGGTGGCCCAGCGCGTGCGCGATGGTGCGCAGACCCTGCTGGACGGGGTGCGCGGTGTCCGGACGGACCAGAACCCGGATTCGATGAGCCCGGGCGTCGGCGCCGGATCCCGGGCCGGGGGCATCGGCCCGCACGGGCCCGCCCTGCCCGAGCACCACCTGCCCGCCCGCCTGGTGCGCGGGGCCGCGGTCAGCGCCGCCGCGGCCCTCGGCTGGGGCGTGGGCACCTGGCTGGGGCGTCGGAACCGGTGAGCCCGGCGGCATCGCCCTGGACCGAGCGGATCCGCGCCCGACTGGATGACCCCCAGCACCCGGACTGGGTGAGACCGGCCCCCACGGCCCGGCAGCGGCGCGCGGATGCGCTGATCGCCGCGGGGATGGCCGCGCTGAGCGCGTTGAACATCGCGACCTCGCAGTCCGTCGGCCAATACGGCGATCACGCGGTGCGGCCGCGGGACTACGCCGTCGTGCTCCTCATGGCGGCACTGCTGGCGCTGCGTCGCTCCCACCCGGTCGCGACGATGCTGGCGGCTACGGCCCTGTTCATCGGCGGGGCGTACCTGGGTCCGGCCGGCAGCATGACCGTCACCTTCCAGATCGCCTACTTCACGACCATCTACTCTGCGGTGGCCTGGGCCCGGCACCGGGCCGCGGTGTGGACGGCGATGCTCGCGGTGATCCTCGTGATGACCCTGTGGGTCCTGCTGGACCTGTCCATGCGGCAGTCCGTGGCCATCCTCATGGACCGCGTGCCCCGTGACGGCGCCGGACCCTTCGATCCGGTGGTCTCCTACGTCCTCGTCTTCGCCGCGATGAACCTGGCCTACTTCGGCGGCGCCGCGGCCTTCGGGCGGGCCTCCTGGCGCGCCGCCCTGCGCACGACCCTGCTGGCCGAGCAGGCCGAGACCATCCGGGCGCAGTCCCAGCGGCTGAGCGAGCAGGCGGTCCTGCAGGAGCGGGTGCGCCTGGCCCGAGAGCTGCACGACGCGATCGGCCACCACTTCACCGGGGTCGGGATGCTCGCCGGCGGTGCCCGCCGGCGCCTGGAGAAGGCCGGCGCCCCCGACGAGGCTCACCTGACGGGCCCGACGGCCTCCGCCCTGCGCGAGGCCCTCCTGCGCGTGGAGGGCTCCACCCGGGAGGGCGTCGCGGAGCTGCGCACGATCCTCGCCGTCCTGCGCGACCCCCACGAGGGCCCGGAGTCCGCGGAGGAGGAACCGGGACTCGCCCGGACCCTGCGCCTGCCCCGGGAGATGGAGCGGGCCGGGCTCACGGTGCGCTGGGAGCTGGCCGTGCCCGAGGCGACGTGGGAGACCCTTCTGCGCACGATGGGCCTGCCCGCCCAGCTGGCCTTCCTGAGGATGGCCCAGGAGTCCCTGACCAACGCCGCCAAGCACGCCGGTTCCGGGACCGCGGCCTTCGTCGTGCGCCTGCGCGCCGAGGCAGGTCTGCTGGAGGGCGAGGTCACCGACGACGGCGGCGGGCCCGCACCCGTGGGAGGTGTGATCGGCGGGACCGGCGGCCGGGGGCTGCGCGGTCTGCGGGAGCGGGCCGAGGCCCACGGCGGTCACGCCTGCTGGGGTCCGCGCGTCGGCGGGCGCGGATGGTTCGTGCGCTTCGCCCTGCCCCTGCCGCCCGAGGAGGCGCACGGGCAGCTCGAAGCGGCGCAGGGGGTCTCCCGTGGCTGAGGCGCAGACTCTGCGGGTGCTTCTGGTGGACGATCAGGCGCTGGTCCGGGCCGGATTCCGCCTGGTCCTGGAGCTGGAGGAGGACATCGAGGTCATCGGGGAGGCGGCCGACGGCGGTCAGGCTCTGCGGCTGCTGGCCGAGCGGCCCGCCGACGTCGTGCTGATGGACATCCAGATGCCCGGGGTCAACGGCATCGAGGCGACCCGGGAGGTGACTCGACGCCAGCTCGGCCGGGTCCTGATGCTGACCACCTTCGGTGAGGACCAGCACCTGATGGCCGCCCTGCGGGCCGGGGCCAGCGGCTTCCTGCTGAAGACGGCCACCCCGGAGGAGCTCGTCGCGGCCGTGCGCGCCGTGGGATCCGGGCAGGCCCTGCTCAGCCCCGAGGTCACCCTCCCGCTGATCCGGCGGGTGGCCGGGATGCCCGGGGAATCCAGGGAGGGGGCGCCCGAACACGGCCTGGCCGGGGAGGGCCGCACCGGCAAGGCTGCCGGTGGGTGCGCTTCCTCGCCCGACGCCGTCGAGCCGGGGGCGGGGGCGGAACCGGACCCCGCGCGCGAGGCCGAACGGGAGGAGGCCCGCCGTCGCCTGGCCACGCTGACCCCGCGCGAGACGCAGATCCTCGGGCTGATGGCCCAGGGCCTGTCCAACGGCGAGATCGCCGAGAAGCTGTGGCTCGGGCAGGCCACCGTGAAGACCCACGTCTCCGCCGTCTTCGCCAAGACGGGCTCCCGGGACCGGGTGCAGGCGGTCGTGCTCGCGCACCGGGCCGGGCTCGGCGCCCGGGACTGATCCGCGTGGATCCCCCCGCCGGGGGAGGGGCGCCGGAGGCGGATTCATCCTCCGGGGGGAGGCGAGGCCGGAATCGCTCGGCCTAGCGTGGATGACGCGGCCCGCACCGCCGTGCGCGTCCGCATCCGCCGCATCCGAAGCCCTGAGGAGACCCCCATGCCCCCGATGCCCGATGACCCCGTGCTGCGCGTGCACGGCCTGACTCGCCGCTTCGGCGAGCGGACCGTGGTGGACGGGCTGGACTTCGCCCTGCGCCCCGGCACGATGACCGGGTTCCTCGGCGCCAACGGCGCCGGGAAGACCACCACCCTGCGCATGATCATGGGGATCCTGGAACCCACGGCGGGGGAGGTCCTGTGGCGCGGTGAGCCCCTGGGCGCGGAGCAGATCGGCCGCTTCGGGTACATGCCGGAGGAGCGCGGGCTGTGGCCCAAGCAGCGGATCATCGACCAGCTGGTCTACCTCGCCCAGCTGCAGGGTGTGGCCCGAGCCGAGGCCCGCGACCGGGCCGGGCGGCTCCTGGAGGAGTTCGGCCTCGCGGATCGGGGCCGCGACCTGCTGGAATCCCTCTCCCTGGGCAACCAGCAGCGCGTGCAGATCGCGGCGGCCCTGATCCACGAGCCGGAGGCCCTGATCCTGGACGAGCCGTTCTCCGGGCTGGACCCCGCGGCCGTGGACTCCATGGTCGAGATGCTGCGTCGCCTGCTGCGCCGCGGGGTGCCCGTGCTGTTCTCCAGCCACCAGCTGGACCTGGTGGAGCGGCTGTGCGAAGACGTCGTCATCCTCCACGAGGGGACGGTGGCCGTCGCCGGGAGCGCCGAGACCCTGCGCAGCACCGGCCCGGCCCGCTACCGGATCACCGCCGAGGCGGACCTGGGCTGGCTGCGGGACGTCCCCGAACTGGACGTGCTCGACGTCGCCGGGCGAGAGGCGCTCGTGGAGCTCCCGGAGGACCCGGGGGAGAGCGATCGGACGCGCTCGCGCCTGCTGGCCGACCTCGTGCCCCGCGGGCTCACCGGCTTCACCCGCATCTACCCGACCCTCAGCGAGATCTACCGGAAGGCCACCCGATGACCACCGCCTGGCAGACCGTGGCGCTGCGCGAGATCGCCGTGCGCGCCACCGCGAAATCCTTCCTGACCAGCCTCGTCGTCACGCTGGTCCTCATCATCGGCGGCATCGCCGCCTACTCCTGGTTCTCCGACCGCGGCACCGAGACCACCGTGGCGGTCTCCTCCTCCCAGGCCCAGCAGTACGTGGAGCAGGCCGAGACGACGCTGCACGAGAGCTCGGCGCAGGACTCCCTGACCCCCGAGCGGGTCGGGAGCGATCAGGAGGCCATCGACCGCGTCGAACGGGACGAGGCGGACCTGGCCCTCATCCAGCGCGGGGATCGCTGGAGCATCATCACCCCGGACGGGTCCGCCACGCAGCACTCCCGCATCCTGACGGAGGTCGTCACCGAGGATCTGGAGGCCCGGGCGGCCGCGGAACAGGGAGTGGACCTCACGGCCCTGCGCGCCGAGGCCCGGGTGTCCCTGGAGGGCACGGAGTCCTCCCAGCAGGTGGCCGCCGGTCGGGTGCTCAGCTTCGTCTTCGCGATCCTGTTCTACCTGGCCGCGATCGTCTTCGGCATGGGCATCGCCCAGTCCATCCTCGAGGAGAAGTCCCACCGCGTCGTGGAGATCATCGCGGCCGCCGTACCCGTGCGCCAGGTGCTCATCGGCAAGCTCGCGGCCAACATCGGGCTGGCCCTGGGCCAGCTGGTCCTCTACCTGGCCGCCGGACTGCTGGCGATGAACCTCTTCGACGTCGGCCTGGAGATGGGCTGGGTGCTGCGCGGCTCGGGGTGGTTCCTGGCCTTCTTCCTCGTGGGCTTCTCGATCCTCGCGGCGCTGTGGGCGGTGGCCGGGGCGATGGCGGATCGCCCCGAGGACCTCTCCGCGACCTCCACCCCGCTGACCACGATCCTCATGGTCCTGTACTTCGCCGGGCTGTTCGCCTCCGGCACCGTGCAGACCGCGCTGTCCTGGGTGCCGCTGGCCTCCTCGGTGGTGATGCCGCTGCGCCTGGTGCAGGGCACCGCCGGGCCCGTCGAGGGTGCGGCCTCCCTGGGCCTGGGTCTGCTGGCCCTGGTGCTGATCACCGCGTGGGCCGGGCGCGTGTACCGGCGGGCGGTGCTGCGCACCGGGACCCGGCTGCGCTGGGGGCAGGTGCTCACCGGCCGGTCCTGACACCGGGGCGGGGAGAGGGCGGCTGCGCGCGGTGCTGGCCAGGACTTGACCCATCTGGCATACTTGACGGGTACTCGATGCGCGCGGACCCTCTCACCGCGTGTTCATTGTGTCCGCATCGAGCCGCCAGGCACCACCGCCCACCCCACGGCGCGTACCGCCTGCGACCGGCTCACCATGTACAGAAACAGGAGAGTCCACAACAGTGGCTACGAAGATCCGTCTGAAGCGTATGGGCAAGATCCGTGACCCCCGCTACCGCGTGGTGGTCATGGATTCCCGCACCAAGCGCGATGGCCGCGCGATCGAGGAGATCGGCATCTACCAGCCGACCGAGAACCCCTCGCTCGTGCGCATCGACTCGGAGCGCGCCCAGCACTGGCTGTCTGTCGGCGCCCAGCCGACCGAGCAGGTGCTGAAGCTTCTCAAGCTGACCGGCGACTGGGCCAAGTTCACCGGCGAGGGCTCCACCGAGTCCTCCGTCAAGCCGGTCGAGCCCAAGCCCGAGTTCACCGTCCCGGAGAAGGGCTCCGTGATCATCACCGAGGCCGTCACCCCCAAGGGTGAGCAGAAGGCCGAGGAGACCGAGACCCCGGCCGAGGAGTCCGCGGAGTAATCATGCTCGCCGACGCGCTGGAGCACCTCATCAAGGGCATCGTGGATGACCCCGAGGAGGTCGAGGTCCGCTCCCACAGCGGCCGCCGCGGCCAGACCCTCGAGGTCCGAGTGGACCCCGAGGACCTCGGCCGCGTCATCGGGCGCAACGGGCGCACCGCGAAATCCGTGCGCACCGTGATCGGCGCGCTGGCGGAGGATGAGCAGGTCAAGGTCGACATCGTCGACACCGACCGCCGCTGATCCCCGCCGTCGCCGACTCGGACCCCGCGCGCCATCGACCGCCGCGGGAGCCGACGCAGCCAAGGCCCGCGGCCGCCGCATCCCGGCGGCCGCGGGCCTTCGCCGTTCCCACATCCCTTCAGACCCCACTCCCAGGAGGACCAGTGCGCGTCCAGGCCGCCCGCATCGGCAAACCCCACGGCATCCGCGGGGAGGTGACCGTCCAGCTGCTCACCGACGACCCCGAGACCCGCTTCGCCCGGGGCGAGGTCCTGATCCTGGAGCCGGCCAGCCCGCTGGCCCCCTCCGGCACCCTCACGGTGGCGGGGGCCCGGTGGAACAAGTCCATCCTCGTGCTGCGTTTCGAGGAGGTCTCCGACCGCAACGGCGCCGAGGCCCTGCGCAACCACCACCTGCTCATCGACACCGAGGAGGCGGAGGAGACCGAGGGGTACTACGAACACGAGCTCACGGGCCTGGCCGTGTACGCCGTGGACCCCGAGGAGTGGGCCCGCGCCGGTGAGGACCCCGCGCGCGCCCGGCTGGGGGAGCCGGTCGGGACGGTCACCGGGTTGCAGACCCTGCCGACCCAGGACCTGCTGGCCGTGACCCTCGCGGACGGCTCCGAGTCGCTGGTGCCCTTCGTGGCCGAGATCGTCCCGGAGGTGGACCTGGAGGCCGGGCGGGTCGTCATCACGCCCCCGCCGGGGCTGCTGGAGCTGAACCGGGAGGACGCTGACGCGTCGCGACTAGCGGCCGAGGACGGCGCTCAGGACGGGGACGCTCAGGCCGGCGGCGCGCAGGCCGGCGGCGCGCAGGCCGGCGGCGCTCAGGACGGGGAGCCGCGGCCGTGAGGCACCGCTACGACGTCGTCTCCATCTTCACGGAGTACCTCGCGCCCCTGGAGCTGTCCCTGATCGGCAAGGCCCGCCGCGCCGGTCTGCTGGATCTGCGCGTGCACGACCTGCGCGAGCACACCCACGACCGCCACCGCACCGTGGACGACACCCCCTACGGCGGCGGGGCCGGGATGGTCATGAAGCCCGAGCCGTGGGCCGAGGCCCTGGAGGCCATCCTCGACGAACCCGCCGATTCGACCGATCCCGCGCAGCCGGATCCTCGCCCGCTGCTGATCGTGCCCTCCCCGGCCGGGGAGGTCTTCACCCAGCGCACCGCCGAGGCCTGGGCGCAGGAGGAGCACCTGGTCTTCGCCTGCGGGCGCTACGAGGGCATCGACGAGCGCGTGCTGGAGTGGGCCGCCGAGCGCTTCCGCGTGCGCCCCGTGAGCATCGGGGACTACGTGCTCAACGGGGGAGAGGTCGCCGTGATGGCGATGATCGAGGCCGTGGCCCGGCTGCTGCCCGGGGTCATCGGCAACCCCGCCTCGCTGGTCGAGGAATCCCACGCGGAGGGACTGCTGGAGTACCCCGTGTACACCAAGCCGGCCGACTGGCGCGGCCGGGAGGTGCCGCAGGTGCTGCTGACCGGCAACCATGCGCTGATCGCCCGGACCCGCCGGGACTGGCAGCTGCGCCGCACGCTGGAGCGCCGCCCGGACCTGATCCAGGCGCTGCCCCCGCAGCGCCTGGACGCACGCGACCGCACGGTGCTCGAGGAAGCCGCCCGCGACACTGGCAGCGAAGGCGCCGACCCGCTAGGATAGGCGATTGCGCCGTGTTCGGGCACGCCCCTGCCGCAGGGGGAAGAGCGACCTGACGGACACGGCACCGAGGCACCGATCCTGCCTCGGATACCCAGCAGCACCGCCCACCCCCGGATCTTCGGGGCAGACGGGCGGCGTGAGCATCGGTCGGCGACCTGCGGCGGCGGCCGAGGAGAAGCGAACAGTCATGCAGACTCTCGATTTCATCGACAGCAAGTCCCTGCGCCAGGACATCCCGGACTTCGGTCCCGGCGACACCCTGGACGTGCACGTCAACATCGTGGAGGGCAACCGCTCCCGCGTCCAGGTGTTCCGCGGCTACGTCGTCGGGCGCCAGGGTGCCGGGGTGCGCGAGACCTTCACCGTCCGCAAGGTCTCCTTCGGCGTCGGCGTGGAGCGCACCTTCCCGGTGCACTCCCCGATCATCGACAAGATCGAGGTGCTGACCCGCGGTGACGTGCGCCGCGCGAAGCTGTACTACATGCGCGAGCGCCACGGCAAGGCCGCGCGCATCCGCGAGAAGCGCGACAACGCGTAGGGTTGTCACCCTCATCTCGGGCGGAGGCTTCCGCCCCTGAGGCCAAGCGCCGACTCCCGCTCGGGGGTCGGCGCTTGGTCGTTGCGGTCCCGGCCCTGGCCCTGACGCTGATGATCCTCGTGCGCTGCCTGCTGCTGGAGATCTTCACCGTGCCCTCCGGGTCCATGGAGGACACCCTGATGCCCGGGGATCGGATCGCGGTCTGGCGGGTGGGTCAGGACCACCCGGAGCGCGGGCAGATCATCGTCTTCGACGGCACCGGCTCGCTGGCCCCCTACCGCTCCGAGGGCGGGTGGCTGGGCCACACCCTGGAAGTCGCCGGCGCCTGGACGGGCCTGCGCACCCGCGAGGATGTGTTCGTCAAGCGCGTGATCGGCGTCGGCGGGGACACGGTGCGCTGTTGTTCCGCGGACGGGCGCCTGGAGGTCAACGGCCAGCCCCTGACTGAGCCGTACCTGCCTCCCGGGGAGAAGCCCTCCGAGCAGGAGTTCTCCGTGCGGGTCCCCGCGGGGCGGCTCTGGGTCATGGGGGACCACCGCTCCGGTTCCCGGGACTCCCGGGCGCTGCTCGGGGCCCCCGGCGGGGGGATGATCCGGGAGGACCGGATCATCGGCACCCCCGTGGCCGTCGTCCGGCCGCTGCACCGCATTCACAGCCTGGACCGTTAGACTGCGGTAGCCCCATCCACCACCCGGCGGGACCCCGCCGACCCGGCCCATGAAGGAATCCTATGGCAGATCCGGCCACGCCCGCAGCCTCCCACCCCGACGACGCCGCCCCGACCCCCGCGGCCGGGGACCGCTCCCGGAGAGCTCTGCGGCGTCGGAAGCGAGAGGAGCGGCCGCAGGGGGCCTGGGGGAAGATCCGGGAGACCCTGCTGGTCATCCTCTACGCGGTGCTCATCGCCTTCCTGGTCAAGACCTTCCTGCTGCGCGGCTTCTACATCCCCTCCGGCTCGATGGAGAACACCCTCGAGCTGAACGACCGCATCTTCGTGAACGTCGCCGGCAGCTGGTTCCACGACCCCTCCCGCGGGGACATCATCGTCTTCGAGGACACCCAGGGATGGATCCCCGCCTCCGAGCAGGGCCAGGTCTCCCCGGTGCGCCAGGCGCTGTCCTTCGTCGGGGTCATGCCGGATGCCTCGGAGAACTACCTCATCAAGCGCGTCATCGGCACCGGCGGGGACCACGTGGTGTGCAAGGACGCCGATTCCGAGGTCACCGTCAACGGCAGGACCCTGGACGAATCCTCCTACCTGTACCCCGGCTCCCACCCCTGCGGGATGCCTTTCGACGTGACGGTGCCCGACGGCGAGTTCTTCGTGATGGGCGACCACCGGGACGCCTCCGCGGATTCCCGGTACCACATCGAGCAGAAGACGGAGTTCGTGAAGGCGGACGACGTCGTCGGCCGGGCCTTCGTCACCGCGTGGCCGCTGAACCGCTTCCACCTGCTGGACGACCACCACGAGGTCTTCGCCGACGTGCCGGCCCCTTCGAAGTCCTGATGCCCGACGCCGAGCACGTCCGGCCCGCGACCGGAAGGCCCCACACGGTGCGCCCCATGGCGGACCTGGACCTGGAGCGCAGCCTGCTGGGCCCGCGGTGCCGATCCGTGGCCGGCATGGACGAGGTGGGCCGAGGCGCCCTGGCCGGGCCGGTGGCGGTCGGAGCCGCCGTCGTGGACGCGCACACGCGGCTGACCATCCCGGACCTGACGGATTCCAAGCTGCTCTCCCCGGCCCGACGCACGTCGATGGCCGAGCAGATCGCGGCCTGGATCCCCGCGGCCGTGGGCTGCGCCTCGCCCCGGGAGATCGACCTGCTGGGCATCACCGGGGCCCTGCGCCTGGCCGGGCAGCGTGCGCTGGCCCAGCTGGGCGCGGCAGGGCACCGGCCCGACGCCGTCCTGCTGGACGGCAGCCATGACTGGCTCACCGCGCCTGCCCCGGACCTGTTCGCGGAGCCGGATCCCGTGGCGCAGGCTCTGGAGGGCGAAGACCTGCCCGCGTGGACCGGGAGGGTGAGCACCCGGGTGAAGGCGGACGTGGCCTGCGCGAGCGTGGCCGCGGCCTCCGTCTGGGCGAAGGTGCATCGGGACGCCCTGATGCTCGAGCTGGACGCAGCCCACCCCGGCTACGGGTGGGCCGGGAACAAGGGCTACGGCGCCGCGGCCCACCGGCGGGCCATCGCCGCCCTGGGCCCGACGCCGCAGCATCGGCTCAGCTGGAAGCTCGGTGCCGCCTCCGAGGCTCTCGAGGCGGCCCGGGCCGCCCGCGGCTGACCCCCACTGCCGACGTCGGGCCCTCCTTTCCAGGTCCGCGCGCTCGCAACACGCCTCTCGGCTTCGCACCTGCGCCGCCCCTTCCTCGCCCCTCCCCGCGTCGCGCCTGCGCCGCCGAACCCCTCGACCGGCCGTCCGGTCCGTGCGCCCGTGCCCGGGGACGATGGGGGACCGGTCTCCCGAACCGGTGGACGCGGCCGTGATTCGGGCTTCCCATCCACTTTCGCCGCCTCGAATCCGCGGTTTCCGGTCCGCGCCTGCCGCGCTGCGCCCACGATGGGTGCCGACGGAAAGGCAGGTGCCGACATGGACGAGCGAGCACAGACCGGGCGGTGGGGCGAGCAGATCGCCGCCGCCGTGATGATCGGACGCGGATGGGAGGTGCTGGAGCGCAACTGGCGGCCGCCCGCCGGCGCGCAGGCCGAGCGCGGCGAGCCCGCGCGCGGGGAGCTGGACCTGATCTGCCGTGCCCCGGAAGGATACGTGATCTGCGAGGTCAAGACCCGCACCACGGCAGACTGCGGGCATCCCTTCGAAGCCATCGACGAGCAGAAGATCCGCAGCCTGCGCCGGCTCACGGGGGAGTGGACCCGCGGCTGCGGGCTGCGCCCGGGGCGGGTGCGCATCGACGCGGTGGCCATCACCGGCACCCCGACGGGCTTCACCTACGAGCAGCTGGAAGGGGTGGGCTGAGATGGGTTTCGCCCGTACGCACACCGTCGCCCTGCTGGGCCTGGAGGGCCACCTGGTGGATGTGGAGGCCGACATCGGCGCCTCGCTGCCGTCCTTCGTGCTCCTGGGGCTGCCGGACGCCACGCTCATGGAGTCCCGGGAGCGGATCCGTTCGGCGGCCAAGAACAGCGGTCGCGCCCTGGCCCCGCGCCGCATCACCGTGAACCTCACCCCGGCGACCCTGCCGAAGACCGGCTCCGGTTACGACCTCGCGATCGTCATGGCCGCGGTGCAGGCCGACGGCGCCACCGAGCCCACCGGCGGGTGCGTCTACCTGGCCGAGCTGGGTCTGGACGGCTGCCTGCGTCCCGTGCCCGGGGTCTTCCCCAGCGTCGCCGCGGCGGTGGCCGCCGGACACGAGCACGTCGTGGTGGCGGAGGAGGACCTGCCGGAGGCGCAGCTGGTCCAGGGGGCCGTCGTGCACGGATTCTCCTGCCTGGCCGATGTCCTGGCCTGGGCCGGCGCCCGCACCGAGACGCTGATCCGCCCGCCGCAGCGCCCGCGCGCCGTCGCAGCGGAACCTGCCCCCGCGGCGCCCAAGGACCTGGCCGACGTCGTCGGGCAGGAGGAGGGCCGCTGGGCCCTGGAGATCGCCGCCGCCGGAGGCCACCACCTGTCCATGGTCGGGCCGCCCGGCTCCGGGAAGACGATGCTCGCCGAACGGCTGCCGGGCATCCTCCCGCGGCTGGGTGCTGCCGAAGCCCACGAGGTGACCGCGGTGCATTCGATCGGCCAGCGCACCGCCCCGCTGACCCGGCTGATCGAGGATCCCCCGTGGGAGGCACCGCACCACACGGCCTCGGCCGCGGCGATCGTCGGCGGGGGCAGCGGGCTGCCGCGACCCGGTGCCGCCTCCCGGGCTCACCGCGGCGTGCTCTTCCTCGACGAGGCCCCGGAATTCCGCCGCGGGGTCCTGGATGCCCTGCGCCAGCCCCTGGAATCCGGGCTGATCACCATCGACCGGGCCCGGGCCAGCGCCCAGTACCCGGCTCGCTTCCAGCTCGTGCTGGCCGCCAACCCGTGTCCCTGCGGACGCTCCCAGGAGATGGGCGGGGGACGCTGCTCCTGCGGCCCGGTGGAGCGGCGTCGCTACCTCGCCAAGCTCTCCGGGCCCCTGCTGGACCGGGTGGACCTGCACATCACGGTGCCCAAGCTCTCCTACGCCCAGATGCGCACCCGCGGCGAGGCCGAGACCAGCGCCGCCGTGGCCGCCCGGGTCCGGCAGGCCCGCGCGATCGCCGCCGAGCGGCTGGCCGGACTCGGCCTGTCCACCAACGGCCAGCTCGGCGGCACCCACCTGCGTGGGGCGCTGCGCCTGGAGCCCAGCGTGCTCACCCCGCTGCAGGGCCTGTTGGACCGCGGCGAGCTGACCCTGCGCGGCTGCGACCGCGTGCAGCGCCTGGCCTGGACCATCGCGGACCTGGAGGGACGCACCTCCCCGGCGCGCCAGGACATCGACACCGCCATCAGCCTGCGCCTGACCTCCCAGCTGGCCCCCGCCTGAATCCACCCCCACCCTCACGTCCCGCACACCGAATCCCCAGCCCCAGGAGACCGCCATGACCTCCCTCGCCCCCGCCGCCGTGCGCACCGCCCGGCAGCGCCTGATGCAGATCGCCGAACCCCAGGACGCGGTGGCCATCGTCCTGGTCGCGGCCTTCGGGCCGGAGCGTGCCCTGGCCATCGCCGAGGGCCGCGACCGACCGAGCCCGGCCGAGCGGCGCGAAGCGGCCGAAGCCTGGCCCGAATACGCCCGCAGCCTCACCGAGGAGGCGCTGGAGCAGGCCGTGCGACGGTGGCAGCCGCGGGTCGGGCTGCGCCGTGTCGAGGCCCTCGAGGAGACCCTCGCCCGCCACCACGGCGCCTGGTTCGCCTGCCCGGAGGATCCGGACTGGCCCGAGCCCTTCCTGGACCTCGGCCCGGCCCAGCCGTGGGGGCTGTGGGGGCGGGGGCAGCGGGAGCGGCTGGCCCGGTGCGGGGTCGGGGAGATCGCCTTCGTCGGCTCCCGGGACGCGACCGGCTACGGCACCGCCGTCACCTCCCACCTGGCCGGCGATCTGGCGGCCGAAGGCTACGGGATCCTGTCCGGCGGGGCCTTCGGGATCGACGCCGCCGCGCACCGGGCCGCCCTGGCCACCTCCGTCCGGGACCCGGCGACGGTGTGCTTCCTGGCCTGCGGCATCGACCGCTTCTACCCCCGCCGGCACGAGGACCTGCTGCGCGAGATCGCCGACCGCGGGCTGGTGCTCACCGAGGTCCCTCCCGGGTGCTCCCCGATGCGCCACCGCTTCCTGCAGCGCAACCGGCTGATCGCGGGGCTGGCGGAGGTGATCGTGGTGGTGGAGGCCGGGTGGCGCTCCGGGGCGCTGAACACCGCCCACCACGGCCTGGAATGGGGGCGCACGGTGGCCGCGGTCCCCGGCAGCGTGTTCAGCGCCCAGTCGGCGGGCTGCCACCGGCTGCTGCAGGAGGAGCCGGTGAGCATGGTCACCAGCACCCGGGACCTGCGGGAGCTCATCGGCTCCCCGCAGCTGCCGGGCCTGAGCGGCGCGGGGCAGGGACTCCTGCCGATGCCCGGGTCGGGGGCCGGCGCGGCCGGACCCGAGGCGTCGGGGCCTGAAGGCTCCGGGCTCGGCGGCGTCGCGGGAACCGGTGCCGGTCCCGGGGAGCCGGATCCGCGGGAGGGGTTGGACGAGGTGCAGCGGCTGGTGCTGGATGCCCTGCCCGTGGCCCGCGCCGTGCCCGCGGATCGGCTGTGCGCCGTCGCCGGGCTGGCGATCCGCCAGGTGCTGCCGAGCCTGTCTGTGCTGGAGGGCCGGGGGCTGGCCCAGCGGCGCGAGGACGGCACCTGGCGGCTGCACCCGGACTCCCGTCCGGCGCAGCGTGCGGGATCGGGCACCCCGGTGGATACAGTGTGAAGGGCAGGAGGTCGCCCCGGTTCCCTCGACCCGGGGCGACGGCGCACCCATCGACCCAGGAGGTCTCTGACGTGAGCGACACCGATGCCCGAGCGCCGCTGCGCGTGCACCTGACGGCCCAGCGACGCTCCCGGGAGATCGACGAGGCCCTGACCCGCCTCGGCGCGGAGGTCTTCCACTGCCCCGCCCTGGTGGTGGTGCCGGCCGAGCGGGACGAGCAGATCGCCCGGGACACCCGCGCGATCCTCGCCGCGCGTCCCGAGGCGGTGCTGATCACCACGGGGGTGGGGCTGCGCGCGTGGCTGGCGGCCGCCGATGCGCTCGAGCTCGGAGAGCCGCTGCGCCGCCTGCTCGGTCAGACCCGCCTGCTCGCCCGCGGGGCCAAGGCCCACGGGGCCATCAGGGCCGCCGGGCTCACGGCCGACTGGGTCGCACCCGGGGAGAGCACGAGCGAGCTGATCGAACACCTCACCGTCGAGGGGCTGAGCGGACGCACCGTCGCGATCCAGCACCACGGGATGGACGACGGCCGCGACGCCCGGGACCTGCGCGAACGGGGTGCGCAGGTGCACGGGGTGGTCCTGTACCGCTATGCCCAGCCCGCGGATCCGGAGCCGGTGCTGCGCAGCGTGCGCGAAGCCGCCGACGGATCGGCCGATGCCGTGCTGTTCACCTCCGCGGGGGCCGCCGCGGCGTGGCTGAAGGCGGCCGACGCCGAGCAGCGGTGCCGCCTGGCCGAGCGCAGCGCCTCGGGGGACCTCGGCCTGTTCGCCGTCGGGGCGGTCACCGCCGCACCCCTGCGGGAGCACGGCTTCACCGTGCAGCACCCCGAGCGCTTCCGGCTGGGGGCGATGCTGCGGCAGGTCGGTACATGGGCGCAGAGTCGATCACCTCGGGAGCGGCCGTGAGCGCCCCGACGGCCGACCGGCCCGGGGAGGACCGGTCGGGAGAGCAGGAGCTGGGGGAGGCCCACGCCCGCGCCCTGGGCGAGTACGAGGAGCACCTGCGGTGGGAGCGGCATCGCAGCCCGCGCACCATCGCCGCGTATCTGGGGGATCTGGCGGACCTGATGCGCCACGCCCAGCGCCGCGGACGCGAGAGCCCGGAGCAGATCACCCTGGAGGACCTGCGGGACTGGCTGGCCGGGCACGACGGTGCCGCCCGGACCAGCTCCGCCCGTCGGGCCTCCGCGGCGCGCGGCTTCTTCCGCTGGGCGCAGCGGGAGGGGCTGGTTCCCGTCGACCCTTCCGTGCGCCTGCAGTCGCCCAAGCGCCCCCGCAGCCTGCCGCCGGTGCTCTCCGCCGCGCAGGTCGAGGCCGTCATCGCCCACCTGCGCGAGCCCGAGCGCGCCCGTTCCGACGCGGCCGATGCTGCGGCGGCCGAGTCCGGGGCGTCCGCGGGCCCCGGCAGCGAAGGATCAGAGCCTCCCGCGGCCCGCACCCGCCGGCTGCGGACGCTGGCGGTCGTGGAGGTGCTGTATTCGACCGGCGCGCGCATCGCAGAGCTGGCCGGCCTGGATCTGGGGGACATCTCCTGGGAGCGGCGCACCCTGACCCTGACCGGCAAGGGCAACCGGCAGCGCACCGTCCCCCTGGGGGCCCCGGCCGTCGCCGCCCTGCGTGCCTGGCTGGAGCAGGGCCGCCCCCGCTGGGCCGGTGCCCACCCCGAGGGGTCGGCCGCGTCGGCGGTGTTCCTCGGGCCCCGCGGCGGACGGGCGGACCCGAGGCAGCTGCGGGAGGATATCAACGCGGCCCTCACCCGAGCCACGGACACCGGGGTGACCGGCGCCCACGTCTTCCGCCACAGCGCGGCCACGCACCTGGTGGACGGCGGGGCCGACATCCGCGCGGTCCAGGAGCTGCTGGGACACGCCAGCCTGGCGACCACCCAGATCTACACCCACGTCTCGGTGCAGCGCCTGGCCGACACCTACCGCGGGGCCCACCCGCGGGCCTGAGCGCGCCGGGTCGCGGTTGGCCCGTCGCTGCGGGTGGGGCACAATGGTGCCCGGGCGAGGGCCCGCAACGTCCGCCGTCGGGGCGACAGATCGTAGGGGAAGACGCATCTGTCCCGTGTCCCGAGGAGACGACGTGAACACCCCCCGCACCCACGGGGTGCTGCACATCCACGCAGCCCCCGCCTCGCTGTGCCCGCACATCCGGTGGGCCCTGGAATCCGTGGTCGGACGCACCCCGGAGCCCCAGTGGTCCCCGCAGTTCGCCCTGCCCGGACAGGTGCGCACCACCCTGGAATGGGAGGGCCCCTGCGGCACCGGTGCCCTGCTGGCCTCCGCCCTGCGTCAGCTGGGGAATCTGCGCTTCGAGATCCACGAGGAGGCCCGCCCCGGATCCGACGCCGGTCGCTGGGCCTACACCCCCGGCCTCGGCATCTTCTGGGCCATGACGGATGCCGCCGGGAACACCGTCATCACCGAGGACCGCGTGCGCTGCGCCTACGAGAGCGCCCAGGGTGATCCCCAGGCCCTGCTGCGCCAGTTCTCCCTCGCGCTGGGGGAGGCGTGGGACGAGGAGCTGGAGCCCCTGCGCGAGTGCGTCAGCGCCCCGGAGAACGTGCGCGTGCTGCACCGGGTGAGCTGACCCGCGACCGCTCGGCCACCCCGGCACCACGCATCCCCGCACCCGGGACACGACGGCGCCCCGGCAGGATCTGTCCAGCCGGGGCGCCGTCGTGCGCGTGGGGGATGCGGGGGTCAGTTCACCGAGCGGAAGGCGGCTACCGAGTTGTGCCCGCCGAAGCCGAAGGAGTTGGAGACCGCGACGATCTCCCCGGCCGGCAGATCCCGGGCCTGGGTGACCACATCCAGGTCGATCTGCGGGTCCTGGTGCTCCAGGTTGATGGTCGCCGGGGCCTTGTGCTCGTGCACCGCCAGCACGGTCATCACGGCCTCGATCGCCCCGGCGGCGCCGAGCAGGTGCCCGGTCATGGACTTCGTGGCCGAGACCGCCATGTCATCGGTCGCGGAGCCGAAGGCCGCCCGCAGGGCCGTGGCCTCCGGGATGTCCCCCACGGGGGTGGAGGTCGCGTGCGCGTTGACGTGCTTGACGTCGGCGGCGGTGAAGTCCCCGGAGGCCATCGCCTCGCGCAGGCTGCGCGCGGCACCGAGGCCCTCGGCGTCGGGGGCGGTGATGTGGAAGGCGTCCGAGGAGACCCCGGTGCCGGCCAGCTCCGCGTAGATGCGCGCCCCGCGGGCCTTGGCGTGCTCCTCCGACTCGATGATCAGCGCTGCGGCGCCCTCGCCCATCACGAAGCCGTCCCGATCGACGTCGTAGGGGCGGGAGGCCCGCTCCGGCTCGTCGTTGCGCGTGGACAGCGCCTGCATCTTCGCGAAGGCCGCCAGCGGCAGGGGGTGGATCGCGGACTCGGTGCCGCCGGCGACCACGACGTCGGCCTTGCCGGTGCGGATCAGGTCCAGGGCCACGTGCAGGGCCTCCGTGCCGGAGGCGCACGCGGAGACGACGGTCTGCGCCGCAGCGCGGGCCTTGTGGTTCAGGGAGACGGCGGCCGCGGCCCCGTTGGGCATCAGCATCGGCACCGTCATCGGCAGCACCCGGCGGGGGCCGCGCTCGCGCAGCGTGTCCCAGCTGTCCAGCAGGGTCCACACCCCGCCGATCCCGGTCCCGAAGGACACGGCCACCCGCTCCGGATCCAGCTCCTCGCTGGCCTCGGCGTCCTCACCGGTGAACCCGGCGTCGGCCCAGGCCTGACGGGCCGAGTGCACGGCGAACTGCCCCGAGGGGTCCAGGCGCTTGGTCTCCACCCGGGAGACGTACTCGGACTCGCTGATGGGGGAGCTGACCCGCCCGGCGATGTAGACGGGCAGCTGGTGCTGCTGCACCCACTCGTCCTCCAGACAGACGACGCCGGAGACTCCCTTCAGGGCGTTGGCCCACATCTGGTGGGCGCTGGCGCCGATCGGTGAGATGGCTCCGAGACCGGTCACGACTGCTTTGCGACTCATCTGCCGAGAACTTTCTGTTACGGGGAGCCCGCGGGGCGGGCGGATGGTGCTGGCCGGGGTTCGCGGCGAGAGCGCGCGGGGCACGGCGCCGACTGGGCGCCGCACCCCACGCGGCGGCTTCGCCGCCCGCCGTCAGTTGGAGGCGTTGGCGATGAAGTCGACGGCGTCGCCGACGGTCTTGAGGTTCTTGACCTCCTCATCCGGGATGGTCACCCCGAACTTCTCCTCCGCGTTGACGACGATGGTCATCATGGAGATGGAGTCGATGTCCAGGTCCTCGGTGAAGGACTTCTCCAGCTGGACCTCCTCGGTCTCCACACCGGTCTCCTCGTTGACGATCTCGGCCAGTCCGGCGAGGATCTCGTTCTTGTCAGCCATCGGTTCTCCTTGTCTTGCAGTCTCCCGGCGGCGCTTGGGCCGCGCGGGCCGAATGGGTTTCGCTCTGCCGGGGGCCAGTCTACCGGCCCCGGCGCCGCTCCGCTTCTTCCCCGCGGTCAGCGGCCACCCCGCGGGGGTCGGGGATCAGGGCTGCGGCAGCTGCTCCGGGGAGCTCAGGGCCGTGACCGGCACGCCCTTCATGGCGCGCCGGGCCAGCCCGGTCAGGGTGCCGGCCGGGGGCAGCTCCCACGCGGAGTCGACGCCCAGCTCCAGCAGCTTCTGCTGGCACAGGTCCCAGCGCACCGGGCGGGTCACCTGGTCCACCAGGGACTGCAGGGCCGCGGCCCCGGAGGTCACGGGCTTGCCGTCGCGGTTGGACAGCAGGGTCGAGACCGGCTCGGCGGGCTCCAGGCCGCGGGCCAGCTCCTGCAGAGGTCCCACGGCCGGGCGCATGTGGTGGGTGTGGAAGGCCCCGGCGACCTTCAGCGGGATCACGCGGGTGCGGGCCGGGGGAGCGGCCGCGAAGGCCTCCAGCTGGGCGGCGGTGCCCGCGGCGACGATCTGACCGCCGCCGTTGGCGTTGGCCGCCGTCAGTCCGGCCTCCTCGATGGCCGCGCGCACCTGCTCCTCGTCCCCGCCGAGCACCGCGGCCATCCCGGTGGGTTCAGCCGCGGCGGCCCGGGCCATGCCCTCGGCGCGGACCTTGATGAAGCGCAGCGCGTCCTCCGCGCTGAGCACGCCGGACAGCGCGGCCGCGGTGATCTCCCCGACCGAGTGCCCGGCCCAGACCAGGTCCTCGCCGGTCAGGGCCTCCTTCAGCCGCTCGCCGGCCACGATGCCCGCGGCCACGATCAGCGGCTGGGCGATCGCGGTGTCCTTGATGGTCTCCTCATCGGCCTCGGTGCCCAAGCGCACCAGGTCCAGTCCGACGACGTCGCCCAGCCCCGCCAGGCGGGTGCGCAGCGCTTCGTCGTCGAGCCACGGCGAGAGGAATCCGGGTTTCTGGGAGCCCTGTCCAGGGCAGAGTATGGCAATCACGGTCTCAGCTTTCCACGAATCGGCGCGCAGATCATGTCCGTACGGGCCGTGGGGCGCTCCGGTTTTCCCGGCCCCGCCCTGCGACCCGTGCGGAGACCCCCCGCACAGACGCCCGCGGGCCGGGTCCGGACGGGGGCCGTCGCACTGACGGTCCCGTCGGTCCCGGCCCGCGGGTAGCAGGGTCGGGCTCAGGCGGCTTCCCCGCCGGAGTTGCCGGAGACCCCGGCGGCCGGATCCAGCAGGTGGTACCGGTCGATGGCCTGACGCGGGGCGTCGGCGTCGACCTCGCCGCGGGCCGCCAGCATCTCCAGGGCGCGCACCACCATCGAGTGGGCGTCGATGTGGAAGAACCGGCGGGCCCCGGCCCGGGTGTCGGAGAAGCCGAAGCCGTCCGCACCCAGGGTCGCGAACTCGTTGGGCACGTACTGGCGGATCTGATCGGGCACGTCGGAGGTGAAGTCCGAGGAGGCCACGATCGGGCCGGTGGCGCCTTCCAGCTGGCTGGTCACGAACGGCACCCGCTGCTCCTGCTCCGGGTGCAGCATCGCCTGCTCCTCGGCCTTGCGGGCGTCCCGGCGCAGCTCGTTCCAGGAGGTCACGGACCACACGTCGGCGGAGACCTTCCAGTCCTCGGCCAGGATCCGCTGCGCCTCCAGGGCCCACGGCACCGCCACGCCGGAGGCGAGCAGCTGGGCTCGCGGCCCGTCGATCTCGGCGGGCTTGAGCAGGTAGATGCCCTTGAGGATCCCCTCCACGTCCACGTCCTCCGGCTCGGCCGGCTGCACGATCGGCTCGTTGTACACCGTGAGGTAGTACATGACGTCGTGGTCTTCGTCGCCCTCGCCGTACATGTGCTCCAGGCCGCGCTGGACGATGTGGGCGATCTCGTAGCCGTAGGCGGGGTCGTAGTGGCGCACCGCCGGGTTGGTCGAGGCCAGGATCGGGGAGTGCCCGTCCATGTGCTGCAGGCCCTCGCCGGCCAGGGTCGTGCGCCCGGCCGTCGCGCCGATGATGAACCCGCGGGAGAGCTGGTCCGCGGCGGCCCAGAAGCCGTCGCCGGTGCGCTGGAAGCCGAACATCGAGTAGAAGATGTACACCGGGATCATCGGGACGCCGTGGGTGGAGTAGGAGGAGCCGACGGCGGTGAACGCCGCGGTGGCCCCGGCCTCGTTGATGCCCACGTGCAGCAGCTGACCGTCCGTGGCCTCCTTGTAGGCCAGCATCAGCTCGCGATCCACGGACAGGTAGTTCTGGCCGTTGGGGTTGTAGATCTTCTGCGTGGGGAAGAAGGAGTCCATGCCGAAGGTGCGGGCCTCATCCGGGATGATCGGGACGATCCGCTTGCCGAACTCCTTGTCCCGCATCAGGTCCTTGAGCAGGCGCACGAAGGCCATGGTGGTGGCCGCCATCTGCTTGCCCGAGCCCTTCTTGGCCCCGGCGTAGGCCTTCTCCGGGGGCAGGGAGATGGGCCGCTGGTGTCCGTCGCGGATCGGGATGAACCCGCCGAGCTCCCTGCGCCGCTCCAGCATGTACTTGATCTCCGGGGCGTCCGGACCCGGGTGGTAGTACGGGGCGCCGTAGAGGTCCTTCTCCAGCTCCTCGTCGGAGACGGGGATGCGCAGGCGATCCCGGAAGACCTTGAGGTCCTCCAGGGTCAGCTTCTTCATCTGGTGGGTCGCGTTGCGGCCCTCGAAGTGGGTGCCCAGCCCGTAGCCCTTGATGCCCTGGGCCAGGATGACGGTGGGCCGGCCCTTGGTCTCCAGGGCCTGCTTGTAGGCCGCATAGACCTTGCGGTAGTCGTGGGCGCCGCGCTTGAGGGACCAGATCTCGTCGTCGGACATGTCCGCGACCATCTCCTTGGTCTTGGGGGAGCGCCCGAAGAAGTGCTCGCGGATGAAGCCGCCGTTCTCCGCCTTGTAGGTCTGGTAGTCCCCGTCCAGCGTCTCGTTCATGATCTTCACGAGCTCGCCGTCCTCGTCCTTCTCCAGCAGCGCGTCCCACTCGCGGCCCCAGATGACCTTGATGACGTGCCAGCCGGCGCCGCGGAAGAACGCCTCCAGCTCCTGGATGATCTTGCCGTTGCCGCGCACCGGCCCGTCCAGGCGCTGGAGGTTGCAGTTGACGACGAAGGTGAGGTTGTCCAGCTTGTCGTTGGCCGCCAGCTGCAGGGCGCCGCGCGACTCGGGCTCGTCCATTTCGCCGTCGCCGAGGAAGGCCCAGACGTGCTGCTCGGAGGTGTCCTTGATCCCGCGGTTGTGCAGGTACTTGTTGAACTGCGCCTGGTGGATCGCGTTGAGCGGGCCCAGACCCATGGACACGGTGGGGAACTGCCAGAAGTCCTGCTTGCACCGGGGGTGCGGGTAGGAGGGCATCTCGTGGCCGGGCTTGGTCTTCTCCTGCCGGAAGGCGTCCAGGTCCTCCTCGGTCAGTCGGCCCTCGAGGTAGGCGCGGGCGTAGTTGCCGGGGGAGGAGTGGCCCTGGAAGTAGACCTGGTCCCCGCCGCCGGGGTGGTCCTGGCCGCGGAAGAAGTGGTTCAGGCCCACCTCGTAGAGGGTTGCCACGCCGGCGTAGCTGGAGATGTGACCGCCCACCCCGATCTCGGGGCGCTGGGCGCGGTGGACCATGACGGCGGCGTTCCAGCGCAGTAGCGCGCGGTACCGGCGCTCGATCTCCTCATCGCCCGGGAACTCCGGCTCCTGGTCCACGGGGATGGTGTTGACGTAGTCGGTGGTGGTCACGGTGGGGACCTGAACGGACTTGGCCCCGGCCCGCTGCAGCAGGCGGCGGACGATGAACTGGGCCCGCTCGGTGCCCTGGGTCTCGACGAGCTGGTCGAAGGCCTCCATCCACTCGGATGTCTCCTCGTGGTCCTGGTCGGCCATGCCGGCGGTGAGCTGGCTGAGGATGTGGTCGTTCGTCGCTGAGGGAGCCACGGTGAACCTCTTTCACTCGGTGTCAGTGGGGAGCATGCGCCCCGTCAGAGGCCGCTCCCGGCGCGCCCTCGTCGGCGCGCCGCGTCACCTTCCATGGTGTCATATCCGGGGTGTGCGGGCCCTTCCGTGGCGAGCCCGCCGACCCATGGCGTGCGCCACGTCGGGCGGGTGCCGACACTTGATCCGACGGCGTCGACGGTGTTGGGTGGTACGTGTGACGACGCCGGCGCGCGCCATCCCCGCGACGTCGGCCGTCGCCCGCGGCGAGCATCGGCTCCGCGGCGATCCCCAGACCCCTCAGGAGGAAGAACCAGTGAGCGAGACCACGACCGCCGAGGACCGCTCGGCAGTCCTGCTCGGTTTCAAGGAGGGCGACCTCATCCAGGAGTTCGGCTACGACGAGGACGTGGACTTCGCCCTGCGCGAGGACATCGAGGACCTCACGGGCGAGGAGCTGCTGGACGAGGACGCCCAGGAGGTCGCGGACGCGGTGCTGTTCTGGTGGCGCGCCGGGGACGGGGACCTCGTGGATGCGCTGGTGGACTCCCTGACCACCCTCGACGACGGCGGCGTCGTCTGGGTGCTCACCCCGAAGGCGGGGCGCGACGGCTACGTCTCCCCGGCCGACCTGCAGGAGGCCGCCCCCACCGCCGGGCTGCGGGTGACCACCACCGAGGCCGCCTGCCCCGAGTGGGCCGCGACCCGACTGGTGGGCACCCGGTTCTGAAGGCCCTCGCGGCCGCGGCGGATTCCCCCTGCGGGCTGTGCATCCGGTACGGTGTTCCCTCGGATCGGGTGCCGGCGGCTGCGCAAGCCTCCCACCCGTTCGCCAGGGTCTTTAGCTCAGCTGGCAGAGCGACTGGTTTACACCCAGTAGGTCATCGGTTCGATCCCGGTAGGACCCACCCACGATCGCGCCGCGGGCGCGCCCGCCCGGACTGTCCGCACCCGCCGCACACCGCGTAGGCTGGGGTGCATGGCAGAAGAGAACTCCCAGAACACCGCACGGGCGCAGATCGGCGTCACCGGACTCGCCGTGATGGGCGCCAACCTGGCCAGGAACCTCGCCCGGCACGGGTACACCGTGGCCCTGCACAACCGCACCACCGCCAAGACCGACGAGCTGCTGGCCGAGCACGGAGACGAGGGCGACTTCGTGCGCACCGAGACCCTGCAGGAGCTGGTGGACTCCCTCGAGAAGCCCCGCCGCATCCTCGTCATGGTCAAGGCCGGCGCCCCCGTGGACGCCGTCATCGAGCAGCTGACCCCGTTGCTGGATGAGGACGACATCATCATCGACGGCGGCAACTCCTACTTCAAGGACACCATCCGCCGCGAGCAGGAGTGCGCCGCGAACGGGCTGCACTTCGTCGGCGTCGGCGTCTCCGGCGGTGAGGAGGGCGCCCTGAACGGGCCCTCCATCATGCCCGGCGGCTCCCGGCAGTCCTACGAGTCCGTAGGCCCCCTGCTGGAGACCATCGCCGCCAAGGCCGACGACGGCACCCCCTGCTGCGCCTGGATCGACACCGACGGGGCCGGGCACTTCGTCAAGATGGTGCACAACGGCATCGAGTACGCCGACATGCAGGTCATCGGGGAGGCCCACGACCTGCTGCGCTCCGTCGTCGGCCTGGAGCCTGCGGCCCAGGCCGAGGTCTTCCGGCAGTGGAACACCACGGACCTGAACTCCTACCTTATCGAGATCACCGCGGAGGTCCTCTCCCAGCGGGACGCCGAGACCGGTGAGGCCCTGATCGACGTCATCAAGGACGAGGCGGGGCAGAAGGGCACCGGACGCTGGACGGTGCAGTCCGCCCTGGACCTGGGCGCCCCGGTCTCCGGTATCGCCGAGTCGGTGTTCGCCCGCGCCCTGTCCTCCTCGGATGTGGAAGCCCGCCGCCAGGCCCAGGAGCAGCTGTCCGCCGGGCTGATCTCCACCACGGGTGTCGCCCAGGGGGACCCGGAGTTCATCGAGGACGTGCGCCGGGCGCTGTACGCCTCCAAGCTGGTCTCCTATGCCCAGGGCCTGGACGAGCTGTCCAAGGCCGGCGCGGAGTTCGGGTGGGACCTGAAGCTGGACGTCATCGCCTCCCTGTGGCGGGCCGGGTGCATCATCCGCGCCGAGTTGCTCGGGGAGATCATGCAGGCCTACCGCGGGGAGGACGCCCCCGTGAACATGCTGCTGGCCCCGGGCTTCCGGAAGGTCATGGAGCAGCTGGTTCCCTCCTGGCGCCGCGTCGTGGCCAAGGCCACCGCGCTGGGCGTGCCGGTGCCGGTGTTCGCCTCCTCGCTGTCCTACTACGACGCGCTGCGGCGCAAGCGCCTGCCCGCCGCCCTGATCCAGGGGCAGCGGGACTTCTTCGGCGCGCACACCTACCAGCGCGTGGATCGCCCCGGCACGTTCCACACCCTGTGGTCCGGGGACCGCACCGAGATCCGCACCGACGAGGAGCAGACCGCCCCCTCGACCCCGGAGCGGGTCAACAAGGAGCCCTCCAAGTAAGTCCCTGCGCGGAACACGACGACGCCCCGCCCTTCGCACTGCGAAGGGCGGGGCGTCGTCTTCTGCGGGCGGGCACCGTACGGCCTCGGGCCGGGCTCACCCGTGCGGGGACCTCAGATCCACATGGCGGGATCGATGTAGGTGGCCGGATCCACCAGCGGCTGCTTCTTCTCCGGGGTGCGCGGACGGTGCTCCGCCGGGATCCCGGTGACGATCGAATCCGCGGGGGCGTCGTGGACCACCACGGCGTTCGCCCCGACCGCGGAGCCGGCGCCGATCGTGATCGGCCCGAGCACCTTGGCCCCGGCCCCCACGGTCGTGCCGTCCCCGATGGTCGGGTGCCGCTTGACCTTCTCCAGTGAGCGCCCACCCAGGGTCACCCCGTGGTAGAGCATCACGTCATCGCCGATCTCCGTGGTCTCCCCGATGACCACGCCCATGCCGTGGTCGATGAAGAACCGGCGGCCGATCTGCGCCCCCGGGTGGATCTCGATCCCGGTGAGGAAGCGGGAGACCTGCGAGAGGGTGCGCGCCGTGGCCTTGGTCGCGTCCCGCTGCCAGAGGCGGTGGGCGACTCGGTGCATCCAGATCGCGTGCAGCCCCGAGTAGTTGATCATGATCTCGAGGCTGCCGCGCGCGGCCGGATCGTGGGACCGGGCCGTGTCCAGGTCCTCGCGCAGGCGGGAGAGGAAGCCCACGATCAGGCGCGGATGTCTTCGTACAGGACGGTGGAGACGTAGCGCTCGCCGAAGTCGGTGACGACGGCGACGATCAGCTTGCCCTCGTTCTCGGACTTCTTGGCCTCCTCCAGTGCGGCCCACACGATGGACCCGGAGGAGATCCCGCCGAGGATGCCCTCCTTGGCGCCCAGCTCGCGGGCGACGCGCACGGAGTCCTCGAGGGTGACGTCGGCGACGGCGTCGTAGATCTCCCGGTCCAGGGTGTCCGGGACGAAGTTGGCGCCCAGGCCCTGGATCTTGTGGGGGCCGGCCTTGCCCTCGGTGAGCAGCGGGGAGTCGGAGGGCTCCACCGCGATGACCTTGACCTCGGGCTTGCGCTCCTTGAGGTACTTGCCGACGCCGGAGACGGTGCCGCCGGTGCCGACGCCGGCCACGAACACGTCCACGGCGCCGTCGGTGGCCTCCCAGATCTCCCGGCCGGTGGTCTCGTAGTGGATCTTGGGGTTGGCCTCGTTCTCGAACTGGCGGGCCAGCACGGCGTTCTCGGTGTTCTCCACGATCTCGGCGGCCTTGTCCACGGCCCCGCGCATGCCCTCCGCACCGGGGGTCAGCACGATCTTCGCGCCGTAGGCCCGCAGCATCACGCGGCGCTCGGTGGACATGGTCTCCGGCATGGTGAGGATGACGTGGTACCCGCGGGCCGCGCCGACCATGGCCAGGGCGATGCCGGTGTTCCCGGAGGTGCCCTCCACGATGGTGCCGCCGGGCTTGAGCTGCCCGGAGGCCTCCGCGGCGTCGATGATCGCCTTGCCGATGCGGTCCTTCACGGAGTTGGCGGGGTTGTAGAACTCGAGCTTGACGGCGACGTTGCCGGGCAGGTCCTTGTCCAGCTGGTTCAGCCGCACGAGCGGGGTGTCGCCGATCGCTTCGGTGACGTTGTCGAGGATCTTAGCCATGTCAGCCTTCCTGGGGTCGTGGCGCCCGGGGCCGCTGGTCGTCCCCGGCGGGGACGATTCGGGCAGCGGGCCGGGTGGGATGCGTGACCACCGTAGCCACGCGGCGTTTCCTGGCTTAAGAAACGAGCCACGGGCGGTAATATTCCCGGGCCTTCGCCAGCTTGGGGTCGATGATCGCCTGGCAGTAGCCGTTGGCGGGGTTGGTGCGCTGGAAGTCCTGGTGCACGGCCTCGGCCTCCCAGAAGGTCCCCAGTGGTTCGACGGTGGTGACGATCGGGCGGTCGTAGAGCCGCTGGGCGCGGGCGATCTGCTCCTGGAAGAACCGCTTCTCCTCCTCGTCCCGGTAGAACACCGCGGAGCGGTACTGGGTGCCGACGTCGTAGCCCTGCCGGTTCAGGCTGGTGGGGTCGTGGGTCGTGAAGAACATGTCCATGATGACGTCGGCGGGCACCTCGTCCTCGTCGAAGCGCACCCGGATGGCCTCGGCGTGCCCGGTCCGCCCGGTGCACACCTCGCGGTAGGTGGGGTGCTCGGTGGCGCCCCCGGTGTATCCGGCGATGGAGGATTCCACGCCGCGGGTCCGCTGGTAGACGGCGTCCAGGCACCAGAAGCACCCCGCCGCGAGAGTCAGTTCGCGCATGTCCTCCATCCTGGACCCGGCCGGCAGTCGGAGGACAGCGGGGTTCGCTGGCGGGGGAAGGCGGCGCCGCCCGGGCCGCGGGTTCCTCGACCGGGTCTCCTAGACTGGCGGGCATGAGCACCACCGGCACCACCGCGCACCTGTCCGACGTCGTCGCCGCCGCCCACCGGCTGTGGCCACGGGAGCTGGCCGAGTCCTGGGACGCCAGCGGCCTGGTGTGCGGGCGCCCGGACGCGCCGGTGCGGCGCATCCTCTGGGCGGTGGACCCGGTCCAGGCCGTGGCCGCCGAGGCCGTGCGCCGGGACGCGCAGCTGCTGCTGACCCACCACCCGCTGCTGCTGCGCGGGGCGCACTTCCTGCCCGCGGACACGGACAAGGGCGCGGTGGTGCACGAGCTGGTGGAGCACGGCATCGGGCTGCTGGCTTCGCACACCAACGCGGACTCCTACGACGGCGGGGTCTCGGATGCGCTGACCCGCGCCTGCGGGGTGAAGGCCGCCCGGCCCCTGGACCCGACCGACGCCGAGCGGGGCAGCACCGGCATCGGGCGCGTGGGGGAGCTGGCGGAGCCGGTGACCCTGGAGGCGCTGGCCCAGCGGCTGGCCTCGGCGATGCGCCCGACGGCCGGCGGGGTGCGGGTGGCCGGGCCCCGGGAGGGGCTGGTGCGGCGGGTCGCCGTGTGCGGAGGGGCCGGGGATTCCCTGTTCGACGCCGTGCGCGCCGTGGACGCGGACGTGTACGTGACCGCAGACCTGCGCCACCACCCGGCCTCGGAGGCGCGCGAGCGGGCCCTGCTGAGCGGGGGCCGGCCCTACCTGATCGACTGCTCGCACTTCGCCTCCGAGCAGCTGTGGCTCACCGAGGGCGCCCGGGCCCTGGAGGCGGAGCTGGCGCGGGAGGGCTTCGCGGTGCAGATGCTGCTCAGCGAGCTGAACACCGATCCGTGGGATTTCGCGGTGCGCCCCGAGCGGCACCCGGGCTCGGCCTCCACGAACGCCGAGGCTGCCCGGTACTGAGGCTGCTCCGGGGCGGTCTGGGGCGGGGGATCGGTCAGCGCTGGCCGAGATCCGGCCCGGGGCTGGGCTCGGAGTCGGTGGCCTCCCGGTTGCTGTCCGCGCCCATGCCGGGCTCGTGCTCGGTGCCCTCGGGGTCGCTGTCGGGCCCCGGGCTCACCTCGTGCTCGGTGCCCTCCGGGTCCGTGTCCGGTCCGGGGCTGGTGATCGGCTGCTCGGCGTCGTCCTCCGGGAATCGGTGCTCGGCGTCGCGGTGGTGGTGCATGGGGTCTCCTCGTCTGGCTGTGTCGTGTCTCACCTGTGAGCGTACACGGCAGGAGAAGGGAGCGGTGGACGGGTCGGCCGATGAGCCGGGTTCTGTTCCGCGCGGCGGTCACCCGCCGCACGGCGACGATCATCCATCTAGGCCGCGGATCGCTCCGCGGCTCGAGCGGCCTACCCGGATGCTCGGGCGGGCAGCCCTCGAACGCATCCTGTCTGGCCTTGCTCCGGATGGGGTTTACCCTGCGGCACCTGTCACCAGGCGCCCGGTGGTCTCTTACACCGCCTTTTCACCCTGGCCCGCCGTGACCGCTGCACGTGGCACGGCGGGTGGTCTGTTCTCTGTGGCACTGGCCTGCGGGTTGCCCCGAGTGGACGTTATCCACCATCCTGCCCTGCGGAGCCCGGACTTTCCTCGAGACCCACGAAGCGTGGGCCGCGCGATCGTCTGGCCGACCCGTCCGGGGGCCACTCTACACTGGGGCCCATGCTCATCCTGCTGCCGCCCTCCGAGACCAAGACCCAGCCCGCCGACGGCGATCCCGTGGACCTCGGGGCCCTGAGCTTCCCCGAGCTCACCGAGGCCCGCGAGACCCTCCTGACCCGACTCGAGGAGGTCAGCGCCCGGGAGGATGCCGGGCAGCTGCTGAAGGTCGGGCCCTCCCTGGCCGCCGAGGTCGAACGCAACCGGCACCTGCGCGAGCTGCCGGCCGGGCCCGCCCTGCAGGTCTACACCGGGGTGCTCTACGACGCCCTGGACGCCGCGAGCCTGACCCCGGCCGCCCGGGAGCGGGCGGGGCGCGACGTCGTCATCGCCTCGGCCCTGTGGGGCGCGATCGCCGCGACCGACCGGATCCCCGCCTACCGGCTGTCCATGGGCGCGAAGATCGCCCCGAAGGGGAGCCTGGCCGCCTGGTGGAAGGGGGAACTGAGCCCGGTCCTGGAGGCGCGGGCTGCGGATGAGCTGATCATCGACTGCCGCTCCGGCGGCTACCAGGCGGCCTGGCCCGCCCCGGCGGAGCAGACCGTGCTGATCCGTGCTGAGCGTGAGAGTCCCGACGGCACCCGGAAGGTCGTCTCCCACATGGCCAAGCACTACCGGGGCCTGATCACCCGCAGCCTGCTGCTCTCCGGGCAGGACCCCACCGACGCCGAGGCCCTGGCGGACCTGCTCGCTCGGGAGCACCGGGTGGAGCTGTCCCGGGACACCCGGGGCACCGCGCAGCTGAGCGTCATCGTGCCCGCCGCCGGCTAGCGGGTCCGCCGGGGATGGTCAGTGCCCGAACGGATCCTCGTCGACGCCGGGCATCCAGGTGTTGCCGGGCACGCCCCAGCCCTCGCGCTTGATGGCCTTGCGCGCCTTCGCGGACCAGCGGCGGTTCAGGTGGTCCACGTACAGCTGCCCGTCCAGGTGCTGGGTCTCGTGCTGCATGACCCGGGCGAACCAGCCGTGGGCCTCGAACTCCAGCGGGGCGCCCTGGGCGTCCTGACCCGACACGCGCACCCACTCGGCCCGCTTCAGCGGGAAGGACAGTCCCGGCACGGACAGGCACCCCTCGGACTCCTCCTCGGGGTCCGGGTCCTCCTGGGAGATCTTCCCCAGGCTCAGCCGCGGGTTCACGATCACGCCGCGGTCCGCGGCGTCGTCGTTGGCGTACTCGTAGACGAACACGCGCAGACCCGACCCCACCTGGGTCGCGGCCAGCCCGACGCCGTGGGCGGCGTCCATCGTCTCGTACATGTCCTCGATCAGCCGCTGGAAGTCCGGGCCGAAGTCGGCGACGGGCCGGGTGGGTCGGTGCAGCACCGGCTCCCCGGTGATGACGATGGGCAGGATGGTCACGATGGCGCTCCTGAGGGGACGACGGCGGATGCACGGGCGTGCGATCCCACCAGGCTAACCCAGCGCGGGCTGCCACCCGCCGGGCCGCCCCGGGGTATCGGCTGCGTCACACCGATCCTTCCGGAGGTGCTTCCAACCAGGGGAGGGGCTATGTTGAACGGTGTTCAATCGTTGCTTCCCCCGGCCAGGACTCCAGGAGGACTCCCCATGAGCCAGCCCGCAGCGCCCCGGCGCCGCAGCACCCTCTCTCCGGCGCACATCATCGCCCGCGTGGCCGTCTTCGCCGCCCTCATCGCCGTGCTCGGTCTGATGGCCCCGATCCCGGTGCCCGGCATCCCCGTGCCCATCACCGCCCAGACCCTCGGCGTGATGCTCGCCGGGGCGGTGCTCGGACCGGTGTGGGGCGCGGCTTCGGTGACGCTGTTCGAGCTGCTCGTGATCGTCGGGCTGCCGCTGCTGTCCGGCGGGCGCGGGGGTATCGGCGTCTTCGCCGGGGTCTCCGGCGGGTACCTCATCGGCTACATCGCGGGGGCCTTCGTCGTCGGGCTGATCGCCCTGCCCCGCGCCGGCAGGCCCAGCTGGATCCGGGTGCTGCTGGCCAGCCTCATCGGCGGCATCGCGGTGATCTACCTCTTCGGGGTGCCCGTGCAGGCCTGGCGGCTGGGCATCGGCCTGCGCGAATCCCTCTACGCCTCCTTCGCCTTCCTCCCCGGGGACATCATCAAGGCGGTGCTGACCACCCTGATCACCACGGGCCTGTGGAAGGCCTACCCGCGCGCGTTCCTGCGATGACGCCCACCCATCCTGCGCCGCAGCGGGAGGGAGAGCGGGGGAGCCTGCACCTGGAATCCACCGCCTCCGGCATCACCCTGATCACCGGCGCGGATCACGCCGAGGTGCTCGAGCGGGCCCTGCGCCTGCGGGCCGACGGCGGCATCCCGCTGATCGGCGACGAGCGGTGGTCACCACAGCGGCGGGCGCAGATCCTGGAGCGCGCGGCCGCCGCATCCCCGAAGGAGGGCATCGGCTGGGCCGCGTGCACCTCCGGCTCCACCGGGACGCCGAAGATCCTGCTGCGCACCCCGGCCTCCTGGGAGATCGCCTACCCGGGGCTGGATCGGCTGATCGCCCGGGTGGCCGGATGGTCCACGACCGCCGGTCGCACCCTGCTGCTGCCCGTGCATCCCGTCTCCTCCATGGGTCCCTTCGCCGCGGTGCACGCGGCCCACTCCGGGATGCGCCTGCGCGTGCCGCGCGGAGTCCGCATCACCGCCGAGGATCTCGCGGGTGCGGATCTGCTGCACGGCACCCCGTGGCACCTGCGCGAGGTCCTGGATCTGCTCGACGCCCAGGGTGCGTTCTCCCACCGGCTGCGGGTCGCGGTGATCGGCGGGGATCGGGTGGACCCCGCGCTGCGGGCGGAAGCCGAGCGGCGGGGCATCGCCGTGCTCGGCTACTACGGTGCGGCCGAGCTCTCCCTGGTGGCCGTGGACGACGGCTCGGGTCTGCGGGCCTTCCCCGACGTCCGGCTGCGCGTGCGCCGCGGGGTGCTGTGGGTGCGCACGGAGCAGGCGGCCCGCCAGCTGATCGGCGGCGTCTCGACCCTGCGCCGGGAGGAATCCGAGGACGGTGTCTGGCTGAGCGTCGGGGACCGGGCGAGGCTGTCCGAGGACGGCGTGCTGGCTCTGTGCGGCCGGGAGGATCAGGCCATCCTCACCGCCGGGGCCACCGTCACCCCGGAGGCCGTGGAGGCCGTCCTGCTCGCCTCGCCCCTGGTGGACCGGGCTCTCGTCTACGGAGCGCCGCACCCGCGGCTGGGTCAGCTGGTGGCCGCCTGCATCCAGCCGAGCTCGGCAGCTTCGGAGCTGAGCGAACGGCGACTCCGGCGGAAGCTGCGCGCGTGGTGCGCTCGCAGGCTGGATCCCGCCCAGCGCCCCCGCCGGTGGCTGTTCACGGCAGCCCTGCCGCGCACACCCAGTGGCAAACCCCGGCGGCTGCGCCCGGCCGAGGTGGCGGACCTGCCGCCCTGGACGCCGTCGCAGGGTTCAAGCGGAGGTGAAGGTTCAGATGATTCGCTTTCACTTCAACCAGAGGTTGAAGTATCACGGGCAGAGGAGGCCGGCCATGCCTGAGGTCGCCGTGCTCGCTGCGGGCCGCAGCGCCTTCACCGGGCGCTCCCGCGCCCAAGCCGGACGCACCGATGACCAGCTGGCCGGCCCGTTGCTCGCCGGCCTCACCGCGGCGGCCGGTATCTCCTCGCCGGAGAGGGCGGTGGACGGTGTGATCCTCGGCAGCTGCACCGGTCCCGGTGGGAACGTCGGGCGGCGGGCCGCCCTGGCCGCGGGATTCGGTCTGGACTGCCCCGGCTGGTCCGTGGACGCCCAGTGCGGCTCCGGGATGCTCGCGGTGCAGCAGGCCGCGGACCGCATCCGTCTGGACGGCGGACTGATCGCCGCCGGCGGGGTGGAGAGCCCCTCCACCGCCCCGGAGCGCCGGATCGACGGCGTGGCCTACCGCCAGGCGCCCATGGTTCCGCGCGGCTTCCCGGACCCTGACCTGGTGCACGCCGCCGAGGACCTGGCCCGTGTCCGGGGCATCACCCGCCAGCGGCAGGACGCCCTGGCCGAGCGCAGCCACCGCCTGGCCCTGGAGCACGCGGACCTGCTGGCCGCCGAGCGTCTCGACGGCAGCGGCATCGCCGATGACGGCCCCCGCGCGGTGACCGCCCGGTTGCTGGCCCGCTTCGCCCCGCTCGTCCCGGAGGCGGCGGAGCCCGGAACGCCCTCCGGGGGCGCCTCGCCGCGACATACCGACTCCCTGCCGGAGACCGGGATCACGGGTGAGCCTCGGCCCGGGTTCGGATCGGTGACCCCGGGGAACACCGCGCGCATCGCCGACGGCGCGGCCGCGCTACTGCTGGGCCCCGCCCCGCGCGGCGTCGACGGGCAGCCCGCGCGCCCGCACACCCTGGTGCGGGCCGGCATCCTGGCCGGAGGGGACCCGGCCCTGCCGGGGGCGGCACCCACCGGCGCCCTGCGGCGGCTGCTGCGCCGGGCAGGGATCGGGCTGGATCGGCTCGGCGCCCTGGAGATCGTCGAGGCCTTCTCCGCCCAGGTCCTGGCCACCCTGGACGATCTCGACCTGGCCGACGGGGAGCGGATCGATCCTCGGGTCAACGCCGCCGGGGGAGCGCTGGCCCTCGGGCACCCGTGGGGAGCCTCCGGGGCGGCTGTGCTCGTGCGGCTGCATCACCGGCTGCTGGCCTGCCCTCCCGGTACGCTCGGAGCGGCGGCCTGCGCCATCGGCGGCGGGATGGCCGCCGCGGTCCTGCTGCAGCGCGGCGACTGAGCGGCACCGGTCCCGCACTACCCGGCAGAAGACCCCCCCATGACCCGAAGAGGAGAGCCCTGATGAGCAGGTTCCTGCGCCGCCGCCGGGCCGATCGGCACCCAACCCGTGGGACTGCCCCCGCCCCGGAAACCGGCGCACCGCTCGGACCGAACCCGGAGGCACCGGAGGCCACCGCGCCGAGATCCGGCCAGGCGCGCCCCGAGGAGGACCAGCCCCCGGTCGTCCGGGTGCGAGACCTCACCGTCACAGCTGACGGACCCGAGGGGGAGTCGGTGCTGCTGCAGGGGCTCACCTGCACGCTCGGGGCCGCGCGCACCGCGGTCATCGGGGAGAACGGCTCGGGCAAGTCCACCCTGGTGCGCGTCATCGCGGGGCTGATGGATCCGGCCGCGGGCAGCGTCACCGTGCACGGCGTCGACGCCGTCGCCGACCGCCGCCGGCTGCGTCGGTGCGTCGGCTTCGTCTTCGCCAACCCCGGCGCCCAGGCCATCATGCCCGTGGTGCGCGAGGACGTGGCCCTGACCCTGCGCGGTCGGGATCTCACCACCGAGCAGATCCGGCGGACCGTGGATGCGGCGCTGGCCGAGCACGGGCTGAGTGATCTGGCCGATCGGGCCTGCCAGTCCCTCTCCAGCGGGCAGATGCAGCGGCTGGCCCTGTGCTCGGTGCTGGTGGGCGGCCCGGACCTGGTGATCGCGGACGAGCCCACGAGCATGCTGGACGCCCGGCACCGCCGGATCATCGCCGACCGGCTGCTGGCCCCGGCCGCCCGCCAGGTCCTGCTGGTCACCCACGACATGGACCTGGCCGCTCGCTGCGATGAGGCCGTGCTGATCCGCGACGGGAAGCTCCAGGCCCAGGGGCCGCCGGACGAGGTCATCGCCCGCTACCACCGAAGCCTCGAGGAACCGGGCCGATGATCAGCCTCTACCTGCCCGGTACCAGTCCGATCCACTGCGCCCCGGCCTGGCTGAAGCTGCTGGTCCTCGCCCTCGGCGCCATCGTGCTCTCCCTGCTGCCGAACTCGTGGGGTCTGGCCGCCGCGGCCTTCCTGCTGCCCGCCCTCGCCTACGCTGCGGCGGGTCTGAGCGCGCGGATCATGGCGCGGGACCTGCGGGCGATGCTGGTGCTGGTGATCTTCCTGGTGGGGACCCAGCTGATCTTCTCCCCGCCCCTGGCCGCGGTGTGCAATACGGCCCGGGTGCTGGCGGTGGTGCTGCTGGCGCAGGTGCTCACCCGCACCACCCGGGTGCAGGAGATGGTGGAGGTGGCCCAGACCTGCCTGCGTCCGCTGCGCCGGGTGGGCGTGAGCCCGACGGCGGTCGGCCTGGCGATGGCGCTGGCGATCACCTCCATCGGGCAGGTCGCCGGGATCGTCACTCAGGTGCGCCAGGCCCAGCGCAGCCGGGGTGTTCGGCTGGCCCCGTGGGCGTGGGTCATGCCGGTGCTGGTGCTGACCCTGCGCCACGCCGACGACGTCGGGGACGCTCTGCAGGCCCGCGGCGCCGCCGACTGAGTCGGTGCCGAGCAGGCACGGAGAGCAGACCTGCGGCAGGGGACGACGAAGGCCCGGATCCGTGAGGATCCGGGCCTTGTCTTCGGGGTGATCGACGGGGGTTGAACCCGCGACCTCCTGGACCACAACCAGGCGCTCTGCCAACTGAGCTACGACCACCATCAAGATCGCTGCCCGGAGGGTTCCGGATCGCTCCGGCCCGCTGGGCAACATCCAAGAGACTACACGAGCCCGCCCGTCGTCGGCGAATCAGCACGGCCCGCGGCGGGCGTGAGACCGCGCACAGCGGCACGCGGCTCAGTCGGAGGCGCGCTCGAACGGCACCGTACCCGGACGGCGTCGTGCTCAGCAGACGCCGGGGTTCAGTCGGCCTCGCTCACCCGGGTGGAGATCGCCTTCGCGGTCTCGGAGTCCGGGCCCGGCTGGGGGACGAACACGGCCTCGCGGTAGTAGCGCAGCTCCTGGATCGAATCCCGGATGTCGCCCAGGGCCCGGTGGTTCCCGGTCTTGGCCGGCGCCTGGTAGTAGGCCCGCGGGTACCACCGGCGGGCCAGCTCCTTGATCGTGGAGACGTCGATGATCCGGTAGTGCAGGTGCTCGATCAGCTCCGGCATGTCCCGGGCCAGGAAGGTCTTGTCCGTGCCCACCGAGTTCCCGCCCAGTTGCGCCTTGCCGGGCTCCGGGACATAGCGGCGGACGTGCTCCATCACCTGCCGGGTGGCCTCGGCCATGCTCAGCCCGTCGGGCAGCTCCTCCAGCAGTCCCGAGGTGGTGTGCATCTGCCGCACGAAGTCGCCCATCTGCTCCAGGGCGCCCTCCGGAGGGGCGATCAGCACGTCCAGACCCTCATCCAGGATGTTCAGCTCCGCGTCGGTGATCAGCACCGCGACCTCGATCAGCGCGTCCCTCTCCAGGTCCAGGCCGGTCATCTCGCAGTCGATCCACACAATGCGCTCATGATTCTTAGACACCCCTCCAATCTATCGCCCCGCCACCCCGACGGCGCCACACACCGGAGCAGGCCGGGGGATCGGTACAGTGGGCGGGAGCATCTTTCCCGCACCAGCACCGACCGCACCAGCAAGACCGACCCAGGGGAGCACGTGAGCCAGAGCGTCGCGTCCGCAGCCCGGACCAGAACCGAGCCGCGCTTCGTGCAGCGCAGCCCGATGCGCACCATCGTCATCGGCACGATCGGCTCCCTGCTGATGATGGTCGGCTCCTTCGGCATCGGCTGGCTGGCCCCCATCTCCCGGCTGCGCCAGGACCCCGTGATCATCGCGCTGCGCTACACCGACGGCGCGGTGGTCGCCTGCATCGTGATGACCGCCCTCGGGGCGATGGCCCTGACCCGCGAGTGGCTGCGGCTGAGCCAGAAGATCGACCACTGGGGACGCCCGGCGAAGAAGTGGGTGACCCTGGCGATCCTGTGCTGGGTCACCCCGATGCTGTTCTCCTTCCCGCTGTTCAGCCGGGACGTGTACTCCTACTACGCCCAGGGCCGGGTCTACGAGTCCGGGCTGAACCCGTACGAATCCGGGGTCTCCTCGGTCAACAACTTCTTCCAGTCCGGGGCGGACCCGCTGTGGAGCCAGTCCCCGCCGCCCTACGGCGCGGTCTTCCTGTGGATCGAGGGCCTCGTCGTGCGGGTGGCCGGAACCTCGCCCGACGTCGCCTTCTACCTCTTCAGGCTGGTGGCCCTGATCGGGGTCGCCCTGATCGCGATCTTCCTGCCCAAGCTGGCCCGGATGCACGGGATCAACCCGGTGCGCGCCTGCTGGCTGTGCCTGGCCAATCCCATGTTCCTGGTGCACTTCGTGATCTCCGCGCACAACGACGCCCTGATGATCGGGCTGATGATGGCCGGGGTGTGGGTCAGCGCCCGATGGCGCACCACGGCGGGCGGGATCGGGGGGATCACCCTGGTGACCCTGGCCATCGCCGTGAAGCCGATCGCGATCATCACCCTGCCGTTCATCGGCCTGCTGTGGGCCGGGCGCGGCGCCTCCTGGCCGCGGCGGATCCTGTTCTGGGTTCTCACCCTCGCGGTGTGCCTGGCGCAGCTGTGGATCATGGGCCGGATGAACGGGTTCGGCTTCGACTGGATCAACGGCCTGAAGACCACCGGCGGGGTGTGGATCTGGTACGCGCCCATCGGGGCGCTGAGCTTCCTCGGCAAGGTGCTCGTGGACTCGTGGGGTGGGCCCGGCGGGGACGTGCAGTCCGCGATCCAGAAGATCGGGCAGCTGCTCGGCATGCTCGGGGCGGGCATCATGGCGCTGATCGGGCGGGATCAGACGATCATCCGCCGCCTCACCCTGGCCCTGGCCTTCGTGGTGATGTTCAACCCGATGATCCAGGCCTGGTACGTGGTCTGGCTGATCCCCTTCTTCGCGGCCACCGGGATCCGGGCGGACTGGCACGTGGACTTCTACTTCCTGACCACCCTGTTCTTCATGCTCTGGGCCGTCTCCGATCAGCTGGACGTGTTCCCCTACCTGGATCTGGACCTGAACATGGGGCGGCTCGTGGCGATCGTCGTCGCCCTGGTCTACGCGGTGTACCTGATGTTCCTGGACCCCTCCACCCGGCGAGTCTTCCGACGCCGACACCGCGGCGCGGCCGTCGTCTGACACCGGCCGGCACCGGACAGGGCCGAGGTCGGGCGGCATGCGGGGCGGCGGGACCCGCGGTATGGTGGGGGAGTCCGCCGTCGCGGCGGACGCGCCTCAGTAGCTCAGTGGATAGAGCAGGAGCCTTCTAATCTCTTGGTCGGGGGTTCGACTCCCTCCTGGGGCACCGGATCAGCGGTCGGGCCGTTCGCATGACGGGGCAGGAGGTTCCAGCCATGAGCGCTTCCGCGGCAGCCCGGCCCCTCGCCTTCCTCGACGTGGACGGGGTCCTGAACCACTTCGTCTCCGCGGACCTCGCCGAACGCCGCGGGCTGCGCCGCATCACCGTCGTGCCGCAGTCCCTGCCCGTGGAATTCACCGTGATCCTGGACCCGGCCGATCGCGACCGGGTGCTGCGCTTGACGCGCCACTTCGAGATGGCCTGGGGCACCACCTGGGAAGAGGACGCGCCCCGGCTGATCGCCCCGCAGCTCGGGCTGCCCACCACCTGGCCGGTCGCCCACATCGACCGGGTGGACGCCGCCAAGGTCCCCGGGATCCTGGAGGTCGCCGCGGGACGGCCCTTCGTCTGGCTCGACGACGACGTCTCCCCGGCCGACCGCGAGCACCTCACCCGGGTCCCGCAGCCGCACCGGGTCATCGAGGTGCCTGCACCCTGGGTGGATCACCGCGACCCGCGGCGGGTCACCGGGCTCACAGACGAGCTGGTGCAGGAGGCCATCGACTGGGCGCGGGAGCTGAGCACGCGATAGATCATCCGGTTTCTTCGCGGCGCGGCGTCCTTGAGGCCGGTCATCCCCCTCGGTCATCGCCGGCGCCTGGCGCGTCCGGCCGGATCCCTTCGGCTCCGGAATCGGTGGATCTCCCGCGGGATTCCCGGCGGCATCCACAGCAGCCCCGCGAATCCGGGGGAGCGGGGGATGGGACGCACCCCGAGGGGTCCAGGATGAGCGGTACCGGACCGCCCGCGAGCACCGCGGGAGCCGGCACCAGCCCCTCCCGAAAGGACACGGCCATGACCGACCTGATCACCGTCCGCGGCTTCGTCGCCACCAAGCCCGACCCCCGGACCATGCCCGGCAACGGCACCGCCGTCGCCTCCTTCCGCCTGGCCTCCACCCCGCGGTGGTACGACGCCCAAGCCAAGGAGTGGAAGGACGGCCACACCAACTGGTACACCGTCACCGCCTTCCGCGCCCTGGCCGGCACCGTGACCGCCTCCGTGCAGGTGGGCCAGCCGGTGATCGTGCAGGGCAAGCTGCGCGTGAAGACCTGGGAATCCGGCGGCATCAAGCGCTCCACGGTGGAGATCGAGGCCCTCAGCGTGGGCCACGACCTCGCCTTCGGCACCGCCAGCTTCGCCCGCAGCAGCGGCCCCCAGCCCGGGGAGCGCCGCCAGGATCCCCGGGAGTCCGGCAGCGGCTGGGACACCGGTCCCGCCTCCGCCGGGTCTCTGCCCTCCGAGGTGGAGACGGGGACCGGGGAGTGGGTGGATGCCCGGACCGGGCAGATCCTCGAGGACCCGGCGGATCCCGCGGACCCGACCCCCGAGACCGGCCGCACCGCCACCGGAGACGCCGACGAGGACCCCGGCGCGGACAGCGCGGCGGGCCCCGAGCCGACCGGGATGTCCGAGGCCGACGAGGAGGACGGGGCCCTGGCGGCCATGAGCTGAGGCTCCGACCCGAGCGGATCATGCGGCCCATGCGGTCCGAGAGGACCGGGCGGGGCGGGAGGCCTCGGGGCGTGGCACAATGTCCGTGTCCCCGACGCCGCCCGCCCAGGAGCCCCGATGCCCGTCACCCGCCGCAGCGCCGCCGTGCTGACCGTCCTCACCGTGACGGCCCTGACGACGGCGCTGACCGGATGCTCCGACGCCGACACCGGGTCCTCGCAGACTGCGCAGACCCCCGCCCCCGCGGCGTCCTCGGAGGACCCGCTCCAGCAGGATGCCCGGCACCTGCAGGAGGTGCTCACCGGGTCGCTGAAGGGCCAGGAAGTCACGGCCGATCGGGTGCGCTCCGGCATCGCGCAGGCCGGCTGGTCCGGTCAGGACGTCGAGGTCGGACAGGACACCACCCCCACCGGGCTGGACGTGGACAGCGTGGACGCGGCCGTGAAGACCCGGGGTCAGTGTCTGCTCGCCGACGTGCGACCGGTCGGTGCCGTGAGCGTGAGCACCGGGCCCCCGCTGTCCGACGGCCGGTGCTTCGCCGGTCACCGCGCCGGCTAGGGCACCCGATCCGGGCCGCTGCCGCGCATAGTAGCCTGGACGGCATGGCTGAATTTATCTACACGATGTCCAAGGCCCGCAAGAAGGTGGGCGACAAGGTCATCCTGGACGATGTCACGATGTCCTTCTACCCGGGGGCGAAGATCGGCGTCGTCGGCCCCAACGGCGCCGGCAAGTCCACGATCCTGAAGATCATGGCCGGGCTGGACACCCCCTCCAACGGCGAGGCCCGGCTGAGCCCCGGCTACAGCGTCGGCATCCTCCTACAGGAGCCCCCGCTGAACGAGGAGAAAACCGTCCTGGGCAACGTCCAGGAGGGCGTGGGCGAGATCAAGGCCAAGCTGGACCGGTACAACGAGATCTCCGAGGAGATGGCGAACCCGGACGCAGACTTCGACGCCCTGATGGAGGAGATGGGCAAGCTCCAGGAGGAGATCGACGCCGCGAACGCCTGGGACCTGGACAGCCAGCTGGAGCAGGCGATGGACGCCCTGCGCTGCCCGCCCGGGGACGCGGACGTGAAGGTCCTCTCCGGGGGCGAGCGACGCCGGGTCGCCCTGTGCAAGCTGCTGCTGCAGAAGCCGGACCTGCTGCTGCTGGATGAGCCCACCAACCACCTGGACGCCGAATCCGTGCTGTGGCTTGAGCAGCACCTGCAGTCCTACCCCGGTGCGGTGCTGGCCGTGACCCACGACCGCTACTTCCTGGACCACGTGGCCGAGTGGATCTGCGAGGTGGAGCGCGGCCGCCTGCACGGCTACGAGGGCAACTACTCCACCTACCTGGACACCAAGCAGAAGCGCCTGGAGGTGCAGGGCAAGAAGGACGCCAAGATGGCCAAGCGCCTGAAGGACGAGCTGGACTGGGTCCGCTCCAACTCCAAGGGGCGCCAGACCAAGTCCAAGGCCCGCCTGAACCGCTACGAGGAGATGGCCGCCGAGGCGGAGAAGACCCGCAAGCTGGACTTCGAGGAGATCCAGATCCCGCCGGGACCGCGCCTGGGCTCGCAGGTCATCGAAGCGGAGAACCTGCAGAAGGGCTTCGGCGAGCGCAGCCTGATCAGCGGCCTGTCCTTCTCCCTGCCGCGCAACGGCATCGTCGGGGTCATCGGCCCCAACGGCGTCGGCAAGTCCACACTGTTCAAGACCATCGTGGGCCTGGAGCCGCTGGACGGCGGCGAGCTGAAGGTCGGGGAGTCCGTGAAGATCTCCTACGTGGATCAGAACCGGGAGAACATCGACCCGGAGAAGACCCTGTGGGAGGTGGTCTCCGACGGGCTGGACTTCATCAAGGTCGGCCAGGTGGAGATGCCCTCGCGCGCCTACGTCTCCGCATTCGGCTTCAAGGGCCCGGACCAGCAGAAGAAGGCCGGGGTGCTCTCCGGCGGTGAGCGCAACCGCCTGAACCTGGCCCTGACCCTGAAGCAGGGGGGGAACCTGCTGCTGCTGGATGAGCCCACCAACGACCTGGACGTGGAGACCCTCTCCTCCCTGGAGGATGCGCTGCTGAAGTTCCCGGGCTGCGCCGTGGTCGTCTCCCACGACCGCTGGTTCCTGGACCGGGTCGCCACCCACATCCTCGCCTGGGAGGGCACCGAGGAGCACCCGGACCGGTGGTACTGGTTCGAGGGCAACTTCGAGTCCTACGAGGAGAACAAGGTCGAGCGCCTCGGCGCCGACGCCGCCCGCCCGCACCGGGTCACCCACCGCCGCCTGACCCGCGACTAGCGGCACCTGACCACGCCGATGGCGCCCGTCCCCGAGAACGCGGGGGCAGGCGCCATCGGCGTCTTCGGTGGATAAGGCCAGGCGGGGGCTCACTCCGGCAGTCGGATCATCGCCTCCTGCGTCGTCGTGGCGATCAGGCGCCCGGTGCAGTCGAAGATCCTCCCGCAGGCCAGCCCCCGGGAACCCGAGGCATTCGGGGAATGCTGGGTGTACAGCAGCCACTCATCGGCCCTGGCCTCCCGATGCCACCAGATCGCGTGATCCAGGGTGGCCGCGGCCAGGCCCGGTTCGGTCCAGGACTTCCCGTGCCGGCGCAGGATCGGCTCGATCGGCGTGTAGTCCGAGGCGTAGGCGATCGCGGCCCGGTGGATCACCGGATCATCCGGCAGCCGCCCGAAGGTCCGGAACCACACCGCGGTGGAGGCCTCCCGGGCCCCGGCGGGGGCCAGGAAGATCGGCTCGGAGACGTAGCGCAGGTCGAAGGGACGCCCGAAGGCGATGCGCCGTGCCCGCGGATCGTCGACGTCGGCCAGCAGCTGCCGCGGACTGGGCAGCTGTTCCGGGGCCGGCACGCCCTCGGGCATCCGCTCCTGATGCTCCAGCCCCGGCTGGGGGACCTGGAAGGAGGCCAGGCAGGACAGGATCACCCGCCCCTCCTGGTAGGCGTGGATCCGGCGGGCGGAGAAGGAGCGGCCATCGCGCATCCGCTCCACGCCGAAGGTGATGGGCTGGGTGACATCCCCGGGACGCAGGAAGTACCCGTGCAGGGAGTGGATCGGCCGGTCCTCGGCCACGGTGCGGCTGGCCGCGATCGCGGACTGGGCCAGCACCTGCCCGCCGTAGACCCGCGGGGTCTCCGGTCCCACGGTGCGTCCAACGAAGACGTCCTCCGTGGTGCGCAGCGGCTCCTCCGGAGCCAGCCGGAACATGCTCAGCAGCTTCGCGGTGGCCTCCGAGGGATCGGCGGGGGCACCCGAGTCATCGACTTCGCTCATCCGCCCATCGTAGCCGCGACGCCTCGTCACCCAGCCCCACCGCCCAGCCCCACCCGCGCGGCGGGTCCGGACTAGGGTGGGGAGGATGAACGACGACGCCCCCGCCGCTGACCGGCCCACCCCCGAGCAGTCCACGGCCCCCGTCCTGCGGCTGGCCGATCCCCGGCAGGCCAGGGACCTGGCCACTCTGATCTCCCGGGCCCGCGCCCTGGACGAGGGTGCCGCGGTGCGCCTGCAGGCCGTGGGCTCGGTCCTGGCCGTGTGGGTGCCCGTGATGAGCGGGGACACCCTCTTGGAGCAGGTGCCCACGGTCCTGGGCATGCGGGCCGTGCACCTGTCCGAACCCTCCCGAGCCGATGTCACGGTGCAGGCGGCGGCCGTGCTGGATCGGCTGGCCCGCGTGGACCGGGCCGGGGCGGCGCTGGCCCTGCCCCCGATCACCGTGCGGGCCGCCTGGTCCGGGGCGATCCCCGGCACCTCGGGTTGGAAGGAGTGCGGCACGGTCTCTGCTCAGCGGCTCGAGGAGCTCGCCCGGCAGGGCAGCCGGGCCGTAGAGCAGGCCCTGCCGGCCCAGGCGGGCGCGGCGGTGCTGAGCACCGTGCGCTCGCGGATCTGGGGCACCGTGGAGCAGCCCGGCGGCTTCGTGGCCGGTGCGGCCTTCGGGGCCAAGGCGCTGGGCTTCCTCGGCGGCGGCGACGTCGTCGTGCACGCCCAGGGCCCGTGGCGGCGCCTGTCCAACCGGGCGGGGCACCTGCTGGCCCGCCCCGCCGCCTCCCTGTGACCGGCTATCCGGGGGTGTTCGTCATCGCGACGGCGGCCCGCTGGAAGTAGTCCCACATCAGCCCGTCCAGCATCTGCGGCAGCTCGAGGGTGTCCAGGGATTCGCGCATGAATCGCAGCCAGGTCTGCCGGGCCGCGGAGTCGATGCGGAAGGGGGCGTGGCGCATCCGCAGCCGCGGGTGTCCGCGCAGCTGCCCGTAGGTGGTGGGCCCGCCGAAGTACTGCTCCAGGAACATCTCCAGGCGCACCCGGGCCGGCTCCAGGTCCTCCTCCGGGTACATCGCGGCGAACTCCGGGTCCGCGGCCACCCGGGAGTAGAACTCCCGGGTGAGCCGCTGGAAGGCCGCGTGCCCGCCGATCTGCTCATATAGGCTCGGGGCGCTCACGACTCGTCAGCCGATGACGTCCGCGGCCTGCACCCGCAGGGCCCGCTCGATGCCGTCGCGCCCCTCGATCACCTGGCGGCGCAGGGAGTCCCGGCCCTCGCCGAGCTGGCTGAGGAACTGCTCCGAGGCCTCCAGCACGTCCCGGTCCACCACCTGGGGGAACAGCCCGGTGATGATCTGCTGGGAGATCTCGTGGGACAGCTCCTGCCAGACCCGCTCGATCGCGGCGAAGTAGCGGGGGATGAACGGGCGCAGCAGGGAGCTCTTGGTGGTCGCGTTGAACCCCATGATCGCGGAGCGCTGGATGACGTTGGGCAGGTCGTGGTGCTCCACCACCTGCTCCCACACCCGGTTCTTGGCCTCCGCGGTGGGGATCGCGGCCTTCGCCTGGGCGGCCTTCTGGGCGCCGGTGGAGGTGTTGTCCTCGGCCGCGGCGGCGTCGATCTCCGCCTCGTCGGCCCGCCCGGCCGCGGCCAGCGCGATCAGCAGACGCCAGGCCAGGTCCCGGTCGATCTCCAGGCCCTCCAGCCGCTGCTGACCCTCCAGCAGCGCGCGCACGGTGTCCTTCTGCTCCTCCGTGGTGGCGTGGGCGGCGAAGGCCTGCACGAACTGCAGCTGGCGGTCCGACCCGGCCGGGGCGGACTGGGCGATCTCCCACAGCCGCTGTGCGGCCTTCTCCCGGGTGGCCTCCTGGGCATCCGAGCGCACGTACATCTTCAGGGTCGTAGCCAGGTTGCGCAGCTGCGTCATGATCGAGGTGGAGTCCGTCTCCGCGTCGATGTTGTTCAGCACCAGGTCCACGAACTGCCGGGCCGGGATCTGCCCGTCCCGGGTGCCGTCCCAGGCCGCCCCCCACACGACGGCGCGCGGCAGGGACTCCTCGAAGTCGCGCAGGTGCGCCACGGCCGTATCGAAGGAGCGCTCATCCAGCCGGACCTTGGCGTAGGCGAGGTCCTCGTCGTTGAGCAGGATCAGATCCGGGCGGGCCCGCCCGGCGACGCCGGGGATCGCGGTGCGCTCGCCCTCGACGTCGAACTCCACCCGGTGGGTGCGCACCAGCTTCCCGTCCCGCAGGTCGTAGAACCCGGCGGTCATCCGGTGCGGACGCAGGGTCGGGTAGTCGTTCGGGGCGGTCTGGATGACCTCCACGGACTCCAGGGTGCCGTCCTCGGCGGCGGTGATGGAGGGGGTCAGGGTGTTGACCCCGGCCGTCTCCAGCCAGACCTTGGACCAGGAATCCAGCTCGCGCCCGCTGGTGGACTCCAGCTCCGCGAGCAGATCCGCCAGGGTCGCGTTGGACCAGGAGTGCTTCTCGAAGTAGGAGCGCAGCGCCCGCATGAACTCCTCCTGGCCCACCCAGGCCACCAGCTGGCGCAGCACGGAGGCGCCCTTGGCGTAGGTGATGCCGTCGAAGTTGACCTGCACATCCTGCAGGTCGTTGATCGGGGCGACGATCGGGTGGGTCGAGGGCAGCTGGTCCTGGCGGTAGGCCCAGGTCTTCTCCGAGGCGCCGAAGGTGGTCCAGGCGTGGGTGAACCGGGTGTTGGACACGGCCGCCAGGTGGGACATGAACTCGGCGAAGGACTCGTTGAGCCACAGGTCGTTCCACCACTTCATGGTCACCAGGTCCCCGAACCACATGTGCGCCAGCTCGTGCAGGACGGTGATGGCCCGGCGCTCCACCATGGCCTCGGTGGGCTTGGAGCGGAAGATGTAGTCCTCCAGGATGGTCACGCACCCGGCGTTCTCCATCGCCCCGGCGTTGAACTCGGGGACGAACAGCTGGTCGTACTTCTCGAAGGGGTAGGGGACCCCGAACTGCTCCTCGTAGAACGCGAAGCCCTGCTTGGTCAGGGTGAAGATGTCCTCCGCGTCCAGGTGCTCGATCAGGGAGCGCCGGGCGTAGAGGTCCAGGGGGATCTCCCGGCCCTCGGCGTTGGTCAGGGAATCCGAGACTTTGGCGTAGGGCCCGGCCACCAGGGCGGTGATGTAGGAGGAGATCCGGGGGGTGGGGCGGAAGCGCCACACCGCCTGCTCGCCCTGCTCCTCGCGGGAGTCCACCGGCTGGTTGGAGATCACCGTCCAGGCGGCTGGAGCGGTGACGGTGAAGGTGAACTCGGCCTTCAGGTCCGGCTGCTCGAAGACGGCGTACATGCGCCGGGAATCGGGCACCTCGAACTGGGTGTAGAGGTAGACCTCGTCGTCCACCGGGTCCACGAAGCGGTGCAGGCCCTCGCCGGTGTTGGTGTACAGGGCTTGGGCCTCGACGGTCAGCTCGTTGCTCTCGGCCAGCTCCGGCAGCTGGATGCGCACCCCGTCGGAGACCTCCGCGGGATCCAGGTCCCGCCCGTTCAGGCGCACCCGCTGCACCGAGTCGGTGACCGCGTCGATGAACGTGGAGGACCCCGGCACGGCGTCGAAGACGACCGTGGTGGTCGAGGCGAAGGCCCGGGAGGACCCGGTCAGGTCCAGGCGGATGTCATAGGAGTGCACGCGGGTGACGACGTCGGCGCGCTCGGCCGCCTCCTGGCGCGTCAGATTCATTCCGGGCATGGGCGCGTGGCCTTTCATCGGGGACAGCGGTTTCAACCTGACTCTCAGGGTATTACACCCCACCGGGTAGTGTGGGCGGGGCCGGGCCCGAACGGCCCGCACCCCTAGCACCGCACAGGCCCCGCCGCTTCGCGGAGGCCGCGACCGAGGAAGCGAGCAGCGACGTTGCGCATCCACATCGCCACCGACCACGCCGGGCTGGAGCTCAGCCGCTACCTGGTGGACAGCCTCACCTCCGACGGCCACGAGCTGATCGACCACGGGCCGCAGACCTATGACCCGCAGGATGACTACCCGGCGTTCTGCATCGACGCCGCCATCGCGGTGCGCCGGGATCTCGACGCCGGGCGCGAGGCCCTCGGGATCGTGCTCGGCGGCTCCGGCAACGGCGAGCAGATGGCCGCGAACAAGGTGCCCGGCATCCGCGCGGCCCTGATCTGGAGCGAGGCGACCGCGGCCCTGGCCCGGGAGCACAACGACGCGCAGATCGCCGCGGTGGGCGGCCGCCAGCACGAGAAGGAGGAGGCCCTGCAGATCATCCGGGTCTTCCTGTCCACCCCGTTCAGCGGCGACGAGCGACACGTGCGCCGCATCGGGCAGATCGGCGAGTACGAGCGCACCGGGGGGATCGCCGGCAGCGTTCTGGACGCGGATGCCTGAGGGCCACTCGATCCACCGCGTCGCCCGCCGCTTCGCGGAGGGCTTCCTCGGCCAGACCCTGCGGGTCTCCAGCCCCCAGGGGCGCTTCGCCCAGGGAGCCGCCCTGCTGAACGGGGCGCGGGCGGTCACCTCCCGGGCCCACGGCAAGCACTTCTTCCTCGGCTTCGACAACGACCTCACCCTCAACGTGCACCTGGGGATGTACGGGGCGTGGACCTTCGGCGGGGATGAGACCTTCGCCGCCGCCTCCTCGATCGGGGCGCCCCGACGGATGGCCGAGCGGGAGACCGCCGGCACCGAGGCAGACGACGCCCCGGCCGCCTACGCCGGGCCGCCGGCCCCGCGACCCACCACCCGGGTGCGCCTGGTGGGGGAGCACGGCTACGCGGACCTGGTGGGGGCCGCGATCTGCCGGGTCCTGGAGCCCACCGGGGTGGCGGCCCTGGACGCCCAGCTGGGCCCGGACCCCCTGAACCCGCAGGCCGACCCCGAGCCGTTCTACGCCGCGGCGGCTGCGACCTCCCGACCCATCGGCGCGGTGCTGATGGATCAGAAGGCGGTGGCCGGCATCGGGAACATCTTCCGCGCGGAGAGCCTGTTCCGGGCCGGTCAGCACCCGCACACCCCGGCAGCTCGGGTCCCGCGGGAGCGGCTGGAGCTGCTGTGGCGGGACAACGTCACCCTCATGGAGGCCGCCGTGCGGCTGGGTCGGATCGTGACCACCGCCCCGGAGCACCGGCCCGGGGTGCCCGCCGAGCGGGCCTGGCGCGAGCACGCCAACTACGTCTACCTGCGCCACGGACGCCCCTGCCGGGTCTGCGGACAGGACGCGATCGTCGTGGAGGACCTGGGCGGGCGCAAGCTCTACTGGTGCACCGTCTGCCAGGCCCCGCGCTGAGCGGCCCCGGAGGCGAGGACCCCGAGACCGCACACACGCCGAGACCGTACGGTCTCGGCGGCGTCGCGACCGGCGTCAGGAGACGACGAAGCCCCGCCACCGGAGGGTGACGGGGCCGTGAGAGGGGATGACGGGAATCGAACCCGCGTCATCAGTTTGGAAGACTGAGGCTTTACCATTAAGCTACATCCCCGCGCTGCGCGAGGAACCGACCCCGGAACGGGGGGCCTCGGCGGACCACCTTATCGAACACCACCGGCTCGCCGGGCGTCAAATCCACCGGTGCGCTCCGGGCGGCACCAGCACCGCCCACAAGAGACGCGGGACGGGCCCCGCGGCGGCCGTTCCGCATGGATGCGGCGAGCAGACTGCGCGAGCATGATTCGCAATGCGAGGGCGAGACGCTAAACTGACCTGAGGCTGACGGGGTGTAGCGCAGTGGCTAGCGCGCCTGCTTTGGGAGCAGGAGATCGCAGGTTCGAGTCCTGTCACCCCGACGGTGGAGGGGCCGGATCTGCGACGTCGACGCGGCGTTCGCGCGGCCCTTCTCCGATCACACGTGCGCGGCGCATCCCGCCGTGTAGGCGAGCACGCCGCAACCCGCCCGCTCGGGCATCCGCGCGGGCTCCATCCAAGACGACCCGTAGGAGACCAACGGACGTGAAGACCACCGTCGAGAAGCAGAACCCCACCCTGGCCAAGATCCAGGTCGATGTGCCCTTCGAGGAGTTCAAGCCGTTTCTCACCAAGACCTACAAGGACCTGGCCAACCAGATCCAGCTGCCCGGCTTCCGCAAGGGCAAGGTCCCCGCGGCGCTGATCGACCAGCGCGTCGGCTACGACTTCGTCGTGGAGAACGCCCTGAACGACGCCCTCAACGGCTTCTACCAGCAGGCCCTGGCCGAGAACGAGCTGACCCCGCTGGCCCAGCCCGAGGTCGACGTCGTAGCCAAGCCCGAGTCTGACGCGCGCGAGAAGGACATCCAGGTCTCCCTGGAGGTCACCGTGCGCCCCGAGATCGAACTTCCCGAGTACACCGGGCTGAAGGTCGAGGTCGCCGACGCCGAGGTCACCGCCGAGGACGAGCAGAAGGCCCTGGACGAGCTGCGCTCCCGCTTCGGCACCCTGAAGGCCGTGGACCGCCCGGCCGCCGAGGACGACTTCGTGACCCTGGACCTGCAGGCAACGATCGACGGCGAGGAGGTCGACGCCGCCAACGACCTGTCCTACCAGGTGGGTGCCGGCACCATGCTCGAGGGCCTGGATGAGGCCCTCACCGGCCTGTCCGCCGGGGAGGATGCGACCTTCGAGACCCAGCTGGCCGGCGGTGAGCACTCCGGCGAGGACGCCACCGTGAAGGTCAAGCTGAGCGCCGTCAAGGAGCGCGAGCTGCCCGAGGCCGACGACGACTTCGCCCAGATGGCCTCCGAGTTCGACACGATCGACGAGCTGAAGGAGGACCTGAAGAAGCAGGCCGCCCAGGCCAAGGTCGCCGAGCAGGGCGCCGAGGCCCGGGACAAGGCCCTGGACCGCCTGGTCGAGCTGGTCGAGGTCCCGGTGCCGGAGAAGGTCATCGACGAGCAGGTCGAGCAGCACTTCTCCAACCCCAACGCCGAGGCCGACCACGACTCCGAGGAGCACCGCGCCGAGGTCCGGGAGAACACCGAGCGGGCCTTCCGCAACGAGGTCATCCTCGACGCGATCGCCGAGAAGGAGGAGATCGGCGTCGAGCAGGCCGAGCTGATCGACTACATCATCACGATGTCCTCCCAGTACGGCATGGACCCCAACCAGTTCGCCCAGATGCTGGACTCCTCCGGGCAGGCCGGGATGATGGTCGGCGAGGTCCGCCGCTCCAAGGCCCTGGCCAAGGTGCTGGAGCAGGCCGAGGTCGTGGACGCCTCCGGCAACGCCGTGGACCTGAGCTCCTACCTCAACCCGCAGGGCGAGCAGAAGCAGGCCGAGGAGACCGCCCAGCAGGACTGATCCCCTCCGCCCCTTCGCGCTCGCTGAGCGACGACGCCGCCCCGACCCCCTCCCGCCTTGAGGAGGGGCTCGGGGCGGCGTCGTTCTGCCGTCCAGCCCCCGGCAAGCCAACAGCGAACTGGCTCGGGCACCCGTGGGCGCGCGGGCGTCGGCCTACTACTGTCGTAGACAGACACCAGCGGAGAAGGCCCCCGCCGACGCCCCGTCCCGGGTGGACGGGGGCCTGCCGCTCAGCGACGAGAAGAGGACACACCACCGATGGCACAGCAGCTTTCCGCCCACGGTTCGGCCCCGCAGATGAGCCGCGAGCCCGGCGGCCAGGACGACCACGTCTACAACCGTCTGCTCAAGGAGCGCATCATCTGGCTCGGCTCGGATGTGCGCGATGACAACGCCAACCTGATCTGCTCCCAGATGCTCCTGCTCTCCGCGGAGGACCCGCAGGCGGACATCTACCTGTACATCAACTCTCCGGGCGGATCCATCACCGCCGGGATGGCCATCTACGACACGATGCAGCTGATCCCCAACGACGTCGTGACCATCGCCACCGGCATGGCCGCCTCGATGGGGCAGTTCCTGCTCTCCTCCGGGACCCCGGGCAAGCGCTACGCGACCCCCAACGCCCGGATCCTGATGCACCAGCCCTCCGGCGGCATCGGCGGCACCGCCTCGGACATCCGCACCCAGGCCGAGCTGATCCTGGACATGAAGAAGCGCATGGCCGAGCTGACCGCGCAGCAGACCGGCAAGTCCGTGGAGCAGATCCTCGAGGACAACGACCGGGACAACTGGTTCACCGCCCAGGAGGCCCTGGAGTACGGCTTCTTCGACCACATCGCCCAGTCCGCCGGCTCCGTCTCCGGCGGCGGCGGGACCCTGAAGCACTCCTGAACCTCCCCGGTCCGCCACGCACACCCCACCTCTTCCCAGGAGACACGAGACTTCCATGAACTTCACCTCCCCGCAGGCCCAGGCTTCCGGCCTGACCATGCCCACCGACCGGTACGTGCTGCCCTCCTTCGAGGAGCGCACCCCGTACGGCTACAAGCGCCAGGACCCCTACGCCAAGCTGTTCGAGGACCGCATCATCTTCCTCGGCGTGCAGGTCGACGACGCCTCGGCCGATGACATCATGGCCCAGCTGCTGGTCCTGGAGGCCCAGGACCCGGACCGGGACATCGTCATGTACATCAACTCCCCGGGCGGCTCCTTCACCGCGATGACCGCGATCTACGACACGATGCAGTACATCCGCCCGGAGATCCAGACCGTGTGCCTGGGGCAGGCGGCCTCCGCGGCGTCGGTCCTGCTGGCCGCCGGCACCCCCGGCAAGCGCCTGGCCCTGCCCAACGCCCGCGTGCTCATCCACCAGCCGGCCCTGGCCGGGCAGCAGGGCGGGCAGGCCTCGGACATCGAGATCCACGCCAACGAGGTCATGCGCATGCGCACCTGGCTGGAGGACACCCTGGCCCTGCACTCGAACAAGACCAGCCAGCAGGTCAACAAGGACATCGAGCGGGACAAGATCCTCACCGCCAAGGACGCCCAGGAGTACGGCCTGATCGACCAGGTCCTGGAGTCCCGCAAGATCAACAAGCCGCAGATCAACACCCAGGACTGATCCGTTCGGATCCGTCATCTCGCAGCGCCCCCGCGTCATATCCACACCCTGCGCAACAGGGCAGACGCGGGGGCGTCGCAGCCGGTAGCCTGGTATCCGATGCGCCCGCCCGACGGCGGCCCGGACCCTGCGCGCGAGCGGGCCCACCGCCCGCGCATCCCGCCCTCGTCGCCGCGTGAAGTGAGGAACCATGTCCCGTCTCGGTGAGACCGCCGACCTGCTCAAGTGCAACTTCTGCGGCAAATCCCAGAAGCAGGTCCGCAAGCTCATCGCCGGCCCCGGGGTGTACATCTGCGATGAGTGCATCGAGCTGTGCAACGAGATCATCGAGGAGGAGCTCAGCGAGGTCACGGAACTGGCCTCCGCGGAGCTGCCCAAGCCGCGGGAGATCTACGAGTTCCTCCAGGAGTATGTGATCGGTCAGGACCCGGCCAAGCGGGCCCTCGCGGTGGCGGTGTACAACCACTACAAGCGGATCCGCGCCAAGGACTCCGCGACCCCCGTGACCGGCCAGCAGCTGCTGGCCTCCGGCGGGGAGGACGTGGACATCGCCAAGTCCAACATCCTGCTGGTCGGGCCCACCGGCTCCGGGAAGACCTACCTCGCCCAGACGCTGGCGCAGAAGCTGAACGTGCCCTTCGCCGTCGCCGATGCCACGAGCCTGACGGAGGCCGGCTACGTCGGCGAGGACGTGGAGAACATCCTGCTCAAGCTGATCCAGGCCGCGGACGGGGACGTGAAGAAGGCCGAGACCGGGATCATCTACATCGATGAGATCGACAAGATCTCCCGCAAGTCCGAGAACCCCTCGATCACCCGCGACGTCTCCGGGGAGGGCGTGCAGCAGGCGCTGCTGAAGATCCTCGAGGGCGCCGTCGCCGCCGTGCCGCCCCAGGGCGGGCGCAAGCACCCGCAGCAGGACTTCGTGCAGATCGACACCACCAACGTCCTGTTCATCGTCGCCGGTGCCTTCGCGGGCCTGGAGGAGATCGTGGGGGCGCGCGTCGGGAAGAAGGGCATCGGCTTCGGCGCTCCCATCGAGCAGGCAGCCCAGGAGACGGACATCCTGCAGAAGCTGCTGCCGGAGGATCTGCTGAAGTTCGGGCTGATCCCGGAGTTCATCGGGCGCCTGCCGGTGCTGGCCAGCCTGTCCGAGCTGGGGGAGGAGGACCTGGCTCGGGTGCTCACCGAGCCGCGCAACGCCCTGGCCAAGCAGTACCAGCGGATGTTCTCCTTCGACGACGTCCGCCTGCACTTCACGGACGACGCCGTGCGGGAGATCGCCCGCCTGGCCATCTCCCGCGGCACCGGGGCGCGCGGTCTGCGCGCCATCATGGAGGAGCTGCTGCAGCCGGTGATGTTCGAGATCCCCTCCCGGGAGGACGTCGCCGAGGTGGTGGTCACCGCCGAGGCCGTGCGCGGGCAGAGCGAGCCGGAGATCATCACTCGGGAGGAGCTCGAGGCGCAGCGCAAGAGCGCCTCCTGAGTTTCCCGGTCCGAGGGTACCGGGACACTGTTCCGGCCGATCCCGTCGTCAGACCTCATCCATGAACGCAAGGAGTCCGCAGCATCGTGCACAGCATCCCCAAGGTCCTGATCCGCGAATACGGGTCCCCGTTTCTCACGACGTCGGCGATCTTTCTCGGCGTCGTCCTGGGCATCCCGCAGGAGCGCTCCCAGAACTGGGCGCTGGTGCCGATCGTGATCGGCTTCGTGGCGGGTCTGGCGCTGCTGCCGCGGACGCTGGCCGATGCGAAGGACCCCGAGCTGGAGCGGGCCAAGTACTCCTCCCGCCGGATGATCCTCTGGCGGGCCCTCGTCCCGTTCCTGTTCGTCACCGCGTGGATCGCAGCGGCCTTCATCGTCAGCCGCACCGCGGCGACCTACCGCTTCAGCATCTTCGGCAACGCGACCCTGATGATCATCGTCCTCGCGGCCATGGCGGTGTTCTCCGCTGTGTCCTACCTCGCCGGGGTGCGCCGGATGGAGGAGATCGCGAGGGAGCGGGACGACGCGTCGCCCTCCCTCTAGCCGCGTGCCCGGGGCGGGACCGGTCTTGACTCTCCGGTTCCACCTCTGTTGTTCTGGAGATCACAGCACGCCGAGAGGAGACGGCCTGATGATGAGCCCGCCCTCCGCACCTGAGGCGCCGGCCCCCTGGAAGCTGGGGCTCCGCGGGCTCGCCCAGCCGCTCGGCGTGGTCGCGGCCGTGCTGGTGTGGACCGCGTTCCGCGGGGATGACCCGTGGATCGCGCCGTCCTCCCTGCTGGGCCTCGCCGTGGCCGTGGTCGTGGGCATCCTCATCGAGTGGGCCATGAATCGATGGATCCCCGAGGTCACCTAAACCCGCTACCGCCGCACCAGCCCGCAAGCGATCGGCTGGCGGATCGGCTGCGGGCTGGGCGCCTGGCTGGCCTGCCTGGCGCTGTTCGGCCTCATCGTGCTTCTCGGCGGGGCGGTGACCGCGGTGGACGGGATCATCCTCGGGGTGGAGCTGGCCGTCGGGGTGATCGCGGCGGCGCTCTGCTTCCGCTGGGAGCTGCGCCAGCTGCGCAGTCGGAGCGCCGCCGGGGAATAATCGGGGTTCCTGCGCGGCTGTGCTGGACGGCAGCGGCCCCGGAAGGGGCCCGACGCGACCCGAGAAGGAGCACACGCCATGACCGAGAAGGTCGAGTACTGGTTCGATCCCATCTGCCCGTGGGCCTGGATGACCTCCCGCTGGATGACCGAGGTGGAGGGCATCCGCGACGTCGAGGTCACCTGGAATCCCTTCAGCCTGAGCCTCCTCAACGAGGACAAGGACATCCCCGCCGACTACCGCGCCCACCTGGACCGCTCCCGGGGACCGGCCCGCGTGGCCATGGCCGTGCGCGAGACCCAGGGGCAGGAGAAGGTCAAGGCCTTCTACGACGCCGTCGGCACCGCGATCCACCCGGAGAACACCGGGGAGCAGGACGAGACCAAGCGCCTCCGCGAGGCCATCGAGCGGGCCCTGGAGCAGACCGGGCTGCCGGCGGAGCTGGCCGAGGAGGCCGAGAAGGACACCTACGACGACGCCCTGCGCGCCTCCAACGCCCGCGCGCTGAAGCTGGTCGGAGACGACGTCGGCGTGCCCATCATCGCGCTGGAAGGTGCGGCGTTCTTCGGCCCCGTCATGTCCCCGGCGCCGAAGGGCGAGGAGGCCGGAAAGGTCTGGGACGGGGCGCTCGCCCTGGCCTCCTACGAGGGGTTCTTCGAGCTGAAGCGCTCCCGCACCCGCGGACCGCAGTTCGACTGAGCCGCCCGACCCCGCCGCGAGCGAAGGCCCCGGCCGCCGATTCCCGATCCCGGGAAGGGCGGCCGGGGCCTGCGCGCATCGGGGCGGCTCCCGCGCCCTCGTGCCCGCCGGGGCTCACCCCCGGTCGGAGGATCCGCCGCGCGCCGCGCTCCGGGTCTCGCGCCGATCCTTCCGCTTCTGCGCCTTGCGCCGGCGCAGCGTCTGGCGGGCCGCCCACGTGTAGTTGATCGCGTCATCCGAGGTGTACTCGATCATCGCGAACACCTGGCTGGCCATCACCACGAACACCGCGTAGGTGATCGAGGAGTCCGCCGTCCCGTTGAACACCTCCACCGCGGTGGCCACGAAGCTGACCAGCAGCAGGGCCAGGCTGATCTGCCGGGCCCGGTACCGCCCGCGCACCACGTTGATCGCCAGCAGCACCTGCACCAGCGCGATCACGGCGATCGCCGCCGTCACCAGCGCAAGGGTCACATCCCACAGGTCGCTGCCCGTGTCCGCGGCGAAGGCCTCCGCCGCGTCGATCAGCCGCTGCTCGCGCACCGACCGGGTGAACTCCGGGGTGAACAGCCGGTACAGGCTGCGCCCCATCTGCAGCAGGGCCACCAGCGAGACCAGCGCCCCGGCCAGCCAGACCTGCGGCGGCGCCTTCTCGGCCAGCTGGGAGAGGTTCCGGTGTCCGCGCGGCCCGCGGGCCTGCTCCCCGGAATCCTCCTCGTGGTCCCCGGGCACCACCTCGTCCAGGTCCACGATGGGCAGGTTCCCGTCCGTGCGGATCTGGTCCCCGCCGCCGTTGCGGGAGTTGTACCCGCTCATGAACCCCTCCAGCACCCGGACCGAAGCCTCGGGGCTGGTGTAGCCAAGCGTCTGGACCACGTAGTCCCGCTCCAGGTCCGTGGCCGCATCCACCTTGTGGGTGACCTGCAGGGTGAACAGGGACAGCCCGACGGCGTTGTCGTAGGTCGCGGCCGCGACCCAGTCCGCCCGCTGCCCGCCCGGCAGCATCCAGCCCTCCGGGGTCTTCCAGAAGCGCACGTGATGGCGCTTGGACGGGTTGCCGTCCACCTCCTGCTGGTACGCGAAATCCTGGCGGCGCCCGAACAGCAGCAGCGGGGAGACCGGCGCGGACGGGTAGGAGCGCTTGGTCAGCGAGGAGATGATGATCTGCCACGAGCTCTTCAGCGTCACCGGCTCCGCCATCGTCCACCCGGCCCGGCGCATCGCCTCGTGGATGTCGTCCTCCTCCGCCAGGAACGCCAGGTTCACCGGATCCCCGAGCAGGCCGTCACCGGTCTGGGTGCGGCCGAAGAAGTAGTCCGGGACGTAGATGGTCGTCATGATCCGGTGGAAGCGCGGCAGGGTCAGGTACGCCGCCAGCCCCCAGAAGATCAGGATGAACAGCACCGACCACCAGCTCATGTGCACGTCCTGGGTCAGGGCCACCACGGCCAGCCAGATCGAGGCGAGCCCGGCCAGGATGAAGTAGACCTTATCCGGCCAGTCGTCGATCAGGCGCCGCTCGTCCTGCAGCTGCTGCTGCAAGCGGGTCTGCTGGGTCTGATCCGTATCCCCCTGGTACTCGGGGTAGTGCGGGTCCCGCCCGCGGCCCTCGGAGGTGGCGTAGCGGGACGGGCCGCGCCCGGCGGGCGAGGCTTCCGCCTCGACCGCCGGGCGCGGCTGCTCGGTCTCGGAGCGCTCAGCGGGCATCGGCGGCGTCCTCGGCGGCCAGGCGCACCGAGGCCACGGCCAGCTCCGCTCCGGTCTGCGCGAGCAGCCGCAGCCCGCGGACGTTGCCCGCGGCCTTCAGGTCCTCCGCGCCCTCGGCCAGCAGGTCCAGCACGGCCTGCTCGGCGCGCACGGTGGCCTCGAGGACCTCGGTGCGCTGCTTGACCTTCGCCTCGGACTTGGCCTTGCGCACCCCGGACAGGGCGCGGCCGACGACGTCGAGGACCTCCGCCTGCCCGGTCACGCCCGCGTAAGCCTGCGTGCTCGGCCACTCGGCCCGGTGCACCGAGGCGCCCTGCTCGACGCCGCCGCGCCACCAGGACCACACCTCCTCCGTCGCGAAGGGCAGGAACGGGGCGAACAGCCGCAGCAGCGCGTCCAGGGTCGTGGCCAGCGCCGCGTGCACCGAGGCCTGCTCGGCCGCACCGCGCCCGCCGTAGGCCCGGTCCTTGACCAGCTCCACGTAGTCATCCGTGAAGGTCCAGAAGAAGGTCTCGGTCAGCTGCAGGGCCTTGGCGTACTCGTAGTCCTCGAAGGCCTGCGTGGCCTCCCGCACCACCTGCTCCAGCCGGGCCAGCAGGGCCCGATCCAGCCCGTTGACCACCACCGTCGCGTCCGCGCCGCGGCCGATCACCGAATCCGCGGTGACCCCCTGCATGAGCACGAACTTGGAGGCGTTGAGCAGCTTGATCGCCAGACGCCGGCCGATCTTCATCTGCCCCTCGTCGTAGGCGGTGTCCGCCCCGAGGCGGGCCGAGGCGGCCCAGTAGCGCACGGCGTCGGCCCCGTACTTGTCCAGCACCTCGTGGGGCACCACCACGTTGCCCTTGGACTTGGACATCTTCTTCCGGTCCGGATCCAGGATCCACCCGGACAGGGCCGTGTGCCGCCACGGCACGGAATCCTCCAGGGAATCCGCGCGCACCGCGGTGGAGAACAGCCAGGTGCGGATGATGTCGTGGCCCTGCGGACGCAGATCCATCGGGAACGTGCTGGCGTGCAGCCCGTCGTCCTCGCCCCACCCGGTCGCGATCTGCGGGGTCAGGGAGGAGGTGGCCCAGGTGTCCAGCACATCCGGGTCCGCGGTGAACCCGCCGGGCTGATCCCGCTGATCCTCGGCGTAGCCGGCCGGAGCCTGCGCGGCCGGATCCACCGGCAGCTGCTCTTCGGTGGGCAGGACGGGGGAGGAGTAGTCCGGCTCCCCGTGCTCATCCACCGGGTACCACACGGGGAAGGGCACGCCGAAGAACCGCTGGCGGGAGACCAGCCAGTCCCCGTTCAGGCCCTCCACCCAGTTCTCGTACCGGCTGCGCATGAACGCGGGGTGCCAGGAGATCTCCCGGCCCCGCTCGATCATCGTCCTCCGCCGGTCCTCGTCGCGACCGCCGTTGCGCAGGTACCACTGCCGGGAGGTCACGATCTCCAGGGGCTTGTCCCCCTTCTCGTAGAACTTCACCGGGTGGGTGATCCGCCGCGGCTCACCCTCCATCTCCCCGTTCTCCCCGAGCATCTCCACCACGGTCTTCTGCGCGGTGAACACGGTGGCCCCGGCGATCCGCTCGTAGCGGGCCCGGGCGTCCTCGTCGGTGATCCATTCCGGGACCTCCCGGGCGAAGCGCCCGTCCCGGCCGATCAGCGCGCGGGTCGGCAGATCCAGCTCCCGCCACCAGGTCACGTCCGTGGTGTCGCCGAAGGTGCAGATCATCGCGATCCCCGCGCCCTTGTCCGGCTGCGCCAGCTCGTGGGCCTTCACCGGAACCTCGACGCCGAACAGCGGCGAGGTCACGGTGGTGCCGAACAGCTCTCGGTACCGCTCATCCTCCGGGTGCGCCACCAGGGCCACACAGGAGGGCAGCAGCTCCGGGCGGGTGGTCTCGATCCACACCTTCTGCCCGTCGGGCCGGTGGAAGGAGATCCGGTGGTAGGCGCCCTCGCGCTCCTTGTCCTCCAGCTCCGCCTGGGCCACCGCGGTGCGGAAGGTGACGTCCCACATGGTCGGGGCCTCGGCCATGTAGGCGTTGCCGGCCGCCAGATCCCGCAGGAACGCCCGCTGGGAAACCCGGCGGGAATGGGCGTCGATGGTCCGATACGTGCGATCCCAGTCCACGGACAGGCCCAGGGTCATGAACAGGTGCTCGAAGACCTTCTCGTCTTCGACCGCCAGCTCCTCGCACAGCTCGATGAAGTTCTGCCGGGAGATCACATCCCAGTCCCGCTGGTTGCGCGCCGGCTTCTCCGGCGGGCGATACCCCTCCACGTACGGCTTCGACGGGTCGCAGCGCACCCCGTAGTAGTTCTGCACCCGCCGCTCGGTCGGCAGGCCGTTATCGTCCCAGCCCAGCGGGTAGAACACGTTCTTCCCGCGCATCCGCTGGTAGCGGGCGATCACATCCGTCTGCGTGTAGGAGAACATGTGTCCCACGTGCAGGGAGCCCGACGCCGTGGGCGGGGGAGTGTCGATGGAGTAGACCTGCTCGCGGCTGGTCTGCGCGTCGAAGGCATAGGTCCCAGCCTTCCGCCAGGCCTGCGAGTACTTCTCCTCCAGGCCCTCCAGTCCGGGCTTGTCGGGGACGGTGGTGCGTGCGGGCGCGTCTGTGCCCTGGTTGATCTCAGCCATGCCGCCCATTGTCTCACGCACGCCGCCGTGAGCCGTCGGCCCACCGGGCCCGGCTCCACCCGGTCCGGATCGGCTCCGGCCCGGTCAGTCCAGCTCGGTGAACTTCCGATCCCAGGAGGCCCGCACCGGATTCGCCCCGGCCAGCAGCGCGTCGAAGCGGTCGTTGGCGATCTCCACGATCTGTGTCAGCGCCACCCGGTGCTCCTGCGCGGCCGAGTTGGCCAGGCGCCGCACCCCCGAGCGCAGCACCCGATCCACCGAATCCGTGGTGGACAGGTACGCCACCCACGGCATCCCGAAGCGCTCGCGGTACTGGGCGGCCAGCTCCTGCAGGGCCGCCAGCTGCGCATCGTCCAGGTCCTCCAGCCCCAGGGAGCCGCGGTCCCGGGAGATCCGGGCGTGCTCCTCCTCGGGGGCGGTGATCAGCTGGGCCATGTCCGGGTAGTCGTGAATCAGGGCCTCGCGCCGCTGGCGGGGCGCGGTGAGCACGGCCACCTGGATCGCCTCGCGCAGCGCGGCGACGTCGGCGAAGGGTCGGGACTCCCAGGCCTGCTCCAGCGGCCAGGTCTCGCGGTTGAACAGCTCACCCAGGGCGCGCACGAAGCCCTCCCGGTCCAGGGCGTTGATCTGCTCCAGGGTCAGACCCTCGCCCTCCGGGGAGCGAGCGATGAGCCCGCCGCTCTGGCGACCCACGTGGAAGAACAGCAGGTTCAGCACGATGGCCGTGATGGACCCGGCGATCATCCCGGAGGAGAGCAGTATCTGCGCCCAGGAGGGCAGCACCTGGGCGATCTCCGGCTTGAAGGTCACCAGCATCGCCAGCGACAGGGCGGTCGTGACGATCACCGCGTTGCGGTTGTCGGACATGTCCGCCCGCCCGATGGTCTGCATCCCCACCCACGCGACGTTGGCGAACAGCGCCAGGGAGGCAGCACCCAGCACCGGCGAGGGGATCGAGGCGACGACGGCCCCGGCCTTGGGCAGCAGCCCGAGCACGATCATCAGGACCGCCGCGGCCGCGGCCACCCACCGGGATTTCACCCCGGTGATGCGCACCAGGCCCACGTTCTGGGCGAAGCAGGTGTACGGGAAGGAGTTCAGCACCCCGCCCAGGGTCGTGGAGACGCCGTCGGCCCGGATCGCCGCGGTCACGTCCTTCGCCCGGATCCGCTTCTTCACGATCTCCCCGGTGGCGAACACGTCCCCGGTGGTCTCCACCATGGTGATCATCATGACGATGACCATCATGAGGATCGCCGAGACGCTGAACTGCGGGATGCCGAAGTAGAAGGGGGTCGTGATGCCCAGGGCATCGGCCCGACCCACCTCGTCCAGGTGGGCATCGCCCAGCAGCAGGGCGACCGCGGTGCCGGCCACCAGCCCGATCAGCACCGCGAGGGTGCCCAGGAACCCGTGGAAGAAGCGCTGGACCAGCACGATCACCAACAGGGTGCCCGCGGCGTAGGCGATGGCCCTGGCGTCCGGGGCGTCCTGGGCGTGGTCCACGACGTCGTTCGCGGAGACCGCCAGCAGCGAGGTGCCCATGCACAGCAGCACCGAGCCGGTGACCACCGGCGGGAAGAAGCGCAGCAGCCGGGAGAAGACCGGGGCGGCGAAGAACGTGAACAGCCCGGAGACGATCACGGCCCCGTAGATCATCGGCAGGCCCTCGACGCCGCCGCGCCCGTCCGTGGCCCCCAGCCCGATCGCGATGATCGGGGCGACGGCGGTGGTGGTGACGCCCTGGATGATGGGCAGGCGCACCCCGACCCGGCGACCCAGACCCACCGACTGGATCAGGGTGGCCAGACCGCAGGTCAGCAGATCCGCGTTGATCAGGTGGATCGTCGTGGCCGCATCCAGGTGCAGGGACTGGGCGATCAGCAGCGGCACGATCACCGCGCCGGCGTAGAATGCCAGGACGTGCTGGACGCCCAGCGCCGCCAGGCGGGGGAACGGAGGGACGCGGTCGACCGGGTGGCGCACGGGCGCGGATGCAGGGAGGCTCACCCCATCGAGGGTACCGCCGCAGAAGACCTCCCATCGTCCGGGTCACACGATCGTCATCCGGGCGTCGCTAGGGTGGGGGACATGAGCGAGACCACCGCATCGAGCACCACCCGCACCGCCGTCGTCACCGGAGCGTCTTCCGGGATCGGGCGGGAGACAGCCCGTCAGCTGCGCGCCGAGGGCTGGACCGTGTACGCCGCGGCCCGCCGCGCCGAGCGCCTGGAGGAGCTGGCCGAGCAGACCGGGGTGATCCCGCACCCCCTGGACGTCACCGATCCCGAGGCGGTGGCGGCCCTGGCCGAGCGGGTGCGGCGGGAGCACGGACCGCTGGACGCGCTGCTGAACATCTCCGGCGGCGCGATCGGCATGGACGCCGTGGCCGACGGCGATCCCGAGGACTGGCGGGCCATGTACGAGGTCAACGTCCTGGGCACCCTGAACACCGTCCGCGCCTTCCTGCCGGACCTGCGCGCCAACGGGCGCGGCACCGTGCTGAATCTGACCTCCACCGCCGCGGAGGCCGGCTACGAGGGCGGCGGCGGCTACAACGCCGCGAAGTTCGCCGAGCGCGGCCTGACCGAGGCGCTGCGCCTGGAGGAGGCCGAGCACAACGTGCGCGTGATCGAGATCCGCCCGGGGATGGTGCGCACCGAGGAGTTCTCCCTGAACCGGCTGGGCTCCCGGGAAGCCGCCGATGCCGTGTACCGCGGGGTCGAGCAGCCGCTGACCGCCGAGGACGTCGCCCGCGTCAACGTCCTGGCCGTGACCCTGCCGCACCACATCGCCCTGGACACCGTGACCCTGCGCCCGGTGGCCCAGGCCGCCCAGCACAAGGTCATCCGCCGGGACCCCTCGTGAGCGGGCACCGGCCGGCCCGGCCGGACACCCAGGACCCGCTGGACCCGGACGAGCGGCGGGCCCTGTCCGGGGTGCACCTGGTGGTGTGCGGGCATGGCACCCGCAGCGCGCTGGGCCAGCGGACCATGGCCGCCCTGGTGGATGCGATCCGCTCCCTCGCCCCCGGACCGGTGCACGCCGCCTCGGTGGACGTGCAGGAGCCCTCCGCCGACGCGGTGGTCGGCGCCCTGCCCCCTGATCGCCCGGGGGTCATCCAGCCGCTGCTGCTGTCCACCGGCTACCACACGCGGGTGGATCTGCAGAACGCTGCCCGGCGGCATCCCGGACTGCGCCGCGGACACGGCATGGTCGTGGCCCGGGCCCTGGGCCCGGACCCGGTTTTGGCGGCCCTGCAGGTGCGGCGGCTGCGAGAGGCCGGGTGGAGCCCCGAGGTAGAGCCGGGCGCCGTCGTCATGGGGGCGGCCGGCTCCTCGGTGACCGCCGGCCGGCGGGCCGCCGCCCGGCAGCGGGACCTGCTCGCCGATGCCCTGGGCCTGCCGGTGCACCTGGGCTACGGCGCCGGCCGGCCCAGCATCGCCGAGGTCGTGCGCGCCGCCGGCAGCGAGGCGGATGCGGTGGCCTGCTCCTCCTATCTGCTCACCCCGGGGACCTTCCAGGACCGGCTGGCCGCCGCCGGTCCGCAGCGCCTGGCCGGACCCCTGGTGGAGGCCGAGGACGAGGCGGGGCTGCGCGCCGTCGCCCTGCTGGCCCTGCGCCGGGCCGCGGCCGCCGCCGGGGGCGGCGAGGTCGAGGTCGAGACCCAATCCACCTGATCCCGGCACCGACGGCGCCCCGGGCGGCCCCCGCCTCGCCGGACGCGCGCCCCGGGGTGCTCGCGCGGCATCATGTTTCGCTCGGATCACCTCAGATGACGCCGCGCGTCCCCGCGTTGTTCCGTGTTGAGCCGATTTTTCCGCTCACCGCGGGGGTTCCCTAGGGTCGAACCATGTCAGGTACCGCACCGGCTGCGCAGCCCACCCCGAAGCGCAAGCGCGCCGCCAAACCGAACGGCCAGTGGAAGATCGACGGACGCGCCCCGCTGAACCACAACGAGGAGTTCAAGCTCGAGGACGACGGACTCAACGTGCGGGAGCGCATCGAGTCCGTCTACGCCCGCGAGGGATTCGACGCGATCGCCGATGACGACCTGCACGGCCGGTTCCGGTGGTGGGGGCTGTACACCCAGCGCCGCCCCGGCATCGACGGCGGGCGCACCGCCAAGCTGGAGACCTCCGAGCTGGAGGACCGGTACTTCATGATGCGGGTGCGCATCGACGGCGGTGCGCTGACCCTGGAGCAGCTGCGCGTGATCGCGGGGATCTCTGAGGAGTTCGGCCGCGGCACCGCGGACGTCACGGATCGGCAGAACATCCAGCTGCACTGGGTGCAGATCGAGGACGTCCCGGAGATCTGGCGGCGTCTGGAGTCCGTGGGCCTGTCCACGACGGAGGCCTGCGGGGACGTCTCCCGCGTGATCCTCGGCTCGCCCGTGGCCGGAGTGGCCGCCGAGGAGATCCTGGATCCCACCCCGACCATCCGGGAGATCAAGGAGCGCTTCATCGGGGACCCCGAGCTGTCCAACCTGCCGCGCAAGTTCAAGACCGCCGTGACCGGTCACCCCAGCCAGGACGTGGTGCACGAGATCAACGACATCTCGCTGGTCGGGGTGGTCCACCCCGAGCTGGGGGCCGGCTATGACCTGTGGGTCGGCGGCGGGCTGTCCACCAACGCCCATCTCGCCCAGCGCCTGGGCGCCTTCGTCGCCCCGGAGCACGCGGCCGAGGTCTGGCTCGGGGTCACCAGCATCTTCCGGGACTACGGCTACCGCCGCCTGCGCAACCGGGCCCGGCTGAAGTTCCTCATGGCCGACTGGGGTCCCGAGAGGTTCCGCGAGGTCCTGGAGGAGGAGTATCTCGGCTGGCGCCTGCCGGACGGGCCCGCCCCGCAGCGCCCGACCCGCACGGGCGATCACGTGGGGGTGCACCGGCAGAAGGACGGCCGATACTACGTCGGGCTGTCCCCGGTGGTCGGGCGCGTCGGCGGGCGGCTGCTGAACCGATTGGCCGACCTCATGCAGGACCACGGCGCGGGCCGGCTGCGGCTGACCCCCTACCAGAAGATCGTGGTCCTGGACGTTCCGGAGGACGACGTCGAGGCCTTCGTCGCGGGAGCCCGGGAGATCGGCCTGGAGGCCGAGCCGTCCCTGTTCCGCCGCACCACGATGGCCTGCACGGGCATCCAGTTCTGCAAGCTGGCGATCGTGGACACCAAGGACACCGCCGAGGGGGTCATCCGGGACCTGGATGAGCGCCTGGCCGACGTGGCCGAACGGCTGCCCGAGCAGCTGACCCTGCACATCAACGGCTGCCCCAACTCCTGCGCGCGCATCCAGACCGCGGACATCGGGCTGAAGGGCCAGATCATCACGGATGAGGTCGGGGAGCAGGTGCCCGGCTTCCAGGTGCACCTGGGTGGGGAGTTGTCCGGGTACGCCAACGACGGCGGGGTCACCGGGCGCACCGTGCGCGGGCTGAAGGTCCCGGCCACGGGCATCGCCGACTACGTGGAGCGCCTGGTGCGCTCCTACCTGCGCCACCGGCAGGACCCCGAGCAGGGCTTCGCGGACTGGGCGCGCACCGCCGATGAGGAGCTGGTGGCGTGAGCCTGCCCGTCGGCCTGCGGCTGGCGGGTCGGACGGTGCTCGTCGCCGGCGGCGGCCCGGTGGCCGAGCGGCGGGTCCGGGCCCTGCTGATCGAGCGGGCCCGGGTGCTGCTGGTGGCCCCGGAGGTCACCGAGGAGCTGGCGCGTCTGGCCGATCAGGACCCCCACCTGGTGTGGCACCGGCGCCGGGCCGCGGCCGCGGATCTGGACGGGGTGTGGCTCCTGTTCGCTCACACGAGCAGCCCGAGGGCCCAGCGGGAGCTGGCCGAGGCCGCCGAGAGCCGTCGGATCTTCGCCGTGATCGGCGGCGATCCCCAGGCCTCGACCGCGTGGTCCGCGGCCGCCGCCCGGGCGCACGGGGTGAGCGTGGGCGTCAACGCCGCCGCGGATCCCGCCCGAGCCAAGGCCGTGGCCGCCTGGATCCAGGCGCGCCTGGAGACGGGGGAAGCCCCGGTCCGGGCCCGTCGGGAGCAGGTGCTGGAATCCCCGGACGAGTCGCGGCTGCCTCCCGGCGGCGTGGCGCTGGTCGGCGGTGGCCCCGGAGATCCCGGCCTGCTCACCGTGCGCGGGCGGCACCTGCTGGCCGATGCCGACGTCGTGGTGGCGGATCGGCTCGGTCCGGTGGATCTGCTGCCGCGCCTGGCCGAGCACGCCCGGATCATCGACGTCGGCAAGCGCGCCGGGTACCACAAGGTCACCCAGGACCGGATCAATGCGACCCTCGTGGAGGAGGCCCGGAAGGGCCTGCGGGTGGTCCGCCTGAAGGGCGGGGACCCGTTCGTCTTCGGCCGCGGGGGCGAGGAGGAGGAATACTGCGCGGCCCACGGGGTGCCCGTGGAGGTCGTGCCCGGGATCACCTCCGCCGTATCCGTGCCGGCAGCCGCCGGGATCCCGGTGACCCATCGGAACCTCTCCCACGGCTTCAGCGTGGTCACCGCGCACACCGAGCTCCCGGTGGTCCCGCACGACAGGGCGCATACTCTCATCCTGCTCATGGGCGTGCGCCGACTGGCCGACACCTCCCGGCACCTGATCGAGCTGGGCCACGACCCGCTCACCCCGGTCGCGATCGTCGAACGCGGCTGGACCCCCGAGCAGCGCACCACGGTGGGCACCCTGGAGACCATCGCGCAGCTGGCTCGGCGGCGCGGGGTCCGCGCCCCCGCGGTGATCGTCGTCGGGGACGTGGCCGCGATGGGCGCCTCGACCGACTGAACTCGGCCCACACCAGAAGGGGCCGGGCGGGGCGGGACGAGCCGGGCGGCAGCGGGCGGGTGCCTCAGGCCTCGCGCGCGACCCGCAGGCCGGCGCGGATCATCGGGATCTGCAGCGGCAGGCGGGCCAGGGTGATGATCCGGCGCGCGGGGGAGTCGTGCCGGGCATCCCAGGCCATCTGGACGTTGCCGGGCCACACTGCCAGGTAGAGCCCGACGGCCGCCCGCCCGCCGATCCGGCGCGTGCGGTGCCTGGCCAGCAGGGCGGCCACGGTGAGCTCCGCAGCCCCCGAGCCGTAGGTCCAGGCGCGGGCCGAGCCGGGAAGGGCCGGGGGAATCAGGGGGTCGAAGGCACCCGCGCGGAGGAAGTGCAGCAGGCCCATCCCGGTCAGCGCCCCGGCCTGGAGGCGGGCCGACCGTGCGGCGCGGGGGTGGGCGGATGGGGTCGGGGTCTTGCGGGAATCGGCCATGCATCCACCGTAGTCGCGGCGGGGGCGCGGTCGGCGTTAGACACCCCGGAGCGGGCGGGCCTACACTGGGGCCAGTGCGATGACCCGGCCATCACCGGCGAGCAATCCGGAAGAACGGGCGGTACCTGCCGACCCCCACCGAAGCGCTGCGGCGCGGGGGAAGGCGGAACAGATACAGCCTCATTAGACCCGGACGGGCAGGCCCGTCACAGCCGACGAATGAAGCGGTCGAGGACCGTCGAGAACCTCCCGCGGCGGCCCCTGTGCGCCGCCGCGGGCTCCTCGGCCCCGGCAAGTGAGGTGGTACCGCGTGCGCGGTCCGGGACCCGAACGGTCCCGCGGCGGCGGGCGTCCTGACGAGCAAGAGACCCGACCAGCCTCAGGATGTCCGCGTGAGCAGCCACTACCCCAAGTCCTCCGCCGCAGGCGACGCCGTCCCCGCCTCCCCCTCCTTCCCCGCGATCGAGGAGGCCGTGCTCTCCCACTGGGAGCAGGACGGCACCTTCCAGGCCAGCATCGACCAGCGCGAGAACCCGGACGGACCCACCGACGAGTTCGTGTTCTACGACGGGCCGCCCTTCGCCAACGGCCTGCCCCACTACGGCCACCTGCTCACCGGCTACGTCAAGGACCTCGTGGCTCGCTATCAGACCATGCGCGGGCACAAGGTGGACCGCCGCTTCGGCTGGGACACCCACGGGCTGCCGGCCGAGCTGGAGGCCATGAAACAGCTGGGCATGACGGACAAGAAGCAGATCGAACAGATGGGCATCGACCGCTTCAACGACGCCTGCCGCTCCTCCGTGCTCAGGTACACCGACGAGTGGCAGAAGTACGTCACCCGCCAGGCCCGCTGGGTGGACTTCGAGAACGACTACAAGACGCTCAACGTCGAGTATATGGAATCGGTCATCTGGGCCTTCAAGCGGCTGCACGAGAAGGGCCTGACCTACCAGGGCTTCCGCGTGCTGCCGTACTGCTGGAAGGACGAGACCCCGCTGTCCAACCACGAGCTGCGCATGGACGACGACGTCTACCAGGACCGGCAGGACCCCACGGTGACCGTGGCCTTCGAGGTCACCGAGGACACCTCCCTGGCCGCCGAGCCCGACGTCGCCCGCCAGCTGGCCGGTGCCCACCTGCTGGCCTGGACCACCACGCCCTGGACCCTGCCGACCAACGAGGCGATCGCCGTCGGCCCGGACATCCGCTACGTGCTGGTGGAGGGTGCCGGTGAGCGGGCCGGGGCCCGCTACGTGGTCGCCGAGGACCTGCTGGCCGAGTACGCGAAGGACCTCGGGTACGCCGACGCCGAGGATCCGGTCGCCACGGCCCGGGCCGGCGTCGTGCGGACCTACGACGGCGCCCAGCTGGCCGGGGTGCGCTACGCGCCGCTGTGGGATCACTTCGTCGACGCCGAGACCTACGGCACCGGCAACGCCTGGCAGGTGCTGGTCGCGGACTACGTGACCACCACCGACGGCACCGGGCTGGTCCACCAGGCCCCCGCCTACGGTGAGGACGACCAGAAGGTCTGCGAGGCCCACGACATCCCCGTGGTGCTCTCCGTGGACGAGGGCGCGAAGTTCCTGCCGCTGTTCGCCGAGCCCACCGCCTCCGGGGACGACACCCTGACCGGGATCGCCGGGGTGCAGGTCTTCGAGGCCAACCGCACCGTCATCAACGCGCTGAAGGCCAAGGGCGCGCTGATCCGGGAGAAGTCCTACGTGCACTCGTATCCGCACTGCTGGCGCTGCCGCAACCCCCTGATCTACCGGGCCATCACCTCCTGGTACGTGTCGGTGACCGAGTTCAAGGACCGCATGGTCGAGCTCAACGAGCAGATCAACTGGATCCCCGGCAACGTCAAGCACGGCCAGTTCGGCAAGTGGCTGGAGAACGCCCGGGACTGGTCCATCTCCCGCAACCGCTACTGGGGCTCGCCGATCCCCGTGTGGGTCTCGGATGACCCGAACTACCCGCGAACCGAGGTCTACGGTTCGCTCGCGGAGCTGGAAGAGGCCTTCGGGCGCCTGCCGCTCAACCACGACGGAGAGCCGGATCTGCACCGGCCGTTCATCGACGAGCTGACCCGGCCCAACCCGGATGACCCGACGGGGAAGTCCACGATGCGCCGCGTCCCGGACGTGCTGGACGTGTGGTTCGACTCTGGGTCCATGCCCTACGCCCAGGTGCACTACCCCTTCGAGAACAAGGAGTGGTTCGAGCACCACTACCCGGCGGACTTCATCGTGGAGTACATCGGGCAGACCCGCGGCTGGTTCTACACCCTGCACATCCTGGCCACGGCCCTGTTCGACCGGCCCGCGTACAAGAACGTGGTCTCCCACGGCATCGTGCTGGGCTCGGACGGGCAGAAGATGTCCAAGTCCCTGCGCAACTACCCGGACGTCTCCGAGGTCCTGGACCGGGACGGCTCCGATGCGATGCGCTGGTTCCTGATGTCCAGCCCCATCCTGCGCGGGGGCAACCTCATCGTCACCGAGCGCGGCATCCGCGAGGGCGTGCGCCAGGTGATGCTGCCGCTGTGGAACGTGTACCACTTCTTCACCTTGTACACGAACGCGGCCTTCGACGGGGAGGGCTACGAGGCCCGGCCCCGCTACACCTCGGACCACGTGATGGACCGATTCATCCTGGCCCGCACCCGCCAGCTGATCACGGACGTCACCGCGGCGATGGACGCCTACGACGTGTGGAGCGCCTGCGAGCACCTGCGTCACTACGCCGACGCCCTGACCAACTGGTACGTGCGCCGCTCCCGCCAGCGCTTCTTCGACGAGGACATCGTCGCCTTCGACGTGCTGTGGACCTGCCTGGAGACGGCGTGCCGGGTGGCAGCGCCCCTGCTGCCGCTGACCGCCGAGGAGATGTGGCGCGGGCTGACCGGGCGCCGCTCGGTGCACCTGGCCGACTGGCCGGACGCCGGGGCCTTCGCCGAGGAGGCGGATCTGTCCGAGCTCATGGACACCACCCGGGCCGTGTGCTCGGCCGGTTCGGCGCTGCGCAAGGCCCACCGGCTGCGCGTGCGCCAGCCCCTGGCCTCCCTGACCGTCGCCGCGCCGCGCGGGGCGGACCTGGCGGGTACCTACGCGGACATCATCGCCTCAGAGCTGAACATCAAGACGGTGACCGTGCTAGACGCCGAGCAGACCTCAGCCGAGGACTACGGCATCTCCCGCAGCCTGAAGGTCAACGCCCGGGCCGCCGGACCCCGGCTGGGTCGGCTCGTGCAGCAGGCCATCCGCGCTGCGAAGGCGGGGGACTGGCGGACCGATGGCGACGGGGTCGTGGTGGGCTCCGAGACCCTCGAGGAGCCCCTGGGCCTGCAGCCCGGTGAGTTCGAGCTGGAGACCGTGGTGGACGAGTCCGCCGGGACCGAGCGGGCCGTGGCCGTGATCGACGGCGGCTTCCTCGTCCTGGACACGCACCTGACCCCGGAGCTTCAGGCTGAGGGCACCGCCCGGGACGTCATCCGCGCGATCCAGCAGGCCCGCAAGGACGAGGACCTCATGGTCTCGGACCGGATCCGCACCGTGGTGATCGCCGACGCCGCGACCCTCGCGGCCGTGGAAGCCCACGCCGAGCTGGTGACGGCCGAGACCCTGACCGAGGACCTCGTCCTGGAGCCGGGCGAGGGCCTGCACGTGACCGTGACGACCGAGGACTGAGCCAGAGCATGAGCGAGCAGCCCTTCCGCGAGGAGCAGGATCCCCGCGAGGACCACGACGGCGCCGAGCCGCAGCCCGCGCCTTTCCCCCCGGAGCTGGATCCGCTGGATCCGCACTTCGGCGGGGAGGAGGAGCTGGAGGACGAGGACGAGGCGATCGCCCGCGAGCTGACCGAGATGGAGCGCACCGGCTCCTCCTCCCCGGTGCCCCACGGCATCGGGGAGGACCTCGAGGCGGATCTGCCGCACCTGGCCCCGGACCCGGGCGAGGACGCGTTCTCCGCGGAGTCGGTGGCCGCGGAGCTGCGCGGGCGTGCCCCGGAGACCCAGATGGCCCCGCGCCTGGACGCGATGCGCCTGGCCATGGACCTGCTGGGGGATCCCGCTCATGCGGCCCCGGTGATCCACCTGACCGGCACCAACGGCAAGACCTCGACGGCCCGGATGGTCGAGGCCCTGCTGATGGCCCACGATCTGCGGGTCGGGCGCTACACCTCCCCGCACCTGGAACGCGTCACCGAACGGATCGCCGTGGACGGCGCCCCGATCGACGACGCGACCTTCGTGCGCACCTGGGACGAGATCCGGCCCTTCCTGCTCCTGGCCGACCAGCGGCTCACCGAGCGCGGGGAGGTGGCGCTGACCGAGTTCGAGGCGATGACCGTGCTGGCCTTCGCCGTGTTCGCCGAGGCCCCCGTGGACGTCATGGTCCTGGAGGTGGGTCTGGGCGGTCGCTGGGACGCCACCAACGTCGCCGATGCCGCGGTCTCCGTGCTCACCCCGATCGACCTGGACCACACCCGCATGCTCGGGGACACCGTGGAAGAGATCGCCCGGGAGAAGGCCGGGATCATCAAGCCCGGCGGCTTCCTCGTCTCCTCCGCCCAGCGTCCGGCCGCGGCCGAGATCCTGCTGGAGGCGGCCCGGGAGGCCGGGGTTCCGTTCCGCTTCGGCGGCGTGGAGTTCGGGGTGCGCTCCCGGGTCCCGGGAACCGGCGGTCAGGTGCTCGCGGTGCAGGGGCTGGCCGGGGTCTACGAGGACCTGGCGCTGCCCCTGGCGGGGGAGCACCAGGCGGACAACGCCGCACTGGCCATCGCCGCCGTCGAGGCCTTCCTGGGCGGGGGAGAACGCGAGCTGAACGTCGAGCTGGTGCGGGCGGGCCTGGCGGCCGTGCGCTCCCCGGGCCGCATGGAGACGGTGCGCACCGCCCCGACCGTCATCATCGACGCCGCGCACAACCCGCACGGGCTGCTCGCGCAGGTGCGCGCCATCGAGGAGACCGTGCCCGCCCGGGAGCTGGAGATCGTCCTGGGGATCCTGGCGGATAAGGATGCGGCGCAGATGCTGCGCATCCTGCGCGAGTCCTACGCCGAGTCCGAACGCTTCGACGCCCGCCTGTACATCAGCGCCTCCCACTCCCCGCGGGCCATCGACCCGGAGGAGCTGGCGCGCCTGGCCGTGGCGGAGGGCTTCGACGAGGACGCCGTGCAGGCCTTCGCCGGCCTGGACGAGGCGATCACCGCGGCCGTCTCCGATGCCGCCGTGCGCGAGGAGCTGGACGCCGCCGTGCTGATCACCGGCTCCGTGACCGTGGCCGGGGAGGCCCGGATGCTGCTGGGCCCGCTGCCGGAATCCGGTCTGACGGGAGCCGACGGGGAGCCGACCGGAGGGGAGGAGGGCCCGTGGCTCGGCTGACGCGCGCGCAGCGGGAATGGCGGCCCGGACAGGTCAAGAAGCCCAGCTCCGTGCGGATGATGTTCGCCTCCACCGTGCTGGTCCTCGAGGCCCTCGTGGTGTTCTTCGCGACCCTGGCGTTCTTCGGCCTCTCGGTCTTCCACGCGGGGGCGGGCCTGAAGACGGCGGTGATGATCGGGGGCCTGATCTTCGCGGCGGCCTTCGTCGCCCTGTGCGCCCTGCTGCGCAGGCCCTGGGGGTACACCGCCGGCTGGGTGCTGCAGGTGCTGCTGGTGGCCACGGGGTTCCTGGTGCCGGCGATGTTCTTCATCGGCGCGTGCTTCCTGGCCTGCTGGTGGTATTCGATGGTCGTGGGCGCGCGCCTGGACCGGGAGAAGGCCGAGCGCTTCGAGGCCGAGCAGGAGTGGGAGCGCACCCACGGGCGCGCGTGAGCGCGACCGATGAGGGCCTGCGGGCCCTGGAATCCCGGACGGTCTTCGCCGGCTGGGCGGCTCGGCCCGCCGACGCCGTGCGCGACGTCGCCGCGGCCGGACGGGTCCTGACGGGCCTGCTGCGCGGTGCCGACCCCGCACCGAGCGTGGTGGTGACCGGCTCCAAGGGCAAGGGGCAGACCGCCGCGGAGATCGCCTGGCGCCTGCAGGCCTGCGGGCTGCGCGTCGGGCTGGTCAGCTCCCCGGGGATCATCTCCAACCGGGACCGCTTCGTCCTGGACGGGAAGGTGCTGCCCGCCGCGGCCTACCGCGACGGCCTGGACCACTTGGCCGCCGTCCTGCCCGAGGCGACCCCGGCCCCCGGCGCGTATCTGGCGCCCACGGACCTGTTCACGGTGCTGGGACACGCGATGCTGCGCGCGGCCGGGGCGCAGGTCGTAGTCCACGAGGCCGGGATGGGCGGGGCCCACGACGCCGTGAGCCTGTTCGACCCGGTGGCCGTGGCCCTGACCCGGATTCTCCCGGAGCACCTGGACGTGTTCGGACCGAGCCTGATGCACGTGGCCCAGGAGAAGATCGGCCTGGTGCACGGGCCAGCCCCCGTGGCCAGCGTCCCGCAGGCGCCCGGCCCGGACCGGCTCCTGCGCCGGACCTGCGCCCGCCACGCAGCACCCCTGGTGGTGGTGCCCGCGGGTGACTTCCTCGTGGAGAACGAACGGGTCGCGCTGGCCGCGGCGCGCGCGGCGGCCCGCGCCCTGGGCGTGGACGAACCGCCGGAAGGCTTCGGGTCCAGCCCGGTGCGTCGGCCCGGGCGCGGCAGCGCCCACCGCCTTCCGGACGGCTGCCTGCTGGTCGTGGACGCGGGAATCGACGCGGCAGGGGCGGCCCACGCGCTGGAGGCCGCGCGGGCCGTCTCCGATGCGGGGCGGGTGCAGCGGGTGTGGTGGTCCGTGCCGATGACCAAGGACTGGCGGGCCATCGCCGATCTGCTGGATGACCGCGGCGTCGAGCACGCCTTCGTGGACCTGGGGCGGGACGGGCACCTGGACTACCGGCTGCCCGGTGAGCTGACGGAGAGGGTCCCGGTGATCGGGCTGGCGCAGCTGCTGGAGCGGATTCGGCCGGGCCGGGACGCCGCCTCCGATCCGACGCGGGTCGAGCTCGCGCTGGGCACGATCTCCTTCGGCACGGCCGTGCTGCGGCAGCTGGGGGTGCAGGTGCGGCGGCTGTGGAGCCTCGAGACCCCGCGCGGCTGACCCTCCGCCTCCGCCGTGGCGCGGGTGCGGCTGGCTAGGATGGACTCAGACCGTCCGCACGTCTTCCGGATCAGGAGGATCCCATGACCGAACGCTCCCTCGTCCTCGTCAAGCCCGACGGCGTGGAACGCAACCTCATCGGCGCGGTGCTCTCGCGCATCGAGACCAAGGGCTACCGCATCGCCGAGCTGCGGATGCTCACCCCCTCCCGGGAGATCCTGGAGCAGCACTACGCCGAGCACGCCGGCAAGCCGTTCTTCGAGCCGCTGGTGCGCTTCATGGGCTCCGGGCCCGTCGTGGCCGCGGTGATCGAGGGGGACCGCTGCATCGAGGGCCTGCGCACCATCATGGGCCCCTCCGAGCCGACCACCGCCCCGGCCGGCACGATCCGCGGGGACCTCGGCCGCGACTGGGGCGAGGACGTGCAGAAGAACCTCGTGCACGGCTCGGACTCCCCGGAATCCGCCCAGCGCGAGATCGGCATCTGGTTCGGCTGAACCGCCGCCTGTGCGCCGCCGCTGCGCCCCGCCCGGGGCAGCACCCCGCGGCTGGCTCGGTGTCGTGAACTACGACGGGGCCCGCCCCGACCACCGCGTGAAGCGGTGCGTCGGGACGGGCCCCGTCCGTGCCTGCGGGCGACCCGCGCGGGTCGCACCCGGCGCCTAGAACATGCCCATGATCACCGAGAAGAACCGGATGAAGATGATCCCGAACAGCACCAGCAGGATCATCACGGTGAGGAACCAGGCCCAGCCGGTCATCGCCGAGGCGACCCGCCGCGGCACGGGGATCACCCCGGTGCGCATGTTGTGCACCGTGACATGCACGAACAGCGTGGTCTGCATGATCCACACGATCATGCAGTACAGGCACAGCGCGTCGATGCGGAAGGTGGTCTGGTACCACAGCCAGCAGATGAACACGAAGCCCAGGGTCACCCCGATCTGCACGCACCACCAGTACCAGCGGGCCAGGCGCGCCCCGGCGAGCATCGCCGTCGCGATGGTCAGGATGATCGCGTAGGCGACGATGCCGATCAGCGGATTCGGGAAGCCGAAGGCCGCGGCCTGGCTGGTGCGCATGACGGTGCCGCAGTTGACCAGGGAGTTCAGGTCGCAGCTGGAGACGTGGCCGGCATCCACGTAGATCTGCAGCCGCTCCCACACCAGCATCGCCGCGGCGAAGAAGCCGACGGCGCCGGTCACGACCATCAGCCAGGCCAGGCGCCGACGCTGGGGGAGCGTCTCGGTCCCCTCCGCCGCGGAATCCTCGGGGAGTTCGGTCACTGCTGCGCTCACGCGGGCACCTTCTTCATGGGTCGGGGATGATCCGGTGGCGCCGGGGCGCCGCCGGTGGGCGTGCGTCGGTCATCTTAGCGGCGTCGACCGTGCGTCTCCTGGATGTGTCCTGCACGCACCGGGGCCCCGCCCCTCCCTCCCGCGGCGGGGGTGTGCGATACTGGGGGAGGCCGAGGGCCGCGCCGCACGCGGTCTCCTCCGGTCCGATGTGCCGCCGACGGGTGCCGTGCACCGCCTGGCAGCGCTCCAGCGAGCGCCCGGGCGAAGACCACCCGGGCAAGACTCCCGTGAGACTGCGGAGCTCGGCGCGACCATCGGCCCACCCACCGCGGCCCGCGGGGAGATGATCCCCGGCGGGGCCTGATCGCCGGGCGATGCCACGGCTGGAGAGACGGTGCTGGGCAGCCAGACGACTTCCGGCTCGTCCCGCCCGCCTTAGGGCGGGGCGCCGACCGGCCACCATCCGCGGCGGCGGACCGGGTGCGGCACGGCTCCGCGGCCGCACCACAGGAGCATCCGCAGACGATGAGCACCCAGAACGACGGCGCCGCCCCCCGGGGCGAGGACGCCGAGACCGCACCCGCCGCCTCCTCCGTCCCGGAGGTCGCCGCCGACCCGTTCGGCGCGACCTCCGTGCTGTTCAAGGCCCCGGACATCGAGGAGCTGAAGGCCGCGGCCCTGGCGAAGAAGCAGCAGGAGAAGGCCGAGCTCGAGGCCGCCGAGGACGAGCCGCAGGACGACGGCGAGGTCGTTGCCCGCAAGCGCCGTCGGCGGCGCCGCGGAGACACGGACCTGGAGCTGGTGGACGAGGAGGAGGACCCCAACACCGTCACCAAGGTCCGCACCCCGCGCATCGTCGAGTCCACCTCGGCCGACGCCGTGACCTCCGTGAAGGGCTCCACGCGCCTGGAGGCCAAGCGCCAGCGCCGTCGGGAATCCCGCGCCTCCGGGCGCCGTCGGCACGGAATCACCGAGGCCGAGTTCCTGGCTCGTCGGGAGTCCGTGGACCGGCAGATGATCGTGCGCCAGAAGGACGAGCGCATCCAGATCGGCGTCCTGGAGGACGGGGTGCTGGCCGAGCACTTCGTGTCCCAGACCCAGCAGGACTCCCTGATCGGCAACGTCTACCTCGGGAAGGTGCAGAACGTGCTGCCCTCCATGGAGGCGGCGTTCATCGACATCGGCCGCGGGCGCAACGCGGTGCTCTACGCCGGTGAGGTCAACTGGGACGCCGCGGGCCTGGACGGCGCGCCCCGGCGCATCGAGCGGGCCCTGAAGTCCGGGGACTCCGTGTTGGTGCAGGTCACCAAGGATCCGATCGGGCACAAGGGCCCCCGGCTGACCTCGCAGATCTCCCTGCCCGGGCGCTTCCTCGTCTACGTCCCCGGCGGGTCCATGACCGGGATCTCCCGGAAGCTGCCGGACACGGAGCGGGCCCGGCTGAAGAAGATCCTCAAGGACCACCTGCCCGACGGCGCCGGCGTCATCGTGCGCACCGCCGCGGAGGGCGCCAGCGAGGAGGACCTCGCCCACGACATCAACCGACTGCGGGTGCAGTGGGAGGAGATCCAGAAGAAGGCGAACTCCCGCAAGACCACCGCCCCGGAGCTGCTGTCCCAGGAGCCGGACCTGTCCATCAAGACCGTGCGCGACGTGTTCAACGAGGACTTCTCCGCGATGGTCGTGCAGGGTCAGGAGGCCTGGGACTCCATCGAGGCGTACGTGACCTACATGGCCCCGGATCTGGTGGGACGGCTGCGGCAGTGGACCGAGGAGGAGGACGTCTTCGACCACTACCGGATCGAGGAGGGCCTGGCCAAGGCCCTGGATCGCAAGGTGTTCCTGCCCTCCGGCGGCTCCCTGGTCATCGACCGCACCGAGGCGATGACCGTGATCGACGTGAACACCGGCAAGTTCACCGGCTCCGGGGGCAACCTGGAGGAGACCGTCACCAAGAACAACCTGGAGGCCGCCGAGGAGATCGTGCGCCAGCTGCGCCTGCGCGACATCGGCGGGATCATCGTCGTCGACTTCATCGACATGGTCCTGGAGTCCAACCGGGACCTGGTGCTGCGGCGTCTGGTGGAGTGCCTCGGGCGGGACCGCACCAAGCACCAGGTGGCCGAGGTGACCTCGCTGGGTCTGGTGCAGATGACCCGCAAGCGCATGGGCACCGGTCTGCTGGAGGTCTTCTCCGAGCCCTGCGAGGCCTGCGACGGCCGCGGCGTCGTCGTGCACGACGAGCCGCTGAAGGGCCGCTCGGGCGGTCACGGCTCCGAGACCCACCACCGCCATGACCGGCACGACCGCAAGCGGTCCCGCAACCGCCAGCAGCGCGAGGAGACCCCCCGCAACCCGCAGGACGACGCGCGCGCCGAGGCCGCCCGCACGGCCTTCGCGACCATCGCCGCGGCCTCCTCCAAACACGAGGACGACGCAGAGGACCAGGAGCGCACCCAGCAGGCGGCGTCTTCCGGGGACTCGGTCGAGCAGCACGACGGCGCGGGACAGGAGTCCAAGGCCGCCAAGAAGCGCAAGCGCCGCAAGCGCGGCGGACGCTCCCGGGGCGAGCAGGCCGAGACGCAGCAGGGCGAGTCCTCGCAGAACGGGTCCCAGGCCCAGGGCGAGACGGCCCACGCCGCGGATGGACGCGACGAGGCTGGCTCCGGCCACGGTCTGCCGGAGGACCCGGACATGGTCGTGACCATCCACGGTGAGGTCGTCTCCCTGCCCCACGGCGAGGAGCGGCAGCCGGACCAGGAGCGGGAGCGCTCCGAGCGGTCCCTGGACCTGGATTCGCTGAGCGAGGCCTTCGAGCGCCGGGCGCCCCGGGAAGAGGCCGGGCGCGGAGAGTCCGGAACCGAGGACTCCCGCCGCAGCGAGACGTCCCGCGGTCACTCCCGCCGGGGACGGGACCGGGACGACTCCGCCTCGTCGGCGGGGGAGGAGACCGGGCTGCCCGCCCCGCGCCGGGCCGGGAGCACCCGCTCCGCACGCGCCGGGCGCACGCGCCGGGAGGACAGCCGCCGGGCCGGACGCGAGGCCGCCGACGCCGCGCGCCAGGCCGCACTCGAGGCCCTCGAGGACATGAAGCCCGGCCGGCGCTCGCGCCGCTCGGAGCAGACCGAGCGCGGCGGACAGTCCGGCGCAGAGAACTCCGGCTCCGCGACGTCCGGCACCGGGAAGTCCGACGCCGGGCAGTCCGGTTCCGCTCAGGAGCGGGGCGGGCGCACCCGGGGCGAGGACCGGCAGGAGCAGGGCCGCCGGTCCGGGACCTCCCGCACCCCCCGGCGGGCCCAGTCCCCGGCGCGGACCGCGCAGGACCCGGCCGAGCAGCGGCCCACGGTCACCGGAGTCGCCACCCCGGGCGCCTCGCGCCGCTCCGAGCAGCCGGATCAGGCCCAGGAGTCCGCCCAGGCCGCACTAGCTGCCCCGGCGCAGGAGGAGCGGGCCCGGCCGGCCTCCGCCTCCCGCCCCAAGCGCCGTTCCCGTCGGGCCAGCTCCGACGGCGGGCAGGGCGGGAGCATCGTCGCCGGTCAGCAGGGCGAGGCCTCGGGGGTCCGGGTCGCCACGGCCGCGGCCGCCCCCAGCACCGACGGCACCACCGCCGCGGCCGCACAGGCCGAGGAGGTCATGATGCTCGGCGTCGGCGTGAAGGCCGAGGACATCCGCCGGCCCGAGTGACCCGCGGCCGAGCGGCGTCGCGGCCGCCGCGCCCGGGCGAACACTTGCCCGGGCGCGGGGCTGTGCCGTATCCTTGACTGTCGGTGCTCATTGCGACCTTCCTCGACGGACCCGTCCTCCGGGTGCGTCCCACGTCCGGCGGCCACGTCCCCGGTGGTTGCGGTGCTCTGAGCAGAACCCCAGTACGTTGAATGTCGAGAGAAGTGAGTTCCCAAGTGGTGTACGCGATTGTCCGCGCTGGCGGCCGCCAGGAAAAGGTCTCCGTGGGAGACCTCGTTACCCTCGACCGCGTCGCCGGTGAGGCCGGCAGCACCATCGAGCTGCCCGTCCTGATGCTGGTGGACGGCGAGAAGGTCCAGGCGGACCCGAAGGCCCTCGCCTCCGCGAAGGTCACCGCCGAGAAGGTCGAGGACCTGCGCGGCCCGAAGATCGTCATCCAGAAGTACAAGAACAAGACGGGCTACAAGAAGCGCCAGGGCTTCCGCGCCGAGCTGACCCAGGTCAAGGTCACCGCGATCGACGCCTGATCGGCTCCGCTCACCCACCCGTCACCCCTACGAAGGCAGGCAGTAATGGCACACAAAAAAGGTGCAAGCTCCACCCGCAACGGCCGCGACTCCAACCCCCAGTACCTGGGCGTGAAGCGCTTCGGCGGCCAGTCCGTCAACGCCGGCGAGATCATCGTCCGCCAGCGCGGCACCCACTTCCACCCCGGTGAGAACGTCGGGCGCGGCGGGGACGACACCCTGTTCGCCCTGGCCGCCGGCCAGGTCGAGTTCGGTCGTCGCCGCGGCCGCAAGGTCGTCAACATCCTCGCCGCCGCGGAGTAGTTCTCCCCGCGAGGAGCACGGCTCGCACCGGGGGCCGCAACCAGCCGGTGACCATGCAGAAGAGGGCCTGCCTTCCCCTGACGGGAGAGCGGGCCCTCTTCTCGTCCATGACCTCCGGGGCCGATAGGATCGAAGGGCCCGCCGGAGTCCGGCGCCGCACCCCGCGGCGCCCCTCCCATCCGCTGACCGAAGGGGTTTTGCACGTGGCCGATTTCGTGGACCGGGTGGTCCTGCACGCCCGCGGAGGCGCCGGCGGCAACGGCTGCGTGTCCGTGCGCCGCGAGAAGTTCAAGCCCCTGGGCGGCCCCGACGGCGGCAACGGCGGCAACGGGGGAGACGTGATCCTGCGGGTGGACGGGCAGTCCACCACGCTGCTGGAATACCACCACTCGCCGCACCAGACCGCGCCCAAGGGCGACATCGGCCGCGGCGGGCTCTCCCACGGCACCCACGGGGCGGACCTGGTCCTGTCCGTGCCGCAGGGAACGGTCGTGAAGACCCGGGACGGGAAGGTGCTGGCGGACCTGGTGCGGATGGGCGATGAGTTCGTCGCCGCCCACGGCGGGCAGGGCGGGGCCGGCAACGCGGCCCTGGCCTCCCCGAAGCGCAAGGCCCCCGGCTTCGCCCTGCTGGGCATCGACGGCGAGGAGCGGGACCTCGTCCTGGAGCTGAAGTCCATCGCCGATGTCGCCCTGGTCGGGTACCCCTCGGCCGGCAAGTCCTCGCTGATCGCGGCGATGTCCGCGGCGCGCCCGAAGATCGCGGACTACCCGTTCACGACCCTGGTGCCCAACCTCGGGGTCGTGCAGGCCGGGGACACCCGCTTCACCGTGGCCGATGTGCCCGGGCTGATCGAGGGCGCCTCCGAGGGTCGGGGGCTGGGCCACCAGTTCCTGCGCCACGTGGAGCGCTGTGCGGCGATCGTGCACGTCATCGACTGCGCGACCCTGGAGCCGCGCCGGGACCCGATCTCGGACTTCGAGGTCATCGAGAAGGAGCTGGCCGGCTATTCCGTGGATCCCACGGCCGGCACCGCCACGCCCCTGGTGCAGCGCCCGCACCTGGTGGTCCTGAACAAGGTGGACGTCCCGGAGGCCAGGGAGCTGGCGGAGCTCGTGCGCCCCGAGCTGGAGGCCCGCGGGCTGCGGGTCTTCGAGGTTTCCACCGCCTCCCACGAGGGGTTGCGCGCCCTGGGCTTCGCGATGGCCGAGCTGGTGGCCGAGGCCCGGGCCGCGCAGGAGGATCAGGAGCAGGAGACGCAGGAGGCCCCGGCCGTGCTGCGCCCGCGGGCCGTGTCCCGCCGCCGCGGCGGGCGCGGGGAGTTCAGCATCCGCCGGGAGGAGCGCAACCTGGAGCCGCTGTTCCGGGTGCTCGGGGAGAAGCCCGAGCGGTGGATCAAGCAGACCGACTTCGCCAACGACGAGGCCGTGGGCTTCCTCGCGGACCGGCTGGCCAAGCTCGGCGTCGAGGACGAGCTATTCGCCCAGGGCGCGACCCCCGGGGACGCCGTGGTGATCGGGGAGGAGGCCGACGCCGTGGTCTTCGACTGGGAGCCGACGATGGTCGGCGGCGCGGAGCTGCTGTCCAGCCCGCGCGGCACCGACTCCAGGCTCGAGGAGATCATCCGCCCCACCCGCGCCGAGAAGCGGGAGGACTACCAGCAGCGCAAGGACGCGAAGGCCGCCGCGCGCGAGGAGCTGGAGGCCGAGCGCCTGGCCGGCAAGTGGACGGAGTCCGTGGACGCCGCCCGCGACCGGCGCGCCCGCCGTCGCGCCGAGGACGCCGACTGACCCCCGGCGACGACCCCACCGGGGCCGCTTCGACACCGTCCGTCTGATACCGACCCGCGATCGCCGTCCACGCAGAAGAGGAGAACCCATGCTCACCCCGTCCGCGTCCCTGTCCCGCGCCGAGATCCAGCGTTCGGCCGAGTCCCGGGGGAAGAACAGGATCAGCCCCATCGAGCGGCGGGAGGATCTGCCCAAGGCCAAGCGCATCGTCGTGAAGGTCGGCTCCTCCTCCCTGACCTCGATCGCCCACTCCCTGGACGAGCTGGCCGTCGCGACGATCGCGGACGTGCTGGCGAAGACCCACGGGCGCGGGGTGGAGGTCGTGTTCGTCTCCTCCGGGGCGATCGCGGCCGGGCTGGCCCCGCTGGGGCTGACCAAGCGGCCCAAGGACCTGGCCACCCAGCAGGCGGCGGCCGCCGTCGGGCAGTCCCTGATCATGACCCGCTACACCGAGATCTTCTCCCGCTACGACGTCACGATCTCCCAGGTGCTGGTCACCGCGGAGGACCTGATGCACCGCAGCCGCTACCACAACGTCCACCGTCAGCTGGAGAGGCTGCTGGACCTGAACGTGCTGCCCATCGTCAACGAGAACGACGCCGTGGCCACCCACGAGATCAAGTTCGGGGACAACGACCGGATCGCCGCACTCGTCGCACACACGATCAAGGCGGACGCGCTGCTGCTGCTGTCCGACGTGGATGCGCTGTACACCAAGCACCCGGCCGAGGGCGGGGAGCGGATCAGCACCGTGACGGACCCGGAGCGGGACCTGGAGGGCGTGGAGATCGGCACGATCGGACGCGCGGGGGTCGGCTCCGGGGGCATGGTCACCAAGGTGGAGGCCGCGAAGATCGCCTCCTCCTCCGGCATCCCCGCGCTGGTCACCTCCGCCGCCAACGCCGCCGCGGCCCTGGACGGGGCGGATGTGGGCACGTGGTTCCAGCCCACGGGTGGGCGCCGCTCGATCCGGCTGGTGTGGCTGTCCCAGCTGGCCAAGACCAAGGGCGCGGTGACCGTCGACGCCGGGGCGGAGCGGGCCGTGCGCCGGCGCACCTCCCTGCTGGCCGCCGGGATCACCGGGGTGGAGGGCATCTTCCGCCCGGGCGAGCCCATCGCGATCAAGGACCCGCAGGGGCGCACCTTCGCCCACGGGCTGGCCGCCTACTCCAGCCAGGACATCGAGCGGATCGCGGGGCTGGCCAGCGCGGCCGCGGAGGAGGAGCTGGGCGACGGGTTCGACGGCGTCGTCGTGCACGTGGACAACCTGGCCGTGCTGCGCCGCCGCTGAATCCGCCGCGCACCTTCGTTATCATCGGGTCCATGACCGACACCGATCGCAGCACTCCGTCCGTTCCGACCGTGCCCCGTGAGGTGCAGGAGGCCGTCGAGGCCATGGCCGATGACGCCCGCGCCGCCTCCCGGGTGCTGGCCACCGCGCACCGCTCCCACAAGGACACCGCCCTGCGCCGGATGGCCGAGGGGATCGACGCCGGGCGATCCGTGATCCTGGAGGCCAACGCCCGGGACCTGGCCCGCGGACGCGAGAAGGGCATGGCGGAGAACCTGCTGGACCGGCTCGCCCTGGATGATGCGCGCATCGACGCGCTGATCACGGCTCTGCACGAGCTGGCCGGGCAGACCGACCCGGTCGGGCAGATCATCGACGGGCAGACCCTGCCCAACGGGCTGCGGGTCTCCCGGATCCGGGTGCCGATGGGCGTGGTCGGCGCGATCTACGAGGCCCGCCCCAACGTCACCGTGGACATCGCGGGGCTGGCCGTGAAATCCGGCAACGCCGCGATGCTGCGCGGCGGCTCGGCCGCCCAGGAGACCAACACCGCCCTGGTCGGGATCCTGCGCGACGCCCTGGATGCCGCCGGGTTCCCGATGGATGCCGTGCAGTCCGTGGACGAGTACGGCCGAGACGGGGCCACCGCCCTGATGCTGGCCCGCGGCCGCGTGGACGTGCTGGTCCCGCGCGGCGGGCGCGGGCTGATCCAGTCCGTCGTGGCGAACGCCCGGGTGCCGGTGATCGAGACCGGGGAGGGCAACGTGCACATCTACCTGGGCGCCTCGGCCCCGGAGCAGATGGCCGTGGACCTGGTGGTGGACTCCAAGACCGACAAGCCCTCGGCCTGCAACTCCGCGGAGACCCTGCTCATCCAGGAGGGCGCCCCGGCCGCCGAGGCCGTGCTGCGCGGGCTGCTGGAGGCCGGGGTGCGCCTGCACGCCGACGAGGCCGCGGCCCGGCTGGCCGGCGGGCTCTCGGAGCAGGTGCTGGCAGCGCAGGACGGGGACTGGGCGGATGAGTCCCTGGCCCTGGAGATGTCCGTGCGGGTGGTCCCGGACATGGAGGAGGCGCTGCGCCACATCCAGCGGCACTCCACCGGGCACACCGAGCTGATCATCACCAATGACCTCGCCGAGGCCGACGAGTTCGTCTCCCGGGTGGATGCCGCCACGGTCATGGTCAACTCCTCCACCCGCTTCACCGACGGCGGCCAGCTGGGGCTGGGCGCCGAGGTGGGGATCTCCACGCAGAAGCTGCACGCCCGCGGGCCCATGGGCATGACGGAGCTGACCACGAGCAAGTGGGTCGTGCGGGGTCAGGGGCAGACCAGGGGCTAGACTGGCCTTCAGCATCCATCGCACACCGAACGCCGCGGCCGCGCCGGCCGCCGGAGAGGAGCAAGCGCCCATGAGCATCGCAGTCCTGGCCTCCACCGTGGCCGAGGAGCACGTGGTCAACGAGCTGCCCTTGGCGCCGCACTGGTTCGCCATCCTGTTCATGGTCGGCTTCATCGCGCTGGCCCTGATCTGCCACTCCTACAGCGGCCGCGGCGTCGTGCGCCCGGATTCCGCGCCGTCCGAGCTCAGCGAGGTTGAGCGGGAGTCCGTCGAGAAGTACGACGCCGAGTACCACCGGCACTGAGTCATGATCGATGGCGTCCCGCCCGCGCGGGGCGCCGTCGCGGGCAGGAGCGCATGAACCCCCAGCTGGAGACCTCCGGGCACACCACCCTGACCGTCCCGCCGCGCCGCCCCGGGCGGACCCGGCTGGGCGTGATGGGCGGGACCTTCGACCCGATCCACCACGGGCACCTGGTCGCGGCCAGCGAGGTCGCGGCGGTCTTCGACCTCGACGAGGTGGTCTTCGTGCCCACCGGCACGCCGTGGCAGAAAGCCGACCAGCGGGTGACCGAGGCGGAGCACCGGTACCTGATGACCGTGATCGCCACGGCGTCGAACCCCCGGTTCACGGTCTCCCGGGTGGACATCGACCGGCCCGGCCCCACCTACACCGTGGACACGCTGCGGGACCTGCACCAGCTGCGCCCGAACGCGGACCTGTTCTTCATCACCGGGGCGGATGCGATGGCGCAGATCCTGTCCTGGAAGGACGCCGCCCAGATGTGGGACCTGGCGTACTTCGTCGGGGTCACCCGACCCGGCCACGAGCTGGCCGCCCCGGAGCGTGCGGCCGGGGTGGGTCTGCTGGAGGTGCCGGCGATGGCGATCTCCTCGACCGACGTCCGGCGCCGCTCCGCGGACGGCAAGCCCGTATGGTACCTGGTCCCGGACGGCGTGGTGCAGTACATCAACAAGTACGAGCTCTACCACCGCGAGGACGTCACGGTGCCCGAGCGGGCCGGGCAGGGCCCCGATGAGCTGCCGGGATGCCGGGCGGATCCGGCGGCCCGGCCGGTAGAATCGCAGCCGAACGACGCCGTCCCCACACCGGCGGGGAGAACCGGAGCCCCCGAGGCCCCGGAGGGCAGCATCTCGTCAAGGAGTCAGCACTGAACGCGCAGCGCACCACCACGGACATCACCGCGGACCCGCAGAAGACGTTCGTGGCCGAGGACGGCCTGCAGGTCCCGCCCGCCCCGGAGGATCTGGGACCCCGGAGGCTGCGACGCTACCGCGAGCAGTACCTGGACCGCCTGCGCGGCAACGCCCCGGACCCCGAGACCCAGGGTGTTCCGGTGGTGCCGGTCATGGAGCCGGATGATCGGCTGCTGGAGTTCCAGCGGCGGTTCCAGGCGATCAGCGAGCAGGGCGAGTTCGTCCGACTCAGCGCGGATGAGGAGTTCGCGGCGATCGTCGGGGACCGCACCGCCACCACCTACCGGGACCGGGCCCTGCTGGAGGACGTGCAGCGCCAGATCCTCGGGGCCGGCCCGGGGACGGTCTCCGGCGGGATCGTCTCGGTGAACCCGGCGCACCTGTCGGGGCTGGGCAACACCGATTTCGCCGGCACCGTCTACGACGAGCGCCTGCTGGGCCCGCAGACCATGGGGATCCCGGTGATCACCGGGAGCACCCCGAGAGTGCAGGATGCCGATGCGGGGGCCGGTGTGGGGGCGTCGGCGGATGCCGACGACGCCGTGGCCGCCCCGGAGGAGACCGGGCCCGAGGAGACCTCCCCGGCGGAGTCCGCCGCCCAGGATGAGACCGCGGAGGGCGCCGCGCAGCCCGAGGACGCCCGTCCCGTGCGGGCGGTGGACGCCCACGGACTGGACCTGTCCGGGCTGGATGCGAAGGCCCCGGGCGGCACCGGCCGGGCCTGGCTGATCACCCTGATCCTGCTGGTGCTGGTGGCCGCCGTCGTGCTCGGCGTGATCTTCCTGATTCCGTAACCCCCCCCGCTCACCGTGCTCACCGCGACCGACCCGGCCCGCACCCACTGAACCGTCAGCGGACGGCCACCCGCCGCCGTCCCCACCGAAAGGACCTCCCATGACCGCAGCACCCGAGTCCGTGCAGGCCCTGCGCATCGCCGCGCGGGCCGCCGCCGACAAGCACGCCACTCAGCTCAACGCCTACGACGTCTCCGAGGCGATGGGCCTGATCGACGGCTTCCTGCTCGCCTCGGCCGCCAACGAGCGGCTGGTGGACGCGATCGTGGACGAGGTGGAGGATCAGCTGCGCGAGCAGGCCGGGATCAAGCCGGTGCGCCGGGAGGGCAAGGCCGAGGGCCGCTGGGTGCTCCTGGACTTCGGGGACATCGTGGTGCACGTGCAGCACGAGCAGGAACGGATCTTCTACGCCCTCGACCGGCTGTGGAGCGACGCCCCGCGGATCCCCCTGGGCGTGGAGGAGGAGCTGGCCGATCCCGAGCAGATGCCCGACAGCCCCGAACTGGCCCAGGATCCGGCTTCCTGAGCCGCGACGCCGGGCCCGCGGTGCGGGGTCCGCGGCATGGGGCGGCGCGGGTGTGACAGATCACCCTTCGCGGATTTGGCGCGGGGGAGACGGTCTGAGTACAGTAGATGAGTCGCCGCGAGGTGACACGGGATCGCGAGAGTGATCTTGGGGCTGTGGCGCAGCTGGTAGCGCATCTGCATGGCATGCAGAGGGTCAGGGGTTCGAGTCCCCTCAGCTCCACCAGTGAGGACGAGGGCCCTGCCGGAGGAATCCGGTGGGGCCCTCGTCGTGTGTCCGGGCGTCCTCGGCGTTCACCGCCGAAACCGCACCGATGTGCCGAGACCGCACAGACGCGCCGAGACCGCACCCGACGGGTACGGTCTCGGCAGTTTTGTGCGGTTTCGGCGACCGCGTGCGGTCTCGGCGCCGGACGATGGCGGCGCCCCGACCCGCGTCAGGCGTCGACGGCGGCGCGTCGCGGGTCGATCTGGTCCTCGGCCCCGGGCACCGGCTGCGCCGGGTCCGCACCGAGGGCGACCACCCGGTTCTCCCCGTCCACGTGCACCACCTGCGGCTCGTGCTCGGTCAGCTCCCGGGCATCGACCATCACGTAGGACATGATGATGACCAGATCCCCGGGATGCACCAGGTGGGCGGCCGCCCCGTTGATGCCGATCACCCCGGAGCCGGCGGGTCCCGCGATCGCGTAGGTCTGCAGGCGGGAGCCGTTGGTCACGTCCACCACCTGCACCTGCTCACCCTCCACGATCCCGGAGGCCTGCAGCAGGTCGGCGTCGATGGTGATGGATCCGACGTAGTGCAGATCCGCCTGCGTGACGGTGGCGCGGTGGATCTTCGCGCCCAGCACGGTGCGCAGCATGGTTCCTCCTGGAGAAGTGTGTGGGTACGGGGGCAGGAGACGGTCGGCGTTCGGCACGACGTCGCCCCCGGCGATGGCGCCCTCCCGAAGAAGCCGGGGCGGGGCGCGCCCGAATACTCTACTCCCCGCGGCCCAGGCTCAGGAGCCGGTCTCCAGCAGCAGCACCCCACCCACGATCAGGGCGATGCCCGCGGCCATCACTGCGTCCAGCGGCTCCTTGAACGCCACGCGGCTGACCACCGCGGTCAGGGCCACGCCGAGGGCCGCCCAGATCCCGTAGGCCATGCCCAGGGGCATACCCAGGTGCAGGGTCGCGCTCAGTGCGGTGAACGCCGCGATGTAGAGCAGGGCGGTGAGCGCGTACCAGGCCCGGCCCCGATCCACGGCCAGGCGCAGGCTCGAGGTGCCCGCGACCTCGCACACCACCGCCAGGATGAGCACGGTCCACGCCACCTACCTCACCCTCCCGTCCCGAGCGTCCCCGGCCGGGCCGACGTCGGCCCGCCCGACGTCGACCGAGCGCAGGGCCCGGCGGCGCACCCGCTGGGAGCCCAGCTCCACGCACAGCACACCGGCGATCACCAGCACGAGTCCCAGACCCATCCGCGGGGAGAGGGCCTCGCCGAAGATCGCCGCGGACGCCAGGGCCGTGAGCGCGACGCCGCCGGCGCCCCACAATCCGTAGGCCACGCCCAGCGCCATGCCGGCCCACAGCAGCAGCCCCAGCAGCACGAAGGCCAGCGTGTATCCCGCGACCGTCCAGGCGTACAGCCACGGAGCGCTCATCGCGGCCTTCAGGCTCAGCGAGGCCGAGACCTCCGCGAGGATCGCGGCGACCAGCAGCAGCGCGCGCTTCATCCGGGGCCCTCCTCTCGTGGGTCAGTTGGTGAAGACCATGTACAGGTTCAGGGTGGTCGCGTACGCGATCCACAGCAGGTACGGCACCAGCAGCCAGGCCGCAAGCCTCTGGACTGGCCGGAACGCGGCGAAGGTGCCCAGGGCGCAGGCCAGCAGCAGGAGGATGTCCAGGGCGGCCAGGATCAGCCCGGTGGTGCCCCAGTGGGTGTAGCCGTTGAAGAACAGCGGGGTCCAGAGGCTGTTGAGCACCAGCTGGACGACGTACAGGGTCAGGGCACGGCGTCGTCCGGGGCGCCCGTGCTCGCGCCACACCAGCCATGCGGCCACCCCGATGATCACGTACAGCACGGTCCACACCGGGCCGAACACGGAGTTCGGGGGAGTCCAGGGGGCTTTGTCGGCGTCGGCGTACCAGCCGTCCACGGCGGAGGCGCTGGCCAGGGAGCCGACCATGCCGACGGCCAGCGGGATGATGATCATCAGCGCCAGCACGATGACGGACGTGGCCTTCGCGGGCTGCTGTGCGGGGGTCTCGTGGTTCATGTCTTCCAGCATGTCAGAGGCGGGTCGCGCCGCAGGACGCGGAGGCGGCCCGTCGACGTCGCCCGGTCCCGGAGGGCGGACGCGGAGGGTAGACGCGGCGCGGATCTCCCGGAGGCTCGGCCGGCGCGCACCACCCTGGATCCGCCGAGTTGGACAGGCGGCCCGCAGCTGGTACAGTCTTCATCCGTTGGGGCTGTGGCGCAGCTGGTAGCGCATCTGCATGGCATGCAGAGGGTCAGGGGTTCGAGTCCCCTCAGCTCCACGATCGAAGATCCCGGATCATCCGCACGGATGGCCCGGGATCTTCTGCGTTGTACGGGGTCTACCGTGGGGGCATGAGCCAGCCGCAATCCTCCGATCCCGTCCTGTACCGCACCCGCGTGACCAACCGGGGCGGCATCCAGGGCACCGTCACCGCGGACGACGGCCTCAGCCTGCGCACCGGGCCGCCTGAGCGGACCTCGTCCGGCGCCAATCCCGAGCAGCTGCTGGGCATGGCCTGGTCCACCTGTCTCGCCGCGACCCTTGAAGCCGTCCTCTCTGATCAGGGACTCGATCCCGCGCAGCATCGGCCCGAGGTCTGCGTCGAGGTCGAGCTGCACCGGAATCCCGACGGCTCCTACCGCTTCGAACCCACCGCCGTCGTGGCCATTCCCGGGCTGCCCAATCAGGAGGTGCGGGAGCTGACCGCGCGGGCCCACCAGCGATGCCCGGTCTCCCGGCTGCTCACCGCCCAGGACGCGGTGCGGGTACCCGCGGTGGAGTCGGGTACCTGAGGGGCCCCGATCGCCAGGGGATCGACGGCGCGTGGGCAGCCTCTCCTCCGCGCGCACCCCTGCTGAGACCGTACAGATCGGCCGAGACCGTACAGACGTGCCGAGACCGGACCCGACGGGTGCGGTCTCGGCACGTTCGTACGGTCTGGGCGGCGATGTACGGTCTCGCGGGGCGTCAGGATCAGGTCGGCGGCAGCTCCCCGGCTCGGTCCGCCGCGCCGCGCAGCTCATTCCACCGGAAGACCGACACCGCGGTCCGGGAGGCCCCCGCGGTGGTCTCCCCGCGCCCGGCCCAGCGGTAGGTCACCTGGATCGCGGCGTCGTCGATGCGCTGGACCCGCGGGGCGAAGCCGTAGGCCCGCTCGGTGGCCGGCCCGATGAACTCGCCCCGGTGGAACAGCAGGATCTGATACGGGGAGGACCCCGTGGCACCCTGGATGCCCACCGTGATCCAGGACAGCTGCGCGCAGTCGCTGAAGCCGCCGGTGTCCGCCGTGGACGCATCCCACGCCCACCGCTCGCCATCGTCGAACTGCGGGACCTGGGGCAGGGCCGACTCCTGCGCCTGCTGCGCGGTCACCGAGGCGCAGGAGGCCTCGGCCGCGGTCGGATCATCCGTGGGCAGGGTGTCCCCGGTGTGGCCCGGTCCCGGGGCCAGGGTGGCCAGGGTGCTCGGCGCCGGCGCAGGCTCGGAAGGGGATGCCACCGGGGGAGAGGGGGCGGCGACCGACGACGACGCCGTCGACGACGTCACGGGGCTGCTCGTCGATGGATCGGCGTCGCTCCCGGGGGAGGTGCCGCAGCCGCTGAGCAGCAGCAGTCCGGCCAGGGCCAGGGGCGAGAGTCTCGAGGGGCGCATCTGCGGCACCTTCCTGGAGGAGGGGTTCTTCACCCCTGAAGTTAGCAGAGGTGAAGGACATCACACCATGGGTGACCTGCCGAGAATGCCATCCCACCGCATCCGAGCTTCGGCTCCTGTGATGGAATAGGGTGATGAGCACCACCACACCCGATCCCCGTGACCGGTCACCGCAGCCTGGGAAGGAGCAGGGGGAGCCCGCGGGCTTCCGCGTCCCCGCCGGGGACCCGTCGCTGCCGCTGGAGCGGGTGTGGCCCCCGTTCGGGCTGCGCCTGGAATCCCCGCGGCTGGTGCTGCGGCTGCTGCGCGACGCGGACCTGCCGGCCTACCTCGCCGCGACCACCGAGCCCATCGCCCACACCCGCAGCAATCCCTTCAGCAGCCCGTGGAACGAAGGGACCCCGGAGCAGAAGGCGCACGCCAGCTTCGCGTGGCTCTGGGAATGCCGATCCCGGATGGACCAGGCCGACCTGATGCTGCTGTTCGGCGTGTTCCTGAAGACCGACGCCGGTGAGGTGCTGATCGGGATGCAGGACGTGGGAGCCCGGGACTTCACCCTCCTGCACCAGGTGAGCACGGCGAGCTGGCTGGTCCGGGCCCACCAGGGCAAGGGCCTGGGACGGGAGATGCGCGAGGCCGTGCTGCTGTGGGCCTTCGACCACCTCGGCGCCCGGGCCGCATCCAGCGGCGCCTACGCCTGGAACGACGCCTCCCGGGCGGTCTCCGAGAAGCTCGGATACCGCCCCAACGGCACCCACCTGGTGCCCGACGCCCACGGGCGGCAGGCCGAGGAGGAGGTGCGCTACCGGGTGGCGGCCGAGGAGTTCGTGCGCCCCACCTGGGACCTGCGGGTCACCGGGCACCGGGAGTTCGCCGCCTACATCGGGATCGACTGACGCCGGTCCGGGCGGATCCGCCCCACCGCGCCCGCGGCGAATGCACCGCGCGGTGCGAGAACGGCGGTGAACGCCGCGCCCGGCACGAACGGGAGCGACCAGGGCCCCCGGCGGTGCGCCGGGGGCCCTGGTGTCAGATCGAGCGGGGACGAAAGGTCAGTGCCACATGCCGAGGACGAACATCCACCCGCCGCCGACCAGGGACCAGATGAGGATGTTGGCCACCGAGGCGATGAACGAGACCCGGAACCACTCGCTGGTCGGCACGTAGCCGGAGCCGAAGATCACCCCGGCCGGCCCGGAGGCGTAGTGGCTGATGCCGCCGAAGAGGTTGCCGATGAAGCCCAGCGCCAGGGCCGCGAGCATCGGCGGGGTCCCGGTGGCGATGGCCGCCCCGAGGAACACCGAGTACATCGCGACGATCTGGGCGGTGTTGGAGGCGAACAGGTAGTGCACGTAAAAGTACACCAGGCTCAGCACCGCGAAGGCCGCGATCCACGGCAGCCCGCCGACCAGGGAGGCCACGCCGTGCCCGATCCAGTCGATCACGCCCAGGTCGTTGAGCTGGGTCGCCATGCCCACCAGCACGGAGAAGAAGATCAGCGTGGACCAGGCCCCGGAGTTCTTCGCCATGTCCTTCCAGGTCAGCACCTTGGTGACCAGCAGGATCGCGATGCCCAGGAAGGCCGCCGCCGTCGCGTTCACGTGCAGGGTCGACCCCAGGACCCACAGCACCAGCAGGAGCACGAAGGTGGCCAGCATGACCCATTCGCCGCGGGACATCGGCCCGAGCTCGGCCAGCTCCTTCTTCGCCCGTGACGGGGCCTCGGGGGTCTGCTTCAGGGTCGGGGCGTAGATCTTGGACATCAGCCACGGCATGACCGCCAGCGCCACCAGCCCCGGCACGATGGCGGCCAGCGCCCAGGTGCCCCAGGAGATCTCCACGCCCTGCTTCGCGGCGAAGCCCACGGCCAGCGGGTTGCCGGCCATGGCGGTGACGAACATCGCCGAGGTGATGGTGTTGACCTGCACGGAGGTCAGGGAGAGGTAGGAGCCCAGCCGACGGCGCGACTCGGCGTCGTCCGGGCGGGAGCCGTTGACCTCCGCCAGGGACTTGATGATCGGGTAGACGACGCCGCCGGCGCGCGCCGTGTTCGACGGGGTCGCGGGCGCGAGGACCAGGTCGGTCAGGGCCATCCCGTAGGACAGGCCCAGGGAGGACCTGCCCAGCACGGAGACGAACATCAGCGCGATGCGACGGCCCAGCCCGGTGATCAGGAAGCCGTCGGCGATGAAGAACGCCGCGACGATCAGCCAGATCGAGGCGTTGCCGAAGCCCTGCAGGGCCTCCTTGGAGGCGTCCATGGTGCCGGTGATCATGGCCGCGGCCAGACCGATCAGCGCCACGGAGGCGGTGGGCAGCGGCTGCAGGATGAGCCCGAGGATGGTCCCGGCGAAGATCCCGGCCATGTGCATGCCCCGCGGATCCACGCCGTCGGGCACGGGCAGGAAGTACACGACGACGGTGACCAGGAGGATCGCCGCGATCTTGATGATCATTCCCGTGGGCGGTCGCCTGGCTTCCGAAGCGGCGGTGGTGCTGGTCTTCTCGGCGCTCATCTGTTGCGACCCTCCCGTGGCGATCTCGGCGTCGGTGCGCGGGCCCGGCGCCTTCGGCCGACGGCGGACCGAGCCCGTCCCCGATGCTACTCCGCCGGCACCCGCTTTCTGTTGTGTTTCCGTGGGTTCGTGTGCGTCTGTGCGGGCAGGACGTGCTCTCCGGTGCGATCCGTGGCCAGGGCCAGCGAGGAGATGTACTGGATCTCACCGGCCGGACCGGGCCGGGCGGAGGCGATCATGTCCGGACGCTCGAACTCCAGCCCGGTCACGCAGCAGCGCAGCCGCTCATCGGTCGGGTTGCCCTCACCGTCGTACATCGGCACGGCCACGCCGTCATCGGTGCGCCGCAGGTAGTACCGTCCCCCGGTGACCACGGCCAGCACCGGGGTGCACACCACCGCCAGACCCACCGCGAACAGCGCCGAATACGGCTGGACCCCGGATCCGAAGGCGCCGAAGTACACGGCGATGGACACCCCGGCGGAGATCAGGAAGGCGCCGAAGCCCACCGGGTTCACCGCATAGAGCATCCCGCGGCGGAACTCCGGCTGCTTCGGGGAGATCCCCAGCAGCATCTTGTTCACCGCGATGTCCGCGGCCACCGTGGTGATCCAGGCGATCGCGCAGTTGGCGTAGAAGCTCAGCACCGCGCTGAGCATCGCGAACATGTCCGCCTCCATCAGCGCCAGCGCGATGCCGAGGTTCACCAGGACGAACACCAGCCGCCCCGGATACCGCCGGGTCAGCCGCGTGAAGCTGTTGGTCCACGCCAGGGAGCCGGAATACGCATTGGTCACGTTGATCTTGATCTGCGAGATCACGACGAGCACCACCGCCAGCGTCATCGCCAGCCACCCCGGCATCATCTCCCGGTACACCCCCAGGAACTGGTGCACCGGCTCCTCGGCGTGCGGATCCGTGCCCGGCACCGCGTGGGAGATCAGCCAGACCGCCACGAACATCCCGATGATCTGCTTGGCCGCACCGAACAGCACCCACCCGGGCCCGCCCAGCACCAGCGCGGTCCACCAGGCCCGCCGGTTGCGACCGGTGCGCGCGGGCATGAACCGCAGGTAGTCGATCTGCTCGGCGATCTGCGCCATCAGCGACAGGCACACCCCCGCCGCCAGCATGACCGACGCCGTGCTCACCCCGGCCTGACCGGAGCGGCCCGTGTACGCCAGGAAGGTCCCCACCGCGTCCGGGTCGCGCTGGACCAGGTACACCAGCGGCACCACCATCAGCACCAGCCACAGCGGCGTCGTCCACACCTGCAGCTTCGCCAGCGCCTTCATCCCGTAGGCCACCAGCGGGATCACCATGACCGTGGAGATCAGATACCCCACCGGCAGGGGGATGCCCAGACCCAGCTTCAACCCCTGGGCCATGATCGAGCCCTCCGTGGCGAAGAAGATGAACGTGAAGGAGGCGAACACCACGTTGGTCAGCACCGAGCCGTAGTAGCCGAACCCCGAACCCCGGGTGATCAGGTCCAGGTCCACGTTGTACCGGGCGGCGTAGTAGGCCAGCGGGAACCCGGTGACGAAGATGATCACCGCTGCCACCAGCACACCCCACACCGCGTTGGCCGTGCCGTAGGAGATCCCGATGGTCGCCCCGATCGAGAAGTCCGCCAGGTAGGCGATGCCGCCCAGGGCGCTGATCGCGACGACCGCGGGACTCCAGGTGCGGTAGGAGCGCGGGGCGAAGCGCAGGGTGTAGTCCTCCAGGGACTCCCGGGTCCCCGCATCGGGTGCGGCGGGGGCCGGGGCCCCGGCGGTGCCGGGGGCGGAGAGGGTCTGGGTCATCGGGGCTCCTCAGGTGCGCGGGTGCGGTGCAGCGGCCTGAGTGCGTGCGGGCCGCCGGGATGCCCGCCATCCTCCCGCGCCCGGATTTCACCGCCATCAGCGGCGTGTTTCCGCGGCGTCATCGGGTCCCGGCGGACCCGGAGAGACCCGAAACACCCGGGAAACAGCCGCCGCCTAGTCTCGAGCCCATGATGCTCAGTCCCTCGGACACCGAGAAGCTGCTGCTGGCCGTGGCCGGGATGGTGGCCCGCGAGCGCCTGCAGCGCGGCGTCCTGCTCAACCACCCCGAGGCTGTCGCCCTGATCTCCTGCTGGGCCATCGAGGGCGCCCGGGACGGACGCGGCGTCGCCGAGCTCATGGCCGAAGGACGCCACGTGCTCACCCGGGATCAGGTCATGGACGGGGTCCCCGAGATGATCCCGGACATCCAGGTGGAGGCCACCTTCCCCGACGGACGCAAGCTGATCACCATCACGGAGCCGATCTCATGATCCCCGGGGAGATCCTGCCCGCCGAGGGCGAGCACGAGCTGCTGGGCGAGCGCCCCGTGACCACCCTGACCATCACCAACACCGCCGACCGCCCCGTGCAGATCGGCTCCCACTACGAACTCAGCCAGGTCAACCCAGGGCTGAACCTGGACCGGGAAGCAGCCCGCGGCCACCGCCTGGCGATCCCCGCCGGCACCTCCGTGCGCTTCGAACCCGGTGTGACCCGGCAGGTGCAGGCCATCCCCCTGGCCGGCACCCGCACCGTGCCGGGTCTGCGCGCGCCCCTGGACCGCCCCGCACCCCAGGGTGCCGGGCCCGCGACCTCGCAGGAGACGGCATGAGGATCCCCCGCCGCGACTACGCCCACCTGTACGGACCGACCATCGGGGACCGGGTGCGCCTGGGCGACACCGACCTGACCATCACCCCGGAGGTCGACCACTGCTTCGGCGGCGACGAGGTCGTCTTCGGCGGCGGCAAGGACATCCGGGAGTCCATGGGTCAGTCCCGACGCACCAGCGCCGCCGGCCACGGAGAACCCGGGGCGCCGGACCTGGTCATCACCAACGCCCTGGTGCTCGACGCCGCCGGGATCGTCAAAGCCGACGTCGGCATCAAGGACGGGCGCATCGCGGCCCTCGGCAAGGCCGGCAACCCCGAGACCATGGACGGGGTGCACCCCGACCTCGCCATCGGCCCCGGCACCGAGATCCTCGCCGGGGAGGGCAAGATCCTCACCGCCGGCGGCATCGACACCCACGTGCACCTGCTCGGCCCCGGGGCCCTCGAGGAGGCGCTCGCGGCGGGGATCACCACGGTGGGCGGCGGGGGGACCGGGCCCGCCGAGGGGTCCAAGGCCACCACCTGCACCCCGGGGCCGGCCAACCTGATGACGATCCACCGCGGGCTGGACGCGGTGCCGCTGAACATCCTGCTCTACGGCAAGGGCAACACCTCCTCCCTCGAAGCCTGCCGGGAGCAGATCATGGCAGGCGCGGCGGGGCTGAAGGTCCACGAGGACTGGGGTGCCACCCCCGCGGCGATCGACACCGCCCTGCGCGCGGCCGAGGAGCTGGGCATCCAGGTGGCCCTGCACGCGGATTCCCTCAACGAGGCCGGATTCGTGCAGGACACCCTGGCCGCCATCGGCGGGCGCGGCATCCACATCTTCCACTCCGAGGGCGCCGGTGGAGGACACGCCCCGGACATCATCACGGTCGCCTCCCACCCCAACGTGCTGCCGGCCTCGACCAACCCCACCCTGCCGCTGACGGTGAACACGGTGGACGAGCACCTGGACATGCTCATGGTCTGCCACCACCTGAACCCTCGCATCCCCGAGGACCTGGCCTTCGCCGAATCCCGCATCCGCGGCACCACGATGATGGCCGAGGACATCCTGCACGACATGGGGGCGCTGTCCATCACCTCCTCCGACGCCCAGGCGATGGGCCGCATCGGGGAGACCATCACCCGCACCTGGCAGGTGGCCCACGCGATGAAGGCTCTGCGCGGGCGCACCGCCGAGGACGAGGCCGCCCCGGCGGACAACGCCCGGGCCCGCCGTTACGTCGCCAAGTACACGATCAACCCGGCGATCGCCCACGGCATCGACGACGAGGTGGGCTCGGTGACCCCGGGCAAGCTGGCGGATCTGGTCCTGTGGTCCCCGGCCTTCTTCGCCGTGCGACCGGACGCGGTGATCAAGGGCGGCGGCATCGTCCTGGCCCCGACGGGCGATCCGAACGCCTCCCTGCCGACCCCGCAGCCGGTGCTGATGCGGCGCCAGCTGGCCGGGTGGGGGCCCAGCGCGGCGGACCTGGCCACGACCTTCGTCGCCCCGGCGGCCCTGGAGGACGGCCTGCGGGACCGGCTCGGGCTGCGTCGGCGCCTCACCCCCGTCAAGGACACCCGCGGCATCGGGAAGGTGGATATGGTCCTGAATGCCGCGACCCCGCGCATCGACGTGGACTCCGAGACCTTCCGGGTCAGCATCGACGGCGAGCCCGTGCCGCACCGACCCGCCCGCCGGCTGCCGCTGACCCAGCGGTACCACCTGTTCTAGGAGGCTCCCGTGCACACCGAGGTCGAGGCCGCCGCGGACCCGCGGGCCACCGCCGAGCTGCTGCGTCTGCTGCTGGCCGACGCGCGCCTGCCCACCGGGGCACACGCGTTCTCGGGATCCCTGGAACCGGCCCTGCTGGCCGGGCAGCTGCGCCCGGAGCAGATCCCCGGGTACCTGCGGACCCGGCTGCTCAGCGTCGTCGCCGCGGAGGCCGCCGCGGCCGTGCTCGTGGCCCGCAGCCCGGATCGGGGCACCGTGCGTGCGGTGGAGGCGGAGCTTGCCGCCCGCACGCCCGCACCCGCGCAGCGGCGCACCGCGGCCTTCCTGGGGAGGGCCCTGCTGCGCCTGGCCCGCACCCTGCCGCACGCCGTCGCCCCCGAGGCCCTGGACCCGCAGGTCTGCGGGCCCCGACCGCATCGGGGCGTGGCCCTGGGGCTGATCGCGGCGGCCTGGGGCCTGGAGGAGACCGCGCTGGTCACGGCCCTGTGCTACGAAGACGCGCAGACGGTGGCCGCGGCCGCCCTGAAGCTGGAGCCGATGGACCCGGCCGTGCCCCCGGCCTGGATCCTGCGGCTGGCGCCCACGGTGACCCACGTGGTGCGCACCGCCCTGGCGGTCCGGGCCCCGGAGGACATCCCGGCCCTGGCCGCGCCGATGATCGACCACTGGGCCCAGACCCACGACCGACGAGACAGGAGGCTGTTCCGTGCCTGAGCAGACGACCACCCCCGAGACGACCACCGAGAACCCCGCCGCCACCGGCAGCCCCGCCCGCCCCACCCTGCGACTGGGGGTGGCCGGGCCTGTGGGCACCGGCAAATCCTCGCTGATCGCCTCCATCTGCGCCCGGCTGAGCGGACAGCTGAGCATCGGCGTCATCACCAACGACATCTACACCGACGAGGACGCCCGCTTCCTGCGCTCCGCCGGAGTCCTCGACCCCCAGCGCATCCGCGCCGTGGAGACCGGGGCCTGCCCGCACACCGCGATCCGCGACGACGTCACCACCAACCTGATGGCCGTGGAGGAGCTGGAGGAGGACTTCGCGCCCCTGGACCTGGTCCTGGTCGAATCCGGCGGGGACAACCTCACCGCGACCTTCTCCCCGGCGCTGATCGATGCCCAGATCTTCGTCCTGGACGTGGCCGGTGGGGGAGACGTCGCCCGCAAGGGCGGCCCCGGCATCGGACGGGCGGACCTGCTGGTGATCAACAAGACCGACATCGCCGCCTACGTCGAGGTGGACGTCGAGCAGATGGTGGGCGACGCCGCCGCGGCCCGCGAGGGCGCGCCTGTGCTGCCCGTGTCCAAGAACCGCCCCGAGACCGTGCAGGCCCTGTGCGACTGGATCCTGCAGGTCCGGGGCAACCACCTCGCCGGGGTGCACACCCCCGTGGATCCCGGCCCCATGGCCCCGCACTTCCACGCCGACGAGGACGGCGGATACCTGCACACCCACGACGGCGCGGACGAGCCCCACGTCCACGAGCACCCGCACACCCACTCCCACGGGGAGACGGGCGCGGGCCCGGCCGAGGCGTGAGCGCCAGCCGCCCCACCGTCATCGAGATCGACGCGGATGAGCAGGGCCGGGCCCGGGTGACCCGGCTGCAGCCCGGGGACCTGGTCAGCGCCCGCCCCGTGCACCGGGACGGACCGCGGGTGCGCATCGCGCTGCTCGGGCGGCAGATGAGCCTGCTCGGCGGAGACCGGCTGGCCCTGCGCGTGCGCCTGGGACCCGGAGTGAGCGCAGAGCTGATCGAACCGGCCGGGCTGGTCGCCTACGACGCCGGCGGGCGAGCCAGCCGCTGGGAGCTGACCGGCAGCCTGGGCCCCGGGGCACGGCTGCGCTACGACGCCGCCCCCTGCGTGGCCGCCCAGGGCTCGGCCCTGACCCGGGCCACCCGGCTGGAGCTGGCCGACGGCGCCCGGGCCGTGCTGGCCGAGACCCTGGTGCTCGGGCGCTCCGGGGAGACCGGCTCCCCGGTGCGCACCACGACCCGGATCACCCACGACGGCGCCCCGCTGCTGGTGGAGGACCTGCTCACCGGGACCGTGCCCGGCACCGAGACGAGCCTGTGGCGGGACCCGGCCGTGCTGGCCGGACACCGCACCCTCGTGCAGGCCATGGCCCTGGGCTTCGTCCCGGACCCGGAGGGCACGGGGGAGGAGCTGCTACACCTGGCCGGGCCCGGGATCCTGTGGCGGTGGATGGGCGAGCACGCCCACCGCGGCCGCGCAGCCCTGGAGCCGGTGCTGCACCGGTGGCTGGCGGCGATGGACCGCCCCGAGCCCGGTGACCGCCCGGAGGTCACCGGACGCCCCGACCCCCGGTGACCTGACGGGACCTGAGGACGGACAGGCTCCGGACCAGGCGCGGCAGATACACCGCGCAGCCCAGCACGCTGAGCACCAGCAGCCACACGCCCACATACTCCACGTTGAGCCCGGCCAGCAGACGCGGCACCGGCAGATCCGCGTCCGCGGCCAGCTCCGCCGCGGTCACCGCCGCGACCAGCAGCGCAGCCACCGCGGAGATCAGCGTGACCGACGCATCGTAGGCCCGCCGCCGCGCCGGGGCCTCCAGGGCCCACCCGTAGACCCGCCGCACGATGGTGGAATCGGCCAGGTCGCAGCAGGCCATGCCCGCGGTGAACAGCAGCGGCAGCCCCAGAGCGGCCGACCAGGACGCACCCTCGATGGCCTGGGCGGAGATCACCATCAGCCCCACCGAGGCCGCCGTATCGAAGCCCAGCCCGAACAGCAGACCCACCGGATACATACCGCGGGCCGAGCCGATGCCGGACAGCAGGGAACCGAAGATCGCCCCGGCTGGACCCCGAGCCGCACCGGGGCGCTGGCCGCGCTCGCGGCGCAGCAGCAGGACCACGTTCCACACCGCGATTCCCACCAGGAACACCGCGGACACGCTCGGGCCCCACACGCCCGTGAACCGACCCAGGGCCGAGTCCTCGTCCCCGAGCTGCTCCCGCAGCGTCCGCGAGCCGGCCAGCAGCAGCACCACCGCGGCCAGCACCACCGTGGAGTGCCCCAGGGAGAACCACAGCCCGGTGGTTCCTGCCCCACCCCGGCGGCCGCGGGCGTCGTCGGCCCCCATGAGACGACGGGTCACGTTGTCGATCGCGGCGATGTGGTCCGCATCCAGCCCGTGGCGCATGCCCAGCAGGAAGGCCGTCCCGCCCAGCAGCCACAGCCGCCCCTCCGTCCCGGCCGCGCAGGCCCACCACAGCCACGTGCCGGCCAGCAGGAGGAGGACGAACAGCCACGCGCGGCGCACGGCGGGATCGGGGACGCGGAGGGAGGGGGCGCAGGCCTGCTGGGTCATGGGCCCATGATGCCCGGGGCGTGTTGCCCGCAGGTGAACCGCCCGGCCCGACCGGCGCGGCTGTGCCAGCATGGAACCCATGCGCCTGCCCCGCCGCCGCGTCCGCGGCTCCTCGACCTCCGTCGTCGGCGCCGAGGCCCTGAACCTCGGCTACCGCATCATGGACCGGGTGCACGAGCACCGGGAGACGGCCGCCCGCCGGGCCGGCAACGAGCCCGTCATCGTGCCCTTCGTCGGCTACGGCACGACCTCCTGGGTGCGGGTGCTGTGCCGGGCGCTGTACAAGACCCAGCTGTTCACCGAGCTCACGGAGATGCTCACCGGCAACCCCCGCCGCACCAGCGCGGCCCGCGGCTGGCGCTCCTTCACCTCCGTGCCCATCTCCGAGGCGCCGATCACGGTGCGCATCGAGGGTCGGGAGTTCCCCGTGCGGGCCGACGAGGGCGGGGTGCTGGACGTGCGCCTGCCCATCGCCCTGACCCCGGGACAGCATCGGGTCACCCTGGCCATGTCCGGTGCCGAGCCCACCGAGACCACGGTGTACGTGGTCCCGGACGGGCAGCGGATCGGCGTCGTCTGCGATGTGGATGACACCGTGATGGTCACCGCCCTGCCGCGGCCGCTGCTGGCGGCGTGGAACTCCTTCGTGCTCAGCGAGCACGCGCGCATGCCCACCCCGGGGATGCCCGTGCTGCTGGAGCGGATCCACCGGGCCCACCCCGAGGCGCCGATCATGTACCTGTCCACCGGGGCGTGGAACGTGGCCCCGGCGCTGCGCCGGTTCCTCTCCCGCAACGCCTATCCGGAGGGCACCCTGCTGCTCACGGAATGGGGGCCCACGCGCAGCCGATGGTTCCGCTCCGGGGCCGGGCACAAGGTCGGCTCCCTGCGTCGGCTGGCCGAGGAGTTCCCGGACGTGCGCTGGATCCTCATCGGCGACGACGGGCAGCGGGACCCGGACGTGTACAACGGCTTCGCGCTGCGCTACCCGGACCGGGTGGCCGCCATCCTGATCCGCAACCTCACGGTGGGGGAGTCCGTGCTGGCCTCCGGGCGGGTGTGGAGCGATGACCGGGCCAAGCAGATCGCCGCCGGGTCCCTGTGGATGGAGGCCAACGACGGGGCGAGCCTGTCGGACAAGCTGGGCTCGGCCGGTCTGCTCTGAGACCGCCCGCTCCGGGTGCCTCCTACCCCCGCGACGGGGTCGAGAGGGGCAGATCCGGCTGTGAGAAGTTCCATGTCGGCCCTCCGGACGGCGCGGTGCCGAGGGTGGTGCTGTGGACAACCGGGACCGCCCCGCGGAAAGCCGCGGCCGGACCTGGGGATAACGCCGCGGAGGGGCGTTCGGCACACTATCTGGGGGGCCCTTGCGGGGGTCGCCACTAGATGTAGTATTGGAGCCGATCCGCCGCCCACGAGCGCGACCCGCCGCGTCAGGCCCGCGCGCACCCGTCCCCAGCGGATCCATCCCAGCAGCCTTCGGAGGAGCACCATGTCTGTGACCGTCTACACCAAGCCCGCCTGCGTGCAGTGCAACGCGACCTACCGCGCCCTGGACAAGCGGGGCATCTCCTACGACGTCGTCGACGTCACCGAGGACGCCGCCGCCCTCGAGCGGATCAAGGAGCTGGGCTACCTGCAGGCCCCCGTCGTGATCACCGAGGACGACCACTGGTCCGGCTTCCGCCCGGACAAGATCGCCGCCCTGGAGACCACGCTCGTCTCCTGAAGCCCCCGCCTGCACGCGCGGGCACCGGGCCGGTCGCCTTCCTCCACGAGCCGCCCGCGTGCCGCGCACGCACCCCCGGGACGCGCCCGCCCGACGTCGTCCACCGTACCACCCCTGTGAGGAATGAGGTCGAAGTGTCCACCGCCGCGGACTCATCGCACACCATCGATCCGAACACCCCGCCGCACCCCCGGGCCGCGGCACCGCAGGACCCCCTCGTCGTCTACTTCTCCTCGATCTCCGGCAACACCGCCAAGTTCGTGGCGAAGCTGGGCTTCCCCACCGTGCGCATCCCGCTGCGCACGGGGGAGGACACCCCGATCATGGACCGGCCGTTCGTCCTGTGCGTGCCCACCTACGGGCGTCCCCGCTCCGGGGAGACCATCCCGCCGCAGGTCATGAAGTTCCTGCGCGAGCCCCGCAACCGCGAGCTGATGCTCGGCGTGATGGGCGCGGGCAACACCAACTTCGGGGAGGACTTCGGCATCGCCGCGGACAAGATCGCCGCCAAGTGCCAGGTCCCCGTACTCTACAAATTCGAACTCATGGGCACGTCCGAGGACGTGACCCGCGTACACGAAGGACTCACCGCGTTTTGGACACGAAACTGCCCGCCGCTGCCGGCATGACCGACGAGGCCCCCGCCGCCGACAAGACCATCCCCGAGAAGTACAAGGGCCTGGGCTACCACGAGCTCAACGCTATGCTGAACCTCTACGACGCGAACGGCATGATCCAGTTCGACGCCGACCGGCAGGCCGCCCGCCAGTACTTCCTCCAGCACGTGAACACCAACACCGTGTTCTTCCACGACCTGGAGGAGAAGCTGGAGTACCTGGTGGAGAACCAGTACTACGAGCCGGAGGTCCTGGAGCAGTACAGCTTCGAGTTCATCAAGGGCCTGTCCAAGCTGGCCTACTCCAAGAAGTTCCGCTTCCCGACCTTCCTCGGCGCGTTCAAGTTCTACACCTCCTACACGCTGAAGACCTTCGACGGGCAGCGGTACCTGGAGCGCTTCGAGGACCGGGTGGTCATGGTCGCCCTGACCCTGGCCCGCGGCGACGAGCAGCTGGCCACCGAGCTGGTGGAGGAGATCATCTCCGGGCGCTTCCAGCCGGCCACCCCCACGTTCCTCAACGCCGGGAAGAAGCAGCGCGGTGAGCTGGTCTCCTGCTTCCTGCTGCGCGTGGAGGACAACATGGAGTCCATCGGGCGCTCCATCAACTCCGCCCTGCAGCTGTCCAAGCGCGGCGGCGGGGTGGCCTTCGCCCTGACCAACCTGCGCGAGTCCGGCGCCCCGATCAAGAAGATCCAGAACCAGTCCTCCGGGGTCATCCCCGTGATGAAGCTGCTGGAGGACTCCTTCTCCTACGCCAACCAGCTCGGGGCCCGCCAGGGCGCCGGGGCGGTGTACCTGCACGCCCACCACCCGGACATCTACAAGTTCCTGGACACCAAGCGGGAGAACGCGGACGAGAAGATCCGCATCAAGACCCTCTCCCTGGGCGTGGTCATCCCGGACATCACCTTCCAGCTGGCCAAGCGCAACGAGGACATGTACCTGTTCTCCCCGTACGACGTCGAGCGCGTCTACGGGATGCCGTTCTCGGACATCTCCGTCACGGAGAAGTACTACGAGATGGTCGATGACTCCCGGATCCAGAAGAAGAAGATCAACGCCCGCGAGTTCTTCCAGACCCTGGCGGAGATCCAGTTCGAGTCCGGCTACCCGTACGTGATGTTCGAGGACACGGTGAACCGGGCCAACCCCATCCAGGGCAAGGTCATCATGTCCAACCTGTGCTCCGAGATCCTGCAGGTCTCCGAGCCCTCCGCCTACGACGCGGACCTCGGCTACGCCGAGGTGGGCAAGGACATCTCCTGCAACCTGGGCTCCCTGAACATCGCCCACACCATGGACTCCCCGGACTTCGGCAAGACCATCGAGACCGCGATCCGCGGGCTCACCGCCGTGTCGGACATGTCCGACATCGACTCCGTGCCCTCGATCGAGCGGGGCAACCGGATGAGCCACGCCATCGGGCTGGGGCAGATGAACCTGCACGGCTACCTGGCCCGCGAGGAGGTGTACTACGGGTCCGAGGAGGGCATCGACTTCACGAACATCTACTTCTACACGGTGCTCTACCACGCGATCCGCGCCTCCAACCTGATCGCCAAGGAGCGGGGGGAGTCCTTCGTGGGCTTCGAGGACTCCGCGTACGCCTCCGGGGAGTTCTTCGACAAGTACATCCAGCGGGAGTGGGCCCCGGCCACGCAGAAGGTGCGCGAGATGTTCGACGGCGTGCACATCCCCACCCAGCAGGATTGGGAGCGGCTGCGCGAGCAGGTGCAGGCCCATGGGATGTACAACCAGAACCTGCAGGCCGTGCCGCCGACCGGGTCCATCTCCTACATCAACGGCTCCACCTCCTCGATCCACCCGATCGCCTCGAAGATCGAGATCCGCAAGGAGGGCAAGCTGGGCCGGGTCTACTACCCCGCCCCGTACCTGACCAACGACAACCTGGAGTACTACCAGGACGCCTACGAGATCGGGTACGAGAAGGTCATCGACACCTACGCCGCGGCCACCCAGCACGTGGACCAGGGCCTGTCCCTGACCCTGTTCTTCCGGGACACCGCGAACACCCGGGACATCAACAAGGCCCAGATCTACGCGTGGCGCAAGGGGATCAAGACGATCTACTACTCGCGGCTGCGCCAGCTGGCCCTGGAGGGCACCGAGGTCGAGGGCTGCGTGTCCTGCATGCTGTGAGCGGCCCCGCCCGCCGCCGTCGTCGAATCCGCCACCACGCACAAGGAGCACCGAGAACGCCATGATGAGCGAGAAGGTCGAACTGGTCCACCAGGTCGAGGCGATCAACTGGAACCGCCTCCAGGATGAGAAGGACCAGGAGGTCTGGGACCGGCTGGTCGGGAACTTCTGGCTGCCGGAGAAGGTCCCGCTGTCCAACGACGTCCAGTCCTGGAACACCCTGAACGAGGAGGAGAAGCAGCTGACCATGCGGGTCTTCACGGGCCTGACGCTGCTGGACACCATCCAGGGCACCGTCGGGGCCGTCTCCCTCCTGCCGGATGCGCTCACCCCGCACGAGGAGGCCGTGTACACGAACATCGCGTTCATGGAGTCCGTGCACGCGAAGTCCTACTCCTCGATCTTCTCCACCCTGGCCTCCACGAAGGAGATCGACGAGGTGTTCCGCTGGTCCCGGGAGAACCCGCACCTGCAGAAGAAGGCCAACATCGTCATGGACTACTACCAGGGCGAGGACCCGCTGAAGAAGAAGGTGGCCTCCACCCTGCTGGAGTCCTTCCTGTTCTACTCCGGGTTCTACCTGCCGATGTACTGGTCCTCCCACGCGAAGCTGACCAACACCGCGGACCTGATCCGCCTGATCATCCGCGACGAGGCCGTGCACGGCTACTACATCGGGTACAAGTTCCAGCGGGGCCTGGAGAAGGAGTCCCCGGAGCGCCAGCAGGAGATCAAGGACTACACCTTCGAGCTGCTGTTCGAGCTGTACGAGAACGAGGTGGCCTACACCCACAGCCTCTACGACGGCGTCGGGCTGTCCGAGGACGTGAAGAAGTTCCTGCACTACAACGCCAACAAGGCCCTGATGAACCTGGGCTACGAGGCGATGTTCCCGGCATCGGTCACCGACGTCTCCCCGGCGATCCTCTCCGCCCTGTCCCCGAACGCCGACGAGAACCACGACTTCTTCTCCGGGTCGGGCTCCTCCTACGTGATCGGCAAGGCCGTGAACACCGAGGACGAGGACTGGGACTTCTGATCCGCTGAGCGGATCCTCCGGCGCCGAGGAGCCCGGCCCGCCCCCACCCGGGGGCGCAGACCGGGCTCCTCGGCGTCTCCGGTCTTTACGAGTGGCGCCGGGGCCCGCGGTCCTGTATGACGGAGATCATGAGCATTCCCGATCCCACCGAGCAGTTCGAGCGCGTGGACCGCCACGTCAAGGACAACGAGAAGACCCACGTGGTCATGCTGGCCACCCACTACACCAACCCCATCGCCGAGGTCTGGGACTCCCTCACCGAGCCGCAGCGCCTGGCCGACTGGTTCGGAACCGTCACCGGGGAGCTGCGCACCGGCGGGAGCTTCGCCGTCGAGGACCGCGGCGTCACCGGCACCATCCAGTACTGCGACCGCCACCGCGCCCTGCAGCTGGAGTGGACCGAGGCCGAGCGCACCGGCAAGGTCGCCGTCGCCGTGACCACCGGGGTCACCGGGACCTCAGTGACCGTGCGGCACACCGTGGCCGATGACCAGCGGTGGGGCCAGTACGGTCCCGCCGAGCTCGGCGTCGCGTGGGACGAGGCCCTGGCCGCCCTGGACGTGCACCTGTCCGGCAACATCGGGCACACCCGCGAAGTCCTCGAGCAGATCCACGCCGAACAGGGCAAGGATGCCCTGCGCGGCCGGCTCGTGGAGGCCTGGCGTCAGGAGCACGTGGCCGCCGGCGCCGAGGAGGATGACGCGCGGCAGCGTTCCGAGGCCGCGGCGCGGCTGCTCGGCTGAGCCGCCCGCTCATCCCTCCGTCGAGGCCCGCCCGCTGAGGTCAGATGACCTGCGGGCGGGTCCCGCGCGGCAGCAGCCGGGCCAGCACCGTGCCGACGATGACGCCGATCGCTAGGTCATGGGTGGCCACCGTCAGTCCGACGGTGGCCACCAGCACCACGGTGACCGGCCAGGGGGAGCGCTTGAGGGTCCGCGGGGCCACCGAGCGCCAGTCGAAGGTGGTCACGACGATGAACACCATCACCGCGGTCAGCGCCGCCATCGGCATCGCCGCCAGCAGGTCCGCGAGCACCAGGGCGAGCAGCAGCACCGAGCCGGCCGCGGCCAGCGTGGACAGGCGGGTCCGGGCCCGGCCGTGCCGGACGTTGATCATGGTCTGCCCGATCATCGCGCACCCGCCCATCGCACCGAAGCATCCCGCCGCGATGTTCGCCGCGCCCAGCGCCCAGGCCTCCCGGGTCTTATCCGAGCCCGTGCCGGTGATGTCATCGACCAGACGGGCGGTCAGCAGGGACTCCACCAGCCCGACCACGGCCATCGCGGCCGCGATCGGCACGATCGCCGTCCACGCGCCCGCATCCGTGGGCAGGCTCGGCAGCCCGAGGCTGGGCAGGCCGTGGGGCAGCGCGCCGCGGTCCCCGACGGTCGGCACCGTCCACCCCAGCAGCCACGCCGCGGCCGTCACCACGACGACGGCGGCCAGCGGCCCCGGCACGGCCGTGCTCAGGCGGGGGAGCAGGAAGACCACGAACAGCCCGAGGGCCACCAGCGGGTACACCGCCCAGGGGACGCCGATCAGCTCCGGCAGCTGCGAGGTGAAGATCAGGATGGCCAGGGCATCCACGAACCCGCGCATCACCGCCGGCGGGATCAGCCGCATCAGCTTCGCCGCCCCGCACACCGCGAGCACCACCTGCAGCGCCCCGGAGAGGATGACGGCCAGCAGGTAGGCCTGCACCCCGTGGGAGCGGACCAGGGGAGCGGCGACCAGCGCGACCGAGCCGGCCGCGGCCGAGACCATGCCGGGGCGCCCGCCGAGCACCGAGGTCACCACCGCGACGATGACGGCGCCGTACAGCCCCATCCGCGGATCCAGCCCGGCCACCACCGCGAAGGCCGTGGACTCCGGGATCAGCGCCAGGGAGGTCATGAACCCGGCGGTCACCTCCCGTCCCAGCACCCGGGGGTGACGCAGCGCGTTGAGGACGGCGCCGCCTTCGGACGGGTCGGTCTGATCGCGCCCGGAAGACGGGGTGGCGGTGGGCACGGGCGGAGACCTCGGTTCGAGACGGGAATGAGGGGGGCGGCGCTGTTCGAGGATACCCCCGCGCCCGGGACGGGCACCTGCCCGGTGCCCCGAACCGGAATAGGGGCCACAGCGAGCGTCCGCGCTGGACTAGGCTGGCCGGGAATCGGGAGAAGGAGGCGCCGGTGCGCATCGAGCGGGTCGAGGCCGCGGCCCCGGGTGCCGCGGACTACGCGCGGACCCTGGAGCTGCTGCGCGCCGTCGGGCGCGGGGAGCACCCGGAGGTGCTGCGCCTGTCCCGTCCGGCGCCGGTGGTGGCCTTCGGGCGTCGGGATGAGCTGAACCCCGGCTTCGCCCGGGCGGCATCGTCCGCCGCGGCTCACGGCTTCGAACCGTGGGTGCGCAAGGTCGGCGGGCGGGCTGCGGCCTATCACCGGGACTGCCTGATCGTGGACCACCTGTGCCCTGACGCCGATGCCACCGGCGGCAACCAGCGCCGCTACCGCGAGTTCGGGGCGCTGTGGGCGCGGGCCCTGGCCGACCTGGGGGTCGACGCCGGGGTGGGGGAGCTGCCGGGCGAATACTGTCCCGGGGAGTTCAGCGTCCACGGCGCGGCCGGTGGCATCGGACCGACGAAGCTGGTGGGCACCGCGCAGCGGGTGGTGGCCGGCGCCTGGTGGTTCTCCGCCGCCGTCGTCGTGGACCGGCGGGAGCCGCTGGCCGCCGTGCTCACCGAGGTCTATGCGGCCCTGGGTCTCGAGCTGGATCCCGGCACCGTGGGAGCGGTCCGGCAGCTGATCCCCGAGGCGAGGATCGAAGACGTCGAGGATGCCGTGCTGGAACGCTACGCCGCGTGGGAGCGGGCTGCCCGGGGCGGGCTCGGGTGAGCGGGCGCGGTCGGCCTCATCGCCCGGATGGCGTGTGAGCTCGAAGTGCACACGGCGGATGGCATCGGGTCGGAGGTCTAAGGTGGAGGCCGAAGATCGGGATCGCGATGAGCAGGGTGAGCGTGATGAAGCCGGCCACCGTGCCGGCCGCCGACACGACGATCGCGGTGGCGCCCTGCCACTTGGCCTTCCGTCTCTGACACACGCCGATGATGCCCAGGAGTAGGCGATCGGCAGCAGGATCACGCCGAACAGCCCCAGCAGGGGGACACGGAGGAAGATCAGCTCGGTGCCGAGGATCGAGCAGACCAGCGCGATGATGCCGACGACGTTGGATCCGGTCCTTCCCGGCGGGAACGGGGGAGTCCCGTCGGGGACCTGCGGGTGGCCGCCCGGGAGGGGTAGGCCCGCGGGACCGGATTGCCAGCTCGGGTGGGGACCGTGGGGTGTCTCGGAGACGGGGCATCTCCCGCGGGGCGAGACGGGATGAGGGTGCACAGGACATTACCGGGTTCTCCCACGGTATGGGAGAGGCGACGTCGGCGTGGCATCGCGAGCCCGCGGAACACGGCGTGGAGGGGTCTTCGTCGCGTGGGAGCGGAAGAAGGACCATGTTGCGCGGCAGGGAAAATCCGGATGGACGCAAAGAGCCCCGGCATCGCTGGGATGTCGGGGCCCGAGGCGGATCGCGAGGGCGATCAGGAAACGAAGGTCACCTCATGGGTGTCCAAGCTGTCCGGATCGATGATCGACAGGTCGAAGCTGATGTCCGACGGATCGGCCACCTGGTAGACGACGTCGAAGGTCAGATCCTTGCCGGGCTGGATCTTCCCAGAAGGAATCTCGATGTTCTGCGCGGAATCGAAGACGGAGTCAGCCTGCTTTCCACCCGACTGGACCGTGGAGCTGATGCCCATGGCATCGATGGCCTTGTCGGTGCCGTTGTGCACGGTGATGGTGAACTTCCGAGCCTGTCCATCGCCCTGGACGGAAGCGCTTTCCGAGGGGGTGAACTCCTGCGGTTCGCCCACGGTGGCCTTGAGACCATCATCCCACTGGACGGTCTGGCCGAACTTGCCCGTCTCCTCGGCGGCGGAACCCGCCGCGGCGGAGGAGGACGCTGAAGTGGACGGCGAGGTATCACTATCCTGCACGGCGTCGTTGACGGCGTTGGCGATGACGAGGAAGAACACGAGCAAGCCGATCAGCGTCCCGACCACCGACACGATGATCGCGGTGATCCCTTGCCACTTGACCTTGCCCTTCAGGCACACGGCGACGATGCCCATGATGAAGCCCACCGGAAGCAGAATCCATCCCAGGGCCAAGATCCCGGGGATGCAGGCCAGGATGGTCCCGAGGATCGCGCAGATCATGGCGATGATGCCGACGACGTTGCGCGCCTTGCTCTGGGGCGCAACCTGGGGAGCGCCGTAGGGGGCCTGCGGGTAGCCGGCCTGCTGCTGGCCACTCTGGTGGGTGGGGGCGGGGTAGCCCTCGGGGGTGGGCTCCTGGCTCGGGTGGGAGCCGTGGGGGTTCTCGGACACGGGGGATCTCCTGTTGGTGCGAGATGGATGGGAACCCGAAGAACCTTACAGGTTTTTCCCAGGGTGTGGGGGAGGCGACGTCGGCGTGGCATGATGGCCGTCGGACGAGGGGAGACGCCGAGGACTGGGAGAGGGGGACCGGCGATGTGCGGACGCTACGTGATCGCCCGGGCGGCGGGGGACCTGCTGGCCGGGGTGGAGCTGGAGGAGAGCTGCGCGGACTACAACGTCGCTCCCACGCACACGGTGCCCATCATCGTGGACCACGCCCAGGAGGACGGCACCCGGCGACGCGCCATCCACCCGGCCCGCTGGGGCCTGCTGCCCCGGTGGGCGAAGGACGAGACCTTCTCCTCCCGCACCTTCAACGCCCGCAGCGAGACCGCCGCGACCAAGCCCGCCTTCCGCCACGCCGCCGCCGCCCAGCACTGCGCGATCCCCGCCAACGGCTACTACGAGTGGCTGCGCACCGAGGTCCCCGGCCGCAAGACCCCCGAGAAGACCCCGTACTACGTGCACCCTTCCGCCGAGGAGCAGAGCATCTACTTCGCCGGCCTCTACGACTGGTGGCGCATCCCCAGCGGCCCCGACGAAGGACAGTGGCTGCTCTCGGCGACCATCCTCACCATGGACTCGCCCTCTGCCGAGGAGGCCGATGCCCGGGACTCCGAGACCCTGCGCCAGCTCTCCCGGCTGCACGACCGCCTGCCGATCCCCCTGGAGACCACCGGGGACCCGCAGGACGGGCTGAGCACCTGGCTGCGCACCGCCGCCGAGGGCGCCGAGGCCGCCCAGCGGGCCATCGACGCGGTGCGGGAACGAGCCTACGATGTCGCCGCCGCATGGCGCCTGCGCGAGGTGGGACCGGCCGTGGGCAGCCCCCGGAACAACGGGCCCGAGCTGCTGGAACCGGCGGGGCAGCGGCGGCTGCTCTGAGCAGTCACGGCAGACACAGCAGACCCGTCAGACGCGCGCGGGCCGAGCGCACCTCGGTGCGATCGGGCCCGCGCGGCGGCGTCCCGTGGGAGCCTAGAGCTCATCCTCCTCGGGGAACCACCGGCGGAAGTCCAGGGTCAGGTACAGGGCCAGCGCCGCGGCGTTGTCCTCGCTGATCCGCAGGGCCACGTGCTCGAACCCCTCCTCCTTCAGCTCTGTGATGGCCACGCGCAGCAGCTGCTCGGCGAAGCCCTCCCGGCGCCGGGAGGACTCCGTGAACAGCTCGAAGATATACGGCGAATCCGGCAGGTCATCGCCCACCCGGGACTCCAGCACCAGGGCGGCGGCGATGATCCGGCCCGCATCATCCACCACCACGGGGGAGGCCTTCGGCAGCACCGCGCCGTACTCGCCGTCGAACATGTGGTGCAGGATCTCCAGAGCGTGGGCCTGGGAAGTCACCGAACCGTCATCGTAGGCCGTGAAGAACAGCCGGGCCAGGCCGTCGGCGTCCTGGCGGGCCACCGGACGGGTGCTGACCGTGACCGGGCGGGTGGACGTCCACGTGTCCCCGATCAGCGTGATCTTTCCGCTCATGGGTTGCTCCTTCCGGGAGAGGGTGCCTCGGGTCCCGCGCCGAGGATCGGGCGGGACCGGGGTGGGCGCCCGGGAACCTGCACGTCAGTGTACCCGGCGCCACATGGGGACCGGGCAGATGACCGTCTGCGTCCGCTCAGGGCCGCGTTCAGGGCCGCCCCGGACCTCACGCGGGCGACACCGGATTGCCCGGCAGGGCCCCGGCGCGGGCCAGCAGCTCGCCCAGCCCGTGCAGCACCTCCCGGGAGTCGTTGCCCAGGGCGTCGTGGTGCAGCGTCGGGGAGGTCCACAGGTCCAGCGACCCCACCGACGCCGCGGTCTGTCGGGCCGCGTCGAAGTCCACGTACACGTCGTGCTCATACGCGCTGGCCGCCACCGGCACCTCGTTGCCCCGCAGAACCCGCAGGTCGTAGAGCCGCCCCCAGTCCTGCTTGGCCGCCAGCAGCTCCGCGACCTCCCGCAGCGGGCGCAGCGCCGGATCCAGGCGGAAGTGCCACGGCTGGATCATCTCCCCGGTGAACAGCAGCGGCCGGGCCCCCGGGGAGAACTCCGGCAGCTCCTCCCGCACCCGCTGCGCCGCCCACGCCGTCGCCGTGCCCGGGCCATCCGCGTAGATGGCCTCGTGCATCAGGGCGTACAGCGGGTGCCCCGCGAAGCCGACGACGCCGGCCGCCTCCGCCAGGAAGCCCTCCGCAAGGCCATCCGGGCCCTCGGCGAAGGCCGACTCCAGCAGGTAGTGCAGCCGGTGCACCCGCCCGGTGCCGCCCAGCAGCATCCCGACGCTCTGGAACCGCTCCGGGCTCAGCGGAGACCCATCCGGCAGCAGCGCCTCCCGCCCCGCCAGCAGATCCGCGATCCGCCCGGCCCGCTCGGCATCCTCCGGGTACCAGGAGAGGAACTCCCGGCTGCGCTCGGCCATCCGCCGATACGTCGCCCGGTAGACCTCCTCGGGGCCGCGGTGGATCGGGGCCAGGCCCGCGGTCATCCAGCAGTGCAGCAGGGACTCCGGGGCGAAGGACAGGTAGGTCAGGGTCAGAAAGCCGCCGAAGCTCTGCCCCAGGCTCGCCCACCGGGTCTCCGGCTCCCCGGCCAGCAGCGTCGCGCGCACCGCCTCCGCATCGGCCACGATGTCCGGAGCGCGGAAATGCTCCAGGTACGCCGCCTGCGCCGCGGCGTCGCCCTCCCGGGCCAGGGACCCCGCGCTGAGCGGGGTGGACAGGCCGGTGCCGCGCTGATCCAGCAGCACCACCCGGTAGTGCGGGGCGAGCAGCCCCAGCCACCCGGAATCCGACGCCGGGCGCGGGGAGGCCATGCCCGGCCCACCCTGCAGGTACACCAGGTACGGCCGACGCCGCACCGGCACCGGCGCCTCCGGATCAGCACTCGTGGCCACCCGGGCGAAGACCTCGATCTCCCGGTCCGCCACCGCCTCCGGCACCGCCGGATCCTCCGGGTGGGTCCAAGCCCGGGCGTGGGCCAGCGGCACCCGGAACCGATGCTCGCTCAGCCGCAGGCTCCCGACCTCGTGCACGGGACCGGCCCGGTGGGGCACGGGTGCCGCACCGGGCACCGGCAGGACCCGGCTCATCGCCGTGCCCCCAAGGTGCCATCGAGAGGCGACTCCCCATCCAGCAGGTCCTCCGCGGCCTCCAGCGGTCCGGCCTCGGCGAAGGGACCGACGTGCCCGATGCGCAGCACCGGGGCGCCCGCCTCATCCGAGGCCGCCAGATCCACCACCGCCGTGATCCCGTGGTCGTAGGCCTCCTCCGGATCCGCGAAGGCCTGCCGCACCCGCCAGATCCCGGGCTGCGAGTCATCGATCATCAGGTGCTGCGGGGAGCGCGCCTGGGCATCGGTGAACAGGTCGTCGTAGGTCTCGAAGTACTCGTCCATCGCATCCGCCCACCCGTCGGCATCCCACCCGGAGTCCCCGTCCAGGGAGCCCAGGGTGCGCTCGCGCTCGTCGGCGAACAGCTCCACTCGCCGGAACAGGGCGTTGCGCACCATGACGCGGAAGGCCCGCGGGTTGTCCGTGACCTTCGGGGCGGATTCGGCCACCAGCTCCTCCAGGGATTCCGGCGCGGGTGCCGCGTCCTGCCCGGCGCTCATTCGCTCCCACTCGTCGATCAGGGAGTTGTCCGTCTGCCGGATCAGCTCGCCCAGCCACGCGATGAGATCCTCCAGCTGCTCGGTCAGCGCCGCCGGGGGCACCGTCTGGCGCAGGGCCCGGTAGGCGTCCGAGAGGTAGCGCAGCAGGATGCCCTCCGAGCGGGACAGCTCGTAGAACTGCACGTACTGGCCGAAGGACATGGCCCGCTCGTACATGTCCCGCACCACCGACTTCGGGGACAGCTCGAACTCCGCGATCCACGGCGCCCCGGAGCGGTAGGTCTCGAAGGCCTGCTCCAGCAGCTCGGCCAGGGGCTGCGGGTAGGTGATCCGGTCCGCGGCGTTCATCCGCTCCGTGTACTCCATGCCCTCGGCCTTCATCGCGGCGATGGCCTCCCCGCGGGCCTTGCGCTCCTGGCCGATGAGCACCTGCCGCGGGTCATCCAGGGTCGCCTCGATCACGGAGACGGCGTCCAGCGCGTAGTCCGGCGACTCCCGATCCAGCAGCTCCAGGGCCGCCAGGGCGAAGGGGGACAGCGGCTGGTTCAGCGCGAAGTCCTCCTGCAGCTGCACGGTCAGCGCCACCGGGCGGCCCTCCTCATCCGGGCGATCCAGGCGGCGCAGGACGCCGGCAGCCAGCAGCTCCCGGTAGATGCCCAGGGCCCGGCGGATCATCTCCCGCTGCCGGGCCGGGGTCTCGTGGTTCTCCCGCAACAGCCGGCCGGCCGCGGCGAAGGGGTCCCCGGGCCGGTGCAGCAGGTTCAGCAGCATCGAGTGGGTCACCCCGAAGGAGCTGGTCAGCGGCTCAGGCTCGGCGGCCACCAGCTGCTCGAAGGTCTGGCGCGACCACGTCACGAAGCCCTGCGGGGGCTTCTTCCGCTTGCCCCGCAGGGACTGCTCGATCCGCTTCTCGTCCTCCCCGAAGCGGTTCCTGGCCTTCTCCAGCAGCTTCGCGTTCTCGATCTCGTGCTCCGGGGCCTGCACGACGACGGTCCCGGCCGTGTCATATCCGGCCCGCCCGGCCCGTCCGGCGATCTGGTGGAACTCCCGGGCCTTCAGCCGCCGGGTGCGGCGTCCGTCGAACTTGGACAGGGCCGTGATCAGCACCGTGCGGATCGGCACGTTGATGCCGACGCCGAGGGTGTCCGTGCCGCAGATGACCTTCAGCAGCCCGCGCTGGGCCAGCTGCTCGACCAGCCGCCGGTACTTGGGCAGCATCCCGGCGTGGTGCACCCCGATGCCGTGGCGCACCAGCTTGTTCAGGGTCTTGCCGAAGCCCGCCGAGAACCGGAAGCCCGCGATCGCCTCGGAGACCGCCTGCTGCTCCTCCTTGGACAGCACCGCGATGCTCATCAGCGCCTGGGCCTGCTCCATGGCCTGGGCCTGGGAGAAGTGGACCACGTACACCGGGGCCCGGTCCGTGCGCACCAGCTCCTCGATGGCCTCGTGCACGGGCTGCTCCGAGTAGTAGTAGTGCAGCGGGATCGGCCGCTCCGAGGAGGTCACGTAGGCCGTCTCCCGGCCCGTCAGCTCGCTCAGCTCCCGCCGGAACCGGGTCACATCCCCCAGGGTCGCGGACATCAGCAGGAACTGCGCCTGCGGCAGCTCCAGCAGCGGCACCTGCCACGCCCAGCCCCGCTGGGGATCCGAGTAGAAGTGGAACTCGTCCATGACCACCTGGCACAGATCGGCCCCCGCGCCCTCGCGCAGCACCACGTTCGCCAGGATCTCCGCGGTGCAGCACACGATCGGCGCACCGGCGTTGATCGAGGAGTCCCCGGTGACCATCCCGACGTTCTGCGCGCCGAAGATCGCGCACAGGTCGAAGAACTTCTCCGAGACCAGCGCCTTGATCGGCGCCGTGTAGTAGGAGAGCTGCCCGCGGGCCAGGCCCGTGAAGTGCGCGGCCACCGCGACCGTGGACTTCCCGGAGCCGGTCGGGGTGGCCAGGATGACGTTGGCCCCGGAGGCCAGCTCCAGCACCGCCTCCTCCTGCGCCGGGTACAGCTGCATCCCCCGGGAGTCGATCCACCGGGAGAAGCCGTCGGCGATCTCCTCCGCGGTCAGCGGATTCGAGGCGAAATCTCCCCGGAAGTAGCGGCGGTCGTCATCGGCGAGGCGGGGGTCCAGGGCTTCGAGCAGTCTCATCGGGCCCGAGTCTACCGACCCGCCCGGGTCGGCCCCGCTTGCGCCCGCCCGACCCGACCCCGCCGCCTCGGCCGGGTTGGGTCCCGCCGCCACCATACTGGAGAGGGAACGCACCCACCCCCACGACGATGGGAGTCCCCATGAGCATGCCCTCCGACCTCGAGATCGCCCAGCAGGCCCAGCCCCGGCCCATCGAGGAGATCGCCGCGACCGCCGGCATCGAGCGCGACCGGCTGGAGCCCTACGGCCGCCACGTCGCCAAGCTCCTGCCCGCCGCCGACGCCGCCCCCGAACGGCGTCGCGGCCGCTACGTCCTGGTCACCGCCATCACTCCGACGCCGCTGGGGGAGGGCAAGACCGCCACCTCCGTCTCCCTGGCCCAGGGCATGGCGCGCACCGGCCGCTCCGCGATGCTCACCCTGCGCCAGCCCTCCCTGGGCCCGACCTTCGGGATCAAGGGCGGGGCCGCCGGCGGCGGGTACTCGCAGGTCATCCCCATGGACAAGCTCAACCTGCACCTGACCGGGGACTTCCACGCCGTCACCGCCGCGCACAACATGCTCGCGGCGCTGCTGGACAACCATCTGCACCACGGCAACGCCCTGGACATCGACGAGCGCAGCATCACGTGGCGGCGCGTCCTGGACATCAACGACCGCTCCCTGCGCCACGTCGTCATCGGCCTGGGGGAGCGCCAGGACGGGGTCACCCGCCAGAGCGGCTTCGACATCACCTCGGCCAGCGAGATCATGGTCATCCTCTCCCTGGCCACGGATCTGGCGGATCTGAAGGCCCGGCTGGCCCGCATCGTCGTGGCCTCCACCCGGGACGGCGCGCCCGTGACCGCCGAGGACCTGAAGGCCGACGGCGCGCTGGCGGCCCTGCTGGCCGACGCGATCCACCCGAACCTGATGCAGACCCTCGAAGGGGTCCCCGCCCTGATCCACACCGGGCCCTTCGGCAACATCGCCACCGGCAACTCCTCGATCCTCGCCGACTACGCCGCCCTGGAGCACGCCGACTACGTCATCACCGAGGCCGGATTCGGAGCGGACATGGGTGCCGAGCGCTTCGTCAACGTCAAGTGCCGGGTCTCCGGGCTGACCCCGGACGCCGCGGTCCTCGTGGTCACCGTCCGGGCGCTGAAGGCCCACTCCGGACGCCACCGGATCGTGCCCGGCAAGCCCCTGCCCGAGGAGCTGCTGGCCGAGAACCCCGAGGACGTGCGCGCCGGGGCCCTGAACCTGCTCAAGCACCTGGCGATCCTGCGCGGCTTCGGCATCAGCCCCGTCGTGGCGATCAACGCCTTCCCGACCGACCACCCCAGCGAGCACGCCGTCATCCGGGAGATCGCCGAGCGGGCCGGGGCGCGGGTGGCCGTGCACGAGGGCGTGGCCCGCGGTGGAGACGGCGCCACCGAGCTGGCCGACGCCGTGGCCGAGGCCTGCGAGCAGCCGCACGAGCTGGTGCCCACCTACGCCCCCGAGGATTCCCTGACGGACAAGCTCGACGCCGTGGCCCGGAAGGTCTACGGGGCCGACGGGCTGGAGATCGCCCCGGCGGCTGCCCGCCAGCTGGCCCGCTGCGAAGAGCAGGGCTACGGGGACCTGCCCGTGGTCATCGCCAAGACGCACCTGTCCCTGACCGCGGATCCCACCCGGAAGGGCGCCCCCACGGGATGGCGCCTGCCCGTGCGGGAGGTGCGCCTGGCCGCCGGGGCCGGCTACGTCTACGCAATCTGCGGGACCATGCGCACCATGCCGGGGCTGTCCGCCTCCCCGGCGGCCGAGCGCATCGGGCTCGACGCCGACGGCGCCGTGCACGGGCTGTTCTGAGCCGGTTCAGGCGCGACGACGCCCCGTCGACCGCTCGCACGAGGGCGGTCGACGGGGCGTCGCGGCGTCGTCGGGAGGGCGGGGGAGGGATCAGCGATCGGCCGAGACCACGCTCCCGGCTGCCGATCCGCGGCTCACCAGCCGCGCCGCTCCCACTCGTCCAGGTGCGGGCGCTCGGCTCCCAGAGTCGTGGACTCGCCGTGACCGGGCAGGATGAGGGTGTCGTCGTCGTAGACGTCGAAGATCTTGGTGCGCACATCGTGCAGCAGGGCGCGGAAGGCCTCGGGAGAGTCGGTCTTGCCCACCCCGCCGGGGAACAGGGAGTCGCCCGTGAAGATCACGGTGCGCCCGGCCGGGTCCTCGTAGGCCAGGGCGATCGAGCCGGGGGTGTGCCCGCGCAGCTCGATGACCTTGAGGGAGAAGCCCTCCAGATCCGCGGTGTCCCCGTCCTGGAAGGTGATGTCCATCGGCACGTCGATGTCCTGCTCGTCCCGCGCCCCGCAGGCGGTCAGGGCCTCCGAGCGGGAGCGGATCTCCGCCAGCGCCCGCACGTGATCCCAGTGCGAATGCGTGGTCACGATCAGCTGCACGTTGCCGCAGCAGGTGCAGGACCCGGAGACGTCCTCGCGCCCGGCGGCCACCAACCCGGAGATCCGCTCCGGCTCATCGGCCGCGTCGATCAGCAGCTGGGCCCCGGTGGAGCGGCAGGTCATCAGGTACACGTTGTTGTCCATCGAGGAGACGCTGATCCACCGGATCGTCACCTCGGACAGGTCGAGCTTCTCGGTCGCGAGTGCCATCATGCGCACGATTCTAGGGCCCCGCGGCCCCGCCCCCGCAACACGCGCGTGACGCACGCGCAACGCGACCGCCCCTCCGCACCCGTGGACCCGCGCCCGTGAGCCTCGGACACGCCGCGACCCCTGCCGGGCTCATGGGGCGCGGAAGGGGCGGGCCGGTGCGTTCGCCGGTGAGGGAAATCCGCCCGGCGGTCGTTCCGGACAGCTTCGCGAGCCGTAGAATAGATCTTCGAATGCCCGGCGACCGCGCCGCCCCCAACCCGGAAGGGAGCCCTCCCGCACCCATGAGCACCACCGCCGCCGCGCCCGCCGCGGGCGCCCAGGACCCCACCGAGATCATCGTCAAGGGGGCGCGGGAGAACAACCTGCGCACCGTGGACCTGCGGATCCCCCGCAACGCCATGGTGGTGTTCACCGGTCTGTCCGGCTCCGGCAAGTCCTCCCTGGCCTTCGACACCATCTTCGCCGAGGGCCAGCGCCGCTACGTCGAATCCCTGTCCGCCTACGCCCGGATGTTCCTCGGCCAGGTGGACAAGCCCGACGTCGACTTCATCGAGGGCCTGTCCCCGGCGGTGTCCATCGATCAGAAGTCCACCTCCAAGAACCCCCGCTCGACGGTCGGCACCATCACCGAGATCTACGATTACATGCGCCTGCTCTGGGCGCGCATCGGGCACCCCCACTGCCCGGTCTGCGGGGAGCCGATCGAGAAGCAGACCCCGCAGCAGATCGTGGACCAGCTGATGACCCGCCCGGAGCGGACCCGCCTGCAGGTCCTCGCCCCGGTGGTCCGCGCCCGCAAGGGCGAGTTCCAGGACCTGTTCTCCTCCCTGGCCCAGCAGGGCTACTCCCGGGCCGTGGTGGACGGGGAGCAGATCCGACTCACCGAGCCGCCGAGCCTGAAGAAGCAGTACAAGCACACCATCTCCGTGGTCGTGGACCGCATCGCCATCAAGGACTCCGCCCACCAGCGGCTCACGGACTCCATCGAGACCGCCCTGGGTCTGGCCGAGGGGCGAGTGACCATCGACTGGGTGGACGAGCCCGAGGACTCCGAGGCGCGCAGCCGCACCTACAGCGAGAACCTCGCCTGCCCCAACGGCCACGAGCTGGGCCAGACCGAGATCGAGCCGCGCTCCTTCTCCTTCAACAGCCCCTTCGGCGCCTGCCCCGAGTGCGACGGCATCGGCTCCCGGCTGGAGGTCGACGAGTCCCTGGTGGTCCCCGACCCGGAGAAGACCCTGGGGGAGGGGGCCATCGCCCCGTGGTCCCAGGGCAAGTCCACCACCGAGTACTGGCTACGTCTGCTCGGCGGGCTCGGCCGGGAGGTCGGCTTCGACCTGAACACCCCGTGGGAGGAGCTGCCGAAGAAGGCCCGCCGGGCGATCCTGCACGGCAAGGACTTCAAGGTGGAGGTCGCCTACCGCAACCGCTTCGGCCGCGAGCGGCGCTACACCTCCGGCTTCGAGGGCGTCTACGCGTACATCCAGCGCAAGCACGAGGAGACCGAGTCCGACTGGGCCAAGGACCGCTACGAGCAGTACATGCGCCAGACCCCGTGCCCGGCCTGCGGCGGCGCCCGGCTGAACCCGACGATGCTCGCGGTGCACGTGGGCGGGAAGTCCATCGCCGAGGTCACCGCGATGCCGATGACCGGGGCCCAGGAGTTCATGGCCGGGCTGCGCCTGGATGAGCGCGAGCGGCACATCGCCGAGCAGGTGCTCAAGGAGATCAATGCCCGGCTGCAGTTCCTGCTCGACGTCGGCCTGGACTACCTGACCCTGGACCGGGCGGCCGCGACCCTGTCCGGCGGGGAGGCCCAGCGCATCCGCCTGGCCACCCAGATCGGCTCCGGGCTGGTCGGGGTCCTCTACGTCCTGGACGAGCCCTCGATCGGCCTGCACCAGCGGGACAACCGGCGGCTGATCGAGACCCTGACCAAGCTGCGGGACATGGGCAACACCCTGATCGTCGTGGAGCACGATGAGGACACCATCCGGGAATCCGACTGGGTGGTCGACGTCGGACCCGGCGCGGGCGAGCACGGCGGGCGCATCGTGCACTCCGGGCCGTACCGGCAGCTGCTGGAGAACCGGGAGTCCCTGACCGGGGCCTACCTGTCCGGGCGCCGTCAGATCGCGGTGCCCGCGCGGCGGCGCCCGGTGGACCGCAAGCGGATGGTGAAGGTGGTCGGGGCGAAGGAGAACAACCTGCGCGACGTCACGGTGTCCTTCCCCCTGGGCGTGCTCACCGCCGTCACCGGGGTCTCCGGCTCGGGCAAGTCCACCCTGGTCAACGACATCCTCTACACCGCGCTGGCCAACCGGCTCAACGGCGCCAAGCAGGTTCCGGGTCGGCACCGGCGGGTGGAGGGCCTGGAGCACCTGGACAAGATCGTGCACGTGGATCAGAGCCCCATCGGCCGGATGCCCCGCTCCAACCCCGCCACCTACACGGGGGTCTTCGACCACATCCGGCGGCTGTTCGCCGAGACCAACGAGGCCAAGGTGCGCGGCTACCAGCCGGGGCGCTTCTCCTTCAACGTCAAGGGCGGGCGCTGCGAGGCCTGCGCCGGGGACGGGACGCTGAAGATCGAGATGAACTTCCTGCCCGACGTGTACGTGCCGTGCGAGGTCTGCCACGGGGCCCGGTACAACCGGGAGACCCTGGAGATCCGCTACAAGGGCAAGAACATCGCCGAGGTGCTGGACATGCCCGTGGAGGAGGCCGCCGAGTTCTTCTCCGCCTTCACCCCGATCGCCCGGCACCTGAACACCCTCGTCGACGTCGGGCTGGGCTACATCCGGCTGGGTCAGCCCGCCCCCACCCTCTCCGGGGGTGAGGCCCAGCGGGTCAAGCTCGCCTCCGAGCTGCAGAAGCGCTCCAACGGGCGGACCATCTACGTGCTGGATGAGCCGACCACGGGCCTGCACTTCGAGGACATCGCCAAGCTGCTCAAGGTCCTGCAGTCCCTCGTGGACAAGGGCAACACCGTCCTGACGATCGAACACAACCTGGACGTCATCAAATCCGCGGACTGGATCGTGGACATGGGTCCGGAGGGCGGCTCCGGCGGCGGGCAGGTCATCGCCCAGGGCACCCCGGAGCAGGTCGCCCAGGAGCCGGGCAGCCACACCGGGCGCTTCCTGGCGGAGATCCTCGGGGCCGACGACGACGGGCACGGCGCGTGAGCGGCGCTCCCGCCGGATCCGTCCCGGCGGTGCTGTTCGACCTGGACGGGACCCTGCTGGATCCGGCCGGGGCCATCACCGAGACCATCGCCGAGGCCATCCAGGCCCAGGGCCATCCGCGCCCGGAGGAGGCCACGCTGCGCCGGTTCGTAGGGCCGCCCGCCTCGGTGGGCCTGGAGCGGCACACGGACCTCTCCCCGGCCGAGCGCCGCGCCGCCCTGGCCGCCTACCGCGAGGCGTATCCCGCCCGGGCTGCCCGGGACTCCCGGCTCTACCCCGGGGTGGCGCAGCTGCTGCGGGACCTGCGCGCCGCGGGGGCCGCGGTGGCCCTGGCCACCCAGAAGCCGCAGCCCAGCGCCGAGCGGATCGCCGCGCACTTCGGGCTGGACGCCCTCGCGGACGTCATCTCCGGGGCGAGGGATGAGCTGCGCCCGGAGACCGCCCACCTGCCCGTGGACAAGGCCGGGGTCATCGCCCGCGCCCTGGACCTGCTGGCCCGGCGCGGGCTGGCGGCCGATCCGCGGCGCACCGTGATGGTCGGGGACCGGGAGTACGACGTCGAGGGCGCCCGGGTCCACGGCCTGGACTGCATCGGAGTGGCCTGGGGGTTCGCCGCCCCCGGAGAGCTCACCGCACACGGGGCCGCCGCCGTCGCGGAGGACGTCGACGCGCTGCGGGCCCAGCTGGCCCGGCGCTGCGACCTGCGGCTGGAGGGGACGGGATGACCTCGCCGCCGTGACGTGCCGCGCCCGGGGGTGGGAGCCGGTGTCGGGGAAATGTACAGTGTTCATGACACGCGCACCACACCGGCGAGGTCGCCGGCTCGGATGAGGGAAGGACCCTGACCAGACCCATGGAGAAGCTGTACCGGCTGACGCAGACGGCCGTGACCGGCCTGATCAAGACCGTCTTCCGGGCCAGGGTCACCGGTCTGAAGCGCTTCCCCGCCTCCGGTCCCGTGATCGTGGCCTCCAACCACCGGGCCTTCCTGGACTCCGTCATCATCTCCGCGCTCATGCCGCGGCGGGTGGCCTTCCTGGCGAAGGCCGAGTACGTGAACTCCCCGGGGTTCAAGGGTCGGCTGATGAAGCGGATCTTCGAGCTGATCGACATCATCCCCGTGAACCGCGCGGATCAGATCGAACGGCTCAAGGCCCTGGAGATCGGCCTGGAGCGCCTGGAGCGCGGCGGGGTCTTCGGGATCTACCCGGAGGGCACCCGCTCCCTGGACGGCTACCTCTACCGCGGCAAGATCGGGGTGGCGTGGCTGGCGCACATGACCGGCGCCCCCGTCGTCCCCGTCGGGCTGATCGGCACCGAGCGGATCCAGCCGCCCGGCACGAAGCTGCTGCGCCCGGTGCGCTTCACGGTGCGCGTCGGCGAGCCGATGAGCTTCGAGAAGCTCGGCGAGAAGCAGTCCGGGGCCCAGCGGCGGGCCACCACGGACGCGATCATGGACGAGATCGCCCGCCTGTGCGGGCAGCCGCGCAAGAACGAATACAACACCTCGCCCTCCCTGGCCAAGGACGCCGGCGCCTGACGTCCCGCGGGGAGGACCCGGTGCCCGAGCACTCAGGAGGACACCCTTCCCATGGCCGATCCGGCGACCTACCGGCCCCGCACGGGGGACATCCCCACCGACCCCGGCGTGTACCGCTTCCGGGACGACGTCGGGCGGGTCATCTACGTGGGCAAGGCCAAGAACCTGCGCAACCGGCTGACCAGCTACTTCGCCAAACCCGAGCAGCTGGGGCCGAAGACCTACGCGATGGTCCACACCGCGGCCGGGGTCGAATGGACCGTGGTGGCCTCCGAGCTGGAATCCCTGCAGCTGGAATACACCTGGATCAAGCAGTACACCCCGCGGTTCAACATCAAATACCGGGACGACAAGTCCTACCCGTACCTCGCGGTGTCCATGGCCGAGAAGTACCCCCGCGCGCAGGTGATGCGCGGGGAGAAGAAGAAGGGCACCCGCTACTTCGGGCCGTTCTCCCAGGCGTGGGCCATCCGCGAGACCCTGGACGCCCTGCTGCGGGTCTTCCCCGTGCGCACCTGCTCCGGGGCGGTGTTCCGCCGCGCCGAGCAGCAGGATCGGCCCTGCCTGCTCGGGTACATCGACAAGTGCTCCGCCCCGTGCGTCGGGCGCATCTCCGCGGAGGACCACCGAGAGCTGGCCGATCGACTCTGCCGGTTCATGGCGGGGGACTCCGAGCGGTTCATCCGGGAGCTGACCCGGCGGATGCACCGGGCGGCGGAGGAGATGGACTTCGAGGTCGCCGCCCGGCTGCGCGATGACATCCAGGCCCTGCGCACCGCCTTCGAGCGCAACGCCGTCGTGCTCTCGGATTCGGTGGACGCGGACCTGTTCGCCTTCCACGAGGACGAGCTGGAGGCCGCCGCCCAGGTCTTCCACGTGCGCGGCGGGCGCATCCGCGGCCAGCGCGGGTGGATCGTGGAGAAGGTCGAGGACCTCACCCCGGGGGAGATGGTCGAGCAGCTGCTGCAGCAGGTCTACGGGGAATCGGCCGTGACCCTGGCCTCCACCCCGCATGAGGACGAGACCAGCGCCCACGAGATCCCCCGCACCGTGCTGGTGCCCGTGCTGCCCAGCAACCGCGAGCAGCTGGAGCAGTGGCTGACGGGACTGCGCGGCTCGCGTGTCCGGATCTCCGTGCCGCAGCGCGGGGAGCGGGCGCAGCTGATGGGCACCGTCGCGGACAACGCCAAGCAGTCCCTGATGCTGCACAAGTCCCGCCGGGCCGGGGACCTGACCACCCGCAGCGCCTCCCTGCAGGAGCTGCAGGAGGCCCTGGGGCTGCCGGACCCGCTGATGCGCATCGAGTGCTACGACATCTCCCACGTGCAGGGCACCAACGTGGTGGCCTCCATGGTGGTCTTCGAGGACGGGCTGCCCCGCAAATCCGAGTACCGCAAGTTCTCCATCCGCGGGGAGGCGGCCCGCGACGACACCGCCTCGATGCACGACGTCATCACCCGCCGCTTCAAGCGCCACCTGGCGGATCAGGAGGAGCGGGCCCGGGCGGGGGTGCGCACCGGGCAGATCGACGCCGAGCAGGCCGGGGCCCCGGAGCCGCAGCGCTTCGCCTACCCGCCCAATCTCGTCGTCGTGGACGGCGGGCCCCCGCAGGTCGCCGCGGCCCGCCAGGCCCTGGACGAGCTGGGGATCTCCGACGTCGCGGTGGTCGGGCTGGCCAAGCGCCTGGAGGAGATCTGGGTGCCGGACGACGACTTCCCGGTCATCCTGCCGCGCGCCTCGCAGGGGTTGTTCCTGCTGCAGCGCCTGCGCGATGAGGCCCACCGGTTCGCGATCACCTTCCACCGCTCCAAGCGCGGCAAGGCCATGCTCTCCTCGGCCCTGGACGGGATCCCGGGGCTCGGGGCCGCCCGCCGGGATGCGCTGCTGGCGCAGTTCGGCACGCTGCAGGCCATCCGGGAGGCCGACGTCGAGCAGCTCACCCGGGTGCGCGGGATCGGGCCGAAGCTGGCCGAGGCCGTGCAGGAGCACCTGCGCGCCGAGGAGCCGGAACCGGCGCCGGATCCGCAGCCGGAATCGGCATCGGGACCGGCACCGGCCGCCGACGGCGCCTGATCGGGGCCTTGGGGCCCTGGGGTCTTGGGGCGCCGGAGTATCCTGGAGGGGCAGCCGCGTCCCGCTTCCCCCGTCCGGGGACGCGCCCCTGACCACAGGCACGACCCAGCAGGAGACGAGCACCCGGTGACCTCGCAGCAGCCCCCCTCAGCATCCGCCCCACAACCGCCCCGCGACCGGTCCGAGACCCCCGCCCCCGACGCCGGGAATGATCCGCTCGTGCCCCAGAAGCCCGCCGCCCAGTCGGAGATGCTCGTGATCACCGGGATCTCCGGGGCCGGGCGCTCGACCGCCGCGCACACGCTGGAGGACAACGGCTGGTACGTCGTGGACAACCTGCCGCCGCAGATGCTCACCCCCCTGGTGGATCTGGTGGCGCGCAGCCCCAAGGCCATGCCGCGCCTGGCCGTGATCATCGACATCCGGGGCACCGCCCTGTTCGAGAACTTCCGCGAGGCCCTGGACGTGCTCAACGCCGCCCCGGTCGAGTACACGGTGCTCTTCCTCGACGCCTCGGATCAGGCGATCATCGCCCGCTACGAGGCCCAGCGCCGCCCCCACCCGCTGCAGGGGGAGGGGCGCATCCTGGACGGGATCCACGCCGAGCGGGAGCTGCTGGCCGATCTCAAGCGCCGGGCCGACGTCGTGCTGGACACCTCGGAGTACAACGTGCACGAGCTGTCCAAGGTCATCTCCCGCACCTACTCGGCCACGGGCCCCTCGGTGGTGAACCTGACGGTCATGAGCTTCGGCTTCAAGTACGGGGTGCCGGCCGATGCGAACTTCATGGCCGATATGCGCTTCGTCCCCAACCCGCACTGGGTTCCCGCCCTGCGGCCCAAGACGGGCCAGGACCCGGAGGTGCGGGACTTCGTGCTCAAGGACAGCGGCGCCCAGACCTTCGTGGACCAGTACGCCGAGGCGCTGAAGCCCGTGATCGCCGGCTACCGCTCGGAGAACAAGCACTACGCGACCATCGCGATCGGCTGCACCGGCGGCAAGCACCGCTCGGTCGCGGTGACCGAGGAGCTGGCCCGGCGGCTCAAGGGCCTGCCCAACGTCACCGTGAACGTCCAGCACCGCGATCTGGGGCGGGAGTAGCGCCGTGGCCGCGATCGGATCCCGGGGCGAGGCCGTCCCGGAGGCCGGGGCCGGCGCCCCGCGCGTCGTCGCCCTCGGCGGGGGCCACGGGCTCTACGCCTCGCTCTCGGCGCTGCGCCTGCTCACCCCGCAGCTGACCGCGGTGGTCACGGTCGCCGATGACGGCGGCTCCTCCGGGCGGCTGCGGGAGCAGTTCGACGTGCTGCCGCCGGGGGACCTGCGCATGGCGCTGTCCGCCTTGTGCGACGACTCCGCGTGGGGGCACCTGTGGCGGGAGGCGATGCAGCATCGCTTCTCGACCCTGCCCGGTTCCTCGGGGGAGCTGGACGGGCACGCGATGGGCAACCTGCTGCTGCTGAGCCTGTGGCAGCTGCTGGATGACCCGGTGGCCGGACTGGACTGGGCCTCCCAGCTGCTGAAGGCCCGCGGGCGGGTCCTGCCGATGGCGGTGGATCCCCTCGTGGTCTCCGGGTGGGTGCGGGACCATCAGGGCGCCCCGAAGCGGATCACGGGCCAGGCGCGCCTGGCCACCGCCGAGCGCGTCGAGCGGATCAGCCTGGAGCCGGCCGAGGCCCGGGCCTGCCCCGAAGCGCTGGAGGCGATCCGCGCGGCGGACTGGCTCGTGCTGGGCCCCGGATCCTGGTACACCTCGGTCATCCCGCACCTGCTGCTGCCGGAGCTGCGGGAGGCGATCTGCTCCTCCGCGGCGCGGGTGTGCGTGTGCATGAACCTCGCGATGGAGCGGCGCGAGACCGCCGGACTGGGTGCCGTCGGGCACCTGGAGGTCCTGGAGCGGTACGCTCCCGGCCTGCAGATCGACGCCGTCGTCGCGGACCCCTCGGCCCTGTCGGATCCGCAGGGGTTCGACGCGGCGGTGCGCGAACGCGGCGCGCGGCTGGTCAGCCAGTCGCTGCGTCGGCGCCGCGGGGAGGACGTGCACAGCCACCTGCGCCTGGCCGCGGCCTACCAGGAGGCCATGGGCCTGCCCGAGGAGCCCGTGCTCAGCCCGCCCGCGGCGCCTCACGACTGAGGCCCCGCGACTGACCCCACCCACTGACCATCCCGGCCGGTGCCTCCGCTGAGCGCCGTCTCACCGCGGGCACCCGGCCCAGACCCCCTTCGGAGAGGAATCCCCCACCATGGCCCTGACCGCACTGGCTAAGGACGAGCTGGCAGGCCTGGAGACGCCCCGGGCTTCCGCGCGCCAGGCGCAGACCGCCGCGCTGCTGCGCTTCGCCGGGGGTCTGCACCTGGTCGGCGGGCGCATCGTCATCGAGGCCGAGCTGGATCACCTGCCCACCGGGCGGCGGCTGCTCGCGGAGATCGGGGAGCTGTACGGGCAGACGGGACGGCTGTACTCGGTGGCCGGCGGCGCGCTGAAGAAGGGCGGGCACTACGTCCTGCGCATCGACCGGGGCGCGGAGGCCCTGGCGCGCCAGACGGGCCTGCTGGATGCCCGGGGTCGGCCGGTGCGCGGGCTGCCCTCGGCCGTGGTCAACGGCTCCGTCGATGATGCGGCCGCCGCCCTGCGCGGGGCCTTCCTGGCCCGCGGATCCCTGACGGAGCCGGGCCGCTCCGCCGCCCTGGAGTTCACCTGCCCGGGCTCCGAGGCGGCCCTGGCTCTGGTCGGCTGCGCCCGGCGCCTGGACGTGCTGGCCAAGGCCCGGGAGTCCCGGGGGGCTGACCGGGTGCTCGTGCGCGACGGCGCCGGGATCTGCGCGCTGCTGCGCGCCCTGGGGGCCACCCGGGCGCTGCGCCGCTGGGAGAAGGGCCGCGTCCACCGGGAGGTGCGCGGCACGGCCAACCGGCTGGCCAACTTCGACGACGCCAACCTCCGGCGCTCCGCGCAGGCGGCCGTGACCGCCGGGGCGCGGGTCGAGCGCGCCCTGGAGATCCTGGGCGATGACGTCCCGGAGCATCTGCGCGAGGCCGGGAGGCTGCGACTGGAGCACCGACACGCGAGCTTGGATGAGCTGGGGCGCCTGGCGGATCCGCCGCTGACCAAGGACGCGATCGCCGGGCGGATCCGGCGGCTGCTGGCCCTGGCCCGGCGCACGGCCGAGGCCGAGCAGGCGCGGGCGGGCGAGGAGCAGGACGCCGCGGGCCGGTGAGCCCGCGCGTCGATGACGCCGCGCCGCCCGCGCTGTTCGCCATCGGCGATGAGAAACCCACACGATCCCAGATCCGGCGGCTCAGCGGCCCGGGAGACGGCCATTTCGGTGGCGGGCGTCACGAGAAGGAGGGCTCGGAGGGTGTGAAATCCCACCGGAAACAAAATTCACCCCCGGAATCGCACCCAAACACACACGCGATCCACTAGGCTGGAACCAGCACCGGATGCGAGGGCGGTTCCACCCGCCGCCGGGTCCGGACCTGGGGAGGCCCCCGCGGGTCCCCTCGACCACGAATACTCAAACTGAGGAGTTTGATCACAGTGACTGTACGCATCGGCATCAACGGCTTCGGACGCATCGGGCGCAACTACTTCCGCGCCGTGCGGGAGCAGGGCGAGAACATCGAGATCGTCGCCGTCAACGACCTCACCTCCCCGGAGACCCTGGCTCACCTCCTCAAGTACGACTCCATCCTCGGGCCGCTGAAGGCCGAGGTGTCCGTCAAGGACGGCAACATCGTCGTCGACGGCAAGGAGATCAAGGTCCTGTCCGAGAAGGACCCGGCCAACCTGCCGTGGAAGGACCTGGGCGTGGACATCGTCCTGGAGTCCACCGGTCTGTTCACCGACGGCAACAAGGCCAAGGCCCACATCGAGGCCGGCGCCAAGAAGGTCATCGTCTCCGCCCCGGGCACCAACCTGGACGGCACCTTCGTCATGGGCGTGAACGACGACACCTACGATGCCGAGAAGCACAACGTCGTCTCCAACGCCTCCTGCACCACCAACTGCCTGGCCCCGCTGGCCAAGGTGATGGACCAGAAGTTCGGCATCAAGTCCGGCCTGATGACCACCATCCACTCCTACACAGCGGACCAGCGCCTGCAGGACGCCCCCCACAAGGATCTGCGTCGCGCCCGGGCCGCGGCCGTGAACATGATCCCGACCTCCACCGGCGCCGCCCGCACCGTGGGCAAGGTCTACGAGCCGGTCGCCGGCAAGCTGGACGGCATGGCCTTCCGCGTGCCGACCATCACCGGCTCCATCGTGGACCTGTCCCTGACCCTGGAGAAGGACGCCACCGTCGAGGAGATCAACGCCGCCGTCAAGGAGGCCGCCGAGGGCGAGTACCAGGGCATCATCAAGTACACCGAGGACCCGATCGTCTCCACCGACATCGTCGGCGAGGAGATCTCCACGGTCTTCGACGCGCAGCTGACCTCCGTGCTGAACGGCCAGGTCAAGGTCTTCGCGTGGTACGACAACGAGTGGGGCTTCACCTCCCGCACGGTGAAGTTCACCAACAAGATCGCCGCCGCGCTGTAAGCGCGGACTGAGCGGGAACATCACCTTTCGACGCGAGGCAAGGGAGCAAGCGATGGCACAGGCACTGGATGAACTGATCGACGCGGGCGTGAAGGGACGCCGGATCCTGGTCCGGTCCGACCTCAACGTCCCGCTGGACGGACAGCAGGTCACGGACGACGGACGCATCAGGGCGTCCCTGCCCGTGCTCGAGAAGCTGACCGGCGCCGGTGCCCGGGTCATCGTGACCGCCCACCTCGGTCGGCCCAAGGGGGAGCACAACCCCAAGTACTCCCTCAAGCCCGCGGCCGACCGCCTCCGTGAGCTCGCGGATTTCCCCGTGCAGCTCGCGGAGGACGTCGTGGGGGATGACGCCCGTGCCAAGGCCGAGGCGCTGTCCGACGGCGAGGTCCTCGTCGTCGAGAACGTGCGCTTCGACCCCCGGGAGACCTCCAAGGACGACGCCGAGCGCGAGGCGTTCGCCGACGAGCTCGTGGCGCTGACGGGTCAGGACGGCGCCTACGTGGACGATGCCTTCGGCGCCGTGCACCGGAAGCACGCCTCCGTCTACGACGTCGCCCGTAAGTTGCCGGCCTACCTGGGCGACCTCGTCAAGACCGAGCTCGAGGTCCTCAAGCGGATCACCGAGGACCCACAGCGGCCCTTCGTGGTCGTGATGGGCGGGGCCAAGGTCTCCGACAAGCTCGCCGTGATCGAGAACCTCATCGGCAAGGCCGATGCCCTCCTGATCGGCGGCGGCATGAGCTACACCTTCGCCGCCGCGCAGGGTCACGCGGTCGGCAAGTCCATCCTCGAGAAGGACCAGATCGACACCGTCAAGCGGTACCTGGCCGAGGCGAAGGAGAAGGGCACCGAGATCGTGCTGCCCGTGGACGTCACCTGGGCCGCGGACTTCGCCGCCGACGCCGAGCACGAGATCCGCCCCGTGGAGGACCTCGAGGGCGGGAAGATAGGCCCCGAGGGCGAGGGCCTGGACATCGGAACCGAGACGGTCAAGCTGTTCTCCGAGCGGATCAAGGACGCCCGCACCATCTTCTGGAACGGCCCCATGGGCGTGTTCGAGATGCCCGCCTTCGCCAAGGGCACCGAGGCCATCGCCCGGGCCATCGCCGACTCCGACGCCTTCAGCGTGATCGGCGGCGGCGACTCCGCCTCCGCGGTGCGCAACCTCGGCTTCTCGGACGACGAGTTCGGGCACATCTCCACCGGGGGCGGGGCCTCCCTGGAGTTCATCGAGGGTAAGACCCTGCCGGGTCTCGAGGCCCTGGGCGCCTGAGCCCGGACCCCACCGCACCGAGAGCAGACGACCCGAAAGGACCATCCGCATGACCACCCAGACCAACGGGAGCTTCGACCGGAAGCCGCTGATCGCCGGCAACTGGAAGATGAACATGGATCACTCCGAGGGCGTGGCGCTGCTGCAGAAGCTCGCCTGGACCCTGGATGACGCGAACTTCGACTACGACCGCGTCGAGGTGGCCGTCTTCCCGCCGTTCACCGACCTGCGCTCCGTGCAGAGCCTGGTGGCCGGGGACAAGCTGAGCATCGCCTACGGCGGGCAGGACCTCTCCGAGCAGGACTCCGGGGCCTACACCGGTGACATCTCCGGGCAGTTCCTCGCCAAGCTGGAGTGCTCCTACGTGCTGGTCGGGCACTCCGAGCGCCGCAGCATCCACCACGAGTCCGATGCGCTGTGCGCCCAGAAGGTCCAGGCGGCCTACCGCCATGGGCTTGCCCCCGTGCTGTGCGTGGGCGAGGGCCTGGAGGAGCGCAAGGCCGGCAACCACGTCTCCTACACCCTCGAGCAGCTGCGCGGCTCCCTCGACGGGCTCACCAAGGAGCAGGCCGCAAGCCTCGTCGTCGCGTACGAGCCCGTCTGGGCCATCGGCACGGGCGAGACCGCCGGCCCCGAGGACGCCCAGGAGATGTCCGCGGCCATCCGCGGGCAGCTGGCCGAGCTGTTCGATGAGGAGACCGCCGGGAAGATCCGGATCCTCTACGGCGGCTCCGTCAAGGCCGCGACCGCGGCCGGCACGCTGGCGGAGAAGGACGTCGACGGCGTCCTGGTCGGCGGGGCCTCCCTGAAGGCGGAGGAGTTCGCCAACATCGCCCGCTTCGAGAAGCACGTGGTGGCCTGAGCCACCCGCTCTCATGAGCCCGAGGCCGCCCCAGTCGGATCGGATGATCTGATCCCCGCGGGCGGCCTCGGGCTTGCGTCCACCCGAGTCCCGCGCGCCCGATGGCGTACAGTGGGGCGAGGACACCCGCGAACATCATGCGCGGCGGTGAGCCGGAGCGCTCGAGGCGCCGGCACCGCCCGCCGAGGAAAGGCCTGGAACACCCGTGGAGACGCTGCGCTGGATCCTGCTGGGCGTGATCGTGCTGACCAGCATCATGACGATCTTCTTCGTCCTGCTCAACAAGGGCAAGGGCGGGGGGCTGTCGGACATGTTCGGCGGCGGGATGACCAGCTCCCTGAACTCCTCCGGCGTCGCCTCGCGCAACCTGGTGCGCCTGACCGTCACGACGATCCTCATCTGGGTCTTCGCGATCATCGGCTACGGCCTGGTGCTGCGCTTCGACGCGGTGTGAGCACCACGGGCGGTGTCGCCCGGACCCCGGTATGATGAGACAAGGCCCCGGTGAGCTTCTGCTCACCGGGGCCTTGTCTCATCATACCGGGACCGTGACGGTCGCCGGGGCGCAGACCTGGAACGTCGTGGGTCAGGAGGCCGGTCGCGCCTCTCGGCTGACCAGGTAGAGGGTCTGGGCCCAGCCGCGGGCGGCCACCGCCGGCGCCTCCAGCAGCGCCTGCTCATCCGGGGCGCGCCCGTCCCGGGCCTCGACGCGGGCGGCCTGCTCGAGCCGGGAGAACGCCTCGGCCTTATCCGCCCCGGAGACCAGGAACCAGATGCGCGCGGCCAGGTCGATCATCGGTCGGGTCATGGTCACCCGGCGCGGCGGCGGCTTCGGGGAGTCCTCGATGGGCAGCACGTCCACGGCGTCGTCGAGGATCTCCCGGCGTCCCGGGAAGAGGGAGGCCATGTGCCCGTCCGGACCCATGCCCAGCAGTGACACCGCGAACACCGGGGCCTTCTCGCCGGTCGGGGCGTGCTCGGCCAGCTCCCGGGCGTAGGCCTCGGCGGCCTCCCCGGGGGTGGGGTAGGCGTCCGATGAACCCATCGGGTGGATGTTGCCCGCCGGCACCTCGGCCCGGTCGAAGAAGACCTCGCGGACCTGCTGCACGTTGCGGTCCTCGTGGCCCTCCGGCACGTAGCGCTCATCGGACCACCAGAAGTGCACCCGGGACCAGTCCACGATCCGGTGCAGCGCGGAGTCGGCCAGCCGCTCCCACACGGCGATGCCGAGGGAGCCGCCGGTCAGGCACACGTGCACGTCCTCGTCGGTCTCGGCCAGCTCATCCGAGAGGGTCAGCGCCAGGCGGGCCGCCGCCGCCTGAGCCAGGGCCTCCTTGTCGGGGTGCTCCACGACCACCGGGGCCGGGGCGGGCACCAGGGGCTCGGCGGGGGAGAGAGGGGACTGCTCAGGCATCGAAGACCTCCGTGTATCGAGAGTGATCCTCATCCGCCGCGGGCTCCTGGTGCGTGCGGCACCAGTCCAGCGGCGTCGAGGTGAGGGCGTCCATCAGGACCTCGCCGTAGGCCTCGTCGGGATAGAGTCGACGCAGCTCCTCGGCCAGGCACTGGGACAGGCTGCGCACCGGCAGCGCGATCTGCTGCTCGGGGGCACCGGGCGGGCTCAGCGTGGCCACGCTGCGGCCGGGACGGTACAGGACGACCTCGCCGTCCTCCCGCTCCAGCCGCACCCGGTACAGGCCCCGCGGCTGGTCTGCGCCGGAGAACTCCACGGGGGCGCCCAGCCGGTGGCCCAGCCACGCCCCGAGCAGGATCACCGAGGGGGACCGGTCCGATCCCTCCACGATGACCTTGCGCACCGGGGAGGGCTCCAGGTCATCGAGCACGGCGGTGAGCTGGATGCGCCACTGCGTCAGCCGCGTCCAGGCCAGGTCCGTGTCCCCGGGCGCGAAGACCTCGCGCAGCCGGTGCAGGGCGCGCATCGCATCCGGCTCCCGGGCGGAGTCGGTGATCCGGCGGGTCGCGATCCGGCCCACCGAGTGATCGACCGGGGACTCCGGCAGCGCGTGCGGCCACCACGCCACGATCGGCGCGTCGGGCAGCAGCAGCGCGGAGAGCAGGGACTCGGTCGGGTGGGAGGATTCCCCCCAGCCGCGCAGCACGATGACCTCGCTGGCTCCGGCGTCCCCGCCGATGCTCACCTCGGCGTCCAGCCGGTTCGGCTTCTCGACGCTGTGGGCGATGTGCACGATGATCCGGCACGGGTGCTCCCGGCTGGCGGAGATCGCGGCCTGAACCGCGTTCTTGGAGTGCCCCTTCTCCGCCATGATGACCAGCGTGAGCACTCGACCCTGGGTGCGCAACCCGATCTCGCCGCGCAGGCGCGAGATCTCCTTGTCCACCTCGGAGGTGGTGGTGTCCTTCAGCTCGGTCCTCATTACGGCCTCCTCCAGGCCCGCCCGTCCCGGGCGAGCAGCTCATGAGCGGATTCCGGACCCCAGGATCCGGGCGCGTACGGCTCGGGCCGCACGTCGTGCTCGGCCCAGTGCCGTTCGAAGGGATCGAGGATCTTCCAGGACAGCTCGACCTCCTCGTGGCGGGGGAACAGCGGCGGCTCACCCAGCAGCACATCCAGGATCAGCCGCTCGTAGGCCTCCGGACTGGACTCGGTGAAGGACTGGCCGTAGCCGAAGTCCATGGACACATCGCGCAGCTCCATCTGGGTCCCGGGGACCTTGGAGGCGAAGCGGATCGTCATGCCCTCATCCGGCTGGATGCGCAGCACGATCGCGTTCTGTCCGAACTCCTCGTGGTCGTTCTTCTGGAACAGCAGGTTCGGGGCGCGCTTGAACACGACGGCGATCTCCGTGACCCGCCGCCCCAGCCGCTTGCCGGCCCGCAGGTAGAACGGCACTCCGGCCCAGCGGCGGGTGTCGATGCCCAGCTTCAGCGCGGCGAAGGTCTCCGTGCGCGAATCCGGGGGAATGTCCTTCTCCTGCAGGAATCCGCTCACCGCGCGACCGCCCTGCAGCCCGGCCTCGTACTGCCCGAGGGCGGAGCCGGCGGAGATATCCTCGGGCAGGGTGACTGCCGCCAGGACCTTCGCCTTCTCGGCCCGCAGCTGCTGGGCGTCGAAGGTGATCGGCTCCTCCATCGCGGTCAGGGCCAGCAGCTGCAGCAGGTGGTTCTGGATGACGTCGCGGGCGGCGCCCACCCCGTCGTAGTACCCGGCGCGGGACCCGATGCCGATGTCCTCGGCCATGGTGATCTGCACGTGGTCCACGAAGTTCGCGTTCCACAGCGGCTCGAACATCTGGTTGGCGAAGCGCAGGGCCAGGATGTTCTGGACGGTCTCCTTGCCGAGGTAGTGGTCGATGCGGAACACGGAATCGGCCGGGAAGACCCGCTCGACGATCGCGTTCAGCTCCCGGGCGGAGTCCAGATCGTGCCCGAAGGGCTTCTCGATGACCACTCGCCGCCACCCGTGCTCCGTGTGCCGGCCCGCCAGGTCGTGGTCGGCCAGCTGCTGGCACACCGTCTCGAAGGCGTTCGGCGGGATCGAGAGGTAGAAGGCGTGGTTGCCCTGGGTCCCGCGCGTCTCGTCCAGCTCCGCGAGGGTCTCACCCAGGCGCCGGAAGGCCTCACCGTCGTCGAAGGCGCCCTGCACGAAGCGGATGCCGGTGGTCAGCTGATGCCAGACGTCCTCCCGAAATGGGGTCCGGGAGTGGGCCTCCACCGACTCCCGAACCACCTGCTGGAACCGCTCATCGGACCAGTCCCGGCGCCCGAAGCCCACCAGCGCGAAGCTCGGGGGCAGCAGGCCGCGGTTCATCAGGTCGTAGATCGCCGGCAGCAGCTTCTTCTGCGCCAGGTCGCCGGTGACGCCGAACAGCACCAGCGCCGACGGACCGGCGACCCGGGTCAGGCGCCGATCCTTCGGGTCGCGCAGGGGATTGGGATCCGGCGGCAGAGCCGGGGAAGGGGACACAGGGGGCTCCTCGTGTCGGGGATGGGTGCGGCGCGCTCCCGCCCCGTCCGCCGACGTCGAGAGGAGGCCGGCGGACGGGGCGGAGGCGGGGTTCAGTCGTGCAGATTGGCGGTGACGGTCTCGAGCAGCTCCTCCCAGGAGGCCACGAACTTGTCGACCCCCTCGCGCTCGAGCTTCTCGACGACCTCCTGGTAGGAGATGCCCAGCTGCTCCAGCTCGTTGAGGACCCGCTCGGAGTCATCGTAGGTGCCGGTGATCGTGTCCCCGGTGACCTCCGCGTGGTCGGCGGCCGCCTCCAGGGTCTTCTCCGGCAGGGTGTTCACGGTGTCCGGGGCCACCAGGCCGTCCACGTACATCGTGTCCGGGTAGGCCGGATCCTTGGTGCCGGTCGAGGCCCACAGCGGCCGCTGGACCACGGCCCCCGCCTCGGCCAGCAGCTTCCAGCGCTCGGAGGAGAAGGCCTCCTGGAAGACCTGGTAGGCCAGCCGGGCGTTGGCGAGGCCCGCCCGACCCTTCAGGGCCAGCGCCTGCTCGGTGCCGATCTGCTCCAGGCGGGCGTCCACCTCGGAGTCCACGCGGGAGACGAAGAAGGAGGCCACGGAGTGGATCTTGGACAGGTCCCGGCCCTGCTCCAGGGCCCGCTCCAGCCCCGTGAGGTAGGCGTTGATCACCGCGCGGTAGCGCTCGAGGGAGAAGATCAGGGTCACGTTGACGCTGATCCCCTCGGCCAGGGTCGCGGCGATCGGGTCCAGGCCCTCCTCAGTGGCCGGGATCTTGATCATCACGTTCTCCCGGTCCACGGTCCGGTGCAGGCGCCGGGCCATCTCGGCGGTCTCCTCGCCCTTCACGGCCAGGCGGGGATCCACCTCGATGGAGACCCGCCCGTCCTGCCCGCGGGTCTGGCGGTAGATCGGGGCGAGAACGTCGCAGGCCTCGCGCACGTCGTCGGTGGTCACCGCGAACACGGATTCCTCGACGTCGCGGCCCTCCTCGGCCAGGCGGCGCATCTGGGCGTCGTAGCGGTCCCCGTGCGAGAGCGCCTGGGCGAAGATCGTGGGGTTGGTGGTCACGCCGACGACGTTGCGGGTCTCGACCAGCTCCTGCAGGTTGCCGGTCTCCAGGCGCTCACGGGAGAGGTCGTCCAGCCAGAGGGAGACTCCCGCGTCGGAGAGCTTCTGGGTCGCTTCGGTCATGGGTTCTCGTGCTCCTTCGCTCGAGGGATGGATGTCGGTGGGGGTTCAGCGGGCGGCGAGGGATTCCCGGGCCGCCTCGACCACGGCGTCGGCCGTGATGCCGAACTCGCGGAAGAGGGTCTGATAGTCCGCGGAGGCACCGAAGTGCTCCAGGGAGACCGCGCGCCCGCGCGAGCCCAGCAGGTCGTGCCAGGACTGGGCCAGGCCCGCCTCCACGCTGACCCGGGCGGTGATCCCGCGGGGGAGCACCTGCTCGCGGTACTCGGCGTCCTGGGCGTCGAACCACTCCCGGCAGGGCATGGAGACCACGCGGGCGGCGATGCCGTCGTCGGCCAGCTGGGTGCGGGCCTGCAGGGCCAGCTCCACCTCGGAGCCGGTGGCGATGAGGATGACGTCGGGCTCGCCCTCGGCGTCGGCCAGCACGTAGCCGCCGCGCGCGACACCCTCCGCGGAAGCGAACTTCTCCCCGTCCGCCTCCGGCTGCAGGTCCTCGCGGGCCAGGGTGGTGAGGTTCTGCCGGGTCAGCACGAGGCCGGCGGGGCGGTCCCGGTGCTCCAGGATCGTGCGCCAGGCCACCGAGGTCTCGTTGGCATCCGCCGGGCGCACGACGTCTAGGCCCGGGATGGCCCGCAGGCTCGAGAGCTGCTCGACCGGCTGGTGAGTGGGCCCGTCCTCGCCCAGGCCGATGGAATCATGGGTCCACACGTAGATGGAGGGGACTCCCATCAGCGCGGACAGGCGGATCGCCGGGCGCTGGTAGTCGCTGAAGATCAGGAAGGTCCCGCTGAAGGCGCGCGTGGGGGAGGAGAGCACGATGCCGTTGACGATCGCGGCCGCCGCGTGTTCCCGGATCCCGAAGTGCAGCACCCGCCCGTAGGGGCTGGCGGTGAACTTGGCGGTGGAGCGGGAGGTGGGGTTGAAGGAGGAGGCGTCCTCGATGGTGGTGTTGTTGGATCCGGCCAGGTCCGCCGAGCCGCCCCACAGCTCGGGCAGCAGCGGGGCGACCGCGTTGATCACCTGGCCGCTGGCCGCGCGGGTGGCCAGGGAGCCGCCGGCCTCGAAGGCCGGGAAGGCGTCCCTGTACCCCTCGGGCAGGCGGCCCTCCTGAAGCCGATCCAGCAGCTCGGCCCGCTGCGGATTCGCCTCCCGCCACTGCTGGTAGGACCGATCCCAGGCGGCGCGCCGTTCGTCGCTGCGGGCCTGCAGGGCCCGGGTGTGCTCGATGACCTCGGGGGCGACGTCGAAGGTCTTCTCCGGATCGAAGCCGAGGACCTCCTTGGTCGCGCGCACCTCGTCGGCGCCGAGCTTGGAGCCGTGGATCCCGCCGGTGTTCTGCTTGGTCGGGGCGGGCCAGCCGATGATGGTGCGCAGGCTGATGAAGGTCGGCTTGTCCGTGACCTTCCGACCCTCCTGGATCGCGTCGTAGAGGGCCTGGACGTCCTCGCGGTATTCCCCGCCGGCCCGCCAGTCCACGGTGCGCACGTCCCAGCCGTAGGCGCGGTAGCGCTCGGCGACGTCCTCGGTGAAGGCGACGTCGGTGTCGTCCTCGATGGAGATCTGGTTCTGGTCGTAGATGACCACGAGGTTGCCCAGCTGCTGGTGCCCGGCCAGGGAGGAGGCTTCGCTGGTCACCCCCTCCTCGAGGTCCCCGTCGGAGGCGATGGTGAACACGGTGTGGTCGAAGGGGCTGCGCCCCGGAGCGGTGTCGGGATCCAGCAGGCCGCGCAGGTAGCGCTGGGCGTAGGCGAAGCCGACGGCGGAGGCCAGGCCCTGCCCCAGCGGGCCGGTGGTGATCTCCACGCCGCGGGTGTGCTTGTATTCGGGGTGCCCCGGGGTCAGTGACCCCCAGGTGCGCAGGGCCTGCAGGTCCTCCAGCTCCAGGCCGTACCCGCCGAGGTACAGCTGGATGTACTGGGTCAGGGAGGTGTGACCGGGGGAGAGGATGAAGCGGTCCCGTCCGGTCCAGCGGTCATCGGAGGGATCCTGGCGCATGATCTTCTGGAAGAGCAGGTACGCCACCGGTGCGAGGCTCATCGCGGTGCCGGGATGGCCGTTGCCGACCTTCTCCACGGCGTCGGCGGCGAGGACCCGGGCGGTGTCCACCGCCCGTCGGTCCAGGTCGGTCCACTCGAGGTTCTCGCGGTCGTCGGACACGAGGCATGCCCCTTTCGTCTCGGAAGTCGTCTCGCGTGGCCCCGGTCCGACGGCATCGCCGCGGCGCCGGCCCGATTCCCGAGCCCGCCGCGCGGCCACCGTGTACCTGAAGGGGCCGCGGTGCTCCACCCAACTCTAGGCCACCGCCGCCCCGTGCGTCTGTCGGTGACGCTGTGGGCGGACGCCGCGAGTCCCGGGGGGGCGGCCCGCCGAGGGAGTGAAACATCACCGCACCGTCCTGGAAGGCCGCGCGGGCTGGGATATATGCTCGAAGGAAGCTGTGACCATCGCGCGCCCGTCGTGCGCGCCCGTCCCGAGACCGGGAGGACAGCGGCATCGATCGCGTAAGGAAGCACCTGTGAAGCGCCAGAGCACGGACCATGGATCCCTCCTGGAGGCCAAGCCCGCCGTCCCCGCCCCCGCCGGGAAGACCGGCCGGGTGGGCCTGCGCCGCAAGCTGCGCGCCTACCTCCTGCTGACCAAGCCGCAGGTCATCGAGCTGCTGCTGGTGACCACCGCGCCGACCATGATCTTCGCGGCCGGCGGGATGCCCTCGCTGTGGCTGATCCTGAACACGATGCTCGGCGGGGCGATGGCCGCGGGGGGCGCCGGCGCCTTCAACTGCTGGATCGACCGCGAGGCCGATCGGCTCATGAAGCGCACGGAGCGCCGCCCCCTGGTCACCGGGGAGGTCTCGGATCGCGAGGCGCTGATCTTCGCCTGGGCGCTGTCCGCGGTCTCCGTGGTGTACCTGAGCCTGGCCGTGAATCTCCTGGCCGGGGCGCTGGGCCTCGTCGCGATCCTGCTGTACGTGGTCTTCTACTCCCTGTTCCTCAAACGCCGGACCTCCCAGAACATCGTCTGGGGCGGGATCGCCGGGTGCATGCCCGTGTTCATCGCCTGGGCCGCCGTGCAGGGGACCCTCAGCTGGGCCGCCGTCGTGCTGTTCCTCGTGATCTTCCTGTGGACCCCGCCGCACTACTGGCCGCTGTCGATGAAGTACGCGGAGGACTACCAGCGTGCGGGGATCCCGATGCTCGGGGCGATCGCGTCGGCCAAGGCCGTGTCCGTGCAGGTGGTGCTCTACGCCTGGGCCACGGTGATCTGCTCGCTGCTGCTGATCCCGGTGGGCGGGGCCGGCTGGGTCTACGGCCTCACGGCGCTGGGCGCCGGGGCCTGGTTCATCTGGACCTGCCACCGGCTGCACGCGCTGGCCATGGCCGAGCAGGCCACCAGCCGCACCGCGATGGTCGTCTTCCACGCCTCCATCACCTACCTGACGGTGCTGTTCGTCGCGGTGGCCGTGGACCCCTTCGTCGGCGGCGCCGTCCTCTGAGGACGGCGCCCGCCGCGTTCCGGGGCGGCGTTGCGTCAGGCCTCGGTCCCCGCGATCTCCTGCGCCGCCCGCCGCTCCGGGGCCGTGACGGTGTGCACCAGGGCCGTCTCCCGACGGGTGGGCTGGGCCAGCACCGCCATCCGGTCGTAGGCGGCGGCCGCGGCCCACACGGTCAGCCCGGCGCCCAGCAGGTGCAGCTCCACCATCCAGATCGGCAGGCCGTTGAAGTACTGCAGGTAGCCGATGCCGCCCTGCAGCACCAGCACCCCCACCATCCGCAGCAGCGCCGCCCGCACCCCGGGGGCCCAGCCCCGGCGCACGCACAGGGTGATGCCCAGGGCCACGGTCAGCACGGTCAGCCACACGGAGATCGAGTGCATCCGGGCGACCATCACGGCGTCGAAGGCGTGGCGGGCGCTGGTGGCGTCCCCGGAATGCGGGCCGGTGCCGGTGACCAGGGTGCCCAGGTACACGGCGATGCCCGTCAGCGCCAGCAGGATCGCCCCCAGGCGTCCCATCGTCGGATCCGACTCCTCGAGGCGCTCCAGCCGCTCGGCCTCGCGCACCCGCGGCAATGAGTAGCGTCGGGTGCGGCTCCACAGGGCCGCGGCCAGCGCGATCATCACGGCCGAGAGCACGAAGTGCACCCCGACCATCCAGGGATTCAGCCGCAGCCATACGGAGAAGCCGCCGACCACGGCCTGCACCGGGATCCCCGCGAACAGCAGGATCGCCAGCCAGAAGAGGTCGCGGTACTCGGTGCGCAGGCGCATCACGGCCAGGACGGTCAGCACCGCGACGATCCCGAGGAGCCCGGTGAGGGTGCGGTTGCCGAACTCGATGAAGCCGTGGATCCCCATCTCCGGGACGTTGTTCCAGGAGTCGTCCGTGCAGCGCGGCCAGGTGGGGCAGCCCAGCCCGGACTGGGTCAGGCGCACCAGCCCCCCGGTGATCACCAGCAGCAGGTTCGCCAGCACCGACGCCAGGGCCGTGCCGCGCACCCACCCGGTGACGGTCAGCGGGGTCAGCACGCGCCAGAGGCGGGCCGGCGCGGAGTCGGAAGGGGTGCGGGTCTGGGGCTGTGTGCTGCTCGTGCTCAAGCGGACACCTCGCGTCCTGGTCGTGGGCTGAATCGTCAAAAGGGGCCGGGGCGCATTCCCGGTTTCCGCGTGCGTGCGGGGCGCTGGGCCCCCGTCGATTATCCGCCGTCGGTGGTGCGCGGAGCCAACCGTGACGCCGTGATGCCCGCGTCAGATGCCTGCGACGCCGACGCTGGCGGGCAGGCGCAGGGAATGCTCAGGACCACCGGAACAGCCGGCGCGCCAGCAGCCCGGCGGCCGCGGCCCAGACCAGCAGCACCAGGTGCGGACCCCACAGCGGCCCCTGGCCCAGCATCTCCGCGCGCAGCGCCGAGCCCAGGGCCCCGGAGGGCAGCAGCTCGATCAGGGCGGCGGCCGCGCCGGGGAAGTGCCGGGCCGGCAGCAGCGTGCCGCCGACGGTGGCCAGCAGGACCCACAGCGTGTTGACCACGGCCAGGGTCGCCTCGGCCCGGATCGTACCGGCCACCAGCAGCCCCAGGGCGGTGAAGGCCGCGGCCCCGAGCACCAGGGTGGGCACGGAGGCCAGCACCGCCGTAGGGCGCGGCTCCCAGCCCAGGAACAGCCCGACCGCGCCCATCACGGCGTACTGCACGACCATGACCCCCAGCACCGCCAGGGCCTTGCCGGCGATCAGCCCGCCGCGACCCAGGGGAGTGGTGGACAGGAAGCGCAAGACCCCGTAGCGGCGGTCGAAGCCGGTGGCGATGCCCTGACCGGACAGGGCCGTGGAGATCGTGCACAGGGCGAGGATCCCGGGCATCGCCAGGTCCACCCGGGACGCGCCGAACTCCCGGGCCCATCCGTCGAGGAAACCCGTGCTGGTCAGGCCGATCAGCGCCATCAGCGGGAACAGGATGAGCAGCAGCAGCTGTTCGCCGTTCTTCAGCATCGCCAGGATCTCGTATCCGCCCTGGCGCAGGATCCGCCGGGCGGCCGGTGCCGGCCGGCCCGTGCGGCGGGTGAAGTCCGTGGGAGTCGCGCTCACGACCGCTCTCCTTCCGAGATGTCCAGGAACAGGTCCTCCAGGGAGCGCGGGGTCAGCTCAAGGTGCGTCGGCAGCACGTCCTGCCGCTCCCACCCGGCGGTCAGCGCCGCCAGGTGCGCCGGGCCCAGGGGGCCGGTGAGGGTGTACGCGCCGGGGGAGTCCTCCGACAGCGTGAGCCCCGCGCGCAGCTGCTGGGGGAGGAGGTCCTCGATCCCGAGCCCGCAGCGCGGCAGGGTGAACACGAGGGTCTGGGCGTCGCGGGAGCCGGCCAGCAGCTGATCCACCGTGCCCTCCAGGACCACCTTCCCGGCGTCCATGATGTAGACCTGGTCCGCCAGCCGCTCGGCGTCGTCCATGAGGTGGGTGGTCAGCACGACGGCGGTCCCGGCGGCCCTCACCTCGCGGATCAGGTCGAAGACCACCTTGCGCGAGTGCGGGTCCAGCCCGGCCGAGGGCTCGTCCAGGAAGAGCACCTCCGGGCCGCCGGCCAGGGCGGCGGCCAGGCTGACCCGCTGGCGCTGCCCGCCGGACAGGCGCCGGATGGTGGTCCCGTCGAACTCATCGATGCCCAGTCGCCGGATCAGGGCATCCATGTCCACCGGGTCCTCATACATCGAGGCCACGTGGTGCAGCAGGGGCACGGGCCGGATCGCCTGGGGCAGTCCGCCGTCCTGGAGCATGATGCCCACGCGGGCGCGCAGCTGCGGCCCGGCCCGCCATGGATCCTCGCCCAGCAGGCGCACGGTACCGGAGCTCGGGCGCACCAGGCCCTGGGCGCAGGACAGCGTGGTGGTCTTGCCGGCGCCGTTGGTGCCCAGCAGGGCGGTCACGGCCCCGGCGCGCGCGCTCAGGCTCACCCCGTCGACGGCGCACACCGTGCGCCCGCCCCGGGTCCGGCGGGAACCGGCGGCGGGGAACTCCTTGCGCAGCCGCTGCACCAGCACGGCGGGCTGCTCGTCGGCGAGGGGCCCCGGCGCGGTCTCCGCGGGGGCCACGGCGGTCGGGGTGGATCCGTGGTTCGGCACCGTCCCAGTGTACGGTCCGCGGCGGGAGGGCAGGGGCATCTCGGGGCTCGCGCCTCCACCGAGTGGTCCCTGCGGGCGGGTGGCACGAGGAAAGGTCTGCCTCACTGGATCGCCCGGAACAAATAAGCACATACTTTGGTTGTGTATTCCGTGAAGCAGAAGCAGTCCGCGCCCCGCGCCGCCGGTGCCGGGGAGCCCGAGGAGAGGACGCGCGACCGCGTCCTCCAGGGCGTGCTGGCTCACGGTCCGGTCTCCGCGGCCGACCTCGCCGGCGCCCTCGGGCTCACCCCGGCGGCCATCCGGCGCCACCTCGAGGCCCTGGAGAAGGACCAGCTCGTGGAAGTCACCCTGGTGCGCAAGCCCGGGGCGGGGGCCGGCAGGCCCGCCCGGCGCTACGTCGTCGCCCCCCAGGGTCACGCCCAGCTGGGCAACGACTACCTGGACATCGCCCTGGACTCCCTGCGCACCCTGCGGGCGGCACTCGGGGAGGGGGCCCTGGAGCGCTTCGCCCAGTCGCGCTTCGAGGAGATGGAGCGGCGCTACCGCCCCGTCGTGGAGGCGGCGGGCCCGGACATCGGCGCCCGCGCCCGGGCCCTGGGGGACGCGATGACCCGCGACGGCTTCGTCGCCAGCACCTCCACGATGGCCATGAGCGAAGCCGCCAAGGCGGTGGAGCTTCCGGAGCACCTGCTCTCCAGCGTCCAGCTGTGCCAGGGCCACTGCCCGGTGCGGGACCTGGCCGAGGAGTTCCCGGAGTTCTGCGACGAGGAGACCCGCATGATCGCCTCGCTGCTGGGGGTGGACGTGCGCAGGCTGTCCACCATGGCCGGCGGGGCCCACGTCTGCACCACGCACATCCCGCTCGCGCGGGGAGCACAAGCCAGCGTTTCAGGAAGAAACGTCCGACCCACCAAGGAAGGCTCACATGACTGAACAGGTTGAGCGCCAGGCCGACGGAGGAGTCATCTCCGAGATCCTGGAGAAGAACCCGGAGCTCGAGGGCATCGGGAACTACCAGTACGGCTGGTACGACTCCGACGCCGCCGGGCAGGCCGCCCGGCGCGGGCTGAGCGAGGAGGTCGTCCGGGACATCTCCGCGAAGAAGAACGAGCCCGAGTGGATGCTGCAGCTGCGGCTGAAGGGCCTGAAGTTCTTCGACCGCAAGCCCCTGCCCACGTGGGGTGCGGACCTGTCCGGGATCGACTTCGACAACATCAAGTACTTCGTGCGCTCCACGGAGAAGCAGGCCGAGTCCTGGGAGGAGCTGCCCGAGGACATCCGGGAGACCTACGAGAAGCTGGGCATCCCCGAGGCCGAACGCAACCGCCTGGTGGCCGGCGTGGCCGCGCAGTACGAGTCCGAGGTCGTGTACCACCAGATCCGCGAGGACCTGGAGAAGCAGGGCGTGATCTTCATGGACACGGACACCGCCCTGAAGGAGCACCCCGAGTTCTTCGAGGAGTACTTCGGCACCGCGATCCCCGTCGGGGACAACAAGTTCGCGGCGCTGAACACGGCCGTGTGGTCCGGCGGCTCCTTCGTGTACGTGCCCAAGGGCGTGCACGTGGAGATCCCGCTGCAGGCCTACTTCCGCATCAACACCGAGAACATGGGCCAGTTCGAGCGGACCCTGATCATCGCCGACGAGGACTCCTACGTCCACTACATCGAGGGCTGCACCGCCCCGATCTACAAGTCGGACTCGCTGCACTCCGCGGTCGTGGAGATCATCTGCAAGAAGAACGCCCGCGTGCGCTACACGACCATCCAGAACTGGTCCAACAACGTCTACAACCTGGTGACCAAGCGGGCCATCGCCCACGAGGGCGCCACCATGGAGTGGATCGACGGGAACATCGGCTCCAAGGTCACCCAGAAGTACCCGGCCGTCTACATGGTCGGCGAGCACGCCAAGGGCGAGACCCTGTCCATCGCCTTCGCCGGCGAGGGCCAGCACCAGGACACCGGCTCCAAGATGGTGCACATCGCCCCGAACACCTCCAGCTCGATCGTCTCCAAGTCCGTGGCCCGCTCCGGCGGACGCGCCGCGTACCGGGGGCTCGTGCAGATCCGGGAGGGGGCGCACAACTCCAAGAACAACGTGGTGTGCGACGCCCTGCTGGTGGACACCATCTCCCGCTCGGACACCTACCCGTACATCGACATCCGCGAGGACGACGTGACCCTGGGCCACGAGGCCACCGTGTCTCGCGTGTCCGAGGAGCAGCTGTTCTACCTCCAGCAGCGCGGCCTGCCCGAGGACGAGGCCATGGCGATGATCGTGCGCGGGTTCGTCGAGCCGATCGCGCGCGAGCTGCCCATGGAGTACGCGCTCGAGCTGAATCGTCTGATCGAACTCCAGATGGAAGGATCCGTAGGCTAACCCGATGACTGAGCAGATCAACAAGGAGCACCCCGCCGCCGAACCGGAGAAGGTCGACGGCGTGCACACCGGCGAGTCCCGGGTGGCCATCCCCGGGATGAGCGAGGAGGGCGAGAAGCTCTCCCCGGAGCTGACCGCCGACGACACGATCCGGGTGCGCAAGTCCGCCAACGCCGGGCAGCCCGGGTCCCAGGTCATGCACTCCCGGGCCGAGCGGCCCTGGAGCCACGACGTCGCCGACTTCGCCGAGCCCACCGGGCGCGAGGAGGAATGGCGCTTCACCCCGGTGAAGAAGCTCGCCCCCGTCTTCGCCGACGCCCCCACCGAGGACGGCGCCCTGCAGATCGAGGTCGACGCCCCGCAGGCCTGGCAGGCTCCGGCCCTGGGCCGCACCGAGGCCCCGCGCGGGACCGTGCTGCGCCCGGCCGACCGGGCCGCCGTCGTCGGCTCCGCCAACGCCGAGTCCGCGACCCACCTGGTCATCCCGCAGGATGAGGAGCGCAGCCAACCCGTGACCGTGCGCCTGCGCGGACAGGCCGAGGGCCGCCGAGCCAACTCCCACCTGGTCATCGAGGCGCGGCCGAACTCCCACGCGACCGTGGTCCTGGAGCACACCGGCACCGCCCACCACAACGGCAACGTCGAGGTGATCGTCGGCGACGGGGCGAGCCTGTCCGTGATCTCCCTGCAGCTGTGGGAGGACTCCGCGATCCACGTGGGCCAGCACGACGCGCAGGTCGGGCGCGATGCCCACTACCGCCACGTCAACGTGACCCTCGGCGGCGGCATCGTGCGGCTGAACGCGAACGTCCGCTACGCCGGGGAGGGCGCCGACGCCCAGCTGTTCGGGCTGTACTTCGCCGACGCCGGCCAGCACCTGGAGCACCGCTCCTTCGTGGACCACAACGCCCCGAACAACACCTCCAACGTGCTCTACAAGGGCGCGCTGCAGGGGCAGGACGCGCACACCGTGTGGGTCGGGGACGTGCTGATCCAGAAGGAGGCCGAGGGCACCGACAGCTACGAGAAGAACCAGAACCTCGTGCTCACCGACGGCGCCCGCGCCGACTCCGTGCCGAACCTGGAGATCGAGACCGGCGTCATCGAGGGCGCCGGGCACGCCTCGACCACCGGTCAGCTGGACGGGGACCACCTGTGGTACCTCATGGCCCGCGGCATCCCCGAGAAGCAGGCCCGCCGCCTGGTGGTGCGCGGCTTCCTCAACGAGATCATCCAGCAGATCCGGGTGGATGAGCTGGAGGAGCGGCTCATGGACGCCCTCGAGGACGAGCTGGCCATCAGCGACAACTGACCCCTCGGGCCCGTGCGGCCCGCACCGACTTCCCTTCCCAAGGAGGAATCCCTTGTCCACTCTGGAAATCAAGGACCTGCACGTCTCGGTCATCCTCGATGACGAGAACACCAAGCCCATCCTCAAGGGCGTGAACCTGACCATCAACTCCGGCGAGATCCACGCGATCATGGGCCCCAACGGCTCCGGCAAGTCCACGCTGGCCTCGACCATCGCCGGGCACCCCAAGTACCGCGTGGACTCCGGCGAGATCCTGCTCGACGGCGAGGACGTCACCGAGATGTCCGTGGACGAGCGCGCCCGCGCCGGGCTGTTCCTGGCCATGCAGTACCCGGTGGAGATCCCCGGGGTGACCATGTCCAACTTCCTGCGCTCGGCCAAGACCGCCGTGGACGGCGAGGCCCCGGCCCTGCGCACCTGGACCAAGGACGTCAAGGCGGCCATGGGCCAGCTGAAGATCGACCCGGACTTCGTGACCCGCAACGTCAACGAGGGCTTCTCGGGTGGCGAGAAGAAGCGCCACGAGATCCTGCAGCTGGAGCTGCTCAAGCCCAAGTTCGCGATCCTGGACGAGACCGACTCCGGGCTGGACATCGACGCCCTGCAGGTGGTCTCCGAGGGCGTGAACCGCGCCCACGACGCCAACGACATGGGCGTCATGCTGATCACCCACTACACGCGCATCCTGCGCTACATCAAGCCCGACTTCGTCCACGTTTTCGTGGACGGCAAGATGGCCGACCAGGGCGGGCCCGAGCTGGCCGAGCGCCTGGAGGAGGAGGGCTACGTCAACTACCTCCAGAACCGGGAGGCCGCCCAGGCATGACCGAGACCGCACCCGCCGGGCGGCCCTCCGACCAGGAGATCGAGGACGCCCTGGCCAACGTCATCGACCCGGAGCTCGGGGTCAACATCGTGGACCTGGGCCTGCTGTACGGGACCCGCTGGAACGAGGAGGACGGCGCCCTGGTCATGGACATGACCCTGACCACCGCCGCCTGCCCCCTGCAGGACGTCATCGAGGAGCAGGTCGCCCAGAACCTCGAGCCGCTGATCGACCAGTGGCACGTGAACTGGGTGTGGATGCCGCCGTGGGGTCCCGAGCGGATCACCGAGGAGGGCCGGGACCAGATGCGCGCCCTCGGCTTCAACATCTGATCCCGCGGCACCGACCCGACGCGGTGACCGCACGCCGCTAGGATGAGGGGTCGGCGGGCGCCTGTGGGCCCGCCGGCCCCTCGTCTCGCCCCATCCCACTCCCGCAACCGAAAGGCTGGCCGTAAGCCCTTGCTGACCGTCTCCCACCTCGAACTGCGCGCCGGCGCCCGACTGCTCATGGAGGATGTGAGCTTCCGCATCAACCGCGGGGACAAGATCGGGCTGGTCGGACGCAACGGCGCCGGCAAGACCACGATGACCAAGGTCCTGGCCGGGCAGACCCTGCCCGCCGACGGCGAGGTCACCCGCTCCGGGTCCATCGGCTACCTGCCGCAGGACCCGAAGGTCGAGGACATGACCCAGTCCGCCCGGGACCGGATCTTCTCCGCCCGCAACCTCGCCGGGGTCGTCTCCCGGATGCAGCGCACCCAGGAGGAGATGGCCAGCGAGGACGAGTCCGTGCGGGCCAAGGCCCTGCGCCGCTACGACCGGCTGGAGGCCGAGTTCATCGCCGGCGGCGGGTACGCGGCCGAATCCGAGGCCGCGACCATCACCCACAACCTGGACCTGCCCGATCGCGTCCTGGACCAGCCCCTGTCCACCCTCTCCGGCGGGCAGCGGCGTCGTGTGGAGCTGGCCCGCATCCTCTTCCAGGGTGCTGACACCATGCTGCTGGACGAGCCGACCAACCACCTCGACGCCGATTCGATCGAGTGGCTGCGGGAGTTCCTGCGCACCTACTCGGGCGGCCTGCTGGTGATCAGCCACGACGTCGCCCTGATGGAGCTGGTGGTCAACAAGGTGCTGTACCTGGACGCCATGCGCTGCGTGGTCGACGAATACAACATGGACTGGAAGCACTACCTCGCCCAGCGCGAGCAGGACGAGGCCCGGCGCAAGCGGGAGCGGGCCAACGCGCAGAAGAAGGCCGGGGCCCTGATGGCCCAGGCGGAGAAGATGCGCGCCAAGGCGACCAAGGCCGTGGCCGCCCAGCAGATGATCAAGCGGGCCGAGCGGCTGATGCGCGAGGTCGAGCCGGAGCAGGCCCAGGACCGGGTGGCCGCGATCCGCTTCCCGGCGCCGGCCCCCTGCGGGAAGACCCCGCTGCGGGCCCAGGGGCTGTCGAAGTCCTACGGGTCCCTGGAGATCTTCACCAACGTGGACCTGGCCATCGACCGCGGCTCGCGCGTGGTGGTGCTGGGCCTGAACGGGGCCGGCAAGACGACCCTGCTGCGCATGCTCGCCGGGGTGTCCGCCCCGGACTCCGGCCAGGTGCAGCCCGGGCACGGGCTGAAGCTGGGCTACTTCGCCCAGGAGCACGACACCCTGGACGGCAGCCGCACCGTGCTGGAGAACATGCGCACCGCCGCACCGGATCTGCAGGACACCCAGGTGCGCACCATCCTCGGATCCTTCCTGTTCTCCGGGGACGACGTCGCCAAACCCGCCGGGGTGCTCTCCGGCGGGGAGAAGACCCGCCTGGCCCTGGCGACCCTGGTGGCCTCCTCGGCCAACGTGCTGCTGCTGGATGAGCCGACCAACAACCTGGATCCGGCCAGCCGCGAGGAGATCCTCAACGCGCTGAAGACCTACGAGGGCGCGATCGTCATGGTCTCCCACGACGAGGGCGCGGTGGAGGCGCTGAACCCGGAGCGGGTGCTCATGCTGCCCGACGCGGTGGAGGACCACTGGTCCCAGGAGTACCAGGACCTCATCAGCCTCGCCTGAGCCGGCGGGCCGGGGCGGTCCCGGGTCGGCGTCGGGGCCGTCGGCTCTGTCGGCTCAGTCGCGATCCACCGGGTCCGCGTCGCGGGAGCGGGCCATCGCGTCCAGCAGGGCGTCCTCCTCCTCGGCGTCCGTCGGTCGGCTGCGGGCCTTGGCGAGCTTGGGGCGCACGATCGACTTCATGTGCGGGGGCATGTCGTCGATCATCTCCATCTGTCGGCGCACCACCGCCTCGTCCTCGGTGCCGATGTAGGTGCCGTCCTCGGCGTAGAAGCTGCGGAACCGGCGCTGCAGCTCCTCGGCCAGCTGGGCATCCAGGCGATCGTTGCGCACCTTCTGCCGGGCGCACCAGCCGTAGGCCACGTACACCAGCACCGCGAAGGAGTACCACTGCAGGGAGTAGGACAGGTTGGGTCCGGCGCTCTGCTCCGGGGCGGACAGCTGCTGCGGCCGCTGGGCCGGGGCGGGATCCTCCGAGGCCATGATCCCGTACGCGGCCTCGGCCAGATCCAGTCCCGTCTGCCGGGCGTAGTCCGGCAGGTCCACGGACTGGATCTGCCCGGCCGGGGCGGAGCGGTCCGTGGAGGGCTCACCCGCGTGCAGCCGGGCCGTGACCTGCACGGTGCCCGACGGCGGGGCCGGCACCGCCTGGGCCGGGGCCGCGTTGGAATCCCCGGCGGGGACCCAGCCGCGGTCGATCACCACGATCTCGCCCTGCGAGGTGCGCAGCGGCACCAGCACCTCGAAGCCGACGGCGCCCTCGTGCGGCCGATTGCGCACCAGCACCTGGTGCTCGGGCAGGTACCGCCCCTGCACGCGGGCCGGGGTCCACTGCCGGTCCGGGTCGAAGCGCTCGAACTGCTCCAGCGCGGCCTGGCCCTCCAGGGGGCGGGCGTCGTAGTTCTCGCTGATCAGGTTGTTGCGGTGATCCAGGGCCTCCTTGCGGTCCATCTGCCAGCCGGCCAGGTACACGCACAGCAGGGAGAACAGCACGCAGACCAGGAAGCCCGCGATCCACCGGCCGCTGACGAGGAATCGGTACACGGAAGCCAGGGGCTCCTCTCGGATCGGGAAAGGGTAAGGGAGGGGAAGGGGCGGGCGTCAGTCGTCGGGGGCGTCCATCGGGCGGATGTCCCGCAGGAATCCGCGGGCCTGCAGGAATCGCGCCAGGTGCTCCCGGTGTTCCTCGCAGGCCAGCCACGTCTTGCGCCGCTCGGGAGGGTGGATCTTCGGGTTGTTCCATTCCAGGCGCCAGCGGGCCGGGGCGGTGCACCCGCGGCGAGAGCACACGGGCCGCTCCGGTGCGGGCGGTTCCCGGCCGACGCCGAGCAGGTCGGTCAGGTCCATGACCGCCCCTTGCGCGGATCCGGCCCGTCCCCGCCGGTTCCGCGCGTCGGCGAGGCGCCCGGGCCCTCGCGGAACTCGCCCTCGATGACGTCCTCCCGCGGCGTGCTCGCGTGATCCCCGGAGAGATCGGGCGAGGGCAGGGGGCGCGGTGCGGGATCGGTGTAGGCGGAGACGTCGCGCACCTCCGCGCGATCGCTGCCGTTGGCCAGGACCACCGCCACCCACGGCAGCACCATGGCCGCGCCCACGCAGGTCCAGCGGATCCAGCCGTCGGTGACTAGCGCCAGGACGATGCACACCAGGCGCAGGGCCATCTTCAGCGCGTAGCGGCGCATCCGCGTCTCGACGCCCTGGCTGTGCGGGGCCTGCGCCCCGGTGATGGAGTACGCCTCGGGCTCCTCCCGGCGGGATGCGCGGGAGCGCGACGTCGTGGCCTCGGACATGGGACACCGCCCTCCTCACCGGATGATCGCGGTGCCCGCCCGGTGCTCATGGAGAGGGGGACCCGCTGGGTTGATGACCGTGCCCATTGTGTCACCTCCGGCTCCGATCGGCAGGGGCCGGTGTCCGGGATCCCACCGGGCGGGCCGGAGGGGACCTCGGCTAGGATGGGGGCGATTCCATCCACCGCATCCCGGGAAGGACCCCGATGAGCATCGAGCACCCCGCCGAACCCGCCACGACCCCCCGCACCGTGCTGGTGACCGGGGGCAACCGGGGGATCGGACGCAGCATCGCCGAGGCCTTCCGCGAGCAGGGGCACCGGGTCTGCGTGACCTACCGCTCGGGCGAGGCGCCTGAGGGCTTCTTCGCGGTGCAGGCCGACGTGACCGACGCAGCCTCCGTGGACCGGGCCTTCTCCGAGATCGAGGCCGAGTTCGGCCCGGTGGAGGTCCTGGTCGCCAACGCCGGGATCACCCGCGACACCCTCCTGCTGCGGATGAAGGAGGAGGACTTCTCCGCGGTCATCGACACCAACCTCACCGGCGCGTTCCGGGTGGTGCAGCGGGCGGCCAAGGGGTTCCTGCGGAAGAAGTTCGGTCGCGTCATCCTGATCTCCTCCGTCGTCGGGCTCTACGGCTCCCCGGGCCAGCTGAACTACGCGGCCTCCAAGGCCGGGCTGGTGGGCATCGCCCGTTCCCTGACCCGCGAGCTGGGGTCGCGCAACGTCACGGCCAACGTCGTGGCCCCCGGGTACATCCAGACCGAGATGACCGACGCCCTGCCGGAGGAGACGCAGCAGAAGTACCTCGAGGCGATCCCCGCCAAGCGCTACGGGCAGGCCGAGGAGGTCGCGCGCGTGGTCCGCTGGCTGGCCGGGGAGGACGCCGGGTACATCTCCGGAGCCGTGATCCCCGTCGACGGCGGGCTCGGCATGGGCCACTGAGACACATCGCGGGAATCCCCTCCGGGGGACCCGCGCACCGATCATCCGCCGCGAGCCGGGCCCGCCTGAACGAGGCGGGCCCGGGTGCGGCATCGAGGAAAGGACACGAAGCAATGGGACAGTTGGACGGGAAGTCCGCGATCATCACCGGCTCCTCGCGGGGGGTTGGGGCGAACACGGCCAAGCTGCTGGCCGCCGAGGGCGCCGGCGTCGTGGTGAACTACCGGCAGAAGGCCCCGCGGGCCAAGAAGGTGGTCCAGGCGATCGAGGAGGCCGGGGGCCGCGCCGTCGCCGTGGGAGCGGACGTCACGAAGCACGAGGACGTGCAGACCCTGGTGGACACGGCGGTGCAGACCTACGGGGGCCTGGACGTGCTGGTGCTCAACGCCTCCGGCGGCATGGAGACCGATCTGGGGGAGGACTACGCGCTGCGGCTGAACCGCGACGCGCAGCTGGATGTGCTGCGCACCGCCGCCGCCGTGATGCGCCCCGGGGGTCGGGTCGTGTACGTGACCAGCCACCAGGCGCACTTCATCCGCGAGGTCGAGACGATGCCCGAGTACGAGGCCGTCGCCCGCTCCAAGCGCGCCGGAGAGGACGCCCTCACCGAGGAGATCCCGCAGCTGTCCGAGAGGGGCATCGACTTCGTCGTCGTCTCGGGGGACATGATCGAGGGCACCGTCACCGCGACCCTGCTCAACCGGGCTCGCCCCGGGGCGCTGGAGGCCCGTCGGGCGGAGGCCGGGAAGCTGTACTCGGTCGAGGAGTTCGCCTCCGAGGTCGCCGCGATGGTCACGGCCGGTGTTCCCACCGGCCACGTGGAGCTGGTCGGCGGGGCCAAGGGCTTCGTAGACTGATCGACACCGCCTCGGTGCCGCCGGTCCCGGATCGGCGGCACCCGTGCTGTCGCGCTCAGCCCAGCAGCGCCAGCAGCGCATCCAGCCGCGGCACGGGGATCCGTGCCGCGGCTGCCGCGTCCAGGGTCGGCTTGGCGCAGTAGGCGACGCCCAGTCCGGCGGCCTCGACCATGAGCAGGTCGTTGGCGCCGTCGCCCATCGCCGTCGTCGCCTCTTCGGCGACGCCGAGCTCCCCGGCCCAGGCGGTCAGGGCGCGGCGCTTGGCCGCGGCATCCACCACGGGCCCGAGCACCCGACCGGTCAGGCGGGGTCCGGACCCGTCGTCGGCGATCTCCAGGCCGTTGGCCAGGGTCCGATCCAGCCCGAGGCTTGCACCCAGGGAATCCAGGATCGCACAGAAGCCGCCGGAGACGGCGCCGATCCGATCCCCCCGGGCGTGCAGCCGCGCCACCAGCTCGCGCGCCCCCGAATTCAGGACGAGGTCCTCGCGCACCTCCTCCAGCACGCTGGCCGACAGGCCCGCCAGGGCGGCGACCCGTTCGCGCAGGGAGGCCGCGAAATCCAGCTCCCCCCGCATGGCCCGCTCGGTGATCGCCGCGATCCGCTCGCGGGCCCCGGCGCGGGCGCCCAGCTCGTCGATGACCTCCTGGCCGATCAGTGTGGAGTCCACGTCCGTGACCACCAGTCGGGGGGTGCCCTCCGCCAGCGCGGGCACGGCCATGACCTGCCAGCGCGCCTGCGGATCCAGGGCGTCCAGGACGCTCTGCACCCGTTCGACGCCGGGGTCCGGGACCTCCAGGTTCACGTCAGCTTCCGACCCTGCGGCGGCTCCGTGAGCGGAAGACTCCGCATCGGCTGCGAGCGTCGAGGGCCAGCGCAGCACGCGGAACCCGGGGCCGGGGGCCTGGCGGGGTCCCCGGCGAGCGGAGGTGCCGCCGTCGCGCGGGGGAAGGGGCGGCACGTGGATCTCCTCGACCCCCGCCGGAAGGCCGATTCCTGCGGCGGCTGCGCGTTGCACCAGCGCCGTGGGCCGGGTACGGGATCCGAGCAGCCCGGGCACGGCCTCCGTCCTCTCCCCGGGTGCTGGCACGGGCAGCTGCCCCAGCGGCGGCGCGGCCGAGGCGGGGGCGGAGGAGGACCGGTTCTCCTCGGACGGGGGACGGGAGGAGAAGGCGATGAGACGGCGGGGGTCGGACATGTCCCCATCGTAGGTGCCGTGCCGAGAGGGACCGTCGGTGGGGGATCGGAGAGCGGTCGCGGGTGCGGCTGGCGTCCGGGCGGCGGTACGGTGATCGAAAGCCGCCGGCGTCCTCGGATGCCCGCGGGTGGTTCGTCGGAAGAGGACGTCATGGCCGAGTATCCCGCGTACGTGTGCACCCCCGAGGTGCGCTGGTCGGATCAGGATCTGCTGGGGCACGTGAACAACGCCCGGGTGATCACCCTGATCGAGGAGGCCCGCATCCGGTGGCTCCGAGAGGCCTGGGACCGGACCGATGTGCGGGATCGCCCGACGCTCGTGGCGCGGATGGAGCTGAACTACCGCCGCCCCGTCGTCTACGGGCCGCAGCTGAGCGTGGAGCTCGGCGTCGGGCGCGTGGGCCGCAGCTCGTACACGATCACCTGCCGCGGCATCCAGGACGGTCGGGTGGCCTTCGACGGCCTGACGGTGATGGTCATGGTCGATGCCGAGACCGGTGAGCCCACGGCCCTGAGCGAGCGGGAGCGGGATCTGCTCGGTCGCTACGGCAGCTTCGACCCGGAGGACCCGACGCGGCTGGACTGAGTCGCCGGTACGGAGGCGTCGCCCCCCCCGGAGCTGTGGACAACCTTCCGGCCGGGGCGTGGGATGGGCTAGTCTCGGGGGACCTGAGTGATTCACATCGCATGATCCTCGTCTGACCCTCGAGCACCCGGAGGCTCCCGTGGCCCGTTCGCACCGTCCCGCATCATCCCTGGCGCCGCTGGTCCTGGCCGGCGCCCTCCTGCTGTCCGGCTGCGGGGGTGAGAGCAGCGGTGAGGTGGTCGGCACCGCGGATCCGCAGGCATCGGCCAGCGCCTCGGTTTCCGCCAGCGCCTCTGCGTCGGCGTCCTCGACCGGGTACGAGAAGGCGACGCCGGAGCACCCGGCCCGCAATGTGCCGGTGCCGAGTCTGCCGGACGTGGGCAAGGAGGAGACCGACGCCGGGGCGAGAGCTTTCCTCCAGTACTGGGCGGACTCCCTGAACTACCTCCTGCAGACCGGGGACCCGCAGTACGTCCGCGAAGCGATGTCGGCGGACAACGACCAGTTCACCAAGGTCATGGAGAACTACGAGCGGTACTACCGCGAGGGCAAGTGGAGCGTGGGCACGGAGCAGCAGATCTACCTGGAGCCGCAGCCCCTGGAGAAGGTCGACCCCCAATACCAGGAACTCTACGTGCGTCTCAACCGACTCAGTGGTGGGGTGTACTCCCCATCAGGACACGAGCATGACACTCCCGGGAGAGACTTCAACAATCAACCCATGACTGCCGTCCTCTCGTGGGAGAAGGACCAATGGAAGTTCCGCGGATTCAACCACATCCAGGATGTTGATTATGGCGATCCGGAGTAAGTGGAAAAGGCTGTGCTTGATCGCAATGGCGCTCCTTTTATATTCATCGTTCGCGTTGCCCCCGAGCTTCGCAGAGAAGTCCGCTGATGATGGGTGGATCGATGGAAACGGCTCCCTCATCATCAAGAGGCAGAAGACCCAACCCGGAGGACGGCCGACCGAACCAGGGAGCCAGCCTCCATCCGGCGGTGACCAAGGAGGAGGTTCTGTCGATGAGATCCCGGAGGACCCTTATGAATACTTCGCACACTACGGATGCCCGAGGCCCGGGGAGGACGTGCCCGGAGACGCATGCAACCTGAATCCATCCTGCGCTAGACCCGATGGAGGTCGTGGCGTTTTGCATCGAGTCTTTCGTCGCCTCAAATCAGGCGGCGAATGGGAGTCCACGGGAACGCAATACTGCGCGTCTCCCGGCTCCCAGTCCCCCGAAGAAGCCGCCGAAAGAGTCACCACACCGCCGACCCCGACCGTCACCGCCGAAGATCTGCAGAAGATGCCCATCCACCCGGGGACCGTGAGCATCCAGCCCGGCCCCAACACGCTGAAGAACTACCACACCAACATCTACGTCGACAGCCGGCCCCAGGAACTGGAGGTCACCCTGTTGGGGCAGCCGGTGCGGGTGCGAGCCACCCCGGTCTCCTACACTTTCGACTACGGCGACGGCACCACCACCGGACCCACCACGGACCCCGGCCGGGCCTTACCGGAGAACAGCTGGGACACCCCGACCTCCACCTCCCACCAGTACCGGGAGACCGGGGACTACGCCATCGTCATCTCCACCGAGTTCCGCGGGGAGTACCGGGTGGGGGACGGCGAGTGGCAGCCGGTCGAGGGTACCGCGACCCTCCCGTCGCAACCGCAGACGGTGAGCGTGTGGCGCACCAAATCCGGGTGGGTTCAGGACGGCTGCTCCGCGAACCCCCGTGCCTGGGGATGCTGAGACCCTGGCGGGATCGGAGAAGAGTCCCTCTGCGGGCGGCCGACCCGAACCGCGGACCGGGTTGGGTCGGTGCGCGCGCCGTGGCTTAGGGTCGAGGCATGAGCACTGTACTGGATCTGGTCGACGTCTCGGTCGTGCGCGGCGGCCGCGCCCTCCTGGACGGAGTGACCTGGCGGGTGGAGGCCGGGCAGCGCTGGGCCGTGATGGGCCCCAACGGGGCCGGGAAGTCCACGCTGATGAACGTCGCCTCGGCACGGCTGCATCCCACGCGCGGCTCGGTGGACATCCTCGATGAGATCCTCGGGGCCGTGGATGTCTTCGAGCTGCGCCCGCGCATCGGGCTGACTTCCGCCGCCGTGGCCGCCCAGATCCCGGCGGGGGAGACGGTGCGCGACGTCGTCGTCACCGCCGCCTACGGGGTGACCGGGCGCTGGCGGGAATCCTACGACGCCGACGACCACGACCGCGCCGAGCAGCTGCTGGTGGACTGGGGCATCTCCCGCCTGGCCGAGCGGACCTTCGGCACGCTGTCCGACGGGGAGCGCAAGCGCACCCTGATCGCCCGCGCCCTGATGACGGATCCCGAGCTGCTGATCCTCGATGAGCCCGCCGCGGGCATGGACATCGGCGGGCGCGAGGACCTCGTGCAGCGTCTGTCCGCGCTCAATGCCGACCCGGACGCGCCCGCGAGCGTCCTGGTGACCCACCACCTCGAGGAGCTGCCGCAGGGAATCACCCACCTGCTGCTGCTCAGCCACGGGCGGGTCATCGCCCAGGGCCCGTTGGAGGAGGTCCTCACGGACCGCAGCTTCTCCCGCGCCTACCAGACCCCGCTGCGGCTGCGCACCGTCGACGGGCGGCACACGGCCTTCGCCGCGCGCCCATGAGCACCCCGCAGAACGGCCCCGCCCAGCTGGCTGCCCGGCGGGCGCTGGTCGATGCGATCCCCTCGGTGCGTCGGATCGACGCCGAGCAGGTGGAGGCCGCCGACGGGCGAGCCGCGGACCCGGTGCTGCGAGACCTGCGCTTCTACCGGGGGCTGACGGACGTGCGCCTGCGCACCTCCCGGGAAGCCGAGTGGGGCGTCTACCTCGCGGAATCCTCCAAGGTGGTCCGCCGCGCCCTGGCGGCCAGGCACGAGCCGCTCTCCTTCCTCATGTCGGACAAATGGGCCGAGGACCTGGCGGACGTGCTGCGCAGTCATCCGCAGACCCCCGCGTACGTCGCGGAGGACGCCGTGCTGGAGGGTCTGACCGGCTTCCACCTGCACCGCGGCGCCCTCGCGGTGATGCGCCGCCCCGCCCCCGTCCCGGTCGAGCGGGTGCTCGACGGCGCCCGGCGGGTCGCGATCCTGGAGGACGTGGTGGATCACACCAACGTCGGGGGGATCTTCCGCAGCGCCGCCGCCCTGGACGTGGACGCCGTGCTGATCACCCCGCGCTGCGCCGACCCCCTGTACCGACGCTCCATCCGCGTCTCGATGGGCACCGTCTTCCAGGTCCCCTGGGCCCGGCTGGACTCCTGGCCCGCGGACCTGTCCCTGCTGCGCGAGCGCGGATTCACCACGGCCGCCCTGGCCCTCAGCGACGACGCGGTGACCCTGGACCGGCTCGGGCACACCGCCCCGCAGCGACTCGCCCTGGTGCTGGGCACCGAGGGTCACGGCCTGCGCTCGGAGACCCTGGCGGCGGTGGATGCGCGCGTGATCATCCCCATGAGCCACGCCGTGGACTCCCTCAACGTGGCCGCGGCCTCGGCCGTCGCCTTCTGGGAGACCCGCCCGCGGGAGTCCGCCGAGGAAGACGGCGCGCGCCCCTGACCGCGGGGGCCGTCGCGTGGTAGCCTGGGGAGTCGCCGTCGACTCCGACGGCGCCCGCCCGGATGACCGGGCGGGACACCGCGTCCCCAGGCCTGGCAAAATCCAGTCCGCGAGAGGTAGACACCATGCAGACCGATATCCACCCGGATTACCACGAGGTCATCTTCCGCGACCTCGCCTCCGGCAAGTCCTTCCTGACGCGTTCGACCGTCACCAGCTCCAAGACCGACACCTGGGAAGACGGCAACGAGTACCCTCTCGTCGAGGTCGAGATCTCCTCCGAGTCCCACCCCTTCTACACCGGCAAGCAGCGGATCATGGACTCCGCCGGGCGCGTCGAGCGCTTCAACGCCCGGTTCAAGAACTTCGGCAAGTCCGCCAAGTAGGCGGCGACTGCCACCACCGGCTCGGGCCGGGGCGTGCTCACCGGATCGGTGAGCGCGCCCCGGCCCGAGGCGTCTGCGGTCGACCGGGTGGGCCCGTGCCGGTGATCTCGGGGTGAGCCCCGAGCCGCTACAGTGGGATCGACCCGATCCCCGCCAAGCCCGAGCCACCGGAGCACCCATGTCCACCACCCCGGAATCCGCCCTTCCCGAGACCCCATCGCGCCGCAGGCCCTGGTCGCGCCGGCGCAAGGTGCTGACCCTGCTCGGTGTTCTGCTGGTGCTGCTGCTGATCCCGGTGCTGATCGTCGGCGGCTTCCTGTACAAGCTCGGCCACGACTTCGACGCCGACTCGCCCAAGCTCTCCCAGGCGCTGCCCTCGGATGACGCCGGCCGGCCCAAGGAGGATGGCTCCTACAACGTCCTGCTCCTGGGCAGCGACTCCCGCAAAGGAGAGGCGGACGAGAAGGTCGTGAGCGGTCAGCGCTCGGACGCGATCATGCTCGTGCACATCCCCTCCGACGGCGGCGCCGCCTACGTGGTGTCCATCATGCGCGACACCTGGGTGGACATCCCCGGTCACGGCAAAGCCAAGATCAACGCCGGGCTGAACTACGGCGGGATACCCCTGGAGGTGCGGACGATCGAGCAGCTCCTGGGCACGCGCATCGACCACGTCGCAGAGATCGACTTCCAGGGCTTCCGCGACCTGACGAACGCCGTCGGCGGGGTGCCGGTGGATGTGCCCATGGACTTCACCGCCGACGGCCACGAGTTCCGCAAGGGCGAGCAGACCCTCGACGGGGACGAGGCGCTGGCTTTCGTGCGCGACCGGTACAGCTTCCAGGACGGGGACTACCAGCGGGTGCGCGACCAGCGGATCTACCTGCGCGGACTCCTGAAGAAGATCCTCAGCCCCGAGACCCTCTCCAGCCCCACCAAGCTCAGCGACGCCGTGGAGAAGTTCTCCCCGTACGTCTCCGTGGACGAGGACCTCACGGCCCGCGAGATCGTCGCGATGGGCATGAAGGCCGGACCCAGCGGGCTGCGGAACATGACCATGTTCACCCTGCCCAACTCAGGCACCGGGTGGTCCGAGGACGGGCAGTCCATCGTCATCCCGGATGAGGACGCGATCCACCGGCTCTCCCAGGCCCTGGAGAACGGGACCATGGCCGACTACGTCAAGACCATCCCGACGGACTGAGTCCGCACCGGGGCGGGGCCGGCGGGGCGGAGGATCAGCGGCGTCGGCGCGGGCGCAGGGACCAGGCCAGGTACCCGCCGATCATCCCGGCGGAGCCGGCCCCCGCCCCGACCAGCGCCGGGTACCAGGACTTGAACCGGCCCGGGTCCGAGGCGACGATGTGCGCAGACCCGTTGATCACCGCCGCCAGCACGGCTCCGGCCACGACCCGGGTGCCCAGCTTCTCGACCTTGCCCATGAGCTCCTCCAGCTCATCGGCGCGCAGGTGCACGTCGAAGCCGCCGCTCTCCAGCACCCCCAGGACCCGGCGCACGGACTCCGGGGCGTCCATGCCCAACGAGACGGCCTCCTTGGCGGCCTCCCGGGCCCGGCGCAGGAGCATCTCCGGGCTGAGCCGGGAGCGGACGTACTGCTGCGCATAGGGCGTCAGGACGGCCACGATGTCGAAGCCCGGGTCCAGGGTGGTGCCCAGCGCCTCGGCGGTGGCGATCATCTTCACCAGCATCGCCGCCTCCGGGGGCAGGACCAGGTGGTGTCGATGCAGCATCCGCAGCACATCCGTGAGCAGCTGGGCCAGGTTCAGCTCCTGCAGGCTGCGCCCGGTGTACCCGGAGATGATCCGCTGCATGTCCGGTTCCAGGTCCGCGGCCCGGACCTCCTGCTCGGGGCGGGCCGTCAGGCGCACCGTCGCCCGCGCGGCCTGGCGCGCATTGCCCGTGGTGATCCCGACCAGCAGCGGGACCAGACGGTCCCGGAACCGCTCCGAGAGCTCCCCGACCATCCCGAAGTCGATGACGGTGATCGACCCGTCCGGCTGCACGAACAGATTGCCGGGGTGTGGGTCGGCGTGGAACAGGCCCAGCTGGAAGACCATGCGGCACAGGGCCTGCGTGGCCGTGACCGCGAGCAGGTGCCGGTCCACCCCGGCGGCATCCAGCGCGGGGATGTCGCTGATCTTCAGTCCCCGCACCCGATCCTCGGTGAGCAGCGCGCAGCTGCTGGCCTCCCAGTGGATGCGGGGGATGCGGATCCAGGGGTCCTCGGCGAAGAACTCCGCGAAGCGATCGCAGTGCTCGCCTTCGATCGTGTAGTCCAGCTCCTCCTCGATGCGCTGAGCGAACTGCCGGGTCAGCTCCACGACGTCGTAGCCGCGGGCGATCCCGACATAGCGGGAGAGCATCTTGGACAGCTCGGTGAGGATGTCCAGGTCCTGGTGCACGCCCGCGAGCACCCCTGGGCGCCGGATCTTCACGACGACGTCGCGCCCGTCCAGCACGGCGGCGTGGACCTGGCCGATGGAGCCGGTGGCCAGCGGCTGCGGATCGATGCTCTCGAAGGAGGCCAGCAGCTGCTCCTCCGGCTGCCCGTCGAACTGCCCGATCAGACGCTGGAAGGAGACCGGCGGGGAGGAGTCCTGCAGCCGGGCCAGCTCCCGCGTGTAATCCTCCGGCAGCAGATCCTGCCGGGTGGAGGCGAGCTGGCCGAGCTTGACGAAGGTGGGGCCCAGCTCCTCCAGCGCCAGGCGCAGATGCTCGGCCTGGGTGTGCCGATGCTGCGGATCCAGCTGCCGCACCTTCCGCAGGGGAGCGGCCCACGGGGCGGAGAGCACCCCGCCCAGCAGAGACCCCAGGCCGTGCTTGATCAGGACTTCGCCGATCTGCAGGAAGCGGTCGGTGCGGGTGCGGGCGCGCTCCAGCATCAGGCGCCCTCGGTCTCCCGGGTCGCACGACGGGAGGCGCGCTGCGGGGCCCAGTCATAGCCCTCGCCGGGGGAGTCCGCCGCCGGAGCATCCGCCGAGGCGTCCGGAGCGGGATCCTGGGTCTGCGGGGCCGACGCCGTCGGGGCGGGAGCCGTCTCCTCGATCGGGGCTGGGTCCTGGTCCAGGGCCGGATGCCGGATGGGCACCGGCTGCTCGGCGACGTCCAGGCGGGCCAGGTACAGCCCGCAGAAGGCCAGGGAGCCGCCCAGCAGCAGTCCCAGGATGCCCAGGACCGGGCGGACGAACAGCAGGACCACCCCGGCCAGCAGCACCAGCGCCCCCAGCACCCCGATGAGCCAGCCGATCCGCTGATTCGGGCCCCGCTGGGCGCGCGGCGCGCGGGAGGCCCGCGGGGCGGAGGCGCTGCCCGCGCGCCGTCGGGCGGGGCGACGCTGCGCCTCCCGCCGCGGGGCGCGCTGGGAGGACGGGGCCGGGTCCTCGGGCGCGGGAGCGGCGGGGCGACGGGATTCCGGGTGCTTCTCGGCGTGGCTGGGCCGGTAGGCGTCCTCCAGATCGTAGTGCTCCTGCTCCGGGACCAGCGGGGGCAGGCCGTGGGGCAGCTGCTCGAACCAGGCAGGTGTCAGGTCCTCGGCGCGAGCGGTCTGCACCGACAGCGACAGCTCGAAGGCGTTGCCGCGGATCGTGCCCCAGGCCGCGGTGAGCTTGTCCCGCTCGAAGGCGTAGCGCACCACCGGGGCCAGCTGCTCGGACATCTGCGTGGACAGGCGCCCGACCACCCGCCGGTCGTGCAACACGTCCACGGAGTCCGTCTCGGTGCCGTCGGGTTGCCGGTGCCGATCCGCCTCCAGGGTCAGGATCACCCGGCCCTCCCCGGAGACCGGGAGGATCGAGTGCAGGTACTCGGCGTGGTCCTTCTCGTCCAGCACCTTCAGGGTGGGGCCCTGGGGCAGCAGGGCCGCCCGGGACGGGCAGGCGTTGAGGGGGAACAGCTGATCTGGCCGGGCGATGGACAGCACCGCCCGGGATTCCAGGCGCACCTGGCCCGCCTTCCCGCGCATCGTGGCCCACACCCGCACCGGGACCACGGGGTCGTGCCCGGAGACCACGACGCGGGCGATCGCGGGCAGGTAGCGGCGGGAGTCCTCGGCGGACATCCGCGCGATCTTCAGCCCGTCCACCCACACCGCGATGGAGCCGGGGGCGTGCGGATTGTCCGGTTCCGGGACCAGGTGGGCCAGCCCGTCGTGGTGCTGCTCCCGGTCGAAGCGCAGATTGTCCATGAGCCGGAGGATCTCGGTGTCGTAGTAGTCGTCCGTGATCACTTCCAGGGATCCGCGATCATTGAGTGCGTACTGCGTCACGCCAGTTCTCCTTCATGCCCGTTGGATGCCGCACGTGGAGGGGACCAGCGCGCGGCGGCCCCTCCAGAATCTCACACCCCGGCGCAGGCTGCGCGCACCCGGCGCACCCGCAGCGCGTCCTCCCGGTGCTCGATGACCAGCCGACGCAGCGCCCGGGGGGCCTGCTCATGCTCCTCGAGCCAGGCCCCGGCTCGCTGCGGGGAGTCCTCGACGGCGTCGAGGTCCGGGAACAGCCCTCCCACGATCCGGGAGGCCATGCCGATGGAGTGCTCGGCCCACACCGACTCCAGCGCGGCGAAGTAGCGATCGGCGTAGGCCGCGCGCAGCCGCGCCGGACCGTCGGCGAAGCCTGCGGCCGCGGCGGAGAGCTCGTCATTGGACAGACGCCCGGAGAAGATCCGCGCCCACGCCCACTGCTTGGCCGCGGCATCCGGCACCGCTGCCCTGGCCCGGTTCCAGCCCACCTCGGCGTGCCGGTTGCGCCGGGCATCCAGGGCGACGTCCAGGTCCTCCGCTGTGAGACGACCGGACAGGGTCAGGGCGAGCCGGGCGCTCCAGGCCAACTCGTCGGTCAGCTCCAGCCCGCCCCAGCGGGCCGCACCAGGATCCTCAGACCAGGCGGCGTGCACCTGCTCGGCCACCGGCAGCGCCTCCTCGGTGGTGCGGGCCAGGATCAGGACGTGGCGCAGCAGGATGCGCTGCGCGTCGGATTCGGGGGCCGCTGCCTCCAGGGCGGTGAGGAAGGCCTCGGCGGCCCGGGAACGCAGCTGCGGGCGCTGGGCGGGGGCGCAGAGCTCCTCGATGGCCTCGTGCACGTGCCGGGCCGTCGTCTCCAACAGGGTCGCGCTGTTCTCCGCGCGCACCCCGGCCAGAGCGTAGTCGAGGTAGGAGGACGGGGTCAGCTGCGCGTCGCGGACCATGGTCCACAGGGCGGAGCCGAGCACGGCCCGATCCAGCGGGGCCTCCAGGGTGTGTCCGGCTCGCAGCGAGGTGTCCAGCTGGTCCGGGGCCACCCGGGTGACGGCGTAGGTCAGGTCCTCCCGGTTCAGCAGCAGCAGACCCCGCGGATCCGCGGCGGCGAGGGCGCCCGGAAGCTCCAGGTCCAGACCCTCGCGGCCCGCGGGCACCTCCAGGGCCCGGTCCTCGCGCAGGCGCAGGGTGCCGTCGATCTCGTCGAAGACGCCCGCGTGCAGCGTGTGGGCCCGGCCGAGCTCGGGGGAGACGCCCTCGGGCAGCTCCTGGATGAGGCGGGAGCCGTCCTGGCGCAGCACCGAGACCCCGGAGGTCTGCAGCCACTGCCGCGCCCAGGCCGCGAGGTCCCGCCCGCAGGACTCCTCCAGGGCCGCCAGGAAATCCTCCAGGCGCGCGGTCCCCCAGGCGTGGCGGCGGAAGTAGACCCGGGCGGCACCGATGAACCGCTCGAAGCCCACGTGGGCCACCAGCTGCTTGAGCACCGAGGCGCCCTTGGCGTAGGTGATGCCGTCGAAGTTCTGCTTGGCCGCCTCCACATCGGGGATGTCCGCGACGATCGGGTGGGTCGTGGAGTAGGCGTCCTGGCGATAGGCCCAAGCCTTGCGTCCGTGGGCGAAGCTGACCCAGGCCTGATCGAAGCCGCCGGCGCGCTCAGCCCCCAGGGCGCCCATGAACTCCGCGAAGGACTCCTTCAGCCACAGGCCGGACCACCAGCTCATGGTGACCAGGTCCCCGAACCACATGTGCGACATCTCGTGCATGATGACGTTGGCCCGCGCCTCGCGCTGGGCCTCGGTGGCCCCGCCCGGGTGCAGGTAGTTCTCGGTGAAGGTCACCAGCCCCGGATTCTCCATCGCGCCCAGGTTGTACTCCGGGACGAAGGCCTGGTCGTACTGCGGGAAGGGGTAGGCCAGGTCGAACAGGTCCTGGAAGAAGTCCAGACCGGCCCCGACCAGCTCGAACAGCTCCCGAGCCGGCAGATGCGCGGCCAGCGCCTGCCGGCAGTACAGGGTCATCGGCTTCGGCTCGACGCCGTCCACCGCGGTCTCCGCGCTGGGCTGGTACATCGAGCTGACCGCGTGGTACTGCCCGGCCAGCAGCGTCGTGATGTAGGTGGAGATCCGCTGCGTCGGGGCGAAGATCCGCTTGCTCACGCTCTCATCCACCAGATCCTGCTCCTCCCGCTCCACCGGGGTGTTGGAGGCGACGACCCAGTCCCTGGGGGCGGTCACGGCGAAGCGGAAGGAGGCCTTCAGGTCCGGCTGCTCGAAGGTCGGGAAGACCCGGCGGCAGTCGGCCGGCTCGTACTGGGTGTACAGGTAGGTGCGCCCGTCCTCCGGGTCCAGGAAGCGGTGCAGGCCCTCCCCGGAGCGGGAGTACAGGGAGAAGCCGTGCACGACGAGCTCGTTGCTGCGCTCCAGACCCGTCAGGGTGATCCGCGAGCCGACCACCGCGGTCCGGGGGTCCAGGCGGCGGCCGTTGAGGGTGATCGCCTCGACCGAATGGTGCAGATACTCGATGAACGTGGTCTGAGCCGCCGGATCCTCGGCGAGCACCTCGAAGCGGACCGCCGCGCGCACCGGGTAGGCCAGGCGCTCGGGGTCCGCGGCGTGGGTCAGATCCACATGGACGTCGTAGCTGTCGACGCGCAGCAGCGCCGAGCGGTCGCGGGCTTCCTCAGCCGTCAGGTTGTCGTTTCGCACCCCTTCATCAAAACACACGTGAGATGCACCATGTCGGCATGGCCGCACCCGGGCCCCTGTGGAGGGACCCGGGTGCGGCGCATCGGCGAGCGCGACGCGGCGGGGGCTCAGCGGCGAGCCCGGCTCAGCGGCGTCGGGCGGTCTTCCCGGCCCCGGTCTGGCGGGCGCGCAGGGTCTTCTCCTCCACCGGGGCCTCGGAGCTGGCCCGCAGGTCGCGGTAGTAGGCCCGGGCCTCCTCCTGCCGCTCGGCCTCGATCCCGGAGGAGATCTCCGCGCGCAGGTGCTCCTGCTCGTAGCCGAAGGCGGCCACCAGATCCAGGGTGTAGGGCTCGATCCGGTCGATCAGACGCAGGATGTAGGACTCCACGGTGCGGGCCCGCTGGGTGGAGAGCAGGCCGTGGGAGAGGTACCAGCCGAGGTTCTTCTCGATCAGGGTCATCCCGAACAGGTCCCGCAGCCAGGTCAGCACCTCGGCGTTGACGCCCTCGGCCTCCTGCACCGCCCGGTGCAGCGCCTCCCACTGCAGCAGCTCGGCGTGCGAGCGGGCGGCCTCGATCAGACGCACCTGCTGGGAGTTGAACACCTCGGCGGCGTCGGCCTTGGACATCTTCCGGGCCGGGCGCAGCTCATCGGCGATCCGGCCGATCAGGTTGTCCACCCGGGCCCGCATCAGCTGCGCCTGGGCCACCGGATCCTTCAGCGCGTTCGCGGACTTCCGGGCGTCGGCGGTGTCCTGGACCGCCTGGGCCACCCGGCGCAGACCGGAGCGGTTCAGGGCGAGGTCCTCGGCGCGGGAGGAGACGTACTTGGTGATCGAGCCGAAGTCGGCGCCGGCGAACTCCTTGGAGTAGTCCCCGAGCAGCCGCTTGCCGACCAGCTGCAGCAGGATGTGGTTGTCCCCCTCGAAGGTCGCGTACACGTCCAGATCCTGGTACAGCCCGGTGAAGCGGTTCTTGGTGATGAATCCGGATCCGCCGCAGGCCTCGCGGCAGGTCTGCAGGGTGTTCAGCGCGTGCCAGGTGGAGATCGGCTTCAGCCCCGCCGCGAGGGTCTCCAGCTCGGCCCGGGACTCCGGGGTGTCGTTGTCCCCGCTGAACACGTCGTGGAAGGCCTCCAGCAGGTCGTGATGGGCGAAGGAGGCGGCGTAGGTCTGGGCCAGCAGCGGCAGCAGCCGACGCCGATGCAGCTGGTAGCTCATCAGGGTCGCCTCCTCCCCGGCGCCGTCGTCGAACTGGCGGCGCTGGTAGGCGTAGGTCAGCGCGATGGACAGTCCCACCTGGGCCGCCTTGGTCGAGGCCCCGTCCAGGGAGACCCGGCCCTGCACGAGGGTGCCCAGCATCGTGAAGAACCGGCGGCCGGGGGATTCGATGGGGGAGGTGTAGGTGCCGTCCTCGGCGACGTCGCCGTAGCGGTTGAGCAGGTTCTCCCGCGGGATGCGCACGTGGTCGAAGGCCAGCTGGCCGTTGTCGATGCCGTTCAGGCCGCCCTTCATGCCGTCGTCGGCGGACTGCACCCCGGGCAGCAGGTTCAGCTGCGCATCGCGGATCGGCACGAAGAAGCAGTGCACCCCGTGGTTCACGCCCCGGGTGATCAACTGCGCGAAGACCGTGGCGGCCTGACCGTGCACCGCGGCGTTGCCCAGGTACTCCTTCCAGGCGGCCTTGAACGGGGTGTTGATCACGAACTCCTGCGTGTCCGGATCGTAGGTGGCGGTCGTGCCGATCGCGGCCACATCCGAGCCGTGCCCGATCTCGGTCATCGCGAAGGCCCCGGGAATCTCCAGGGACATGATCCCCGGCAGCCACTTGCGGTGGTGCTCCTCGGTGCCCAGCTGGTGCACGGCGGCGCCGAACAGGCCCCACTGCACGCCGGCCTTGATCTGCAGGGACGGGTCGGCCGCGACCAGCTCCTCGAAGCCGGCGATGTTGCCGCCGGGGTTCTCTCCGCCGCCGACGTAGGCGGGGTAGGCCCGGTGCACGGACTGGTTCTGCACGAGGATGCCCAGCTGCTCGAAGACGCGCTGGCGCTGATCGTGGTAGGTCAGCTCGGGCTGCTTCCACAGCGCCGGGTCCTTGATCAGCTTCCGGGTGTCCTCCCGCTCCGCCCGCCAGCGGCCCATCAGCTGCGCGTAGAGGGCGTCGGTGTCCAGGGTGCGGGCGTGGTCCGGGCGGGGAGAACGACGGCGCTCGGGGACCTCGCGGTTGGTGGCGGCATCGTCGGCGGGGGTCGGCTCGGGTGCGGTGCGGGGGTGCTCGGTGAGGGTCATGTCTGCGGTACTCCTTCGTGTCAGACGGGGTCGGATTCCGCTGGATGCGGAGGGGAGTTGGGGGGGGATCAGCCGGTGGGTGCGGGCATCGGGGACAGCACCCAGGCGCTCAGCTGCCGGACCAGCAGGTCGCGGTCGGGGGCGGTGCCTGCGGCCACCTCTCCGGCCCACTGCTCGGCCGCGGCGTGCACCAGGCCGACGACGGAGCGGGCCCAGTAGTGCAGCAGGTGAGCGGCCTGGTCGGGGTCGGGCAGCCGGGCGGCGAGGGCCTGATCGGGGACCGGGCCCAGCGCCTCCAGCAGCAGCCGCGAGACGTGGTCGGCGAACAGCCCCAGGCTCGCGGTCGGTCGCTGGGCCTCGGAGGGTCGGGACCAGCCCAGGCCCGCCTGGGAGGTGACGAAGGCGTGCAGTGCGGGGGAGCGCTGCACGAGGACCAGGTAGACCTCGATCATCCGGGCGACGACGGCGCGCGGCGGGGCGCTGTCCTGCGGATCGCGCCGGACCGCTTCGGCGATGCGGGCCTCCAGGTGCGCCAGCAGGGATTCGCCGAGGGCCTGGCCCAGCCCGTTCTTGTCCCGGAAGTACCGGTAGAAGACGGACTTGGAGGTCCCGGCGTACTGCGCGATCTCCTCCATGGAGGCCTCGGCGCCGATCTCGTGGATGGCTCGTCGGGCCTTGCTCAGCAGCTCCTCGCGGCGGGCGACCCGGTGCGCCTCCCATCGGGTGCTGCGGCCGTCGCGGGTGCGGTAGGGGCCGTGACCTGCGGGGCGGTGGGCTGCGGTGTTCACGATACGCAGAGTATCAGGTACTCTGTCCTGTGTCAGTCCAGTCACATCTGCCGGCGCGCGGGACCCACCCGCACGCCCCGACGATCCGGAGGATCCCTTGTCAGCAGCAGAAGCTTTCGTCCTCGGCGGCAACCGCATCCCCTTCGCCCGCTCCCACGGCGCCTACGCCGACGTGCCCAACCAGGAGATGCTCACCGCCGCCATCGACGGGCTGGTCGCCCGCTGCGGGCTGGCCGGGGAGCGGGTCGGGGAGGTGGCCGCCGGCGCCGTCCTGAAGCACGCCCGCGACTTCAACCTCACCCGCGAGGCCGTGCTCGGCTCCGCGCTGGATCCCGCGACCCCCGCCTTCGACGTCCAGATGGCCTGCGCCACCGGGGTGGAGACCGTGTGGAACCTGACCAACAAGATCCGGCTGGGCCAGCTGGACTCCGGCATCGCCGGCGGCGTGGACACCGCCTCGGACGCCCCGATCGCCGTATCCGAGAAGCTGCGCCGCGCCCTGCTGGCCCTGGGACGGGCCAAGACCGTCAAGCAGCGCCTGGCCGCCGTCGCCGCCCTGCGCCCCGCCGACATCAAGCCCGAGGCTCCCGGGACCGGCGAGCCGCGCACCGGCCTGTCCATGGGGGAGCACCAGGCCATCACCACCGCCGGCTGGGGCATCACCCGCGAGGCCCAGGACGAGCTGGCCATGAACAGCCACCGCAACCTCGCCGCCGCCTACGACCGCGGCTTCTTCGACGATCTGCTCACCGGCTTCCACGGTCTGGCCCGGGACAACAACCTGCGCCCGGACTCCTCGATGGAGGCCCTGGCCAAGCTCAAGCCCGTCTTCGGCCGCTCCCTGCCGGAGGAGGCCACGATGACCGCCGGCAACTCCACCCCGCTGACCGACGGCGCCTCCGCGGTGCTGCTGGGCAGCCGGGAGTGGGCCGAGGCCCACGGGCTGGCCCCGCTGGCGAAGGTCGTGGACACGCAGGCCGCCGCCGTGGACTTCGTCTCCGGCGCGGAGGGCCTGCTGATGGCCCCCGTCTACGGCGTGCCCCAGCTGCTGGAGCGGCAGGGCCTGAGCCTGCAGGACTTCGACTTCTACGAGATCCACGAGGCCTTCGCCGGGACCGTGCTCTCCGCCCTGGCCGCCTGGGAGGACGACGAGTTCTGCCGCACCCGCCTGGGCCGGGACGGAGCCCTCGGCGCGATCGACCGCGCCAAGCTCAACGTCAACGGCTCCTCCCTGGCCGCCGGGCACCCCTTCGCGGCCACCGGCGGACGCATCATCGCCTCCCTGGCCAAGCAGCTGCACGAGAGCGCCGAGCAGACCGGCAAGCCCCAGCGCGGCCTGGTCTCCGTGTGCGCCGCCGGCGGCCTCGGCGTGGCCATGATCCTCGAATCCGCCTGATCCGCACCCCGGGGGCCGGCCCGGCGCCCCTCCCGGCGCCGGGCTCGGTTCCCATCATCCCCGGCCCCGCCCATCGTCCGCGGCCCCCGTCAGGGCCGCACCACCCACGCCCCAGGAGGCGACGAGAGACCATGAAGGACTCCTACACCCAGCTGGTCAACTCCCCGATCGGCAAGAAGCTGGCCGAAGCCCTCGGCCTGCGCCGACCCACCGCCCTGCGCCGCGACGAGCCCGGCGCGCCGCTGCTGGCCGACCCCCGCGTTCTGGTCGTCGGCGGCCCCGCGTCGGATCCGCTGGCCCGGCGTCTGCTGGCCTGGGACCTCGAGGTGCACCGGCACCCCAGCCCCGGCACCACCTACGGCGCGATCATCGCCGACTTCACTGCCGTGACCGACCCCGGCCAGCTGCAGGAGATCGCCCTGGGCGTCGGTGCGGCGCTGCGCAGCCTGGGCTCCTCCGGGCGCATCGTGGTGCTGGGACGCACCGGCAGCACCGAGGACGACCCTGAGCTGGTCGCCGCCCAGGCCGGCGTCGTCGGCTTCATGCGCTCCCTCGCCCACGAGTCCCGCCGCGGCGCCACCTGCAATGCGCTGCTGCTGGACGGGGACTTCGGCCTCGACGCCCCGGCGCTGGAGGGCCCGCTGCGCTTCCTGCTCTCGGCCCGCTCCGCCTACGTCTCCGGTCAGCCGCTGGTGGTCGCCGCCGCCGATGGCCCGGGCGCCCCGGACCCCGAGCGTCCGCTGGAAGGCAAGGTCGCCGTCGTCACCGGCGCCGCCCGGGGCATCGGCGCGGCTATCGTGCGCCGCCTGCACGCCGACGGCGCCCGCCTGCTGCTCGTAGACGTGCCCGCGGCCGGGGAGGCCCTGGCGACGGTGGCCAACGAGGTCTCCGGCCAGGCCCTGCAGCTGGACATCACCGCCGAGGACGCCGGCCGGCGCATCGCCGAGACCGCTCGGCGCGCCTTCGGCACCCTCGACGTCGTGATCCACAACGCCGGCATCACCCGCGACAAGATGCTGGCCAACATGGACGCCGCCCGGTGGGGCTCCGTGCTGGCCGTGAACCTCTCCTCCCAGCTGCGGATGAACCGCCAGCTGCTGGAATCCGGGGCGCTCGGGCAGCACCCGCGCATCGTGTGCCTGGCCTCCACCAGCGGCATCGCGGGGAACAAGGGCCAGACCAACTACGCCGCCTCCAAAGCCGGGATCATCGGCATGGTCGCGGCCGAAGCCGAGGACCTCGCCGAGACCGGAGGGACCATCAACGCGGTGGCCCCCGGATTCATCGAGACGGAGATGACCCGGGCCATGCCGACCGTGACCCGCGAGGTCGCCCGCCGCCTGAACTCCCTGTCCCAGGGCGGGCGCCCGGAGGACGTGGCCCAGGCCGCGGCCTTCCTCGCCTCCGACGCCGCGGCGGGGGTCAACGGACAGACACTGCGCGTGTGCGGGCAGTCCATGGTGGGGGCGTGATCCGCGCGATGCCCAGGATCTCCCTGCCCACGCCCTTCTCCTCCTCCCGATCCACCGGCTCGGCCGGGCCCGCCGGACCCCTGGGAACCCTGGGCTCGGTCGTGCGCCACGAGGCCTCCGGCGCCCTGCGCTCGCGCCTGCCCGGGCGGGGCCGCACCCGCCCGGACGCCCTGCCCGACCCCCAGGCGATCACCCCCGTGCGCCAGCGGGTGCAGGCCGACGCCGAGCGGGCGGCGGCCTTCGCCCGCTGCGTGGGAGCCGCACCGGCCGAGCACCTGCACGCGGGATTCCTGCACACGCTGACCTTCCCCGTCTCCATGCGGGTGCTCACCGCGAAGGCCTTCCCGCTGCCGGTGCTCGGCCTGATCCACCTGGAGAACACCGCGACGGTGCACCACCCGGTGGGCGCCGACGAGCAGCTCACGGTCCGCTCCCGGATCCGGGAGTTCGGGCGCCACCGGCGCGGCGTCACCGTCACCGTGCTCGCCGAGATCTGGGACGAGTCCGGACGGCTGGTCTTCTCGGACGAATCCCTGTACCTGTCCAAGACGGCCGACCGCGGCGCGGGCGAGGGTTCCGCGTCGGCGACGACCGACCGTCCGGATGCGCGGGAGGGGGCTCGGCTGATCGGGCGCTGGCGTCTGCCCGGCGACATCGGGCGCCGCTACGCCGCGGTGAGCGGTGATGCCAACCCGATCCATCTCAGCGCCGTGAGCGCCAAGGCCTTCGGGATGAAGTCCTCCCTGGCCCACGGGATGTACTGCGCCTCGCGGGCCCTGGGGCTGCTGGTTTCAGACCCCGGCGCGGCCGGGACCTGGCGGGTGGCCTTCGGATCCCCGGTCTTCCTGCCGGCCGCCGTGGACCTGTGGAAGGTATGCGATCCCGAGCCCGACGGGCAGACGGCCGTGCGCGGCATCGGGCGCGGGGCCCGGCAGCACTTCGAGGTCTCCTTCGGCCGTCCGTCCTGAGGCGGCCCCCGCCCCCGTCCCGCGGCTCCGCGGGGCGGGGGCGGGGGCGGGGCTGGCGGTGCGGAAGTTGCACAGCGTCGAGCCAGCAGGTAAGTTTCTACTCGTTGTCCGGCGCCCCCAGGGGACGTCAGACGGCATGCGCGCGGGTGGCGGAATAGGCAGACGCGCTAGCTTGAGGTGCTAGTCCTCGTATTAGAGGGTGGGGGTTCAAGTCCCCCCTCGCGCACGCGAGTCATCACAAGGCCCCGGAACCGATCCAGGTTCCGGGGCCTTCGCCGTACCCGGCGGGGTGCGGTCGCGTCTGTGCGGGTTCGTGTGGGGTGCCGCGGCAACATCCACGTCATAAACCCACAGAAACCCACAGAAACCCTCACTCAGGTGGCATCATGGTGCGTGGTATCGGCCCGTCGACGAAGAAAGCGGCCGAACGTCGCAGGAAAGGGAACACCATGACCGTCACCCAGGATCGTCCGTCCACCAAGCTCGGCATCGTCGGAGCGGGCGGCGTCGGCTCCGCCATGGCCTACGCCTCCGTGATCCAGAACGTCGCCCGCGAGGTCGTCCTCTACGACATCGCCGCCCAGAAGGCCGAGGCCGAGGCCCTGGACATCGCCCACGGCTCGCTGTTCGCCTCCAACGTCCGGATCACCGGCGGGGGAGACCCGGAGCTGCTCAAGGGCTGCGACATGATCATCATCACCGCCGGCGCCCCCCAGAAGCCCGGGCAGACCCGCCTGGAGCTGGCCGGGACCAACGTCAAGATCCTCGAGTCCATGATGCCGACGCTGCTGGAGCAGGCCCCGGACGCCGTCTACATGCTCGTGACCAACCCCTGCGACGTCCTCACCGTCGTCGCCCAGCGGATCTCCGGGCTGGGCGCCCACCAGGTCTTCTCCTCCGGCACCGTGCTGGACTCCTCCCGGCTGCGCTGGCTGATCGGCAACGCCGCCGGGGTCTCCAGCGACTCGGTGCACGCCATGATCGTCGGCGAGCACGGGGACTCGGAGTTCCCGCTGTGGTCCTCCGCCACGATCGGGCAGGTCCCCGTGGACCAGTGGACCGGGGATGACGGCTCCGCCCTGTTCACCGACGAGGTCAAGGACACCCTGGGCCACGACGTCATGCGCGCGGCCTACAAGGTCATCGAGGGCAAGGGCGCGACCAACTACGCGATCGGCCTGTCCGGGGCCCGCATCGCCAAGGCGGTGCTGCAGGGTCAGGACGCCGTGCTGCCGGTGTCCACCGTGCTGGAGGGCTACCAGGGCATCGACGGGGTGGCCCTGTCCGTGCCCTGCGTCGTCGGCTTCGGCGGCGTCCGGCGCGTGCTGGAGGTGCCGATGGACGGGGCCGAGACGAAGAAGCTGCAGGCTTCGGCGCAGACCCTGCGCGAGTCCCTGTCCAGCCTCGGGTACTGACAGCCGAAACCCCCAGCGAGAGGCCGATCCGGCTGCTCGCCGACGCCGCGTCGCCGCCGTCCGCTTCCGGGTCACCGGGGACGGCGGCGACGCCGCGTCCGCCCACAGCGTGCTCGTGTTCCCCTGACCGCCGAAAGGGGCTAGTTTGGAGACCATGACGACAGATCCCCGCACCGCGCTGACCCAGCTGACCGAAGCCCTGGAAGAGCACCTGAACGCGGTCGCCTCCCGCCGCGGGGACCAGGACCCGGCCGTGGATGCCGCCTATCTCGGCATCGCCGACGCCTTCGAGGTCTACGAGGACGCCCTCTACGTCACCTACGACGAGGTGACGCCCCTGGAGGTCTTCGTCGAGGACGATGATGAGGACGAAGAAGACGACGACGAGGACTTCGACGAGGAGGACCTCGAGGACGACGATGACGAGGACCCGGAGGGCGAGCTCGACTGAGCCCCTCGGGTGATCTGCGCCCCACCCGCCCCGGCGGATGGCGGCCATGCTGCGGCCCCGCCGCGCAGACGGTGTCTGCGCGGCGGGGCCGTTTCGGTAGAGTCAGCATCCGTGGCATGGTTACAAGCACTCATCCTCGGCCTGGTGCAGGGCCTGACGGAATTCCTCCCGATCTCCTCCTCGGGGCACATCAGCATCGTCGGGCAGCTGCTGCCCCATGACTCGGACCCCGGGGCCGCGTTCACCGCGATCACCCAGCTGGGCACCGAGACGGCCGTGCTGATCTTCTTCTGGCGCGACATCGTCCGGATCATCACCCGGTGGTTCGGATCCCTGCGCGGCACCGTCCCCCGCTCCGACCCCGACGCTCGGATGGGCTGGTACGTGATCCTGGGCTCCCTGCCCATCGGCATCCTCGGGCTGCTGCTGCAGGACTACATCGACACCGAGTTCCGCAGCCTGTGGATCACGGCGACCATGCTCGTCGTCTTCGGCGTGTTCCTGGGGCTGGCGGACCGGGTCGGCCGGGAGCAGCTGCGCCTGAGCGACCTGAACCTGCGCGATGGCGTGCTCTACGGCTTCGCGCAGGCCCTGGCCCTGATCCCGGGGGTCTCCCGCTCCGGCGGGACCATCACCGCCGGCCTGCTCATGGGGTACACCCGCCAGGCCGCGGCCCGCTACTCCTTCCTCCTCGCGATCCCCGCGGTGTTCCTGTCCGGCCTGTACAAATTCGCCAAGTCCATCGGCGACGGCTTCGACGCCTACTACACGGCGGGCCCGACCCTGCTGGCCACCGTGGTCGCCTTCGGCGTCGGCTACGTCATGATCGGCTGGTTCCTGAAGTACGTCAGCTCCCACAGCTACACGCTGTTCGTGTGGTACCGGATCGGCCTCGGCGCGCTGGTCTTCGTGCTGCTGGGCACCGGCGTGCTCGTGCCCTGATCCCCGCCGCATCCCCCGCATCCGCACCGGGATCCGACGCCGCGGCGTCGGATCCCACCCGACGAAAGGCGCCCGCCATGAAGTCCTGGACCGCGACCCCCTGGACCCCGCTGCCCGGTCACGCGCCGGCCCCCACCCTGTACGACACCCGCCTCGCCCGGACCGAGGCCCTCCCGGAGGCCCCGGCCGCGGGCCTGTACGTGTGCGGCATCACCCCCTACGATGCGACCCACATGGGACACGCCGCGACCTACGTGGCCTTCGACCTCCTGCACCGCGCCCTGCGCGACGCCGGGCAGGAAGTCACCTACGTGCAGAACGTCACCGACGTGGACGACCCGCTGCTGGAGCGGGCCGAAGCCACCGGGGTGGACTGGCGGGAGCTGGCCGCCGAGCAGACCGAGCTGTTCCGCACGGACATGCGCGCCCTGAACGTGCTGCCGCCGGCCCACTACATCGGCGCGACCGAAGCCGTGGAGTGGATCGTGCCGTGGGTCGAGACGATGCTGCAGCGGGGCACCGCCTACCGCGTGCCCGGCGGCCCCGACGAGCACGGGGTCCCCCAGCCGGACGGGGACGTGTACTTCGACGTGCGCGCCGCCGCGGACACCGAGCACGATCCCGCCCGGTGGTTCCTCGGGCGGGTCAGCGGATACACCGAGGAGCAGATGCGCCCGCTGTTCGCCGAGCGCGGCGGGGATCCGCAGCGCCCGGGCAAGCGCGACCCCTTCGACCCCCTGCTGTGGCGGGTCCACCGCGACGGCGAGCCGTCCTGGGACGGCGCCGCCCTGGGGCGGGGCCGCCCCGGCTGGCACATCGAGTGCACCGTGATCGCCGACCGCTTCCTGGGCATGCCCTACACCGTGCAGGGCGGCGGCTCCGACCTGCGCTTCCCCCACCACGAGATGGGCGCCGGGCACGCCTTCGCCGTGACCGGGCAGGAGATGGCCCTGCGCTACGCCCACACCGGGATGGTGGGGCTGGACGGGGAGAAGATGTCCAAGTCCCGGGGCAACCTGGTGCTGGTCTCCACCCTGCGCCAGCGCGGGGAGGACCCGCGGGCCATCCGCCTGGCCATCCTCGCCCACCACTACCGGGAGGACTGGTTCTGGACCGACGAGCTGCTGGAGCGCTCCCGCGAGCGCCTGCGCACCTGGCGCCAGGCTCTGCAGGCGGCCCGCGAGGCCGAACTGACCGGCCCTCGGGAGGGCGAGGCCGAAGCCGACGAGTCGCCGGCGCGTCGGCTGCTGCGCCAGGTGCGGGAGCGGCTCGGCGATGACCTCGACGCTCCCGGGGCGCTGCGCGCGGTGGACGCCTGGGCGGATCAGGCCCTGCGCGGCGAGGGCGCGGGCCAGGCCGGTCTGGTCCGGGACCTGATCGCCGCCCGCCTCGGCGTCGCCCTCTGAGCGCCGTGGCACCGCAGCGGGGAGCCGAACGCGGGGTGCGGACTCCCGTGGTGCGGGTCTCCGGCTCGTGGTTCCTGCTGACCGGGCTGATCGTCGTCGGCTACGGCGGCTACCTGCACCAGCGCCTGCCGTGGCTCGGCGCCCGGGCCTATCTGGCGGCCCTGGCCTTCGCCGTGCTGCTGGGCCTGTCCGTGCTGGTCCACGAGCTCGCCCACGCCGGGGCTGCCCGGGCCTTCGGCTGGCAGGTGCGGGAGATCCGGCTGACCCTGATGGGCGGGCACACGGCCTTCGACGCCGCGCGGGAGGCCCCCGGGCGCTCCGCCCTGGTCAGCCTCGCCGGGCCCGCCGCGAACCTCGTGCTGGCCCTGCTGGGGGCGATCCTGCTGGGGAGTCTGGACCCCGGCGGCCTGCCGCGGCTGGTCGTGGAGCTGGTCACGACCGCCAACCTGCTGGTCGGGGCCTTCAATCTCCTGCCCGGTCTGCCGCTGGACGGCGGGCACGCCGTCGCCGCCCTGATCTGGCGGATCAGCGGATCCCGCCGGGCCGGGGTGCGCACCGCGGCGGTCCTCGGCGGGCTCGTGGCCGCGGCCCTGGTGCTGCGCCTGCTCCTGCCCGGACGGGCGGCGGGGGTGACGGAGCTGGTCATCACGTTCCTGCTCGCGGTCTTCCTCCTCGACGGGGCCCGCCGGGCCGTGCTGGCCCAGCGCACCCGCGACCGGCTCGCCCCGCTGCGCGCGGGGACCTGGCCCGTCCGCTGCGCGTGCTGGATCCCCGGGACCCCGTCTCCCGGGCCCTGCGGCTGCAGGAGGGCGTGCCGCCGGACGGCGCGCCCGCCCCGGTCCTGGTGGTCGCCGCGGGTCCCGAGGCCCTGGGCGTGGTCGACGCCCAGGCCCTGGGTCGCGTGGCCGAGGCGGGTGCGGTCTCGACGCCGGTCGAGGCGGTGCTGCGCCGCGCGCCGTTCGGCCCTGCCGTCGCCGCCGACCTGGCGGGGGAGGAGCTGGTGCGCACCGCCCAGGCGCTGCCCGGCGGGTGGTGGCCGGTCACGGGGCTGCCCGCTCCCGCGATCCTGGCCGAGGAGGACGTGCGCCGGGCCGTGACCGGGGCCCTGGCCGCCGGCTCCCGCTCCCGCGGCGCATGAGATACTGGCAGCTGCCCGGAGCTCGTGCTCCGGGGAGAGCTGACCCCGACCAGGAGCAGGTGCCCCGCCCATGACCCCCAGCCCCGAGAATCCCACGCACCCGGCCGACGCTGCGGACGAGGCGCGGAAGGGCCCGGCTGCCCCCGCCGAGCCGGTGGGGGCGGCGCGCCGCCGAGGCCCGCTGCGCCCGGGGGAGCGGGTGCAGCTCACCGACGAGCGGGGCAGGATGAGCACCATCACCCTGGTCGAGGATGGGCAGTTCCACACCCACCGCGGCGTGCTGCACCACGAGCAGCTGATCGGGCGGCCCGAGGGCATCGTCGTGGAGAACTCCGCGGGCTTCCGGTACCAGGCGCTGCGTCCGCTGCTGAAGGACTTCGTGCTGTCCATGCCGCGCGGGGCCGCGGTGGTCTACCCCAAGGACGCCGGGCAGATCATCACCATGGCGGACATCTTCCCCGGGGCCCGGGTCATCGAGGCCGGGGTCGGCTCCGGGGCCCTGAGCATCTCGCTGCTGCGCGCGGTCGGGGAGGCCGGGCACCTGCGCTCCTTCGAGCGGCGCGAGGAGTTCGCCGAGATCGCCCGAGGCAACGTTGAGACGATGTTCGGCGGGCCCCACCCGGCCTGGGAGCTGACTCTCGGGGACCTCGCCGAGGCCCTCGGGGAGCACGAGCAGCCCGGGACCGTGGATCGGGCCGTGTTGGACATGCTGGCCCCCTGGGAGTGCCTGGACGCCGTCGCCACGGCCCTGGCCCCGGGCGGGGTGCTGATCTGCTACGTCGCGACCGTCACCCAGCTCTCGCGCACCGCGGAGGCGATGCGCGCCGATGGCCGCTTCACCGAGCCGGAGTCCTTCGAGACCATGGTCCGGGGCTGGCATGTGGAGGGGCTGGCGGTGCGCCCGGACCACCGGATGGTCGCGCACACCGGCTTCCTCATCAGCGCCCGGCGCCTGGCCGACGGCGAGCAGCGCCTGGCTCCGAAGCGGCGGGCCTCCAAGACCGACTACACCGCGGAGGACCTGGAGGCCTGGACCCCGCAGGCCCTGGGGGAGCGGGCGGTCTCGGACCGGAAGCTGCGTCGGGCCGCCCGCGATGCCCGCTCCCTGGCCCGCCACGCCGCCGGAGAGGCGGACGAGGACTAGCCGCATCCCGGCGCAACGGATTCGGCCCGGTGCGCCCGGTGGTGAGATGCTGAGAGGCATGTCCACCGCCGAGAATCCCCCCGCCGACCGAGAGCGCGAGCGGCTGCGTCGCGAGGCCGCAGGACTGCGCCAGCAGCGGCTGAGCCTGGACCGCGCCCTGCGCGAGGCCATGGCCCGCAACGAGCGGCTCACCGGAACCCTGCGCACCGCCCAGGACGACATCCGCCGGCTGCGCCAGGCCCTGGCCCAGGAGCTCGAGGCCCCGATGAACGAGGCGCTGGTGCTGCGGGTGAACCCGCCGGTGCGCGCGGGGGCGCTGACCCAGGAGGCCGAGACCCCGGCGATCCTGACCCAGGCCAGCCTGGACGTGCTGCTGGGCGGGCGCCGGATGCGGGTGCCGGTCAGCCTCCTGCTGGACCCGGAGCAGCTGCGCCCCGGGATGGTCGTGCTGCTCACCGAGTCCGCGGGGGCCTGCGCGAACCTCGGCTACCGGCTCTCCGGGGAGATCGCCACAGTCCGGGAGATCCTGGACGAGGACCGCCTCGTGGTGGGCACCGGACAGTCCACCCAGGCCGTGGCCCGTCGATCCGGGCTGCTGGCCGAGGTCCCGCTGGGCATCGGCGACGCGGTGGCCTGGGATCCGGCGGCGGGCCTGGCCCTGTGCACCGTGCCCAAGACCGAGGCCGAGGAGCTGGTCCTGGAGGAGACCCCGGAGACGACCTTCGCGGACATCGGGGGGCTCTCCGCGCAGATCGAGCAGATCCGCGACGCCGTCGAGTTGCCGTTCCTGCATCCCGAGCTGTACCGCGAGCACCATCTGAAGGCCCCCAAGGGGATCCTGCTCTACGGCCCGCCCGGCAACGGCAAGACCCTGATCGCCAAGGCCGTGGCCCGCTCCCTGGCCCAGCGGATGGAGGCCGCCGCCGGCGGGGCCGATGTGCGGGGGTATTTCCTCAACGTCAAGGGCCCGGAGCTGCTGGACAAGTTCGTGGGAGAGACCGAGCGCCAGATCCGGGCGATCTTCTCCCGCGCCCGGGACAAGGCCGACGCCGGCAGCCCCGTGGTGATCTTCTTCGACGAGATGGAGTCCCTGTTCCGCACCCGAGGGGCCGGGCGCTCCTCGGACGTGGAGACCACCATCGTCCCGCAGCTGCTCGCCGAGATCGACGGCGTCGAGGCGCTGGATAACGTCATCGTCATCGGGGCCACCAACCGGGAGGACATGATCGATCCGGCCGTGCTGCGCCCCGGCCGCCTGGACGTGAAGGTGCGGGTGGACCGCCCGGACCGGGAGGGCTCGGCCCAGATCCTCGGACTCTACGTGACCACCGAGCTGCCACTGGACGCGCAGGAGGTGCGCGCCCACGGCGGGGACCGGGCGGCCGCCGTCGCGGCGATGATCGAGACCACCGCCGAGGAGATCTTCGCCCGGGACGAGCGGCACCGGTACCTGGACGCGATCCTCGCCGACGGCCACCGGATCCCGGCGCACTGGGGGGATTTCGTCTCCGGGGCGCTGCTGCGCAACGTCGTGGATCGGGCCAAGAAGCACGCGATCAAGGAGTACCTGGAGACCGGGGAGAAGGGCCTGGCCACCCGGCACCTGGTGCGCAGCGCGGCCGAGGAGTTCGCCCAGCAGCGCGACGCCGCCTCCCGGGCGGATGTGGAGGACTGGCTCAAGAGCCTCGGGCACTCCGTGGCCCTGCAGGGGCTGGAGCGGCCCGCGGCGGCGTCGGGGGAGGGGCGCTCGTGATCTTCACCCGGCCCATGGGCTCCGAGACCGAGTTCGGGGTCAGCTGCCCGACGCGCCCCGGCGCCCACGAGACCATCCTGTCCGCGCTGGTCGTCGACTCCTACCCGGATGCGGCCCGGGACGCGGGCTGGGACTACGCCGGGGAGACGCCGCTGCGCGATGCCCGCGGCGGGCGGATGGAGGAGGAGCAGGCCCACCCGAGCCAGCTGACCCACCGCAGCCGGGTGCTCACCAGCCAGGACGTGGCCCGGGAGCTGATCGCCGATTCCCCGCAGGCCGCGGATCCGCGGTTCTGGGAGCGGGCCGCGATGAACCGCGTGCTGCCGGACGGCGCGCGCTTCTACGTGGATCACGCCCACCCGGAGTACTCCGCCCCGGAGACCACCCACCCGTGGGAGGCGCTGGTGCGCGACGCCGCCGGAGACCTCATCGCCGGCCGGGCGGCCCAGGCGGTGCCCGCCCGCTACGGCGCCTCCTGGCCGGATCCGGTGGTGCTGCACAAGAACAACACGGACAACAAAGCTGTGTCCTACGGCTACCACGAGAACTACCTCGTGCCCCGCCGCATCGACTTCTCCCGCATCGCCGCGGTCATGATCCCCTTCCTGGCCACCCGCCCCGTCCTGGCCGGGGCCGGGCGGGCCGGACTCGGGGCGCAGGGCGTGCGCCCCGGCTTCCAGATCAGCCAGCGCGCGGACTTCTTCGAGCGCACCATCGGCCTGGAGACCACCATCCGGCGTCCCCTGGTCAACACCCGGGACGAGCCCCACGCCGATGCCGCCCGGTGGCGGCGCCTGCACGTGATCCCCGGGGACGCCACCCTCTCCCACACCTCCACGCTGCTGAAGTTCGCCTCCACCGCGGCCGTGCTCACCCTCATCGAGCACGACGCAGCCCCGGCCCTGGAGCTGGCCGCCCCCGTGCATGCCATGCAGCTCATCTCCCGGGACCCCTCGCTGACCACCCGCGTGGAGCTGACCGACGGGCGGCGCCTGACGGGTCTGGAGATCCAGCGGATCTACGCAGAGGCCTCCCGCGAGCGCGCGGAGGCCCTGGGCGCTCTGCAGCCGCGGGACGAGGAGATCTTCCGGATCTGGTTCGAGGTGCTGGATGGGCTCGCGCGGGATCCGCTGAGCCAGGCGGATCGCCTGGACTGGGTCGCCAAGTACGCCCTGATCCGCGGTTACGCCCAGCGCGGCATCGACGTCGGGCACCCGAAGGTGCAGGCCCTGGACCTGCAGTACGCGGATCTGCGCGCGGAGCGCAGCCTGTACGCCAAGCTGGTCGCCCTGGGTCGGATGCGCACCCTGGTGCCGCAGGAGCGGATCGAGGAGGCGGTGCGCACGCCCCCGGAGGACACCCGCGCGTGGCTGCGGGGTCGGCTGATCGTCCTCTGGCCGGATCAGGTGCACTCGGCCGGCTGGGAGGTGCTGGCGCTGCGCGACCCGGACACCGATCGGGTGCACCGCTGGGTCGTTGATGACCCGCTGCGCGGGACCCGGGCCGAGACCGAGCACGTGCTGGAGACCTCACCGAGCGCCGTGGCGGCCCTGCGTAGACTCGGGATGCAGACCCTGGGCTGAGCAGGCCCGCGACCCCGGAGGAGAGGACAGATCGAGATGGCGCAGTTCCGCGACGCCGCGCAGCAGCGGCAGACCGAGACCGGTACCGAGACGGACCAGGAGCTGCTGGGCGCCGCGCGCCCGGTGGATCAGCAGCTGGTGAGCGAATCCGATGACATCCTCGACGAGATCGACAGCGTCCTGGAGGAGAACGCCGAGGACTACGTGCGCGGCTTCGTGCAGAAGGGCGGCCAGTAGGCCCCATGCGCAGCAGGATCTTCGGCGTCGAGACCGAGTTCGGCCTCCGCTTCGCCCCGGACGGGCTGGGGCAGCTGGCTCCCGAGGAGGCCGCCCGCGTGCTGTTCCGGCCCGTGGTGGAGTGGGGGCGGTCCTCCAACGTGTTCCTCGGCAACGGCGCGCGGCTGTACCTCGACGTCGGTTCCCACCCGGAGTACGCGACGGCCGAGTGCGCGAGCCTGACCGATCTGGTCCGTCAGGACAAGGCCGGCGAGCGGATCTTCGAGGATCTCGCCGAGCAGGCCGAGGACGCGCTGGCGCTGAGGGACCGTCCGGGCCGGCTGCACCTGTTCAAGAACAACGTGGACTCGGCCGGGAACTCCTACGGCTCGCACGAGAACTACCTGATCTCCCGGCGCGTGGAGTTCCCACGGCTGGTGCGCCACCTGGTGCCGTTCCTGGTGACCCGGCAGCTGGTGGTCGGCGCGGGCCGACTGCATCCCCCGGGCTCCGCGGCCGCCGTGCAGGCCGGCCGGGAGGGCGGGTCCTACTCCTTCTCCCAGCGCGCGGACCACGTCTGGGAGGCGGCCTCCTCGGCGACCACCCGCTCCCGGCCCCTGATCAACACCCGGGACGAGCCGCACGCGGATCCCTCGGCCTACCGGCGCCTGCACGTGATCGTGGGGGACTCCAACATGTCCGAGACCACCCTGCTGGCGCGGGCGGGCATGACGGATCTGATGCTGCGGATGATCGAGCACCGGGTGGGCCTGCCGGATCTGCAGCTGCGCCACCCCGGGCAGGCCCTGCGCGCGGTCTCCCACGACCCCACGGGTGCCGCCGAGGTGGAGCTGGCCGACGGGCGCCGGCTCAGCGGGCTGCAGCTGCAGCGGATCTGCCTGGAGGCCGCCGCGGACTTCCTCGATGCCCAGGGCTCGGACCGCCCGGAGACCGACGTCGTGATGGACCTGTGGGAGCGCACGCTGGAGGCGATCGAGACCCAGGACATCTCCGGGATCGACACGGAGATCGACTGGGCCATCAAGCGCCGGCTGATGGAGCGGGTCTCACGGGGCCACGGCCTGGATCCCGCCGACCCGCGCCTGGCGCAGGTGGACCTGGCCTACCACGACATCAACCGCTCCCGGGGGCTGTTCCACCTCCTGCAGCGGCGGGGCCTGACCCGGCGGTGGGTCACGGAGGAGCAGATCGCCCAGTCCATCGCCGAGGGTCCGCGGACCCGGGCCCGGGTGCGCGGCGGATTCATCCGCGCCGCCCGCGAGGCCGGCCAGGACTTCACGGTCGACTGGGTGCACCTGAAGATCAACCAGCGTCCCGACCTCTCCCACGTGTGCCAGGATCCCTTCGCGGCCAGCGACCCGGCCGTCGAGGAGACCGTGCGCACCCTGGTGGGTCGCCGGGCTCCGGCAGACCCGCCCGAGGATCAGGCCGGCGTCCCGCTGGTCTAGTCCGGCGCAGGGTGCGCCCCGGCGCATGTACTAGAGTCGGGCACGCATCCACCGGTGAGGCACCGCGAAGACCACCGATCCCGTCAGCGAGGAAAGAATCCCAGTGCGCAAACCCCTCAAGCTCTCCGCCGCCGCGGCCATCCTGGCCCTGGCCCTGACCGGCTGCGGCCAGCACGCGATGGACTCCATCGACTACACGGACAAGGGAGCGGACAAGGCCCCCGAGGTCAGCTTCCAGACCCCGTTCAAGGTCGACGACGCGACCACCAAGGTCCTCAAGGAAGGCGACGGCGCCGACGTCGATCCGGGGGACACCGTCATCGTCAACGCCGCGCTGTACAACGGCGAGGACGGCAAGGAGGTGCAGGACACCTACCAGAGCCAGCAGCCGATGACCGTCGTGCTCAACGACGACGTGAAGGACAAGCTGCCCGAGCTCTACGACGCGCTGGTCAACGCCAAGGTCGGCACGACCTTCGCCTTCGCCCAGGCCCCGGATGAGGCGAAGACCGGCTCGAAGGACGCCTCCGTGCTGGAGGTCTACACCGTGTCCGAGAAGATCCTGGACCACGCCGAGGGCGATGAGGTCAAGGACCTGCCCTCCGGGCTGCCCAGCGTGAAGATCGAGGACGACGGCCCGAAGATCACGATCCCGAAGGACACCGAGCAGCCCACCGAGCTGACCGCCCAGAACCTCATCAACGGCTCCGGCACGGAGGTCAAGGCCACGGACACCGTGTTCGTGAAGTACGCCGGGGTGAAGTGGTCCGACGGCAAGCAGTTCGACTCCAACTGGACGAAGGACCCGACCAGCTTCGCCCTGGACCAGGTCATCGCCGGATGGAAGGACGGGCTGAAGGGCAAGCACGTCGGGGATCGGGTGGAGCTGGTGGTCCCGGCGGACCAGGCCTACGGCACCGACGAGGAGGTCAAGGGCACGAAGAACCCGGGCGGGGCCCTGGTCTTCGTGGTGGACATCCTCGGCACCCAGCCCACCCCGAAGCAGACCACACCCTCCCCGAGCCCCTCCGGACAGGCCTCCTCGGCCCCCGCCTCGGCGGCTCCTTCGGCCTCGGCCGAGAGCAAGTGAGCATCCCACCCCGACGACGATAAGGAGCATCCCATGTCCTTCGGCCAGCGCACCCTGGATCGAACCAAGCCCGAGATCGACTTCCCCGAGGGCCCGGCGCCCACCGAGCTGGTGGTCACCGACCTCATCGAAGGCGCCGGGCAGGCCGCGCAGCGCGGCGACACCGTCAGCTGCCACTACGTCGGCGTCACCTTCTCCGGCGGGGAGGAGTTCGACGCCTCCTGGAACCGCGGGGAGCCGCTGCGATTCACCGTGGGCGTCGGGCAGGTCATCGAAGGGTGGGACCAGGGCCTGCTCGGGATGCGGGTGGGCGGACGCCGCCGCCTGGAGATCCCGGCGCAGCAGGCCTACGGTGAGCGCGGGGCCGGCGGGGTGATCGGACCGAACGAGGCGCTGATCTTCGTCGTCGATCTGGTCGACGCCCGCTGAGCGGCACCGCCGTCGTGGGGCACAGATCCGCCGCGCGCCAGAGGCGGCGCCGATGAGCAGCACCGTGCCGGCCGGGGTCTCCGAGCGTCTGCTGGCCCTGTACGCCTTCCTGATCACCCGGGAGCTTCCCGCGGACCGAGCCAGGATCCGCGAGGCCATCCAGGACTACCGGCAGGCCCCGAGCGAGGAGGCCTTCGAGCGCAGCTTCGAGCGGGACAAGGCGGCCCTGCGCGCCGTCGGTCTCCCCCTGCGCACTGTGCACCGAGCCGATGGCCCGGCCTACGTCCTGGATCAGGACGGGCTGTGGCTGCCCCGGCTGAGTCTCAGCGCACGCCAGCGGCTCTTCCTGGGCCTCGCCTCCCGACTGTGGGAGGAACCGGAGCTGGTGCGCGAGGGCGACCAGGCCCTGCGCCGCCTCCGGGTGCTGACCCCCGAGGCCGCTTCGGACCGAGAGGCCGAGGCCGAGCTCCCCGGGCCCGCGGAGTCCGGGCCGGTGACCGACATCCCCGATGAAGACCCGGTGACCACGGCGCGCCTGGATCGCCTCGAGGTGCGGCTGAGCTCCGCCCCGGGGCTGGACCAGGTGCTGGATGCCCTGGCGCTGGGCGAGGACCTGCGCTTCACCTACCGCGGCGCCCTGGAACTGACCGGGCGGGAGCGACGGATGCGCCCGTGGGGCCTGGGCCAGCGCTTCGGGCACTGGTACGTCCACGGCTGGGATCCGCAGCGGCGGGCGCCCCGGCTGTTCCGGCTCTCGCGCATGGCCCAGCTGCGGAGGGCCCCCGCCCAGGGGCGGTCCGTCCCGACGGACCTGGACCTGTCGGCCGTGCTGGACGGCATCACCGAGGTCTCCGGGCCTCGTGCCGTGCTGCGCGCACCGGCCGCCCTCGCTCCGCTGGTGCGGGACTGGATCGAGGAGGGCCTGGCGCTGCGGGCGGATCCGGAGACCCCGATCACACCGGAGGACGGGGTTCCTGTGCGGATCCTCGACGTGCTGGAGCTGGCTCGCTGCCTGGCCGAAGCCGACGGCGCCGTCACCGTGGAGTCCCCGGAGCTGGGAACACGAGGCCTGGAGGCGGTGCGAACCCGGGCCCGACATCTGGTGGACGCGGCGCAGGACCGACGCGAGCTGATCCGCCGGGCCCGGGCGGAGGGCCGGGTACGCACCCGCCCGGTCCGCCGCAGCCCGGAGCGGGAGAGCCGCTACGCCCGGTTCGCCCGCCTGGCTGATCTGATCGTGCGCCTGTCCGAGGTCCCGGGGGCGGAGGTCTCGCAGCTGGCCGAGGAGTTCGGGGTGGATCGCCGCAGGATCGTGAAGGACCTGGAGATCCTGGCCGACGCGGGCGACGCCGTGGGGGACGGTGCCGACCTGCGGGTCGAAGCGCACGAGGACGACGTGCGCCTGAGCCTGAGCACCCGCCTGGCCGGCCCGGTGCGCCTGGGGCCCCAGCAGACCCTGCGACTGCTGCTGGGCACCCGCCTGCTGGCCGAGCTGCTGCCCGACCACGACGCCGAGCTCGGCGAGCTCGCCCTGATGCTCGCCCGCACGCTGCCGCGCCCGGACGAGGCGGCCGCCCCCGTACCGGCCCTGTCCGTGCGTCTGGAGGAGGACCTCAGTCGGCTCGCCGGACGCCTGCGGGAGGCCGCCCGCACGGGGGGACGGGTCCGGCTGGATTACCGCTCCCGGGGCGATGACCGACCGCGGGAGCGGCTGCTCCAGCCCCTGGCGGTCGAATCCCGGCGAGGCATCTGGTACCTGCGGGCCCGAGACCTCGCCCGGGATCAGGAGCGCACCTACCGGCTGGACGCGGTGCACGGCGTGCACGACGCCGGCCCCGGCCGGCCCGGGGAGCCGGATCTCCCGGCCACGGAGCCGGAGGAAGCGCGGGCCCGGGTGCGGACGGGCGCAGCGGCGCAGGCGAGCATGCTGCTGTGGGTGCACCCCGACGTCGAGGCCGACGCGGCCCGGGAGCTGGGCGCGATCCGTGAGGCCGAGGTCCTCGCCCCGGCGGACCTGGCCCGGGCCGGGCTCTGGCGCATCCCCGTGCGCGATCCCGACCAGCTGCGCCGGGTCCTGCGCCGCCACGGCGGGCAGATGGCGGCCTGGGAGCAGATCCCCGACGTCACACCCGCCACCTGAGCCGCCCCGGAAGCGGGTATCCGGTGCTCGCCGCTGCGGTCCCGGCGCCCCTCGTCTGCGTATACTGGGGCCCATGCCGTGGTGGTTCTGGGTCCTGCTCTGGGCCGTGCTCGCGCTGACGGGCCTCGCCGTGCTCGCGATCCTGACGCTGCGCACCGGACGCCGAGCCCTGGCCGCGCTGGAAGCCGTCTCCGAGCTCGGCGAGGACATGACCCGCCGCTGGGAGCAGGGCTCCGCGGCGGTCGCACGTCACATCCGCCGGACCCCGGTGCCCGGTATCCTGGTTCCGTTGGATCAGGCGCGGCGGGAGTACCTGACCGGGCGGGAGGCACGTCGGGACCGCTTGGCCGCCCGCCGCATCGCCCGTCGTGACCGCCGAGGCCAGCCGCAGCGCGTGGATGACCTGCGCCGCGGCGCACAGAAAGGAAACAACCATGGGTAACCTCTTCCACAGCCCCACGCACCTGCTCATCCTCCTCGTGGTCCTGCTGCTGCTGTTCGGGGCGCCCAAGCTGCCCGGCATGGCCCGCAGCCTGGGCCAGTCCATGCGCATCTTCAAGTCGGAGGTCTCCGAGATGCGCAACGACAAGAAACCCGCTTCCGGCCAGTCCACCACCGTGGTCAACGGCGAGGTCGTCAAGGACGGGTCCGCCTCCTCCGGCGAAGGCTCCACCGCGGCCGACCAGTCCCGCGCCGAGCAGACCAGCACCGGCTCGGATTCCACCCGCAGCTGACCGGGAGCCATGGCACGTACCCAGAGGGCGGACCGCCCGCGCCGTCGCAAGCGCACGCCCGGCGCCCAGATGGAGCTGCGCGAGCACCTGAGGGAGTTCCGCAACCGTCTGATCAAATCCGCCGTCGCGACCCTGGCCGGCATGGTCGGAGGGTTCTTCCTCTACGACCCGGCGATGCAGGCCATCCAGGCGCCCCTGCACCAGATCGCGCAGGATCCCTCCCGCAACATCTCCATCAACTACTCCGCGGTCGGGTCCCCCTTCGACCTCATGGTGCAGGTCTCCCTGACCATCGGCGTCATCCTGGCCTCCCCGGTGTGGCTCTACCAGCTGTGGGCGTACATCCTGCCGGCTCTGCACCGGAAGGAGAAGGCCTACGCCCTGGTGTTCTTCTGCAGCTCCGTCCTGCTGTTCCTGGGCGGAGTGGTCATCGCGTGGCTGTGCATGCCGGCGGCGGTCATCGCCCTGACCATCTTCACGCCGGAGGGCGGGGACAACTTCATCGACGCCAAGACCTACATCGCCTTCGTGCTGCGCCTGCTGCTGGCCTTCGGCGTGGCCTTCGTGCTGCCGGTCGTGCTGGTGGGGCTGAACATGATGGGGCTGATCCGGGGCCGCACCATCCTGAAGTCCTGGCGCTGGGTCGTGGTGCTGGTGGCCCTGCTCGCCGCGATCGCGGCTCCCGGCTCGGACGTGCTGACCATGTTCTACCTCATGGCCCCGCTGCTGATCCTGTTCTTCCTGGCCATCGGCCTGTGCCTGTGGGGGGACCGACGACGGGACCGCAGGGCCGCCGCCGCGCTGGACGATGCCGGCGTCGGATCGGATGCGGCCACCCCGGAGGATCAGCTGCGCACCCTGGGCCGCTGAACCTGTCTCGGGGCTGTCCGCCGCCCGCCGAATCCCGGATGAGCCGCACAGCTCCGCCGATAGGATGGGTATATGCCCAGCTACGCCGACCAGTACCTCGCCGCCCGGGACCGCTCCTCCTTCGCCAAGACCCCGCTGGGGCGCTTCGCCGCCGGACTGGACTTCGAGCTGGATGACTTCCAGCTGCAGGCCTGCCGCGCCGTCGAGGACGGTGAAGGGGTGCTCGTGGCGGCGCCGACCGGGGCCGGGAAGACCGTCGTCGGCGAGTTCGCGGTGCATCTGGCCCGCGCCGAGGGCGCCAAGGCGTTCTACACGACCCCCATCAAGGCGCTGAGCAACCAGAAGTACCAGGACCTGGTGCGGGTGCACGGCGCGGACCGCGTCGGCCTGCTCACCGGGGACGTGTCGGTCAACACCGAGGCGCCGATCCTCGTGATGACCACCGAGGTGCTGCGCAACATGCTCTACGCCGGCGCCCCGACGCTGCGGGGCCTGCGCTACGTGGTCATGGACGAGGTGCACTACCTCGCCGACCGCTTCCGCGGGGCCGTGTGGGAGGAGGTCATCATCCACCTGCCGGCCTCGGTCAGCGTCATCTCCCTGTCCGCGACCATCTCCAACGCCGAGGAGTTCGGGCAGTGGCTGGACGCCGTGCGCGGCTCCACACGCGTGGTGGTCTCCGAGCACCGGCCCGTGCCGCTGTGGCAGCACGTCATGGTCGGCTCGCGGTTGTTCGACCTGTTCTCCGGGGACACCACGATCGCCCAGGCCGCGGACATCGTGCGCGATCGCGGGGCCGACCAGGTGAGGGTCAACCCGGACCTGCTGCAGGCCACCTCCCACCGCACAGGTCCCCGGCGCGGGCGCCGCGGCGGGCAGCGACCCCGCACCCCGCGGACCCGCCGGGCCCCGCGCCCGGTGGTGCTGCAGGAGATGGATCGGGAGGGTCTGCTGCCCTCGATCGTGTTCATCTTCTCCCGAGCCGCCTGCGACGACGCCGTGCGCCAGTGCATCGACGCCGATCTGCGCCTGACCGACGACCGCCAGGCCCGGCTCATCCGGGCCTACCTCGCGGAGGCCACGGTCGGGGTGCCGCTGAAGGATCTGCGCGTGCTGGGATACGACACCTGGCGGGAGGGCCTGACCCGCGGCATCGCCGCCCACCACGCGGGGATGCTCCCGCTGTTCAAGGAGATCGTGGAGCAGCTGTTCTCCCAGGGGCTGGTCAAGGCCGTGTTCGCGACCGAGACCCTGGCCCTGGGCATCAACATGCCGGCCCGCTCCGTCGTGCTGGAGAAGCTCACCAAGTTCAACGGCGAACGCCACGTGGACATCTCACCGGGGGAGTACACCCAGCTGACCGGGCGGGCCGGGCGGCGCGGCATCGACGTCGAGGGCCACGCCGTGGTGCTGTGGAACGACGGGATGGACGCCAAGTCCATCGCCGGGCTGGCCTCCCGCCGAACCTATCCCCTCTACTCGAGCTTCAAGCCCACGTACAACATGTCCGTGAACCTGCTGGATCGCTTCGGGGTCGAGCGGACGATGACCATTCTGGAGTCCTCCTTCGCCCAGTTCCAGGCGGATCGCTCCGTGGTCAGCCAGGCCGCGAAGGTCCGCCGCCAGGAGCAGGCCCTCGCCGGGTACGAGGAGTCCATGACCTGCCACCTCGGGGACTACGCGGAATATGCGGACCTGAAGTACAGGTTGAATCAGCTGGAGAAGAAGTCCACCCGGGACCGCCGCTTCGCCCGCCGGGCCGTCGCCGCGGACGACCTGCGGCTGCTGCAGCCCGGGGACATCCTCGAGGTCCCCCATGGGAAGCACGCCGGGCACGCCGTCGTGATCGCCCGGCCTCAGGAGGCCCGGGACGTGCAGGTGGGGGTGGTCACCGAGGCCGCTCAGCTGCGTCAGCTGCGTCCGGAGGACTTCGCGGGTGCTGTGCGCCCGGTCTCCCGGGCCAAGATGCCCAAGGGTTTCGCCCCCCGCAGCGCTCAGGAGCGCCGGGATATGGCCTCGCGCATGTTCGCCGCCCTGCGCGAGCACAAACCGCCCCGCTCGATCTCCGGGGCGCGGGAGGCCGACTTCGATCCGGCCCGGGACACCCGCCGGGAGGAGATCGATCGACTGCGCACCGCGGTGGAGTCCCACCCGTGCCACGGCTGCTCCCACCGCGAGGAGCACGCCCGCTGGTTCAACCGGTGGGTGCGCCTGCGCCGGGAGACCGACGCCCTGCGCCGGGAGATCGACTCCCGCACGAGCACCATCGCCCACCGGTTCCAGCGCATCACCGACCTGCTCACCGACTACGGCTACGTCGAGCGCGGCGGCGAGCGCGAGGAGCTGAGACTGACCCCGCTGGCGGCGCCGCTGCGCCGGATCTACGGGGAGCGGGACCTACTGACCAGCCTTGCCCTGAGCGACGGGGTCTTCGACGATCTGGACCCGGCGGCCCTGGCCGCGGCCGTGACCGCCGTCGTGCATGAGGGCAAGCGCGAGGCCACGGAGTTCCTCGGCCGGTATCCCGCGGGCCTGGGGGAGCGGATGGCCCAGCTGCGCCGGCTCTGGCAGCGGCTGACCGAGGCCGAGCGGCACCACCGCCTGCCCGAGACCCCCGCGCCGGACGTCGGGCTGATGTGGTCCATGCACCGCTGGGCCCGGGGGGACAGCCTCGCGCAGTCCCTGGAGAACTCCGGGCTGGCGGCCGGGGACTTCGTACGCGCCGCGAAGCAGGTCATCGACGCGCTGGATCAGCTCGGACACGCCCGCGCAGAGGATCCCGACTGGCGCACCCTGTGCGAGGCCGCCGCGGCCCGCGTGCGCCGCGGCGTCGTGCTGCACGAGCTGGACCCGCAGGCGCGCACCCCCGATGAGGCCGCGGCGCAGGAGCCCCGCGCGCAGGCACCGCGCGGGGAGGAACCGATCGAGGAGGAGCGGCGATGAGCGCGCAGCAGCAGATACGAACGGCCGATCGGAGCGCGGCGACGGTGATCTACCGGAACGGCTCCGTGTACTCGCCGGTCGATCCCTTCGCCACCGCGCTGCTGGTCCAGGACGGCCGGATCCGCTGGGTCGGGCAGGAAGCCGGGGCCGACTCCCTCACGGACGCGCACGTGCACACCGTGGACCTGGACGGCCTGCTGCTGACCCCCAGCTTCGCGGCCGCCGGACCGGAGCCCTCGGAAGAGCGGGGCTGGCTGGACCTGCGGCGGGCCGGCGTGCACGCGGTCCTGGATCCGCAGCGCGGGTGGGTGGACGCCGCCGGTCAGCGCAGCCCGCTTCCCGCGCGCGTGCGGCGCCTGGGCCCGCAGGGATCCCTGGATCCGGCGCAGGCCGAGCAGGCGGAGGGCGATCCGCTGCTCGTGCTGGCCCCGGAGGACGCACCGGAGCCGGGCGGATGGATCGACGTGGCCCGGGCGGGCCTGAGCGCCGGGCGACCCCTGGGCGTGGCCGAGGTCCTCGAACCCGGAACGGCCCCGCGGCCGTGGCGGCTCACGCTGGCGGCCCTGCGCCTTGAGCAGCAGGGCCCCGGGATCTCCACCCGCGGCTGCTTCGGGCTGCAGACCCGCGGGGTGCGTCGGGTCTGCGGCGTCGACGGACCCTTCGGCGGCCAGCTCGTGCCGGAGGCCCCCGCGGATCTCATCGGGTGGCGCACGGAGGCGCTCATGGTGCAGACCGCCGATGAGAGGATCGCCGCATGGAGCACGGATCCCCGAGCCCGCACCCCGCTGCTGCCCGCGCTGGGGCCGGATGTCCCGCTCCCGCAGGCCCGCCTCTCCCTGATCGGCACCTCGGAGCTGACCTGGTGAGAGGCCCGTCGGACGGGGTGCCCGGTCGCTGGGTCGGTGCGGGGAAGGGCTGGCCGATATACTGGCCAGCGACCCGAGACTATGCTCGCCGCGCGCCCTGGGACGCGGCGATGAGGAGTGCCCTGTGCGACTGAAGACCCTGACCGTGATCCCCACGTATGACGAACGGGAGGCGCTGCCGGTGGTGGTGCGTCGCCTGCGCGCCGCGCAGCCGCAGGTGCACATCCTGGTGGTCGATGACAACAGCCCCGACGGCACGGGACAGCTGGCCGATGAGATCGCGGCCGCCGATGAGCACGTGCACGTCCTGCACCGGCAGGGTAAGGCCGGCCTCGGCGCGGCCTATCTGGCCGGCTTCCGCTGGGGCCTGGAGCGGGACTACGACGTGCTGGTGGAGATGGACGCGGACTGCTCGCACCAGCCCGAGCAGCTGGGCCGCCTGCTGGAGGCCGTGGAGCGGGGCGCGGATCTGGCCATCGGCTCCCGGTACGTCCCGGGCGGCGAGACCGAGAACTGGCCGTGGTACCGGCAGGCGCTCTCCCGCGGCGCGAATGTGTACACCCAGGTGATGCTGGGCACCGGGGTCAAGGACATCACCGCCGGCTACCGGGCTTTCCGACGGACCACCCTGGAGCGGATCGACCTGGACGGCGTCGAATCCGTGGGCTACTGCTTCCAGGTGGATCTGGGGTGGCGAGCGGAGCTGGCCGGGATGCGCGTGGTGGAGGTGCCCATCACCTTCGTCGAGCGCGAGGTGGGCAACTCCAAGATGGATTCCGGGGTCATCCTGGAGTCCATGACGAAGGTGGCCCGGTGGGGCCTGAGTGCGCGGGCCGCAACCTTGGGCCGCCGCGTGCGCCAGCTGTTCTCCCGAGCCTGAGCAGCCCAGGCGGCAGGGGAGTAAGCCGGCGCCGTCGGGCCCGTTCCCACAGCATGAGAAAGGCCCCCGCGCACCCGTGAAGGGTGGGCGGGGGCCTTTCGCCGCCCTCAGCGCTCCGCGGTCGCACCGTCTGCGGCGCAAGGAGCGCGGCGTGGGTCTTCCGGCGCCTCAGACGGCGTGGCGCTCCCGGTAGTACTCGAGGCGCTGCTGGAGGGTCTGCTCCAGCTCCTCCATGCTGCGCCGCTCCAGCAGCATGTCCCAGTGCGTGCGCACGGGCTTCTCGTGGGAGGCGTCCGGCTTGGACCCGTCCACCAGCACGGCCTCCTTGCCCGACTTGGCGGTCCAGGTCGGGGGGATCTCCGCCTCGGCGGCGAAGATCACGAAGACCCGCTCGCCGTCCTCGGTGCGGTACTCCACCCGCTGGCGCGGGGCCGGCTCCACACCGGCTTCGGTCTCCATGGACTGAGAGCCCAGGCGCATGCCCCGGAGGCTGCGATCGCTCATCGGTGATCCCTTCGCATGTCTCGTCCCGGTCTCCGGCTCGCGAGCCGGGGACGCGCTTTTCTGTCAGCCTACAACCGGACGGACCGGCCCGTTATTCCCCGGGATGCCCGGTTCATCCTGGGCCGACCCGCACCGGCGGTTCAGGAGCGGGCGGGTCCCTCGTCGGGCTCGGCGCCGGCCTCGGGTTCGGCTGCGGTGCCGGAGGCGGGGGTGCGGGGGAAGGGATCCGCCGCGGACGCCGGGGCCTCCGGGTCGATGCTGGAGGGCGGCATCTCGAATTCGTCGGGATCCACGCTGGTGCGCGTGGGATCCGCGGTGAGGTCCTCATCGGTGATGCGAAGCTCTGGACTGTCCACGATCGGCTCGTCCTCCGGTTCAGGCTCCGGGGCGGGCTCCTGCTCGTCCGTCCCGCCGAAGGGGGAGAGGGGATCGTCGGGGGCGCCGTCGCCGAAGGCCTTGCCGATCCCGCGCAGGGCGTCGCCGAGCTCGGTCGGCACGAACCACAGCTTGTTCGCGCTGCCCTTGGCCAGCTTCGGCAGGGTCTGCAGGTACTGATAGCTGAGCAGCTTCTGGGTCGGCTTGGCCCGGTGGATCGCGGTGAACACCTTGTGCACGGCCTGGGCCTCGCCGTCGGCGCGCAGGATCGCGGCCTTCGCGTCGCCTTCGGCGGAGAGGATCGCGGCCTGGCGCTCACCCTCCGCGGTGAGGATCTGCGACTGCTTCTCGCCCTCGGCCGTCAGGATCGCGGCGCGCCGATCCCGCTCGGCGCGCATCTGCTTCTCCATCGAATCCTGGATGGAGGCCGGCGGGGTGATCTCCTTGATGTCCACGCGGGACACGCGCAGCCCCCAGCGCCCGGTGGTCGAGTCCAGGACCCCGCGCAGCTCCGCGTTGATCTGATCGCGGGAGGTCAGGGTCTGCTCCAGGTTCAGCCCGCCGACGACGTTGCGCAGGGTCGCGCTGGTCAGCTCGTCCACGGCGTGGATGTAGTTGGTGATCTCGTAGGTGGCCGCCTGCGGATCGGTGACCTGGAAGTAAACGACGGTGTCGATGCCGACCACGAGGTTGTCCTCGGTGATCACGGACTGCGACGGGAAGGAGACCACCTGCTCGCGCAGGTCGATCAGGGGCAGCACCCGGTCGATGAACGGCACCGTGAAGTGCAGGCCGGGATTCAGCGTGGTGTGGTACTTGCCCAGGCGCTCGACGATCCCGGCGCGCGCCTGGGGGATGATGCGCACGGCCTTGAACAGCACGACCGCGACGAACAGGATGAGCAGGGCGAGCAGGATCAGGCCTGCGGTTCCGCCGTTCATGGTTTCTCCTCGGGGGTCAGGGAGGGGACGCGGCCCCGCCGGTGATGATGGGTGCAGTGGGGATCAGTGGGCGGAGACGGAGGGGTCGCCGGCCTCGACGTCGGGCTCGACCACCGCGGTCGCCCCGTCGATGCGCACGACCCGCCCGAAGGCGCCGGTGTCCAGGCTCAGTCCGCCGGCGCTGCGCGCAGTCCAGACGTCGCCCTCCAGGCGCACCAGCCCCTGGAGGCCGGTGACCCGCTCCAGGGCCTGCACGGGCCTGCCCACCAGGGCCTCGGCATTGTTTCGGGTCTCCGGGGTGTTGCGGTTCAGCCGCCGGACCATCGACGGGCGCACCAGGCCGAGCAGGGCCAGGGACACGGCGGCGAAGACGAGCACCTGGATCGGCCAGGACCCGGTGGCCACGGCGGTCACCGCGGCGGCCGCCGCGCCGCCGGCCATCATCAGGCAGACGAACTCCAGCGAGAACATCTCGATCACGCCGAGCACCAGCACGACTAGCAGCCACAGGGCCCAGGGATTCTGTGCTAACCAGTCGAACATGGCGGGTGGGTTCCTCTCCGGTGGCGATGTCGGCTCGTGCACACCATCCTGCCGAGTCCGGGCGCGCAGGGCCACCTCATCCGCGGGATCCCAGCGCACCAGAAAACGCCGATAATCTACATTATGTAAAGTAGAGCGCGGAGCGCCCCTCCTCCGGCGGCGGCGGATGCGGCTCGAAACGAGGTCCCCGGTAGATTCGGAGATCATGAGCTCTCGGCATCCCCGCACCACCGCATCATCCTCCGACGCCGCGCCGACGCGGGCGGTGTGGCCCGTTCTGACGGCCGACGTTCTCGCTGTCGTGGTGTTCGCCGGCCTCGGCAGGCTCTCGCACGGCGAAGATCTGCTGGGCACCCCGGTGACGGCTTGGCCGTTCCTCGTCGGCCTGGCCGTCACCTGGCTGGTCTGCCGCGCCTGGCGCGCCCCGGGCGGGCTCTGGCCCACCGGGATCGTCGTGTGGCTGGGCACGGTGCTGCTCGGCATGGTGCTGCGCCGCCTCGTCGGTGAGGGCACACACTGGAGCTTCGTCGTCGTGACCCTGATCGTCACCGGGATCTTCCTGCTCGGGCACCGTGCGCTGGGGCGGCTGCTCGCCCGCCGTTGCCCCTGAGGACATCCGGCAGAGGTCAACCTCAAGCTGAGGTTGTGTCTTCGTCGAGCTCTCCATCGGTCAGGAACCGGATCCAGCGCTCCAGCAACCGCTGCGCGGCCCCCGAATCCAGGGCCCGCTGCGCGCGCGGAATCGCCTCGACGATCCGCTCGGCCAGCGGGCGGCCGACGTCCGCCCGGCGCGCCACGAGCCCGGCGGCGGCGTTGAGCACGACGGTGTCCCGGATGGGACCCGGCTCCCCCGCCAGCACCCGGCGGATCACCTCCGCATTGTGCGCGGCGTCCCGGCCGGTGATGTCCTCCAGGGTGTTTCCGGGCAGGTCCACGTCCGCCGGCTCCAGGCGCACCCGCTGGATCTGCCCGTCCGCAGTCTCCCAGATCTCGTTGGGCCCGATCAGGCTGAGCTCATCGAGGTTCCGGGCGCCGGTGAAGACGAGGGCGCGGTCCCCGCGGCGGGCGAAGACCTCCGCCATGAGCGGAGCCATCCTCGGGTCCGCGACGCCGATCACCGAGGAGCGCACCCGGGCGGGGTTGGCCAGCGGCCCCAGCACGTTGAACACGGTCGGGACGCCGAGGGCGCGGCGCACCGGGGCGATGTGGCGCATCGCCGGGTGGTAGGTGTTGGCGAACAGGAAGCTGAATCCGACGGCGTCGGCGGCCGCCTCGATCCGCTCCTGGGGGGCATCCAGGGGCGCCCCGAGGCGCTCCAGGGCATCCGCGGAGCCGGTCGCGGAGGTCGAGGCGCGGTTGCCGTGCTTGACCACCTTCTCCCCCGCGCCGGCGATCGTCAGGGCCGCCATCGTCGAGATGTTCACCGTGTTGTGCCGGTCCCCGCCCGTGCCCACGATGTCCACGGCCTCCCGTGAGCCGGCATAGGGCCGGGCCATGGCGAGCATGGTTTCGGCCAGGCCCCGCAGCTCGGCGGCCGTCTCCCCCTTGGTGCGCAGCCCGACCAGGAATCCGGCCACGACCACGGGGTCCGCACTCCCGCTCATCATCTCGCGCATGGCCCAGGCGGCCTGCTCCTCGGTGAGGTCCTCCCGCCGTTCGATGGCGAGGAGGAGCTGCGTCCAGCTGGTTCCGGTGCTCTGCTGCGTCGTCATGCCTTAAAGACTAGGAGAACACGCGCGCAGGGTGCGCCGCCACCCTGGGGAGCATCCGCACGTGTTCTGGGAGTCTGCTGGGAACCGCTCCCCTGCCCTTGCCATCCGCGCCGGTACGGGTTACGTGATCTTTACGATGGTCGGCGGCCGGAAACACGCGGGATTCGGCGGGCCGCAGGCCCTGTGAGGGACACGCCGAGGGGTCGACATGGGCGCGCCTGTTGGTGGCCTGTGAGTTTTACCGACATAATGTCTGTGTGACAACTGCATCCCATACCCCCAGTCAGTCGGCGGCACCGACCCTGAACCGGCCCAACATCGTGTCCGTAGGCACGGTGGTGTGGCTGGCCAGCGAGCTGATGTTCTTCGCCGGCCTGTTCGCCATGTACTTCACGCTGCGTGCCACCTCGCCGGAGATCTGGGCGGAGGACACGAAGCTGCTGGACGTGCCCCTGGCCTTCGGCAACACCGTGGTCCTGGTGCTCAGCTCCGTGACCTGCCAGTTCGGCGTGTTCAAGGCGGAGCAGCTCAAGGCCCGCCGCACCGGCTCGATCTTCCAGATCGGCCAGTGGGGCATGGTCGAGTGGTTCTTCCTGACCTTCATCATGGGCGCCGTGTTCGTGAGCCTGCAGGCCATGGAGTACGCGACCCTGGTGCAGGAGGGCGTGACCATCGCCGCCAACGCCTACGGCTCGGCCTTCTACATCACCACCGGATTCCACGCGCTGCACGTGACCGCTGGGCTCATCGCGTTCCTGTTCATCATCGGACGGGCGCTGGTGGCCAAGCGATTCGGGCACTACGAGGCCACCTCCGCGATCGTCGTGTCCTACTACTGGCACTTCGTCGACGTCGTGTGGATCGTCCTGTTCGCCGTCGTCTACTTCCTGAAGTAGCACCGTCCCGCGGGCTCCCCCACGTACTCACTCACACACCGAAGGATCATTGACGTGAAGGCACTTTCCCAGAAGCGGCGTCACCCGCTGGCGGCCGTCGTCCTCCTGGCCATCGCCCTGGTGCTCACCGGCGGTCTATACGCAGTTGCCACCGCCTCCAACCAGGCCCAGGCTGACACCGCCGCGTACACCAGCCAGGACATCGAGCAGGGTGAGAAGCTGTTCAGCGCCAACTGCGCCACCTGCCACGGCACCGAGGCCGCCGGCACCGATGCGGGCCCGTCGCTGATCGGCGTGGGCGCTGCCGCCGTCGACTTCCAGATCGGCACCGGGCGCATGCCGCTGGAGATGCAGGGGGTGCAGGCCCAGGTCAAGCCCGGCCAGTTCAACGACGAGCAGATCAAGCAGCTCGCCGCCTACGTGGCCTCCCTCGGCGCGGGCCCGGGGGTGCCCGACGACGAGGACGTGGACGTGTCCAAGGGCGACGCCGCCAACGGCGCCAAGGTCTTCCTGGCCAACTGCGCCATGTGCCACAACGCGGCCGGCGCCGGTGGTGCGCTGACCCGCGGCAAGTGGGCCCCGACCCTGATGGGCGTCTCCGAGAAGCACATCTGGGAGGCCATGGAGACCGGCCCGCAGAACATGCCGGTGTTCAACGACGCGAACATCACCCCCGAGGAGAAGCGCGACGTCATCACCTACCTGAAGTCCCTGGAGACCAACACGACCCCCGGCGGCTTCGCGCTGGGCTCCCTGGGCCCCGTCTCCGAGGGCCTGTTCATCTGGACCATCGGGCTGGGCATCGTCATCGCCTTCACCGTCTGGCTGACCTCCCGCTCCGCCTGAGCGGACAGGCCGCGCTCACACACAAGAATTCGTACCTAGGAAGATAGAGGAACACATGGGCAACCATCGTGACGCAGCACCGGAGAGCTCCGGCGCCGTCGCTACCTCCGATCAGCACCGCGAGGGCTCGTTCCCCGATCCGGGGCTTCCCCACCACCGTCCGCGCCTGACGGATGTGGATCCGAAGGCCGCCAAGAAGGCCGAGCACCGCGTCTCCTGGCTGTTCGTGCTCTCGATGCTGGGCTCGCTGCTGTTCTTCGTGGGCTTCTTCGGGGTCCGCGTGGACGGCGACATCTACGACGTCATGGATCCCGATCCCACCGCGCGGCTGCGCCTGCAGAACCTGCTGCTGGGGCTGGGCATCTCCTTCGCGATGTTCGGCATCGGCGTCGGGATCGTGCAGTGGGCCCGCAGCCTGATGCCCGATCACGAGATGGTCGAGATGCGCCACGAGATCTCCGCCGAGCCCGACCGGGCCGAGGCCCAGGAGATCGTGGAGACCATCATCGAGGAGTCCGGGGTCAAGCGCCGCCCGCTGCTGCGCAACACCCTGATCGGCGCCGTGATCCTCGCGCCGCTGACCTTCGTGACCCTGTTCCGCGAGCTCGGCCCCATCAACCCCGGCGTGCTCAAGCAGACCCTGTGGGGCGAGGGCGTGCGCCTGGTCCGGGACCCCTCCGGGACCCCCATCCGCGCCGCGGACGTGACCATCGGCTCCGCCTACCACGTGCTGCCGGAGAACATCCTCGGGATCTCCCACCAGGACGGCTACCTGGAGGAGAAGGCCAAGGCCGTCGTCCTGCTGATGCGCATGAAGCCCGAGGAGATGCACGTCTCCAAGGGCCGCGAGGACTGGAACGTGGACGGCATCGTCGCCTACTCCAAGGTCTGCACGCACGTCGGGTGCCCCATCGCCCTGTACGAGCAGCGCACCCACCACCTGCTGTGCCCCTGCCACCAGTCCACCTTCGACGCCTCCCACGAGTGCGAGGTCATCTTCGGCCCCGCCGCGCACGCCCTGCCCCAGCTGCCCATCCGGGTCAACGCCGAGGGCTACCTGGAGGCGCGCAGCGACTTCCACGAGCCCGTCGGCCCGGCCTACTGGGAGCGCGGCAAGCAGAAAAAAGAAATGGCGAGTGAGGCCTGATCATGTCCAACGCTGTGACCGAATACCAGCCGGAGACCCGCACCGGCCGCATTGCCAACTTCGTCGACTCCCGCGTCGGGATGTCCGGGATCATCAAGGAGTTCGGCCGGAAGATCTTCCCGGATCACTGGTCCTTCATGTTCGGCGAGGTGGCCCTGTACTGCCTGGTCATCCTCATCCTGTCCGGGACCTACCTGACCTTCTTCTTCAACCCCACCATGGACACCGTCATCTACGACGGCGCCTACGTGCCCATGAAGGGCGTGGAGATGTCCGGGGCCTACGCCTCGGCGCTGGACATCTCCTTCGAGACCCGCGGCGGGCTGTTCATGCGCCAGGTCCACCACTGGGCCGCGCTGATGTTCGTCGTCGCGATCGCGGTGCACATGATGCGCGTGTTCTTCACCGGCGCCTTCCGCCGCCCGCGCGAGCTGAACTGGGTCGTCGGCGGCACGCTGTTCGTGCTGGCCATGGCCGCCGGGTTCACCGGCTACTCCCTGCCCGATGACGTGCTCTCCGGCAACGGCCTGCGCATCATCGACGGCGTCATGAAGGCGATCCCGCTGGTCGGCACCTACCTCTCCCTGTTCTTCTTCGGCGGGGAGTTCCCGGGCCACCACGTGATCGGGCGCCTGTACACGCTGCACATCATGATCGTGCCGGCCCTGATCCTGCTGACGGTGGCCATCCACCTGTTCATGGTCGTCGTGCACAAGCACACCCAGTACCCGGGTCCGGGCCGGACCGAGAAGAACGTCGTGGGCTTCCCCGTGGGCCCCGTCTACGCCGCGAAGGCCGGCGGGTTCTTCTTCATCGTCTTCGGCGTGATCGCCCTGCTCGGGGCGACCACCACGATCAACGCGATCTGGAACTACGGCCCCTATGATCCCTCCCCCGTGCAGGCCGGTACGCAGCCGGACTGGTACATCGGCTGGGTCGACGGCGCCCTGCGCCTGATGCCCGGCTCCTGGCCGTGGCACTGGCAGCTGCAGGCCGGCGGCACCTGGGTCCTGGCGGTCCTGCTGCCGATGATCCCCGCCGCTATCCTGCTGGGCGTGTTCTTCACCTGGCCGTGGCTGGAGCGGTGGGTGACCAAGGACAACCGGGAGCACCACATCCTGGATCGTCCCCGCAACGCCCCGTTCCGCACGGGTGCCGGGGTCGCCGGGATCACCTGGTACGCCGTGATGATGACCGCCGCGAGCTCCGACCTGATCGCCACCCACTTCCACGTGGCCTTCAACGACGTGCTCTACGTGCTGCGGTTCCTGTTCTTCTTCGGCCCGTTCATCGCCTTCGAGATCACTCGGCGGATCTGCCTGTCCCTGCAGCGCAAGGACCGGGAGCTGGTCCTGCACGGCGTCGAGTCCGGTCGGGTCGTCCAGCTGCCGCACGGCGAGTTCATCGAGATCCACGAGCCGCTGAACGAGTACGACCGGTACCGCCTGGTCTCCTTCGAGTCCCCCGTCTACCAGCCGGCCACCCCGGATGAGGACGGGAAGATCGGCGGCAAGGAGAAGATCCGCGGGGCCCTGTCCCGCCTGTTCTTCCACGACCGGGTCGCCCCGGTCACCCCGCGTGAGCTGGAGGCGGCACAGCACCACCACGAGCTGGAGTCCGACGAGAAGCACTGATCCGCTCCCCCGGTCTGGACAGGCCCCGCGCATCGGCTGATGCGCGGGGTCTCTTCGCATACTCTGGGCCGGGTTCGGACCGGGCTCACCTCGCGGGCCGTTCGGGAGGGGTTCGTCGTTTCGGGACCGGAATACCCCGTCCCGAAGCGACGAACCCGTCCCCAAACGCGGCCGATGCCGGTTCCGGTCCCCTGGTGCTCATGACGTGAGACCCGGCCGGCACACACCCACCGGGTCCGAACGGGGACCCGCCCTCGCCTCCACGTCGCCCTGCGCCGCACTGGCGAGGCCCTGAGGTCCCTGTTCCGGAGCCGGTGCCCTGTCCCGGAGCGGATCCGGCGCCCCCTCTGGCGGCGTCGGCCCACCGTCACCACTCTTGCGGGGCTGCCCGCTGACTTGCGTTCGGAGGCGCACACAGACGCAGAGAGGCGCTGGAGCACGGGGCCGGCGCGGCGGGCGCAGGCCGGGGGTGCCATATCCGGGCTGGGCGGGTGCTGCGGCGCGGTGCCCGGCTCCAGGTGGGAGCGCGAGAGGGGACGAGGGGCAGGCTCTCGGTCGGGTCTCGGTCATCACGTTGAGTACGTGCGGTCACACGGTGGATTTGGTCCCCGCCGGGGAGAGCCGCAGGAGCCGCAGGGCCGATCCAGCGTCCTGGGCGTCGCTTCCTGACTCGTCTCTCTCCCCGCCCCCGCGGAGATACCGGATGCGTGCTGAGATGCGGGGATCGTGTTGGGATACCGCACGACGGGACGCACCTGAGAACGAACAGTGTACCCCAGCACTAAACCCTCATCTCAACGCACTCGGGAGTGCTGCACTCACGACGCTGCGGGCACGCGGCATCACCGGGAAGGCATCGCCGGAGCCGGACGCGGGGCGGGCGTCCTGCATCCGATGATCCGGGGTAGGTCCTTCTGCCGGGGACCCGCCCCGGCTTCCGGCATGGCGCCGACGGTTTGGCGAAAACCAGAGGAGCACTCCCCGGTCGGCCCAGCGTCGCCCCCGTCGGTCTGGGATCGGCCCAGGGTCAGTCCGGGAACGAGACCACCCGGATCCCCCGACTTGGCTCGCCCGTAGGGGACAGACAGAGGGTTGCCTCCGGCGGAGAACCGGGGCCCGTGGGACCGGTATCGGACCCTGCGGGGGGCTCCAGCATGAGGCAGCCCTCGGCAGATGGTCCCCGGTCCCCCACCGGGCCGATGGCGCCCGGCGGGGCCCGGCATCGACGGGCGCCACGGCGACAGCTGCTCGCCACGAGAACGGACGCCCCTCGGGCAGACTGTCCGCGGGCCCGAGGCGTGCGCATCCCCGCAAGGCCGCGGGCCGGGAGAAGAAAGCCGGCTTCCGAGCGCAGCGGCCCCGCGAGGGCATCAGACAGGGGCACAGGGGCGCAAGCATACGAAAAAGGAGCGTCCCCCTCGGTGCAGAGCATGCTCTGCGCCGAGGGGGACGCTCCCGTATCGTGCCGGTACCTACCCGGCGGCCGCGGTTCCCCACACCGGGGATCCGCGGCGGAGGGGTGTCAGTGGGCGTGGGCCCCGCGGTTGTACTCGTAGACCCAGCCGACGAGGCCGACCACGGCCAGCGGGGCCGCGATCGCCAGGATCCACCAGCCCACGGCCATGCCGACGACGGCGATGGCGCAGACGATGCCCAGCATCAGGGGCCACCAGCTCCACGGGGAGTAGAACCCGTAGTCCCCGGCGGCGTCCACGATCTCACCGTCCAGGTTGTCCGACGGCTGATCGGGGTGGTGCTTCTCCGTGAAGAAGATGAAGAAGGCCAGGAACCCGCACATGATGGCGGTCAGCAGCAGGGCGGGGAATCCGACCCACTCCTCGAAGCCCGTCATGAAGCCGTAGACGATGGCCACGGGGACCAGGAAGACCGCGAGGCCTCCGAAGATCAGACCGGTGATGCGCATAGCGTGTCTCCTCCCCTAGGCGCTGACCGAGGCGGCCTTGCGGGCCGCCGCGGCGACGTCGTGGTTGGTGGACAGTTCCGGATGGTGCAGATCCAGCGCGGGGCGCTCGGAGCGGATCCGGGGCAGGGCGGTGAAGTTGTGCCGCGGGGGCGGGCAGGAGGTCGCCCACTCCAGCGAACCGCCGAAGCCCCAGGGATCGTCCACCTCGACCTTCTTGCCGTAGCGGGTGGTGATGTACACGTTCCAGAAGAACGGGATCATCGACACCGCCAGGATCATCGAGCCGATCGTGGAGATCTGGTTCATCCAGGTGAAGCCGTCCTCGACCATGTAGTCCGCGTAGCGACGCGGCATGCCGTCCACACCCAGCCAGTGCTGGATCAGGAAGGTCGTGTGGAAGCCGATGAACAGCAGCCAGAAGTGGATCTTGCCCAGGCGCTCGTTCAGCATCTTGCCGGTGAACTTGGGCCACCAGAAGTAGGTCGCCGCGAAGGCGCAGAACACCACGGTGCCGAAGATCGTGTAGTGGAAGTGCGCCACCACGAAGTAGGTGTCGGACAGGTGGAAGTCCAGCGGCGGGGTGGCCAGGATGATGCCGGTGACGCCGCCGAACAGGAAGGTCAGCAGGAAGCCGAACACCCACAGCATCGGCGTCTCGAAGGTCATCGAACCCTGCCACATCGTGCCGATCCAGTTGAAGAACTTCACGCCCGTGGGCACGCCGATCATCATCGTCATGAAGGAGAAGAACGGCAGCATCACGGCGCCGGTCACGTACATGTGGTGCGCCCACACGGTCACCGACAGGGCGGCGATCGCGATGGTCGCGTACACCAGGCCCTTGTAGCCGAAGATCGGCTTGCGGGAGAACACCGGGATGATCTCGGAGACGACGCCGAAGAACGGCAGCGCCAGGACGTACACCTCGGGGTGCCCGAAGAACCAGAACAGGTGCTGCCACAGGATCGGCCCGCCGTTCTCGGCGTCGTAGATGTGACCGCCCAGGCGACGGTCCATCCCCAGGGCGAACAGCGCCGCGGCCAGCGGCGGGAAGATCATGATGATCAGGATCGCGGTGATCAGGGTGGTCCAGGTGAACACCGGGGTGCGCCACATGGTCATGCCCGGGGCGCGCATGCACAGGATCGTGGTGATGAAGTTGACGCCGCCCATGATGGTGCCGAAGCCCTGCAGCGCCAGGCCGAAGACCCACAGGTCGCCGCCCACGCTGGGGCTGTACGTCGTGGAGTTCAGCGGGGCGTAGGCGAACCAGCCGAAGGAGGCCGCACCCTGCGGGGTGAGGAACCCGGCGATGGCGACCAGCGAGCCGAACAGGAAGAACCAGAAGGCCAGCGCGTTCAGCCGCGGGAAGGCGACGTCGGGCGCGCCGATCTGCAGGGGCACGATGACGTTGGCGAACCCGACGAACACGGGCGTGCCGAACATCAGCAGCATCAGGGTGCCGTGCATCGTGAACAGCTGGTTGAACTGGTCCTTGGTCTCCAGGATCTGCATCCCCGGCTCGAACAGCTCCAGGCGCATGATCAGCGCCATCACGCCGGCGAGGCAGAAGAAGGTGAAGGACGCGATCAGGTACATGTACCCGATGGTCTTGTGGTCGGTGGACGTCAGCCAGTTGACGACGATGCGCCCGCGGGAGCGGGGCACGGCGCGCGGAGCAACTTGGGTCTGGTCCGCTGAATACTCGAAGGTAGACATCGGTGCTTCCCTACTGGTCGGTCTTGGTCTTGTTCGGGTTCCGGTTGTACTCGTCGCCGAGGATCCCGTGGTTCTGCGGGTGATCCTCGTCGGCGAACAGCTCCATCTGCTTCCGGTAGTCCTCCTGGGAGACCACCTTGACCTTGAAGAGCATCTCGGAGTGGTATTCACCGCACAGCTCGGCGCACTTGCCCTGGTACTCCCCCGTACCGCCGGTGGTGAAGCTCATGTAGTTGGTCTGGCCGGGGATCGTGTCCAGCTTCTGCAGGAACGCCGGAACCCAGAAGGAGTGGTTGACGTCGCGGCTCTTCAGCTGCAGCTCGACCTTGGAGTGCTCCGGCAGGTAGAGGGTGTCCAGCTTCTCTTCGACGCCCTCCTTGCCGGTCAGGTCCGCCTGCGCCCCGGAGGTGTGCACGTTGGAGTCCACGTAGTTGAAGTCCCAGGCCCACTGCTTGCCGTAGACCTCGACGGTGACGTCGGGGTGGTCGTAGCGGGCGTCCACCTCGCGCTCGACGCGATCGGAGAAGGAGAAGAGGCTGACGATCAGGATGATCGGGACCAGCGTGTAGAAGATCTCCAGCGGCAGGTGGTAGCCCACCTGCTTGGGGTACCCGGTCTCGTTCTTGCGACGCCGGTAGGCGATGATGCACCACAGCATCAGACCCCAGGTGATCAGGCCCACGGCCAGCGCCGCGATCCACGACCCGATCCACAGATCCATGATCGTGTCCACGTGGTTGGTGGTGCCCCGCTGCGTCGGCAGGAAGCCTCGCTGCGCGACGTCCGAACACCCCGTCATCAGCAGGGTGGCCGCGGCCGATGCCCCGACGACGAGCGTCTTGGTCCACCGGGAGCCGGTTCGATGCTGCGAACTCACAGACTGCCCTTCCTCTAAATCCATGCGTGTGATGCGGCGCAGGGGCGGTCCGGTGTGCCTCCCGGAGGGGAAGCCGGGACCGACCCTAGCCTGGTTTTCTCTTCAGAAGCTTACCCGCACCTGCGAGTTCGCACTGACACTGTGTCATCAGGATATCCCGTGTCGCGCGCCTCGCCCGGCTGCGACATCCCGGTCTCGAGGACCGCGCCGCCGCGTGATCCCGGGGCAGCAGCCGCACGCGAACGCGGCCCGCATCCGCCCTCCTGGGAGGGGGGATGCGGGCCACGTTACGCTCGGGAATCCGCGTGGGCGGATCAGTGGAAGGAGTCCCCGCAGGCGCAGGAGCCCTGGGCGTTGGGGTTGTCGATGGAGAAGCCCTGCTTCTGGATGGTGTCCTCGAAGTCGATGGTCGAGCCGTCCAGATACGGCACGGACATCCGATCCACGATGACCTCGACGCCGTCGAAGTCGCGCACGGCGTCGCCGTCGAGCACGCGCTCGTCGAAGTACAGCTGGTAGATCAGCCCGGAGCAGCCGCCCGGCTGCACGGCGACCCGCAGCCGCAGGTCCTCGCGGCCCTCCTGCTCGAGCAGGGAGCGGACCTTCTCGGCGGCGACCTCGGTCAGGGTCACCCCGTGGGTGGGCATCTCGGTGGCAGTCTCTTCGGTGGCGACGCTCATGGTCGTGTTCCTTTCCCGATCGGGGATCTGGCGGATCCGTCCTCGTGTTCCGAAAGCCTAGTCCGCCGTGCACCTGTGGCCAACGGCGGTGGGCCTTCCGTTTATTCCCCGGCGGCCTCGGACCCGGAGCCGTTCTCGTTCATCCGCGCCAGGAACAGCGCCTGCGCCTCGATGGCCCGGCGGAAGTCCGGGACGTACAGGGACTCGTTGGCGCTGTGGGCGCGGGTGTCCGGATCCTCGATGCCGGTGATCAGGATCGCGGCCTGCGGGAAGGTCTCGGTCAGCGAGGCGACGAACGGGATGGAGCCGCCCATGCCGGTCAGCACCGGCTGCACGCCCCAGGCCTCGCCCATCGCGGCGAGCACGGCCTGGGCCGAGGCCGAGGAGGTGTCGGCCTCGAACGGGCTGCCTGCCTCCCCCGCGTCGTAGGTCACCTGCACGCCCGCGGGAGCGTGCTCGCGCAGGTGCCGCTCCAGCAGTCGGTGGGCCTCGGCCGGGTCCTGGCCCGGTGCCAGCCGCAGGCTGACCCGGGCGCGGCAGGTCTCGACCATCGTGTTGGAGGAGTGCTCCACCGGGGTCACGTCCATTCCGATCACCGACAGCGCCGGCTGGGCCCACAGCCGCGACGTGAGGGATCCGCGCCCGGCCAGCGCCGCCTCCTCGGCCACCCCGGCGTCGGCCCGGAAGTCGGCCTCGTCGTAGTCCAGCTCCGGCTCCGGCGCGCGCACGAGGCCCTCGACGGCGACCGCGCCGTCGGCATCGTGCAGGGTGGCCAGCAGCCGGACCATCACGGTGGTCGCATCCAGCAGGGGCCCGCCGAACATCCCCGAGTGCAGCGCGTGGTCCATCGTGCGCACGGTGACCGTGCCGGAGACGACCCCGCGCAGACTCGAGGTCAGGGCCGGGACCCCGGCCCGCCAGTTCGCCGAATCAGCGACGACGATGGTCTGCGCGGCCAGCTTGTCCCGATACTGAGCCAGGAAGTTCTCGAAGCTGGGCGAGCCCGCCTCCTCCTCCCCCTCGATGAACAGGGTGATGCCCAGGCGCAGGTCATCCCCGAGGGTGTCGATCAGGTGGCGCACCGAGGCCAGATGGACCATGACCCCGGCCTTGTCATCGGCGGCCCCGCGGCCGTAGAGCCGATCGCCCACCGGGGTGGCGACGAAGGGCTCGGTGTTCCACTGCTGCGGATCGGAGACCGGCTGCACGTCGTGGTGGGCGTAGAGCATGACGGTCGGATACCCCGGGGCGGCCGGTCGGGAGGCGACGACGGCGGGCATCCCCTGGGATCCGTCCGGGCGGGCGGCGGTGAGGATCTCCACCTGCTCCAGCCCGGCCTGGCGAGCCAGCTCGGCGACGGCCTCCGCGCTGCGGGACACCTGGCTGAGGTCGTGGCTCTCCCAGGCGATCGAGGGGATGGCGACCAGCTCGGTGAGCTGCTCGAGGATCCGTGGGAAGTCCTCCTCCACCGCGCGCATCAGCGCGGCGTGCTCCTGCGGGCGGTCGGCGGGCGTGTGGGGTGTTGCATCGGTGCTCATGCCCTCCAGCCTATCCGCGCCCGCCCCGCATGCACCGGCCCGGGCCGCCGCGCGGGCTTCCCACCGGCCCGCCCGGCAGGTCGTGCGCCCGGGCCGCACCGGGACGGCGGACCGGTACCATGGTCGGGTGTTCGGAAAGAAGAAGAAATCCCAGGAAGATCGGCCCGATCCCGCCCAGGAGAGCGTCCGGGAATCGCCGACCCGCCCACACGACGGCGGGCGCGGAACGACCCCCGGCAAGGGCCGCCCCACCCCCAGCCGCAAGGAGCAGGAGGCCGCCCGGCGTCGTCCGCTGGTCCCCCAGGATCGCAAGGCGGCCAAGGAAGCCAACCGCGAGGCCGCCCGCGAGGCGCGGATCCTGCAGAACCAGGCGATGCAGACCGGCGACGAACGCTACCTGCCCGCGCGCGATCGGGGCCCGCAGCGCCGCTTCGCGCGCGACTTCGTGGATTCCCGGCGCAACATCGGCGACTTCTTCATCGTCGTGTTGCTGATCCTGTTCATCGGAAGCATGTTCCTGCCGGCCCAGCAGCCCATCCTGGTGAACATCATGTGGATCCTGATCCTCGTATGGATCATCGACACCTGGCTGATGTGGCGGAAGCTGAAATCCCGCCTGGTCGAGAAGTTCACCACGGTCCAGCAGGGCTCGGCCTGGTACGCGTGGAACCGGGCCATGATGATCCGCCGCCTGCGTCTGCCCAAGCCCCAGGTCCGCCACGGGGAGCGCCCCGCCTGATCCCCGCCTCAGCGGGAGCGGCGGGGATCCCGCCGAGCCATCAGCCGGCGTAGGCCGCGGTTGATCCGGCGGACCCAGAACGGGCCCTCGTAGAGGAACGCGGTGTAGCCCTGCACGAGGTCTGCCCCGTGCTCCAGGCGCTCGTAGACATCCTGGGCCGTGGTGATGCCGCCGACCGAGACGACGGCCATGGACTCCGGGACGATGCCGCGCAGCAGATCCAGGACCTCCAGGGCCCGTCGACGCAGGGGCTCGCCGGAGAGCCCGCCCGCGCCGCGCTCGGCCACCTCCGCGGGGTCGCTGCGCAGGCCCAGGCCCTCGCGGGCGATCGTGGTGTTCACCGCGATGATCCCGTCCAGACCGACTCGCTCGGCCAGCTCGGCGATCTCCCGGATCTGCTCGTCCTCCAGATCCGGGGCGATCTTCACCAGCAGGGGCACGTGACGCCCGGCCACCCGGTCCGCCTCCTCCCCGACCGCGCGCAGCAGCGGCTCGAGGCTCTGCGCGGTCTGCAGATCCCGCAGGCCGGGAGTGTTCGGGGAGCTGACGTTCACGGCCAGGTAATCGGCCTGCGGGGCCAGGGCGCGGGTGCTCTCCAGGTAATCCGCGGTGGCCTCCTCCAGGGGCACGATCTTGGTCTTGCCGATGTTCACCCCGATCACGGGGCGGACGCGGCGTCCGCTCCGAGCCCCCTCCAGGTCCGCGTGCGCCGCGGCCAGGCGCGGGCCGATGGCCCCGGCGCCGTCGTTGTTGAAGCCCATGCGGTTGATCACGGCGCGGTCGCGCACGAGGCGGAACAGCCGCGGGCGGGGATTGCCGGGCTGGGCCTGGGCCGTGATGGTGCCGACCTCAACATGCCCGAACCCCAGATCCGCCAGCGCCGCGACGCCGGTTGCGCCTTTGTCGAAGCCGGCGGCCAGACCGAAGGGCGACGGGAAGTCCAGCCCCAGAGCGCGGGTGCGCAGCTGCGGGTGGGGGGCGCACAGGACCCGCAGGAGCCGGGAGGCGCCGGTGGCCCGGGCCGCCTTGATGCCGTCGAAGCCGATGCGGTGGGCTCGTTCGGGATCCATCCCGGAGAAGACCACGCGGAAGAAGGTCGGGTAGAAGCGCACCATGTTCATCCTCGCTCGTTATATCTCAGGTTGCAGTTGAAGGTCTGTTGTTCAATCTCAGGTGTTGCTTGAAGCCTTGTCGACGGCCGCCCCGTAGCGTCGGTCCCGCCGGGCGTACTCCTCGACCGCGCGCCACAGCACGAGCCGGTCCATGTCCGGCCAGAGCACGTCCATGAAGACCATCTCCGCGTAGGCCGACTGCCACAGGAGGAAGTTGGAGAAGCGCTGCTCCCCCGAGGTGCGCAGGAACAGGTCGACGTCGGGCACCTCGGGCTCGTCCAGGTACCGGGCGAAGGTCTTCTCCGTGACCGAGCCCGGCTTCAGGCGCCCTGCCGCGGCGTCGGCGGCGATGGCGGCGGCGGCATCGGCGATCTCGGCGCGGCCCCCGTAGTTCACGCACATCACCAGCGTGCACACCGTGTTCTCTCTGGTCTCCCGCTCGCACTGCTCCAGCTGCCGGATCACCGAGGTCCACAGTCGGGGTCTGCGCCCGGCCCACCGGATGCGCACCCCCCAGGACTTCAGGGTCTCCAGCTGGCGCTCCAGCACGTCCGTGCAGAAGCGCATGAGGAAGCTGACCTCGTCCAGGGAGCGCTTCCAGTTCTCCGTGGAGAAGGCGTAGGCGCTGACATACGGGATCCCCATCTCGATGGCCCCGGCCACGACGTCCAGCAGCGCCTGCTCCCCGGCCTTGTGGCCCTCGTTGCGCGGCAGACCGCGGGCGTTGGCCCACCGGCCGTTGCCGTCCATGACCACCGCGACGTGCTGCGGCACGAAGCGCCGGGGGATGTCCGGCGCGGTGCGACCGCTGGGATGGGGGAAGGGCTGCACCGGCTGATTCATCGAGGCCTTTCTTCCAGCAGATCGAAGGACCGGAACGCGTGGTCCAGGTGCCACTGTACCGAAGCCCGCACCAGCCGCCCGGTCCGACGACGCGAGGCATCGTCGTCCGCCGAGTCCAGCGCGGCCCAGTCGCCCCGGGCCAGGGCGTCGAGGCGGTCCAGATGCCCGGCGCGCAGGGGCCGGTCCCCCGGTTCCAGGCATCCGGAGCCGACGGCGCCGCCGTCGCGCACGGACCACCCGAGAAGGTCCGCCTCACCCCCGCAGCGCACGCAGCGGTTCGTGCTGACCGACCAGCCGGCCGCTGCCAGGGCGCGCAGCAGGTAGGAGTCCAGGACGTCGCGCGGATCGTGCAGGTGCCGCGCCAGGGCCGACAGCGCCCCGGCCGTGAGGGGGAACAGCGCCGCGGCCGTGTCCTGCTCCCCCTGCCCGATGCGGTCGGCGACCTCGCAGATCGCGCTGGCCGCCAGATACGCGTCCCAATCGGCCACCAGCGGGGCGGAGTAGGCCTTGACGGTCACGGCCTGGGTGATCGTGGCCAGGGAGCGTCCGGAGACGAAGGAGACGTCCGCGACCATGAACGGCTCCAGGCGCGCCCCCATCTTCGACGAGGCCCGCCGCACCCCCTTGGCCACCGCGCGCAGCATCCCGTGGTGGGCGGTGAGACCCACGATGATCCGGTCGGCCTCCCCCAGGGGGTGGGTCGCGAGGATCAGCAGCAGGTCCCGGGAGCTGCGGGCGGGGATCGCGGTCAGAGGCACGCCTCCATTCTCCCACGGCAGCCCGCTCGAGGCCGGGAGCGCAGGGTCCCGGCCGACGGCGGCCACGGCACGGGCCGATCCGAACGCCCCGACTCAGCGCAGCGCGCGGTTCACCGCGGAGACCACGGCCTTCAGCCCGGCGCGGGTGGTGTTGGCGTCGATGCCCACGCCCCACAGCACCCGATCCCCCACGGCCGCCTCGACGTAGCTGGCGGCCTGGGCGTACTCCCCCGAGCTCAGCGCGTGCTCGGAGTAGTCCAGCACGCGCACATCCACTCCCTCGCGGGAGAGGATCTGCGTCATCGCGTCGATCGGGCCGCTGCCGGTGCCGGAGCGCTCCAGGACACGGCCCCCGGCCTCCAGCCGCACCCGCAGCGTCGTGTCCCCCGTGTCTGCGGCCTCGGTGGTCATCGAGGCGATGCGGAACCGGCCCCAGCGCGCAGCCCCCGGCTCCTCGGCCGGCAGGTACTCGTCCCGGAAGATCTCCCACAGGGCGACGCTGGTGATCTCCCCGCCCTGCTCGTCGGTGCGCGCCTGGACCAGCGCGGAGAACTCGGCCTGCGCCCGCTTGGGCATCTCCAGGCCCTTCTGCCGCTGCAGCAGGTAGGCGATCCCGCCCTTGCCGGACTGGGAGTTTACCCGGATCACGGCCTCGTAGTCGCGCCCGACGTCCTTCGGGTCGATCGGCAGGTACGGCACCGCCCATTCCATGTCCGCGGGGTCCTGCCCGGTCTGCTCCGCCCGCTGGGCCATCGCATCGAAGCCCTTCTTGATGGCGTCCTGGTGGGACCCGGAGAAGGCCGTGAAGACCAGCTCCCCGCCGTAGGGGGTGCGCTCGGGCACGCGCAGCTGGTTCGCGTACTCCACGGTGTGGCGGATGTGCTCGATGTCGGAGAAGTCGATCTGCGGATCCACGCCCTGGGTCAGCATGTTCAGTCCCAGCGTCACCAGGTCCACGTTGCCGGTGCGCTCGCCGTTGCCGAACAGGCACCCTTCGATCCGGTCGGCCCCGGCCAGGTACCCCAGCTCGGCCGCGGCCACACCGGTGCCGCGGTCGTTGTGCGGGTGCAGGGACAGCACCACGTTCTCCCGGTGCTCCAGGTGCCGGTGCATCCACTCGATGGAGTCGGCGTAGATGTTGGGGGTGGCCATCTCTACGGTGGCCGGCAGGTTGATGATGACCTCGCGGCCGTCGCCGACCCCCAGCTCGGCGGCGACGGCGTTGGCGACCCGGGCCGCGTACTGGACCTCGGTGCCCGTGTAGGACTCCGGAGAGTACTCGTAGGTGATGGGCACGGCGCTGCCCAGCTGCTCCTCGTACTTGGCGCACAGCCGGGCCCCGCGCAGGGCGATGTCCAGGATCTCGTCCTGATCCGCCTGGAAGACCACCCGGCGCTGCAGCACCGAGGTGGAGTTGTAGAAGTGCACGATCGCGGAGGGGGCGCCCTCGATGGCCTCGTAGGTGCGCTCGATCAGGTGCTCCCGGCACTGGACCAGCACCTGGATCGTGACGTCCTCGGGGATGTGCCGACCCTCGATGAGGGTGCGCACGAAGTCGAAGTCCGTCTGGGAGGCCGAGGGGAAGCCGACCTCGATCTCCTTGTAGCCCATGGCCACCAGGAGCTTGAACATGGCCAGCTTGCGGTCGGTGTCCATCGGATCGGCCAGGGCCTGGTTCCCGTCGCGCAGGTCCACCGCGCACCAGCGCGGGGCCTGAGTGATGACCCGGTCCGGCCAGGTGCGGTCCGGCAGGGACACGGGCAGCTGCTCGAGATAGGGACGATACCGATGGGTGGGCATCGGGGAGGGCTGCTGGCGGTTGGGCAAGGCACTCGCCTTCTTCCTGGGTCAGGATGGGCGGTCGACGCGGGCGGCGGCTCCGCAGCGAGGGGGTCGGCCTAGGGGAAGCTGACCTCGCTGCGGCGGCTAAGGCGTCGGAGTACTGCCGTGTGCATCACATCAGCAACGTATCACCGCGCCCCGCCGCACGCCCCCTGCCCGCCCCGGAGTCCAGATAATGGACGAACCGGGACCGGCTCGGGCGTTCCTGCACCGCGCGGGCCGCCCGGGCCTAGTACCCGAAGGCCTGCTGGCAGGGGGACTCCTGCGCGGTCTGCCCGGAGGCGCCGCCGACGATCTCCTGGTCATCGGCCTTGACCTTGTCGCCCGAGGTGAAGTCCAGCCCGGGCAGCACCGCGACCCCGGCGTAGGCCTCGCTGGGCTGGATCTGCTCCGCCGCAACCCCCAGGGCCTGACCGATCTGCTCCGCCTGCTCCTCATAGCCGGTGCTGTAGTAGACGGTCGTGCCGGCCAGCTGGTTCTGGGCCTGCTGGTGCGTGACCTGCGTGTAGCCCAGCTTCTCCACGAGGTCGGCCACGTGCTCCCCCTGGGAGCTCGTGCCGGTCGCATCGATCACCGAGACCGGCACGGAGCGGTCCACCGACGCCGACGGGGAGGGCTGCGCGGAGGCGGAGGCGGAGGGCTGCTCCTTCGCCGCCAGGGATCCGTCCTTGCGCAGGGTCGCGAAGACCTGCTGCGCGGAGTCGGACAGCTGCAGCTTGTTCGGGTTGGCCGGATAGGCCTCGTTCGGCACCGTCGCGAAGACCACCTTGTCCAGGTCGACGCCGGCGAAGATGCTGCCGATCGACACGAGGGTGCTGGGATCGGTCAGCCCGGAATCCACGGTCACGTTCTGCGTGATCGCCTCCGCGATCCGGTACATCGTCCCCGGGTTGGTCAGGGTCCCCTGCGCCTTGACCTTGCGCAGCAGCGAGGCCAGGAACGCCTGCTGGGCCTTGATCCGGGTGGTGTCCGAGCCGTCGCCGAAGCCGTGGCGGGAGCGCAGGAAGGACAGGGCCTGCTCCCCTTCCACCTCCGACTCCCCCTTGGGCAGCTTCAGCCCCGAGTAGGGATCATCGACCGCCTGGTCCACACAGACCTGCACCCCTCCCACCACGGAGCTGAGCTGCTTGACGGCGTTGAAGTCCACGAGCATGAAGTGGTCGATGTTGATCCCGGTGATCTTGTTGATCGTGGCCACCGAGCACCCCGGCCCGCCGTGATCCAGGGATTCGTTGATCTGGGTGTCCGGGGACTCAGGGTAGGTCTGCCCCGTCTTCTGGTTGGTGCACTGCGGGATGTCCACCATCAGGTCCCGGGGGAAGGAGACGACGCTGACGTTCTGCCGGTCCTGACTGATCTGCACCAGCATCATCACATCCGAGCGGGCCCCCGAGGAGGCATCGGCGGCGTCGCCGTAGGCGCTGTTGGCCCCGGCGCGGGTGTCCGATCCGATCACCAGGATGTCCAGGGGACCGTCCTCGAGGTTCTCGCTGCCCCCGAGGTTCAGGGCGTCGGTGCTGACGTTGTGCCGCAGCCGCAGGGCCGCGACGCCGCCGGCGCCCATCACGACCAGCAGCAGGGCGATGCAGCACAGCGCGGCCCACAGGCCGCTGCGCGAGACCAGTCCGTCGTTGCGGAAGTGCCGACCGCGGGGCACGGCGCGGACGTCCTGCTCGGGGGCGCTGGAGGTTTCTGGCACGGAGTCTCCTGGGGGAAGAGGCCGGGGTCGCGCTCGATTCTACGACGCCCGGCTGAATGCCGCCCGTGAGTCGGGGTCAGAACCCCAGCCGGCCCAGGGCGCGCGGATCGCGCTGCCAGTCCTTGGCGACCTTCACGTGGATGCTCAGGTACACCTTCGCCCCCAGCAGGGGCTCGATCCCGGCCCGGGCCTTGGTGCCGATCTCCTTCAGCCGCGAGCCCCGGCGCCCGATGATGATGGCCTTCTGGGACTCCCGCTCCACGTACAGGTTCACGTGCACATCCACCATCGGGTCCTCGGCGGGGCGACCCTCCCGGTCGACCATCTCCTCGACCGTGACGGCCACCGAGTGCGGCAGCTCGTCCCGGACCCCCTCCAGGGCCGCCTCGCGCACCAGCTCGGCGATCATCACCGCCTCCGGCTCATCCGTGAGATCCCCCTCCGGGTACAGCGGCGGGGAGACCGGCAGGTGGGAGCCCAGCACCTGCGCGACCGCCTCCACCTGGTAGCCGCTGACCGCGGAGACGGGGATGACGTCGGCCCAGCCGGAGCGACCGGCATCGGACTCGGCCTTCGGCGCACCCGCGCCGGAGCCGCGGCGTCGGGCCCGACGCTGCCGGCGGGCCTCCTGCTCGGCGACCATGGTCTCCTCGCCGAGGGCCTGCACGGCCAGCAGCTGCTCGGCCAGACGCTGCGGAGGCACCGCATCCGCCTTCGTGACGATCGCGACGACGGGCCGGTTCCCGGCCGCGGCCAGCTGCGCGGCGATGTAGCGATCCCCGGGACCGATCCGCTCATCGGCCGGCAGGCAGAACCCGATGACGTCCACCTCCGCCAGGGTCTCGGCCACCAGGTCGTTCAGCCGCTGACCCAGCAGGGTGCGCGGCCGGTGCAGCCCCGGGGTGTCGATGAGGATCAGCTGGTGCTCGGGACGGTGCACGATCCCCCGGATCGTGTGCCGGGTGGTCTGCGGACGGTTGGACGTGATGGCCACCTTCTGACCCACCAGGGCGTTGGTCAGGGTGGACTTCCCGGCATTGGGGCGCCCGACGAGCACGGCGAAGCCCGCCCGGAAGCCCTCGGGAACGGCGGCGAATTCCATGGTCACTCCTCGTGCTCGGCGGCGGACTCGGCCGGCTCCGGGGCGACGGGGCTGGCCAGGACCGTGCCCACCCGGTTGCGGCGTCCTTCGAGCCTAACGGCCTTCAGCTTCAGCCCGTAGATCTGCGCCTCCGACCCGACGATCGGCACCCGCCCCAGGGCCTTGGCCAGCAGCCCCCCGACCGTATCCACGTCGTCGTCCTCCAGGTCCAGGTCGAACAGGTTTCCCAGGTCCCCCACCGACAGCCGGGCCGAGACCAGGTAGGCATCCCCCTCGGCGGTGACCTCCGGGGCCGCGGCATCATACTCGTCCACGATCTCTCCCACCAGCTCCTCGATGAGATCCTCCAGCGTGACCAGCCCGGCCGTGCCGCCGTACTCGTCCACCACGACGGCGATGTGGGTCCCCTCCCGCTGCATCTGGGGCAGCAGCTCCGAGACCTTCTGGGACTCGGGGACGAACCTGGCCGGACGCAGCAGCTGCCCGACGCCGCGCTCGCGGGCCCGGCCCCGATCCGCGAGCATCGCCTCGGCGACGTCCTTCAGGTACAGGAAGCCGCGCACGTCGTCGACGTCCTCGCCCAGCACGGGGATGCGGGAGTAGCCGGACCTCAGGAAGAGGTTCAGGGCGTTGTCCAGGGTGTCCTCGGCCTCGAAGCTGACGATGTCCGGGCGCGGCACCATCACGGCGCGGATGCGGGTGTCGTCCAGCTCGAAGATCGAGTGCAGCATGGCCGCCTCGCTGTCCTCGATCAGATCCGTGGTGGAGGCCCGGTCCACGAACTCGCGCAGCTCCTCCTCGGTGAAGAATCCGGCGTTCTCCTCGGTGGCCGGGGAGATCCGCGCCCCCAGTCGCATCAGCCAGCGGGGCACGGGCCCCATGCCTCGGGTCAGGGCCCGCAGCAGCTTCGCCGTGGCACCGGCCACCCGCAGCGGATGGGCCCGGCCTAGGTGGCGCGGGGCGACCCCGACCAGCACGAAGCCCGCCAGGGAGGCCAGCAGCACGGTCAGCACCGCCGCCAGCCAGACCCAGGGCAGCACCCGCATCAGCAGCAGCAGGAGGATCACGCTGACCGCGGACTCCCCCACGATGCGGGTGAAGCGCAGTGCGTACATGTGCGGCCGGGGATCGGCCAGCACCGCACGCAGGCTGGCCCGCCCCTCCTCCCGGCTGACGGTCTCCGCCTCGTGGCGGGGCAGGTAGGTGAACGCGGACTCCGCGGCGGTCATCAGGAAGGCCAGGCCCAGCAGGACGAGGACGGCGAGGATCAGCAGGACGGTGCTCATGACGGCCTCCTTCTAGTGGCGGGTCTCGACCGGGGCGGGGTGTCCGAGGAAGTCCTCCAGGATCCGCCGCTGCAGAGCGAACATCTCCCGCTCCTGCTCGGGTTCGGCGTGGTCATAGCCCAGGCAGTGCAGGATCCCGTGCACGGTGAGCAGGCACAGCTCATCGGCCGTTCCGTGCCCCGCGCGCTCACCCTGCTCCCGGGCCACCGTCGGGCACAGCACGACGTCGCCGAGCACCCCGGCCGCCGGGTCCTCGGCGGTGCCGGGCCTCAGCTCGTCCATCGGGAAGGACATCACGTCCGTGGGCCCGGGCAGATCCATCCACTGCCGGTGCAGCTGGGCCATCTGCTCGTCGGTGACCACGGCCAGGGACAGCTCGACCTCCTTCCCCAGGTGCAGACGGGCGCCGGCGAAGTCCACCAGGGCGCGCAGCTGGGCCAGGTCCACCTCCGCGAAGGCCGTGCGCTCGGCGTCGGTGCTCGGCTCGGAGACCTCGATGTCCAGGATCATGCCCGCTCCCCCGCATCCGCCCCGGCGCTCCCGGCGTCCCGCGAGTCTCTCCGGGAGTCCGCGGAACCCGCCCGGGCGGCGTCGCGCGCCCGCTTGTCCCGGGCGTGGGCGGAATCCTGCTCCCACCGCCCGTAGGCGGTGACGATGTCGCTGACCAGCTGGTGGCGCACGACGTCCACGGCCTCCAGGCGCGCGAAGTGCACGTCCTGCACATCGCGCAGGATCGTCTGCACCTGCCGCAGCCCCGAGGCGGCCCCCCGGGGCAGATCCACCTGGGTGACGTCCCCGGTGATGACCATCTTGGAGCCGAAGCCCAGGCGGGTCAGGAACATCTTCATCTGCTCCGCGGTGGTGTTCTGCGCCTCGTCGAGGATCACGAAGGCGTCGTTGAGGGTGCGCCCGCGCATGTAGGCCAGCGGCGCGACCTCGATGGTCCCGGCCTCCATGAGCCGGGGGATGGAATCCGGGTCCATCATGTCGTGCAGGGCGTCGTAGAGGGGACGCAGGTACGGGTCGATCTTCTCGTTGAGGCTGCCGGGCAGGAAGCCCAGGGACTCCCCCGCCTCCACCGCCGGGCGGGTCAGGATGATCCGGTTGACCTCCTTGGCCTGCAGGGCCTGCACGGCCTTGGCCATCGCCAGGTAGGTCTTGCCGGTGCCGGCCGGGCCGATGCCGAACACGACCGTGTTCGCGTCGATCGCCTCGACGTACGCGGACTGGTTGACGGTCTTGGGGCGGATCTTCCGGCCCCGGCTGGAGAGGATGTTCTGCGTCAGGCTCGGCGCGGCCTGGGCCATGTTGCGCACGAGCAGGTCCGTGAGCCGCTGGACGGTCTGCACGGTGATGCGGGTGTCCTGCCGGGCCAGGGCCTCCAGCTCCTCGAGCAGACGCAGCACCAGCTGCACCTGGGCGGAGGGACCGCTGACCCCGACCTCCAGGCCGCGCAGGTGCAGGGAGACGTCGGGGAAGGCCTGTTCGATGACCAGCAGCGAGGAGTCCTGGGGGCCCAAGGCCCCGATCATCGCCTCGCGCGAGGCGAAGGCATACGTGCGGGAGACGGACAGCGGGCGGGAGTCGCCGGTCGGCGAATCGGAGAGCACGGCGGCGGAGAGCCTTTCGACGGTGGGCGTGCGCGGGGGCGGGATGCTCCATCCCAGCCTACCCGCCCGCCCCCGGGCTCGTCTGCGCCCGGGGTCCGGCGGGAGGGATCCTCAGGAGGATGCGGCGGGTTCGTCGGGATCGGGGGTCAGGGGATCCGTCCCGTCGGGATCGGCGCCCTCGGACCCCGGACCGAGCTGGGACCAGTGCCCGGACAGGACCTGCAGCACGGCCAGGGCGGCGGCCCCGGCCGTGGAGGTGCGCAGCACCTCCGGGCCCAGGCGCACCGGGTGCGCGCCGGCCGCGACGAGCCGGCGCGTCTCCTCCGGCGAGATCCCGCCCTCCGGACCCACGACGAGCAGGACCCGGCCCCGGCCCTGCGGATCCGGCAGGCGGGCGGGCACCTCCCGGCTCAGCGGGTTCCGGGCCTGCTCGTGCAGCACGAGCACCAGGTCCTCGGGGCCCACCTGCCCGAGCAGGGCCTCCAGATCGGCCAGCGGCAGCACGTCGGGCACGACGGCGCGCCGGGCCTGCTTGGCGGCCGCCGCCGCGGTGCGCTCCCACTTGGCGTGGGAGCGCGCGGCCCGCTCCCCCTTCCAGCGCACGATGCTGCGCTCGGCCTGCCACGGCACGATCGCCGCGACCCCGAGCTCGGTGGCCATCTCCACGGCCATCAGGTCCCGGTCCCCCTTGGCCAGGGCCTGGACCAGCACGAGTCGGCCGACCGGCTCCGGGGCGGGATCGGCCATCAGGCGCACCAACAGGCCCTCGGGCAGCAGCTCCCGGACGACGCCGGGGGCGCGCAGCCCGCGCCCGTCGACCAGATCCAGCTCCTCGCCGGGGCCCAGGCGACGCACGGTGCGGGCGTGGTGGCCCTCCGGGCCGGTCAGTTCGACGGAGTCCTCCGAACGCGCGTCGCGCAGGAGATCGGTGGGGACGCGGAAGACGGGGCGGGTCATGGCGGCTCCTGTGCGGTGGCGGGGTCAGTCCTGGAAGCGGTCGCGCAGCCGGGAGAAGAAGCCCTGCCCGGAGCCGCGCTGCACGGTCTGCCCGGCGCCGTCGTCCTCCCCGCGCAGCTGGGCCAGCTTCCGCAGCAGCTCGCGCTGCTCGTCGTTCAGGCGGGTCGGGGTCGTGACCTGCAGGTGCGCGATCACGTCGCCGCGGCCGCTGCCGCGCAGGCGGGTCGCGCCCAGGCCGCGCAGGGTCATGGTCTGCCCGTTCTGGGTGCCCGGCTCCACGGTGACCTCGCGCGGTCCGTCGAAGGTCTCCAGGGTGACCGAGGTGCCCAGGGCGGCCGCGGTCATCGGGACGGTGATGCTGGCGTGCAGGTCGTCTCCCTCCCGGGTGAAGACCTCGTCCGGGCTGACCCGGATCTCCACGTAGAGATCGCCGTTGGGTCCCCCGCCCGTGCCGGCCTCGCCCTGCCCGGACAGCCGGATGCGGGTGCCGGTGGACACCCCGGCCGGGATCTTCACGGTCAGCGGCCGGCGCTGGCGCACCCGGCCCTCGCCGTAGCACTCCTGGCAGGGGTGCTTGATGACGGTGCCGAAGCCGTGGCAGTGCGGGCACTCGGCGGTGGTCACCACGTTGCCGAGGATGGACTGGACCTGGCGCTGGACCTGCCCGCGCCCGTGGCAGACCTCGCAGGTCTCCGGCTCGGTGCCGTCCTGGGTGCCCTTCCCGGAGCACTCCGGGCAGGTCACGGCGGTGTCGACCATGACCTCCTTCTCGGCGCCGAACACGGCCTCGCGCAGGTCGATGCGCACGGTGATCAGGGCGTCCTGGCCCTGCCGGGCCCGGCTGGCCGGGCCGCGGGAGGACTGGGCGCCGTTGAAGAAGGTCTCGAAGATGTCGGAGAAGCCGAAGCCCCCGCCGGGGAATCCGCCGCCACCGCCGAAGCCGCCGGCGGTGCCGTTCTCGTTGCCGGTCGCGTCGTAGATCCGGCGCTTCTCCGGGTCGGAGAGGACGTCGTGGGCGTGGGAGACGCGCTTGAACTCCTCGGCGGCCTCCGGGGAGGGGTTGACGTCGGGATGCAGGGTGCGGGCCTTCTTCCGGTAGGCCTTCTTGATCTCCTCGGGGCTGGCGTCGCGGGAGACGCCGAGGGTTTCGTAGTGGCTGCTCACGGTGTGCTCGTTCCTTCTTCTCGCGGTGTGCTCACCGCGTGGCGGGGTCGATGGTCAGGGTCGGGTGCGGGTCAGGGCTGGTCCTCGCGCAGCAGGCGCGAGAGGTAGCGGGCCACGGCCCGCACGGCGGCCATGGTCTCGGGGTAGTCCATGCGGGTCGGTCCGACCACGCCCAGCTGGGCGCTGCCGGCCGGACCGTACCCGCTGGCCACGACCGAGGCGTCGGTCAGGGGGGTCGCGGCGTTCTCGGCGCCGATGCGCACCGAGACGCCGGTGGCTCCGGGGTGCTCCTCCCCGAGCTCCGAGAGCAGGCGCAGCATGACGACCTGCTCCTCCAGCGCATCCAGGATCGGGGCGATGCTGCTGCGGAAGTCCCGGGTGGACTGGGCGAGGTAGCTGGTCCCGGCCATCAGCAGCCGGTCCTGCGCGCCGCCGTCGGCCAGGCCCGCCAGGCCCGCCATCACCCGCGCCCCGGCCTCGCGCGCCCCGGGCGGCAGGGTGGCGAGCACGGTGTCGGCGCGGGCCGCAGCCGCATCCAGCGGGGCCTCGACCAGCTCCTCCAGCAGGCGGGTGCGCAGCAGGGCGAGGTCCTCCCCCGCGTGCCCGGCGTCGACGGGCAGGGGCACCGGCTGCTGCAGCACGCGCCCGCGGCTGGTGATGAGGATCAGCAGGGCCGTGTCCGGCTCCAGGGGCACCAGGTCCAGGTGCCGGACCCGCTCCCCGGTGCGCCGGGGATAGCGCACGACGGCGACCTGGTGGGTCAGCTGGGAGAGCAGGCGCACCGTGCGGGCCATGACCTCGTCGAGATCGTGGGAGGAGCCGAGGAACTCGACGATGACCCGGCGCTGGGCCGGGGTCAGCGGCCGCACGGCGTCGATGCGGTCCACGAAGGCGCGGTAGCCCTTGTCCGTGGGGATGCGCCCGGCGCTGGCGTGCGGGGCGGCGATCAGGCCCTCATCCTCCAGGGCGGCCATGTCGTTGCGCACCGTCGCGCTGGAGACGCCGAGCCGGTGCCGCTCGACGAGGGCCTTGGATCCCACCGGCTCCCGCGAATGCACGTAGTCCTCCACGATGGCGCTGAGCACCTCGAGGCGGCGCGGATGGTTCACGGTCTGGCTCCTGGTGTTCTGCCGGGGACGGCGATGGCCGAGGACACGGGTCGGATCGGCGGGGCCCGGGCTGGGCCGGGGGCCGGCTGCGGCGCTAGAGTCGGGGGCGCGCGGCGCGGTCCGATCTGGCACTCGGATGACCCGAGTGCTAATCCTACGCCCGTGCCGATATCGAGGAAAGCGCGGGCCGGGTCCGGAGCGCGCCGGCCGCCGACGTCGGGATGATCCGCCGGTCGCAGATCGCCGACCGGGCCGCCGAGGGAGGAGCGACGAGGATGCACGCACAGGACTGGGGGCCGCAGTCCCTCGAGGAGCTCTCCGCCGCCCGCCGCGGCCCGCGCACCGAGGACCTGCCGGTGCGCGCCGGGATGGTCCTGGAGGAGCTGGAGACCGGGTGGGTCGGGGCCGCGGTGCGCCTGGAGACCATCGGCGGGCAGCGGGTGGTCAGCCTGGAGGACCGCCACGGCGCGGTGCGGGCCTTCCCGCTGGGCTACGGCTTCCTGTACGAGGGCCGCCCCGTGCGCCTGGTCCCCCCGCCGCCCCGGGCCGCCCCGAGCGGGCCCGCCCGGACCCGGTCGGGTTCGGTCGCCCTCCCCCAGGCCCCGGCCCGCACGGCGCGGGCCTCGCGGATGCTGGTCGAGGGGGTGCACGACGCCGAGCTGGTGGAGAAGGTCTGGGGGGATGACCTGCGGGTCGAGGGGATCGTGGTGGAGCCGATGCACGGACTGGATCACGTCGAGCAGACCATCCGCGACTTCCAGCCGGGTCCGGGCCGACGCCTGGGGGTGCTGGCCGATCACCTGGTGCCCGGCTCCAAGGAGTCCCGTCTGGCCGAGCAGGCTCTGGGCCTGCCCGGGGCCCGCGAGCACGTGCTGTTCGTGGGCCACCCCTACGTGGACGTCTGGGAGTCGGTGCGCCCGCGCGCCGTGGGGCTGTCCGCCTGGCCGCAGGTCCCGCGGGGGGAGGACTGGAAGACCGGCGTGCTGCGGCGGATCGGGTGGCCCCATGCCAGCGCGGCCGAGCGCGGCCGGGCCTGGCGCCGGATCCTGGCCGGGGTGAACAGCTACACGGACCTGGATCCCGGGATCCTCGGTCCCGTGGAGCACATCATCGACTTCCTCACCGATCACCCCTGACCCCCACCGCCTCATGTGATCTTCGCCATGGGTGATCCCGGCCTCCGCCGTCGCCGGTTCGGGCCCGGTAAGCTGGAGGCGATGCCCGCACGACCCGCGCGGCCGCTGACGAGACAGGATGAAGCGAGAAGTTTTGGGGACCACTTCCACCACCGAGCAGACTCCTCCCTTCGAGGGGACCAACGCGATGCCGCAGCCGCTGAGCGTCAAGGATGACCGCACGATGGCCACCCTCGCCCACTTCGGCGGGGTGGTGGGGTGCATCCCCTCCGGCCTGATCTACCTGACCTTGCGCGCCCGGGGTCGCTTCACGGCCCAGGAGTCCCGGGAGGCCCTGAACTTCACCCTCCTGCCGAGCGTGCTGATCGTGGTCTGCGTGGCCCTGTCCCCCGTGCCCGCCATCGGGTGGCTGTTCGGCCTCATCGCGGCCGTGGTCTGGGTCTTCCTCGCGCTGTCCTCCCTGGTGGCCGGGGTGCACGTGAACCGGGGCAACCCCTACCAGTACCGCTTCAACACCCGGCTGCTGGATCGGATCTCCGCCCGCCGCGGCTGATCCCGACCGGGCTCGGATCCGGGACCCCGACGTCGAACCCCGGGGTCGGCTCGCCCCGAGCCCGCCTGGAGGACGTCCCTGCGGCTCAGTCCCCCAGCAGGGTGCGCACGACGGCGTCCCCCAGCAGCCGCCCACGCAGCGTGAGCACGACCCTGCCCTCGGCCCGGGCCTGCGCCTCGATTAGCCCCTGGCCCTCGAGCCAGGCCACCGCCTCCCGGCCGGGCTGGCGCAGATCCTCGATCGCCAGGCCCTCCCGGATGCGCGCGGCGAGCATCACGTCCTCGACGTAGCGGGTGTCCGCGTCCAGGTGCTCCCGGGCTGCCGCCGGGGACAGGCCCTGACGCACCCGGTGGGCGTAGGGCACGGGGTGCTTCAGGTTCCACCAGCGCACGCCGTTGACGTGCGAGTGCGCCCCGGGACCGATCCCCCACCAGTCCCGGTTGCGCCAGTAGGCGAGATTGTGCCGGGAGCGGGTGGCCTCGGAGCGGGACCAGTTGGACACCTCGTACCAGGAGTACCCGGCGTCTTCGAACAGGCGGTCGGCCAGCAGGTACATGTCCGCCTGGGCGTCGTCGTTCACCGGGGACAGCTCCCCGCGGCGGATCTGCGCGGCGAGCTTGGTGCCCGGCTCCACGATCAGCGAGTAGGCCGAGATGTGGTCCGGGGCGCAGTCGATGGCCGCGCGCACCGAGGTCTCCCATTCCGCCAGGGTCTCCCCCGGCGCCCCGCTGATCAGGTCCACCGAGGTCTGCAGGCCCACCTCCCTGGCCCAGGAGACCACCTTGGGGACGTTGGCCGGGGTGTGGGTGCGATCCAGCACGGCCAGCACCCGCGGCACCGCGGACTGCATCCCGAAGGAGACGCGCGTGAACCCCGCCTCCTTCAGCAGGGCGAGGTCCTCGCGGGTCACCGAATCCGGGTTGGCCTCGGTGGTGACCTCCGCGCCGTCGGCGATGCCGAAGCGCTCGATCCCGGCGCGCAGGATCCGCGCCAGGTCCTCGGCCGGCAGGCGGGTCGGGGTGCCCCCGCCGAAGAACACCGTGCTGAACGGGCGGGCCGGCAGGCCGGAGCGGGTGAGGACGCCGGCGGCCAGGTCCAGCTCGCGGATCGCGTCCTCGGCGTAGCTGAGCCGGTTCACGCCGTCGCCGAAGTCCTCGGCGGCGTAGGTGTTGAAGTCGCAGTACCCGCAGCGCACCGAGCAGTACGGCACGTGCACGTAGAGGCTCAGGCTGCGCCGTTCGGCGCCGTCGAGCACCGAGGCCGGCAGCAGGCCGTCGGACGGGGCCGGATCCCCCGTGGGCTGGGCCGGGCTCACTTCTTCGGCTTGTCCTTGGTCTGCTCCCCGGAGGACAGGGCGGCGATGAACGCCTCCTGGGGGACCTCCACGCGCCCGACCATCTTCATCCGCTTCTTGCCCTCCTTCTGCTTCTCCAGCAGCTTGCGCTTGCGGGAGATGTCCCCGCCGTAGCACTTGGACAGCACGTCCTTGCGGATGGCCCGGATGTTCTCCCGGGCGATGATCCGCGAGCCGATGGCCGCCTGGATGGGCACCTCGAACTGCTGGCGCGGGATCAGCTCCCGCAGCTTCGCGGCCATCGCCGTGCCGTAGGAGTAGGCGTTGTCCCGGTGGGTCACCGCGGAGAAGGCGTCCACCCGCTCCCCCTGCAGCAGGATGTCCACCTTGACCAGGTCGGCCTCCTGGGTCCCGTCCAGCTTCCAGTCCAGGGAGGCGTAGCCGCGGGTGCGGGACTTCAGCTGGTCGAAGAAGTCGAAGACGATCTCCGCCAGCGGCATCCGGTAGCGCAGCTCCACGCGGTCCTGGGAGAGGTAGTCCATCCCGCCCATCTGCCCGCGCCGGGACTGGCACAGCTCCATGACCGCGCCGATGAACTCGCTGGGCACGATGATCGTGCAGGCCACCATCGGCTCCTCGATCACCGCGATCTTGCCCTCGGGGAACTCGGAGGGGTTGGTCACCCGCATGGAGGTGCCGTCCTCGGCGACGACGTCGTAGATGACGTTCGGCGCGGTGGAGATCAGGTCCAGGTCGAACTCCCGCTCCAGGCGCTCGCGCACGATCTCCAGGTGCAGCAGCCCCAGGAAGCCGCAGCGGAAGCCGAAGCCCAGGGCCGCGGAGGTCTCCGGTTCGTAGACCAGGGCGGCGTCGTTGAGCTTGAGCTTGTCCAGGGCGTCGCGCAGGACGGGGTAGTCCGAGCCGTCGATGGGGAACAGCCCGGAGAAGACCATGGGCTTGGGGTCCTCGTAGCCGCCGAGGTTCTGCTCGGCCGGCTTCTTCGCGTCCGTGACGGTGTCCCCGACGCGGGACTGGCGCACGTCCTTCACGCCGGTGATCAGGTACCCGACCTCCCCGACGCCGAGGCCCTCGGTGGGCTTGGGCTCCGGGGAGATCACCCCGATCTCCAGCAGCTCGTGCTCGGCGCCGGTGGACATCATCTGGATCTTCTGGCGCGGGGTGAGCCGCCCGTCCACGACGCGCACGTAGGTGACCACGCCCCGGTAGGAGTCGTAGACGGAGTCGAAGATCATGGCCCGCGGCGCGGCGTCGGGCCGACCCTGGGGGGCGGGCAGGTCGCGCACGATCCGGTCCAGCAGCTCCGGCACGCCCTCGCCGGTCTTGCCGGAGACCTTCAGCACGTCCTCCGGCTCCACCCCGATGAGGTTGGCCAGCTCCTCGGCGTACTTCTCCGGCTGGGCGGCCGGCAGGTCGATCTTGTTCAGCACCGGGATGATGGTGAGGTCGTTCTCCATGGCCAGGTACAGGTTCGCCAGGGTCTGGGCTTCGATCCCCTGGGCGGCGTCCACCAGCAGCAGGGCGCCCTCGCAGGCGGCCAGGGAGCGGGAGACCTCGTAGGTGAAGTCCACGTGCCCGGGGGTGTCGATCATGTTCAGGGCGTAGGCGGTGCCGTCCACCTCCCAGGGCATGCGCACCGCCTGGGATTTGATGGTGATGCCGCGTTCGCGCTCGATGTCCATCCGGTCCAGGTACTGCGCCTTCATCTCCCGCGGGGTCACGACGCCGGTGGCCTGCAGCATGCGGTCGGCCAGCGTGGACTTGCCGTGGTCGATGTGCGCGATGATGCAGAAGTTGCGCAGGACCGCGGGGTCCGTCGCCGCGGGCTGCGGGGCGTGGGCTGCCTGGGGGGCCACGGGCATCCTTTCCTGGCGCGGGGAGACGGCGCCGCTCGTCAACGGGTGCTTTCGGCAGGCGCGGGGATGCCGAGCGGGTCCGAGCACGGGACCCGACGCTGATCCGCGCCTCGCCCCAGTTTCCCACGAGCGGGCCCGTTTCCCCGCATCCGCTCCTCGCCGCGCGAGGGCCCCGGGGTGGACGCGGGGCGGGGGCGGCGGCCCCGTGCGGGACCGACGGTGGCCTAGGGTGAGGAGCATGCAGATCGATCGCCGCACCGTGACCCGCGTGCTGCGCACCGCCCAGCGCCTCTGGCGCCGGTACGCCTCCCAGCAGCCGGAGACCACCCGCAGCTCCTCCTCGCGGCGGGGCTCCGGGGCGGTCGCCGCCCCGTCCGAGCACCGCGCCGGGAACACCGGAGCCTATCCCGGGGACTACACCGGGGCCCTGGATGCAGTCTACGGGCCGCGCCCGGACGGGCGGCCGGATCCCGGGGAGATCGTGTGGACCTGGGTGCCCTACGAGGAGGATCACCGGCGCGGCAAGGACCGGCCGGTGCTGCTGGTGGGTCGGGACGGGCGCTGGCTGCTGGGGCTGATGCTGACCAGCAAGGATCACACCAACGCCGCGCACCGCGACGACCGCTACCTGGACATCGGCTCCGGCCCGTGGGACCGGCAGGGTCGGGCCTCCGAGATCCTGGTGGACCGGGTGATCCGCGTGGATCCCGGAACTGTGCGCCGGGAGGGTGCGGTGCTGCCGCGCGAGGTCTTCGAGCGGGTGGTCCGCGCCGTGCCCCGCCGCCGCTGAGGCGACGGGCGGGGGCCTCGTCGTCGCGGCCGACGGCGCTCCCCCACCGGTGGCCTGAACCTCCGCGGTCTGCTAGAGTGGACGGCTGTGTGTCCGATGGTCATCGGGCACTGCGCAGCGATGACGGAACCCTCGGCATCCCCACGCCGCTCAGTCGCGATCCGCTGCGTTTGCCCTCACTGACCCATTCGACGGAACAGAAAGAACTTTTCACGTGGCGAACATCAAGTCCCAGAAGAAGCGCATCCTGACCAACGAGAAGGCCCGCCTGCGCAACAACGCCTACAAGTCCGAGCTGCGCACCGCGGTGCGCAAGGTCAACGCGGCCGTGGAGTCCGGCAGCAAGGAAGAGGCCGCCGAGGCCCTGCGCGTCGCCTCCCGCAAGTTCGACCAGGCCGTCTCCAAGGGCGTACTGCACAAGAACAACGCGGCCAACAAGAAGTCCGGTCTGGCCGCTCGGGTGAACTCCCTGGCGTAACGCCCCCTCACGGCCAGCCGCTCGAGGCCCCGTTCCCTCACTCCCCTCCGGGGGTGGAGGCGACGGGGCCTCGTCGCATCCGCACGGCCCGCCCCCATCCGCTCGGCCCCGCCCCGGGCGCGCCGCTGCGCGCGTAGGGCGGGAGACCCGGAGACCCATCCTGCGGGAGGAGGCCTCGGGCGGCTGGTCAGCGGCGGCGTCCCGCGGTGGCCAGGGTGAGCACGGCCCGCTCCAGGGCGTAGATCGGGTCCTGGGCTTCGCCCTTGACCTGCGCGTCGGCCTCGGCCAGGGCCCGGATGACCTCCCCCAGCGCCTCGGGGGCGTAGCGGCGGGCGTCCCGCTGGGCCTGCTCGGCCTGCCAGGGCGCCATGCCGAGGTCCCGGGCCAGCTGGGCGGGACTGTCCCGGCGTCCGTGCACCTGGGCGATCGTGCGCACCCGCATGGCCAGGGCGCCGACCAGCGGCACCGGGTCCACCCCGGAGTCCAGGGCCTGGCGCAGCGCGCGCAGCGCCGATCCGGGGTTCCCGGCGACGGCGGCGTCGGCGACCTTGAAGGCCGTGACCTCGGTGCGTCCCCCGTAGTACCGCTCCACCACGGCATCGGTGATCGTGGCGGGCCCGTCGGCCAGCAGCTGCCGGGCCGCGGCGTGCAGCTCGGCGGCGTCGCGCCCGGTCGCGGCGATCAGCAGCCGCACGGCATCCGGTTCGATGCGCCGCCCGGCCTCGCGCACGACGGCGTGCAGGAACTCCGAGGCGTCCCGGTCCGTCTTCAGCGGCCGGAAGGACACCACCGGGTGCCCGGCCTTGCCGATCGCGTCCAGCAGCTTCTTCCCGCGATTGCCGCCGCCGTGGTGCAGCAGGACCACGGACTCCTGGTCCGGGGCCTTGACGTAGGCGAGCGCCTCGGTGAGGAACTCCTCGGACATCCGCTCCAGCTCCTGGACCCGCACCAGGCGGGCGTCCCCGAACAGGGAGGGGCCGGTGGCCTGGGCCAGGGCTCCGGGGGCGTAGTCCTGGGCGGAGAGCTCGTGGACCTCGACCTCCCCGCGCTGTTCGCGCATCCGGGCGAGCACGCGACGTCGGGCCTGGGTCGCGAAGTGCTCCTCCGAACCGCTGAGCAAGATCACGGGGGCCGGTTCCACGCTGCGCCAGGAGGTCTGCTCGGTCTCGGCGCTGCGGCGGCGCGGGGGCATGGGGGTCCTTCCTCCTCGGCGGCCAGGCTGGCCCGCAGACTGTCGGGCAGCTCCTTCATGGTAGCCCGGCGCGCCGGGTCCGCCAGCTGCAGGGCCACCGCGGCCAATCCCGCGAACAGCCCGGCCAGGACGACGGCGCCGGGCCCGTCCCCGGTGGGCACCCGGGCGGCCGGTGCCTGCCCGATCCCGTGGGCCACCGCCTCGATCCATCGGGCACAGACACCGGCGCCCAGCAGCAGCGGATCCGCCAGCGGGCCCACCCCGGACGAGCACACGGCCAGCAGACCGCAGACCGTGCCCAGAGGGACCGCGGGGGCCGCCAGCACGTTGGCCGGGACCGTCCACGGCCCCCAGAACCCGGACAGGTGGACCAGATAGGGCGCGCACCAGAGGCTCGCGACGATGCTGATGGCCAGCGCCTCGGCCAGCCACCGCCAGGCCACCCCGCACAGCAGCCGGCACACGGCCGGGCCCTGCAGGATGATCCCGGCGGTGGCCGCCACGGACAGGACGAACCCGGCGTCGGCGCCCAGGCTCGGGTCCACCGTGAGCAGCACGACGGTGCTGACCCACAGGGCCGCCCCGCTGGATCCGCCGCGCCCGGCGGCCACGCTGATCCCGCCGAGCACCCCCATGACGGTGGCGCGAAGGATGCTGGGGTCCGGACCGACCAGCAGCAGATACGCCCCGGCCGCCGCGATCCCGGCGAGCAGGGTCACCGCCCGTGGGCAGCGGGTCCAGCGCACCGCGTGGACCCCGAGCAGCAGCACGATCGCGACGTTGGACCCGGACACGGCCGTCAGGTGGGTGAGCCCGGCAGTCTTCATGTCCTCGGCGGTCGGCTCCGAGAGGGACTCGTCATCCCCGTAGGCCATGCCCAGCACCAGGGCGGCGGTGTCCGGGGCGAGCAGGTCCCGGGCCCGGGCCTCGGTGCGCTCCCGGGCCCGCTCCAGGATCCCCGGCCGCGCACCGGTCCTGTCGGCGGAGCCCGACGACGCACCGCCCGATCCGGCGTGGTCCGGGTCCGCCGGGCCGATCACGGCGGCCACCGAGATCTGCGGCTCCCCACCGCGCCCGGCGCTCACGACGCCGGCCAGCAGGACCGGTGCGGTGCCGGCCTCGGCCAGGCGCGCCGTCGGATCGGCGCCGAACCACAGCGTCACCGCCGCCGAGCCCGCCGCCGTCTCCCCGGTGGGCCCGCGCTGCACGGCCAGGACCGTGGTGGGCACGGCCCACCGGGAGCCGAAGCGGCCCTCCACCTCCCTGGGGTCCTCCGCGACGCGCGCGACCAGGCGGACGGCGGTCTCCGCGGGGTTCGTCTCGGCGGACGAGGCCGGGGTCTGCCCCGCCCCGGTGGCGGCGCCGTCGACCGATGACTCGGCGTCGGTGCCCGATTCGCCGTCGGTGCTCGCGCGGGCGGCTTCCGCCAGAGCGAGGGCCACCGGGTCCCTCGCCTGCAGGCCGGCGCTGGTCAGCACCAGGCCCGCCCCAACCGCCGCGATCACCAGGGCACCGAGGACGGCGCGAGCCCGCGGGAGCAGCCCGCGGGGACCGGATCTCGGGGACCGACCCGCCCGTCCCCCATCCCCGGGATCCTCCGGGACCGCACCTCGGGTCCGGGGACCGCGACGGTGCCCGATGGCCGCCGGGATGAGCAGTCCGGCGCCGACCAGGGCGCCCGCAGCACAGATCCCGGCGGCAGCCAGCAGGGCCCGGGGCTGGTGGCCGGGGGCGAGGAGTGCGGCCGTCCAGGCCGCGGCCGCCGCGCTGAGCAGCCGCAGATCCACGGCTCGCACGGGTTGGGTGCCGAGCCCGGGCGCGGGCATCTCACACCATGACCAGCGGCTCGAGGGCGGCGAGCATGGCCTCCCCGATCCCGGGAACGGCATCCAGCTCGGCCACCGAGGCGAAGGCCCCGTGGGCCTGCCGATAGTCCAGGATCCGCTGGGCCAGCTTGGGGCCCACCCGCGGCAGGGTCTCCAGCTGTTCGGCGGTGGCCGTGTTCAGGTTGATCCGCTCCCCGCTCGCGGCACCACTGCCGGCCGTTCCCGGACCCGTCCCGGTATCCCCGGCTCCCGCAGCGGCGGTCCCGGAGGGGTTGGGCGGTGCCGCGGCCTGGGCGGCCGCCTCCTCTCGGGTGGGCACCCGGATCTGCTGTCCGGACTGCACCGGGGCCGCGAGGTTGATCCCTTCCAGCCCGGCCTCCTCGGTGGGCCCGCCGGCGGCCTGGATCACCTCGGCCGTCAGGGCCCCGGCCGGAAGCCGCTGCAGCCCCGGGGACTTCACCGCGCCGACCACGTGCACGGCGACCTCCCCGCCCGACGCCGCCGTGGCACCCGGAGTCCCTGGGGCACCGGTCGCCGGGGCGGCGTCGGAACCCGGGTCGGGCGAACCGAGCTCCAACGGGGAGGCGCTTCCGGAGGCGGCCACGGCGATCCTCGGGGCCTGCTGCTCCCCGCGGGGGACGAACAGCACGAGCGCGAGCACAGCCAGGGCCGCCACGGCCAGCAGGCCCAGCACCGCCCTTGGTGACGGGGAGAAGCGCAGCCACCCGACCCCCGGCGTCGGGACGGCGGCCGGTCCCCGTTCGTCCGGGGCCAGGCCCTCGATCATCGCGGTCAGCCGCTGCCGGGAGGCCGTGGGACCCGCCCGGCGCGGGGACGGGACCGTGCGGCGGGTGACGCGGTGATCCTCCGGGACCTCCCACGGGTCCTCGGTTTCCTCGATGCGCTGGTTCATGGGCCTCACCGTAGAAGGACCCGCGATCCGCCTCCGCACATCCGACCCGGCCGGAGGACCCCTCGGTGGATGACGGGGCCAAGACACCGCGTCCATCCCCCATCGGCGCGGAGCCGTAGGGCGCTCAGTCCCCCGCGACGTCGGGCGCCGGATCCGCCAGAGCCCCTGCCAGGTGCCCGGGGATGCTCGCCGCGGCCGTCGGTCCGAGGCCGGTGTGCACGGCCAGGGCAGCGGGCAGGTCCGCCCGCACCACGCGTACCCGGCCCCCCAGCTGCTCCTCGATCCGGTGGTGCAGCCGCTCGGGTACCTCTCGGCCCCAGAAGTCCTGGATCAGGCACACCGCCCGCCCGTGATCGTCGGGCACGCCGCGGGCCGCGGCGTCGGCGAGGACCGCCCGGGTGGCGCGCTGCGCGACCAGCTCGGCGAAGCGCTGGACCGCCGGACCCGTCTGCCGGGGCCGCTCCAGGTAGCGCAGGCGCCCCTGCTCGACGGTCGCGATGGGTTTGACGTGCAGCATCTGCCCGACGCGGGCCAGGGCCCGGGGCACCCGGCCGCTGCGGCCCAGCTGCTCCAGGGAGGGCACCCAGAACAGCAGCTGCGTCGCCTCGAGGGCCGCCTGGGCCGCCTCGAGCACCCGGTCGGCATCCGCGCCGGTGCGCGCGGCGGCCAGCGCGGCGGCCACCCCGGCGGCCTGGGCTGCGGCGACCGTCCGGGTGTCCAGCACGCGCACCGGGATCGGGGATTCCCGGGCGGCGGTGCGCAGGGTCTGGACCGTCCCGGACAGCTCCCCGGAGATGGTCAGGGCCACCACCTCGGTGCACCCGGCCGCCGCCAGGGCCGCCAGAGCCCGGGAGACGGCGCCCGGGGAAGGGCGGGAGGTGCTCATGCTGCGGCCTTCGGCGGCGGCGAGCACCAGGTGTTCCCGCACGCGCGGGTCCGCGGCCTCGGGGAAGATCTGGCCCTCGATCATCAGGGGCAGATCCAGGCAGATCAGCTCCCCGGCCGCGCGTGCTCGCTCCAGCAGGGTGCGGGGCAGGCCAGCCGCGGCGTCGGTGAGCACCCCGACCCGACACGGCCGCGACCGCGCCGCGCCCGTCTCGGGAAGGACCGCCCCGGGAACGTCCGGGCCGGTCTCCTCCCGCCCGGTTGTGCCTGCCGGATCCCGCGTCTCGGTCATGGCCGCTGCCCGCGTGCGCCTAGGCGACGATGTTCACGAGCTTCGGCTCGCGCACGATGACCTTGCGGATCTCGGACCCGTCCAGGAACCGCTGCACGGCATCCGAGGCCAGGGCGCGCTCGCGCAGCTGCTCGGCGTCGATGTCCGCGGGCACCTCCAGGCGGTCCCGGACCTTGCCGCGGATCTGCACGACGGCGGTGACCGTGTCCTGGACCAGCAGCTCCTCCCGGACCTGCGGCCAGCCCGCGCGCAGCACCGGCTCATCGTGTCCGACCTGGTGCCACAGGTCCTCCGCGGTGTACGGGGCGTACAGGCTCAGCAGCACCGCCACGGCCTCCACCGCCTCGCGCACGGCCGGATCGGCCCCGCCGGGCCCGGCGTCGATGGCCTTGCGGGTCGCGTTGACCAGCTCCATGGTCTTGGCGACCACCACGTTGAACTTGCCCGACTCCAGGGCCTGCTCGGCCTCGTGCAGCATCCGGTGGGTGACCCGTCGCAGCGCCTGGTCCCCGTCGGCCGGATCCGCCCCCAGCGGGGCCGTCAGATCCTGTCCCAGCCGCCAGGCCCGGGCCAGGAACTTCAGGGACCCGCCCGGGGAGACGTCGGCCCAGTCGACGTCGTCCTCCGGCGGGGAGGCGAAGACCATCGTGGTGCGCACCGCATCCACCCCGTACAGGTCCAGCTGCTCGCCGAGGTTCACGCCGTTGCCCAGGGACTTGGACATGGCCTTGCCCCCGTTGAGCACCTGACCCTGGTTCAGCAGGGCCCGGAAGGGCTCATCGAAGTCGACCCACCCGAGGTCCCGGATCACCTTGACGAAGAACCGGGCGTAGAGCAGGTGCAGGATCGCGTGCTCCACACCGCCCACGTACTGATCCACCGGCGCCCAGTCGCGCAGCGCCTGCGGGTCCAGGGCGGCGGTGTCCAGGTGGGGGTTGGCGAAGCGCAGGAAGTACCAGGAGGAGTCCACGAAGGTGTCCATCGTGTCCGTGTCCCGCCGGGCGGGCTCGCCGCAGGACGGGCAGGCGACGTTGACCCAGTCCTCGGCCGCGGCCAGCGGGGACTGGCCCTTGGGCGCCAATTGCTCGCCCTTCAGGTTCTCCGGCAGGCGCACCGGCAGCTGATCCTCCGGGACCGGGACCTCACCGCAGTCCGGGCAGTGGATGATGGGGATCGGCGCGCCCCAGAAGCGCTGGCGGGACAGCAGCCAGTCCCGCAGCCGGTAGATGGTCTGGCCGGCCCCTGCGCCCTTGTCCTCCAGCAGCTGCACGGCGCGGGCGATCGCGGCGGACTTGTCCAGTCCGTCCAGCGGCCCGGAGCCGGTGAGCACGCCGTCCCCGGTGGTGGCCACGCCGCTGACCGCGGGGTCCTCCTCCCCGGTGTCCACGACGGTGCGCACCGGCAGGTCGAAGGCGCGGGCGAAGTCCAGATCCCGCTGGTCGTGGGCCGGCACGGCCATGACCGCCCCGGTCCCGTAGTCGGCCAGCACGTAGTCCGCGGCCCACACGGGCACGGACTCCCCCGTCAGCGGGTTCAGCGCGTGACGACCGGTGAACACGCCGGTCTTCTCCCGGTCGGTGGCCTGCCGCTCGATGTCCGAGAAGGCCTTGACCCGCTCCCGGTACTCCTCCAGGGCCGCCCGCTGCTCGTCCGTGACCAGCTCCAGGGCCAGGTCCGCATCCGCGGCCACCACCAGGAACGTGTTGCCGTACAGGGTGTCCGGGCGGGTGGTGAACACGGAGACCTCCCGCTCCGACCGGCCGCCTTCGGCCGGGATCCGGAAGTCCACCCGCGCACCCGAGGAGCGCCCGATCCAGTTGCGCTGCATCGCCAGGACCCGCTCCGGCCAGTGCCCCTCCAGCTGATCCATGTCCTCCAGCAGCTGGTCCGCGTACTCGGTGATGCGGAAGTACCACTGGTTCAGGGACTTCTTGGTCACCGGGGTGCCGCAGCGCTCGCAGGCGCCGTTGACGACCTGCTCGTTGGCCAGCACCGTCTGGTCCTTGGGGCACCAGTTGACCGGGGAGTCCTTGCGGTAGGCCAGGCCTTTGGCGTGGAACCGCTGGAACAGCCACTGGGTCCAGCGGTAGTACTCGGGGTCCGAGGTGTGCAGGCGCCGGGACCAGTCCACGGCGATCCCGTAGCGCTTGAAGGAGGCCGCCTGGGTCTCGATGTTGCGGTAGGTCCACTCGGCCGGGTGCGTGCCGTTCTTGATGGCGGCGTTCTCCGCGGGCAGGCCGAAGGAGTCCCAGCCGATCGGGTGCATCACGTCGTAGCCGCGCTGCATCCAGTAGCGGGCGACGACGTCGCCCATCGCGAAGGCCTCGGCGTGGCCCATGTGCAGGTCCCCGGAGGGGTAGGGGAACATGTCCAGGACGTAGCGGCGGGGCTTGGAGCCGTCGTCGAGGGGGACGAAGACCCGCTCGGTCTCCCAGTACTCCTGCCAGCGGCCCTCCAGGGCCGCGGCGTCGTAGGTCCTCTCCTCGGCCGCCTGCTCGCGGGCTGCGTCACTCACCTGGGCCACCATCATTCCTTCGGTTCTCGGCATCGGGGTGCGGGCGCCCGCGCGTGAGCGCGGGAACCGTCCCAGTCTACGCGGTGCCGGGCCCCGACGACGGCGCCCGGCCCGGGGAGGAACCGTAGAGTGGAGGGCGTGAGCTCGATCCTGGAATCCGCCCCCATCGGCGCCTACCTGCCCGCCGAGACCCGGTGGGATCTGCCCGCCGGCGTCCTGCGCACCTGGACCTACCCGGCACGCACCTCGCCCCGGGTGCGCCTGGTCGCGGTGCACGGCTTCCGCGGGGACCACCACGGTCTGGACCTGGTGGCCCGCGCCCTGCCGGACGACGTCGAGACGGTGGTCCCGGACCTGCCCGGCTTCGGCCGCTCCCCGGCCTTCCCAGCCCGCGCCCACGACGTCGCCGGCTACGCCGAGATCCTGGGGCAGCTGCTCGAAGCCCTGCCGCAGGACGGGCTGCCCCTGGCGGTGCTCGGGCACTCCTACGGCTCCGTCGTCGCCGCGGCCCTGGCGGCGCAGCACCCGGACGCGGTGGCGGCGCTGGCCCTGCTCAACCCCATCTGCGAACCGGCCCTGGCCTCGGCCCAGCGCCTGCCGGCCCTGGGGGCCGCCCTGTTCTACAGGGTGTGCGCGGTGCTGCCCGAGGCGCTGGGAGATCGGCTGGTGCGCTCGGCGGCGATCACCCGGATCTCCTCGGAGCTGATGATGAAGACCCGCGATGCGCACCTGCGCCGGTTCATCAACGGTCAGCACGCCGCGTACTTCGGGGCCTTCGCCTCCCGTCGGGTGGTCATTCAGGCCTACGCCGATTCGACCCGGGCCACCGTGGGCGACTGGTCCGGGCAGGTCACGGTGCGCACGCTGCTGGTGGCCGCCGAGCGGGACGACCTCGGTTCGGTGGCCGGGCAGCGGCGGCTGCGCGAGACCTTCCCACCGCAGGCGCAGGCGCGCCTGGAAGTGCTGCCCGAGGTCGGGCACCTGATCCACTACGAGACGCCCCGCCGGGCGGCCCGGGTGGTCGGGGACTTCCTCACCGAGGCCCTCCCGGAGACCGGGGCCGCGCCGGCGGCGTCGTCATCGCGCCCGGCGGCCGGACCCGCTCGGTCCGACGGGAACGGGGGTGCGGCGTGAGGCTGCTGGTGGATGCCCGCTACGTCCGGCCTGTGCACGATGGCATCAGCCGGTACACGGCCGGGCTGCTGCACGCGGTGGATGCGCTGATCCGCACCGGGCAGACCCCGGGGCTGCGGGTCGCGATGCTCATCAGCGACCCGGCCCAGCGGAAGCAGCTGCCGGAGCTGCCGACGGTGCGCGGGTTCTCCCCCACCGGTCCTCTGGAGCCGCTGAGCGCCCTGCGGATCAACCGGCTGCGCCCGGACGTGGTCTTCTCCCCGATGCAGACCATCGGCACCTGGGGCCGGGACTACGCCCAGATCCTCACCCTGCACGACCTGATCTACTACGCCCACCCGCAGCCGCCGGGGTTCCTGCCGGCCCCGGTGCGCCTGGGCTGGCGGCTGTTCCACCGCAGCTACGCCCCGCAGCGGTGGCTGCTGAACCGGGCCGACGCCGTCGTGACGGTCAGCGACACCACCGCCGGGCTGATGGACGAGCACCGGCTGACCCGCCGCCCCGTCACGGTGGTGCCCAATGCCGCCCCGGACGGGGTGCTGCTGGACCCGCTCGAGGCCCGGACCCGGGCGCGCGGGCGCGTCACGGACCTGCTCTACATGGGATCGGCGATGCCGTACAAGGGGGTCGAGCGGCTGATCGCGGGCGTGGACCGGCTGCCCGGGTACCGGCTGCACCTGCTCTCCCGCTACCCCGAGGCCCGACGACGCGAGCTGGCCGCGCTGATCCGACATCCGGACCGGGTGGTCTTCCACGACGGGATCGCCGAGCCGGAGTACCGGGAGCTGCTGCGCACGGCCCGGGCGCTGGTCAGCGCCTCCCGGGCCGAGGGCTTCGGCCTGCCCGTGGTCGAGGCGCAGGCGCAGGGGGTGCCCGTGGTGCTCAGCGACATCCCGATCTTCCGGGAGGTCGCCCCGCACGGGCTGCACGTGGACTTCGAGGACCCGCAGGCCTTCCCTGCCGCGGTGCGCCGCCTGGAGGATCCCCGGGTGCGCACCGAGCTCGCGGCACGGGGCGTCGCCGACGCCGCCCGGTACTCCTGGGAGGCCTCGGCGCGCACCCTGGTGGAGTTGGCCGAGCGGGTCAGCCGCGCTCGTCGTGCTGGCGGTTCTGGATCTCCAGCGCGGACGTGACGGCCGCGGGCTCCGTCTCGGACTCCTCCAGCAGGGCCTCCAGCCGATCCTGCTGACCCCGGGAGAATCGGCGTCGGCGATCCTGCTTGACCCGCAGCAGGGCGCCGATGCGCCGACGCCGGGAGTCCTCGCTGCCGATCCGTTGCCGACGCGGCCACCACCACAGCACCAGCACCGCGATCAGCACGAGCCCGACGTAGCCGATCACCGGGTAGACGCTGGACATCAGGGTGCCGAAGCCGACGAAGCTCACGGCGTAGCCGATCGCGCACACCGTGAGGAACACCCAGGGGTAGCGCCGCGGGTGGGCCGCGGTGAGCCGACGACCCAGGGCGTAGAACATCCCGATCGCGGTGTTGTAGACCATCAGGAAGATGATCCACACCATGATCGTGGAGAAGACGGGGCTGATGTGGTCGAAGACCTTCAGCACCGGCACCTGGGCGTCCCCGACCTCGTCGAGGGTGAAGAACAGCGTGGTCGCGTTCATCAGCAGCAGGGCAGTGAAGATCAGCCCGCCGATCAGCCCACCCCAGCCGGCCTCCTTCGGGCTGGGTTCGGCACCGCCGATCACCAGGGACATGGAGACCCCGACCATGAGATTCATCCCGGTGTAGTTCAGGGCGGAGACCCACCACGGGTGCACCGGGGACTCCTGGGTCCGGCCCAGCTGCGACAGCGCCCCCAGGTCCCCGGGCACGTGCGCCAGGGACCAGATGAAGGCCACCAGGACCGCCAGGATGATCACCGGGGCCACCGAGGAGATGATGCGCGAGACCTTGTCCACGTCCAGCAGGCCGGTGAGCATCACCAGCGCCACCATGATCAGGGAGCCGACCCAGGCCGGAAGCCCGAACTGCTGCTCCAGGGTCGCCCCGGAGCCGGCGAGCATCACGAAGCCCACCGAGAACAGGGTCAGGGTCACCGCGACGTCCAGGAACACGGAGACCACCGGGTGGGAGACGCTGCGGAACACCTTCCGGTGGTCCTTGGCCAGGAAGTAGGAGCCGGCCTGCAGCACCACGGCCCCGGCCACCGTCATCACGACCCCGGAGATCAGCGCCCCCAGGATCCCGATCGCCCCGAAGGACAGGAAGTACTGGATCAGCTCCTGGCCGGTGGCGAAGCCGGCGGCCACGACCAGCCCGACGAAGGCCAGGGCGATGCGCATCGTGCGGCGCGCGCTCATCGGTCCTGCTCCCGGTGGATCCGCTCGGAGTCCACGTCCTCGTCCCGGTCCAGGTCGCGCAGGACCTCGACGCCGATCGCGGCCGTGACCTGCGGGGCCTCGATCACCGAGTCCTCGGCGATGCGCTCGGCCCGGGCGGCGTGGGCGTCGCTGTACTCCCGCTCGGGGTGATCGCGCAGGTACAGCAGGGCGCGCAGGTTGCGGCGTCGGTCCCCCTCGGCGAGGATGTCGCGGCGGTTGAGCACCCACCAGCCCAGCAGGACCAACACCATCGCGGCACCGATCCACCCGATCACGGGGTAGACGTAGGTCATCAGCGTCTCGAAGCCGACGAAGCTCACCGCGAAGCCCAGCAGGCACACGACGAGGAAGATCGGGCGGTAGCGCTGCTCGCGTCCGGCGCTCAGGCGCCGACCCAGCGCGTAGAACATGCCGATCGCGGTGTTGTAGATCATCAGGAAGATGATCCAGACCATGATCTGCGCGAGCACGGGGTGGATGTGCTCGAACAGCTTCAGCATCGGCACGGAGGAGTCCCCGACCACCGCGATGTTGGCGTACAGGGTCACCGCGGCCATGATCAGCATGACCGTATAGAGGATGCCCCCGGCCAGACCGCCCCAGCCGGCCTCCCGCGGGTCGGTGTTGTTCCCGCCGATGACCAGGCACATGGACACACCCAGGATCAGCGCCAGGCCGTTGTAGTTCAGGGCCGAGACCCACCACGGCGAGACCGGGGACTCCTGGGCGGCGGCCAGATGGTCCAGGGCCGAGAGGTCCGAGGGCAGATGGAACAGGGTCCAGAGGAAGGCCGCGCACACGGCGATGATGATCAGCGGGGTCACCGCGGAGATGATGTTGGAGACCCGGTCCACGTCCAGCAGGCCGGTGACCATGACCAGCACCAGCATGATGGCCGAGCCGATCCAGGCGGGCAGCCCGAACTGCTGCTGCAGGTTGGAGCCGGCCCCGGCGAGCATCACGAACCCGATGGCGAACAGGGTGATGGTCACGGAGGCGTCCAGCAGCTTGGCGATCACGGGGTAGGACACGGAGCGGAAGACGCGGTTGTGCTCATCGGCCAGGAAGTAGCTGCCCAGCTGCAGGATCACGGCGCCTGCGGCGGCCATGACGATGCCGGCCAGCACGGCCCCGGCGATGCCCCAGGACCCGAAGGAGATGAAGTACTGGATCACCTCCTGTCCGGTGGCGAAGCCCGCGCCGACCAGCAGGCCGACGAAGGACAGGGAGATGCGCGCGGTGCGCTTCACGGACATGCGGGGACCTCTTCCGGAAGGGATCGGGAGCGAGCGGACGCGGCGGGAGCTGCCGGGTGCCCGCCCGGCGTCGACGCCTCGGCCCGGGCACCGCATGAGATTGTAGCGGGCCCTCGGGGCCGCGTCAGGGGGTCGGGGATCTCAGAGCACGTCGGAGCCGTCGCAGCGCACCTGCACGGGGGCGTGCTCACGCGCCGCCGACGACGCCGCGCGCACCCGCCGCAGGGCCGCCGTGACCTGCGGTGCGATGCCGTAGGACATGAACACCAGTGCCCGGTAGAGCTCCTGGTCCTCTCCGTCCGGCTCCAGCGGGATGGGGTCGATCACGCGCAGGGCCGGGGCCTGCCCGAGGGAGGGCGGGTCCAGGGCGCGGAGGAAGGCCTCGACGCCCGTGCGGGGCCCGGTGATCGCCGCCGTGCGCACCGCCGGGGGCAGGCCCAGCTCCCGCCGCTCGGCCAGCTCCCGCCGGGCCCATCCGGAGGGATCCCAGCGCACCAGTGCCGCCAGCACCGAGGACTGCTCCGCGGTGACCACGACCTCCCCGCCCTCCTGCCGGGAGCGCACCAGCGCGCAGGCGTTGGCCCACCGGCGCAGCACGTCCTCGGTGCTGCGCAGCGCGTCCCGCTGCAGCATCCGGTCCCCGTCCAGCAGCAGGGCCGCCCGGTACCCGCCGGGCACGCGCGGCTCGGCCCCCGGGGTGGCCACGACGAGGGCGGGCCGATCCGGGACCTGCGCGCGCACGTGCTCCCCGGAGGAGGAGATCACCGGGACCCGGGGGAAGGCCCGCCCCAGCTCCTCCGCGGTGCGCAGCGCCCCGACGGTGCTCAGCCGCCAGGTCCGGTTGCCGCAGCTCGGGCAGGCCCAGTCGGCCGCGGCCCGCCCGCACCAGCGGCACTCGGCGTGGGAGCGGGAGTCCCGGGTCAGTCCGAGGGGGCCGTGGCAGTGCGGGCAGCGGGCCGGGGTGCGGCAGCGCTGACAGGCCAGGGTCGGGGCGTACCCGGTGCGGGCCACCTGCACCAGCACGGGCCCGTGCTCCAGGGCGCGGCGGGCGGCCTGGTGGGCCCGCTGTGGGATCCGGGCCAGGGCGGCCAGGGGGTCCCGGGCCCGCTGGTAGGAGTCGGAGGTGGCCACCACCAGGGGGCTGGCGCGCCGCAGGTCCTCCCGATCCGGGCTCAGCGGCACGGCCCAGCCGGTGTCCACCAGGCGCTGGGCCTCCGCGGAGACCGCGTACCCGCTCAGCAGCAGGGGCACCTCCTGCCGGGCGCTGCGCAGCAGCAGCACGTCTCGGGCGTGGGCGTAGGGGGCCTGGCGTTCGGTGAGGTTGGGGTCCCCGTCGTCGAAGCAGGCCAGCAGGCCCAGCTCCGGGACGGGGGCGAAGGCGGCCGAGCGGGTGCCGATCACGACGTCGGCCAGGCCGGCGCGGGCGCGCAGGTGGGCCCCGGCGCGCTCGCTGAGGCCTTCGTCGTTGCTCAGCCGGGCGATGCGCTCGGCGTCGAACAGCGGGGCCAGGGCCGCGGTGAGGCGGTCCAGCGCGGTGGCGTCCGGGACGATGACCAGCGCCCGGCGCCCGGCGCTCACCGCCGCGCGGCAGGCCGCGGCCAGCAGCCGGGCCCAGTCGGCCTCGGCGGACGGCGCCAGGGCGGCCACGGCCCGCGGCGTCGGCTGTCCGGGGTCGCGCTCGGCGCCCAGGGCGGCGAGGAAGGCCGCTCCCCCGCGGTACAGGACCCAGGGACCCGTCGAGGCGGGACCGGGGTCGGAGTGGAGTTCAGGGTCGAGTTCGGCCACCGGCGGGGCGGGCGGCGGCTGGGGGCCGGTGAGCAGCCCGGGGTGTTCGCGCAGGAAGGCCTGCTCGGTGCGGGCGGCCCGCGGGGGCACGGCCAGACGCAGCACATCGGCATCCAGACCGGCCATGCGCGCGGCCACCGCCCGGACCAGCTCCCAGGTCTGCTCGGTGAGCAGGCGCAGCGGGGAGACCACCTCGAGGATCCGGCGCAGCGAGGTCTCGGCGGCCGTGGTGTCCACCCGCTCCACCAGCCACGCCACCTGCACCCGGCCGTGGAAGCTGACCCGCACGCGCACGCCCGGCTGGGCCTGCTCGTCCAGCTCGGCGGGCACCTCGTAGTCGAAGAGCCGATCCAGGTGGGGCACCCGGGTGTCGATGGCCACCCGGGCCACCGGTCGGTGTTCGGCCGCCGGGGAGGTCCCGGGCGCCGTCGGCTCGGGTGCCCCCAGCTCCTCCATCCCGGGCAGCACCCCGGGATCTTCGGCCGGGCTCACCTAGACGGCGGCCCGCAGGGCGTCCACCCGGCCGGTGCGCTCCCAGGTGAACTCGGGCTCGGAGCGGCCGAAGTGCCCGTGGGCGGCGGTCTTGGCGTAGATCGGGCGGCGCAGCTCCAGATCCCGGATGATCGCGGCCGGACGCAGGTCGAAGACCTCGCGGATGGCCTTCTCGATGCGCACCGGGTCCACGTGCTCGGTGCCGAAGGTCTCCACGTACAGGCCCACGGGGTTGGCCTGCCCGATCGCGTAGGCCACCTGCACCTCGGCGCGGTCGGCCAGCCCCGCGGCGACGACGTTCTTGGCGACCCACCGCATCGCGTAGGCCGCGGAGCGGTCCACCTTGGAGGGGTCCTTGCCGGAGAAGGCGCCGCCGCCGTGGCGGGCCATCCCGCCGTAGGTGTCCACGATGATCTTGCGTCCGGTCAGCCCGGCGTCGCCCACGGGCCCGCCCTGCACGAACTGCCCGGCGGGGTTGATGATCAGCTTCGCCTGCGCGGCGTCGAGGTCCTGCTCGGCCAGGACCGGGCGGATCACGTGCTCATCGACGTCGCGGCGCAGGTCCTCCAGGGCGTAGCCGCGGTCGTGCTGGGTGGAGACCACCACGGTGTCCACCGAGACGGGGGTCGTGCCGTCGTACCCGAGGGTCACCTGGGTCTTGCCGTCCGGGCGCAGATCCGCGAGGGTGTCGTCCTTGCGCACCGCGGTCAGCCGCTCGGACAGGCGGTGAGCCAGCCAGATCGGGGTGGGCATCAGGGCGGCGTTCTCGTTGGAGGCGTAGCCGAACATCAGCCCCTGGTCCCCGGCCCCCTGGTGGTCCAGCTCGTCCCGGGCGGTGCCGCTGCGCTGCTCCAGGGAGGTGTAGACCCCGGCGTTGATGTCCGGGGACTGCTCCCCGATGGACACGGAGACGCCGCAGAACTCGCCGTCGAAGCCGTGGGTCGAGGAGTTGTAGCCGATGTCCAGGATCGTCTCGCGCACGATCTTGGGGATCTCCACGTAGGCGCTGGTGGTGACCTCCCCGGCCACGTGCACCTGCCCGGTGGTGACCATGGTCTCCACGGCCACGTTGGCCAGGGGGTCCTGGTCCAGGAGGGCGTCCAGGATGGAGTCGGAGATCTGGTCGCAGATCTTGTCCGGGTGCCCCTCCGTGACGGATTCGGAGGTGAACAGGCGCAGGTGGTCTCGCTGGTCGGAAGTCACGCGACCACTGTACTCGCTGGTCCGCGTCGTCTCCTCCCCCGCCGGGCGCGGAGTCCTCACGCTGAGGCGGATGACGCCGTGCGACGCGACTGGTCATCGATCAGCCGCAGCACGGCCCGCCACAGGGCGGCGGCCAGCTCGTCCTTGGTCCCGGCGACCTCCTGCTCCTCCACCTCCCCGTCGGGGCGGCGGGTGAGGATGGTCGCGGCGGTCTCGTCGCGGCCGAAGACCTTCTGCGCGCCGACCTCGTTGACCACGAGCACGTCGCACCCCTTGGATTCCAGCTTGGCGCGGCCGAGCTCGGCCACACTGGCCTGCGCGGAGCCGGTCTCCGCGGCGAAGCCCACGATCACCGGCCCGGGCTGCTCCGGGGTGCGGTCGCTCTCGCGATCGGTGACGATGCCGCGCAGGATGTCCGGGTTGCGCACCAGCTCGATGCCGGGGGCGTCCTGGGTGCCCGGGTCCTTCTTGATCTTGGTCTCGGCGTAGGCGGCGGGGCGGAAATCCGCGACGGCCGCGGCCATCACGACGACGTCGGGCGCCTCCTGCCGGATCAGCTCCCCCACCCGCTCGCGCAGCTGCAGCGCGGAGGAGACCCGGGACAGGCTCAGCGTCGTGGTGGGCTGCGGGGCGGGCACCTCCGCGTGGGCCAGCACCAGGTGCGCAACGGCCCCGGCGTCGGCGACGGCCCGGGCGACGGCGATGCCCTGCTTGCCGGAGGAGCGGTTGCCGAGGTAGCGCACCGGGTCCAGGGCCTCCCGGGTGCCGCCGGCGGTGACCAGCACGCGCAGCCGCGCCAGCCGGGTCGCCTCCTTCGGGGTGAGGCCCGCGGCGGACACGGCGGCCAGGGCCTGGCGAGCGATGTCCGCCGGCTCCGGCAGGCGCCCGGGGCCGGAGTCAGCCCCGGTCAGGCGCCCCACGGCCGGCTCGATCACGCGCAGACCGCGGGAGCGCAGCAGGGCGACGTTGTCCCGCGTCGCGGGGTTGGTCCACATCTGCGTGTGCATCGCCGGGGCGAGCACCACGGGGCAGGTCGCGGTGAGCACGGTCGCGCTGAGCAGGTCATCGGCCCGGCCGGCGGCGATCCGGGCCAGCAGGTCCGCGGTGGCCGGGGCGATCAGGACGAGGTCGGCATCCTCGGCCTGGCGGACGTGGTTGACGGCCTGGACCTCGTCGAACACGCTGGTGTTCACCGGATGCCCGGACAGCGCCTCCCAGGTGGGGGCGCCGACGAACCTCAGGGCGGTGTCCGTGGGCAGGGGGACGACGTCGTGACCGGATTCCTTGAGCAGGCGGAGCAGGATGGCGGCCTTGTAGGCCGCGATGCCCCCGCCGATTCCTAAGACGATGCGCACCCGGCCCATGCTACCGGGCACCGGGGTTCGACGCGGGAGCACCGCTGGCCGCCCCCCGCCGGTGCGGAGCAGGCGATCGCGGACGCGAACGGGCCGCCCCGCCCACCGGTGAGGATGGGAAGGGCGGCCCGTGGCGATCGCGCCGCGGCCCTGGGCGAGCCGCGGCCGGGATCAGGCCTGCTCGCCGGAGGGATCCTCGGCGGCCTGCTCCTGCTCGGCGCTCTGGCTGGTCCGGTCGATGACCTCGGGGGTCTGCCCGGAGCTGAAGTCGACGGAGGCGTCGCCGTTGATCTCGACGTCCTCGGGGAAGAAGTCGGCGCCGAAGAAGTCCGCGGGGGCGTCGTCGTGGACCAGCTGGCCGTTCTCGTTGAACTTCCCGCCCTCGACGTGGTGGGCCTCGATGGTCCCCTCGTCGATCTCGCGCATCGCGATGGACAGGGACTTCTCGTTGATGTCCGTGTCCACCAGCGGCCCGACATGCTCGAACAGGCCCTCCTGCAGCTGGGAGTAGTAGGCGTTGATCTGCCGGGCCCGGCGGGCTCCGAAGATCACCAGGCCGTACTTGGACTCGGCCTTGCCGAGCAGCTCATCCACGGACGGGTCGATGATGCCTTCGTGTTCGGAAAGTGACAAGGGTTTAGCTCCGTTGGTCGGGTGTGGATCGGCCCTGCCGCCGCCTGGTGCGGGGACCGAACGGCCATCATACCGCGTGGTGCGTCGGCAGGGTACCCCCGGGTGCCGGGGGTGCGGCTCAGTCGCGGTGTGCGGCGGGGTCCAGCCCCATGAGGGAGACGATCTCCTCGGCCGCGCGCCGCACCTCGTCGTTGGTCACGGTGACGTCGAACTCCGGCTCCGCGGCCAGCTCCTCCTTGGCGGTCTCCAGGCGCTGGCGCTGCTCCTCCGGGGACTCGGTGCCCCGGCCGCGCAGGCGCCGCACCAGCTCGTCCCAGCTGGGCGGAGCCAGGAAGATCAGCCGGGAGTCCGGCATCGCGTTGCGCACCTGCCGGGCGCCCTGCAGATCGATCTCCAGCAGCACGGGACGACCCGCGGCCAGGGCCTCCTCCACCTTGGCGCGCATCGTGCCGTAGCGGTGGCTGTTGTGCACCGTGGCCCATTCCAGCAGCTGGTCGTGCTCGACCATCGAGTCGAACTCCTCGTCGGAGACGAACCAGTAGTGCACCCCGTCCTGCTCCCCCGGGCGCGGCCCGCGGGTGGTCGCGGAGACCGAGAACCACACCTGGGGGTAGTGGTCTCGGATGTAGGCGGAGACGGTGCCCTTCCCGACGGCGGTGGGACCGGCCAGGACGGTCAGCGTGCGGTGGTTCCCCTCGGACATGGACTCACCCTTCGAGATAGGAGATCAGGCTGTTGCGCTGGTGCGTGCCCAGTCCGCGCAGGCGGCGGCTGGAGGCGATCTTCAGGTCCCGCATGATCGCGCGGGCCCGGACGTCGCCGATGCTGGGGATGGACTTCAGCATGTCCTCGACCCGGATCCGCTCGAGGGCCTCGTCCCCGTCGGCCCGCTCCAGGAACTCGGCCACGGTGATCTCCCTGCGGCGCAGGGCCTGCTTCGCCTCGGCGCGCACCTGCCGGGAGTGCTTGGCCTTCTCCCGGGCGGCCGCGCGCTGCTCGTCGGTGAGGGGTTGCAGAACCATGGAGCCATCCTCTCGTTCGTGGCCTGGGTGGGCCCGCCTCGGTTCGCGGGATCCGGGGTCGGCCGACGACGGGTACGCAGATCAAATTACCGAAAAAGGGCCCGCGGCGACCAATCGTGACGCAGCGGACCCCGGCCGGACCCGCACCCGTCCTCGGCTCAGGAGGGTGCCAGTCCCGCGGCCAGCCGCCGGTTGGTCCCGAGGATCTCCCTGCGCAGCGCCGCGACCTCCGGTCCGTGGCGCAAGATCGCCCGTGAGGAGGAGACGACCAGGCGCCGATCGGTCCCGGCGAACACGCGGGCGAGATCCTCCTCGGTGGCGCCCTGCGCCCCGTAGCCGGGGGCGAGGATCGGGCCGGGGAAGTCCGCTAAGTCGATGCCCAGGCGGGTCAGCGCCGCACCGACGGTGGCCCCCACGACCAGGCCGCACGGGCCGGCCAGCTCCCACCCGCCGGTGCCCTCGGGGCCGGCCTCGCGCAGGCGGTCGTTGAGCCGGTGGGCTGCGGCCACGATCCCCCGAGCCACCGAGGCCTCGGGGCCGCCGACGTGCTGCACCGAGGCGCCCTCCGGGTTGGAGGTCAGGGCCAGGACGAAGGCGCCGCGCCCGGTTTCGGCGGCCAGCTCCAGGGCCGGGTCCAGGGAGCCGAAGCCCAGGTAGGGGCTGAGCGTGACCCAGTCGGCGGCCAGCGGGGAGCCCTCGCGCAGCCAGGCGTCGGCGTAGGCGGCCATGGTCGAGCCGATGTCCCCGCGCTTGGCGTCGGCGATGACCTCCAGACCGCCATCGGCGGCGGCGGTGAGCACCTGCTCGAGGGCGGCCAGGCCCGCCGCGCCGTGGCGCTCGAACAGGGCGACCTGCGGCTTCACGACGGCCGCGGCCCCCGCGGCGGCCTCCACCACGCGCAGGCCGAAGGTCCGGGCCCCGTCGGCGTCATCGGCCAGCCCCCAGTCGCGCAGCAGCCCCGGGTGGGGGTCGATGCCCACGCACAGGGGGCCGTGCTCGGCCATGGCCCGCACCAGCCGGTCACCGGCCTCGCCGCGCGGGCTCCGGGCCGTCACCGGGGCCGCGCTCACGCCCGGTCCCCCTCAGCTGCCGGGGCCTCCTGGGCCCGCTGGGCCAGGGTGGCCTCGTGCTCCTGCAGGCTCAGCACGTCCCAGGAGTGCTCCCGCTGGGCCGCGATGGACTGGATGGAGGCCCCGAACTGGGACAGCGTCGTCATCAGCGGGACCCCGACCGAGGTCGCCGCCGCGCGGATCTCGTAGCCGTCCCCGCGGGCCGAGCCGCCGGAGGGGGTGTTGAAGATCAGGTCGATCTGCCCCTCGCGGATCATGTCCACCACGGAGCGCTCCCCCTCGGCGACGTCGCCGAGCTTGGGCACGACGGTGCAGGGGATCCCGTTGCGCCGCAGCACCTGGGCCGTGCCGCCGGTCGTGACGATCTCGAAGCCGAGGTCCTGGAGCATCTTCACGTAGACGACCGCGGAGCGCTTATCCCGGTTGGCCACGGACACGAAGACCCGGCCCTCGGTGGGCAGCGGGCTGCCCACGGCGGCCTGGCCTTTGGCGAAGGCGGTGTCGAAGTAGGGGTCCAGGCCCATGACCTCGCCGGTGGAGCGCATCTCGGGGGACAGCAGCGCGTCCACCACCACGCCCTCGGGGGTGCGGAAGCGGCTGAAGGGCAGCACGGCCTCCTTGACGGCGATCGCCGTGCCCTCCGGGATGCGGGCCCCGTCCATGTGCGAGGGCAGCACGCCATGCTCGGTCAGCTCGCGGATGCTCCGGCCCACCCCGATCAGCGCGGCGGCCTTGGCCAGCTGCACCCCGGTGGCCTTGGAGACGAAGGGCACGGTGCGCGAGGCGCGCGGATTGGCCTCGATGACGTAGAGGATGTCCGAGGCCACGGCGAACTGGATGTTGATCAGTCCGCGCACCCCGACCCCCTCGGCGATCCCGCGGGTCGCGGCGCAGACCCGGTCGATGACGTCCGGGCCGAGGGTCACCGGCGGCAGGGTGCACGCGGAGTCCCCGGAGTGGATGCCGGCCTCCTCGATGTGCTCCATGACCCCGCCCATGTACAGGTCGGTGCCGTCGAACAGGGCGTCGACGTCGATCTCGATCGCATCCTCGAGGAACTTGTCGATCAGGGCCGGCTGGGACGGGGAGACCTCGGTGGCGTGCTCGAGGTAGGCCGCCAGGCTCGCCTCGTCGTAGACGATCTCCATGCCGCGCCCGCCGAGCACGTAGGAGGGACGCACCAGCACCGGGTAGCCGATGCCGTCGGCGATGCGCTTGGCCTCGGCGAAGGTGGAGGCGGTGCCGTTCTTCGGGGAGATCAGCCCGGCCCGCTCCAGGACCTGGGCGAACTCCCCGCGATCCTCGGCCAGGTCGATGGCCTCGGGGGTGGTCCCGAGGATCGGCACCCCGGCCTCCTGCAGCTGCGCGGCCAGCTTCAGCGGGGTCTGCCCGCCCAGCTGCACGTACACGCCCTTCAGCCCGCCGGTGCGCCGCTCCTCCTCGATGACCTCCAGGACGTCCTCCAGGGTCAGCGGCTCGAAGTACAGGCGGGTGGAGACGTCGTAGTCGGTGGAGACGGTCTCCGGGTTGCAGTTGACCATGACCGTCTCGTAGCCGGCCTCGCGCAGCACCATCGAGGCGTGCACGCAGGAGTAGTCGAACTCGATGCCCTGCCCGATCCGGTTGGGCCCGGAGCCCAGGATCATGATGGACTCCCCCTCGTGCGGGGCGACCTCGTCCTCCTGGTCGTAGGCGGAGTAGTGGTACGGGGTGAAGGCCTCGAACTCGGCCGCGCAGGTGTCCACGGTCTTGAACACCGGGCGGATGCCCAGCGCGTGGCGCACCCCCCGGACCACGTCCTCGCGGGTGTGGGCGATGGCGGCGATCTGGGCGTCGGAGAAGCCGTGGCGCTTGGCCTCGCGCAGGGTGTCCGGGGTCAGGTTCGGATCCGCCCGGACCCGCTCGGCCACCTCATTGAGCAGCTGCAGCTGATCCAGGAACCAGGGGTCGATGCCGGTGGCCTCGTACATCCGCTCCACGCCGGCCCCGGCGGCCAGGGCCCGGCGGACCTGGTGGATCCGCTGGGTGGTGGGGGTGCGGGTGGCCTCCACGAGCTCGTCCAGGGCGTCCCGGTCCGGGGTCTCGGCGGCGAAGTCGAAGGCGCCGTCCTTCTGCTCGAGGGAGCGCATGGCCTTCTGCAGGGCCTCGGTGAAGCTGTGGCCCAGGGCCATGGCCTCGCCCACGGACTTCATGGTGGTGGTCAGGGTGGGGTCCGCGGCCGGGAACTTCTCGAAGGCGAAGCGCGGGACCTTGACCACGACGTAGTCCAGGGTGGGCTCGAAGGAGGCCGGGGTCTTGCGGGTGATGTCGTTGGGGATCTCGTCCAGGGTGTAGCCCAGGGAGAGCTTGGTGGCGATCTTGGCGATCGGGAAGCCGGTGGCCTTGGAGGCCAGGGCCGAGGAGCGGGAGACCCGCGGGTTCATCTCGATGACGACGACGCGCCCGGTGGCGGGATCCACGGCGAACTGGATGTTGCACCCGCCGGTGTCCACCCCGACCTCGCGGATCACGGCGATCGCGACGTCGCGCATCTTCTGGTACTCCCGGTCCGTGAGCGTCAGGGCCGGGGCGACCGTGATGGAGTCCCCGGTGTGCACCCCCACGGGGTCGAAGTTCTCGATCGAGCAGACCACGACGACGTTGTCGTTGCGGTCGCGCATCATCTCCAGCTCGTACTCCTTCCACCCGAGGATGGACTCCTCCAGGAGCACCTCGCTGGTGGGGCTGTACTGGATCCCGGCCCCGGCGATCCGGTGCAGGTCGGCCTCGTCGTAGGCCATCCCGGAGCCCAGCCCGCCCATCGTGAAGGAGGGCCGCACGACCATGGGGTAGCCCAGCCGCTCGGCGGCGGCCAGGGCCTCGTCCATCGAGTGCACGATCTCGGAGCGGGCGGATTCGGCCCCGCAGCGCTCGACCACGCCCTTGAAGGCCTCGCGGTCCTCGCCGAGGTTGATCGCGGCGATGTTCGCCCCGATCAGCTCGACGCCGTAGCGCTCCAGCGCGCCGCGCTCGTCCAGGGCGATCGCGGTGTTCAGGGCGGTCTGTCCGCCCAGGGTCGGCAGGATCGCGTCGGGGCGCTCCTTGGCGATGATCTTCTCGACCGTCTCCGGGGTGATCGGCTCGATGTAGGTCGCGTCGGCGAACTCGGGGTCGGTCATGATCGTGGCCGGGTTGGAGTTGACCAGGATGACGCGGATGCCCTCGTCCTTGAGCACGCGCAGGGCCTGCGTGCCGGAGTAGTCGAACTCCGCGGCCTGCCCGATGACGATGGGACCGGAGCCGATGACCAGGACGGAGTGCAGATCGGTGCGACGGGGCATGGGGTTACTTTCCTGCTTTCTGCGCGGTTGCGGCGGCGGATCCGGCGGCCGGGAGGGAGTCGATGAAGCGGTCGAAGAGGTAGGCGGCGTCGTGCGGTCCGGCGGCGGCCTCGGGGTGGTACTGCACGGAGAAGGCCGGCAGGTCCAGGCAGCGCAGGCCCTCCACGACGTCGTCGTTCAGGCACACGTGGGAGACCTCGACCCGCCCGAACTCCTCCTGCGGGGCGGTGACGGGTCCATCCAGCGGGGCGTCCACCGCGAAGCCGTGGTTCTGGGCGGTGATCTCCACCGTGCCGGTGGCCCGGTCCAGCACGGGCTGGTTGATCCCGCGGTGGCCGAAGGGGAGCTTGTAGGTCCCGAAACCCAGGGCCCGGCCCAGCAGCTGGTTGCCGAAGCAGATCCCGAAGAACGGGATCTTGGCCCGCAGCACCTCGCGCAGCAGCTGGACCTGCTCATCCGCGGTCTCGGGGTCCCCGGGGCCGTTGGAGAAGAACACCCCGTCCGCCCCGAGCTCGCGGATCCGCTGGAATCCGGTGTCGGCCGGGACGATCACGGTGCGCAGCCCGCGCTCGGCGAAGCGGCGCGGGGTCATGGACTTGACGCCCAGGTCCACCGCGACCACGGTGCCCCGGGGCTCGCCCTCCCAGCCCCACTCCGAGGGCTCGACGATCTGCTCCTCGGCGATGCTGACCTCCTCGGCCAGCCGGCGCCCGAGCATCCCGGCGGAGTCCCGGACCTCGGCCAGCAGCTCGGCGCGGGGTCGATCGGCCTGGTCTCCGGAGAAGATGCCGGCGCGCATCGCGCCGACCTCGCGCAGCCGCCGGGTCAGCGCGCGGGTGTCGATGCCGCGGATGCCGACGATGCCCTGGGCCGTGAGCTCCTCGTCAAGGCTGCGCTGGGAGCGCCAGTTCGAGGGGATGCGGGCGGCCTCGCGCACCGCGTAGCCGGCGACCCAGATGCGCCGGGATTCGGCGTCCTCGTCGTTGACACCCGTGTTGCCGATGTGCGGGGCGGTCTGGATGACGATCTGCCCGGCGTAGGACGGGTCGGTGAGGGTCTCCTGGTAGCCGGTCATGCCGGTGGAGAACACCGCCTCGCCGAGGGTGGAGCCGACGGCGCCGTAGGCGCTGCCCTCCCAGGCGGAGCCGTCCTCCAGGACGAGGACCGCCGGTGTGGGGGCGGGGGTGGCGTGGGTGGTCATGGTGTGTGCTACTTCCTCGAGGTCGCGGCGGTGGTCTGATCGGCGGGGGCGGCTGGTGCCGGCGGGGCGGGCTCGGGCAGGCGGTCCGCGGCGTGCGGGGCGATGGCGCGCAGGGCCTGCAGCAGGGCGGGGGTGTCCGCGGCGCGGCGGGTGCGCAGCCCGGTGTCCACGAGCAGTCCGCCCAGGTCCCAGGTGATCACGGCCAGCCCGTCCTTCTCCACGAACTTCCCGGCCATCCCGGATTCTCGGCGCAACACCCGGATCGCCTCGGCGGGCACCCACAGGTCCTCGGCGCCGTCGCGCACGATGATCAGGCCCTCGGTCAGGACGAGGGCCTGCCCGTCGGCGCGGGCGCCCAGCCCGTGGACCGCGATCCGATCCAACCAGTCCCCCGCGCGGGTGGTGCTGACGTACTGGGCGGGGCAGGCGAAGGAGGCCTGCGCCCCGTCGAGGCGCTCGGGCACCGGGGCGGGCCGGGCGATCCCGGACTGCCGGTCCCGGCGGTGGCGCCAGCCCAGTCCGATCAGCCCGAGCACGATCCCGGCCAGCAGCAACGAGGAGAGCAGGGTCAGCAGGTGATGGAAGGTCATGCGCGCGCCCCCTCAGCCTCCGGGGTGCGGGGGGTCGCCATGCGCCCGTCCAGGACGGTCGGGTGGCCCTCCCAGACGGTGGCCATGACCCGCCCGGGCAGCTCCAGGCCGCGGTAGGGCGAGTTGCGGCCCTTGCTCTGGTGCTCCTCCGGGACGACGATGCGCCGGGCCTGCGGGTCCACCAGCACGAGGTTGGCCGGCTCCCCCACCGCGATCGGACGGCCCTGTCCCGGGATGCGGGCGATACGCGCGGGGTCGGCGGACATGATGCGGGCGACGTCGGCCCAGGTGATCAGCCCGGTGTCCACCAGGGTCTGCTGGACCACGGACAGAGCGGTCTCCAGACCCGTCATGCCCATCGCCGCACACGCCCACTCGCACTCCTTGTCCTGCACCGGGTGCGGGGCATGGTCGGTGCCGATCACGTCGATGGTCCCGTCGGCCACGGCCGCGCGCAGGGCCTGGACGTCCTCGGCAGTGCGCAGCGGGGGGTTGACCTTGTACACGGGGTCGTAGGTGCGGGCCAGCTCGTCGGTGAGCAGCAGGTGGTGCGGGGTGGCCTCGGCCGTGACGGCGATGCCGCGCTGCTTGGCCCAGCGCACGATCTCCACCGAGCCCTTGGTGGACAGGTGGCAGATGTGCACCCGGGAGCCGACGTGCTGGGCGAGCAGCACGTCCCGGGCGATGATGGACTCCTCGGCCACCGCGGGCCAGCCGGCCAAGCCGAGCTCCGCGGAGACCGCACCCTCGTTCATCTGGGCCCCGTCGGTCAGCAGCGGCTCCTGGGCGTGCTGGGCGATCACCCCGTCGAAGGCCTTGACATACTCCAGGGCCCGGCGCATCAGCACCGGGTTGTGTACGCACCTGCCGTCATCGGAGAACATCCGCACCTGCGCCCGGGAGTCCGCCATCGCGCCGATCTCGGACAGGCGCTCACCCTGCAGACCCACGGTCACCGCCCCGACCGGTCGAACCTCGACCCAGCCGGCGTCCTGGCCCAGCCGCTGGACCTGCTCCACGACCCCGGCGGTGTCCGCGACGGGATCGGAGTTGGCCATCGCGCAGACCGCGGTGTAGCCGCCGGCGGCGGCCGCCCGGGTCCCGGTCTGCACGGTCTCGGCGTCCTCCCGGCCGGGTTCGCGCAGGTGGGTGTGCACATCCACCAGCCCGGGCAGCAGCACGAGGCCCTCGGCCTCGATCACCCGGGCGGACTCGGGGGCGGTCAGGTTCTCGCCGAGCTCGGCGATGCGCCCCTCGCGCACCAGCACGTCCACGGTCTGCTCGCCCAGCAGGCGGGCGTCTCGGATGAGGATCGCGGCGTCGGTCATGGTGTCCTTTCCGGTGCCCTCAGGCACGATCGGCCTCCGGGTCCCCGGTGGCCCCGGCGGGGTCCGGGGCGCCGGTGAGCAGGTGGTAGAGCACGGCCATGCGCACGGAGACCCCGTTGGCCACCTGGCGCAGGACCAGGGAGCGCGGGGAGTCCGCGGCGTCGGCGCTGATCTCCAGGCCCCGATTCATCGGCCCCGGGTGCAGGATCGCGGTCTGCGCCCCGCGGGCGCTGAGGCCGGCCAGGCGCTCGGGGCTGAGTCCCCAGAGCCTCGCGTACTCCTCGGAGCTGGGGAAGAAGGCCGCGTGCATGCGCTCGCGCTGAATGCGCAGCAGCATCACGGCGTCCGGGTCCTGGGCCAGGGCCTCGTCGAGGTCGTAGCTGACCCGCACCGGCCAGTCGTCGATGCCCACCGGCAGCAGGGTCGGCGGGGCGACGAGGGTGACCTGCGCGCCCAGGGTGCTCAGCAGCCACACATCGGAGCGGGCCACCCGGGAGTGCAGGATGTCGCCCACGATCACGATGCGCATCCCGGCCAGGTCCGTGCCCTGGGCGCCGGTGCCGGTCAGCTCGGCGCGACGCTGGCGCAGGGTCATCGCATCCAGCAGCGCCTGGGTGGGGTGGGCGTGGGTGCCGTCCCCGGCGTTGACCACCGGGGCCTGGATCCACCCGCTGGTCGCCAGGCGGGCCGGGGCGCCGGAGGCGGGATGGCGGATCACGACGGCGTCGGCGTTGATGGCCTCCAGGGTCTGGGCCGTGTCCTTCAGGGATTCGCCCTTGGACACGGAGGAGCCCTTGGCCGCGAAGTTGATGACGTCGGCGGAGAGCCGCTTCTCCGCGGTCTCGAAGGAGATGCGGGTGCGGGTGGAGTCCTCGAAGAACAGGTTGACTACGGTGCGCCCGCGCAGGGCGGGCAGCTTCTTGACCTCGCGGGAGCCGACCTCCCCCATCCGGTCCGCGGTGTCCAGCAGGGCGATGGCCTGCTCGCGGGTCAGGGAGCGGGTGTCCAGCAGGTGCCTCATGCCCGGGCCTCCCCCGCGCTCGGCGCCGTCTGCGGGCCCGGGCGCGGCGGGGCCGGGTCCAGCAGCACGCAGTCGCTGAGATCCCGCTCGTCCTTCCCGCTCAGCGCGGGGGCGGCGTCGGTCTCGGCGAGGAAGACCCGCACGGATTCGGCGGCGGCGGTGGGCAGGTTCTTGCCCACGTGGTCCGCGCGGATCGGCAGTTGCCGGTGGCCGCGGTCGGCGAGCACGGCCAGGCGTACCAGGGCGGGGCGGCCGTAGTCGGCCAGGGCGTCCAAGGCGGCGCGCACGGTGCGCCCGGAGTACAGGACGTCATCCACGAGAACGACGCGGCGTCCGTCGATCCCCAGGCCCGGCAGGCGGGTGGCTTCGGGGGTGCGGGAGGTGCCGGTGCGCAGGTCATCCCGGTACATGGTCACGTCCAGCTGCCCCAGGGCCGCGGCCGGGTCGAAGGCGGGATCGATGCGGTGCAGGCGCTCGGCCAGGCGCCGGGCCAGCGGATACCCGCGGCGGGGGATGCCGAGCAGCACGAGGTCCTCGGCGCCCTTGTTGGCCTCCAGGATCTCGTGGGCGATCCGGGTCAGGGCCCGGTCGATGTCGGCCGCGTCCTGGATCACCCGGGCTCGCGGCGAGACCCTCGGGGGGTCCTCTCGGTTCTGCTGATCGGTCATGGCGTCCGCCTCCTTCCCCGCCTCACCGGACGGGAGCTTAAAGGGTGCTCTGCTGGGCTCGAACCTACCACAGGAGCCTGGACGCGCCGAGGCCGCCCGGACGCGATCGGTCCGGGCGGCCTCGGCGGGTGCTCAGGCCAGCAGGGTCGGCTTGACCTTCTGCAGCCGGCCCAGCAGCCCGTTGACGAACCGCGGGGAGTCATCCGTGGAGTGGGTGCGGGCCAGGCCCGCCGCCTCGGAGACGGCGACGGCGTCGGGGACGTCGTCGTTGTACAGCAGCTCCCAGGCCCCGATGCGCAGAATCGCCCGGTCCACGGCCGGCATCCGGTCCAGCGTCCAGCCCTTGGAGTAGGTCTCCAGGGCCTCGGCGATCTCCTCGTCGTGCTCGAGGACCCCGCGCACGATCCGCTCGGAGTAGTCGGAGATCAGGGCCGAGGTGTGGGCGCGGCGCCGACGCAGCACCTCGAGGGTGTCCTCGCCGCGCGAATCGGCTTCGAACAGCACTTCCAGGGCGCGCACGCGCGCCTTCGTCCGGGAGTTCACTCGTTGACGCGGCCCAGGTAGTCGCCGCTGCGGGTGTCGACCTTGACGCGGGTGCCCTGCTCCACGAACAGCGGCACCTGGATCTGCGCGCCGGTCTCCAGGGTCGCGGGCTTGGTGCCGCCGGTGGAGCGGTCGCCCTGCAGGCCGGGCTCGGTGTAGGTGATCTCCAGGACCACCGACGGCGGCAGCTCGATGTACAGCGGCGTGCCCTCGTGGAAGGCCAGCGTGGCGTTCTGGTTCTCCAGCATGTAGTTCGCGGCATCGCCCACGATGGCGGCGGGGACGGTGACCTGGTCGTAGGTCTTGTTGTCCATGAAGACGTAGTCCTCGCCGTCCTGGTACAGGTACTGGTACTCGGAGCGGTCCACCGTGGTGACGTCCACCTTGGCGCCGGCGTTGAAGGTCTTGTCCACGACCTTGCCCGTGTTGACGTTGCGCAGCTTGGTGCGCACGAACGCCCCGCCCTTGCCCGGCTTGACGTGCTGGAACTCGATGACGCCCCAGAGGTTCCCGTCCAGGTTGAGGATGGTCCCGTTCTTGATGTCGTTGGTCGTTGCCACGGACACTCCTTCTCGGTTCGTACTGCTCTCGCCGCATCCGGGGACGCGCGGGAGGGCGCATCCGTGCGGCGGCGGATCAGGTGCCATTGTATCGCCTCCCCGGCCCGCTTCCCCCGTGGCGCGGTCGGCGGGGGCCTCCTCAGGCCTCGGCGATCTCCTGGTAGGTGGCGAACAGCAGGGTCTCGTCCGGGACCTCCATGATCCGCGGGCGGGCGATCCCGTCGAGGACGACGAAGCGCAGCAGATTGCCGCGGGTCTTCTTGTCCCGGTGCATGGCCTCCAGCAGCCGCGCCCAGCGATCCGCCCGGTATCCGGTGGGCAGGCCCAGGGATTCCAGGATCGCGCGGGTGCGCTGCACGACGGCCGGGTCCAGGCTGCCGGCCGCGGCGGACAGCTCCGCGGCGAAGACCATGCCCACCGCGACCGCCGCCCCGTGGCGCCACTGATACCGCTCGGCCAGCTCGATCGCGTGCCCCAGCGTGTGGCCGTAGTTGAGGAACTCCCGCCGCCCGGTCTCGCGCAGGTCCTCGGAGACGATCTCGGCTTTGACCCGCACGGCCCGCTCGATCAGCTCCCGGATCACCGCGGACTGGGAGTCGCGCAGCTGCTGCGGGTGGGCCTCCAGGAGCTCGAGGATCTTCGGGTCGGCGATGAACCCGCACTTGACGACCTCGGCCAGCCCGGTGAGCAGCTCGTTGACGGGCAGGGTGCGCAGGGTGCCCAGGTCGCACAGCACGGCCGCCGGCGGATGGAAGGCCCCGACGAGGTTCTTACCCTCGGCGGTGTTGATCCCGGTCTTCCCGCCCACCGCGGCGTCGACCATGCCCAGCAGCGTCGTGGGCAGGTGCACGACCCGCACCCCGCGCAGCCAGGTCGCGGCGACGAAGCCGGCGAGGTCGGAGACCGCTCCCCCGCCCACCGAGATCACGACGTCGGAGCGGGTGAAGTCGTTCTGCCCGAGCACCTGCCAGCAGAAGGCCGCGACCTGCGCGTGCTTGCCCTCCTCGGCGTCGGGGATCTCCGCGGAGAAGGCCTCGTATCCGGCGGCGCGCAGATCGCTCATGACCAGCTCGCCGGTGGAGCGCAGGGCCCGCGGGTGCACGATCAGGGCCCGGCGCACCCGGGGGCCCAGGATCCCGGGCAGCTCGCGCAGCAGGTCATGGCCGATGAGCACCTCGTAGCTCTCGCCGGGACGCTGACCGGTCACGGGGATCCGGGTGATCGGCTCGGGTTCGCCGCTGGGCTGGCTGCTCATCGCTGCTCCTTCCCGGCCGCGCGGGCCAGGTGCTCGTGGATCTCATCGGCCAGGGTGACCAGGTCCCGGTGCCCGCGGGCGTCCACGACCAGGTCCGCCAGCCGCTCGTAGGTCGCGTGGCGCTGGGCGTACATCTGCCGCCAGCGCTGCAGGGGGTGTCCGGCCAGCAGCGGCCGGTCCCCCTCCGTCCGGATCCGCTCCGCGACGGTCTGCTCGTCCACCAGCAGGTAGACCACGGTGGTCTCGGCCAGCAGGCGGGCCACCGCCGGGGTCATCGGCGCGCCCCCGCCCACGGAGACGATCGCGCCGACGCTGTCGGGATCCGCGAGGATCTCGCCGATCGCGGCGGCCTCCAGGCGCCGGAAGTGGGCCTCGTCGTGGTGGGCGAAGATCTCCGGGATCGTGCCCTGGGCGGCGACGATGCGCGCGTCGGAGTCGATGAGCCGGTAGCCGTGGCGGGTGCGCAGCGTCTGTCCGACGGCGGATTTGCCGGCGGCCATCGGCCCGATCAGCACGACGGGCCGGGGGTGCACGGCGGCGTCGGGTGCGGTCGGGACCTCGCTCATGCGCGGGGGTCCCGCCCGTCGCCCACGGTGCGCAGGGAGGCCGGGATCGCTGCCAGGTAGGCGTCCTTGTTGCACGCGGTCTCCGCGATGGAGTCCCCGCCGAACTTCTCCAGGTACGCGTCGGCCAGCACCAGGGCGGTCATGGCCTCCGCGACGACCCCGGCGGCCGGCACGGCGGCGACGTCGGAGCGCTGGTGGTGGGCCCGGGTGGGTTCGCCCGTGGTGGTGTCCACGGTGCGCAGGGCCTTGGGCACGGTCGCGATCGGCTTCATCGCCGCGCGCACCCGCAGCACGTCCCCGATGCTCATCCCGCCTTCGATGCCCCCGGCCCGGTTGGAGGTCCGGTGCGCGGCGCCCTCGGCGTCCGGGACGATCTCGTCGTGGGCGGCGGAGCCGCGCCGGGCGGCGGTGCGGAAGCCGTCGCCGACCTCGACCCCCTTGATCGCCTGGATGCCCATCAGCGCTCCGGCCAGGCGCGCGTCCAGGCGCCGGTCCCAGTGCACGTAGGAGCCCAGCCCGGGCACCAGCCCGTAGGCCAGGACCTCGACGATGCCGCCGAGGGTCTCCCCGTCCTTGTGCGCGGCGTCGACCTCCCGGACCATCGCCTCGGAGGTCTGCGGGTCGGCACAGCGCAGGGGATCCGCGTCCAGGGTCGGCGTGTCCGCCGGCACCGGGGCCGGGTGGCCCTCCGGCAGACTCACCCCGCCCAGGGCGACGGTGTGGCTGACCAGCTGCGCGCCGAGGCTGTCCAGGATCTGCGCGGCGACCACGCCCAGGGCCACGCGGGTCGCGGTCTCGCGCGCGGAGGCCCGCTCCAGCACCGGGCGGGCCTCGTCGAAGCCGTATTTCTGCATGCCGGTGAGATCGGCGTGGCCGGGCCGGGGACGGGTCAGGGGCGCGTTGCGGGCCCTGCCCTCCAGCACCGCCGGGTTAACGGGGTCCGCGGACATGACCTCGGTCCACTTGGGCCACTCAGTGTTGGCGATTTCCACGGCCACGGGCCCGCCCTGGGTCAGCCCATGGCGCACGCCGCCGAGGATGCGGACCCGGTCCTCCTCGAACTTCATCCGCGCCCCGCGCCCGTAGCCCAGACGGCGCCGGGCCAAGGCCTCGCGCAGCTGCCCGGTGGTCAGCTCCACGCCGGCGGGCACCCCCTCGATGATGCCGACGAGCGCCTCGCCGTGGGATTCTCCTGCGGTCAGCCAGCGTAGGGTCACCTGGTCACGTTCCTTCGTCTCGTCTCGGCGAACCCGCCCGGCCGTGCATGGGGCACGGTGCCGGGCGGCGTCATCGGGGGTCGTCCCATTCTCCGCGGGCGCGGGCTCCGGCCGCAAGCGCCTGCCGGTGCGGGTCCTCTCGGTGCGGCGCTCACCCGTCCTCGGAGGGCGCGGTCTCGGTCAGCCCATCCAGAGTATGCACCGGCACGGGCTCCCGGACGGGAGCGGGCAGCCCGATCGCCGCAGCCATGGCCTCCAGGACGGTCTGCTGGTGCGGAAGCGGGCGGTCCAGGGGCAGGCCGAGGAACAGCTTGACCTGGTCCACCGCCTGGTGCAGCAGCATGTGCGCCCCGGAGGCCACCCGCGCCCCCCGCTGCTGCGCGCGCTCGGCCAGGACGGAGGGCCAGGGATCGTAGGAGACGTCCAGCAGGCGCAGCCCGGACAGGTCCCCGCTCAGCCGCCGGGCGTGCGGGTCGAAGGCGCGGGCCGGCAGGGTGCACACGGCCGTGCCGATCCCGTCCAGCTCCGCCGGGCAGTCTTCCAGGGGACGCATCCGCAGCCGCAGCCCGAGCCGCTCGGCCGCCGCGCGCAGCTCGCGGGTGCGGGAGGCGTCGCGCACGTACACGAAGGTCTCCTCCCAGCCCATCAGCCGCAGCGCGGCCGCGGCGGCCGTCGCGGTCCCGCCGCCGCCGATGACGGCCGCGGGGGCGACCGGTTCCGGGTCAGCGGGCCCGAGGTCGCGCAGGGCGTTGACGATGCCGGCGACGTCGGTGTTGTGCCCGAGCAGGCCCCGGGCCGCCCCGTCGGCGCCCCGCGACGCGGCCGCGACCGTGTTGACCACCCCGACGGCGCGGGCGAACGGGGTCAGCGCGGAGACCGCCCGGGCCGCATCGGCCTTCAGGGGCATGGTCACGGAGTAGCCGCGCCAGCCGGGCTCGGCCGCGGCGGCCAGCCGGGCCCCCAGCTCGGACCGAGGCGTCTCGAGACGCCGGTACCGCACGGCTGCGCCGAGCTCGCGGTAGGCGGCCGCATGCAGGTCCGGGGAGAGGCTGTGCCCGACCGGACTGCCCAGCACCGCCGCCCATGCGGCTGGGTCCGGTTCCTTCGGGGGCTCCGGGCTCACGAGCACTTGCCCTCGTGATCCGAGCACCAGCTCTGGTACTCCTCCACGTTCTTCTGATGCTCCGCGTAGGTCTTGGCGAACTTGGTCTCGCCGGTGTCCAGGTTGACCGTGACCCAGTAGTAGTAGTCGTTCTTCTGGGGGTTCTGCGCGGCCTGGATGGCCTTCAGTCCCGGCGAGCCGATGGGCCCCTCGGGCAGGCCCTTGTTGGCGAAGGTGTTGTACTTGTTGGAGGCGTCCTGCTTCTGCTCCGCGGTGATCTGGTAGGTCTTCTCCCCCAGCCCGTAGGCCACGGTCGCGTCGGACTGCAGGTACCCGTTGGTCTCCCCGCCGGGGTTGTCGATGCGGTTGTGGATCGCCCCGGCCACGGCGCGGTAGTCCTGCGGGGTGGCCTCGAACTCGAGGATCGAGGCGATGGTCAGCACGTCGAAGGTGTGCTGGTCCCCGGTGACCCCGGCGCTCTTCAGATCCGCTTTGGTCTTATCCACCATCTCGCGGATGATGTCCTCGGCGGTCGCGTCGGTCTTGAAGCGATACTCCCCCGGGTGCAGGTAGCCCTCGAGGGAGGGGAACTGCGAGGGGATGCCGAACTTCGCCGGGTCCTTGTCCAGTTGCTCGAATTCCGAGACGGGGATGCCGGTGCCGTCGGCGAGGGCCTTGAAGGCCTCGTCCTTGCGCAGGGTCTGGTTGATCGCGACGTAGTGCACCGCTTCCTCACCGGTGCCCAGCAGGGCGTCCACGGCGGCCTCGGAGCTCATCCGCTCCTGCAGCTGGAAGGTGCCGGGCTGGATGAAGGAGCCGTCGGACTTCTCCTCGTAGACGTCCACGAAGCGGCCCGCGTCGGCCACCACGCCCTTGTCCTCCAGGCCCTGGGCGATCTGCTGGTTGGTCTCCCCGGAGCTGACGGTGAAGGTCACGGCCGTGCCGTTGCCGTCCCCGTCGTAGTCCTTGGCCTGGAACAATCCGAGCTTGGGCCCCACGATCGCCCCGGAGACCACCAGGGCCAGGACGAAGACCAGCACCGCGGCCACCAGGGACTGCTGGCGCCGTTTCCGGCGTCGCCGGGCCTGCTCCGGAGTGATGTCCTCGTCCTCCACCCGCAGCCCGAGGACCCCATCGCGTCGGTCCGCGTCGCTGGGCGCGAGGATGTCGTGCAACCCGGCCTCGTCCTCGGACGAGGTGGGGCGTCGGCGTGTCGAGTCGTCGCTCACGCGGGATCTCCGTTCTGCTCGGGCCTCGGCTCCGAGGTCGGATCGAGGTGCTGGGACCGGGCGTCCTCGCGCGGCACGGTGGGCGCTTCCACACGATACCCGGCCACGGCGCGATCGGCCTTCAGGGCGTCCAGGCTCTGCTGCAGGATGGCCACGGCCGCGACCTGGTCCACCATCGTCTTGAACCGGCGGGAGGAGACCCCCGCCTCGTGCAGGGACCGCTGGGCCGAGACGGTGCTCAGCCGCTCATCGACCAACCAGACGGGGATCTCGCGTCCCTCGGCGGCAAGCTCCGCCACCAGGCCGGAGGCGTAGTCCTCGGCCATCTGGGTGGAGGCCGAGGAGCCCCCTGACAGGGTGCGGGGCAGCCCGACGTAGACCTCGGCGACCTCGTGGATCTCCAGCAGGCGGCGCAGTACCCGCCGATCGGAATCCGTGTTGAGGTTGCGCTTGAGGGTCTTCAACGGGGTCGCGAGGATGCCGTCCGGATCGGACAGCGCCAGGCCGACGCGGGCGTTGCCCACGTCGACGCCCATCCGCACGCCTCGGCTGAATCCCATTCCCGTGTCCTCCCGGCCCGTGGTGCGGCGGCTACTTCGCCGCGGTCGCGATCTGGCCGGCGACGGCCTCCAGGGCCTCGGCGATCTTGGCCGGGTTCTGACCGCCGCCCTGGGCCAGATCATCCTTGCCGCCGCCCCCGCCGCCGAGGATCCCGGCGGCGGTGCGCACCAGCTGACCGGCCTTGATCCCGGCGTCGCGGGCGCCCTGGTTGGTGGCCACGACGATCACGGGATGGCCCTTGGCCTCGGCGGCCACCGCCACCACGGCCGGGTCCTCCCCGAGCCGGTGGCGCAGATCCGTGGCCAGGCCCCGGGCGTCGTCGGCGGGGATCTGCCCGGCGTCGTGGGTGAGCACGCGGATCCCGGAGATCAGCTCGGCGGACTCGGTGAGCTTGCCGGCCTCGGCCTGCAGCTTCTCCCGGCGCAGCTTCTCCAGCTCCTTCTCCGCGGACTTCAGCTTCTCCAGGGTCTGACCGATGCGCTCGGGCAGCTCGGCGGAGGACTGGACCCGCATCAGGGAGGTGAGCTGGTTGACGAGGGTGCGCTCGGCGGCCAGGTGGTTGAAGGAGTCCAGGCCCACCAGGGCCTCCACGCGCCGGTTACCGGAGCCCACGGAGGCCTCCGAGAGCAGGGACAGGGAGCCGATCTCCGCGGAGGACCCGACGTGGGTCCCCCCACACAGCTCGCGGGAGAAGTCCCCGTTGATCTCCACCACGCGCACGATGTCCCCGTACTTCTCCCCGAACAGGCTCATCGCGCCCATGGCCTTGGCCTCGGCCAGCGGCATCTCGCGGGTGATGACCTCGTAGTTGTCGCGGATCGCGGTGTTGGAGACCTCCTCGACCTCCGCCTGCACGGATTCGGACAGCCCCTCGTTCCACGCGAAGTCGAAGCGCAGGTAGCCCTCCTTGTTGAAGGAGCCGCGCTGCACGGCCTCGGGACCCAGCACCCGGTGCAGGGCCGCGTGCACGATGTGCGTGCCGGAGTGGGCCTTCTCGGCGTCCTTGCGCCGCTGCACGTCCACCTGGGCGACCGCCGCGGCACCCGCGGGGACCTCGCCCTCGGTGACGACGCCGCGGTGAACGCTCAGGCCCTTAACCGGCTGCTGCACGTCCTTGACGCGGATCGAGAAGCCGTTGCCGGAGATCGTGCCGGTGTCGGCGGCCTGACCGCCGGCCTCGGCGTAGAACGGGGTCTCATCCAGCACCAGGTCGATCTCCTGCCCGGCCGAGGCGGCCGGAACGGTGGCCCCGCCGACCAGGATCGCGCGGATCGCGGATTCGGTGCGCAGCTGGGTGTAGCCGGTGAACACGGAGCCGCGCTCGTCGGCCAGCTGGCGCAGCACGTGCAGGTCCGCGTGCCCGCCCTTCTTGGCCCGGGCATCGGCCTGGGCGCGGTGACGCTGCTCCTCCATGAGCTCGCGGAAGGAGGCCTCATCCACCGAGACCCCGGCCTCGGCGGCCATCTCCAGGGTCAGGTCGATGGGGAAGCCGTAGGTGTCATGCAGGGTGAAGGCGTCCTCGCCGGTCACGGCGTGGCCTTCGGCCTTGGCCGCGGTGACGGCCTCGTTGAGCCGGCTGGTCCCGGACTCGATGGTGCGCAGGAACGCCTTCTCCTCGGCGTAGGCGACCCGGGAGATGCGCTCGAAGTCCCGCTCGACCTCGGGGAACGCGCCCTTCATGGCGTCGCGGGAGGCCGGCAGCAGCACGGGCAGGCAGGCCTCGGTGACCCCGAGCAGGCGCATCGCGCGGATGGCGCGGCGCAGCAGGCGGCGCAGGATGTAGCCGCGGCCCTCGTTGGAGGGGGTCACCCCGTCGCTGATCAGCATGAGGGAGGAGCGGACGTGGTCGGCGACCACGCGCATGCGCACGTCGTCCTCGTAGCCGGGGTCCTTCGCGGACTCCGAGCCGGAGTAGCGCTTGCCGGAGAGCTCGGCCGCGGCGTCCAGGACGGGGCGGACCTGGTCGGTCTCGTAGAAGTTCTCCACGCCCTGCAGGAGCATGGCCAGGCGCTCCACGCCCAGGCCGGTGTCGATGTTCTTCTTCGGCAGCTCCCCGAGGATCTCGAAGTCGTCCTTGCCGATGCCCTCGCCGCGCTGGAACTGCATGAACACGAGGTTCCAGATCTCGATGTAGCGGTCGTCGTCGGCCGCCGGCCCGCCCTCCTTGCCGTAGGCGGGGCCGCGGTCGTAGAAGATCTCGGAGTCCGGGCCGGCGGGGCCGGGCTGGCCGGTGGACCAGTAGTTCTCCTTCATGTCCATCCGCTGCACCCGCTCCGCGGGCACCCCGACCTCGCGGGTCCACAGGTCGTAGGCCTCCTGGTCTCCCTCGTAGACGGTGACCCACAGCCGCTCCGGGTCCAGGCCGTAGCCGCCCTCGGAGACCGGGGAGGTCAGCAGGTTCCAGGCCCACGGGATCACCTCGGCCTTGAAGTAGTCGCCGAAGGAGAAGTTCCCGGCCATCTGGAAGAAGGTGCCGTGCCGGGCGGTCTTGCCGACCTCCTCGATGTCCAGGGTGCGGATGCACTTCTGCACGGAGACCGCGCGGGAGTACGGGGCGGTCTCCTGGCCGAGGAAGTAGGGGATGAACGGGACCATGCCGGCGATGGTGAACATCGAGCCGGGCGCGTTGGAGACCAGCGAGGCCGAGGGGACCACGGTGTGGCCTCGTTCGGCGAAGTAGTCGGTCCAGCGCTGGGAGATTTCCTGGGAGAGCATGCTCAGCGGTCGTCCTTCTCGGTGGGGCTCGTGGTGGTCTCGGCGTCGTGGGCCTGCGGGGGCGGCGCGGCGCTGACGTCTCGGGGTGCGATGTGCTGCGGCGGCTGCGGCGGCAGGGGCCGGTCCCAGCTGTCCAGGGAGCCGGGGCGCAGGTCCCGCTGCTGGGCCGCGTAGCGGCGGTTCAGCTCGGATTCCTTCTCCGCCATGCCCTGCTTCACGGTCGCGGCGAAGCGCACGGCCTTCAGGGCCCCGGCGCGCAGCGGGGCGGCGGCGGAGGAGCTCCAGAAGCGGGCCATGGCGTTTCCTCCCGGGCTCGGGGTCTGCTCGGACAGCGCGGAGGGCCCGCGCAGCACCAGCTCGCGTCCGGTGCGCACGACGGCGGGGCCGCGGCGGGCCGCGAAGTATCCCGCGGCCGCACCGGCCAGGGTCAGTGCGGCCTTGGACCAGAAGCTCATGCGCTCTCCTCCGTGGGGCCTGCGGGATCGGCGGCCTGGGTCTCGCCGTCGCGGCCGCGGAAGGCCTTGCGCACGCCGTAGGAGAAGGAGGCGACCTTGATCAGGGGCTGGCCGACCGTGGAGGCGACCAGGCTGGACAGGGCGGAGACGTTCGCGGAGGCGTCGGAGACGTTGTCGGTGATCCCGTCCACCTTCTCCAGCTGGGTGTTGGTGGTGGCCACCGTGCGGGTGACCTCGTCGATCAGCGGGCCGGTGCCCTCGTTGAGCTGGCGCACGGTCACGCGCAGCTCATCGAAGACCCGTCCGAGCTTGACGATGGGCAGGGCCAGCAGGGCCACCAGCACGGCGAAGACGCCGGCGGCGATGAGCCCCGCGATCGATCCGACCGTCATGTGCGCAACCGTCTCCTCGCAGGTGGTGGTCAAAGGTGTGCTGCGGCGGTCCGGGCAGGACCGCCGGGTCCCGGCGTCGTGACCGAACCGTGACCGTTTCCAGCCTAGGTTATCAGCAGGTCCGACGCGCTCCCCCGGTCCTCGGCACGGGGCGGGAACGGGGACGGCCCGCGACGCGGGCTGCGTCGCGGGCCGTCTCCCGTGGGGATCGGGCTACGCCATGCGGGCGTAGTACTCGACCACCAGCTGCTCCTCGCAGGTGACGGGGATCTCGGGGCGCTTGGGGGCGCGCTCGAGCTTGGCGTGCAGCTTGTCGATCTCGACGTTCAGGTACGGCGGGGTCGGGGGCAGCACGTCCTGGTTGGCGCCGGTGGCGGCCACCTGGAAGGGGTCCATCTTCTCCGAGCGCGGGTGCACGTGAATCAGCTGGCCCGGCTTCACGCGGAAGGAGGGGCGGTCCACGCGCACACCGTCGACCATGATGTGACGGTGCACGACCATCTGGCGGGCCTGGGTGATGGTCCGGGCGAAGCCGGAGCGCAGCACCAGGGCATCCAGGCGGGTCTCGAGCTGCTCGACCAGGTTCTCACCGGTCTGGCCCTCGGTGCGCTTGGCCTCGGCGTAGGCGCGGCGCATCTGCGCCTCGCGGATGTTGTACTGCGCGCGCAGACGCTGCTTCTCGCGCAGACGCACGGCGTAGTCGGAGTCCTGCCGACGACGGGCGCGCCCGTGCTGGCCGGGGCCGTAGGGGCGGCGCTCGAAGTACTTCTCGGCCTTCGGGGTCAGCGGGATCCCGAGGGCGCGGGACTTGCGGACGAGGTTGCGCGCCCGCTTGGTCTTGGTGGTAGTAGCCAAGGATTGCCTTTCATGCGGTTGGCGCGGGCTCAGCGGGAGCCCGCCCCATTTGTTCTGGTGTCAACTGGCCTCCGGGATCCGCGCACGGTTTTGCGCGGCGGAGAGCGCGGGTCAGCCGCTACCCTTGCTGCCACCGCGGTCGGTGATCATCCCGGGGGTCGGGATGCGTTTCGTCCACGGCGTGCCAGACAGCGCCCCACTCTACGGCACGCGGGCCGGGCTGTCAGGTCACCGGGCCGACCGGGCGAGGGTGCCTCTGGTCACGGCGTCCCGCCCGCGTCCCCGCCCGCTCGGGGTCGGCGGCCGCGCAGGATGTCGCGCAGGATCCCCAGTCGCCGCTTCACGGTCCGCTCCGCCCCGTACTCAGTGGGCCGGTAGTACTGGGCGTCGCGCAGGGTGTCCGGCAGGTACTGCTGGGGGGCCACGGCGTGGGGCACGTCGTGCGGGTAGACGTACCCCTTTCCGTGTCCGTGGGCGGCGGCCCCGCCGTAGTGGGCATCGCGCAGGTGCGGGGGCACGACGCCGGAGCGCCCGGCGCGCACGTCGGCCTGCGCGGCGTCGATCGCCCGGATGACGGCGTTGGACTTCGGGGCGGTGGCCAGGTGGATCACGGCCTGGGCGAGGTTGATCCGGGCCTCGGGCAGCCCGATCAGCTGCACCGCCTGGGCGGCGGCCACCGCGGTCTGCAGCGCGGTGGGATCGGCCATGCCGATGTCCTCGCTGGCGTGGACCACGATGCGCCGGGCGATGAACCGCGGGTCCTCCCCCGCCTCGATCATCCGGGCCAGGTAGTGCAGGGCGGCGTCCGGATCCGAGCCGCGGATGGACTTGATGAACGCGCTGATGACGTCGTAGTGCTGATCCCCCGCCCGGTCGTAGCGCAGCGCGGCCCGGTCCGTGGCCTCCTCGGCGTGCGCCGCCGTGACCACCACGGCGGCGGGTTCGGCCCCCGGCTGCGTTGCCTCCGCGGCCTCGTCCCCGGCCTCCTCGCCGACCGGTTCGGCCCGGTCGTGTGCGGCCTCGGCGTGGCCGAAGGCGACGGCCGCGGCGGCCTCTAGGGTGGTCAGGGCCCGCCGGGCGTCCCCGGAGGCCAGCTGCACCAGGTGATCCCGGGCCTCCTCCTCCAGCGTCACGGTCCCGTTGAGCCCGCGCGGATCGGCGACGGCCCGGTCGATCAGCGCGGCGATGTCCGCGTCCTCCAGCGGGGTGAGGGTGACCAGCAGGGAGCGGGAGAGCAGCGGGGAGATCACCGAGAAGCTCGGGTTCTCGGTGGTCGCGGCCACCAGCACCACCCAGCGGTTCTCCACCCCGGGCAGCAGGGCATCCTGCTGGGCCTTGGTGAAGCGGTGGATCTCATCCAGGAACAGCACGGTGGTGATGCCGTGCAGGTCCCGGTCATCCAGGGCCTGCTCCATCACCGCGCGCACATCCTTGACCCCGGCGGTGATCGCGGACAGCTCCACGAACTTCCTCCCGGAACCGCGGGCGATGACGTGGGCGATGGTGGTCTTGCCGGTGCCGGGCGGGCCCCACAGGATCACGGAGCTGGGTCCGGCCGGGCCGGCCTCCTCCCCGGCGAGCACCCGCAGCGGGGAGCCGGGCTTCAGAGCATGGGCCTGCCCCACGATCTCCTCGACGGTGCGCGGGCGCATCCGCACCGCCAGCGGGCTGCGGGCGCCGGCGGACCGGCCGTTCGCCGGGCCGGGGGCGGGCGTGCGGGATCCGCCGCGTCCGGTACGCCCGCGGGCGGGGGCGGCCGCGGCGTCGTCGTCGCCGAACAGGGACTGGGTCATGGTGAGGGCTCGGCCTTCCCGCCGGTCACAGGTCCGCGGTGTCCAGGATGAGGGTGACCGGCCCGTCGTTGGTCAGCTGGACCCGCATGTGCGTGCCGAAGCGCCCGGTGGCCACGGTAGCCCCGAGATCCCGCAGGGCCTGCACGTAGGCGTCGACGATCGGCTCGGAGGCGGGCCCGGGGGCGGCCGCGGACCAGGAGGGGCGCCGGCCCTTCCGGGCGTCCCCGTAGAGGGTGAACTGGCTGACGGCCAGGATCGGGGCGTCCAGGTCCGCGCAGGAGCGCTCCCCGTCCAGCAGCCGCAGGCGCCAGGTCTTCTCCGCGAGCTTGGCTGCCTCGTCGGGTCCGTCCCCGTGGGTCACGCCCACCAGGGCCAGCAGGCCCGGGCCCTCGATCGCGCTCACGACCTCGGGCTCTCCCCCGTCCTCGGGGACGACCGTGACTTCGGCGGTGCTGACTCTCTGCAGGACGATGCGCATGGTCCCACCGTAGCCGACGGCGCCGAGCTCACCTCCGTCGAGACCGCACGAAACGGCCGAGACCGCACCCGTCGGGCGCGGTCTCGGCCATGATGTGCGGTCTCGGCGGGTTCGCCGACGTCGGTCAGTCCTTCGCCGGCTCCGGCTTCGCGTCCACCCCGGTCTCCTTGCGCTGCTGCGCGGTGATCGGGGCGGGGGCCGCGGTCAGCGGGTCGTAGCCGTTGCCGGTCTTCGGGAAGGCGATGACCTCGCGGATGGAGTCCGTGCCGGCCAGCAGGGCCACCACGCGATCCCACCCGAAGGCGATGCCGCCGTGCGGGGGGGCGCCGTACTTGAAGGCCTCCAGCAGGAAGCCGAACTTCTCCTGCGCCTCCTCCTCGGAGATGCCCATGACCTGGAAGATCCGCTCCTGCACGTCCCGGCGGTGGATGCGGATGGAGCCGCCGCCGATCTCGTTGCCGTTGCACACGATGTCGTAGGCGTAGGCCAGGGCCGCACCCGGGTCCTGGTCGAAGGTGTCCAGGAACTCCGGCTTGGGCGAGGTGAAGGCGTGGTGCACTGCAGTCCACGCGGAGTGGCCCAGGGCGACGTCGCCGGACTCCTCGGCGTCGGCGGCCGGCTCGAACAGCGGGGCGTCCACGACCCACACGAAGGCCCAGTCGCCGTCCTTGATCAGCCCGGTGCGGTGCCCGATCTCCACGCGGGCCGCGCCCAGCAGGGCGCGGGAGGCCTTGGCCTCGCCCGCGGCGAAGAAGATGCAGTCCCCGGGCTCGGCACCCGTCGCGGCGGCCAGGCCCTCGCGCTCGGCGTCGGTGATGTTCTTGGCCACCGGGCCGGTCAGGGTACCGTCCTCCTGGACCAGCACGTACGCCAGGCCCTTGGCCCCGTGCTGCTTGGCCCACTCCTGCCAGGCGTCCAGGGTGCGCCGCGGCTGGGAGGCCCCGCCCGGCATGACCACGGCCCCCACGTACGGGGCCTTGAACACGCGGAAGGTGGTGTCCTGGAAGTACTCGGTCAGCTCGGTCAGCTCCAGGCCGAAGCGCAGGTCCGGCTTGTCCGAGCCGTACTTCTCCATGGCTTCGGCGTAGGTCATCCGGCGGATGGGGCGGGGCACCTCGACGTCGATCAGCTTCCACAGGGCCGCGACGATGCGCTCCCCGAGGTCGATGACGTCGTCCTCCTCCACGAAGGAGGCCTCGATGTCCAGCTGGGTGAACTCGGGCTGGCGGTCCGCCCGGAAGTCCTCGTCCCGGTAACAGCGGGCGATCTGGTAGTACTTCTCGATCCCGCCGACCTGCAGCAGCTGCTTGAACAGCTGCGGGGACTGCGGCAGGGCGTACCAGGAGCCCGGGGCCAGGCGGGCCGGGACGACGAAGTCGCGGGCGCCCTCCGGGGTGGAGCGGGTCATCGTGGGGGTCTCCACCTCCACGTAGCCGTCCTCGTGCAGCAGCTCGCGGGCGGTGCGGTTGGCCTCGGAGCGCAGCCGCATGATCTTCGCCGGCTCCGGGCGGCGCAGGTCCAGGTAGCGGTGGCGCAGCCGGGCCTCCTCACCGACCTCCACGTGCTCGTCGATCTGGAAGGGCAGGGGGGCCGCGGTGTTGAGCACCTCGGTGGAGGCCACCTCCACCTCGATCTGCCCGGTCACCAGGTTCGGGTTCTCGTTGCCCTCCGGGCGGGCGCGCACGGTGCCGGTGACCTGCAGGACGTACTCGTTGCGCAGCGCGTCGAAGTCGGCCTCGTCGTGGAAGACGCACTGGGTGATGCCGGTGCGGTCCCGCAGGTCCACGAAGGCCACCCCGCCGTGGTCGCGGCGTCGGGCGACCCAGCCGGCCAGGGTCACGGTCTCTCCGATGTTCTCGGCGGTCAGCTCGCCGAGGGTGTGGGTGCGCAGCACGGGGGTTACGGCCTTTCGGTGGGGTGCGTGCCGGACCGCGCGCCGGCCCCGAGGGGGACGGCGTACGGGACGGCGGGTTCTGGTGATCGAGTCTATCGCGCGGGCTCACGCCCCGCCCGGGAGGGGCAGCGCTCGGCTCAGTCTGCGGCGGGGGCGGTGACCTGGGGGGCGAGGTCCGTGGCCGGGGGCATCCAGGTCGCGGGATCGGCCGGCACCTGCTCGCCGGAGCGGATGTCCTTGACCTCGTGGGTCGGGTTCCCCTGCTCGTCGCTGCCGGTGAACCAGACGTAGGGGATGCCGCGGCGGTCGGCGTGGCGGATCTGCTTGCCGAACTTCGCCGCCTGCGCGGAGACCTCGGTGGGGATTCCGCGGGCGCGCAGCTGCTGGGCGACGTCCTGCGCCGCGGACCAGGTGTCCTCGTCGGTCAGCGCCACGTAGACCGCGGTGGGGACCTTGCGGCTGGCCGCGGCCAGGTGCTGGGAGAGGATGCGGGCCACCAGGCGGGTGACCCCGATGGACAGCCCGACGCCGGGGAAGGTGCGCTTGCCGTCCGAGGCCAGGGATTCGTAGCGCCCGCCGGAGCAGATGGAGCCGAGCTCCTCGTGTCCGACCAGCACGGTCTCGTAGACGGTGCCGGTGTAGTAGTCCAGGCCGCGGGCGATGGACAGGTCCGCGGTGACCTGGCCCGGGGCGCGCTTGGCGGCCTGGCCGATGACCTCGGCCAGCTCCGCCAGGCCCTCCTCCAGCAGCGGGTCCTGCACGCCCAGGGCCCGCACCCGGTCCACGAAGGACAGATCCTCCGCGGTGATCTCCGCCAGGGCCAGGGCCTTGCCGACCTGCTCCTCGGTGGCCCCGAGCTCCTCGCGCAGCAGGTTCCCGACGGCTTCCGGGCCGATCTTGTCCAGCTTGTCGATGCTGCGCAGCACTCCGGCGGTGTCGGTGAGCCCGATGCCGCGGTAGAAGCCCTCGGAGAGCTTGCGGTTGTTGGCCCGCATCCGGAAGGCCGGCAGCGGCAGGGCGGACAGGGCGTCCACGATGACCAGGGCGAGCTCGACGTCGTAGCGGAAGGGCAGGGCGCCGTCGCCGACGACGTCCACATCGGCCTGGGTGAACTCCCGGTACCGGCCCTCCTGGGGCCGCTCCCCGCGCCAGGACTTCTGGATCTGGTAGCGCTGGAAGGGGAAGTCCAGGTGCCCGGCGTTCTCCACGACGTAGCGGGCGAAGGGCACGGTCAGGTCGAAGTGCAGGGCCAGGCGGTCCTTGGCCCGGCGCTCCGGGGCGGGTCCGTCCTCCTGCAGCCGGGAGACGGCGTAGACCTCCTTGTCGATCTCGCCCTTGCGCAGCAGCTGCTCCTGGGTCTCCATCGAGCGGGTCTCGATGTTGGAGAAGCCGTGCAGCTCGAAGGTCCGGCGCAGGGTGTCCAGCACGTGGTTCTCCACCACCCGCTCCTCCGGCAGCAGCTCCGGGAAACCTGACAGGGACGCCTTGCGGGCCATGGGCCTCTCCTCCACGGGGTTCGGGGTCGACACCGCGCGGATGGGCCGCGCGCCCCACCACTGTACCGCCGGCGCGCACCGGGCACGACGGCGCCGGACCCGTCACGGGGCCTCGAGGATTCTCCGCGTGATGCACGCGACAGATATATTGGAGGGATGCGCCCCACCGATGATCACTCGCAGCCCGCCTCCGCACCGCGCGACGCCGCGGCCCCCGACTCCTCCGCGCCGAACGCCTCTGCGTCGGAGTCCACCGCTCCGAAACCCGCTGCGCCGAAGCCGGCCGCGCCGAAGCCCTCGGCCCTGCGTCGCGGTTCCGCCCCGCGGCCCGCGGCGACGCCGGGTGCCCGCCCCGCCGCCACGACCCCGGTGCACGCGCCCTCCACCGAGGATCCCGCGGCCCTGGCCGAGGCCGCCTCCCACGGCAGGGTCCGCGAGGACGGGCAGGTCGTCGTCGTGGTGGCCGGCGAGGAGGTGCCGGTGGGCGCCTACCCGGAGGCCGGACCCGAGGAGGCGCTGCGCTACTTCGCCCGCAAGCACCTGGAGCTGCTGGCCCAGATCGCCCTGCTGGAGGGGCGGGTGCAGCGCGGGGCCGGCGCCCAGGAGGCCCGCCGCGCCCTGGCGACCCTGCGCGAGCAGGCCGCGGCCCGGCGCACCGTCGGGGATCTCGCCGCCCTGGACGCGCGGCTGGAGGAGCTGCACACGCGCATCGATGCCCTGGAGGCCGAGCAGCGGGAGACCGCCCAGCGGGCCCGGGAGGAGGCCGTGGCCGAGCGGGAGCGGATCGTCGCCGCGGCCGAGGAGGTGGCCGCCCAGGATCCGCAGACCCTCCACTGGAAGGATTCCAGCACCCGGCTGAACCAGCTGTTCGACGCCTGGAAGCAGGCCCAGCGCACCCAGCGGCTGCCCAAGTCGCAGGATGACGCCCTGTGGGCCCGCTTCCGGGCCGCCCGCTCCGGGTTCGAGCGGATGCGCAAGGAGCACTTCTCCGACCTCGATCAGCGCAACGCCCAGGCCGTGCGCATCAAGGAGGGGCTGATCGCGGAGGCGGAGGCCCTGCAGGGGTCCACCGACTGGGGCGAGACCTCCGGGCGGTACCGGGAGCTGATGCAGCGGTGGAAGCAGGCCCCGCACGCGGCCCGCCGGGAGGACGACGCCCTGTGGGCCCGCTTCCGGGCCGCCCAGGACGTGTTCTTCGCCGCCCGCACCGCCGCAAACGAGCAAACCGAGCAGGAGTTCCGGGAGAACCTGCGGGTCAAGGAGGAGCTGCTTCAGCGGGCGCGGGCGGTGCTGCCCGTGCAGGACCCGGAGCGGGCCAAGGCGCAGCTCGCCCCGATTCTGGAGGCCTGGGACGAGACCGGGATGGTCCCGCGCACGGACTTCCGGCGCATCGAATCCGAGCTGCAGAAGGTGCAGAACGCCGTGGCCGAGGCCGAGCAGCGCGAGTGGGAGCGCTCGGACCCGGAGACCCGGGCCCGGGCCGATTCCATGCTGGGTCAGCTGCGCGAGACCATCGCGCAGGAGGAGCGCGCCCTGGCCGAGGCCGAGCAGGCCGGGGACGAGCGCCGGGCCCGCCAGGCCCGGGAGGCCTTGGAAACCCGTCGGGCCTGGCTGGCGCAGCTGGAGGCCGCCGACCGGTAGCCGCACCGGCCCCGTTATCCACAGGGGGCCGGTCCGAGGCAGCGGGCGGGCCGCGACGGCGTGTTCGATGGTGGCATGAGCGCCACCGTCATGGACCCCCGACGCCTCTGGATGATCTCCGGGCTGCTGCCTCCCCGCCAGCTGCTGTGCGAGGGGGTGGATCTGAGCCCCGGGGAGGCCTCCGCCCTGGACGCCCGGGGGCTGCTGCACCCCCTCATGCCGGGCCTGTGGAGCCCCCGTTGCCCGGATCCGCTGCTGCGTGCCTGGGCGGCGGGGCTGCACCTGCGCCCGGGGACACGGGAGCAGGCGGTCATCTGCGGGCTGTCCGCCGCGTGGGTGCACGGCGCGGCCGCGGCCCCGCGCACCCTGGAGATCGCGGCGGCCCGCGGGGCCCGGCGCCTGCACCCGCTGGAGCTGCTGCACGTGCAGCGGCGGTACCTGCGGCACACCCGCTACGAGGATCAGCGCATCGGCCCCGTGCGGGTGAGCACGCCGCTGCGCACCGCGGTGGACCTGACCCGGGGTCCCCTGAGCCCCGCGGCGCGCTCGGCGCTGGCCACCCTGATGCTGCACCCGCGCCTGCGGGTCAGCCCCGAGGCGATCGCGGTGGCGCTGCGGGCCCAGCCCCGGCTCAGCGCGAGGGACCGGGCCCTGGCGACCCTGCGGGAGGTCGCAGGCGCGCTGCCCCCGCCCGACGCCGCCCGATCCGACGCCGCGCCGGAGATCACGGAGCCGGGATCACCGAACCGGACTCATCGGTCCGTGATCACTGGTCCGGCGCGGGGCGGGAGCCGGTGATGCGGTAGACGTCGTAGACGCCGTCGATGTTGCGCACCGCGGTGAGCACGTGGTCCAGGTAGCGGGGGTCCCCCATCTCGAAGGCGAAGCGGGAGATCGCCAGCCGGGAGACGTTGGTGTGCACCGTCGCGGAGAGGATGTTGACCTGGGACTCGGAGAGCACCCGGGTGACGTCCGAGAGCAGGGAGCGCCGGTCCAGGGCCTCCACCTGGATCTCCACGAGGAACACCGAGGAGGAGGTCGGCGCCCAGCGCACGACGATCCGCCGCGGGTCGTCCTGGGCTCCCCGCATGTTCGGGCAGTCCACCCGGTGCACGGAGATGCCCTTGCCCCGGGTCACGATCCCGATGATCTCGTCCGGGGGCACCGGGGTGCAGCAGCGGGCGAGTTTGGTGAACACGTTGTCCGCGCCCTCCACGATCACCCCGGAGTCCCCGAACTGCGGGCGGGAGCGGGTGGTGATGGAGGTCTCCTCGGCGAGGTCCTCCTCGGTGCCCGCGCGCCCGCCCAGCAGGTCCACCAGGCGGTCGATGACGTCCTGGGCCTTGATCTGCCCCTCGCCGACCGCTTCGTACAGGGCCGCGACGTCGGACTTGCCGTGCTCCTCGGCCACCGAGACCAGAAGCTGGGAGGTCAGCAGCTTCTGCAGGGGCAGGCTGTGCCGGCGCATCGAGCGGGTCAGGTTGTCCTTGCCCTTCTCGATCGCCCCCTCGCGGCGCTCCTTGGTCAGGTAGTGGCGGATCTTGGTGCGGGCCCGGGGGCTGGCGACGAACTTCAGCCAGTCCTCGCTGGGTCCGGCGTCCTCAGCCTTGGTGGTCAGCACCTCCACCCGGTCCCCGTGCTGCAGCTTGGAGGACAGCGGCACGAGCTTGCCGTTGACCCGCGCGCCGATGGTGTGGTCCCCCACCTGCGTGTGGATCGCGTAGGCGAAGTCCACGGGGGTGGAGCCGGCCGGCAGGGAGAGCACGTCCCCGGCGGGGGTGAAGACGAAGACCTCCTGGGCGTTGACCTCGTAGCGCAGGGAGTCCAGGAACTCGGAGGAGTCCTGGGTCTCGGACTGCCAGGACATCAGCGACTGCAGCCACTTCATGCCCTCGGCGGACTCCTCCGTGCGGGCATCGCGGCCCGTGGCCTCCCCGCGGGCGGCGGCCTTGTACTTCCAGTGCGCCGCGATGCCGTATTCGGCCTTCTGGTGCATGTCGTGGGTGCGGATCTGCACCTCCACGGCGCGTCCGCTGGGCCCGATCACCGCGGTGTGCAGGGACTGGTAGGTGTTGAACTTCGGCACGGCGATGTAGTCCTTGAAGCGCCCGGGCAGGGGCTTCCACTTCTCGTGCACCACCCCGAGGGCGGCATAGCAGTCCCGCACGCTGTCCACCAGGACGCGGATCGCCAGCAGATCGTAGATCTCGTCGAATTCCTTGTCCCGCAGGATCATCTTCTGGTAGATGGAGTAGTAGTGCTTGGGCCGCCCGGTGACCTGGCAGTCGATGCCGGCGGCCTCGAGCTCCTCGATCACCCCGGTGCGGATCTGCTGCAGCTGCTTCTCCCGCTGGGGGGTCCGGTCCCCCACCATGCGCACGATCTCGTCGTAGATCCGCGGCTCCAGGGCCGCGAAGGAGAGGTCCTCCAGCTCCCACTTGATGGTGTTGATGCCGAGGCGATGGGCCAGCGGGGCGAAGATCTCCAGGGTCTCCTTGGCCTTCTTGGCCGCGGACTCCGGGGAGACGAAGCGCCAGGTCCGCGCGTTGTGCAGCCGGTCCGCGAGCTTGATGACCAGCACCCGGATGTCCTTGGCCATGGCGATGACCATCTTGCGCACGGTCTCCGCCTGGGCGTGCTCGCCGTAGGTGACCTTGTCCAGCTTGGTCACCCCGTCCACCAGCTCGGCGACCTCCGCCCCGAAGTCCTCGGTCAGCTGCTCCAGGGTGTAGTCCGTGTCCTCCACGGTGTCGTGCAGCAGCCCCGCGATCAGCGTGGCCCCGGAGGCCCCGAGCTCGGCGAGGATCGTCGTGACCGCGACCGGGTGGGTGATGTACGGGTCCCCGGACTTGCGCTTCTGCCCGGTGTGGCACCGGTCCGCGACCTTGAAGGCCTTCTCGATGCGCCCGATGTCCTCCTGCGGATTGTGCTGCATCACGGTGCGCAGCAGGGGCACGAGCACCGGGGAGATGGCCGGCAGCTGGCTGGTCAGGGTGCCGGCCCCCGGTTCGAGCTTCTTCAGGGTCGGGAAGGATCGGCGCACCGGGGTGCGCGCGGACGCGGACATGACCCGGTGGGTCCCGTGGCCCTCGCCGTCGTGCTGTGTGCTCACATCGGCCTCCTCGCGCCCGCCTGCGGCGGGTCCCGTCTGTGTGATGGACCTAGTGTAGTCGGCCGCGGAAGCCCGCTCAGACGACGGCGCCGTTGTCCGGCCGACCCTTGGCCTGCGGCTCGAAGCGCGGCACCGGCAGCGCCTGCTCCTCCTCCCCCGTCTCCGGGTCCCCGGCGCGGTGGGACCCGCTGCCGGTGCCCTCGGAGGCCTCCGGCTGAGCCTCCTCCTCGGGGCTCTGCCCGTTCTCACGGGCCGTGAGCACCGCGGCGGTCTGCTCGCGGATCCCGGCCTCGTGCCCGCGCAGCACCGCGTAGAGCGGGGCGGAGACGAACAGCGTCCCGAGGGTGCCCATGATGATGCCGATGAACAGGGACAGGGACAGGTCCTGCAGGGTCCCGGCCCCCAGCAGGATGGCGCCGATGAACAGGATCGAGCCAACCGGCAGGATCCCGACCACGGAGGTGTTGATAGAGCGCACCAGCGTCTGGTTCACGGCCAGGTTGACCTCCTCGGCGAAGGTGCGCCGCCGGTTGGTCTGCCAGCCCTGGGTGTTCTCGCGGATCTTGTCGAAGACCACCACGGAGTCATAGAGGGAGTAGGAGAGGATCGTGAGGAAGCCGATGATCGCCGAGGGGGTGATTTCGAAGCCGCATGCGGCGTACACCCCGAGCGTGGTGATCACGGTGAACAGCAGGCCCGCGATCGCGGACAGGGACATCTTGACCGTGCGGAAGTACAGGGCCATGCCCACGGTGGCCAGGGCGACGAACGCGATCAGCCCCCAGGTGGCCTGCCGGGTGACCCCGGCCCCCCAGGAGGGTCCGACGAAGGAGGAAGTCACTTCGTCGTCGGTGACGTGGTAGGCGTCCTTCAGAGCCTGCTTGACGGCGAGGGTCTGGGCGTCATCCAGCTGGTCCGTCTGGACCCGGATGGTGCCCGGGGCGATGTTGGTGACCTCGGTGTGCTCGGCCTGGGCGTTATCGGCCACGGCCTGCTGCCCGATCTTCACGTCGGTGTTGGACACGTCCGAGACCGTGAACTCGGAGCCGCCGCGGAAGTCGATGCCGAACTTCAGCCCGCCCCCGAATACGGGGATGAGCACGGAGATGACCACCAGGGCCGCGGCGATGCTGAGCCACAGGCGCCGCTTGGGCACGAAGGGGATGGAGGTCTTCCCGGTGTAGAGGTTGCTGCCGAACTCGGCGAATCTAGCCACGGCGGGCTCCTTCCGTGTCCTCGGCGTCGATCCCGGCGCCCGGGGTCTGCTCGGTGCGGGGGCTCTCGCCCGCCGCGTCCTGCTCATCCTGCGCGTCCTGCGCCGGTGCGTCCTCGGCCGCGCACGCCTCGGCCCGACGCCGCTCGGCGATGGTCATCGGGGCCGCCGGCTCCTCCGAGGCGACGCCCTTCCTCCGGCGCCGACGCCGCGGGGCGTCCTGCGGGTCCCGCAGCCGCCCGGCCCCGCGGTACAGCGGCACCGCACCCAGGGCCTCGGCGTCCAGCCCGGAGTGCTTGCGGCCCTGCCCGAAGTAGCGGGTGCGCGAGAGCAGCACCATGACCGGGTGGGTGAACCAGAAGATCACCATGAGGTCCGCGACCGCGGTCAGCCCCAGGGCGAAGGCGAAGCCGCGGACGTTGCCCACGGCCACGAAGTACAGCACGACGGCGGCCAGCAGGTTCACGCCCTTGGAGGCCAGCACGGTGCGCCGGGCCCGCAGCCAGCCGTGATCCACCGCGGAGGGCACGCTGCGCCCATCGCGCAGGCCGTCGCGGATGCGCTCGAAGTAGACGATGAACGAGTCCGCGGTCTGCCCGATGGACACGATCAGCCCGGCCACCCCGGCCAGGGACAGCCGGTAGTTGATGCCCCAGCCGAGCAGGATGATCGCGGCGAAGGAGATCACCCCGGCCACCACCAGGGAGGCGATAGTCACGAAGCCGAGCAGGCGGTACTGGAACAGGGAGTACACGCAGACCAGGGCCAGGCCGATCAGTCCGGCGATGATGCCCATCTCCAGCTGGTCGGTGCCCAGGGTCGCGGAGATCTGCTGCTCGGATTCGATGTGGAAGCTGATGGGCAGCGCCCCGTACTTCAGCTGCTCGGCGAGGTTCTTCGCGGTCTCCTCGGTGAAGTTCCCTGTGATCTGCGCCTGCCCGTCGGCGATCACGGCCTCGGCGCGCGGGGCGGAGAGCACCTCGTCGTCGAGCATGATCGCGAAGGAGGCGCGGGGGTTGTTCGGGTCCTGGCCGTAGATCTGGTACAGCCGGGTGGTGACGTCCTTGAAGGTGCTCTTCGCGGCGTCGTCGAAGGTGATGTCCACGCCCCACTGCCCGGTGGTGGTCATGCCGTTGCCGGAGGTGACCTGGGAGAAGGAGGCGTCCTTGATGTCCTGACCCTTCAGCTCCACGGGCCCGAGGATGTACTTCTGCGAGCCGTCGGCCGAGCAGGCGACGACGGCGCGGTCCGCGGGCAGCTGCCGCTGGCCCTGCTGGGAGGATGTGGCCGAGCAGTCCTTGAGCTCGTACTCCTTCTGCAGCGCGGGGGTGATCCAGTTCTGGTCGGAGCCGTTCTTCGGCTTCTCGGTGGGCTCCTTGAGCTTGGCGTAGTCGGTGCGCTGCCCCTCGGGCACGGGCTTGCCGTCCCCGGAGGCCAGCACCGCGCGGAAGGACATCTGCGCGGAGGCCTGGATGAGGTCGCGGGTCTGCTGATCCGGCACGCCGGGCATGGACACGACGACGTTGCGCCCGGACTGGGTGGTGACCTCGGCTTCGGAGACCCCGGCCCCGTCCACGCGCTGGCGGATGATCTCCACGGCCTGGTCCAGCTGATCGGAGGAGATGCTCCCGCCGTCGGTGGATTCCGGGGAGAGGATCATCTGGGTGCCGCCGGAGAGGTCCAGGGCGAGCTTGGGGGTCCAGCTGCCGCCGAACTTGGCGGCGCTCAGCCCGATCGCCCCGATCATGATCGCGATGATCGCGGTCAGCAGGATCAGGGCGCGACGCGCCCCGGCCGTGCGGTTCTTCCTTGCCATGGAGGGAGGTCCTGAAGTGCTCATGCGCAGGTGCCGGGCCGCGCGGAGGCGGTCATCCGGCACCTGGCGGGGTGGGAGGGGGTGAGGCGGGTCAGCGGTCGGTGCCGCGCGGGTCCTCGGGGTCGACGGTCTCGCCGTTGACGGTGGTGCCGCCGCGGACCTGCTGCTGCCCGGTGCCCTCGGCGTCGTTGTGCCCGGTGACCTCCTGCTCGGGGCGGGCCCCGGCGGCCGCGGCCTGCGGGGAGCCCGGCACGTTGCCGTTCTCATCGAGGATGGTGGTCACGGTCTGCAGGTGCACCTTCACGGTGGTGCCCGGGGAGACCTCGAGCATCGCGGTGGCGTTGTCGCGGTCCACGGAGGCGATGGTGCCGTAGAGGCCGAACTGGGTCATCACGGGGGTGCCCGGGCCCATGGCCTCCTGCTTGCGCTGCATCTCCTGGCGCATCTTCTTCTGCCGGCGGGCCGGCAGCACCAGGAAGAGCACGATGAACACGACCGCGATGAGCAGGAACATCAGGTTGCCTCCCGCGGCACCTCCTTCGGCTGCTTGCAGGGTGCCGGCGGACGGGTCAGCGAACAGGTGCATGTCTTCCTTCGAGGATCGGGGAGGTGGCGGACGGTCCCGCCCATCCTAGAGGACGCAACTGGGTGCCCACCGAATGCGTCCCGTTCCGGGGCGCATCGCGCGGGCTCACTGCTCCGGTCGGTCCAGGCCCAGGTGCTCCCAGGCCGCCGGCAGCGCGATGCGCCCGCGCGGGGTGCGGCCCATCAGCCCCTCGCGCACCAGGTACGGCTCGGCGACGGTCTCCACGGTCTCGGTCTCCTCCCCCACGGCGATGGCCAGGGTGGACAGGCCCACCGGTCCCCCGCCGAAGGTGCCCACCAGGGCCTGCAGCACGGAGCGGTCCAGCCGGTCCAGCCCCCGGGAGTCCACCTCGTACATGTCCAGGGCGGCCCCGGCGGCGCGGGCGTCGATCCGGGCGACGTCGTGCACCAAGGCCCAGTCCCGGACCCGGCGCAGCAGGCGGTTGGCGATGCGCGGGGTGCCCCGGGAGCGGGAGGCGATCTCCCGGTAGCCCTCCGCGGAGATGTCCAGATCCAGCAGGCCTGCGGAGCGGCGCAGCACCAGCTCCAGCTCCTCCACGGCGTAGAACTCCAGGTGCCCGGTGAAGCCGAAGCGATCCCGCAGCGGCCCCGGCAGCAGCCCGGCCCTGGTGGTTGCCCCGACCAGGGTGAAGGCGGGCAGCTCCAGCGGGATGGAGGTGGCCCCGGCGCCCTTGCCGACGACGACGTCCACCCGGAAGTCCTCCATGGCCATGTAGAGCATCTCCTCGGCCGGGCGGGACATCCGGTGGATCTCATCCAGGAACAGCACCTCCCCAGGGGTCAGGGAGGACAGGATCGCGGCGAGGTCCCCGGAGTGCTGGATCGCCGGGCCGGAGCTGATGCGCAGCGGGGCGCCCATCTCCTCGGCGATGATCATCGACAGGGTGGTCTTGCCCAGCCCCGGCGGGCCGGAGAGCAGGACGTGGTCCGCGCTGCGCCCGCGCAGCTTGGAGGCCCGCAGCACCAGGGACAGCTGCTCGCGCACCCGCTGCTGGCCCACGAAGTCGTCCAGGGTGCGCGGGCGCAGGGCCGCCTCGATGGCCTGGTCCTCGGGTTCGGCCTGGGCGTCCACGAGGCGCTCGTGCGGCGCCGGGCCGCCGGTTGCTGGCTGCTGGCTCATGCGGGGTGCTCCTCCTGGCGGGCCGGCGGGTCCGCCGCGTGGTCGATCCTGCGCCGCACCTCGCGGCGGCAGGGCTCTGGGTGGCGGTGGGTCAGCGGCGGGCCGCGCCGAGTCCGGCGAGCACGGCCTTCAGCGCGGCCGGCACCGTCAGGTCCGCCGCCTGCGGGTCGGTGCGCACATAGCCGTCCACGGCGGTCGCGGCGTCCTTCTCCGACCAGCCCAGCCCGATCAGCGCCTCGGTGACCTGCGGGGCCCAGGCGGGCCCGTCGGCGGAGCCGGTCCCGCCCTGCGGGGCGGGCTCCTCCTCGGGCAGCACGAGCTTGCCGGCCAGCTCCAGCACGATCCGCCGGGCGCCCTTGGGGCCGATGCCGGGGACCTGGGAGAAGGCCTTGTCGTCTCCGGCGGCCACCGCGCGGGCGACGTCGACCGGTGAGTGCACGGCCAGCACGGCCAAGGCGATGCGCGGGCCGATTCCGGAGACCCCGAGCATCGTGGTGAACACCTCCCGCTCCTCCGCGGTGCGGAAGGCGAACAGGGTCAGAGAGTCCTCCCGGACCACCAGGTGGGTCTGCACCCGGGCCGTCTCCCCCACGTTCAGGCCGGCGAGGGTGGCCGGGGTCGCGGCCACGAGCAGGCCGACGCCGCCCACCTCGAGGACGGCCTCGTGCAGGCCCACGTGGGCCACGGTTCCGGACAGCGTGGAGATCATGGACCCATCCTATTCGAACACATCTGCGAATCCCAGCCTCGGCGTCGGCCGCGGGCTCAGCGGCGGCCGACCCCGCCGGATCCTGCGCCGCGGCGCCCGGAGCGCTCGGCCTCCCGCCAGGCGCGCTGGGCCGGGGTCAGCCCGGTGCGGGTCGCCCGGGCGGGGATCGAGCCCTGGTGGGTCTGCACGCCCGCGGTCATGTCGTAGCCGGTGCCCAGCCCGCCGGAGCGCCAGCCGTGGCAGATCGCCAGGGCTAGCGCGTCAGCGGCGTCGGCCGGGCGCGGCATGGCCTCCAGGCCCAGGATGCGGGTCACCATCCGCCCGACCGAGGCCTTGTCCGCCCGGCCGTCGCCGGTCACCGCGGCTTTGGCCTCGGAGGGGGTGTGCCAGGCCACGGGGATGCCGAGGGAGGCGGCCGCGGCGATGACCACCCCGGAGGCGTGGGCCGTGCCGATGACCGTGTTCACGGATTCCTGGGCGAAGACCCGCTCGATGGCCATGACGTCCGGGCGCAGCTCGCGCATCCAGGCCAGGGCGTGCTCCTGGATGTGCAGCACCCGGGCGTCCAGGGAGTCGGCGGCTTGGGTCCCGGCCACCCCCACCCGCACGAGGCTCGCCTTCCGGGTGGCGTCCATGTCCACGACGCCGAACCCGCAGCGGGTCAGCCCCGGGTCCACCCCGAGGATGCGCAGGGATCGGGTGCTACTCGGCATCCTCGAGCTGGGCCATGACCTCCGGGGAGATCTCCACGTTGGAGTAGACGTTCTGCACGTCGTCCAGCGCCTCGATCGCGTCGGCGAGCTTGAGGAACTTCTTCGCCCCGTCGGCGTCCAGGTCCACGGTCATGGTGGGCCGGAACTGCGGGTCGTCGTTGTTGTACTCCAGCTCGGCGGCGTCCAAGGCCTTGCGGATCTCGGGCAGGTCGGAGGCCTCGGAGATGACCTCGAAGACCTCGTCCTCCTCCTTGACCTCATCGGCCCCGGCGTCGAGCACGGCCATCAGGACGTCGTCCTCGGTCAGCCCGTCCTTCTTGGCCACCTCGGCCACGCCCTTGCGCTCGAACATGAAGGACACGGAGCCGGGATCGGCCATGGTGCCACCGGAGCGGGTCACCGCGGTGCGCACGTCCGCGGCGGCGCGGTTCTTGTTGTCGGTCAGGCACTCGATGTACAGAGCCGAGCCCTGGGGGCCGCGGGCCTCGTAGAGGATCTCGGAGTAGTCCACGACCTCGCCGGTCAGCCCGGCGCCGCGCTTGATCGCGCGGTCGATGTTGTCGTTGGGCACGGAGTTCTTCTTGGCCTTGGACACGGCCAGGTCCAGGGCCGGGTTGCCGGCGACGTCGGCCCCGCCCATGCGCGCGGCGACCTCGATGCCCTTGATGTACTTGGCGAAGGCCTTGGCGCGCTTGGCGTCGATCGCGGCCTTCTTGTGCTTGGTGGTGGCCCATTTGGAGTGACCGGACACGGGGTCTCCTTCGTGCGTCGGGGATCGTCGGGGTGCCGCGGGCGCGCCGGTGGGCGCGGACCCGCGGGCACGGCTTCCTCGAGTCTAGTGCGCCTGTCCAGCCCCGGGCCGAGGCGAGGCCGGACCGGGTGCTCAGCGGGGCCGGGAGGCGGCGACCTCGCGGGCGCGCTCGGCCAGGGTGTCGTCGATCGGCTCGGGGTCGAAGGAGCCGCAGCGGCGCCGGGCGGCTTGGCCGATCAGGTAGTCGGTGATCCGGGGGTTCTTCGGCAGGAGGGAGCCGTGCAGGTAGGAGCCGATGACGTGGTGCACCCGGGCGCCCTCCCCGGCGTCGTCGAGGTTGTTGCCCTGTCCCAGGGTCACGGTGCCCAGGGGCTGGACGTCCTGGCCGAGGTAGGTCAGCCCGGAGTGGTTCTCGTAGCCCACGACCTGCCCGAACTCCGGGGTGTCCAGGACGATGTTGCCGATCAGCCGCTGCCTGCCCCCCACGGTGCGGGCGTCGAAGATCCCGATGCCCTCCAGGACCTCCCCATCCACGGTGGTGAACTCGTGGCCGAACAGCTGGTAGAGCCCGCAGATCACCAGCATGGGCACGCCGTTCTCGGCCATCCGGCGCAGCCGGGGGGCGATGGCGTGCAGATCCTCCTGGATCACGGACTGCCCCGAGTCCTGGCCGCCGCCGCCGATGACGATGTCCACGTCCTCGGGGAACTCGTCCTCGGGGTTGTAGTCGATGATCTCGGTGGTGTATCCGTGCTTCTGGGCGCGCCGGGACAGGGACAGCACGTTGCCCCAGTCCCCGTAGATGTTCATGTCCCGGGGGTACAGCTGCAGGATCCGCAGGTGGCCCTTGGCCGCTACCTTGTCGGGCTGGTGGGACTGCGCGGCGGGCGCGGTGCGCTCGGTCATGGTCAGATCTCCTCCACGTCGGTGATCCTCCCCAGCTCGCGGCGCAGCACGAGCATGGAGGTGTAGGTGCAGAACACGCGCATCGGGCGGTCCCCGGCCCCGTCCAGGAAGGCGCGCAGGGCCTCGGGAAGCTCCGGGTGCACCTCGCGCACGGGGACGTCGTCGTGCTCCAGGCGCAGGGCCATATCCCAGGCGCGGGTCCCGCCGACCACGTCCACGCCGCCCTCGCGCAGGACGTCGAAGTCCACGTCCCACAGCCAGGAGACGTCGCGCCCATCGGCGTACTCGTCGTTGATGGTGATCATCGTGGCCCAGTCGTCCCCGGTGGCCGAGGCCAGGGACAGGCGGAAGCCGGCGGGGTTCTTCACCAGCAGCAGCTGCAGGGTGCTCTGCCCGATCCGCACGGATTCCCCGCGCCCGAAGGCCGGGGTGACCTCGGACAGGGCGCGCAGCAGCGCCGCCTCGTCGGTGCGCTCCCCCATGATCTGGCGGGTCAGGGCCAGGGCGCCGGCGGCGTTGTAGATGTTGTAGATGCCGTAGAGGGTGATCTGCGCGGTGACCTCCCGCCCGGCGATGGACAGCACGCTGCGGGTGCCCTCGAAGGCCTCCAGCACGACGTCGGCCTCGGGCAGGTCCGCGGCCTGGCGGGCCGGGGCCTTGTCCCGCATCTCATCATCCGAGGGGAAGCGGGCGCGCAGCTGCTCGGACAGGCCGTAGTAGACGGCGCGGGTGCCGGGGGTCAGGTCCGCGGCGATCCGGCGGATCCGGGGGTCCTCCCGGTTGAGGACCACGGCCTCGGTGGTGGCCTGGGCGACCTGGGTGAGCATCTTGCGGGTCGTGTCGATCTCCCCGAAGCGGTCCAGCTGGTCGCGCATGACGTTGAGCAGCAGGGCGTGGCGGGGCTTCACGGCCCGCACGAAGTGCACCGCGTGGGCCTCGTCCAGCTCCAGCACGGCGATGTCCGCCTCCAGGCGCCCGCGCAGGTCCATCTCCCCGAGCAGGGCCGCGGCGACCCCGCGCACGAAGTTGGAGCCGGTGCGGTTGGTGAACACCCGCAGCCCCTGGGATTCCAGCAGCTGCACGGTCATCTTGGTGGTGGTGGTCTTGCCGTTGGTCCCGGAGATCACGACGACGCCGTGGGGCAGCCGGGCCAGCTCCCGGGCGACGAAGCCGGGGTCGGCCTTCTCCATGAACAGCCCGGGGAAGGCGGAGCCGCCGCCGCGCAGGCGGGAGGCGGCGCGGATGCCCTGCCCGAGAAGTCGCGTGAGGGTTCGAGGTCGCAGGGGGTGAGGCATGGGGACCATCCTACCGAGAGGCCGGGTGCGGGTGAGCCGCTAGGGTGTGGTCCATGACTCCTGTGACCCCTGAGCCCCCCGCGCCCTCGACCCTGCTGTCCCCGTCCGAGCTGCCCGGCGGTCTGCCGGACCTGTCCGGGGTCGGCCCGGAGGATCTGGAGGAGCTGCTGCGGTCCGGGATGGCCGCGCAGCGGGATGCCTGGGAGCGGATCGCCGCAGATCCCGCCCCGGCGGATTTCGCCACGGTGATCGAGCCGCTGGAGACGGCGGCCGCGCAGTTTGCCCGGGTCACCGGGATCTTCCACACCTTCATCAGTGCGATGGGCACCGAGGAGGTCCTCGAGCTGCACCGCCGCTGGGCCGGCCCCCTGGCCGAGCATGAGGCGGCCTCCGCCCGGGATCCCCGCCTGGCCCGGCGGCTGGCCGCCGTCGAGGAGGAGGGGCTGGATCCGGTGCGGCGGCATGTGCTGCGGCGCTGGCGCGAGGACTTCGAGGACCGCGGGGCCTTCCTCGAGGAGACCGCCCGGGACGAGGTGGCGCGGATCGAGCAGGAGCTGGCGCAGCTGTCCGCCCGGTTCGGCGCCGGGCTGCTGGCCGGGGCTGAGCAGGCGGGCCTGCTGCTGGAGGACGAGAGGCAGCTGGCCGGTCTGCCCGAGGATCGGGTGCGCCAGGCCGCCGAAGCGGCGCAGCTGGCCGGGCACCCGGGAAGCTACCTGCTGGTGCAGGACCTGTTCGCGGTGCCGTCGGTGCTGTCCTCGCTGCAGGACCGGGACACGCGGCGTCGGCTGTGGCGGGATTCGGTGAACCGGGGGCGGGGCGAAGCCCGGGACGAGGGGGCCGCGGGCACTCCGGAGCTGCTGACGACGGCGGCGCGGATCGCTGAGCTGCGGGCCCGCCGGGCCGAGCTGTTCGGGGCCCGCACCCACGCCGAGCTGCAGCTGCGCCGCTCCGTGGCCGGGACCCCGCAGCGGGCGCTGGGGATGCTCGAGGAGCTGGCCCCGCGGGCCCGGGCGGCGTTCCAGCGGGAGCTTGCGGTGATGGCGGAGGTCGCCGGCGTCGAGCCCGGGCAGATCCAGCCCTGGGATGTCCCGGTGCTGCTGGAGCGGGTGGCCCGGGAGCGCTACGCCGTGGATGCCCAGGCGCTGCGCCCATATTTCTCCTTCGAGCGGACCCTGGTCGACGGCGTGTTCGCGGCCGCCTCGCGGCTGTACGGGGTGCAGTTCACGGCCCGCTCGCAGCTGCCCGGATACCACCCGGAGGTGCGCTTCTGGGAGGTCCGCGATGAGCAGGACCGCCTGCTGGGGCTGTTCGGCCTGGATCCGTGGGCCCGACCCACCAAGCAGGGTGGGGCGTGGATGCACGAGATCGTGCCCCGGGACGCCCGGGTCGGCCAGACCCCGGTGGTGATGAACACCCTGAACTTCACCCGTCCCGGGCAGGGCGAGGAGAAGCTGCTCAGCGCGGACAACGTGCGCACGATGTTCCACGAGTTCGGCCACGCCCTGCACTCCCTGCTGAGCACGGTGGTCTGGCCCACCGCGGCCGGGACCAACGTGCCCCGGGATTTCGTGGAGTACCCGTCGCAGGTCAACGAGATGTGGATGTTCCACCCGGAAGTGCTGCCCCACTACGCCCGCCACCACGAGACGGGCGAGCCGCTGCCGACCGAGGCCGCACGCGCCCTGCAGGAGGCGGCCCGGTGGGGTGAGGGCTTCCGCACCGTGGAGTACCTGGGGGCTGCCCTGCTGGACATGGCCTGGCACACCCGCGGCACCGACGCCGAGCCGCTGGAGACTCCGCAGCAGGTGCGGGAGTTCGAGCGGGAGGTGCTGGCCCGGTACGGGCTGGCGGATCTTCCGGTGGCCCCGCGGTATGCGACCGGGATGTTCAAGCACATCTTCGAGGGCGGCTATTCGGCCGGGTACTACTCGTACATCTTCTCCGAGATGATGGACGCGGAGACCGTGGACTGGTTCCGCGCCCGCGGCGGGCTGCGCCGGGAGAACGGGCAGGTGTTCCGGGACCGGCTGCTGGCCCGCGGCTCCGAGCAGGATCCGGCGCAGTCCTTCCGTGACCTGCTCGGCCGGGACCCGCAGATCGGACCGCTGCTGCGCCGTCGCGGGCTGGTGGACGACGACGCCGAGCGGGATGGTGCCGCAGGAGAAGGTGCCGAGGGGACCGGCGCCGATGAGTGAGGCCGTATCCTCCTGGTCCGCGCTCATCCGGGATCTGGACGGTGCCCCGGTGGTGTGGCGGGATCTGTCCTGGCGGGAGCGGAAGCCGGTGGTCGCCGTCGAGCCCGTGGAGGACGGCGTGCCGTGCGGGACGGTGCTGCGGACCCGGCTGGACCTCGGGGACGCCCCGCTGGTGCGGGCCCTGCCCGTGCCCGACGGCGTCGAGCCGCGCTGGTGCGCCGGCTTCGCCCACGCCGAGGTCGATGAGCAGGGCACGGCGCGGTTCCGCACGGTGGCCTGCCCGAAGCACCAGCGCATCCGCAGCGGCCAGCAGTGCGGGCTGTGTCGGCACCTGGACCGCTTCCGGCCCCTGCACCGGGTGCACCGCGGGGCACGGCTGACCGACGCCGCGCTGGCTTATGTGAGCCGTCCGCACTGGCTGTACATCGCGACCTTCCCGGATGCCGCCTCCAAGGTGGGCACGGCCCATGAGCGCTCCCAGGTGACCCGCCTGGATCAGCAGGCGGCGGCCCGGGCCACCTGGATCGCGCTGGCCCCAGACGGGATCCTGGTGCGCCGACTGGAGGACGCCGTGGGGAGCGAGCTGGGGCTGACCCAGTTCAAGCAGGTGCGGACCAAGCACCGGGCGTGGGCCGCCCCGCGGCCGGCGGAGGAGCTCGACGCCGCGCACGACAGTGCGGTGCGGGCTGCCCGGCGGCTGCTGGCCGACTGGGGCGATGCACAGGGCCCGACGGCGGGCGCGGCGTCGGACAGTACCGCTGAGGCCGTTCCGGGCGGTGTGTCCGGCGAAGTCTCGAGCGGTGTCTCCGGAGCAGCGGGGTACGCGCCCCCGGAGGTGGGATCCTCCCTGGACGGCGTGGAGCTCGTCCATCAGGCGTGGGAACCGTCCCCCGTGATGGCGCGGATCTACGCCGCGCTAGACAGGGACACCACTCAACCTCTGCAACAGGTCAAAGGTTTCGCCGATCAATCTGTACCTGAGATCGAATCATCTGGAGGCGAGCTGCTGGGGGCGGCGGGCCCGTTCCTGGCCCTCTCCCGCGCCGTCGGTGAGGCGCCCGCGCTGGTCAGCACCGCGGAGTTCAAGCACCGCGAGGTCGTGCTCCGGCGGTGACCGCACGACCCGCCGGGTGCGGCACCGCCCTCTGGGGGTGACGCGCTCCCCGCGGGATGTTCACCCGTTCTTCACCCCGGCCCACCCTTCCGGGCGGCTCGGTCGGGCGGGGCGGTGGTTAGCATGAGCGCATGAGCACCGAGCAGCACGACGATCCCGACGCCCCGGCCCTGTCGGCCATCACGATCTTCACCGGCTCAGCCCTGGGTGATGACTCGGCCTTCGCCCGCGAGGCCCGCCGCCTGGCCGAGCACCTGGCGCGGGAGGGCCTCGGGGTGGTCTACGGCGGCGGGAACGTGGGACTGATGGGCGTGGTGGCCGATGCCGCCCGCTCGGCCGGCGGCCAGGTGCGCGGGGTCATCCCGGAGGGCCTGGTGCGCGGGGAGATCGCCCACGAGGGGCTGGATGCCCTGGAGATCGTCCCGGATATGCACCGGCGCAAGCAGCGGATGAACGAACTCGGGGACGCCTTCGTGGCCCTGCCCGGCGGGGCCGGGACCCTGGAGGAGCTGTTCGAGATGTGGACCTGGCAGCAGCTGGGCTTCCACCGCAAGCCGGTGGCGGTCTACGACGTCGGCGGCTTCTGGTCCCCGATGCTGGCGATGCTGGACGAGATGGTGGCTCGCGGGTTCATCCGGGAGTCCTTCCGGAATCGGCTGATCGTGGCGAGCGAGCCGGACGAGCTGCTGGGCAAGCTGCGGGCCTGGCGCCCGGCCGCACCGAAGTGGGGGCGCTGAGGCGAGGCCCGGTTCAGTCGTCGTCGTCGGCGGGCCAGGCCCCGGCCAGCAGCTCGCGGATCTCGGCGAGGGTCTGCGTGACGGTCTTGGTGCCGGCGACGATCGGCAGGAAGTTGGTGTCCCCGCTCCAACGGGGCACGATGTGCTGGTGCAGGTGCGCGGCGATCCCCGCTCCCCCGATCTTGCCCTGGTTCATCCCGATGTTGAACCCGGCGGCATGGGACTGCTCGCGCAGCACGCCCATGATGATCTGGGTGAACCGGGCGATCTCCGCGGTCTCCTGTTCGGTGGCCTCGTCGTAGTCGGCGATGTGCCGGTACGGGCAGACCAGCACGTGCCCGGGGTTGTACGGGTAGAGGTTCAGCACGACGAAGGCGTGCTCCCCGCGGTGCACGATCAGCGAGTCCTCATCCTTGCGGGTGGGGGCGGCGCAGAAGGGGCAGGTGTGCTCGTCGTAGTCCTGCTGCCCGCCGGAGACGTAGGCCCGACGGTGCGGGGTCCACAGCCGCTGGAAGGCGTCCGGCACGCCGGGCAGCTGGAAGTCGTCGGTGATCTGGTCCGTGTCCTGCGGCTGGCTCATGGCTCCCAGACTAGCCCGTGGCGCGCCCGTGCCGGTGGTGTGCGACGGCGGCGGATTCGGCGGCCGGTGAACCTGCCCGACCGTCGGCGCTGGGCCGGGTATAGGTTGGGAGCCATGCGTCCTCTGACCGAATCCCAGATCCGCTCCAGCTTCATCAACTGCACCAAGGGCGAGGCCTCCCGCCTGAGCCTGCCGGCGGGGCTGGGCGCCTGGGACTGGGAGGCGGAGGTCTTCCTCGGGTGGATCGACCCGAAGTCCCCGCAGCGCGGCTACGCGGTGGTGCCCCAGGAGGACGGCTCCCTGCGCGGGGTCGTGCTGACCAAAGCGACCAACCGCGGGCGGGGATCGGCGCAGATGTGCCAGTTCTGCCTGACCCTGCACTCCGGCTCCGGGGTGTCCCTGTTCTCGGCAGCGCGCCCCTCCGCCAAGGGCGGGAAGGGCCATTACAGCTCGGTGGGCACCTACCTGTGCCAGGACCTGCGCTGCACGGACTACACCCTGGGCCGACGCCGCCCGGAGGGGGTCCGTCAGATGGAGGAGACCATGACCGTGGAGGACCGCCGGGAGCGGACCCTCGCCAACGCCCGCGGGTTCATCGACCGCCTGACCGAGGAGGGCTGAGGAACGCGAGCCGTCACGGGCGTGGGTTCTGGAGCCTCCAGAACCCACGCCCGTGACGGCTCGGCGCGGTGACCCGACTCAGGCCGCCGTCGGGTCCGCGTTGTTGCGCGAGCGCACGTGCTCGACGATGCGGGCCACCGCCTCGTCCACGGGCACGCCGTTGTCCTGGGAGCCATCGCGGAAGCGGAAGGAGACCGCGCCGTGTTCGGCGTCCTCTCCCCCGGCGATCAGCACGAAGGGCGCCTTCTCCTTCGCGGCGTTGCGGATCTTCTTGGGGAAGCGGTCCGTGCTCTCGTCCACCTCCACGCGGATGCCCTCGGCGCGCAGCTTCGCGGCCACCTCGGCCAGGTAGTCGTTGAAGGCTTCGGCCACGGGGATCCCGATGACCTGCACCGGCGCCAGCCAGGCCGGGAAGGCCCCCGCGTAGTGCTCGGTGAGCACGCCGAAGAACCGCTCCAGGGAGCCGAACTTCGCGGAGTGGATCATCACCGGCTCCTGCCGGGTGCCGTCGGCGGCCTGGTATTCCAGGCCGAAGCGGGCCGGCTGGTTGAAGTCGTACTGCACGGTGGACATCTGCCAGGTGCGCCCGATGGCGTCCTTGGCCTGCACGGAGATCTTGGGCCCGTAGAACGCGGCCCCGCCCGGATCCGGGACCAGGTCCAGCCCGGTCTCCTCGGCCACCTGCTGCAGGATGGCGGTGGCCTCCTCCCACTGCTCGTCGGTGCCGATGAACTTGTCCTTCTTCTCCCCTTCGGTGTCCCGGGTGGACAGCTCCAGGTAGAAGTCGCTCATGCCGAAGTCGCGCAGCAGGGAGAGCATGAAGTTCAGCAGGTGGCGCACCTCGCCCGGGGCCTGCTCCTTGGTCACGTAGCTGTGGGAGTCGTCCTGGGTGATCATCCGCACGCGGGTCAGGCCCTGCAGCACCCCGGACTTCTCGTCCCGGTACACGGTGCCGAATTCGAAGAACCGCAGGGGCAGCTCGCGGTAGGAGCGGCCGCGGGAGCGGAAGATCTCGTTGTGCATGGGGCAGTTCATGGCCTTGAGCCGGTACTTCACCGACTCCTCCTCCATGGGCGGGAACATGCCGTCGGCGTAGTACGGCAGGTGCCCGGAGGTATAGAACAGGTCCTCCTTGGAGATGTGCGGGGTCTTCACGTATTGGAAGCCCTCGGCGATGTGCCGCTCCCGCACGTAGTTCTCCATCTCCCGCAGGATGATGCCGCCCTTGGGGTGGAACACGGGCAGGCCGGGGCCGATGGTCTTGGGGAAGGAGAACAGGTCCAGCTCCTCCCCCAGGCGCCGGTGGTCGCGCCGCTCGGCCTCGGCCAGGCGATCCTTGTAGGCCTGCAGCTGCTCCTTGGTGGGCCAGGCGGTGCCGTAGATGCGCTGCAACATCGGGTTCTTCTCCGAGCCGCGCCAGTAGGCGCCGCCGGTGCGAGTCAGGGCGTAGCCGTTGGCGATGAGCTTGGTGTTGGGCAGGTGGGGTCCGCGGCACAGGTCCTTCCAGACGGTCTCGCCCTTGCGGTCCACGTTGTCGTAGATGGTGATCTCGCCTTCGCCGACCTCCACGGAGGCGCCCTCGGCGGCGTCGGCCCCGGAGCCGGGCCCCTGGGACAGGCCCAGCAGCTCGATCTTGTACGGCTCCTCGGCCATCTCCGCGAGCGCCTCGTCGTGGGTGACGACGCGGCGGCGGAAGATCTGCCCGGACTTGACGATCTTCATCATGGACTTCTCGAGCTTCTTCAGGTCCTCGGGGGTGAAGGGCTCGGCGACGTCGAAGTCGAAGTAGAAGCCGTCGGTGATGTAGGGGCCGATGCCGAGCTTGGCATCGGGGCGCAGCTGCTGGACGGCCTGGGCCATGACGTGGGCGGCGGAGTGGCGCAGGACCTCCAGGCCCTCGGGCTCGTGGATGCGCACGGGCACGACGTCGTCGCCTTCGGCCAGCTCGGTGGACAGGTCCTTGAGGGTGCCGTTGATGCGGGCGACGACGATGTCCTGCTCATCGGCGAACAGCTCGGCCGCGGTGGTCCCGAGGGTCGCCTGCTGGGCTTCGCCGTCGACGTAGAGGTGCAGGGTCTCGGCCGGTGCGGCCATGGGCGTTCACTCCTTGTTCGGTGGCACGCCGGTACCGGGGGCGTGCTGGTTCGGGTGCGGGCCGGCCTCGGATGGGCGGGCACCGTGGCGATTCTACCGTCTGCGCTCCTGGCCGGGGCGTGCCTGGTCCCCGGGGAGAGGGCGGGGGGATCAGACGAGCAGGGCCGGGACGATCGCGGCGAGGCCGGGGGCCACGCAGGTGATGCCCAAGGACAGGGCGAGCAGGCGGCGGAACAGGGCCTGCTGGTCGCGTTCGTCGGTGTAGGAGATGATCAGGGTCCCGGCGACGTGGATGGGGTTCATCACGGTGAGGGTCGCGGGGGCGGCGACGGCGGCGAGCACCCAGGTCAGGGCGGGGTTCTCCCCGAAGGCGGAGAAGACCAGGGGCATGACCAGGCCGAGGACCCCGAGGGTCGAGGATTCGATGTTGCACAGGGCGGCGGTCATGTAGGCGAGCAGGAACACCAGGAGCACCTGGCTGCCGGTGGATTCCAGGCCGGCCTGGATGGTGTCCATGGTGCCGATGCTCTGCAGGGCGCCGAGGTAGGTCAGCAGACCGCACAGCAGCAGCACGGAGGGCCAGGGCACGGAGCGCAGCAGCTTCTTCTCCTCGGGCCGGAAGAGCAGCTGGAGCACGATGACCAGGGCGACGGCGGTGAGTCCGACGTCGGTCTTGGCGAAGACGACGAACAGGACGAAGACCAGCAGGGAGGCGGCGGCGGTGATGGCGTAGGCGGGGCGCAGCCCGCGGGCGGCGTCCTCGTCGACGATGACCAGGGGCCGGGTGTAGGGCTGGGCGTCGGCGGCGATGTCCTGGGGGTTCTGCCCGGCGGCGGGGCCGCGGAAGCGGGCCAGGCCGATCTGCAGGACGAGGACGACGGCGGCGGCCATGGCCAGGCTCAGGGCCCAGATCAGCCAGGGCTGGTAGCTGATGTGGTGCTGGTCGGCGACCTTGCGGATGACGGCGCCGGCGGGGTTCAGCGGGGAGAGTCCGGCGGAGTTGGCGCCGATGACCACGGCGAGCTCGCTGATGAGGAAGGAACGGGGGAAGCGGCGGGACAGGTGCGCGATGGTCGGCACGAGCAGGGTGATGGGTGCGGTGGCGAAGGCGCCGAGGGAGGACAGGACGGCGCCGATGAGGAATCCGGCCCAGGGGATCAGGTGGGTGCGCTCCCCGATGAGGCGGTAGACCCGGTCCACGAACCAGGTCAGGGCCCCGGAGCGCTCGAGGTGCCCGAACAGCAGGGAGACCCCGACCAGCAGCACGAAGATCGAGCCGGGGAAGGCCTCGTAGACGTCGTCGGCGGTGAGGTGGGCGGTCAGGGCGAGGACGAAGGTCGCGGCCAGGGCGAGCAGGCCGATGTTGATGCGCCGCCAGATCGCCAGGATGAGGGCGAGGGCGAGCAGCGCAAGGGAGAGTGTCTGGACCGGATCCACGGTGATCCCTTCGGTGGTGCGGCGCGGGGCCGGGGTCGGTGCGGAGGCCCCGGTCGGGTGCTGCGGGGTGTGTGAGGCGTGCGGCGGCGGGCTGCGATGCGCGCCACCCAGAGATCCATTGTAGGGCGATGCTCCTGGGGGCCAGTCTCTTCCCATCGTCCCTGCCCGTCTGTACTCTTTTCTGTACAGATACCGCGGGGAGAGGGGCGGCAGTGAAGACGATGACGTATACGGAGTCCCGGGCGCGTTATGCCGAGGTGCTGGACGGCGTGGTGCAGGACCGGGAGGAGGTGGTGATCACCCGCAGCGGTCACGACCCGGTGGTGATCCTCTCCCTGGCGGAGTATGAGTCGCTGAAGGAGACGGCGCACCTGCTGCGCTCCCCCTCCAACGCCCGTCGGCTGCTGGATGCGATGCAGCGTTTGGAGGCAGGAGAGGGCGAGCGCCACGAGCTCGTGGACCCCGATGCCTGACCTGCTGCTGACCTGGGACCCTGACGCCTGGGAGGACTACCTGTGGTGGCAGCGTCAGGATCGCGCCGTGCTGCGTCGGATCAACACGCTGATCCGGGACATCCAGCGCCACGGGAATGAGGGCATCGGCAAACCGGAGCCGCTTCGTCATGACTTCGCCGGATACTGGTCCCGCCGGATCACTGCGGAACACCGACTGGTGTATCGACTCACCGACCGCCAGGTGCTCATCGCCGCGTGCCGCTATCACTACGGGCAGTGAGTCCCCGGCCCCGATCCGTCTGCCGGCTCAGCCGGCGGCCAGGGGGCGGGTGCGCGCCGGGGCGAAGGGCAGGGGCGCGGTCCCGTCCATGAGCTGGCGCAGGTCCCAGGCCTGGTGGGCGGTCACGGAGATGCCGCGGGGCCCGGTGCGCCGGGTGGTGCCGCGGATCAGGAGCATGGGGGTGCCGAACAGCTCGGGTCCGGACAGGGCCTGGGCGTCGTCGAAGAAGGCGGCGTCCACGCAGCCGGTGCCGTCGTCCACGGAGACGAAGACCACCCGCTTGCCGGACTTCATGGGCGGGGTCATCGTGGAGACCCGCACCCCGGCCACCCACACCTCGGTCCTGTTGCGCAGGCTCAGCAGGTCCGCCGCGCGGGTCAGGGGCCAGTCCGCCAGCCGGCCCGCCCACCCGGCCATCAGGTGCGCGGAGACGTCCAGGCTCAGCACGTCCAGTTCGGTGCGCAGGGTCGCGGCCAGGTCCGCGCTCTCCCGCGCCGGGTGGGGGTTCTGCGCCGCCCCCAGGGGCAGGGCCAGCTGCAGCGGGATCGCGCGCACCGACGTCGTCCGCAGGTCCTCGCTCCGCCGCACCTCGCCCCGCTGGCCCTCGGCCCACTGTCCCGGGGCGGCGACGCCGTCGAACACGGCCGGGTCCAGGGCGCCGATCGCGGCCAGGCGCTCCAGGGAGGGCCGGTGCGGGCGGACCCGGGCCCGCAGATCCGCCGCGGAGGTGTACGGCGCGCCGACGATGATCCGGTCGATCTCCGCGGCGGACAGCGCGGAGACCTGGGTCAGGGGCAGCCGGATCGCCCAGTCCCGCGCCCGCCCCGGCTCCGCGTGCTCGGCGCTCCCCCGGTGCTCCACCCGGTAGCTGGTCCCGGAGCGGTTGACGTCCACCGGCAGGATGCCCACCCCCATCCGGCGGGCGTCGGCCAGCAGCAGCCGCTGCGGGTACATGCCGGGGTCGTGCTGCAGGACCCCGGCCATGAAGTGCGCCGGGTAGTGGGTCTTCAGCCACGCGGACTGGTAGGTGGGGATCGCGAAGGCCGCGCCGTGGGCCTTGCAGAAGCCGAAGGAGCCGAAGGCCGCCAGGGCCTCCCACACCCGGTCGATCACGGGCCCGGGGTACCCGCGGGCCGCGGCGGCCTTCCGGAAGAACGCCTCGGTCTCCGGCTCCCGCGGGCCGCCAAGGGTGCGACGGCGCTCATCCGCGGCGGCCAGCCCGCACCCGGTCATCCGATCCACGATGTTGATGATCTGCTCGTGGAAGACCATCACCCCGCCGGTCTCCCGCAGATACGGGGCGAGATCCGGGTGGATCAGGGAGGGCGCGGCGAAACCGTGGCGGGATTCCAGGTAGGGCCGGACCATGTCCGAGTGCATGGGCCCCGGGCGGAACAGGGAGATGTCGATGATCAGGTCCCCGACCTCCCGCGGCTGCATCTTCCCGATCAGCTCCCGCTGCCCCGGGGATTCGATCTGGAAGCAGCCCAGGGTCTGGGTGGAGCGGATCAGCTCGAAGGTGGCCTCATCCCGGGTGTCGATGGCCTCCAGGTCCGGGCGGTGGCCCAGCGTGTGCTCGATCTCCTCGAGGGTGTGGGCCATCGCGGACTGCATCCGCACCCCCAGGATGTCCAGCTTGAGCAGGCCCATCGGGTCCATGTCGTGCTTGTCGTACTGGCTCATGGGCAGGCCGATGCCGGAGGGCTGCACCGGGGTGCGCCGCAGCAGGGAGGCGTTGGAGAGGATCACCCCGCACGGGTGCATGGACAGGTGCCTCGGCAGACGGTCCAGACGCTCGACGAGGTCGATGAGCAGGTCCACCCGCGGGTTGCGCGCGGCCTCGTCCCGCAGCCCGACCAGCTCGGGCTGGTGGGCCAGCTGCTCGCGCAGCCGCCCGGCGGGGATGCGCCAGATGGCCCGGGCGATCCGGTCCGTGGTGGCCTGCTCCAGGCCCAGGGCGCGGGCGGCGTCGCGCACCGCCCCGCGGGCCCGGTACCCGTTGTGCATGGACATGAGGGTGACCCGCTGGGACCCGTAGTGCTCGAACACGGCCCGGTAGATCTCGTGGCGACGGGCGGATTCGACGTCGATGTCGATGTCCGGCAGGGTCGAGCGCTCGGTGGACAGGAACCGCTCGAAGACCAGCCCGTACTCCAGGGGGTCCACCACGGAGATCCCGAGCAGGTGGTTGACCAGGGAGGAGACCCCGGAGCCGCGGGCGGCGTGGCGGATGCCCAGCCCCCCGATGAGCCGGGAGACATGGGCGACGGTGAGGAAGTAGGAGCTGAATCCCAGGGTCTCGATGACGGCCAGCTCCCGTTCCATGCGCCCCCGGGGGCTCTCCCAGTGGGTCGTGGCGATGCCGGGCCCGCGCACGGTGCGCTGCGCTTCCGCCCCGTAGATCCGGTGCAGGGCCGCCTCGCATCGGGCCCGCAGCTCCCGCATGGGGGTGTCCCGGGTGCCGGTCAGGTGCGCCTCCGGGACGGTGGGGGTGCCGTAGCCGAGGTCCGCGGCGGGACTCAGGGCGCAGCGCTGGGCGGTTTCGGCGGTGGCCCCGAGCAGCCCGGCCACGCTCACCGGGCCGGTGGCCGCCGCGGCGATGCGCCCGGCGATGCGGTGCATGGCAGCCGGATCCTTCAGCCAGCCCTGCCCGTTGGGCTGGTGGTGGGCTTCGCCCAGCGGGGTGAGTCCGCGGGCGGCGTCGAGCACGTCCGCGGTGACGGCCTGGTCCTCGGTGGCGTAGCGGGCGGCGTTGCTGAGCACCGCCGGCACCCCTGCCTCGGCGGCCAGGTCCGCCAGGCGGGCGGCGTGGGACAGGCCGTAGGGGGCGCCGGGGTGGGTGAGCCGATCCACCAGGTGCACCCGCACCCGGTGGGCCCCCAGCGCGGCGCGCCAGGCGGCCAGGGCCGCCCGGGCCCGGCGGTATCGGCGGGCGGCGGCCAGGCGCCCGACGTCGGAGTCCGGGCCGAGCAGCACGACGAACCGGCCGTGCCCGGCGGCCGCGGCTTCGGCGAGGTCCGCCAGGCTCAGGTGGGGCCGGGCGCGCAGGGGCGGGAGGCCGCCACGTCCGACGCTGCCCACCGCCTCCCCCGGGTGGGGCGAGTCGCCGAGGGGCGCGGCCCGGTGCTCGCCGTGGGCGCGGGAGATCAGGGCGCACAGGTCCCCGTAGCCTCCTCCGCCGTCGTGGCCTTCGGCCAGGATCACGATCCGCCCGATCAGGCGCTGGCGGGCCGGGTCCGCGAGCGCGAGGTCCACCCCGAGGATGGGGGCGATGCCGTGGTCCAGGCAGGCCCGGACGTGTTTGACGGCGCCGTAGAGCCCGTTCCGGTCGGTCAGCCCTACGTGGGTGGCTCCGTGGGCGGCGGCGGCCGCGACGATCTCCTCCGGCGTGCACACGCCGTAGTGCGCGCTGTAGGCGCTGTAGGAGACCAGGTGCGGGAACGTCACACCCGTTATCGAACAGGTGTTCGAATCTTAAGTCAATCGGAGGTTGCCGACGGCGCGCCCGCTGCCGAGATGCGCAGCACGGAGGCGACCAGCTGGGAGTTTCCCGCGGCGGAGGTTCCGTCCGGCAGCACCAGCGTGTCCTCCAGGCCGATCCGGGTATCCAGGTGCTGTTCCCGGGCGATGCGCAGCACGGGCCAGGCGCTGCGCTCCTCCCCGTGCAGGAGGGGGACGGACTCCGGTGCGCTCTCGCGCACCACCTGCAGCATCTCGTGCGCCTCTGCTGCAGCGCGGGGAGCCGGGAGGTCCTGGACCTCCAGCAGTGGACGGAGGCAGCGCCGCCTCAGGGGCGAGTCCACCCATGCCCGGGCGGCCCCGGCGTCCCACAGACCAGCCTCCACGGCGATCCCCCGCGCGAGGAGAGCAGACGCCAACTCCTCGGCGCCGTCTTCATGCCAGTTCACCGAGGCGAAGTCCGGCAGCGCGGTCCAGGACCGGATGCGCTCGATCCGCGCAGCAGGCTCGGTCTCAGCCCAGGCGCCGGTGGTCACGCCGATCCGGATGCGTGGGAGGGCTCGACGGAAGGCACCGACCCACCGCGCCACATCTTCAGCACGCAGACTGTCCCGTCCGGTCCGGTCTTTAGGGTGCAGATGCACGGGACCCGCACCCAAGGCCGCTGCCTCCACGGCGTCGTCGAGCAGGTCCGCGGGATCCGCGCTGAGCAGCGGATGCTCCGCAGGTGTTCTGGCGCCGTTGACGCAGAGCTTCAGCACCGGACCCCCACCCCGTCGTCTCTGCTCAGTCGTCCTCGGTCCAGCAGCCCGTGGCGGCCTCGGCCTCCCGTTCGGAGAGCACCGGACCCCACCACGCCTTGTCCTGGAAGTGGTCCTCGGTCTCGGCTTCGGGACGGCAGATGTTGGTGATCTCCCCGATGCCCTCGATGCGGGTGGTGACCTCCTCGCCGGGGCGCAGCCAGCGGCGCGGCGTCTTGGACATGCCGACCCCAGCGGGGGTGCCGCAGGCGATGACGTCCCCGGGTTCCAGGGACATGAAGGTGGAGATGTAGGAGACCAGCTGGGCGGGGGTGAAGATCATGTCCGCGGTGGTCCCGGACTGGACCGTCTCCCCGTCGATCAGGCACTCGATGCGCAGGCCCGCGACCGGATCCACCTCGTCTCGGGAGACCACGTACGGGCCCACCGGGGTGCAGTTGTCCCAGTTCTTGCCCTGGAACCACTCGGAGGTGCGGCCCTGCCAGTCCCGCACGGAGACGTCGTTGAGGATGGTGTACCCGGCGATGGCCTCCAGGGCCTGGGCCTCGTCCGCCCGGCGCACGTTCTTGCCGATGACCACGGCCAGCTCCGCCTCGTAGTCCACCTTCTGGGATTCCGGGGGCAGGGCGATGGGGTCGGCCGGGCCCACCAGGGCGTTGCGGAACTTGGTGAACACGGTGGGGTGCTCGGGGATCTGCACACCCACCTCGGCGGCGTGGTCGTGGTAGTTCAGCCCGATGCACAGGATCTTGCCCGGCTTGATGGGCATGGTGGGGATGATCTTGCGGGGGTGGGTCAGCTCGGTCTGACCCACCCCGGAGAAGTAGTTGATCTGCTCGCGGACCAGGCCGCTGTGGAAGAAGTCGGTGTCCACCACGGAGGCGGTGCCGAGCTCGCGGAGGTAGTACCGCTGCCCCTCGATCTCCACCCACGTGTAGATGCCCGTGTGCTGTTCGAAGAGGCTCTCCACGTAAGCGCGTCCCAGTTTCATGTTCTCCCCAGCATCGGTGATGGATGTCCTGGTCAAGAGTACCGACCCAGGAGGATCCACGTCCCCGTGTTGCGGTCCCTTTCCAGGGAGATCGTACGCAGGTCCTCCGCCGCCACCTGGGAGGACGCCGCCGCCCCGGCGCGGCGTCGCCCGGAGCCCGACCCCGCCTCCGGGGCCACCTGCACCTGCCATAGCTCCCGGTCCACCAGGTGCGGGCATCGGTCCTTCGGGGCACGGGTGACCTCCTCCCACCACGCCCGGCGCTCGAACCACTGCACCGGGTCCGCCGCGACCCGGTACCGCGCACCGTCGATCTCCACGCGCAGCGGCTGGCCCGCCGTCGTCGTCCTGACCCGTGCCGTAACCATGGAACCCCCTCGTTTCGAAGATGTGTTCGAAACGCTAGGAGGGGCGACTGACAGATCGAAGCGGCCCCGCCCGCACCACCCGGGTCAGGGGCGGCGCGGACGGGGCCGCGGATCGGAGGGAAGGCGGGGTCAGGAGGCGGAGGAGGCCTCGTGCTCCCCGCGAGCGCGTTCGAGCAGGTCCCGGTATCGGGTCTCGGACTCGATCAGCTCGTCCCGGTGCTTCTGCTTGATGCCGGGCAGCTTGCGCCGGTGCTTCTCCAGCTTGGCGCTGAGCCGGATGCGCTCGGCGTCGGGGGCGTCGTCGGGCAGGTTCAGGTAAGCCTCGGCGGCCTCCCGGGCGCCGTTGATCGCGCGCACCGCCTGCCCCTTGGGGGTGAACAGGGAGGCCAGCACGGTCACGGTGAGCACCCCGATGATCACGATCAGGGACAGCCCCGTGGAGACCTCCACGACGTGCACGGGCTCGCCGTCGTTGACGAACGGCAGCGTGTTCTCGTGCAGGGCGTGCAGGATGAGCTTGACGCCGATGAACGCGAGGATCGCGGACAGGCCCCAAGAGAGGTAGATGAGTCGGTCCAGCAGCCCGTCGATGAGGAAGTACAGCTGGCGCAGGCCCATGAGGGAGAAGGCGGTCGCGGTGAACACGATGTACGGGTCCTGTGTGAGACCGAAGATCGCGGGGATGGAGTCCAGGGCGAACAGCAGGTCGGTGCCGCCGATGGCGACCATGACCAGCAGCATCGGGGTCATGACCTTCTTGCCGTCGATGTGCGTGAACAGCTTGTCGCCGTCGTACTCGTCCGAGGTGTGCATGAACCGCTTGGCCAGGCGGATGACGATGTTGTCCGCCTCGTTCTCCTCGTCCTTGTCCGTGACCTCGTCCTTGACGAGGTTGCCGGCGGTGTAGATGAGGATCAGGCCGAAGAGGTAGAAGACCCAGGACCACCGGTTGATGGCCGCGGCACCGACGAAGATGAACACGGTGCGCATGATCAGGGCGAAGATGATGCCGAACAGGAGGACCTTCTGCTGGTCCGCCCGCGGCACCTTGAACGAGGCCATGATGATGAGGAAGACGAAGAGGTTGTCCACGGACAGGGCCTTCTCCGTGATGTAGCCGCTGTAGTACTCGGCGCCGTACTGGGCGCCGTCCATCCAGAAGATGAGGATGCCGAACAGCAGGGCGATGCCGACGTACACGGCGGACCAGATGGCCGCTTCCCTGATGGTGGGTTCGTGCGCCTTGCGCACGTGGAAGATGAAGTCGTAGGCCAGCAGGGCCAGGATGACGCAGATGGTGATAGTCCACTGCAGCGCGGAGATCTCCACGAAGCCTCCTCGGGCTTTCAGGGGTGGGTGAGGTGGGTGCGGCAAGCCGCACAAGTCTCTCCCGCCGTCCCTGCCGTGCTGTGTCGGCTCCGCGCTGGTGCGCTGGGGCCCGACGACGGCGGGGCGGCCCCCGCATCCGGCCGGGCGACGGTGCCCGACGTGCTGACGTCTGCGGGGTGGTGGGGATACTCCCTTGCTCGAAGGGATATGCTACCTCACCGCGGGCCCCGGGGATGCCGTACCCTGGTGACTGAGCACCCGTCCCGCCGATCCTTCCCGGAGGTACCCCTCTTGTCCGAGCAGCGCCAGAAGCAGCCCGCCCACGTCACCGGCTTCATCCTGATCGCCGTGTTCTGCGTCGGGGCCGCCCTGTTCCTGTGGGCCATGCCCACCGACAACCCGGACTTCGTGCTGTGGGGCCAGATCTTCCTGGGCTTCACCGCCCTGTTCTCCCTGGCCGCCGCGATCTACGGCTGGGTCCGCCCGGTGGAGCACGGCACGGACCTGGAGGTCTCCGGGGACCACTGAGGCCCCGCCCCGTCGGCCCCTCTCCCCCGGCTCCGGCCGGCCCGAGACACGAGAAGGCCCCGCGCTTCCGTTCGAGCTTCCGCTCGACGGGGCGCGGGGCCTTCCGTCATGCCGGGCAGGCTGATCCGGTCCGGGTCAGTCGTGGATCCGCTCGGCCAGGTCCTGGGTGGAGGTGTGCTCCTGGACGAACAGCAGCGCGATGATGGACAGCACCGCCGCACCGGCCACGTACAGGCCCACCAGACGGATGTCCCCGGTGATGCCCCACAGCCAGATGAAGATGAACGGGGCGACGGCCGCCCCGAGGATCGAGGCGATGTTGTAGGACAGCGCGCTGCCGGTGTACCGGGTGTTGGCGGGGAACAGCTCGGAGAGCAGGGCGCCCAGGGGCCCGAAGATCAGCCCGAAGACGAAGAACCCGAGGGCCAGGGCGAAGAACACCTCGCCGTCGGAGCCGCGCAGCAGCCACGGCACGGCCAGCCCGAAGGCGGCGACGACCACGTGGAAGCCGATCATGGCCTTGCGCCGGCCCCACCGCTCGGCGAGCACCGCGCCGACCACGTTGCCGACGACGAGCAGCAGAACCGCGCCGATCATCAGCAGCAGGAACTCCGAGCGGCTGAAGCCGAGCCCGGGGACGAAGGAGGCGGCGTCGAAGGCCTTGCCGGTCTTCTCCGCGGCGGCCCGGGCGGCGTCCTCGGTGGCGGTGGTGGTGCCGTAGGTGAGGGTGAAGGTGGTGAGGAAGTAGAAGGTGACGTAGTTGGAGACGGTGGCGATGGTTCCGATGGCCACGGTCTTCCAGGAGCGGCGCAGCACCTCGAGGGCGGGCATCTTGGCGACCTTCCCGCTCTCCTGCACGCGGGTGAAGGACTCGGATTCGAGCAGCTTCATCCGGGTCCACAGGCCCACGAACACGAGGATGGCCGAACCCCAGAAGGGCACGCGCCAACCCCAGGATTCGAAGGCTTCGGGGGTGAGCTGGGAGGTGAGGAGGAGGAAGAGGCCGTTGGCGAGGACGAAGCCGACGGGGGTGCCCTGCTGCGGGACGGAGCCGTACAGGGCGCGCTTGCCGGCGGGGGCGTTCTCGGTGGCGAGCAGGACGGCCCCGGACCATTCCCCGGCCAGCGCCATGCCCTGGGCGAAGCGCAGCAGCACGAGGATGGTCGGGGCGGCGACCTCCCAGCCGGGGGTCAGCGCGGTGGGCAGGCAGCCGATGAGGAAGGTGCCGCCGCCCATGAGCAGCAGCGCGAGCACCAGGGTGTTCTTGCGCCCAAGCCGGTCCCCGAGGTGCCCGAAGATCACGGAGCCCAGGGGTCGGGCGATGAAGGCGACGCCGAAGACGGCGAAGGAGGCGAGCAGCCCGGTGATGCCGGACTGGTGCGGGAAGAACAGCTGGGGGAAGACCAGCACGGCGGCCGTGGCGTAGATGTAGAAGTCGTAGTACTCCACGGTGGTGCCGATGAGGCTGGAGAAGATGACGCGCCCGGGCGAGTTGCGGCGGGCGGGCGCGGGTGAGGCGGAGCCCTGCGGCGGCTGGGCGCGCTCAGGTGCGGTGGTGGTGGACATCGGGCGGATGGGTCCTTCGCGGTCGTGGGTGCGCCGTCGGCCTCCCGGCTCCCGGGTCCGGGCTGGGTTCCTGATGTGGTTCCTGGCTGCGGACCTCGGGGGCGGAGACGACGACGGCGGGTGGGACCTCTCCATGGTGGGGACCCTCCGCAGAGTGGGCAACCCTGTGCCAGAATGGTGCTCATTCTGCTCACTCTGCGCGGGTGACGGTGACTGTTTCTGCGCAGATCGTTCAACGGGAGGGTTTCTGGTGCCTCAGGACACACGGGGTGGGGCGGGCGCGCCGGCGTCGTTGGATCGGACGGATCTGCGGATCCTGCGGGTGTTGGAGGAGCATCCGCGGGCCACGGTGGTGGCGATCGCGGAGCGCACGCGCCTGGCCCGGCGCACGGTGCAGGCGCATCTGGAGCGGATGCAGGCCGGTGGGGCGCTGCGCTCCCCCAGTGTGCGGGTTGAGCCGGAATCCCTGGGGTATCGGGTGAGCGCGCATGTGGCGGTGGAGCTGGATCAGCGACAGATCAATGACACGGTGATGGGGCTGACCCAGATCCCGGAGGTGGTGGAGGTGCAGGCCCCGGCCGGAGAGACGGACCTGCTGGTGCGGGTGGTGGCCCGGGATGAGGAGCATCTGTACCGGGTCTCCGAGGAGATCCGCCTGTGCCCGGGCGTGCTGCGCACCCGCACCTCCCTGTACCTGCGGACCCTGGTGAAGTACCGGATGGCGCAGCTGCTGGAGTGACCTGCCCTGCCTGGACAACCGGGCTCGCGCCCGCCTGGCTCGGCTGAATCGTCACCCCTGCCCGTTCGGCGATGGCCGGCCCGAGCCAGTCGTGGGCAGCCCCGCCCAGCTCGGTTGAATTTTCAACCTGCCCGGCCGATGACGATGTTCGCGAAAGCTGAATATTCAAGCACCGCCCCCGGAAGCGTCCCGGGTTTCGTTCCGACCCGCTTCCTCAAGGAGAATCGGAACATGCCCCAGAAGTATAGCCCCGGGTTCAAGGTCCGCGCCCTGCAGCTGCTTGAGGAGCGGACCCGCGCCGGACAGGGCCCGGCCTGGGTCGCCTGCACCGCGGCCGGTAAAGCCCTCGGCGGAGTCTCACCCCATACCCTGCAGAACTCGTGGAAACAGGACGGCATCAACCAGGAATACGCACCAGGGATCAGCACGGCTGCAGCGGAAGAGATCACCAAGCTGCGTAGGGAGAACCACGAGCTGCGCCGCTCGAACGAGATCCTGTGCAAGGCTTCGGCTTTTTTCGCGGCGGAACTCGAGGCATCCCACGACGAGATGCCCCGGTTCATCGACGAGAACCGCGGGCATGTCGGGGCCGAGGCCTTCTGCCGCACCGTGGGTGCGACGGAATGTGGGTTCATCACCTCGCGGGCCTATCAGGCCGCGAAGACACGGCAGGCCTCCGCACAGACGGTCCGGGATGAGATCCTCATCCAGGAGCTCACACGGGTCCGAGAGGAGAACTACAGCCTCTGACGGGGTGCGCACGATGCACCAGGCGATGCTCCTCGCTGGCTGGGATATCGGGCGGGGTCAGACCGTCCGACAGATGAAACTCGCTGGGGTGCACGTCGTGCGCCGCGGACGTCAGCCGGTGACGAGGAAGCCTGGCGGCCAGCCGGATACCCGCCAGGGCCTGGTGGAACGTAAGTTCATCGCCGAGCGTGCGCACCAGCTGTGGGTAGCTTACATCGCCTATGTCAGGAACCTGACCGGGTTCTGCTACGTTGGGTTCATCACCGGCGTCTGCTCCCGGTGCATCGTGGGATGGGCTGTATCGGCGAGCCTGCGCACCGCGGGGCTGGACGCTACTGGCCTTCGCCAGCATGCGCTTGTCAGCACGGGAGCAAGCCGTGGCAGGCAGTGCCTGGTCCACCAGTCCGATAGGGGGTCCCAGTACGTCAATCTGGCTTACTCGGATGCTCTGATCGCCGCTGGGCTGGGTTCGTGCGTCGGTAGGCATAGTCGAGGACTCTTGCGATAACGGCCTGGCTGATAGGGTCAACGACCTCTGCAAGGCCGAACTCATCCATTCCAAGCGGGTCTGGGAGTCCGCTGAGGCCGTAGTCGTGGCCACGATGGGGTGGGCGCACTGATGGAAAACGACCCGGTTGCACGAGGCCCTGGGCTGCCGCACTCCCGCAGAGACCGAGATGGCCTACACTGACCACCAGGACGCAGCGCCCGTTGAGTCCTAACCTCGGAACGGAACCCAGGACGCTTCACTGGGGACGACGAGTCCGACCACGCAGTCCCACTTCGCCTTCAATGCGGTAACGGGCCACCCAGGTCGCCAGGGTCGGTCAGGACACACGGTACTCGACGGCTACATGGACTTGAGACACACCATCGTCGATGGTTGCACAATGCCATCCAGAAACCGCCACCCAGGCTCAGGGATACACGAGCGGGCTCTTTCGTGAGGATGGGTTGTTGCGAACCTTCCATCCTGCGGGGAAGAACCCACTCATCTCACATCCCCCTTGCGCCAAGAACCTCACTTCTCACAACAGCTAGCGCCATTTATCGTAGCTGGGTCCGTCCGAAGCTGGCGGGGAAATAGGTTTCTGAATCCGCACACTGACCGGCACCGGAAAGTCTACGCCCATCAGTACTGCTTCGCCAGGGACTAGCCCTGGAAGCAACTTAGTCGCGGAGTGATCGAGTTCTGCCGCAGCCTGTTCCACCCTCTGGCGATCGCGTCCATCGGCTAACCGGTGAACGATGGTCATCCCTACCTGGCTCAAAACGCCAGCCGGGAGATCACCTGGGCGCTGCGTCGCCACGCAGGCCGTCAACCCATACTTACGCCCCTCCTTAGCAATAGCATCGAAGGCGTTCAGGTGGGTACTCGCGAACTCATCACCCACAGTTACATCAAAGAACTGATGCGCCTCGTCAATCGCTACGACTAGCGGTGAATTCCGGAAACGGTCCTGGCGCGCCCATTCGAGCAACTTCTGACCGAGTATATTTACAATAATTTCTCGCAGGTGGTTGCTAAAAGTGAGGTTACGAAGCGATATCCGAAGCACATGCTGTGTCGGCTGACCTAGCCACCATTCTATGGAATCAATTGCGTTTTTAACATCAGGAAGCGGATCAATTACTCCCATGACTTCCGGGGTTTGAAACAGATCGTTAATTCTGCTAATTAAAGAAGCCACATATCCAAGAGAGGCTTGGTCGGTCCCCCCGAATAGACTCGGAGTGGACCTATTCGTCGGCCAGATGCATTCGTATTCAACTTGCTTTGCAAGTGCCCTAAAATTAAATGGAGCAAACGCGTCCTCAACGTCCTTAATGTACTCATGTAATGCTCCCTGATAAACATCAATGGCAGTATCTGCCTTGCAGATCGCGTCATTATCACCTATCATTTGCACGTGAAGTGGGTTAGCATTCGGGTTGGCAGAAATAGCATATGCGAGACGCAGTGTTCTTACGGCTTCACGCAATTTTGGCAATTGAGACCCAGCAGAGGGATTCAAAAACGCATTTCGATCAGACTCCCGCATCATAAAATGGGGCACGCCAGCGAGAAGTGTCCCTTCCGGCTCCTCGTCAGTCGAGCCGAATGCCAGGTGCCTCGCCCGGTCACCGAGCGTACGAAACTCCCCAGTCGCGTCGATAAGAATCATCTTCCCTCTCAGCGCTGCAACACTCTCAGCGAGGTGACCGAGCGTCCAGCTCTTGCCAGAACCGGTAGCGCCCACCACAGCGAGATGACGTCCGAACAAGCGTTTGAGCGGAATATCGACCGGAACCGATTCGTCGATCGACAAACGACCCAGCTGAAGCCTTGAGCTTGTTGAATCGACTGGGGTACCAATGACCGCTAAAATTGCTTCAGAGCTGGCGGCAAATACCACATCACCCACCTTGGGGTATTTCGCAATCCCTCGAATGGCGGTTCCATTGAGTTTCAGAGTTGAGAGTATTTGAATGCGACCCTCAACTGGAACTTTCTGCTCCGTGCCAGAAGCAAGATCCTGAGCTCTACCTACCGGTGTACCGACGCGAAGAATACGCCCAAATATTGCGATGCCTCCGACGTCGATGACCACGAACTCACCGACCTCACCACGACCAAGGTACTCACCGAAGTGAGTTCGAGGCAACTTGTTTGCTGCGGTGAATGCAACATCAGCAAATGACCCTTCGACCTGAAATATATGTCCGATTCGACGTTCAGGGCCGAATGGGTGGGTATTCATCATGACCGTGGTCCTCCGAGACGGACTCGCTCTGAGTGAGCATCCCATTCTTCTCGCGCCGGGACATCTGGCAACACCCTCACAAGGTCATCAAACCGCGCTTCGAGCAACGTGAGGCGTCGATCCCCCTTCAGGATAAGTTGTTCGGTCCAATTCAGCGTGTCAGCACGCCTTTCGGCACGTATATCGGGAGATACGAACACCGCACGTAACCCGCTGTTGCTTCTTATTGCAGCCTCAATCGGAGCCGCTAGATGATCGTCATTGAAACCAAAGCCAACGACGATGACCCCTACATCAGGTTGACGTAGCGCAATCTGAAAACGGGACATAAATTCTAGGTACGGTTGCTGATACGACAGCTGATATTTGGATGCAGAAGGATAAATGAGTACGGGATTATTCGGCTTTGTGTTACCGCGCCACTTCTTTACACCATCTTCAGTAGCCTCCCAATCAACGGACCCATGTAGCTTCAATAGGTGAAAGACGCTCGGTTCCAGCACAAGCGGTTCGTGCGGCCGGCGACGGACGTAGTCAAGATCGAACGAGGCTCCGTCAAATCCCTGGCCACCATATCCGAATCCGTCAATTATATTAAATCGGGCTCGTCTCGCCGCAGTTTCGAAAGCGAGATCATAGTTCGTAGTAAATACTTGTGTGCGTTGGAGCCGCGTAGAGCGCCGAGCCACCTTTCGAAGGAATAATTCATGAGACTCCAAACCGGAATTCTCAGTAACGAAACTACACTTATTCCAGACAATATCCTCAGCCTCTGCAATGAATCTCCTTAGCTCCGCATCATCAGGACTTAGAGAAAGCCTAGCCTGGGCATCTGACAGGATATTCTCAAGGTTACCATCTTTAACAGGTCCGGGGCTCAGCCGATTTTCTACTGAATCAAATGAGGGAAGAGCTTTCACATCCATCCACAAGCTCCGCATGGTTGGTGCACGTTCGGCACCGGTGATGCCCAGCGAAGCACCCGATCCTGCGAGGACAACCAGGCTTTCAGAGCTTGCGATTAGCGATAGTTCTTCTCGGAGCGCAGCGAGGATTTCTTCCTGTTCCTGTGTGGTACGTTGGTCTTCGTCGAGATGTGCTCCGTCAATAACTTCTTGCCATGACCTGCTATAACCCCCGAGCACTCTGAACGAATTAATCATTTTCCACTCCTATTATCTTTCTAAGGCCGACCGCAGATATCTTACTAATATTCACTACTCTTGGTCTCGCCCATAGAGGGCGATTAGAAACATACAAGTCACAGAGATGCATCCTTCCTAGGAGCGATAGCGGCAGATCTCAGAACGGCGGTACGCTGGAGTGCGCGCCCAATGTCAGGCCAGCTGATCGGGACACCAGGTTGAAACACTGCATTGATTCCGAGGAAATCGCGCGAAGCACTCCGGTTTGGGACCTCAGTGACGAAGGTCGTCGGCACCAGTCCGTAGATCTGAGCGAGCAACACTTCGTGCGGCGCTCGCGTCTTGTCCCAACCCGACGGAGTCATCGGGTAACGATCCAGACAATGGACAGTACAGTCACGGGCCGCGGTGTTGGAGCCGTACGAGCACCACGAGCTGTGCAACACCATGCTAAACCAGTTCTCCTCCGTGCAGTGGTACGTCTCTAGTCGTGCATTCAGCACCTATACTACGTCACCGATGACCAATGACACTGCCGAGGTGCCCCCGCTGGACTCAACAGCACAGAAAGTCTCCCGGCAGAGAGTTAGTCAAACGCAGAAACAGCATAGCAGGTCTAGCTGTGATGTCCAGGGGTTTGGTCAGTCGTGTTTCGTCCCAGGTTTGGTTGAGGGTCATCGTGTGTTACTCGGGGCCAGGCGCTGGGCACTGCCGAGACGGGGCTCGTGGTCCTCTGAGCACCCCAGTACACGGTCTCAACCTCGCACGAGGTGATGTGCCCGACCGCGGAAAGCCACTTGGTGTTGCACCAGTGCACCCACTCCAGCACCGAAACCTCCAGCGCCGACCCCGAGGCCCAAGCCTTCCTCCGGTACACCATGTCAGCTTTGAACAATGAGTTCTACGCTTCCGCCATCGCATCGTCGTACGAGTCGCCTTTGGAACCAACCGATGCGACAGCCCCCGAAGAGTCCAACCGCTCGGCATACCGGGCCGATCGATACTGCAACACCACGACCCGAGGGATGAATCAACCCAGACGTGCCCTGCCCCGCAGCCTCCCGGGAACACGGAGCCATCGCCAGCGCGTCGATCGCAAGGTCAGCGTACAAGCGGGTCGAAGTCTGCCAACCGACGATCCTGTGAGAGAAAACATCCAGAACGAAAGCGGCATACACCCACCCCGCAAGCGCGCGAACATAAGTGATATCCGCGACCCACAACTGGTTCGACGCGTCCGCCTCGAACTCGCGCTCCACGAGATCAGCGGGACGCTCACCCTCTGGAGCAGGCTTGGTCGTCCGCGGGAAGTTACCCCGCACCACGCCAGGATGCCCAGCACTCGACACAGCCGCTCGACGGTGCACCCAGCCATCAGTGTGCCCTGACGGGCCAGCTGGGTGTGAATCTTCCGGATCCCGTACACCCCACCCGAGGCATCATAGACACCTATGATCAACTGCTTCAATTCCTCGTCCCGTACCGTGCGTGCCGAGGGGCCCGTTTCTTCGCGGCGTAGTAGGTGGCAGGGACGGTCGGCATGTCATTCCCGGTGAGAACCGTGCAGATCGGTTCGACGCCCCACCTGTGGCGATGCACGTCGATGAACTTCACGATCAGCGATGTGGGCGGTCAGCTCCTCCGCGAAAAAGCCGAAGGGGTCTTCAGGATCTCGTTGGCCCGACGAAGCTCACGGTTCTCTTTCTCCAGCTGCCGGATCCGGTCGATATCCGAGACGGTCTGTGTGCCGAGTATCTCGACCTGTCCGACTTCGACTTTCTTCACCCAGTTCCATAGTGCTTCGGGATGCGTTCCGGCCTGCTCGGCGATCCAGCGCAGAGCCGCAGGGCGGGTGGTAGGGTCCTTCCACGCCTCGATCGTCAACCGTGTCCCCGGGTCAGGCAACTCGGGCGGGTACTTCGAGGGTTTGGCCATGCTCGCCATCCTTCCGTGTCATCCACCCTCTATCAAACACGGAACGGAACAGTCAGCGGACGTTCCGGTGGATCATGGAACGGGTCTCCTCCGGCACGATGGTCGTCTCGACACCACCCATCGTGCCGGTCATGGGCCTGATCTTTCATCACCGTCACGGTGGCCACAACCTGATGGCCCACAACAATAGGCCCTGAGCCAAATGAGACCAAGGACCATAATCAAGCCATTGCCTTTTAGTCAGGCGACAGACCGGCCTCCCGTATGCCATGCCCCACGGGGGTATGCTCTACGGCGAACCCGTTACACCTGTTGCCACATTGGTAACTTGACGATAACCATGGAGACTCCCACCTTCTCAGAGTCAACAAAGCCGGGGAGAGCTTGAAGGCAAAGGATCCTATTTTCTGTTATCGTATAAAAGTTTATTATCTACCATTCTAATGCATGAAGACACACCTCTTGCTCTTGAAAAGACGGTGGCGGAATCCGAAGCGCGAGTAACTGGAGAAATATCTCGTATCACAATGGACGACTGTTGATTTGTTACGGTTTGATCATAAATTTGACACCATAATGAAGACAGACAAGACAAATTATTACGGTAAATGGGTTGATGCGTAATATCAAAAATCGTTTGGTAATTAAAAATATTACACTCGTCTTCAGGTATATTTTTTACAATATCCTCATTTGAGCCAACTAAAAATTCTTTAGCGAAGTTCGCAATAGAGCGATTTATTTGACTTGTGTCAGAGGCATTGAGGTAGATGGCTGGGATCATCTTCGTCCAAGAATTGTTATCAAATTGACAGATAACGCTCATGGGACTGGGTATTATTTCTAAACATATATTCTTACTTAATGGAATATAGACTCCCCATTCGTTCGAATTCTTATCAGTAAAGAATAAGGCGAAACCTAGATCAGATGTAATAAACTCCGTTTTTGATTTAATTATACGCCATTTTGCAGCCGTAAAAATTCCACGCCATTCATTTAAAAGGGTAAGTCGCAAATTATTCTTGGTTTCTTTTTTAAATTCATTATTTGACTCGTTACCGATTAGTGCAAGCAGTTCAGGCCTTGCTTCCATCTCGTTATTAATATCTTTCCCTCGCACAAGAATTTGCGCCGCCATATCTACCAAAATTACAAGCCACTCTGAGTAGGAAATACCGCCCCCTTTTTCGCTAATTTTTTCTACTACCTCTCTAAGATTAGACTCCGCCCTGGCCCACTCCGAATCCACATGCCTGTACCCAGTTTGAGAATTGTCGAAATTTGACGTGTACAGATTGTTTTTATAACCAATTGATGCTGCCTTCTTCTCGAAGATCCCTTTATTAAATACCCGCTGCCAAATCTGCCTCTGCCGCCCTGGCCCCTCCGCGATGGCAGAGAAGTTGGAGAGAAGAGTTGCAGGTATAAAGTGATCTTTTGCCATTACTGAACTCCTTACGCATGTCCTGCGTCCCGCATGGCACGCAGCTCCTTCTTCAGGTCGGCCACCTCGTCCCGGAGGCGTGCGGCCAACTCGAACTTCAGCTCCGCCGCCGCGTTCCGCATCTGCTCGTTCATCTGCTCGATGAGCTCCAGAAGATCCTCCGCGGGCGCTGCGGCCAAGCCGTCCTCTCGGATCCTAGCAGCGGCGGCCAGCGCGACGTTGTCCGAGTCACTCTGTGTCGCGGACTTCTTCCCCGCTCCCCCACCGGCACCGGCACCAGCAGCCGAGCCAGCACCAGCGGCCCCGGCCTTCTTCCCCTTGACTGGGGCGGTGTGGTTGTTGGCCGCGGCCCGCATGGCCAGCAGCTCCTTGGTGTCCTCATCCTCCCGGGCCAGCTGGTCCGTGATATCCGCGATCCGCTTGCGCAGCGGCTGCGGGTCGATCCCGTGCTCCCGGTTGTACGCCTCCTGGATCTCCCGGCGTCGATTGGTCTCGTCGATCGCGGTGCGCATCGAGTCGGTGATCTTGTCCGCGTACATGATCACCTCGCCGGACACGTTGCGGGCCGCTCGCCCGATCGTCTGGATCAGCGACGTCGTCGAGCGCAGGAAGCCCTCCTTGTCCGCATCCAGGATCGCCACCAGGGAGACCTCCGGCAGGTCCAGGCCCTCGCGCAGCAGGTTGATGCCCACCAGCACGTCGAACTCCCCCAGCCGCAGGGACCGCAGCAGCTCCACCCGCTTCAGGGTGTCCACGTCCGAGTGCAGGTACTGCACCTTGACCCCGTGCTCCACCAGGTAGTCGGTGAGGTCCTCGGCCATGCGCTTGGTCAGAGTCGTGACCAGCACGCGCTCATCCCGATCGGTGCGCCGGGTGATCTCCTCCAGCAGATCGTCGATCTGATGCCTGGTGGGCTTGACCGTCACCTGCGGGTCCACCAGGCCGGTCGGGCGGATGATCTGCTCCACGTACCCGTCCGCCTGGGACAGCTCGTACTTACCCGGGGTGGCGGACATGTAGATGGTCTGCCCGATCCGCTCCAGGAACTCATCCCACTTCAGCGGCCGGTTATCCAAGGCCGAAGGCAGCCGGAACCCGTGCTCCACCAGGGTGCGCTTGCGGGACATATCGCCCTCGTACATGCCGCCGATCTGCGGCACCGTCACGTGGGACTCGTCGATGATCAGCAGGAAATCATCCGGGAAGTAATCCAGCAGGCAATGCGGGGCGGAGCCGGCCGCGCGCCCGTCGATATGCCGGGAGTAGTTCTCGATCCCGGAGGTGAATCCCATCTGCTCCATCATCTCGATGTCGTAGGTGGTGCGCATCCGCAGCCGCTGGGCCTCGACCAGCTTGTTCTGGCTCTCCAGCTCCTTCAGCCGCTCGGTCAGCTCATGCTGGATGCCGTCGATGGCTTTGGCCATGCGCTCCGCGCCGGCCACATAGTGGCTGGCAGGGAACACGTACATCTCCGTCTCCTCCCGGATCACCTCGCCGGTCAGCGGGTGCAGGGTGTGGATGGATTCGATCTCATCCCCGAAGAACTCGATGCGGATCGCGTGCTCCTCGTACATCGGGATGATCTCCACGGTATCCCCGCGCACGCGGAACGTCCCCCGGTGGAAGTCCACGTCGTTGCGGGCGTACTGCATGTTCACGAACTGCCGCAGCAGGGTATCCCGGTCGATCTCCTCCCCCTGCCGCAGGGTCACCATCTGCCGCACGTATTCCTCAGGCGTACCCAGGCCGTAGATGCAGGAGACGGTGGAGACCACCACGACGTCGCGCCGGGTCAGCAGCGCGTTGGTCGCGGAGTGGCGCAGCCGCTCCACCTCCTCGTTGATCGAGGAGTCCTTCTCGATGAACGTATCCGTCTGCGGGACGTACGCCTCCGGCTGGTAGTAGTCGTAGTAGGAGACGAAGTATTCGACCGCGTTGTTGGGCAGCAGCTCCCGCAGCTCGTTGGCCAGCTGCGCGGCCAGCGTCTTGTTCTGCACCAGCACCAGGGTGGGCCGCTGCACGGACTCGATCAGCCACGCGGCGGTAGCGGATTTGCCGGTGCCGGTGGCGCCGAGCAGGACGATGTCCTTCTCTCCGCCTTCCACCCGCTCGGTGAGCTGTTCGATGGCCTTCGGCTGGTCACCGGCCGGCTGGTATTCAGAGACGACCTCGAAGGGCGCGACGACGCGATGGATCTCCTGCGCAAGACTCATGCGCCCAGCCTACGCCGGATCGCACAGGTGTTCGACGCCGTCCGCTCCCGGCCGACTCTCCGCCCCGCACTCCCGCCCGGACATCTCCCGGACACCCACGCGAAAGGGCCCCTCCCCCACCGCGATCACCCAGATCACAGCGGGAGAAGGGGCCCTCCCTCAGCGGCCCAGCAACAGGTCGGCCGCCTTCTCCGCGATCATGATGGTCGGGGCATTGGTGTTGCCGGTGGGCACCGTCGGCATCACCGAGGCGTCCGCGACGTGCAGGTTCCGCACCCCGTGCACGGCCATACTCCGAGGATCCACCACCGCGTTCCGGTGGGTTCCCATCGCGCAGGTGCCCACCTGGTGGTGGTACGTCACCACGGAGTCCCGCACGTACTCCTCCAACCGATCCGCTGGAATGTTCTCCCCGGGCCACACCTCCCGAGCACCCCACTCCTCGGCGAGCGCGGTCTGCGCCCCGATGGCCTGGCAGTGGCGCACCGAGGCCATGAGCGCCTCGACGTCGGCCCTCACTCCCAGGGCATCCAGGTCGATGATCGCGGGGTCCGCCGGGTCCGGTCCCCTCAGCCGCAGGCGGCCCCGACTCTGCGGTCGGACGAGCCCAGCCATCAGGGTGAAACCCTTCTCCGGTCCGGGCATCTCTCCTGCCCCGTACCCCTCCGAGTACATCGGCACCGAGAAGAAGATCGGCTGCGTATCCGGCACGGCCTGATCCGGGGTGCTCTTGGCGAACAGGTGGACCTCCGCCGGAGCATCGGTGGCTTCCGGCACGGGATGCTCTTCATCGGTGGAGAAGATCACGGGCACCAGCAGGTGGTCGTGCAGGTTCGCGCCGACCCCCGGCAGGTCTGCGAGCACCGGCACGCCGATCTCCTCGAGGTGCTCACGCGGCCCGATGCCGGAGCGAAGCAGGATCTCCGGGCTGCCGATCGCCCCGGCACACAGCACCACCCGCTCGGCCCGCAACTCGCGGATCTCGCCGTCCTGCTCCAGCTCCACCCCGACGGCGCGCCCGCCGTCGAGGATCAACCGGCGTACCACGGCCCCGGTAATAAGGACCAGCCCATCCTGTTCCACCACCGGACGCAGGTAGGCATGCCAGGTGTTGAACCGCTTGCCGTCCCTGATGGTCAGCTGCATCCGAGACACCCCCTCGGGATCCCCGCTGTTGTAGTCGGGGTTCAGCGGGAATCCGGCTTGCTGGGCCGCTACGACCATCGCCTCCTGGATCGGATTGCGCTCGAAGTCCCCTCGCACGTCCAGCAGTCCCTCTCCTCCACGGGTCTCGCTCGCCCCACCGTCGAAGGTCTCGATCTTCCGGAAATACGGCAGGACGTCCTCCCATCCCCACCCGGGGCATCCGGAATAGGCCCAGGCGTCGTAGTCCTGGCGAGCGCCGCGCACCCAGATTCCGGCGTTCAGGGCGTGGGAACCGCCCATGACCTTCCCGCGCGGCAGGTGCAGCCGCCTCCCGTTGGCGCCCGACTGGGGCGCGGTCTGGAAGTCCCAGTCCTGTGCGCTGTGCCAGATCCGTCCCAGGTCCCGGAAGTGGGCGATGTCCGGATTGGTGTCCTGCGCACCGGCTTCCACGAGGGTGACGGTGTGACCTGCGTCGAGCAGACGACGGGTCAGGACGTTGCCGGCGCTGCCCGCGCCGATGATCAGGTACTCGGTCTCCATCGACCTGTCCTCTCTCCTGTGATGCCGCGGTCACCCAGCGGCGCTTCGACGCGACCACGCGAGTGGTCGGGCGGCCTCAGCCGTTGATGACCTGGGGAACAGCCACGTGCTTCAGACCCTCGACGCCGAACTCCACGCCGAAGCCGGAGCTCTTGATCCCGCCGAAGGGGATCCGCGGGTCGATCCCGCCGTGCCCGTTGATCCACACGGTGCCGGCCTCGATGCGGGCCGCGACTTCCCGGGCACGGGCGGGATCGGAGGACCACACCGAGGCACCCAGGCCCACGTCCAGGGCGTTGGCCTGCTCGATCGCCCACTCCAGGTCCGAGTACCGGATGATCGGCAGGGCCGGACCGAACTGCTCCTGCACCACCAGCGGATTCTCCGGATCGATATCGGCCACCAGGGTGGTCGGGTAGAAGAATCCGGGCCGTTCGGCATCCGGGTTCCCACCCAGCAACACGCGGGCGCCGTCCTCCACGGCCGCACGCACCAACCGGTCCACGACGTCGTACTGCGCGCTGTTCTGCAGCGGGCCCAGGACGTTCTGCTCCTCCAGGCCGATCCCCATCGGCTGGGACCGGGCGAATTCCGTGAGGGCCCGGCACACCGGTTCGTACAGGGCATCCGGCACGTACAGACGCTTCAGGGCCGCACAGGTCTGCCCCGTGTTGATGAACGCGCCCCAGAACAGGCCCTCGGCGATGGCCTCCGGGTCCGCGTCCTCCAGGACGATGCCGGCATCATTGCCGCCCAGCTCCATGGTCAGTCGCTTCAGTGTGGGCGCGGAGGCCTCCACGATCTTGCGGCCCGTCGCGGTGGAGCCGGTGAACATGATCTTGTCGATCCCCTCGTGCCGGGAGATCGCCGCCCCCAGCTGCGGCCCACCCGGGACCACCTGCAGCACGCCCTCTGGCAGCACCGAATTCAGCACGTACACCAGGGCCAGCACGGACAGCGGGGTGTGTTCGGAGGGCTTGATCACGACGGTGTTGCCCATCCGCAGGGAGGGAGCGATCTGCCAGATGGAGATCATCATCGGCCAGTTCCACGGGCTGATCGCCCCCACGACGCCGATGGGACGGTAGGTCAGCGTCGCACGGGTCTGGCCATCGTCGACCACGACCTCCTCCCCCAGCTCGAAACCGGCCGTCGCCCGCGTCCAGGCGGAGCAACCCCCGACCTCGAAGCGGGCGTTGGGCCCGTTCAGCGGCTTGCCCTGCTCGCGGGAGAGCAGTTCCGCCAGCGGCTCGGTCGCCCGCTCGATCGCCTCCGCTGCCGCCACCAGCAGCTCACACCGATCAGCCTCAGAACGAGCGGACCATTCCCGCTGCGCCTGACGGGCCGTCGCCACGACGCGATCCAGGTCATCCTCATCCAGCTGGGGCGCGTATCCGATCAATTCCTCCGTGGCCGGATCATGCACAGGCACGGCGCGCGGAGCCCGGGCTCCGGCATCGACGGCGCTCAGCAGCTCAGTGTAGGTGGTGGGAACGGTGCTCATAGGGACTCCCGAGGACTCGACGACGATTGGCTAGTGTGGTGCACAGCACTATTCCAGCGGGGACGAACCCTGCCTTGCTCTCTCGTGCACGGGACTTGGCACAGCGCGCACCCCTCGACCGCCCCGGAAGGAGGCCCCGTGGTCCTGCATGATCTGGCGCAGTGGCGAGCCCTAATCTCGCGATCCTTCGCCCCGCTGCGCATCACCGCGGATGAGCAGACGTTCCGCGCCGGGCTGCGCGAGGTCGCCCTCGGAGACGTGCACCTGTTCGAGATGGCCACAGGACCCCACCGGGTGGAGCGCGCCCGGGACCTCATCGATCCACACGCGCGCCCAGCCTGCAAACTCAGCCTGCAGCTGTCCGGTACAGCCGTGCTCACCCAGGATGACCGGGCATGTCGCATCGGCCCAGGGGACCTCGCCCTGTACGTCACACAGCGGCCCTATCTGCTGGAGTACGAGCGCGGAGAGCAGCACAGCCTGGTCATCCAGTTCCCGCAGTCCTTCGTACACATCGCCCCGGACCTCATCGGTGAGATCACCGCGACCCGCGTCAGCCGCTCGGAGGGTCTGGGGCGGGTCGCGGTGCCGCTGTTCGAGCAGCTGGCGCACAACCTGGACGTGCTCTCCGGAGCGCACGCGATGAACCTGGTCCGCTCCGCCCTGGACATGCTGGTCACCGTGCTCTCCTCAGAGACGAGCAGCGTCCCGGAGAATCCCCTCTTCCAGCAGGCGGTGGCGTACATCGAGGACCACCTGGCGGAGGAGGATCTGGGACCACAGGCCATCGCGACGCACCTGTACGTCTCCGTGCGGCAGCTGCACGCGCGCTTCGCCGCGGAGGACCACACGGTGGCGGCGTACATCCGCGAGCGTCGTCTGGAGGCAATCCGTCAGGCCCTGGGGGATCCGCTGGCTCGCACCGAATCGGTCTCGGCCATCGGCTCCCGCTGCGGCATCCCGGATGCCTCGCATCTGTCCAAGGCTTTCCGCGCACAGTTCGGGGAGACACCGAGCGCGTATCGAACCCGCGTCCTCGCCGCGCCTGAATCCTCTTCCTGAACGGATAGCAGATGGCGGGGTCCGGACTCAGCTCAGTTCACGGATCAGCCGGTGCGCGGTCTCCAACCCCATCTCGATGGCCCCATCCACCACGACGCCGCGCCAGCCCCTGGCCCAGTCCGCTCCGGAGAAGCGCAGGCGGGTCCCGGTCTCCCGGAAGTGGTGCCAGCCGTCGGTGAACTGGCCCTTCCGCAGGGTGGCCCAGGCCTGACCGGACCAGCGGTCGGCGACCCAGTCGTGTCCGGTGCAGTCCAGCACGCGCAGGTCCGGTCGCCACTGGTCGAGGATGGCCTGACCCGTGGCAGGGTCCTCCAGGTCCACCCGTGTGTGGTCGGACCCGAAGACCACGCAGATGGTGCTGCCGTCGTCCAGGAAGTACTCGCTGCGCAGCATCGCGGCCGTGTGCGGCTGGGGCGCGTAGCCGAAGATGTTGTGGTGGCCCTCCACCTTGACCCACGCCTTGAAGCCGGTGGAGTTCCACCCGGTCTCGATGGTGCGGCGCATGCCCTCCGGCAGGGCCGGTTCGAAGCGGATCCCGGCCAGCGCCCCGACGGGCACCGTCATCACGACGGCGTCGGCCTCCAGGACCTCCCCGTCCGCCAGACCCACCCGGGCCCCGGTCGTGTCGTGGCGGACCGAGACCACCTCCGTGCTCAGTCGGATCGAACAGCGCAGGTCCGCGGCGATGCTCTCGTAGATGCCCCGCATCCCGTGGGTCAGCTTGTACCGGAGAGTCTGCGCATCCAGCAGCGGCAGGCTGTGATCCGAGAGGGCGATCCACTGGTTGGCCATCAGCGATGACCCGTTATTGGGATCTCCGATGTATCCGGCGGACCAGTAGGCCTCGCACAGGTCAATCTCCTCCTGGGTGAAGTCTCCCTCCCGCAGCACGTCCAGGGGTCCGCGTTGGTCCGCCGCGCGGAAGGCCTCGGGAAGCTCGGGTAGGCCGGTGTAGTCCTCGGAGAGCACGTACAGGGGGTCGTAGGGGTTGGGGAAGAAGGCTCGGGCGTCGTCGAAGATCGCGGACATCGGCCGGGTGATCTTCGTGTCGATGTCAGCTTCGGTGCCTTCGCGCACCTGGCCTCCGGTGATCCAGTAGGCGCGATCGGTGATCGGGCTGGGATAGATGGTCTGTCCGTACCGGGTGATCTCGGCCCAGACGTGCGGTTGCATCCAATGCACCCACGTGGCGCCGAGCTCCAGCGTGTGGCCCATCCTCTCCTGGGTCCAGGCCCGTCCCCCGATGCGATCGCGGGCTTCGAGGATCTCGACGTCGAACCCGGCGGTCTGCAGCTCGCGGGCTGCGATCAGCCCGGAGAATCCGGCGCCGACGACGATGACGTGTGCGGTGCTCATTGATGACTCCTTCGGTGGGGTTGTCTCTCAGCGAGAGGTGGGAAGGTCGACGGGCTGAATGTGATGGTCCAGATCCTGCAGACCGGCGAAATCCTCCGGTCTGCGCCGACGCAGGATCTCCGCCCAGATCCAGCCGAGAACGCCCGAGCTGAGGATGATCGTCGGCATGACGATCACCAGCGGGGTGGGACCATCTGCGCCGATCATCAGGTCGAAGTTCGCGAGGATCAGCCCGAAGACGGTGAGCAGGCCGAGGGCGGCCAGGGTGGGCGCGATGATCCTCGCCAACGGACCGTGCCCCTCCGGGTTGCGGTGGAACCAGGCGATGACGGCCACGGAGGTCACGGCCAGCAGGAACACCAGGCCGAAGGCCGCCGCGTTGGTCAACCAGGTGAACAGAGTGATCACCGGGAACAGCTCACCCAGGGGAGATCCGGTTCCCACCACTGCGAAGACCGCGATGACGATGATGGCGAGTGAGGACTGGGCCAGTGATCCCCAGATCGGGGCGCCGGAGCGCCCAGAGGCTCCGAGGCGCGACGGCAGGACGCGCGAGCGACCGAGGGCGAAGAAGTATCGAGCCGCGGCGTTGTGGAAGGCGATCAGCGCAGCCAGTAGACTGGTGATGAACAGCAGATTGGCCAGCACGGACAGCGGTTCCGAGTGCTGCGCAAGCCACAGGAACACCAGGTCCGGGCCTTCCTCTGCGGAGCGGGAGAGGATCATGCTCGGGCCCACACCCATGGCCAGGGCCCAGGCGGAGAAAGCGTAGAACACAGCGATCACACCGACGGCGATGTAGGTGGCGCGGGCCACGGTGCGCCGCGGGTCTTTGGCTTCCTCGGAGTAGATCGCTCCTGACTCGAAGCCCATGAAGGCGGCGATCGCGAAGGCCAGCAGCACCCCGATGCCGTGGGCGAAGAACTGACCCGGTTCGAGGGTCTGCGCGGAGATCCCTTCCGGCGCGGTACCCAGGGAGAGTACGCAGACCACGATGACCACCAGGAACTCCAGGGCCACGAGCACCCCGAGCACCTTGGCGGACAGGTCCACGCTGCGCACACCCAGAACTGCGACGACGGCCCATCCGAGCAGGGCGCTGAGCCACCAGGGCAGGCTGATCCCCATCGTCGCGATGAAGGCGCTCAGCGCGAAGCCGAACATCCCGTACAGCCCGATCTGCATCATGTTGTACGAGACCAGCGCCAACACGGCAGCGGCGATGCCCTGCCGGGGTCCGAGTCCTTCACCGATATAGGCGTAGAAGGCGCCGGCGTTCTGGATGTGCGAGCTCATCGCCCCGTATCCGACGGCGAACAGAGCCAGGATGACTCCCAGGGCCAGGTATCCCAGGGGCACTCCGAGCAGTCCGGAGACCGCGAAGTTGGTGGGCACTCCCCCGGCGAGCACCGTCAGCGGGGCTGAGGCGGCGATGATCATGAACACCAGTGCCGTGGTGGACAGATGCCGGCGAGCAAGCCCCGGAGTGTGCGGCAGGTCCTGCCGTTCTGGGTGCTCGGTGATGGCGGTCATGGTGGGCTCTCCTGAGGACGGCGGATCGTCTCCCCACTGTGCTCCCTGCCATAGCCGGCAGGCTTGTCCCTGAGTGCGCTGGGATTGGCCTCACGTGAACTCACCCATGCGAAAGGGCCCCCTCCCCCACCGCGATCACACGGATCGCGGCGGGAGAAGGGGCCCTTCCAGACCGGCTTGCCTCACCCGCGCTCGCGCGGCTCCACCGTCTGCTCGGCACCGGTCACGACATCGTCGGCCGGGACCTCCCCGGCGCCCGTGCCCTCGGCCAGCTCCGCGGCCTCATCCGCGCCGCCCTCGGTGCGCTGGCGGCGGATCTCCTGGTAGGTGTTCGGCACCAGGGATTCGTACTCGGGGGCGGTGGTCTCGTCGTACTCGGGGTGGATGGAGTACTCCTGCACGCTGGCGTAGTCCTCCTGGGCGCGGCGCCGGTACTCCTCCACGGGTAGCACCTGCTTCCACTGGCGGGTGCGCAGCGGCGGCAGCTCCCCGGCGTCCTCCTTGAAGGCCCGCACGATCATCCACGCCTGCACGAAGGTCAGGATGAACACCGGCAGGCCGATGATGATCACCACGTTCTGCAGGGCATCCAGCCCCAGCTCCCCGGCGAACAGCAGGATGGAGGCGGCCACCAGCCCGATGGACACGGTCCAGAACACCCGCTGGCGGATCGGGGACTCGTCCTCGTGCCCGTTGGCCATGGAGTCCATGACGATGGAGGCGGAGTCGATGGAGGTGACGAAGAAGATGAAGATCAGCACGATCGCCACCACCGCGACCACCGGCAGGAACGGGAAGTTGCCGAGGAACTGGAACATGGCCCCGGGGATGTCCCCCTCGGCCACGACGGTGTGCACCAGGCCGCCCTCGCCGTGCATCTCGATGTCGAAGGCGTTCATCCCGAAGATCCCGACCCACACCATGGTGAAGGCGGTCGGCAGGACCACCACGCCCAGCACGAACTGACGGATGGTGCGGCCCTGGGAGATCTTGGCCAGGAACAGCCCGACGAACGGCGCCCAGCAGATGGTCCACGCCCAGTAGAACACCGGCCACTGCCCCAGCCACCCGGTGTTGGCGAAGGTGTCGTTGAAGAACATCATCTTCGGCAGGATGTACAGGAAGTTGCCCACGGACTCCACGACGCCGCGCAGCGCGAACATGGTGGACCCGGCCATGAGGATGAACAGCAGGAACGCCATCGCCAGGATGATGTTGAAGGTGGACAGCCGCTTCACGCCCTTGTCCATGCCGTTGAGCACCGACGTCAGGGCCACCGCGGTGATCAGCGCGATGATCACCGCCTGCATCCAACCCGCCACCGGCAGCCCGTACATGATGCTCACCCCGGAGTTCAGCTGCAGCGCACCCAGACCCACGGACACGGCGATGCCGAACACGGAGGCGATCAGGGAGATGACGTCGATGGTCTTGCCCCAGGGGCCGTGGATCCCGTCGCCCAGCAGCGGCTGGAAGGACGAGGACACGCGCGGGGGCAGGCGCCGCTTGTACGTGAAGTACCCGAAGCCCAGCGCCGGCACGGTCAGCAGCACCCACACGCCCAGGCCGATGTGGAAGTCCGCGATGGACAGCGCGTCCAGGGCGGCCTCCTGGCTGCCGGGTTCGACGCCGTCGTAGGGCGGGCGGGCGAAGTGCGTCAGCGGCTCCGCGGCACCCCAGAACATCAGGATCGCGCCGACGCCGGCGGCGAAGGTCATGCCGAACCAGGCCAGGGTGGAATGCTGCGGCTCGGAGTCATCCGGGCCGAGCTTGATCCGGCCGAAGCGGCTGACGCAGACGTAGACGAGGAACAGGGCGCACAGGGCCGTGCCCAGGACGTAGAACCAGCCCAGGTACGTCAGGATCCACCCGGAGACCGCACCGAACACGTCGATCATGGTCTGGGGGAAGGCGATGGTCGCCGCGGAGAACAGGAGGATGAACGCGGCGGCCGGGAAGAAGATCCCCGGGGTGGTCTTCAGACCGAGGCGTCGATGCATCGAGTGAAGCATCCGAACATCATAAGGCACCTGATCACCGGGTGCGGAGTCGGCTCCGGGCAGAATCCGACGCCGGCCCCCGACGCTGCCCCATGGGTTAGCCTGGCCTCACCTGCAGATTCCCCGGTGCGCCCGGCGACGGAAGGAAGCCATGGCCCAGCATCGGATGAGCGTCCATCCCCTCGTGGTCCGCACCGTCCGGGTGCTCTCCGTCCAGGAGGTCACCCCGCGGATGCGGCGGATCCGTCTGGGCGGGGAGCAGCTGAGCTCCTTCGTCCCGGCCGGGCTGGAGACGACCGCCCCGGCTTTCCGGGCCCCGAGCTTCGATGACCACGTGAAGCTGATCTTCGCCGAGAACGGCCCGGTCCAGGCGGTGCTGCCGCGGCAGCTGTCCGAGGGCATCGAGTGGACCCCGGCCTCGGCGCGGATCACCCGGGACTACACCCCGCGCGCGGTGGACGCCGACGCCGGGGAGCTGACTCTGGACTTCGTGCTGCACGGGCACGGTCCGGCGGCCGCCTGGGCCCGGGCAGCGCGACCCGGGGACGAGCTGAGCTTCGTCGGCCCGAAGTCCTCGATGCACCTTCCTGCGGAGATCTCCGCGATGCTGCTGGTCGGGGATGAGACCGCGCTGCCGGCGATCGGGCGGTTCTTCGACGAACGCCCCGTGCAGGCCCCGGCGCACGCGGTGATCACCGTGTCCGAGGACGCGGCCCGCCAGGAGCTCGCCCTGCGCGAGGGGGATTCCGTGACGTGGGTGCGCAAGGAGCGCCCGGACGGGCCGGGGCTGCTGCGGGCGGTGCGCGAGGCTTTCGCCGGGCTGGAGCTGGGGCCGGACCCGTTCCTGTGGGCCGCGGGCGAGGCGCGCAGTCTGCTGCCGCTGCGCCGATGGGCCAGCCGGGAGCGGGCCATCCCCAAGACCCACCAGTCCGTGACCGGATACTGGCACGTCGCCATGGACAGCTCCGGGCGCGCCGCCGACGCCGCGCCGGGTTCTTCCGGACGCGCCGCCGGGCGCGGGCAGGGCGGAAGGGCCGCCGGCGCCGCCCAGTCCGCGAGCGGCACTGGGACCGACGGGCCGCGAGGGGGCCGGGGACCGGCCGCGCCGACCACCCTGCCCGTCGCCCCGGTGGCCTGGTTCGCGGTGGCCGCTGCCGTGCAGACCGGTCTGCTGGACGCCCTGGCCGACGCCGAGGAGGCCGAATCCGCGCAGGGCCCCGAAGCGTCCCCGGGGCTCGAGGCTTCCCAGGGGGTCCAGAACGCGCCGGGACTCGAGGGCGCACAGGGACTCGAGGCCGCGCAGATCGCCGAGGCCGCGGACCTGGACGCCGCGCTCCTGCTCCCGCTGCTGGATCTGCTGGCCCGAGAGGGGCTGCTCACCCGACGGGACTCCCCCGGCACCTCCGCACCCGGGACCGAACCCTCCGGCTCTCTCGTTGCTGCGACCGAATCCTCCGGCTCCCTCGCTCCCGGGGCCGAAGCCCCCCAACCGCCCGCCGTTCGGGGACTCCACCGTCGACGACCCGGCCACAACCGACCGGACGTCCGCGGTGCACACGGAAACGGGTGTCACCCGGTGGTCCCTGACCGAGCTGGGCCGAGAGCTGGTGGCCGATGAGCACCAGCGGGAGGGTTTCGAGCCCTTCGCTCTGGACCAGATCGCCGCGCTGACCCGGTTGCCGCAGGCCCTGGGTGGTGGGGCCTCCGCGTGGCGGCGTCAGCACGGCAAGGGCTTCGCCCGCAGCATCGAGCAGCGGACGCAGCTGTGGGAGGAGATGGCCGAGCGCGCCGCGACCCTGCCCTTCCTGCAGCACCCCATCCTCAGGGTGCTGGCGGAGATGGACGCAGACTCTCCCGCCCTGGTGGGTCCGGGGGCCGAGGTCCTCGCCGGGATGCTCGCGGACCGCCAGCGGGAGGCCTCGGCGCAGGCTGGGCCCGAAGTCCTGAGCGAGCCCGTGGTGCTCACCGGCGCCCACGACGCCGAGTTCCCCGCCCGGGGCCGGCCCGTGGTCTCGGTGCTGTGGCTGAGCCTCCTGGACGACGCCGAAGCGCTGGCGCACCTGCGGGCCCTGCGCCGGGCCTCGGAGCGGGCGGTGGTGATCGACGCCCCGCGCCCGGATGAGCTCGCACCGTCGGCCGCGGTGCAGGGACTCATGACCGTGGCCCTGACCGGGTCGGCCCCGCGCTCCGAGGAGCGACTGCTCACCATGGCCCGGGAGGCCGGATTCAGCCAGGCGCGCGTGGAACAGCTGGGCTGGGGCAAGGTGGCCCTGCGGCTGAGCGCCTGAGCCTGAGCACTGATCAATGAACGCGGACCAGCTTCTCCTGCCAGTCCGCCCAGATCCGGTCCACCTGCGCGCGGGTCTGCTCCGGGGCCCCGGAGTTGTCCACGGTCCAGGTCGCGACCGCGGCCCGCTCGGCATCACTGGCCTGCGCGGCGATCCGTGCCCGAACGTCCCCCTCGTCCATCCCCCGGGCCTCGACCAGGCGGCGCACCCGCTCCGGTTCCTCCGCGGTGACCACCAGGACGCCGTCGAAGCGCTCGGCCTGCCCGGTCTCCACCAGCAGCGGGATGTCCTCCACGATCACCCCCGCGAATCCGGGGCGCTGGGCGGCGGCCACCCGTTGACGCGCGGCCTCCTCGCGCACCGCCGGATGCACGATGCCGTTCAGTCGCTGCCGGGCCTCCTCGTCGCCGAAGACCCGCCGGGCCAGGGCCGGGCGGTCCAGGGCGCCGTCCGCATCCAGGATCTCGCAGCCGAAAACCTCCGTGACCTGCTCCAGCACGGGTGAGCCGGGGGCCATCAGCTCCCGGGAGATCCGGTCCGTGTCGATCACCACGGCACCCAGCTGCCCCAGCCGCGCGGCCACCGTGGATTTCCCCGATCCGATGCCGCCGGTCAGTCCGATGTGCAGCGTCACAGCCCGTCCCCCTTCGTCGATGTCCTGTCCAGGCCATCTTCGCAGGCAGGCCCTCCCTGTGCGATGCGACGGTCCTGAGGCGACGGTCCCGACAAGGCGTTCACGACGCGGCGTCCCCGATGCGACGGGCCTGAGGCGACGCTCCCGACGCGTCGTTCACGATGCGATGGCCCGGGATGGTGGCCCGGGGCGGTGGACCGGCCCCTGCGTGCCGACCGGGGTCACCCGAGGATGGTGGGCGGCAGCATCGACACCCACCACACGGCCAGGACCACCGGGATGGCCGCGCTGAGCACCTGCCCCGGCCAGACCACGGCGTCCCGATGCCGCCGGGCAGTGTTCACGATGACGTTGGCCACCGCTCCCAGCAGACCCGCCAGCATCACCAGCCCCACGATCACGATGGCCCAGACCAGGGCCGGACCCGTCTCCTCCATGAGCGCGGGCCCCACCTGACTCGGCGGGGCACCGAAGAGCAGGGCCACCAGCGCCATGAATGCCCAGAAGAGCACGATCAGCCCCGGACCGAGCAGGCACACGGCGGAGGCTCCCATCCCCACCAATAAGAGCAGGACCGCGAGCACGATGTGCCCGGGGCCCTCCGGCAGCGGGTACCACACCAGCGCCCCCTTGGTGCGGCGTCCCAGCTCCTTCCGGGCGTTGAGACGACGCTCCTCCATCTGCCACACGGGCTGATCGACGGAGACCTGACGCTCCGCTCCGGCGGAATCCGTTGGCGGCGGTGCGCCGAGGCCCGGCCCTCCCTGCGGCGCACCGGGTGGGAGCGGGTCCCGTTGACCGAGCACGGCCGGGTGGGTGAGTCGGTGCCACTGCTCTCGCAGGGTCGGCCCCCGCCAGGCTCCGGGTCTGCCGTGGTCCTCCGGCGGAGGCTGCTGGCCGTAGGGGGCTTGCTGCTCGGGCGGGATCTGGCCCGGTGGGTGGTGCGGATCGAACGGGGGCTGCTGGGTCATGGGATGCCTCCTTGGAGTAGCGCCGGTCCTGGGGCGCCGGGTGCTCCGCAGTCTAGTGAGACACCTCATCCTCTCGGGGTCGGGCTGTGGATAACCCCGGCGTCGAGCCCGCCCGCCGACCCTCCAGATCCGAGCCACGGCCCCACCGCGCCGAGCCCGGGCTGCCACGCGCACCGTCGCACGCGGTGTCGTCGAAGATCCGGTGCCGAAGCCAGCTCACCGGATCCGCGGCGCGGGGTTCGTAGACTGGGCTGGTGACCGACTCCTCCCCCGACGCTCCCGCCGAACCAGCCGATCAGGCCAGCGCCTCGGCACCGACTGACGCCGCCCCGCAGGCCGAGACTCGCGCGCGCCGCTGCACCGTCCTGGCCGACACCGAGCCGGTGGAGAGTCTGCTGGAGATCAAGCGCAGCGAGTTCCTGGGGCACCTGGTCCGGGTGGAGACCGAGGAGGCAGCCCGGGAGCACATCGAGCGGATCCGCCGCCGTCACCACGACGCCCGCCACGTCTGCTCCGCCTTCGTCCTCGGGCCGGACCGGGACGTGCAGCGCTCCTCCGACGACGGCGAACCGGCCGGCACCGCGGGCATCCCCATGCTGCAGGCCCTGCTGTCCCACCGTCCCGACCCCTTGGACCCCGAGCGGGCGGATCTGACGGACGTGTGCGCGATCGTCGTGCGCTGGTTCGGTGGGATCAAGCTCGGTGCCGGCGGTCTCGTGCGCGCCTACACCGAGGCCGTCACCCAGACCCTGGATGAAGCCCACCTGGTGACCCGCTCCCGACGCCGCCTGGGCACCGTCCCGGTGGAGCACGCCCGCGCCGGTCAGCTGGAGAACGAGCTGCGCGCCCACGGCTTCGCCCTGCAGGACACCGAATACGCCCCGGATCACGCCGTCCTGCACCTGTCCGTCCCGGACGACCCAGCCGCCCAGGAGGAGGCCGCCGCCCGCCTGGCCGCGCTGAGCTCCGGGCAAGCCCGCATCACCTGGGGCACCGTCACCTGGATCGACGGCTGACCCCGCCGCTCCCCCTCCGCGAACCGTCACCCACGTGGCGTATCCGCACCCCAAAACCCACGACAGCGACGGCTCGGCGCACTCCCCCACTCCCACGAACATGAGAGAAGGCCCCGCCCCCGTGATCATCACGGGGACGGGGCCTTCGCCTCATCTCACGGTCTCACCGCGGCACCCTGACGGGCGGCGCGGCGAGGGCCGACGAGATCAGTTGTTGCCGCCGGTGAGCTTCTCGCGCAGAGCAGCCAGGGCCTCGTCGGAGGCCAGGGTGCCGGCGTCGGACGCCGGGGCCTCGGAGGAGTAGGAGGTCTGCGCGGAGGACCCGCCGCGGCCGCCGGTGGCCGCGGAAGCGGCGGCGTCGGCGTCCTCGTTGAGGGCCTTGCGGACCTGCTCCTTGTGGGCCTCCCAGCGAGCCTGGGCGTTGGCGTACTCCTGCTCCCAGGCGGCGCGCTGGGCCTCGTAGCCCTCGAGCCACTCGTTGGTCTCCGGGTCGAAGCCCTCGGGGTACTTGTAGTTGCCCTGCTCGTCGTACTCCGCGGCCATGCCGTACAGGGCCGGGTCGAACTCGGTGCCGTCCGGGTCCACACCCTCGTTGGCCTGCTTGAGGGACAGGGAGATGCGGCGGCGATCCAGGTCGATGTCGATGACCTTGACGAACAGCTCCTCGCCCACGGACACGACCTGCTCGGCCATGTCCACGTGGCGCACGGCCAGCTCGGAGATGTGCACCAGACCCTCGATGCCGTCCTCCACGCGCACGAACGCACCGAAGGGCACCAGCTTGGTGACCTTGCCGGGCACGACCTGGCCCAGGGCGTGGGTGCGGGCGAAGGTCTGCCACGGGTCTTCCTGGGTGGCCTTCAGGGACAGGGACACGCGCTCGCGGTCCATGTCCACCTCGAGCACCTCGACGGTGACCTCCTGGCCGACCTCGACGACCTCGGACGGGTGGTCGATGTGCTTCCAGGACAGCTCGGAGACGTGCACCAGGCCGTCGACCCCGCCCAGGTCCACGAAGGCGCCGAAGTTGACGATGGAGGAGACCACACCGGTGCGGACCTGGCCCTTCTGCAGCTGGTGCAGGAAGTTGGAGCGGACCTCGGACTGGGTCTGCTCGAGCCAGGCGCGACGGGACAGGACCACGTTGTTGCGGTTCTTGTCCAGCTCGATGATCTTGGCCTCGATCTTCTGCCCGATGTACGGGGCGAGGTCGCGCACGCGGCGCATCTCCACCAGGGAGGCCGGCAGGAAGCCGCGCAGCCCGATGTCCAGGATGAGCCCGCCCTTGACGACCTCGATGACGGTGCCCTCGACGACGCCGTCGTCTTCCTTGATCTTCTCGATGTCGCCCCAGGCGCGCTCGTACTGCGCGCGCTTCTTGGACAGGATCAGGCGGCCTTCCTTGTCCTCCTTGGTGAGGACCAGAGCCTCGACCTCATCACCCACGGCGACGACCTCGTCCGGGTCGATGTCGTGCTTGATGGACAGCTCGCGGGAGGGGATCACGCCCTCGGTCTTGTACCCGATGTCCAGCAGAACTTCGTCGCGGTCGACCTTGACGACTTCGCCGGAGACGAGGTCACCGTCGTTGAAGTACTTGATGGTCTCATCAACGGCCTTGAGGAAGTCCTCTTCGGTTCCGATGTCGTTGATGGCAACCTGGGGGGTGTTGGTGGTCATGTAGTAGGGGCTCCGATGTGGATCGTTGGTCGAACGGGTCCGACGCCGCGGTCCGCCTCCCGGCGGGTGATCCCCCTCCTGGCGGGCAGGACGAGGACGCACGGCACGGACATGTGCTTGGTTACTGATAGGGCGTACGCCTGGGCGTACCCGTCAAGTCTATGGGCGCGCGGGGCCTCGGGTCAATGGCCGGGGCCCCGCGCGCCACACCATGACGGCCGAGACCGTCGACGGCGTCAGAAGATGAAGTCGCAGTAGGGCTCCCGGCGGACCGCGAACAGCCGCGCCGCCTCCTCCGCGCCCTCGCCCGTGACCAGGCCGAAGCGCACCTCGGGCTCGCAGCCCTGGAACACCGCGGAGGCCAGCAGCTGCACGGGGAAGCGCACCCGGGCGGCCTGTGGGGCCAGCTCCGGCTCATCCTCGGCCTCGGTGCGCCGCTCGTCCCGCGCGGCCAGCAGGTGCGCCCCGGGCAGCTCGGCCCCGGCACCATCGGCAGTGCCGGATCCCGTGGACTCCCCGGCACCAACCGCCGCCTCGGCGCCCTCCCCGGCCCGGGCCGCGTCGACCTCGGACACGGCCCGCCCGGGCACCACCTCGGCCCGCCCGTCGCGGATGCGCAGGTGGTACGCGCCGGTGACCAGTCCCAGCGGGTCATCCACCAGCAGCACCAGCTCGCCGTCGGCCAGGTACTCCCGGTGCTCCAGGACGCGGGCCACGTCCAGGATCCGCGTCCACAGCACGTCGGTCTCCCGGATCTGTCGAACAGCCCGCGGGTTGGACAGGGCCCGGGCCAGCTCGTTGCCGGGGGCCGCGCGGAACTCCAGGAAGTCCACCAGGTCCAGGCTGAGCAGCTGCTCCCACAGGGCCACCCGCGCCCGGGTGCTCACCGCCTGGAAGTCCTTGACCACCACCCGGTTGGGCCCCGGAGAGGAGGAGCCCCAGCCCTGGTGGTTGAAGGCGGCGTAGCCCTCCACCCCGTCCGGGCCCTCGAAGACCAGGGCCTGCCGGGCGCCGTCGGGCTTGAGCTGATCCTCGGAGAGGTTCACCGCGCCCACCGCGTTCTCCACGACCCCGCGCGGGCGCACGGCCTGCCCGGCCCGGAACCCGGCGATCGACTCGCGCAGCGCCAGCCCGAACTCCACCAGCTCCTTGCCCTGGGCCTGGTGGATGCGGCCCTGCCGGGCCCCGGAGCGCTCGACGACGCCGGGCAGCAGCCGCGGACGCGCGGTGAGGTCCAGCTCGTAGGTGATCATGCGGGTGGACAGCCCGAAGCCGAAGCGACCGTAGATCTCGCCTTCGGAGACGGTCAGCGCGGCCATCCCGCAGCCCTCGGACCGGGCCCGGGCCAGCTCCGGCTCCATCATCCGGCGCAGGATCCCCCGACGCCGGTGGGTCGGGGCCACACCCACCCCGGTGATCATCCACGCGGGCACCGCCCCGGCGCCGACCTCCACGGTGTTGGGGAAGCCGAAGATCGTGGCCACCGGGTGCGGTCCCTGCGCGCTGGGCAGCCCGGCCAGGGTGGTGTCCTCATCCGTGAAGCCGCGGATCACCGCCCGCATCTGCTGCTCGTGCTCGGCGTTCCAGCGCTGCAGCTTCGCGTCCCCCGGGTCCTCGTAGAAGCCCAGGGCGATGCGCCGGGTCGCGGCGCGGTACAGGGCGGTGGGCTCGCCGTCCTCGTCGAGGAAGCGGGTCAGCTCGAAGGGCGTGAGCGTCATGGGGTCTCCTGGGTCTCGGGTGCGCGGTGTCTCGGCTCGGCGGGATCGGGCGGGCTCAGTGGGCGGCGTCGTTCCAGGAGGGCCCGCGGCCCACCTGCACCTCCAGGGGCACCCGCAGCTTCGCGGCCCCGGACATCTCCTCCCGCAGGATAGCCTCGGCGGCGTCGTGCTCGCCCGGGGCCACCTCCAGGATCAGCTCGTCGTGGACCTGCAGGACCATCCGGGTGGACAGGCCCTCCTCGCGCAGGCGCCGATCCACCCCCAGCATGGCCTTCTTGATGATGTCCGCGGCCGAGCCCTGGATCGGGGCGTTCAGCGCGGCGCGCTCGGCCATGTCCCGGGTCTGGCGGTTGGAACTGGTCAGCTCCGGCAGGTAGCGGCGGCGCCCGAACATCGTCTCGGTGTATCCGCTCTTGCGGGCCTCGTACACGATATGGCGCAGGTAGGTGCGCACCGCCCCGAAGCGGCGGAAGTAGCTGGACATCAGCCCGCGGGCCTCGTCCACGGAGATCTCCAGCTGCTTGGACAGCCCGTAGGAGCTCAGCCCGTAGGCCAGGCCGTAGCTCATCGCCTTGACCTTGGCGCGCATCTCCGGGGTGACGTCGGCCGGGGTGACGCCGAAGACCTGGGAGCCGACGAAGCGGTGCAGGTCCTCCCCGTCCCGGTAGGCCTGGATCAGGCCCTCATCCTGGGACAGGTGGGCCATGATGCGCATCTCGATCTGGGAGTAGTCCGCGGTCAGCAGCTCCTGGTACCCCTCGCCGACGACGAAGGCCGCCCGGATCTTGCGGCCCTCTGCGGTGCGCACGGGGATGTTCTGCAGGTTCGGGTTGATCGAGGAGAGCCGGCCGGTGGCCGCGGTGGTCTGCCCGAAGGTGGTGTGCACCCGGTCCTGGGCGGATAAGGCGTCGCGCAGCCCCTCCACGGCCTGGCGCAGCTTGGTGTACTCGCGGTAGCGCAGCAGCCAGGCCATGAAGTCGTACCCGGCGGTGCCCGGCTCCAGGGTGCGGCTGAGCTCCTGCAGGGAGGTCGCATCCGTGGTGTATCCGGAGGAGATCTTCCGGGTGGTGGGAAGCCCCAGGGTCTCGAACAGCACGGTCTGCAGCTGCTTGGGCGAGGAGAGGTTCACCGTCTGGCCGCCGAGCACCTGCTCGGCGTTGCGCTGGGCGGTGTCGATCTCGGCCTGGTACGCCTCGATCAGCGCCTCCAGCCGGGCCGGCTCCACGGCCACCCCGGCCAGCTCCATGCGCAGCAGGATCTCGGCCAGCGGGATCTCCAACTCGGTGAGGATCCGCTGGGCCCACGGGTGCTCGCCCAGCCGCTGCTGCACGGTCCGGGCGACGTCGTGCAGCAGCCAGGCGGCCGCGGCGAAGCGATCCAGCCACGGCACGGCCTTCTGACGGCGCTGCTCCGGGGTCTCCTTGCGCAGCGTGGCCTGGGTGGGCTTCTTCAGCTTGGGGCCGAAGGAGTAGGAGGTGAACTCCCCGCCCAGCTGCTCGGGGTCGTAGCCGCGGGCCCCCGGGCGCAGCACGAAGGCCTCCAGGGCCACGTCCCGGCCGGCGTCGGCGAGGCGGTAGCCCAGCTCCCCGAGCCGGCGCACCAGCCCCTTGAGGTCGCTGACCAGCAGGTCCGCGGCCCGCTCGGTGAGCAGCCGCTGCAGGGTGGTGCTCGCGGCCTCGTCGAGCTCCTCCAGCACCGCGGTGCCCACCGCCTCCGGGTCCGCGATCTGCAGCACGGGGCCGAGGCGGTAGTCCTCCTGCAGGGTCAGCGCGATCGTGGTGCCGGGCTGCCCGAAGGCCGCCTCGATGGCCGCGGCGTCGGGCAGGTCCTGCCGCTGCGGGATCTGGATCTGCGGTTCGGGCTCGGCGGCGGACAGGTCCCGGCGGACCCGGTCCCGCAGGGTGCGGAACTCCAGCTCGTCGAACAGCGCGTCCATGCGTACCAGATCCGGCTCCCGCCGGGCCATCTGGGCGAAGCTGACCGGCAGGTCCAGGTCCCGCCTCAGCTCGTTGAGGCGGAAGTTGCGCCGCACATCCTCCAGGTGCGCCCGCAGGTTCTCCCCGGCCTTGCCGCGGATCTCCTCGGCGTGGGCCAGCACCCCCTCCAGGTCCCCGTACTGGCCCAGCCATTTGGCGGCCGTCTTGGGCCCCACCTTGGGCACCCCCGGCAGGTTGTCCGCGGACTCCCCCACCAGGGCGGCCACGTGCCGGTACAGCCGGGGCGGGACCCCGTACTTCTCCTCGATGTCCGCGGCGGTGCGCGGCGGGATCTCGGAGATCCCCTTGGTGGGGTACAGCACGCTGGTGCGCTCGGAGATCAGCTGGAAGGCGTCCCGGTCCCCGGAGACGACGACGACCTCCGCCCCCGCGCTCTCGGCCAGGTGCGCCCCGGTGGCGACGATGTCGTCGGCCTCGAAGCCCTCCACGGTGATCCACGGGATGTTCAGGGTGTCCAGGGTCTGCTGGATGTACTCGATCTGCCCGGCGAACTCCTCCGGGGTCTTCTGCCGCCCGGCCTTGTACTCGGGGTACTCCTCGGAGCGGAAGGTGGGCCCGGACAGGTCGAAGGCCACGGCCACGTGGGTGGGGCGCAGCTGCCGGATCATGGTCAGCAGCATCGCGGTGAACCCGTGCACGGCGTTGGTGTGCTGCCCGGCCGTGGTGACGAAGGACCCCTCGGGCACGGCGTAGAAGGCGCGGAAGGCCATGGAGTGCCCGTCCACCAGCAGGAGGCGGCTGACCTCCTCCAGGCCTTCGGCGGCGGGCTGCTCGGCGGGATCGGTCGCGGCGGCGTCGGACGGCTGGGGCTGCTGGGTGGAAGTCACCCTACAATCCTAAGCACACCCGTCGCGGCCCGTCCGGGCCCGCATCCCCTCTCGAAAGGCCGAGCCCGCCATGGAAGACTCCCCCCGCCAGTCCGCCGATCGCCTCACCGCGATGGGGGTGCCGCCCGAGGTGCAGGAGGCGCTGCCCGCGCACGGCATCGGCACGATGGCCGAGCACATGGGCATCGTCTTCGAGGAGCTCACCGCCGAGCGCGCCGTCGCCCGCTTCCCGGTGGAGCGCAACACCCAGCCCTACGGCCTGGTGCACGGCGGGGCGCACGTGGCGCTGGCGGAGACCCTCGGGTCGATGGCCGCCAACGTGTTCGCCGGCCCGGAGAAGATGGCCGTGGGGCTGGATGTGAACGCGACGCACCAGCGCGGGGCCAGCAGCGGCTGGGTCACCGGCACCTGCACGGCGATCCACCTGGGCCGCACCCTGTGCGTGCACGAGATCGTGATGACCGACGACGACGGCCGGCGCCTGTCCACCGCCCGGATCACCAATCTGCTGGTTGACCGGAAGGGCTGACCGACGCAGCCCCGGGGCGGTCGCCCGACCCGGGGTGTGGGCTCAGGCGACCTGGGCGATGATGGTCTCGGCCACCTCGCGCATGGACAGGCGCCGGTCCATGGAGGTCTTCTGGATCCAGCGGAAGGCCTCCGGCTCGGTCAGGCCCATCTTGGTGATCAGCAGGGACTTGGCCCGGTCCACGAGCTTGCGGGTCTCGAACTGCTCCTTGAGGTCGGTGACCTCGTGCTCGAGGGCCTTGATCTGCTCGTACCGGCTGATCGCGACCTCGATGGAGGGGATGAGGTCGTTCTCCGTGAACGGCTTGACCACGTAGGCCATCGCCCCGGCCTCGGTGGCCCGGTCCACGAGCTCCTTCTGGCTGAACGCGGTCAGCAGCACCACGGGGGCGATGCGCTCCTTGGCGATGTGCTCTGCGGCGCTGATCCCGTCCATCTTGGGCATCTTCACGTCCATGAGCACCACGTCCGGGCGGTGCTCCTGGGCCAGGGAGACCGCGTCCTCGCCGTTGTCGGCCTGGCCCACGACGTCGAATCCCTGGGCGGAGAGGATCTCCACGATGTCCAGCCGGATCAGGGCCTCGTCCTCGGCGACGACGACGCGGCGCACCGGCCGGTTGGAGTCGGCCCGGGTGGTCTCGGCCGCGGCGGGCTCGGCCGCGGCGCTGACGTCGATGGTCTCCGCGGAGTCCTGGGGAGTGGAGCTGTTCTCGGACATCGGCGGTCTCCTTGGGTGGTGCGGACGGTCACGGAAAAAGGGTGCGGGGTGAGCGCACGCGTCTCGGGAAGGGACCCGGGACGGACGCCGCCTCACCCTCTGCGCATTTTACGCCCACCCGCTCGGACGGCGGGATGGGACATGCGCAGAGGGTGAGGCGGCGTCGGGTGCGACGGCGGCTCGTGGGCCGTCGTCGCTTTCGAGGCGGCTCAGGCGCCGGCGACGGCGGCGGCGAGCTTGTCCAGGGAGGACTCCAGCTGCTCCTCGCTGACCAGCGGGAAGCCGACCTCGCGGGCGAACTGCGGGTCCACGGCGGACCAGTCGTAGGTCAGGCGCACGTCGGTGGAGTCGGAGCCGGTGGACTCCAGCTCCCAGACCCACTCCCAGCCGGGGGGCTCGGTGCCCTCGGGGGCGGTCTTCCAGGAGATCAGCTTGTTCTCGTCGAAGCCGGTCACGTGGTTCTCGGTCTTGTAGTCCCCGCCCATGTGGTCCCCGTGCATGTTCATGCGGAAGACGTCGCCGACCTTCTGGATGCGGTCGGTCTTGTCGTCGGAGACGATGAATCCGGAGCCGTCCAGCTCCTGGTGCCGCTCGGGGTTGGACAGCACGTCGAAGAGGTCCTTCGCCGGCGCGTCGATGGTGCGGGTCACCGTGATCGAGGTCTGGTCGGTCATCTCTTGCTCCTTGGGTGAGGGAACAGCGGTCACCATCCACCCTAGTCGGCGGCCGGGAGCGCGGGGCCGAGTTCGCCCTCAGCCGCAAGACCGCACAGAACGGCCGAGACCGTACAAATGTGCCGAGACCGCACCCGTCGGGCGCGGTCTCGGCACACCGGTGCGGTCTGGGCCACAACGTACGGCGTCGGCGCCCGTTCACCCGTCGTTGGCCTCCCCCTCACCCATCCGGAACCCGCGGTCCCTAGGATCTGCCGGGGATGACCGGAACCTCCCCACCCGATCGGCCGACCCATCACGCACTCTCACCTCGAGGACCCCACCATGCACCCACCCCGCTCCGCACCGCTCCGACCCCTGGCCCTCGGCGCGGCCGCGATCCTCTTCCTGTTGGGCTCCGTCCCGGCCGGGGCGGAACCGCTCTCATCCAGCGCACCCGCCGCGAGCGCCGCGTCCACCTCCTCCGCCGAGGCCGCCGATGCCGCCGACGCCACGGAGCTCTCGGAGATCTCCTACGCCGGCCCGGATGATGAGGACTTCCAGGAGATCGCCGCCCCAGCCGGAACGGATCTGTCCGGGTGGACCGTGGGCTCCCTGACCCGCGGGGGTACCCCGCAGAGCGAGCAGCATCTGCGCACCCTGCCGGAAGGCACCGTGATCGATGACTCCGGTCTGCTGGTGGTGCGCCTGCCTATCGCCAATGCTGTGAAGACCGGGGACCGAGCTGACGGCGCCTACGGCTCCTCCGCCTTCATCATCGACGCCGCGGGCGCGGTCGTGGACTTCGACCAGATCGGTGGGGTCACCGGTGGACGGGGCCTGACCGCGGGAACCTCGCCTTCCGTGCCCCAGCCGCTGCGGGGGCTCGCGGCGACTCCCATCGGAGAAACCGCCCCGGCGGGCAGCTCGCTGCAGTTCGACGGGAGCACGTGGACGGCCGCGGTGCCTACGCCCGGCACCCGCTCCCCACGCGTCCCCGACCCGCAGCCCTCGGGGTCGGATGAGCCCGGGGATGTCGTGCCCATCGCGCGGATCCAGGGCACCGGGGACAGCAGTCCGCTGGTGGGTCAGGCGGTGACCACCGAGGGGGTGGTCACCGCGGCGTACCCGGAGGGTGGTCTGCGCGGCTACACCGTGCAGACCCCCGGCACCGGTGGGGACAGTGATCTCACCCCGGGGGCGTCGGACGGGATCTTCGTCTACTCCCCGGATACGGCCGGGCTGGTGCGGGTCGGGGATCATGTGCGGGTCTCGGGCACCGTGGCCGAGTACTACGGGCAGACCCAGATCTCGGTGTCCTCTGGGGGCCTGAGCCTGCTGGACACCCCGGCCGACGCCGTGACGCCGGTGAGCGGTCAGCTGCCGGAGGATCCCACCGCCCGGGAAGCGCTGGAGGGGATGCTGCTGCTGCCCACTGGGGACATCACCGTCACGGATGCGTATGACACGGGGCGATACGGGGAGGTCCGCCTGGTCAACGGGACCGAGCCGCTGAAGCAGACCACCGACGTCGTGGCTCCCGGGGAACCGGCCCGAGCCTACGAGGCGAACAGCGCCGCCCGTGAGTATGTGCTCGACGACGGCGCCACCGCAGACTACACCCGCGGCGCGTCGGACACCCCGGTGCCATACCTGTCCACCGAGCATCCGGTGCGGGTGGGCGCCCCGGTGGTCTTCGATCATCCGGTGGTGCTCGGGTACGGGTTCGACGCCTGGCGTCTGCAGCCCACCGGGTGGGTGACCGGGGATTCCGCGCTGCCCTCCCCCGCCCGCTTCGGCGATACCCGAGCTCAGGCCCCGGCCCCGGTGGGCGGGGATCTGAGCGTGGCCAGCTTCAACGTCCTGAACTACTTCACCACCACCGGGGATCAGCTGCCCGGCTGCCGCTTCTACACCGACCGAGCCGGGAACCCGGTGACCGTGCGCGATGGCTGCGCGGTGCGCGGGGCGGCGGATGCGCAGAACCTGGCACGCCAGCAGGCGAAGATCGTGGCGGCCATCAACCGCATGGACACGGCGGTGCTGTCCCTGGAGGAGATCGAGAACTCCGCTGCCGTGGGCGGTGATCGGGACGAGGCGCTGTCCACCTTGGTGGATGCGCTGAATGAGGCGGCCGGTCACCGTCGGTGGGCCTTCGTGCCTTCGCCCTCCGCGCTGCCCGCGGAGGAGGACGTCATCCGCACGGCCTTCATCTACCAGCCGGACCGGGTCCGTCCCGTCGGGGATTCGGTGATCCTCACGGATTCCCCGGCCTTCGCCAATGCCCGGCAGCCCCTGGCGCAGGCTTTCGCCCCGGCCGGGACCCCGCAGGACCAGGAAAAGCCAGATCGGATGATCCTCGCGGTGGTGAACCACTTCAAGTCCAAGGGCTCCGGCTCCGGGGAGGGCAACGAGGACACCGGGGATGGGCAGGGTCGCTCCACCGCGGATCGGGTCCGCCAGGCTCAGGCCCTGCGGGACTTCGCCTCCGCCCGCGCCGAGGCCCTGGGGACGCAGAACGTCCTGCTGCTCGGCGACTTCAACGCCTACACGCGAGAGGATCCGCTGCAGGTGCTGTATGAAGCCGGGTACACGGACATCGGCTCCGCGAAGAAGGCTGGAAGCACCTACGTCTACGGCGGACGCTCGGGCTCCCTGGACCACGTCCTGGCCAGCGGCCCGCTGTTCTCCCACGTGACCGGGGCTTCCGTGTGGAGCATCAACTCGGTGGAGTCCGTGAGCCTGGAGTACAGCCGCTACAACTCGAACGCGAAGGACCTCTACGCGCCCGGACCGTTCCGCTCCTCGGATCACGATCCGCTGGTGGTGGGTCTGACCTGGCCGGGCGCGGATGACGCCGAGCAGCCCGCTCCGGGCCCCAGCCCGACGACTGAGCCCACCGGGGAACCGACTCCCGAGCCGAGCGCCGGCCCCACATCCTCCGCGCCGAGCCCGACGGCCGAGCCGACCACCGTCCCCACTCCCGCTCCCACCGTGGCGCCGAGCCCGTCGGGGACGGCGTCGGATCCGGGCGCAGGAGCCGGGCCTGCGGAGCCGTCGGGACCGAGTGCGCGGGATCCGCGTGATCCCGGTCAGGGCCCCGTCGCTCCGGACGGCTCCGGAGAGATCGGTGAGGCCGGAACTAGTCAGGCAGATCGGGGCTCCGGTCGCCCGAGCGAGTCCGGACCCTCCGCGGATGAGGCAGGCGGCTCCCAGGGGCTCGCCGTTACGGGGGCCTGGGTTGCCGGGCCGCTCGGTGCCGGCGTCGGGCTGGGTCTGCTCGGCTGGCTGCTGGTGCGCCGCGCCCGTCGAACCCACCCCTGACGCCCACCGCGCCGTCGAGACCGTACAGAGCGGCCGTGGTGCCCAAGGTGGGACTCGAACCCACACGTCCGAAGACACCGCATTTTGAGTGCGGCGCGTCTGCCGATTCCGCCACTTGGGCGCGGAAGGGGGCGTCCGCCGGATCGCTGCCCGGCAGGACGCCCCCACTGTACACGAGCCCGTCGCCCGGGCCGGTGTCACCGCTGGATCACCGCGGGATCAGTCCCGGTACGGCCCCAGCTTCTCGTGCTCCTCGGGCACGGGAGCGCCGTTGTCGTCCAGGTCGCCCACGCGGTGGGCGCGGACCATGTTCGTGGAGCCGGCCACGCCCATCGGGGAGCCGGCGGTCATCACGATCATCTCGTCCTTGGTGGCCATGCCCTTGGAGATCAGGTAGCGATCCACCTCGGCGAGCATCTCGTCCGTGGACTGCGCCTTCTGATCCACCACGGCCTGCACGCCCCAGAACAGGGCCATGAACGCGGCCACCTTGGGGTCCGGGGTGAAGGCCAGGATCGGCCTGGACGGACGCAGGCGGCACAGGCGCCGGGCGGAGTCGCCGGACTGGGTGAAGGTGCAGATGAAGTTGACGTCCAGCTGCTGGGCGATGTTCACCGCGGCCAGGGTCACCGCGCCGCCGCGGGTGCGGGGGCTGGAACCCAGGGCCGGGACGCGGTCCAGGCCGTGGGCCTCGGTGGACTCCACGATCCGCGCCATCGTCTGGATGGTGATGATCGGGTACTGGCCCACGGAGGTCTCCCCGGAGAGCATGACCGCGTCCGCGCCGTCCAGGATCGCGTTGGCGCAGTCGGAGGCCTCCGCGCGGGTCGGCATCGGGTTGGAGATCATGGACTCCAGCACCTGGGTCGCCACGATCACGGGCTTGGCCCAGCGGCGGGCCAGCTCGATCGCGCGCTTCTGGACCAGCGGCACCTCCTCCAGCGGGTACTCCACGCCGAGGTCGCCGCGGGCGACCATGATGCCGTCGAACTTGTCGATGATGTCCTGGAGGTTGTCCACCGCCTGCGGCTTCTCGATCTTGGCGATGACGGGCAGCTTCAGCCCCTCCTCCTCCATGATCTCGTGCACGCGGAGGATGTCGTCCCCGGAGCGGACGAAGGACAGGGCGATGATGTCGACGCCGGTGCGCAGCGCCCAGCGCAGGTCCTTCTCGTCCTTCTCGGTCAGCGCCGGGACGGAGACCGCGGCGTTGGGGATGTTGATGCCCTTGTGATCGGAGACCTTCCCGCCGATCACGACGCGGGTGGTCACGGTGGTCGCGGAGACCTCGGTGGCCTCCAGGCGGACCTTGCCGTCGTCGATCAGCAGCAGGTCCCCGGGGCGCACGTCCCCGGGCAGGCCCTTGTAGGTGGTCCCGCAGATCTCCTTGGTGCCGGGCACGTCCTCGGCGGTGATCTTGAAGATGTCGCCGGGCTCGAGCATCTCGGAGCCGTTGACGAAGGTCTCCAGGCGGATCTTGGGCCCCTGGATGTCGGCGAGGATCGCGACGTTCTTGTTGAGGTCCTGCGAGGCTCGGCGGACGTTGTTGAAGTTGGCGGTGTGGACATCGTGGTCGCCGTGGCTCATGTTCAGGCGGGCGACGTTCAATCCGGCCGAGATGGCCTCGGAGAGCTTGTCGTAGGAGGACAGTGCCGGACCCAGGGTGCATACGATCTTTGCGCGTCTCATGGCTTCCACTCTAGTTCTCGCAAAGCCACATGAACAGTCATCGGCGCCGGGTGAACCCACCGTGTCCGCGTTCAATCCCACACATTCCCACACCGCGGGTTAGGCTGAGGGAAGATCCGAGAGACCCCAGGAGGAGAACATGTCCGGCGCCCTCGTGCTGTACGGCTCCCACTACGGCTACACCCGCACCTACGCCCAGTGGATCGCCGAGGACCTCGAGGGCACCGCCCTGGACCTGGCCTCGGCCACCCCGGACGACGTCGCCGAGGCCGACGCCGTCGTGCTGGGCTTCAGCGACTACGCCGGCAAGCTCACCGACGCCGCCGAGGCCGAGCGCCTGGCACCCCACCTGGACGGGCGGGCCCTGGGCTTCTTCACGGTCTCCTTCTCCGGGACCGTCTCCGCGACCGCCGAGAAGCTGGACGGGCAGCTGGCCAAGAACCTGCCCACCGCCTACGCCCCGCGCCGCGGCGCGGTGCCCACCGGACACTTCCGCGGCGGCATCGACTACTCGCGCCTGTCCTGGACCCACCGCACCGCGATGATGGGGGTGCGCACCTTCCTGAAGGCCAAGCCGGACAAGTCCGTCTCCGATCAGCAGATGATCGACTCCTACGGCGGATCCGCGGACTACTCGGACCGGGCCAGCACCGCGGACTTCGTGGCCGCGGTGCGGGCCCAGCGCGGCTGACCCGGACGGAGCGCCCCAGACGGAGAGACCCGGCCGGAGCGACGCCGCGCGGCCCGACGCGGCGGGGGCAGACCCATCGCGTCTGACCCACCGCGCCCAGCCCCCCCCCGCGCCGTCGGCTCAGAGCAGGTCGATCGGCCGGTCGCTGGGCCGCACCGGCTCCGGCAGCGCCGTCGCACCCAGCAGGTGCCGCTCCACCGCCGCCGCGCAGGCCCGCCCCTCGGCGATGGCCCACACCACCAGGGACTGGCCGCGCCCGGCGTCGCCGCAGGAGAACACCCCGTCCACCGCGGTCATGTACCGCTCATCCCGGGCCACGTTGGTGCGCGAATCCAGCGGCGCCCCCAGCTGCTCGGTGATCGCCTCGGAATCCTGGCCGGTGAAGCCCAGGGCCAGGAACACCAGGTCCGCGGGGATCACGTGCTCGGTGCCCGCCTTGGGCACCCGCTTGCCGTCCTCGCGGTACTCGGTCTCGGCCACCCGGATCCCGGTCAGCTTCCCGTCCTCGCCCACGAACTCCACCGTGGAGGCCAAATAGTTCCGGCGCCCGCCCTCCTCGTGGGAGCTGGCCACCTCGAAGAGGTTCGGGAACATCGGCCACGGCTCGTGCTCGGCCCGCTCCTCCGGGGGCTTGCGCCCGATCGCCAGGGTCGTCACCGAGGCCGCGCCCTGCCGGTGGGCGGTGCCGATGCAGTCGGCACCGGTGTCCCCGCCGCCCAGGACCACCACGTGCTTGCCGGCCGCGTCGATCGCCTCGGGCACCTCGTCGCCTGCCTGCACCCGGTTGGAGGCCACCAGGTAGTCCATCGCGAAGTGCACCCCGGAAAGCTCCCGCCCCGGGATCGGCAGATCCCGCGGCTTGGTCGCCCCGGTGGCCACCACCACGGCGTCGTAGCGGCGGCGCAGCTGATCCCAGGTGATGTCCCGGCCGATCTCCACGCCGGGCCGGAACCGGGTGCCCTCGGCCTCCATGACCCGCAGGCGCCGCTCGATGACCTCCTTCTCCAGCTTGAAGTCCGGGATGCCGTAGCGCAGCAGGCCGCCGATGCGGTCCTCCCGCTCGTACACCGCGACGGTGAACCCGGCCTGGGTCAGCTGCTGGGCGGCGGCCAGCCCCGCCGGCCCGGAGCCGACGACGGCGACCGTGCGGTCCACGAGCCGCTCCGGCACCTGCGGGGTGATCACGTGCTCCTCGAACGCGGACTCCCCGATGCTGTATTCCACCTGCTTGATGGTCACCGGCGGCTGGTTGATCCCCAGCACGCAGGAGGCCTCGCAGGGGGCCGGGCAGACCCGCCCGGTGAACTCCGGGAAGTTGTTGGTCGCGTGCATCCGGTCCACGGCCTCGCGGGTCAGCCCCCGCCAGGTGAGGTCGTTCCACTCCGGGATGAGGTTGCCCAGCGGGCAGCCCTGGTGGCAGAAGGGCACGCCGCAGTCCATGCAGCGGGAGGCCTGCTCCTTGAGCACGGCCGAGTCCTGCTCGACCTGCACCTCCTTCCAGTCCCGGATGCGCACCGGGACCGGGCGCTTGGGCCGGTCCTGACGCTGGGTGTGCTTCAGGAAGCCGCGGGGGTCAGCCACGGGCGGTCACCTCCAGGATCTCCTGCCAGACGGCGTCCCCGTCCGGATCCGCGCCGTTCTCCTCGGCGCGCTCGCGGATGCTCCGCACGGCCGCGAAGTCGCGCGGCAGCACGCGGGTGAATCGGGCCAGGCTGGCCGGGACGTCGTCGAGCAGGGCGCGGGCCGCCGGGGAGCCGGTCTCCGCCCAGTGCTTCTCCAGCAGCGCGGTGACCACCTGCTCATCCTGCTCGTCCAGTCCGGATAAGGTCAGCTCCCCGGATTCCCGGGCGGCCCTGTTGACGTCCACCGGGTCCAGGTCCAGCACGTAGGCGGTGCCCCCGGACATCCCGGCGCCGAAGTTGCGCCCGGTGGGTCCGATGATCACCGCGGTGCCGCCGGTCATGTACTCGCAGCCGTGGTCCCCGATGCCCTCGGCGACCGCGGTGGCCCCGGAGTTGCGCACCAGGAACCGCTCGCCCACCTGCCCGGAGAGGAACAGCTCCCCGCTGGTGGCGCCGTAGCCGATGACGTTGCCGGCGATCACGTTCTCCTGCGGCAGGTAGCCCTCCTGCCGGTGGGGTCGGACGATGATCCGCCCGCCGGACAGGCCCTTGCCGACGTAGTCGTTGGACTCCCCCGCCAGGCGCAGGGTGATGCCCTGCGGCAGGAACGCGCCCAGGGACTGCCCGGCCTGCCCGGACAGGTTCACGGTGATGGTGTCCGGGTCCAGGAACTCCGGGCCGAAGGTCGCGGTCACCGCGTTGCCGAGCATCGTGCCGACGGCGCGGTCCGTGTTGATCACGGTGTGCTCCAGGGACACGGGCGTGCGCTGCTGAAGGGCGGGGGCGGCCAGGCGGATCAGCTCGGCGTCCAGGTGCTTGTCCAGTTCGTGGTCCTGCCCGCGCAGGTTGCGCACCCCCTGCCCGCCGTACTCCACCGCGGTGGAGCGCAGCACGTTGGTCAGGTCCAGCCCCTCGGCCTTCCAGTGGGCCACGGCCCGCTCGGTGTCCAGCACCTCCGCGTGTCCGATGGCCTCCTGGAGGCTGCGGAATCCCAGGCTCGCCAGGTGCTCGCGGACCTCCTCGGCGATGAACTCGAAGAAGTTCACCACGTGCTCGGCCTTGCCGGTGAAGCGCTCGCGCAGCACCGGGTTCTGGGTGGCCACCCCCACGGGGCAGGTGTCCAGGTGGCACTTGCGCATCATGATGCAGCCCTCCACCACCAGCGGGGCGGTCGCGAAGCCGTACTCCTCGGCCCCCAGCAGGGCCGCGATGACGACGTCGCGTCCGGTCTTCATCTGCCCGTCGGCCTGCACGACCACCCGGTCGCGCAGCCCGTTGAGCATCAGGGTCTGCTGCGCCTCGGCCAGGCCCAGCTCCCACGGCGCCCCGGCGTGCTTCAGGGAGTTCAGCGGGGCGGCCCCCGTGCCGCCGTCGTGCCCGGAGATCAGCACGACGTCGGCCTTGGCCTTGGTCACCCCGGCCGCGACCGTGCCCACCCCGATCTCGGAGACGAGCTTCACGTGCACCCGCGCCTTCGGGTTGGCGCGCTTGAGGTCGTAGATCAGCTGCGCCAGGTCCTCGATGGAGTAGATGTCGTGGTGCGGCGGCGGGGAGATCAGCGAGACCCCGGGGGTCGCGTGCCGGGTGCGGGCCACCCACGGGTAGACCTTCGCGGACATCAGCTGCCCGCCCTCCCCGGGCTTGGCGCCCTGGGCCATCTTGATCTGGATGTCGTCGGCGTGGATCAGGTACAGGCTGGTCACCCCGAAGCGCCCGGAGGCCACCTGCTTGATGGCCGAGCGCCGCTCGGGGTCCAGCAGCCGCTCCAGGTCCTCCCCGCCCTCGCCGGTGTTGGACTTCGCGCCCAGCCGGTTCATCGCGATGGCCAGGGTCTGGTGGGCCTCCTGGGAGATCGAGCCGTAGGACATCGCCCCGGTGGAGAAGCGCTTGACGATCGAGGAGACCGGCTCCACCTCCTCCAGCGGCACCGGTTCGCGGTCCGGGCGGAAGGCCATCAGCCCGCGCAGGGTCATCAGCCGCTCGGACTGGTCATCCACCCGGCGGGTGTAGGACTTGAAGATGTCGTAGCGGCGGGTGCGGGTCGCGTGCTGCAGCCGGAACACCGTGTGCGGGTCGAACAGGTGCGGGGCGCCGTCCCGGCGCCAGTCGTACTCCCCGCCGGTCTCCAGGGCGCGGAAGGGCACGGAGACGCCGTCGGCGGGGTACGCGCGGGCATGGCGGGCCCGGGTCTCCTCGGCGATGACCTCCAGCCCGGCCCCGCCCAGCTGGGAGTGGGTGCCGGTGAAGTACTCGTCCATCAGGGACTGGGACAGCCCCAGGGCCTCGAAGGTCTGCGCGCCGGTGTAGGAGCTGACCGTGGAGATGCCCATCTTGGACATGATCTTCTGCAGCCCCTTGCCCAGGGCCGTGATGAGGTTGCGCACCGCCTGCTGCGGGCTGACCTCGGTCAGCTCCCCGGTGCGCACCAGGTGCTCCACGGATTCCATGGCCAGGTACGGGTTGACCGCGGAGGCGCCGTAGCCGATCAGGCAGGCCACGTGGTGCACCTCGCGCACGTCCCCGGCCTCCACGACCAGGCCCACCTTGGTGCGGGTGGCCGAGCGCAGCAGGTGGTGGTGCACCGCCGCGGTGAGCAGCAGCGACGGGATGGGGGCCCAGGTGGCCGAGGAGCTGCGGTCGGACAGCACGATGTACTGCACCCCGCGGTGGATCGCCGCGGAGACCTTCTCGCAGATCTCGGTGATCCGGGCGCGCAGGGCGGCGGCACCGCCGGCCGGGTCGTAGAGCCCGCGCACCTTCAGGGCCGTGGACATCCCGTCCTCGTCCTCCAGGTGCACGATCTTGTCCAGCTCATCGTTGTCCAGCACCGGGAACGGCAGCTCCAGGTGGTGGGCGCTGACGTAGCCGTTGCGCAGCAGGTTGCCGTCCGGGCCGATGCTGGTGCCCAGGGAGGTGACCAGCTGCTCGCGGATCGAGTCCAGTGGGGGGTTGGTGACCTGGGCGAAGGACTGCACGAAGTAGTCGAACAGCAGCCGGGGCCGCTCGGCCAGAGCGGCGATCGGGGTGTCGGTGCCCATCGCGTAGATCGGCTCCGCCCCGGTGCGGGCCATCGGCTTGAGGATCTTGTTCAGCTCCTCGTGGGTGTACCCGAAGGTCTGCTGGCGCAGCAGGATCGAGCGCGGGGAGGACTGCTGGTGCTCCCGCTGGGGCAGGGACTCCAGGGTGGTGATGTTCTGCTCGCACCACTGCTTCCAGGGGTTGCGCGCGGCCACCTCCGCCTTGATCTCCTCATCCGGGACGATCCGCCCGGCCTCGGTGTCCACGAGGAACATGGTCCCCGGGGACACTCGGCCCTTGCGCACCACCTTCCGATCCCCGAGCTCGACGACGCCGACCTCCGAGGCGAAGACCACCAGACCGTCCTCGGTGACCCAGTACCGGCCCGGGCGCAGCCCGTTGCGGTCCAGCACCGAGCCGACCAGGGCGCCGTCGGTGAAGGTCACCGCGGCGGGGCCGTCCCACGGCTCCATCAGCGTGGAGTGGTACCGGTAGAAGGCCCGCCGGTCCTCGTCCATGGTCTCGTGGTTCTCCCAAGCCTCGGGGATCATCATCATGATCGCCTCCGGCAGCGAGCGCCCGGAGAGCATCAGCAGCTCGGCGACCTCGTCGAAGGACTGCGAGTCCGAGGCCCCGACGGAGCAGATCGGGAACAGCTCCTCCGGGTTGCGCCCGAGCAGCGGGGACTTCAGCTGGGACTGCCGGGCCCGCATCCAGTTGCGGTTGCCCTTGACGGTGTTGATCTCGCCGTTGTGCGCGATGGTGCGGAAGGGCTGGGCCAGCGGCCAGGAGGGGAAGGTGTTGGTGGAGAACCGGGAGTGCACGATCGCCAGGCGGGTGGTGAACCGCGGATCGGACAGGTCCGGGTAGAACGGCTCCAGCTGGGCGGTGGTGAGCATGCCCTTGTAGGTGATGGTGCGGCTGGAGAAGGAGGAGAAGTACACCCCGAGCTTGTGCTGGGCGCGCTTGCGCACCCGGAAGGCCTTCTGGTCCAGCTGGCGCCGGCGGGCGTCCTCGTCCAGACCCACCACGGGGATGTGCCCGGTGAAGGCCTCCTGGCCGCCGCCCTCGGCGACGAAGATCTGCACGAAGTGCGGCATCACGGCGCGGGAGCTCTTGCCCACCACGGACTCCACGATGGGCACCACCCGGGTGCCCAGCACCCGCAGCCCCTCGGCCTCGGCCAGCTCGGTCAGGGCCTGCAGGTGCTCTTCGGCGCCGATGCCGTCGGTGGGCAGGTAGGCGGTGCCCACCGCGTACTCCCCCAGCGGGGGCAGGGCGAAGTCGGCCTCCGCCCGGAAGAAGGCGTCCGGGATCTGCAGGAGGATCCCCGCGCCGTCGCCGGTGCCCTCGTCCGCGCCCACCGCGCCCCGGTGCTCCAGGGCGCGCAGGGCGATCAGGGCCTGGTCGACGATCTCGTGGGAGCCCTCCCCGCTGAGGGTGGCGATCATCGCCAGCCCGCAGGCGTCCTTCTCCTGGTCGGGGTGGTACAGCCCGGTGTCCCGGGGCGCGGCGGAGAAGGTCTCGAAGGGCGAGCGGGCGCGCTCACCGGTCTGGTCGACGTCGGGCATGGTCGCGGACTCCTCCCGGTCGGGGCCACCGTGGAGTCGGGTGCGCCGACCCGGACCCTCGAGGTGAGATCCTCGGGCGAGGAGGCGGCGGGCCCTGGGGGAACCGGGCCCGCGCGGACGCGCCGGCGCGATCTCTTCCGAACCAGTGTCTCCACGGTGGCCGCGTCGTTGCAGCGTGGACGAGGCTCGTCCGCTCGTATCCCGTCCGGCCGGATGCGGCGGCGGGGAGGGTCGAGTGGGCCGTGCGGCGCCGGTGGGGCGCACTGGACGACCGATTCTCCTCAGGTGATGTGATGCAAAACTACCGCGGGTCCCCGGCGTTCTCCAAAGTGTGACCCTGCGTTCCAGCATCCGGACGCTCCTCCGAGTCCCGGGGACGGCGCCCGAACACCCCCAGCATGATCAGCCCGAGGACCACCAGCAGCCCGGCGGTCCACACGTGGATGCGCAGCCCCAGCAGCTCCTGGGAGTGGTCGATGCGCAGGAACAGCTCGATCATCAGCCGACCGAAGCCGTAGTAGGCCACGTAGGCCCAGAAGGTCTGGCCCAGCTTCAGCAGCCCGCGGCGGGAGATCCACAGCAGCAGCAGCGCCCCGAGCACGTCCCAGAGGGATTCGTAGAGGAACGTCGGGTGGAACAGGGTGCCCGGCGGGTACTGGTGCGGGAAGTTGTAGCTGGTGGGGTCGATCTCCAGGCCCCACGGCAGGGTCGTCGGCTTGCCGAACAGCTCCTGGTTGAACCAGTTGCCCCAGCGGCCGATGCCCTGGGCCAGCAGGATCCCGGGGGCCGCGGCGTCGGCGAACTTGGTCAGGGACAGCCCCAGGCGCCGGCAGGCGATCCAGGCGCCCAGCGCCCCGCAGGAGATCGCCCCCATGATGCCGATGCCGCCCTCCCAGATCTTCAGGGCATCCCACGGGTTCCGGCCGGGCCCGAAGTAGTCCTCGGGCGCGGTGATCAGCACGTGGTACAGCCGGGCCCCGACCAGCCCGAGGGGGATCGCGACGTAGGCGATGTCCCAGAGGGTGTCCGGGTCCTCCCCTGCCGCGGCCCAGCGCCGGGAGGTCAGCCACAGGCACACGACGATGCCCAGCAGGATGCACAGCGCGTAGGCGTGGATCGTCAGCGGGCCGAGGTGGAAGGCGCTCCAGGACGGCGACGGGATGGCCGCCAGCACGGCGAGCGGGCTCACAGGCGGGACTCCCCGGACGGGACCCGCGGATCCCGCGGAGCGGTGCTGGGGGCGGGCTCGGCCGCGTCGTCCCCGGAGGGCTCGCGCCCGGCCAGCTGCCGGGTCAGCGCCCCGACGGCCTCGGGGCCACCCTCGCCCAGGGCCCGCACCAGGGCGGTGCCGACGATGACGCCGTTGGCGTAGGCCCCGATCTGCTCGACGTGCTCCCGACGCGAGACGCCCAGGCCCACGCACACCGCGGGCGCCCCGGCGGCGCGCAGGTCCGCCACGAGCTTCTCGGCGGCGTCGGAGACCTTCTCCCTGGCCCCGGTCACGCCCATCACCGAGACAGCGTAGACGAAGCCGCTGGAGGCCCGGGAGATCATCTCCAGGCGCTGGGCGGTGGAAGAGGGAGCGGCCAGGAAGATCCGGTCCAGCCCGTGCGCGGCACTGGCCGCGAACCACTGCTCGGCCTCCTCCGGGACCAGGTCCGGGGTGATGATCCCCGCTCCCCCGGCCTCGGTCAGCTCCCGGGCGAAGCGGTCCACGCCGCGGCGCAGCACCGGGTTGATGTAGGTCATCACCACGACGACGGCGTCCGTGGCCGCGGTGATCTCCCGGACCGCGCGGAACAGCTCGTCCACCCGGAAGCCGCGGGCCAGGGCCATCGCGGTGGCCTCCTGGATCACGGGCCCGTCCATGACGGGGTCCGAGTACGGCACGCCGAGTTCGATGATGTCCGCCCCGGATCGGCCCAGCTCGATGGCCGCGGCGATGGACTCCTCCGTGCTGGGGTAGCCCACGGGCAGGTACCCGATGAGGGCGGGTCGGCCCTGCTCGCGGCAGGCCGCCAGGCGCTCGGCCAGCCGGGAGTGCTCGGGGGCCGGCGGGAACTCGGTGGGCAGCCGGATCCCGCGGGGTGCGGCCTGCTCTGCCCCTTCCGGTGCGGCCTCGGCGCGGCGGGCTGCGGTCGGGTCGGTGCTCATCGCTGCATCCCTTCGGCGGTGTCCTCGTGCTGGTCGGTGGGCAGCTGCTCGGCGGCCTGCGGGTCCGCGGCGTGCACGGCGTCGGTCTGGGTCTGCGTGCCCGCCCCGTGCAGCTGGGAGCTGGGCTCGGCCTCGCCCAGCCCGAACCAGCGCACCGCGGTGTCCATGTCCTTGTCCCCGCGTCCGGACAGGCACACGACCATGACCTTCTCCCGCGCCGCCTCCGGGTCCTCGGCCTTCCACTGCTCGATCACCCGCAGCGCCCCGGCCAGGGCGTGGGCGGATTCCACCGCGGGGATGATGCCCTCGGTGCGGCACAGCAGGCGCAGGGCGTCCATGGCCTCGGTGTCCGTGACCGGCTGGTAGGAGACCCGCCCGATGTCGGCCAGGTGCGCGTGCTCCGGGCCCACCCCCGGGTAGTCCAGGCCCGCGGAGATGGAGTGGGACTCGATGGTCTGCCCGTCCTCGTCCTGCATCAGGTACGTCATCGCCCCGTGCAGCATCCCCGGGCGCCCCAGGGTGATGGTCGCGGCGTGGCGACCGGTCTCCACCCCGTCTCCGCCGGCCTCGAAGCCGTACAGGTCCACGGGGTCATCCAGGAAGGCGTGGAAGATGCCGATCGCGTTGGAGCCGCCGCCCACGCAGGCCGCGACGGCGTCGGGCAGGGCGCCGGTGGCCTCGCGCACCTGGGCGCGGGCCTCGGTGCCGATCGCGTCGTGGAAGTACCGGACCATGGCCGGGAACGGGTGGGCGCCGGCGGCGGTGCCCAGCAGGTAGTGGGTCGTGTCCACATGGGCCACCCAGTCCCGCAGGGCCTCGTTGATCGCGTCCTTCAGGGTGCGCGAGCCGGTCTGCACCGCGACCACCCGGGCCCCGAGCAGCTGCATGCGCGCCACGTTCAGGGCCTGGCGCCGGGTGTCCTCCTCGCCCATGTAGATCACGCACTCCATGCCGAAGTACGCCGCTGCGGTCGCCGTGGCCACGCCGTGCTGGCCGGCGCCGGTCTCCGCGATGAGGCGGGTCTTGCCCATGCGCCGGGCCAGCAGGGCCTGACCCATGACGTTGTTGATCTTGTGGGAGCCGGTGTGGTTCAGGTCCTCGCGCTTGAGGAATATCCGGGCGCCGGCCCGTTCGCTGAGGCGTGCGGCCTCGGTGAGCAGGGAGGGGCGGTTGGAGTACTCGCGGGAGAGTCGCTGGAACTCCTCGGCGAAGGCCGGATCCGCCTTGGCCTTCTCGAAGGTCTCCTCCAGCTCGTCCATCGCCCGGATCAGCGATTCGGCCATCCACCGGCCGCCGTAGCGCCCGAAGTACGGCCCCGGGGCATCGCGCAGGGAGTGCGCGCCCGCGGAGCCGTCGGGGCGGTCCCCGGCGAGGAAGGCCTCGGCCAGCCCGGCATCCCCGGCGTCCCGGGCTCCGGGGTCCTGGGGGGTTGCCGTGCTGGCGCCGTCGCGCGGCTGCTCGCTCATGCCCGCTCCTCCTCGATGCTCTCCAGCCGGGCCGCGCGGGCCCGGCGTCCGTGGTTGCGGAACTCGGAGACGGCCTCGCGCGGGTCCTCGGTGCGCACCAGCGCCTCCCCCACCAGCACGACGTCGGCCCCGGCCGCGGCGTAGTCGGCGACCACCTCGGGGCCGGTCACCCCGGATTCGGCGACGATCAGGCGCCCCTCGGGGATCCGATCCGCCAGGGTCGCGAAGTGCGCGGGGTCGGTCTCCAGGGTCTTGAGGTTGCGGGTGTTGATCCCGATGATCTTCGCCCCGGTGGCCACGGCCCGGTCCACCTCCTCCTCGGTGTGGGCCTCCACGATCGCGTTCATGCCCAGCCGGTGGGTCAGCTCCAGGTACTCGCGCAGCTGTTCGTCATCCAGGATCGCCGCGATCAGCAGCACCAGGTCCGCCCCGTGGGCGCGAGCCTCCCAGATCATGTACGGGTCGATGACGAAGTCCTTGCGCAGCAGCGGGATGGAGACCTCCGCGCGCACCGCGTCTAGGTCCGCCAGGCGACCCTGGAAACGGCGGGACTCGGTGAGCACCGAGATCGCCGCAGCCCCGCCGGCCTCGTACTCGTGGGCCAGACGAGCCGGCTCCGGGATCTCGGCCAGGGCCCCCTTGGAGGGGCTGGCCCGCTTGACCTCCGCGATGATCTCGACGGTGGCGACGCCGGCGCCGCGCAGGGCGGCCAGGGCGTCGCGGGTCGGGGAGACGGAGGCGACCTTCTTGGCCAGCTCCTCGAGGCTGATCTCGGCCCGGCGGGCCTCCAGGTCCTCGCGGACTCCGGCGATGATCTCGTCCAGGACTGTCATGGGGGTGGTGCGTCGCTTTCGGATCGGGTGCGGGGAACGGTGGGGAAGCCGTTAAGCCGACAGCGCCCCTCTGGAGCCCCGGGCGCCGTGGTGGCGCGGGGTCAGGGGGCGCTGCGGTCGGAAGACGATGGGGCTAGTCCTCGGCGGAGCGGGCCCGGGCGAGGGTGTGCTTGCCGTCCTTGCCGTAGCCCAGGGCCTTGAGCACGGCGGAGCCGCCCAGGCCCACGATCATGATGCCGAAGCCCACGCACATGCCCACCAGGTGGAAGGTGTCGAAGGCGACGGTGGCCACGATCAGCCCGATCGTGGTGACGATGACCAGGAACCAGGCGGCCACGGTGCTGCCGTGGCCCTCCACCGGCTCGGAGACCAGAACGTCGGGGTTGTCATAGGTCACGGGAAGTGCTCCTTCTGCGCCCAGGGTGCGATGCGTATGCTCCGACTCAGTCTAGTGCATGCCGGTTCAGGCGGTGGGATCCTCGCCGCGGCTGAGCCGATCCCAGGCGTCGATGTCCCGCGCGTGCGGGGCCTGCTCGGGCGCCGGCGCCGTCTCCCGGGTCGCCGCGGCCCGCTGCTCCGGGCGTTCGAAGCGGCGCCCGGCCCCGCGCCAGGAGCGGGAGGCCCGCCACAGGACCACGGCCATGACGACGATGCCCACGGCGAAGACCAGGCACACCCACGGCCAGGGGTGCACCGTGTAATCCCCGCCCGCTCCGACCGCGCCGGTGCGCTGCCCGACGCTGGAGCGGGCGGCGCCCTCCGGGTCCAGAGGCACGCTCAGCGCCGCGAGCGCCGTGCCGATCCCGGCCAAGGCGATGACGGCGCAGATCACCGTGCGCAGCACGGGCCCGGCGATGCGCACCGTGAGCACCCCGGCCAGCGCGACCAGGGCGAGTGCGGAGACCGCGGGTGCCGCGGTGGTGCCGGGCACGTCGATGTCCTGTCGCTGGGCCAGCACGGTGTCCACCCGGGCGGTGACCCAGGTCGGCAGGGTCGCCGCGAAGGCCAGGGCCGGGACCAGGAGGCTGAGCAGGATCAGCCGGCCCACCCCGCGGGTCCGGGGGGTCCGGGAGTCCTCCTCCCCCTCGATCGTGGGGGCCGGGGTCCGTGCCGCGCTCACGAGGCCGCCCCGTCCCGGGCGCTATCGGCCGCGTCGGCCTTGGGGCCCGCCCCGTCGGCGTCGGCGTCCAGGGGCGTGAGGTCCCGGGCCGCGAGCACCGCCCGCAGCGGGGCGGCGGATTTCGCGACGGTCTCCGCGGCCTCGGATTCCAGCACGGAGTCGGCGACGATCCCGGCCCCGGCCTGCACCCAGGCGCGGCCCTTGCGCAGCACCGCGGTGCGGATCGCGATGGCCATGTCCATGTTCCCGGCGAAGTCGAAGTAGCCGACCACCCCGCCGTAGACCCCGCGCCGGTGCGGCTCGTACTCGTCGATGATCTGCAGGGCCCGCGGCTTGGGCGCCCCGGACAGGGTCCCGGCCGGGAAGGCCGCGCGCAGCACGTCGTAGGCGGTGGCCTCCTCGGCCATCTCGGCCTGGACCGTGGAGGAGATGTGCATGATGTGGCTGAACCGCTCGATGTCCATGAACTGGGTGACCTCCACCGTGCCGGGGCGGGCGATGCGGGAGAGGTCGTTGCGGGCCAGGTCCACGAGCATCAGGTGCTCGGAGCGCTCCTTCTCATCGGCCAGCAGCTCCTCGGCCAGGGCCAGATCCTCGGTGCGGTCGGCACCCCGGGGCCGGGAGCCGGCGATCGGGTGGGTCGTGGCGGTGCGGCCCTGGACCGTGACCAGCGCCTCCGGCGAGGAGCCGACGATGTGGAAGGGCTCGGCGGCCTCGTCGTCGGCGGCGAAGGTGTACAGGTACATGTACGGGGAGGGGTTGGTGCGGCGCAGGGTCCGGTAGACCTCCAGCGGGGAGGCCTCGCAGGGGGCCTCGAAGCGGCGGGAGAGGACCACCTGGAAGATGTCCCCGTCCCGGATGGCGTGCTTGGCCTGCACGATCGCGTTGAGGAACTGCTGGCGCTCCCAGCTCTCCTGCACCTCCTCCTCCAGCCGCTGCTCCACATCCTGCGGGGCGGTGGCGGTGGAGACGGTGGTGCGCGGCAGGGGCCGGGAGAGGTCGGCCAGCATGGCGTGCACGCGGGCGACGGCGTCGTCGTAGGCCTCATCCACCCGGGCGTCCGTGCCGTCCCAGTTCACGGCGTTGGCCACCAGGGTCACGGTGCCGTCCCGGTGGTCGTGCACGGCGAGGTCGGAGACGAGGTTCAGGGCGAATTCGGGCAGGTGCAGGTCATCGGTCGGCGGGTGGGGCAGGCGCTCCCAGTGGCGCACCGCGTCCCAGCCGACGTAGCCGACCAGCCCGGAGGTCAGCGGGGGGACGTCCTCGAAGGGCTCGGTGTGCAGGATGCGCAGGGTCTCCCGGATGGCCTCGGCGGGGTCCCCGCCCTCCGGCGCCCCGGCGGGCACGGTGCCCTGCCAGTGGGCGGCACCATCCTTGGCGGTCAGCGTGGCCCGGGAGCGCACGCCGATGAAGGACCAGCGGGACCAGGAGGCGGATTCGTTCGCGGATTCCAGGAGGAAGGTGCCGGGGCGGGGTTCCCCGTCCCGGGCGACCAGGGCCCGGTACAGGCCGATGGGGGTCATCGCGTCGGCGACCACGCTGGCGCGCACGGGGATGACCCGGCGGGTGCGGGCCAGCTCCCGGAACTCCTCGCGGGTGGGGCGGATCTCGGGGGTGCGGGTCATGGCCGGTCCTCCTTCGGCGGCTGACGGTCGGCGGCGGGTGCTGCGGGGTCTGCGGGGATCTCCTGCGGGTCGCCGACGACGGCGGGCAGCGGGTCGGCGTCGAAGCAGGTGCGGGTGCCGGTGTGGCAGGCGGCCCCGATCTGCTCCACGCGCACCAGCAGAGCGTCGCCGTCGCAGTCCAGGGCCACGGAGCGGACGTACTGGCGGTGCCCCGAGGTGTCCCCCTTGCGCCAGTAGGCCTGGCGGGAGCGGGACCAGAAGGTGACCCGCCCGGTGGTCAGGGTGCGGCGCAGGGCCTCGGGGTCCATCCAGCCGAGCATGAGGACTTCGCCGGTGTCGTGCTGCTGGATGACGGCGGCCAGCAGGCCCTGCGGGTCCAGCTTCAGCCGCTCGCGGATCGCGGGGTCCAGCTCGGGCTGCTGCGCGGCGTCCTGCGCGGGCTGCTGCGCGGGCTGCTGCGCGGGGGTCTCGGGAGTGTTCATCACCCGGCCACTGTACCCGCCCCGCTCCCCCGCCCGCCGTGGCGGGGCTTGCGGTGCGGGCTCCGGGCCTACCATGGGCAGATGACGATGATCACCGAGCTGCGCGCCCACCTGGCCGAGGTTCTCAAGGCCGCCGGACCGGACCGACCCACCCTGTGCGAGGGGTGGCGGACCCGGGACCTGCTGGCCCACCTGCTGCTGCGCGAGACCCGCCCGGATGTCGCGGCCGGGGTCGCGCTGCCGCCGCTGGCCGCGCGCACCGAGCGGCTGACCCGGCAGCTCGGGGACCAGCTGGCCTCCCCCGACGAGTACGCCGACGGCCTGCGCCGCTTCACGGGGGCGCGCACCCCTACCCGGGCGATCGGCCGGGTGGATGCGGGCATGAACACCATCGAGTACCTGGTGCACCGCGAGGATGTGGTGCGCGGGCAGGAGGAGGGGCGGGCCGAGCTGGCCGCCCTGACTCCGTTCCGTCCCGATGAGCAGGAGCTGATCTGGGGGAAGCTCGGCGGAGTCGGCCTGATCTCGGCCCTGCGCCACCCGGGCGGGCTGCGCCTGGTCGGCACGGACGCCGACGGCGAGCCGGTGTTCGGCGAGCGCGTGCTGCGCCGCCCGGCGCGCGAGTCCCTGCCGGGTCGGGCGGTGCAGGCGGTGGTGCGCGCCCCGGAGGAGGAGCCCGTGACGGTCACGGGCCAGCCCCTGGAGCTGCTGCTGCACCTGTTCGGCCGGGAGGCCGACGTCGAGCTGAGCTGAGGGCGAGCTCAGCTGAGGGCCCGGGCGGGGCGGATCAGCCCCGCGCGGTCTTCCTCAGCGGACCTCGTGGCCGGCGGCGCGCAGGGCGTCCTTGACCTCGGCGATCGCGTTCTCCGGGCCGAAGTGGAACACGGAGGCCGCCAGGACCGCGTCGGCCCCGGCATCCACGGCCGGCGGGAAGTCCGCGGGCTTGCCGGCTCCGCCGGAGGCGATCAGCGGCACGTCCACGACGGCGCGCACCGCGCGGATCATCTCCAGGTCGAAGCCGTCCCGGGTGCCGTCGGCGTCCATCGAGTTCAGCAGGATCTCCCCGGCCCCGCGCGCAGCACCCTCGCGGGCCCACTCCACCGCGTCGATGCCGGTCAGGCGCCGCCCGCCGTGGGTGGTGATCTCGAAGCCCGAGGCCGTGTTCCCGGTGCGCTTGGCGTCCACGGACAGCACGAGCACCTGGTTGCCGAAGCGCCGGGCGATCTCGTCGATGATCGCGGGTTCGCGCACGGCCGCGGAGTTCACGGAGCACTTATCCGCCCCGGCGCGCAGCAGTCGGTCCACGTCCGCCACGCCGCGGACTCCCCCGCCCACGGTCAGCGGGATGAACACCTGCTCGGCGGTGCGCCCGACGACGTCCCAGGTGGTCTCCCGGTTCCCGGAGGAGGCGGTCACATCCAGGAAGGTCAGCTCATCGGCCCCGGCCCGGTGGTAGCGGGCGGCCAGCTCCACGGGGTCCCCGGCGTCCACCAGGCCCTCGAAGTTCACTCCCTTGACCACCCGCCCGGCGTCCACGTCCAGGCAGGGGATCACACGCACGGCCAGCCCCATCGGCTTCCTCCTCCTGTTCCGGTGTGTGCGGTGCGGCGTCCGGTCAAAGCCGGGCCGCGGCGATCGGGGAGACGAGGATGGCCCGCGCCCCGACCTCGTAGAGCCCGTCCATGATCCGGTTGGTCATGTTCTTGGGCACCATGGCCCGCACCGCGTACCAGCCCTCCCGCTGCAGCGGGGAGACGGTGGGCGCCTCCAGGCCCGGGGTCTGGGCGGTGGCGGCCTGCAGGTGCTCCTCGGCGACGTCGTAGTCCATCAGCACGTACTGCCGGGCCACCAGGACCCCGCGCAGCCGCCGGGAGAGCACCTGCAGGGCGTCCGTGTCCGGGGTGCCGGGGCGACGGATCAGCACGGCCTCGGAGCGCATCACCGGCTCCCCGAAGGGCTCCAGGCCGGCCGCGCGCATGGTGTTGCCGGTCTCCACGACGTCGGCGATCGCATCGGCCACGCCCAGGCGGATCGAGGACTCGATGGCCCCCTCCAGGCGCACCACGGAAGCCTCGATGCCCCGGGCGGTGAGGTGGTCGGTGACCAGCTTCTGGTAGCTGGTGGCGACCCGCTTGCCCGCCAGCTCCGCCACCGCGGAGAAGACCCCCCGGGGCCCGGCGAAGCGGAAGGTGGAGCGGGCGAAGTCCAGGGGCAGGGTCTCCTCCGCCCCGCCCGGGGAGTCCATCAGCAGGTCCCGCCCGGTGATCCCCACGTCCAGGGTCCCGGAGCCGACGTACACGGCGATGTCCCGGGGGCGCAGGTAGAAGAATTCGACGTCGTTGGCCTCATCGGCGAGCACCAGCTCGCGGGAGTCCCGCCGCTGGAGGTAGCCGGCCTCGGTGAGCATGGTCTGGGCGGCCTGGGAGAGGGAGCCCTTGTTGGGCACGGCGATGCGCAGCATCCGTGGGGTGTCCTTCCGGGAGGGGCGGGATCAGAGGTAGCGGTAGACGTCGGCGGGGCTCAGCCCGCGCGCGATGAGCATGACCTGCAGATGGTAGATCAGCTGGGAGGCCTCCTCGGCCAGCTCCGCATCGGACTGGTACTCGGCGGCCAGCCACACCTCGGCGGCCTCCTCGACGATCTTCTTCCCGATGCCGTGCACCCCGGAGTCCAGCTCGGCGACGGTGCGGGAGCCCTCGGGGCGGGTGGCGGCCTTCTCGGCCAGTTCGGCGTAGAGCGTCTCGAAATCCTTCACGGTCCCCCAGCCTACCGGCCCGCGCACCGGGTGCGCGGACCGCAGGCTGAAGCGTCTCACCCATCGGGCGGGGCCGGGACCCCTCCGGAGGGGCCGCGAGGGATCCGGGCGGGCTCAGTCCAGGTCGGCCAGGACCAGGGCGGTGCGCACCGCGGCGTCGGCGGCCTCCGCGCCCTTGTCCTCCCGGGAGCCCTCCAGCCCGGCCCGGTCCCGGGCCTGCTCCTCGTCATCGCAGGTCAGCAGGCCGAAGCCCACGGGGGTTCCGGTCTCCAGGGCCACCCGGGTCAGCCCGTCCGTGGCCGCGGAGCAGACGTAGTCGAAGTGCGGGGTGCCGCCGCGGATGACCACCCCCAGGGCGACGACGGCGTCGTGGGTGCGGGCCAGCCGGGCGGCGACCACCGACAGCTCGAAGGAGCCGGGCACCCGGACCACGGTGGGCTCGGGGACTCCGGCCTCGGCCAGGGTGCGGCGGGCCCCGGCCAGCAGGCCGCCCATGACCTCCTCGTGCCAGCTGGCCGCGACGATCCCGACGCGCAGGGTGCGCGCGCGGGGATCTCTCGGGGTGTTCGGGTCGCGTCGGGGTGCTCCGTGTCCGCTCATCGGGGTGTCCTCTCGGTCGTCATGGTCAGGTCCAGCAGGTGGCCCATGCGCTCCTTCTTGGTGCGCAGGTAGCGGGCGCTGTGCTCCTGCGGGGGGATCTCATCCGGCACCAGCTCGCGCACCGGGATGCCGGCGGCGCGCAGCCCGTCGGCCTTGGCGGGGTTGTTGGTCACCAGCCGGATCCCGGTGTGCAGGCCCAGGGCCCGCAGGATCGCGGCGGCCTCCTCCCAGGTGCGGGCATCGGCCGGGTGGCCCAGGGCCAGGTTGGCCTCCACGGTGTCCAGGCCCGCGTCCTGCAGGGCGTAGGCCCGCAGCTTCTCCCCCAGGCCGATGCCGCGGCCCTCATGCCCGCGCAGGTAGACCAGGGTGCCGCCGCGTGCGGCGAGCATCGCCAGCCCCTGGCGCAGCTGGGGTCCGCAGTCGCAGCGCAGCGAGCCCAGCACGTCCCCGGTCAGGCACTCCGAGTGCAGACGCACCAGCGGGGCGCCCGGGCCAGTGCGGGGTGTGCCGTCCGGGTGCACGGCGGTGGCGGACAGGTGCTCCACCCCGCCCGCCCCGGGCCAGGCGCGCACCGCGAACAGTCCGTGCTCGGTGGGCACCAGCACCGGCTCGGGCGCGGGAGGCGCGGTCGGGGCGGCGTCGAGGTGGGCGATCAGCTGCTCGATGGAGATCATCGGCAGTCCGTGCTCATCGGCGAAGGCCCGCAGGTCCGGGCTGCGGCGCATCGAGCCGTCCTCGTGCACCACCTCGGCGATCGCTGCGACCTCGGGCAGCCCGGCCAGGCGCATCAGCTCCACCGCGGCCTCGGTGTGCCCGGGACGGTCCCGGACCCCGCCGTCCACGGCCCGCAGCGGCAGCACGTGCCCCGGGCGGGTGAGGTCCGCGGGGGTGCTCGCGGGGTCGGCGAGCACCCGCAGGGTGCGGGTCCGGTCCGCGGCGCTGATCCCGGTGGTGATCCCGGCGGCGGCGTCGCAGGTGACGGTGTAGGCGGTGCCCTTGGGGTCTTCGTTGCGCGCGAGCATCGGCGGCAGCCCCAGGGCGTCGGCCCGCGCGGTACTCATCGGGGCGCAGACCACCCCGGAGGTGTGCCGGATCATGAAGCCCAGCCCCGCCGCATCCAGGGTCGCGGCCGCCCCGATCAGGTCGCCCTCGTTCTCCCGGTCCTCATCGTCCACCACGACGACGAGCCCGCCGGTGCGCAGGGCGGACAGGGCCTCCTGGACCCGGTCCAGGCGCACCGGCTCGGCGGCGGCGTCGGGGTCGATCGCCGCGGGGGCGCGGTGCGGTGCGGCGGCCGACCCCGAGGCGACGGGGCGGTCCGGTGCGTCCGCCGCGGGGGTGTCGTCCTCGGGGGCGCTGTCGGCTCCCAGCAGCGCCCGCTCGAACTCCCGCGAGCGCAGCAGGTACTTGGCCACGGCGTCGGTCTCCAGGTTCACCGCATCCCCGATGCGCACGCCCCCGAGGGTCGTGGCGGTGCGGGTCGCGGGGATCAGGCCGACCTCGAACCAGGCGGGGGTGGTGCCGGCGGGGCTGGTGCGGGTCACGGTCAGGGAGACCCCGGCGACGGCGATCGAGCCCTTCTCCGCCAGCTGCGGGGCCAGACGCTCGGGGGTGCCGATGCGCAGCACGGTCCAGGCGGGGTGCTCGGTGATCGCCATGACGCTCCCGGTGCCGTCCACGTGGCCCTGCACGATGTGCCCGTCGAAGCGCCCGCCGGCCGGCAGGCAGCGTTCCAGGTTGACCGCATCTCCCGGGGCGAGGCGGCCGATGGTGGTGCGCTGCAGCGTCTCGCCCATGACGTCGGCGAGGAAGACGCCCTCGCCGGCTTCGGGGTCGGGCACGGCGGTCAGGCACACGCCGTCCACGGCCAGGGAGCCGCCGTGCGGCAGGTCGCGGATGAGGTCTCCGGCGCGGAGGCGCAGCCGGGCGGCGTCGCCGGTGCGCTCCAGGGTCTCGACGGTGCCGAGATGGTCGATGATTCCGGTGAACATGGGGTCCTCTCCGGCGCGTCGTCGGCGGCGCGCCCGTTCTCGAGGGGTGGGGGTCTCAGGTGGGTGAGGGGTGGTCAGGGCGCGGGCCGGGGCTGAGGTTCGCAGCGGGTGAGCACGTCGGGGCCGAGGATCTCGACGCCGCGCGCGGCGTCGGAGATGCCGGGTCCGGTGCGGTCGGTGCGCCAGCGCCGGGCCTCGCCCAGCCCGCCCACGCCCAGCGGGCCGATGGCGGGGGCGCCTTCCCCGAGGAGCAGGGGCGCGCGGTACCACCACAGCTCGTCCACGAGGTCCGCGGCGAGGAAGGCGGTGAGCAGGGTGGGCCCGCCTTCCAGCAGCACGTGCTCGACGCCGCGCTCGCGCAGCCGCCGCAGGGCCTCGACCGGGTCGCGGGTGTCCAGGCGCAGGGCTCCGCCGTCGCGGGTGAGGGCGGCGGTGTCCGGCAGGGTGCGGCGTCCCATGACCGCCCGCAGCGGCTGATGCGCCAGGGACGCGCCCGTCTCGTCCCGGGCAGTGAGCCGGGGGTCATCGGCCAGGGCGGTGCCGGTGCCCACCAGCACCGCGTCCACCCGGGCGCGCAGCCGGTGGGCGTGGGCGCGGGCCTCGGGCCCGGTGATCCACCGGCTGGTCCCATCGGCCGCGGCGACGAAGCCGTCGGCGGTGCTCGCGGTCTTGGCGGTCACGAAGGGACGGTCCTCGGCGCGGGCGCGGGTCCAGCGGTGGTTCAGCTCCCGCGCCTGCTCGGGCAGCACCCCGGTGATCACCTCGACGCCGGCCGCACACAGGCGGGCCGCTCCCCCGGCGCCGCCCCCGGTGGGATCCGGGGCGCCGATGATCACCCGGGTGACACCGGCGGCGAGGATCGCCTCGGTGCACGGGCCGGTGCGCCCGGTGTGATCGCACGGCTCCAGCGTCACGCACAGGGTCGCCCCGCGCGGGTCGGTTCCGGCGCGCCGAGCCGCGGCCAGCGCGTCCGGCTCGGCGTGGGCCGTGCCGGCCCCGCGGTGGTGGCCCACAGCCAGCACGGTGCCGTCCCGATCCGCGAGCACCGCCCCGACCAGCGGGTTCGCCCCGCGGGGGCCTCGGGCGGCCTCGGCCAGGGCGAGGCCCATCAGCCGCTCCTCCGCGCTCGACCCGGACGATCGCCCGCTCCCGGCACGGGCGTTCGGTGCCGGGCTCATCGGCGCTCGGTGGAGGACTCGGCGGGGGTCTCGGCTGCGCCGCCGGCCACCTCCACGGTGGGGTCCGGGAAGCGGGTCTCAACCCGCACCCGGTCCTCCCGGCGTCGGGTGCGCCACCAGACGAAGAAGCCGGTGAGGGTGAAGCAGCCGTAGAAGAGGTACATCAGCCCGGAGGCGTAGTACCCGGCGGAGAACAGCAGGGGCACCCCGACCACATCCACGGCCACCCAGATCAGCCAGAACTCCACCCAGCCGCGGGCCATGCCCCAGGTGGCCAGCAGGGAGCCGACGAAGATCCAGGCGTCGGACCAGACCGGCTCGTAGGAGCCCAGGGCCCGGAACACCGGGGTCAGGGCGGCGGTGCCGCCGAAGAGCAGGACCACCAGCAGCACCCGCTCCCGGGTGCTGGCCCAGCGCGGGGTGACGGCGGCGCCGTCCTGCCCGCGGGCTGCCCGCCACTGCCACCAGCCGTAGACGGAGACGATGATGAACATGACCTGGCGCCCGGCCTGGCCGAGGATGTTCACGGGATTCGGGGAGCCGAACACGGCGCCGAGGAACACCGTGAACAGCAGCAGGTTGCCGATGATGCCCACCGGCCAGGCCCAGACCTTCCGGCGCATGCCGCCCAGGGCCGAGGCCAGGCCGAAGAGGTTGCCGATCACTTCGCGCCACAGGATGAACCCACCGCCGATGGTGAGCTGGGCGTCGAAGAGCCACCGCAGGAAGTCCATGTTCTCTCCTTCTCGAGGACCGCGGAGGCCCCGGGGAGAACACACGCGCGCCGAGCTGGCGGGTCTTGCGCCGGGTGCGTCGGCGGACGCCCCTGGACGGGACGACGGCGACACCCCGCGCGCACCCCGTTCAACGGGTCGCGGTGGGCTCGTGCACCTTCATCCAGACTGTGACTGTCGGTTCCGGAATTCCACCGGATCAGCCGGGATGGCCCCTGATCTCAGGGCCGTCCCGGTTCGCGGACTCTACCGCCGGTTCGGAGTTTCACCGACCCCCGGAGCACGATTGCGCCACCCACTATGCCACACCCTCCCGAAAGGCGTGCCGCAGGCCACGATGCGGCATCATCCGCGGACACCCGAGGAAACAATCCGTCGCACCGCACCGTTACACCCAAGAGACCGCCACCTCACCGTCGATCCCGAGGAGCATCCATGAGCCATCACCCCGCCGATTCCGCCCGCAAAGCCGCCGCCGACCACCAGGATTCCCAGGAGCACCCCGACGCCCAGCCGGTGCGCGTGGGCATCACCGGGGCCACGGGACTGATCGGCGGCGGGGTCTCCCGCCTGCTGCAGGAGCGCGGGATCCCCCACCGCCTGCTGGTGCGCCGCCCCGAGGCCGTGCGGCAGCGGGTGGAAGACTCCGAGGGTCTGCTGGAGGCCGCCCGCGGGGACTTCGCCGACCCGGCAGGTCTGCGCGAGGCCATGACCGGGCTGGACACCGTGTTCATGGTCTCGATCACCGAGGCCGCGCACCGGGACGAGCAGCAGATCGACGCCGTCGCGGCCGCCTCCGCCGCCGGGGTGCGCCACCTGGTCTACCTGTCCTTCGCCCACCCGGGCCCGGAGGCCACCTTCACCTTCGCCCGCACCCACGGGATCACCGAGGCCGCGATCCGGGCCACCGGCATGCGCCACACGTTCCTGCGGGACAACTTCTACCTGGACGTGTTCGAGGACTTCGCCGGGCAGGACCGGGTGATCCGGGGGCCCGCCGGGACCGGGCGGGTCGCGGCGGTGGCCCGCACCGACGTCATCGACGCCGCCGCCGCGGTGCTCGCCGATCCGGGCGCCCACGAGGACCGCGCCTACACGCTCACCGGCCCGGAGGCGCTGACCATGACCGAGGCGGCCCGGATCATGTCCGAGGCCACGGGTGAGGACTACCGGTTTCAGGATGAGACCCTCGAGCAGGCCCGGGCCTCCCGCGCCGGATACGGAGCCCCGGAGTGGGAGCTGGAGGCCTGGATCTCCACCTACACCGCGATCGCCGCGGGTGAGCTCGCGGAGGTCACCGACGACGTCGAACGGCTCACCGGGCATCCCCCGCTGAGCCTGGAGCAGGTCATGAGCGGGCGGCGGATCGCCTGAGCGCGGCGATGGCCTCCGCCGGATCCTGCGCGCCGTAGACCGCGGAGCCGGCGACGAACACGTCCGCCCCCGCCTCGGCGGCCCGGGCGATCGTCGCCTCGGAGATCCCGCCGTCCACCTGGAGGGCCACCGGTGTCGGCGCGCCCTTCAGCGCCCGGGCGGCCCGCCGGATCTTCGGCAGGGTCACGTCCAGGAACGCCTGGCCTCCGAAGCCCGGCTCCACCGTCATCACCAGGAGCATGTCCAGCTCCCCGCCGGCCAGCAGATCCAGGTACGGCTCCACCGGCGTGGCCGGTCGCAGGGCCATCCCGGCCTGCGCCCCGTTCGAACGCAGCTGCCGGGCCAGCTTGATCGGGGCGATCGCGGCCTCGGCGTGGAAGGTCACGGACTCGCAGCCGATCTCCGCGTAGCGCGGGGCCCAGCGGTCCGCGTCCTCGATCATCAGGTGCACGTCGAAGGGCACCGGGGAGACCTCCCGCAGCCGCTGCACCACCGGCGGACCCCACGTGAGGTTCGGGACGAAGTGGTTGTCCATGACGTCGATGTGCGCGGCGTCGGCGGTGGAGATCGCGGCCAGCTCCTCGCCCAGCCGGGCGAAGTCCGCGGAGAGGATGGAGGGGTGGATGCGCAGGTGGGTCACGGCGGGTGCTCCTCGGGTCGTCGATGCCCGGCCCATTCTTCCAGGTCGGGCGGGTCGGCCTCAGCTCCGGCGCAGCAACCGCCCGATCAGACGCGGCGCAGCAGCCGCCGTTGATCAGATGCGGCGCAGCAGCCGCCGTTGATCAGATGCGGCGCAGCAGCGCCAGGAACATCGCGTCCGTGCCGTGCACGTGCGGCCACAGCTGCACCGTGGAGGCCCGGTCCTGACCCTCGGCCGGGGCGAGGTCCGGGGCCGTGAGCCCCGGGTCCTTCTCCCCGTCCAGGGCGTGCGGCAGGGCCGCGTCGCGGGTGATCGCCGCGGTGTCCAGCAGCTGCACCTGCCCGGTCTCCAGCAGGTCCGCCAGCACGTTCTGCGTCTCCGCGGCGTGCGGGGAGCAGGTCACGTAGGCGATGACCCCGCCGGGGCGGGTCACCTCGATCGCGGCCCGGCCCAGCTGGGTCTGCAGCTCCAGCAGCTCGGCCACGTCCGCGGGCTGCTTGCGCCAGCGCGCCTCGGGACGACGACGCAGCGCCCCCAAGCCGGTGCACGGGGCGTCCACGAGCACGCGGTCGAAGATCTCCCCGGACTCCCCGAAGGCCTCCACGGCCAGGGAGGTCTGCTCCGGCAGCTGCTCGGCATCGGCCAGGGTCTCCCGGATCCGCCGTCCGTCCCCGGTCAGCACCGCATACCGGGCGGGGTCCAGGGGCCGCAGGGAGGTGCGCACCAGCTCGGCCCGGTGCGGGGCCGACTCGTTGGCCACCAGCTCCGCGCCGCGCTGCTGGGCCAGGGCCCCCAGCAGCGCGGCCTTCCCGCCGGGACCGGCGCACAGGTCCAGCCAGCGCCCGTCCTCCCCCTCCAGGGGTGCGGCGGCCAGGGCGCGGGCCACCAGCTGGGAGCCGACGTCCTGGGCGCGCACGGTCCCCTCCCGCACGGTCTCCAGGCGGCCGATGTCCCCGTGCCGGTAGGTCGCGGCCCCCGGCACCAGGGTGCTCGCCTCGGCGCCGCTGCGCTCGGCCTCCTCCAGGGACCCCAGCCCGGGCAGGGCCACCAGGTGCACCACGGGGGCCGCGTTGTCCGCGGCCAGCAGCTGCTCGATCTCGGTGGGCACCCGGCCGTGGGCGGCCAGGGCCTGGCGCAGGGCCCGCACGATCCACACCGGGTGGGACCGCTCCAGGGCCAGCCGGCGGGTCTCATCCGTGAGATCCGCGGTCAGCTCGGTGAGCCACTGCTCCCGGGTCCTCTCGCTGACCCGGCGCAGCACGGCGTTGACCATCCCGGCCGGGCCCGCCCCGACGACGGCGCGGGTCAGGCCCACGGTCTCGTTGATCGCGGCGTGGGCGGCGGTGCGCATGCCCAGCAGCTGGTGGGCGCCCAGGCGCAGCACGGTCAGCACCTTCGCGTCCAGGCGTGCCAGGGGCCGGTCCACGCACCGGGCGAGGATCGCGTCGTAGAGCCCCTGTTCGCGCAGGGTGCCGTAGGTCAGCTCGGTGGCCCAGGCGGCGTCGCGCTGGTCCAGGCGGTGGCGCCGGATGGACCGGGGCAGCACCAGGTTGGCGTAGGCGTCCTCGGTCTGCACGGCCTGCAGGGTCTCGAAGGCGACCAGGCGCGCCGGGTCCCCCGTGCGACGCCGCTGGCTGGGAGCGGTGCGGGAGAAGTCCCGCTGCGGCCCGGCCCCGCGGTGGCGCTGGCGCCCCTTGGCGTTGCGCCGCTCCCCCGGGCGGGCCTGCCCACCGCGTCCGGGCCCGGAGCCCGCGTTCCCGCCGCGTCCGCCGCCCTGCTGTGCGCTCATGCGAACTCCACGCTCCCCTCATCCAGGCGTGCGGATCCCCGCGCCCAGTCGGGCGCGGCCATCATCTTCTTCCCCGCGGGCTGGATCCTGCCCAGCCGCAGATCCCCGTCCCCGGCGCTGACCAGCACCTGCCGGCCCTCCAGACGCACGGTGCCGGGGCGGTGCCCCGACGAGGCGCCGACGGGCACGAGCCCGGCGACCTTGACCCGCTGCCCCTCCAGCGTGGTCCACGCCCCGGGCTCCGGGGTGGTGCCGCGCACCAGGGCGGCCACCTGCTCCGACGGGGCCTGCCAGTCGATGCGGGCCTGCTCGGCGGTGAGCTTGGCCGCGGTGGTGGGCTGCCCCTCCTGCGGGGTGGGGCGGTCGGTGCCCTCGGCGATCTCCCCGAGGGTGCGCGCCAGCAGGGGCCCGCCCGCCGCGGAGAGCCGATCGAGCATGGTCCCGGCGTCGTCCTCCGGGCCCACCGGCTCGGTGAGGCGGTGGTAGACGGGACCGGTGTCCAGGCCCCGCTCGATCCGGAAGGTGCAGGCGGTCAGCTCCCGCTCCCCGGCCATCAGCGCCCGCTGCACCGGAGCGGCCCCGCGCCAGCGCGGCAGGTCCGAGTAGTGCAGGTTGATCCACCCCTTCGGCACGGCCTCCAGGGCGCGCTCGGGCAGGATCGCCCCGTAGGCGACCACGGCCGCGGCCTCGGGGGCCAGGGCGGTCACCGCGGCGTGCGCGGCGTCGTCGTAGCGGTTGGCCCGGATCACCGGCAGGCCCAGCTCCTCGGCGCGTGCGGCCACCGGGGACGGGGTGAGCACGCGTTTGCGCCCCACCGGGGCATCCTCCCGGGTGAGCACCCCCACGACCTCGATCCGCCCGGTGGCATCGGCCAGCAGGGCCTCCAGGGGGGCGACGGCGGTGGCCGGGGTCCCGGCGTAGAGCACGCGCATCAGCGGCCACCCCCGAAGGAGGCGCCGGGCGCGACGGAGGCCCCGGCGCCGAAGGCCGAGGAGACCCGGCCGGAGCGCTGCCCGGTGACCGCCTGGGAGCGGCTCCCGAAGTCCCGGTCCCGCAGCTGGCGCATGATCCGGCGGCGGTCCTCCCCGCGCACCCGATCCACGTACAGGGTGCCGTCCAGGTGGTCGGTCTCGTGCTGCAGGCACCGGGCCAGCAGTCCCTCCCCGGCCACGTCCACGGGCCGCCCGTGCACGTCGGTGCCGGTGACCCGCGCCCAGCGGGCCCGCGGGGTCTCGGCGGACAGCCCCGGCACGGACAGGCAGCCCTCCCCGCCCTCCTGGGGGTCCTCGGAGACCTCCAGGACGGGGTTCAGCACGTGTCCGACGGGCCCGTCGACACCTTCCAGGCCCCAGACGAACAGGCGCAGCTCCACGCCGACCTGCGGGGCGGCCAGGCCGACCCCTCCGACGTCGAACATGGTCTCGAGCATGTCCTCGATGAGCTTGGCCAGCTCGGCGTCGGGGGTCCCGACGGGGCGGCAGGCGGTGCGCAGCACGGGATCTCCGATGGTGCGCACGGGGAGGATGGTCATGAGGCCCTCCTGGTGGTCGTGGGATCGGCGGTCACAGGTTCCGGCGTGTCGGCGGGTGCCGCGTCGGGTTTCCGATGGGGCGGGGGGACGACGGCCATCAGCGGCGGCAGGGCGGCCTCGCGGGTCAGTTGGGCGAGCTCGTGGTGGTGCTGCCACACGCGGCGCAGCGCGCAGAAGGAGCGCCAGTGGTGGCGCAGCAGCTCCGGGTTGGCCTGCTGGGCCCGGACCTCGGTCTCCCCCAGGGCCACCCCCAGCAGCACCGGCGCGTCGCCGTAGGCCCACGGCTCCCAGGTGCCGGCGGCGGGATCCACCAGGGACTCCTCGGCCTTGACCCCGGCCACCAGCTGCATGATGACCTTCTCGTCCAGGGCCTTGACGCGGCCCTTGCGGTCGGTGCCCTTGGTCTTGTAGTCGATGATGCACACCCGCCCGCCGATCCGGGCGACCAGATCCAGGGTCCCGGCGTAGCCGACGGTCCGGTTCCACACGGTGATCTCCGGGGCCAGCGGCTCCGGGCGGTAGGCCTCCCACCATTCGTCGAAGCGATCAGCCCAGGCGGTCTCCTGATGCAGCATCAGCGCCTCCCGGGCGCCGTCGACGTCGTGCTCCCGGCCCATGGCCCGCAGGGCGACGGCCTCGCAGTAGGCGTGCACGCGATCCCCGCGGGCGGCGGCCTGGTCCCGGTAGCGCTCGGCGGCCAGGGCGGCGTCGCGGATGACGGCGTGGCGCAGCCCCGCCGAGCGCCCGGCGCGCAGTGCCCGGTCATCCTCCAGCACGGCCTTGGCCGCCATGTACCCGTGCCAGCCGCCCAGGTCCGTGGCCTGCTGGCCGATGACCGTGGTGATCGAGGGGACCTCGGGCTCGCCGCCGTCCGCGCGGGCGTACATGCGACCGTGCTCGGTCTGCGTGGCGAGCCGGGGCTGGGTCATGGAAGGGGTGCTCCTGGGCAGGGGACGGAAGGGTCGCCGCCGGATGGCGCGGCACGCACCGGGCGCGACGCCGGGCAGCGTGAACGGAAAAGACCCCCGCCGGAATCGGTTCCGGCGGGGGCCTTCGCGGCTCCGGCGGGGAGCCTGTTCGTGCGCGATGCTGGGTTCGAACCAGCGACCTCTTCGGTGTGAACGAAGCGCGCTACCACTGCGCCAATCGCGCTCGGCACTCCCAGAACTATACACACCGGGTCGAGGGCCCGCAAATCCGGAGATCCCCTTCTTCACATGGCGTATCCCACAGTGAGGCGTCGGCGGTCAGGGCCCCTGACCGCGGCCCGTCGAGGCGGCGCGATCCGCGGAATTCCGGGGCGGACGCGGGGTTCGACCGGCGCCGGGGCCTCGATTTTGCATCTCCGCGCCGGGTGTGTAGAGTATTCACCTGTCAGCGCGACGGACTCCCCCGGAGGACGGCGAGCCGCACGAATGTGAGCGGCAGGCAGACATGCGGTTGTAGCTCAGTTGGTAGAGCACCACCTTGCCAAGGTGGATGTCGCGAGTTCAAGTCTCGTCAACCGCTCGGATACCGCTCCGCTTCGCGTGGAGCACGGACCCCTAAGTCCCCGACCGGACGATGGTGAGGTGGTCGAGTGGTTAGGCAGCGGCCTGCAAAGCCGTGTACGCGGGTTCGAATCCCGTCCTCACCTCGCAGATCATGACGCTGTTCATGCTTCTCGCGCGATTGGCGCAGCGGTAGCGCGCTTCCCTGACACGGAAGAGGTCACTGGTTCGATCCCAGTATCGCGCACGTTTCAAGGAGAAAGCCCCGGATCCCCTCCAGGATCCGGGGCTTTCTCCGTCTCCGCGCCCGCTGGCCTCCCCCGGCGCACTCCTCGCGTGGCCACCCCTCACGAGTTGCCCGTGCTGCTCCGGCGTCCGCCTCAGATCAGGCCCGCCACGCCCCGGACCACGGCCAGCACGGCACCGGCCCCGGCCAGCAGCAGGGACAGCGTGCGCGCCGCCGACGCCGCGATGACCCTGCCCAGCCGGGCGCCCAGCGGCAGCCCGACCAGGACGGCCGCGGCGATCCCGAGGAACAGCCACGCGGAGGGCAGATGCGCCGGGTGGGCCGCCCCGAGGAGCAGCTTCGCCCCCACGGAGGTCACGGCCAGGCTCATGAACAGCGGCTGCGTGGTCGCGGCGTAGGCCCGCTGATCCCAGCCGGTGATCCGCGCGAACAGCACGACGGCGGGGGCCGCCACCCCGGCGGTGACGTTGAGCAGCCCCGCCGCGATTCCAGCGGCGACCCCCGCCCCGGGGCCGCGCCTCCTGCGCGGGGCCGCCGAGGTGAGGATCACCGCCATCGCCAGCAGCACGACCCCGCCGACCACCACCTGGAGCACGGCGGCCGGCAGGGCTCGGACCAGCAGCGCCCCGGGCACCGTGCCCACCAGGGACCACGCAAACAGGCGGGCCCAGGTGGCCCAGTCCGCCTCCCGGCGCATCGCCACGGTCAGCATCGTCGCGGAGACGAAGGTGGTCATGTTCGTCAGCAGCACCCCGTCCGCCCCGCCCAGCAGCAGCGCGAACACGGGGGCGACCAACAGGCCCACCCCGGTGCCGCAGATGCGCTGCAGCACGGTGCCCACCAGCACGGCGGGCAGCACCAGCCAGGCCACGGATCCGACCCGAGCCGCTCAAGCGGTCCCGGGGGTGCCGCCCTCGCGGGCCAGCGCCGTGAGGCGGGAGACCGCCCGGTAGTACTTCTTCTGGTAGCCCCCGGCCATCATCTCCTCGGTGAAGACCCGGTCGAAGGGCACCCCGGAGGAGACGATCGGCAGGTCCTTGTCGTAGAGGCGATCGGCCAGGACCACGAAGCGCAGGGCCACCGCCTGGGCCGTGATGGTCTGCACCCCGCGCCAGGCGATCCCATCCAGCCCGTCGATCATCTGCCGGTAGCGGCTGGGATGGACCTGGGACAGGTGCTCGATCAGGGCGGAGAAGTCGTCCACGGCCACCGTCTGCTCCGGCTCGAAGGCCGCGGCGACGGCGTCGTCGAATTCGGCCTCCTCCACCGGCCGGGGCGCTTCGGGCAGGCCGCGGTGCCGGTAGTCCTCGCCGTCGATGCGGATGACCTCGAACTGGTCCGCCAGCACCTGGATCTCCCGCTGGAAGTCCGCGGCGGCGAAGCGGCCCTCCCCGAGGGAGCCGGGCAGGGTGTTGGAGGTCGCGGCCAGCTTCACCCCGGCGTCGGACAGCTCCCGCATCAGCCGGGACATCAGGACTGTGTCCCCGGGGTCGTCCAGCTCGAACTCGTCGATGCACACCAGGGTGTAGCCGCTGACCGCCTCGACGGTCTTGCGGAAGGTCAGCGCCCCCACCAGGTTGGTGTACTCCACGAAGGTGCCGAAGGCCGCGGGCCCCGGCACGGCGTGGAACAGGGAGGCCAGCAGGTGGGTCTTGCCGACGCCGAAGCCGCCGTCCAGGTAGATCCCGGCCTTCCCGGCGGCACCCTTGCCGCCGCGGCCGAACAGCTTCCCGAACAGCCCCCCGCCCCCACCGCCGCCGCGGCCGACGCCGCGGGCGAAGTCGCGCAGGGCCTGGACCGCGGCGGCCTGGGAGGGCTGGTCGGGGTCCGGGATGTAGGTGTCGAAGGAGACCTCGCCGAAGCGCTCGGAGGGCCGGAAGCCCTCCAGCAGCTGCTCGGCGGAGACGCGGGGACGGCGGTCGGTCAGGTGGACGGTCTCAGGCACCGGACTCCTCGGGGGACGGGGGATGGCTGCGGATCGGTCGGGCGCGCCGCGGATGTGCGGATCGCCACGCCGAGTCTATCCCCTGCCCGTGCCTACAGTGGTGCCGACGGCGTCCGGGCCGGCCCCGCCTCTCGCGGGCAGCTCCGGGCCCGGCACTGCGCATCCAGCATCGTCCCCGATTCCGGGAGAAAGGCAGCGGTTCCCATGGCCAAGAAGAAGCAACAGCACGGGGCGACGGCGGCGGTGCGCGCCCTGACCGAGGCGGGGGTGGCGTTCACCGAGCTGCCCTACGAGCACGAGGAGGGCGCGGGCTTCGGCGCGGAGGCAGCGGCCAAGCTGGGCCGGGACCCGGGCCAGGTGTACAAGACCCTGATGATCACCCACGACGGCCAGTTCGCCCTCGGGGTGGTGCCCGTGGCGGGGAAGCTGGACATGAAGGCGGCCGCGGCGGCGATGGGCTGGAAGTCCGCGAGCATGGCGGATCCGGCGGTGGCGCAGAAGCGCAGCGGATACGTGGTCGGCGGGATCTCGCCGCTGGGCCAGAAGACCCCGGTCACGGTGCTGCTGGACTCAGGGGCCCAGGCCTTCGAGACCGTGCTGGTCTCCGGGGGCAAGCGCGGCTTCGACGTTGAGCTGGCCCCGGCGGACCTGCTGGCGGTCACCGGCGGGCGCTACGCGCCCATCGCCCAGGGCTGAGCCGCGCCCCTCACCCCAGCTGGGCCGGCAGCCACTCCAGGACGGCGGCCTCCCAGCGGGCCGGGTCCACGTTCCACTCCTTGGTGTGCCGGGCCTTCTGGAACGGCACGAGCGTGACCCGCGGGCTGCGCTCGGCCAGCTCCATCGACGCCGAAGCCGGCACATACTCGTCGTCCACGGAGTGCAGGATCAGCGTCGGCACGCGCAGCTCGGCGCTGCGGGTGATCCAGTCCAGATCCGTCAGCCGGATGGGGTGGTCCAGCCCCGTCATGAGGGTGGCCCGCTGGGCGCTGAGCAGATCGGCCACCAGCTGGCCCAGGCGCAGGGGCAGGCGGTACTGCCGGGTGTGGAAGCGGATCAGCTCGAACCAGTCCACCACCGGCCCGTCCAGGACCAGCGCCCGGATCCGCTCGGCGTCCGGGGACTTGTCCGCGGTCTGCAGCGCGATCGCCCCGCCCATGGACCAGCCGAACAGCACGAGGTCCCGGGCCCCGTGGGCCAGGGCGTATTCGACGGCCACCTGCACGTCCTGCCACTCCGTGAAGCCCAGGCCGTAGCGGCCGTCGGCGGAGGCCGGGGCGTCGGAGTCGTTGCGGTAGGTCACGTGCAGGCTGGTCAGGCCCAGCCGCTGGGTGGTGGCCAGAGCACGCAGGGTCTCCTGACGGCTGGCCCCGCGCCCGTGCACCATGATCGCCCAGGTCTGCCCGGAGGAGCCGGCGGGGGCGGGGACCAGCCAGGCCGGGGCCTCCCCGACCGGCAGGTCCAGGGTCACCTCCTCGAACGGGTACCCGGCGTCGGCCGGATCCCACCAGATGGCCCCGGACCAGCGGACCTTCTTCGCCGCCCCGAGATCCCCCGACTCCACGTGCTCCACGGCCCGCACCACCGTGCCCAGCTTGGGCGAGTAGGAGAGGATCTCCCCGAGACGGGCCTGCGAGCGCCCGCCGTCGAAGGAGATCTGGTACCGCCCGGGGACCAGGGTCTCCGCGTTCGCCGGCAGCGTGACGCTGGTGGGTGTTCTGCCCTCCTCCGGGTCGGGGGTGTCGAAGCCGACGCCGAGGATCGGCAGCACCTCGCTGCTGGTCGGCGTCGGCGGGGTCACGGACATGCGGGCGTAGTAGCCGGCGATGCCGGCCGCGGCGGTGGCGCCGAGACCCGTCAGGGCGCCACCGGCGATCAGGCCGGTGCGCAGGCCGGCCCGCCAGGACCGGGAGCCCAGGGCTCGGCGCAGGCCGGTGTGCGGGGTCGACGCGGTGCTCGTCATGGCTCTCCTCTCCCGCCCGCCGGGGACGCGGGCGCGGACTCCCCCATCATCGCCGATCCCGCGGGGAGATCGGTAGGCTGTGCCCATGAGCACAGTACTGGTGGTGACCGAGAAGACCCTCGGCGAGCAGGAGATCGAGAACATCCGCATCGCGGGCGGCGCGGCGGCCGACCCGCGCGGGGACGCGGATCCGGGACGCCCCGCCCCGACGGTGCGCCTGCTGGTCCCGGCCCAGCTGCGCCAGCCGCAGTGGATGGAATTCCTGGACCGTCTCACGCTGTTGCAGTTCAGTGAGGCCGCGGACGTGTTCTCCTCCTCGGAGAAGGGCCCGCAGACCCTGGAGGCCGAGGCCCAGGAGATCCTGGATACCTCCCTCGAGGTGCTGCGCGGCGCGGGACTGACCGCCTCGGGACGCACCAGCACGGGCGACCCGGTGGAGGCCATGGCCGAGGAGATCCGGGATGGCGCCACCCAGGCGCTGATCATCACGGATCCGCACCCGGTGCAGGACACGTTCAACATCGGCTGGTCCAACACCGCGGAGAAGACCCTGGGGGTGCCCGTGCTGCACCTGTACTGGGGCACAGGACATGTGGATGACTGAGCAGCAGAACCAGCAGAACAGCCCCTTCGACCGTCGGGCCCCCGGGCCGCTGGGTGATCCCGGGCGGCGCACGGAGGCGGACTGGCGGGAGATCCTCTCCCCCGAGGAGTACGCTGTGCTGCGCGAGGCCGGCACCGAACGTCCCTTCACAGGCCGCTACTGGGACGAGTTCTCGCCCGGAACCTATTCGTGCCGGGCCTGCGGGGCGCAGCTGTTCTCCGCCCAGACCAAGTTCGACGCCCGCTGCGGCTGGCCGTCCTTCTTCGCGCCCCTGGCCGAGGATCGGGTCCGCTACATCCGGGACTCCTCGCTGGGCATGGAGCGGATCGAGGTGCGCTGCGCGTCCTGCGACTCGCACCTGGGGCACGTCTTCGAGGGCGAGGGGCTGGGCACGCCGACGGATCTTCGCTACTGCATGAACTCGGTGAGCCTGGACTTCACCCCGGAGCAGGCCTGATCCCCACGCGCTGGCGCGCGGGGGCACCTACACTGGGATGGTCATGAGCGAAGCCACCGCCTCCGTCCCCTCCGCCTCCTCCCCCGCGACCCCCGATCCCGGGCAGCTGGGTCTGGATCCCACCCTGAGCATCCCGGAGGTGGTTCCCCTCGACAGCCCGCACGACGGGGTGCCGCGGGTCATCGACACCCCCGAGGGGCTGGCCCGCGCCGCCCGGATGCTGACGGAGGCCACCGGGCCGGTGGCCATCGACACGGAGCGGGCTTCCGGCATCCGCTACGGTCAGCGCCCCTTCCTCGTCCAGCTCAAGCGCGGGGACTCCCCCATCCTGCTCGTGGATCCGGAGGCCTTCCCGGATCTCCTCCCGCTGCAGGAGGCCCTGCGCGGGGTCGAGTGGATCATCCACGCCGCGACCCAGGATCTGCCGAGTCTGCGCCAGGTCGGGATGGCCCCGGATGCGCTGTTCGACACGGAGCTGGCCGGGCGCCTGCTCGGTTACGCGCATGTGGGGCTGGGGGCGATGACGGAGGATCTGCTGGGCTACCACCTGGCCAAGGAGCACTCGGCCGCGGATTGGTCCACCCGCCCCCTGCCGGAGTCCTGGCTGGTCTACGCCGCCCTGGATGTGGAGCTGCTGGCGGATCTGCGCGAGGCCGTCATCGCGCAGCTTGATACCCAGGGCAAGCTGGAGTGGGCCCGCCAGGAGTTCGCCCACGAGATCGAGCAGGCCGCCCACCCGGCCCCGGCGAAGGATCCGTGGCGCCGGACCAAGGGGCTGCGTCAGCTGCGCACCCGCCGTCAGCTCACCGCCCTGCGCAACCTGTGGACGGAGCGGGAGAAGCTGGCCGAGGCCAAGGACATCGCCCCCAAGCGCCTGATGAAGGATTCGGTGCTGATCGCGGGGGCCAAGGCCATGCCCCGCTCGGTGCCCGCGCTGGTGCAGATCCCCGGCTTCCACACCAAGCTGATCAAGCGCGAAGCCGTGCGCTGGGTGAGCGCGATCCGGGAGGCCGCCCAGGATCCGGACCCGGTGCCGATGACGGTGCCCTCGGACACCCCGCCGCCGATCAAGGCCTGGGAGCCCAAGCGGCCCCGCTCCCTCGCCCTGCTCACCGCCTCCCGTGCCCGCCTGGCGGAGCTGGCCGAGCAGACCGGCACCCCGGTGGAGAACCTGCTGACCCCGGATCACCTGCGGCGGCTGTGCTGGGACCACGCCCAGGAGGATCCCGGCCAGCTGGGGGCGCAGCTCGAGCAGCTGGGGGCCCGGCCGTGGCAGATCCAGCTGTGCGCGGCGCCGCTGGCCGAGGTCTGGGCGGACACCCCGGCCTGAGGCGGATCGGCCTCCGCGGGGCCCATCCGCGGCGTCATGCGATACCGCCCGTACCGATTACCTCGTGACGCGTCTTACAGCTAGGCTGGTGGGGAATCCGACACAACGAGAGGATGCCCCGTGTCCACCACCCCCACCACGGACCACACCCCCCTGACCGAGCACTGCGGCGACGAGGTCGTCACCCAGGTGCGCCGGGAGATCCTGGATCTGCCCGGAACGGACGGCAAGGTCGCCGTCCTGACCCTGCACAACGACGCCGACAAGCGCCCGGAGACCCTCGGGCCGCGATCCATCGACGCCCTGCTGGAGGCGGTCAGCGAGGTCCGGGAGCTGGCCGAGGAGGGCCGGGTGCAGGCCGTCATGATCGAGGGCACCGCCCCGACCTTCGCCGCCGGTGTGGACCTGTCCCTGGTGCGCGATCTGCGCGGAACCGACGCACCCCTGGAGATGATCGGGTCCATGGGCCACGAGTTCGTCGAGGCGATCCGCGAGCTGCCCGTGCCGACCCTCGCCCGGGTCACCGGCACCGCCCTGGGCGGCGGCCTGGAGCTGGCCCTGGCCGCGGACTACCGGATCGGGCATCCCGGAACCCGCAACATCGGCCTGCCCGAGATCCGCCTGGGCCTGTTCCCCGGCTGGGCCGGGATCTTCGATCTGCCCCGCCTGATCGGCCCGGAGCAGGCGGTGACCGTGATCTTCGAGAACCCGCTGAACAGCAACCGCACCCTGACATCGGAGCAGGCCCGCGAGGCCGGGATCCTCGACGCCCTGACCGAGGCCGGCGCCGACGACGATGCCGCCCGCCCCGAGGCCCTGGCCTGGTTCGGCGAGGTGGTGACCGGGCGCACCGAGGTGCACCGCCCGGAGGCCGTCGATCCCGACGCCGCCCTGTTCGCCGCGGACACCGGCGCGCAGGATGACCCCGCGCTGCGCGAACGCTGGGAGCAGGCCGTGACCCGGGCCCGCCAGGTGGTGGCCCGCAAGACCGCCGGCGCCTCGGATGCGGCGAACACCGCCCTGGAGCTGTTCGCGGCCGGGCCCCAGCAGACCCGCGCGGACTCCCGGGCCGCGCAGATCGAGGCGATGGGCGAGCTGGTGGCCGGGGATCAGCTGCCCTCGGCCCTGTACGCGATGCTGGATCTGGTCACCCACCGGGCCAAGCACCCCTCGATGGTGCCCCCGAGCACCGAGCCGCGGCGGATCGGCCGGGTCGGCGTCGTCGGCGCGGGGCTGATGGCGTCGCAGCTGGCCCTGCTGTTCCTGACCCGCCTGCAGGTTCCGGTGATGATCTCCGATGTGGAGCGCTCCCGGGTGGATCACGGCCTGGAGACCATCCGCGGGGAGCTGGACAAGCTCGTGGCCAAGGGCCGGCTCAGCGAGGAGCAGGCCGGGCAGCTGGGCGAGCTGGTCTCCGGCACGGTGGACACGTCCGATTACGCCGACTGCGACCTGGTGATTGAGGCCGTGTTCGAGGAGACCTCCGTGAAGAAGGAGGTCTTCGCGAACCTGGAGCGCAGCGTGGGCGAGGACTGCATCCTGGCCACCAACACCTCCTCCCTGCTGGTCTCGGAGATGGTCGAGGACCTGGCGCACCCGGAGCGGGTCATCGGCTTCCACTTCTTCAACCCGGTGGCCGTGATGCCGCTGGTGGAGATCGTGCGCACCGAGCACACCGACGATCAGGCCGTGGCCACCGCCTTCGACCTGGCCCAGCGCCTGGGCAAGGTGGCCGTGGGCGCCCGGGACTCCTCCGGGTTCATCGTCAACCGCATCCTGGGCGTGGTGCTCTCCGAGGTGGGCCGGGACCTGGACGAAGGCGCCCCGGCGCAGCGGATCTCCGAGGCCCTGCGGTCCCTGGGCCTGCCCATGGACGCCTTCACCCTGATCGACCTGGTCGGCCTGCCCATCGGGGTGCACCTGCTGGAGTCCCTGCGCACCTACCAGGGTGAGCGCTTCCACGTCTCGGGCAACTTCCGCCGGCTCGCCGAGTCGAAGATCCGGCCCATCGCGGACCGCTCCGGCGGGCTGACCCCGCAGGCCCAGGAGCTGATCGAGGCCGAGGGCGAGGGGAAGGACGCTGAGACGATCCACACGGACGCCGAAGAAGCCCTGGCCCGGGAGATCACTCGTATGCTGGAGGAAGGCGTGGTCCCGGATCGGGCGGACATCGACCTGGCCATGATCCTCGGCGCCAACTGGCCCTTCTTCAACGGCGGCATCACCCGCTACCTGGACCGGGTGGGCGCCTTCGACCGGATCTGAGGCACCGGCTCCCGCGAGGATTCCGCACGGGGCCTTCCGCACCGTCCCCGGGGCGGCCGCGCCGCGCACACAGCGACCGCGATGACCCAGCGACGATGAGGAAGGCCCCTGCCATGCCCGCCGAGAACACCCGCTCCCACCCCGAGGACGCCGCCCCCCGCTGCGCCCGCTGCGGCCACGAGGAGGCGGGCGCCCGGTCCGACCGGCCCGCCGGGACCACCCGGCGTCGGGCCCTGGCCGGTGCCGGGGCCGCGGCCGGGGCCGCCGTGCTGCTGGCCGCCTGCGGTGACGGCAAGGACTCCGCGACGGATGCGGAGACCATCGCCGAGCCCCTGGACCTCGCCGGCACCGACGAGGTCCCGGAGGGCGGGTCCGTGCAGAAGGCGAAGGACGGCACGACCGTGCTGCTGACCCAGCCGAGCAAGGGCGAGTTCAAGGCGTTCTCCACCGTGTGCCCGCACCAGGGCTGCACCGTGAACGCCGACGGCGCCCAGCTGACCTGCCCGTGCCACCACTCCGTGTTCTCCATCGAAGACGGCTCCGTGCAGGCCGGGCCCGCCCAGAAGCCGCTGCCCGAGTTCACCGCGCAGGTCAAGAACGGGCGGATCATCGTCAGCAGCTGACCCCCCCCCGCGCACAGGGGACGGAGACGACGGCAGGCCTCCCGCCCGGATCGATCCGGGCCGGAGGCCTGCCGTCGTCGGTGGAACGGGCCCTACTGCTGGCGCACCAGGTTGCGCAGCACGTACTGCAGGATCCCGCCGTTGCGGTAGTACTCCCGCTCCCCCGGGGTGTCGATGCGCACGACGGCGTCGAACTCGGTGGTCTTGCCCTCCGGGTGCTCGGCGGTCACGTGCACCGTCTTGGGGGTGCGGCCCTCGTTCAGCTCGGTGACTCCCGTGATGGAGAAGGTCTCCGTGCCGTCCAGGCCCAGGGACTCGTGGGACTCCCCGGCCGGGAACTGCAGCGGCAGCACGCCCATGCCGATCAGGTTGGAGCGGTGGATGCGCTCGAAGGACTCGGTGATCACCGCGCGCACCCCCAGCAGCCGGGTGCCCTTGGCCGCCCAGTCGCGGGAGGACCCGGTGCCGTACTCCTTGCCACCGAGCACCACCAGCGGGGTGTTCTCCTCCGCGTAGTGCTGCGCGGCGTCGTAGACCGCGGCCTGCTCGCCGTCGCGGGTGAAGTCGCGGGTGAACCCGCCCTCCACGCCGTCCAGCAGCTGGTTCTTGATGCGGATGTTGGCGAAGGTGCCCCGGATCATGACCTCGTGGTTGCCGCGCCGGGATCCGTAGGAGTTGAAGTCCTTGCGCTGCACCCCGTGGGAGGTCAGGTACTGCCCCGCGGGGGTGTCCGTCTTGAAGGAGCCCGCCGGGGAGATGTGGTCCGTGGTCACCGAATCCCCGAGCTTGAGCAGCACCCGGGCGCCGTGGATGTCCTCCACCGGCTCCGGGTCCATGGCCATGCCCTCGAAGTACGGGGGCTTGCGCACGTAGGTGGACTCCTCATCCCACTCGAAGGTGTCTCCGGTGGGGGTGTCCAGGGACTGCCAGCGCTCGTCGCCGTCGAAGATCGTGCCGTACTCGGTGGTGTACGCCTCCGTGGACACGGAGTCGTCGATGATCTTCTGCACCTCGGTCGGGTCCGGCCAGATGTCCTTGAGGAACACGTCGTTGCCGTCCGGGTCCTGGCCCAGGGGGTCGTTCTCGAAGTCGAAGTCCATGGACCCGGCCAGGGCGTAGGCGATGACCAGCGGCGGGGACGCCAGGTAGTTCATCTTCACGTCCGGGTTGATCCGGCCCTCGAAGTTCCGGTTGCCGGAGAGCACCGAGGTGACCGAGAGGTCCTTCTCGTTCACCGCCTGGGAGACCTCGTCCTCCAGGGGCCCGGAGTTGCCGATGCAGGTGGTGCAGCCGTAGCCGACCACGTAGAACCCGACCTTCTCCAGGTCCGGCAGCAGCCCGGCCTTCTCGTAGTAGTCCGTGACCACCTTGGAGCCCGGGGCGATCGAGGTCTTGACCCACGGCTTGGAGGTCAGACCCTTGGCCGCGGCGTTGCGGGCCAGCACACCGGCGGCCATCATCACGGACGGGTTGGAGGTGTTGGTGCAGGAGGTGATCGAGGCGATCGCCACCGCGCCGTGGTCCATCTCGAACTCGCGGCCATCCGGCATCGAGACCTCGATGGGATCCGAGGCGCGACCCTCCGCCCCGGCGGCGGCCGAGACGGTCGCGCGCGGGCGCTCCTGCTCCTCCTGCTCCTCGGTCGCGGAGTGGCTCGGGGCGTCCGAGGCGGGGAAGGACTCCTTCTCCTGCTCGGAGACGTCCTCGTGCACGTAGTTGGTCAGGTCCGAGCGGAACTGCTCCTTGGCCTTGGTCAGCTCGATGCGGTCCTGCGGGCGCTTCGGGCCGGCGATGGACGGGACCACGGTGGACAGGTCCAGCTCCAGGTACTCCGAGTAGGCGACCTCCTGGGAGGGGTCGTGCCACAGGCCCTGCTCCTTGGTGTACTTCTCCACCAGGGCCACCTGCTCCTCCGAGCGCCCGGTCAGGCGCAGGTAGTCCAGGGTGACCTCGTCGATCGGGAACATCGCGGCGGTGGAGCCGAACTCGGGGCTCATGTTGCCGATAGTCGCGCGGTTGGCCAGGGGCACCTCGGAGACGCCCTCGCCGTAGAACTCCACGAACTTGCCGACCACGCCCTGCTCGCGCAGCATCTGGGTGATGGTCAGCACGACGTCGGTCGCGGTGGAGCCGGCCGGGATCTTGCCGGTGAGCTTGAAGCCCACGACCTTCGGGATCAGCATGGACACGGGCTGGCCGAGCATAGCGGCCTCCGCCTCGATGCCGCCCACGCCCCAGCCCAGCACGCCCAGGCCGTTGACCATGGTGGTGTGGGAGTCGGTGCCGACCAGGGTGTCCGGGTAGGCGCGCAGGACGCCGTCGACCTCACGGGCCATGATGGTGCGGGCCAGGTACTCGATGTTGACCTGGTGCACGATGCCCATGCCCGGGGGCACGACCTTGAAGTCCTCGAAGGCCGTCTGGCCCCAGCGCAGGAACTTGTACCGCTCGCCGTTGCGCTGGTACTCGATGTCCATGTTGCGCTCGATCGCGTCCTTGTTGCCGAAGGAGTCGATCTGCACGGAGTGGTCGATGACCAGCTCGGCCGGGGCCAGCGGGTTGATCTTGTTCGGATCCCCGCCCAGCTCCTTGACGGCCTCGCGCATGGTCGCCAGGTCCACGATGCAGGGCACGCCGGTGAAGTCCTGCATGATCACCCGCGCGGGGGTGAACTGGATCTCGGTGTCGGGCTCCGCGGTGGGGTCCCAGGAGGCCAGCGCCCGGATGTGGTCCTCGGTGATGTTGGCACCGTCCTCGGTGCGCAGCAGGTTCTCCAGCAGAACCTTGAGGCTGTAGGGCAGGTTCTGGGAACCCTCGACCTTGTCCAGCCGGTAGATCTCGTACTCGGTGCCGTCGACGTCCAGGACGTCCTTGGAACCGAAGCTGTCCACGGTGCTCATTGCGTGGCACTCCTCTCGCCGCTTCATGGTCCAGGCCCAGCTGCCGTCCTCGTCCGGTGGGATCCCAGCGGTCGCGTGCCCGTGAGTGGGGCGCCTTCGCCTTCTTCCGGTGTGTGATGCAGACCTTTGGAGACACAGTGACGCTAAGCCTTCGCCGTGCAGTCTACCCGCTCACCCCAGCCATCCCAGCATCGGGACGTAGCCGAGGCCACATCCGTCGGGGCGCGTCCGGCGGCAGGGCACGGCGCGGCCCCTCCCCTGACGCGGCCCACCGTTCAGCTCGCGCTCAGCGGGAGCGGTCCGGGCCCGGCTGGAAGACGGCGACGGCCTCCAGATGGTGGGTCTCGGGGTACAGGTCCAGTCCCCGCACCGCCGTGGGCTCCCAGCCGTCCGCGCGCAGGAAGCCGGCGTCCCGGCCCAGGGCCGCCGGGTCGCAGGCCACGTACACGATGCGCCGCGCCCCGCAGGCGGCCAGCCGCCGCATCACGGCGCGCCCGCCCCGTCCCGCGGAGGATCCAGCACGACGACGTCGGGGGTCCCGGTACGGGGCCTGCCGGTCAGGGCCCGCTCCACCGCGGCGCGCTGGGCGATGACCTTCGCCCCCCGCGAGCCCTCGGTGCGGGCCGGACCCTGTCCTGCCAGATTGTGCCGGGCGTCCCCGGAGGTGACCTGGGAGCCCTCCACGGACCACACCGTGCCGCCCGCACCCACCTGGTCCGCGGCCAGCGCCGCGAACAGCCCGGCCCCGCCGTACAGGTCCCACACGGTATCCGCCGGGCGGACGTCGGCCAGCTGCCGGACGGTCTCGGTCAGGGCGGCCGGGGCCAGCCGGTGGTTCTGCCAGAACCCGCCCGCACCCACGCGGAAGCGCAGCGGGGCGGGGGCATCGGGCCGGTCCGGGCTCGGCACGGGGAGGGTCTCCACCACGTGGTCATCCCCGCGCAGCACGATCGGCTGGGGCCGGGGGCCGCGGCGTCCGGGGATGCGCGCCGGCTGCAGGACCGCGGAGACCTCGACGTCGGCCGGGCAGGCGTCCAGGGCCACATCCAGCTCCCGGCCCAGCGGCGCCAGATCCTGCGTGTCCGGGGCGGCCGTGAACAGGATCAGCGGCCGGCTAGCCGAGCCCGCACCCGCCGAGGGGGCGGCGACGTCGATCCGGGAGACCCCGGGGAAGCGCCCCGCGCCCAGGCCCAGCTCCTGGATCTCCCGCACCGCCAGGGGGAAGCGCTCCACCGGGATGACCCGCTCCTCGTGGTAGGGGTGCATCCCGGGGCGGCCCTCGTCGTCCACGGCGAAGTGCACCCGGGTGCGCCAGCCGCCGTGAGCCCCGGAGGGCTCCGGGTCGGAGTGCCCCTGCCGGTCCGAGCTCCCCGCGGCGGCCAGCACGGCCGGGTCCGCGAGCGCCGCGGGATCGACGACCGTCAGCTGCTCCAGCAGGGGGTCCGCGGGATCCATCCCGCCCAGGCGCACCAGCTGCTCGCGCAGCACGTCGGCCTTCAGCAGGCGCTGGCGCTCGGGGCGGATGTGCCCGTACTCCATGCCGCCGACCGGGTGCAGGGTGAGCAGGGCATCGGCGGCGGGCCACGGGTGCTCGCGCCGGTCCGGGGAGGCCTCCAGGACCTCGAGCAGCCGGGCCTCGGCGTAGCGGCCCTTCGGGCCCAGGCCGGTGACCTCCACCAGCACGGATTCGCCGGGGATCCCGTGGCGCACGAACACCACGCGGTTCTCGTGCCGACCCAGCGCCGCCCCGCCGTGGGCCATGCCGGTCAGGCGCACCGCGAACTCGTCGCCGATCCTCATCGCTGTCCTTCCGCCGTCTGCGTCGTCTCCGAGGCCGCCGGTTCGCCCGGGGCCTGCCCGTCCACGACCCGCGGGGTCTGCGTCGGATCGGGCACGTCCTGCCCGTCCTCGCGGCCCAGCCGCCAGGGCACCACCGCGGTGATCACCCCGGGCTCGCGGCGCAGGGCCCGCACCAGCCGCCGGGAGAGCCGGTGGTGCAGCAGGGCCTGCCACCAGTGCTCCACCACGTAGTCCGGGATGTAGACCACGACGACGTCGCGCGGGGAGCGCTTCAGGAAGCGGCGCACGTGGCGCACCACGGGGGCCACCGGGTCCCGGAAGGGCGCGGCGAGGATCGTCAGGGGCACGGGCACCTCGTAGCGGTCCCACAGGGCTCGGATGCGGTGGGTGCGGGTCTCGTCGATGTTCAGCACCAGCGCCTCGATGCTGGAGGGCCGGGAGGCCCTGGCGTAGGCCAGGGCCCGCAGCGCGGGCAGACGCAGCCGCGGGATGACGACCATCGCGTGCACCCGGGAGGGCAGGGCCTTCAGGGGGTTGTTCTCGCGCACGGCCAACTCCTCATCGACTCGCTCGTAATGGCTCTTGATCCGCAGACACAGCCAGGTTCCCACGAGCACGACCAGGACCGTGACCCAGGCGCCCTGCACGAGCTTGGTCACCAGCACGATCAGCAGCCCGAGCACGGTCGCGGCGAAGCCCACGCAGGTGACCAGCTGGTCGCGGATCAGCCGCTTGCGGGGCAGCCGGTCCAGGACCAGGCGGATGCTGCGGTGGCGGGTGCGGATCACGGCCGCCTGGGTCAGGGACATCGAGAACAGCACGCCCAGCACGTACAGCTGGATGAGGTCGTTGACCTGGGCGCCGAAGGCCAGGACCACGAGGCAGGCCGCGACCCCGAGCAGCAGCACGGCGTTGGCGTAGACGGCGCGGTTGAGCCGGGCGTTCAGGTGCACGGGCAGGTAGCCGCGCCGGGCCATCGCGGAGGCCAGCACCGGGAAGCCCGAGTAGGCCGCCGCCGGGGCGACCAGCAGCACCAGGACCGTGGCGATGGGCACCAGCGCCCCCAGCAGCCCGTCGCCGAAGACCGCCCGGGAGACCTGGGCCAGCAGGGGCATCTGGTGCAGGTCCGCCGGGGCCGTCGCCCCGTCGATGACCAGCTGGCGCGGATCCATGACGACGACGGCGCCGGTGGCCCGGACCAGGTGCAGCACCGCGACCAGGAAGACCGCGGAGACCAGCCCCATGGCCAGGAGGGTCTGGGAGGCGCCGCGTGCCCGGGGGCGGCGGAAGAACCGGGCGGAGTTGGACACCGATTCCACGCCGGTCAGGCCCACCGCGCCCGAGGAGAAGGCCCGCAGCACCAGCAGTGCCAGCCCGGCGCCGGTGACCACGGATTCCACCTGGCGGCCCGGCTGGATGCCGTAGTCCGCGCTCGGGGCGGGTCCGAGGGTGCCCGCGGCGTCCTGGGCCAGCCCGACGGCCACCAGCACCGCCACCAGCAGGACGAACAGGTATGCGGGCACGGGGTTCAGCCGCCCGATCAGGCCGATCCCGCGCAGGCGCACCGCGGTGAGCACGGCGATGATGACCAGGCAGATCCCCACCCGGTGCCCGGCCAGCGAGGGCAGCAGGGTCACCAGGTAGGAGGAGGCCGCCGCGGCGGAGACGGCCGCGGTCAGCACGAAGTCGAACAGCAGGCTGACCCCCGCCGCGGTGCCCGCCCGGGGTCCCAGCCGATCCGAGACCACCTGGAAGTCCCCGCCGGAGCGGGCGACCTCACGCAGGTTGTACCGGTAGGTGCCGATCACCAGCAGCAGGGTCACCGCGATGAGCAGTCCCACCCACGGGGCCAGGCTCAGCGCGGCCGTGCCCGCCAGGGCCAGGACCATGACGACCTCGTCCGGGGAGTAGGCCAGGGAGGAGACGCCGTCGGCGCCGAACACGGGCATGGCCTGGCGCCGAGGCAGGGAGAGCCGACGCAGCCGCTCGGTCTCCTGGGGAGCGCCGAGGACCGCGTCGCGCAGACGGGAGCCCGGGGTTCGCACAGGCCCACGCTACCCCACCGCCTCGGGGTGCGCCGGGAGGGGACGGGTGCACTACTGTGGAGCTCGGACCCGACCGCTCACCGCCCCCGTACCGCCCCGGAAGGACTGATCCCGCCGTGCCGCACTTCGTCATCATGGGTGCCGGGCGCGTGGGCGTGATGCTCGCCCACTCCCTGGAGACCGCCGGGCACACCGTGTCCGTGATCGACCGGGACGAGGCGGCCTTCCGGCGCCTGCGCGCGGACTTCCAGGGCCGCCAGATCACCGGCATCGGCTTCGACCGGGACACGCTGCGCCGGGCCGGCATCGAGCAGGCCTACGCCTTCGCCGCCGTCTCCTCCGGGGACAACTCCAACATCCTGGCCTCCCGGGTGGCCCGGGAGACCTTCAAGGTCCAGCACGTGGTCGCCCGGATCAACGACCCGAATCGCGCGGAGTTCTACCAGCGCCTGGGCATCCCCACGGTCGCCGCGGTGCGCTGGTCCACGGACCAGGTGCTGCGCCGGATCCTGCCCGAGCAGGACGTCACCGGGGACTACCGGGAGGCCTCCGGGCGGCTGGTGCTGGCCGAGCTGAAGCTGCACCCGGCCTGGGCGGGCCTGCCGCTGGAGCGCATCGAGGCCGCAGCGGAGGTGCGCATCGCGTTCATCACCCGCTTCGGCGAGGGCCAGCTGCCCGGCCCCGACACCAGCTACCAGCAGGGCGACGTCGTGCACGCGATGCTGCGCACCCAGGAGGTGGACGAGGTCGCGAAGGTCTTCGCGAATCCGCCGCAGGATCCGGAGGAGCAGGAGTACCGGGAGGACGATCGGCCCCGCCGGGCGCTGCGCCGGCGCGGGGAGGGAAGGAGCTAGCGGTGCAGGTGCTGATCGTGGGCGCGGGATCCGTGGGATCCTCGATCGCCCGGGAGCTGCTGACCCACGGCCACGAGGTGACCCTCGTGGACGAGAAGCCCGAGGCCATCGGGCGCTCCAACCTGCAGGGCGCCTCGTGGCTGATCGGGGACGCCTGCGAGCTGTCCGTGCTGCGCGCGGCCGCCCCGCAGTCCGCGGACGTGATCGTCGCGACCACCGGAGATGACAAGTCCAACCTCGTCGTCTCCCTGCTGGCCCGCTCCGAGTTCGGGGTGCCGCGCACCATCGCCCGGGTCAACAACCCCAAGAACGAGTGGCTGTTCGACGACGCCTGGGGAGTGGACGTGGCCGTGTCCACCCCGCGGCTGATGACGGCGCTGGTCGAGGAGGCCGTGGAGGTCGGCGGCGTCGTGCGGCTGCTGAACCTGCAGGCCGGCGGGGCCACCCTCATCGAGTACACCGTGCCCCACGGGCACGGGTTCATCGGCACGGAGGTCGGCGCGATCGAGTGGCCCGAGCAGACCACCCTGGTGGCGATCCTGCGCGACGGGATCCCGATCACCCCCAGCGACGACGACGTCCTGGAGGGCGATGACGAGCTGTTCTTCATCACCACCGCCCACGGGGAGCGGGAGCTGCAGCTGACCTTCAACCGCGCCGCGGGCGAGGCCGGGACCGAGGATCAGGGGGTCAGGCAGGTTCCGGACCGCGATCAGACGGCCCACGGTCAGGAGCTGTAGCCGGGCGGGAGATCAGCCACCCCAGCCACAGCACGAGCAGGTAGAACGGGGTGCCCATGACGATCCGGGCGGCCCCGAGCGGCCCCACCAGATCAGCCGCGTACAGGGGCAGCTGCACCGCCAGGCGCAGGGCCAGCATCCCCGCGAAGACCACCGTGGCCCACTGGTAGGCCCGCAGCCGCTCGGGCCGGGAGCGCCAGGCCGTGCCCTCCCCGCGCAGGAAACCGTAGAACAGCCCGATCACGGGCCAGCGGGCGACCATCGAGACGAGGGCGCCGAGCAGATAGAGGCCGTTGATCCAGAAGCCGGGCACGAAGTAGTCCGCGGCCTGGCCGGTGAAGCGAGCGAATCCGGCGCACACCAGCACTCCCGCGGCCCCGGCCAGGGACTGCAGGAGGCTGCCGCGCTGGGCCACGCGCAGCAGGGCGGCCGCGAGGGCCGCGGCCACGGCCACCCACAGGGCGTGGCCCAGGTGCTGGGTGAAAAGGTAGACGACGAGGAAGACCAGGCTGGGCAGCACGGACTCCGCGATCCCTCGCCACCCGCCGACGGCGTGCAGCAGGTCGATGCGGCCCTGCTCGTCCCGGCGGAAGGTTCCGGAGGCGCCGTAGGAGGCGGCCAGGGTGCGCCCGAGGGAGTCCGGTGAGGCCCCGTCGGACTCGGGGTGCTGGGGCGAACGCTGTCCGGGGTCCTGGGTCACGGGTCCGGGGTCCTTTCCTGGGCGGGTCGGTCGACGCCGGTCACGGGGTGTGCCGGGAGACGATCTCGTAGCGGGGATTGTAGATGACCGGGCCGACCGCATCCCGGGCGAGCATCCCGGAGCAGCGCAGCCGCGTCCCGGCGTCGAGCCCGGGGACGCTGCGCTGGCCGTGCCAGATCAGGCGGACCCGGGCCCCCGGGGCCAGCGGACCGGGGGCGTCGGAGAGCTCCGGGGTGTCCATCGCGATCGCGGAGGTCGGCGCGGCGAAGGAGCCGCGGGCCGCCTTGGTCTGGGCGCTGACCACGGTGCGCAGGGACTGGCGGATCTCCACCTCGGCCTCGTAGCGCGGCAGGGCCCCGATCGGCTGGAGGCGCACCTCGCTGATCCGCCCCTCCACGAGCACCCGCACCCGCGGCCTCATCCCCGGCTGGTGGGACATGGACCCGTGCACCGGCAGGTACTCGGCGGTGCCGCCGCGCCGCTCGGGCCGGGGCGGGGTCGGCACCTCAGCCAATCTGGGTGACCTCGGGACCGCGCTGCGGGACCTGCAGGTCCGGCTCCTCCTGGGGCTCGGTGCGACGCACGGCCTCGGCGGGGACCTCCAGGGGCAGCAGGTCCCGCGGGGCCATCGGCTCGCGCCCGCGCACCACGACGATGCCGCGGAACAGCTCCTCCATGCGGGCGGCGGCCTGCTCCTGCACGGCCGCGTCCCCGGTGAACACCCCGCGCAGGAACCAGCGCGGCCCGTCCACCCCGACGAAGCGGGCCACGCGCAGGCCCCGCTGCCCGTCCGGCAGGCTGGCCGGGATCTTGGCCAGCACCTGGCGCCCGAAGGGCCCTTCGGTGATGTCCACCATGCCCTGCTGGGAGCGCACGGACTCGGCCAGCTCGGTGCGGATCTGGGGCCACAGCCCGCGGGACTTCGGCGCGGCGAAGGCCTGGACCTGCACGCTGGCCTGACCATCCTCCAGCGTCACGGCCACGACCCGCTGGGACTTCTGATCCACGTCCAGGCGCAGGTTCACCCCGGGTTCGCGGCGGATGCGCAGCCCGCCCAGGTCGATGAACCCCTCCAGGTCCGCCGCGTCGACCTCGGCGAGGTCGAAGGGCCCGGTCTGGGCCCGCTGGGAGGTCCGCTCCTCGGTCTCGGAAGGGGCCTGGGCCTCCCCCGCGGCGTCGCTGACCTCGGCCTGCGACGCCGCGGGGTCCTTCCGTGCGTCATCCTTCCGCGCGGCGTCCTTCTGCTCGTCGACCGCCGGCTCCTGCTCGGCCTGGTCCTTCTTCTTCCTGCCGAATCCCAGCATGCTGCCTCAGCCTCTCCTCGTCGTCTCGGTCGTGTGCCGACCCGGTGCCGGGTCGCGTCGGTGGTGTCGTCAGCGGGTCCCGCTGGAGCCGAAGCCGCCGGCGCCGCGGGCGGCGGGTTCGTCCTCGGCGGCCAGCGTCGGCACGAGCGTGAACGCGGCGGTCTCGTGGCGCTGCACCACCAGCTGCGCGATGCGGTCCCCGCGGCGGATCGCGAAGGGCTCGCTGCGGTCGGTGTTCAGCAGGGTCACCACGATCTCTCCCCGGTATCCCGAGTCCACCGTGCCGGGGGCATTGAGCACGGTGACGCCGTACTTCAGGGCCAGTCCGGAGCGCGGGTGCACCAGCCCCACCAGGCCGCGGGGCAGGGCCAGGGCGACGCCGGTGGGCACGGCGGCCCGGTGGCCCGGTTCGATCACGAGGTCCACCCGGCTGCGCAGGTCCGCGCCGGCGTCTCCGGGGTGGGCGTAGCTCGGCGGGTCCAGCTCGGGGTCCAGCAGCTGCAGCGGGATCTCAGTGGTCTGGCTCATGGTCTCGGGAGCACTTCCTCGGTGGACGGGATGCGAAAAGACGGCGTGTGGCCGGGGCGCCAGCCTCCCGTCTGCCGCTCGCGCCGCGGCACGCGGACGGCGTCGGGGGCCCGTAGGCCACTGTAGTTCACCGGACGGGGAACCGGCGGGGCGGGACCCTGCCGCACCGCCCGGCCCCCGGGCCGCGGGGCGTGCGGGGGTCGGGTTCGTGAGATCCTGGAGGCATGTCAGCATCCCTGCCCACCCCGCACGATGACGCCCCCGCCTCTTCCCCGGCCGTGACGGCTCCCGGGGAGGTGCTGTTCCGGGAGAAGCTGGTTCCCTCGGTGGGAACCTGGATCCTGGTGGTGGTCTTCGGCCTGGCCGTGTTCCTCATCGGGGCCCCCATCAGCATCCCGATCGGCACCGCCGTGGCCGTCGTCCTGGCGGGCCTGCTCGGGGTGATCCTCACGGCCACCTCCCCGGTCCTGGAGGTCACCCAGGACTCCCTGCAGGTGGGCCGGGCCCACATCGAACGGCGCTACGTCGGGCGGGCCGAGGCATTCCGCGGGGACGCCGCTCGGATCGCGGCGGGGCCGGCCGCGGACGGACGGGCCTACATGTGCTTCCGCCCGTGGGTCTCCCCCGTGGTGCGCATCCGCATCGAGGATCCCGCGGACCCCACCCCCTACTGGCTGGCCAACGCCCGGCACCCGGAGGACCTGGTGCGGGCCCTGGGCGGGGATCCGGACGAGCAGGACGAGCACGCCCTGGAGTACACCGAGCCGGCCGCCTCCCCGGAGGACAACCCCGGGTGGCGCCGCTGAGACTGCCCGCGCGAACGGCGGCCTTCGGGTCCGGCGGCGCCACCGACGCAGCCGGAACGGGCGAGAGCCCGGCGGATCATGGCGGATCCGCCGGGCCCTCGCCGGTCTGGGGAGGCGCGAGCCTCAGCCCTCGCACTCCACGCAGTAGTACAGGCCGTCCTCCTCGCGGGCGATCTGCGAGCGGTGGCGGACCAGGAAGCAGGAGGCGCAGGTGAACTCGTCCTGCTGGGCGGGCAGCACGACGACGGAGAGCTCCTCGTGGGACAGATCCGCCCCGGGCAGCTCGAAGCTCTCCGCGGCGGCGTTCTCGTCCTCGTCGACGACGTTGGACTGCTGATCCCCGCGGTGGGACTTCAGCTCCTCGATGGAGTCGGCGCTGGTCTCTTCGTCCTGCTTGCGGGGGGCGTCGTAATCGGTGGCCATTGGGTGAGTCACCCTTTCGATGTCGGGGGACCCGCTCTCCTCGATGAGAGCCGGTCGTGACGGATGTGCGGTCCGTTCGGCACGCGATGCTGCCCCTCGGATTCGCGGTGCAGGGGACGGTGCGGCGCCGGTAACGCGACGATTGAACACCATCGGACACACCGTGTCCAGCCGTGGCGCGCGCACGGCGTCGTCAGGGGCGGAAACAGGCCCCGCACCTGCCCGAATCCGCGCGGAGCGAACGGGTACTCTGGTCAGTGATACCCTCGCGGGAGCCGTCATCGCCGAGCCCGGCGCCGGGGCGGCGGGACCGGCGGACGGTCACGATGTCGAAGGAGAGCCGATGCAGCAGTTGCGATTCGTAGGGGTGCACGATGACGGGCAGCACCTCATCCTGGAGACCCCGGATGGCGAGCAGCGCTTCAGCGCGCCCCTCGACTCCGACCTGCGCAACGCCGTGGTCAAGGCCCGTCGCGCCCATCCGGCCCGGGGGCTGTCCGGCAACGGGGTCTTCGGGCCCCGGGACATCCAGACCCGGTTCCGCCAGGGGGCCAGCGTGGATGAGATCGTGGCCGAGTCCGGGTGGAAGCCGGAGCGGGTGCGCCGCTACGAATGGCCGATCCTCGCCGAGCGCTCCCACATCGTCGCCGAGGCCAAGGCCGTGGCGGTGACCCCGCTGCACGCCGAGCGCACCGCCGTCTCGACCCGTCCGAGCCTGCACGAGCAGATCGTGGCCGTGCGGGAGGACTGGGGCTTCGCCGAGGGCGACGCCCAGTGGAACTCCTGGCAGCGCGAGGACGGGCAGTGGAACGTCTCGGTGTCCGTGGACTACTCCCCCGCGGCCCTGGGGCAGCTGCCCGACGGCGCCGAGTTCCCGGCTCGCTTCGTCTACAACCCCGCCAACCAGACCGTGACCGCGGCCAACGCCGTCGCCGAGTTCCTCCTGGGCCGCGAGACCGGAGGGCAGGAGGCGGCGGGCCAGCCCTCCCCCGGCCCGCAGGAGCTGGACGATCAGGCGCAGGATCCGGAGGCCCCGGAGGCGGACGAGTCCGCCCCGGCCGGGCAGGATCCCGCCCCGTCGGAATCCGCGACGGCCGAGACCGACCCGGCCGAGCGTGCGGAGCTGCGCACGGTGCCGGAGCCCGCGCAGGACGCCCAGGACGAGCTGCTGGAGGAGCTGCAGCGGCGTCGCGGCCGGGCGGCCGGAACCGATCCCTCCTCCGACGCCCGCGTGCAGAGCCTCGCCGAGCGGATGGGCGAGGATGCCTCCGCCCCGGAGGAGACCGATCCTCGGGCCGACGAAGACGCCGACCACGGCCGGCACCCCGGCGCCGGGGCTCAGCGGGGCTCCGGCCGGCGTCCCTCCGTGCCCAGCTGGGACGACATCGTCTTCGGCGGTCGGCACTGATCCACACCCCCGCACGCTCCCGGGCCGCCCGCCGGACGGGATCGGCATCGACCACCACCGCACCTGATATGGGACAGTGACTTCATGGCCAAGAAACGGCGTCGTCGCGACAGCGCACAGGACCCCGCGGCCCCGCACGGCGGATCCGAGGACTCCGCCGCCCGGGAGGCCGCGGGCGCCGAGGAGTCGGCTCCGCAGACGGAGGCGACCGAGCAGGTCGCCGCGCAGGAGGAGCGCGAGGCGCTGGCACCGGGCTACGAGTACGTGGACGATGCGACCGCACAGACCGCGACGGGTCAGCCCACCGAGCCGATGGTGAGTCTGAACGATGAGCTGTTCGGCCCGCAGCTGCCCGACGATCCGGAGGCCACCGCTCAGCGGCGCCGCTGGGCGCGCCGACGCCGGCAGGGGGCCGCGGCGGCCGCGTCCGCCGCGAACGGCACAACCCCCGGAGGGGACGAGGCCGCGCCCATCACGGCGGCCCGCGAGGCCGCCGCGGCCCCCGAGGCAGCGGGGGCGGAAGCCCCGGATCAGGCCGGTGGGCGGTCCCCGGCTCGTCGCGGACGGGCCGGGCGGATCGCGGCCCTGGCCGGTCTGGCCGTGATCGGTCTCGGCATCGGCGCCGGGGCCACCTACCTCTACCAGCAGCGCGGGGACCAGCCCGCCCCGGCCCCGACCTCCTCGGCGCCGCCCACGACCTCCAGCTCCCCCTCGCCCAGCAGCGCGCAGCCGACCCGGCAGGAGACCAGCCCGGCCCCGCAGCCCACGGTCATCGAGCCTCCGCAGCAGGGGGAGATCTCGGTGGCCCCGCAGCCGACCCAGGAGCCCACGCAGGCGCCCACCACCAGCGCCGCGCCGAGCCCGGAGCCGACCACGCAGGAACCCACCGAGCAGCCCACGACGCCGGAGCCGACCCGGGAGCCCACGCAGGAGCCGACCTCCGCCCCGGCACCCGAGCCCACGACCCAGGCACCCGCCCCGAGCACCCAGGCCCCGGCCCCGACCAACCCCGGCGGGCAGCTGCCCACCCAGGACACCCGCGGGCAGGACCAGGACGGGCAGTCGGGGCAGGACGAACCGGTCCCCGGGGAGTAGATCCCTCCTCGGAGCGGGCCCACCCGAGCGCAGAGCGCCCGGATCGGGAGGGCGGGTCCGCCTCGATCCGGCTCACAGGGCCAGCAGCGGCACCGTCCGCTCGGCGTCGGTCCAGGAGCCGTGCTGGCCCACCATGCCCTTGGCCAGCGGGGAGACCCGGCGCAGGTCGTACAGGGCGAGCTCCCCGGAGGCGGCGATCAGCAGATCCCCGATGCGGCCGCGGACCCCTTCGCGCAGCGCCCCGAAGTAGCCCGCGCGCAGCAGGTCCTCCCGGTCCAGGATCCAGGCCCGGTCCCCTAAGCACTCCCCCCACGCCTCGATCAGCCGCCGCCGCGCGATCTCATCCTCCGGATCGGCCAGGTGCAGCTGGACCAGGCGCGGCTCCCCGGCGGTCAGCTCCACCCCGGCGACCAGCTCCGGGTGCTCGTCGTAGGAGATGCGGTGATGGGCGGCAACGTCGACCATCCCGTGATCCGCGGTGAGCAGGATGAGGGTCTCCTCCCCCGTCCGCGAGCGCAGCCGCCGCAGCCCGGAGTCCAGCTCCTCCAGGGCCTCGCGCCAGGCGGGGGAATCCACGCCGTGCCGGTGCCCGGCCTGATCCAGCTCCGGCCAGTACAGGTACATGAGGGTGGGCTCCGGGCTCTGCAGCCGCTGGGCGGCCTTCGCCACGCGGGCCGTGGTGGAGCCGGCGGCCAGGAAGTCCCCGCCGCGCAGGGCCGCCCGGGTCAGGGCCGACCCGGCGTAGGCGCGCTGGGAGACGGTCACGACGCCGGTCAGGCCCTCCAGTCGCTGGAAGATCGTCGGCAGCGGCTGCCAGTGCTCGGGCAGCACCTGCGGGTCCCATCCGGAGAGCTGGTTGACGACGACCCGCCGGGACGGGTCCACGACGTCGTAGCCGACCATCCCGGTCCGACCCGGGGACTCCCCCGTGCCCAGGGTGGCCAGGGATGCGGCGGTGGTGGAGGGGAAGGCCGCGTCCAGATCCGCCAGGCGGGCGGCCCGGCGCAGGGTCGGGGCGTAGCCCAGGTGCCGGTCCAGCTGCTCGGCCCCGAGCCCGTCCACCAGGACCAGGCACACGTTGCGGTAGGGGCCCCGGGAGCGCCCGGCCTCATCCAGCGCGGCGGACAGGCCGAGCCGGTCCGCGATCCCGACGGGCCGGTGCTGCTCGGCAAGCGCCTGCACGGGCCGATGCAGGGCGGCGGCGGAGGCCAGCGCATCGGCGACGGCGCCGGTGCCGTAGGCCGGGGCGGGGGGCATCTCGCGCCCGAGCAGGTCCCGCAGCGGGGCCGGGCTCACAGGTGGGAGGTCCCGGACAGGGCGGTGTTGGCCCGGCGCAGGGCCCGGGCGAACTCCTTGGCGTCCTCCACCGCCTGCGGGCCGTCCGCCTCCGCGGAGATGCGCAGCACGACGTCCTCGCGGGGGGCCACCCCGGTGTAGCCGTGGTCGGCCTCGCAGGCGGGATCCCCGCAGTCGGCCGGCTGCACGTCGATGCGCTGGGAGCCGGTCCAGGACATCATCAGCGTGACCTCCGAGGCGGGGGTGCGCGGGGTGTACTCCTGGGGCTGGCGGTAGGCGAAGGACAGGGTCACGGAGGTGAGGTTGCGGATCGGCACGGTCTCCGTGGACACGTGGGCGACCACGTCCTGGCCGTCCTCGTCCAGGGCCTGGTCATCCACGTGGGTCACCTGCACGACCTCGCCGGCCAGGGCCAGGACGGTCACGTGCCGGTGGACCTCCGTCTGATCGAAGTGGGTCTCCACCTGCACCAGGTGCGAGGTGGGCACGGCCCCGTCCAGGGCGTCCGTGACCACGTCCATGACCAGCTGCGGGTAGAAGCCCGCGTTGGTGATGTCCTCTTCCAGCTTCCGTCCCTGATATCCCGACTCTGCCATCGACTCGCTTTCCTGGTGCCGCTGATCCGCTGCGCGGGGCGTGCTGTGCGCGGCGCCCCGTCGTCCGGCCATTCTACGTCCCGCCCGGCCAGCCCCGGGAGGCCCTGTGGATCACCGGGTCATGGTGCGCCGGGCGGAGTCCGTGCGCCGCTGGGGGTTGCCCAGATCCACCCGGGCGCCCAGCACCGTGAGCCCCTCGGCGGAGAGCATGACGGGATTCAGCTCCAGGCGCGCGATCTGCGGGTGGGCGTCCTTCAGCTGCGCCACCCGGGCCAGCAGCTCCTCCAGCAGGGACACCGCCACCACCGGCAGCCCCTCGTAGCCGAACAGCTTGCGGCTGGCCCGCGGGGCCCGCACCATCATCCGCACGTCCCGCTGGGTCAGGGGCGGGACGCGGTGGGCCCAGTCCTCCAGCAGGTTCACCGCGTCCCCGGCCATCCCGAAGGAGACGACGGGCCCGAGCAGGGGATCCTCGATGGCCCGGATGACACAGTTCTGCCCGGGGGCGCCCATGGCCTGGACCTCCAGGCCCACCTCCCCGTAGGGGCGCAGGGTCCGGCGCATCAGGGCGATGTCCCGGCGCAGCGCGGCCTCGTCCTCGATGCCCAGGCGCACCCCGCCCAAGTCCAGGCGGTGGCGCAGGGTCGCGTCGGTGGTCTTCAGCACCACCGGGTAGCCCAGGCGCTCGGCGGCCCGCGCCGCCTCCTCCTCGGTGGCGAAGGGCACCGATTCCAGCACCTCGATGCCGTAGGCCCCGAGCAGCTGCCGGGTGCGCTGCTGATCCAGCTCCAGCAGCCCCTCCCCCGGGATCCTCGGGGCCTCCTCGCGCAGCAGCCGCCGCACCGCCTTGGCGTCGGTGCCGTCCACCTCGGCCAGGAAGGCCTCCTCCTTCTCCCGCCAGTCGACGTAGTCCATGATCGCCGCGAGCGCGCCGACCGCGGCCCCCGGGGATTCGAAGCAGGGCAGCCCCGGCAGCTCCCGAGGCTCCTCCTGCCCCGCGGCGGACTCCTCGAGGGTGCGGGGGCACGGGAAGATGCCGCGGCGGGAGGCCGAGGAGTCCAGCACCCCGACGAACGCGGCGAGCACGGGGGTCCCGGTCTGCGCCGCGCAGTCCATCAGCACCGCGGCGATCTGGTCGGGATCGGCCAGGGGCGTGGGCAGCAGCGTGACGATGGCGGCGTCGACGTCGGGGGCGCGCAGGGCCGCGAGCAGGGCCTCGCGGATGATCTCGCGCGGGTCGGTCTCCAGCCCGGAGGTGTCCAGGGCGTCCTCGCGGCGGCGGACCTCCACCCCGTGGGCCGTGCAGGCGTCCTCGATGACCCGGCTCAGCGCGAAGGCGTTGGAGACCACCGCGACCCCGCGCCCGCGCGGCAGGGGCTGGGAGACGAGGATCTGGGCGATGTCCATCAGGTGCTCGGAGGTGTCCGCGCGGATCACCCCGGCCTGGCGCATCATCGCGTTGAGCGCCTCCGGCGGGGCGGAGCTGGTGCGCCCGGTGTGTCCCGGGGGCAGCTGGCGCCCGGTGACCTCGGATTTGGCGACGATGACGGGTTTGGTGCGGGCCAGGCGCCGGGCGATCCGGGAGAATTTGCGGGGGTTGCCGATGGACTCCAGGTACAGGCACACGGCCCGGGTGCGCGGGTCGTCCTCCCAGTACTGCATCAGGTCGTTGCCGGAGACGTCCGCGCGGTTGCCGGCGGAGAAGGCGGAGGAGACGCCGATGCTGCGGCGGAACGCCGAGGTGTACATCATCACGCCGATGGCCGCGGACTGGCTGAACAGCCCCAGCGCGCCCCCACCGGGGGCGTGCTCGCCGAAGGTCGCGTTCAGGCGGATCTCGGGGTCGGTGTTGACCATGCCCATCGACGCCGGGCCGATCACGCGCATCCCGTGGTTCCGGGCGATGCGCACCAGCTCCCGCTGGCGGGCCCGGCCGCGGGCGCCGTCGTCGGCGTATCCGCTGGTGATCACCAGGACCCCGCGCACCCCGGCCCGCCCGCACTCGCGCACCACCTGCGCGACCCGGTCGATGGGCACCGCGATGATCGCCACGTCCACGATCTCCGGGACCTCGGCGATGCTGGGGTGGGCCATCATCCCGGCGACCTCCAGGGCCTCGGGGTTCACGGCGTACACGGACCCGGTGTACCCGCCCTCCACGATGTTCACCAGGACCTCGTGGCCGGGGCTGGTCCAGTCCCGGCTGGCCCCGATCACCGCGATCGAGCGGGGGGCCAGCAGCCGGGCCACGGACTTCGCCTCGGCGCGGTGCTCCCGGGATTCCATGACGGCGCGGGAGCGCTCGGTGGGGTCGATGTCGAAGTGGACCATGACCACGCCGTCGTCGAAGCCGCGGGACAGCTCGTAGCCGGCCTCGGAGAAGACGCTGAGCATCTTCCGGTTCTCCGGCAGCACCTCGGCGGTGAACCGCCGGATGCCCCGCTCCCGGCCGGCCGCGGCCAGGTGCTCCAGCAGGATCGAGCCGATGCCGCGGCCGTGGTGGGCGTCGGAGATGAAGAAGGCGACCTCGGCCTCGGCGGGATCCCCGGTGCGATCGAAGCGGCCGATGCCGATCATCTCCTCCCCCAGCATCAGCACGAAGGCCACCCGGTCCGTGTGGTCCACGGTGGTGAAGCGGGTCAGCTCCTTGGCGGTCAGCGCCGACTTGTAGGTGAAGAAGCGCAGGTAGATGGTCTGCTCGGACTGCCCGGCGTACATCCGCTCCAGGGCGTCCCGATCGGTGGGCAGCACGGGGCGCAGGTGGGCGGTGGCACCGTCGCGCAGGACGACGTCGGCCTCCCAGTGGGCGGGGTACGGGGGCTGCTCGGACTCGGCCATGACCCCATCCTAGTCGGGCGCATCATACTTCCGGGTGGGCGTGACGACGCGGCGGCACCCCGGGGCCGCCCGGGAGGGGCGTGACCTAGACTGGTGCGGCACCGTCCCCCGCCCACCCCGAAGCGCAAAGGATCACCGATGGCCCCTCGCCGCAAGAGCTCGAGCATGCAGGAGGAGTTCCCGGTCGACGTCGTGGAGAACATCGTCGACGTGGACGTCTCCGCGGAGATGGAGACCAGCTTTCTGGAGTACTCCTACTCGGTGATCTACTCCCGGGCCCTGCCCGATGCCCGGGACGGGCTCAAGCCCGTGCAGCGGCGGATCCTGTACATGATGACCCAGATGGGCCTGCGCCCGGACAAGGGGCACGTGAAGTCCGCCCGCGTGGTCGGGGAGGTCATGGGCAAGCTGCACCCGCACGGGGACGCGGCCATCTACGACGCGATGGTGCGCCTGGCCCAGTCCTTCGCGATGCGCCTGCCGCTGGTGGACGGGCACGGGAACTTCGGCTCCGTGGACGACGGCCCGGCCGCGGCCCGCTACACGGAGGCGCGGATGGCCCCGGCGGCCCTGGCGATGACCGGGGACCTGGACGAGGACGTCGTGGACTTCGTGCCCAACTACGACAACCAGTTCACCCAGCCCGGGGTACTGCCCTCGGCCTTCCCGAACCTGCTGGTCAACGGCTCCTCGGGGATCGCGGTGGGCATGGCCACCAACATGGCCCCGCACAACCTGCGCGAGGTGATCGCCGGGGCCCAGCACCTGATCACCCACCCGCAGGCCACCCTCGAGGACGTCATGGCCTTCATCCCGGGCCCGGACCTGCCCACCGGCGGCACGATCGTCGGGCTGTCCGGGATCCGCGACGCCTACGCCTCCGGGCGCGGCTCCTTCAAGACCCGCGCGAAGGTCAGCATCGAGCAGGTCACCGCCCGCAAGCAGGGCCTGGTGATCACCGAGCTGCCGTACATGGTGGGCCCGGAGAAGATCATCGAGAAGATCAAGGACGGGGTGCAGGCCAAGAAGCTGTCCGGGATCTCCGACGTCGTGGACCTCACGGACCGCAAGCACGGCACCCGCCTGGTCGTGGAGCTGAAGAACGGGTTCAACCCGCACGCGGTGCTGCTGAGCCTGTACAAGCACACCCCGCTGGAGGACTCCTTCGGCATCAACAACGTCGCGCTGGTGGACGGGCAGCCGCAGACCCTGGGCCTGCTGGAGCTGCTGCGGGTGTACGTGGACCACCGGATCGACGTCGTGCGCCGGCGCACCGAGCACCGGCTGGGCCGCTCGAAGGACCGGCTGCACCTGGTGGAGGGCCTGCTGCTGGCCATCGTGGACATCGACGAGGTCATCCAGATCATCCGCGCCGCCGAGGAGACCGCCGAGGCCCGCACGCGGCTCATGCAGGTCTTCGATCTGACCCAGGTGCAGGCCGAGCACATCCTGGAGCTGCGGCTGCGGCAGCTGACCAAGTTCTCCCGGATCGAGCTGGAGCGGGAGCAGGAGGAGCTGCGCGCGCGCATCGCCGAGCTGGAGGAGATCCTCGGTTCGGATGCGACGCTGCGCTCGGTGGTCTCCGCGGAGCTGGGCGAGGTGGCCGAGAAGTACGGCACGGACCGGCGCACGGTGCTCACCGAGACGGACGATCTGGCGCAGCTGGCGAAGGCGGCGACCCCGGCCGGGGCGAAGAAGACCGGGAAGGGCCTGGGCCTGGGCCTGGCCCTGGAGACCGCGGACGACCCGTGCTGGGTCGCGCTGTCCGCCTCGGGTCTGCTCGGACGCACCCCCGGGGCCCCCGGCGGCCGGGAGCGGCTGGCGGATCCGGGCGAGCGGATCAAGCACGACGCGCTGGTCTCCTGCATCCCCGCGACCGCACGCGGGGAGGTCGGGGCGGTGACCAGTGCCGGCCGGATGCTGCGGGTGAACGTGATGGACCTGCCGGTGCTGCAGCTGAGCGGGCAGGCGCCGAACCTGGGCACCGGGGTGCCGGTGGCGGAGTTCCTGACCCTGGCCCGCGGGGAGCGGGTGGTGGGCCTGGTGCCGACCTCCGAGGTCATCGCCCTGGGCACCCGGGACGGGGTGGTCAAGCGGGTGAATCCCGACTACCCGCTGAACCGGGACGACTGGGAGGTCATCACCCTGAAGGGCCGCGACGAGGTCCTCGGGTGCGCCGCGGCCGCCGATGACGACCACCTGGTGTTCATCACCCGGGCGGCGAAGCTGCTGACCTTCGACGCCTCCAAGGTGCGCCCGCAGGGCCGCACCGGCTCCGGGGTGGCCGGGATCAAGCTGGCCGAGGACGACGCCGTGCTGGCCTTCGGGGTGGTGCGCCCCGGTCAGCGGGCCGAGGTCGTCACCATCGCCGCCCAGGACGACTCCCTGCCCGGCACCGGCGCCGGCTCCGCGAAGGTCACGGCCTTCGAGGAGTTCCCCGCCAAAGGCCGGGCCACCGGCGGGGTGCGGGCGCATCGCTTCCTGCGCGGGGAGTCCCGACTGGCGCTGGCCTTCGCCGGGCCCGGCCCGGTGCGGGCCGTGTCCAAGTCCGGGGTGGCCCGGTCCCTGCCCACCGAGCACGGTGCCAGGGACGGGTCCGGGGTGCCGCTGGAGCGCGGCATCGTCGCCGTCGGCCCCTCCCTGGACGGCCTCGACGCCGGGCAGCGGCAGAGCCCGACGTCGTAGGCCGGGCCCGCGGGCGGCGGGCGGCCAGCGCAGCGGCCTCAGGACGCCTCGCCGGGCACCGGGTGCGGCTCCCGGGCGTCGGCCGTGCCCGGAGCCAGGCGCAGGACGCTGCGGCAGTGTGCCAGGTCCGCCGGGCGGTGGGAGATGACGATGACACCGGGCGCCGTCGCGTCGTTCTCCCCCGGGCCGGGGCTCAGACCCGCGGCCAGCCGGGCCATCATGGCGCGCGCGGTGGGTTCGTCCAGGTGGGCGGTGGGCTCATCCAGGTACAGCAGGGGCGCCTCGGTCAGCAGCGCACGGGCCACGGCCAGGCGCTGGCGCTGACCCCCGGACAGCAGGCCGCCGGCCGGGCCCACCCGGGTGTCCAGGCCCTGCAGCAGGGCCGCGACGTCCTGCGCGAGACCGGCCCGCTCCAGGGCGGCGAACAGCTGATCGTCGGTGGGCGCGTGCTCCCGGTCCCGGGCCAGGGACAGGTTCCCGCGCACGGTCGAGTCGAAGACGTAGGCGTCCTGCGGGCACCAGGCGGCCAGCCCGCGCAGCCGGGACGGACCGAGCTCGGGCCCCGCCGCGGAGGAGGCGGGATCGGCGGGGGCGGAGACCGCGGGGTCCAGCGCCCGGATGCTGCCGGACTCGCGGGGCAGGAAGCCCAGCAGCACCGCCAGCGCGGTGGACTTCCCGGAGCCGGAGGGCCCGGTGATGCCCCACCAGCGTCCCCGGGCCGCGGTTCCGGTGAGCCCGCGCACCGCCGGCCGGTCCATCCCGGGCCAGCGCGCGGCGACCTCCCGCAGCACCAGGCCCGCCGGCTCGACGTCATCCCGCTCGGCACGGTCCCTCCCCTGGGGTGCGGCGGGGGCGCGGTCCTGCGCACCGGCCCGGACGGCGTCTTCCGTCCGATCTCCGACCTCCGACGGGGTGCCCTCCTGCGCCTGGGAACCGACCCGCCGGGTCAGTCGGGCGAAGGCGGGCCACGCGCGGATCGCCTCGGTGGCCGCCGTCATCGGCTCCACCAGGGCGGTGGCCAGCAGCACGGGGATCGCCGCCACCGGTGCGGAGACCGCACCGGAGGAGACGGCCGGCCAGGCCAGGGCCGCCGTGCCCAGGGCGGTGCCCCACCACAGCAGCACCTGCCCGCCGGAACCGAGGCCCGTCGCCCAGGCCGCCCGGCGGGCCGCCGCGTGCGCGGCGGCGTCGGCGGACCGGAACACCGCGAGCACGGGCTCGACCACGCCGTTGCCGCGCAGATCCTCCCGGTTCTCCAGGACCCCGGCGGCCAGGCCCAGGGCGCGGGCCCGCACCTCCCGCTGGGTCCCCTCCCCCGCGGCGTTGGCCCGCAGGGCCAGGCCGGGGATCACGATCAGCCCCAGGACGCAGGCTCCGGCCATCAGCCACGCGGCCGACGGGAGACACACCGCGGTGGCGATGACGGCCACCGCCAGGACGGGCACGGCGGTCGCGGCGGGCAGCAGCACCCGGGGCAGGGCATCGCGCAGGTCCTCGACGTCGGCGATCAGCCGACGCAGGAACTCCCGGCCGCGCAGCAGGGAGCGCAGGCCCAGGGCGGTGGCGCCGGTCGCGCTCCAGGTGCGCAGCCGCAGCGCATCGGCCGCGCGCAGGGCGAGATCGTGGGTGCGCAGCCGCTCGGCGTAGCGGAACCCGGCCCGGGCCAGGCCGAAGAAGCGCACCCCGGTGATGGCCACGAGCAGGTACATCAGCCCCGGCTGCTGGGCCGCGCGCACGATCAGCCACCCGGACAGCGCGGTCAGGGCGGCCCCGGCCAGGACGGCCAGGGTGTTCAGGGTCAGGGCCCCGAGCAGGGCGCGGGCGCGCAGGCCGGTGACCCGGCGCAGGATCCCCAGCACCTCGCGCACCCGGGGCCGGGAGCCGTCGGCCGCGGCGGTGGGACCCGCGGTGGCAGGCCCCGCGACGGCGTCCGGCGCCCCGGCCTCCCGCGGGGCTCGCTCCTCGTCGGTCCTCCCCTGCCTGGCCGGGTCCGACGCGTCGGGTGCGGGTTCCGGGGCCGGGTCCGGGCCGAGCGCGCCCCGGGCGTCCACGCGCAGGACCCGATCGGCCACGGCGCGCACCCGCGGGCTGTGGGTGACCACCACGACGGCGGCCCCCGCGGCGGCCAGGGCCCGCAGGCTGTCCAGCACCCGCGCGGCGGCCGCCGGGTCCAGGTGGGCCGTGGGCTCGTCCACCAGCACCAGCCCGTGGGCGTCCGGCCCGGAAGCACCGGGCGCGTCGATCACCGGCCCCTCGGTTCCCGTTCCGTCGGCTCCTGGCCCATCGATACTCACCCCGTGGGCGCCAGAGGCGGGGTCCGCGCGGCGAGCCAGGAGGGGCGCCAGGGCGCGGGCCAGGGCCAGCCGCCGCTGCTGGCCCGCACTCAGCGCCGCCGGGGCCACCCGGGCCAGGCCCAGCAGGCCCAGCCGCTCCAGGGCCGCCCGCACCCCGGGCACCGCCAGGGCTCCCCGGTCCCGGTCCTTCTCCCCCGGCAGGGATCCGATGCCCTCGCCGGCCGCGAGCCACTGCCCGGCCCGAGACGGCTCGGCGTACAGGGCCGTCTCCGCCGCGGCGGTCTCGGCCAGGAAGCGGGGATCCTGCCCGACCCACGCCACCGGGCCGCACACCCGCACCGATCCGGTCACCGCGGACCCCGCGGGCAGCAGCCCGGCGGCTGCGCGCAGCAGGGTGGTCTTGCCCGCCCCGGAGGGACCCACCAGCGCGGTGATCTCCCCGGACCGGGCGGTCATCTCGACGTCGTGCACGGCGGGCTCGGTGCGCCCGGGGTAGGTCACGCTCAGCCCCTCGACGGCCAGGACCGGGCGACCCGCCGCTGCGCCCGGCGCGTCCCCCGGCGCAGCATCGGCCGCGTCCCCCGGCTCCTCCTGCCCGGTCGCCGCAGGGTCCTCCCGGAGGATCTCCTCGGCCCGACGCAGGGCCGCGACCCCGTCCTGGGACTGGTGGTAGGCGGTGCCGACGTCGCGCAGGGGCTGGAAGCATTCGGGGGCCAGCAGCAGCACCAGCAGCCCGGTGTCCAGCCCCAGGCTCCCGTTGACCAGGCGCACCCCGATGGTCACGGCCACCACCGCCACGGACAGCGTGGTGATCAGCTCCAGGGCCAGGGAGGAGAGGAAGGCCGAGCGCAGGGTGGTCATGGTGGTGCGCCGGTAACGCTCCCCCAGCTCGGCCAGAGCGCGCCGCTGCGCCCGATCCCGGTTCAGCCCCACCAGCACGGGCAGGCCCCGGGCCAGCTCCGCCAGGTGCGAGGACAGCCGCAGCAGCCCGGCCTGGGCGGTGCGGGTGTCCCGCTGGGTGGTCTTGCCGATCAGCACCATGAACACCGGCACCAGCGGCAGGGTCAGCACCAGCACGAGCGCGCTGATCGGATCGACCAGCGCCACCACGCCCAGCAGGATCACGGGGACGACGCCGGTGGCCACCAGGGCGGTCACGGACCGGGTGTAGTAGTCGTCCAGGGCGTCCAGTCCCCGGGTGATCAGCACGGCCGCCCCGCCCGCGCCGAGGTGCCCGCCGAGCAGCTCGCGGCGCAGCAGCCGCTCGCGCAGCTCGGTCTGGGCGCCGCGGGCCGCGCGCCGGGCGGCAACACCCAGCAGCCAGTCACCCGCCGCCCGCAGCGCCAGGCCGCCGACCGCGATCGCCAGGGCCGCGCTCAGACGCTGCGCGGGGAATCCGCCGGGCGTCCAGGACCCGCCGAGCCCGGGCAGCAGGGCGTCATCGCGCAGGACCTGTGTGCCGATGTACTCGGGCAGGGGCCCGGCGGCGCCGGGATCCGACAGGCCGGCCAGCCCCGCCTGGGCCAGTCCGGTCAGCAGCACGGCCAGGCCCAGGCTGAACAGCACCGTGCCGACCGCGCGCATCGCCTGCAGGAGCCCCAGTGCGGGCAGGGCCCTGCGAGCGTTCGGCCCCAGCGGGGGCCGCGCGGACGACCCACCCCGGGACTCGGCCTCGGAGGGCGCACCGGGGGCGGCCTCGGTGGCGAGGTGGGGATCGGCGCCGGGGTCGACGCCGGGGCGGGCCGGGCTCATCAGCGGCTCAGGCGGTGCGGGTCGGGTGCTCGGCCAGCTCCCGCACGTCGTGGGCGTCCGGGATGTGCTCGGTGCGCAGGCGCTTGCGGAACACCCAGTAGGACCAGCCCTGGTACAGGAACAGCACGGGCAGGCCGAAGCAGCCCACGATGGTCATGATCTTCAGGGTGTACTGGGAGGAGGCGGCGCTGGTCACGGTCAGATCCGCTCCTCCGGCCAGGGTCGTGGGCAGCACCACGGGGAACACGGCCAGGAAGACGGCCGCCGCCCCGGCGATGAGGAACACGGCGCTGCCGGCGAAGCTCGCCCCGTCGCGCCCGGCGCGGGCGAAGGCCCAGGACAGCACGGCCCCGAGCACGGCCAGTCCGGTCAGCGCCCAGGTCGGGCCGACGCCGTCGCGCACCTGCACCAGCAGGACCCACCCGGCCAGGGGCAGCAGGCCCACCGGCAGCAGGCGCACCAGGGCCCGCTGGGCCCGCTCCTGCACCGGCCCGGAGGTCTTCAGGGCCAGGAACGCCAGCCCGTGGACCAGGGCGAAGCCGAGGAAGCCGAGGCCGCCGAGCACCGCGGGCCAGGTCAGCCACGCGAAGGCCCCGCCGATCCGGTCCCCGTTCGCATCCAGCGGCAGGCCGGTGGTGGTCAGGGCCAGGGCCGCGCCGATGAGGAAGGCGATCGCCCCGGAGGAGACCGCCAGGATCCCGTTCCAGGTGCGCGCCCACCGGGCGGAGGAGCCCTTGCCCCGGTATTCGATGGACACGGCCCGCAGGATCAGCGCCAGCAGCAGCAGGGTCAGCGGCAGGTACAGGGCGGAGAACAGGGCGCCGTACCAGAACGGGAAGGCGGCGAAGGTCGCGGCACCGGCGGTGACCAGCCAGACCTCGTTGCCGTCCCAGACCGGTCCGATGGTGTTCAGCAGCAGCCGCCGCTCCTTCTCGTCCCGGGCGAAGATGCGGCCCATGAGCATCCCGACGCCGAGGTCGAAGCCGTCCAGCACCAGGTAGCCGGTCCAGAACAGGCCGATCACCAGGAACCAGGCGGTGTTCAGCGCGGGTTCGTTCGCGAGGGTCTCGATCATCGGGTGCTCCTAGTAGGCGAAGGCCAGGACGTCGTCGGAGCGTCGGCCGGTAGGCGCGTCCGCGTCGTCGTCATCGTGCTCGGGGTCCCGCACCAGCTCCGGCATGGCCGCCACGACGCCGGTGCGCACGTACTTGGCCAGCAGCCAGACCTCCACGATCATCAGCACCAGGTAGACCAGGCACAGGCAGATCAGGGAGGTCAGCAGCTCGCCGGGGGTGATCGTCGGGGAGACGGCGGCCTCGGTGAACATGTGGATGCGCTGGCTGGCCGGCAGATCCGGGTTGGGGGCGACGACGAAGGGCTGGCGGCCCATCTCCGTGAACACCCACCCGGTGACGTTGGCGCCGAAGGGCGCGAGGATCCCGAACACGGCCAGGCGCATCAGCCACCGGGATTCCGGCACGGTGCCCTTGCGGGTCAGCCACCACGCCAGGGCACAGGCCAGCGCGGCCAGGCCGCCGAACGTGATCATGATCCGGAAGCCCCAGTAGGTGACGATCATCAGCGGGACGTAGTTGATCTCCTGCCCCGCTCGGTCCCCGTACTTGGCGTCCTGGGCGAGGTTGGTGCCGTACTCCTTCTCGTACTGGGGCACCAGGGTGTTGATCCCGGCGACGTCGGTGTGGAAGTTGTCGTGGGCGAGGAAGGACAGCAGCCCGGGGATCTCGATGACGGTGTGCACGTTGTTGCAGTCCCGCGCCCCGGGGTTGGAGAAGGTGAACACGGAGAAGGCCGTGCCGTCGTGGCAGGCGGCCTCGGCGGAGGCCATCTTCAGCGGCTGCTGGTGGATCATCAGCTGGGCCTGCACGTGCCCGGAGAAGGCGGTGCCGAGGAAGCCGACGATGCCGATCAGGCAGCCGATGCGCAGGGAGCGCCACCAGACCCGGTAGTCGGTGCGGTCCCGGGCGCCGGTGGGCTCCTCGCCCACGACCACCCGGCCCTGCGCATCCACGGTGTCGATGCCGGCCCGGCGGCGCTGCCACAGCTTGTACCAGGCGATGCCCAGCAGGAAGGATCCGGCCACCGCGATCGAGCCGAACAGGGTGTGGATGATCGCGACGATCGCGGTGTTGTTGGTCAGCACCGCGGCGATGTCGTCGAGCACCGGGCGCCCGTCGACGATCTCGTAGCCCACCGGGTGCTGCATCCAGGAGTTGGCGACGATGATGAAGTACGCGGACAGCAGGGAGGCGACCACCGCGCAGCACAGGCACGCGGCGTGCACCCAGGGCTTCAGCCGATCCCAGCCGAAGATCCACAGGCCCAGGAACGTGGATTCGACGAAGAACGCCAGCAGGGACTCCATGGCCAGCGGCGCGCCGAAGACGTCGCCGACGAAGCGGGAGTACTCGGACCAGGCCATCCCGAACTGGAACTCCTGGACCAGCCCGGTGGCCACGCCCATGATGAAGTTGATGAGGAAGAGCTTGCCCCAGAACTTGGTCATCCTCAGGTACTCGGGTCTGCGGGTGCGCACCCACGCGATGTTGAGGGTGGCCACGACGGTGCCGAGGCCGATGGTCAGGGGGACCATCATGAAGTGGTACACGGTGGTGATGCCGAACTGCCACCGTGCGATGTCGACGATGTCCACGCTGCTCCTCGAGGGATCGTGAAGAGGGTGATGCGCGGCGCTCCCGTGGCATCGCGCCGCCCGTCGGGAGGCGGTTGCGGGCGCGGGCGCGCCGATGGGCCAGACCGTAGCACCGCCTCCTGGGATCCAGCCTGGGTGACCGGGGGCGCACCGCGGGATCCTGCGGCAGCCGGGCCGCCGAGGGCTGCGGGGTGTGGCGCAGCGATCAGGGGTGATTCCGGCCGCACGCCCCGCCCCCGTCCGGCAGACGGGGTCCGGGCGCGGATCGACGCGGCCGCCCGATGTCGGGTTCAGCGGGTGCGGGGACCCAGCAGACCGAGGTCCTGCACCGCCTGGCGCTCGGCGCGCAGCTCCCGCACCGAGGCCTCCAGCCGGGTGGTGATGTCCTCGGACATCTCCAGGTCCGGCACGACCCGCCAGCCGCCGGCGGAGCAGATGACGGGGGCGGAGGAGATGACCCCGGGCTCGACGCCGTAGGAGCCGTCGCTGGGCACGCACATGGAGGTCCAGGTGCCCTCCGGGGTGCCGTGCACCCAGTCGCGCACGTGGCGCAGCGTCGCGTGGGCCGCGGAGGCCACCGACGAGCCGCCGCGCGCGGCGATGATCGCGTGTCCGCGCATGGCCACGGTGGGCATGAAGGTCTCGGTGATCCACTCCTGTCCCAGGCCCCGCTCGGTGAGCACCTCGCGGGCACCGCGTCCGCCGATGCGGGCGTGGTCCAGGTCCGGGACCTGGGTTCCGGAGTGGTTGCCCCAGATGATCACCCGGGAGACGTCCCGCACGGGCGCCCCGGCGGCCTCGGCCAGCTGGGCCTCGGCCCGCAGGTGGTCCAGGCGGGACAGGGCGGTGAAGCGCCCCAGGGGCACGTCCGGGGCGTGGCTGGCGGCGATCAGGGCGTTGGTGTTGGCCGGGTTGCCGACGACGGCCACCCGCACGTCCTCGGCCGCGGCGGCGTTGATGGCCCGACCCTGCTCGGCGAAGATCGCGGCGTTGAAGGAGAGCAGGTCCCCGCGGTCCATGCCGGGTCGGCGCGGGGCGGAGCCGATGAGCAGGGCGAGGTTCGCCCCGTCGAAGGCGACCTCGGGATCGTCGGTGATCTCCACGGAGTCCAGCAGGCCGAAGGCGCAGTCCGCAAGCTCCATGGCGGTGCCTTCGGCGGCGGGCAGGGCCGCGGGGATCTCCAGCAGCTTCAGGCGCACCGGCTGATCCGGACCGAGCATCTCACCGGCGGCGATGCGGAAGAGGATGGCGTAGCCGATCTGCCCGGCGGCCCCGGTCACGGTGACGGTCACGGGGTCCCGGCGCAGTCGGGCGGTGGTCGTGGTGCTGGTCTGCATGGTTCCCAGGCTAGTGATCCGCCCCGTCGGCCCCGCGTGTGTGACGCGGGGCCGACGGGGCGGCAGGGATGGGCCGGCGACGGCGTCGGGCCGGAGCACCGGGGACTAGAGCACCAGGGACAGGGCCAGCACCCACAGGCAGGCGTAGGCGAGCAGGCCGAGGCTGTAGGGCAGGGCCAGGCGCATCAGGCGGGACTCCTGCCCGGAGCGGTCCACCGCTGCGGTGGCGATGGCGATGGACTGCGGGGAGACAACCTTCGCCATCAGCCCGCCGGCGGTGCTGGAGGCCACCAGCAGGGTCTGGTTGACCCCGATCTGCCCGGCGGTCACGGCCTGCAGGCCCGCGAAGAGGGTGTTGCTGTTGACCACCGAGCCGGTGACGAACACGCCGATCCACCCGATGATCGGGGACAGCAGGGGGAAGACGGAACCGGCCGCGGCCAGAGCGAGGCCGAGGGTCGAGGACATGCCCGCGAAGCTCATGATGTTCGCCACCGCCATGACGAGGCAGATCATGAGGATCGGGGTGGACAGCTGCCGCCAGGCCCCGGCCAGCTCCTGACCGGCCTCGCGCCAGCCGATGGCGCGGGTGCTCAGCACGGTGATGATCGCCGCGACAAGGATCGCGGTGCCGCTGGCGGAGAGCAGGTTGAGGTTCCACACCGCCGTCAGCGGGGCGTCCTGCTCCACGATCGGGGTGGTGCGGGCCACCGCCTGATGCAGGGCGGGCATCTGCAGGGACAGCGAGGTGAAGGACAGTGGCCCGCCCGGGGCGGTGAGAGCCTTCACGCCCGGCAGGGACCACAGCAGGATCAGCACGGAGAGGATGTAGAAGGGGCTCCAGGCGGCCAGCACCTGCCTGCCGGCGGGGCGATCCCCGCCGGTCGCAGCCGCAGGTTCGGGGGCGCCGGGTTCGCGGTAGATCCGCTTCGGCTGCCAGCGGCGCATCGTCACGGTCAGGGCCACCATCGCGCCCAGCGGCGGGACGATGTCGGCCAGCTCCGGGCCGAGCAGCAGCAGGACCGCGGCCTGCAGCCCGCCGAAGACCAGCCCGGAGACCAGGGCCACGGGGAAGGTCTCGCGCAGCCCGCGCCAGCCGTCCATGATGGCCATCAGCAGGAAGGGCACGGCGGCGGTGACCAGGATGGTCACCAGCACCATCATGGCCGACAGCTCGTGCAGGCCCACCCCGCCCTGCTGGGCCCCGACGATCACGGGGATGCCGATGGCCCCGTAGGAGCCGGCCGCGGCATTGGCCACGAGCGCCAGCATGGCCGCGCGCAGCGGTTCGAAGCCGAGAGCCACCAGCAGCGCCGCGCAGATCGCGATGGGGATGCCGAAGCCGGCCGCGCCCTCCAGGAAGCCGCCGAAGCAGTAGGCGATGAGCAGGACCTGCACCCGCTGGTCCGTGGAGATCGCGGCGATCGAGGCCCGGATGGTCTCGAACTTCCCGGCGCGCACCGCGATGCGGTACAGCCAGACGGCCATCAGCACGATCCAGCCGATGGGCCACAGGCCGTTGAGCACACCGTAGACGGCGGCCGAAGCGGCCGAGGGCACGGGCAGCCCGAAGACCGCGGTGCCCAGCACGGCGGTGAGCGCCAGGGCGATGATCGCGGCGGTGATGCCCTTGAGTTTGAACAGGGTCAATCCGAGGAGGAAGACGAGGATGGGCAGGGCCGCGACGAGAGCGGAGAGCCAGAGGGAGCCCAGCGGGTCGTAGTGCTGCAGGAACATGTCCGGTGCGAGCCTTTCGTGTTCTCGGAAGGCCCCGTCCGTGAGCGCCATCGTCCACGCGTGCCGGGGATCCTCCGGACCCGAGTCTACCCAGCAGAACACTCACGAACCCACATAAACCCACACGAACGCAGTATGTGACGGCGTGACCTTCGTCAAGCCGCACGACCCGCCGGCTCAGGCGTCGATCTGCTCCAGGTCCAGCTCGTCCGCGTGGGAGATGATGAAGTCCTTCCGGGGGGCCACCTCGGAGCCCATCAGCAGGGAGAACGCCCGCTCGGCGGCCTGGGCGTCCTCGATGCGCACCCGGCGCAGCAGGCGCTGGCGCGGGTCCATCGTGGTCTCGGCCAGCTGGTCCGCGTCCATCTCCCCCAGGCCCTTGTACCGCTGGATCGGCTCCTTGTACCGCTGCCCCTCGGCCTCCAGGCGGGCCAGCACCTCGTGCAGCTGCTTCTCCGAGTAGGTGTAGACCATCTCGTTGTCCCTGCCCCGGCGCACGATCTCCACCCGGTGCAGCGGGGGCACCGCGGCGTAGACCCGCCCGGCCTCCACCAGCGGGCGCATGTAGCGGTAGAACAGCGTCAGCAGCAGGGTGCGGATGTGCGCGCCGTCCACATCGGCGTCGGTCATCATCACGACCTTGCCGTAGCGGGCGGCGTCGAGGTCGAAGGTGCGCCCCGAGCCGGCCCCGATCACCTGGATCAGCGCCGCGCACTCGGCGTTGGCCAGCATGTCCGTCAGGGAGGCCTTCTGCACGTTGAGGATCTTCCCGCGGATGGGCAGCAGGGCCTGGTAGTGGGAGGCCCGGGCCAGGCGGGCCGTGCCCAGCGCGGAGTCGCCCTCCACGATGAACAGCTCGGAGTGGGCGACGTCGTCCGTGCGGCAGTCCACCAGCTTGGCCGGCATCTGCGAGGTCTCCAGGGCGTTCTTGCGCCGCTGGGTCTCCTTGTGCACCCGCGCGGAGATCCTGGATTTCATCTCCGCGACGATCTTCTCCAGCACCTGCCCGGCCTGCTGCTTCTGCGCTCGGGCCGAGGAGGTCAGGGTCTTCTCCAGCTGCTGGGAGACCACCTTGGAGACGATCTGGCGGGCCGCGGGAGTGCCCAGGATCTCCTTGGTCTGGCCCTCGAACTGCGGCTCCACGAGGCGGACGTTGAGCACGGCGGTGAGTCCGGCCAGGGCGTCGTCCTTCTCCACTTTGTCCGTGCCGGCCTTGAGCTTGCGGGCGTTGGCCGCGATCTGCTTGCGCACGGTCTTCAGCAGCCCCTGCTCGAAGCCGGTCAGGTGGGTGCCGCCCTTGGGGGTCGCGATGATGTTGACGTAGGAGCGCACGGTGGTCTCGTAGCCGATGCCCCAGCGCAGCGCCACGTCCACCTCGCACTCGCGCTGCACCTCCTGCAGCTGCGAGCGCCCGTCGGGCCCGAGCACGGGCACGGTCTCGGTGAAGGCCCCGGTGCCCTGGAAGCGCCAGACGTCGGTCACCGGCGCGTCCGGGGCGAGGAACTCCACGTATTCGGCGATGCCGCCGTCGTGCTGGAAGACCTCCTCGTGCGGGCCCTCGGCCCCGGCCGTGCCGGGAAGCCTGCGCTCGTCGGTGATGGACAGGCGCAGGCCGGGCACCAGGAAGCTGGTCTGGCGAGCCCGCTGCACGAGGTCCTCGTAGCCGAAGGCGGCGTCCGGGGTGAAGATCTGCCGGTCGGCCCAGTAGCGCACCCGGGTGCCGGTGGCCCCGCGGCGGGCCTTCCCGACCACCCGCAGGGCTTCCCCGGGCTCGGCCGGGGTGAAGGGGGCGTCCGGGGAGGGGGCTCCGGTGTCGTCGAAGGTCCCCGGGATGCCGTGGCGGAAGGACATCTGGTGGGTCTTCCCGCCCCGGTCCACCTGCACGTCCAGGCGGGAGGACAGGGCGTTGACCACGGAGGCGCCGACCCCGTGCAGGCCGCCGACGGCGTTGTAGGTGCCGCCGCCGAACTTGCCGCCGGCGTGCAGCTTGGTGAAGACCACCTCGACGCCGGTGAGTCCGGTGCGCGGTTCGATGTCGGTGGGGATGCCGCGCCCGTCGTCGCGCACCTCCACGGAGCCGTCCCGGTTGAGCACGATGCCGATGGCCTGGCCGTACCCGGCCAGGGCCTCGTCCACGGAGTTGTCGATGATCTCCCACAGGCAGTGCATCAGCCCGCGGGAGTCGGTGGAGCCGATGTACATGCCGGGGCGCTTGCGCACCGCCTCCAGGCCCTCCAGGACGGAGAGCTGACGTGCCGTGTACTCGGACTGCTGGGGACTCACGGAAACGGTGCTCCTCACGGGGACGGGCGGGTGCGGGCGGGGTCGGGACAGTGCCCCAGTCTACGACGGGCGCGGGCAGCACCCATGCCCACAGCGAACTGGACGGGGCCGGGATGACATCGGGGGTGCTCCGTGTTTGCATAGATGGACATCAGCGCCGCCCCGATCCCCCGCCGCGTGCGGGTGCAGGGGCGGGAACGACTCGTCAGGAGGACCATCATGACGGCAACTCTGGAAGCACGCCAGCTCGACGCGACCGACCGCTGCGACTCCTGCGGAGCCCAGGCCTACGTGCGCGTCGTGCTGGAATCGGGCGGGGAGCTGCTGTTCTGCGCCCACCACGCCAGCGCCAACGAGGCCAAGCTGCGCCCGATGGCCAGCCTCTGGCAGGACGAGCGGGATCGGCTCACCACGCCCGCCGCGGTCTGAGATCTCCTCGGGCAGCCACGCGAAGAACCCCGCATCGCCGACACGGCGGTGCGGGGTTCTTCGCGCTCTGAGGCGGGTCCGAGAGGATCCCGGCGGGCCGGTGAGCCGCACCAGGGGCCTCCCCGACCCGGGTCCGGCTCAGTCCAGGTAGTCCCGCAGCACCTGGGAGCGGGAGGGGTGGCGCAGCTTGGACATGGTCTTGGACTCGATCTGGCGGATCCGCTCGCGGGTCACGCCGTAGACCTTGCCGATCTCATCGAGGGTCTTCGGCTGGCCGTCGGTCATGCCGAAGCGCATGGCCACCACGCCGGCCTCCCGCTCGGAGAGGGTGTCCAGCACGGAGTGCAGCTGCTCCTGCAGCAGGGTGAAGGACACGGCGTCGGCGGGGACCACGGCCTCGGAGTCCTCGATGAGGTCGCCGAACTCGGAGTCCCCGTCCTCGCCCAGCGGGGTGTGCAGGGAGATCGGCTCGCGGCCGTACTTCTGGACCTCCACGACCTTCTCCGGGGTCATGTCCAGCTCCTTGGCCAGCTCCTCCGGGGTGGGCTCGCGGCCGAGGTCCTGCAGCATCTGCCGCTGCACGCGGGCCAGCTTGTTGATGACCTCGACCATGTGCACGGGGATGCGGATGGTGCGGGCCTGGTCGGCCATCGCCCGGGTGATCGCCTGCCGGATCCACCAGGTGGCGTAGGTGGAGAATTTGAAGCCCTTGGAGTAGTCGAACTTCTCCACCGCGCGGATCAGGCCCAGGTTGCCCTCCTGGATCAGGTCCAGGAAGAGCATGCCGCGCCCGGTGTAGCGCTTGGCCAGGGAGACCACCAGGCGCAGGTTGGCCTCCAGCAGGTGGTTCTTGGCCCGCTTGCCGTCGTGGATGACCCAGCGCAGCTCCTTGCGCAGCTGCGGGTCCAGGGTGTCCCCCTCGGTCTTCATCTTGTGCTCGGCGTACAGCCCGGCCTCGATGCGCATCGCCAGGTCCACCTCCTGCTCGGCGTTCAGCAGGGAGACCTTGCCGATCTGCTTGAGGTAGTCCTTGACCGGGTCCGCGGTGGCACCGGGGGCCTGCACGCGCAGGGCCGGCTCGTCGTCGTCATCGGAGGTGGAGATCACGAAGCCGTTGCCGCGCGCGGCCACGGTCTTCTTCTCCTTCTTGTCCTCGTCCTCGACGACCTCCTCCTCGGTCTCCTCGGCCTGGTCCTCGACGTCGGCGCTGTTGGCCAGCTCCTCGATCTCATCGGCCTTGGTCTTGCGCGCACCCTTCTTCGGGGCGGCCTTAGCGGCCGAGCGCGAGCGGGTGGAGGTCTTCTTCGCGGTGGCGGTGCGGGTCCCGGACTTCGCCGTGGTGCCCGACTTCGCGGCGGACTTGGCCCGCGTGGTCTTGCCCGCGGAGGTCTTGGCGGCACCGGTCTTCGTCCCGCCGGTCTTGCCCGCACCGGCCTTGGCGGCGGTCTGACCGGCGTCGGTTCCGGACTCAGCGGTCTTGGCGGCCGCGGTCTTTGCCGCAGCGGTCCCGGCGGTCTTCGTCCCGCTCTTGCGCGCGGTGGTCTTGCCGGCGGCCTTGGTGGCGGTGGACTTGGCGCCGCTCTTGGCGGCCGCGGTCTTGGTTCCGCCGGCCTTCGCCGCGGACGCGGAGCGCGCGCTCGAACGCCGGGCCGTGGTGGTGCCGGCGGACGTCGTGGTCGTGGTGGCCGCGGCGGAGTCGGTCCGCTCGGCGGTCGTCTTCTGGGCAGCAGGAGACACTCAAGAGCCTTTCTTCCCGGTGGTCGGACGTCAGATGCGCCCGAAACGCCTATGACCCTGTCAAGTCCGGCGTCCTCCGTGAGGACGATTCCCACTGCCGGGCCCGCAAGGTCGTTCGGTGGTGACAACGCCCGGGGCCGCACCGCTTATTCCCGTCGGCGCAGATTTCTCCGACGGATCTGTTGACGCCGCGACCCCGCGGGGGTAATGGACTCCCCCCCCGCCGCAGCAGCCCGGGGGGTCAGTCCCGGTGGAACAGCCACTCCGGCAGGTATCCCCGATCCAGCAGTCCGCTCACCAGCACCACGGCCTGCCCCAGGATCGGGTCCTGCGCCGCCTCCAGGCGACGGTAGGCCTCCCGGGTGCACCCCTCCTGCCAGGCCAGCAGGGACAGCCCCACCTCGGCCCCCGAGGCCCAGGGCTGCTCGCCGTCGGCGGCGATCAGCCCCAGCAGGAAGCGCAGGGCGCAGCGCCGGTCCGGATCGGGTGCGGTCGATCCCCGACCGAAGATCAGCTCCAGGGCGGAGACCGTCAGGGGGTCGTCTTCCGGCGGACCCGCGGGCTCCGGGTCGGCGTCGGAGACGGGCTGGTTCTCCGCGGCCTCGGTGAGCGTGTCCAGGCGCCGCTCCAGCCACCCCCGCAGGGCCTCGCCGTGCCGGGGGCCCAGCTGGGCCGCGGCGAGCATCGTGAGCACCCCGCAGATGCCCGGCAGGCGAGCGCCCAGGGCCGCGGCATCCTCCGGCGCGGTGGCCTCGGCCAGACTCGCGCTCAGGACTGCGGCCTCGGGGCTGGCGGCGTCCGGGGACCAGCCCTGCTCTTCGGCCCGCACGCGGTGGGCTCGACACAGCCGGGCCATGCGATCCAGCGCGTCGCCGAGGCGCCGCTGCTCCTCGAGGGCCGGCGCCCGCCGGGGCCCCTGCGGGGTCGGCGGCCAGCATCCGGTGTCGGGATCGTGATCGGCAGCCAAGCGCAGGAAGATCTCGGCGCAGCGGCTGCGGAAGGAGTCGCGCCAGGCCCGGGCCCGGTCCCGTCCGCACAGGGCCTCCAGGTCGGGAATGCCCGGCAGCGGCTGCACCGCGCCGACCGGGGACCGGGCGCTCAGCGGATGACCGCCGACGGCCGCCGCGACGGCCACCGGGGAGGCGAGGACGTCCTCCAGGGTCCCGCCGCCGTCCACCAGCCAGCAGGCCTCGCCCACGCGGTGCTCGGGCGGGGCCAGCAGCGGGGCGAACTCCCCGTCGGCGCTGCCCACGCTCAGCCGCCCCCAGCGCCCTGCGCTCCGGTCCATGACCAGCAGCTCCCGGGGCCGGGCCCCGCGCAGTCCCGCGGCGGCCACCGCGTGCATGCTGGCCAGCAGCACCGCGGTCTCGGCGAGGAAGGAGGCGGCCTCGGGAGGCCGCCCGGTGTCCAGGAGACGCCGGGCCTCGGGCGCGAGCGGGGCCGTGCGGTGGGTGTAGGCCACGGTGAACATCCCGTCGGGGGCGCTGCTGCGCTGCACCTGCTCCAGCACGGGCTCCAGGCACCCGGCCCAGGAGCCGATGTCCTCGTCGGGATCCGGCAGGGGCAGGGTCAGGCACGGGCCCAGGCGCTGGTCGGTGAAGAAGATCAGGGCGAGGCACTCCTGCGGCCAGCGGCCGGAGTGCAGGGGCAGCAGGGCGATCACGTCCTGGGCCCGGGTGATCGGGGTGCCGGGGTCGGCGTCGAGGGGCAGGTCGGAGGCTGGGGATGTCGTCATGGCCCCAGGGTGCCCGAGGGCCCAGACCCCGTCCCCGAGCGAGGCCGCGCGATTCCGGCGTCCCTGTGGATGGGCGGGCGGATCCCGCCGGAGATCGTGCGCCTGGGGAAACTCCCGTCCCCGCTGCGGCGCCACCAGAGCCTCGGGCTCAGTCCTCCGAGGAGTCTTCGTCCTGTTCGGCCAGGAAGGCCTCGATGGTCGCGCCCAGCTCGTCGGCGTCGGGGATCTCGGATTCGTCCCGCGCCAGCAGGGACCGCTGGGCGGAGCCTCCGACGTGCTCGTCGTAGCGCTGCTCCAGGTGGGTGACGATGGCCTGGACCTCCGGGGAGCCGCTGACCTGGTCGTCGATCTGCTGCTCGACCTCGCGCCCGGATTCCCGCAGTCGGTCCGTGGGAAGGTTCAGGTGCGTCGCGGCCCCCAGGTGCTCCAGGGCGATCAGCGCGGCCTGGGGCAGCTCGGCGTCGGCGAGGTACTGCGGGACGTTCACCGTGTACCCGATCGTGTCGAAGCCCCGCTCGCCGAGGACGACCTCCAGCATCTGAGCCGCGGAGCCGCCGAGCTCGGCGATCGGCTTCCACAGGGAGATCCCGGCGATCAGGTCCTCCCGGTTGCCGTGCGCGGTCACCGGCAGCGGTCGGGTGTGCGGCACGGGCATGGGCATCGAAGACACGGAGGCCACCAGAGAGACGTCGAGGGTCTCGGCCAGCTCCACGACGGACTGCGCGAACCGCTGCCACAGCAGGTCCGGCTCGGGCCCGGACAACAGCAGGAACGGCTGTCCGAGCCCGTCGGTCACGGCCCGCAGGGACAGCTCCGGCAGGTCCAAGTCCTCGAAGTGGTCCTCGATGAACTTCACCCGGGGGCGCCGGGAGCGGTAGTCGTAGAGCCGGTCGACGTCGAATTCGGCGACCTGCTGGGAATCCAGCGTCTCCAGGATCTCCTCCCCCACCTGGCGCGCAGCCTGCCCGGCCTCGGCGTAGCCGGTCATGGCCACGACCAGCGGCAGGCCCTTCAGCCGGGGATCGCCCAGCAGCCCCGCGTGACCCAGGTAGAGCTTGTGCGATTCGTGCATGGTGCCGATTCCCCTTCCTCACGTGCCCCCGGGCCCGACGGGTGAGAGGGCCCGATGAGCGGCGACACGGCCTGATCCAGATCCCGGCGCGTCCGGGCGGGGAACACGTTCCGGCCCACCGGAAGAGGGCCTTTCGGGGTGATCCGCCCGACACCTGCGGCCCGGTGAGGGCCTAAGGTGGTGGTGTGCGCGCCGCGGGGCGCCGCCGGATGGCTCGACGTCCCGTGTCTGTAGCAACGGTACCGGCGCCCGCGGTATTTCCCGCCTCCGGGTGAGCCGCGGCGCAGTGCACCGGCTTGCGGCGGCGCTGACTGCATCCCCGTTTTCCGAGCAAGGAGAGCTTCCATGACCGAATCCCACGATCTGGCCCTGTCCGTCACGGCCCCCGACGACGGTCTCGAGGTCCGGGCGCTCGTCGTCGGCGTCCTGCCCTCGGGGCAGGGGGCCCGGCTGGCCCCGCACCACCTGCCGGAGGAGACGGCGGAGGGTCTGCAGGCCGTCCTGGCGGACCTCGGCATCACCGGGGCCCGCGATGAGGTCCGCCGCCTGCCGGGGGCCGAGTCCACCGGGGCCGACGTGCTGGTGCTGGTCGGCATGGGCGAGCTGCCCGAGGAGGGCCGGGCGCGCCTGGATGCCCTGCGCTACGCGGCCGGCTCCGCGATCCGGCAGCTGCACGGCATGGACAGCGCGGCCCTGGACCTGCCGGCGGGCGACGTCGCGGAGGCCGGGGCCCTGGCCGAGGGGGCGGCCTTCGGGGCCTTCGTGGACCCGATGCACCGGACCTCCGAGGAGGATCGGCAGCGCACCCCGGTGGGCGAGGTCGTGATCCTCACGGAGGTGGAGGCCGAGGAGGCCGAGCCGGTCCTGACCCGGGCGCTGATCCTGGGCGAGGCCGTGGATTCGACCCGCCGCCTGGTCAACGAGGCCCCGAACCACCTGTATCCCGATTCCTTCGCCGGCCGGGTCCTGGAGCGGGTGGCCGGGATCGACGACGTCGAGGTCGAGGTCCTGGACGAGGAAGCCCTGGCCGAGGGCGGCTTCGGAGGGATCCTCGGCGTGGGCCGCGGTTCCCACCGCCCGCCGCGCCTGGTGGTCGTGGACTACCGTCCCGAGGACGCCGGGCAGCACATGGCCCTGGTCGGCAAGGGCATCACCTTCGATTCCGGCGGACTGTCCCTGAAGCCGGGCACCGGCATGATGACCATGAAGTCGGACATGGCCGGGGCCGCGGCCGTGCTGAACACGGTGGCCGCCGCGGCGGAGCTGCGCCTTCCCCTGCGGGTCACGGGGTACCTGTGCCTGGCCGAGAACCTGCCCGGCGGCGGGGCGACCCGCCCGGAGGACGTGCTGGTCATGCGCGGGGGCACCACGGTGGAGGTCCTCAACACCGACGCCGAGGGTCGCCTGGTGATGGCCGACGGGCTGGCCTACGCCTCCGAGCAGTCCCCGGACTGCCTGCTCGACGTCGCCACCCTGACCGGGGCGCAGGTGGTGGCCCTGGGCGAGCGGTACGCGGCGGTGATGGGCGAGGAGTCCCTGCGCGAGTCCGTCGCCGAGGCCGGTGCGGAGGCGGGCGAGCCGTTTTGGCCGATGCCCCTGCCGGAGGAGCTGCGCGCCGGGCTGAAGTCGCCCGTGGCGGATCTGAAGAACATCGGCGCGGGCCGGGCCGGCGGGATGCTCACGGCCGGGCTGTTCCTGCAGCGCTTCGTCGGGGAGGTCGACGGGCAGCAGATCCCGTGGGCCCACCTGGACATCGCCGGGCCGTCCTTCAACGAGGGCTCGGAGTACGGGTTCACCCCGAAGCAGGGCACCGGGGTGGCCGTGCGCACCCTGGTCACCCTGGCCGAGCGCATCGCGGGGGCCTGAGCCCCTCTCCTCCTCGGTGGCGCCGCGGGGTCGGTCTCGACCGGTCCCGCGGCGCCTCCGGTTTCGGGGGCCGCCGGGATCGGACTCCGTCGGGGGTCGGGCTTCGTCGGGACGCGGCGCGGCAGGTGGAGCGGTGCCGGACGGCACTATAGGGTAGGTGGTGACTGACCCACACGTCGCGGACCGATGGAGGTCCGATCCACACTCGAGGAGCGTCCACGTGGCCGATTCGCCCAAAGCTTTCGACATTCTCATCCTCGGCGGAGGCAGCGCGGGCTACGCCGCCGCCCTGCGCGCCGTCCAGCTCGGCTTCAGCGTCGGTCTGATCGAGGGCTCCAAGGTCGGCGGCACCTGCCTGCACTGGGGCTGCATCCCCACCAAGGCGTACCTGCACTCCGCGGAGGTCGCCGAGGAGGCCCGCGAGTCCGAGAAGTACGGCGTCAAGCTCTCCTACGAGGGCATCGACATGGCCGCCGTGCGGGACTACAAGGACAAGATCATCGCCGGCAAGTTCAAGGGCCTGCAGGGCCTGCTGAAGATGCGCGGGGTCACCGTCATCAACGGCTGGGGCCGCCTGACCGGGGAGCGCACCATCGAGGTGGACGGCACCGAGTACACCGGCGAGCACATCATCCTGGCCTCCGGCTCGGTGTCCAAGACCATGGGGCTGGAGATCGGAGGTCGGATCATGACCTCCACCGAGGCCCTCGAGCTGGACTACCTGCCGAAGTCCGCGATCGTGCTCGGCGGCGGCGTGATCGGCTCCGAGTTCGCCTCCATGTGGAACTCGATGGGCGTGGACGTCACGATCATCGAGGGCCTGCCGCACCTGGTGCCCAACGAGGATCCGGCGATCATCAAGGTCGTGGAGCGCTCCTTCAAGAAGCGCGGCATCAAGTCCAACCTCGGCACCTTCTTCGAGAAGGTCGAGCAGGACGACGACGGCGCCAAGGTGACCCTGGCCGACGGCAAGGAGTTCGACGCCGACATCGTGCTGGTGGCCGTGGGCCGCGGTCCGAACACCAAGGACATGGGCTACGAGGAAGCCGGGATCACGATGGACCGCGGCTTCGTCATCACCGACGAGCGCCTGCACACCGGCGTGGGGAACATCTACGCCGCCGGGGACATCGTCCCGGGTCTGCAGCTGGCCCACCGCGGCTTCCAGCAGGGCATCTTCCTGGCCGAGGAGATCGCCGGGCTGAACCCGGTGGTCGTCGCGGACATCGACATCCCCAAGGTCACCTTCTGCGATCCGGAGATCGCCTCGGTGGGCTACACCCAGCCCAAGGCCGAGGAGAAGTTCGGCAAGGAGAACATCGAGGTCTCCGAGTACAACCTCGCCGGCAACGGCAAGTCCTCGATCCTCGGGACCGGCGGCATCGTCAAGCTCGTGCGGGAGAAGGACGGCCCGATCATCGGCGTGCACGCCGTGGGCCGGCGCATGGGCGAGCAGATCGGCGAGGCCCAGCTGATCGTGAACTGGGAGGCCTACCCCAAAGACGTCGCCAAGCTCATCCACGCCCACCCGACGCAGAACGAGTCCCTCGGCGAGGCGGCCATGATGCTGGCCGGGCACCCGCTGCACGGCTGAGCCACCGCACCACCCCGCGCACAGGCACAAATCACTAGGAGAAACGGGAAGACGATGTCCGAAACCGTAGAACTGCCCGCACTCGGCGAATCCGTGACCGAGGGAACCGTGACCCGCTGGCTCAAGGCCGTCGGCGACTCCGTGGAGGTCGACGAGCCGCTGGTGGAGGTCTCCACCGACAAGGTCGACACCGAGATCCCCTCCCCCGTGGCCGGGGTCATCGAGGAGATCCTCGTGGAGGAGGACGAGGAGGTGGAGGTCGGCGCCCCGCTGGTGAAGATCGGCGACGGCTCCGGCGCCTCCTCCTCCGACGATGACGCCGCCGAGGACTCCGCCGCGGCCGAGGAGTCTGATGACTCCGCGCAGCAGGAGAACGAATCCGAACCCGAGACCCCGGCCGAGGAGAAGGAGCAGAAGGACGAGGAGTCGTCCTCCGCTTCCAGCGGCTCCGGTGAGGCCCAGGAGGTCACCCTCCCGGCTCTGGGCGAGTCCGTGACCGAGGGGACCGTGACCCGCTGGCTCAAGGAGATCGGCGAGACGGTCGAGGTGGACGAGCCGCTGGTGGAGGTCTCCACCGACAAGGTCGACACCGAGATCCCCTCCCCCGTGGCCGGCACGCTGCTGGAGATCAAGGTCCAGGAGGACGAGGAGGCCGAGGTCGGCCAGGTCCTCGCCCTGGTCGGCGAGCAGGGTGCCTCCGCGGGGTCCGCCGAGCCGGAGCCCACCCCCGAGCAGCAGGCCCCGGCCGAGCAGAAGGAGGAGAAGAAGGAGGCCGAGCAGCCGAAGCAGGAGTCCTCCGCGGCCCGGGCCGAGCAGCGCTCCGCGAAGCAGCAGAGCAAGGCCCCGGAGCCGGCCGCTGCCACCCCCGCCGCCGGACAGTCCTCCGGGACCCCGTACGTCACTCCGCTGGTGCGCAAGCTGGCCAAGCAGGAGGGCATCGACCTGTCCACCATCGAGGGCACCGGCGTCGGCGGTCGCATCCGCAAGCAGGACGTGCAGGCCGCGGTCGAGGCGAAGAAGAGCCAGGGCCCCGCCTCCGCCGAGCAGAGCGCTCCCGCCTCCGCACCGGCTCAGGCCGCCCCGCGCGCCGAGAAGCCGCCCCAGGCCCCGAAGCCGTCGGCCAAGCGCGGCACCACGGAGAAGGCCCCGCGCATCCGCCAGGTCATCGCCAAGCGGATGAAGGAGTCCCTGGAGGTCTCCGCGCAGCTGACCCAGGTCACCGAGGTGGATATGACCCGGGTGGCGATGCTGCGCAACCGCGCCAAGGCGGACTTCCAGGCCCGCGAGGGCGCCAAGCTGACCTTCCTGCCCTTCTTCGCGAAGGCCGTGGCCGAGGCGCTGCAGCAGCACCCGGTGCTCAACGGCTCCTTCGACGAGGAGAAGAAGGAGATCACCTACAACGCCTCCGAGGACCTCGCCTTCGCCGTGGACACCCCGCGGGGTCTGCTGGTCCCGGTGGTCCCGAACGCGGGCGACCTGAACCTGGCCGGTCTGGCCAAGAAGATCGCCGACGTCGGGGCGCGCACCAAGGACGGCTCGATCGGCCCGGATGAGCTCTCCGGCGGCACGTTCACGATCACGAACATCGGCTCCTTCGGGGCCCTGTTCGACACCCCGATCATCAACCAGCCGCAGGTGGGCATCCTGGGCACCGGCACCATCGTGAAGCGGCCCATGGTCGTCACGGACGCCGACGGCAACGACTCGATCGCGATCCGCCACATGTGCTACCTGTCGCTGACCTACGATCACCGGCTGGTCGACGGCGCGGACGCCGGACGCTTCCTGGCGACCGTGAAGAAGCGCCTCGAGGAGGGGCAGTTCGAGGCCGAGCTCGGCCTCTGAGGCTCCCGGATCCCGGACTCCACGGCCCGCTGACTCCCGCCCACGGCGGGGTCGGCGGACCGTCGCCGTCTCCACCGGCACCCGGCGTCGTCGCCGGCCCGGCGTCCTTCGTCTCCACTGGTCCGGGACCCGGGGAGCTGGGGGCGTGAACCGCACGACATCATGGTGACACCATGTCGCCAAGATCGTCCGAGTCTGCCTATGCTGGAGGCATGTCTGTGCTCATGTCACTCCTACTCTTCCTGCACATCGTCGGCGCGGCCCTGGTCTTCGGCCTGTGGGTCGCCCACCTGCGGACCCCGCGGGTCCTGCCCGGCCAGTTCCACGCCGCCCTGCTGCAGCTGATCACGGGACTGGCGATGGTGGGCATCAGCGAGGCCCACGGCGGCAGCTCCCACTCCTACACCTGGATCGGCATCAAGCTGATCCTCGGCCTGGTCATCACCGTCCTGGCCTACATCGGCCAGCGCAAGGACAAGCGGGGCGAGACCGTGTCCACCGGCCTGGCCCACGCCGTCGGCGGCCTCGCGCTGATCAACATCGCCGTGGCCACGCTGCTGCACTGACGCCCCCCCCCCGGGATCCGGCGGGCCGGTCACAGGACCCGCACGCTCTCGATCCGCCAGGCGCCGGACTCGGCGCGCAGCCGGACCTCGATCCGCTGCTCATCGGGTTCGGCGCCGTCTTTGTCTCCGCGCGCCCGCCCCTCCCCGGCCTGGGCGGGTTCCTGGGTCCGATACCCCTGCACCCGCAGCGTCGTGCGCACGATCGCCTCGGATCCGCTGCGGGAGATCGGCTCGGGGTCCTGGACCGTGGAGCGCAGACCGGACCAGTCCGTGTCCGTCTCCTGCAGCCGCCGGATCAGCTGCGCATCCTGGGTGGCCAGCTCCTGGTCGGGCACCGCGTAACGCGCCAGCAGCGCGGCGTCCCGGGAGCGCAGCGCTTCGTCACGGGCCGCGAGCAGCCCGCCCAGGGCCGCCGCGGGATCCTCGGCGGCCGCGGGCGACTCCCCCTCCGCCGATCGCCGCGGCTCGGCGGAGGACACCGCGTGTTCCGAGGCGCCCGAGCCGCCCTCCGAGCCCCCGCCCGTCGACGCGGGATCGGCGGTCTCCGCGCTCGCCTGGGCTAGCGGCTGCACCTGCTCCTGCCCGTCGCGCAGCAGCAGGCCGCCTCCGACGGCGAGCGCGGACAGACCCAGCAGCCCCGCGGCGCCGAGCACCAGGGCGCGCCGACGCCGGGCCGGGGCCGACAGGCGCAGCGCCGCGGCCGAGCGACGTCGTGATCGCCCGGTGCGGCGCAGCTTGCGCGTGCCCGGATCCTCGACGTCGTAGACCAGCCGGTCCCGGGACTGCTCCGCCTCCTCGACCTGCTCGCCCGATCCCGGGCCTGCCCGGCGAGGCCCGGCCCCGCCGGGATGCCCCTCCCGCTGGCGGGGCAGGCGCCCGGCGAACTCCTCCCGCACGGAGGCGTGCAGATCCACGGGCTCGGCCTGCAGGGCGCCGCGGAAGACCTGCACGATCTCCTGCACGCGCGGGCGCCGCTGCGGATCCGGGTCCAGGGCCTCCTCCAGGACCGCCACCACCTGGGAGCCGATTCCGGGGCACATCAGGGGCAGCGGCGCCCGCTGGGCCTCGGGCCCCGGCGGCCGGCCGGTGAGCATCAGCCACGCCAGCTCGGCGAGGGCCCACACGTCCTCCGCAGGCTCGAGACCTTCCTCGGCCTCCCGCCACGGATCGGGCAGGGGCGGGCGCAGGAGCGTCTGGGAGCTGCGGGTGAAGAACACCGCCCCCGCGTCCAGGCCGCCGTGCACGAGGTCCTGGGCGTGCAGCCAGGACAGCGCCCGGCACAGGTGGGCCACGACGCCGGCGCACTCGGCGGGGCTGATCCGCTCCCTGGCCGCGAGGACCTCCGCGAGCCCGCCTCCCTCCGGGAACTCGCTGATCAGCAGCGGGGACAGGGGGTCTGCGGCATCGGCGCCGTACACGTGCAGCAGGTGCGGGTGGCGCAGGCCCGGGGCCCGGGCGCTGACCTGCTCGGCCCACCGCGTCGCGCTGCGGATCAGCTGCTCCTGGGCCGCTGCGCCCTCCGGAGGGAGGTACACCCGCACCATGCGCTCGCGGGCCAGGCGGCGTCGGGCGGCGTCGAGGTACCCGCGCTCCAGGGCGCGCACGGGCCCGCGCGCGGCGGCGGCTTCCCCGATGCGGGTGCGCGGATCCGGTGCGGCGGGGTCGTCCCCTTCCGCCGTGCACCGGGCGTACCAGAGCACGGAGGATTCCTCCCGACGCAGCCGGGTGACCAGCTCGTAGTCGCCACCCCTTCCCGCGGACTCCCCCGGCTCGGGATCGTCCTCCGGAGGCGGGGCACCCGGCGCCTGGACCTCGGGCAGCACGGGCCCGCGCGGCCCGGATGACTCCCGTGCGGGTGACGCCGCTGCAGATGAGGCCTGCGGGACCGCCGGGGCCTGCGGGGTCGGTGGCGGCGGTTCCGGGTGGCCGGGGCCGGCGGAGGGGTCGAGCAGCGCGCGCAGTCGTCGGGCGGAGGGGGTGGCGTCGGAGTCCTGGGGTCTCATGGGCCCAGTTCTACCGGCCGCAAGCCGCCGACGACGGCGTTGTCCACAGGCTGCCCCCGATCGCAGGGTCCCGGACTCGACTCCGGTTGGGGCGCGTGCGGGCCGGGAGTACGCTGGACGGCATGGCACTTGAGATGCGGCGGGTCGGCTTCGCCCCGGACCTCGTGGACTACCGACAGGCCCTGGCCCTGCAGGAGCGGCTGCACGAGGAGGTCGCCTCCGGGCGCCGCCAGAACACCGTGCTGCTGCTGGAGCACCCCCCGGTCTACACCGCGGGCAAGCGCGCCCTGCCCGAGGAGTATCCGCGCGACGGCACCGAGGTGGTGCCCATCGACCGCGGCGGCAAGATCACCTGGCACGGACCCGGCATGCTCATCGGCTACCCCATCGTGAAGCTGCCGGAGCCGCTGGACGTGGTGCGCTATGTCCGGATCCTGGAGGAGGCCATCATCGAGGTCCTGGCTTCCCTGGGCGTGCACGGCGAGCAGGTGGAGGGCCGCTCCGGGGTGTGGATCCGCGGCGAGGGCACCGCCCCGGACCGGAAGATCGCCGCGATCGGGCTGCGCGTGGCCCGCGGCACCGCGATGCACGGCTTCGCGATCAACTGCAGCAACAGCCTCGATGCCTTCGACACCTTCGTCCCGTGCGGGATCAGCGACGCCGGGGTCACCACCATCAGCCGGGTCACCGGGCGGAATATCACCCCCGAGGACATCGTTGACACGGTGGAGGACGCATTGCGTCGCCGGGCCGACCTGCTGGCAGCATCCTTCGAACCCGCCCGCCCCACCACGGCCGCCTGAGGCCCCGCCATCGTCGTCGGGCCCGTGCGGCCCACCCGCCCCCGCAGGAGGAGCACCCATGACCATCGCCCCCGAAGGCCGTCGGCTGCTGAGCGTGCAGGCCCGCTCCGGACGCGCCGCGGACAAGGACCGCAGGCTGCGCCGCGTCGAGCGCAAGAACGCCGAGACGCCCATCGAGAAGAAGCCCAGCTGGATGAAGAACCGGGCCGTGATGGGCCCGGAGTACCAGGAGCTGAAGCAGCTGACCCACAGCCAGGGCCTGCACACCGTGTGCGAGGAGGCCGGCTGCCCCAACATCTACGAGTGCTGGGAGGACCGGGAGGCCACGTTCCTGATCGCCGGGGACACCTGCACCCGACGCTGCGACTTCTGCGACATCATGACCGGGCGGCCCTCCGCCCTGGACCCGCTGGAGCCGATGAAGGTGGCCCGCTCCATCCGGCAGATGGATCTGCGCTACGCCACGATCACGGGTGTGGCCCGGGATGACCTGGACGACGGCTCGGCCGCGCACTACGGGCGGGTCATCGAGGCCGTGCACGAGCAGAACCCGAACACCGGCGTGGAGATCCTCATCCCCGACTTCCAGGACAAGCACGAGCGGCTGAAGCTGGTGGCCGACGCCGAACCGGAGGTCTTCGCGCACAACGTCGAGACCGTCCCGAGGATCTTCAAGAAGATCCGCCCCGCCTTCTCCTACGAGGGATCCCTGGACGTGATCTCCTACGGCAAGGAGCGCGGGCTGGTCACCAAGTCCAACCTGATCCTCGGGATGGGCGAGACCAACGAGGAGATCTACGAGGCGCTGTGCGATCTGCACGACGCCGGCTGCGACATCATCACCCTCACCCAGTACCTGCGTCCGTCTCCGCTGTTCCACCCGATCGACCGGTGGGTCAAGCCCGAGGAGTTCGTGCAGCTGTCCGAGGCGGCCGAGGAGATCGGCTTCCTGGGGGTCATGGCCGGACCCATGGTGCGCTCCTCCTACCGGGCCGGGCGCCTGTGGGCGCGGGCCATGCGCAAGATGGGGCGGGAGATCCCGGAGCACCTGGCCCACATCGCCGACGAAGGCAGCGCCCGGCAGGAGGCGTCCTCCCTGCTGAAGAGCCTCGCGTAGACTGGACCCCGTCTTTCTCCGTTCCCTTCCGCTCCCGGGATCGCGCTGCGGCCGCCGGGGCGGAGGCGGACACCCATCATCAGCAGTGCTAGCGAGGTATGGACTTGGCGTCGACGTCGTCGAACAGGAAGCCCGCGCCCACCCGCGAGGAGCGGCGTGAGCAGAAGCGGCAGCGGAAGCAGAACAAGGGGCCCGGCTGGTTCTCCCAGATGAAGCAGGTCTACGGGATGACCAAGAAGTCGGATCCCAACATCACCTGGATCCTGCTGCTGTCCGCCCTGGCGACCCTCCTGGTGTTCCTGCTCATCGGCGTCCTGCTGCACAACTGGATCACCTGGCTGATCATCGGCATCCCCGTCGCGGTGCTGGTCGCCGTCATCATCCTCTCCCGGCGGGCCCGGCGCGCTGCCTACGCCCAGGTGGAGGGCCAGCCCGGCGCGGCCGGCGCCACGCTGCAGGACCTGGGGCGCGGCTGGATCATCGAGGAGCAGCCGGTGGCCTTCAACCCGCGCACCCAGGACCTGGTGTTCCGGGCCCTGGGACGACCCGGCGTCGTGCTGGTCACCGAAGGTCCGACCCAGCGGGTGCGCTCCCTGGTGGGTCAGGAGCGCAAGAGGCTGCACCGGCTGGCCCCCAACGTCCCCGTGCACGTGGTCAACACCGGCGACGGCGAGGGGCAGGTGGCCCTGAAGCGCGTGAGCAAGACGGTGCGCGCCCTGCCCAAGAAGCTGACCCAGCAGGAGGTCCACGAGGTCTCCAAGCGCCTGTCCTCCCTGAACCGGTCCCTGCCGGTGCCCAAGGGCGTGGACCCCATGCGGGCCCGCCCGGATCGGAAGATGATGCGCTGAAGGCGCCCTGCGACCGCATCGACCTGAGCGGCCCGGTCTCCACCTCCCCTCCCCGAGGGGTGGAGACCGGGCCGCCGGCGTCATCGGGGGCGCCCTCACGGGCGGTGGGCTCACCGTCCGTGGGCTCGCCGCAGGGGATCCTCAGCGGATGCGCACCAGCACGGTGTCGTTGAGGCGATCCTGCAGCCCGCGCTGGTCTTCATCCATGACGACGGCGGGGATCACCAGGGTGACCAGCAGGGCCCGCAGCGCGGCCCGGCCGAATCCGGCGGGGGTCCCGCGCAGGGTCTGCACCTGCATCCCGCACAGCAGGTGGCCCAGGGTGTGGCCCCACATCCCCACCAGCAGGCTCTGGTAGGCGAGGAAGACCACCAGCGGCCAGATCCCGGCCCAGCCCTGCACCGTGCCCACGGCCAGCCAGCAGATCCCGAAGCACAGATACCAGTCCAGGGCCAGGGCCAGCAGGCGCCGGGGGAAGCGCGCCACGGAGCCCGGGCCCGCCGCGGGACGGCCCAGGCGCTGACCCGGCCAGTCCGGGGCCGCGGCGTCGTGCTCGGAGGTGGGGGGATCGGGGATAGCCATGATGGCCCAGGATAGCCGAGAGCCGCCGCCTCCCGGAGGCCGGGGGTCCCCCGCGGTAGGGTGGGAGCCACAGGCCGGCCGCCGACCCGCGTCGCCGCCTCGCCCCGGGCCCGCGTTACCGCGGGGAAACACTCGGGATACGGCGGGGCAACGTCGTCACCCTAGGTTGGGGCCACCCGCACCGCGGCGCACGGCCCGGAAGCCGCTTCCGGGATCGCCGCGCGGTCGCCGCAAGCTACCCGAAGGAGAGCCCCGACCATGTTCCAGAACGGCCAGGAAGTGCTGGACTATCTGAAGGAAGAGGATGTCGTGTTCGTCGACATCCGCTTCACCGACCTGCCCGGCGTGCAGCAGCACTTCAACCTCCCCGCCAAGGCCGTGGACGACGACTTCTTCGTCAACGGGCAGCTGTTCGACGGCTCCTCGATCCGCGGCTTCCAGGGCATCGCCGAGTCGGACATGCAGCTGATCCCGGACCCGAAGACCGCCTTCGTGGATCCCTTCCGGGTGGAGAAGACCCTCGTGGTCTCCTGCTCCATCGTCAACCCGCGCACCGGCGATCCCTACCACCGCGACCCCCGCGGCGTGGCCGAGCGGGCCGAGGCCTACATGAGGTCCACCGGGATCGCGGACACCGCGAACTTCGCCTCCGAGGCCGAGTTCTTCATCTTCGAGGATGTGCGCTTCCAGGTCACCCCGCAGCACACCTTCTACCGCGTGGACTCCGACGAGGCCCCGTGGAACTCCGGGCGCGAGGAGGAGGGCGGGAACCTCGGCAACAAGACCCTCACCAAGGGCGGGTACTTCCCCGTGGCCCCGGTGGACAAGCAGGGGGATCTGCGCGATGCGATCTCCGTGGCCCTGGACGAGGTCGGCCTGGAGGTGGAGCGTGCCCACCACGAGGTCGGCGCCCCCGGGCAGGCGGAGATCAACTACAGGTTCTCCACGCTGACCCTGGCCGCGGATGACCTGATGAAGTTCAAGTACGTGGTCAAGAACACCGCGGACGCCTTCGGGAAGTCCGCGACCTTCATGCCCAAGCCGGTCTTCGGCGACAACGGCTCCGGGATGCACTGCCACCAGTCGCTGTGGAAGGGCGGGGAGCCGCTGTTCTTCGACGAGCGCGGCTACGCCAACCTCTCCGACACCGCCCGCTGGTACATCGGCGGCCTGCTGGAGCACTCCTCGGCCGTGCTGGCCTTCACCAACCCGACGGTGAACTCCTACAAGCGCCTGGTCAAGGGCTTCGAGGCCCCGGTGAACATGGTCTACTCGCAGGGCAACCGCTCCGCGGGCATCCGCATCCCGATCACCGGCTCCAACCCCAAGGCTAAGCGCCTGGAGTTCCGCGCCCCGGACCCCTCCTGCAACCCGTACCTGGCCTTCGCCGCGCAGCTGATGGCCGGGCTGGACGGGATCCGCAACCGGATCGAGCCGCCGGAGCCCATCGACAAGGACCTCTACGAGCTGCCCCCGGAGGAGGCCAAGGACATCAAGAAGGCCCCGGGCTCCCTGGAGGAGGCCCTGGACGCCCTCGAGGCGGACCACGACTTCCTGCTGGAGGGGGACGTGTTCACCGAGGACCTGATCTCCACCTGGATCGAGTACAAGCGGGAGAACGAGCTCAAGCCGCTCACCCAGGTTCCCCACCCGCTGGAGTTCCAGATGTACTACGGGGTCTGAGCCCTCGACGCCGGAAAGCCCCCGCTCCCCCGCCCTCACGGGCCGGTGGAGCGGGGGCTTTCCCGTGCTCTGGGACGGTGCGACTGCGTTCGAGGGCCCGCACCTGCTCAACGCATCTGAGGTCATCATCCCGATCTGGTGGAGCGCGGCGACGATCTGTTCGGCCTTCAGCTCGTTGGAGCCTGGCTCATGACACCGCCAGCATCTCGCCAGTTTCCCCTGCATCTGGTGGGAACTTCTGGCCACCTCCGTCAACAGGGCATCCAGCGGATACGCGATGCGCAGCAGAGGGGTCGGTCTCCAGCCGTCCCACCTGCCCGGGGTGACCGATAATGAGCCTATGTGGCACTCGCCTGTCTTGACCTGGGTGAGGGCGCGATCCACGCTGACGCACGAGCTCGAGTAGCTTACCGCCGGGCACTAGTCCCCCGAGGTCGTGGATTGGGTGCGCGTGCAGGTGACGACGCGGCTGATCCCGATGCAGCGTCTGCTGGGATGCCGGGACTCCCAGAAGCGCCTAGTGTCGCGCGTCATTAATTCGTTGACAGTATGGGATGATGGCATATGCCGTCACCTGTGCTGGAGATCAGCGAAGAGGACCGTGCGACCCTGACCTCGTGGACACGGTCGCGGACGTTGCCGGCGGGACGTGCGCAGCGTGCGCGGATCGTGCTGGCCGTCGCGGCGGGGACGGGCACCTCGGCAGTGGCGCGGCATGTCGGGGTCTCGCGTCCGACTGTGATCAAGTGGCGTGACCGGTTCGCCGTCGACGGGCTCGCTGGCCTCGAGGACGAGGAGCGTTCGGGCCGACCGAAACGCATCGATGATGCCGTGATCATCGCCACCACGCTCGAGCCGCCACCGGCCAAACTCGGGGTGACGCATTGGTCCTCGCGGTTGCTGGGCAGGCACTTGGGGATCGGGGATGCCACCGTCGCCCGTGCCTGGCGCAAGTACGGGGTCAAGCCATGGCGGCGGGAGACGTTCAAGTTCTCCACAGACCCGGAGCTGGAGGCCAAGGTCCGCGACGTGGTCGGGCTGTACCTGAACCCACCGGAGAAGGCGGTCGTGCTGTGCGTGGATGAGAAGTCCCAGATCCAGGCCTTGAACCGGACCGCGCCGATCCTGCCGCTGCGACCAGGCTTGCCGGAGAAGGCGACCCACGACTACAAGCGCAATGGCACCACCACGCTGTTCGCCGCTATCGAGGTAGCCACCGGTGCGGTGACCGACCAGTGCTACGACCGGCACGGTAAGGCCGAGTTCCTCGACTTCCTCAAGAAGGTCGCCAGGGCTTACCCGCGCCGGGAGCTGCACGTGGTCCTGGACAACTACCACACCCACAAGCACGAGGACATCAAGCAGTGGCTGGCCAAGCACCCGCGGATCACGTTGCACTTCACCCCGACCAGCGGGTCCTGGCTCAACCTCGTCGAGGTTTTCTTCGGGATCATCACCCGACAGGCCATCCGCCGCGGCTCCTTCGACAGCGTCAAGCAACTCGTCACAGCGATCAGCACCTTCATCGACGGCTGGAACGAGCGCTGCCACCCATTCATCTGGACCAAGACCGCCGAGGAAATCCTGCCCCACGCCACCCGTCAAACCAGTTCAGGCGCGTGACATCAGAGACCGAACGCGCCGCCGCCGACGAGGATTGCGACGCCCAGTCCGATCAGGACGATGGGGAAGAGGATGTGCTCCCGCCGTTCGAGGACCTCGGCGATGGGTCGACGCGTGGCGACGAACTTGGCGGTGGCCACCAGCACTGCCACGAGCACGAGGAAAACGATGCAGAAGGTGATGACAGCGGGAGTACTGATGTTGAGGAAGACCGGGACGTAAACGCCGATGTTGTCCCCACCGTTGGCGAAGGTGACGCCGGCGACGGTCGCCACGGCAACGCTCTTACCTGACACGGCGGCATCATCGTCGTCGCCCTCGCCGCGGTAGACCTCCCACGCAGCCCAGAGACCCAGCGCGAGGGGGATGAGCCCAAAGTAGGGAATCGCCTCCTCTGGCAGCGCCCACCCCGCCCCCAAGGTCACCACGAGTGCGGCGGCGAGGATCCCGACGAAGCCAAGGTATTGCCCGGCCAAGATCTTCGCGGTCGTCCCGGGGCGTCCGGCACCTCGGGCGAAGAAGAGCGAGAGCACGATGATGTCGTCGATGTTGGTCGCGATGAAGAGCCCGATCGCTTGGAGCAGCGCCGCGGCCGTCATGCGCCGGACCTGCCGTCGTGGCAACCAGGCACCTCGCAGGCGACGTCGAGGCAGGGGGCGTCCGCGTCGACGGCCAGCTTGACCTCGACCAGCTCGGTGAGCGCACGTGCGAGGTGGGGGTCAGCGATCTCGTAAAGGGCCTGGCGGCCCTCATGGGTGGCGACCACGATCCCGCAGTCCCGCAGGCAACCCAGGTGGTTCGACACATTCGAGCGCGTCAGGTCTAGCGCGTTGGCGAGCTCTGCCGGATGCGCGGGGCACGCCAGAAGCGACAGAAGGATCCGTGAACGCGTGGGGTCGGCCATCGCCCGGCCCAGACGCTGCATGGCGTCTAAGCGGGAAGCAAGAGTCAGCATGCACTGAACGATACAGTAACCGCTGAACTACAATCGCCCCACCCAACTCGTCAAACAAGTTCAGACGCGTGACACTAGGTGCCCCGTTCCGACTGGCATTGCGAGCCGTCCCGCATCGTGGGTCGTTCGGTGGGCTGCTGCGCACGGTTACGGCCATCGTCTATTCCCGGCCGCACCGCATCATGTTGCATCCGGCGTTCGGCATCCCGCTATTCCTGCTCACCTACTACGGCCTCTACCTCAGCGACCTCGGCTCCCGGCTCCTCGGGACCTGGGCGGGCCACAACGGCCTCGAGATCGGCTTCCTGGCCGCAGGGGTCCTGTTCGCCGTCCCGATCCTCACGGTCGGACCGGGGCCGGTCCACCCCACCCATCTCGGCCGGATGCTCGACGTCTTCGCCGAGATGGCCCTGCACGCGTTCTTCGGCGTGCTGATCATGATGACACCGACGACCGTGGTCGCCGCGTTCGCCGCACCCCCACGGTCCTGGGGAATCGATCCTGTCGCCGACCAGCAGATCGCCGGCGGGCTTGCCTGGTCCTACGGCGAGGGACCCGCCACCGCGATCGTCGCATATCTGGTGTGGCGATGGTACCGCTACGACTCTGCCAGGTCCGCTTCAGCCGACCGCGACGCCGATCGGAGTGGGGACCCCGAACTGGCCGCGTATAACCGATACCTGGCCGTCCTCGCAGCACGTGACGGCCGTGGTGATACCGAGACGACGCAGGCGGGACGGGGCTCAGATCGGTAGTGCCGGCCCGGACCTGCGATAGTGCCGACTCCCTCGCTGTGAGAAGCGGACTCGACACCGTCGCAGCGTCGAGATGAGGCCCCCCTGCCTGAATTGCGGACGGCTGGCCTGGCGTTCGTCCGCGGGACGGGCAAGTTCCTCGCCGGGCGGTCGGTCCTGTGCCTTGCCTACGATGGGGTTTCGGGGTCATCCTCGCGGTGCAGCAGCCGGGCCTGCGGGACTGGTCGGACACGGCCCCCGGGACGGTATCAGCCGGCGCGGGCGCACGACAGCTGATCCGTCCACGCCGCGAGTGCGCCGGAAAGCGGCGACCAAGTGTGGCGACCGCATGAGTGGGGCCGGCCGGCACCTCGGAACTGGTCGGCCGTTGATCATTCTTGCCTGTGCGAGGCAGAGTCGCCGCGCCCGGCCGGCTCCGGGGAGCCGCCCATCATGCGCAGCATGCCGATACTGCCGGTGCGGAGGAACACGGTCAGCAGGGCGGCGGCGAGTGCGAGGAAGGCGATGTTCAGCCAGGTGGTGTAGTTCCAGCTGATGCCGGTCTCGGCGACCGCCAGGCTCCGGTCGTGCGGGACCATGCCGAGCGGGCCGAAGATCAATTCGACGGCGTACCCGGCGATGACCATTGCGGCGTAGAAGACCAGGCAGATCCGGGACGTGGCCTTCCAGCCGTAGTACTTCTTGTAGATGAGGATGATCGGGATGATGATCAGGTCGGCGAACAGGAAGCTGACCACGCCGCCGAAGCTGATCCCGCCGTTCCACAGCACCGCCGCCAGTGGCACGTTCCCGACCGAGCAGACGAAGCTGATCACGGCCAGCAGTGGCCCGATCAGCGGGCCCAGCACGAACGAGGCGACCGGGTCTTCGGTGAAGAACACTGCCTGCAGCCAGGCCTTGGGCACCCAGGCGGCGAACGCGCCGGCGATCAGCAGGCCCAGCACGATGTCGCGGAGCACGGCCGCCCAGTCCATCACGAAGTAGCGCGAGACCGCGGTCACGCCGTCCCGGGAGAGCAGCCGGGCCCAGAATCCGGCGTCGCCCTGGACGGACATGTCCATGGCGGCGTGGCCCTCCATCGACCCGGCGAGCCTCTGCTCGGCCTGCCGCCGCGCCGCCTCGACGATCCGGCCGCGCATCCAGAGCCTGAATCCGAGCGCGACCAGCACGATCATGATCGGGCCGCCGACGAACTCCGCGGCGGTGAACTGCCAGCCCATCACGAACCACAGGACCAGCCCGAGCTCGAGCACCAGGTTGGTCGAGGCGATCTCGAAGGCCATCGCCGCCGCGAAGTCCGCGCCCTTGCGAAACAGCGCCCGGGCCAGCGCGACCGCGGCGTAGGAGCAGGACGAGGACGCCGCGCCGAACAGTGCGGAGACCGCGATCGATCTCGGCGAGTCGTCGGCCATCAGCTGCGTGACGCGCTCCTTGCGCACCACCGCCTGGATGACGCCGGACAGCGTGAAGCCGAGCACGAGGGGCCAGAGGATCTGCCAGCCCATCGAGCCGGCCATCGCCAGCGCGTCGACGGCTGCGCTCAGGACGTCCATCAGGATTCGTTCCTCCCGGCAACACGGTCAGCGACTGTTCGGCCATCCGGTCCCGTACCCGGACGCGGCCCGTCCACGCGCGGATTGCGCCGAGCTGCCTGAGAAACCGGGACGACGATGCTGGTGGCGCATCGGCGTCGCCGCGGCCAGCGGCTGGCCCCGAGCACCTACCTAGCCGATGCTGAGACCAGCGAGCTGCTCAGGGGTGCCGGTGACGACAAGGCGCAGGTCGGCGTGGTCGTCGTCGATCTGCCAGTCGACGAACGAGCAGCAGGCGCTCTCGGTCGCGACCAGATCGCGCAGCCGCCGCGCTGAGTCGCCGGTCCGGGCGTAGTGCACGACCAGTCTGGCCTCTCCGCGCTCGACCTCGAGGAGGTAGTCGTCGTCGAAGGCTCGCCACCTCTCGAGCTGCTGCTTGCCCGCGGTCGGCGCGAGCGCGCAGGCGATCGGCAGCCCGCCCAGCGGTCCGACCGGCGACTCGAGCCCCGTCACCGCCGACGTCGGCGCGCGACCGATGGCTGCGCGCAGCTGATCGACGGTCGGCGACCCGGCCAGCCCGGCAGGAGTGCGGAACACCCGGCAGGCGAGCCCGACCGGTGTGTGCTCGTCGGCGAAGGGGTCGACGCCGTCGACGAGGACGGTCGGGGACCCGTGGAACTCGAGGCGGGCGGCGTCGTCGGCGGTCTCGACTCGCTGATGCGCGACGCGGACGTCCGATCGGCCGTCGAGGGCCTCGGCGAGCCGCCGGTCGATCACCTCCCAGTTCGGGCACCCGTCGAAGTACTGCAGCGTGATCTCCAACATCTTCTCCTCTCAATCCTGTCTGCGGCTCGGCAGCCGTCGTCAGCTCCGCTCGCCAGCCTCTTCGGAACTGAGCCGTGCCGAAGAACTCGGGGAGTCTTCTGGCGATGAGCCGTCGTGGAGCATCAGGAACGCCCCGGTGACCGCGCCCACGACGATGACGATGTCGGCGACGTTCCCGATGAACCAGTCGCCGTAGGCCAGGAAGTCCACGACGTGGCCGCGGGCGAAGCCGGGGGCGCGGAAGAGCCGGTCCCCGGCGTGCGAGGCCGCCGCACCGCCGACGGCACCGATCACGACCGCCCACCGAAGACGCCGGACACGGAACGCGAAGACGACCGCGGCGACCGCGGCCGCGACAGCGACCAGCGCGAACACCCAGGTCGAGCCCTCACCGAAGGAGAACGCCGCACCGGGGTTGTACGCCAGCTGGAGTCCCAGCAGCTCGCCGACGAGCGGGATGCGCTCCTGCGTCGAGAGGGTGGCCTCAGCCCATGCCTTGGTCCCTTGGTCGACCAGGACGACCAAACCGCCGAGCAGGAAGGTCCCCGCTACCAGGAGCGTCCGCCTCGGACCATGAGCGATCCGGGCAGTGGACCCGCGGACCGCGTCCTTCGCCCGCATCAGCCCGCTGCCTGAGGCTTGCGGGCACGCGCGGCGCGCAGCCCGTTGGCGATGACGACGACCTCGGCGACCTCGTGGACGAGGACGACCGCGGCCAGGCCGAGCACGCCGGTGATGGCCAGGGGCAGCAGCACGGTGATGATCGCCAGGGACAGCACGATGTTCTGGTTCATGATCGCCCGGCCGCGGCGGGCGTGGCGCAGCGCCTGCGGGATCAGGCCGAGGTCGTGGCCGGTGAAGGCGACGTCGGCGGACTCGATCGCGGCGTCGGAGCCGGTCGCTCCCATCGCGATGCCCACGGTCGCCCCGGCCAGGGCGGGAGCGTCGTTGATGCCGTCGCCGATCATCGCCGTGGGCGAGGCCTCGGAGAGCTGGGCGACGATGCGGGCCTTGTCCTCGGGCCGCAGCTCGGCGTGCACGTCGCCGATCCCGGCGCGCTGCGCGAGCGCGTGCGCGGTGCGGGCGTTGTCGCCGGTGAGCATGCTCACCTCGACGCCCTGGGCCCGCAGCGTGCGCACGACCTCGGGGACCTCGGGGCGCAGCTCGTCGCGGACGCTGATCGCCCCGGCCAGGCGGCCGTCGACGGCCACGAGCACGCAGGTCTGTCCCTCGGCCTCCAGGTCCTCGACCCGGGCCTTGAGCGCCCCCGCGTCGATCCAGCGGGGGCTGCCCACCGTCACCCGGCGGCCGTCGACCAGGCCGCCGATGCCGTGCCCGGCCTCCTCGGCCACGTCCTGCGCGGCGGGGGCTGCCTGGCCCGCGGCGGCGATGGCGGCGGCCAGCGGGTGCGTCGAGTGCTGCTCGACGGCGGCGGCCCAGGCGAGCACCTGGGCGTCGTCGATGCCGTCGGCGGCGACGACGGCGGTGACCTCGGGCCGGTTGCGGGTCAGGGTGCCGGTCTTGTCCACGGCGAGGTGGCGGATGCCGCCGAGGCGCTCGAAGGCGGCACCGCTCTTGATGACGACGCCGAACTTCGTCGCCGCCCCGATCGCGGAGACCACGGTGACGGGCACCGCGATCGCCAGCGCGCACGGGCTGGCGGCGACGAGGACGACCAGGGCGCGGGTGATCCAGGTCTCGGGGTCGCCGAGCAGCGAGCCGAGCACGCCGACCAGGACGGCGAGGACCATCACGCCGGGCACCAGCGGGCGGGCGATCCGGTCGGCGATGCGCGCGCGTTCGCCCTTCTCGGCCTGGGCCTGCTCGACCAGCTCAACGATGGTGGTCAGCGAGTTGTCGGTGCCCGCCGCGGTCGCCTCGACCTCCAGCACACCCGCGGTGTTGATCGCGCCCGCCGACACCGCGTCATCGGGGGCGACCTCGACCGGGATCGACTCGCCGGTGATCGCCGAGGTGTCCAGACTGGAGCGGCCGGACCGGACAGTCCCGTCGGTCGCGACCCGCTCGCCCGGGCGGACCAGCAGCACGTCGCCGACGGCGATCTCCTTCGCCGGGATCTCGACCGAGGCCCCGTCGCGCAGCACGGTCGCGGTATCCGGCACGAGCTTGAGCAGCGCGCGCAGGCCGCCGCGAGCGCGGTCCATCGCCTTGTCCTCCAGGGCCTCGGCGATCGAGTAGAGGAACGCCAGCGCGGCGGCCTCCTCCACGTAGCCGAGGATCACCGCGCCGACGGCGCTGATCGTCATCAGCAGCGCGATCCCCAGCCTCCGCCTGACGACCAGGTTCCGCAGCGCGCCGGGCACGAACGTGTACGCGCCCAGCAGCAGCCCCGCCCAGAACGCGACCAGCGCCGCGACGTGCAGCCCCGACCACTCCAGCACCAGGCCGGTGCCGAACGCGACGCCGGAGAGGATCGGCACGACCAGTCCCGGGTCGCGCCACCAAGGGCGCTCGGTCTCCTCGGCTTCCTCGGATGAGCTGGTGGTCGGCTCGTCGCAGCCGCAGGCGGCGCTCACGAGGCGTCCCCCGAGCCGGTCGCGGCGCAGCAGCCCGGCACCGAGCACTGCGGGTCGATGCACGGCGCGCTCTCGTCCACGGCCAGCGTCACGTCCACCAGCGCCGTCAGCGCCGCGGCCAGGTGCGGGTCGGCGATCTCGTAGCGGGTCTGACGGCCCTCGGGCTCGGCGACCACGATCCCGCAGTCGCGCAGGCAGGTCAGGTGGTTGGACACGTTCGAGCGCGTCAGCCCGAGCTCGCGCGAGAGCACGGCGGGGTGGCTCGGGCCGTCGAGCAAGGACATCAGGATCCGGGAGCGCGTCGGGTCCGCCATGGCCCGGCCGAGCCGGTTCATGACGTCGAGACGCGAAGCAATAGTCAGCACACGCTGAACTATACAGTGATCACTGACCAGACGGCAAGGTTGGCGGGCCGATCCAGCGGGGAGCCGCGGCCGCATAGGCGTCGAAGGCGGCACCGAACTTCTCCCGCAGGGCGCTCTCCTCCGCCGGGATCTGGATCCGGTCGATCAGGGCGACGAAGCCGGCGGCGGGCAGGAGCGCCGCCCACGATCGGCGAAGGGCCGCGTGGGCGAGGAGCAGCCCGGCCATGACCGTGTACATCGGGTTCCGCGTGAGGCGGAACGGCCCGGTCGTGACCAGCGCCTCTGCCCGGTCGACGGCGAGGGGGTCGACGGTCGTGCCCCGGCGTCGGAACGCCGTGGTCGATGAGAGCAGCAGCCCTGCCGATGCCGCGGCCATCGCGCCAGCCGTTGCCCGCGACAGCGCGGTGCTCGCCGACCCCCGCGCGATCAGCCCCTGAGCCGCGGCCGCGCCGGCGGCCAGAAGGAGCGGCGGGACGCGCGTCATGATCGAGACCCCTCGGCGGTCCGAGCAAGAATGGTCATCATGCGATGACCATACAGGATGCGCTGACGCATCGGTCATGCGATAATCTGCGCATGGACGCAGATAAGCAGATGTGCGGGCTGGACCCGGACTCGCCGTTCGTGGAGCTGGCGGTGGAGGTGTTCGGGCTGCTCGCGGACGCGACGCGGGTGCGGATCATCCTGGCGCTGCGCGGCAGCGGGGAGGTGTCGGTCAACCATCTGGCCGACATCGTGGACAAGTCCCCGGCGGCGGTGTCGCAGCATCTGGCGAAGCTGCGGATGGCGCGGATCGTGTCGACCCGGCAGGAGGGGCAGCGGGTGTTCTACCGACTGGAGAACGAGCACGCCTCGCAGCTGGTGTCCGACGCGATCTTCCAGGCCGAGCACTCCATTGCGCAGGGCCAGCCCCCGGCGCACCACCACCAGGAACGGGAACGAGCATGACCCGGCACGACCACGCCCATCCGCACGACGCCGTCGAAATCGAGCCCGGGCACGATCATGACCATGAGCCCGACCACGATCATGATCGCGGCGATGGGCATGGCCACGGCCACTCGCACCCGACGGGACTCAAGGGATTCCTCTACGGGATCTTCGTGCCGCACTCCCACGACGCCGCGGACTCGATCGACGACGCGATGGAGGCGAACGCAGAGGGCGTCCGGGCGCTGAAGATCAGCCTCGTGATCATGATCGCCACCACCGTGGTGCAGGCGGTGATCGTCGCCTTCTCCGGCTCGGTCGCGCTGCTGGCCGACACGATCCACAACCTCTCCGACGCGCTCACCGCGATCCCGCTGTGGATCGCGTTCGCACTGTCAAGGCGGGCCGCGACGCGGAAGTACACCTACGGCTTCAACCGGGCCGAGGACCTCGCCGGCCTGTTCATCGTGCTGATGATCGCGCTGTCCTCGATCGTGGCCGCCTACGAGGCGATCGACCGGATGATCAACCCACGCCCGATGGAGAACATCGGCTGGGTGATCGCCGCAGGGATCGCCGGGTTCCTGGGCAACGAGGCGGTCGCGGTGTACCGGATCCGCGTGGGCCGGAAGATCGGCTCGGCCGCGCTGGTCGCCGACGGCGTGCACGCCCGGACCGACGGGTTCACCTCGCTGGCGGTGGTCGCCGGCGGGATCGGCGTGCTGCTGGGCTTCCCGCTGGCCGACCCGATCGTCGGGCTGCTGATCTCGGCGATGATCGCGGTGCTGCTGGTCGGCACTGTCCGATCGGTCGGCCGGCGGCTGATGGACGGCATCGAGCCCGAGCTCCTCGACCGGGCCGAGCACGCCCTGGAGCACCTGACCGAGGTCGAGTCGGTGGAGCAGGTGCGGCTGCGGTGGGTCGGCCATCGCCTGCACGGCGACGCCCTGCTGCGCACGCGGTCGCTGAGCCTGGCCGAGGCCGACCGCGTGGCGGCAGAGGCGGAGGCGTCGGTGAAGGAGCGCATGCCGAACGTGGACGAGATGGCGGTGCGGGTCACGGGGTCTGCGGCCTGACACCGAAACGCAGATGACGCGCCCTCACTTGATGCCCTCACTTGGTGAGAGGCAACGCGGCTGCCCGCACGGGTGGTCGATGCCGGAGCTGCCGATCATGACTCCTGCTGCCCATCGCGGCAAGGGTGCCGCGGCCAGCAGTCATCACCTCACCTGCCCGAGCCCGGGGCGGCGAGCCGGCGGGTCGGGCTCGGAACGCGGTCAGATCACGGTGACGAATCCGCTGACGACCTGCCGGATGACGCCCATCAGCCAGCCCCAAACGCCGGTGATCATCAGCGCCCCGGTCGCGATCATCAACAGGCCGCCGATCCGCATGATCAGTTCCTGCCGGGCCCGCAGGAAGGCGACGGCACGGCTGATGCGCTGGAAGGCCACCGCTGCGACGATGAACGGCACGCCGAGCCCGAGGGTGTAGGCCACGGCCAGCCATGCGCCCTTGGCCGCGCTGCCCGCGTTCAGCGCCATCGTCAGCACCGCGCCGAGCGTCGGGCCGGTGCAGGGCGTCCATCCCAGGCCGAAGATGAGACCGACCAGCGGAGCAGCGGCGAGGCCGACCCGAGGCAGCCGGGTGGGCCGTAGGTCGCGCTGGCCGAAGCGGACCAGGCCGGCGAAGATCAGGCCAAGCACGATCATGATCGCGCCCATCGCGCGGGTGAGGGGTCCCTGCCATCGCAGGACGATGCCGCCGAGAGCCCCGGCCAGGGTGGCGCTGCCGACGAACACGACGCCGAAGCCGGCGACGAACAAGACGGTCCCCGCCAGCGCGCGCCACATCCTCGTCCGCGGTCGAGCGGCCACGATCTCGGCGGCCGACAGGCCGGTTGCGTAGGAGATATATCCCGGCAGCAGCGGCACCACGCAGGGCGAGAAGAACGACACGAGGCCGGCCAGGAACGCGACCGGCAACGCCAATGGCATCGCCCCGCTGACCGTCTGCGCGGCCCAGCTTCCCAGTGACTCGAGCACCAGATTTCCTTTCTCGTGGTCTGTCGACTCCCGGGCCGGCCGCAGCGCTGGTCGATGCCTGGGGCCGGTCGGCTACTTGCCGTTGGCGGTGTCGGTGATGAGCGCGGCGAGGGTGTCGCGATCCACGGGTCCGGTGATGCGGGCAGCGCTGCGCCCTGCGCGGTCGATCACCAGGGTGGTCGGGATGGCCGTGGTGGACAGCTGCCCGGAGAACTTCACCAGCTGCTTGCCCTCGGGGTCGAAGATGCTCGGGTAGGGGGTCTTGAAGGCGCGGGTGAAGGCCTGCGCGGCTTCGCGGTCGTCGCGGATGTTGAGGCCGACGAACCGGGCCGTCTTGGCCGTGTCACGGCTCGCGGCGGCGAGGTCGGGGGCCTCCTTGCGGCAGGGCCCGCACCAGGACGCCCACACGTTGACCACGACCACCTTGCCGGGATGGTCGGTGGTCACGTTCCCGCCGGTCCTGACGTCGGGCCCTTCGGCGGTCGAGGCGGGCTTGCGCTGTCCGGGTTGATAGAGCTGCACACCACACCGGAGGCCGGCCCGGCGGAGCCGTCCTTCGACGGCGAGGCGGGGTCTATGGACTTCGTGCAGCCCGCGGCCAGCCCCAGGCTCAGCACGGCGGCGGCCAGCGCAACGGTCCGGGCCGCGGTCTGTGGTCCTCTCGCTGGCATCGTCTACTCGCCCTGCTCGAACGCGTAGCTGGCCGCCGGGTCGTCGGTGGCGTCTCGCGGCCCGTAGACCAGTGAGATCTGCCGGTGGGCGGTGAGCTGGATCGTGGCGGGGTCTCCCTGGAATCGCTTCCCGTCGACGTAGGCGCGCAGGCTGTCGGTGTTGCTGTTGTCCAGTCCGCCGATGCCTTCGGCGTCGAGGCGGACCTGCCACTCGGTGAAGACCTGGCCGAGGGTGTAGCGGCCGTCGGCGGTGGGGGCCTCGACGTGCAGCACGCCGCGTTCGTCGTGGGTGTGGAGCTCCGACATCTGGCCGCTAGCGGGGTCGACGCCGATGTTGGCCGGCACGGCGATGGGCTGCCCGTTGACGCTGATGTCGAGGTGGGAGTGGAAGTGGGCCGCCGTTCCCTCCATCGGGCCGACTCGGAGGCCGACGGCCTTCGCCGCGTCAGAGGTGTTGGCGGGCAGCGACCATGGCGGCAGGTCCCGACGCCCCGCGGCGGCAGCCCCGCCGGTGGGGCCGTCGGATCCACCGCCTTGGAGGCTGGCGATGACCACCGCTCCGGCGGCGACGGCCAGCACCACGACAGCGATCGCGGCACCCGTGATCAGCCGTCGCGCCCGTCGGGCCTTGGCCTCCTGGAGCTGCATCTGCCGCAGCCGGTCCCGCGCGGACCGGCTGCTGGCCGTACGCCCGCCGGTCGAGCGCTGCGATGGCGACGATTTCGAAGACTTAGTGGATGATTTCTGGTTCTTGGTCATGGGTCTCTCAGCTGGGATGGTCGACGGCCACCGGGGAAGACGTGCCCGACGTCGCCGAGGATGCATGGACCGCTCAACTCCAGCCGGTGGGGTCGTCGCGAGTTGTCAAAGGAGTCGTCAGAGAATGGACGCCGGGGCGTCGCGAGCGTCGCGGGTCGGCACACCCGCCCACAGGTTCCGTGGTTACTTGCCGGGTCCGTGGTTACTTGCCGGTTCTCCGGCTGGGAACGGCCACGGCTGCATGTCTGCTGCCCCGAAACGGGCGCGGATGGACCTGCGACCGGCTCAGGTGCGACTGATCGACAGCTCGGCGAGGCTCAGCGGAGGGCGAGCCCAGCAGCGGAGGACCAACGATTCCATAAGAGTGCGCCGTGATGGGCGCGGAAGCGACCAGCCGCCTCCGCGGGCTGCCGGCCGCAGGCCTCCGATCCCGACCAGCAGCACCAGCAGGATCAGGCAGCCCGCTGCGACGCAGTCCATCGGACCCGGGGACGGGCTCGCCGGCGAGCCGCAGTCCGGGCCGCAGCCCGACGCCATGCCCATCCCGGAGGACACGGTCCCCATGGACAAATGGCCGGCGGCCGCGGCCGCCTGCTGGTCACCGACGTTCTTGGTCGAGAACTGGCCGTGGACCACAATGGGAGCGCTGTTCTCCGGGGAATGGCCGGTCGCCATCTCGGCAGCGCCGGCATCGGCGGCGGCGGTGCCCAGTGACGCAGACATCGAGAAATGGTCAGCGGCGCGAGCCGGCGGCTGCAGCATCAGCAGAGCTGCGACGGTGAGGACCGCGAGCACCGGCGAGAAGCGGCGCGCGATGCTCAGGAAACGCTGCACTGCCTTCCCGCCTTCCGCTCGATTCGGTGGCCCCAGAGTGCCGCGGAGCACGCCGTGGCCCCGGACAAGTATTCGGCAAACACCGGCGACATGCCAATCCGACCCGGGAGCTGACCGCCAGACCCCGCTCTGGCCGAGGCCAGGGCGACTGCTGCGAGCACGGCTCCCGCTGCCAGGCCAGCCGGTGCGAGGCCGACGACGCGGCCCGCACCCGCCGGTCGAAAGGCCCCGTGCACAGTCGGGTCGCCGAAGAGAATGCCCTCGGGCGTCAGTGCTGGTCCTCGGGTCCCAGCCCGGCGACGAGGTTGAACGCGCCGGTGAGGATGTTGAGCGCGACGACGCCGACGACGTCGGCGATCGCGCGGTCGCTGTAGCCGAACGCGCGGAGCTGGTCGATCTGCTCGTCGGTGACGGAGGTCGGCTCCCGATAGACCTGCCGCCCGAGCCGGATCATGGCCGAGATGGCGGGATTGCTCGACGTGCCCTGGTGGGCGAGGCTGATCTCCTCCTCGGCGACGCCCAGGGAGCGGGCGGCCGCGACGTGGGCGTCGAGGCACAGGCCGCAGCCCTGCTGCGCCTGCACCGCGATGGAGAGAAGCTCGCTGATTCTCCGGTCGAGCTTGGCGCGGCGCATCGCTCTACTCAGCTGCAGGTAGCCGCCGAGGACGGCCGGGGAGTGGGCCATCGTGGAGACCATGTCGCCCACGGTGCCGTGGCGCTCGACGAGCTCGCCGAGCAGGTCCCGGGACGCGCCGACGGCGGTCTCCGCGGTCAGCGGGGCGAAACGGGGCATGGGTCCTTCTCCTTCGTGTGCGCGGGTGCGCTGCTCGTGAGCCTCAGGAGCGGACGAGGCGGTTGATCGCGTCGGTGGCTTCCTGGATCTTGGCGATCGCCGCGTCGTCGTCGCCGAGCTTGGCGGCGTCGAGGACGCAGTGCTTGAGGTGGGCGTCGAGCAGCCCGGTCGCGACGCCCTGCAGGGCTCGGGTGAGCGCTGAGACCTGGGTGAGGATGTCGATGCAGTACTTCTCGTCGTCGATCATCTTGGCGATGCCGCGGGCCTGGCCCTCGATCCGCTTCATGCGCGTCAGGTAGCGGTCCTTGTCGCTGATGTAGCCGTGATGGTGGGCCGCGGCGGCGGCGACTTCGGTGCCGGGGCTGGCGGTGCCGGTGCTGTCAGTGGTGTCGGTGGTGGTGTCGAGTGTCATGGGCGTGTCCTTCACTTCTGACGCTCCAGGATCGAGCGGGTGCTGGCTTGGGGGGTGAGGTCGATGCGCCGCAGCAGCTGGGCGTTGAGGGCGACGACGACGGTGGACAGCGACATCAGGATCGCGCCGACCGACATCGGCAGCACGAAGCCGACGGGTGCGAGGACGCCGGCCGCCAGCGGGACGGAGATCAGGTTGTACCCGGCGGCCCACCACAGGTTCTGCTTCATCTTCCGGTAGGCGGCCTTCGACAGCTGGGTGACCGACAGAACCGAGCGGGGGTCGGAGCTGGCCAGGATGACGCCGGCGGAGGCGATGGCGACGTCGGTGCCCGCGCCGATGGCGATGCCGACGTCGGCCTGGGCCAGCGCCGGGGCGTCGTTGACGCCGTCGCCGACCATGGCGACCTTCTTGCCCTCGTGCTGCAGCTGGGCGACCTTGGCCGACTTGTCCTCGGGGCGGACGCCGGCGAAGACGCGGTCGATGCCGAGCTCCTGGCCGACCTCGTTCGCCACGGCCTCGGCGTCGCCGGTGATCATGACGACCTCGACACCCAGTTCGTGGAGCGCGTCGACGGCGTCGCGGGACTCCGGGCGGACCTCGTCGGCGAGTTTGAGGCCGCCGATCACCTGCCCGTCGCGCAGGACGTGCAGGATGATCGCGCCCTCGCCGCGCCAGGCTTCTGCGGATTCAGTTTCGTGCTGGCCGGTCTCCTCGAGCAGCCGGGGGCCGCCGACGCGGATCTCGTGGCCGGCCACGGTCGCTGTGACGCCGACGGCGGGCGAGGAGGAGAATCCGGTGGCCTGCTGCAGGGCGAGGCCGCGGTCCTTGGCGGCGGCGACGATGGCCCGGGCGAGCGGGTGCTCGCTGTCGGCCTCGGCCGATGCGGCCAGGGCGAGGACCTGGTTGGCGTCCAGGTCTCCGGTCGGTTCGACGCCGGTGACGGTGGGCTCGCCCCTGGTGAGGGTGCCGGTCTTGTCGAACAGCACGGCATCGACCTGGCGCATGGACTCCAGCGCGAGGCGGTCCTTGACCAGGACGCCGCCGCGAGCGGCGCGCTCGGTGGCGATGGAGACGACCAGCGGGATCGCCAGGCCCAGGGCGTGGGGGCAGGCGATCACGAGCACGGTGATGGTGCGGACCACGGCGTCGTCGGGGGACCCGGCCAGCGTCCAGACGATCGCGGTGATCAGGGCAGCGCCGAGGGCGAACCAGAACAGCCAGGCGGCGGCGCGGTCGGCGATGCGCTGAGCGCGGGAGGAGGAGCCCTGCGCCTCGGCGACGAGCCGGTTGATGCCGGCCAGGGCGGTGTCGTCGCCGGTGGCGGTGATCTCGACCCGCAGGCCGGAGTCGGTGGCCACCGTGCCGGCGGTGACCGGGTCGCCCTCGCCGCGGGCGACGGGCCGGGACTCGCCGGTGATCATCGACTCGTCCATGTCGGCGTGGCCGTCGACGACGGTGCCGTCGGCGGGGACGCTGCCGCCGGGGCGGACGATGACGACGTCGCCGACGCGAAGCTCGGCGGGGTCCACCTTGACGATGTCGTCGCCCTCGACACGCTCGGCCTCGTCGGGCAGCAGGGCGGCAAGCGAGTCGAGCGCGGAGGTGGTCTGGGCCAGGGAGCGCATCTCGATCCAGTGCCCCAGCAGCATGATGACGATCAGCAGCGCCAGCTCCCACCAGAACTCCAGCTCGTGGTGGACGAGCCCGAGGGTGGCGGCCCAGGAGGCGAAGAACGCCACGGTGATCGCCAGCGCGATCAGCAGCATCATCCCCGGCTTGCGGCTCCTCAGCTCGCTCCAGGCACCGGTGAGGAACGGCTTGCCGCCCCAGACGTACATGACGGTGCCGAGCACCGCTGCGACCCACCCCGCCCAGCCGGGCACGGAGTACCCGAGCAGCATGGCGAACATGGGCGAGAGCCCCACCACCGGGGCGGCGATGACGAGGTTGATCCAGAACAGCCGACGGAACTGGCCGACGTGGTCCCCGTGGCCTCCATGACCGCCGTGACCGGCGTGGTCTCCGTGCTGCCCCTGGTGCGCGACGTGGCCTGCGTGCCCCGCGTGCGGATCTTCCCCGTGGCCGGGCGCGGTGGTCGCGACGGCGTGCCCGCTGTGGGCGGGCGCGTCTGCGGTGTCGCCGTGGTGGTGCTGATGCGCGTTCGGGTCTGTCATTGCTGCTTCCCTTGTCCGGGCCCTGCTCTGCGGTGGTGGCCGGCTCAGGAGGCCGGCTTGATCTCGCTCTCGACGACCCACTTGTGGTTGGTCATCTTCATGCCGCCTGCTTCGTAGTCGACCATGTAGACGGTCTCGTCGGTGGAGGAGGCGATGGTGGCCTTCGCGCCCTTCATGCCCTTCATGTGCTCGGCCTCCAGGGTGACTTCGGTGCCGTCGGCCAGCTGCTTGCTGCCGGCGTCCTTGATCTCCTGCTGGACGACCCACTTGTGGTCCTTGACCGGTTCGCCGCCGGTGGTGGGCGTGAAGTTCACCGCGTAGGTGTAGGTGTCGTACGCGCCGACGATCGTGGCCTTCGCGCCGTCCATGCCCATCATGTGGTCGGCGGTGAGGATCACCTGGGTGCCGACCGGGTACTTGGGGGAGGCGGCCTTCTCGATGCCGGCGGGCGCTGGGCCGCCGTCCATCGGGTGCTCCATCGAGGAGTGGTCCATCCCGCCGTCGCTGCTGGCCGGGGAGCTCGTCGAGCTGCTGCCGCCGTGGTGCGGGCCGGCTTTCGAGGGGTCCTGGTCGCCGGAGCTGCAGCCGGTCAGCAGGAGTGCTCCGCCGAGCACTCCTGCTGCGAGGGTCATGGTGAGGCGCTTGCGCATGTGGTCTCCTGTTCGTTGCCTTGTCCATCTCCGACCATATACCCCGGTGGGGTATATCGCAATCCTGCTGGTCCGCCGGAGCGTCTATCCGGGCGCTCCGATCCGGTGCTCGGACTACGCCATGGCGGCGGCGTACTTGGCGGGGTCGGCGTCGAAGGCCGGCCCGCAGCCGGCGCAGCAGAACCAGTAGCGCTGGCCTCGGTAGTCGCGGAAGAGGCCTGCCGCCTCGGCCGCGGTCTTGCTGACCCGGCTGCCGACCATGACGGGGCAGGTGGTCATGTCGTCGCTGCCGCTCAGCAGGTTCTCGCGGCCCTCGGCGTCGACCGCCGGGTTCGCGGCGCTGGAGGTGCTGCAGCAGCTGGCGTGGGCGTGGGAGTCGTTCGTCATCGTCGGATGCCTCTCGTGCGATCAGTTCAGTTCGGGTGGGTGGTTGTGCGGGTCAGTGCGGGGTGACGCTGCGGAATCCGCGCAGGCGGAGGCTGTTGCCGACGACGAAGACGGATGAGAACGCCATCGCCGCGCCCGCGAGCATGGGGTTGAGCATGCCCAGCGCCGCGACCGGGATGGCCGCGACGTTGTAGGCGAAGGCCCAGAACAGGTTGGCCTTGATGGTGCCCAAGGTCCGGCGGGACAGCCGGATCGCGTCGACGGCGGCCCGCAGGTCCCCGCGCACCAGAGTGATGTCGGAGGCCTCGATGGCGACGTCGGTGCCGGTGCCCATCGCCAGACCCAGATCGGCCTGGGCGAGGGCGGGGGCGTCGTTGACGCCGTCGCCGACCATCGCGACGACCTTGCCTTCGCCCTGGAGGCGGGCGACGACGTCGACCTTGTCCTTGGGCAGGACCTCGGCGATGACCTGGTCGATGCCGACCTCGGCGGCGATCCGCTTCGCGACGGCCTCGTTGTCTCCGGTGAGCAGCACCGGGGTCAGGCCCAGGCCCTTCAGGCCCTGGATCGCCTCGGCGCTGGTGGGCTTGACCGTGTCGGCCACGACGAGGACGCCGCGGGCCTGCCCGTCCCAGCCGACGGCGACGACGGTCTTGCCCTCGGCCTCGGCTGCGGCCTTGGCGGCGGCGACGTCAGGGGAGAGGTGCTGGGACCAGTCGGCCAGCAGGGACTCCCGGCCGACGAGCACGGCGTGGCCGTCGACGACGCCCTGCACGCCCTTGCCCTCGACGTTGGCGAAGTCCTCCGGCGTCGGGAGCTGGCCGGTCTCCTGGACCGCGCCCTTGGCGACGGCCTGGGCGATCGGGTGCTCGGAGGCGTCCTCCAGGGCCCCGGCCAGGCGGAGCAGCTCGGCGCGGTCGGTGCCGGCCTCGGCGATCACGTCGACCAGGGTCATCCTGCCGGTGGTGACGGTGCCGGTCTTGTCCAGCACGACGGTGTCGACCTTGCGGGTGGATTCGAGGACCTCGGGGCCCTTGATCAGGATGCCCAGCTGCGCGCCGCGGCCGGTGCCGACCAGCAGTGCGGTCGGGGTGGCGAGGCCCAGGGCGCAGGGGCAGGCGATGACGAGGACCGCGACCGCGGCGGTGAACGCCGTCGAGACGCCGGCCCCGGAGATCAGCCACGCCGCCAGGGCGACGAGCGCGATGGCGATGACGATCGGGACGAACACTCCGGAGATCCTGTCGGCCAGCCGCTGGACAGCGGCCTTGCCGGACTGGGCGTCCTCGACCAGCTTGGCCATCTGCGCCAGCTGGGTGTCCGAGCCGACGCGGGTCGCCCGGACGACGAGCCGGCCGCCGGCGTTCACGGTGGCCCCGGTGACCGGGTCGCCTTCGCCGACCTCGACAGGCACGGATTCGCCGGTGAGCATGGAGGCGTCCACCGCGGAGCTGCCGGAGACGACCGTCCCGTCGGTGGCGATCTTCTCGCCGGGCCGGACGACGAACTCGTCGCCGACGGCCAGTTCGGAGGTCGGGATCTTGATCTCGGTCCCGTCCCGCAGCACCGAGACCTCCTTCGCGCCGAGCTCGAGCAAGGCGCGTAGCGCGGCACCGGCCTGGCGCTTGGAGCGCTTCTCGAAGTAGCGGCCGGCGAGGATGAACATCGTCACCCCGGCGGCCGCCTCGAGGTAGATGTTGCTCGCGCCGTCGGAGCGGGCCAGGGCGAACTCGAACGGGTGCTTCATGCCCGGCATGCCGGCGTGTCCGAGGAACAGGGCGTAGAGCGACCACAGGAACGCCGCCGAGGTGCCCATCGAGACGAGCGTGTCCATCGTCGCGGTGCCGTGCTTGAGGTTGGTCCATGCGGCCTTGTGGAACGGCCAGCCCGCCCAGACGATCACCGGCGCGGCCAGGGTCAGCGAGGCCCACTGCCAGTAGGTGAACTGCAGGGCAGGGATCATCGCCATCGCGATCACCGGCACGGTGAGCACGATCGACCCGATCAGCCTCTGCCTCAGAGAGATCAGCTCAGGGTCGGCGTCCGCGCCTCCGTCGGAGGCGTCATCGGTCTTCGCGTCCGGGGGCTCGGGCAGGGCGGCGGTGTAGCCGGTCTTCTCGACCTCGGCGACCAGCAGCTGCGGGTCGTAGCCCGCGGGCACGGTGACCTTGGCCTTCTCTGTGGCGTAGTTGACCGACGCGGTGACGCCGTCGAGCCTGTTGAGCTTGCGCTCAATCCGGTTCGCGCACGAGGCGCACGTCATCCCGCCGATCTCCAGCTCGATGCCGGCGTCCGTGCTGAGCGGCGCTGGTGCAGTCATCCTCTGCGTCCTTTCTTCTCCGGGCTTTGAGACGTCCGGTTCGTGCGCAGGGGCGGTCATGTCGCCGATGCGGTCAGTGGTGCGCGCTCCGCCCCCGCCGCCGTCGGGGTCGACGGGGAGCGTGAGCCGCGCTGGTGGTGGTGTCGTCAGGCGCGCACGGCCGTGTAGCCGGCCTCCTCGACGGCGGCCAGGACCTTCGCGTCGTCGATCTCGCCGGAGCCCGACACGACGAGCTTGCCGGTCTGCGCGCTGACCTCGACGTCCTCGACGCCGGGGATCCCGCTGACCTCCTCGCGGACCGACATCTCGCAGTGCCCGCAGGTCATGCCCGTCACCTGGTACTCGTTCGCAGCCATCGAATGCCTCCTCAGCAGAGATACCCCCAGTGGGTACCGCGTACGAGTAACCGTATACCCCTGCCGGGTATTCCCGCAACGCGGGGGGTGCGCCTCGCCGACGGATCCTCCCTTGGAGACGGGATACGCCACCGGGGTATGCTGTGCAGCGTGGAGACCGCGACCGACGAACCCCGCCGCAGCCGGCACCGGCTGCAGCTCCTCGTCCTCGCGGCCCTGCTGATCGCCGGCCTCCTCGGAATGCACTCGCTGGCCAACGGTGCCGGGGCCACGGCCATGAGCGCCCCCATGGCCTCGATGAAGCATTCCGCCCCGGCGACGCCAGCTCTGACCGCAGAGGCGGCCGTCGCCCCCTCGTCGTCGACGTCCGGATCGCATGGCATGGTCCACGGCTCCGGCGGCTGCGCGGGTGCCATGAGCAGCGGCTCAGGCTCCACCTGCGTCCCCGGGCCGACCGGCAAGAGCATCCCCGTCCTTCCGGCCCCGCTCGCCGCGACCCTGCCCGAGCTCGGCCGCGCGCCCGAGCCGGTGCCGCCTCTCCAGACGCCCCGCCGATTAGCGCTGTCGCACCTGGAACTGTCGATCTATCGAACGTGAGCAGCGGGGAGCGCCCCCCAGCGGCGCTCCTGCCCATCGGGGCATGCCCATGCGCCTGCCCTGCATCTGCGACGGCATCGCGCCCAGATGGCGCTGACCCCTCTCCCGAGAGCCCTCGAGCCTGCGCATCCGATCACCCGTGGTCGTCGAGCGCGTCCAGGCCGATGCCCGTGGCACCGCTCACCATCGACACAGAAGGACACCGTTCAACCATGCACACCGACCTGAACCGCCGCCAGTTCCTCGCCGCCGGCGCACTGACCCTCACCGCCGCAGGCCTCGCCGGCTGCACCTCCACCAGCAAGACGACCTCGTTCGTCGGGCCCGACAGCGCCGCCGTCGAGAAGGCCGAATCCAAGCGCCGCCGCACCGGCACAACCGTGCAGCGTGCGCTGACCGCCGAGCCGACCACCGTGGACCTGGCCGGGAAGGAGGCGAAGACCTGGGCGTTCACCGGCGCGTCGGCGACCGAGCCGATCCGCGGCAACATCGGCGACACCCTGAAGGTCGCCCTGACCAACGATCTACCCGACCCGACCACCGTGCACTGGCACGGCCTGGCACTGCGCAACGACATGGACGGCGTGCCGAACCTGACGCAGAAGCCGGTCGAGCCAGGCGGCGCGTTCTCCTACGAGTTCGTGCTCCCGCACGCCGGGACCTACTGGTTCCACCCGCACGTCGGCGTCCAGCAGGACCGCGGCCTGTACGCCCCGCTGATCATCGACGACCCGAACGAGAAGGGCGACTACGACCAGGAGTGGATCATCGTCCTGGACGACTGGCTCGACGGCGTCATCGCGACGCCCGACCAGGTGATGAAGGAACTCGGCAAGGGCATGATGGACCACGGCGGAATGGACATGGGGCCGATGCGGATGGGCAACACCCTGATGGGGGCGACCTCGCCGCTGCTCGGCGGCGACGCCGGCGACGTCTACTATCCGCTCTACCTGATCAACGGCAGGCCAGCGGCCGACCCGGAGACCTTCACCGCGAAGCCGGGCCAGAAGATCAGACTGCGGATCATCAACGCCGGCGGCGACACCGCCTTCCGGTTCGGCGTCGCCGAGCACCCGCTCACCATCACCCACACCGACGGCTACCCGATCCAGCCGTTCGAGGCCGAGAGCGTCGTGCTCGGCATGGGCGAGCGCTACGACGCCGTCATCACCGCCGGCGACGGCGCGTTCGCCGTCGTCGCCGAGGCCCTTGGGAAGCAGGACCAGGCCGTCGCCGTCCTGCGCACCGGATCCGGCAGCGCCCCGGCCAAGGACGCGAAGCTCCCGCAGACGAAGGCTCCCGCCACCGCGGCCGACCTCAAGGCCATCGATGCGGTCGCCCTGCCCCAGCGCGCCGCCGACCGCACACTCGTCCTCGAGCTGACCGGGGGCATGGAGAAGTACGACTGGGCGATCAACGGCAAGCGCATGGACATGGAGCAGCCCATGCGCGACGCCCTCGGCCTCAAGGAGGGCGAGCGCGTCGCGCTGGAGTTCAAGAACTCGACCAAGATGTGGCATCCGATGCACCTGCACGGCCACACCTACCAGCATCCCGGAGGCGGGCCCCGCAAGGACACCTCGATCGTCCTGCCCGGCAAGACGCTCCGCGTCGAGTTCGACGCCGACAACCCCGGCCGGTGGCTCAGCCACTGCCACAACGTCTACCACGGGGAAGCCGGCATGATGACGACGATCGCCTACCAGCAGGGCTGAACTCCGGCCGGACGTTTCTGGGTAGGACCAGTCATCAGCGGCGGGGCCGCGTGCTCTGTGGTTGCACGGCCCCGCCGCCGTTGCCGTACCGCTCGCTAGTGTGCATCGCGGATGCGAGACAGCAGCGCGACCGTTCTTTGACTGCTTTCGCGTCCCATCGAAGATGCAGCGTCGACAATGGCAGGTTTCGGCGGTGCTCCGAAGACGCGTCTCGAAGACATCTCCTTGACGGGACGAGACGAGGCCCCCGCAGTCATGCGGGGGCCTCGGTCTCAGAACTATGTCTCACTGCCCCTGTCTCAACAAGCACCTTTACGAGACTTGATCGGCGTCGAGCTCACCGCCACAGGTCCAGCGACTCCCAGCCGTCGGGGACGCCGATCGATCCGACCGTCAGGGCGTGCGACGCTGGGAACGCTTCGAGCAGCTCGGCTAGCCGGCGAGGCCACCCGGACTCCGGGGCGACCGTGAGCAGGAGGTAGGCGATCACGGCCAGCGCGTTGTAGGTGCCGAAGTCCTTCTTCGGCGCTTCCGGCGCACGGAGGTGATCGAGCATCGACACCAGCCCTGAAGCAGGACGCGACGGCGCGTTCTGAAGCTTCCGATTGAACAGCCGCGAGTGGTGGGCCGCCACGTTGCGCACGTAGTTGAGGCTGGCGAGCCAGCTGGCCATGAGCTTCTTCCTCGGGACGCCGAACGCGAGGGCGAGCTCTTCGGCATCCGGCTGGAGCATTCCCCTGTACAGGCTCGACAGCTGTCCGAGCTCGAGGAGCTCGGTGAGGGCCCAGACCGGCATGCGATCGTCGTACTTCTCCCGGAAGTGCGCGACGAACTGCTCGTCGGACCCGTCCCGCCGATCCTTGACGCGCTGCAGCCACTTCACGTGCGAGCTGGGCTGCGGATCGCGGCTGTCCGTGCCCGCCTTCGTGAACGAGTCGTCGAAGGCCGCCGGGTCCTCATGGGCGAACGCGGAGGACCTGCCGAGGACGTACCCCGCCTGCATCCGCACCGCGACCTCGATGCGCTCGACGCCTTCCATGACCAGCATCCGCAGTCGGCGGTCGAAGTCGATGATCGTCTCGGCATGGTGAAGCGCGGTGCCGGGCAGATACCTGTTCAGTACCCGAGTTCGCTCGCGACCGTCGTCGGTGTACTCCTCGGCCTCGAGGAAGGGGTACAGGTAGCCGGTGAGTCGGTAGTAGCCGATCGACTGCAGCAGTCGGAGCGCTCGTTCTGGGTCGTCGACCGCGAGGCCGCGGTCGATCAGCCGCTCGACCTGCTGGTCGAGCGGAAGCCACTCCTTCGTGTACTCGACCACGAGCTTCCTTCAGATAGAAAATCAGCCCGCGCCTTGCGGCAACGGGCTGATCGTGATGACTCGACTCTAGCACGGGGAGCCGACGACGGGCTCCTACGAACCGGCCTGCGCCGCCCGGTGGCGATAGTAGGTGGCCTTCGACCAGCCCACCGTCTTTGCGGCCTCGACCACGCCCAGGCCTTCCGAGTCGATGAGGTGCTGGACGGTCCTCAGGTTCCTAGTGTCACGCGTCTGAACTTGTTTGACGAGTTGGGTGGGGCGATTGTAGTTCAGCGGTTACTGTATCGTTCAGTGCATGCTGACTCTTGCTTCCCGCTTAGACGCCATGCAGCGTCTGGGCCGGGCGATGGCCGACCCCACGCGTTCACGGATCCTTCTGTCGCTTCTGGCGTGCCCCGCGCATCCGGCAGAGCTCGCCAACGCGCTAGACCTGACGCGCTCGAATGTGTCGAACCACCTGGGTTGCCTGCGGGACTGCGGGATCGTGGTCGCCACCCATGAGGGCCGCCAGGCCCTTTACGAGATCGCTGACCCCCACCTCGCACGTGCGCTCACCGAGCTGGTCGAGGTCAAGCTGGCCGTCGACGCGGACGCCCCCTGCCTCGACGTCGCCTGCGAGGTGCCTGGTTGCCACGACGGCAGGTCCGGCGCATGACGGCCGCGGCGCTGCTCCAAGCGATCGGGCTCTTCATCGCGACCAACATCGACGACATCATCGTGCTCTCGCTCTTCTTCGCCCGAGGTGCCGGACGCCCCGGGACGACCGCGAAGATCTTGGCCGGGCAATACCTTGGCTTCGTCGGGATCCTCGCCGCCGCACTCGTGGTGACCTTGGGGGCGGGGTGGGCGCTGCCAGAGGAGGCGATTCCCTACTTTGGGCTCATCCCCCTCGCGCTGGGTCTCTGGGCTGCGTGGGAGGTCTACCGCGGCGAGGGCGACGACGATGATGCCGCCGTGTCAGGTAAGAGCGTTGCCGTGGCGACCGTCGCCGGCGTCACCTTCGCCAACGGTGGGGACAACATCGGCGTTTACGTCCCGGTCTTCCTCAACATCAGTACTCCCGCTGTCATCACCTTCTGCATCGTTTTCCTCGTGCTCGTGGCAGTGCTGGTGGCCACCGCCAAGTTCGTCGCCACGCGTCGACCCATCGCCGAGGTCCTCGAACGGCGGGAGCACATCCTCTTCCCCATCGTCCTGATCGGACTGGGCGTCGCAATCCTCGTCGGCGGCGGCGCGTTCGGTCTCTGATGTCACGCGCCTGAACTGGTTTGACGGGTGGCGTGGGGCAGGATTTCCTCGGCGGTCTTGGTCCAGATGAATGGGTGGCAGCGCTCGTTCCAGCCGTCGATGAAGGTGCTGATCGCTGTGACGAGTTGCTTGACGCTGTCGAAGGAGCCGCGGCGGATGGCCTGTCGGGTGATGATCCCGAAGAAAACCTCGACGAGGTTGAGCCAGGACCCGCTGGTCGGGGTGAAGTGCAACGTGATCCGCGGGTGCTTGGCCAGCCACTGCTTGATGTCCTCGTGCTTGTGGGTGTGGTAGTTGTCCAGGACCACGTGCAGCTCCCGGCGCGGGTAAGCCCTGGCGACCTTCTTGAGGAAGTCGAGGAACTCGGCCTTACCGTGCCGGTCGTAGCACTGGTCGGTCACCGCACCGGTGGCTACCTCGATAGCGGCGAACAGCGTGGTGGTGCCATTGCGCTTGTAGTCGTGGGTCGCCTTCTCCGGCAAGCCTGGTCGCAGCGGCAGGATCGGCGCGGTCCGGTTCAAGGCCTGGATCTGGGACTTCTCATCCACGCACAGCACGACCGCCTTCTCCGGTGGGTTCAGGTACAGCCCGACCACGTCGCGGACCTTGGCCTCCAGCTCCGGGTCTGTGGAGAACTTGAACGTCTCCCGCCGCCATGGCTTGACCCCGTACTTGCGCCAGGCACGGGCGACGGTGGCATCCCCGATCCCCAAGTGCCTGCCCAGCAACCGCGAGGACCAATGCGTCACCCCGAGTTTGGCCGGTGGCGGCTCGAGCGTGGTGGCGATGATCACGGCATCATCGATGCGTTTCGGTCGGCCCGAACGCTCCTCGTCCTCGAGGCCAGCGAGCCCGTCGACGGCGAACCGGTCACGCCACTTGATCACAGTCGGACGCGAGACCCCGACATGCCGCGCCACTGCCGAGGTGCCCGTCCCCGCCGCGACGGCCAGCACGATCCGCGCACGCTGCGCACGTCCCGCCGGCAACGTCCGCGACCGTGTCCACGAGGTCAGGGTCGCACGGTCCTCTTCGCTGATCTCCAGCACAGGTGACGGCATATGCCATCATCCCATACTGTCAACGAATTGATGACGCGCGACACTAGCAACCACCGCGGACGCACTGGAAGTCCCCCTGGGTGTGCTACATGACCGGATCCGCGGACTTACCGCTCGAGGAGCGGGCCCGCCTGCGAAGGACCGCCGATGGCGCGTCACGGTACGCCGACTGGCCGCGGGCCTGTCATGCTGGACCTCGAGACCAACTCACTGTTCCCGCCCATCATCCTCCCGAAAGCAAGGAAGCACCCATGACCACTCGCACCCGCGGGTTCGCCGCGCTGGCCCTGCTGCCCCTCGCGCTGAGCGCCTGTGGAGGCGGCGACGACGCCACCGACACCAGCAGCTCGGCGTCGGCCAGCGCCTCCCCGAGTATGTCCGCGAGACCGGCGGCAGCGTCCGCGAGCGCGACACCCGCCGAGGCCCCCACCACCGCCGCGACCGAGTCTGCACCGGTGGCTCCGGAGACCACGGAGGCTGTCGCCACCGAACCCGCTCAAGCTGCGGAGGCTCCAGATCCAGAGCAGGTTCAGACGCAGCAGTCGGCGGCCGCGACGGTGCAGTCCTACTTCGCCAACGGCGGCGGATGCATCGCGGACGTCTGGAAGGAGGACGCGGCACCGTACTCGCCGGAGCTGGCGGAGCAGGTCTATGCCTACTGCTCGGCGAACCGACTGGGCGACTGGGCCAGCGGCGTCGACCCCCGCGACCCCGCCAACCTCGGGAACCCCGAGGACCACACACCCGACGCGGAGGAACCAACCATCCCCCGCGCGTACTGCGAGAACCTGGATCACGACACCGCCACCTCCGGGGAGATCCAGAGCTGCTACATGGAATACGGCCTATAGTCTGCCGCGCTATTCCCCTATCGAGCGGCGTCCGGGTCCTCAGCGCACGTCGACGGCGGCGATGCGCTCGCGGATCAGGTCCTTCACGGCCTCGGCGTCGTCGGGCAGGTCCACCACGTGCCGCGGGGCCTCCATGATCCCGGCGAAGCGCTCGGGGATCTGCGGATCCCGGCCGATGGCCTCGCGGATGGTGTCCGCGAACTTCACCGGCAGGGCCGTCTCCAGGCAGACGATGGGCGTGTCCACCTGATCGCGGTGCCGCCGGGCCACGGTCACGCCGTCCGCGGTGTGCGGGTCCATGAGCACCCCCAGCCGCTCGTGGGCGTCCCGGATGGTCGAGACCCGATCCGCGTGGGTGGAGCGCCCGGAGAGGAAGCCGAAGCGGCCTGCGGCGTCCTCGAACTCCTCGGTGCCGGCCAGGCTGAACCCGCCGCGGCGCACCTGGGTGCCGAACAGATCCGAGGTGCGAGCCGCATCCCGGCCCAGCAGGTCGAAGACGAACCGCTCGAAGTTCGACGCCCGGGAGATGTCCATGGACGGGCTGGAGGTCTCGGCGGTCTCCGCGGCGGAGCGCACCCGGTAGTTCCCGGTGCGGAAGAACTCATCGAGCACGTCGTTCTCGTTGGTGGCCACGATCAGCCGGTCGATCGGCAGCCCCATCTGCCGAGCGATGTGCCCCGCGCAGATGTCCCCGAAGTTCCCGGTGGGCACGCAGAAGCTCACCCGCTGGTCCTCCGCGGTGGTCACCCGCAGCCAGGAGGAGACGTAGTAGACGATCTGGGCGAGCAGCCGGGCCCAGTTGATGGAGTTGACCGCGCCGATGCGGTGCTTCCTCTTGAACGCCGCATCCGCGGAGATCGCCTTGACGAGGTCCTGGCAGTCGTCGAACACCCCGTCCACGGCGACGTTGACGATGTTCGGGTCATCCAGCCCGAACATCTGGGCCTGCTGGAACGGGGTCATCCGCCCCCTCGGGGTCAGCATGAACACCCGGATGCCCTCGCGCCCGCGCATCGCGTATTCCGCGGAGGACCCGGTGTCCCCGCTGGTGGCCCCCAGGATGTTCAGGGTCTCCCCGCGCCGGGCCAGCTCGTATTCGAACAGCTCGCCGAGCAGCTGCATCGCCATATCCTTGAACGCCGCGGTGGGTCCCTCGGAGACGTGAGCCAGGTGCAGACCGTCCTCCAGCGGGGTGACGGGCACGATCTGCGGGTCGGCGAACTTCTCCGGGGCGTAGGCCCGCTCGGCCATCCGCCGCAGATCCTCCGCGGGGATGTCGTCCACGAACAGCTCCATGATCTGCGCGGCGAGCGCGGCGTAGCCCTCTTCTGCCAGCAGGGTGCGCCAGGAGCGCAGGGTGGAGGCGTCCAGCTGCGGGTAGCGCACCGGCAGGTACAGGCCGCCGTCCGGGGCCAGTCCGCGCAGCAGGATGTCGGTGAAGGACGCGGGGGCCGCCTCGGGGTCGCGGGTGGAGAGGTAATCCATGCCCACCATGGTATCGGCCGGCCCGCGGCCGCACGGCCCTAGAGTGGGAGGTGAGCGTCGGGCGAGTCCCGCCGCGCATCCTGTCTGAGCGTATGAAGGAGCCCCCATGTCCCGGTCCCCCAAAGAGCTGCACGGCGAGATCATGTACCGCAACGAGGTCTTCCAGACGGGGCTCATGGCGGGCCTGCTGGACGGGATCTACGACGGGGAGATGACCGTGGGCGAGCTGCTGGGCCACGGCAACTTCGGTCTGGGCACCTTCGACGGGCTGGACGGGGAGATGATCGTGCTGGACGGCACCGCCTACCAGATGCGCCACGACGGCTCCGTGCAGGAGGCCGCCCTGTCCCAGCGGACCCCCTACGCCGTGGTCACCAACTTCGTGCCCACCATCCGCCGGGATCTGCCGCGGGACCTGCTGCGGGCCACCGCCTCGCAGATCCTGGACGACCTCACGGTGTCGAAGAACTACATGTACGCGCTGAAGATCCGCGGCTCCTTCGAGTGGGTGCGCACCCGCACGGTGATCAAGCAGTCCAAGCCGTACCCGAAGATGGTCGATGCCACGGACAACGAGGACATCGTGCAGTTCGACGACCTCATCGGCACGATCGTGGCCTTCCGCACCCCGATCTACGAGCAGGGCATCTCGGTGCCGGGCTGCCACGCCCACTTCATCGACTCCACCCGCCAGGTGGGCGGGCACGTGATCGACTTCAAGCTGAAGGAGGCGCGGGTGGGGATCTGCCCCGGCACGGAGCTGCGCCTGCACCTGCCGGTGACCCCGGAGTTCTCCGCGGCGGATCTGTCCCCGGAGGATCTGGCGGATCAGATCTCCCGGGCGGAGAAGCACTGAGCCCGACCGCGGGCCCTCACCGGGTCAGCGGCCCGTAGAACAGGTTCTCGTAGATCCCGCGGGCCCGGCGGGTCAGGCGCAGGTAGTCCTCCTCCAGCACCCGGGCCCCGCCCTCGGCGCAGCCGACCCAGCGGGCGATGGCCTCCAGGTCCCGGCGCGCGGTCGGCAGGGAATCCGAGGCGCGCCCGGTGCGCAGCACGACGCCGCCGCGCACGCGCGTGGCCAGCAGCCACGCGGATTCCAGCACGTGGACGTCCTCCGCGCCGATCAGCCCGAGGGGCACGGCCGCGCGCAGGGCCCGCAGCGTGCTGGTGGTGCGCAGCTCGGGGTGCTCGTGGGCGTGGCGCAGCTGCAGCAGCTGCACGAGCCACTCGACGTCGGACAGCCCGCCCCGGCCGAGCTTGAGCTGACGGGTCGGATCCGCCCCGCGGGGCATCCGCTCGGCCTCCACGCGGGCCTTCATCCGCCGGATCTCCTGGATCCGGCGCGGCGGCAGCTCGGCGGGGTACCGGTAGGGGTCGATGATCCGCACGAAGGCCTCGGCGACCTCGTCGGAGCCGGCCAGGGGGCGGGCGCGCAGCAGCGCTTGGTGCTCCCAGGTGTCGGACCAGCGGGCGTAGTACTCGGCGTAGGAGTCCAGGGAGCGGACCATCGGCCCGGAGCGGCCCTCCGGGCGCAGGTCCGCGTCGATGACCAGGGTCCGCTCCGCGCGGATCGCCGGCTCCACCGGTCCCTTGAGCAGCTGCACGGTGCGGGTCACCAGCCGCTCGGCCTGGCGCAGGGCCTCCTGCTCCCCGGCGCCGTCGCGGGCGCGGTGGACGTACATGACGTCGGCGTCCGAGCCGTAGCCGATCTCCGCGCCCCCCTGCCGACCCATCCCGATGATGACGACATCGGTGAGCACCGGCTCGCCCTGCTCCTCGTACAGCTCCCGCTCGGCCACGTGCAGGGCGCCCAGGATCGCGGCCTGGTCGGCGTCGGACAGGCCCCGCATGATCTGCTCGGCGTCCAGGACCCCGGTGCACTCCCCCATCGCGGTGCGCAGCATCTCCCGGCGCCGGATCAGGCGCACCGCGCGCACGGCCTCCTGGGCGTCCCGGTGCCGGGAGACCTTGGCCCGGATCTCGGTCCACAGCTCCTCCAGCGTCTCCGGGCGCAGCTGCTCGTCCTTGTCCAGCCAGGCGATGGCCTCCGGCTCCACCTCGATGAGGTCCGTGGCGAAGCGGGAGGAGGAGAGGATCTCGCACAGCCGCTGCGCGGCGGTCGCGGAGTCCCGCAGCATCTTCAGGTACCAGGGGGTCTGTCCGAGCTCCTCGGAGACGCGGCGGAAGTTCAGCAGCCCGGCGTCCGGGTCCACCCCGCGGGCGAACCAGCCCAGCAGCACCGGCAGGACGGTCTTCTGGATCTCCGCCCGGCGGCTGACCCCGCGGGTCAGCGCCTCGATGTGGCGCATGGCCCCCTGCGGGTCCAGGTAGCCCAGGGCGGCCAGCCGGTCCCGGGCGGCGTCGGGCCTCAGGGCTACCTCCGCGGCGGACAGGTGGGCGACGGCGGCCAGCAGCGGCCGGAAGAACAGGGCCTCGTGCAGCCCGCGCACGCTGCGCTTGGCTTCGCGCCACCGGGTCAGCAGCTCCTCGGCGGTGGTGCGGGTGCGCTCCTGCGGGGCCTGCATGGCCCGGGCCACGGCCAGCTGCTCCCGCTCCCGGGCGGGCATCAGGTGCGTGCGGCGCAGCTGGCGCAGCTGCACCCGGTGCTCCAGCAGGCGCAGCCAGCGGTAGCGGTCGGCGAAGGCCCGGGCGTCCTCCCGGGAGATGTAGGAGCGCTCGGCCAGGGCGCGCAGGGATTCCAGGGTGCCGCGGGTGCGCACCTGCTCATCGGTGCGCCCGTGCACCAGCTGCAGCAGCTGCACGGTGAACTCCACGTCCCGCAGCCCGCCGATCCCGAGCTTGATCTGCCGCTCCCGCTCGGCCTCGGGGATGTGGTCGCTGACCCGCCGGCGCATGGCCTGCACGGAGCCGACGAAGCCCTCCCGACTGGATGCCTCCCACACGAACGGAGTCACGGCCTCCAGGTACTGCCGCCCCAGTTGCGGGTCCCCGGCGATCGGGCGGGCCTTGAGCAGGGCCTGGAACTCCCAGTTCTCGGCCCAGCGGCGGCAGTAGGCGCGGTGGGAGTCCACGGTGCGCACCAGCGGGCCGTCCTTGCCCTCGGGGCGCAGGTTGGCGTCCACCTCCCACAGGGCCGGCTCCGGGCCGACGCCGTGGATCACCTGGGTCAGGGCCCGCACCAGCTCCTCACCCAGTCGCACGAGCCGCTGCTCCTCCAGCGGCTGCGCATCGTCGGCGTCGTCGGCCCCGTCGGCCTCGTCCGGGTCCGGTTGGGCGGGTCCGACGGCGTAGATCACGTCCACGTCGGAGATGTAGTTCAGCTCCCGCGCCCCGCACTTGCCCATCCCGATCACGGCCAGCGCCACCCGGGAGACCTCGGGGTAGGTCTGGGCGATCTCGGCGCGGGCCACGGCCAGGGCGGCTTCCAGCGCGGCCCCGGCCAGGTCGGCCAGGCACGCCGCGATCCGCTCGAGCTCGGCGAGGGGGTCCTCGGCGAGCAGGTCCGCGACGGCGATGCGGGTCAGCGCCGCCCGGTAGGCGGTGCGCAGGGCCAGCTGAGCCTGCTCCCCGGTGGTCTCGGCCACGGGCATCCGGTGGTCGGGATCGGCCCCCACGCAGCGCAGCAGGTCCTCCCGGTACTGCCGGGCCATCTCCTGACCGCGGACCTCGGGCAGGCGCTGCGGGTCCCCGGTGAGCAGGTCCAGGTGCTCGGGGCGGCGCAGCAGGAAGTCCCCGAGCGCCTCGGAGGCGCCGAGCACCCGGTACAGGGCGGGCGCCGCACTGCCGCGGTCCACGGCCTCGGCCAGTCCGGCGGGGTGATCCCCGAGCAGGCGCACCAGGGACTTCAGGGCCGCGTCCGGGGAGGGGCTCAGCCGCAGGCCCTCCAGCAGCGCCTCCCGATCGATGCCCTCCAGCTCGCGGGCCTGCAGCCAGCGCTGGGCGCCGGTGAGGTCCTCGAAGCCGATGCCGGCCAGGCGGGTCTTGCCGGAGGCCGCGTGCGTCATCTGGATCCTTTCTGGCGGGTCGGACGGGGACGGGCTCAGAGCAGGCCCAGGTTGTACTTCAGCTCGTAGGGGGTGACCTCGCGGCGGTAGGCCGTCCAGTCCTCCTGCTTGTTGCGCAGGAACTGGCGGAAGACCTGCTCGCCAAGCACCTCGGCCATGAACTCGGAGTCCTCGGTCTGGCGGATCGCGTCGTGCAGGGAGGCCGGCAGCGGGTCGTGTCCGAGGCTGGCCCGCTCGCGGGCGGTCATGGAGGCGACGTCGTCGGACTCGGCCATCGGCAGCTCGTACTCCTCCTCGATGCCCTTCAGACCCGCGGCCAGCACGACGGCGTAGCCGAGGTAGGGGTTCACCGCCGAGTCCAGGCCGCGGTACTCGATGCGCGCGGACTGCATCTTGTTCGGCTTGTACAGCGGCACCCGGACCAGGGCGGAACGGTTGTTGTGGCCCCAGGACAGGTAGGAGGGGGCCTCCCCGCCGCCCCACAGGCGCTTGTAGGAGTTCACGAACTGGTTGGTCACGGACGTGAACTCCGGGGCGTGGCGCAGCACCCCGGCGATGAAGTGCCGGGCGGTGCGGGAGAGCTGGTACTCGGCTCCGGCCTCGAAGAAGGCGTTGGAGTCCCCCTCGAACAGGGAGAAGTGGGTGTGCATCCCGGAGCCGGGGTGATCGGTGAACGGCTTGGGCATGAAGGTCGCGTAGATGCCCTGGGTGTGGGCGACCTCCTTGATCACGGAGCGGAAGGTCATGATGTTGTCCGCGGTCTGCAGGGCGTCGGCGTGGCGCAGGTCGATCTCGTTCTGCCCGGGGCCGCCCTCGTGGTGACTGAACTCCACGGAGATCCCCACGGATTCCAGCATGGTCACGGCCCGGCGTCGGAAATCCTGGACCACCCCGCCGTAGACGTGGTCGAAGTAGCCCTCCCGGTCCACCGGCTCGGGGAAGCCGTCCGCGTTCAGCTCGGGGGACTTCAGGAGGTAGAACTCCACCTCCGGGGCGGTGTAGCAGGTGAAGCCCATGTCCCCGGCCTTGGCCAGGATCCGCTTGAGCACCCCGCGGGAATCCGCGGCGGAGGGCTCGCCGTCCGGGGTGAGGATGTCGCAGAACATCCGGGAGGTGGGCTCCTGCTCTCCCCGCCAGGGCAGCAGCTGGAAGGTGGAGGGATCCGGCTGCAGGAGCATGTCCGATTCGGAGACCCGGGACAGGCCCTCGATGGAGGAGCCGTCGAAGCCCAGGCCCTCCTCGAAGGCGCCCTCCACCTCGGCCGGGGCCAGGGCCACGGACTTGAGGGTGCCGACGACGTCGGTGAACCACATCCGCACGAAGCGCACGTCCCGCTCCTCGATGGTGCGCAGCACGAATTCCTGTTGGCGGTCCATGGGTGCCTCCTTGGGGCTGGGTCGGGCGGGGCGGCGCGCGGGGGCCGTCTGCCCCCACTGTATCCGCACCCCGCTCTGCTTCGGGTCGGCCTGCCCGCGTGCCGCCCGGGCACTAGGATGGCAGGCCATGAGCACGTACCTGTCCTCCGAGGACGACTCCCCCGCCGCCCCCTCCGGTCCCGCCAACGGCCTGGAGGGCGTCTCCCGCATCCGCACGGTGCATCTGCGCCGGTGCAAGGAGGAGGGCACGCGGTTCTCCATGCTGACCAGCTATGACGCGATGACCGCCCGGATCTTCGACGAGGCCGGGGTGGAGGTGCTGCTGGTCGGGGACTCCGCGGCCAACACGGTGCTGGGGCTGGAGTCGACCACGCAGCTGCGGATGGAGGACTTCCTGCCGTTCGTGCGGGCGGTCTCCCGCACGGCGCGGAGGGCGATGGTCGTGGCGGATCTGCCCTTCGGCACCTACGAGGCCTCCCCCGCGCAGGCGGTGGAGGCCGCGGTGCGCCTGGTCCGCGAGGGCGGGGCGCACGCGGTGAAGATGGAGGGCGGGGCCTTCTACGCGGAGCATGTCCGGGCGATGGTCCAGGCGGGGGTTCCGGTGATGGCCCACCTGGGCTTCACCCCGCAGTCGGAGCACGTGCTGGGCGGTTTCCGGGTGCAGGGCCGCAACGCGCAGGCTGAGGGGCTGGTGGTGGATGCCCGCAGGCTGGAGGAGGCCGGGGCCTTCGCGGTGCTGCTGGAGATGACCGCGGCCCCGGCGGCGGCCGCGGTGGAGGCGGCGCTGAGCGTGCCGACCGTCGGCATCGGCGCGGGGGCTGAGACCACGGGGCAGGTGCTGGTGTGGCAGGACATGGCCGGTCTGACCACTGGGCGGACCCCCCGCTTCGTGAAGCGCTACGCGGACCTGCGCACGGCGCTGACCGCGGCGGCCCGCGATTACCGGGCGGAGGTCGTCCAGGGCGTGTTCCCGGGGCCTGAGCAGACCTTCCAGGACTAAGGCTGCGGGTTCACCCGCGCAGCAGCTCGGCGGGGCGCACCCGGCTGACAGACCCGACGGCGGGCGTTCAGCCCGTCCGAGGCGCCGATGAGGGGCTCAGCCCTCGCGCCACTCCCGGTCCGCCTCATCCCAGGCCTCATTGCGCTGCTCGGCCTTCTCCAGGGCGCGGCTGGCCTCGGCATAGCTGGCGTAGGGTCCGATCAGCTTGCGGTAGTCCGAGGAGGCCGGATGCTCCACCTCGCGGGTGTAGGTGTTGAACCAGTACTGCTGGTCCTCGGGCAGTTCAGCGGCGTCGTTCAGCGCCATGGGGTGCCTCCTCGCGGGGTCGTCTCGATCCGGCTCTGCGGGGCCGGTGGCCTAGAGTTGATGATATGTCTGCACCCTCCGAAGCCACCACCGGACACAACATCCCCACCGAACCCGGGAAGGCCCCGCTCGGGGCCCTGACCCCCGGCGTCGTCGGACCCGTGCGGACGGTGCCCTCCTGGATCCCGCGACCCGAGTACGTCGGCAAGCCCACCGCCCGGGAGGGCCAGGGCTCGGACTTCTACACCCCGGAGGAGGTGGAGCTGATCCGCGCGGCCGGGAAGATCGCCGCCGGCGCCATCGTCGCCGCCGAGGCCCACTGCGTGCCGGGAACCACCACCGATGAGATCGACGCGGTGGTCCACGAGTACATCTGCGACCACGCCGCCTACCCCTCCACCCTGGGCTACCGGAACTACTGGAAGTCCGTGTGCACCTCCCTGAACGAGGTCATCTGCCACGGCATCCCGGACTCCACCGTCCTGGAGGACGGGGACATCATCAACCTGGACGTCACCGCGTACAAGGACGGCATGCACGGGGACACCAACCGCACCCTGCTGGTCGGGGACGTGGACGAAGAGTCCCGCCTGCTCGTGGAGCACACCGAGGAGGCCCTGCGCCGGGCCATGAAGGCCGTGAAGCCGGGCCGGGAGATCAACGTGATCGGGCGGGTCATCGAGAAGTACGCCGCCCGCTTCGGCTACGGGGTGGTCCGGGACTTCACCGGGCACGGGGTGGGCCGGGAGTTCCACTCCGGGCTGATCATCCCCCACTACGACGCCGCCCCCGCCTATGACACCGTGATCCAGGAGGGCATGGTCTTCACCATCGAGCCCATGCTCAACCTCGGGACGATCTCCTGGGACATGTGGGAGGACGACTGGACCGTCGTGACGAAGGACCGCAGGCGCTCCGCGCAGTTCGAGCACACCATGGTGGTCACCGCCGACGGCGTGGACGTCCTCACCCTCCCCTGAGCGCACCGACCCCGCCCGGTCCCGCCGCAGGGGCCGGAACCCGACCCGACAGCGACAGACCCGACGCAGCAGAAGGAGCAGCCGTGACCGAGAAGACCAACGTGGACCGCCCGGAGCTGGCCGTGCAGGCCGACCTGGACCGGGAGGAGTCCCTGCCCGCCCCCGCCCCCCACGAGCTGGCCATCGGGGTGGACATCGGCGGCACCGGCATCAAGGGCGGGATCGTGGACCTGCGCACCGGGGACCTGGTCTCCGAGCGCTACCGCATCGACACCCCGAAGCCGGCCACCCCGGAGACCGTCATCCCCGTCGTGGAGACGATCGTCGCCGAGCTGCAGTCCCGGGAGCTCACCGCCGAGCCGGACTCCGCGATCGGCGTCGGCTTCCCCGCGGTCATCAAGGACGGGCACACCTGGTCCGCGGCCAACGTGGATGAGTCCTGGATCGGGGCGGACCTGACCGGGCCCGTCGCCGAGGCCCTGGGACGGCCCGTCCACGCCGTCAACGACGCCGACGCGGCCGGTCTGGCCGAGGCGATCTACGGACAGGGCCGGCACCGCTCCGGCTTCCTCATGATGATCACCCTGGGCACCGGGATCGGCTCGGCGATCATCAACAACGGCCAGCTGGTGCCCAACTCGGAGCTGGGCCACCTGGAGATCGACGGGCACGACGCGGAGACCCGCGCCTCGGTGCGGGCCCGCGAGCGCGAGGACCTGTCCTGGAAGCAGTACGGCAAGCGGCTGCACCGCTACTTCTCCCACGTGCAGCGGCTGTTCTCCCCGGACGCGTTCATCATCGGCGGCGGGGTGTCCAAGAAGCCGGAGAAGTTCCTGCCGTATCTGGAGGACATCGGCACGCCCATCGAGATCGCGGTGCTGCGCAACAACGCCGGGATCGTCGGGGCGGCCCTGTGGGCGGCGGGCCAGCCCGGGGAGAAGGAGAAGCACGACCGCACCGCGGGCTGAGCGCCGCGGGGCCTGCCCGTGGGAGGTCCGCAGGCAGCGGAAGAGCCGGTACGTGACGGCTTCCCCTCCGCACGTACCGGCTCCTGATCCGAGCTTACCCCGTCGGCCGCCCGCCGCGCCAGAGCCCCGGCCAACCCGGTCAGGCGGGCGTGCCTCAGATGAGGGTCTGCTGCTGCGGGCCGTCCTCCTCGCTCCGCTCGGCTCCGCGGGTGCCGGCCGCGGGGGCTGAGTCCTCGGGTGCCGCGTCCTCGGGGGCGGTGTCCTCGGGCCCGCTTCCGGCTTCGGCCCGCAGGGAGCGGATGGCCGACTCGAAGTCGTCCAGCCCCTCGAAGGCCTGGTAGACGCTGGCGAAGCGCAGGTACGCCACGGTGTCCAGACGCTGCAGCGGCTTGAGGATCTCCAGGCCGACGTCGTTCGCGTCGATCTCCGCCAGGCCCTTGGCGCGGATGGACTCCTCGACCTCCTGGGCCAGCAGGGCCAGATCGTCCTCGCTGACCGGGCGGCCCTGGCAGGCCTTGCGCACCCCGGAGATGATCTTGGCGCGCTTGAACGGCTCGGTGGCCCCGGAGCGCTTGATGACGTTCACGGCGGTGGTCTCCAGGGTGGAGAAGCGCCGCCCGCAGGCCGCGCACTGGCGGCGCCGGCGGATCGCGGAGCCGTCATCGGCCACCCGCGAGTCCACCACGCGCGAGTCGGGGTGGCGGCAGTACGGGCAGTGCACGGCGCTACTCCCCCGCCCCGGTCGGCTCCGTCCGCACGGCCACGGCCCGGCCGTGGGCCGGCAGATCCTCGGCCTCGGCCAGGGCCCGCACGGTCGGGGCCACCGCGGCCAGAGCCTCGGCGGAGTACTCGATCAGCTGGACCACCTTCATGAAGGTGGCGGTGTTCAGGCCGCTGGCCCACCGGGCGGAGCCGCCCGTGGGCAGCACGTGGTTGGATCCTGCGGCGTAGTCCCCGAGCGGCACCGGGGAGTGCGGGCCGAGGAAGACGGCCCCGGCGTTGCGGATCCGCGCGGCCACCACCCGCGGGTCCGCGGTCTGGATCTCCAGGTGCTCGGGCGCCCAGGCGTCGGCCACCGCGACGCTGTGCTCCAGGGAGTCGGTGAGCACCACCCCGGACTGCGGGCCGGTCAGGGCCTGCGCGACCCGCTCGGCGTGCCGGGTGCGGGCGGCCTGGACCCGCACCTGCCGGGCCACGGCCTCGGCCAGCGGGGCGGAGTCGGTGATCAGCACGGAGCCTGCGTGGGGGTCGTGCTCGGCCTGGGAGATCAGATCCGCGGCCACGTACACCGGGTCCGCCGCGGCGTCGGCGATCACCGCGATCTCCGTGGTCCCGGCCTCCCCGTCCACCCCGACGACGGAGCGCAGCTGCCGCTTGGCCATCGCCACGTACACGTTGCCGGGGCCGGTGAGGATGTCCACCGGCTCCAGGGGCTGCGGCTGCTGCTCGTCCGGGCGCAGCCCGTGGGCCATCGCGGCCAGGGCCTGCGCCCCGCCGATCGCCCACACCTCCTCGATGCTCAGCAGCGCCGCGGCCGCCAGGGTGGTGGGGTGCGGCAGACCGCCGAACTCCCGCTGCGGCGGGGTGCACAGCACCACGGACTCGGCGCCGGCGGCCTGGGCGGGCACCGCGTTCATGACCACCGAGGAGGGATACACCGCCAGCCCGCCGGGCACGTACAGGCCGACCCGGCGCACCGGGGTCCACCGGTTGACCAGCCGCGCCCCCGGGGCGACCTCCAGCTCGGTGGTGGCCGGCTTCTGCGCGGCGGCGAAGGCGCGGATCCGCCCGATCGCCGTCTCCAGGGCCTCGCGCACGCCCGGGTCCAGCTCGGCCAGCGCCCGCTCGAGGGCCTCGGGCGGGACCCGCAGGCCGGACTGCTCGACGCCGTCGAAGCGCGCGGACAGCTCCCGCAGGGCGGGCGCCCCCTCGGCGCGCACCCGCCGGATGATCTGCGCGACGGACTCCTCGGCGTGGGCCAGGTACTCCCCCGACGGGCGCGGCAGCAGCCCGGCCAGGGCGGCGGGGTCCAGGTCCCGGCCGCGCAGATCCAGCACGCGCATCGCGGGGCCCTCGGTCGGGGCGGTCTCAGCAGGGATCGAAGTGCTCACCCTGGCCATTCTAGCCGCGCCCGCGCCTGACCGATCAGGAGGCCCGCTCCAGGCAGGCCGGGCCGAACAGCACCTTCAGATCCCCGAACAGCGCCGGGTTGGGGTTGACCCGAAGCCGCGGGGACAGCCGCATCAGCACGTCCTTGCCGCGGCAGGCCAGGTTGATGCGCACCTCGGCCTCGCCCCGGTGGTTCAGCAGGATGCCCTCCAGCTCCCGCAGGGTCCGCTCCGTGGCCCGGTGCTCGGGCAGGGACAGCACGATCGGGCCCTGCTGGCCCTCGGCGTCGATGTCCGGGATCTTCATCTCCTGGGCGCTGATGGTCACCGAGCCGTCGTCGCGGCGCTGCAGGCGCCCCTTGATGGTCACGATCAGGTCCTCGGCCAGCAGGCTGGCGATCGGGGCGTACACCTTCCCGAAGAACATCACCTCCATCGACCCGGTGCGGTCCTCCAGCTCGATGCGGGCGTAGGCGTTGCCCGAGGTCTTGGCGACCTTGCGCTGCACCGAGGTGATCATCCCGGCCACGGTGACGATCGCGCCGTCGGGTTTCCCGTCCTCGTCCAGCAGGGATTGGACTGAGGAGTCCGCCAGCTGGCCCAGCACCTCGTCCAGCCCCCGCAGCGGGTGGTCCGAGACGTACAGCCCGAGCATGTCGCGCTCGAAGTTCAGCTTGTCCCGCCGCTCCCACTCGGGCACGTCCGGGATCGCCACGGTCAGCTCCGCTGAGGGGTCCTCCTCCTCCATCCCGATGCCGCCGAACAGGTCGAACTGCCCGGCCGCCTCCTGGCGCTTGACGGACACGGTCGCGTCGATCGCCTCCTCGTGGATCATCGACAGGGCCCGGCGCCCGTGGCCGAGGTCGTCGAAGGCGCCCGCCTTGATCATGGAGTCCACGGTGCGCTTGTTGCACACCACCGCGGGGACCTTCTTGAGGAAGTCGTGGAAGGAGGTGAAGCGGCCCTTCTCCTGCCGGGTGTCCACCATCGCCTGGACCACGTTCGCCCCGACGTTGCGCACCGCACCCATTCCGAAGCGGATGTCCCGACCCACCGGGGTGAAGTTCAGGGCGGATTCGTTGACGTCCGGGGGCAGCACCGTGATGCCCATGCGGCGGCACTCGTTCAGGTACAGAGCCAGCTTGTCCTTGTCATCGCCCACCGAGGTCAGGAGGGCCGCCATGTACTCCTGCGGGTAGTGGGCCTTCAGGTACGCCGTCCAGTAGGAGACCAGCCCGTAGGCGGCGGTGTGGGCCTTGTTGAAGGCGTAGTCGGAGAAGGGCAGCAGGATGTCCCACAGGGCCTTGACCGCGCTCTCCGAGTACCCGTTGTCCAGCATCCCCTGGTGGAAGGTCGCGTACTGGCGGTCCAGCTCGGCCTTCTTCTTCTTGCCCATGGCCCGGCGCAGGATATCGGCCTCGCCGAGGGAGTACCCGGCGACCTTCTGGGCGATGGCCATGACCTGCTCCTGGTACACGATCAGCCCGTACGTGGTGTCCAGGATCTCCGCCAGCGGCTCGGCCAGCTCCGGGTGGATCGGGGTGACCTCCTGCTGGCCGTTCTTGCGCAGGGCGTAGTTGATGTGCGAGTTCGCGCCCATCGGGCCCGGGCGGTACAGGGCCAGGACCGCGGAGATGTGCTCGAAGTGGTCCGGCTGCATCATCTTCAGCAGCTGGCGCATCGGCCCGCCGTCGAGCTGGAAGACCCCGAGGGTGTCCCCGCGGGCCAGCAGCTCGTAGCTGGCGGCGTCGTCGATCTGCAGGGTCTCCAGATCCAGGGTCTCCTGCCGGTTCGCCTCGATGTTCTCCAGGGCGTCGGAGATGATCGTGAGGTTGCGCAGGCCCAGGAAGTCCATCTTGATCAGGCCCAGGCCCTCGCAGGTCGGGTAGTCGAACTGCGTGATGACCTGCCCGTCCTGCTCGCGGCGCATGATCGGGATGACGTCGATCAGGTCGTGGCTGGACATGATGACCCCGGCCGCGTGCACCCCCCACTGCCGCTTGAGCCCCTCCAAGCCCTGGGCGGTGTCGAAGACCTTCGCGGAATCCTCGTCGGTGGCCAGCAGCTCCCGCAGCTCCTCGGCCTCGGAGTAGCGCTTGGCGTCCTTGTCGTAGACGTCCTGCAGGGAGATGCCCTTGCCCATGATGTCCGGCGGCATCGCCTTGGTCAGCTTCTCCCCCGTGGAGAACGGGTAGCCCAGCACCCGGGAGGAGTCCTTCAGGGCCTGCTTGGCCTTGATGGTCCCGTAGGTCACGATCATCGCGACGCGGTCCTCGCCGTACTTCTCGGTGACGTAGTGGATCACCTCGGAGCGGCGCCGATCGTCGAAGTCGACGTCGAAGTCCGGCATGGACACGCGGTCCGGGTTGAGGAACCGCTCGAAGATCAGGTCGTGCTCCAGCGGGTTCAGGTCGGTGATGCGCATCGCGTAGGCGACCATCGACCCGGCACCGGAGCCTCGGCCCGGACCCACCCGGATCCCGTTGTTCTTGGCCCAGTTGATGAAGTCCGCGACCACCAGAAAGTACCCGGGGAAGCCCATCTGGATGATGATGCCCTGCTCGTACTCGGCCTGCTTGCGTACCTCGTCCGGGACCCCGTCGGGGAACCGGTAGTGCAACCCGGCCTCGACCTCCTTGATGAACCAGGACTCCTCGTTCTCCCCCGGGGGGCAGGGGAAGTCCGGCATGTAGTTCGCGGAGGTGTCGAACTCCACGTTACAGCGCTCGGCGATCTCCAGGGTGTTGTCGCAGGCCTCCGGGAAGTCCCGGAACAGCTCGCGCATCTCCGCCGGGGACTTCAGGTAGAACTCATCGGCGTCGAACTTGAAGCGCTTGGGGTCCTGCAGGGTGGAGCCGGACTGCACGCACAGCAGGGCCGCGTGGGCCTTGGCGTCCTCGGCGCGGGTGTAGTGCAGGTCGTTGGTGGCCACCAGCGGCAGGTTCAGCTCCTTGGCCAGGCGCAGCAGGTCCTGAGTCACCTGCTTCTCGATGCCCAGCCCGTGGTCCATCAGCTCGCAGTAGAAGTTCTCCGCCCCGAAGATGTCCCGGAACTCCGCGGCCGCATCCAGGGCCTCCCGGTACTGGCCCAGGCGCAGACGGGTCTGGATCTCCCCCGACGGGCAGCCGGTGGTGGCGATCAGGCCCTTGCCGTAGGTGTTCAGCAGCTCCCGGTCCATGCGCGGCTTGTACAGCTGGCCCTCCAGGGAGGCCCGGGAGGAAGCGCGGAACAGGTTGTGCATGCCCTCGGTGGTCTCGGCCAGCAGGGTCATGTGGGTGTACGCGCCGCCGCCGGAGACGTCGTCGCGCCCGCCGTCGGCGAACTTCACGCGGGTGCGGTCCTGCCGGGCGGTGCCCGGGGTCAGGTACGCCTCGACGCCGATGATCGGCTTGATCCCGGCATTGCGGGCCCGGTTCCAGAAGTCGAAGGCCCCGAAGAGGAAGCCGTGGTCGGTGGTGGCCATCGAGTCCATGCCCAGCTCGTGGGCGTGCTCGAACAGGTCGTCCAGGCGGGCGGCGCCGTCGAGCATCGAGTACTCGGTGTGCACGTGCAGGTGGGTGAAGCCCTTGGTCTTGGCCGCTGAAGTCACCGCCCTAGTTTAGGACATCCCCGCTGCGCACGGCCTCCAGGGCGAAGCTCAGATCCGCCGGGTACTCGCTGGTGAAGCGCACCCGCCGCCCCGTGCCGGGATGGTCGAAGCCCAGCCGGTGCGCGTGCAGCCACTGGCGGGTCAGGCCCAGGTCCGCGGCCAGGCGCGGATCCGCCCCGTAGGTGAGATCCCCGCAGCAGGGGTGGTTCAGGGCGGAGAAGTGCACGCGGATCTGGTGGGTGCGCCCGGTCTCCAGGTGCACCTCGGCGAGGCTCGCGGGGCCGAAGGCCTCCAGCACCTCGTAGTGGGTCACGGAGGCCCGCCCGTCCTCCACGACGGCGAAGCGCCAGGAGTGCCCGGGGTGCCGCCCGATCGGGGCGTCGATGGTCCCGCGCAGCGGGTCCGGGATGCCCTGGACGAGGGTGTGGTACACCTTCTCCACGGTGCGCTCCTTGAAGGCCCGCTTCAGCGCGGCGTAGGAGGGCTCGTTCTTGGCGACCACCATCAGCCCGGAGGTCCCCACGTCCAGCCGGTGCACGATGCCCTGGCGCTCCGGTGCCCCGCTGGTGGCGATGTTCACCCCGAGACCCGCCAGGGCCCCGACCACGGTGGGCCCGTGCCAGCCGGGGCTGGGGTGGGCGGCGACCCCGGTGGGCTTGTCCACCACGACGACGTCGGCGTCCTCGTGCACGATGGAGAACCCGTCCACGACCTGCGCGACCACGCGCGCGGCCTCCTCGGGCTCCGGCACCCGGGCGGTGATGACGGCGCCGGCCGGGACCTTCAGGGATTTGGCGGGCTTCAGCTGCCGTCCCTCGTGCCGCACGCGCACCCGGTCCTGCTCGCACCAGGCGGCCGCGGCACTGCGGGAACCACCCGATTCCCGGGCCAGCAGCGCATCCAGGCGGGCGCCGTCGTCCTCGTCGCTCACCGCGAACTCGATGGTCTGCTCAGCGCTCATGGGCGGGTCTCCTCGGGATGCTCGGCGGCGGCCCGCCCGTCATCGGCGGGCGCGAGGGTACCCGACTCCGGCGACCGGCCCTCCAGCGGGACGCCGCGCAGGGTCAGCACGGCGATGACGGCGATGGACACGCAGATGCAGGAGTCGGCGATGTTGAAGATCGCGAAGTGCGGCACGGAGATGAAGTCCACGACGTGCCCGCGCCCGAAGCCCGGCTCCCGGAAGAGCCGGTCCGTGAGGTTGCCCAGCACCCCGGCCAGCAGGCCCGCCAGGCTCAGCAGCCAGGCCGCGCTGCGAGCGCGCGGCAACAGCCGGATCACCACGACGGCGACCGCCGCCTGCACTAGGGTGAACACCCAGGTCACGGACTCCCCCAGGGAGAACGCGGCCCCGGGGTTGCGCAGGAAGCGCCACCACAGCAGATCGGGGATCACGGTGATCCGCTGGCCCTCGACCATGTGGGCGACGACCCACGCCTTGCTGGCCTGGTCCGCCGCGTAGAGCAGGGCGCTCAGGACCACGGCGGAGACGACGAGGCCGACCCGCGCACGGGTCGGCCTCGCGGTGCTGCGGGAGCTCACGCGGCGTCGGGCTCCAGCCCGGCGGTGTTCTCCAGCTCGGTGAGCCGGGACTCCAGGTGCTCGCGCAGGCGGGCCCGGTAGCTGGCCTCGAAGGCGCGCAGCGCCTCGACGTCGGACTCCAGGGCGGCCTTGTTGGTCTCCAGGTTCTCCATGACCTCCTTGCGCTGGGCCTCGGCCTCGGCGACGAGGGTCTCGGCCTGCAGCTGGCCCTCGGAGATCAGGCGGGCCCGCTCGGAGCGGCCCTCGGAGACGTACTCGTCGTGCAGGCGCTGGGCCATCGCGATCACCGCGGCAGCCGACTCGGCGGACTCGGTGGACCCGGCCGGGGCGGCGGACTGCGGGGTCGCGGGGGCGGAGTCGGCGGCGGACTCGGCCGGGGCGGGGGCCTCCACGGTCTCGGCTTCCTCGACGACGTCGGCGTCCGCGGGCAGCTCGGCGGCGGCGTCCTCGGCGGGGGCGTCACCGGCGGGGGTGAGGTCCTGCTCGGCCGGGGCGCTCACGGTCTGGTCCTCGGTGGGCTGGGACAGGGCGGCCACGGAGCTGGCGCCCTCGCCAGCCCCGGACTCCTCAGCGGCATCCGAGGCCTGCCCGGCGGTGCCGGTCTGGGCGGCGCCCTCGGCGGTCGGGTCGGGGATGCCGTGCTCGGACAGCGCCTGGCGCAGCGTCCGGTTCTCCTCGTTCAGCCGCTTCAGCTCGGCCACGACGTCGTCCAGGAAGAGATCGACTTCCTGCTGGTCGTAGCCCTCGCGGAACTTGGTGGGCTGGAAGGTCTTCTCGACGACCTCTTCCGGGGTCAGTGCCATGAAAGTCACCTCGTGTCTGTGCGCCTGCTGCGTCGGTCGGCGCTGCGTCGGACGGTTGTTCACCCCTCATCCTAGTGGGTGGGGCTGGGCGCAGGCTCCAGGCCCCGGTCAGACCCGGGACAGCGCCGCGCCCAGCAGGCTCATGACCACGGAGTTGAGCAGGCTCAGCACCAGCAGCAGCACCAGGAAGCCCATGTCCAGGGACACTCCGCCCAGCCGCAGCGGCGGGATGATCCGGCGCATCAGCCGCATCCCCGGCTCCGTGGCCCGCCGGATGCCGATCGCGGCGACCAGCACGACGCCGCGGGGGCGCCAGCGCGGGGCGAAGCCGTCCACCCAATCCAGGATCAGGCGCAGCATCAGCAGCAGCATGGCCAGGTACAGGGCGAAGTGGATCAGCGCCAGAACCGTGATCACAGGTCTCCTCGGGGTCGAAGCTCAGGGGCGGGGCCCGGGCGGGACGGGCTCAGCGCTGGTCGAAGGGGTCGTGCTGGGCGACGTCGTCCTCGGGTGCGTGCTGCTCGCGCTGCTCCTCCTGCGGAGCGAGGACCTCCAGGGTCGCCGGGGTCAGCAGGAACACCTGCTCGGTGACCCGCTCGATGCTGCCGTTCAGGGCGAAGGTCAGCCCCGAGGAGAAGTCCACCAGCCGCTTGGCCTCCGTGACGTCCATGTCGGTGACGTTCATGATCACGGGGATGCCCTCGCGGAAGGACTCGCCGATGACCTTGGCGTCGTTGTAGGAGCGCGGGTGGATGGTGGTGATGCGTCGCAATTCGTTGTCGCTTTCGATCGGGGCCGGGATTCGGCGCTCGGGGGCGGCCTCCTGGGCGGAGGCGGCGGGCTGCACGGCCGAGCGCGAGCGCGGCTCGCGCTCGGCGCGGCGGGATTCCAGGGCCGCCGGGCGCCGCCCGGCGGCGTGGGAGCCGCGGGGGGTCTCGGTCTGGTCCTGCTCCTGGGCCGAGGAGCGGGCGGGGGTCCGGGTGATCACCGGATGCGCCTCGGTGCTGGGCTCCGGTTCGATGACCTCGCCCTCCACGCGCTCACCGCGCGGGGTGCGCGCCGGGGCCTGCTCCGCGGAGCCGCGGCGGGATCCCGTCTGCTCCCCCGACTGCTCGTAGCCGTCGTCGGCCAGTCCCAGAAAGACCATGGCCTGGCGCAGTGTTCCCGCCATCTGAACTCCTCGAAGATTCGCTGCTGTGCTGTTTCGGTGATGTCGGACGGCCGGGGGCCTCAGCCCCGGGGACGAGGCCCCATGATGGCCGAGCCCACGCGCACCCGGGTCGAGCCCCATCGTATCGCGTCGGCCAGGTCCGCGCTCATCCCCGCGGAGATCTCCACCGCCTCCGGGTGCTCCCGGCGCAGTGCGGCGCTGAGCTCGCGCAGCCGGGCGAAGGCCGCCGCCGGATCCTCCGCCTGCGGGGCCACCGCCATCAGCCCGGCCAGGCGCAGGCCGGGGGTGGCGGCGACGGCCTCGGCCAGCTGGGCCACCTCCGTCGGGTCGGCCCCGCCGCGGGCCCCGCTGGCGGCCTGCCCCGGGGCGGAGGCCGCGCTGAGACCCACCTGGATGAAGCACTCCAGGCCGCCGTCGGCATACGCCGCCGGGGCCGGGCCCTCCTCGGCCTCCCAGCGGGAGACCGCCAGCGACCAGGCCCGACCCAGGGCCTGGACGAGTCCGGGCCGATCCACCGAGTGCACCGACCCGGCCCAGCGCACCGCCGACTTCGCCTTGTTGGTCTGCAGCTGTCCGATGTGCTCCCAGCGCAGGCCCGAACCGGTCAGCGGAGCCAGCTCGGCGGCCTTGCGGGAGGCCTCCTGCTCGCGGTTCTCCCCCACGGCCCGCACGCCCGCCTCCCACAGGGCGGCGACGTCGGCGGCCGGGAAGAACTTGGTGACCGGCAGCAGCCGCACCGGCTGCCCGGGATCCCGCACATCGGCCGGGGTCTGGGCGGCCAGGGACTGCACGGTCTCGCTCACCTGCCGCAGGCGCTGCGCCAGCTCCTCGGCGCGCCGGGGATCCGGGTGCGGCGGCCTCCCCCGCTCCTGCTGTTCTCGAGGCTGGGTCGGGTGCTCCTGACTCATCTGCGGTGTCCTCCTCGCTGCTGCTCGTGATCGTCTCGGTGCGGTGCGGGGTCCTCGTCGTCGGGCCGGGGCTGGGCTTGGGGCTTGGTCCGGGCTGGTGGTTCGGACGGGGGCTGGGGCACCAGGATCGCGGCCAGGCGCCCCTCGCCCGGGGCGCGCCGGTGGGAGAACTGGCCCGGATCCTCCAGCGTGCAGGCGGACAGCTCCGCGGAGACCTCCAGGCGCAGGCCGAGCCGCTCGGCGGTGGCTGTCAGCTGGGTCCGGGCCGCTCCCGGCAGGTCCAGGGAGGCGGTGCCCCACGAGGTCCGCGCGGCGATCCCAGGCAGGATCGCCTCGGCCTCGGCCGCCAGGGACTCGGGGACCTCGTAGCAGGAGCCGCACACCCCGGGCCCGATCCAGGCCCGGATCCGCCCGGCTCCGGCCGCGGCCAGCACCTCGAGCACCCGAGGCAGGATCCCGTCCAGCAGTCCCCGCCGCCCGGCGTGGGCCACGGCCGCCAGGCTCGGGTCCTCGGTCGCGAACAGCACGGGCAGGCAGTCGGCGGTCAGCACCGCCAGCGGGCGCCCCGTGCGGGTCAGGGCGGCGTCGGCGACCGGCGCCAGCTCCCGCTCCCGGGCCGGCGCACTCCGGGCCGGGATGGTCGGGGCCTCATCGGCGTCCGCCACGGCCGTGCCGTGCACCTGCTCGAGGAAGAGCAGCCGCCCGGCGGCCACCCCCAGGTCCCGCTCCATCCGGCGTCGTCGGGCCTGGGCGGCCGCGGGATCGGGACCGGCGTGCAGGGCGAGGTTGCCGTCGCCGCGATCGGTGACGGCCAGCCTCGGGCCGTCGGGCTCGGTGAGGATGCGCATGGGACCTGCTTCATCGGAGACGTCAGGGGTGCTTCGCGGGCGGCGCCCGGCCCCCGGGTCGCGTCTGCCCCGCGGGGAGCACCGGGGCCCGGGTGCGCCGATTCCCCGGTCCCGACGCGGGAGACCGGGGAATCGCGGCGCCGTGCGGGGCGCTCACCCGTGCGGCGAGGAACCGCGGGTCAGGTCACTTCACTTCAGGAAGTCGGGCACATCCAGGGAGTCCTTGCGGGCCGAGCCGCGCCCGGTCTCCTCCTCGGTCGGGGGCAGATCGACGTCGAACCCGGCGTTGGCCGGAACGTCGTCGTCAGCACCCCACTGGCTCGAGGAGCCGCCCGAGTAGGACGGCGCGCCGCCGGCGTAGGAGCCGCCGCGCTGCGGGTTGGAGGCCACCCGGACCGGCTGGGAGGCGGAGCCGCCGAAGGCCTGCTGGGTGCGCTGGGCCTGGTTGGCCGCGGCGTTGGTGGAGTTGGAGTTGGTCTCCGGGTTCAGGGAGTCGAAGCCCGCGGCGATCACGGTGACCCGTGCCTCATCGCCCAGGGCGTCGTCGATCACGGCGCCGAAGATGATGTTGGCGTCCGGGTGGGCGACCTCCTGGACCAGGCGGGCGGCCTCGTTGATCTCGAACAGGCCGAGGTCGGAACCTCCCTGGATGGACAGCAGCACGCCGTGGGCGCCGTCGATGGAGGCCTCCAGCAGCGGGGACGCGATGGCCAGCTCCGCCGCCTTGACCGCGCGGTCCTCGCCCTGGGCGGAGCCGATGCCCATCAGCGCCGAACCCGCGCCCTGCATCACGGACTTCACGTCGGCGAAGTCCAGATTGATCAGGCCCGGGGTGGTGATCAGGTCGGTGATGCCCTGCACGCCGGAGAGCAACACCTGGTCGGCGGACTTGAAGGCGTCCAGCATGGACACGTTGCGGTCGGAGATGGACAGCAGGCGGTCGTTCGGGATGACGATGAGGGTGTCCACCTCGTCGCGCAGGGCCTCGATGCCGGTCTCGGCCTGGTTGGAGCGGCGGCGACCCTCGAAGGTGAACGGGCGGGTGACCACGCCGATGGTCAGGGCCCCCAGGGAGCGGGCGATGCGCGCGACGACCGGGGCGCCGCCGGTTCCGGTGCCGCCACCCTCACCGGCGGTCACGAAGACCATGTCGGCCCCCTTGAGGACCTCCTCGATCTCCTCCTCGTGGTCCTCGGCCGCCTGGCGCCCGACCTCGGGGTTGGCCCCGGCGCCCAGCCCGCGGGTCATCTCCCGACCGACGTCGAGCTTGACGTCCGCATCGGACATCAGCAGCGCCTGGGCGTCGGTGTTGATCGCGATGAACTCGACGCCGCGCAGGCCGACCTCGATCATGCGGTTCACGGCGTTCACGCCGCCGCCGCCGATGCCGACGACCTTGATGACGGCCAGGTAGTTCTGGGGGGTGGTGATGTCCATGTGATCCTCGTTCGCAGTGATGGCCGCCGCCGATCCCTATCCTGAAACCCTCGATCGAAGGTTCAGACGATTGCGTCGTTCGGCGTCGACGGCCGGTTCCTATACGGCATCCAGACTACCAACCGCACGCGGCGGTGTCGCTCCCGCGGGCCGATCGAGGGCCGGGAATTCCCGCAGAGTGCGGGCCTCGCCGCCGCCCCGACCCACCTCGTGCATGGACCTCGAGTGCAGGTTGAATGGTTGCCGGGGTCACTCGGTGACCGGGTGATCCGGGCTGGAGACGTCGTAGGTCGAGACCCCGTCCCCTCCGACGGCCTGGATCAGGGCGCGCAGCACCTGCGCCTTCTGCTCGGAGTCATCGGCCGTGCCCCAGAGCACCGTGGAGCCGTCCTTCATCTCCAGGCGGATGTCCGTGTCCGACTGCGCCTTCGCCGCGGTCATCTGCTGCAGCAGGGACTGCGGCAGGGCCTGCAGCACCCGCACCACGTCCCGGAAGGAATCCTGTGTGACCGCCTGGCGCCCGCCGTCGATCAGCGGGACCTTGGCCTGCTCCACCGAATCCGCGGCCCCCACGGCGGTGCCGTCCCGGTCCACCAGGATGTAGCGGTCCCCGTCCTTCACGGCGGCCACCGGCACCCGCTCCTGCAGGGTCACCACGAGCTCGTGGGGCGGGTGGGCCTCGATCGAGACGTCCCGGATCACGACATCCTGGCCGATCAGGTCCCGGACCTGCTGCTGGGTGACCCGCGGCAGCGGCGTGCCCTCCAGCGGTTCCAGCTTCCGGGCCACCTCGGCGCGATCCGCGGCCCCCGTGCCCTCCACCGTGATGGTGCGCACCGCCAGCAGCGGCGAGGCGAAGACCACCCCGAGGAACACCGCGGCCACGACCACCAGCGTCAGCAGGCCGGCCCCGATGCGTCCCAGCCGGGTGCGCGGCACGAGGCGGCGCAGCCGGCTCGTGCGCCGAGCGCCCCGGGATCCCTCCGTGCGGCGTCGCGAGGTCAGTGCGATGACGCTCGCCCCGTTCCCGGCGGCGCCGTCCGCCCCGTCCTCGCCCGGATGCGAGCCCCCGGGCTCCCCCGGACCCGCCGCGGCGGGCCGGTCCGCGGAGCCGGGGCGGCGCAGCGGACGCACGACGTCGCGCTCGTCCGGTGCGCCCTCGTCCCCTGTGCGCCCGTCCTCATCTCGCTCGGGCGCGCCCGGTGCGTCGGAGCCGGCGTGGGCGGGTTCGACGCTGACCGCCGCCGGATTGCTCGCGCGCACCGGGATCGCTCCCGTGGCGGCCTCCGGCTCGCGGCGCACGGCCTCCAGCGAGCGCCGGGCGGCCTGCGCCGGGGATTCCTCGCTGCGTCGGGAGTTCTCCCGGGCGCGCCGGGCCAGGCGCTGGCGCGCCTCGACGGGCGCGCCCTCCGGTTCCTGGGTCGCTTCGTCGGGCTCCTCCGGTTCCCGCTCGGCGGCCGCCGGGGCCCCCTCCGGGGCGTGTTCGTGGGCGGAGCGGGGCAGGCGGGGGCGGCGTCGGGCGCTCACCGGGCGGACTCCGCCGGGTCCTGGGCGGCATCTCCGGGGGCGCGCCGCTCGTCCTCGGCGAGGGCCTCGAGCACGAAGGCGCCGTAGGTCGTGACGTCCCCGGCCCCGATGGTCAGCACGATGTCCCCGGCCGCGGCGGAGGAGGCGATGCGCGTGGCGGCCTCCCGCCCGGAGGCCGCATAGCGGACCTCGCTGAACCCGGCATCGGTGATCAGGTGGCTGGAGACCCCCTCGATCGGCTCCTCCCGGGCGGGGAACACATCCACGACGAAGGCCCGGTCGGCCAGGGACAGCGCCTCGGCGAACTCCCGGGCGAAGGCCCGGGTGCGGGAGAACAGGTGGGGCTGGAAGATCGCGTACACCGTACCGCCGGCGGCCACGGTGCGCGCGGCCTGCAGGGCGGCGGCCACCTCGGTGGGGTGGTGGGCGTAGTCGTCGAAGACGGTGACCCCGCGGGCCTGCCCCCGACGCTCGAAGCGGCGCGCCGATCCCGTGAACTCGGACAGCCCCCGAGCCGCGGCCTGCGGATCCACGCCGACCAGCAGGGCGCAGGCCATGGCCGCGGCGGCGTTGCGCAGGTTGTGCGTGCCGGGCACGGCCAGGTGCAGCGTGACGCCGCCCCGGGCACCCCCCGCGGCCTCGGGCAGCTGCCAGGCCAGGCGCGCCGAGCTGGCGGTGCCCTCCCCCGTGATGTCCTCGATGCGCAGGTCCGCGGCGGCGTCGGTGCCGTAGGTCAGCACCCGGGCCCCGGCCCGGCGTCGGGCCCGGGCCAGCTGCGCGGCGCCGTCGTCATCCGCGCAGATCACCAGCACCCCGTCCTGCCCGAGGGTCTCGGCGAAGCGCTCGAAGGCCAGGTGCACCGCGGCGGGGGTGCCGTAGAAGTCCAGGTGGTCCGGTTCCACGTTGGTGACCACCGCGATCGACGGCGCGTACTTCAGGAAGGAGCCGTCGGATTCGTCCGCCTCGGCGACGAACCAGGCGTCGTCGTCGGTGCGGCCCAGCCGGGCGTTGGTACCCAGGGCGGCGATGCGCGCACCCACGGCGAAGGACGGGTCCGCACCGGCGGCGTCGAGCATCACGGCGATCATCGAGCTGGTCGTGGTCTTGCCGTGGGTCCCGGCCACCGCGATCGTGCGCTGGACGCCCATGGCCGCGGCCAGGGCATCCGAGCGGTGCAGGACCCGCAGCCCCCGGGCCCGGGCCGCGGCCAGCTCGGGGTTGGACTCGCGGATGGCCGTGGAGATCACGACGGTGTCGGCCTGCTCGATGTTCTCCGCGGCCTGGGGCACGAAGACCCGCGCGCCCTTCTCCCGCAGCGCATCCAGCACGGGGCCGTCCTTGGTGTCCGAGCCCGACACGCTCAGCCCGTGCTCCAGCAGCAGCTCGGCCACCGCGGACATACCCGTGCCACCGATGCCGATGAAGTGCACCCGGCCCAGCCCGGACAGCTGCGGGCGCGGGGGGAACGGCGGGTTCATGGACTCCGGCAGCCGGGCCTGCTCGGCGGTGGGCTCGGGGGTGCTCATCGGCTCTGCTCCTTCGGGTTCTGCGACGACTCGGCGGCCTCCAGCACGAGGCGGGCCATCTGCTCGGCGGCATCGCGCACCCCGAGGCGGCTCGCGGCGCGGCTCATCCGCTCCAGGCGCTCGGGGTCCTGGGCCAGCGGCAGGACGTGGTCCAGGAACCAGCCGGGGGTGAACTGCGCGTCCGGGACGAGCAGGGCGGCGTCGGCGGCCACGAGGGATTCGGCGTTCAGGGCCTGCTCCCCATTGCCGATGGGCAGGGGGACGAAGACCGAGGGGCAGCCCACGGCCGCGGCCTCGCTGACGGTCGCCGCTCCCGCCCGGGCCACCAGCAGGTCCGCGGCGGCGTAGGCCCGGTGCATCCCGTCGACGAATTCGACCTGGTGGTAGCGGGGGGCCTGCACCGGCTGGCCCTGATCGTCCAGCAGCTGCTTGCCGCGCCCGGTGATGTGCAGCAGCTGCACCCCGGCCTGGCGCCAGGCGGGGGTCTGCAGGACCGCCCGCACCGTGCGATTCATCGCCGCGGCCCCCAGGGACCCGCCGGTCAGCACGATCGTGGGCAGCTCCTCCCGCAGGCCGAGGTCCCGGCGGGCCGCGGCGCGCTCTGCGGCGCGATCCATGGCGGCCACCGGCCCGCGCAGCGGCATCCCGACGGTGCGGGCCCGGGCCCCGCGCAGCGGCGTATCCGGGAAGGCCGCGGCCACGACGGCGGCCCGGCGCGCCCCGACGCGGTTGGCCAGGCCCGGGCGGCGGTTGGCCTCGTGGATCACCACGGGGATCCCCTCGCGGGCGGCGGCCAGGTACATCGGGGTGCACACGTAGCCGCCGACCCCCAGGACGACGTCGGCCTCGTGCCGGCGCAGGATCCGGCGGGCCTGGCCGACCGCCCGGGAGAATCGCAGCGGCAGGCGCAGCAGATCCGCCGACGGCCGGCGCGGCATCGGGACCCGGTCGATGAACTCCAGATCGTATCCGGCCTCGGGCACGAGCCGGGCCTCCATGCGATCCGCCGTGCCCACCGCGGTGATCCGCGCCTGGGGCCGGAGCCGTCGCACGGCGTCGGCCACGGCGAGCATCGGGGTGATGTGTCCCGCGGTGCCTCCCCCGGCGACGATGACGGACGGTGAAGGATTCAACTGCGGCTCCCCGGTTTCTCTCGGCGCGGGCGTGGTCAGTTCTCCAGTCTAGACGTCCGCTCGGGCTCCTCCAGCGCGGACAACTCGAGCGCCGGATGGGTGGGCGTCCTGGTCAGGGACATCGCGAAGCCCGCAGCGAACAGGGACATCATCAGCGAGGTGCCGCCGTAGGAGATGAATGGCAGGGGGATCCCGATGACGGGCAGCAGCCCCGTGACCATGCCGATGTTGACGAAGGCCTGGCCGATGTACCAGGCCAGCATGCACCCGGCGGCGATGCGCACGAAGCGGTCCGAGGAGCGCAGGATGACCCGCGCCAGGGACAGTGCGATCACGGTGAACAGGGCGATGACCACGAGCGAGCCGATGAACCCCAGCTCCTCCCCGAGGATCGCGAAGATGTAGTCGTTGTGCGCTTCGGGCAGGTAATTGTACTTCTGCCGGGACTCCCCCAGGCCCTCGCCCCACCAGGAGCCGCTGGCCAGAGCGGCCAGACCGGCGTTGGACTGGTAGCAGGCATCCGAGGCTCCGCAGCGGGAGGGCACCAGCCAGCCGATGACGCGCTGGATGCGGTGCGGACTGGCGACCACGATCAGCGCCGCCGCCGCGACCCCGAGGATCGCGGACCAGCGGAAGATCTTCATCGGGGCGCGGGCGAACCACAGGGCCCCGGCGTAGATCAGGGCGAAGACGATGCCGGTGCCGGCATCGCCCCCCGCCATGACCAGCGCGAAGGTGGCCAGGAAGCCGAGGATCGAGGGCAGCAGGGCGGCGCGCACGCTGACCGCGACCTGCGGGGTCTTGGCCAGGCCCCACGCGGCCCACAGGACCAGGGCGAACTTGCCGATCTCGGAGGGCTGGAACTGCAGGGGCCCCAGGGCCAGCCAGTTGCGGTTGCCGTAGACCTCCACGCCCAGAGGGCTGAGCACGAGCAGCAGCAGCGCGATCGTGCCGCCCATCAGCCAGAAGATCAGGGTGCGGCTCTTCCACCAGCGCAGCGGCACCCGGGAGGCGGCGAACATCGCCACGATGCCGACCAGGGCGTAGCCCACCTGCCGAGCGAACAGGGCGTAGGGCGACTGGGCCTTGGAGATCTGCTCCACCGAGGAGGCGGAGAGCACCATCATCGAGCCCAGGATGGTCAGGGCCAGGGCGCTGACGCAGATCCCCACCGCCGAGCTGGACAGGGAGCCGGCGGCGATCCACTGGTAGACGGGGCGGGCGGCGGCCCGGGCCGCGGAGGTCAAGCGGCGCCAGGGGCCGCGGGGGGTGGTGCGCGGGGTGCGCTCGGGGGCCGCGGTGCTCACGGGCGCGGACCCTCTTCGTCCCGGTCCTGCTCGGTGGGGCCCAGGCGCCGGACGAGATCGGCGACCAGGTCGATGAACACCTCGCCGCGATCTGCGTAGGAGGCGAACTGGTCCATGGACGCGGCGGCCGGGGCCAGCAGCACGGTGTCCCCCTGCTCGGACAGCTCGTGGGCGATCCGCACCGCCTCGGCCAGCACGGCCCGTCCGTCCGTCGGCGCGGCGTCGATGCCCTCGGCGGCCCGGTGCACGGGGACCTGCGGGGCCTGCTCGGCCAGGGCCTGCTCGAGCCCTGCGGTGTCCGTGCCGATGAGCACCACGGCCTTGAGCCGGTGCGCGTGCGCGGCCACCAGGTCCCCGTAGTGCACGCCCTTGGACAGGCCGCCGGCGATCCAGATGACCGGGTCGAAGGAGGACAGCGAGGCGTCGGTCGCGTGGGGGTTGGTGGCCTTGGTGTCGTTGACCCACAGCACCCCGTGGGTCGTGGCCACCGGCTGGATGCGGTGGGCCCCGGGCTCGAAGGCGCGCAGGCCGTCGCGCACGGCCTCCGGGGAGACGCCGGCCGCGCGGGTCAGGGCCGCGGCGGCCAGGGCGTTCTCCACGGTGTGGCGGGTCGGCAGCGGCCCGGTGTCGCGCACGGCGCCCAGCTCGAGGGCCTCGGTGCGACGCTGCTCGACGAAGGCCCGATCCACCAGCAGACCGTCCACCACACCCAGCTGGGACAGGTACGGGGTGTCGGTGGTGAAGGAGACCGCCCGGCAGCCCTCCTGAACCTCGGCCTGCTCGACCATCCGCTCCGTGTCCGGCACGGCGGCATTGTACACGCAGGCCACCCGCGTGTTCTCGTACACCCGGGCCTTGTCCGCGGCGTAGTTGGCGTAGGAGCCGTGCCAGTCCAGGTGGTCCTCGGCGATGTTCAGCACGACGGAGGCCAGCGGGGCCAGGGAGTGGGACCAGTGCAGCTGGTAGCTGGACAGCTCCACCGCCAGCACGTCGTAGTCCACCGGGTCCCGCAGGGCGTCCAGGATGGGGGTGCCGACGTTGCCCACCGCGATGGCCTTGAGTCCCGCGGCCTGCAGGATCGAGGCGGTCATCCCCACCGTCGTGGTCTTGCCGTTGGTTCCGGTGATGCACAGCCACTCGGCCGTCTTCCGGCCTCCCCGCTCGCGCAGGCGCCAGGCCAGCTCCACATCCCCCCAGATCTGGATGCCGCGGTCCACGGCCTCGGCCAGGATGCCCAGGGTGGGCCGCAGCCCCGGGGAGGTGACGACCAGCTCGGGAGCCTGCCCGTCCACCTCGGGCAGGGCGTCCATGGCCTGCTGCCCGAGGATCGTCTGCGCGGCGCCGACGATCCCGAGGGTCTGGGCCTTGTAGCGGTTCTCCTCGGTGTCCTTCCCGTCCACGACGACCACGCGCGCTCCGAGCTCGATCAGGGTGTCCGCCGCGGCGAAGCCGGAGGTGCCGATCCCGGCCACGACCACGCGCAGCCCGGCCCAGTCGGCGTCCCAGGAGGTCAGCCCGGCCAGGCGGGGGTCCTGAAGCACGGGGTTGGCGTTGGTGGCCTTCATCGGGTGATCACTCCTCCGTGGCTGAGCAGCCAGTCGCCGTAGAACACGCCCAGGGCCGCGGCCACGAACAGTCCGGCGATGATCCAGAAGCGGACCACGACCGTGACCTCCTTCCAGCCCTTGAGCTCGAAGTGGTGCTGCAGCGGGGCCATCTTGAAGATGCGCTTGCCTCCGGAGAGCTTGAAGTAGCCGACCTGGATGATCACGGAGGCGGAGATGATCACGAACAGCCCCGCCATGAGGACCAGGAGCAGCTCGGTGCGGCTGAGGATCGCGAAGCCGGCCAGGGCCCCGCCGAGGCCGAGGGAGCCGGTGTCGCCCATGAAGATCGACGCCGGGGAGGTGTTCCACCACAGGAAGCCGATCAGCGAGCCGATCAGGGCCGCGGCGAGCACCGCCAGCTGCCCGGGATCGCGCACCTCGTAGCAGACCGGATCCGAGGATCCCGGGGAGCACAGGTGGTTGTTCTGCCACATGGAGACCATGAGGTAGCCGGAGAACACGAGGATCGAGGCGCCGGTGGCCAGCCCGTCCAGCCCGTCGGTGAGGTTCACGGCGTTGGTGGTGGCGGTGGCGATGAGGTTCGCCCAGATCACGAAGAGGATCACCCCGACGGCGGTCACCCCGAAGGACAGGTCCAGGGCGTGGATGTCCCGGGTGAAGGAGATCCGGGTGGAGGCGGGGGTCCAGCCACGCTCATCCGGCAGCAGCAGCGCCAGCACCGCGAAGACCACGCCGACCCCGCCCTGCAGCACGATCTTGCCTTTGGGCGTCAGACCCAGGGACTGCTTCTTGGCGATCTTCTTGTAGTCGTCGATGAACCCGACCCCGGCCATGCCCACCATGAGCAGGATCAGCAGCAGCGCCGAGGCCGAGGGCACCGCGCTCTGCCCGCCGAGCAGTCCGCCGGTGATCAGCAGGGAGATCAGGAAGGCCAGCACGGCCGCGCCGATGATCACGACGCCGCCCATGGTCGGGGTGCCGCGCTTGGTCTGGTGGCTGGTCGGGCCGTCCTCGCGGATGAACTGGCCGTAGTGGCGCCGCACGAGCAGCTTGGTGAACAGCGGGGTTCCGGCGAGGGAGAGGACCAGACCGAAGGCCGCCGCCAGGAGGATGGAGATCATGCGGTGATCAGCGCCTTTCTTGCGGTTCAGCGGTCTCGGAGCTCTGCCGGGGCGCGTTCGACGCGCCGTCCGGGAGGCCTCGTGCCACTCTATCGCCCAGGAACCGCAGTCCCGCCCCGTTGGAGGACTTGACCAGCACGATGTCCCCGGGGGCCAGCTGCTCGCCGAGCAGCTGCTCGGCCTGCTCCACGGTCTCCACCCAGCAGGCCTCCTCGCCCCAGGAGCCCTCCAGCAGGGCGTCGCTGTAGATGGGTTTGGCCTCCGGGCCCACGGCCACGAGCTTGGCGATGTTCAGCCGGACGGCGTCGCGCCCGATCTTGCCGTGCTCGGCCGCCGAGGCAGCCCCCAGCTCCAGCATCGGACCCAGCACGGCCCAGGTCCGCCGCGGTGGTCGGGCGTCTCGGCCCATCTGGGCCAGGGTGCGCAGGGCCGCGGCCATCGACTCCGGGTTGGCGTTGTAGGCGTCGTTGATGACGGTCACCCCGTCGGGTCGATCGGTGCGCTCCATGCGGTAGCGGCTGCGCGGGCCCAGGGTGTTCAGCCCGCGCACCACGGCTTCGACGGGGGCGCCCACGGCCAGGGCGAGGCTGGCCGCGGCCAGCAGGTTGTAGACGTGGTGCTCGCCGATCAGCCGCGCGGTGATCGCGTGCTGGGAGCCGTCGGGCAGCACCAGGGTGAACACGGGCCGGCCCTGCGCGTCGGCGCGCAGGTCCCGGGCCTCGAGCATCCCGGCGCCCTCGGCAGGCCGGTCCTGGTGGCGTCCGGCCACCCCGAACCAGGTCACCGGGGCGCCGGCCACCTCGGCCATGCGGGCGACCCGGGGATCGTCCAGGTTCAGGGCGACCGCGCCGTCGGCGGCGACCCCGGAGGCCAGCTCCGCCTTGGTGCGGGCGATGTTCTCCACCGAGCCGAACTCCCCGAGGTGGGCGGTGCCGACCTTCAGCACGGCCCCGGCGTCGGGCAGGACCATGTCGCACAGGTAGCGGATGTTGCCCACGGCGTTGGCGCCCATCTCGATGACCAGGTACCGGGTGTCGTGCTCGGCGCGGAACACCGTCAGGGGCACCCCGACCTCCCCGTTGTAGGAGCCCTGGGGGGCCACGGTGGGCCCGAGGGTCGAGAGGATCCCGGCCAGCAGGTCCTTGGTGGTGGTCTTCCCGGCGGAGCCGGTGATGCCGATGACTCTCAGCGGACCGGTCGCGCGCAGGCGCACGACGATCGCGTGGGCCAGGGCCCCCATGGCCAGGACGACGTCGGGCACCAGGATCGCCGGGTGGGTCCGGCCCTCCTCGTCGCGGGTCTCCCGCTCGGCCAGGGCGAGCACGGCGCCCGCGGCGAGGGCCTGGGGGATGAAGCGGTGCCCGTCGGTGCTCTCCCCGGGCTTGGCGATGAACAGCGCACCGGGGCCGACCTCCCGGGAGTCGGTGGTCGCGGCGGTGCACGTGATCGACCCCAGGTCTGCGGCCTCCAGCCCCGCGGGCTGCCCGCCCACGGCCTCGGCGATCTCGGCGGCGGTCAGGGCGATCATGCGCGTTCTCCTGCGGGGTCCTCGGGGGTATCGGTCGGTGCGGGGCGGTGTGCGGCCAGGGCGGCGCGCAGCTCCTCGCGGTCGTCCAGCTCCAGGTCCGCCCCGTCCACGTCCTGGCTGGTCTCGTGTCCGCGCCCTGCTACGAGGATCGCGTCTCCAGGCCCAGCCAGCTCCACGGCGCGGCGGATCGCGTCCGCACGCGGGGCGATGTCCTCCACAGCCTCGGCGCGGGCCCCGTCGGCCGCGGCGGCCCGGGCGCCCTCGGCCACGGCAGCGCGGATCGGCGCAGGCGGCTCGCGGTGGGGGTCATCGTCGGTGACGATCACGACGTCGGCGTGCTCCGCGGCGATGCGACCCATGACGGGGCGCTTGAGCTGGTCCCGCTCCCCGGTGGCGCCGAAGACCACGATGACCCAGCCGTCCGAACCGGGGCCCACGGCTTCCAGGGCCCGCTGCAGCGCGTCCGGGTTGTGGGCGAAATCCACGATCGCGAGGGGACGCTGCCCGATCACCTGCATGCGCCCGGGCACCAGCGGGGTCAGGGATTCCGGGTCGGCCAGCTGCTCGGCGACCCGCTGGGGCTCGGCCTGCCCGGTACGGACCATGACGGCGGCCAGCGCCGCGTTGGAGACGTTGAAGTCGGCGGGCAGCCCGGTGCCGGTCGGGATGCGGGTGCCGTCCCGGTGCTGCAGGACGAAGCCGTGGCCGATGCCCTCGGCGCGCACCTCCCGGACCGTCCAGTCCGCTTCGGCCTCCCCGTGGGCGCCGCGGCCGTAGCCGGTGGCGAGAGTGACCACCCGATCCGCGCCGAGCTCGCGGCGGGCGTGCTCGGCCATGCGCCGGCCCCACTCGTCATCCACGATGATCACGGCGCGCCGGGTGCGGGCCGGGGTGAACAGCTGCGCCTTGGCGTCGAAGTAGGCCTGCATGGACCCGTGCAGGTCCAGGTGGTCCTGGGTGAGGTTGGTGAACCCGGCGACGTCGTAGACGACCCCGTCCACCCGGCGGTAGTCCAGGGCGTGGGAGGAGACCTCCATCGCCGCGGCGGTGATCCCGCGCTCGCGCATCACGCTCAGCAGGGCGTGCACGTGCGTGGACTCCGGGGTCGTGAGGGTCGAGGGGATGACCTCCGCGCCGGCCCGGATCTCGATGGTCCCGATCAGCCCGGTGGTCTCCCCGAGCCGATCCAGCAGGCCGTCGATCATGTAGGTCGTGGTGGTCTTCCCGTTGGTCCCGGTCACGGCGTACAGGCGCTGGCGGCCCCGCTCGGGCTGGCTGCCGTAGATCCAGGCCGCCAGGGGCCCCACGGCCTCGCGCACGGAGGGAACGATCAGCAGGGGCAGTGGGCTGCCCTGCCGGTCCAGGATCTCGGCACCAGCGGCGTCGGTGAGCACCGCGGCCGCCCCGGCGCGTCGGGCGGCGCAGGAGAACTGGGCCCCGTGCGCGTTGGCCCCGGGCAGGGCCACATAGAGGTCCCCGGCCTGCACCTCGCGGGAGTCCATGCTGATGCCGGTCACCACCGCCTGCCCCTCGGCACCGGGACGGGTGCGGACCTCGACGCCGGCGGCTTCCAGGTGTGCTGCGATCTGCCCGAGCTCCCGGGCCGGGACGCGCCGCGGACGCAGGTCCTGCGCGCTGGCACCCTGGAGGTCGGGATGCCCCTGCTCCGGGTCCTTCGGTGTCATGGGGAAGCCACTTCCTGTCGTATCGGGGGCGTTGGTTCCGGGCCTCGGGTCGGCTCACCGGGTGGGCCGACCCGAACTCACATCCTAGTCCGAAGCTCGCAGCCGGACCGGGCCGGGGCGAGCTCAATCGTCGTTCTGGGGGTCCCCCGGGGCGAACTTGTCCAGCTTCTGCGGCGGAGTCGTGGAGTGCGGGACCCGGTAGTACTCCAGGACCTTCTGCATGATCTTCGAGAACGTCCCGGTGGTGCCGATCTCGGTGACGGCGCCCTCGGGCCGCTGCAGCAGCACGCCGACCACATACTGCGGATCCTCGATGGGGGCCATGCCCACGAAGGAGGTCGTGAACCCGTCGAAGCCCTTGCCGTCCTCGGCCGGGGCCTCCGCGGTGCCGGTCTTGCCGCCCACGCGCCAGCCCTCCACGGCGGCATCGGGGGCGTGTCCGCCGGTGATCACGGTCTCCATGATCTGGCGCAGCTTCTTCGCGGTGTCCGCGGAGACGATGCGCCGCCCCTCGGGGGTCGGACGAGGCTGGGCGACCCCCTCGGCGTCGGTCACGGAGTCGGCCAGGCGCGGGGTCAGCTGGATCCCGTCGTTGGCCAGCGCCTGGTAGGCGGTGACCGTCTGCAGCAGGGATTGGGAGACGCCCTGGCCGAACAGCACCGTGTACTGCTGCCGGACATCCCAATCATCCGCGGCGGCCAGCAGGCCCTGGGCTTCGTTCGGGAACTCGATGCCGGTGCGTCGGCCGATCCCGAACTTCGCCAGCCAGTCATGGCGCTGGTCCTTGGTCAGCTGCTTCCCCGCCAGAACGGTTCCGGTGTTCATGGAGTCGGCGATGATCCCGGCCAGGGTCCGCTTCTGGGCGGGGTGCTCGAAGGAGTCGGTGATCAGCTGACCGTCGATGCGCAGCTCGGCGGGAACGTCGAAGACGGTCTCCGGCTGGGACAGCCCCTCATCGATGACGGCCGAGGCGGTGAGCACCTTCTCCGTGGAGCCGGGTTCGGTGATGCTGGTGACGGCCCGGGGACTGAAGTCGTCGGTGTCGGCTTTGGAGTAGTCGTTGGGGTCGATCATGGAGGAGTCGGCCAGGGCCAGCACCGCGGCGTCCTTCACGCGCATGACCACGCAGGTCCCCCATTCGGCGCCGAGCTGCCGGGCCCGGGCGGTGACCTGCTGCTGCGCGAAGTACTGGATGTCGCGGTTCAGACACAGCTTCACGGTGCCGCCGTTCTTCGCCGGGGTGTCCAGCTCCTCGCCCACGGGGATGCGCACCCCGTCCGCGGAGATCTCGTAGACTCGCTCGCCGTCCTGCCCGGACAGCTGCTGGTCGAACTGCAGCTCCATCCCGCCCTGGGCGCCCTGGGCGTTGAGGTAGCCGATGACAGAGCCGCCGACCGACCCGTCCGGGTAGGTGCGCTTGGACACCGACTCCCCGGACAGGAAGGTCGCTCCCAGGTCCGTGATCGCGTTGTAGACGTCGGGGGTGACCTCGTCGGCGACCACGGCGTAGCGCTTGTCCCCGTCCAGGGCCTTCTTGACCTCCTCGTCCGGCTTCTTCAGCAGGTCGGCCAGCTCGTAGACCAGCTGCTGGGGGGTGACCTGCTCGGTGCTGCTGCCGTCCTTCTTGAGCCGCTTGAACGCGGCGACGGCGGTCTGGTCCACCACGATCCGGTAGCGCTGGATGGAGCGGGCCATCACGGTCCCGGTGGCGTCCAGGATCTCTCCGCGCAGGGCCGGGACCACAACCTGCCGACGCCGCTCGGCCAGCGCCTTGTCCGCCCGACCGGAGGGGTCGATGGCCTGGACGTAGAACAGCCGCGCGCCCAGCAGGCCGAGCATCCCCAGGAATCCGGAGATCCCCAGGAAGCTGCGGCGCAGGATCCCCTGGGCCGGCTGTCCCGAGGACTCCGGGGCCACCGGTTCCGCGGCCCTGCCGGCCTCCCGGTCGGCGCGGGGCCGCTGCGGGTGCTCCGGGTCGGCGCTGCCGTCCTGGGTGGGGTCCACGGGCGCTGCCTTTCCGCCGGAGCTGCTCCGGCCGTCGTCGGGGTGGGGAACTGCGGTGAGTACGGGACGGCTCAGCGGCCGCGGTCGTCCCCGGCCTGCCCGGACTGGGACGCCGCGGGGCTGGCCGAGGGCCGTTCCTGGGCCTTCTTCTGCTCATCGGCCTTCTTCTGGGCCGCCTCGTCCTTCTTCTGCTGCTCCGCGGCGCGCTGCTGGGCCTGCTGGGCGGCCTCGGTGTCGCTGCCCTTCGGCGGATCGATCAGGTTGGTCCGGCCCTGCTCGGCCGCCTCCTTGGGATCCTCCCCCACCGCCTCGGCGGCCTGCGGGGTGCCGTTGAGCTTGCCGGTGCGCAGATCCAGCTGCGCCTGCTGGGCCTGGGAGACCATCCCCAGCTGGGAGGCGCGCGCGGCCAGATTCTGGGGGGCCTGCTGGAACTCGATCTCCTGGCTCAGGGCCTGGTTCCGCTCCGTGAGGTCCTGCTCCTGCGCGCGCAGCTGCACGAGGTCGTACTGGTTCTGGGAGATGGTGATGTTCATCAGCAGGGCGAAGCCCAGGGTCAGCAGGACCCCGAGGAAGGTCGCGATGATCAGCGGGATCCTGCGGCGTCGGGCCCGTGCCGGCGCCGAGGCCAGCGGGCGACGGCGGGCGCGGGCGGAGCCGGTCGACCGATCGGCATCCTGAGCGGTCTCCAGGACACCCTCGGAGGTCCCGACCTCCTGCGCCCCGCCGCCGACCAGTCGCAGCCGCCGCTGGCGCACCGCCTGCAGATGCAGCGCCGGGGAGACGGAGTCATCGTGCGCGCTGTCGGGCTGCTGGGGTTCTGCGCTCATGGGGTGGTCCTCGGGTCGCGGATGCGTTCGGCGGCACGCAGACGAGCTGAGGCCGCGCGGGGGTTGGCGTCGATCTCCTCGGGGCTCGGGGGCTCGGCCCCCCGGGTGAGGATCCGGAGCTCGGGACGATGCTCCTCCAGCTCCACCGGGAACCCCTTGGGGGCCCGGGAGACGGCCAGGCTCGCCATCGCCTTCTTGACGATTCTGTCCTCCAGGGAGTGGTAGCTCAGCGCCGCGACACGGCCGCCCACCCGGATCGCCCGGAGAGCGGCGGGCACGGCGCGCTGCAGAACTTCAAGCTCAGCATTGACTTCAATGCGCAGGGCTTGGAAGGTCCGCTTGGCCGGATGCCCCCCGGAGCGCTGCGCCGCCGCGGGAACGGCCCGGGTGACCACCTCCACCAGCTCACCGGTCCTGGAAAACGGGGTCTCCTGACGAACCTCTACCAGAGCTTGAGCGATGCGTCCGGCGTAGCGTTCCTCACCCCAGTCCCGCAGGATCCGTCGAAGGTGAGATTCGTCATAGGTGTTCACGATGTGAGCCGCGGTGAGCTCGTCCTCCGCGTTCATGCGCATATCCAGCGGGGCGTCGTAGGAGTAGGCGAAGCCGCGCTCGCGCTCATCCAGCTGCAGGGAGGAGACCCCCAGGTCGAACAGCACGCCGTCCAGCCGGTCGATGCCGCGCTCGGCGAGCACCTCGGGAATCTCGTCGTAGACCGCCCAGACCGGGCGGAACCGGTCGCCGAACGGGGCCAGCCGTTCACCGGCCAGTGCGTGGGCCTGCGGGTCGCGGTCGATCCCCAGGACGGTGAGCCGGGGGAAGCGGGTCAGCAGGGCCTCGGTGTGCCCGCCCATTCCGAGGGTCGCGTCCACGACCACGGGACTCGGCCCCTCGAGAGCCGGGGCCAGCAGATCCAGGCACCGGTCCAGCAGCACCGGGACGTGCCGTCGCCGCGCATCAGATCGCTCCGGGCACTCGCGCTCCTGCGTCATCGGGGTCCTCCTCCCTGCGTCTGCCCCACCGGATGGGAGCCGCCGCCTCTGCCCAGCCCCCGCCATCCGATCCTCCTCCCGCACGCCGCCCCCGTGCGGGCCTGCCTCAGGGGAAGGTGAGTCAGGACCGACCACGAGGTCGATGCGTCGGGCGGAAGATCGCAGGGCGGGGATCACAGCAGGCCGGGCAGCACCTCGTCATCCGTCTCCGAGAACTCCGTCTCCTTCTGCGTCAGGTACGCGTTCCACGCCTCGGCATCCCAGATCTCCGCGCGGGTGCCCGCCCCGATCACGGCCAGCTCCCGCCCCAGCCCCGCATACTCGCGCAGCGGTGTCGGGATGGTCACCCGGCCCTGCCGGTCCGGCACCTCATCCGAGGCCCCCGAGAGGAACACGCGGATGTAGTCCCGGGCCTGGCGCGAGGACAGCGGCGCCTGGCGCAGCTGCTCGTGGACCCGCTCGAATTCGGCCTGGCTGAACACGTAGAGGCAGCGCTCCTGCCCCCGGGTGAGCACGAGCCCCTCGGCCAGCTCCTCCCGGTACTTGGCGGGCAGGATCAGCCGACCCTTCTCATCCAGCCGGGGAGAGTAGGTGCCCAGAAACACCGGCCCACCGCCTCCCGCGTCCGAGGTTGATCTGATCTGCCGCGATGCGCACCGGGATCCACTGGAACCCCGGGAGCACCCGACGCGCCCCACTTTACTCCACTTCCCTCCCCACAACCGCCCCGAAGGGCCATTCCCAGCCGATTCCCATGCGCGACGCGGAGGGAGCACGGTCTCGCCAGGCACGGAAAAAGGGGCCGGATCCCGCCGATCTGCGGGATCCGGCCCCTGTCGAGGGCTGATCATGGAGGAAAGTGGAGCGGCTCAGCGCTCCCGGTGGCGATCCTCCCACTGCTGCTCGAGGCGCTGCATGAAGGAGACGCCGCGCTCGCCGGCGCGGGGGCGGTTAGTGCGCCCGGAGGCCTCCGAGCGGCCGCCGCCCTCGCGACGGCGCAGCGTGGCCAGATAGACCCCGCCGGCCATGACCAGGAAGCCCAGGACCCCGACGAGGATCAGCTGCGTGGACACACCCAGCAGCACCAGGCCAAGGCCGAGCACGGCCACGACGATCCCCAGCACCAGATTGCGCCCGGACAGGCCAGCACCCGGGCGGGGGCGCGGGCGCTCTTCCTGCATCGTGTCCGCGAAGGTGGGGTCCTCGACGTTCAGCTGCTGTTCGAGCTGCTCCAGCAGCTGGCGTTCGCGCTCAGAAAGGGCCATGGTGCGTCCTTCTCCCGGAAAGATGGTGGATCCCCCGCCTCGCCTGGGCCGAGGGTCTCCGTCCAGCTCAGACTAGCCTTTTTCCCGCGGGTTTTCACCGGGTCCGCGCGGATCCGGACGGGCCCCGGCGCCCTTCTGCGCACCGGTGCCGGCCTCGGGGCGGTAGCGGCGGGCGAATCCGCCGCTGACCAGCCGGGCCGGGCGCAGACCGGCCGGACCGAAGCGATCGCGGATCCGATCCATGGCGCTCTCCGCCCCGCCCCATTCGGCCTCGGCGCGCAGCCGATCGCCGTCGGCCTCCTCCCACAGGCTCAGCTGGCGCCCGGCGGCGCCCTCCTCCAGCCGCTCGGCCCGCACCCCCACCAGTCGCACCCGGCCGGCCAGCGGGCCGAGGTCCTCGAACAGCCGCACCGCGGCGGCGTTGATCTCCCGTCCGGTCCCCGCGGCCCGCTCCAGGGTCCGGGTGCGGGTCAGCGTGCGGAAGTCCTGGTCCCGCAGCTTCAGGGAGACCGCCGCGGCCGTGCGACCGGAGGCGCGCAGCCGCCGTGCGACGTCGTGGCTCAGCTGCAGCAGCGCGGCCTTGATCTCGACGACGTCGTCCGTGTCAGCGGCGAAGGTGTGCTCGGCGCCCATGGACTTCTCGACCCGGTGGGACTGCACCGGCCGCTCGTCGATGCCGCGGGCCAGCTCCCACAGGTGCGCCCCCGAGGCGCGCCCGAGACGCCGCTGGAGGTATTCCAGAGACATTTGGCGCAGCTGGCCCACCGTGTGCAGGCCCGCCTCCTGCAGATGCGCCGCGGTCTTCTCCCCCACACCCCACAGTCGCCCCACCGGCAGCGGATCCAGGAACTGCCCGATCCGCGCCTCGGGCACCACCCACAGCCCATCCGGCTTGGACCCCGTGGAGGCCATCTTGGCGATGAACTTGTTGGAGGCGACCCCGATCGAGGCCACCAGCCCGGTGCGCTGGAGGATCCGGGTCCGGATGCCGCGGGCGATGCGCACGGGCGAGCCCAGGCGCCGCTGCGCCCCGGTGACGTCCAGGAAGGCCTCATCCACGCTGACCTGCTCCACCAGGTCGGTGACCTCGTGCAGCACGGCCATGATCTGCCGGGAGTAGGCGGAGTAGCTGGAGTGGGAGGGCTCGATGTACACGGCGCGCGGCGCCAGTCGTCGGGCGCGCGCCACCGGCATCGCCGAATGGACGCCGAGGGCACGGGCCTCGTAGGAGGCGGACAGCACCACGGAGCGGCTGCCGGAACCGGCCACGACCACCTGCCGCCCGACCAGTTCGGGCCGGGTCAGCAGCTCGACCCCGACGAAGAACGCGTCCATGTCCACGTGCAGGATCACCCGATGCGGGAAGTCGGGAGAGGGGACGGCGGGCACGGCGGGGAACTCCTCACGGACGGGATGCGGTGGGATGGAGCCCGACGGGGACGCCGGCGCCGACGGGATGCCGGGGAGCGCCGCCGACGCCGGGACCGCGGCGGAAGCAGGGCAGGCTGTACACTGGGCGGGGTGGCGGCCGCCGTCCCATCCGGGCTCCCGCGAGGCGCCGCCACGGCCATTATCCGCCACCGCACCCGCCGCGATCGAGCCGACCGCGGTCGCGTTCGCGCAGGGCGGTCCACCCCACCACCCGAGGAGCCTTCCATGACCCATGACCGCGCCGCCGAGCCGGGGGCCGCCGGATCCCCCGACGCCGTGGAGGCCGCCTTCCTCGACGCCGTGCAGCATCGCCTCCTGGGGTTCCTCGCCGAGCAGGAGCGCGTGCTCGCGGCCGTCTCCCCCGAGACCGAGCCTCTGATCGCGGCGATCCGTGACCTGTCCGCGGGCGGCAAGCGGCTGCGGGCCCTGCTGCTGCTGTGGGGCTGGCGCGCCGCCGGCGGCGGCGCCCAGGACCCGCGGCCGGTGCAGGCGGGGGCGGCGATCGAGCTGTTCCAATCCGCGGCGCTGATCCACGACGACATCATCGATCATTCCGACACCCGCCGCGGACGCCCCTCCGTGCACCACCGCTTCGCCGCGACCCACCGCGAGCGCGGGTGGTCCCTGGAGGCCCGGGACTACGGGCTGATGGGCGGGATCCTCGCCGGTGACCTGTGCCTGTCCTTCTCCGAGGCCCTGTTCGCCCCCCTGTGCGCGGGTGCCGATCCGGCCGCGACGACGGGCCCGGCCCGGGCCCGGGCGATCTTCGATCTGATGCGCACCGAGGTCATGGGCGGGCAGTACCTGGACGGGCTGAGCGAGCACCTCGGCCGGGAGGAGCCCGAAGCCGCCCTGGAGCGGGCTCTGCGGGTCATCCGCTACAAGGCGGCGAAGTACACCTGCGAGCATCCGCTGCTGATCGGGGCGAGCCTGGCCGGGGCCGATGAGGCCCTGCTGACGGGCTTATCCGAGGTCGGGCTGCCGCTGGGCGAGGCGTTCCAGCTGCGCGACGACGTGCTCGGAGTGTTCGGGGAGCCGGCTGTGACGGGCAAGCCCGCCGGGGACGATCTGCGCGAGGGGAAGCGGACCGTGCTGGTGGCCCTGGCCCACGAGCGGGCCGACGCCCAGCGGTCCCGGGAGCTGGAGGCCGGGCTGGGAGACCCGCGGCTCACCGAGGACGGGGTGCGCCGGCTGCGGGAGATCCTGCGCGACACCGGGGCGCTGGCCCGCACCGAGGAGCTGATCCGCGAGCGCGAGCAGCTGGCCCGGCGGGCGCTGGATCGGCTCGAGGTCGACTCCGAGGTTCGGGCCGGGCTGGAGCGGCTGAGCGAGCGGGCTCTGCACCGCAGCTCCTGACTCCTGGCCAGGGACCGGGACCGGGACGGGCGGCTACCAGGCGAGGGCCTGGGCCCGGCGCCGGATCTCGGTCTTGCGCCCTTCGCGCAGGGCGTCGATCGGACGCCCGGGCAGGGAGTCGTCCTCGGTCCACAGCCAGCGGATGGCCTCGGCGTCGTCGAAGCCGGCGTCGCGCAGGACCGTGAGGGTGCCCTTGAGCGGCTCCAGGACGCGGTCCTCGCGCAGGAACAGGGCCGGGATCCGGCGCACACCCTCGGCATCGCGCACGGCGATCAGCGCGCCCTCGCCGATCAGGGCGTGCACCCGGGTGACCTTCAGGTCCAGGGTCTCGGCGACGTCGGGCAGACTCAGCCACTGCCCGACGAGGTCGAAGAGGTTCTCGGTGTTCTCGGTGGAAGTCACGATCTCCAGGGTAGTCCAGCCCGGGCGCGGGGCTCCCGGCCGCTGTCCGGGACCATCCCCTACACTCGGGGGCATGAGACCCACCGGACCCGGACCCCTGAGCGGACGCACCGTGGAGGGACGCTATCTGCTGGGGGATCTGATCGCCCGCGGAGGGATGGGCACGGTCTACCGCGGGCGGGACCTGCGCCTGGGCCGCCCGGTGGCGGTCAAGGTGCTCAAGGAGTCGGTGGCCGCGGACCCCCGGCGCACGGACCGCTTCGCCGCGGAGGCCCGGGCGGCGGCGGCCGTCGCGGACCCGCACGTGGTGGCCGTGTGGGATCAGGGGGTGGATGAGACGGGTCCGGAGCCGCTGGCCTTCCTGGTGATGGAGCTGGTGGACGGGGCCACGCTGCGGGATCTGATCAAGCGCCGCTCGCCCATGACCGTGCGGGAGATGCTGCGGGTCGCGGTGCCGATGACGGCCGGGGTGGCCGCCGCGCACCGGTGCGGGCTGGTGCACCGGGACATCAAGCCGGAGAACGTGCTGACCTCCCCCACCGGGTCGGTGAAGGTCGCCGACTTCGGGCTGACCCGCCCGGTGCAGGAGGATTCCGCGACGCTGACCCTGATCGGCTCCGCCAACTACATCGCCCCGGAGGTGGTGCGCCGGGAGAGCTCAGGACCGCCCGCGGATCTGTATTCGCTGGGGGTGATCCTCTACGAGATGCTCACCGGGGTCCCGCCCTTCCGCGGTCCCTCCCCCTACGCGGTGTCCATGGCCCACGTGGACGAGCCCTTCCCGGTGCTGCAGCGGCGCTTCCCCGGGGTGGATCCGGAGGTCGCCGACATCGTGGTCTGGTGCTGCGAGAAGGACCCGGAGCACCGACCGCAGCGGGCGGCGGATCTGCTCGGGGAGCTGGAGCACCTGCGCGAGAGCCTGACACCGGCCGCGCTGGATCTGGCGCCCCCGGGGCACCGGCCGGAGACCGAGGACCTGTTCTCGGTGTTGCGCACGGACAGCCACACCGATCCGACCGGTCTGCGCGCGGTCCCCGCCGAGCAGGACGACCCCGATGCCGCACCGCCTCCGCGCACCCAGCCGACCCGGCTGCTGCCCCCGGACACCGACCTCGACGAGCTCCACCGCACCGATCGGTCCCCGACCGCCCTGACGCGGCACCTCCAGGCCGCGCCCGCGCAGGCGGCGGTCCCCGCGGAAGGCCCACCCGCCGCAGGACAGGACCGGGTCATCCGAGACGCGGAGGCGCCCCGGGACCCCCGGAGCCCGCGGGTCGTGCTCGGGCGCGGCGGTCCCTACCGCGGCTGGATCCTGCTGCTCATCTTCCTGCTGGTCGCCTGCGCGGTGGGCTACCTCGGCTGGCTGCTGGGCCTGCAGCTGATCGGCTCGGGATACGGCACAGGGGCCGCCGCCGCCCTCCTCGGGGGCCGGGCGGGGCCACCCGCCGGGTAGCCCGCCCGACCCATCTGCGGCCCGGCTCGCCCCAGCGGACTCACCCCAGCGGACTCACCTGCGGCCTGAGAGGGCCTCGGCCACCAGGAAGGCGATCTCCAGGGACTGCCGGTGGTTCAGGCGGGGATCGCAGAGGGTCTCGTAGTGCTCGGCGAAGGCGGTCTCATCCACCGGGTCCGAGCCGCCCAGGCACTCGGCGACGTCGTCGCCGGTCATCTCCACGTGGATCCCGCCGGGGAAGGTGCCCAGCTCGCGGTGCACCTCGAAGAACCCGCGGACCTCGTCCATGACGTCCTCGAAGCGGCGGGTCTTGAACCCGGAGGGCACGGAGATGGTGTTGCCGTGCATGGGGTCGGTGACCCACACGGGGCTCGCCCCGGCATCGCGCACCCCCTCCACCAGACGCGGGAGGTTCTCCCGGATCTTCCCGGCACCCATCCGGGTGATGAAGGTCAGGCGTCCCGGCTCCCGCTGCGGGTCCAGCACGTCGATCAGCCGCAGCACCTCCTCGACCGTGGTGGTGGGCCCGAGCTTGACGCCGATGGGGTTGCGCACCTGGGAGAGGAAGTCCACGTGGGCGTCCGTGAGCCCGCGGGTGCGCTCCCCGATCCACAGGAAGTGCGCGGAGGTGTCGTAGGGCCGGTGGGTCCGGGAGTCGATGCGGGTCAGGGCCCGCTCGTAGTCCAGCAGCAGGGCTTCGTGCCCAGCGTAGAACTCGGTGGAGCGCAGGGCCTCGAAGTCCGCCCCGCAGGCGGCCATGAACTTCATGGCCCGGTCGATCTCCGAGGCCATGGACTCGTAGCGGGCGTGGGCCGGGTTGGCCACGAACCCCTGGTTCCAGGCGTGCACCAGGCGCAGGTCCGCGAAGCCGCCGGTGGTGAAGGCGCGGATGAGATTCAGCGTCGAGGCGGAGGTGTGGTATCCGGCGAGCATGCGGTTCGGGTCGTGCGCGCGGGACTCCGGGGTGAAGTCGAAGCCGTTGACCATCTCCCCGCGGAAGCTGGGCAGGGTGGTCTCCCCGCGGGTCTCGGTGTCCGAGGAGCGCGGCTTGGAGAACTGCCCGGCCATCCGCCCCATCTTGACCACCGGCATCGAGGCCCCGTAGGTCAGGACCACCGCCATCTGCAGCAGGGTGCGCACCCGGGCGCTGATCCTATCCGCGGTGGCCGCGGCGAAGGTCTCCGCGCAGTCCCCGCCGGTCAGGAAGAACGCCCGTCCCGCGGCCACCTCGGCCAGGCGGGCGCGCATCTGGTCCACCTCCCCGGCGAACACCAGCGGGGGCACGGCCTCCAGGTCGGCGACGACGCGGTCGAAATCGGGGTGACCCCGCCAGTCCGGCTGCTGTCCGGCGGCCCGTGTCCGCCACTCGTCCAGACCTGGGTAGTCCTGGGCTGAGGGTGCGGGGGCGGCGGGGGTGCTCGACAGTTCGGTCCGGATCTCGTTCGACATGCGAACAGTCTACGAGACGGGTGGCCGCCGAGTCCTGCCGTGGCCGCCACGGCGCGGGGCGTACTCGTCGACGTAGTCCTGCCCCGACAGCTCGCGGATGGCCGCGATGATCTGCTGGGCCGCGCCCCGCGCGGCGTGCGCGCCGGCGTCGGGCCCGGTCCAGGCGGACAGGTCCAGCGGCGCCCCGATCACGGTGCGGGGACGCTGCTCGGGCGCAGGGCGCAGCAGGGGCCGCGGCAGCCGGGGCAGCCGGGCCCCGGGAGGCTGCAGCCGCTGCGTGCCGATCATCGCCACCGGCAGGACGGGCACCCCCGTCTCCAATGCGAGCCTGGCCACCCCGAGCTTGGGCCGGTGCAGCCGCCCGTCCGGGGATCGCGTGCCCTCCGGGTAGATGCCCAGCAGCTGCCCCTCGGCTAAGACCGCCCGGGCCGCCTCCAGGGCCCCGGCCGAGCGCTGGCCCCCGGAACGGTCCAGGGGGATCTGGTGGATGGCGCGGAAGAACGCGGCCATGGCCCTGCCGAGGGGCCCCGGGGCGGTGAAGTACTCGGCCTTCGCGAGGAAGCTGACCGGGCGGGGCACCGCGACGGGCAGCAGCACCGGGTCCAGGAAGGACAGGTGGTTGGAGGCCAGGATCGCGGGACCGGTGGAGGGCACGTGCTCCAGGCCGTGCACCTGGGGGCGCAGCAGGAGGTTCACCAGCGGCCCGACGACGCCGCGTCGGAGGGCCATGTAGAGCGTCGGCACAGGGGTCCTTCGGTCCGGGAACGGGCGGTGGGGCCACTGTACCGCGCGGGGTTTCCCCGGGCCGGTGGGACCGTGGTTGAATCGTGGGTATGGGCTTGATCACGTACCTGCGCCACCGCAGCGCCGCCCCCGGACCCGGGGTCGGCGAGCTGCCGGAGGGCGTCGACGTGCGGGCGCAGTCCTGGGACGGGGGACCTGACGGCGTGCTGGTCCTGCACGGGTTCACCGGGTCGCCGCACAGCATGCGCCCCTGGGCCCGGGAGTGGGCCCGACGCGGCTACGCCGTCGAGCTGCCGCTGCTGCCCGGGCACGGCACCTCCGTGGCGGACATGGCCACCCGGAACTGGCGGGAGTGGGCCGCGGCGGTGGATGACGCCTACTGGCGCCTGGCCGCCCGCTGCGAGCGCGTGGGGGTCGCGGGGCTGTCCATGGGAGGGGCGCTGGCGCTGCATCTGGCGGCCCGCCGGCCGGTCGCCGCGCTGAGCCTGGTCAACCCCGGCCTGGTCTCCCCGCAGCCGCTGAGCGCCCTGGGCGGGCCGCTGTCCCGTGTGGTGCCGACGGTGCCCGGGGTGCGCGATGACATCCGCCGGGAGGGCGTGAGCGAAGGGGCCTATCCGCGGGTGCCCGTGGCCGCCGCGGGGCAGATGCACCGGCTGTTCGCCGCGGCCCGCCGGAGCCTGGGCGCGGTGCGCGCCCCGGTGCAGGTGCTGCGCTCGGAGGTGGACCACGTGGTCACCGAGGCCAGTCTCCGCGCGCTGCGCGCCGGGCTGCCCCAGGCCCCGGAGGTGGTGTCGCTGCCGCGCAGCTGGCACGTGGCCACCCTGGATCACGACGCGCCGCTGATCTTCGCCGCCTCCACACGGTTCTTCGCCGACCACCGGCTGCGCGCCACCCCAGACCACACCGCGCGGGAGTCCCGGCCGGGGCAGCCCGCCGACGTCCGCAGGGACGCCCGCTGACCCCTCCCCCGTTCGCGGAAGGAGCGGTCCACGACCGAAAGGATCTCATGGACGAGACCTCGACCGAGCTGACCATCGAGACGGACCCGCAGTCCAATCTCACGGACCTGCTGGAGGCCAAGCTGCCCCAACACGCCGAGCAGGTGCTCTTCCGCGTGCAGGATGAGCCCGGCAGCGGCACCTGGCGGGAGGTGAGCGCGCGCGAGTTCCGCGAGGAGGTGATCGCCCTGGCCCGGGGGCTGATCGCCGAGGGCATCGAACCCGGCGACCGCGTCGGACTGATGTCGCGCACCCGCTACGAATGGGCCGTCGCGGACTTCGCGATCTTCTACGCCGGGGCGGTGACGGTGCCGATCTTCGAGACCTCCTCCCCCTCCCAGATCGCCTGGAACATGAGCGACTCGGGTGCCAAGGCCATCATCGTGGAGACGAGCCAGCACCTGGCCGCCGTCAAGAGGGCCGCCCGCCACGAGGAGCTGGCCCTGCGCACCGTCTGGCAGATCGACGCCGACGACCAGCGCCCGGAGTCCCTGGCCAGCCTGCGGGCCGCCGGGGAAGGAGTTTCCGAGGAGCAGGTGCAGGCCGCCCGCGGTGCTGCGGGACTGGAGGACACCGCCACGATCATCTACACCTCCGGCACGACGGGGCGCCCGAAGGGCTGCGCGCTGACCCACGGGAACTTCGTGCGCCTGTCCGCGGCGGTGCGCCAGAATGTGCCCGAGGTCGCGAATGAGCGCAACACCACGCTGCTGTTCCTCCCGCTGGCCCACGTCTTCGCCCGCTTCATCCACGTGGTGGCCCTGGACGCCGGCATCACGATGGGCCACTCCCCCGATCTGAAGTACCTGACCCAGGACATCGCGAGCCTCTCCCCGGACTTCCTGCTGGTGGTCCCGCGGGTCTTCGAGAAGATCTACAACGGGGCGCGCTCCCGCGCCCACGATGCCTCCGCGGTCAAGGGGCGGATCTTCGACTGGGCCGAGCGGGTGGGGGTGGCCTGGTCCGAGACGGTCATGGACGGGCGGCGGCCCTCCCTGGCCCTGCGCGCCCAGTACGCGACAGCGGACCGACTGGTCTTCGCCCAGCTGCGCCGGGCCCTGGGTGGGAAGGTCAAATGGGCCGTCTCCGGCGGGGGGCCGCTGGCGGTGCGTCTGGCCCACTTCTTCCACGCCGCGCACCTGAAGATCCTGGAGGGCTACGGGCTGACCGAGACCACCGCCCCGGCCACGGTCGGCACCGTGCAGGACTTCCAGATCGGCACCGTCGGCCCGCCCCTGCCGGGGACCTCGGTGCGCATCGCCGCCGACGGCGAGGTGGAGCTGCGCGGCGTCGGGATCATGGCCCACTACTGGCGCAATGAGAAGGCCGACGCGGAGTCCTTCACCGAGGACGGCTGGTTCCGCACCGGGGATCTGGGGGAGCTGACCGAGCGCGGGATGCTGAAGATCACCGGGCGCAAGAAGGAAGTCATCGTCACCGCGGGCGGGAAGAACGTCATCCCCGCCACCTACGAGGATCTGATCCGGGCCTCCCCGCTGGTCTCCCAGTGCGTGGTCTTGGGCGATGGGAAGCCGTTCATCGCGGCCCTGATCACCCTGGACGAGGAGACCCTGCCGAAGGAGCTGGGCAGGCTGGGACTGGACCCGGATCTCACCGCCGAGCAGGCCGCCCAGACCGAGGAGGTCGGCGAGGCCGTGCAGCGGCTGGTGGACCGGGCCAACGAATCCGTCTCCCGGGCCGAATCCGTGCGGGCCTTCCGGATCATCCCGCGGGACTTCACCGAGGAGTCCGGACACCTGACCCCCTCGATGAAGATCCGCCGCCCCCAGGTGATGCGGGACTACCAGGACGTCATCGAGGAGATCTACAGTAGCCCCAAGCCCACCGGGAACGACGCCTGAGCCACCCGCCGCGGGACCGGATGCTCCCCGGTCCCGCGGCGCACGTCGGCCGCCGCGCGGTCGGCGGGGCCGCGGTCGGCCGGACCGACGTCGGTCCGGCCGCGGGGTGCGGGTCAGTCCGGCAGCCCCGGGGTGCCGGGCACGTCCAGGCCCAGCAGGGCGTTCTCCACGACCTCGCTGAGCGCCGGGTGGATCCAGTACTGCCCCCGGGCCATCGTGTGCGCGTCCAGCCCGAAGCTCATCGCCTGCACCAGCGGCTGGATGAGGATCGAGGCCTCCGTGCCGATCAGGTGGGCCCCGAGCAGCTGACCGGTGTCCTTCCGGGCGATGAGCTTGACCAGCCCGGCCGAATCCTCCATGGCCCAGCCGTAGGCGACGTCGCCGTAGTCCTGGACCTTCACGGTGATCGCGAAGCCCTCCCGCTCCGCGAGCCTGCGGGCCTGCTCCTCGGTCAGCCCCACGGCGGCGATCTGCGGGTCGGAGAACACCGCGTGGGGCACGTAGCGCTGGTCGGTGGCCCGCAGGTCCTGCGGGTGGGTGAGGTTGTGGGCCACGGTGCGGGCCTGGGCGTTGGCCAGGTGCTTCAGCTGCACCGGGGAGCAGATGTCCCCCAGCGCCCACACCCCGGTCACGGGCCGCCCGTCGGCCAGCACCCGCTGCTGGGCGTCCACGGCCACGACCCCGTCGCGCACGTCCAGCCCGGCCTCCGCCGCCCCGATCCGGTCCGCGTTGGACCGTCGCCCGGTCGCCACCAGGACGACGTCCGCGCACACCGCCTCCCGCGAGCCCTCGCCGTCGAGAAGGTGCACCTGCAGGCCACCCTCCGGGCCCTGCTCGATCCGCTCGATCTCGGTCCCGGTGCGCAGGTCCCAGCGCCGGGCGGCCTCGCGGCGGAAGCGCTCGGCGATCTGCGCGTCGTGCTCGCGCAGCAGCCGCTCGGAGCGGTTGACCTGGATCACCCGCGAGCCCAGCCCCGTGAAGACGGTCGCGAACTCCGCGGCGATGAACCCGCCGCCGACGATCACCACGGTCTCCGGCAGCTCCTCCAGGCGCATGATCGTGTCCGAGGTGTGCACCCCGGGCAGGTCGATGCCGGGGATCTGCGGGAGCACGGCCCGGGCGCCGGCGGCCAGGACCAGCTGCCGCCCGCGGATCCGGGTCCCGTCGTCCAGCACCAGGGTGTGCGGATCCTGCAGGCGGGCCTCCTGGGTGAACACCTCCACGAAGTCCTGGCCCTGCCGGTAGGACAGCCCACCCTCGGAGATCGGGTCGATCCGGCCGAAGATGCGGTCCCGCAGGCCCGGCCAGTCCGCCCCGGTGCGGCGCATGCGCACGCCGAGCCGCTCCAGGTCCAGCCCGTGCAGGGCAGTGGCCGCCGGGTAGGCGAACATCTTGGTGGGGATGCACCCGACGTTCAGGCAGGTGCCGCCGAAGATCCCGGAATCCACGATTGCGACCCGCCGGTCCCGCCAGGACTCGTCGATGATGGTGTTGCCGGATCCGGATCCCAGGATCACCAGATCGTACTCGCGGGTCTCGGACATGGTCCTCCTCGTGGTCGCGCCGGCCCCGCGCGGTCCGTCGGGGCCCTGGCCCGGGGCGCGCGGCCCCGTCCCTCGGCTCAACGTCCGGACCGTAGCCGCGCATTCCCGCCGGGAGGCGGGCGCGCAAGGATCAGGCGGGATCGATGACGATGACGAGGTCTCCCCCGTGCATCTGGGTGACCTCCCGGGCCAGGACCCGCTGCACGGTCCCGGCCACCGGCGCGGTGATGGAGGCCTCCATCTTCATGGCCTCGATCGTGGCGACCTGCTCGCCGGAGGCCACCTCCTGGCCCTCCTCCACGATCACGCTCACCGCCCCGGCGAAGGGGGCGGGCACGTGCCCGGGGCGGGAGGCGTCGGCCTTCTCCGCGGCCTGGAAGCTGGTCTCCACGGATTCGTCGCGCACGTCGATCGAGCGCTGCTGGCCGTTCAGCGTGCACATCACGGTCCGGTAGCCCTTCTCATCGGGCTCGGAGATCGCTTGCAGCGTGGCCAGCAGCCGCACCCCGCGGCCCAGGGAGATCACGTGCTCGCGGTGCTCGACCATGCCGTAGAGGAAGTCCCGGGTGTGCAGCACGGACAGGTCCCCGTACTCCTCCCTGGCCTTCGCGTACTCCGCGGCAGGGCCCGGGAACAGCAGCCGGTTCAAGGTGGCGCGGCGGGTCGGGGAGTCCCCGGTCAGACCCTCCCGGTCCTCCTCGGACAGTTGGGTGATCTTCGGCTTGGCGTGGCGCCCCTCCAGGGCCTTGGTGCGGAACGGCTCGGGCCAGCCGGCCGGCGGGGTGCCCAGCTCCCCGTTGAGGAAGCCGATCACGGAGTCGGGGATGTCGAACTTCTGCGGGTTCTGCTCGAACTCGGCCGGGTCCGCCTTCATGCCCACCAGCTGCAGGGCGAGGTCCCCCACGACCTTCGAGGAGGGGGTGACCTTCACGATGTGCCCCAGCATCCGGTCCGCGGCGGAGTACATGTCCTCGATCTCCTCGAAGTGCTCCGCCAGGCCCAGCGCGGTGGCCTGGGCGCGCAGGTTGGACAGCTGACCCCCCGGGATCTCGTGGCGGTAGACCCGCCCGGTCGGGGAGCTCAGTCCCATCTCGAAAGGCCGGTAGATCGCCCGCACGGCCTCCCAGTACGGCTCCAGGGAGCTGACCTGCTCCAGACCTAGCCCGGTGTCCCGCGGGGTGTCGGCCAGCGCGGCGACCAGCGAGGAGGCGGCCGGCTGGCTGGTGGTCCCGGCCAGGGAGGCGGCGGCGACGTCGACGGCGTCCACCCCGGCCTCGGCGGCGGCCAGCAGGGTGGCCAGCTGCCCGCCGGCGGTGTCGTGGGTGTGCAGGTGCACGGGCACATCGAAGCGCTCGCGCAGCGCCGCGACGAGGCGTCGGGCCGCCTCCGGGCGCAGCAGGCCGGCCATGTCCTTGATCGCCAGGATGTGCGCGCCGGCGTCGACGATCTGCTGGGCCAGATCCAGGTAGTACTCCAGGGTGTAGACCCGCTCCTGCGGGTCCAGCAGGTTGCCGGTGTAGCACATGGCCACCTCGGCCACCGCCGTGCCGGTCTCGCGCACCGCCCGGATCGCCGGGGCCATCTGGGAGACGTCGTTCAGGGCGTCGAAGATCCGGAAGATGTCCACCCCGGTCTCGGCGGCCTCCTTGACGAAGGCCTCCGTGACCTCCTCGGGGTACGGGGTGTAGCCCACCGTGTTGCGCCCGCGCAGCAGCATCTGGATCGGCAGGTTGGGCATGGCCGCCCGCAGGTGGGCCAGGCGCTCCCAGGGGTCCTCGGAGAGGAAGCGCAGGGCGACGTCGTAGGTGGCCCCGCCCCAGGCCTCCACCGAGAACAGCCCGGGCAGCACGTGGGCGTAGGCCGGGGCCGCGGCCAGCAGATCCCGGGTGCGGATCCGGGTGGCCAGCAGGGACTGGTGGGCGTCGCGGAACGTGGTGTCGGTGACCGCGAGAGCCTCGGACTCGCGCAGCGCCTTCGCGAAGCCCTCGGGGCCCTTCTCCAGCAGCACCTGGCGCCACCCGTCCGGGGGCGTGTGGTGCCCGCCGTCGAAGGGGTTGCGGTACGGCTCGGCGATCTTGTCCCCGGGGTAGCGGGGCAGCTTGTCCCGCGGGTCGATGCCCTCGATGCGGGGGCCGTGGGGGCGGTTGACCGTGACCTGGGCGAGGTAGCTCAGGGCCCGGGTGCCCCGGTCCGATGAGTGCTTCTTGGTCAGCAGCTCCGGGTGCTCGTCGATGAAGGGGGTGGAGACGTCCCCGGCCTGGAACACCGGATCCTCCAGCACCGCCTGGATGAAGGGGATGTTGGTGGCCACCCCGCGGATGCGGAACTCGGCCAGGGCCCGCTGGGCCCGCTGCACGGCGGTGCGGAAGTCCCGGCCGCGGCAGGTGACCTTGCACAGCATGGAGTCGAAGTGCGGGGAGATCTCCGCCCCGGCGTACACGGTGCCCCCGTCCAGGCGCACCCCGGCACCGCCGGCGGAGCGATAGGCGCTGATCTTCCCGACGTCGGGCCGGAAGCCGTTGGTGGGGTCCTCGGTGGTGATCCGGCACTGCAGGGCCGCACCCTTGACGCTCAGGGTCTCCTGGGAGATGCCCAGGTCCTCCAGGGTCTCCCCCGAGGCGATGCGCATCTGGGCCTGCACGAGGTCCACGTCCGTGACCTCCTCGGTCACGGTGTGCTCCACCTGGATGCGCGGGTTCATCTCGATGAACACGTGCTGCCCGGCCCGCTCCCCCGCGGTGTCCACGAGGAACTCCACGGTGCCGGCGTTGACGTAGCCCAGCTCCCGGGCGAACTTCACCGCATCCCGGTGCAGGGCCTGGCGGATCCGCTCGTCCAGGTGCGGGGCCGGGGCGATCTCCACGACCTTCTGGTGCCGACGCTGCAGGGAGCAGTCGCGTTCGAACAGGTGCACGATGTGCCCCTGCGCGTCGGCGAGGATCTGCACCTCGATGTGCCGGGGCCGCAGCACCGCCTGCTCCAGGAAGACCGTCGGGTCCCCGAAGGCGGTCTCCGCCTCGCGCATCGCCGCCGCCAGCGCATCCGGCAGCTCCTCGGCGGTGTTGACCCGGCGCATGCCGCGACCGCCGCCGCCGGCCACGGCCTTGACGAAGATCGGGAAGCCGATCCGCCCGGCCTCGGCCAGCAGCTGCTCCGGGTCCGCGGAGGGCTCGGTGGAATCCAGCACGGGGATCCCGGCGCGCCGGGCGGCCTTCAGCGCCGCGACCTTGTTCCCGGCCAGGTCCAGGACCTCCGGGGGCGGGCCGATGAAGGTGATCCCGGCCTCGGCCGCGGCCTGGGCGAGCTTGGGGTTCTCGGACAGGAACCCGTAGCCGGGGTAGATCGCGTCCGCACCGGACTCACGGGCCACCCGGATGATCTCGTCCACATCCAGGTAGGCCCGGACGGGGTGGCCCTCCTCCCCGATCGGGTAGGCCTCATCGGCCTGCTGGCGGTGGATCGAGTTGCGGTCCTCGTATGGGAAGACGCCGACGGTCTTGGCGCCGAGCTCGTAGGCGGCGCGATAGGCGCGGATCGCGATCTCGCCGCGGTTGGCGATCAGGATCTTGGAGAACATCGGGGATTCCACCGTTTCCGTCCCGCATCGCGCCGCTTCCGACCGGAAGCGGGACGCGCGGGAGCTTGGTTGGCCGGACAGGAGGTGTCCCGAACAATATATGTCAGATCACACCCCGGGGAGGAATCCGCCGCACCCTCGGGACACGGCATCGGGCGCCCGGGCCGCTATGATGGGGCCGATTCCGAAAAAACCCGGCCCATCCCGCGCGAGGTGTGTGTGTCCCAGATCGTCAGCGTCAGCTCCCTGAAGGGCGGGGTCGGCAAGACCTCCGTGGCCCTGGGCCTGGCCTCCGCGGCCCTGCACCGCGGGGTGGACACGCTCGTGGTGGATCTGGATCCGCACGGGGACGCCAGCACGGGGCTCGGACTGTCCGCGACCCACGCGCACGGGACCGACGTCGCGCAGGTCCTGGCAGCCCCGGGCCGACGCCGGGCCGTGGCCCGCGCCGCGACCCCGGCCGGGTGGCTGCGCCGCAGCGACGCCGCGTCCGGGACCCGGCTGGATGTGCTGGCCGGATCCGCCCGCTCGGCCGCCTACGAGCACCTGCGCCCGAACCGGCGGCAGCTGGGCCGCCTGCGCGAGGCCCTGGCCGGGGCCTCCGGCTACGAGCTGGTGCTCATCGACTGCCCGCCCGCGCTGAACACCCTGACGATGATCGCCTGGGCCGCCAGCGACAAGGTGCTCTCCGTGGCCGAGCCCTCCCTGTTCTCGGTGGCCGGCACCGAGCGCACCATGCGCGCGATCGCCCGCTTCGAGTCGGAGAGCTCCCTGAAGGTGCGCGCGGCCAGCGTCGTGGTCAACAAGGTGCAGGAGGACTGGCCCGAGCATCGCTACCGCATCGAGGAGATGGAGGGGATGTTCGGGCGCCTGCTGGTCTCCCCCGCGATCCCGCAGTCTCCGGTGTGGCAGCAGATCCAGGGCTCGGCGCACCCCGTGCACGCCTGGGGCGGGGCGGAGGCCAGGGCCCTGGCCGAGGCCTACGACGCGATCCTCGCCGGACTGCTGCGGGGCTGATCCCGCAGCCACCCCACCGACGGCGGCGGGCTGACAACCGGCCGGCCGAGAGCTCGGCGTCGCCGCGGACGAGTCCGGCTCAGCCCGCCAGGTTTCGCCGCGCGCGCCGGGCGGAGAGCTCGTCGGGCGCGGACGGGGCCGGCTGCTGCTGCGCGGAGTGCTCCGCTGCGCGCAGATCCTCCCCGGGCATGCTGGAGAGGTTGGTCTCCAGCTCCCGCCAGACCCGGCCCACGGCGATGCCGAACACGCCCTGCCCCGCCTGGACCAGATCGATCACCTCATCCGGGGAGGTGCACTCGTAGACGCTGGCCCCGTCGGACATCAGGGTGATCTGGGCGAGGTCCTCGACCCCGCGCGAGCGCAGGTGCTGCACGGAGGAGCGGATCTGCTGCAGCGAGACGCCGGTGTCCAGCAGGCGCTTGACGATCTTCAGCACCAGGACGTCCCGGAAGGCGTACAGCCGCTGGGTTCCGGAGCCCTTGGCCCCGCGCACGGTGGGCTCCACGAGGTGGGTGCGCGCCCAGTAGTCCAGCTGTCGGTAGGTGATGCCCGCGGCCTTGCACGCCACGGGGCCGCGGTAGCCGATGCTCTCGTCCAGGGCCACGAGGTCCTCGTCGAACAGCAGCCCCTGGCGGCCGGTGGGCGGGGCGACCGTCTCCATCCCGGGCAGCTGCTGCTCCTGGTAGGAGGGCGCGGGGGCCGCGTGCAGGGACGCCGGAGGGTTCCGGTGGGGGTCCTGCTGGGATCCGTCTCGACTCACCCTGGTCGTCTCCTCGGTCGGCGCTGGCGCGCGGTGGTGCAAGAGCACGTCCGGGGCGGGCGCTCCCGCCCCGGCCGGTGAGCCCGGCGCGCCGTCGGGGACGGGATCCGGATCCACTCCCTCGACGTTAGAGGCAACCCGGGGTCCGGTCAAAGACATCGGCCCACCGGGCCCCGCGTGTCCGCCGGGGCGGGCTCACCAGGTGCGCTGGACCCGGTCGGCCACCAGCTCGGCGTGCAGCTGCGTGCACAGCCCGGACAGCTCCCGGGCGGTGGCCGCGGCCCGCTCCCGGGACTGCTCGTCGCGGCGCCCGGCCAGCGGGGCCACGGCCTGCTCCACCAGCCCCACCTCCCGGTCGGCCGCCGCCCGGAAGAAGCGCAGATGTCGGGGCTGCAGACCGTGGGAGGTCAGGCGCACGCACAGGGTCGCCGTCTGGGCGGCGTGCTCGTCAAAGGTGCCCTCCGGCCCCTCGCTGATCAGCCCGTAGGAGATCAGCTCCCGCAGCAGCGGCAGCGGGGCCGAGGTGTGCTTGGACAGCTCGCGCATGGACCAGGTGCGCGCCCCGGCCGCCCGCGCCGTCGGCGTGGCCACCTCCGGGGCCGGGCCGGGGCCCTCGGCCTCGGGCAGGGCGAAGTCCCCGCCGTCGCGCTCCACCGCGTCCACCTGTTCCTTGATGACCTTGAGGGGAAGATAGCGGTCACGCTGGAGGGTGAGGATGTAGCGCAGACGCACGATGTCCTGCGCGGAGTATTTGCGGTAGCCGGTGGCGGTGCGCCGGGGGAAGATCAGGCCGCGGTCCTCCAGGAAGCGCACCTTGGAGGCGCTCAGTCCCGGGAACTCGGCGTCCAGGTGGCTGAGCACCTGGCCGATGGTCTTATCCTTCACCTGCTCCGGTGCGGTGGCGTCCTCGGCGGCGTCCATGGGTGGGCTCGCCCGCCTCAGCGGCTGCGCCCGGCGCAGAACACGAAGACGAACTTGCCGATGCGCACCTCGTCCCCGTCCTGCAGGCTCACGTGATCCACGCGGTCCCCGTTGACGTAGGTGCCGTTCAGGGAGCCGGCGTCGGTGATCTCGAAGGCCCCGGCGTTGAAGGAGAAGCTGGCGTGGCGCCGGGAGACCGTGACGTCGTCCAGGAAGATGTCCGCGTCCGGGTGGCGCCCGGCGACGATGCCGTGATCCGGCTTCGCGGCGTCCGCATCCAGCAGGAAGCGGGCGCTGCCGTGCGGGCCGGACTGGGCGATCAGCAGCGCCGAATCGGCGGGCAGGGCCGCGACGGCGGCGGACTCCTCGTCGGCCAGGCGGCGGCGCACGGGGCGCTCCTGCGACGGGTTGACCCGGATGACGGTGGTCTCCGGTGATGCTTGCTCGTGCTCTGACATGTCTTCCCCTCGGGTCATGAGCGGCGGTCGGTTCCGGCCGGCACGGTCCCGGTCTCCCGGATCCGTGGTGCGGCCGCGGCGGGTCCCACCCCGGCGCCGACCGATCGGGGGCGCGGGGGAAGATCCCGGATCCCCAGTCTAGCGGGCCGATGCGGCGCGGGCGCGGGCTTCAGCCCTCGGCCCCGGTCTGTGCCGGCCCGGTCCGCGCCGCGTCGGTCAGGACAGCTGGTCGCGATAGGCCTGCGCATCCAGCAGACCGGCCAGGTCCGCGGGATCATCCGGGCGCAGCCGGATCAGCCAGCCCGCGTCGTAGGGGTCCTCGTTGACGGCCCCGGGGTTGTCCCCCAGCGCCTCGTTGACGGCCACGATCTCCCCGGCCACCGGCAGGTACAGGTCCGAGACGGACTTGGTGGACTCGACCTCGCCGAAGGAGTCCCCGGCGGCGAAGGAGTCCCCGACCTCCGGCAGGTCCACGTAGACGACGTCGCCCAGCGCGTCCTGGGCGTGGTCGGTGATCCCCACGGTGACGACGCCGTCGGCATCGGCCGCGGAGATCCATTCGTGCTCGGCGGTGTAGGAGAACTCGGTGGGGACGGCGCTCATCGGCGGTGGCCTCTTCTCATGCGTGGGTGTGGGGGATCGCTGCGCGCCCGCCCGCAGGATCCCGAGGGAACTCGCTGCGGGCGGACGCGCTCGGATTGCACAGGACACATTACCCTGCCGCGCCGGTCACAGCCCGGAGGGCGCGTACCCGACCGGGCCTAGATGACGCCCTCGGAGAACCGGTCCGGGTTGCCGAAGCGGTGGGCGGTGATGGACACGGCCTGCTCCCGCAGGAACGGCAGCATCTCGACCCGCCCGGCTTCGGTGACCGGGCCGTGGTAGATCCCCAGATCCGGGCGCCCCTCCAGGGCCTCGTACACGGAGGCGTGATCCGCGCCGATCAGCCGGATGCGCATGCCCTCGAAGCGGGTTCCGGCCAGCTCCCGGGGGCCTCGCCGGCGGATGCCGCGCAGGGCGTCGCGCCAGGCGTCGTCGGACTCCTCGACGATGCGCACCCCGGCCTGCTCCAGGGCCCCGGCCACCGAGACGGGGACGGGCCGGGCCGTGGAGAAGGTGATCGGCGCGCCCGCGGCCAGGCCCGCGGCCAGGACCCGCAGGGTGTGCGCGAGGTCCGCGTCCGCATCCGCGCGCACGTGCACCGGCTGGGGGACGTAGCGCAGGATGTTGCGCTCCACGCCCAGCTGGGACGGGTCGTGGCCCAGGCCGAACTCCGCCGCCCAGGCGGCCGCATCCGAGCTGGTCGCGCGGGTCAGGAACTCCCGCTGGACGGCACTCAGGGCGTGGGGTTCGCGCACGCGGCGCAGCAGCTCCTTGACCGGCTCCGCGCTGGGGGTGGCGATCGCGGTGGACGGACGCGAGGTCCACTCCCCCAGGGCCATCAGGTAGCTGGGCCCGCCGGCCTTGGTGCCGGTGCCCACGGAGGACTTCTTCCAGCCGCCGAAGGACTGGCGCCGCACGATCGCCCCGGTGATGCCGCGGTTGACGTAGACGTTGCCGGCCTGGACCCGGTCCAGCCACAGGGCCAGCTCCTCCGAGTTCAGTGAGTGCAGCCCCGCGGTCAGCCCGTATTCGGGGGCGTTCTGCAGCTCGATGGCCTCCTCCAGGGTCTCGGCCGTCATGACCCCGAGGATCGGCCCGAAGTACTCGGTGAGGTGGTACTCGCTGCCCGGGCGCACCCCGGCGCGCACCCCGGGGGACCACAGCTTCCCGGTCTCATCCAGCTGCCGCGGCTCGATGACCCAGTGCTCCCCCTCCCCCAGCTGCGTCAGTCCGCGCAGCAGCTTGCCTTCGGGGGCGGCGATGACGGGACCCATCTGCGCGGTGATGTCCTCGGGGTGGGCCACGTGCAGGGAGCGCACGGCGTCCACGAGCTGGTTGCGGAAGCGCCGGGAGGTCGCTGCCGTGCCGACGAGGATCACGGTGGAAGCCGCGGAGCACTTCTGCCCGGCGTGGCCGAAGGCCGACTGCACGACGTCCTTGACCGCCAGGTCCAGGTCCGCGTGCGGGGTGACGATGATGGAGTTCTTCCCGGAGGTCTCCCCGAACAGCTGCAGGTCCGGGCGGAAGGAGCGGAACAGCTCCGCGGTCTCGTAGGCGCCGGTGAGGATCACCCGGTCGATCTCCGGGGCGCTGACCAGCTGGCGCCCGTGGGCCTTCTCGTCCACCTGGACCAGCTGCAGCGCCTCCCGCGGGACCCCGGCCTCCCACAGGGCCTCGGCGATCACGGCGCCGCAGCGCTGGGCCTCGGCGGCCGGCTTGAAGATCACCGCGGAGCCGGCGGCCAGGGCGGCCAGCGCGGATCCGGTGGGGATCGCGACGGGGAAGTTCCACGGCGGGGTCACCAGCGTGACGTCCACGGGGTGGAACTGCGCGCCGTCGACCCGCTCCAGCTCCTCGGCCAGCTGGGCGTAGTAGTTGGCGAAGTCGATGGCCTCGGAGACCTCCGGGTCGCCCTGATCCAGCAGCTTCCCGGCCTCGCTGGCCATGACCTCCAGCAGCTCGGCCCGCTTCAGCCCCAGCACGACGCCGACCCGGCGCAGGATCGCGGCCCGCTCGGCCGCCGGGCGCTCGCCCCAGGCCCGACCCGCCCTCTGGGCGGTGGCCAGGGCCTCCCGGACCTGCTCCTCGTCCGTCAGGAAGGATTCCTCGATCAGCTCCTGCCCGAGGCTCGATCCCGGCACCCGCTCCAGGATCCGCCGGCCCCACTCCCGGTTGGCGGCCAGAGAGGTGTCGGTGTCCGGGCAGTTGGCGAAGCCGTCCTCGGGGCGGAACACGCTCTGCTCGGTCTCCGCGGCGCGATCCTGGGTGCGGTTGGGGGCGGGGACCTCGTCGGTGACCGCGGCCAGGGCCCGCTGGAAGCGGACCTTCTCCCGGTCGAACAGGAACCGGCTGTCGGCCAGGTCGAAGACCGCGGACATGAAGTTCTCGCTCGAGGCGTTCTCCTCCAGCCGACGCACCAGATAGGAGATGGCGACGTCGAACTCCTCGGGCCGCACCACGGGGGTGTACAGCAGCAGCGCGCCGACGTCGCGGCGGACCACCTCGGCCTGCTGGGCGGCCATGCCGATGAGCATCTCGAACTCGACGTCCTCCTGCACCCCGCGCTGCTGACTGAGCAGGTGGGCGAAGGCGATGTCGAACAGGTTGTGCCCGGCGATGCCCAGGCGGATGCTGCGGGTGCGCTCGGGGCGCAGCGCCCAGTCCAGGACCCGCTTGTAGTTGGCATCCGTGGCCCCCTTGGAGTCCCAGGTCGTCAGGGGCCACTGGTGCACGGCGGCCTCGACCAGCTCCATGGACAGGTTGGCGCCCTTGACCAGGCGCACCTTGATCCGGGAGCCGCCGGCCTCCACGCGCCGGGTGGCCCACTCCTGCAGCCGCTGCATCGCCGCCAGGGTGTCCGGCAGGTAGGCCTGCAGCACGATGCCGGCCTCCAGGCCCCGCAGCTGCGGCTGGTCCAGGATGCGGGTGAACACCGCGATGGTCAGGTCCAGGTCCTTGTACTCCTCCATGTCCAGGTTGATGAACTTGGGGGTCGGGGCGGAGGCGGCGTACTCGTACAGCGGGGTCAGGCGGCGCACCGCGGTGTCCACGACCTCGTCGAAGGACCACGGGGCGTGCGGGCCGGAGACGGCGGAGACCTTGACGGAGACGTAGTCGACGTCGTCGCGGCGCAGCAGCCGCTCGGTCTCGCGCAGGCGCCGCTCGGCCTCGGCATCGCCCAGCACGGCCTCTCCGAGCAGGTTGATGTTGAGCTTGTTGCCGCCGGCGGTCAGGTGCTCGATGGCGGGGCCGAGCTTCTCGTCCCGGGCGTCCACGATCAGGTGCCCGACCATCTCGCGCAGGGCCCGCCGGGCCAGCGGGATGGTGGGCCAGGAGGCCTTGGGGGCCACCAGGCCGCCGGCGCGCACGGCGGCGCGCAGGTGCCAGGGCAGGAACTTCGGGACGATCGGGGCCAGGCGCCCGAGGTTGTGCCCGGCCGCGGCGTCGTCCTCCGGGCGGATCACGCCGTCGACGAAGCCGACGGTGAACTCCAGGCCGTGCGGATCCTTCAGGACCCCGGCCAGCTGCTCGGCGGCCTTGTCCTCGGGGATCTCGGCGGAGGCCTCGACCCAGCGGGAGACCAGCTCGCCGGCCTGCTCGGCCAGACGCTGGAGCTCGGGGGCGTCGAAGGGGTGGGTGGTCATGGGGACTCCTCCTCGAGATCTCGCCGGGGCGATCCGGCGGGGCACGGTGCCCAGCGCGCGGTCCGCCGGGTGCTGGGATCCAGTATGGTCGAGAACACGATGAAGCAGAAATGACACTTTCTGACAGTTCATCTGAAGATCTGCTGAAAGGTTGCGATGCTGGACGTCAAGAGGCTGCGGGTGCTGCAGGAGCTGTCCCGGCGGGAGACGGTCACCGAGACCGCCCGGGCCCTGGGCTACACCCCCTCGGCCGTCTCCCAGCAGCTGTCCGCCCTGGCCCGGGAGTGCGGGGTCCCCCTCGTGCAGCGCCAGGGCCGCGCCCTCGTGCTGACCCCGCAGGCCCGGACCCTGATCGAGCACACCGAGCGGATCCTGCACGAGATGGACCTGGCCGTGACCGCGCTGCAGAGCACCCAGGACGAGCCCGCCGGGCGGGTGCGCCTGGCCATCTTCCAGACCGCCGCCTCCGCCCTGCTGCCCCGCGCCCTGGACCTGCTGGCCCGGCGGCATCCGCTGGTGCGGGTGCAGGTGGTGCAGCGCGAGCCCGAGGCGGCCCTGGCCCAGACCCAGCTGCGGGAGGTGGATCTGGTGGTGGCCGAGCAGTACCCGCACCACGCGGTGGCCCAGTTCCCGGAGGTGGACTCCCGGCGGCTGCTGCGCGACCCCGTGCGCCTGGCGGTGCCCGACGGCTCCGACGTCGCCTCCCCGGCCCAGGCGGCCCACCTGCCGTGGGCCATGGAGCCGGCGGGCAACGCCAGCCGGGACTGGGCGCTGCACGTGTGCCGCTCGGCGGGCTTCGAACCGGAGGTGCGCTTCGAGTTCGACGACGTCCGGGCCCACGCGGATCTGGTGGCCGCCGGGCACGCGGTGTCCCTGCTGCCGTGGCTGGCCTGCGTGAACGCCCCGGCGGGCATCCGGTGGGTGCCGCTGCCCGGGGACCCCCACCGGGAGCTGTTCACCTCCGCGCGCCGGGACATGGCCCCGCGCCCGGCCATCGAGGCGGTGCGCTCCTGCCTGCACGACGCCGCGCAGGCCCTGCCCCTGCCCGGGTGAGGCCCTGCGGGGCCGACCATGCGCTCGCACGGTCATCTCCCGGAGGCCTCCGAGGCGCTGCTGACCTTCGTCATCACCATGCTGGGCACCCTGCTGGCGGTGTTCACGGCGGGCGTCATCTCGAGCACCGCCGTGACCGGGCGGCTGCCGGATGCTGCCGCGCTCAGGCGCCAGGCCGCGGTCTCCTTCGGGGCCGCCGATGCGGTCTCGCTGCCCGTCATCTTCCTGGGACTGGGCTGGCTGGGCGTGTGAGACGTCGCCGCGGCCCTGACCGGCAGCATGATCGCCCTCATCGCGGGCCTGGCCGTGGTCGCGCGCCTGGCGGTGCGCACCACGAGGCTGCCGCGCTGGCAGCGGCTGCTGCTGCTCGGGGCAGAGTCGGTGCTGGGCCTGGCCGTGATCGGCATGGAGATGCTCGCCCACGGCTGAGGCCGAGTGCGCCCGCGCCGCGCGGCGCCGGCCTCGGGCTCCGACCGTCGATGACCGGGCATCGGGGATAATCGCAGCCATGCTCGTGCACTTCCGCGTCACCGCCCCCGCCGACCTCGCCCGAGACATCCTCCGAAGGTGGCTGGAGGATCCCCGCCTGGTCGATGTCGTGCACCTGCCCGGGGTGGTGCGCCCCTCGGGAGATCTGCTGGAGGCCGACGTCGCGCGCGAGGCGGCCAGCGACATCCTGGAGCAGCTGGACCGGGCGGGCGTGCGCGAGCGCGGCGGCGTCGTGATCAGCCAGCCGCTGGGCACCCCATCCGCCGCCGCCGAGCAGGCCGAGCGGGCCGCCCGCGGGGATCCCGATGACGCCGTGATCTGGTCCCTGGTCGAAGCCGAGGCGCAGGCCGCGAGTCGGGCCACCCCCAGCTACCTGGTGTTCCTGCTCATCGCGGTCGCCCTGGCGGGGATCGCCGTGCTCACCGACTCCGCGGTGCTCGTGGTGGGGGCGATGGTCGTGGGCCCGGACTTCTCGGTCGTGGCCGCGACGTGCACCGGGGTGGCGCTGGGCCGGTGGCGGCTGGCCGGGCGGGCCTTGTGGCTGCTGATCTGGAGCTTCGCCCTGGTCACGGCGGTGGTGGCGGCGGCGGCCTTCGCCGCCCTGCACGCGGGGGCCTTCACCCCCGAGGAGGTCACGCGGGCCCGACCCCAGACGGGCTTCATCTGGCGCCCGGACATCTGGTCCTTCGTCGTGGCCCTGCTGGCCGGGGCCGCCGGGGTGTGGGCCCAGACCACGGACAAGACCAGCGCGATGGTGGGGGTCTTCATCTCGGTGACCACGGTGCCCGCCGCGGGCAACCTCGCCCTGGGGGTGGCCATCGGCTCGGCGGCGGAGATCGCCGGTACGGCCTCCCAGCTGGGGCTGAATGTGCTGGGCCTGCTGGTGGCCGGCGTCGCGACGCTGCTGCTGCAGCGGATCGCCTGGCGCCACCTGGACGCCGACCGGCGGGCGCGCCTGGGCCGGCTGCTGCGTCCGGCCCCCGCGCACGCGCACCCCTGGCAGCAGCGCTGAGCCCGGCCCCGGGGCATCGGCCGCTCAGCCGCGGGCCGGGACGGCCCGCTCCAGCAGGAGGCGGGCCGTGGCCTCGTCGATGACCAGGTCCGTGATGGCTCCGGCCCGCAGCGCCCCCAGCAGGGCGGGGACCCGGTGCGCCCCCGAGGCCACGCACAGCCGCCGCGGGATCCGGGCCAGCTGCTCCGGGGTCGGGCCGGTGGCCCGGCGGTTCAGCTCGACGTCGGCCCAGGTGCCGTTCTCGCGCAGCAGCACCGTGCAGACGTCGCCGACCACCCGGTCCCGGGCGATCGCGGCGTAATCGCGCTCCTCCAGGTACCCGGAGCTGTACACGTGCGAGGGCACCGCCCCGTGGAGCGCACCCACGCCGAAGACCGCCACCTGCGCGCTGCGCTGAACCTCCAGGACGCCGCGGATGCTGCGTTCTCGCCACATGGCCTGTTTGGTCTCGGGATAGTCGAAGAACGCCGGCACGGGGAAGTGGACCACCCGGGAGCCGTAGGCCTCCGCCACCGCGTCCAGGATGGCCCCGGTGTAGGGGATGCCAGTGCGACTGGCGTTGCCCGCTCCGTTGAGCTGGACCACGACGGAGTCGGGCACGTGCCGGCGGGACAGGTGCCGGACGAACTCCGTGATGGTCGAGCCCCAGGCCAGGCCCAGCACGGTGCCGGGCTCCAGCAGCCCGTCCAGGCGCTCGGCGGCGACCCGGCAGACCTGCTCCAGGCGCACCAGCTCGGAGACCCCCGCCGCGACCGGCACGACGTCGGCGGTGACCCCGAAGCCGCGCTGGATCTGATCGGCCAGGGCCGTGCGGCCCGTCGAGCGCGGGGCGATCTCGATGCGCACCAGGCCCGTGGCCCGGGCGTGCTTGAGCAGGCGGGAGACCGTGGCCCGGGAGATGCCCAGGTCGTGGGCGATGGAATCCATGGTGCGCTCCTGGCGGTAGTAGCTCGAGGCCACCTCCCACGCGAGATCATCACGTTCTTTCACCGAGCACCCCCCGCACCTGCACATTCTTCCACCGGTGCTGACCATCCTTTCATGACGGAGTAGAACTGGTGACCAGTGACACGAACCACGTCCACGACGAAGGAGCACCCGTGAAGACCCCCGCAACCCACCTGACCGCCGAGACCCGCGCCCAGGCGCTGGCGGCGATGTCCGACGAGGAGGGCGTGGACGTCCTCGTGATCGGCGGCGGCGTGACCGGCGCCGGCATCGCCCTGGACGCCGCGACCCGCGGCCTGCGCACCGCCGTCGTGGACGCCGGAGACTGGGCCTCCGGCACCTCCGCCTGGTCCTCCAAGCTCGTGCACGGCGGGCTGCGCTACCTGCTGAACCTGGACTTCAAGCTCGTCGCCGAGGCGCTGAAGGAGCGCGGACTGCTGCTGACGTCGCTGGCCCCGCACCTGGTCAAGGCCCAGCCCTTCCTGTGGCCCCTGAAGATGCCGGTCATCGAGCGCTCCTACTCGGCGATCGGCATCGGCATGTACGATGCGATGGCCATCGCCGGAGCCCGCGGGAAGAAGACCGTGCCCACCCAGAAGCACTACTCCAAGAAGGGCGCGCTGCGGCTGTTCCCGGACATCAAGTCCTCCGAGCTGACCGGGGCCATCCGCTTCTACGATGCCCGGGTGGACGACGCCCGCCTGGTCATCGACCTGATCCGCACCGCCGCCGGATACGGCGCCCTGGCCGCCTCCCGCGCACAGGTCACCCGCATCGCCAAGTCCCCCACCGGGCGGGTCGAAGGTGCCGTGGTCACGGACCTGGAGACCGGCCGGGAGCTGTCCGTGCGCGCCAAGCACGTCATCAGCGCCACCGGCGTGTGGACCGAGGAGACGGAGAAGCTGGCCGCGCCGGATTCCGGCCTGCAGGTGCTGGCCTCCAAGGGCGTGCACATCGTGGTGCCTCGCGAGCGCATCAACGCCGAGGTCGGGATCTTCCTGCGCACCGAGAAGTCCGTGCTGTTCATCATCCCCTGGCAGCGGTACTGGGTCATCGGCACCACCGACACCCCCTACGACCAGGACGTCGCCCACCCCGTGGCCACCTCCCAGGACATCGACTACATCCTGGAGCACGCCAACGCGATCCTGGACAAGCCGCTGACCCGCGAGGACATCGTCTCCACCTACGCCGGGCTGCGCCCGCTGCTGCAGCCGGGAACCAAGGGCGATGACACCCAATCCACCAAGGTCTCCCGGGAGCACACCGTCACCGAGGTGGCACCGGGCATGTCCGCGATCGCCGGCGGCAAGCTGACCACCTACCGCGTCATGGCCCGCGACGCCGTGGACTTCGCCCTCGGTTCGGCGGCGAAGGTCCGACCCTCCATCACGGAGCACACCCCGCTGGTCGGGGCCCACGGCTACGAGGCGGCTCGGGCCCGCGCCGGGCGGATCTCCGAGGAGCAGGGCTGGACCGCCGCCCGGGTGGACTCCCTGCTGGACCGCTACGGCGCCGAGATCGACGACGTGCTGGACCTGATCCACGAGGACTCCTCCTGGGGCCGCCCGCTGGAGCACGCCCCGATGTTCCTGCGCGCCGAGGCGCTGCTGGCCGTGCGCCACGAGGGCGCCCTGCACCTGGAGGACGTCCTGATGCGCCGGGTGCGCCTGGACATCGAGCAACGCGACCGCGGTCTGGCCGCCGCCGACGAGATCCTGGAGATCATGGCGGCCGAGCTGGGCTGGGATGAGCAGCGGATCGCGAAGGAGAAGGACTCCTACGCGACCCGCGTGCGCGACATCGACCGCGCCGAGGAGCTGGATGATGACGCCGGGGCCTCCGAGATCATCACCGCGGACCCGGAGATCGTCCCCCGCAGGACCTTCGGCTCCGGGAAGTAGTCTCCCCTCCCCCGACTTCACCTGAAGACGCCGAGCCGAAACCCCGCCCGCTGCGCCCGGGCCCCGAGCGCAGCGGGCGGGGGCGCGGCCGGATCCTTTCGAGACAAGGCACGATGACGTGCCGGAAAGCAGCGCCATGTTCGCTTCCGTCCTGTCCGCGGTCTCCGCGGGCCCTCTCCTGACCGCCGGCGGGCTGGTCACCGACGCCGGGGTGCCGACCGGCTGGGGCATGTTCGCCTCCGAGTTCCTCGGCACGCTGATCCTGATCGTGCTGGGCTGCGGCGTCGTCGCCGGGCAGGTGCTGCCGCGCACCAAGAACCACGGCGGCGGGTGGCTCATGGTGGCCTTCGGCTGGGGCCTGGCCGTGTACGCCGGCGTCTACGCCGCGTACCTGACCGGCGGGCACCTGAACCCGGCGGTGACCATCGGCCTGGCCCTGCGCGACGGGCAGCTGATCGACGGGGTGCCGGCCACCGCGGCCAACATGTTCTACTACATCGCCGGGCAGATGGTCGGGGCGATCATCGGCGCGATCATCGTGTACCTGACCCACAAGAAGCACTTCGACGAGGAGGCTCCGTCCGCGGACAAGCTCGGGGTGTTCTCCACCGGACCCGAGATCCGCTCCTACGGCTGGAACCTGCTCACCGAGATCGTGGCGACCTTCGTGCTGGTGGCCTTCGTCATCGTCGCCGGGAAGACCCCCACCGAGGTCGGTCCGCTGGCCGTGGCCCTGGTGGTCGTGGCGATCGGGGTGTCCCTGGGTGGGCCCACCGGCTACGCGATCAACCCGGCCCGGGATCTGGGCCCGCGCATCGCCCACGCGATCCTGCCCATCAAGGGCAAGGGCACCTCGGACTGGGCCTACTCCTGGATCCCCGTGGTGGGCCCGATCGTCGGCGGCGTGCTGGCCGCGCTGATCGTGCCCCTGTTCGTCAGTCTGTGACCGACTCCTTCCCCTGAAGCAACCGCCGCGACCGTCCCCACGGCGGCCGCGACCCCCACCCCGCGGTGACCGGAGGGCCCCCTCCGCCGCCGCCGATCTGGAAAGGCACCGACGCCATGACCGAGAAGAAGAGCGAGCACCTGTACTCCGAGACCAACGACGAGGAGAAGCGCTACGTCCTGGCCATCGACCAGGGCACCACCAGCTCCCGGGCGATCCTGTTCGACCGGAAGGGAGAGATCGTCTCCGTCGGACAGCTGGAGCACGAGCAGATCTTCCCGAAGGCCGGGTGGGTCGAGCACGACCCTCAGGAGATCTGGCGCAACATCCGCCGCGCCGTCGGCGACTGCCTGTCCGAGGCCGAGGTCAACCACCACGACATCGCCGCCGTGGGCATCACCAACCAGCGCGAGACCACCCTGGTGTGGGATAAGAACACCGGGGAGCCGGTGTACAACGCGATCGTCTGGCAGGACACCCGCACCCAGCGGATCTGCGAGGAGCTGGCCGGTCAGGACGGGCCGGGGAAGTACCGGGACCGCGTCGGGCTGGACTTCGCGACCTACTTCGCCGGACCCAAGATCAAGTGGATCCTGGACAACGTCGAGGGCGCCCGGGAGAAGGCCGAGAACGGGGACCTGCTGTTCGGCACCACCGACACCTGGGTGCTGTGGAACCTCACCGGCGGCACCGACGGCGGCGTGCACGTCACGGATGTGACCAACGCCTCCAGGACCATGCTCATGAACATCCGCACCCTGGAGTGGGAGGAGGACATCGCCGAGGACTTCGGGATCCCGGTGTCGATGCTGCCGGAGATCCGCTCCTCCGCGGAGGTCTACGGGCACGGTCGCAAGGCCCGAGGGCTGCTGCGCGGGGTGCCGATCGCCGGGATCCTCGGGGATCAGCAGGCCGCGACCTTCGGGCAGGCCTGCTTCGAGAAGGGCATGTCCAAGAACACCTACGGCACCGGCAACTTCATGCTGATGAACACCGGCGAGGAGCCGGTGATCTCCGAGAACGGCCTGCTGACCACTCTGGCGTACAAGATCGGGGATCAGAAGCCGGTCTACGCTCTGGAGGGCTCGATCGCCGTGTCCGGTTCCCTGATCCAGTGGCTGCGGGACAACCTGGAGCTGATCGGCAGCGCCGCGGAGACCGAGGAGCTGGCCACCTCCGTGGAGGATTCCGGTGGGACCTACTTCGTCCCGGCCTTCTCCGGGCTGTTCGCCCCGCACTGGCGCTCCGACGCCCGCGGCGTGCTGGTGGGGATGACCCGCTACGTCAAGAAGGCCCACATCGCCCGCGCCGCCCTGGAGGCCACGGCCTTCCAGACCCGCGAGGTGCTGGACGCGATGAACGCGGACTCCGGCGTGGAGCTGACCGAGCTGCGCGTGGACGGCGGGATGACCGCCAACGAGTTCCTCATGCAGTTCCAGGCGGACCTGCTGCGCGTTCCGGTGATCCGCCCGAAGGTCACCGAGACCACGGCCCTGGGTGCTGCGTACGCGGCCGGGATCGCCGTCGGCTTCTGGGAGGGCGAGCAGGACGTCACGGACAACTGGCAGGAGGATAAGCGCTGGGAGCCGGAGATGTCCGAGGAGGAGGTCGAGCGCCAGTACCGGCTGTGGAAGAAGGCCGTGCAGCGCACCCTGGACTGGGTGGACGAGGACGTCGAGCAGCACTGACCTCACCCCGCGCGCCCCGCGCCCGCGGGGCGAGGAGGTGAGGTGAGGGGCCGGGCGCACCGCGAGGTGCCCCGGCCCCTCGCGCATGCCCGGGCCGGGGCCGGATCCTGTGGATCGGCCCGCCCGCGATCCCGCGGGATCCACCGACGGCCGGGGCGGGTGCGGTCTCCCGGGGGTGTGCGGCGCCTGCGGAACTCGCGCCGGTGATAGCGTCCCGGGGCAGGAGGCCGCCACCCCGGCGGCAGCACAGGAGGCGACGATGCGGCCCACCACCGATAGGCAGAACGGGAGCGCGCGGGAGGAGACCGTGCGGGAGGATGCTCCACGGCAGGCAGACGTGCCGGAGGCGACGGAGACGGCGCCGCCGCGCACCCCGTGGGCCTCGGCGAGCTCCATGATGCGCTCGTACTACGACCGCGAATGGGGCCTGCCCGTCACGGATGAGCGCGGGCTCTACGAGCGGCTGTGTCTGGAGGGCTTCCAGGCCGGGCTGTCCTGGGCCACGGTGCTCTCCCGGCGCGAGGCCTTCCGCCAGGCCTTCGACGGCTTCGACCCGGAGGCGGTGGCCGCCTTCGACGAGGACCGGATCCAGGCCCTGATGCAGGACGCCGCGATCATCCGCTCCCGGCCCAAGATCACCGCCGCCGTGACCAACGCCCGCGCCGTGCTGCAGCTGCGGGAGCGGGTCCGGCAGGCCGAGGAGCGTCCGGGGCCCGGGACCGGGCTGGACGCCACCGGGACGGTGCCGCTGACCGGCTTCGCGCTGCCCCGGTGGGCGGGCGAGCCCCTGAAGATCCCGTCCGGCCTGCCCGCGCTGATCTGGTCCTTCTGCCCGCAGACCACCCCGCACCCGGAGTCACCGGAGCAGGTGCCCACCAGCTCTCCGGTCTCGGCGGCCCTGGCGAAGACGCTCAAGCGCAACGGCTTCCGGTTCATCGGGCCCACCAGCGCCTACGCGCTGATGGAGGCGATCGGGATGGTGGACACCCACTGGGTCGGCAGCCACCGGCGAGGGGTCTCCGGGATCTTCTCCCCGGAGGGAACCAGGCCGTCGAGCTGAGCGGAGCGGCGCAGCTGCCCGCCTCGGCGGATCGGGTCAGGGACCCGGGTCAGTCGGCGTCGCTGTCCAGCTCGCGGGTGACCCGCCGCAGGATCTTGGTGGCCTCCCACAGGGTCTCGCGCTCCTCGGGACTCAGCTGCGCCATGGCCGGGCTCACCCGGTCGGAGGCCAATCGGCGGAACTCCTGCAGCTCCGCGCGGCCCCGCGGGGTGATCAGCACGAGCCGGGCCCGGCCGTCGTCGGGATCATCCATCCGGTCCACCAGCCCCTGGGACTGCAGGCGCTGGATGACTCCGGTCATGGTCGGCTGGGTGATGTGCTCGGCGTGGGCCAGATCCCCGATGCGCATGGGGCCCTTGGCCTGCAGGTTGGACAGGGTCCGCAGCACGACGGCGGAGCGCTCGCGTCCGCGGTGTCGGGAGGCGGCCCGCACGAACCTGCTGGCCCGCACGATCAGCTCCCCGGCCCGGTACTGATCCCGGTCCATGCCCGCCGGCGTGTCATCCCAGCTCTTCTCGCCGTCCTGCACGTCGCTCCAGCTCCCCGTCCTCGTCGTTGCGGCCTCGATCCACCCTATCCCGGGCGGCGGCCCGGGCCAGCCTCCGTGACGCGGGCGCACCCGTGTCAGATGCGCACGACCATCTTCCCGGTGTTGGCCCCGCGCATCATGGACAGGAAGGCCTCCACGGCGTGGTCCAGGCCGTCCACCACCGTCTCATCCCAGACGATCTTCCCTTCGGCCAGCCAGCCGCTCATGCGCCGGTTGAACTCCTCGGCACAGTCCAGGTAGTCGCCCACGGTGAACCCGTGCAGGGTCAGGGAGTTCTTGATGAGGTTCACCATGTTGTCCGGGCCGGGCTGACGCTCGGTCTCGTTGTACTGGCTGATCGCCCCGCAGGCGGCGACCCGGCCGCCGCGGTTGAGCACGTCCAGGGCGGCCTCCAGGTGGTCTCCGCCGACGTTGTCGAAGTAGACGTCGATGCCGTCGGGGGCGTGTTCGGGCAGCTGCTCGCGCACGGGGGCCTGCTTGTAGTCGAAGGCGGCGTCGAAGCCGTACTTCTCGGTGAGCAGCCGGACCTTCTCGGGCGAGCCCGCGGAGCCGATGACCCGCTCGGCGCCGAGCTGGCGGGCGATCTGTCCGACCATCGAACCCACTGCACCGGCGGCCCCGGAGACGAACACGGTGTCCCCCTCCCGGAAGGAGGCGGCGCGGGTGAGACCGGTGTAGGCGGTCAGCCCGGTCATGCCCAGCACGGACAGGTACGCGGAGCTCGGAAGGCCCCCCGGCTCGGGCACGGCGCGGAAGTCCGCGGCATCGCCCTGGGCCAGGTCGCGCCAGCCCTGCTGGTGGCTGACCAGGGTGCCCTCCGACAGGTCGGGGCTGCGCGAGGCGATCACGCGCCCGACGGCCCCGCCGTCCATCGTCTCCCCCAGGGCGAAGGGCTCCACGTAGCTCTTCTCATCTACCATGCGCCCGCGCATGTACGGGTCCACGGAGATGAACTCGTTGCGCACGCGCACCTGGCCCTCGGCCAGGTCCGGCAGCTCGACGCTGACGGTGCGGAAGTCGGTCTCCTCGGGCCATCCGGTGGGCCGGTGCACGAGCTGGATCTGGGTGCTGATGCTCTGGTTCTGACTCATCCCCCCATCGTCCTCCCGCCCGCGGAAGCTCGCCCCGGCGTTTCGCGCAGAGACGAGACCTGGAAGCGGCGTCGTCCCAGGTCAACGGCGAACAGGGCGGCCCTCAGGCCAGCAGCGCCCCCGCACCGAGGCACAGCAGGGCCAGCAGCGGCAGGGTCCCCTGCTTCATGGCCGCGCCGCGCTGGCCGGGTGAGGAGCAGAACAGCACCAGGGCCGCCCCGAGCATGCTGCCCAGTCCCGCGATGCCCAGGGTCAGGCCCACGGTATCCGCCCCGGCGAACCAGCAGATCGCCCCGAGCGCTGCCAGCACGGCCAGGAAGAGGTTGTAGAAGCCCTGGTTGAAGGCGAGCTCGCGGGTGGCCGCGGCCTCCTCGGGGCTCGTGCCGAAGGCCCCGCGCGCCCGGGGGCTCTCCCAGCGCAGGGATTCCAGGACGAAGATCACCACATGCAGGGCGGCGGCGAGCAGGGCGAGGATCTGGGCGAGGACGGTCACGGGGCTCCTGAGGTTCGAGGGCGGACGCGGGCGGACCTCTCCGGGCGGCGGATGCGCGCCCGAGCGGCCCGGGAGGATAAAATCGACGGCATGTCGACTACGCACCATGGTTCCACGATCATCGGCCTCGGGCACTACCAGCCCGAGCGCGTGATGACCAACTTCGATATCGCCGAGCTGGTGGAGACCGACGACGAGTGGATCCAGACCCGCACGGGCATCCGCGAGCGGCACATCGCCGCCGAGGATGAGACCGTCCTGGACATGGCCGAGCGCGCCGGGCGCATGGCCCTGGAGGAGTCCGGCCTCACGGACGTGGACCTGGTGGTGGTGGCCAGCACGACCACCACCGAGCACAGCCCCAACACCGCCGGGCGGATCAGCCAGCGCCTGGGCTTCACGGCCCCGGCGATCATGGACGTGAACACCGCCTGCTCGGGCTTCGAGTACGCCGTGGGCGTGGCCGATCAGGCGATCCGGGCCGGCTCGGCCTCCACCGCCCTGGTGATCGGGGCGGATAAGCTCTCCGCGGTCACGGACTGGACGGACCGGCGCACCTGCATCCTGGTGGCCGACGGCGCGGGCGCCGTCGTGCTCACCGCCGCCGAGACCCCGGGCATCACCCCGACCATCTGGGGCTCCGTCCCGCAGATGGCCGACGCCGTGACCATCGACGGGGACCCGACCACCTTCAGCCAGGACGGGCGCCAGGTGATGCGCTGGGCCTTCACCGAGGCCGCCAAGCAGGCCCAGCGGGTGCTGGAGGCCGCCGAACTGAGCATGGACGACATCGACGTGCTGGCCTTCCACCAGGCCAACCTGCGACTGATCGAGCCGCTGGCCAAGGCCCTGGGCGCCCGCGAGGACCAGGTGGTGCTGCAGGACATCGTCGAGTCCGGGAACACCTCGGCCGGCTCCGTGCCGCTGGCGCTGTCCAAGTACTGGCACCGCGGTGAGCTGCCGCGCAGCGGCAGGGCCCTGCTGCTGGGCTTCGGCGGCGGCTTCACCTACGCCGGGCAGGTCGTGACCCTGCCGGCCTGACCCCGCCTTCGGGCCCAGCGCCGCCGGCCCCGTTTCGGGAGCCTTCCGGTGTTTCGGGAGCACTGCGCGTGCTCCCGAAACACCGGAAGGCTCCCGTTCATCCGTCTCGGCTCACGTGCGGCCGGCCAGCTCGGCGTCGAGATCCGCGACGACCTCCGCGAGGTGCTCGCGCATCTGCCGCGGGTCCAGCGCCCCGGGATAGATGATCTCCTGGGCGGCCAGCCCGTCCAGGCACCAGTGCAGCCGCCGCGCCAGGCGCTGCGTCCGCTCGGCCCGGCCTCGCTCCCCCGCCGGGCCGCCATCCGTCCCGGTCGGCACCTCCGGCTGCCGTCCGCCCCGCTCCCGCGCCGCGGCCAGCAGTCCGACGCAGCGGGCGGCGAAGGCGCGCAGGCGGCGGTTCTGCTCCTGGCGGTACCCGCGCCAGTAGGCGTCCTCCCGATCCAGTGAGGCCAGCTCGGCGTAGGCGATCAGCTCCCGACGGCGCCGCTCATCCAGGGGCAGCAGCTCCTCGCACAGGCGGCAGACCCGGGCGGGGGCGTCCTCCTCGGCGCCCTCGAAGCCGATGGCCCCGATCCGCTGGGCCAGCTGCTCGGTCAGGTGCTCCCCCGCGAAGCGCAGCAGGCCCTGGTGATCCGGGAAGTAGTGGCGCATCGCCCCGGCCGAGCACGCGGCCCGCTGGGCGACGGCGCGCACGGAGGCCGCGGCGAGGCCCTGCTCGGCCATCAGGTCGATGGCCGCCTGGGCCAGTTCCTCGCGGCGGACGCGGTGATCCACGATCTTGGGCATATCCGCATCCTAAGAGGCGCGGGCCTCTGCTATCTTTTCAACACAGTCGTATTTTTTACCGCCGCGGGCTCCGGCCCCGGGGAAAGGAGGGCGAAGATGCTCACGCTGCTGCTGCCCCTGGCCGGCCTGGCCCTGCTGGACTCCACGAGCGTCGGCACCCTGGTGATCCCGGGGCTGCTGCTGGCCCGGTCCACCCCGCCCTACCGGGCGCTGCCCTGGTACGCCGGGACGCTGTTCCTCTTCTACCTCCTCATCGGCCTTCTCGGGCTGGGCGGGCTGGACCTGATCGGCGCGGCCTCCGAGCTGCGCACCACGGACCTGGGGCTGTGGGTCCAGCTGATCGTCGGGGCCGCACTGGTGCTGTGGGGCGTGCTCACCAAGGACCCGGACCCGGAGAAGAGCCTGACCCGCTGGCGGTCCCGGTTGGACCGGCCGCTGACCCGCCGGGGTGCCGCCGGGCTGGGGCTGACCGCGGGCGTCATCGAGCTGGCCGGGATGCTGCCGTACCTGGCTGCCCTGGGGATGCTGACCGCCGCGCAGCTGCCCGCCGCAGCGAAGATGAGCCTGCTGGCGGGTTACTGCCTGGTGATGTTCCTGCCGGCCCTGCTGCTGACGGGGCTGCGCCTGAGCCTGGGCCGGGGCTTCACCGCCCGGCTGCAGCGCTTCACCGAGTGGATGATGCGCCAGGCGGAGCACACCCTGCTGTGGGTGGCCGCGATCGTCGGGGTGCTGCTGATCCGCGAGCCCATCGCCGAGCTGTTCCTGAGGTGACGCCCCGCCCCGTCCCGCCAGGCCCGTGTGTCTACCATCGAGGCATGACACGCACACGCCAGGACCTCATCGACGCGCTGCACCGCCTGGACGGCTCCGGCTACGGCGGCTACAAGCGCATCACCGGCCGCTATGACCTGGGCGAGGCGGAGCTGATCATCGACCACGTCCAGTCCGATCCCTACGCCCCGCCGTCCTCCCTGCGCCTGGCCGTGCGCCTCGCCGACTCCGCGGTGCCCGGCGAGCTGACCCGCACCCGCGCCCAGCGCACCGCCGTCGCGGATTTCCTGGCCCGGGACCTGCACACCCGCCTGCACCGAGCCAGCCGGGACCTGCGCCTGTCCGCACCGGGGCAGGAGGTCCTGGAGCGCAGCAGCGTCGTGCTGCTGGGAGACTCCGACGGGCCTGCTGAGACCATCGAGGTGCGCTTCAACGCCGCCCTGCCCGCCGCGGGCCGCCGGATCAAGGGCCGCGCGGCGGCCCGACTGCTCACCGGGGATCTGCCGGAGGCCGTGCGCGCCTCGGCGCTGTTCGGCGGCCTGGACGAGGCCGCCCTGCGCGAGCACGTCACGCTGCACCTGGACCAGCTGGCCCTGCGCGAGGGCCTGCGGGACCGGGGCCTGGTGGCCTTCCTCGGGGACGGGGCCGTGCTGCCGCGCTCCTCCGGGGTCTCGGATGAGCCCCTGCCCGACGCCGTCGCCTTCCGCAGCCCCGACTCCCTGCGGGTGGGCTTCGAGCTGCCCAGCGGGCGCACCGTCACCGGGATGGGGGTGCCCCGCGGGATCACGGTGATCGTCGGGGGCGGCTACCACGGCAAGTCCACCCTGCTGCGCGCGATCGAACGCGGCGTGTGCCCGCACGTCGGCGGGGACGGGCGGGAGTGGGTGCTCACCGATCCCGACGCCGTGAGCGTGCGCGCCGAGGACGGGCGGGCCGTGACCGGCACGGACATCTCCGCGTTCATCACGAACCTGCCCTCCGGGACGGACACCACCGCCTTCTCCACGGCGAACGCCTCCGGGTCCACCTCCCAGGCCGCCAACCTCGCCGAAGCCCTCGAGGCCGGGGCGAACGCTCTGCTGATCGACGAGGACACCTCGGCCACCAACTTCATGATCCGGGATGCGGCGATGCGCGAGCTCATCCCGGCCGGATCCGAGCCGATCACCCCGTTCGTGCAGCGCATCCGCGCCCTGTATGAGCAGCGCGGGATCTCCACGGTGCTGGTGGCCGGAGGCTCCGGGGCGTTCTTCCCCGTGGCCGATCACGTGATCGCGATGGAGGCCTACGAGCCGCGGGAGGTCACCGACCGGGCCCGGGAGATCGCCGCGCGCTTCCCCGACGAGGGTCCCGCCCCTGACGAGGGGCGGGGCGAGGTCTTCGCCCGGCCGGTGCCGGCCCGCGTGCCGGACCCGGCGAGCCTGAACCCGCAGGATAAGCGCAAGCCGGCCCGGGCCCGCGGGGAGCACACGATCCAGTTCGGCCGCCAGGACATCGACCTGGCCTTCCTCGCGCAGCTGGCCGGCACCCCGCAGACCGCGGCGATCGCCCTGTCCCTGGAGATGATGGCCCGGTGGGCCGACGGGCGGACCTCCCTGCCGCAGCTGGCCGACCGGGTGGTGGAGCTGCTGGAGCAGGAGGGCCTGGACGGGCTGAGCGGGGCCCGGCGGGACCCGCGCGGGGACCTGGCGATGCCGCGGCGCCAGGAGATCCTCGCCGCCGCTTCCCGCTACCGGGGGCTGCGCCTGCGCTGACCAGCTCCCCCCGGACGGGTGGGCGCGGGGCCGACGCGCACCAGCATCCCGCGCAGCCGGTACCCGGCGATCAGCGGGTCCTCCGCGCGCCGCGGCTCCCGGACGATCCGGACGCCGCGGGCCAGCAGCTCGTCGATCAGCAGCCGCGTCTCCAGCAGGGCCAGGGGCTCGCCCGGGCAGCGGTGCGTGCCGTGCCCGAAGCTCAGCCCGGCCGCCCGGGACCCCGGCAGGCCCCGGTCCGGGCGGATCCGATCCGGACGCTCCCCCACGGCCTCCGGGTCCCGGTTGGCCGCCCGCACGTCCAGGTCCAGGAACGCCCCGACCGGCAGCTGCGCCTGCCCGCCCGCGCCGGAGATGGGCTCGCGCACCCGCCGGTACAGGTGGCCCACCACCGGCTCCACCCGCAGGATCTCGCGCAGCAGCAGATCCCGACCGTCCGCGTCCGCGGCGCGGTAGGCCTCGGCCAGGGCGGGATCCTCGAGCAGCCGCCACGTCGCCATCGTGATGAACTCACGGGTGGTGACCATCCCGGCCGTGGCCCAGGTCATCGCCTCGGCGAGGATCTCCACCCGGCCCGCCCCGTGGGCCAGCAGGGTCCCGATCGGGTCCCGGCGCACCACGCGCCGATGGGCGCGGATCGCGGGGGCGACGTCGCCGTGCCAGAAACCGAGGACGGCCCGCAGCCCGCGCACGGCCGCCTGGATCCACTGGCGGCGGGTGCGGCCGTAGTCACGTCGGGCGTAATCCACCGGCGGCTGGGTGAAGAACCGTTCCAGGCGGCGCGCGGTGGCCGGGATGCGGTCCTCCGGCAGCCCGACGACCCGAGCGGCCACCGCCACCGAGTAGCGCAGGGCCGCCTCGTCCAGACACCGCGGGGCGCCGTCCGCACTCAGCTGGCGGGCGGTGCGCCGGGCCATCGCCCGGATGAACCGCTCGTGGGCTCCCCGCAGGGCCGGCGGGGCGAAGAACCGGCCGAGCTCCCGGCGCCGCTCGTCCCGGCCGGGATCGTCCGCGATCAGCAGGGGACGACGGCGGAACAGCCCCTCGGGGATCTTCTCCGCGGTGAACCCGGCCTGGGTGCTCGCCCCGCGCAGCCCGAGCACCTGGCGGGCCCGGACCATCGACCGGATCCGGGTGATCGGGCAGGCGCCCAGCTCCGCGCTCACCTCCGAACCCGGCTCTGACTTCACGTCCGCACTCGCCCCCGTGCTCTCGGCCCGCCCGCTCACCCGGGCTCTCCCGGGGTCGGGGCCGTCTCCCCGTCCGGGGCGGTCTCGCCGTCCGGGGCCGGCTCCGGCAGGGGCCCCGGGCCGCCGCGCCCGCGCACGGCCTTGAGCACCAGCTCGGCACTGATCAGGCACATCGGCACCCCCACGCCGGGCACGGTGGTCGAGCCCGCGTAGTACAGGCCGGCCACCCGGCGGGAGACGGTGCGTCCGCGGAAGAACGCGGACTGCCCGAGCGTGTGGGCGGGTCCCAGGGCGCTGCCGCGGAAGGCGTGGTAGTCGGCCTCGAAATCTCCGGGACCGATGGTGCGGCGCAGCACGATCCGCTCGGCCAGATCGGGGATCCCCGCCCACTCGGAGATCTGCTCGATGACCCGGTCCGCGGCTTGCTCCACGAGGGCATCGCCCGACCCCTCCTCACCTCCGCGCCCGATTCCGGGATCGGGCGGGACGGGCACGAGCACGAAGAGGTTCTCGTGCCCGGGCGGGGCGACGTCGTCGGTGGCCGAGGACCGGCACACGTAGATCGACGCCGGGTCCGGAACGTGCGCCCGCGGCCCGAAGATCGCGGCGAAGTTCTCCCGCCAGTCCTCGGTGAAGAACAGGGTGTGGTGGGCCAGCTGCGGCAGCTGCCCGCGCACCCCCAGCAGCACGAGCACCGCCCCGGGCCCGGAGACCTGTCGGGACCACCGTCGGCTGCCGTAGGTGCGGTCTTCAGGGGCCAGCAGCTCGGTCTCGGTGTGGTGCTCATCCGCGGCGGAGACGATGATCGGGGCCCGCAGGGTGTGCTCCCGACCGGCCTGGAGGTACGTCACGGACTCGGCGCGCCCGGCGCGGGAGGTGATCGCGGTGACCTCGCAGCCGGTGCGGATCTCCGCCCCCTCGCGCTCGGCCAGCCGGGTCAGCGCCCGCACGACGCCGGTGAATCCGCCGCGCGGCCAGCGCACGCCGTCGCGCAGGTCCAGGTGGCTCATCAGGTGGTACAGGGCTGGGGCGCGGAAGGGCGAGGCGCCCAGGAACACGGCCGGATAGCCGAGGATCTGGCGCAGCACAGGATGGCGGAAGCGGGCGGCGGCGTAGGACCACAGCGAGCGCCCCAGCAGCGGCAGCACCGCCGGCAGGGCCGCCAGCACCCGCGGGTGGGTCAGGTCCCGCACGGTGGAGAACCGGTTGTACAGGAAGGCGGCCAGGGCGGCCCGGTAGGCGCGGGTGGCCGAGCGCAGGTAGCGGCGCAGCCGCGGCCCCGATCCGGGTTCCAGCCGCTCGAACAGCCGCTCGGCCGGCCCGTCCCCGGTGATCACGTCCACCGGGTCCGCGGGCCCGTCGTCCCGCGGAGCCGGGTAGACGCGGTAGGCCGGGTCCAGCCGGGTCAGCTCCAGCTCCCGGCGCGTGCTGGTGCCCAGCATCGCGAAAAAGTGGTCGAAGGTCTCCGGCATGAGGTACCAGGAGGGGCCGGTGTCGAAGACCCAGCCTTCCGGCGCCCAGGTGCCGGCCCGGCCGCCGACCCGCTCGTTGCGCTCGAGCACGGTGACCGGGTGCCCGTCCCGGGCCAGCAGGCAGGCGGTGGCCAGCCCGGCGATGCCCCCGCCGATCACGATCACCGGCTCCTCGGCGGGGCGGCGCGTCTGCGGGCGAGGTCGGTTCCGGCGTCGGCCGGGGCGGGGGATCATGCGCGGCTCCTTCGGGTCGCGGCGCGCAGCAGCAGGGCGGCCTTGCGGGGTGCGGGCACGCGGATGCGGTCCCGGCGCAGCCGCTGCGGGTCGGTCCGGGCCAGCCGGTCGGTCAGCTCCCCGAACAGGTCCCGGGCCGCCTGCACCGCGGGGCGGGCGCCGGGATCCAGCAGCGGGATCGCGGCGTCGGCCTCGGCGAGGTCGCACCGGATCGAGGCGACGACGGCGTCCCGGGCGGGCCCGTCCAGGCCCGCGGCCGCCTCGGGCAGGTAGACTCGGTGCAGCTGGCCGGTGTCCGCGGCCCAGTCCCGCAGGAAGTTCACCCGCTGGAAGGCCCTCCCCAAGGACCGGGCCCCCGCGGTGAGGATGCGCTCCTGCTGCGCGGTGCGGGTCCGGCCCGCCTCGAAGATCCGCAGGCACATCAGTCCGATGACCTCCGCGGAGCCGTAGACGTAGTCCCGGGCCTGCTCCGGGCTGAACTCGCGTCGGTGCAGGTCGGTGCGCATCGAGGCGAAGAAGGGCCGGGTCAGCTCGACGCCGATCCCGTGCTCCCGGGCGGTGCGGGCGAAGGCGTGCACGATGAGGTCCCCGCTGAAGCCGATCTGCAGGGCGCGTTCGGTGCGGGCCTCCAGGGCATCCAGCTCGCTGCGGCGCTGGGCCGCATCGAACCCGGCCTGCTCGGCGGGGCCATCGACGATCTCATCGGCGACCCGCACCAGGGCGTAGACGTCGGCGATGCGCGGGCGGATCCGCCGGGAGAGCAGGCGGCTGGCCAACCCGAAGGAGGTGGAGTAGCGGCGGATCACGGTGCCGGCTCCGGCCGAGGCCGCGGCGTCGTACAGGTCCAGTCCGGTCGGTCTCATCCGCGCCTCTCCTCGGATTTCCGGCCGCGTCTCGCCCCGGGCAGGGCACCCAGGGCCCGGCGGGCCCACCCCGGCCAGGAGGCGCGGGCGGTGCGCGGCGGGGACAGCAGGTCGTGTCCGCGCACGCCCCACCCTTCCAGCAGGGCGTTGGCCGCCTGCCAGCCGGTGGTCGCGGCCCGCTCCATCAGCGCCACCGGCAGGTCCGTGCGCAGGCAGTCACCGGCCAGCATCAGCCGGGGATCCGGGGTGGCCACGGTGGGTCGGCGCTCCCACGGCTCGGTGCCGATCAGCGGGCAGTCCCGTTCGATCAGCAGCTCCTCGTGACGGATCCCGGCCGCGGCGGTCTCCGGCCAGACCCGGGCCAGCTCCGCGCGCAGCCGCGTGCGCAGCCGCTCGGGGTCGCTCGCTTCCGACAGGGCGTAGGCGTGCAGCTCGATGACGCTGCCGCCGTGCTCGGCGCGCCACCGGGCCGCCCCGGCCTCGAAGCGCTCCAGGACGCTGACGTTGTCCAGCGGGCCGTACCCGGCGGTGCCCAGGAACGCCGGGCGGTCGCGGTGCACCGGGCGGTCCAGCCACAGGCGCCACACCGCGAACGGCGGGGCGGTGCGCAGCTGCCCGACCCGCGAGCGCCAGTCCGCATCCTCCACCCCCTCGGCCGTCTCGACGAGCCGGCGGATGCCCTCCGGGCCGGCGGCGAGCACCGCGGCGTCGTACTCCTCAGGCGCCGCGTCGTCGAAGCGGGCCCGGATCGCGGGCCCGCGCAGGTCCAGGGCCTGCACCCGATCCGTCGCGAAGCGCACGCCCAGGCCCTCCAGGTGTCCGCGCAGGGGCCGCCACAGGGCGGTGTCGAAGTCCTCGGCGGCGGTGTCGAACAGCAGGCCCTCGGCCGAGCCGAGGAAGTAGGTGTGGAACATCGCCACCAGCTCACCGGCGGAGAAGTCCCGGGGGTCGGCGAAGAAGCTGCGGGCGAAGACCTCCAGGGCCAGGTGCCGGGCCCGCGGCGGGAAGCCCAGCTCATCCAGGAACCGCTGGGCGCTGACCCCGTCCCAGCGGCGGAAGGTGTCCGGGAAGTCCACGTCCAGCAGGGACAGGGCCGCGTCCAGGTCCACCCGCGGCAGGTCTGTGAGCCGGAAGCTGGGGCTGGTCAGGACGAATCCGATGAAGCTGAACGGCGGGGTGCGGGGGATGCGCCGGAAGGAGTCGGCGAGCCCGGTGGAGGAGACCAGCGGGTAGTCCGGGATCGGCACCAGCCCGGGGGCCTCCGGGGGCAGGCGCCGCAGCAGCGCCCGGAGGTTGTAGTACTGCCGGAAGAAGGCGTGGAAGCCCCGGCCCATCGTGGCCGGCCCCTGCGGGGTCGTGATGGGCCAGGAGCGCACCCGTCCGCCCAGCTGCGGGTGCTTCTCCACCAGGTGCACCTCGACGCCGCGCTCGGCCAGTCCGGTGGCCGCGGCCAGTCCGGCGATGCCGCCGCCGATGACGAGCACCCGGCGGTGCGCATCCGGCCGCTCGGCTCCCTCCGGCCCGGGGATCAGCTCGGCGCGGCGGTCCCGGATGCCCGGGGCTGGGCGATGGGGTGTCATCGGATCTCCCGATCGTCGGGGGTGCGGCGGGCCGGGGCGTCGTCGGCTCCGCCCCACCGGTTCCACAGGATGATGGCGAGGGTGACCATGGCCCAGCCGAAGCCGAAGTCCTCGAGGGGGATGTCCCAGGGGAAGCGGATCCCGGAGAACTCCCGCGGGTGGTAGATCACCAGAGGGGCGGAGAGCTTGGTCAGCCAGCCGTCCACCAGCACCTGGAAGCCCAGGATGATGGCCAGGGAGATCCAGTAGCGCGGCTGCCGGAAGATCCCGGTGCGCAGCCACAGGATCTCCGCGAGCAGGACCGCGGCCATGCCCAGCAGGGTCCACAGCGTGTACTCAGGCATGCGGCCCCTCCCCCGCCCCGAGGGCCCGCGGATCCCGGGGACCCCGCACGAGTGCTCCCGTCCCGCGGCGCAGGCGGCGCAGCCAGCCCAGGCAGGTGCCCACGGCGCCGTAGGTCAGCAGGGCGCACAGAGGGATCGCCACGAAGAACAGGATCTCCTCCAGGGGCACCCCGCCCGGGATCGAGATCCCCAGGAAGTACTGGGCGTCGTAGGTCCAGTGGCCGCGATGGTAGGCGATGACGTCCCACGCGCCGAAGAGGACCAGCACGACGCCGATCACCCGCAGCGTCAGCAGCGGGCGGCGGTAGACCCGGGCGCGGAAGACGAACTCCAGCGGCAGGGTCAGCAGCAGGCAGGCGCCGAGCAGGAGCAGGTACTGGCCGTGCTGCATCGGGACCTCCTCGCCGCGAGTGGAAGGGCGGTGCCGCCCCCGTCGGACGGGGCATCGCGCCTGGTGATGATCCTATCAGCCCCCTCCGCCCCGGCGTCGCCCCCCTGGCCCGGGCCGGTACCCGGCAGGCTCCGGTACAGTGATCCGCATCGCATCCGATCCCGAAAGGACACCCGTGAATCTGTACCTGCGTCTGCTGCTGATGAGCCTGCGGGCCCGCGCTGGCCGCGGTGGTCGCCCGCTGAGCATCTGGGACACCGCCGTGACCGCCTTCCGGGTGGCCCCCACCGATCTGGACGTGCTCGGGCACATGAACAACGGCCGCTACCTGACCATCATGGACATGGCCCGGCTGGACCTGATGACCCGCTCGGGGTTCTGGGCCCGGCTGCGGCGTCGGGGCTGGTATCCGGTCGTGGCCGGGCAGACCATCAGCTACCGCCGCTCCCTGACCCTGGGCCAGCGGTTCACGGTGCACACGCGGGTGCTGGGCCTGGATGAGCGGTGGATCTACCTGGAGCAGACCTTCGCCGTCGGCGCCGATCTGTACGCGCAGGCCGCGGTGCGCGCCCGCTTCCTGCGCCGCGGCGGGGGCTCCGTCAGCCACGACGAGGTCCTCGAGCTCACCGGCCCCCTGCCGGCCGGACGCGAGGTGCCGGGCTGGCTGCTCGAGTGGTCCGCCGGCTCCAAGCCGGCCCGCACCTGGGAGCAGCCCGGGCGGGTCGACGAGGACCCGGCGGGCAGGGCCTAGAGTGAGGGCATGGCACTGAAGCGCTCCCGCACCCACAAGATCATCGCCGGCGTGTGCGGCGGCATCGCCGAGTCCCTGGACTGGTCCCCCGCCCGCGTGCGCCTGCTGTTCATCCTCTCCCTGCTGATCCCCGGTCCGCAGGCGATCTTCTACCTCGTGGCCTGGCTGATCATCCCCAAGGCGGACTGACACCCCCGTTCACGACGACGCCGCCCGGTCCTCGCATCGTCGAGGGCCGGGCGGCGTCGTGGCGGGCGGAGCGGATTATTCGTAGCTGACCTGCTCGATGTAGGCGTCCGGATCGAAGGGCACGTACTCGTGGGTGGGCGCGACCCGCTGCTTCTCGTCCAGCCGGCGCCCGATCAGCCGATCCACGACCATCGCGATCGCCCCGTCCCCCGTCACGTTCGTCGCGGTGCCGAAGGAGTCCAGCGCGATGTAGGTCGCGATCATCAGGGCGATCTGCTGCTCGTCGAAGCCGAGCATGGACTGCAGGATGCCGACGGCGGCCATGATCGCCCCGCCCGGCACCCCGGGGGCGGCGACCATCACGATGCCGAGCATGAACACGAAGCCGATCCACTGCCCCGTGGAGACCCCGACCCCCTGGGTGAAGGTGATCGCGATCGCGAAGGCGGTGATCTTGGAGGCGGAGCCGGCCAGGTGGATCGTCGCGCACAGGGGCACCACGAAGTTCGCGACCGGGTGGCGCACCCCGTTCTTCAGGGTCTGGCGCAGGGTCACCGGGATCGTGGCCGCCGAGGAGGAGGTGCCCAGGGCCGTCAGGTAGGCGTCCTTCATGGTCCACACGGCCTTCACCGGGTTGCGTCGGCTCACCGCCCCGGCGATCCCGTACTGGGTCCCGAGGATCACGACCTCCAGCACCAGCACCACCACGACGACGACCAGCAGCGTGGAGATGACCTTCCCGACCTCCCCGGACTGGGTGAGGTTCAGGAAGATCCCGAAGATGTGCAGCGGCAGCAGCGGGATGATGATCCGGCTGATCAGGGCGGTGATGATCTCCCGGAACTCCAGGAAGCCCCGGCGCAGCACCCCGCGCGGGACGATGGACAGCCCGATGCCCAGCACGAAGGCGAGGATCAGCGCCGTCATAACCTCCAAGGGCGCGGGGATCTCGATCGTGAAGTACCCGGAGGTCGAGGCGAGATCGTCCTCGGTGGCGTGCACGTCGGAGAAGGTGCCCCGGTGCAGGATGCCCGGGAAGATCCACAGGGCGACGGCGAGGGTCAGCATGCCCGCGAAGATCGTGGAGGCGTAGGCCAGGCCCGCGGTCAGCCCCAGCCAGCGCCCAGCCCCGCGCCCCAGGTCCCCGATGGCCGGGACCACCAGGCCGACGATGATCAGCGGGATCGCGAAGTTCAGCAGCTGGGAGAAGATGTCGTTGAAGGTGAAGAACACCCGCGAGAGCCCCTCGGGGAAGAAGGTCCCGCAGACCAGGCCCAGCACGATCGCCAGCAGCACCCACGGCAGGATCCCCCACCGGGTCAGGACCGATCCGGGGCGGACCGGGCCCTGCCCGGAGCTCGTGCGATCCGCGTGGGCCAGGTCCCCCGCGTGTTCGGGCAGATCGGCGGGGCTGTGGCGCTCCGGCTGATGCGGCGGGTTCCGGTGCGGCGGGGTCTGCGCCCGGCCGTTCTGAGGTGGCTGGTTCTGCGGCGATGGCGGGTTCTGGCTCACGGGGGATCCTGAGTCTCTCGACGGTGCGGTGTCCCCCAGGATCTTGCCACACCGGCGCCCGCCGGAGGCGAGGCCGTCCGCCAGGTGACGCGCCGAGTCCCGGCGAGCCGCTGCGTCGGGCGGGTATGGGCCCGTCGTCTCGCTTCCCGGACCGGATCGTGCCACGTGCGCCGGATGATCCGGTCCGCGATGCACGCTCCGGCCCACGGCCGGCGGGGCGTCGTCGGCGTCCGGCGGGGCGGCGTCGGGCACAATGGGAGCATGACTGCGCAGATCTCCTACCTGACCGACATGGACGGCGTCCTCATCAAGGAGGGGGAGATGATCCCCGGGGCGGACCGCTTCCTGCGGACCCTGCAGGACAACGACGTCAACTACATGGTCCTGACGAACAACTCGATCCACACCCCGCGGGACCTCTCCGCGCGGCTGCGTGCCACCGGCCTGGACATCCCGGAGGAGCGGATCTGGACCTCCGCCCTGGCCACCGCGCACTTCCTGCGCACCCAGCGGGAGGTGGGCACCGCCTACGTCGTCGGGGAGTCGGGACTGACCACGAGCCTGCACGAGTCCGGGTGGATCCTCGGGGAGAACGAGCCCGACTTCGTGGTCCTGGGCGAGACCCGCACGTACTCCTTCGAGGCGATCACCCGGGCGATCAACCTGATCCGGGGCGGGGCGCGGTTCATCGGGACCAACCCGGACATCACGGGCCCGGCGCCGGAGGGGGTGCTGCCGGCGACGGGGGCGGTCGCGGCGCTGATCACCGCGGCCACGGGGAAGAAGCCGTACTACGTGGGCAAGCCGAACCCGGTGATGATGCGCTCGGCCCTGAACACCATCGGGGCGCACTCGGAGTCCACGGTGATGATCGGGGACCGGATGGACACGGATGTGAAGTCCGGGCTGGAGGCGGGCATGCGCACCCTGCTGGTGCGCTCCGGGATCTCCGACGACGAGGAGATCGACCGCTACCCCTACCGCCCCACCCGCATCATCGAATCGGTCGCGGACCTGGTGGAGTGCTGGGAGGACCCCTTCTCCGACTGACCCGCCCCCACCTCCCACCCGCCGTGGGCAGGATCGTGCAGTCTGGACCGGACCATCCGACTCACGTCGCACGATCCGGTCCGGGACCTGTCGGAGCCGCCGCAGACCGCCGATAGCAGGGCCGGGCGTCATCCACAGGATCCTTCCGGACCCCGCCCGGACGTCACGGATCCACAGGTCGGCCGCCCCGGGGTCTCTGCTCGCCGGACCGACGTCGGCGACGCGTCACAGTGGGGCCATGGACCACCGCACGCCGCCCCCGATCACCGCGAACCACCAGCCCTCCGAAGCCCCGGAGCTGCCCTCTGCGGTCACGCCATCCGACATCCTCCTGGCCCGCGACGTCCTGGGCCTGGGCATGAGCCGGCGCGCCTTCTACGAGGCGCTGCGCACCGGACGGCTCATCCGGCTCAGGCCGGGTGCGGGCATCGATGCCGATCTGTGGCGGCGGCTGTCCCCGAGGGAGCGGCGCATCGCCGACCACCTGGCCTTCGCGCTGACCCGACCGGCCGCGCTCTCCCGTCCGCCGGTCTTCTCCCATGATTCGGCCCTCCTGCTGCACGGGCTCTCCCTCGTGGCTCTGCCCTCGCGCCTGCACGTGGCGGGAAGCCCGCGCCCGCACCGCCACGCCGCCGATGTGACGACCCACGAGGATCCGTACGCGCAGGCCCGCGTGCACCTGGCCGGGTGCGACGGCCAGGCTGGTGGCGCGGAGCCTCGCGCAGCGACGAGGCCTGCGGCGTCGGGACTGAATCGTGCAGTCCGGACCGGATCATCCGGCTCGCGATGCACGATCCGGTCCACCGGGAGGTACCGGGGGTCCGGCGGCTAGGCCAGCACCCGCAGGACCGCCTCGCCGTAGCGCTCCAGCTTCTTCGCTCCCACCCCACTGACCTCGGCCAGCGCGGCGCTCGAGCTGGGCCGGGCGCGGGCCAGCTCGATCAGGGTCGCGTCCGGGAAGACGACGTAGGCGGGCACCCCCTGCTCCCGGGCCTGCTCGGTGCGCCAGGCCCGCAGCCGCTCGAAGACCTCCCGGTCCTCCTCCCCCAGCTCCGCGGCCACCGTCGAGCGGGACCCCGTGGCACCAGTGCGGGACCGGGCGACCTTCGCGGTGCGCTCCGGGGTGACCCGCAGGGTCACGGTCTGCTCCCCGCGCAGGATAGGCCCGGCAGGCCCGGCCAGCTCCAGCGTCCCGTACTCCCCGGTCGCGGCGAGGATCCCGCGGGCCAGCAGCTGCCGGATGACCGCCCGCCAGGCGGTCTCGGACAGGTCAGCCCCGATCCCCCAGACGCTGAGCTGATCGTGGCGGGAGCGGGTGGAGCGTTCGTTGGGGGTGCCCCGCAGCACCGCGATGATCTGCTGGGCGCCGAAGCGCTGGCCCCGCTCCCGGTCCAGGCGCACGACGGCGGAGAGCAGCTTCTGCACGGGAACGGTCGCATCCCAGCTGGCCGGCGGATTGAGGCAGGTATCGCAGTTGCCGCACGGACCCGTCTCCTGCCCGAAGTAGCGCAGGATCTGCACCCGTCGGCAGTCGGTGGTCTCACACAGGGCGAGCATCGCGTCCAGGTGGGCCCGCTGCACCCGCCGGTGCTCCTCGCTGCCCTCGGATTCGTCGATCATCCGCCGCAGCTGCACCACGTCCTGCAGCCCGTAGGCCAGCCAGGCGGTGGCGGGCAGCCCGTCGCGCCCAGCGCGCCCGGTCTCCTGGTAGTAGCCCTCCACGGATTTGGGCAGGTCCAGGTGAGCGACGAAGCGCACATCGGGTTTGTCGATGCCCATCCCGAAGGCGATGGTCGCGACCATGACCACCCCGTCCTCGCGCAGGAACCGACGCTGGCCCTCGGCCCGCTGCGCCTCGGACATCCCGGCATGGTAGGCCATCGCGTCCACCCCCTGGTCCCGCAGCCAGGCAGCGGTCTGCTCGACGCGGCGTCGGGACAGGCAGTAGACGATGCCGGCCTCGCCGTCGTGCTCGGTGCGGATCAGGCGCAGCAGCTGCTGGCGGGCGGAGTTCTTCTCGGTGATGCGGTACTGGATGTTGGGCCGGTCGAAGCTGGCGACGAAGTGCTCGGCCCCCTGTAGGGCGAGCCGCTCGGTCAGCTCCCGGTGGGTCGCGGCGGTGGCGGTGGCGGTCAGGGCGATGCGCGGGACCCCGGGGAAGCGATCGGCCAGCACGGACAGACCGAGGTAGTCCTTCCGGAAGTCGTGGCCCCACTGGGAGACGCAGTGCGCCTCGTCGATCGCGAACAGGGCCAGGCGCGTCCGGCCCAGCAGGTCCAGGGTGCGCTCCTGCACGAGCCGCTCCGGGGCGAGGTAGACCAGGTCGTAGTCCCCGGCCAGCAGTCCGCGCTCCACGGTCCGGGCCTGCTCGAGGTCCAGGGATGAGTTCAGGTACGCGGCGCGGATGCCCACCGCTTCCAGGGCCTCCACCTGGTCCTGCATCAGCGCGATCAGCGGGGAGACGACGACGCCGGTGCCCTCCCGCAGGATCGCCGGGATCTGGTAGCACAGGGACTTCCCGCCGCCGGTGGGCATCAGCACGACGGCGTCGCCCCCGGCGGTGACCCGGTGGATGATCGCGGCCTGGTCCCCGCGGAAGGAGTCGTAGCCGAAGACGGTGCGCAGGACCTCCAGGGCCGGATCCTCGAGGGTGTCCGGGTGCTCGGCGGTGGTGTCCGCGCCGGTCCTCGCGGCAGGCGCGCCGGTGTCGGTGGTGGTTTCCTCGCTCACCCTTCCACCGTACCGGGGGGCGAGGCCTGGGGACCGTTCGGTCACAGCCCGAGCACAGGAGCACGGGGCTCCGGGCACAGGGTGGCTTCCTAGCGTGGAGACATCGGCAGGGGCCCCGACCGGGGCCCGCCGGGGAAGGGATGATCGGCCATGACCACGGACTCCACCACCACGACCGCCGCGACCGGCGGCGACGCCGTCGCACGGTACCGCTACCTGCTGTCCACGAGCAGCCCGGATCAGATCGAGAAGGCCCACGAAGAGGCCTTCGCCGCGATGAGCGCGCAGGAGCGCCAGCAGGTCCTCACCGCCCTGTCCGGCTCGGGCGAGACCCCCGCGGACACCTCCTCCTCGTCGCTGGCTCGGGCGGCGACCCGACTGGAGATGAGGAAGCCCGGCACGCTCAGCAGTGTGCTCGGCTCCAGCGGGCTGGGGACCGGCGGCACGGTGCTGGCCTCGCTGGCCGCGGGCTTCGTGGGCTCCGCGGTGTGGGGTTCGCTGACCGGCGGGGACGGTGTCGGCGGTCGCCCCGGCCTGCTCTCCCGCCTGTTCGGCCGACACCGGGGCTTCGGGGCCGGAGGCGGCACGGGGCCGTTCGACGGCGGAGTGTTCAACAGCGGCCTGTTCGGCGGCGGGATGGGCGCCGGAAGGGGACGTGCGATGGGCGCCGGCTGGGGCGACGGGCCCGGAGGCGGCTCCCGCGGCGGCATGGGGCGGGGCGGCCCGGAGGGAGGACCCGGCGGGGGCATGGGCGGACCTGGCGGCATGGGCGGGCCCGGCGGTGGTCCCGGCGGGAGGTTCTGAAGCCTCTCGCGAGCGGGCAGACGCCCCCGGGGGGACGACGGCCCGCCCGGCGCGTGCCGGGCGGGCCGTCGTCGTCGGGCTCGGTGGCTCAGTCAGCGACGTAGTACATGCGCTTGTTGACGAACTCGTCCATGCCCAGGGGGCCGAGTTCGCGGCCGAAGCCGGAGCGCTTGACCCCGCCGAACGGGATCTCGGGGCCCTCCCCGGCGGGGGTGTTGACGTTGGCCATGCCCACCTCCAGCCGCTCGGCCAGCCGCTGCGCTCGCGCCGTGTCCTGCGAGAACACGGCACCGCCCAGGCCGTACTGGGTGTCGTTGGCCAGGTGCAGCGCCTCCTCGTCGGAGGAGACGCGGTACACGGCGGCGACGGGGCCGAACAGCTCCTCCCGGTAGGCGTCCATCTCCGAGGTGATGCCGGTGAGCACCGCGGGAGCGTAGTAGGCGGAGGCCTCATCGCGCAGTCCCCCGCCGGCGACCAGCTCGGCGCCCTGCTCCACGGCCCGGCGCACCTGGGCGTCGAGGTTCTCCGCGGCGGCGCGGGAGGACATCGGGGTGAAGGTCTTGGCGTCGACGTCGATGGTCTCCCCCGGGGTCATGCCCTCGGCCAGGCTCTTCAGCTGCGCCACGAACTCGTCGTAGATCTCGTCCATGACGATCAGCCGCTTGTTGGCGTTGCAGACCTGCCCGGTGTTGTAGATGCGGGTCTCCCAGGCGGTGCGGGCCGCGGCGGCGACGTCGTCGGTGTCCAGGATGACGTACGGGTCCGATCCGCCCAGCTCCAGCACGGCCTTCTTCAGGTGCTGACCGGCCAGCGCGCCGATGATCGACCCGGCCCGCTCGGAACCGGTCAGGGACACGCCCTGCACCCGGGGATCGGCGATGATCTCGGCGATCTGGTCGTGGGTGGCGAAGACGTTGGCGTAGACCCCTGCGGGGATGCCGGCGTCGTCCATGATCTGCTGGACGGCCTGGGCGGAGCGGGGGCAGATCTCCGCGTGCTTGAGGATGATGACGTTGCCGAGCATGAGGTTGGGCGCGGCGAAGCGGGCGATCTGGTAGTACGGGAAGTTCCACGGCATGATCCCGAGCAGCGCGCCGATGGGCCGCTTCTGCACGTAGGCCTTCCCGCCGGAGAAGGACTCGATCTCCTGATCCGCCCCGAGCTTGGGGCCGTTCTTGACGAAGTAGCCGAAGATGTCCGCGCAGAACTCGGCCTCCTCGACGCCCTCGGCGTGGGGCTTGCCCATCTCCTCGGTGATGATCCGCGCCAGCTCCTCCTTGCGCTCGGCGAACAGGTCTGCGACCTTCTGGACGATCTCGCCGCGCTGCTCGATGGTCTTCTCCGACCACGCGCGATAGCCCTCCGCGGCCCGGGTCAGGATCTGCTGCACCTCCTCGTCGGTGGCGTGCTCGAAAGTCTCCAGGACCTCACCGGTGGCGGGGTTCTGCACGCGGTATCCGTCAGTGGACATCTGCTGCTGGGCCATGAGCCCTCCTCGCATCGTGTTCTGGATCTCTCTGGCCAGTGTAGACTATGCCGGTGCCTCGCGGCGAGGGGAACGGGGACGGGCGGGCCGGTGCGACGCCGCGGTGAGATGCGTCGTTCGTGCTGAGATGCGTCCCCGCCGCGCGGCATCTCAGCAGGAACCCGGCACGTCAGCACGGACCTCGCCCCTGAAGCGTCCGTCCGGACCCGCCCGCCGGGCCGGGGACGCGAAAAAGCCGGGGCCGATCCAGCGTTTTCCGCTGATCGGCCCCGGCTGTCCGTCGGGTTGACAGGATTTGAACCTGCGACCCCTTGACCCCCAGTCAAGTGCGCTACCAAGCTGCGCCACAACCCGAATTCTCGAAGCCCGGGGAAGCCCCGAGCACCTGGTCCATAGTACACGCCGGACCCCTCCAGCGCACATCGACACCGGGGCCCTGGAGCCCGGGCCCGGGGCGACGACGCGGCGCGGCTCCGCCCCCGATCCCCTCGCCGAGACGGCGCATCCGTTCCCACGCCCCACCGACCCGGCGCATCCGTTCCCGGAAACCCCACATTCGGGAACGAAAGCGCCGCCTCGCGGGAGAGGCGGGAGCGAGAGCGCCGCCTCGCGTCCGCGCTACCGCTTCCCCCGCCCGGAGCCGGCGGCGCCGCGGCCGCGGCGTTCGCGCACGCGCATCGAGATCTCGATCGGGGTGCCCTCGAAGTCGAAGGTCTCGCGCAGCCGCCGGGTGATGAAGCGGCGGTAGCCGGGATCCAGGAATCCGGTGGTGAACAGCACGAACTTCGGGGGGCGGGAGGAGACCTGCGTGCCGAACAGGATCCGCGGCTGCTTGCCCCCGCGCACCGGGTGCGGGTGGGCGGCGGCCAGCTCCCCGAGGAAGGCGTTGAGCCGTCCGGTGGGGATCCGGGAGTCCCAGGCCTCCAGGGACTTCAGCATCGCCGGGACCAGCTTGTCCTTGTGCCACCCGGTCTTCGCGGAGATGTTGACCCGCGGCGCCCAGGCCACGTGGGCCAGGTCCCGGTCGATCTCCCGTTCCAGGTCGTAGCGGCGCTCCTCGTCCAGGGTGTCCCACTTGTTGAAGGCCAGCACCATGGCCCGGCCGGAGTCGATGGTCAGCTGCAGGATGCGCACGTCCTGCTCGGACAGCGGCTCGGAGACGTCCAGCAGCACCACGGCCAGCTCGGAGCGCTCCAGGGCGGTCTGGGTGCGCAGCGAGGCGTAGAACTCCGCTCCCTTGGCCATGTGCTGCCGACGCCGGATGCCCGCGGTGTCCACGAAGCGGAAGGCGTGCCCGCCCAGCTCCACGAGCTCATCCACCGGATCCCGGGTGGTTCCGGCCAGCTCGTTGACCACGGCCCGCTCCTCCCCGGCCAGCTTGTTCAGCAGGGAGGACTTACCGACGTTGGGCCGTCCCACCAGGGCGACGCGGCGCGGGCCGGCGTAGGCCTCGGGTTCGGCGTACTGGGAGTGCTCCGGCATGACCTTCAGCAGCTCGTCCAGCAGGTCCGCGATCCCGCGTCCGTGCACCCCGGAGACGGGGTGCGGCTCGCCCATGCCCAGACCCCACAGCGCGGCGGCCTCGGGCTCCTGGTGGGAGTCGTCGATCTTGTTGGCGGCGAGCAGCAGCGGCTTGTCCACCCGGCGCAGCATCTGCACGATCGCCTCGTCCATCGCGGTGATGCCCACCAGGGCGTCCACCACGAGGATCACGACGTCGGCGTGGGCCACGGCCAGCTCCGCCTGGGCCGCGACCTGCGCGTTGATGCCCTTGGCATCGGATTCCCACCCGCCGGTGTCCACCAGGGTGAAGGCCTTGTCGTTCCATTCGGCCTGGTAGAACACCCGGTCGCGGGTCACGCCTGGCTGGTCCATGACCACGGCCTCGCGCCGACCCAGGATGCGGTTGATGATCGTGGACTTGCCGACGTTGGGGCGCCCGACGACGGCGACCACCGGGTCCGGCTCCTCGGACTCCTCCGGCCCGGTCTCGAAGCCCCACTCCACCAGGAGCCGGCGGTCCTCGTCCTCGAGGTCGTAGTCGTCCAGCCCGGCGCGCAGGGCCTCGGCCCGCTGCTCCGCCTCGGCCTCGTCGAGGTTCTCCAGGTACTCGGCGAGGTCCTCGCCCTCGGTGGAGCCGAGGTACTTCTGCTCGTATTCGTCGCCGACGGGGCTCATGCTCCGCTCTCCTGCTCGTCGTCCTCGGTCCCGGTCGTCCCGGAGCCTTCCTGCTGCTTCTGCTCGTGGTTGCGGGCCGCGGTCTCGTCGATCACGCGGATCACCTCGGCGACGGTCTGCTCGAAGTCCAGCTCCGTGGAGTCCACGAGCTCCACGCCCTCGGCGGCCTCGGTGAAGTTGTTGACCCGCGAGTCCGCGGCGTCGCGCCGGGAGACGTCGGCCTCCAGCTGCTCCGAGGTGCGGTCCCCTCCCAGCTGCTCCCCGCGCCGGGCCTTGCGGACCTCCTCGGAGGCGGTCAGCAGGATCCGCACGGTGGCGTCCGGGGCGACGACGGTGGTGATGTCCCGCCCCTCGGCCACGATGCGCTTGCCGTTGGAGACGATCTCCAGGCGCTGCTGGGCGATCAGGGCCTTACGGGCCTCGGGGTTGCTGGCCACCGCGGAGACCGCGGCGGTGACCCGCTCGGAGCGGATGGCCTCGCGGATGTCCACGCCGTTGCACATGACGGTCTCCACGATCGGGTCGGTGCCCAGCTCAAGGGGCAGGGACTTCGCGGCCTCGGCCACGGCCTCGGCGTCCTGCGGGTCCGTGCCGGTCTCCAGGACCCACCAGGTCAGGGCGCGGTACATGGCCCCGGTGTCCAGGTAGGCCAGCTTCAGCCGGGTGGCCACCTCACGGGCCACCGAGGACTTCCCGGAGCCGGAGGGTCCGTCGATGGCGATGACGAGCTCCGACTTCCAGGCTTCGGCGTTGTCCGCGTCCCGGAACTGGGATGCGGCCGGCTCCGCCGGAGCGGAGGCCTTCACAAGCGCCTCCTCGCGGGCGCCGTCCGTGGTGTCTGCGGGCATGGTTCCTCCATCGTCGTCGATTGGTTCATCCGGGGGCGGTGCGCGGTGTCGGCGCGAGCGCTCAGCGGGCGATCCGCCACCCGCGGGTGGTCAGGTCCTGCACCAGCCGCTCGTGCACCGTCGGATTCACGGCTACCTCGACCATACCCACCGGTTGGCCGGGCGAGTGCTCCATCCGCACATCCTCGACGTTCACGCCGAGCTCCCCGATCTCGGTGAGCAGGCGGGCGATCTGCCCCGGGGTGTCGTCCACGAGCACGGTGAGCTCGCTGAAGGCCTTCGGGGAGCCGCCGTGCTTGCCGGGGATGCGGGCCACCCCGGCGTTGCCCTCGCTCATCAGCTGGGCGATGTCCAGGCGGGCGCCGTCGGCGGTCGGGTCCTCGAGGGTGCCGATGAGCCGGTCCAGGTCCGCGCGCACCCCGTACAGGGTGCGCACCACCGGGGCGGCGTTGGCCGCGAGGATCTGCACCCACATGCCCGGCGCGGAGGCGGCGATCCGGGTGGTGTCGCGCAGCCCCTGCCCGGCCAGGCCCAGCGCCTCCAGGGGGGTGTCGCGCAGTCGGGAGGCCAGCAGCGATGACATCACCTGCGGCACGTGGGAGATCAGGGCGACGGTCTCGTCGTGCTCGGCCGGATCCAGGAAGGTCACGATGCCGCCGAGGTCCTGGCCCAGCCCGCGGGCCAGGCGCACCGCCTCGGGGGCGACCTCCTCGTGTTCGCAGACCACCCAGGGGCGGGAGGTGAACAGCTCCGCGCGCGCGGCCACCGGCCCGGAGCGCTCCCGCCCGGCCATCGGGTGGGTGCCGATGTAGCGGCGGGCGTCTTCCCCGGAGGCCAGGACCTCGGCGAGGATGGGGGCCTTCACGGAGGCGATGTCCAGCACGACGGCGCGCGGGAAGTCCCGCAGCGCCTGCACGGCCGTGGCCCCGGCGACGTCGGGCGGGGTGGCCACGACCACCAGCTGCGGGTCGGCCTCGGCGCGTGCGCCCTCCTCCCCGAGCTCCCGGACCAGCCCGGCCCAGGAGGAGCCGGCCCCGAGGTCCGCGGCCACGGCCTCGGTGGTCGGGGAGATGTCCCGGACCCACACGGGCACGCCCTGCAGGCTCAGCCCGAGGCCGACGGAGGCCCCGAGCAACCCGGCCCCGATGATCAGGACCGGGCCGGACACGGTGGCGCCGACGGCGCTGCGGGCACGGGCGGGCACGGGCTACAGCTCCACGGCGGCCAGCAGCTGGCCGATCTCGACCTTGGACAGGTTGCGCACGGTGCCCTGCTTCTGGGAGCCGATGCGCACCGGCCCCATCTCGGTGCGCACGAGCTTCTCCACCGGGTGTCCGACGGCGTCGAACAGGCGGCGCACGATGCGGTTGCGCCCGGAGTGGATGGTGACCTCCACGAGCAGGTGCCCGGGGGTGGAGTCCACGAGCCGGAACTCGTCGACCCTGGCCACCCCGTCCTCCAGGCGGATGCCCTTCTTCATCTCCGCGCCGACCCCGTGCTCCATGGGCCCGCGCACCTGCACCAGGTACTTCTTGGGCACCTCGTAGGAGGGGTGCATCAGCCGGTTGGCCAGCTCGCCGTCGTTGGTCAGCAGCAGCAGCCCCTCGGTGGCCACGTCCAGGCGGCCCACGTGGAAGATCCGCTCGCGCTTGTTGGGGTCCAGGTAGTCGGTGATGCAGGGCCGGCCCTCCGGGTCCTCCATGGTCGCCAGCACGCCCTCGGGCTTGTTGAAGGCGTAGTAGACCTTGGACTCGTCGGTCTGGATGGTGATCCCGTCCACCTGCACAGTGGCCTTGGCCGGGTCCACCCGCACGCCGAGCTCCGTGACGGGCTGGCCGTCGACGACGACGCGGCCCTCCTCGATCATCTGCTCGCAGACCCGCCGGGAGGCGACCCCGGCCTGGGCCATGAGCTTCTGCAGGCGCACCCCATTGGGGTCGTGCACGTCCAGCCGGTCCACGGGGGCGGCCCGGGGACGGCGGGGCCGGTGCGGGCCGCGGTAGTGCTGCTCGGCCCGGCGCTCCCCGCGCTCCTGGGCGAAGATCTTGCCGGACTGGCCCTTGCGGGGCCGGAACTTCTTCGAGTCGGACTTGTTCGCCCCGGACTTCACGGCCGGGGCGTCCCGGCGCCCGCCGGGCCGGGGCCCACCGGGCCGCTTCTCCCCCGGCGCCACCCCGGGGCGGGCGGAGCCCGGGCGGGAGGCTCCGGGGCGTCCCGGGCGGGGCTTGCCGCCCGCTCGTCCGGAGCCTCCGGACTTGGGTCCGCGGTAGGGTCCGGGCTTGGCGGGGCCTGCGCCCCGTCCGCTGCCGCTGGCGTTGTTCTGACGTCCCGTCGATCTGCTGGCCATGGTGTCCTTCGTCTTCTCGTGCTGGGTCCCGCCGCGTGCGGGTCCCCTCATCGGCTGTCGTCCTGCCCCGGTGGCGCCGATGCGCCGCGGCGCGGTGCGGGCGCCCGGTCCTCGTACTCGGCCACGTCCTCCGCCCCGGGCAGGTGGGGGGCGATGGGCGGCAGGTCCGCGAGGGATTCCAGGCCGATCTTCTCCAGGAACAGCGGGGTCGTCTCGAAGAGGATCGCCCCGGATTCCCCGGGTTCCGCGGCCTCGGCGACGAGGCCTCGGGTGCGCAGGGTGCGCACCACCCCGTCCACGTTCACCCCGCGGATCGAGGAGACCCGGGCGCGGGAGATCGGCTGGCGGTAGGCGATCACCGCGAGGGTCTCCAGGGCGGCCTGGGAGAGCTTCGCGGTCTGCCCCTCCTGCACGAAGCGGCGCACCCAGGGGGCGAAGTCCGTGCGGGAGTACAGCCGCCACCCGCCGGCGACCCGACGCAGCTCCACGCCGCGCGGCTCGCGGACCCGGGACCCGGCGGTCTCCCGCGCACGCGCCTGAACGGCGGACTCTTCAGCATACCGCGCCGAGTCCGCGCCGTCGCGGTCGCCTGCCTCACGCTCGGCGGCATCAGACGCCGCGGTGCCGAGGCCGACGGCGTCGGGGTCGGTGGTGCTGTTCTCGGCGGTGCTGTGCTCGAGGGTGCCGCCATCGTCCGGGACGGGGTGCCCGTCGTAGTCCCGGGCCAGCTGCTCCAGGGCCGCGGCCACCTCGGCGGCCGGCACCTGAAGCGCCTCGGCCAGCTCGAGCTCGTCCACCGGGGCCGCGGCGACGATCAGGATGGCCTCCACGGCCGCCCGGACCCCTCCGGGACGCAGCCGCACCGAGGACTCCTCCTCGCGCCCGGTCTGCTCCTCGTTCATGGTCTGGCCTCCTCGGCTGCGCCGGCGTCGGCCCTCGCGCCGGCGGCGGTGCCCGCGCCGGCGGGGCTCTGGGCGACGGCGGCAGCCCCTTGGTAGTCGTCCGCGGCCAGTCGGGCCGCGCTCCAGGTGGGGTCCTCCCCCACCCAGCGCACCGTCAGGTCCCCCAGCGGGGTCTCCTGGGCGAAGGCGACGACCCGGTCCCGGTGCATCTCCAGCAGGGCCAGGAACCGCACGACGACCACCAGCAGGTCCTCGGCGTCGGCGACCAGGCGCGCGAAGCTCAGCGCGGCCCCGGGCCGCAGCCGGGCGGCCAGGTGCTCGGCCTCCTCCCGCACGGTGACCCGTGCGCCGTGCAGGTGATCGGTGCCGACCTCCTGCGGGTCCTCCTGCCGCGGGGTCAGGGCCCGCTCGGCCAGCCGGGCCAGGTCCTGCGGGCTCGCGGTGAACACCAGCTCGGGCAGGGCCGAGGCCAGCTCCGGTTCCAAGGGCACGGTGCGGGCGAAGCGGCTGCGCTCGGCGTCGAAGCGCTCGGCGAGGATCCCGGAGACGTCTTTGAAGGCCTTGTACTGCAGGAGCCGGGCGAACAGCAGGTCGCGGGCCTCCAGCATCGCGATGTCCTCCTCATCCTCCACCTGCCCGGCCGGCAGCAGCCGGGCGGCCTTCAGGTCCAGGAGGGTCGCGGCGACGACGAGGAACTCGCTGGCCTCGTCCAGAGCCCGCTCCAGGCCGGTGTCGCGCAGGGCCCGCACGTAGGCGATGAACTCGTCGGTGACCTCGGCCAGCGCGACCTCGGTGATGTCCAGGCGCCGCTGCCCGATGAGGTTGAGCAGCACCTCGAAGGGCCCGGCGAAGTTCTCCAGGGTCACGGAGAACCCGCCCGCGGCCTCGTCGGCCTCGGGCGGGTCCGCCGCCGCGGCGGCGAGATCCCCGGGCGCACCCGGGGCGGGGGCCGCCTGGATCAGCGGGAGCCTCCGCGCTCGATGAGCTCCTTGGCCAGCTCCCGGTAGGCGATCGCCCCGGTGTGGGTGGGGGCGTAGGTCAGGATCGGCTCCGCGGAGACGGTTGCGTCCGGGAACTTCACGGTGCGCTTGATGACGGTGTCGAAGACCTTGTCACCGAAGGCGTCCACGATGCGGGCCAGCACCTCCTTGGAGTGCAGGGTGCGGGAGTCGAACATCGTCGCCAGGACCCCGTCGATGCGCAGGTCCGGGTTCAGCCGGTCCTGGACCTTCTCGATGGAGTCCACCAGCAGGGCCACGGCCCGCAGCGCGAAGAACTCGCAGATCAGGGGGATGATGACCCCGTCCGCGGCGGTCAGGGCGTTGACGGTGAGCAGCCCCAGGGAGGGCTGGCAGTCGATGAGCACGACGTCGTAGTCGTCCTTGACCTTCTTCAGCGCGGAGGACAGCACCTGCTCGCGAGCGACCTCGTTGACCAGCTGCACCTCCGCGGCGGAGAGGTCGATGTTGGCCGGCAGCAGGTCCATGTTCGGGAAATCGGTGGCCCGGATGGCCTCGCGCACGTCCGTCTTGCGATCCATCATCACGGTGTACACGGTGGTGTCCAGCTCGTGCGGGTTCACGCCGAAGCCGGCGGACAGGGCGCCCTGGGGATCGAAGTCCACCATGAGCACCCTGCGTCCGAGCTCCGCGAGCGCGGCGCCGAGGTTGATGGTCGAGGTGGTCTTGCCGACCCCGCCCTTCTGGTTGACCATCGCGATCACCCGGGCGGGGCCGTGCTCGGTCAGCTCGGGGGGATCGGGGAAGGTGCGCAGGGGGCGCCCGGTGGGCCCGAGGTTGGCGTCGGGGGTAGTAGATGCAGTCACAAGCGGCTTTCCGTCGTCGGGGACAGTTCTGGCTCGGGATTAAACCCTACCGCCCCGCCGGGGAGGGCGGGGCGGGTTCGGGGCAGCGGCGCTGGACGGGCGGGCCCGACCGGGACGGCGTCGCACCCGGTGGGGCGGACGGGGCGCCGTTCCGGGCTCGGGTCAGGAGTCCAGGTCCTGGATCGTCGTGGAGCCGGCCTGCCGGGGACCCTCGACGGTGGGCATCTGCTTGGTCGGGGACTTCAGCACGACGGCCTGGTCCACGTTCCTGTCCCCCTGGACCTCCTCGTAGTGCGGGTTCTCCGCGAGGTCGGCCTCGTTGAAGGGCAGCTCGCCGTCGAGCACGCGCCGTGCCCGGTCCAGATCCACCATGCGGTTCCACCTGCCCATCAGCAGGGTGGCCACGGCGTTGCCGGTGAAGTTGGTCAGGGCGCGGGCCTCGGACATGAACTTGTCGATGCCCACGATCAGGGAGACCCCGTCCACCAGCTCGGGTCGGTGGGACTGCAGGCCGCCGGCCAGGGTGGCCAGGCCCGCGCCGGTGACCCCGGCCGCGCCCTTGGAGGCGATGATCATGAAGATCAGCAGGGAGACCTGCTCGCCGATGTTCAGCGGCTTGCCCATGGCGTCGGCGACGAAGATCGAGGCCATGGTCAGGTATATCGCGGTGCCGTCGAGGTTGAAGGAGTACCCGGTGGGCACGACGATGCCGACGACGGACTTGTCCACCCCGGTGTGCTCCATCTTGGCGATCAGCCGCGGCAGGGCTGCCTCGGAGGATGAGGTGGAGAAGATCAGCAGGTACTCCCGCCCGAGGTACTTCAGCAGCTTGAGGATGTTCAGCCCGGTGGCCAGCTTCAGCAGCCCGCCGAGGATCACGAGAATGAACAGGGCGCAGGTGATGTAGAAGGCCAGCATCAGCAGGGCCATCTGCCCGACGGCCTTGATCCCGGTGGCCCCGACGACCCCGGCCATGGCCCCGAAGGCACCCAGCGGAGCGACCCACATGATCATCATGAGGATGCGGAAGACGACGGCCTGCAGATAGGTGATGAACTTCAGGATGGGTTTGCCCGCCTCGCCCATGCGCTGCAGGGCGAAGCCCACCAGCAGCGCCACGAACAGGGCCTGGAGGATGTTCCCGGAGACGAGGGCGTTGAGCAGGGAGCTGGGAATGATGTTGAGCAGGAAGTCCACGGTGTGGTTGCCGGTGTTGGCCCAGCCGGTGGATTCGGCAGCGGCGACCTCGTAGTGGCCCGAGTGGTAGTGCAGGTCGTCCCCGGGGTGGATGAGGTTGCCCACGACCAGGCCGATGACCAGGGCGAAGGTGGACATCAGCACGAAGTAGATCAGCGCCATCCCGCCGACCCGACCCACCGTCGCGGCCTTGGCCACCGAGCCGACGCCGATGACGATGGTGCAGAAGATCACCGGGGCGATGAGCATCTTGATCAGCGCGACGAAGCCGGTGCCGATGGGCGCGAGCGCCTTCCCGGTGCCGGGGGCGATCAATCCGAGGGCCGCGCCGAGCACGACCCCGGCGATCACGGACAGGTACAGCAGGTGGGTTCCCGAGCGGTACCACGGGGTGGCGGACGCCGAGCGGGCGGCGTCGGAGGTCTGGGCCATGAACGGCTCCTCGCAGGTGGATGAGATGGTGTGCCAGGCGATCCTATACCGTCATGATGCATATCGCGTCCTCCGCATCACACGCGGGATCCTTCAGGGTCGCAGGGCGTCAGGAGCCGCGCAGCACGGGCACCAGGTCCTCCAGCACGGCCGGATCCTCGATGGTGGAGGGCACGCGGCAGTCCTCGCCGTCGGCGATCTGGCGCATCGTCTTGCGGAGGATCTTGCCGGAGCGGGTCTTGGGCAGCGCGGAGACCACCCGCACGTGCTTAAAGTCGGCGACCGCCCCGATGCGCTGGCGCATCATCGCCACCAGCTCCTCGCCCAGCCGCCGCTCCTCGATCTCGGCGTCCCGACGCAGCACCACGTAGCCGGAGGGCCGCTGCCCCTTGAGCTCATCGACCACCCCGATCACCGCGGCCTCGGCCACCGCGGGGTGCGCGGCCAGGACCTGCTCCATCGCCCCGGTGGACAGCCTGTGCCCGGAGACGTTGATGACGTCGTCCGTGCGTCCCATGACGTAGACGTAGCCGTCCGCGTCGAGGTAGCCGGAGTCCCCCGTGGCGTAGCAGCCCTCGAAGGCGGACAGGTAGGAGGAGACGAAGCGCTGGTCATCGCCCCACAGGGTCGGCAGGCACCCCGGTGGCAGGGGCAGGCGCAGCACCAGGTTGCCCTCGGTCCCGGCGGGCACGGGCTCGCCGAGCGGTCCCAGGACCTCCACCCGGTACCCGGGCACGGGCACCGTCGGGGAGCCGGATTTCACCGGCAGGGGCTCCAGCCCGCGCGGATTCGCGGCGATGGGCCAGCCCGTCTCGGTCTGCCACCAGTTGTCGATCACCGGCACGCCCAAGACCTCCTCGGCCCAGCCGAGGGTTTCCGGGTCCAGTCGCTCCCCCGCCACGAACAGGGTCTGCAGGTCGGACAGGTCGCAATCCCGGATCAGCTCGCCGTCGGGGTCGGCCCGGCGGATCGCGCGCAGCGCGGTGGGTGCGGTGAACAGGGCCCGCGCGTGGGCCTGGGCCGCGACCCGCCAGAACGCGCCGGCGTCGGGGGTGCCCACCGGCTTGCCCTCGTAGAGCACGGTGGTCGCCCCGGTCAGCAGGGGCGCGTAGACGATGTAGCTGTGCCCGACGACCCACCCGACGTCGGAGGCGGTGAACATCGTCTGGCCCGGTCCGACGTCGTAGATCGCCTCCATCGACCAGCGCAGGGCCACCGCGTGGGAGCCGGCGTCGCGCACGACGCCCTTGGGGGCGCCGGTGGTCCCGGAGGTGTAGAGGATGTACAGCGGGTCGGTGGCTCGGACGGTGGTGCATCCGGCGGGCTCGGCGGCGGCCGCGGCCTCCTCCCAGTCCCGCCAGGCGCAGGCGGGCTGCCCGTCGGTCCCGGCCCGGGCCGCGACCTCGGCCAGCGTGGTCGCGAAGCCCTCGCGGTGGCGCACGAAGACCGCGCCCGGCGGGTGCTCGGCCAGGCGCAGCGCCTCCTCCACGGCCGGCAGGTACTCGATGCGCCGCGTGGGCTCGATCCCGCCGGTGGCGGTGACGACGGCGACCGGGCGGCAGTCGTCGATCCTGCTGGCCAGCTCCGCCGGAGCGAAGCCGCCGAAGACGACGGAGTGCACGGCACCCAGCCGGGCGCAGGCGAGCATGGCCACGGGGGCGGCGGGGATCATCGGCAGGTAGATCAGCACCCGGTCCCCCGTGCCCACCCCGGCCGCGGCCAGCGCCCCGGCGAAGGCCGCGACCTCCTCTTGGAGGCGGGCGTAGGTGATCTCGGTGCGGGTGCCGGTGACCGGGGAGTCGTGCAGGATCGCCACCTGGTCCCCGCGCCCGTCGCGCACGTGCCGGTCCACCGCGTTGAAGCAGGTGTTCAGCGTCGCATCGGGGAACCAGCGGTACAGCGGGGCGGCGGAGTCGTCCAGGGCCCGGGTGGGGGCCTGCTCCCAGTCGATCAGCTGCGCCGCGCGCAGCCAGAAGCCCTCGGGATCCTCGAGGCTCTCGGCGTAGGTCCGGCGGTAGGTGGGGGTCATGGCGCAGGGTCTCCTTCCGTGCTGTGCAGACCAACATAGTGTTCTGCGCCATAGCTGACAAGGGCAGTGAATACACAACATCCGTTCGAAGCGACGGGAACTGCCGTTGTTGCCCCATCCGGAGAAGTTCTGTATACATGGAGTCATCCACATCACAGCGACGGCGAGGAGGGGACGGGTGCGAGCATCGGACCGGGTCTACGGGATCCTGCGCGAGGAGATCATCGGGTGGCACCGGCCTCCCGGGACGATCCTCGGCGAGGTCGAGCTGGCCGATCAGCTCGGCGTCTCCCGCACCCCCGTGCGCGAGGCCGTCTCCCGGCTGCTCGGGGACGGACTGGCCGCACCCCGCCCGGGCCGCGGCGTCGTCGTCGCCGAGGTCTCCGCGGACGGCGTGCGCGAGATGTTCGAGCTGCGCGAGGCCCTGGATACCCAGACCGCGGCCCTGGCGGCCCGGCGGGCGGATCCGCGGGTCTTCGACCGGCTGGCCGAGCGCCTGGAGCGGATGGGGGCCGCGCTGGCCGGGGACGACGCCGATCGCAGCGCCTACTACGCCCTGGTGGCCTCGCTGGACGAGGCCCTGGACGAGGCCGCGGACAGCGCCTGGCTGCGCCACGCCCAGGAGCAGCTGCGAGCGCACCTGCAGCGGGTGCGCCGGCTGTCCCGGAAGGACGAGGCGCGCCTGCGCGCGGCGGCCGCCGAGCACGCCCAGATCGCCCGCGCCGTGGCCTCCGGGGATCCCGAGCTGGCCCGCGCCGCGACCCTGGTGCACCTGGATCGGGCGCTGAGCGCCATCCTGCGGGCCGTGCGCCGCCTCGAGCACCAGCAACCCGCACCGACCCCGGTGGACGTCCACCCTCTGGGCCCCGCCGCCCCGAAGATCGAAAGGACTGACCCGTGACCGTCACCCACACCGTGCGCGTGCACCGCAGCGAGGAGAACCTGCCCCGCGAGCAGCAGCTCGCCCACAAGATCGCGAAGGTCGCGACCGACCCGGTCGAGGTCACCCCCGAGGTCCAGGAGATGGTCATCAACCGGATCCTGGACAACGCCGCGGTGGCCATCGCCTCGCTGAACCGCGGCCCCATCGTCTCCGCGCGCGACCAGGCCCTGACCCATGCCCCCGGCCCCGGCGGGTCCGGTGCGGCCCTGATCGGCGTCGACGCCGCCACCTGCCGGGTCTCCCCCGAGTGGGCCGCCTGGGCCAACGGGGTCGCGGTGCGGGAGCTGGACTACCACGACACCTTCCTGTCCGCCGAGTACTCCCACCCCGGGGACAACATCCCGCCGATCCTCGCGGTGGCCCAGCATGCCGGGCGCTCGGGCCGGGACCTGATCCGCGGCATCGCCACCGGCTACGAGATCCAGGTGGACCTGGTCAAGGCCATCTCCCTGCACCGGCACAAGATCGACCACGTCGCCCACCTGGGGCCCTCGGCGGCCGCAGGGATCGGAACCCTGCTCGACCTCGACGCCGAGACGATCTTCCAGGCGATCGGCCAGGCCCTGCACACCACCACCGCGACCCGCCAGTCCCGCAAGGGCGAGATCTCCACCTGGAAGGCCCACGCCCCGGCCTTCGCCGGGAAGATGGCGGTCGAGGCCGTGGACCGGGCGATGCGCGGGCAGACCTCCCCCGTGCCGATCTACGAGGGCGAGGACGGGGTGATCGCCTGGCTGCTGGACGGCCCCGACGCCTCCTACGAGGTCCCCCTGCCGGCCCCCGGGGAACCCAAGCTCGGCATCCTGGAGACCTACACCAAGGAGCACTCCGCCGAGTACCAGGCCCAGGCCTGGATCGACCTGGCCCGCAGGCTGCACCGCGAGCACCCCGAGCTCACAGACCCGCAGAACGTCGAGTCGATCGTGCTGCACACCTCCCACCACACCCACGACGTGATCGGCTCCGGGGCCAAGGATCCGCAGAAGTACGACCCGCAGGCCTCCCGCGAGACCCTCGACCACTCGATCCCCTACATCTTCACCGTCGCCCTGCAGGACGGGCAGTGGGAGCACAACCGCTCCTACGCCCCCGAGCGCGCGGCCCGACCGGACACCGTGGAGCTGTGGCACAAGGTCACCACCGAGGAGGACCCGGAGTGGACCCGCCGCTACCACTCCATCGATCCGCAGGAGAAGGCCTTCGGCGGCCGGGCCGAGATCCGGCTGGCGGACGGCTCGCGGCTCGTCGAGGAGATCGCGGTGGCCGACGCCCACCCGCTGGGGGCCCGGCCCTTCGCCCGCGAGCAGTACCTGACCAAGCTGCGCGCCCTCGCCGAGGGCTCCGTGGCCGAGACCGAGCTCGAGCGGTTCATCCAGGCCGCCGAGGAGCTGCCGAACCTCGCGGTCGGCGAACTCGATGCACTGAACATCACCGCGGACATCCCGCTGGAGACCGGAGCGAAGGGACTGTTCTGATGCTGTACCCCCAGACCACCGCCGCCCGGAAGCGGATCGCGCTGCGCGAGATGCTCGCTTCCGGGACGGTCCGCCAGTTCCCGGGGGCCTACACCCCGATCTCGGCCAAGCTGATCCAGGAGAAGGGCTACGACGGCGTCTACATCTCCGGGGCCGTGCTGGCCAATGAGCTGGGCTTCCCCGATATCGGGCTGACCACCCTCTCGGAGGTCGCCACCCGGGCCGGGCAGATCGCCCGGATGACGGATCTGCCGGCCATCGTCGACGCCGACACCGGCTTCGGCGAGCCGATGAACGTCGCCCGCACCGTCCAGGAGCTCGAAGACGCCGGACTGGCCGGGTGCCACATCGAGGACCAGGTCAACCCCAAGCGCTGCGGGCACCTGGAGAACAAGAACGTCGTCGACGAGCAGACCGCCCTGCAGCGCATCGCGGCCGCAGCGCAGGCCCGTCGCGATGAGAACTTCCTGATCATGGCGCGCACCGACCTGCGCGGGGTGGAGGGGCTGGAGGCCGCGATCGCTCGGATGCGCCGGCTCGTCGAGGCCGGGGCGGATGCCATCTTCCCCGAGGCGATGACCTCGCTCGAGGAGTTCGAGATGGTGCGCGCCGCCGTCGACGTCCCGATCCTGGCCAACATGACGGAGTTCGGCCGCTCCCAGCTCTACACGAAGGATGAGCTCGCCGCGGCCGGAGTGAACCTGATCATCTACCCGGTGACCCTGCTGCGCGCCTCCCTGGGGGCGATGGAGCGGGTCCTGGAGACCATCGCCGCAGAGGGCACCCAGGAGGCCGCGGTGGATCAGATGCTCACCCGCCAGCGCCTCTACGAGCTCGTGGACTACGCCGGCTACGGCCGGTTCGACTCCGGGATCTTCGACTTCGAGGTCCCCGACCGCTTCCGGGGCTGAGCCCCCGGTCGACCTCGCCCATCATCACGAAGGAGTGATCCCCATGTCCGAAGAGATCCGCAAGGGCCTGGCCGGGGTCGTCGCCGACACGACGGCGATCTCCAAGGTCAACCCCGAGACCAACTCCCTGCTCTACCGCGGCTACCCGGTGCAGGAGCTGGCCGCGCGCTGCTCCTTCGAGGAGGTGGCCCTGCTGCTGTGGAACGGCGAGCTGCCCACCGAGCGGGAGCTTTCCGAGTTCCGGGAGTTCGACGCCGCCCACCGGGCGATGGACAGCTCCCTCAAGACCGTCATCGACGCGCTGCCGACCGCCTGCCACCCGATGGACGTGTGCCGCACCGCCGTCTCCGTGCTCGGGGCCCAGGATCCGGCCGCCGAGGACGACTCCCCCGCGGCGAACCTGCTCAAGGCGAAGAAGCTGTTCTCGGCCCTGCCCGCGGTGGTGGCCTACGATCAGCGGCGCCGTCGGGGCCAGGAGCTGATCCAGCCCCGGGAGGACCTGGACTGGTGCGAGAACTTCCTGCACATGACCTTCGGGGAGGTCCCGGCCCCCGAGGTGAAGCGAGCCTTCAGCGTCTCGATGGTCCTGTACGCCGAGCACTCCTTCAACTGCTCGACCTTCACCGCCCGCACCATCGCCTCCTCCCTGTCGGACCTGTATTCGGCGGTGACCGGGGCGATCGGCGCGCTGAAAGGTCCGCTGCACGGCGGGGCCAATGAGGCCGTGATGCACACCTTCGACGAGATCGGCATCCGGGAGGATGAGTCCGAGGCCGACGCCGAGCGGCGCGCGAAGGAGTGGATGGACGCGGCCCTGGGGCAGAAGAGGAAGGTCATGGGCTTCGGGCACCGGGTGTACAAGAACGGCGACTCCCGCGTCCCGACCATGCAGGCGGCGCTGTTCGACATGATCGAACACGTCGACCGCGGCGAGGTGATGGGGCTGTACAAGGGTCTGGCGAAGTCCATGGACGAGGCCAAGGGCATCCAGCCGAACCTGGACTACCCGGCCGGGCCGACCTATCACCTGATGGGCTTCGACACCCCGACCTTCACGCCGCTGTTCGTGGCCGCCCGGGTCACGGGGTGGACCGCGCACATCATGGAGCAGCTGGCCCACAACTCGCTGATCCGCCCGCTGTCCGCCTACGACGGGCCAGGTGAGCGGCATCTGCCCGAGTGAGTCTCACACCGCCCGCGGATGGGCCGAGAGGAAGACCTCCCGCAGCGTGTCCGCGGTGACCTTGGTGTAGATCTGCGTGGTGGTCAGGGAGGCGTGGCCCAGCAGCTCCTGGACCACGCGGATGTCCGCCCCGCCTTCCAGGAGGTGGGTCGCGAAGGAGTGGCGCAGGGAGTGCGGGGAGACCTCCTGGGTGATCTGCGCCCGCTCGGCGGCCTTCTTCAGCACCAGCCACGCCCCCTGGCGGGTCAGGCGCCCCCCCCGGGCGTTGAGGAACAGCGCCGGGGTGCCGCGGCCGTGGGCGGCCAGCAGGGGCCGGGATCGCACGAGGTAGGCGGAGACGGCCTCGCGCGCGTAGGAGCCGACCGGCACGATCCGCTCCCGGCCGCCCTTGCCGAACAGGCGCACCACGCCCGTGGCGTGCTCCTGACCGGGCGGCGTCGGGGCGGAGAGGTCATCCCGGTCGACCCCGACGGCCTCGGAGATGCGCGCGCCGGTGGAGTACAGGAACTCCAGTAAGGCCGCATCGCGCAGCCCGGCGGGGGTCTGCCGATCCGGGGCCTCCAGGATCCGGGCCACGGTCTGCACCGGCAGGGCCTTGGGCAGGCGCTGTCCCGGGCGCGGCGGGGCCACGGCCTCCGCGGGGTCCGCGGGGGTGATCCCCTCCAGGGTCCAGAACCGGTGCATCCCGCGCACCGCGACGACGGCGCGGGCCGCGCTGCGCGCGGACAGCCCCCGCCCGCCCTCGGCGCGCGGGCGGGACAGGTGGCGCAGAAACTCCTGCACGTCCTCGGTGACGACCTCGCCGGGGGCGCGCACGCCGCGCCGGTCGGCGAGGAAGGCCAGGTAGCGCCCGAGGTCCCGGCGGTAGGAGGCGAGGGTGTTCGCGGCGAGGCCGCGCTCGATCTCCAGGTGCTGCAGGTACCGCCGCAGGCCGTCGTTCAGCTCCGGGGCCGGGGCGACGGCCGGCGCGGCGTGTGGGCGGCTCACGCCACGTCGTCCTCCCGGAACCCCGGGTGCGCCGGCCACGCGGCCTCGGCCGGACGCAGATCCGCGAAGTCCAGGCGCAGCCCCGCCCACACGGCGAGGATCGCGTTGACCGCGGACGGGGAGTGCAGACGCGAGCCCAGCACGGCCGTCGCGGCCTCCTCGATGGGCACCCAGCGGGTGATGATCTGCGCTTCCTCCTCCTCGCGGGTGAAGCGCTCGGCCTCGGGCACCGGGTCGATGCCGCGGGCCAGGAAGATCCGGGTGGCCTCGTTCGAGGCGCCGGGGGTGTTCTGGAACTCCAGCAGGGTGTCCCAGCGGGCGGCGGTCAGATCCGCCTCCTCGCGCAGCTCCCGGCGCGCGGCGTCCACGGGGGCCTCCCCCGCGACGTCCAGCAGCCCCGCCGGGATCTCCCACATCCGCATGCCGGCGGGGTGGCGGTACTGGCTGATCAGCAGGATCTCCTGCTCCTCGTTCAGCGCGGCGATCGCCACGGCCCCCGGGTGGCGCAGGAACTCGCGGCGGATCATCGCGCCGTCCGGCTCCAGCCGGAAGCCCTCCTCCACGACGTCGAAGACCTTCCCGGAGAAGATCTCCCGCTGCTCTTCGGGCTCGATCGGGCAGATCCGGTCCGCCAGCGGCTCCCGCGCCTGCCCGCCCCGGCGCTCCGACGTCGTCATCGGGCCAGCGCCGCGGCGATCAGCCCGCGGAACAGGGGGTGGGAGCGGGTGGGCCGGGACAGCAGCTCCGGGTGGGCCTGCGTGGAGACGTAGTAGGGGTGCACCTCGGCGGGCAGCTCCACGAACTCCACCAGTGAGCCGTCCGGGGAGGTCCCGGAGATCACCAGGCCGGCCTCCTCCAGCTGCTCGCGGTAGGCGTTGTTGACCTCGTAGCGGTGCCGGTGGCGCTCCTTGACCTCGGTGGCCCCGTACGCGCCGGCCACCACGGAGCCCTCGGTGAGCTTGGCGTCGTACAGGCCCAGGCGCATCGTGCCGCCCAGGTCCCCCGCGCCGTCCACGAACTGCTTCTGCTCCTCCATCGTGGCGATGATCGGGGTGGAGGTCTCCGGGTCGAACTCGGTGGAGGAGGCCTCCGGCAGGCCGACGACGCTGCGGGCGTACTCCATGACCATGCACTGCAGGCCCAGGCACAGCCCCAGGGTCGGGATGCGGTGCTCCCGGGCGTAGCGCAGGGCGCCGAGCTTGCCCTCCAGGCCGCGGATCCCGAAGCCGCCGGGCACGCAGATCGCGTCCACGTCCGCCAGCTGCCGGGCCGCACCCTCGGGATCCTGGCACAGGTCAGAGGCGATCCACTTGATGCTCACCTTGGCGTCGTTGGCGAAGCCGCCGGCGCGCAGCGCCTCGGAGACGGACAGGTAGGCGTCCGGCAGGTCGATGTACTTGCCGACCAGCCCCACCGTGACCTCGTGCGAGGGCTGGTGCACGGTGCGCAGCAGCTTGTCCCACTCGGTGAAGTCCGCGGGCTGGTAGTCCAGGCCCAGGTAGTCCAGGATGTAGGCGTCCAGGCCCTGCCGGTACAGGGTCTTGGGGATGTCGTAGATGCTCGGGGCATCCGGGCAGGCGATGACGGCCTCGGTGTCCACATCGCATGCGCTGCCGACCTTGGCCTTGAGGCTCTCGGAGACCTCCTTGGCCGAGCGCAGCACCAGGGCGTCCGGGATGATCCCGAGCCCGCGCAGGGCCGCCACGGAGTGCTGGGTGGGCTTGGTCTTCATCTCCCCGGAGGGCCCGATGTAGGGGATCAGGGAGACGTGAAGGAAGAACACGTGGCGCCGCCCGACGTCGCGGCGCACCTGGCGGGCGGCCTCCAGGAAGGGCTGGGATTCGATGTCCCCGACGGTGCCGCCGATCTCGGTGATGATGATGTCCGGGGCGTCGGGCTCGCCGGTGGCCCGGCGGCGCATGCGCGCCTTGATCTCATCGGTGATGTGCGGGATGACCTGCACGGTGTCCCCCAGGTACTCCCCGCGCCGCTCCTTGGCGATCACGGTGGAGTAGACCTGGCCGGTGGTCACGTTGGCCGAGGCGTCGAGGTTCTCGTCCAGGAAGCGCTCGTAGTGGCCGATGTCCAGGTCCGTCTCGGCGCCGTCGTCGGTGACGAAGACCTCGCCGTGCTGGAAGGGGTTCATGGTGCCGGGATCCACGTTGAGGTAGGGATCCAGCTTCTGCATGGTCACGGACAGCCCGCGCGAGCGCAGCAGGCGCCCGAGGCTGGAGGCGGTCAGCCCCTTGCCGAGGGAGGAGGCCACACCCCCCGTGACGAAGATCTGCCGGGTGATCTTCCGGTCCGTGCTGTGCTGTGCCGACGCTGTCTTGGATTCATTCACCACGGGTCTCGAGCCTATCATGCGGGGTCAGGGGCGAAGGTGGCGCAGATCTCATGCGCGGGGGTGCTCGGCGGCGGGCTGCGGGGCCGCCTGGCCGGCGTCGGCCAGCAGCTCCGCGGCGTGCTGGCGGGCGGCGGCGGAGTCCTCGTGCCCGGCCAGCATCCGCGCCAGCTCGACGACGCGCTCGCCCGGATCCAGCACCCGCACCTCCGAGACCGTGGCGTCCTCGGACTTCAGGACCAGCACGTGCCGGTCCGCGTGGGCGGCGACCTGCGGCAGGTGGGTGACCACCAGGACCTGCACGCGCCGGGCCAGCATCGCCAGGCGCCGGCCGATCTCCACGGCGGCCTTCCCGCCCACCCCGGCGTCGACCTCGTCGAAGATGAAGGTCGGCACCGGGTCCACCTCGGCCAGCACCACCTCCAGGGCGAGCATCACCCGGGACAGCTCGCCGCCGGAGGCGCCCTTGCCCAGCGGGCGCGGGACGGCGGCGCGGTGCGGGGCGAGCATGAGGCTCACCGCGTCCTTGCCCTCGGGCCCGAACTTCTCGGTCTCCTCCACCTGCACGACCAGACGGGCGTTGGGCATCGCCAGGGCGGAGAGCTCCTCGGAGACCGCGGCGCTGAGCCGACGGCCCGACTCCTCGCGCAGTGCCCGCAGCCGGTCCGCCTCCTCCTGCAGGCGACCGCGCAGACCGCGCAGCTGCTCCTCCAGGGCCTCCGCGCGCGAGGGGTCGTCCTCCAGGGCCTGCAGACGGTTGCGGCTGGCCGCGGCCCAGTCCAGTACCTCGGTGATGTCCGCGCCGTACTTGCGGGTCAGCTTCTTCAGGGCGGCCCGGCGGGATTCCACCTGCGCCAGGCGCCCGGGGCCCTCGGTCTCCAGATCGGAGAGGTAGCCGGAGAGCTCCTCCCCGATGTCCGCGGCCTGGATCATCAGCTCCCGGACCCGCCCGGCCAGCCCGGCCAGGGCCTCGTCCTCCTCGGCCTCCTGCAGCAGGGCGCGGTGGGCGTGATCCAGCAGGACCGAGACCGTGCTCGCCTCCAGGTCCGCACCACCGACCAGCGCGGACTGGGCCGTGCGCGCGGCGGTGCGCAGCTGCTCGACGTTGGTCAGCCGCGCGGATTCCGCGTCCAGGGACTCCTCCTCCCCCACCTGCGGGCGCACGTCGTCAATCTCCTTCAGCGCCGCGGCCAGGGACTGGGCCTCGAAGGCCCGGGCCCGGGAGTTCTCCCGGACCTCGCGCAGCTCCTGGGCGGCCTCCCGGTACTCGGCGTAGTGCGCGCGGTACCGGTCCAGCAGGTCCGCGAGCTCCTCCCCGGCGTAGGCGTCCACGGCCCGACGCTGGGCCGCGGCGGACTTCAGCCGCAGCTGATCGGTCTGCCCGTGCACGGCCACGAGGGTCTGCCCCAGGGCGGCCAGGGTCCCGATGGGCGCGGCCGCCCCGCCGACGGTGGCCCGGGAGCGCCCCGAGGCGCTGACCGTGCGGGAGAGGATCAGCTCCTGGGGCAGCTCGGTGCCGTCCTCGACCCGCACGGCCTCGCCGCCGGCCTCCTCGGCCATCTCCACGGCCGGGTGGCCCTCGGGCAGGCGCACCACGGCCTGGGCCAGGGCGGAGCGGGCCCCGGCGCGCACCGCGCCGGCATCGGAGCGGGCGCCGAGCAGCATGCCCAGGGCGGTGACGACCATGGTCTTGCCGGCTCCGGTCTCCCCGGTGAGCACGGTCAGCCCGGGGCCCAAGGGCAGGGTGGCCCCGGTGATGACCCCGAGGTCACGGATGTTGATCTCCTCGATCATGCGCTGCGGTTCTCCTTCCCAGGCTCGGGGGCGGGCTCGCCCTCCACGACGGGGCCGCGCCACCCGCGGGTGGGCAGCTGGAACTTCTTCACCAGCCGCTCCGAGAACGGGGCGGGGTGGATGCGGGCCAGGCGCACCGGCTTGCCGGAGCGGCGCACCTCGATGCGCGCGCCGGGCGGCAGGTCCGCGCTGCGGCGCCCGTCGCACCACAGCACGCCGTAGTGCCCGTTGGTCGGCAGCAGCTCCACGGCCATGGTCGAGGCGGGCGCGGCCACCAGGGGCCGGGAGAACAGGGCGTGGGCGCTCAACGGCACCAGCAGCATCGCCGCGACCTCGGGCCACACCACCGGCCCGCCCCCGGAGAAGGCGTAGGCCGTGGACCCGGTGGGGGTGGCCATCACGACGCCGTCGCAGCCGAAGCTGCTCAGCGGGCGCCCGTCCACCTCGATGACCACCTCGACCATCTTCTCCCGGTTGCCCTTCTCCACCGAGGCCTCGTTCAGGGCCCAGTCGTGGTGCAGCACCCGCCGTTCGCTCCACACCTGCACGTCGATGGCCATCCGCTCCTCGACCGTGTAGGTGCGGTTGACGATGTGGTCCACGGTCTCATCCAGGTCCGTGCGCTCGGATTCGGCCAGGAAGCCCACGTGGCCCAAGTTCACCCCGATCAGCGGGATGTCGGTGTGGCGCATCATCTCCGCCGCGCGCAGGATGGACCCGTCCCCGCCCAGCACCACCCCGAGCTCGACGTCGTTCAGGGCCACGGACTCGTGGATGACCTCGATCCCGGGGCAGTGCGGGGCGCCGAAGATCGTCTCGAGGTCCCCGCGACCCATGACGGGCGTCAGCCCGGCCGCCAGCAGCCGGTCGCAGGCTTGGGTCGCGGCCGCCGTGGCTTCGGGTCGCCCCGTGTGGGCGAACAGGAGGATCTTGCGGGTCATGGGGCCTTGCTCCTTCGGGGAGGATCGCGGGCGGCGTCGGGCGGGGTCGGGGTGCGCGGCGCACCGGATCCCAGCCTAGGCGAGGGGACTGACAGATCCGAGGTTTCCCGTCGGGCGGTGCAGGTGCAGGAAGTGCTCGCGGTTGCCGTCCTGGCCGGGCAGGGCGGAATCCGCCGCGGCCCGGATCTGCAGGCCGAGGTCGGCGGCGGCCTCGAGGACGGCGCGGATGCCGGCCTGCCGGGTCGCCTCGTCGCGGACCACGCCATGCTTGTCCAGCCCGGAGCGGCCGACCTCGAACTGCGGCTTGACCATGAGCACCAGCTCCCCGCCGGGGGCGGTCGCGGCGCGCAGCGCGGGCAGGACGAGGGTCAGGGAGATGAAGGAGAGATCCCCCACGGTCAGCTGCACGGGCCCGCCGATCGCCTCCGGGTCCAGGTGGCGCACGTTCAGCCCCTCGTGCACCTGCACCCGGGGATCGGCGCGCAGGCTGGGGTGCAGCTGGTCGTGGCCGACGTCGACCGCGACCACCCGGGCGGCCCCGCGGTGCAGCAGCACCTGGGTGAACCCGCCGGTGGAGGCCCCGGCGTCCAGGCAGCGCCGCCCGGCCACGACGACGTCGGGGAAGGCCCGCAGCGCGCCGTCGAGCTTGTGTCCGGCCCGCGAGACCCAGTCCGCCCCCGGGCCCGGCAGGATGCGCACGGGCACCTCCGCGGCGACGTCGAGGGCGGGTTTGGCGGCCGCCCGCCCGTGAACCAGAACCCGCCCCTCCCGGATCAGCCGGGCGGCCGCGGTGCGCGAGGGGGCCAGACCCGCGTGCACCAGATGTCGGTCCAGCCTCATCCGCGCGTCTCCGGGTCGGCGCGGGCCTCTCCCGGTGCCGCCGGCGCGGGGCTGGGCTCGGCGTCCAGGCGGGTCCGCAGGGCCCGATGCAGCTGGTCGTACAGGGCGACGTGCTCGGCCACCGGGACGGCGTCGAAGCGCTGCAGCAGGGCCTCCAGCTCCTCGGCGGAGCCGTGTTCGGCCAGCTGCCGCGCCGCCTCCTGCACCACCCGCGACGCCTCCACGGCCCGCGGGCCCCCCGTCGGCTCCGGACTCACCGCCATCGCAGCTCGGGCTCCGTCGGCTCCTCGGCCCGGGGATGCACGGCCCACCAGGCGGCGCAGGCGACCCGCCAGCGCAGGACCTCCGGGCCATCCCCGCGCACGGTGACGCCGGCGGCGTCGGCCTGGGCGGTGATCCCGTGCAGCTCGGCGCGGGCCTCACCGCCGTCCGCGTTCACCCGCGGGGCGGCGTAGTCCTCGAACAGCTCGCCCAGGTCGGCCAGCAGGTGGTCCGGTCGCTGGTCCGCCGGGGCGCGCAGCACGTCCTCCCAGGTCTGCACCCCGGTCATGACGGCGGCGCTGGGCAGGTCCGCCCGGTGCGCCCCGAGGATGTCCGTGTCCAGTCGGTCCCCGACCACCAGCGGCCGACGCACGTCCAGCCGCTCGACGATGGTGTGGAAGATCGCCGCGCCGGGTTTGCCCGCCACGAGGGGCTCCCGCCGGGTGGCGGTGGCCACGGCCCGCACGAGGGTGCCGTTGCCGGGGGCGATGCCCCGCTCCTTGGGGATGGTCAGATCCGTGTTGGAGGCGATCCACAGCACCTGCTCGTCGGCCAGGGTGTAGGCGGCCTCGGCCAGGTCCTGCCAGCGCAGCGTCGGCTCGAAGCCCTGCAGCACGGCACGGGGCTCCTCCCCCGGCGCGACGACGCGCAGTCCGGCGTCCCGGGCGCAGTCGGCCAGAGCCTCGGCCCCGCAGATCTGCACGGGCGCGCCCGCGCCGAGCCGGTCGGCCGCCAGCCGGGCGGCGGCCTGCGCGGAGCTGACCACGTGCTCGGCGTCGGTGTGCAGACCCAGGACGTTCAGGTGCTCGGCCACGGTGCCCACGGAGCGCGAGGCGTTGTTGGTCACGTACGCCACCGCGACACCTTCCCGCTGGGCGCGGTTCAGCGCGGGCACGGCCCCCGGGATGGGATCGGGGCCTGCGTAGACCACCCCGTCCAGGTCGGAGAGGATCGCGTCGAAGGATGCGAGCAGGTGGCTCATGCGCGCCCGGCGTCCCCCGCGTTGTCCCGGGCGATGTCCTCCTCGACCTCCCGCAGCTCCGGCGGCATCCCGCCGGTCGTGGCGGCGTCGTCATCGGCGACGTCCTCGGTGACCACGTCGCCTTCGATCTCGGTCTCGTCGGTGGCCTCGGGGTCCCCGGGATCCTCATCCTCCAGGTCGGTCTTCTCCACGACGTCGCCCAGCTCGGTGCGCAGCTCCTCCTCGCCGGTGCGCTCCACGTCCGGTTCGACGTCCTCGAGCGCGCCGCCGAAGCCGGTGCGGTCCTCGGCGACGGCCGCGAGGCGCTCGTCATCGCCGGTCTCGGCCTCGGCGCGGCGGCGCTGGGCGGCGGCCTCCTCCATCTCCTCGGGGGTGGGCTCCTGTTCGGCCATCTCGATTCCCTCCTCGTCCTCGGGCTGCTCATCCGGCAGCACGTCGATGTCGTAGATCTCCGGTTCCGCGAACTGTCCCTGCCCCAGGGCGGCTTCGGCGACGGCGGCCAGCCGGGACCACCGGGCGGCCTCCGCCTCCCGGCCCAGCGCCTCGAGCACGTCCGCGTAGGCGGAGTACAGGCGCGGGCTGTAGGAGAAGGCGCGGCGGGGGTTCAGCTCGGGGATCTCCAGGGCGCGCCGGGCGGCCTCGAGGTCTCCCGCGTCCTGGTGGATCCCGGAGACCACCATGGCCAGCTCGGCCTTCTGCTCGGCGCTCAGACCCTCCAGGGCCTCCTCGTCCCGGGCCTCCTCCAGGGCCTTCGCGGTGCGGCCCAGGGCCCGCTGCGCGTCGACGATCAGCGGCAGGTGCTCGTGGGATCCGGTCATGCGCCGGTGGGTACGCAGCTCGCGCAGGGCGGTCTCCCAGTCCTCCGCGGCGTAGGCGGCGACGCCGGCGGCCTCGCGCACCGCGGCAACCCGTCCGGCCCGGGCGACGGCGGCCTGGGCGTGCTCGAGGGCGAAGTCCGGGTCCACGTCCAGGTACAGGCTGGTCATCACCAGGTGCCGGGAGACCACCTCCGCGTTGTCCGGCTCGAGCACCCGCAGCTCCCGCTGCACGGACTTGTCCAGCTCCTTGCCTGTGACCTCCTCGTCGATCTCCGGGGCGGGTCCGCGCGAGGGCCGGTAGCCGCTGCGCACATCCTCCCGACGCTGCTCCCGACGCCGGTCGAACTGGCCCCGCGGGTTGCGCTCGGCGTCCTCGCCCCGCCGGTCCTGCCAGGACTGCGGGCGGGATCCCCCGCGGAACTCGCCGCCGAGCCGGGACGCAGGCCCGCGGCGATCCCGGTCCTGACGGGGACGGTCCTGACGATCGCGATCCTGACGCGGACCGTCATCGCGACGACGGTCCTGGCCGAAGCGCTCATCCCGGCGATCCTGCCGGGGGCGATCCCCCCGGTCCTCGAACCGACCGGACCCGCGACGACGATCAAAGGAGCCACGGCCTGCACCGGCGGAGCCGCGACGACCGTCGGAGCGGCTCTCGTCGCGGCCCCAGCGCGGGGAACCGGAGCGGCCCCGCCCTCGATCGGAGGCACCGCTGGGGCGATCGCGCCTCCGGTCCCCCGACCGATGCCCTTCGTGCGGACGGTCTTCAGCCACGCTGTGCTCCTTCTGCTCACGTTCTCTCGACGCGGTCCGGCCACCGGGACCACGGGGGATCCCACGGCTCAGGCCGACCGCGTCGCTGCTCGCCACCAGTCTACGGAACCGGACACCGGTGCATCGCCACCGGTGTGCGGGAACCTGACGGCCGAGTGCGGGCACGGAGCAGCACGGGCCTGTGGGTGCGCCGCCCCGGAGGGTCGGGAAGGGTCCCGGGCACGAAAAAAAGGGGGCCCCACACCGGGACCCCCACCACCCACAACCACGGACCCCGCCAAGCCCCGCACATCCCACGGGCACAAAAAAAGGGTGGGGGTCCCCGACCGGGGACCCCCACCACCATCAAAAAATGAATCTCGGCGGCGACCTACTCTCCCACACACCTACCGGGTGCAGTACCATCAGCGCTAAGAGCCTTAACTACCGGGTTCGGAAAGGGACCGGGTGTACCCCTCTTGCCATAACCACCGAGAAAAACACGGGCCAACCACCATCCAGGCACCCACCACCAACCCCACCCACCAGGGAAACACCCCCAAGGGTCACGGGTTCATGGTCAGCACCCCACACGGGTTGCTATCCCAAAACCATACAGTGAACACGAACACCAACACACGACCATCAAACAACCATGATCACCATGATGTGTAGATAAGTCTTCGGCCTATTAGTACCAGTCAACTCCACCAGTCTTCAGTCCCGGCTTCCATACCTGGCCTATCAACCCCGTCATCTACAGGGAGCCTCACACCCAACAAAAGGGCAAGGAGAACTCATCTCGAAGCAAGCTTCCCGCTTAGATGCTTTCAGCGGTTATCTCTCCCGAACGTAGCCAATCAGCCATGCACCTGGCGGTACAACTGACATACCAGAGGTTCGTCCGTCCCGGTCCTCTCGTACTAAGGACAGGCCTCCACAATTCTCCAACGCACGCAGCGGATAGGGACCGAACTGTCTCACGACGTTCTGAACCCAGCTCGCGTACCGCTTTAATGGGCGAACAGCCCAACCCTTGGGACCAACTCCAGCCCCAGGATGCGACGAGCCGACATCGAGGTGCCAAACCATGCCGTCGATATGGACTCTTGGGCAAGATCAGCCTGTTATCCCCGAGGTACCTTTTATCCGTTGAGCGACGGCCATTCCACAATGAACCGCCGGATCACTAGTCCCGACTTTCGTCCCTGCTCGACCTGCCAGTCTCACAGTCAAGCTCCCTTGTGCACTTACACTCAACACCTGATTGCCAACCAGGCTGAGGGAACCTTTGGGCGCCTCCGTTACTCTTTAGGAGGCAACCGCCCCAGTTAAACTACCCATCAGGCACTGTCCCTGACCCAGATCATGGGCCGAAGTTAGACATCCAATATGACCAGAGTGGTATTTCAACAACGACTCCACCACCACTAGCGTGATGACTTCACAGTCTCCCACCTATCCTACACAAGCCACACCGAACACCAATACCAAACTATAGTAAAGGTCACGGGGTCTTTCCGTCCTGCTGCGCGAAACGAGCATCTTTACTCGTACTGCAATTTCGCCGAGTTCATGGTTGAGACAGTAGGGAAGTCGTTACTCCATTCGTGCAGGTCGGAACTTACCCGACAAGGAATTTCGCTACCTTAGGATGGTTATAGTTACCACCGCCGTTTACTGGGGCTTAAATTCTCCGCTTCGACCCCGAAGGGCCTAACGAGTCCTCTTAACCTTCCAGCACCGGGCAGGAGTCAGTCCGTATACATCGTCTTGCGACTTCGCACGGACCTGTGTTTTTGATAAACAGTCGCTTCCCCCTGGTCTCTGCGACCCATACACGCTCCCCGGAGCAAGCCCGGTTCACGCTCAAGGTCCCCTTCTCCCGAAGTTACGGGGGCATTTTGCCGAGTTCCTTAACCATGATTCTCTCGAACGCCTTAGTATTCTCTACCTGATCACCTGTGTCGGTTTAGGGTACGGGCAACTAGAACCTCACGCCGATGCTTTTCTCGACAGCATAGGATCACCGAATCCCCCCACCAAAGGGGGTCCCATCACATCTCAGGCACACGGGGCGCGCATTTAACAACACCCCACCCTACATGCTTAGACCACGACAACCACCGCGTGGCCCGGCTACCTTCCTGCGTCACACCTGTTAACACGCTTACCTCCCTGGCTCAGGCCCCACGCTCCCCACCAGAAGCCACACAAAATGCGGCCACAGCGGTTCGGGTGGTTAGTATCACCAGCTCAGTATGGACGGTCCTTCGTCGGTACGGGAATATCAACCCGTTATCCATCGACTACGCCTGACGGCCTCGCCTTAGGCCCCGACTAACCCAGGGAAGATTAGCTTGACCCTGGAACCCTTGATCATCCGGCGGATACGTTTCTCACGCATCATTCGCTACTCATGCCTGCATTCTCACTCGCATAGCCTCCACCACTCGTTCACACGGCAGCTTCACCGGCCACACGACGCTCCCCTACCCAACAACAAAACGCTGTTGCCACAACTTCGGCGGTGTACTTGAGCCCCGCTACATTGTCGGCGCAGAATCACTTGACCAGTGAGCTATTACGCACTCTTTCAAGGATGGCTGCTTCTAAGCCAACCTCCTGGTTGTCTCAGCAACTCCACATCCTTTCCCACTTAGCACACGCTTAGGGGCCTTAGTTGATGGTCTGGGCTGTTTCCCTCTCGACAATGAAGCTTATCCCCCACTGTCTCACTGCCACGCTAAAACTTACCGGCATTCGGAGTTTGGCAGACGTCAGTAACCCGATAAGGCCCATCAGCCAACCAGTAGCTCTACCTCCAGCAAGCAACACGCAACGCTGCACCTAAATGCATTTCGGGGAGAACCAGCTATCACAGAGTTTGATTGGCCTTTCACCCCTACCCACAGCTCATCCCCTCCATTTTCAACTGAAGTGGGTTCGGTCCTCCACGCGCTCTTACACGCGCTTCAACCTGGCCATGGGTAGATCACTCCGCTTCGGGTCTAGATCCTGCCACTCACACGCCCTCTTCAGACTCGCTTTCGCTACGACTACCCCACACGGGTTAACCTCGCGACAGAACACTAACTCGCAGGCTCATTCTTCAAAAGGCACGCCATCACCCCAAAAGGCTCTGACGGCTTGTAGGCACACGGTTTCAGGTACTATTTCACTCCCCTCCCGGGGTACTTTTCACCATTCCCTCACGGTACTGATCCACTATCGGTCACAAGAAAGTATTTAGACTTACCAGGTGGTCCTGGCAGATTCACACGAGATTTCACGGGCCCGTGCTACTCGGGAAACAACACCATGCAGCAGCCACGGTTTCAGCTACAGGACTCTCACCCTCTACGGCACGCCATCCCAGGCGCTTCGCCTACCGCAACACACCACACCACCAGCCGGTAAGAACTGGCACGCATCACTCCCACAACCCCCATGATGCAACCCCTCACCGGTATCACACACCACAGGTTTAGTCTCATCCGCTTTCGCTCGCCACTACTCACAGAATCATTAGTTATTTTCTCTTCCTGAGGGTACTGAGATGTTTCACTTCCCCTCGTTCCCTCCACACACCCTATACATTCAGGTGCAGGTCACCACCCTTGACAAGTGGCGGGGTTCCCCCATTCGGAAATCCTCGAATCAACGTCCTGTTATCGACTCCCCGAGGCTTATCGCAGATTCACACGTCCTTCATCGGCTTCTTGTGCCAAGGCATCCACCGTGCGCCCTAAACAACTTAGCCACACACAGATAATCACAGATAGACTCAACAATCGCAGATACACCACACCCAGCAACCACCAGAAACCCAGCAGTCACCAGACACGGCATACCAGAATAAAATTGATGCTCGCGTCCACTATATAGTTCTCAAACAACAACCCACACCACCACCAACACCACACACAACGCATAGCACCAGCAGCAGCCAGGCAAACCCAAGACAACCACCCCAACCCACACCAGCAACAGGAAACCCATCACCAGCACGGGTCAGAAGCTCATTGCCTCAAAACCCAACAGCATGCTCCATCCACTCCACTCACCACACCACCAGCCACACAAGCCGGCAGCATGACAAGAACAGGCGCACATTCCACCCATGAGCAAACCCCACGCACCACACTCGGGCACGAACAGGGCCAACCAAAGTTGAGCTCCTTAGAAAGGAGGTGATCCAGCCGCACCTTCCGGTACGGCTACCTTGTTACGACTTAGTCCCAATCGCCAGTCCCACCTTCGACGACTCCCTCCACAAGGGTTAGGCCATCGGCTTCGGGTGTTACCAACTTTCGTGACTTGACGGGCGGTGTGTACAAGGCCCGGGAACGTATTCACCGCAGCGTTGCTGATCTGCGATTACTAGCGACTCCGACTTCATGGGGTCGAGTTGCAGACCCCAATCCGAACTGAGACCGGCTTTTTGGGATTAGCTCCACCTCACAGTATCGCAACCCATTGTACCGGCCATTGTAGCATGCGTGAAGCCCAAGACATAAGGGGCATGATGATTTGACGTCATCCCCACCTTCCTCCGAGTTGACCCCGGCAGTCTCCTATGAGTCCCCACCATCACGTGCTGGCAACATAGAACGAGGGTTGCGCTCGTTGCGGGACTTAACCCAACATCTCACGACACGAGCTGACGACAACCATGCACCACCTGTACACCAGCCCAAAAGGGAAGAACCATCTCTGGAACGATCCGGTGTATGTCAAGCCTTGGTAAGGTTCTTCGCGTTGCATCGAATTAATCCGCATGCTCCGCCGCTTGTGCGGGCCCCCGTCAATTCCTTTGAGTTTTAGCCTTGCGGCCGTACTCCCCAGGCGGGGCACTTAATGCGTTAGCTACGGCGCGGAAAACGTGGAATGTCCCCCACACCTAGTGCCCAACGTTTACGGCATGGACTACCAGGGTATCTAATCCTGTTCGCTCCCCATGCTTTCGCTCCTCAGCGTCAGTAACAGCCCAGTAACCTGCCTTCGCCATCGGTGTTCCTCCTGATATCTGCGCATTTCACCGCTACACCAGGAATTCCAGTTACCCCTACTGCACTCTAGCCTGCCCGTACCCACTGCACACCCGGAGTTAAGCCCCGGGCTTTCACAGCAGACGCGACAAGCCGCCTACGAGCTCTTTACGCCCAATAATTCCGGACAACGCTTGCGCCCTACGTATTACCGCGGCTGCTGGCACGTAGTTAGCCGGCGCTTCTTCTGCAGGTACCGTCACTTCCGCTTCTTCCCTGCTGAAAGAGGTTTACAACCCGAAGGCCGTCATCCCTCACGCGGCGTCGCTGCATCAGGCTTGCGCCCATTGTGCAATATTCCCCACTGCTGCCTCCCGTAGGAGTCTGGGCCGTGTCTCAGTCCCAGTGTGGCCGGTCACCCTCTCAGGCCGGCTACCCGTCGTCGCCTTGGTAGGCCATTACCCCACCAACCAGCTGATAGGCCGTGAGCCCATCTAAGACCAGTACATAACCCTTTCCACCACCAGCCCATGCGGGCAGTAGTCGCATCCGGTATTAGACCCAGTTTCCCAGGCTTATCCCAGAGTCAAAGGCAGGTCACTCACGTATTACTCACCCGTTCGCCACTCATCCACCCGGTGCAAGCACCAGGCTTCAGCGTTCGACTTGCATGTGTTAAGCACGCCGCCAGCGTTCGTCCTGAGCCAGGATCAAACTCTCCGTTGAAAAACAAAAAGCATGAACACTGGACTCATCAAAATAAATGAACAGCACAGCGCATCACCAGCCACGGGGTGGCCTCCACGCTGCACCAACACTCTGCATGATGACCACAGTCATTCACAAAAAATACTTGGTATGCACCATCAGAGTGAACAAAGCACACTATTGAGTTCTCAAACAACGAACCACACAGCCACCACCAGCCCCGAACACTCGGAACCAGAGACGACCATCGGTCTCTCGAAAAAACGTCACCGTCTCGATCGGCGGCAACCTGTCCACCGTACCAGACCCTCACACCATCCCGCAAACCTGCGGATCCTCGGTGATGATCCGGCCGGTCAGGACCGGCCCGCCTCGCGGCGACCTGTAAGACTTTACAGACCTCTACCAGGGCACGCAAGCCGGAATGAGATGTCCTCGGTCACAGCCTGCGGCCCCAGGCGTCGGGCTAGTCCTGCACGGTCACCAGGGCCATGTTCTTCTTGCCCCGGCGCAGCACCAGGTAGCGCCCGTGCAGCAGGTCCTCGTCGGCCACGACGGCGTCCTCCCCCGCGGCCTTGGCCCCGTTCACCGACACCGCGCCCTCGCGCAGGAACCGGCGGGCCTCGGACTTGGAGGAGGCCAGCTGCGTGGCCAGCAGCAGGTCCGCCACCTGCGGGAGCCGCCCCGCCGGCACCTGTGCGTGGGGCAGCTCGGCGGTGGCCGCCACCAGCGTCGGCTCGTCCAGCGCCGCGATGTCGCCGCGGCCGAACAGGGCCTCCGACGCCGCGATGACCTTGTCCGTGGCCTCGGATCCGTGCACCAGGGAGCACACGTCATAGGCCAGCGTCTTCTGAGCCTGCCGGCGGAAGGGCTCCTCCTCCGTCAGCCGCGCCAGCTCCTCGATCTCGGCGCGGGTGCGGAAGGTGAAGACCTTGAGCCGGTCCACGACGTCGGCGTCGGCGGTGTTCAGCCAGAACTGGTAGAAGGCGTACGGCGTGGTCAGCTCGGGATCCAGCCAGATGGCGTTGCCCTCGGACTTGCCGAACTTGGTGCCGTCCGAGTTGGTGATCAGCGGGCTGCCCATCGCGTGGACGTGCTCGCCCTCCACCTTGCGGATCAGCTCGGTGCCGGAGGTGAGGTTGCCCCACTGGTCGGAGCCGCCCAGCTGCAGGGTGCACCCGTACTGCCGGTACAGCTCCAGGAAGTCCATGCCCTGCAGGATCTGGTAGCTGAACTCGGTGTAGGAGATGCCCTCCTCGGAGTTCAGCCGCTTGGCGACGATCTCCTTCTTGATCATGGTGCCCACGCGGAAGCTCTTGCCGATGTCGCGCAGGAAGTCCAGGGCGGACAGCCCCGCCGTCCAGTCCAGGTTGTTGACCATCCGCGCGGCGTTGTCCCCCTCGAAGGACAGGAAGCGCTGGATCTGCCCGCGCAGGGACTCCACCCACTGGGCCACGACCTCCCGGGAGTTCAGCACCCGCTCGGAGGTCTGCCTCGGGTCCCCGATCAGCCCCGTCGAGCCGCCGACCAGCCCCAGGGGCCGGTGCCCGGCCAGCTGCAGCCGGCGCATGTTCAGCAGCTGCACGAGATGCCCCAGGTGCAGGGAGGCCGCGGTCGGATCGAAGCCGATGTAGTACGTGAGGGTGTCCTCCGTCAGGGCCTTCTCCAGGGCCTGGGGGTCCGTGCTCACGTGCACGAGCCCCCGCCACTGGAATTCCTGCCAGATGTTCTGGAAGGTGGGGTCGTTGGCCTGCTCGTCCAGACCCTGCACGGCGTCGATGTTCGCGTTAGTCGTCACGGCACACACGGTACCATCGGGCCCGCGCGCAGCCAGCGGTCTCAGTCCAGGCCCGCCGGCATCGGCCCGGAGGAGACCAGGGTGAGCCGCTGGGTCGGGCGGGTCATCGCCACGTACAGGTCCCCCAGCCGACCCTCGGCCGCCTGCACCAGGGCGTTCGGCTCGGCGATCACGACGGCGTCGAACTCCAGGCCCTTGGCCTCCCACGGGCTGAGCACCAGGATCTGGCGCTGCCGGGCCCCACCGCCGGTGCCGCTGCGCGCGCCGAAGGCCTCCACCACGGCCGCGGCCACCGCGTCGTGCTGCTCGGGTGCGGCCACCACGCCCACGAGTCCGCCGGGCACCAGCTCCAGGTCCCGGGCCACGGCCTCGACGACGCCGGCCGGGACGTCCCCGGTGCGCACCAGCTGCGGCGCCCACCGCCCCTCGCGCACGGCCCGCGGCGCGGAGACCTCCAGCCCCGAGGCCCGGGCGACCTCGACCGCCGCACGGGCGATCTGCGCGGGGGTGCGGTAGTTGACGGTCAGCTCCTCCAGGGTGAAGCGCTCCCCCACGAAGGGCTCGAGGGCCTCGGCCCAGCTGTGCGCGGCCGCCGGTGCCGAGGCCTGGGCGATATCCCCGACCACCGTGAAGGACTTCATGGGGCACCGGCGCATCAGCAGCCGCCACTGCATCGGGGAGAGCTCCTGGGCCTCATCGACCACCACGTGCCCGTAGGCCCAGGTGCGGTCGGCCGTCGCGGCCTCCGCCGCGCTCATCCGCGCCGGGCCCACCGCGTTGAGGTCAGCGAGCATCTGGGCGGTGACCACCCCGTCGGCCCCGACATCGGCCAGGGACTCCTCCACGTTCTCGATGGCCTTGGCCGCGTTCTCCAGGTCCGCGCTGCGCTGGGCGGCCGCCCGGGCCGCGGCCGTGCCGACCGCCGCCTCGAAGTCCCCGAGCAGCTCCGCGGCCTCGTCCAGCAGCGGGGCGTCGGCCTCGGTGAACGGGGCCGAGGCCTCCCGGCGCAGCAGCTGACGCTGGGCCGGGTCCAGCGCCCGGGCGGCCGAGTCCAGGTAGCGGGGCTTGGCGAACAGGTCGCGCAGCAGGGTCTGCGGGCTCAGCGGCAGCCAGGCCAGGTTCAGCGCGACCCGCACATCCCGGGAGGTGCGCACATCCTCGGGCAGCCAGTCGCGGGCGACGTCGTTGCCGGTCTCCCGGGTCAGCTGCTCCTGCAGCTTCTCGGCCAGCTCCCGCACCAGGATCTTCACGAAGGTCTCCCGCGCCTGGTTGTGGGGCTTGCCTGTGGCCCGGGCCCGCTCCCGGGCCGAGCGCACCTGCTGCGGGGTCAGCTCCACGACCGCCGAGCCCACGGTGAGCCGCTGGGTCTGGGTCGGGACCTTCTGCCGGTCGCGCACGGCCCGGCGGATGACCTCGGCCATCTGCAGCGATCCCTTGATCCGGGCGACCTCGGGATCCCGCTCCGGTACCCCGTGCTCCCCGGGGAACAGGTCCGCCAGCGAGGACATGACCACACCGGTCTCCCCCAGGGAGGGCAGGACCCGCTCGATGTACCACAGGAACGAGGTGGAGGGCCCAACGACGAGGACCCCGGACTTCCCCAGCCGCTCCCGGTGGGTGTACAGCAGGTAGGCCGCCCGGTGCAGGGCCACCGCGGTCTTGCCGGTGCCCGGCCCCCCCTGCACGACGCGCACCCCGGGCAGCGGGGCGCGGATGATGCGGTCCTGCTCCGCCTGGATGGTCGCCACGATGTCCCCCATGCGCCCGGTGCGCCGCCGGTTCAGGGCCGCCAGCAGCGCCCCCTCCCCGTGCAGCGCCTCGGCGTCGTCCAGGAAGCTCGGGTCCAGCACGTCGTCCTCGATGCCGCGCAGGGTGCGCCCCTCCAGGATCAGGTGGCGACGCCGGGCCACGCCCTGGCGGTCGAAGGCGGTGGCCTGGTAGAAGGTCCCGGCCTCGGGGGCCCGCCAGTCCACCAGCAGCCGGCCGTGCTCGGCGTCGGTCAGCCCGATCCGCCCGACGTAGCGGCGCGTGCGGTCCTCCAGATCCAGGCGCCCGAAGACCAGGCGGTGATCCACCGCCTCCAGCTGGGCCAGCCGGTCCTCGTAATGGGTCGCGTAGGCGTCGCGCTCCGAGCGGTTCTGGTGCGATCCGGCGGCTCCGGCCCGCCGCACCCCGGCCAGCTTGGCCGCGGTCTCCTCGCGGACCTCGTCCAGGCGGGCGTAGAGCCGATCCACGTACGCCCCCTCCTCCCTCAGGGCGGCCTCCAGCTGGCGGCGCCAGGCGGCCTGCTCGGATTCCGAGGCCTGCTCGGAGGCGGGCGCCTCGGCGTCGTCCTGCGGCGGGGCGCTGACCTCCGAGTCGGCCTCGACGGCGTCGCGAGGGGCGGAAGCGGGGTGCTGGGTCATGGAAACGGGCACGCTCCTGTTCAGAGAAGACCGGGGTGGGCGCGGGGATCAGACGGTGTACAGGGCTCGCACGGCGTCGGCGGGCAGGGGCTCCGGGGCGCCCTCGGTGCGGGTCAGCGCCGATGCGCCGACCAGCGCCTCGCGCCCGCCGAGCCCGTCCAGCTCCATGGCCACCCCGACGCCGGCCACCCGGTACCCGGCCCGGCGCACCAGGCGCACCGCGGCCGCCAGCGTCCCTCCGGTGGCCAGGATGTCGTCCAGGATCAGCACCCGCGCCCCGTCGGGCAGGTCGTCCCGGTGGATCTCCAGGGTCGCGGAGCCGTATTCGAGGTCGTAGTCCTCGGCGTAGGTCTCCCGGGGCAGCTTGCCCTGCTTGCGCACCGGCACGACCCCCACGCCCGCGGCGTAGGCCGCCGCCGAGGCCAGCAGGAAGCCGCGGGCCTCGACCCCGGCCACGGCGTCGAAGGTGCCCTCGAAGCGCTCCACCATCGCGTCCACGACGGTGCGGAAGGCCCGGCCGTCGGCGAAGACGGGGGTGAGATCGCGGAAGAGGATGCCCGGCTTCGGGTAGTCCGGGATCAGGGCGCAGGTGTCGGCGATGAGGCGGGCGGCGGTGGAGTGGGCATCGTGCATGGGCGGCGCTTCAGTCTTCCGGTGACGGGGCTCCCCGGCGGGGAGAGGGCACACCACAGGCTACGCCACCGGCCGGGTGCGGCGGGAGCCGACGCCGCGGCGAGGGGGCGCGGGAAGGGCCCGGCCCCGGGGGATCCGGGAGCCGGGCCCTTCGGCCGCGGGGAGGGGGTCAGGAGATCCGCTGCTCGCGGGCGGCGAAATCCCGGGCGGGTGCCAGCTGCTCGCGCAGGGCCCGCAGCTGATCGGCCACCGCGGAGGGGGCGGTGCCGCCCTGGGAGGAGCGGGACTCCAGGGAGCCGCGCACGGTGAGCACCTCGCGCACGCCGGGGGTCAGGTGCTCGGAGATCTCAGCGAAATCCGCGTCCGTGAGGTCCCACAGCTCGCAGTCCTGCTCCTCGCACACGCGCACGGCCTCGCCGGCGATCTCGTGGGCGTCGCGGAACGGCACCCCCTGGCGCACCAGCCACTCGGCGACGTCGGTGGCCAGGGCGAAGCCCTGCGGGGCCAGCTCGGCCAGCCGAGCTTCGTGCACCGTGAGGGTGGCGATCATCCCGGAGACCGCCGGCAGCAGGACCTCGAGCTGATCGATCGCGTCGAAGATCGGCTCCTTGTCCTCCTGCAGGTCCCGGTTGTACGCCAGCGGCAGGGCCTTGAGGGTGGCCAGCAGGCCCGCGTGGTCCCCGATCAGGCGCCCGGCCTTGCCGCGGGCCAGCTCCGCGATGTCCGGGTTCTTCTTCTGCGGCATGATCGAGGAGCCCGTGGAGAAGGCGTCGTCCAGGGTCACGAAGGAGAACTCCTTGGTGGCCCAGAGGATGATCTCCTCGCTGATCCGGGACAGGTCCACCGCGATCATCGCGGTGATCCAGGAGAACTCCGCGTACACGTCCCGCCCGGCGGTCCCGTCGATGGAGTTCCAGGTGGCGGAGTCGAAGCCCAGCTCGGCGGCGACGGCGTTGGGGTCCAGCCCCAGGGAGGACCCAGCCAGGGCCCCCGAGCCGTACGGGGAGACCGCGGCCCGGGCATCCCAGTCGAGGAAGCGCTGCAGGTCCCGGGACAGGGCCCAGGCGTGGGCCAGCAGGTGGTGGCTGAGCAGCACCGGCTGGGCGTGCTGCAGGTGCGTGCGTCCCGGCATCGGCGCGTACGGGTGGGCCTCGGCCTGCCCGATCAGGGCGTCGACGACGCCGAGCACCTCCCGGGCGATGATCCCGGCGTGGTCGCGCAGGTACATCCGCCCCAGGGTGGCGATCTGGTCGTTGCGCGAGCGCCCCGCGCGCAGCTTGCCGCCCAGGGCGGGCCCGGCCCGCTCGATCAGGCCCTTCTCCAGCGCCCCGTGCACGTCCTCATCGCCCGGGGCCGGCGCGTAGGCCCCGGAGCGCACGTCGGCCTCGAGTTCGTCCAGGGCCGCGAGCATCCCGTCCAGCTCGGCGTCGGTGAGCAGCTCGCGGGCGTGCAGCACCCGGGCGTGGGCACGGGAGCCGGCGATGTCGTACGGGGCCAGGCGCCAGTCGAACTGGGTGGACTTGGACAGGGCCGCGAGCGCGTCCGCCGGGCCGCCGGCGAAGCGCCCGCCCCACAGGGCGCCGTCGTTGGTGCCGTGCTTGGCGTGCTCGGCCATCACAGCCCCAGCCGCTGGTCCCGGGCGGAGGCGACCTTGGAGGACATCCCGAACAGCTCGATGAAGCCCTTGGCCTGGGACTGGTCGAAGGAGTCGCCCTCGTCGTAGGTGGCCAGGTTGAAGTCGTACAGGGAGGTCTCGGAGCGCCGCCCGGTCACGGTGGCCTTCCCGCCGTGCAGCTGCATCCGGATGTCCCCAGAGACCATCTGCTGGGTGTCGGCGATGAAGGCGTCCAGGGACTTCTTCAGCGGGGAGAACCACTGGCCGTCGTAGACCAGCTCGGTCCAGCGCTGGCCCACGGTCTTCTTGAACCGGGCCTGCTCCCGCTCCAGGGTCACGTTCTCCAGCTCCCGGTGCGCGGCGATCAGGGCCATCGCGCCGGGGGCCTCGTAGATCTCGCGGGACTTGATGCCCACCAGCCGGTCCTCGACGATGTCGATCCGGCCCACGCCCTGGGCGCCGGCCCGCTGGTTCATGATCTGGATGGCCTCCAGCGGGGTCACGGCCTGCCCGTCGATCGCGGTGGGCACGCCCTGCTCGAAGGTGATGACGACCTCGTCCGGGGCCGGCGGGAAGCCCGGGTCGTCGGTGTAGTCGTAGACGTCCTTGGTGGGTCCGTTCCAGATGTCCTCGAGGTAGCCGGTCTCCACGGCCCGGCCCCACACGTTCTGGTCGATGGAGAACGGGTTCTTCTTGGTGGTGATGATCGGCAGGCCGTTGGCCTCGGCGTAGGCGATGGCCTTCTCCCGGGTCAGGGCCAGGTCCCGCACGGGGGCGATGCACTGCAGGTCCGGGCCGAGGGTCTGGATGCCGACCTCGAAGCGCACCTGGTCGTTGCCCTTGCCGGTGCAGCCGTGGGCCACGGTGGTGGCGCCGAACTGCTGGGCGGCGGCCACCAGGTGCTTGACGATGACGGGCCGGGAGACTGCCGAGACCAGCGGGTAGGCGTCCATGTACAGGGCGTTGGCCTGCAGGGCGGGCATGCAGTACCCGGCGGCGAACTCCTCGCGGGCGTCGGCGACGTAGGCCTCCACGGCCCCGCAGTCCAGGGCGCGCTGCCGGACGGTCTCCAGATCCTCCCCGCCCTGTCCGACGTCCACGGCCACGGCGATGACCTCCGCGCCCGTGGCCTCGCCGATCCAGCCGATGGCCACGGAGGTGTCCAGTCCTCCGGAGTACGCCAGCACTACCCGATCCGTCATGTCTCTCGCCTTCCTCGCGGTGTGGCGCGGCGCGGACCCGCTGGGCCCGCGCCGCGCATCGTCATGAATGACTATACAGATATTCGTTTATTTATGCACTCCGGGGTCAGGCGCCCGGGGCGTCGCACGTGACCGGGGTGAAGGTCACCGTGGCCTGGCAGGTGTAGGTGTCCCCGCGGCGGACCGCGGCCGTGCCCCCCACGGCCTTGGCGGTGAACTGATATCCGCCGGCGGAGCCGGCCGGCACCTGACCGTGGAAGGTGATGGTGAAGGAATCGGCGTTCTCGACGACCGTGGCCGGGGGCAGCTCCTGGGTGAAATCATCCGGATGCGCGGCCCCGAACTTCTTGAAACCCGCGAGGCTGTAGGAGGTGGGGGTGGTCGGGGTGGTCCAAGAGGGATCGAAGGGGATGGTGACCACGGCACCGTCCTCCAGGCCCTGCGGGAAGCCCAGCGGGATCCGCCAGTTCAGGGTCTCACCCGAGACCCAGTGCTGGATCGAGGCCTCCCCCGGAGGGGTGGAGTCGTAGGTGACCAGGTTGTCGAAGTTGACGTTCGAATAGTTGTCGTCCGTGTACACGATCCGGGACTTCAGGTACCACCGGGATTCCACGGGGTGGCAGCTGACGGCCAGGGCCGGGACGGCGGAGGCCGCCGCGAGGACCGGGAGGGACCACGCGGCCCCCTTCACGAGGGTGCGGCGGGTGGGTGCGAGGGTGTTCATGATGGGTCCTCCGAGGCAGCGGGCCGACCCGCGGCCCGGGCCGGCCACGACGGTGTGTCCGATCTCATCCAACCACGTTCGCGCCGATCCCGCCCCACCCGAGACCCCGCCCGGCGTGTCGGCCCGGCGTCCCGGCCCTCCTCCGTCCCGCTCCCACCCCGAGTGTACTACGTTGGGGCATCGTCACCGTGCATCGTCCACCGCGAAGGAGCCCGCCCATGTCCGCCGAGCAGAATCCGCACGCCGAGCCGCAGACCCCGGACGGCGCCGCCCCGCTGTCCGACCGGGAGCTGGAGGCCCTGAACCAGGTCTTCGACCTCGCCCGGGACGGCCGGACCGAACAGCTGGCGGCCGTGCTGGAGCAGGGGATCCCGGTGAACCTGACCAACGCCAACGGCGACACCCTGCTGATCCTGGCCGCCTACCGGCAGCAGCCCGAGGTGGTGCGCCTGCTGCTGGAGCGCGGGGCCGATGCGGACCGGCTCAACGACCGCGGTCAGACCGCCCTGGTCTGCGCCGTGTTCCGCAACCACGAGCCGATCGCCCGGATGCTGCTGGAGGCCGGCGCCGACGCGAGCCAGGGCCACCAGAGCCCGGAGGCCGTGGCCGCCTTCTTCGGCCTGCCCGGCATGACCCGCCTGCTGGCCGAGCACCGCGGCGGCGCCTGAGCCGCGGCCGAGCCAGCCCTCCCACCCCCGTGCGGGGCCGGCCCGTGCGCGGACCGGGCGAGGCGCCGGCTCAGCTCGCCGGCGTCTGCGACCACTCGAGGAAGCGCTGCGCCAGCGCCGCCCCGCCCTGGGGATCCCGGGTGATGACCATGACCGTGTCGTCCCCGGCGATCGTGCCCATCGCCTCGGGGATCGCCGTCTGATCCAGGGCCGAGGCCAGGAACTGGGCGGCCCCGGCCGGGGTGCGCAGCAGCACGATGTTGGCGCTGGCCTCGGCGGTGATCAGCAGATCCTTGAACAGCCCCGCTAGCCGCTGGGGCGGCTCCTGGCCGCGCGGCTGCTCGGTGCCGGCCACCGCGTAGACCAGCACCCCGTCCGGCCCGCGCAGGCGCTGCGCGCCGATCTCCACCAGATCCCGGGACAGCGTCGCCTGGGTGGCCTTCAGCCCGTCCGCGGCCAGCACCCGCGCCAGCTCCGACTGCGAGCGGATCGAGCGCTGCTCCAGCACCTCGACGATGCGGGCCTGCCTGGCCGTCTTCGTCGCCGGGATCCCGCTCATCGCAGCAGCTCCTCCCCGGCCAGCCCCGAGCGGACCATCAGCCAGGTCAGCAGCGCCTTCTGCGCGTGCAGGCGGTTCTCCGCCTCATCCCACACCGCCGAGCGCGGCCCGTCGATCACGCCCTCGGTGACCTCCATGCCCCGATACGCGGGCAGGCAGTGCAGGAACACCGCCTCCCGCCCCGCGCGGGACATCAGATCCTCATCCACCCGGTAGTCCGCGAAGACCTCCAGACGCTCCGCCTTCTCCTCCTCCTGGCCCATGGACACCCACGTGTCGGTCACGACGACGTCGGCCCCGTCGGCGGCCTCGGCCGGGTCCTCCGTGAGCAGCACGGACCCGCCGGTGGCCTCGGCCCGCGCCCGGGCGGCGTCGAGCACCGCGGTGGGCAGCTGGTGGGAGGCCGGCCCGGCCAGGCGCACGTGCATCCCGGCCGTGACTCCGCCGGCGGCGTAGGAGGCCGCCATGTTGTTGCCGCAGTCCCCGACGTAGGCCAGGGTCCGCCCGGTCAGATCCGCCCCGAAGCGCTCCCGCACGGTGAGCAGATCCGCGAGGATCTGGCAGGGGTGCCAGTCATCGGACAGCGCGTTGACCACCGGGACCGTGGCGTGACGGGCCATCTCCTCCAGCCCGGACTGGGCGTAGGTGCGCCACACGATGGTGGAGACCATGCGGGTCAGCACCCGCACGGTGTCCGCGACGGATTCCTTGTGCCCCAGCTGGGACTCCCCCGGGTTGATCACCAGGGGGTTCCCGCCCAGGGCGGCGATCCCGGCGTGGAAGGAGACCCGGGTACGGGTGGAGGTCTTGTCGAACAGCACCGCGACGGTCTGCGGGCCCGCATAGGGCCGGCGGGCGTACGGGTCGGCCTTCATGCGCGCGGCGAGGTCCAGAACCTCGGACTGCTCGGCCGGGGTGAGGTCCAGGTCGGTGAGGAAGTGGCGGATCATGGGGCTCCTTCGCCGGCCCGGGCTCTGAGGGTCCGGGCCGGGATGCGGTCGGTCGGCGGTTCGGTCGGGTCAGTCGGCGGTGGCGGCGTCGGCGAGGATGCCGGGCAGCGCGTCCAGGAAGGTGCGGGCCTGGTCTGCGGTGAGCACCAGCGGCGGGGCCAGGCGCAGGGTGTTCGGGCCGGTGGCGTTGATGATGAATCCGGCGCGCCGGGCCGCGGCGACGACGTCGGGCCCGGCGGGGGCGGCCCGCTCGTCGTCGGGCGCAGTCAGGTCAGCCCCGATCAGCAGGCCCCGCCCGCGCACCGCGCCGATGCCCGGGGTCGCGGCCAGGCCCTCGCGCAGGTGCGCTCCGACCTCGCGGGCGCGGGTCAGCAGGTCCTCGTCGCGCAGGGCCCGGATCGTGGCCAGCCCGGCGGCGGTGGCCAGGGGGTTGCCCCCGAAGGTCGTGCCGTGGCTGCCCGGGGCCAGGGCACCGGTGGCCTCGGGGGTCAGGGCGAGCATCGCCCCGATGGGGAAGCCCCCGCCCAGGCCCTTGGCCAGGGTGATCAGGTCCGGGCGCTGCCCCGGGTCCCCGAGCACGCGCAGGGACTCCAGCCACAGCCCGGTCCGGCCCATCCCGGTCTGCACCTCGTCCACCACCAGCAGCGCGCCGTGCTCGCGGGTCAGCCGGCGGGCGGCCAGCAGCAGCTCCTCCGGCAGCGGGTGCACCCCGGCCTCGCCCTGGATGGGCTCCAGGATCACCCCGGCGACATCATCGCCCATCGCCTCCTCCAGGGCCTGCGCCGTCGGGGGGATGAACTGGACCCCGCCGGGCAGCGGCTCGAAGGGCTCCCGGTAGGCCGGCTTCCAGGTGGCCGCCAGGGCCCCCGCGGTGCGCCCGTGGAAGGCGTGCTCCAGGGCCAGGATCCGGCGGGCCCGGGGCTCGCGGGCGTTGCCGTGGGCGCGCACGGCCTTCAGGGCCGCCTCATTCGCCTCGGTCCCGGAATTGGCGAAGAAGACGCGGGAGCCGGCCGGGGCGTCGGCGATCTCCAGGAGGGTGCGGGCCAGCTCGATCTGCTGCGGGGTGGTGAAGAAGTTCGAGACGTGCTGGAGGCGGTGGGCCTGGGCCGCGACGGCGTCGGCCCAGGCGGGGTGGGCGTAGCCGAGGCTGTTGACCGCGATCCCGGCCATCAGATCCAGGTAGGTGCGCCCGGCGGCGTCGGTGACCTCGCAGCCGGAGCCCTCGGTGAGCACCAGCGCGGGCTGCCCGAACACGTCGAGCAGGTCCTTCCGGTAGGCGTCCAGATAATCGGCGGGCTGGCTCATGCTGTCCTTCCGTGGGGTGCGGTCTCGGCGGGCGGGGCCGCGGGGGTTTCGTGGGTGCGCAGCGGGTCGATCACCACGAAATCGGCCAGGGGCTTGGGTTCGGGGGCGGGGCCGGTGACCTGGGTGCCGATGCCGGAGTCGGTGAAGATCTCCAGCAGCGGGGAGTGGGCCCGGCGCCCGTCCACGACGGCGGCGGTGGGCACCCCGTTCTCCACGGCTCCCAGGCAGGCGCCCATCTTGGGGATCATCCCGGCGTCCAGCCCGGGCAGCAGCTCGCGCAGCTCCTCGGTGCTCAGGGAGCTGATCAGCGAATCCCGGTTCGGCCAGTCCGCGTAGAGCCCTTCGACGTCGGTGAGCACCACGAGCTTGGCGGCCCCGATCGCCGCGGCCACCGCGGCCGCGGCGGTGTCGGCGTTGACGTTGAGCACCTCGCCGGTGAGGGTGTCCTGCGGCAGGCCCCGATCCAGCGCCCGCTCGCCCATGATCTCCGGGGCGATCGAGGAGATCACCGGGATCTTGCCGGCCTCGATCATGGACAGGATCGCGGTGGTGTTGACCCCGACGACCTCTCCGACCAGGCCCAGGTCCGTCTCCTGCCCGTCCACCACGGTGGTGATGCGCCGGGCGCGCAGCAGGCCGCCGTCCTCCCCGGACATGCCCACCGCGTGCGGGCCGTGGGCGTTGATCAGCCCCACCAGCTCCCGGGCCACCTGCCCGGTCAGCACCATGCGCACCACCTCCATGGCCTCCGGGGTGGTGTAGCGCAGGCCCCCGCGGAACTCGCTGGGGATCTCCAGACGCTCGAGCATCGCGGTGATCTGGGGGCCGCCGCCGTGCACGACGACGGGGCGGATGCCCACCGCGCGCAGGAAGACCATGTCCGCGGCGAAGGCCGCGCGCAGGGACTCGTCGACCATGGCGTTGCCGCCGTATTTGAAGACCATGATGGATCCGGCGTAGCGCTGCATCCAGGGCAGCGCCTCCATCAGGGTCTGCGCCTTCAGCTGGGCGGTCTCGTAGCGGGTGCTGGGGCTGGTCTGGGCCATGGGGCTCCTCGTCAGGGTGGATGCGAAGGGTGCTCAGCTGGAGTAGGCCGAGTTCTCCTCGACGTAGTCGTGGGTGAGGTCGTTGGTCCAGATCACCGCGGATTCCGGGCCGGCCGCCAGGTCGATCTCGATGACCACCCTCCGGTCCCCGGCCAGGTCCACCAGGGAGCGGTCCTGCCCGATCATCCCGGCCCGGCAGACCATGACCCCGTTGATGCTCACGTCCACGTGCTCGGGCTCGTACTCGGCGGCGGTGGTGCCGACCTCGGAGAGGATCCGCCCCCAGTTGGGGTCATTGCCGAAGATCGCGGTCTTCACGAGGTTGGAGCGGGCCACGGCCCGGGAGACCTCCAGGGCCTGGGCCTCGCTCGCCGCGCCCACGGTGCGCACGTGCACGTCGTGGCTGGCGCCCTCGGCGTCGCCGATCAGCTGCAGCGCGAGGTCCTCGCACAGGGCCGTGAGCCCGCGGGCGAACTCCTCGGGGTCGGGGGCGATCCCGCTGGCCCCGGAGGCCAGCAGGGTCACGGTGTCGTTGGTGGACATGCAGCCGTCGGAATCGGCCCGGTCGAAGCTCAGCGAGGCGGCGGTGCGCAGCGCGGTCTCGGCCCGCTCCGGATCCAGGGAGGCGTCCGTGGCCAGGACCACGAGCATCGTGGCCAGTCCGGGCGCGAGCATGCCCGCACCCTTGGCGATCCCGGCCAGGTGGACCTCGCCCTGCTCGGTCGTGAGCGTGAGGGCCGCCTGCTTGGGCACGGTGTCGGTGGTCATGATGGCCCGGGCCGCGGCGCGGGCGTGGGCCTCGTCCGAGGCCAGGTCCCCGCAGGCCCGCTCCAGGCCGGCCAGCAGCTTCTCCAGGGGCAGCTGCTCCCCGATCAGCCCGGTGGAGCAGACCAGGACGTCCCCGGCGGCGATGCCCAGGTGCTCGGCCGCGGCCTCGGCGGTGCGGTGGGCGGCGGCGAAGCCCTCGGGCCCGGTGCAGGCGTTGGCCCCGCCGGAGTTGAGCACGACGGCGTCGGCCCGCCCGTCCGAGACCACTTCCCGGGACCACAGCACAGGCGCGGCGGCGAAGCGGTTGCGGGTGAACACGGCCGCGGCCGTGTGCTCGGGTCCGAGCACGCGCACCAGCGCCAGGTCCGGGGCACCGCTGGCCTTCAGCCCGGCGGTGGTCCCGGTGCAGGCCAGCCCCGCGACGGTCTCCAAGCCGGCGCAGCGATCGACGGGCAGATCGGAGTGGTCGGGGATGCTCACGGGGCGAGTCCTTCCTGAGGCAGCCCGGTGGTCTCCGGCAGACCGAGGGCGAGGTTCACGGATTGGATGGCACCGCCGGCGGTGCCCTTGACGAGGTTGTCGATCGCGCAGACGACGACCACCCGCCCGGCGGCTTCGTCCACGGCCAGCTGCAGCTGAGCGGAGTTGGCGCCCTGCACGTTCTGCGTGGCCGGCCAGAGTCCTTCTGGCAGCAGGTGCACGAAGGGCTCCTCGGCGTAGGCGGCCTCCCACGCCGCGCGCACGGCGGCCGGGCCGACCCCGGGGCTCAGCCGGGCCGTGGCGGTGGCGAGGATCCCCCGGGGCATCGGCGCCAGCGTCGGGGTGAAGCTCAGGCTCACCTCGGCTCCGGCGGCCCGGGATAAGCCCTGGCGGATCTCCGGGACGTGGCGGTGGATGCCGCCGACCCCGTACGGGGACATCGACCCCATGACCTCGCTGCCCAGCAGATGCGGCTTCGCGGACTTCCCGGCCCCGGAGGTCCCGGAGGCGGCCACGACCACGAGGTCCTGCGGCTGCACCACCCCGGCGGCCAGGCCGGGGGCCAGGGCCAGCTGCACGGCCGTCGGGTAGCAGCCGGGCACGGCGATGCGGCGCGCGGTGCGCAGGGTCTCGCGCTGCCGGGGGGCCTTCGCCTCACCGGTTCCGGGGCCGGTGAGCAGCTCGGGCAGGCCGTAGGGCCAGTGCCCGGCGTGCTCGGTGCCGTAGAAGCGCGCCCAGTCGGCGGGGTCCTCGAGGCGGTGATCCGCCCCGGCGTCCACGACGACCGTCTCCTCCGGCAGGGCCGCGGCCACCTGCGCGCTGGCTCCGTGGGGCAGGGCCAGGAAGACGATGTCGTGGCCGGAGAGCACCTCGGGGGTGGTCTCCTGCACGGTGAGGTGGGCGTAGCGGGGCAGGTGAGGGGCGAGCGCGCCGAAGGAGGAGCCGGCGCTGGCCCCGGCGGCCAGCGTGGTGACCTCGATCTCGGGATGCCCGGCGAGCAGGCGCAGGACCTCTCCCCCGGCGTATCCGGTGGCCCCGGAGACCGCTGCGGTGTATGTCATGGGCCCACCCTACCGCAGATTTATGCATTGGCCTAAATATTTATGCATCGGGTGAGGGCGTCCCCCTCCCTGCGATCCGCCCCGGGCCTACGATGGGTGAGGACCGAGAACCGCGAGGCCGGGCACCCGCAGGGCCCCGGCCGGTGAGGAGCAGGGCATGGCACAGCAGGAGAGGCGGCCGCAGGAGGCGAGCGCGGCCGGGCAGATGACGGCCATCGTCGTCGAGCAGACCGGAGGCCCGGAGGCCCTGACGACGCAGACCCGCGAGATCCCCCAGCCAGGGCAGGGCCAGGTGCTGGTGCGCACCGAGGCCACCGGGGTGAACTTCATCGAGACCTACCAGCGCTCCGGGGTGTACTCGGTGGAGCTGCCCTTCGTCCCGGGCGCGGAGGCGGTCGGGCTGATCGAGGCGGCCGGGCCCGACGTCGACCTGGAGGCCCTGGGGCTGCGGGTCGGGGCCCGGGTGGCCACCTGCCAGGCCTCCGGGACCTACGCCGAGCGGTTCGTCGCGGATGCGCAGAAGATCGTGGCCGTGCCGGAGCACCTGGACCCGCGCACCGCGGCCTGCCTGCCGCTGCAGGGCATCACGGCGCAGTACCTGTCCCGCTCCACCGTGCCGGTCCAGCAGGACCAGACGGCCGTGGTGCTGGCCGGGGCCGGCGGGGTCGGCGGGCTGCTGATCCAGCTGCTCAAGCACCTCGGCGCCGAGGTGATCGCCACCGCCTCCACCGATGAGAAGCGCCGGATCGCTCGGGAGCACGGGGCGGATCACGTGCTGGGCTACGAGGGTTTCGCCGAGCGGGTCCGGGAGCTGACCGGTGGGCGCGGGGCCGACGTCGTCTACGACTCCGTGGGGAAGGACACCTTCGATCAGTCCGTGCAGGCGCTGCGCCCGCGCGGCACGGCCGTGCTCTACGGCGGGGCCAGCGGCCAGGTGCCGCCCTTCGACCTGCAGCGGCTCAACGCCCTGGGGTCCCTGTACGTCACCCGCCCCTCGATCGGGGCGTACCTGCAGGATCGGGAGGAGCTGCAGGCCCGCCTGGGTGAGGTCTTCGACCTGGCCGAGGCCGGGGTCCTGCGCCCGACCCTGGACACCACGTTCCCCCTGGCCGAGGCCGCCGAGGCCCACCGGCACCTGGAGGACCGGCGCTCGCGCGGCAAGGTGCTGCTGATCCCGTAAGCGGCGGCCGCCGGATGCGACGATGCCCCGCTCGCGACCCCCCCTTTTTACGGGGTGTGCGAGCGGGGCATCGTCGCATCGTCCGCCTGCCACCGGCCCAGGGTCGGTGCGGGTCGGTCGGGTCAGTCCTCGTCGCGACGCATCCGGCGCACCCCGTAGACCGTGCCGGCGGCACCCAGGGCCAGGACCAGCACCCCGCCGCCGACCAGCAGCCAGCCGTGGCGCTGCTGGGCGCGGATCCCGTCCTCGGTGATCGGGGACATCTCCCCCGCCGGGGTGGTCCGCTCCACCGTGAGCGTCCCGTCGTCGTTGACCAGCAGGGCGTCCACAATCTCCGGGAAGTCCTCCCGCTGGGCCCCGGTCTGGGTGCCGCGGAACTGGATCTGGCCCCCGGCCTGGACCTTCTTCGGGTCCGCGATCCCGCCGTAGTACTTGTCGTAGTGCTGGTCGATCGAGGAGGGCAGGGTGCCGGTGTAGACCGCGTTGTGCGAGGTGGTCTGCAGGTCCTGGGTCATCGTGGCGTACTGCCCCTGGATCACCCAGGACCGCCCGACCCACTCCTGGTTCTGACGGGCGTCCTCCACGGTGCGCACCCCCGCCAGGCACAGCAGGCCGCACCCGACCAGCGCGACCAGCACGATCGCCGCGGTGATCCACCGCCACGGGGAGCGGTGCCGCCGCGCGGGCGCCCCGAACTCGTCGTCCTCATCGAAGCCGAAGAACGTCTCGCTCATCCTCGTCCCCACCCTTCCTCGCTGTCGGTGCCCACGGTCTCAGCCGCGCAGGACGGCGCCGTGGCGCCGCTCGGCCAGGGCGACGGCGGCCTCCCGCTCGCGCCCGGCCTCCTCGTTGGTCAGGGTCCGGTCCGGGGCGCGGAAGACCAGCGCGCAGGCCACGGACTTCCGGTCCTCGCCGATGGACTCCCCGCGGTACTCGTCGAAGACCCGGGCGGATTCCAGCAGCTCGCCGGCACCCTCCCGCAGGGTCTCCAGCAGCTGTGCTGCCGGCAGGTCGGCGTCGACGATCAGGGCGACGTCCTGGGTGACCGGCGGGTACGGGGAGACCGGGCCCGCCTGGACCGGGGCGCCGACGCCGCCCAGCAGCGCGGTCAGATCCAGCTCCATCGCGCAGGTGCGCTCCGGCAGATCCCGATCCCGGCACACCTGGGGGTGCAGCTCCCCGGCCCAGCCGAGCAGGCGCCCCTCGGCGTCCTCCAGCCGGGCGGTGCGCCCGGGGTGGAAGGCCTGGTGGCGGCCCTGGGCCACCCGCAGCGCCACGCCGAGCACATCGGCGGCCAGCCGGGCCGCATCCAGGGCGTCCTGCCAGTCGTGGACCCGCGGGGTGATGCCGGGCCCCTCCGGGGCGTCATGCCCGCAGAACACCGCGGCCAGGTGCTTCGGCTGGACCGGCAGCCCGGCCTCCAGCTGCTCCAGCACCTGCGCGTCCGGCCGCGCCCCGCCGGCGGGCAGCGGGGTCTCCCCCAGCGCCTGCCCGGGCAGGAACACGGTGGCGGCCTGGTACAGGGCCAGGTCCCGGAAGCCGCGGGAGCGGTTGCGCCGCAGCACCTCGGTCAGTCCCGGCAGCAGCGAGCGCTGCAGCCAGCCCTGGGCGTCGCTGATCGGGTTGGCCAGGCGCACGTGCTCCACGGTCCCCTCGGCCGGGGCCTCGGGCACGCAGTAGAGGGTGTCCTCCTCGGCGGAGACGAACGGGTAGGCCGCGACCTCCACCAGACCGGCGGCAGCGAACGCGTCCAGCACCCGGCGTCGCCCGGCCTGCTCCGGGGTCCACCCGCGCCCGGCGGGGGCGGCGGGCAGGCGGGAGGGGATCTGCTCGTAGCCGACGACGCGGGCGATCTCCTCGGCGAGGTCCTCCTCGGCCGTCAGGTCCGGGCGCCAGGAGGGCACGGCGACCTGCCAGACGTCGCCCCCGCGGTGCACGGTGCAGCCGATGCGCTCGAGCACCTCGAGGATCTGCTCTGGGGTGTAGTCCACCCCGACCCGCGCCGCGGCGTAGCCCACCGGCAGGGTGATCTGGCGGGGTTCGACGGCGGTGCCGACGTCGGTGACCCCGTCCTCGGCCCGGGCGCCGGACAGCTCCTCCAGCAGCTCCACGGCCCGCTGGGCGGCCGCGGCGGCCACCTGGGGGTCCACCCCGCGCTCGAAGCGCTTGGAGGCCTCCGAGGGCAGCCGGTGCCGACGCCGGGTGCGGGCGATCGAGACCTCCTCGAAGCGCGCCGCCTCGATCAGCACGTGGCGGGTCTGCCCGGTGACCTCGGTCTTGGCTCCGCCCATGACCCCGGCCAGGCCGATGGCCTCGTCGGTGTCGGCGATGATCAGGTCCTCCGGGTGCAGCTCGCGGTTCTTCCCGTCGAGAGTCTGCAGGGTCTCCCCCGGGCGGGCCCGGCGGACGTGGAGGGGTCCGGCGATCTTCTCGGCGTCGTAGAAGTGCAGGGGCTGGCCCAGCTCCAGCATGACGTAGTTGGAGATGTCCACGGGCAGGGAGATCGAGCGGATCCCGGCCAGGCGCAGACGGGCGGCCAGCCACGGCGGGGTCGCCCGGGTGGGGTCCAGATCCCGCACGGTGCGGGCGACGAAGCGGGTGCAGCCCGGACGGTCGTGGATGGGGGCGTCGTCGCGCAGGTCCACGACGTAGCCCTCCCCGTTGTCCGCCGGCGCCCGCTCGGCCAGGGGCCCGGCCGGGTCGGCGAAGGGGGCGTCCACGGCCAGGCAGTACTCCCGGGCCACCCCGCGCACGGAGAACGCGTAGCCGCGGTCCGGGGTCACGTTGATCTCCGCGGCCTCATCGGTCAGTCCCAGCAGCTCCAGGGCGTCCTGACCTGGTTCGGGGTCCAGGCCGAGCTCACCGAGGACGATGATCCCCTCGTGCTCATCGGACAGACCCAGCTCCCGGGCGGAGGCGATCATCCCTGCGGAGACGTGGCCGTAGGTCTTGCGCGGGGAGATCCGGAAGTCCCCGGGCAGCACGGCCCCGGGCAGGGTCACCACGACCTTGTCCCCCACGGAGAAGTTGTGGGCCCCGCACACGATGCCCTGGATCCCGGAGGCCTCGATGCCCTTGCCCTCCAGGGTCTGCTCGCGGCCCTCGGGGACCACGCGCACCTGGCACCAGTTGACGGTCTTGCCGTTGGAGTGGGTCTCCGGCTCCATGGACAGCACCTGCCCGACGACGACGGGCCCGGTGATGTGGTCCAGGGGCCGGTGCACGGCCTCCTCCTCGAAGCCGACCCGCACCAGCGTCTCCAGGACGTACTCGGCGGTGGCGCCCTCCGGCAGGGGGGCGTGCTCGCGCAGCCAGGACAGCGGAATTCGCATGGGTCTAGATCTCCATCCCGAAGGTTGAACTGAAGCGGATATCGCCCTCGATCATGTCGTGCATGTCCGGGACCCCGTTGCGGAACATCAGGGTCCGCTCGATGCCCATCCCGAAGGCGAAGCCGGAGTGGGTCTGCGGGTCGATGCCGGCGGCGCGCAGCACGTTGGGGTGCACCATGCCGCAGCCGCCCCATTCGATCCACCGGGGCCCGCCCTTGGCCTGCGGGTGCCACACGTCCATCTCGGCGGAGGGCTCGGTGAACGGGAAGTAGTTGGGGCGCAGGCGGATGCGCGCCTGCTCGCCGAACATCCGGCGGGCGAAGTGCTCCAGGGTGCCCTTCAGATCCGCCATGGTCAGGCCCCGGTCCACGGCCAGACCTTCGAGCTGGTGGAAGACGGGGGTGTGGGTCGCGTCGAGCTCGTCGGTGCGGTAGACCCGCCCGGGGCACACGATGTACAGGGGCGGCTGGCGACGCTGCATGGCCCGCATCTGCACCGGGGAGGTGTGGGTGCGCAGCACCCGGTGGGCGGAGGCCGGCTCCAGGAAGAAGGTGTCCTGCAGCTCCCGGGCCGGGTGGTCCGGCTGGAAGTTCAGGGCGTCGAAGTTGAACCACTCGGATTCCACCTCGGGGCCGTCCTCGACCTCCCAGCCCATCGCCACGAACACGTCGCCGACCCGCTCCTGCAGCAGGGACACGGCGTGGCGGGCGCCCATGCGGCGTCGGCCGGAGGAGGCGGTCACGTCCACGGCCTCCTCCACGAGGATCCGCTCGGCGTGCTCGGCCTCGAGCTCCGCTTCGCGGGCGGCCACGGCCTGGGTGATGCGGCCGCGGGTCTGGCCCAGCAGCTTCCCGATCTCCTTCTTCTGCCCCGGCTCCAGCGAGCGCATCTGCCGGTTGACCAGATCGGTGCCGGAGCCCTCGCCGGTGTAGCGCAGCCGCACGGCCTTCAGCGTCTCGAAGTCCGGGGTCTGCTCGCGCACGGCGCGCAGGGCCTCGGCCAGCTCGGCGTCGAAGGCCTCCCGCACGCGCTGCGGGGCGCTCTCCGGATCCGCCGCGTAGGCGGCGCCGATGTCGGCCAGCACCTGGCGGGCCGCGGCGGCATCGCCCGCGGGCGAGGACGGGTTCTCAGTCATGGACGGGTCTTCTCCTGGGTCGCGGGTCGTGCGCTGCCGCCGACGTCGCGGTCCACGGCGCACCGGGACGCGTCGTGGCGTGCGGCGCGCTCGGGCCCGTCGGGGCTGCTTCCCGCGCGGGCGGCAGACCCAGTCTAGAGGATCGCGGGACACGGGGCGGGGCCGGGCCCGCGCGCGGATCGGGCGGTCCCCCGCCGGCTCAGGCCTCGTCCTGCTCGGGCTGCGGCGGGATCTCGGAGACGTAGTCCTCCCGGTACAGGTCCGGCTCCAGGTAGATCAGCTGGGCGGCCGGGACGGCCTCGCGGATGCGCCGCTCGGTCGCGTTGATCTCGGCCACCAGCTGGGCGGCCGTCTCCTGGCGGGCCACGGAGATCTTGGCGGCCACCAGGATCTGCTCGGGGGCCAGGTGCATGGTCTTGAGGTGGATCAGCCCGATGTGCTCCTCGGCGTCCACGGCCCGGCGGATCGTCTCGAGGGTGGAGGCGCTGGCGGACTCCCCGAGCAGCAGGGACTTCATCTCCACCGCGAGGAACACCGCCACGGCCACCAGCAGCACCCCGATCGCCCCGGATCCGGCGGCATCCCAGCGGCCGTCTCCGGTGATCAGCGTCATGGTGATGCCGAACAGGGCGAAGAGCAGGCCGGTCACGGCCGCGGAGTCCTCGAGCATCACGACCGGCAGCTCCGGGGCCTTGGCCCCGCGCACGTACTCCAGCCAGCTGCGCTGCCCCTTGGTCCCCCGCGCCTGGCGCAGGGCGGTGAGCAGGGAGCGGCCCTCCATGAGGATCGAGCCGACCAGCACGACGACGGGCACCCACGCCCAGTCCTCGATGGGGTGCGGCTCGGCCCACTTCTCCCAGGCCTCGTAGAGGGAGAACAGCCCGCCGAGGGAGAACATGACGATCGAGACCACGAAGGCGTAGATGTAGCGGTTCTGCCCGTGCCCGAAGGGGTGCTCGGCGTCGGGGGCCTTGCGTGCCGCCCGCCCGCCCAGCAGGAGGAGGAACTGGTTGCCGGTGTCGGCCACGGAGTGGATGGACTCGGCGAGCATCGATGAGGATCGGGTCAGTAGGTAGGCGGCGAACTTCAGCACCGCGATGCCGAGGTTGGCCGCCAGGGCCGCGAAGATCGCGGCCCCGCCGGAGCTCTTCCTCTGCTGCTTCTGCTGGGGCTCCTGCTGCTGCTTCTCGGTCATGGAGGGCCTTTCGGATCGGCCCGCCGAGCAGATCGGGAGGCTAAGTTGATGGGAGACGCCCGCCGCCGAGGCGACGGGTGAGGGCGGGGACGAGGCCGTCGGGACCGCACTCGGCGGGGCCGACGCGAGACGGGCGGGGGGCGGAGCCGGACGGGCCGGGACGGTCAGCGGGTGCGTCGTCGCTGGGCGCGCGCGGAGGCGTACAGGCACACCGTAGCGGCCATCCCCACGTTGAGGGATTCGGCCCGCCCGTGCAGCGGGACCGCGACCCGGGCATCGGCCAGCCCCTTCTCCTCCTCCGACAGGCCCTGGGCCTCGTTGCCGAACAGCCACACGGTGGGCCGGCGCAGATCGGCGCCGTCGCCGGGACGCTGCGCGGCCGCGGCATCGGCCAGCTCATCCAGATCCAGGGCGGCGTGCCCGTCGGCGGCGAGGATCTGAGCGCCCGCGGTCCGGGCCGCCTCGACCAGGTCGGGCAGCGTCTGGTGCGCCGCGACGGGCAGGTGGAACAGGGAGCCCGCGGTGGAGCGCACGGCCTTGGGGTTGAGCAGGTCCACCGAGCCCGCGGTCGCGGCCGCGAACCCGGCGCCCGCGGCGTCGGCGGCGCGGATCAGGGTCCCGGCGTTGCCCGGATCCTGCACCCGGACCATGACCGCCCCGAGGTCCGGCCAGTCCTGAGCACCGGGCAGGCCGCTCAGCGCCGCGGCGCTGTGAGCCACGGCCAGGACCCCCTGGGGCGTCTGGGATTCGGCCATCGCGGCCAGCACCTCCGGGGCCGCCAGCCGGGCGAAGACCCGACGCGCGGGGCCCCCGGGGGCGGTCGGGGCCGGGCTGCCCGCCGCGGCCGCGATGGCCTCGCCCAGCGAGGGGTCCTGTTCGAGGCAGGCCGGGGTGACGTACACGGCGTCCAGCAGCGGGCCGCGCGCGTGGGCGGCCAGGGCCTCGCGCACCGCCTGCGGCCCCTCCACGAGGAACAGCCCGCGACGGGCGCGCTGGCGGGCCCGGGCCAGGGCGGCGACGTCGCGGACCCGGTCCGCGGTGGGGTTGATCAGGGTCCGCTCGCGGTCGAGGATCTGGAATGCGCTCACCCGGCCACCCTACCCGGGCCTCGCCCGCGCCCGGAGTCCGGCGTCGGCCCGCGCGCGGCGGATCCGCGGTACCGGAGCCTGCGCCCACGCACGACGCCGCCCGCCCCGCGGATCGCGGGGCGGGCGGCGTCGTGCTGGAGAGCCGGTCTCAGGCGGCCTTGGGAGCGGAGGTGTCCTCGGGGAGGTTCTCCTTGGCGATGCCGACCAGCGCCTTGAAGGCGGCCGGCTCGTTGACGGCCAGCTCGGCCAGCATGCGGCGGTCGACCTCCACCTCGGCGGCCTTCAGGCCCTGGATGAAGCGGTTGTAGGTCAGGCCCTCGGCGCGCGCGGCGGCGTTGATGCGCTGGATCCACAGGCGGCGGAAGTCGCCCTTCTTCTTGCGCCGGTGGTCGTAGCTGTAGACCAGCGAGTGGGTGACCTGCTCCTTGGCCTTCCGGTACAGGCGGGAGCGCTGCCCCCGGTAGCCGGACGCGCGGTCCAGGGTGGTCCGACGCTTCTTGTGGGCGTTGACTGCCCGCTTCACACGTGCCACGTGCGTACTCCTTCTGCTCTGGCGCGGCCCTCACCTGGGGGCGGCGCGGCGTGTTCGGGGCCGGTCCCGTGCGGGGACCGGGAGGTCGATGGGTGCGGTGGGCTTGAGCCCTACTTGGCCAGCATCTTCTTGATGACCTTGGCCTGACCGCCGGTGACGATCTGGTCCGAGGCCAGCCGGCGGGTCAGCCGGGAGGACTTGTGCTCCAGGTAGTGGCGGCGGTTGGCCTGCTGGCGCTTGACCTTGCCGGAACCGGTGAGCTTGAAGCGCTTCTTGGCACCGGAGTGGGACTTGTGCTTCGGCATGGGGGCCGTTCTCCTTACGTTTCATCCCGGATCCCGCGTGGGGCACGCGGGGCCGGGAGGGCGTGCACCGCCCCGAGGGGACGGTGCCTGTCTCAGGCAGCGGAAGCCGGATCTGCGAGGGCGACGTCGAGGACGAGGCGCCTTCTCGACCCGGTCCGCAGGGTCATCCAACCCGGGGCGGACCCGGGCGGGGCGGCTACGACCGGGGGCCGGGCTTCGGCGCCCGCGGCTTGGGAGCCGCCTGGGGCTTCGGCGCGGCCTGCGGCTTCGGAGCCGACGCGGGCTTCGCGGCCGCCTGGGGCTTGGGAGCCGCCTGCGGCTTCGGGGCCGACGCGGGCTTCGACTCGGCCTGCGGCTTCGGGGCCGGGGCCTCCTGGGCCTGCGATGCCGAGCCGCCCTGCGCCTGCTGGCGCAGCTGCTCCGGCATGGCCGCGGCCACCGAGTTGGACACCGGCTGCGCGGTGCGGGTGTCCACCCGCTCGCGCTGACGGCGGCTGCCGCCCTGCTGCTTGGCCTGGCGCTGCTGCTCGCGGCGCGCCTCGGCCTTGTTGCGCAGCGGGCCGATGACCATGACCATGTTCCGCCCATCCTGGCGCGGATTGGACTCGACGCTGCCGACCTCGGCCAGGTCCATCGCCAGCCGCTCCAGCAGGCGCACTCCCATCTCGGGGCGCTGCTGCTCGCGGCCGCGGAACTGGATCATGGCCTTGACCTTGTCTCCCGCGGTGAGGAAGCGCTTGGCGTGCCCGACCTTGGTCTCGTAGTCGTGGTCGTCGATCTTCAGCCGGAACCGCACTTCCTTCAGGACCGTGTTGGTCTGGTTCTTGCGGGACTCGCGGGCCTTGACGGCGGCCTCGTACTTGTACTTGCCGAAGTCCATCAGCTTGCACACCGGCGGACGGGCGTTCGGCGCCACCTCGACCAGATCAAGATCCGATTCCCGCGCCAGACGCAGTGCGTCCTCTACGCGGACGATCCCGACCTGCTCGCCGCTGGGGCCGACCAGTCGGACTTCCGGTACGCGGATGCGGTCATTGATGCGTGGATCGCTAATGTGGTGCTCCTGTCGGCTCTGCGGGTCTGTTCCCGCACGGTTCGCGGATCGCCCCGACGGGATGCGAAGAAGCCCCCGCGGGACGGTTCCAGCGGGGGCTTCGAGACCCGTGCCCGCACACGACGCGCATCCTCAGGATGCGGACGGCATGATGGCGCACGAGCGCTGACCCGGCGACCGCTGCGGTCGACGCGGGTGGGAGATCGAGATCCCCGCTTGGAAACTCCTGACACTCTACACCATGGCCGCCCCGTTGTCTGCCCTGCGCCGGTCTCGCCCCGAGGCGGCGCGACGGCCCCCGATGTGCGACAGTGGGGGCCATGACTGAGACACCCCGCCCCTCCTCTGCCGCGCAGGATCCCGCCGACGCCCAGCCCGATCCCGGCGTGCACCGCTTCCCCGGCGGCACGGATGCCGCCGTGGCCCCCGAGGCCGCCCCGGAGCCCAGCGCCGAGCAGATCCAGGCCGTGAACGCGCAGATGCGCGACATCGCCGAGGTCCCCGCCGTGGAGGTCATCACCACCACCGCGGTGCACCTGATGAGCGCGGCCGCCGTGAAATGCGGCCTGGCCGAGGGGCCCGACGCCGCGGAGCTGAAGGATCTGGACGAGGCCCGCAAGCTCATCATCGCCCTGGCCGGGCTGGTCACCTCCGCGGCCCCGGAGATCGGCTCCCAGCACGCCGGGCCCCTGCGCGACGGCCTGCGCTCCCTGCAGCTGGCCTTCCGCGAGGCCTCCTTCGCCCCGGACGCCCCGGGCAAGGGCCCCGGAGAGAACCTGACCGGCCCGGTCTTCTAGCCCGCCGGGCGCGGCTCCCGGTCCTCGACCGGGCGCACCCGGATCTCCAGGGAGTCGATCCGCTCGGCGAGCAGCGGGTCCGCGGCCACGGCCGCCCGGAAGGTCTCCGACGCAGCGTCCAGGCCCGCCCGGTCCAGGCCGGGGACCAGCAGCAGCTCGACGCTGAGCTCCGGGCCGGGCCCGCCGCCGGGCAGCAACCGACCCTCGGCGTCGCGGGCCGCCACCCCGGCCCCGGGGGCCATCTGCGCGCCTCGGGCCTGCGGGATCCCCGCGGCCGCGCGCTGCAGGGCGGCCAGCACCTCGGGATCCGAGTAGGACGGCAGCCAGGGCTCGCCCTTGGCCAGGGCCCACACCCCCGGACGCCGCAGGACGAAGACCAGTTCGGTGCCCGGATTCAGGACCAGCAGCTGGTTGCCGTCCTCCACCGCGGCCAGCGCCGTGCGCCGGGCCTCGGCGGCCACCGGCCGGGCCTGCGGATGCCAGGAGGTCAGCGCGTCCACGCTGGTGAACACGGGCAGGGCCCGCCGCCCGTCCGGGGCGCTGATGGAGACCAGGGCCATCTCCGACTCCTTGTCCGAGACCAGCCCGTCCTCGGTCACGTGGGCCTGGGACAGCTCGGCGAGAACCGGGGCGAACAGGCGCGTGCCGCGCAGCGCCTCCAGCACCGACTCCTCGGGGATCTCGGCCCGGGCGAAGGCCTCCAGGGCCTCGGCCACGGGGGCGGGGGTCAGGCCGTCGTCCTGCGGATACGCGTGGGTGTGGGAGGTCCCCTCCCCCAGGTTGCGGCCCTTCCACGGCTGCCCGCCGGTGTCCGTCTCCCGGCCGGCGCTGCGCAGCTGCGCCTGGATGTGAGCCGGCAATTCCCGCGGGCTCATGCCTCGGGCCGCCCCGCCGCGTCCAGGGCCTCGGCCAGGGTGAAGCGCCCGGCGTACAGGGCCTTGCCGACGATCGTGCCCTCGACCCCGTGCGGGACCATGGCCCGCAGCGCCTCCAGGTCCGCAAGCCCCGAGATGCCGCCGGAGGCGACGACCGGCCGATCCGTGCGCCGGGCGACCTCGGCCAGCAGCTCGGTGTTGGGCCCGCGCAGCGTGCCGTCCTTCGTCACGTCGGTGACGACGTAGCGGGCGCAGCCGTCGGCGTTGAGCCGGTCCAACACCTCCCACAGGTCCCCGCCCTCCTCGGTCCAGCCGCGGGCCGCCAGGGTCGTGCCGCGCACGTCCAGCCCGACGGCGATGCGCTCCCCGTGCTCTGCGATGACCCGGCGCGTCCACTCCGGGTCCTCCAGGGCGGCGGTGCCGAGGTTGATCCGGGCGGGCTCCAGGCTCAGGGCCCGGCGCAGCGAGGCATCATCCCGGATCCCTCCGGACAGCTCGATCTTCAGCCGCACCCGCTCGGCGACCCGGCGCAGCACCTCGGTGTTCTCCCCACGCCCGAAGGCCGCGTCCAGATCCACCAGGTGCACCCATTCGGCACCGGCCTCCTGCCAGGCCAGGGCCGCCTCGACGGGGTCGCCGTAGCCGGTCTCGGTGCCGGCTTCGCCCTGGACCAGGCGCACGGCCTGACCCCCGGCGACGTCCACGGCGGGCAGCAGCTGCAGGCGGGGGGTGCTCATCGGGATGGTGCTCCTGTTCGTTGCGGATGGTGCGCGCGGGCGCGGGCGGGATGGCCGCGCCCGGCGCTCAGTCGAGGGTGACGACGTAGAGGCCGTAGGCGAAGAAGGCCGCGCCCAGGATCCACAGCACGACCTGGGCGATGAGCGGCAGCTTCTGCCGGCGGAAGGAGATGCCGCCGCCGACGAGGAAGGCCCCGAAGATCATCAGCAGCAGACCGGAGGTCAGGGGACTCATGCGCGCTCGCCCTCCTCGGCGTCGACGGCGGGCGCGGTCTCCTGCGCCCGGGCGGGGTCTGGGAAGTCCTCCTCGGACTCGGGGCCTCGCGGGGCCATCCGGCCGGTGCGCAGCAGGGTGTCCAGCCAGTTGCGCAGCAGCCGCAGCCCGGCGTCCGCGGACTTCTCCGGGTGGAACTGGGTGGTGCTCAGCGGCCCGTTCTCCACGGCGGCGATGAACGGCACCCCCTGCTCGGCCCAGGTGACCTGCGGGGGCCGGATGTGCTGGCTGGTCTGGGTGAACTCCCAGCGCTGCACCGCGTAGGAGTGCACGAAGTAGAACCGCTCCCGCTCGATCCCGGCGAACAGCCGGCTGCCCTCCGGCGGGCGCACGGTGTTCCAGCCCATGTGCGGGACCACGTCTCCGGGCAGCTTCTCCACGGTCCCGGGCCACTCCCCCAGTCCCTCGGTGTGCTCCCCGTGCTCGGTGCCGGCTTCGAAGAAGACCTGCAGCCCCACGCAGATGCCCAGCACGGGCCGGCCGCCGGCCACCCGGCGTCCGATCAGCCGCGGGGCATCCACGGCGCGCAGGCCGTCCATGACGGCGCCGAAGGCCCCGACGCCGGGGACCACGAGGCCGTCGGCCTCCAGCACGTCCTGCGGGCGCCGGGAGAGCACGACGTCGGCCCCGGCGGTCTCCAGGGCGCGCACGGCCGAGCGGACGTTGCCGGCCCCGTAGTCCAGGACGGTGACGGTGGGCTTCACGGGCTGCGATCCAGCGGTGCTCACAGCGCCCCCTTGGTCGAGGGGATGGCCTCCGGGACGCGGGGATCCGGCTCGACGGCCTCGCGCAGGGCCCGCGCCAGGGCCTTGAACTGGGCCTCGGCGATGTGGTGGGGGTCCCGGCCGCGCAGCAGGTCCACGTGCAGGCAGATCCCGGCGTGGTAGGCGATGGCCTCGAGCACGTGGCGGACCATGGAGCCGGTGAAGTGCCCGCCGATCAGGTGGTGGGCGAAGGCCTCGGACTCCCCCTCGTGCACCAGGTAGGGCCGCCCCGAGATGTCCACGACGGCCCGGGCCAGGGCCTCGTCCAGGGGCACGGTGGCCTGGCCGAAGCGGCGGATGCCGCGCTTGTCGCCCAGGGCCTCGCGCAGGGCCTCGCCCAGCACGATCGCGGTGTCCTCGACGGTGTGGTGCACGTCGATCTCGGTGTCTCCGCTGGCCTCGACCTCCAGGTCGATCAGCGAGTGCTTGGACAGGGCGGTGAGCATGTGGTCGTAGAAGGGCACGGTGGTGCTGATCCGGGAGACGCCGGTGCCGTCCAGGTTCAGGTTGAGCCGGACCGTGGACTCACTGGTGGCGCGGGTCAGGGAGGCCGTGCGGCCGCCCGCCCGGGCGGGCTGGGCGTCAAGGGTCTGCATTCGATGCTCCGTAGCGGTGTCGGCGGTGGGTCGGCGCGCCCCGCGGGGCCCGTGAGACCCGGGCGCCCGGGGCGGGGGTGGTCTCAGCGGCGGTCGGGCAGGTGCCGTTCCAGGCTGTCCAGGAAGGCGGTGGTCTCCTCCTCGGTGCCGGCGGTGACCCGCAGGTGCCCGGGGATCCCGACGTCGCGGATCAGCACGCCGTCGCCCAGCAGGTCCTCCCACAGGCCCTGGGCATCGGACAGGCCCCCGAAGAAGACGAAGTTGGAGTCCGAGGCGGCCGGCTCCAGACCCAGCTGCTCCAGACGGGTCACGATCCGGTCCCGCTGTTCGCGGATGCGTCCGACCTGCCCCAGCAGCTGGTCCCGGTGGCGCAGCGCCGTCAGGGCGACGGCCTGGGTCACCGCGGAGAGGTGGTAGGGCAGGCGCACCAGCATGACGGCCTCGACCACGGCCGGATCCGCGGCGAAGTAGCCGACCCGGGCCCCCGCCAGGGCGAAGGCCTTGCTCATGGTGCGGCTGACGACCAGGCGGGGCCTCCCGGGCAGCAGGGACAGCGCGGTGGTGTCCGGATCGCGGGCGAATTCCGCGTAGGCCTCATCCACCACGAGCATCCCGCCCAGCTCCTCGACGGCCTCGTAGGCGGCCAAAATGGTCTCCGGGGAGAGTGCCGTGCCGGTGGGGTTGTTGGGTGAGCACAGGATCGTGACGGTCGGCCGGTGCTGGCGGATCTGGCGCGCGGCATCCTCCGGGGAGAGGGTGAAGTCCGCGGCCCGCCGCCCGGCGATGTACTCGGTGTTGGTGCCGGAGGCCAGGAGCGGGTACATGGAGTAGGTGGGCGCGAAGCTCAGCACGTTGCGGCCGGGCCCGCCGAAGGCCTGCAGCAGCTGCTGGAGGATCTCGTTGGAGCCGTTGGCGGCCCAGACCTGGCGTTCGGTGATGCCGTGGCCGAGGTAGTCCGCCAGCTCGCGGCGCAGCTGCGGGAAGTCCCGGTCCGGGTATCTGTTCAGCCCGGCCGCGGCCTCGGCGGCCGCACTGCCGATCGCCCGGATCAGCTCCTCGGGCAGCGGATGGGTGTTCTCGTTGACGTTCAGGGCGTAGGGCACCTGGATCATCGGGGCGCCGTAGGCCCTCTGGCCGCGCAGGTCATCTCGCAGCGGCAGGGTATCCAGGACGGCGGCTTCCGCATCGGGGCTGGCTGCATCACTCACGGTGCCATCCTAGTGGAGTCCCCGTTCGCGTGAACCCGGAACCCTGCGGTCTCACGGCGCGGCGGTCTCCGGCTGCGGCACCACGAGGCGCTGGCCGGGCCGCACGGCGCTGTCCTGCAGGTCGTTCAGGTCCACGATCCGCTCCACCGCGGCCCGCGGGTCGGACTCCGGATCCGCCTCCTGTGCGAGGCTCCAGAGGGTGTCCCCGGCGGAGACCACCACGACGCGGGTCTGCGCCCCGCTCGGCGCGGCGTCGCCGGCCTGGGCCTGCGGGCTCAGCACCAGCAGCAGGGCCCCGGCCAGCACCGCGACGGCCCCGAGCAGCACCGGCAGGCCGATGAGCAGGAGGCGTCCGCGCCGGGTGAGCCGCAGCGTCGGGCGGGCCGCGCGCTCCGGACGGCGGCGCAGCAGCCGGGTGCGGCGCGCGGCCGGACGGGCGCAGGCGGGGCGGGTGCAGGCGGGTGCGCCTGCCGGATGGGCACCCCGGCGCGGCCCGGTGCGGAACCCGATGCGGAACGGGCGGGGTGCGGTGAGCGCGATGCTCATGGCGGCCTCCTAGCGGTGATTGACGCTCGATCGCCTTCGAAGACGTGTTCGAGTTCGTACATCTGTTCTACCAGTGCGATCGAAGACTGTCGAGGGACTAGAACATGTGTTTGATCCGACACGCGGTCTCGCCTACGCTGATGGGAGCAGTCCACACCCCCGGACTGACAGATCGAACACCTCCAGGAAGGACCCGACGGTGGCCCGAGAGCACGGAGCAGCCCCCCACGGAGCCGAGGCCTCCGCCCGCAAGCCCCTCACCGCGCGCCAGCGCACCATCCTGGAGGCCATCTCCGCCTCGATCAGCGCGCACGGCTACCCGCCGTCGATGCGCGAGATCGGCGACGTCGTCGGGCTGTCCAGCCTCTCCAGCGTCACCCACCAGCTCTCCCGGCTCGAGGCCCTGGGCTACATCCGCCGCGATCCGAAGCGGCCGCGGGCCATCGAGGTGCTGGCCGAACCCCGCCGCACCGACATCCGCCCCTCCGGGCAGGGCCCCGCGCAGGAGGAGCAGTCGGACCCCGCCCCGAGCGCGCAGCCGACGGCCGAGGCCGCAGCCGACGTGGTCCCGCTGTTCCCCACCGCCGCGCCGGAGGCCGAGGAGGAGCAGGGGCAGAACATCAGCGTGCCGCTGGTGGGGCGCATCGCCGCCGGTGTGCCGATCACGGCCGAGCAGCACGTGGAGGACACGATCTCCCTGCCCCGACAGCTGGTGGGCCAGGGCGAGCTGTTCATGCTCGAGGTGCGCGGGGATTCGATGGTCGAGGCCGCGATCTGCGATGGCGACTGGGTCGTGGTGCGCCAGCAGAACACCGCCCAGAACGGGGACATCGTCGCCGCCCTGCTCGATGACGAGGCCACCGTGAAGACCTTCCGACAGCGCGACGGGCACACCTGGCTGCTGCCGCAGAACCGCCAGTACGAGCCGATCCTCGGCGATCACGCCAGCATCATGGGCAAGGTCGTCTCGGTGCTGCGCGCCGTCTGAGTCCGGGCTTTGAGGCCCTCGCCTCAGCCCGCGTGCAGCCGCCGCAGCGCCCCCGTGACCACGGGCAGGCGGTCCGTGGTCCACAGCGGCGGCAGGGCCGCCCGCAGGAACCCGCCGTACCGGGCGGTGGCCAGCCGGGAATCCAGCACCGCCACGACCCCGCGGTCCTCGCGGGAGCGGATCAGGCGCCCGGCCCCCTGGGCCAGCCGGATCGCCGCGTGGTAGGCGGAGACCGCCATGAAGCCGTTGCCCCCGCGCCGGCCCACCGCCCGGGCCCGGGCGGTGGCCAGCGGATCATCCGGGCGCGGGAACGGGATCCGATCGATGAGCACCAGGCGGCAGGAGGGCCCCGGCACGTCGACGCCCTGCCACAGGCTCATGGTTCCGAACAGGCACGTGTCCTCCTCGGCCGTGAACCGCTCGACGAGACCGCGCAGCGAGGACTCCCCCTGCACCAGCACCGGCAGGTCGGAGTGCTCGCGCACGTACTCGGCGGCCTGCTGCGCGCCGCGACGCGAGGAGAACAATCCCAGCGCCCCGCCGCCGGAGGCCTCCACCAGCTGCAGGATCCGCTCCAGCTGCTCCTCCGAGACCCCGCGCCCCGGCTTGGGCAGGTCCCGGGCCACGTAGAGCATCCCCTGCTTCGGGTAGTCGAAGGGCGAGCCGACGTCCAGCCCCTCCCACGCCGGGGCCTTCTCCCCCTGCAGCCCGAGGGAGCCGGCGACCTGATCGAAGGAGTCGCCGATGGCCAGGGTCGCCGAGGTCAGCACCACCGTGCGGTCCTGGAACAGCCCCTCGCGCAGCCGCCCGGCCACGGACAGCGGGGCCACGTGCAGCGTGGCCGGGTCCGTGTCCGCGGCGCTGACGTAGCCGCGTCCCGGCTCCCAGCCGCCGGCCCGGGAGATCCACACGACCTCGAAGCGCCCGTCCGCGCTGAGCATCCGCTCGGCCAGCTCCAGGACCTCGGTGAGCTTGGCGCGGGCGGTCTGGCGCCCGGCGTCGGAGTCCTTCGCGTCGCCCTTGGTGTCGGACAGCGCGGCCCGGGCGGCGTCGCGCACCTGCTCCATGGCCCGGGCGATCCCCGGCTCCAGCCCCTGCGGCATGAGCTCGGCGGGCCGGCCGGAGCAGGCCTGCTCCAGGGCCTCGGCCGCGGAGCTCAGCGGCTCCGAGGCCGCCTGGGTGTTCGTGCGCACCGCCCGGGCCGCGGAGCGGACCATCAGCGGGGACAGGGCGCCGGTCACCGCGCCGGTCACGCGGTCCACCAGCTCGTGGGCCTCGTCGACCACCACGACGTCGTGCTCGGGCAGCACCCCGATCCCCTCGAAGGCGCTGATCGCCAGCAGCGCGTGGTTGGTGATCACGACGTCGGCCTCCCCCGCCCGCTGCCGGGCCCGCTCGGAGAAGCACTCCTCCACCAGGGGGCAGCGGCGCCCCAGGCACTCCGAGGCCGTGACCGAGACCTGCCGCCAGGCCCGGTCCGAGACGCCCGGGCGCAGGTCATCCCGGTCCCCGGTGTCCGTGGAGTCCGCCCAGGCGCGCAGGCGCACCACCTCCTCGGCCAGCGAGTCCGGGGCGGGACGGGGATGCCCACTGGCGGCCTGCCCCTGGCTGTTGAGGTTGAACAGCGCGTCCGGGTCCTCATCCTCCGGGTAGCCGCCCTCCAGCTTGTGCAGGCACACGTAGTTGCTGCGCCCCTTCAGCAGGGCGACCTCCACCTCGCCCTCGAGGCGATCCTCGAGGGTCTCCAGCAGCCGGGGCACGTCCCGGCCGACGATCTGCGCCTGCAGGGCCAGGGTCGCGGTCGCGACGACGACGGGCTTGTCCGCGCCCAGGGCGTGCTGGATGGCCGGGACCAGGTAGGCCAGGGACTTGCCGGTACCGGTGCCGGCCTGCACCAGCAGGTGCCGCCCCGTCTGCAGGGCCTGGGCCACGTGCGCTGCCATGATCCGCTGCCCGTCGCGGCGCTGCCCGCCGGTGCGCTCGATCGCCGTGTCCAGCAGCGCCAGGGCGTCTTTGGCCCCGGGCAGGGTCTCCGGCTCCGCACCGGTCGGGGCGTGCACGTCCTCGGCGGCCTCCGCGGGTGCCGAGCCTCGCGTGGGGTCCGGGTTGGTGCTGCTCACGGGGCGGTCACGGCGTAGGGCTGCAGCTCCGGGGCGGTCTCCTCCCGCACCAGCACGCTCATCCGGGTCCCGTCCTCTTCGAACGCGGTGGACAGGATCTCCGCGTCCCACTCGTGCAGCCGGGAGACCACCTCCCCGTGGGTGTAGGGCACCAGGATCTCCATGCGCACGCTGGGCCGAGGGATGGTCCGGGAGATCAGCTCCTTCAGCTCCGGGATCCCCTCCCCGGTCTTCGCGGAGACGATCGCATGGTGGGGTTCGCGCAGCCGGATGCGATCCAGAACGAAGGGGTCCGCGGCGTCGGCCTTGTTCAGCACGATGATCTCCGGGACGTCCTGCGCGTCCACCTCGGCCAGGACCTCGCGCACCGCGCGGATCTGGCCCGCCGGGTCCGGGTGGGAGGCGTCCACCACGTGCAGGATCACGTCCGCGTCGGCCACCTCCTCGAGGGTGGAGCGGAAGGCCTCGACCAGCTGGGTGGGCAGGTTGCGCACGAAGCCGACGGTGTCCGAGAGGGTGTAGCCGATGCCGTCCGGGGTCTCGGCCCGGCGCACCGTGGGGTCCAGGGTCGCGAACAGGGCGTTCTCCACCAGCACCCCGGCGTCGGTGAGCCGGTTGAGCAGGGAGGACTTGCCGGCGTTGGTGTACCCGGCGATGGCCACGGAGGGGATGTGGTTGCGACGCCGGTTGGCCCGCTTGGTCTCCCGGGCCGGCTTCATCGCGGCGATCTCCCGACGCAGCTTGGCCATCCGCTGGCGGATGCGGCGCCGGTCCAGCTCGATCTTCGTCTCACCGGGACCGCGCGAACCGATCCCCTCGCCGCCGGCCGCCCGACCGCCGGCCTGGCGGGACATGGACTCGCCCCAGCCGCGCAGGCGCGGCAGCAGGTACTCCAGCTGCGCCAGCTCCACCTGGGCCTTGCCCTCCCGGGACTTGGCGTGCTGGGCGAAGATGTCCAGGATCAGCGCGGTGCGGTCGATGACCTTGACCTTGACGATGTCCTCCAGCCCACGCCGCTGGGACGGGGCCAGCTCCGAGTCGATGACGACGGTGTCCGCGCCCGTCTCGGCCACGATCTCCTTGAGCTCCTGGGCCTTGCCGGAGCCGAGGAACGTGCCGGGGTCCGGCTTCAGCCGCCGCTGCACCAGCCCGTCCAGGACCTCGGAGCCGGCGGTCTCCGCCAGGGCCGCGAGCTCGCGCAGGGAGTTCTCGGCGTCCTCCAGGGTGCCCTCGGACCAGATCCCGGCCAGCACCACGCGCTCCAGGCGCAGCTGCCGGTACTCGACCTCGGTGACGTCCTCCAGCTCGGTGGACAGCCCGGCCACGCGCCGCAGGGCGCGGCGCTCCTCGAGGTCCTGCTGCTCGCCGTCGTGCTCGGTGTGCTGGGTGGTCTCCGCCAGCTCCGGGGCACGGCGGTCCAGGATGGAGGCCTGGTGCTCCTCCTCCGGGGAGAAGCGGCCGAGGACCCGGTCCACGGTCGCGCGCAGCTGGGCGTCGCTGGGCTGGCGGGGCTGCTCGGTGCGCTCGTCGGTGTGCTCGGGGGCGGCGTCGTCGGCGGTGCGGGGGTGATGCTGGGGCAAGGGTGCCTTTCCGTGCGGGGGCGCGGCCGGTGCTGACTCCCTCGGATCGGGCGCGCGGACCGCTCAATGCGTCCTGCCAGTCTACCGGGCGGCCCCCGCGCCGCACCCGGGGCGGGCCTGTGCTGTGGACGAACACGCGACGCCGCGCCCCAGCGCCGAGTCCCGGGGAGCCGGCGCCGCGAGCGCGGACGCCGAGGAGGCGGGTGAGGCGGGCCGATACGATGGGGGATCATGGTCGAGCACTACTTCTCCGCGCACGAGGACGAGCCCTTCGTCGAGCAGCCCCTGCGGGTGCGACTGGCCGGGGCCGAGCGGGATCTGGTGAGCGCCCCCGGCATCTTCAGCCCGAAGGCCCTGGACAAGGGCACCGCGGTGCTGCTGGACGAGGTCCCCGCCCTGCCCCGGTCCGGGTCCCGCTTCCTCGACGTCGGCTGCGGGTGGGGGCCGATCGCGCTGAGCATGGGCCTGCAGCGGCCCGACGCCGAGGTGATGGCCGTGGACGTGAACCGGCGCAGCCTGGAGCTGACCCGCCGCAACGCCGCGCGCCTGGGGCTGACCGGCATCCGCCCGGTGATCCCGGAGGAGGTGGATCCGCGGCTGCGCTTCGACGCGATCTGGTCCAACCCGCCGATCCGGGTGGGCAAGCAGGTGCTGCACGAGCTGCTGCTGACCTGGCTGGTGCGCCTGGCCCCGGCCGGGCAGGCGCACCTGGTGGTGCAGAAGAACCTGGGCGCGGACTCCCTGCAGCGCTGGCTGGATCAGACCCTGCGGGAGCGGGAGCCCGGCGCCTTCGCGGTGGACCGGGCCGCCACCGCCAAGGGCTTCCGGATCCTGCGGGTCACCCGCGCCGCCTGATCCCCGCGGCGACCTGCCCGGGTCCCGCGGCTCAGCCCAGGCGCACGGTGCCCACGAGCTCCGCCGGCCCGGAGAGGATCACGTGCTCCAGCTCGTCCGGGCCGAGCACGAAGGTCACGCCCAGCTCCCCGCCGGGCACGCCGACCCGCCACTCATCCGGGGCGTCCTCCCCGCCCCAGAAGCGGGTCGCCGCCGCGGCAGCGCACGCGCCGGTCCCGCAGGACAGGGTCTCGCCCACCCCGCGTTCGCTGACGCGCAGCACCAGCGCTCCCGTGCCGTCGTCCTCCTCCTCGGCGTCCCGGGGCACCACGAATTCGACGTTGGTGCCGGCACTGGGCCGGGGGTCCACGGTCGGTGCGGTGCCCAGGTCCAGCCGGGCCAGCTTGGCCTCATCGGCCAGGGCGACGACGGTGTGCGGGTTGCCCATGGTGATGGACAGGCCCGGGCGGGCGGTGCGCAGGCCGCGGGCCGAGACGGTGCAGTCGGCCCCGTGCTCCCGGGCCTGCTCCCCGTCGATGAAGCCCCAGGGGCCCATGTCCACGGCGTAGCCGCCGGGAACCCGGGCGACGGTCTTGACCCCGCCGCGGGTCCCGATGCGCACGGTCTCCCCCTCCGGCAGCTCGATCAGCCCGGCGTGGATGAGGTGGTGGGCGAACACGCGCACCCCGTTGCCGCACATCTCGGACAGGGAGCCGTCCGCGTTGCGGTAGTCCATGAACCACTCCGGGGCGTCCTCCCCGTTCGCGGCGAGGGCCCGCCCGGCCTCCAGGTGCTGGCTGCGGATCGCGCGGATCAGCCCGTCCGCGCCGATCCCCCGGTGCCGGTCGCACACGGCGGCCACCAGGTCCCCCTCCAGCTCGAGGCTTCCCTCGGGATCGGTGAGCAGGAGGAAGTCGTTGCCGGTGCCGTGGCCCTTGCTCAGGGTCACTCCGGCCAGTTCGCCCCAGCGGGAGGCGTCGGTCTGCGCGGTGGTGCTCTCGGCGGTGGTGCTCTCGGTCGTCACCCGGCCAGTCTATCGGGCGGGTCGGACGACCGAAGGGCCGGCTCAGCGAGGACCGGTCTGGCCGGCGAATCCGGCCGCGCTCCCGGTCCTGCCCGCGCGGTCAGGTCAGCCCTCGGCTCCCCCGTCGTTCGCGGTCTCCGGCGTGCGCCCCTGCTCGATCAGGGTCAGCGCCCGGTCCAGCTGCTGGCGCGGGGAGAGGGTGAATCCGATCCAGGTAACGCGCGGGTCCGCCCGGAACCAGGTGACCTGGCGGCGGGCGAAGCGGCGGGTGGCGATGATCGTCTCCTGCACGGCCTCCTCCTCGGAGGTCTCCCCGTCCACGACGCGCAGGAACTGCGCGTAGCCCAGGGCGTGGGAGGCGGTGCGCCCCTCGCGCAGCCCCCGCTCGGCCAGGTCCCGCACCTCCTGCAGGAGACCGGCCTCGACCATCCGGTGCACCCGCACGGCCAGGCGGTCGTGCAGCAGGTCCCGGGGCCCGTTCAGCCCGATCTGCAGGGCCGGCTCCCGGTGTTCGCGCCGCGGCATGTAGGAGGAGAAGGGGCGCCCGGTCAGCTCGTGGACCTCCAGGGCGCGCACCAGGCGCCGGTCGTCCAGGCCGCGCCGCGCGGAGACCGGGTCCACGGCCTCCAGCCGAGCGGCCAGCGCCCCGCGCCCCTCGGTCTCCAGGAGCTCCTGCCAGCGCTGACGCACCTGCGCATCGGTGGGCGGGAACTCCAGCACGTCCAGGGCCGCGCGCGCATACAGTCCGGACCCGCCGACGAGGATCGGGGTGCGCCCGCGCCCCCGGATCTCGGCGAAGCGCTCGCGGGCCTCGCGCTGGTAGCGGGCCACGGAGGCCTCCTCGCGCACGTCCAGCACGTCTAGGAGGTGATGGGGCACGCCGTCGCGCTCGGCGGGCGTGAGCTTGGCCGTGCCGATGTCCATCCCGCGGTACAGCTGCATCGAGTCCGCGTTGACCACCTCGCCGTCCACCTCGCGGGCCAGGGCGACGCTGAGGTCTGACTTCCCCGTGCCGGTGGGGCCGAGGACGGCGATGATCGGGAGGGTCATCGGCGCGGCGGCAGGGCCGGCATCCCGAGCATCGTGGTGCCCGGGGCGCCACCCGACGGGGCGCCGGTGCCGCAGGAATCGGCCTGGGCGCGATCCCAAGCGTCCCCGGCGCGGGAGCGGCGCACCGCGTAGTCCTCCGCCGGGGAATCGGCGAGCAGGTGGAAGGGTGCGGCGTCGGTGATCCGCACGGTCGCGAAGTCCCCCGGACGCGGGACGGGGGCGCCGTCGGGCACGCTGAAGTGCACGAGCCGCTGATCCGGAGTGCGCCCGGAGAGCCGGTGGGTCTGCTCGGCCTTGCGTCCGGTCTGCGCGGAGACCAGCAGCTCCACCCGCTTCCCGACCTGCTCGGCGTTCAGCTGCGCGCTGATGCGATCCTGTAGGGCCACCAGCCGCTCGTACCGCTCCTGCACGACCTCCTGGGGCACCTGGTTCTGCATCCGACCCGCCGGGGTGCCGGGGCGGATGGAGTACTGGAAGGTGAAGGCCGAGGAGAACCGGGACTCCTCGACCACGCGCAGGGTCTCCTGGAAGTCCTCCTCCGTCTCCCCGGGGAAGCCCACGATGATGTCCGTGGTGATGGCGGCGTGCGGGATGCGCTTGCGCACCTTCTCCAGGATGCCGAGGAACCGCTTGGACCGGTAGGAGCGGCGCATGGCCTTGAGCACCCGGTCGGAGCCGGACTGCAGGGGCATGTGCAGGACGGGCATGACGGTGGGGGTCTCGGCCATCGCGTCGATGACGTCGTCGGTGAAGGCCGCCGGGTGGGGGCTGGTGAAGCGGATGCGCTCCAGGCCCTCGATCTGCCCGCAGGCGCGCAGCAGCTTGGAGAAGGCCTGCCGGTCACCGAAGCCGACGCCGTAGGAGTTCACGTTCTGCCCGAGCAGGGTGACCTCCACGGCGCCGTCGTCCACCAGGGCCTGGACCTCGGCGAGGATGTCCCCGGGCCGGCGGTCCTTCTCCTTGCCGCGCAGGGAGGGGACGATGCAGAAGGTGCAGGTGTTGTTGCAGCCCACGGAGATGGACACCCACCCGGAGTGCACGTTCTCCCGCTTGGTCGGCAGGGTGGAGGGGAAGACCTCCAGGGATTCCAGCAGCTCGGTGGCGGCCTCGCGGTTGTGCCGGGAGCGCTCCAGCAGCCGCGGCAGGGAGCCGATGTTGTGGGTGCCGAACACGACGTCGACCCAGGGGGCCTTCTCCACGATGGTGTTCTGGTCCTTCTGGGCCAAGCACCCGCCGACGGCGATCTGCATGCCCTCGTGGGCGCGCTTGACGGGGGCGAGCTGACCGAGGTGGCCGTAGAGCTTGTTGTCTGCGTTCTCCCGCACCGCGCAGGTGTTGAAGACCACCAGGTCAGGGGTCCCCTCACCCGTGTGCGGGACGTACCCGGAGGCCTCCAGCAGCCCGGAGATCCGCTCGGAGTCGTGCACGTTCATCTGGCAGCCGAAGGTGCGCACCTCGTAGCTGTGGGACCGCCCCGTCCGCTCCTCGATGCCGGGCGGGCAGGGCTGGACGTCGAGGGCCTCGGGCAGGGTCGACGGCAGGGTCTGGGTCTGGGTCGCGCTCGCATTCACTGTGCCAGGGTACAAGACCGCCGCGGGCGCCGGGACGTGCCGGATCAAGTCCACCGGCCCGGGTCAGGCCAGCCCCGGTGGCTCCTCCAGACGCGTCTCCCCGTGCTCGGCCATGACCGTGCGCACGATCTCGAAGGCCACGCCGGGGGCGTAGCCTCGGCGGGCCAGCATCGCGACCAGCCGACGCAGGGCCTTCTCCCGCTGGGCCGGGTCGTCCAGGTCCCGCTCGGGGCGCAGCCGACGGCGCACCAGCGCGCGGGCGTCCTCGCGCTCCTCCTCCTCGGTGCGCTGGGTCAGGGCCCGCTCGGCGGTCTCCGGGTCGATGCCCTTCTGCGCGAGCTCCCGGCGCAGGGCCGGGCGGGCGAGCTTCCTGCTGGCGGAGCGGCTGCGTACGTACATCGCGGCGTATTCGGCGTCGTCGATCAGACCGAGATCCTCGTAGCGGTCCAGGATGCGGGTGGCCGTCTCCTCGGAGATCTCCTTCTCCGCGAGCTTCTGCGCCAGCTGGGCGCGGGAGCGGGCGGCGGCGGTGAGCTGGCGCAGCAGGATCTCCTTGGCCCGGGCGTATTCCGCCTCCTCCGGGGTGCGCGGGGCCGATCCCTCGGCTGGAGGCCGCCCCGCGTCCCTCCGCCCGTCCCCGGTGTTCGGCCCTGAGGACGGCGTCGAGGAGACCGGGGCTGCTGCGGGAGCGCCCAGGCTGCGTCCGGTGCGCCGACGGCCGACGCCGCGGCCCGTGACGGGTCCGCGGCGTCGGCCGTGCGGGCTGGAATCGCTCATCAGAAGTTCTCGGGCAGGGCGTCCAGCGGGTCATCACCCAGCTCGTCGATGCCCGCGCCGACGCCCGCGGGAGCCTCCTGGGACTCCTCGCCCTCCTCGGCGTCGATGATCCCGGCCTTGATCAGCGTCTTGTGCTGGATCTCCTCGGCCAGCTCGGGGTTGTCCTTGAGGAAGCGGCGGGCGTTCTCCTTGCCCTGGCCCAGCTGGTCCCCCTCGTAGGTGAACCAGGCGCCGGACTTCTTGACGATCCCGGACTCCACGGCCATGTCGATGATGCCGCCCTCCACGGAGATGCCCTCCCCGTAGAGGATGTCGAACTCGGCCTGCTTGAACGGCGGGGCCATCTTGTTCTTCACGATCTTGGCCTTGGTCCGCGAGCCGATGGGGTTGGCCCCGTCCTTCAGGGTCTCGATGCGACGGATGTCGATGCGCACCGAGGCGTAGAACTTCAGCGCCTTGCCGCCGGTGGTGGTCTCCGGGGAGCCGAAGAACACGCCGATCTTCTCGCGCAGCTGGTTGATGAAGATCGCGGTGGTGCCGGTCTGGGACAGGCGCCCGGTGATCTTGCGCAGCGCCTGGGACATCAGGCGGGCCTGCAGACCCACGTGGGAGTCGCCCATCTCGCCCTCGATCTCCGCGCGCGGGGTCAGGGCGGCCACGGAGTCCACGACGATGATGTCGATGGAGCCGGAGCCCACGAGCATGTCCATGATCTCCAGGGCCTGCTCGCCGGTGTCCGGCTGGGAGACCAGCAGGGCATCCGTGTCCACGCCGAGCTTCTCCGCGTAGACCGGGTCCAGGGCGTGCTCCGCGTCGATGAACGCGGCGATCCCGCCGTTCTTCTGGGCGTTGGCCACCGCGTGCAGGGCGACCGTGGTCTTACCGGAGGACTCCGGGCCGTAGATCTCCACGACGCGCCCGCGCGGCAGGCCGCCGATGCCCAGAGCGACGTCCAGGGACAGGGCGCCGGTGGAGACGGTCTCCGTCTTCACGGCCTCCCGATCCCCCAGGCGCATGACGGAGCCCTTGCCGTAGTTCTTGTCGATCTGGGCGAGCACGGACTCCAGGGCCTTCTCCCGGTCCGAGCCGGTGGCCCGGGACACCGGGGCGTTGTTGCGTGCTTTGGCAGCCATGGTCTCCTCGATTCTGATCACCGCGCCGGTTCCGGTGCGGCGGTGGTTGGTCCTGCGGTTCGATCCTCACGGTAACGGCCCCGACTGACAGATCGAAGGGGGCTCGCCCGCTCTGTGGATAACGGGAGCCCGGGTCCGGGTCCCGAGCCGGGTGGGCCGGGACGCGCCGGGCGGTGACCGCGCTTCCTCTGAAGCCAGTGTAACGCAGTCCGAACAGATCTTCGAACACCTCTTCGAACGTACTTCCGCGCTCGAACACCGGCCGCCGGCGCCCCGCGAGATACCGGGGTTCGCCTCAGCGGGGCTCGCCCGGATCCGCCCCGAGCCAGCGGTCCTCGGGCAGGTCGTGCTGGCGGCACACGGCCTGCCAGACGGCCAGGGGCTTCATCCCCGCGGCCAGGGCCTCCTCGGCGGTGCGGTTCCCGGCGGCGTCGAGCACAGTCTGGGCGGCGACGACGCGCGCGTAGCCGCGGCCGAACTCCTCCTCCATGGAGCGCCAGAACTCCGAGAGCTTCATCCCTCCTCCTTCCTGAGATCGCGCCCGCGCGGTGCCCGCCGAGCTGGGCCCGCTGTCCGGTGCCCGTCCGCGCGAGAACCCCGCATCCGCACCCCGAAGGTGGGGTGCGGACGCGGGGTCCTCAGGCTGCGGGCCGGGCCGGCGGGCTGCCGCCTCCCGCCGGTGCTCGGCGCGGGCCTCGGCAGGGTGCGGCGGATCAGTGCGCGATCGGACGCGGACGCGGCGCGCCCGGCAGATCCTTGGTGCCGGTGGCCCCGGCGCCGTACTCGCGGCGGAACTCCTCGTCGAACTCGGTGGGCACGGTGTCCGGGATGCGCAGGCCCTCGCCGGCGGCGACCCGGTCGGCCACCTCGCGCAGCATCTGGGACAGGGGGATGTCCAGGGCGCTGCAGATCGAGGCGAGCAGCTCGGACGAGGCCTCCTTCTGGCCGCGCTCGACCTCGCTGAGGTAGCCGAGGGACACGCGGGCGCTGTGGGAGACCTCGCGCAGGGTGCGGTTCTGGCGCTGGCGGACGTCGCGCAGCACCTCGCCGATCTCGTGGCGCAGGACGATCATCTTGGGCTCCTGGTGGGCGGGGGTAGCGGTCTCGGGGCGGCTGACGTCCTTCCAGCGGACGACGCCGTTGACGGACACGGGCTGCTTGGTCATGGTCTTGCCTATCTCCCTACTCGAAGCGAACGACGGTCCGACCGGGTCCTCCGGGTGGTTCCTCGGGGCTCCGCCTGCGGCGGGTGCCCACGCAGTGGCCGGTCCTGCCGGTCCGTCATCACCCACTACAACCGCCTCACCTGTGCGTTCATTCCCCCCGCGCCGGGCAGGGACCTGGGAGTAACCTGGCAGATCGGTGAACAACAGGTCACCGTTCGGTCACCGTCCGCGGCTCAGCTGCTCCACCAGGGTCTCCAGGGCCCGCCGGGCGCTCTCGGTCCGGATGCGCTCACGATCCCCGGTCAGGTGCAGCTCGAGGACCGTCTCGGCCTCCGCCGGGCCCGCGATCCCCAGGTACACCGTGCCGACGGGCTTGCCGTCGTGCGGCTCCGGCCCGGCCGCTCCGGTGGCGGAGATCCCCCAGTCCGCGGCGCAGGCCCGGCGGGCGCCGCGGGCCATCGCCCGGGCGACGTCGGGATCCACCGTGCCGCGCGAGGCGATCAGCTCCGGGTCCACCCCCAGCAGCGCCTCCTTGACCTCGGCGGCGTAGGAGACGACGCCGCCGCGCAGCACCGCGGAGGCCCCCGGCACCTCGGCCAGGCTCGCGCTGATCAGCCCGGCGGTCAGGGATTCGGCCGTGGCCACGCTCTGGCCCCGCTCGCGCAGCAGCCGCACGGCCTGCTCCTGGGTGCGGCCCGGCCCAGGCTGGCCCGCGTGCGGGCTCATCGGGCCGCACCCCCGGAGGACAGGGCGCGGCGGCGCAGGCGCGCGGCCTGGACCACGTAGTCCAGCCCCGTCACCACGGTGACCACCAGGGCCGCGCCCATCACGATCCACCCGGGCACCAGCCAGCCGGTGCCCAGGGCGCCCAGCGGAAGGATGAGCAGGACCAGGGCGATGGTCTGCAGCACCGTCTTGAGCTTGCCGCCCTTCGACGCCGGCATGACCCCGTAGCGCAGGACCGCGAAGCGCATCAGGGTGATCCCCCATTCGCGCACGAGGATCACGATCGTGACCCACCACCACAGCTCCCCCAGCAGCGAGAGCACCACGAAGGCCGAGCCCGTCAGCAGCTTGTCCGCGATCGGGTCCGCGATCTTGCCGTAGTCGGTGATCAGGTTGCGGGAGCGGGCCAGGTCCCCGTCCAGCTTGTCCGTGTACATCGCGACGCCGAACACGACGACGGCGGCCCAGCGCATCCCCAGGGCGTCCGCGCCCCACGGGCCGCCGGCCCACAGGAACCAGATGAAGAAGGGAACCAGGAGGATGCGCACGGTCGTCAGCGCATTCGGCAGGTTCCAGTTGGACGGCTTCGGCTCGCCGGTCGGCGCGGTGCTCATCGGTGTCCCTTCCCTCTTCCTGTGCCGCGGGGCCCGGCGGCCCCGCGGCGATCAGCGCCCGGTCAGCTGCCAGGCATCCTCGGAGTCCGCGGACTCGGCGTCGTCCTGCCAGTCCCGGGCGGGTTCCTGCTGCGATTCTCCCACGAGGTCCGCGGGCGCGGACGCGGCAGGGGCGGCCGGGGGCTCCTGGCCCTGGATGCGGGCCAGGGCGGCCGGCAGGTCATCCGGGGCCACGAGCACGTCCCGGGCTTTGGATCCCTCCGAGGGCCCGACGATCTCCCGGGACTCCAGCAGGTCCATCAGCCGCCCGGCCTTCGCGAAGCCCACCCGCAGCTTGCGCTGCAGCATCGAGGTGGAGCCGAACTGGGTGTTGATGACCAGCTCCGCGGCCTGCAGCAGCACGTCCAGGTCGTCCCCGATGTCCTCGTCGATGGTCGTCTTCGGGGCCTCCTGGGTGACGTCGGGCCGGTAGCTGACCGGCATCTGCGTCTTGACGTGGGCGACGACGTCGTGGATCTCGGATTCGGAGACCCACGCGCCCTGCACGCGCATCGGCTTGGAGGCGCCCATCGGCAGGAACAGCGCATCGCCCTGCCCGATCAGCGTCTCAGCACCCGTCTGATCCAGGACCACCCGGGAGTCGGTCGCGGAGGAGGTCGCGAAGGCCATGCGGGAGGGCACGTTGGCCTTGATCAACCCGGTGACCACGTCCACGGAGGGCCGCTGGGTGGCCAGCACCAGGTGGATCCCGGCCGCACGGGCCAGCTGGGTGATGCGCACGATCGCGTCCTCCACGTCCCGCGGGGCGACCATCATCAGGTCCGCCAGCTCATCCACGATGACCAGCAGGTACGGGTAGGGCCGGATGGTGCGCTTGGAGCCGGGCTCGGGCTGCACACGGCCTTCGCGCACCGCGCGGTTGAAGTCGTCGATGTGCTTGAACCCGAAGTGGGAGAGGTCGTCGTAGCGGGCGTCCATCTCCTTGACCACCCACTGCAGGGCCTCGGAGGCCTTCTTCGGGTTGGTGATGATCGGGGTGATCAGGTGCGGCACGCCCTCGTAGGCGGTCAGCTCCACGCGCTTGGGGTCCACCATGATCAGGCGGACCTCGTCCGGGGTCGCACGCATGAGGATCGAGGTGATCATGGAGTTGACGAAGGAGGACTTGCCCGCCCCGGTGGCCCCGGCCACCAGCATGTGCGGCATCTTGGCGAGGTTGGCAACGACGTAGCCGCCCTCCACGTCCTTGCCCACGCCCATGACCATCGGGTGCGGGGAGGCGTGGGCCTTCCCGGAGCGCAGCACATCGCCCAGGGCCACGGTCTCCCGGTCCGTATTGGGGATCTCGATGCCGATCGCGGACTTGCCCGGGATCGGAGAGAGGATGCGCACGTCCGCGCTGGCCACCGCGTAGGCGATGTTCTTGGACAGGCGGGTGACCTGCTCGACCTTCGTGCCCGGGCCCAGCTCGATCTCGTAGCGGGTGACCGTGGGGCCGCGGGAGAAGCCGGTGACCTCCGCGTCGACGCTGAACTGCTCGAGCACGTCGGTCAGGGAGGCCACGACGGCGTCGTTGACCTCCGAGCGCTCCTTGGCCGGGGGTCCCTGCACGAGCAGGGACTGGCGGGGCAGGACGTAATCGGTGGTGGCCAGCGCGGTCTCCCGGGCGGCCCCGCGCTGGGGGTGGGCCCGCGGGATCTGCTCCCCCGCGGCGGCCTCGGTCCCCGCGCCGAGGTCCGCGGGCTCGGCGGGTTCGGCGCGCTCGATGAGCGGGGAGACGTCCTGGGCGGGGTGCTCCGGGTGTTCGGCCGGGGCCTCCGGGGTCGCGGCTCCGGCGGGGGCCGCGGCCGCCCCGGCTGCCGGGGCGGCGTCGCCCGCGGAGGCCGAGACACCCCGGCGGGCCCCGCGCTGCGCGGCGCGGTGCGAGGAGCCTCGGGCCGGGGCGGTGTGGGTCTGATCGTCCTCCAGCACCTGGGTGGCGTCGGGGTCCACGGCCCCGGCGTCCTCGGCGTCGGGGGCGCCCGCGTCCCGATCCCGCAGCACCCGGGTGGCCTCCTCCTGCTCGCCGAAGGGGTCGCGCAGGATCGGCCCGGTCTCGGCGGTCTCGATGGGCTGCTCCTGGGCGGCGCGGGCGCGGTTGAACTTGCCGAGGTCGAACAGCTCGGACTTCTTCCGCTTCCGGCGCGAACCCTGCGGCTGCGTCGAATCGGCCTCCGGGGAGGCTCCGGTCTCCTCCCGGTCCACCACCGCCCGGGTGTAGGGCTCATCCGCCTCGTAGGAGTCCAGGGCCGGGGTCGGGCGGGAGCGGTCCTTGCCCTTCTTCCGGCGGCCCCGGCGCGTGCTCGGGGCGTCCTCGACGTAGGGGCCGTCCAGATAGGAGCGGTCGTGCTCGTCGGCCCCGGGGCGCTCGGGCCGCTCCCCGAGCAGCCGGGTCAGGCCGGCGCGCAGCCGCGGGATGATCTGGCGCACGGGGGTCGCGGTGATGATCAGCAGGGAGATGATCAGCAGCAGCACGTGCAGGGTCCACGCCCCGGGCACGGTGAGCAGCTTGGCCACGGTGCCCCCGGCCAGCAGGCCCACGACGCCGCCGGCCTCGCGGATCGCCAGCAGCCCGTCGTGGGTGGTCGGCGAGCCCGCGGCGAGGTCGAAGACCGCGGAGCCGGAGATCATCATCAGCAGCAGCCCGACGGCGATGCGGTTGTTGGCGCGCATCTCGGTGGGGTGGCGGAAGGCGCGCAGGCTGAATCCGCCCAGCAGGACGGGGGCGAGCAGGGCCATCAGCCCGAAGGTCCCGGCGACCACGGCGTGCCAGGCCCCGGCCGGCCAGGCGATGGCCTGGGAGGAGGCCCCGGCGAGGTTCCACCACTCGACGGCGGCGGTGATCAGGGCCAGCAGCAGCATCAGCAGGGCGCCGCCGTCGCGCCGGTCCTGCGGGTCCAGCTCGGTGCGCAGGGTGCCCATGCGCCGCACGGCCCCGCCGACGAGGTGGGCCAGGCCCAGCCAGGCGGCGCTGAGCGCCCGCACCAGGGGGTTGGGGCGGGGGCCGGTCTGCTGGGGTGCGCGGGAGCCGGAGCGGCCGCGGCCGGTCTTCGTCGCGGAGGTCTTCGCGGAGCGGGAGGATCCCTTGGAGCCGGAGGTCGCGGAGGGGGAAGTTCGAGGCGCCATATCCTCCAAGGGTAGTTCATGCGCGCGGGACCCGGACCCGCGCACCCCCGTCTCAGGGGATGCGCGGGTCCGGGTCCCGCATCACGACCGCGGGTCCGCACCGTTGGGCGCGGGCCCGGGGGCTTCCTACTTGTCCTTGCCGGCCTCCACGACCACCGGGATGATCATGGGCTTGCGGCGCAGCTTCCGGGCGATCCACTGTCCCATGGTCCGGCGCACCACCTGCTGCAGCTGGTGGTTGCTCGGCGCTTTGCCGCCCTCCTTGAGGGCCTCCTCCAGGGCGGAGGAGATCTTGGGGGTGATGGACTTGAACACGGAGTCGTCCTCCGCGACGCCGCGGGCGTGGATGTCCGGGCCGGCCACCACGCGCTTGGACCGGCGGTCCACCACGGTGATGATCGAGACGAAGCCCTCCTCGCCGAGGGTGCGGCGGTCCTTGAGGTCCTGGTCGGTGATCTCGCCGACGGACTTGCCGTCCACGTACACGTAGCCGCACTCCACGGCCCCGACGATCTTGGCCCGGTGGTCCTTCATGTCCACGACGATCCCGGACTCCCCGAGCAGCACGTTCTCCTCCGGCACGCCGGTCTGCACCGCGAGCTTGCCGTTGGCGATCAGGTGGCGGACCTCGCCGTGCACCGGCATGACGTACTCGGGCTCGAGGATGTTGTAGCAGTACAGCAGCTCCCCGGCGGCGGCGTGCCCGGAGACGTGCACCTTGGCGTTGCCCTTGTGGATCACGTTGGCGCCGAGCTTGAGCAGGCCGTTGATGATCCGGAAGACGCTGTTCTCGTTGCCGGGGATCAGCGAGGAGGCCAGGATGATGGTGTCCCCCTCCTCGATCTGCACCCGGTGGTCCCCGGAGGCCATGCGGGACAGGGCCGCCATCGGCTCCCCCTGGGACCCGGTGCACATGAGCACGACTTCGTCGTCCCGGTAGCGCTCGACGTCCTTGAGGTCGATCAGGGTGTTCTTGGGCACCTGCAGGTAGCCCAGCTTCTCCGCGATGGTCATGTTGCGCACCATCGAGCGGCCCACCAGGGCCACCTTGCGCCCGTGCTCGGCGGCGGCGTCGATGACCTGCTGCACGCGGTGCACGTGCGAGGAGAAGGAGGCGACGATGATCCGCTTGGGGGCGTCCCGGAAGATCGAGGAGAGCACCCCGCCGATGTTCTTCTCGGTGGGGGTGAACCCGGGAACCTCGGCGTTGGTGGAATCCGGCAGGAACAGGTCCACGCCCTCCTCGCCCAGACGGGAGAAGTGGCGCAGATCCGTGATCCGCCCGTCCAGGGGCAGCTGGTCCATCTTGAAGTCGCCGGTGTGCAGCACGGTCCCGGCCGTGGTGCGGATGAACACCGCCAGCGCATCCGGGATGGAGTGGTTCACGGCCACGAACTCGCACTCGAAGGGCTTGAGGTCCTCCACGTCCCCGGCGACCACCGCGAGGGACTTGGCCTTGATGCGGTGCTCCTGCAGCTTGGCCTCGACCAGGGCGAGGGTCAGCTGCGAGCCGATGATGGGGATGTCCGGGCGGCGCTTGAGCAGATACGGCACGGCGCCGATGTGGTCCTCGTGCCCGTGGGTCAGGACCATGGCGACGACGTCGTCCAGGCGGTCCAGGATGTGGCTGAGGTCCGGGAGGATCAGGTCCACGCCGGGCTGGGTCTCCTCGGGGAAGAGCACCCCGCAGTCCACGATCAGCAGCTTGCCGTTGAGCTCGTAGACGGTCATGTTGCGCCCGACCTCGCCGAGCCCGCCCAGCGGCATCACGCGCAGGGTGTCTCGGCCGAGCTTGGGCGGCTTGGGGAGGTCGTACTGGATCTGGGTCATGGGACCCCTTTCGTTCGGTTTCGGGGCGGCCGACGCCGTGGCGGCTCGGCGGCCCGGGGATGTCATCGACGCCGGGTCGATGGATGGTCTGTCTGGTCTGCGCCTCAGCGCAGGGTGTCTGCGGCCGGGGAGTCGGCCAGGTCCGCGCGCATGCGGGCCGCCTCCTCCTCGGTGGGGCCCACGTGCGGCAGGCGCACGGCGTCGGAGGCGAGCCGGCCCTGCCAGGCCAGGATGGTCTTGGCGGCCACGGCCCCGGGCACCCGGGTCATGGTCGCGGTGACCACGGGGTGCAGCTGTCGGTGCAGGCGCTGGGCGGTGGCCAGATCCCCGGCGACGATCGCGTCGATCAGCGCGCGGAAGGCCTCCGGGACCACGTGGGTGGTGACCCCGACGAGCCCGACGGCGCCCAGCGCCATCCAGGGCAGGGTCAGCCCGTCGTCCCCGGAGTAGTACTGCAGGTCCGTGGTGGCCATGACCTCGGTGGCCGCGGCGAAGTCCGCCTTGGCGTCCTTCACGGCCACGATGTTGGGGTGCTCGGCCAGCGCCCGGTAGGTGTCCGGGGCGATGGGGATGCCGGCGCGCCCGGGGATGTCGTAGAGCATCACGGGGGTGTGCACGGCGTCGGCCACGGTGGAGAAGTGCGCCCGCAGCCCGGCCTGGGTGGGCTTGTTGTAGTAGGGGGTGACCACCAGCAGCCCGTCCACCCCGACGCCCTCGGCCAGCTCGGCCAGGTGCAGGGTGTGCGCGGTGTCGTTGGAGCCGACGCCGGCGACGACGCTGGCCCGGTCCCCCACGGCCTCCTTGACGATGCGGAAGACGCGGGCGTTCTCCTCATCGGTCATGGTGGAGTACTCGCCGGTGGTCCCGCACACGACCAGGCCGTCGTTGCCGCGGTCCACCAGCTCCGCCGCGAGCGCGGCGGTGGCCTGCTCGTCCACGGAGCCGTCCGCGGCGAACGGGGTGACCATGGCCGTCAGGAGGCGGCCGAAGACGGGCTGGGGCTCGGGGGCGGACTCCACCGGTGACGCAGACATGCTCCCACGGTACCGCACCGGGGCTATCCTTCGCCGTCGGCCAGGTGGTGGGCGGGGCGTCCCCGGTCCAGGGCGACGGCGTCGCGCATGGCCCGGCGGGCGCGCTTGCGGTCCCCGGCGGCGTCGTAGGCCAGGGCCAGGCGGAACCAGGCCCTCCAGTCCTCCGGCTCCCGCTCGACCTCGGCGCGGCGGGCGGGGAAGGCGGCGTCGGCGGCCTCCCGGTCGATCCGCCCGGAGGCGGTGCGCGGCGGCTGATCGGGCAGCCCGCCCTCCCGCCCGAGGCGCTGCCCCAGACGCTGCACGCGCACCCCGAACAGCACCTCGCGCACCAGGGCCCACGCGCCGAGTGCGGGCAGCAGGATCATGCCGACGCCGAGCAGGATCCCGGGGATCCCGCCGTCCCCGCGCAGCAGCAGCACCCCGCGCTGGGCGGTGACCCCCAGGTACAGGACCAGCAGGGCGACGGTGATCGCGGCGAAGGTGCGGCCCTTGCCGGTGGAGTCCACGAGGACGAAGACCCCGCACAGGACGAGGACCACGGTGATGCCCAGGCGGGTGGCGGCGGGCAGGGGCAGCAGCCAGACGGTGCCCAGCAGCAGCAGGCAGGCCAGGGCCGTGAAGGCGCGCAGGGATCTCACGAGGGGGTGCCCGCCCGGATCAGTCCAGGTCCAGGAAGCCGTCGAGCCCGTGGGTCAGGCCCGGGACCTCGCGGACCTTCCGGATACCCAGGAGCACCCCGGGCATGAAGGAGGCCCGGTCGAAGGAGTCGTGGCGGATCGTGAGCTGCTGGCCGGGATCCCCCAGGAGGATCTCCTCGTGGGCGACGAGTCCGCGCAGGCGCACCGCGTGCACGTGGATGCCGTCCACCACGGCCCCGCGCGCCCCGTCGGGGTCGCTGGCGGTGGCGTCGGGCACGGGGCCCCGGCCGGCCTGTTCGCGGGCGGCGGCGATGGCCTCGGCGGTGTGCCGGGCGGTGCCGGAGGGCGCGTCGAGCTTATCCGGGTGGTGCAGCTCCACGACCTCGGCGGAGTCGAAGTAGCGGGCGGCGACCGCGGCGAAGCGCTCGGCCAGCACCGCCCCGATCGCGAAGTTCGGCGCCACCAGCACCCCGAGCTCGGGGTGGGCGACCAGGCGCTCGCGCAGCGCGGAGAGCTTGGCCGCATCCCACCCGGTGGTGCCGACCACCGCGTGCATGCCGTGGTCCACGGCGAAGGCGACGTTGTCCTCGGTGGCCTTCGGGACGGTGAGGTCCACGACGACCTCGGGGGCGGCCTCGATCAGCTCCTCGAGGGAGTCCCCCGAGCCGAGGGCGGCCACCAGCTGCAGGTCCGGGGCCTGCTCGATGGCGGTGACGGCCTGGGAGCCCATGCGTCCGGCCGCGCCCAGCACGGCCACGGTGATTCGCTCAGTCATGTCCGCCAGCCTATCGTGCCGCCGCGCGCCCGCAGCGGGCGCGGGCCGGGCTCGGCGCTGCGGCGCTTCCGTCAGGGGCCGGCGCGTCACGGTGGCGCGGCTGCCCGCGCGGGGCGGACCCGGCGACTACGATGGTCACGGTCGCTTTCACCCCTCCCCCGATCAGGACGTCCTTCCCCGATGCACAACCCGAATCCCTTCTCCACCCCGGTGCCGCCGCAGGCCGGAGATCCACGGTTCGTGCTGCGTGGCCTGGATGGTCTGCGGGCCCTGGCGGTGATCGGAGTCGTCGTGTTCCACCTGTGGCCCCAGGCGCTGCCCGGCGGGCTGATCGGGGTGGACCTGTTCTTCGTGATCTCCGGGTACCTCATCACCGCGCTGCTGCTGCGCGAGGCCGCCTACACCCGGAAGATGCACCTGCCGCAGTTCTGGATGCGCCGGCTGCGCCGGCTGGTCCCGGCGATGGTGCTGTGCGTGCTGGTGTGCTCCTGCCTGGCCTGGCTGGTGGGCGGGGACGCCGCGGTGCAGCTGCGCCGCCAGGTGCTCGGCGCCCTGACGTACACCGCCAACTGGACCAACATCGCCGCGGGCAACGGCTACTTCCGAGACACCAACCCGGAGGTGTTCACCAACTTCTGGTCCCTGGGCGTGGAGGAGCAGTTCTACCTGGCCTGGCCGGTGCTGCTGGTGCTGACCTGCCTGCTGGCGGACACCTGGCGGCGTCGGCGCCTGGTGCCCGCGGCGCTGGCCGCGGCCTCCCTGCTGGCGATGCTCGTGCTGTTCTGGGTCACCGGAAGCGCCGACCGGGTGTACTACGGCCTGGACACCCACGCCTTCGGGCTGATGCTCGGGGCGTGCCTGGCCCTGCTGATCCCCTGGTCCATGTACCCGCCGAAGCCCGGCTACCGGATCCCCCGGCTGGACGCGGCCTACTCCCCCGGACGCAACGCCGCGCGGATCCTGGTGGGCTGGGCGAGCCTGGCCCTGCTGCCGGTCGCGGCGCGCCTGCTCAGTGAGGAGCACCCCGGGGTGCTGTTCCCGTGGGGCCTGCTGGGCGCGTCCCTGCTGGGGCTGGGGCTGATCCAGGCGCTGCTGCCGGATGTGCGGGGGCTGGGTGCGGAGTGGCTGCGGCGGCTGCTGAGCCTGCCGCCGCTGGTGTGGATCGGGCGGCGCTCCTACGGGCTGTACCTGTGGCACTGGCCGCTGATGGTCCTGGCCCACTACGCCGCACCGCAGGCCTCCGCCACCGCGCGCGGGATCGTCGTGCTGGTGCTGACCACGGCGGTGGCCGCGGCCTCCTACCGCTTCCTGGAGAACCCCGTGCGCCGCCGCGGCTTCCTCGGGGCCTCCCGGGACCTGCTGGCGAACCTGGGCTTCCCGGGCCGACGCCGGTGGGCCACCGCCGCGGCCCTGGGGGCCGCGGGTCTGCTGGTGGCCGGCACCGCGGTGGCCTGCGTGCAGGCCCCGGAGCAGACCGAGGCCGAGCGGGTGGTGGCCGAGGGCGAGCAGCAGCTGAGCATCCAGCCCTCCCCCAGCGCCTCGGCCTCCCCGTCGGCGTCGGCATCGGCTTCCGCCTCAGCAGGTGGGAAGGAGGAGAAGGACGGCGCGTACCACCCGGCCCCGGGCGGGCAGGACGTGACGATGATCGGGGACTCGGTGACGCTGGCCTCCGCCCAGGCCCTGCAGGAGAAGCTGCCCGGGATCGCCATCGACGCGAAGGTCTCCCGGACCATCGACGCCGGGATCCAGGTGCTGCGCGAGGAGCAGAAGTCCGGCCAGCTGCGCCGGATCGTGGTGATCTCCCTGTCCACCAACTCCGCGATCACCCCGGATGACATCCGGCAGCTGACCGACATCGCCGAGGCCGGGCAGGTCCGCCAGATCGTGCTGGTCACCGGCCAGGCCCCGGAGAACCTCACCTGGGTGGACCAGTCCAACGACGTCGAGCGCGACGCCGCCGCGAAGCAGCCGCGCATCGAGGTGGCGGACTGGGCGAAGGCCTCCGACGGCAAGCCCGAGCTGCTGGTCTCCGACGGGGTGCACCCGCAGCCGGAGGGCCAGCGGCTCTACGCCCAGACCATCGCGGATGCGGTCAAGACGGCGCAGACGGACCTGCAGCGGGAGACCGGCGGGTCCTAGGCGCCGGAGGGCATCACCAGGGTGGTCACGGTCGGGCGCTCCGCCAGGTCCGCGGCGAGGGCCTGCACCTGCTCGGCGGTCACCGCGCGCAGCTCGGCCAGCAGCTCGTCCAGGGGCAGGAACCGGCCGGTGTCCAGTTCGGAGCGGCCCAGCCGGAACATGCGCGAGGCCACGTCCTCGCTGCCCAGCACCGTGGACCCGCCCAGCTGCCCGGCGACCTTCGCCAGCTCGGCCTCGCCGATGCCGTGCTCGGCCAGCCGCTCCAGCTCGGAGCGCATCAGGGCGCGCACCTGCTCGGCCTTGGCCGGGGCGCACCCGGCGTACAGGCCGAAGTACCCGGCGTCGGAGAAGGAGCCCGCGTAGGAGAACGTGGAGTAGGCCAGGCCCCGGCGCTCCCGGATCTCCTGGAACAGCCGGGAGGACATGCCCCCGCCCAGGGCGGCGTTGAGCACGGACATCGCGAAGCGCTGCTCATGCCCGGCGATCAGCCCGGTGGAGCCCACCAGCACGTGCGCCTGCTCGACGTCGCGGCGCACGGTCTCGGTGCCCAGCAGCGGGGATAGCGCGGCGGGGCGGCGCACCCGGCGCGCTGCCGGGAGGGCGGCGGCGTCGCTGAGGTCCCAGCCGGCCTCGGTCAGGGCCCGCTGCACCCAGCCGACGAACTCCCCGTGCTCCAGGTTCCCCGCCGCGGAGACGACCAGGCGATCCGGGGTGTAGTGGCGGCGGTAGTGCTCGGCCACGGCGTCCCGGGCCACCGCCCGGATCTCCTCCGGGGTGCCGCCGATGGGCCGGCCCAGGGGGTGCTCGCCCATGACCTGCCCGGTGAACCGCTCGAAGGCCACATCCATCGGGTCGTCCTGGTCCATGGCCAGCTCCTCCAGGATCACCCCGCGCTCCTGCTCCATCTCCCGCGGATCCAGGACGGCGGCGGCCGTCATGTCCGCGATGACCTCCGCGGCCATCGGTGCGTCCTCCCCGAGCACGTGGGCGTAGTAGCAGGTGTGCTCCTTGGCGGTCAGGGCGTTGGATTCCCCGCCCACCGCGTCGAAGGCCTGGGCGATGTCCAGGGCGGAGCGGGTGCGGGTGCCCTTGAACAGCAGGTGCTCCAGGAAGTGCGTGGAGCCGAGCATCCCGGGGCGCTCGTCCCGGGAGCCGACGCCCACCCAGTAGCCCACCGCCACGCTGCGCTGACCGGGCATCCGCTCGGTGATCACCCGGACCCCGCCGGGCAGCACGGAGCGGCGGACCTCGTTGCCGCCCTGTCCGGCCCAGACGAGGCGGCCGGTGCGGTGGGCGCGCTCCTGGGTCAGCGAGGCGGCGTCAAGGGGCAGATCGAAGGGCACGGGTGGGAATCCTCTCGGTGGTGGGGCGGGGATGGTGCGGGGTGCGGGCGTGCAACGGCCCCGGGCCGCGGCGCTGGGCTCAGCGCGCGGACCGGGGCCGGTGCCGGCGGGCGGGCGAGCTACTGCTCGTCCCCCTCCTGCTCGTCCTCATCCAGGACGACCGGGGCCAGGGAGAGCTTGCCGCGGTCGTCGACCTTGGTGATCTCCACCTGGACCTTCTGGCCCACGGAGACGACGTCCTCGACGTCGTTCACGCGCTGGCCGTCGTTGAGCTTGCGCAGCTCGGAGATGTGCAGCAGGCCATCCTTGCCGGGGGTCAGGGATACGAAGGCGCCGAAGGTCGTGGTCTTGACCACGGTGCCCAGGTACCGCTCCCCCACCTCGGGGACCTGCGGGTTGGCGATCGCGTTGATCGCGGAGCGGGCGGCGTCGGCCGAGGGGCCGTCCACGGCGCCGATGTAGATCGTGCCGTCGTCCTCCACGGTGATGTCCGCGCCGGTGTCCTCCTGGATCTGGTTGATCATCTTGCCCTTGGGCCCGATGACCTCGCCGATCTTGGACACGGGGATGTGAGCGGTGATGATGCGCGGGGCGAACTCGCTCATCTCATCCGGCTCGGAGATCGCCGCGGTCAGCACATCCAGGATGTGCAGGCGCGCCTCGCGGGCCTGCTTCAGGGCCGCACCCAGCACGGAGGCGGGGATCCCGTCCAGCTTGGTGTCCAGCTGGATCGCGGTCACGAAGTCCTTGGTGCCGGCGACCTTGAAGTCCATGTCGCCCAGGGCGTCCTCCGCGCCGAGGATGTCGGTCAGCGCCGCGTAGCGGGTCTGGCCCTCGACCTCGTCGGAGACCAGGCCCATGGCGATGCCGGCCACCGGGGCGCGCAGCGGCACACCGGCGTTGAGCAGGGACAGGGTCGAGGCGCACACCGAGCCCATGGAGGTGGAGCCGTTGGAGCCCAGCGCCTCGGAGACCTGGCGGATCGCGTAGGGGAACTCCTCGCGGGAGGGCAGCACCGGGGTGATGGCCCGCTCCGCCAGGGCGCCGTGGCCGATCTCGCGCCGCTTCGGGGAGCCCACGCGGCCGGTCTCGCCGGTGGAGTACGGCGGGAAGTTGTAGTGGTGGATGTAGCGCTTGACCTTGACCGGGGACAGGGAGTCGATGGTCTGCTCGAGCTTGAGCATGTTCAGCGTGGTCACACCCATGATCTGGGTCTCCCCGCGCTCGAAGATCGCGGAGCCGTGCACGCGCGGCAGGACCTCGACCTCGGCGGTGAGCTGGCGGATGTCGGTCAGCCCGCGCCCGTCGATGCGGACCTGGTCGGTGAGGATGCGCTGGCGCACGATCTTCTTGGTCAGGGCGTTGAAGGCGCCGTTGACCTCATCCAGGCGCTCCTCGTACTCCTTGCCCTCACCGGCCAGCTCCTCCTGGATCCGCTGCTGCAGATCCGCGGAGGCCTGCTCGCGCTCCTGCTTGCCGGCGATCGAGTAGACCTCGCGGATCTGCTCGGTGTAGGACTCCACGGCCGCGGCGACGTCGTCGCCGTACCCGCCGAAGCGGGGCAGGTCCATCGCGGGCTTGCCGGCGCGGGAGGCCAGGTCCGCCTGGGCCTCGCACAGGGCCTTGATGAAGGGCTTGGCGGCCTCCAGGCCCTCGGCGACGATCTCCTCGGTGGGCGCCTGGGCGCCGTCCTGGATGAGGTTCCAGGACTCGTCGGTGGCCTCGGCCTCGACCATCATGATCGCGACGTCCTGGGTGCCGTCGGCCTTGGTGACGATGCGTCCGGCCACGGCCATGTCGAACACGGCGTCGGCCAGCTGGGAGTGCTTGGGGAACGCGACCCACTGGCCGTCGATCAGGGCGATGCGCACCCCGCCGACCGGGCCCTGGAAGGGCACGCCGGACAGCGTGGTGGACATGGACGCGGCGTTGATGGCCACGGTGTTGTAGATCTCGTCCGGGTCGATGCTCAGGACGGTCACGACCACCTGGACCTCGTTGCGGATGCCCTTGCCGAAGGCCGGGCGCAGCGGGCGGTCGATCAGGCGGCAGGCGAGGATCGCGTCGGTGGACGGGCGGCCCTCGCGGCGGAAGAAGGAGCCGGGGATGCGCCCGGCGGCGTACATGCGCTCCTCGACGTCCACCGTCAGCGGGAAGAAGTCGAAGCCCTCACGCGGGTGCTTGCCCACGGAGGTGGCGGAGAGCATGGTGGTGTCGTCGTCGATGGACACCAGGGTGGAGCCGGCGGCCTGCTGGGCCAGCCGGCCGGTCTCGAAGCGCACGGTGCGCTGGCCGAACCTGCCGTTGTCGATGACGGCTTCTGCGAACTGGATCTCGGGACCCTCCATGGGTCACCTTCCTTTCCTTCGATGGATGATGCTCGCGCGGGCGAGGCCCATCGTCGGGTGCGGGGGAGCTTCCAAGCCTTCGATCGAGGCCCACGGACGGTGCGCCGCCTCATCCGCGTGGATGAGAGGCGGGTGTCCGGAGGCCACTACCGAGGACTTGCGACGGCTCGCGCCCGCACCCCGATGGGGCGCGCGGTGCGCGGTTCCCGGGCCCGCGGCCCGGGGGGCGGATGCGCTCACGGGACGCGCCGTGCGGCGCGTCCCGTGAGGTCTCCTGCGCCGAGAGGGCCGGGTGGACTAGCGGCGGATGCCCAGACGCTGGATGAGCGTGCGGTAGCGCTCGACGTCGATCCGACGCAGGTAGCCGAGCAGGTTGCGGCGGCGACCGACGAGGATCATCAGACCACGACGGGAGTGGTGGTCGTGCTTGTGGGACTTGAGGTGCTCGGTCAGATCGGTGATCCGACGGGTCAGGACGGCGACCTGGACCTCGGGCGAACCGGTGTCGCCCTCGTGGGTCGCGTACTCCTTGATGATCTCCTGCTTGACGGCGGGATCCAGTGACATGGGATTGCTCCTCGAGCGTTGTGCCGCGAACGTCCCGATACGGCGTGTTCGCCGCCGGGTACCCCGCCCGTCGCCGCGCGCCGGACGCACCGGCGAGGCTGGGGACGGGGCGCCTGGCAACCGCGGACTGCAGCCAGACGTCCTTTCCACCTTACCGGATGCGCGGTGCCGGGGGAAGGGGCGGCCCCGGTGCGTCGAGCCGTCATCCCCGTGGGGAATGGGCCGCGCCCGGGCCGCGTCCGTGACGGCTCGGCGTTGCGCACCTGGCGCGTGAGAGCATGGGCGCCATGATCGACTTCTCCCAGCCCGCCGACGTCGTGGCCCCGCAGCTGCTGGGCGCGGTGATCCGCCGGGGCCCGGTGGCCCTGCGTCTGACCGAGGTGGAGGCGTATCTGGGCACCGCGGATCCGGCGTCGCACGCGTACAAGGGGCCCTCCCCGCGGTGCCGCACGATGTTCGGCCCGCCCGCGCACCTGTACGTCTACGCCTCCTACGGCATCCACCGGGCCGGGAACCTGGTGTGCTCCCCGGAGGGCACCGCGGGCGGGGTGCTGATGCGCGCGGGCGAGGTCGTGGACGGCGTCGACGTCGTGCGCGCCCGCCGCGGGGAGAGGCCCGAGGACGCCGGACTGGCCCGCGGGCCCGGCAACGTCGGCGCCTGCCTGGGCCTGAGCCTGGAGGACGACGGCGCCGCGCTCTCCCTGGCCCCGGATGCCCGCTCCCCCGAGTTCGCGCTGCACGCCCCGACGCACCGGGTGGAGTGGGTGCGGGGTCGGCGCATCGGCATCACCAAGAACGCCGAGGCCCCGCTGCGCTTCTGGATCCCCGGGGACCCGACGGTCACCAGCCCCCGCACCCGCCGCACGGCCGTTTCCTGACCCCGCCCACTCCCTTCCCCGTGCGCCCCCAAACCCGCGCCGAGTCATCACTGTCGACCGAAAATCGCGGATTTCCTGGTCGAAAGTGATGACTCGGCGCTGGGATCAGACGCGAGGGGGTGAGATGAGGGCGGGTCAGCTGGGCTGCTCGGCGCGGTAGCGCTGCACCGCGCGGGCCAGGCGGGTCACGCCCTCGACGATGTCCTCCTCCGGGTTGGTCACGAAGGAGATGCGCATGGTGTTGCGGATCGAGGTGTCCACGTGGAAGGAGCTGCCCGGCACGAAGCCCACGCCCTCGGCCATCCCGTAGGGCAGCAGGGCGTCGGTGTCCCAGCCCTCGGGCAGCTCGGCCCACAGGAACATCCCGCCGATCGGGTGGGTCACGTGGGTCCCCTCCGGCAGGGCCCGCGGCAGCTCCCGGACCATCGCGTCCCGGCGGGACCGGTAGGTCTCCAGCTTCTCCGTCGGGTCCATGTGGGTCTCCGGGTGGGTCAGGTAGTGCACGGCGGCCAGCTGGTCCACGGTCGAGCTGTGCAGGTCGATCGCCTGCTTGGCCACGACCATCGCGTCCCGGATCCCTGCCGGCACCCGCGCCCACCCCAGCCGGATGCCGGGGGCCACGGACTTGGAGAAGGTCTGCAGCAGCGCCGTCTGCGCGGCCATGCCCTCGAAGGAGGCGATGGTCGGGATCGGCTCGCCGTCGTAGCGCAGCGCGGAGTACGGGTCGTCCTCCACCAGCATGACGCCGGTCTCCAGCAGCACGTCGGCGACGGCGCGGCGCCGGTCCTCGCTCATGGTGCGCCCGCTGGGGTTCTGGAAGCTGGGGATCAGGTACACCAGCTTCGGATCGTGCTCGGCGATCGCGGCGCGCAGGGCGGACGGGACGACGCCGTCGTCGTCGCACTCCACCGCGACGAACCGAGCCCCGGCCAGCCCGAAGGTCTGCAGCGCCGCCAGGTAGGTGGGGTCCTCCACGAGGATCACGTCCCCGGGATCGCACATGACCTGGCCCAGCAGGGTCAGGCCCTGCTGGGAGCCGGTGGTGATGATCAGGTCCCCCGGCCCCGTGGGCACGCCCTCGGCGGTCATCTTCCGGGCGATCGCCTCGCGCAGGTCCGGCTCGCCCTCCGAGGAGGAGTACTGCAGGGCCCGCTCCGGCTTCTCCAGGGCCGCGGTGTAGGCCGCGCGGATGGCCGGCAGGTCGAAGAACGCGGGATCCGGGATGCCGCCGGCGAAGGAGATGACCCCGGGGCGGCTCACCAGATCCAGCAATGCCCGGACCGGGGAGTCCTCGGTCTGGGCGAAGGCGCGGGACATGCGGGGACTGAACTCGGGATGCGGGGCGGTCATGATCCTGGAGTCCTCCTTCGAGGGCGACGGCGTGTGTGCCCTCCCACTGTAGCCCCGGCCGCAGCCGCCCATTCCCCCGGGGGATGCGCGGAGGCGGCGCCGCGCTCGCCGCCCCCCAGGGGAGGACGGCGGCCGCGGCGCCGCCTCGGCGACGTCGAGCGGGCTGTGCCCTACTTGCCCTTCTTTGCCTGCTTCGCGGCGTGCTTGATGTTCTCGGTGACCAGCTCGAAGGAGCTCTTCTTCCGGGCCTTGCCCAGGGTCAGGGAGGCCAGGGCGACGGCGCCGGTGACGGCGTAGACGGAGGGCCAGGCGCCGATCTTCTTGGCCAGCGGGTGGGACAGGCCGAAGGCGGCGGTGTACGCGCCGGTCAGCAGCGCGGCCCGCCCGGCTCCGGCGTTGCGCTTCCAGCCGCGGAAGGCCGCCGCGCCGGCCACCGCCAGCACGGCCCCGCCCAGGGGGCGGTTGCCGGTGGCCCGGGCCACGGAGTAGCCGCCGATCAGTCCGGTGGCGGAGGTCAGGGTCGGGCCGAGGGTCTTGGTCAGAGCGGACATGGGTGTCTCCTGGGGGTCGGGCGAACGGTGCTCACCCTCCGGTATATCCCACCCGCGCCCCCTGCGGCCACCGACTGCGGCGAGCGCCACGCGCGCGAGGCGGCGGATGTGGGACAGGGCGGATGCGGGACAATGGGGAGCATGCAGAAGATGAACGTCGAATCCTTCAACCTGGACCACACCAAGGTGGCCGCCCCCTACGTGCGGATCGCGGACCGGAAGGAGCTGCCGGGAGGGGACGTGCTGATCAAGTACGACGTCCGCTTCACCCAGCCCAACCGGGACCACCTGGACATGAAGACGGTGCACTCCATCGAGCACCTGAGCGCCGAGCACATGCGCAACCACACGGACGCGCTGATCGACTTTTCCCCCATGGGCTGCCAGACCGGCTTCTACGCGCTGACCCTGGGCCTGGAGCCGGAGCGGTTCGCCCCGATCCTGGAGGCTACCTTCCGGGACATCCTGGCCGCCGACGAGGTTCCCGCGGCCAACGAGACCCAGTGCGGCTGGGGCGCGAACCACTCCCTGGCCGGGGCGCAGGAGGCCGTGCGCGGCTTCCTGGCCGCCCGGGACTCCTGGGACGAGGTCTACGCGTGAGCCAGCAGGAGCACATGCGGTCGACGGCGGCTGCCGACGTCGAACCGACGACCCCCGCCGCCGATGCCGCGGCGCCTTCGCCGCTCGACCCGGAGACCGCGGCGGCCCTGCGCGGCGGCGCCGTCGTCCTGGTGGCGATGGATGAAGAGGAGGCGCCCTTCCTGGACCGCGGCACGGCCCTGGCCGAGCCGGTCCGGCTGGGCCACGCCCGCGCCACCGCCCTGCGCTGCGGCGCTCAGACGATTCTGCTGGTGCGCACCGGCATCGGGCTGGCCAACGCCGCGAGCGCGGCCGCCGCAGCCCTCCTGCTGGCCCGGCCCCGGGCCGTGGTCTCCGCGGGCTCGGCCGGGGGCCTGCACGCGGAGGTGGAGGTCGGCGACGTCGTGGTGGGCACCGATTACGCGTACACGGACGCGGATGCCACCGCCTTCGGCTACGTGCGCGGGCAGGTGCCCGGGATGCCGGCGAGCTACCCCGGGGACGAGGACCTGCTGGCCGCCGCCCGCGCCCTGCCCGCCCAGGAGGAGGGCGTCCGGCGCTTCGGGCCGATGCTGGCCGGCGGCTCCTTCGTGACCGCCGCGAACGTCGCCGACACCCGACAGGCCTTCCCGCGGGCGCTGAGCACGGACATGGAGACCACGGCGATCGCCCAGGTCGCCGCCGGGTACGGCGTGCCGTTCCTGTCCGTGCGCGGGATCTCGGATCTGTGCGGACCGGCCGCGGATCAGGACTTCCACCTGGCCGTGGAGATCGTCGCCGAGCGCTCCGCCCGCACCGTCCTGGCCCTGCTCGACGCCGCCTGAGCGGGCCTTGAGCCCCCGCACCACCGACCCGAGGCCTGGCGCGCCCCGCGCCCGACCACCGACCACCGCCGCCGCACCCCGCGGCGACCGGAGAGGAGAGAACACCATGAACCACCACGTCCTGCGCGACGGACACGAGATCCCCGCCATCGGCTACGGGACCTACCCCATGGACGACGCCGAGTCCGAGGCGAACGTCTCCGAGGCCATCCGGCGCGGTTACCGCCTGATCGACACGGCCGCCCAGTACAGCAACGAGGAGGGCGTGGGCCGCGGGATCCGCGCCGCCTCCCCCGACGTCGAGCGGGAGGAGCTGTTCGTGCAGACCAAGCTGGCCGGCAAGGACCACGGGTACGACAAGACCCTGGCCGCCTGCAAGGAGTCGCTGCGTCGGCTCGGCCTGGAGTACCTGGACCTGTACCTGATCCACTGGCCCAACCCGAGCGTGGACCTGTACGTGGAGTCCTGGAAGGCGATGATCGAGCTGCGCGAGCAGGGCCTGGTCCGCTCGATCGGGACCTCCAACTTCCTCCCGGAGCACCTGCAGCGCCTGGAGGAGGAGACCGGGGAGATGCCCGTGGTCAACCAGATCGAGGTGCAGGTGCAGTACCAGCAGGAGGCCCTGCGCGGCTTCCACGACGAGCACCGCATCATCACCCAGGCCTGGTCCCCGCTGGGGCGGATGAAGGCGCTGGCCGAGGACTCCGCCGTCGGGCAGATCGCCGATCAGATCGGGGCCACCCCCGCCCAGGTGGTGCTGCGCTGGCACGTGCAGAACCACATCATCCCGCTGCCCAAGAGCGCGAACCCGGAGCGGATGGAGCAGAACCTCAACGTGTTCGACTGGGAGCTGTCCGAGGAGGACATGCAGAAGCTGCACCTGGCGCACACCGGCATCGGGCTGAAGGGCTACGACCCCCGCACCCACGAGGAGTTCTGAGACACCTCCTCTCTTCCCTACTGCGCCGAGTCATCGCTTTCGACGAGAATCCGCGCGATTTTCTGTTGGAAGTGATGACTCGGCGCAGGGGGCGAGCGCGGGTAGGGGTGGGGGCTAGGGCAGGTTGAGGGCGCAGCGGGCGTCGGCCACGTCCTGGTGCATCTGCTCGATCAGGGCCTGCATGCCCCGGTAGGCCACCATGGGCCGCAGGTGCGCCACGAACTCCAGGCGCACGTGCTGCCCGTATAGGTCGAAGTCCTCGACCCGCTCCTTCGGCCGGTCCATGACGTGGGCCTCCACCTGCCGGGACACACCCTCGAAGGTCGGATTGGAGCCCACCGAGATCGCCACCGGCCAGCGGGTGCCGGCCTCATCGAACAGCCACCCGGCGTACACCCCGTCCGCAGGGACCAGCCCGTCCGAATCCGGGGCCATGTTGGCGGTGGGGAAGCCCAGCTCGCGTCCGCGGGCCGCCCCGTGCACCACCTCCCCGCTCATCCGGTGGTGCCGACCCAGCAGCCGCGCGGCCTCCTCGACGTCGCCGGCGGCCAGCAGCTCCCGGATCCAGGTGGAGGAGAAGCGACGGGATTCCTCCCCGCCCTCGCCGTCGGCGGCGAGATCCTCCACCACGACGACGTCGAAGCCGTACCGGCGGCCCAGCTCCCGCATGGTCTCCAGATCCCCGGCGTTGTCTCGGCCGAAGCGCACGTCCGCGCCGATCACCACGGCCTTCGCGCCCAGGGCATCCACGAAGGTCTCCCGGATGAAGTCCTCGGGCGTGGTCCGGGCGAACTCCAGGGAGTAGGGCAGCAGCAGCAGGGCGTCCAGCCCGGTGTCGGCCATCAGCAGCCGGCAGTCGTCCCACCCCATGATCGGGTGGTGCGGCCGGTCGGGGCGGTGCACCTGGGCCGGGTGCGGGTCGAAGGTGACCGCCACCGAGCGGGCGCGCCGGGCGCGGGCCTGATCCACCACCTGCGAGAGCACGCGCACGTGCCCGCGGTGCACGCCGTCGAAGTTGCCGATGGTGACCACGCTGGGACCGAAGTCCTCGGGCACCTGCCCGAGGCTGGTGAAGCACTGCACGCCCGCGGCCCCTAGCGCTTGCCCGCGGTCTCGGAGCCCGCCGGGCGCACCCCGTGGGGGCCGGCGGCCATCTCGCGGCGGATGCGGTTGGCCTTGGTGATCCACGCGTACCAGACGAGCAGGCACGGCGGGATGACCAGGTCCAGGATCATCAGCACGATCGAGGACCAGTGCGGCAGCCCGAAGAAGGCCCAGGCCAGCACGCGCCCGATCCCGCCGAGGAACACGGTGCAGCACACGAAGCTGAGGGTGTTGGCCCACTGGAACTTGATCGCGATGCCGACGAACGCCGCACCGACCCCGCACAGCACGGCGGCCAGCCCGCCGTATGCGGAGGCGATGGTGGTGCCGGGTTCGGGGTTCCCGCCCGGCAGGGAGCCGGCCCCGGCCAGGACCTGCCACACCCCGTAGGCGATGATCAGGACGCCGTACACGGCGATGGCCAGGCGGAACAGGGACCAGTCGTGCGGGCTGCCGTCCTCCTTGGAGGCCGGGGAGGACCCGGAGGGGGCGGAGCCGGCCGCGCCCCGGCGGGCCTTGGCGGAGGTCTTGGCACCAGCCGGGGCCGACGCCGCGGCCGCGGACCGGCTCGACGTCGCGGCCGCGCCGTCGGCACCGCGGGACCCGGGCTGAGTCATTGCACCACCCTGTGCTGCGGTGCCGCGCTCGGCGGCGGCCTCCCGGGAGGTGGCCTGCCGGGAGGGGCTGCGCGGGGCCGAGCCGGGGGCCCGGCCGGCGCCGGCCTCCCGGGCGGAGGCCGCGGCGGCGTCGCCGCGGGTCCCCTCCCCGGACCCGGCGGTCCAGGGTTCGCGGGCGGCGGGCTCCCCCGCGGCGGAGCGGGAGGACTCGGGACGGGGCTCAGTGCTCATGATCGGTGCCTTTCTGCTGCGGGGCCGCGCTCCGCGCGGTGATGTCTCCAGGGTACGCACCGCCGGCCGCGGTGCGCGCCAGCACATGCTCGCCGGGTCGGGTCCGCGTCGGCGGAGCGACCCCGGCGGATCAGGTTAGCCGAGTCAGCCTCGGCGGGTGGAGGGCCGGTTCCGGCGCAGCCACAGCAGGCCGATCACCGGCAGCACCAGCGGGACGTAGCCGTAGCCGGAGCCGAAGTGGGACCACACCGAGGCCTTGGGGAACAGCTCCGGGGCGGCCAGGGACAGGACCCCGACGGCGAGCACACCGGCCAGCTCGATGCCCACCGTCCACACCGACACCCAGTAAGCCCGCAGCGAGGTCTTCGCCAGGGCGATGGTCGCGACCACGTAGATCGCGGCGGCCACCCCGGAGAGGATGAAGGAGACCGGGGCCTCGTCGAAGCGGAAGATCAGCTGGATCAGCGCCCGGCAGCCTGCGGCCAAGGAGAACAGGGCGTAGACCGCCACGAGCAGCCGACCGGGACCGGAGGACTTGGCGGCCGGGCCGGGCGGTGGGGACGGGGCCGTCGAGGCGGCGTCGTGCTGCCGGCCGGGCTGCTCGGGGGTGGTGCTCATGGGCGTGGGTGGCCTTTCCTTCCGGGCCCGTGGGCCCGTGCGACGTCGATGGGTGGGGCGGCGGTGCCTCGGCAGGGGTGCCGGAGTCGCGGCTGGATGCCGCGGCCTCCCGGGGTGTGGTCTCGGCGGGTCCGCCGCCGCTGCGCATCAGGCTGGTCATCCGCGGATCGAGCGACCATGGATCCGATTCCGGCGGTAGGCTGACCTCATCCACTCGGATGGCGACAGGACACCAATATGGTACGCGCTCCCCCGACCGGCAGATCCAGCGGTGCGCAGAACCTCATGCACGCCGTCATGCACGGCGCGACGACGCCGCTCCCGCCTCCGGCTGCGTGACCGGGAACCGCAGCCGCTGGAGCCCCCCCACTCCGAGAGGGACCCCCATCATGATCCTCGCCGCCACCTCCTCCCCCTATCAGTCCGGGCCCCGTGTCCTGGTGGTCCTCTGCCTCTTCGCCATCCCGTTCATCATCGGGACATTCAACCTCGTCGTGGCCATCTGGGCGCTCGCGCAGCTGAAGGGCACGCAGCGGCGCATCACCGAGCTCGAGACGCAGCAGGGCCTCGACGGGCAGCGCGCCACCGGTCGGAACGGGCAGAACGGGCAGGTGCAGTGATGCTCCTCGTCCTCCTGGTCCTCGGCCTCCCCATCCAGGTCCTCACCGCTGTCCTGATGATCAACGTCATCCTCGGCCTGCGCCGGGCCCGGACGCGCGTCTACGAGCTGGAGCTCCAGCGGCGGCCGCGTGACCGGCGCTGAGGCGGCCTGAGATCGTCTGCGCCGCAGTCCAGGGCTGGCCGACGACGCCGTCTCCGGGGACGGTCGGCTCACCGGGGCGCGTGCTGGGTGGTGCAGCCTCGCCCCGTGGACGCCCTGCTCCCGCACGGCCGCAGGCGCGGGCGCGCAGAAGCCTGGAGGCGTTGGGGTCAGTAGTAGTACCAGAGCATGTTCATCCGCTGCACCATGACCGCGATGATCGGTCCGGCCACCGCGAGCATCAGGGTGGACCAGCGGGTCCGCTCGGCCAGGGACCAGATGAAGGTGCCCGCGGGGATGATCATCGCGGTCAGCAGGTAGCCGTAGTACTCCCAGGCGTCCCCGGCGGGCCCGTCCGTGGCGATCTGCATGATGATCGAGCCGACCAGGTACACGATGAGGAACAGCTCCAGCACCAGCACCGACCCCTGGGAGAAGTCATCCGGGGCCTTGCCCCGCAGAAACTGCACGAGGCAGATCAGCCCGGAGATCCCGCCGAGGACCACGCTGATCCAGAACCACAGGTCGTATCCGGCGATCACGCGGCCCCCTCCCCCGCGGCGGCCGATGCGCCGGCGTCGGGCCCGGTTTCGGGCCCGTCGAAGCGCTGCCCGGAGGCGAAGACCAGGTGGGGCACCGCGACCTCCCGGCCGCGGCAGCGCTGGTCCTGCAGCAGGGCCACGAGGGTGCCGTCCGGGGCGAAGCCCGCGCTCAGCGCGGCGGCCGGAACGATCCCCTCCCCCGCGCCCGTGCTGACCCGCTCGGACTCCGCGGGGGCGGGCGCCTGGCCCTCGGGGCGGGTCCCGCTGGGGGTGATCCATCGCCCGTTGGAGACGTCGGTGGCTTCGGCGCCGGTGAGCCGGCGCTCGCGGAACAGCCGCCGGGCGGCCTCCTGCAGCGGCAGCAGGGGCAGCCCCTGCCCGGTCTCGCGCCGCGCGGAGAGCTCCTCCAGGGTCGCCACATCCGCCAGCCCCACCTGCCCGATGCGGGTGCGGCGCAGCGCGGTCAGGTGCCCGCCAACCCCCAGGGCCGCGCCGAGGTCCCGGGCCAGGGCCCGGATGTAGGTCCCGGAGGAGCAGGACACGCTCACGCACAGATCCAGCACCGGGACGCCGTTCGCGCCCGTGGTGCGCACGCGCTCGTGCACCGTGAACTCGTCGATCCTCACGGGTCGAGCGCGCAGCGCCACCTGCTCCCCGGAGCGCACCCGGGCGTAGGAGCGCTTCCCGTCCACCTTGATCGCGGACACCGCGGAAGGCACCTGCTCGATGTCCCCGGTCAGCCCGGCCACGGCGGCGTCCACCGCGGCGTCCTCCAGGGCCTCTACGGCCCCGGCGGGGGCGGTCGCGGTGGTCTCGCCCTCGGCGTCGTCGGTCACGGTGGAGGCGCCCAGCCGGATCACGGCGTCGTAGCTCTTGGTCTCCCCGGTGATCCAGGTCAGCAGCTTGGTGGCCTGGTTGATCCCGAGGATCAACACGCCGGTGGCCATGGGGTCCAGGGTGCCGGCGTGACCCACCCGGCGGGTCCCGGCCAGGCGGCGGGTGCGCGCGACGACGTCGTGGCTGGTCAGCCCGGCGGGCTTGTCCACCACGAGCAGCCCGGAGGGCCCGGTGCTGTCCCTGCTGCCGCGTGCCACCTAGTCGGCGTCCTCCGCGGAGTCCTCATCCCGGCGGACCTGCGGAGTCCCGGAGTCCGGCTCGGCCGCGGCCTCGTCGTCGAAGTCCTCCTCGACGGGGTCGTAGCCGTCGAGGATCTGCTCGGTCTCGTCGTGCTCCTGGTCCTCGCGGTCCTTCTTGTACGGGTCCGCCTCCCCGGCGTACTGGGCGCCGATGGAGGAGGCGGCGACCTCGGCGTCGCGCTCGCGGGCGGTGCGCAGGATCTGCTCGAGGTGGCTGGCGTTCTCCGGGACCTCGTCGGGCACGAAGGTCAGGGTGGGGGTCAGCCGGGCGGTGATGTTCCTGCCGACCTCGGAGCGCAGGATGCCCTTGGCCGATTCGAGGGCGGCGCGGGTGCCGGCCTTCTCCTCGTCGGTGCCGTAGACCGTGTAGTAGACGGTGGCGTGCTGGAGGTCGTTGGTCACGCGGGCGTCGGTGACGGTCACGAAGCCCAGGCGTGGGTCCTTGACCCGTCGCTCCAGGGCGCGGGCCACGATGACCTTGATCCGGTCGGCCAGGCGGGCGGCGCGGGCGGCATCAGCCATGGGACTTCTCCTTGCACACGACGACGGCACACCGTGCGGTGCGCCCCTGTCAGTTTAGTGGATCCGCGACCCTCCCGAAGGACGACGAGCCGCCGTCGGGCGGATCCCACAGCTGGGAATCCGCGCCGACGGCGGCTCGCTCAGTGGCACCGACCTGCGGCCGGCACGGGGCCCGGGGTCAGTCGCGGGGCTTCTCGCGCATCTCCCAGGTCTCGATGACGTCGCGCTCCTTGATGTCGTTGAAGGAGCCGAGCCCGATGCCGCACTCGTAGCCCTCGCGCACCTCGGTGGCGTCATCCTTGAAGCGGCGCAGGGACTCGATGGTCAGGTTGTCCCCGACCACGTTCCCGTCCCGGACCAGGCGGGCCTTCGCGTTGCGGCGGATCACGCCGTCGCGCACGATCGACCCGGCGATGTTGCCCCACTTGGAGGAGCGGAAGACCTCGCGGATCTCCGCGGAGCCCAGGGCCACCTCCTCGTACTCGGGCTTGAGCATGCCCTTCAGGGCCTGCTCGACCTCCTCGATCGCCTGGTAGATGACCGAGTAGAACTTCATCTCCACGCCCTCGCGGTCCGCGAGCTCCTGCACGCGCTCCGCCGGACGGACGTTGAACCCGATGATGATCGCGTTGTCCACGGTCGCCAGGTTGACGTCGTTCTGGGTGATCGCGCCGACGCCGCGGTGGATCACGCGCAGCTGGACCTCGTCCCCGTCGCCGACCTCGATCTTGTACAGGGCGTCCTCCAGGGCCTCCACGGCACCGGAGACGTCGCCCTTGATGATCAGGTTCAGGGTGTCCATCTTGCCCTCGGAGACGGCTTCGTCGAAGTTCTCCAGGGTGACGCGCTTGCGGCGCTTGGCCAGCTGGGCGTTGCGGTCCGCGGCCTCGCGCTTCTCCGCGATCTGGCGGGCGGTGCGCTCCTCCCCGGTGGACAGGAAAGTGTCCCCCGCCCGCGGCACGGTGTTCAGACCGAGCACCTGCACGGGCCGGGACGGGCCGGCCTCCTCCACGGAGGCGCCGGTCTCGTCGAACATCGCCCGCACGCGGCCGTGGGCCACACCGGCGACGATCGCGTCCCCGACGTGCAGGGTCCCGGACTGGACCAGGACGGTGGAGACCGCGCCGCGGCCCTTGTCCAGGTTGGCCTCGATGGCCACGCCGCGAGCTTCCTTGTCCGGGTTCGCCTTCAGATCCAGCGCGCCGTCGGCGGTCAGGGTGATCGCCTCCAGCAGCTCGTCGATGTGCTGGCCCTGGCGGGCGGAGATGTCCACGAACATGGTGTCCCCGCCGTACTCCTCGGGCACCAGACCGTACTCGGTGAGCTGACCGCGGATCTTCTCCGGGTTCGCGCCCTCCTTGTCGATCTTGTTCACCGCGACCACGATCGGCACGTCCGCCGCCTGGGCGTGGTTCAGCGCCTCGACGGTCTGCGGCATGACGCCGTCGTCCGCGGCGACCACCAGCACGGCGATGTCGGTGACCTTGGCACCGCGGGCGCGCATGGCGGTGAACGCCTCGTGACCCGGGGTGTCGATGAAGGTCAGCTTCCGGTCCTCGCCGTCCACCTGGGTGGTGATCTGGTAGGCGCCGATGTGCTGGGTGATGCCGCCGGCCTCGCCCTCGATGACGTTGGTGTGCCGGATGGCGTCCAGCAGGCGGGTCTTGCCGTGGTCCACGTGGCCCATGACGGTGACCACCGGGGGCCGGGCCTGCAGCTGCTCCTCGGTCTCGGCTTCGCGCTCGCCCTCCAGGTCGATGTCGAAGGACTCGAACAGCTCGCGCTCCTCGTCCTCCGGGGAGACGACCTCGACCTTGTAGCCCAGCTCCTCGCCGAGGACCTTGAAGGTGTCCTCATCCAGGGACTGGGTCTGGGTGACCATCTCGCCCATGTGCACGAGCACGGTCACCAGCGAGGCCGGGTTGGCGTTGATCTTCTCCGCGAAGTCCATGACGGAGGCGCCGCGGCGCAGCCGGATGGTCTGGCCGTTGCCCCGGGGGACGACGACGCCGCCCACCGTGGGCGCCTGCATCTGCTCCAGCTCGTGGCGCTTGGCCTGCTTGGACTTGCGCTGCTTGCGGCGGGAGTGCCCGCGCCCGAAGGCGCCCTGGGCGTTGCCCCGGCCGCCGCGACCGGCCCCACCGCGGGCGGGACCGCCGCCGGGGCCGCCCCGGCGCGGGCCGTGGTTGGAGCCCGGCGCACCGGCGCGCGGACCCACCCCGGCCGGCATCTTGGCCGGCATCATGTTGGGGCTGGGGCGGTTGCCGCCGCCGGGACGCGGGGCGGCCGGACGGGGACCGCCCTGACCGGCGCCCTGAGCCGGACGCGGACCGCCCGGGCGGGGACCGCCCTGGCCCGGACGGGGTCCGCCGGGGCGCGGGCCGCCCTGGCCGGCGCCCTGGCCCGGACGCGGGGCACCAGGACGGGGACCGCCGCGGCGCTCACCCTGACCGGCGCCGCGACCCGCACCGGAGCCGCGCATGCCCTGCTGGGAGGCGAAGGGGTTGTTGCCCGGACGCGGGGCCCCCGGCTTGGGGGCGGAGCCGCGCGAGGCGGACGGGCGCGGACCGGGGGTCGGTGCCTCGGAGCCCTTCATGCCCTGCTGGGTGGAGAAGGGGTTGTTGCCGGGCTTGGGCCCGGGCTTCTGCCCCGGCTTGGGGGCGTTGGACGGCTTGGCCGCGGGACGCGCCGGAGCGGACGGGGCCGACTCGGAGGCGCCCTGCTCGGTCTTGGCCTGCGGGGCGGGCTGGGCAGGGGCCTGCTGGCCGGCGGGCTTGCCCATCTGCGCGGGGCTGGGCGCGGTCTTCCCGGCCGTCTTGGGGGTGGCGGCGGGGCGGTTGCCCGCGCCGGAGGGCTTCGGGGCGGAGCCCTTGGCCGCGGAGTCCTTGGCGGGCTCCTGCTTCTTCACGCGGTCCGCGAAGGCGGCGCGCAGCTTCTTCTCCACGGGGGGCTCCACCGTGGAGGAGGCGCCTCGGACGTATTCGCCGAGTTCCTGCAGTTTGGCAACGGCCTCTTTCGAGGGGATGCCGAGCTCTTTGGCGAGCTCGTGGACGCGGGGCTTGGCCACATTACTCCTGTCTCGGTCCGAGCCGAAACAGGCTCGGGCCGGTCAAATCCGTATAAGGGTCTCGCGGTGCGCGGGCATCGCGAGCACGCCGTGGGCAGAGCACACTGAAGCACTCATCGCGCGGCACTCATCGGGTTTCCATCGGTCTTCTGACTCGCTTTCCATGGGGCGGCGCCGGCAGGCGCCTCCCGTCGACATCGGCGGTGGGGTGAGCTCTCCCGCTGCCGTGCGGCCGCGCTGACCTCACCAGGAGGTGAGCAGCGGCGCGGGATCGACGGCGCGGCGGAACGCTCGGGCGAAGGACCTCGTCCTCTCCGCGCGCTCCAGGCACTCCCGTCGGGGGTGCAGCCACGCTCCGCGGCCGGGGGCGGACCGGGTGGGGTCCGCGACGACCTGGGGCACGGCGGCGTCGGCGGGATGGGAGAGCACCACACGGACCAGTGCGGTGCGGTCCTCGATCCGGCGGCATCCGATGCACGTGCGCTGACCGGCGGGGGAGGACACAGCGGTTCGACCCCTTTCGGTGCTCGGCGGGCGCGCGCGGATGCGACGGTTCGACGATCGCAGACCAGTCTAGCCCCTGCCCGGCGCGGAACCCAAGACCGAGAGGCAGGACACAGGTCGTGTGAGGCGCGGTGCGACCGCGGCCTCAGCCGCGGGGGGACGCGGAGCGATCCGCGCCGGAGCCTGCGGCCTTGGACTGGGCGACGATGTCGATGCGCCACCCGGTCAGCTTCGCGGCCAGCCGGGCGTTCTGCCCCTCCTTGCCGATGGCCAGGGACAGCTGGTCATCCGGCACGATCGCGCGGGCCTGGAAGCGCCCCGCGGGGTCCGTCTCCACCCGGGAGACCTTGGCCGGGCTCAGCGCGCCGGCGATGAACTGGGCCGGGTCCTCGGACCAGGTGACGATGTCGATCTTCTCGTCGTTCAGCTCGGAGGTCACCGCCCGGACTCGGGAGCCCATCTCCCCGATGCACGCGCCCTTGGCGTTGATGCCGGGTCGGGTCGCGTGCACCGCGATCTTGGTGCGGTGCCCGGCCTCGCGGGCCACGGACTTGATCTCCACCTCGCCCTGGGCGATCTCCGGGACCTCGTGCTCGAACAGGCGGCGCACCAGATCCGGGTGGGTGCGGGACAGGGTGATGGACGGGCCCTTGAAGCCGCGGCGAGCCTCGACCACGTAGGCGCGCAGCCGGGTCCCGTGCGGGTACTTCTCCCGCGGGGACTGCTCGTGCTCGGGCAGCACGGCCTCCACGGTGCCCAGGTCCACGTGGACCATGCCCCCGCGACCGCCCTGCTGGACCTGCCCCGAGACCAGCTGGCCCTCGCGGTTGCGGAAGTCCCCGAGCACCTGCTCGTCCTCGGCCTCGCGCAGGCGCTGGAAGATCACCTGGCGGGCGGTGGCCGCGGCGATGCGCCCGAAGTTCTTCGGGGTGTCGTCGAACTCGCCGATGCGCTGGCCGTCCTCGTCCACCTCGGGGGCCCAGATGCTCACCCGGCCGGTGGTGCGGTCCACGTGCGCGCGGGCCCCGCGGATGGCGCCGGGGTTCTTCTCGTAGGCCAGCAGCAGCGCGGATTCGATCATGGAGATCAGGGTCTCCACGGGGATCTCGCGCTCCTTCTCCAGGAGGCGAAGGTTGCTCATATCGATATCCACGGTCGAACCTCTCTCGCTGCTGATCGTCTCCCACGGGCGGGACCCCGCTGATGCTGATCGCGCGGGCCGGTCGCCTCCGCGATCGGGAGGCGACCGGCCCGCGGTCCGGGGCCAGTCTACTCGGCGTCCGCCGGACCGGAGAACTCCACCTCCACCTGGGCCTTGCGCACCGACGCCGGGTCCAGGGCTTCCTGCTCGTGATAGGACTCCGGCTGGCCCTTGCGGGTGTTCTTCCGACGCCGGATCAGGGCGCGCACCCCGTCGGCGCCCTCCTCCACGGCATCCAGGCGGGCCAGGAACGCCTCCCCCTCCTGCGGGGTGATCCGCAGCAGGCGCCCGCGGGCCCGCTTCCAGTGGCGGGTCTGCATGAGCTTCCGGGTGGCCCCCGGGGAGGTGACCTCCAGCAGGTAGGCGGTCTCCGGCTCCTCGGGATCGGCGTCCAGCGCGGCCGAGACCGCCTGGGAGACCTCCCCCAGGGTGTCCAGGGACACGGAGCCCTCGGCGTCCTCGGGCAGATCGACGACGACGGCGAGGGTCTGGCCGTTGCCGGCCCCGCGGGCGGTGACCTCCTCCAGTACGAGGTCGAAGGAGGCCAGCACCGGGCGGATCAGCTGCTCGATCCGCTCCAGGTCCACGGTCTCGACCAGCCCTCGGCGCGGGTGGGCCTGCTCGGAGTAGTCGGCGTGGGCCTTCTGCCGGGCCAGCTTCCGCCGGGATCGGGACGTGGAGGACTTCTTGGCGTGGTCCTTGGACATGGGCTCTCCTTCGGCACGCCCCGGCCGGTGCGGTGAGGGCGGGCGATGCTCGGTGCCGGGCGGGGCGGCGTCGCGCCTTTCCGATCCGGACGGTCTGCGCTGATCTGGTCTGGTCTGGTCTCGGGTGCTTCGGGATCCAGGCTATCGCGGGCCGGGCCGGGACCTTGTGGGATGATGGGCAGGTCCCTGCCCCGCCGCCGAAACGAACCTGCGAGGTCCCCCGCCCATGCGCGCCACCGTGCCGAAGACCCTCACCCTCGTGCTCGCCATCGTGCTCATCCTGCTCCTGGCCGGGGGCGGGCTGCTGTGGTGGCGTGTGCAGGACAACCGCCCCGCGCGCGACGCCCAGCGCCAGGCCGCCGCGGATCTGAAGAGCCTGCAGGCCCAGGTGCGCGCCTCCTCCGCGGAGGCCTCCCGGAAGGATCCGATGCTCGCGGACCTGGACGAGCAGCTGAAGGCCCTGGATGCGGGCGTCGTCGAGCAGGCCGCGGGCACGCAGCCTCAAGCGACCCCGGATCTGACGGGCCTGGCCGCCTCCTACGACGACTCCGCGGCCCGCCTGCTTAAGCTGTCCCGCAGCGAGCACGTGGACGCGCAGGGCGCCGCGAGCCTCACCTCGATGGCGGTCGCCCACTGGCTCACCGCCCGCCAGCTGACCGCGCGCCTGGTGCAGGTGGGTCAGCCGGGCTCCGCGGAGTCCCGGGCCCTCGCCGAGCTGACGGGCGTGCCCGCCGTCGGCCCGCTGACGGAGGACGGCACCTGCCCCGCCGGCGACCGGGACGCGAAGGCGCCGGCCGCCCGGCTGGCGGCCGGGTGGGAGGAGGCCGTGTGGTCCGAGCAGGTCCTGCGGGCACGGGCCGGGATCACCGGGGCCTCGGAGCGGGCCGTGGAGCGGGCCGACGCCGCCCAGACCGGACACGAGGCGCAGCTGACCCAGCTGCGCGAGTCCTTCGGATCCGACTGCGGGACCCTGCCCGCCCCGCAGGCCGGCTACCGGGTGGCCGAATCCGAGCCCGGCGCCTTCGTGACCGCCCAGAGCCGGGAGCTGGCCGGGATCGGCTACGCGATGCTGCGGGAGCAGCTGGAGGCGGACGCGGATCGCGACGCCGCCTGGACCCGGTTCGCCGTGCGCACGCTGGCGGTGGAGACCGCCCTGCAGGCCTCGGCGGACCTGGACATCCCGGCCCTGCCCGGCACCGCCGGCTAGGCGGAGATCTCCCGGATCACGTCCCAGCCGGTCTTCAGGATCAGCACCGTCACCACCGCGAGGAACACCGCCCGCACGAAGCCGCTGCCGCGGGCCACTGCGCTGCGCGCCCCGAGCAGCCCGCCGAGCATGTTGCCCGCCCCCAGCAGCAGGCCCAGGCCCCACAGGATGGAGCCGTGCAGGGCGAAGAAGCAGATGGCCCCCAGGTTGGTGGCCAGGTTGGTGACCTTCGCCCGGGCGCTGGCCCGCAGGAAGTCGAAGCCGAGCAGGGTGACCATCGCGATGATGAGGAAGGAGCCCGTGCCCGGGCCCAGCAGCCCGTCGTAGGCGCCGAGCACCAGGCCGATGCCCACGGAGATCCACGCCTGTGCCGCCGCGGACCGCTCGGGGCGGGACACCCGCCCGGCCTGCGGGCGGGCCACCGTGAAGATCAGCACCCCCACCAGGGCGGCCAGGATGACCGGCTTGAACACGGCCGTGGGAAGGGCAGCAGCCAGGGAGGCCCCGCCGAAGCTTCCGGCGAAGGCCACGGCGGCCATCGGCAGGGCGGGGCGGATCCGGGCGGGGGTGCGCCGATGGAAGGTCACCGTGGACACGGCGGTCCCGCACACCGAACCGCACTTGTTCACCGCGAGCGCCTGGACCGGGGTGATGCCGGGCAGCATCAGGACCAGCGGCAGCTGGATCAGCCCTCCCCCGCCGACGACGGCGTCGATCCAGCCCGCCGCGAAGCCGCCGAGCAGCAGCAGCGCCACCAGCCAGGGCTCCACCCCGGTCTCGGGCCACCACAGGCCCGGCGGCCAGGCCGCCAGCGCGCCGAGACCGGGTAGCGCCCCCGCGGTCAGCGGGAGTCCCAGTGCCGACGACGCGCTCACGGTCCCGGCCTTTCCGCTCAGTCCCCGCGCACCTCGAGGGCCACGGTGCGCGCCGCGTCCTCGAGGTCGATGTCCCGGGTGGCGCCGGTGCGGCGGTCCTTCAGCTCCAGCTTCCCGTCCTTGAATCCGCGTCCGATGACGAGGATGGTGGGCACGCCGAGCAGCTCGGCGTCGCCGAACTTGACCCCGGGCGAGACCTTGGGGCGGTCGTCGAACAGCACGGTGAGCCCCTGCTCCTCCAGCTCCTCGACGACCTGCTCGGCCCCGGCGAGGATCTCCTCGCCCTTGCCGGCCACGACCACGTGCACGTCCGCGGGGGCGAGGTTCCGGGGCCAGATCAGGCCCTTCTCGTCGTGGTTGGCTTCGGCGATCGCGGCCAGCGCGCGGGTGACCCCGACGCCGTAGGAGCCCATGGTCACCGTGACGAGCTTGCCGTTCGAGTCCAGGACCTTCAGCCCCAGGGCCTCGGCGTACTTGCGGCCCAGCTGGAAGATGTGGCCCATCTCGATGCCGCGCGCGGTGGACAGCGGCCCGGAGCCGTCCGGGGCGGGGTCCCCTTCGCGGACCTCGCAGGCCTCCACGACGCCGTCGGGGGTGAAGTCCCGGCCGACCACGAGGTCGAAGACGTGCTGGCCGGGCAGGTTGGCCCCGGTGATCCACGCGGAGCCCTCCACGACCCGCGGGTCCACGAAGTACGGGATGCCGGTCTCGGAGTCCTCCCCGAGCACCGCGGCGTCGGGGGCCAGGCCCGGGCCGATGTAGCCCTTGACCAGCTGGGGGTAGGCGCGCAGCTGCTCGTCCCCGGCCTGCTCGACCTCCACCTCGCCGCCGACCCCCAGGGCCGAGACGAGGGAGACCTCCAGGCGCTTCATATCCACGGCGCGGTCCCCGGGCACGCCGACGGCGACCACCCGGCGCTGCCCGTCCGGCAGGGTCACCACGACCAGCAGGTTCTTCAGGGTGTCCGCGGCACTCCAGCTGCCCTCGGCCTTCGGGTGCAGGGCGTTGGCCTGGTCCACCAGCGTCTGGATGGTCGAGGAGTCCGGGGTGTGCTCCACGTGCGCGGCCGGGGTGCCGGAGGCATCCACCGGTTCGGGGGCCACGGTGGTCACGGCCTCCACGTTGGCCGCATAGCCGCCGGGCGAGCGCACGAAGGTGTCCTCCCCGATCTCGGTGGGGTGCAGGAACTCCTCGGAACGGGAGCCGCCCATCGGCCCGGACTGGGCGCGCACGATGACGATCTCCAGGCCCAGGCGCTCGAAGATCCGCTGGTAGGCGCGCCGGTGGGCGTCGTAGGCGGCGTCCAGGCCGGCGTCGTCGACGTCGAAGGAGTAGGAGTCCTTCATGATGAACTCGCGCCCGCGCAGCAGCCCGGCGCGCGGACGGGCCTCGTCGCGGTACTTGGTCTGGATCTGGTACAGCATGACCGGCAGGTCCTTGTACGAGGAGTACAGGTCCTTGACCAGGAGGGTGAACATCTCTTCGTGGGTGGGGGCCAGCAGGTAGTCCGCTCCCTTGCGGTCCTGCAGCCGGAACAGGTTCTCCCCGTACTCCTCCCAGCGCCCGGAGGCCTCGTAGGGCTCGCGGGGCAGCAGGGCCGGGAAGTGGACCTCCTGGGAGCCGATCGCGTCCATCTCCTCGCGCACCACGGCCTCGACCTTCGCCAGGACCTTCAGTCCCAGCGGCAGCCAGGAGTAGATGCCGGGGGCGGCGCGGCGGATGTAGCCGGCGCGCACGAGGAGGCGGTGGTTGGCCGCCTCGGCGTCGACGGGGTCTTCGCGCAGGGTGCGCAGGAACAGGGAGGAGAGACGCAGGGCCAAGGATGGTGTCCGTTTCTGGGCGGTCAGGGGTTCATCGGGCGTGTCCAGTCTACGGCGGGGCGCGGTGCGGCTCGGTGCGGGGCGGCCTCAGAGCAGGACGGTCGCGAAGGTCCCGATCCGCTCGAAGCCGACGGCGCGGTACAGCGCGCGGGCCGGGGCGTTGTAGCTGTTCACGTACAGACTGATCGTGTCATACCGCGCGCCGATGAGGGAACAGGCCTGGCGCAGCAGCGGCTCGGACAGGCCACGCCCGCGCAGGCGCGGATCCAGCCACACCCCCTGCAGCTGGCAGACCCCCTCGTGGGCCAGGCCCACGTCGGTCTTGAACACCACCGCGCCGTCCTCGTCCAGGGCCAGGACCGTGCGCCGGTCCATGACCCCCTCGATCACGCGCTGGCGGTAGCCCTGGGGGTCCCGCTCCAGCGGGGAGTAGCCGACCTCCTCGGTGAACATGGCCACGGCCGCCGGGAAGAGGCGAGAGACGTCCTCCCCCTCGGCCCAGCGCACCGGGGAGATCCCGGCGTCGTGCAGGCGGGCCCGGTCCCGCCGGGAGCGCAGGCCCCGCCGGTCCGGGTCGGTCGGGGCCAGGGCCAGCAGCGGCTGCTCCGGGCGCACGTCGAAGGCGCGCAGGCCCCCGTCCTCGCGCAGGGCCTCCCACAGCGGCAGGACGTCGGCGGCCGGGCCGAACAGCGAGGAGATCGGCCGGAGGGTCGCGCGCACCCATGCGGCGACGGCGGAGGCGTGCTCCGGGGCCAGGCGCAGCGGCACGAGGTTGGCCCCGAACCACACGGCACCGAGCAGCCCGGTGCCGTCCTCGGCATCGAGCACGCCGAGGAACGGGGAGGCCGTGCGCATCCCGGCCAGGCGGGAGGGCCGGGGCAGGCCGGTGCGCTCCAGGTGCTCCGAGGCGAACAGGTGGGTCACCGGATCGGCGTCGAGGATCGCGTGCAGCCCCGGGGCGTCCTCGGTGGTCAGCGGACGCACGATGGGCCCGTCCAGTCGGTGGCGCAGTCTCCGGGCGGGCCCGGCCCCGGCGCGCAGGGCGCGGCGCAGTCCGCGGCTCACAGGGCCTTCACCGGGTCCAGCAGATCCGCGGCGATCAGCAGCACGGACATCCCGAGGAAGGCCAGGACGACGACGTAGGTCAGCGGCATCAGCCGCAGCGGGTCGAAGGGGCCGGGGTCCCGCTTCCCGCGCAGTCGGGCGAGGCCGCGGCGGATCCCCTCCCACAGCGCCCCGGCCACGTGCCCGCCGTCCAGCGGCAGCAGCGGGATGAGATTGAAGGCGAACAGGCTGAGGTTCAGGGTGCCCAGCACGGAGATCAGGGAAGCGACCTTGGCCTTGTCGGTGATCTGCTGGGCGGAGGCGACCTCACCGGCCACCCGTCCCACCCCCACCACCGACATCGGGGAGTCCGCGGGGCGCTCCTGCCCGGAGAACAGGGCCACGCCCACATCCCACACCCGCACCGGCAGCTTGACGATCACCCCGGCGATGCTGGCGAAGGTCTGCCCCACCACCCCGGGCACGTCCCGGATGCTGCCGGGCTGCAGGTCCTGCACCGGGCTGACCCCGATGAACCCGACCTCCCGGGTGCGCAGGGTGCCGTCCGGGTTGCGCTGCGGGACCCCGGCGGCGTCGGTCACGGGACGCTGGGTGGTGATCGGGGTGATGCTCAGCTGCACGCGCTGCCCGTCCCGCTCCACGACCACGGGCACGGTCTTCCCGCCGTCCTCGCGGATCAGGGCGCTGACCTGATCCCAGGAGGTCACCTCCCGCCCGTCGAAGGAGATCAGCCGGTCCCCCGCGCGGATGCCCGCGGCGTGGGCGGGGGCCTGCGGGTCCGCGTCGGTGCAGGTCTGGGCCCCGGAGTCCTCGGCCTGGCTGGTGCGCACCTGCTGCACGCAGGCGCTGACCGAGCCCACGGTGGTGGTGGGCGCGGCCGTGCCGAAGCCCACGACGACGATGCTCAGGCACACCAGGCCGATGAGCAGGTTCATGCACGGCCCGCCCAGCATGATGATGATGCGCTTGCCGATGGGCAGGCGGTGGAACTGCCGGTCCTCGTCCCCGGGCTGGCGCTTCTCGGCCTCGACGGCGCGGGCCTCGGCGGCCATCCGCCGCAGCATCCCGCGGGGCCCGGACGGCGTCTCGGCCTCGGCATCGGCCCCGGTGTCCGCACCGGCCGGCGGATACATCCCGATCATGGAGATGTATCCGCCCAGGGGGATGGCCTTGATGCCGTACTCGGTCTCGCCGCGGCGGCGGGAGAACAGGGTCTTGCCGAAGCCGATCATGTACTGCGTGACGCGCACGCCGAAGAGCTTGGCGGGCACCAGGTGCCCGATCTCGTGCAGGGCGATGGAGGCGGCGATGCCCAGCACCATCAGCACCACACCCAGGAGGAACAGCGGCCAGGAGCCGCTGAACAGCGTCGAAAGATCCATGGCTTCCCAGTCTAGGCGCGCGGACGGGGCCCGCCGCTCCCCGCCGCCGCGCTCGGCGGGCGGGAGAGCGACGGGCCCCGTCGCTTCCGGGTTGCGCCCCGTCAGGCGGGGCACTGCCGGATCAGCGGGCCTTGCGCCCGGTGATCAGGCCCCAGATGAACAGCACGACCAGCGTGCCGATGATCGCGAGGATCCAGGTGCCGATGGACCAGAAGCCGTTGCCGCCCAGGCCCACGGCCTGGCCGATGAAGCCGCCCACCAGGGCGCCCACGACGCCGAGCAGCATGGTGGCGAAGAAGCCGCCGCCCTGCTGACCGGGCATGATGGCCTTGGCGATGGCGCCGGCGGCCAGGCCGAGGACGATCCATCCGAGGAATCCGAGTCCCATTGCTGTCACTCTCCAGGTTCTTGCTCTCGGGCGGGCCCCGCGGGAGCGTGTTCGCTCCCGTGGTTCACAGGGAACCGCCGTCTTCCTCCGATCCTACCGGGGTCGCCCCGCCCGGACCCCGGATCCGCCGCCCCTGTGACCCATCGCTCACCTATCGGTCCCTGGCCCGCCTCAGTGCTCCACTGCCCCCTCCGCGCCGATGCCGGTCAGGGAGCGGACCTCCATCTCCGCCTGTTTGACCGGGTCCTCCCGGGTGCGGGAGGTGACCGAGCCGAGCCAGCCGAGCAGGAATCCCGCGGGGATGGAGACCAGCCCCGGGTTGGCCAGCGGGAAGATCGCGAAGTCGGCCTCGGGCAGCATCGAGGTCTCGGAGCCGGAGATCACCGGGGAGACCAGGATGAGCCCGACGGCGAGGATCAGTCCCCCGTACATCGACCACACCGCCCCGCGGGTGGTGAAGCCCTTCCAGAACAGGGAGTAGAGGATGGTGGGCAGATTCGCGGAGGCCGCGACGGCGAAGGCCAGCGCCACCAGGAAGGCGACATTCTGCCCCTGAGCGCCGATCCCACCGGCGATGGCCAGCAGACCGATGACCACGACGGTGGTCTTGGCCACCCGGATCTCCCGGCGCGGGTCCGCGTTCCCCTTGCAGATGACGTTGGTGTAGACGTCGTGGGCGAAGGAGGCCGAGGCCGTGATGGCCAGGCCCGCGACCACCGCGAGGATCGTGGCGAAGGCGACCGCCGCGATGATGCCCATCAGCAGGGAGCCGCCGAGTTCGAAGGCCAGCAGCGGCGCGGCCGAGTTCACCCCGCCGGGGGCCTCCTGGATGCGCTGCGCCCCGATCATCGCGGCCGCACCGTACCCCAGGACGAGGGTGAACAGGTAGAACAGCCCGATCAGGGCGATGGCCCAGACCACCGAGCGGCGGGCCTCCTTGGCGGTGGGCACGGTGTAGAAGCGCATGAGCACGTGCGGCAGCCCGGCGGCCCCGAAGACCAGGGCGAGGGACAGGGAGAGGAAGTCCAGCTTGGTCAGCTCGGTCTTGCCGTACTTCTGGCCCGGATCCAGGATCCCGGAGCTTCCGGCGGTCTCCACGGCCCGGCCCAGCAGCTCGGAGAGGCTGAAGCCGTGCAGGGCGAGGATCCACACGGTCATCACGGCGACCCCGGCGATCAGCAGGCAGGCCTTGATGATCTGCACCCACGTGGTGCCCTTCATCCCGCCGATCAGCACGTAGGCGATCATCAGCACGCCCACCACCACGATCACCAGGGACTGCCCGGCGCTGGAGCTGATGCCCATGAGCAGGGAGACCAGGGCCCCGGCCCCGGCCATCTGGGCCAGCAGGTAGAACAGGGTCACCGCCAGGGTCGTGATGCACGCGGCCACGCGCACGGGCCGCTGGCGCAGGCGGAAGGAGAGCACGTCCGCCATCGTGAACTTCCCGGTGTTGCGCAGCGGCTCGGCCACCAGCAGCAGAGCCACCAGCCAGGCGACCAGGAAGCCGATGGAGTACAGGAAGCCGTCGTAACCCTGCACGGCGATGGCCCCGACGATGCCCAGGAAGGAGGCGGCCGAGAGGTAGTCCCCGGCGATCGCCAGGCCGTTCTGGGTGCCGGAGAAGGAGCGGCCCCCGGCTTAGTAGTCCGCGGCGGTCTTGGTGTTCTTGGAGGCCCGCAGCACGACGACGAGGGTCACGGCGACGAAGGCACCGAAGATCGCCATGTTGATCCACGGGGTGCCGACGGTCTGCGCGGTCGTCGCGCTCAGGACGGGGGTGACGCTCATGCTCGTCCTCCCGTGCCGGCCGGGGCGAAGTCCCCGTGCTCCATGCGTCCGCGCAGGTCCGCGGCCTGGGGGTCCAGGCGGCGCCCGGCGAAGGCGATGTACGCGCCGGTGATGGCGAAGGTGGAGACGAACTGCAGGATGCCCCAGACGATGCCGACCGTGATGTTGCCCCACAGCCGCTGGGACATGAACGCGGGAGCGTACATCGCCGTCAGGGCGTAGGCCAGGTACCAGACCAGGAAGAGCCCGGCCATCGGGAAGACGAAGCGCCGGTGGTCCCGGCGCAGCCGTCCGAAGGCCGGGGAGGCCTGGGCGGCGGGGAAGTCGATCGGGGGCTGTGGGGCGGGGCCCGATGCCGCGGCATCGCGCTCCGGTTTCTGGTCCGCGTACGGTGCGGGGTGGTGAGTGGGGCTCATGCCGTCCTCCTCGTTGAGAGACATGGCCCGAACTATACCCCGGATCACACGTGATCGTGACTCAGGGCACTTTCACTCCGGTTTCCGCTCCGCTCCGTTCGGGGATCAGCGGATGAGCTGGATCAGCTCCTGCACCCGCTCCAGGAAGGCGTCCACCTGGGCCTCGTCGTAGGCCCGGGTCCCGGTGCCCTCGCGGAAGGCCGCGGTGCGCACCGCCCCCGGGTGGGGGTGCTCGCTGACCCGCAGGTGCTCGGCCAGCTGCGCGCACAGGGCGTCCACATCCGCGGCGAGGTAGCCGATGTCGCGGCGTCGGGCCGGGCGACGGAAGCGGCGCCCGTCCGGGCGGTTCAGGCGGCCCATGATCAGATCCGCCAGGGGCTCGGCCCGCTGCCGCACCGCGTCCGGTCCGCGCACCGCATCCAGCCGGGCGCGCTCGGCCGCGGCCAGCTCGTCCTCGACCTCGTCCATCAGGGCGTCCACGGTCTCGGCGTCGTAGCCGCCGTCCTGGGCGGGGAAGACGATCTCGCGGACCTCCGCGGAGCTCAGCTCCGGGTAGGACCCGCCCTCCCGCAGGGTCTCCAGGGATGCCTGCGCCCGGGCCAGGAAGTCCCGCACCCGCAGCACGTCGTAGCCCCGCGCGGAGGCCGGCACCCGGCGCAGCACCCCCAGCTCCCGCGAGCCGGAGACCACCCGGTCCTCGGGCTCCTGTTCGGGGCGCTGCTGCGAGGCGTGGGGGTCGGTGGTGGGGGTCATGGGTGGGCCTTTCGCTTCGTGGGGGACGGCGCGAGGATCGAGGAGCCGGCTCAGCTGAGAGCCGCGAACACGACGTAGCCGATGGCCACGGCGAACACGATGGAGTCCAGCCGGTCCATGACCCCGCCGTGCCCGGGCAGGATGTGGCTCATGTCCTTGATGCCGACCTCCCGCTTGACCATGGATTCGGAGAGGTCCCCCACGGTGGAGGCGATGACCAGCAGCACCGCCAGCACGGCACCGTGCCACCAGGGGTCGTGCAGCAGCAGGACCGCGCAGAGGATGCCCACGGCCACCGAGCCGACCATGGAGCCCGCGAAGCCCTCCCAGGTCTTCTTCGGGCTGATCCGCGGGGCCATGGGGTGCTTACCCCACAGGACGCCGGCCAGGTAGCCCCAGGTGTCGTTGCCGATCGCCATCACGACGATCGTGAACACCCGCGCCGGGCCGTCCTCCCCGCGGAACAGGACCACGGCCAGCGCCAGCATGAACGGCACCCAGGACATCGTGAACACGGCGGCCATGATGGAGGGCAGCATCCCCTCCCGGGGGCCGGCCATCCGCCACAGCACCACCACGATCACGGCCGCGAGCACCGAGTAGAGCAGCGCTTCTCCCCCGCCCAGATACGCGGCGACGGGGAACAGGGCCCCGGTCACGACCGCCGGGGCCAGCGGCACCTGCAGCCCCGGGCGCAGGTTCAGCGCCCGGGTGACCTCCCAGGTGCCGACCCCGGCTCCGGCCGCGGCGACCGCGACGATCACCGGCGGCACGAAGAACATGCCGATCACCACCAGCGCGCCGAGGACCACGCCGACGCCGATCGCGGCCGGCAGGTCGCGTCCGGCGCGCGGCGTGCGCTTCGGCATCGGCTGGGTGGGGGTGGACGGCGGGGTGGGCTGGGCGGACATCAGACGGCGAGCAGCTCGGCTTCCTTGCGCTTGAGCAGCTCGTCGATCTGCTCGATGTGCTTCTTGGTCACGGCCTCGAGGTCCTTCTCCGCGCGGGCGCCCTCGTCCTCGCCGGCCTCGCCGTCCTTGACGAGCTTCTCGATCTCGGTCTTGGCGTGGCGGCGGATGTTGCGCACGGACACGCGGGCCTCCTCGGCCTTGCCGGAGACCATCTTGACGTACTCGCGGCGGCGCTCCTCGGTCAGCTCCGGCATGACCACGCGGATCACGTTGCCGTCGTTGGCGGGGTTCGCGCCCAGGTCCGAGTTGCGCAGGGCCTTCTCGATCTCGTTCAGCGCGGACTTGTCGTACGGGGTGATCAGCAGGGTGCGGGCCTCGGGGTTCTGGAAGGAGGCCAGCTGCTGCAGCGGGGTGGGGGCGCCGTAGTAGTCCACCAGGAGGGAGGAGAACAGGGAGGGGTTGGCGCGGCCGGTGCGCACCGCCGCGAAGTCCTCCTTGGCGGCGTCCACGGCCTTGCCCATCTTGGTGCGGGCTTCGGTCAGGGAATCTTCGATCACGGGGGTCTCTCCTGGATTCGGGGGTGGGTGCGGGTGCTCCGGCCTCCAGCTTACCGGCCCGCCTCCGAACGGGCCGGGGCGGGTCGCGGCCGGACACAGGCCGGTGGGGTGTCAGGCGGTGACCAGGGTGCCGATCTGCTCGCCGAGGATCGCGCTGGCGACGTTGCCCTCCCCCTCCATGCCGAACACGCGCATCGTGACGTCGTTGTCCCGGCACAGGCTGAAGGCGGTCTGGTCCATCACGCGGATGTCCCGCTGCAGGGCCTCGTCGTAGGTCAGGTGGCGCAGGCGCTTCGCGTCCGGGTTGGTCTTGGGATCGGCGGTGTAGACCCCGTCCACCCCGTTCTTGGCCACCAGCACCTCGTCGGCGTGGACCTCCAGGGCGCGCTGGGCGGCCACGGTGTCCGTGGAGAAGTACGGCAGGCCGGCCCCGGCGCCGAAGATCACCACGCGGTCCTTCTCCAGGTGGCGGATGGCCCGGCGGGGGATGTAGTTCTCCGCGACCTGCGCCATCTGGATCGCGGACTGCACGCGGGTCTCCACCCCGGCCTGCTCCAGGAAGTCCTGCAGGGCCAGGGAATTCATCACGGTGCCGAGCATGCCCATGTAGTCCGCGCGGGAGCGGTCCATGCCGGCCACGGACAGCTCCGCACCGCGGAAGAAGTTGCCGCCGCCGACGACGATCGCGGTCTCCGCCTGGCCCACCGTGGAGGCGATCTGCTCGGCGATGCGCCGCACCACGCCGGTGTCGATGCCGACCCGGCCGCCGCCGAAGACCTCCCCGGACAGCTTGAGCAGGACGCGGCGGCGGGTGGGGGCGAGGCGGGGAGTCTCGTCGGGCATGGTCTTGTATCCTCCTGGCGCGCGGACGGCGCGGTGGTGGGTCCCGGGCGGCGCGGTGCGGCGGGGATGCCCGCGGCGGGCTCGCGGACCCCGGGGGCGGTCTGGTCCGGGCACCAGCATACGCAGTCCACGCGCGAGGAGCGCCCGCCGTGTGACGGCGGACGCTCCTCGATCAGACCCCGGGGCTATGCCCCGGGTGCGGTGTGCGCGGTGCGCGGGGAGGTCAGTTCCCGACGCGGAAGCGCACGAAGCCGGTGGCCTTGGCCCCGGCCTCCTCCAGGACCTGACGCACGGACTTCTTGGAGTCCTTGGCGAAGTCCTGGTCCAGCAGGGTGTTCTCCTTGAAGAAGCCCTTCAGGCGGCCCTCGACGATCTGCGGGATGATCCGCTCCGGCTTGCCCTCGGCCTTGGCGGTCTCCTCGGCGACGCGGCGCTCGTCGGCCACCTCGTTCTCCGGGATGGAGGTCTCGTCCAGGAACTTCGGGGACATCGCGGCGATGTGCACGGCGACGTCGTGGGCGATCTCCTCGACGTTCTCGCCCTCCACGGCCAGCAGCACGCCCACCTGGGCGGGCAGGTCCTTGGAGGTCTTGTGCAGGTACTGGGACACGTGCGCGCCCTTCAGGCGGGCCACGCGGCGCACGATGACCTTCTCGCCCAGCAGGGCGCCGGCTTCGGTGACCTGCTCCTCGACGGTCTTGCCGTTGGACTCGGCCTTCAGCAGGTCCTCGAGGTTGTCCACGTCGTTGACGACGGCCGCCTCCAGCACGGAGTTGCCGAAGTCGATGAACGGGGCGGACTTGGCGACGAAGTCGGTCTCGGAGTTGACCTCGACGAGGTAGCCCACGCCGTCCTGGACGCGGGCGGCGACCAGGCCCTCGGCGGTGGCGCGGCCCTCGCGCTTGGTGACGCCCTTGAGGCCCTTGACGCGGATGATCTCCATCGCCTTCTGCTGGTCGCCGTCGGCCTCGTCCAGGGCCTTCTTGACGTCGAGCATCCCGGCGCCGGTGCGCTCGCGCAGGGCCTTGATGTCGGCTGCGGTGTAGTTCGCCATGTGTGCTCCTTCGTAAAGAGTCGTGTTCTGCGGCGTAGGTGTCGGTGGCGCACCGGGGGCCATCGGGCTCGGGCGGGGCCGGATTCCGACGGCGCCCCGATGCGGTCGGTCGGCACCCCGGTGGGGCGCCGTCCGGGTGCTACTGGCCGGAGACCTCGTGCTCGGCGGCCTCGGCCTCGGCGGCCTGCTCGTCCTTCTTGGCGGCCAGGGCCTCGGACTCGTCGACGATCGCGCCGGCCTCGGCCTGGGCCTCCATCTGCTGGTGCTGCTCCAGCAGCTCCTTCTCCCACTCGGCCATGGGCTCCTCGGCGGTCTCCTCGGAGCCGGACTTCTTGGAGTTGCGCTCCAGCAGGCCCGCGGCCACGGCGTCGGCGACGACGCGGGTCAGCAGGTTCACGGAGCGGATGGCGTCGTCGTTGCCCGGGATCGGGAAGGCGACCTCGTCCGGATCGCAGTTGGTGTCCAGGATGGCCACGACCGGGATGCCCAGCTTCTGGGCCTCGTCCACCGCGAGGTGCTCCTTGTTGGTGTCCACGACCCACAGCAGGGACGGGGCCTTGGTGAGGTTGCGGATGCCGCCGAGGGTCTTCTCGAGCTTCTCGAACTCGCGGCGCAGGAGCAGCAGCTCCTTCTTGGTGTACTGGGAGGCGGCGACGTCGTCGAAGTCCACCTGCTCCAGCTCCTTCATGCGCTCGATGCGCTTGGAGACGGTGGAGAAGTTGGTGAGCATGCCGCCGAGCCAGCGGTGGTTGACGTAGGGCATGTTCACGCGGGTGGCCTGCTCCGCGATGGTGGCCTGCGCCTGCTTCTTGGTGCCGACGAACAGGATGGTCCCGCCGTGGGCGACGGTGGCCTTGACGGCCTCGTAGGCGCGGTCGATGAACTCCAGGGACTGCTGGAGGTCGATGATGTAGATGCCGTTGCGCTCGGTGAAGATGTAGCGCTTCATCTTGGGGTTCCAGCGGCGGGTCTGGTGGCCGAAGTGGACACCGGAATCGAGCAGCTGGCGCATGGTCACGACGGGCATGTCGCTCTCCTTCATCACGACGCCGGCCGCGCACCGGCGCGGAGCGTCGCGTTCTCGTGGGTTTCGGTTTCTGTGCGGCACCGCTCACCGGCCCCCTGCGGCGGGGCGGCTCGTCGGTGCTCCTGGCGGTCGATGGGATCCCGTCCCGCATCCCCTTTCGGGGACGGAGGGGTATCCGCGCGGCCCGTGCCGAGCGGTCACCGTCAGGTGCCCGCGTGCGGAACCGAGGGCCGCGCCCGCATCGGGACGGGTGCCACCTGCTGGGGTGGTGGTCCCTGATGCGCATCGCCCACGCGAAGTCAGCGGGCGCACTGCGCCCACTGCTGCCCCTCAGTGTACCCCACCGACGCGCGGGGGCCGAGACCCTCCGAATGCGGCGCCCGGGATGGTGGACGCTGGGGCCGCGGACCGGGGTGCCGGGTCTCTGCACGCCCTGGGACCGTGGATGGGCGCCCCGATCCCGGCGGGTTCTCCCCAGCGGCCCCGCCGGAGCGCGGAGGCCCGGCCCGCGCACCCGAGGTCTGGGGCTGGAATGGGACCCATGAGAGCCCCCATCGCGTCCCGCGCCCCGGTCCCGCCGTCATCACATCCCGCACCCCGGCCGCGCGCGGTCGCGGTGCTGGTCGTCTCGCTCCTGCTGCTGGTGGGACTGCCCGGGGGCGCGGCTCCGGCAGCCCTGGCCGGGACCGACCGGCCGCGCTGGGAGTGGCCGCTGTCCCCGCGCCCGGCCGTGGTCGGGGCGTATCGGCCCCCGGCGCAGCGGTGGCTGTCCGGGCACCGCGGGGCGGATTTGGCGGCCGCCCCGGGCCAGGAGGTCCGCTCCCCCGCGGCCGGGACCGTGAGCTTCTCCGGGACGGTCGTGGATCGGGGCGTGATCACGGTGACCACCGCGGATGGGCGCCGGATCAGCATGGAGCCGGTGGCTCAGCAGCTGCCCCGCGGCACGCGCGTCTCGGCCGGGCAGCGGATCGCGGTGCGCGATGAGCAGGCAGTGCACGAGCCGTGCGGGACCTGCCTGCACTGGGGCGTGCGTGAAGGCGAGGAGTACGTCAATCCCCTGCTGTTCGTCGGGGATCTGCGCCCTTCGGTGCTGCTGCCGGTCCCGGAGCACCTGAAGTGACCGGCCGGAGCGCGCGGGCACCGGGCAGGGGCGTGCGAGCCCTCGCTGAGACGCGGGTTCTGTGCTGAGATACCGCGTTCGTGCTGAGATGCGCCCCGTCGTGACGCATCTCAGCACGAACCGCGCATCTCAGCACGAAGGCACCATGTGAACTAGTAGGGGGTGCGGGGCTTGAACCCGCGACCCAAGGATTATGAGTCCTCTGCTCTGACCAGCTGAGCTAACCCCCCGCGATCCCTCCCGACGCACCGCGGCGCGCCGGGGGCAGATCGGTGCACCACTGTACCGCAGGCCCGCCCGAAGCACGGGGAGGCCCAGACGTACGGTTCAGCCGGCGACGTCGGGCGCGGTCTCGGGCAGGGGGTGCTCACCGCGGTACAGGGCCTCGAACAGGTCCCAGGTGCGGTGCACATCGTGCTGGCGCACCAGCTCGCGACCGGCCCGGCCCATCGCGGCCCGCTCCTGCGGGGTGGCCTCCAGGACCAGGCGCAGCTTCGCGGCGAGGTCCTCCGGGTCCTGCGGGGTGAACAGGTAGCCGTTGACCCCCTGGCGCACCAGGTGCGGCAGGGCCAGGGCATCGGCTAAGACCACGGGTCGGGAGGCGGACAGCGCCTCCAGGGTCACCAGGGACTGCAGCTCCGCGGTGCCCGGCTGGCAGAACACGGTGGCGCTCAGGTATTCGCGGCGCAGCTGCTCGTCGGAGACGTACCCGAGGAACTCCACGCGATCGGCCACGCCCTCGGCGCGGGCGACCTCGCGCAGGGCCGGCTCCACCTCCCCGGTGCCGGCCAGGCGCAGGCGCGCGTCCAGCTCCTTCGGGAGCCGGGCCAGGGCGCGGATGAGCACGTCCACGTTCTTCTCCACCGCCAGGCGCCCGGTGAACAGGATGGTCGGGTGAGCCGGCTCCTCCACGCGCTCCCCCGGGCGGAGTTCGTAGGCCGCGGAGTCGATGCCGTTGGACACGGGCAGGATCGGCTTGGCGAAGCCGTGCTCGTGCATGGACCGGGCGCCGATCGGCGTCGGGGTGGTGATGACCTCGGCGCGCCCGAGCACGTGCTCCATGTCCTTCCAGGACAGCTTGGCGAAGCCGCGCAGGAACCAGTCGGGGAAGGGCAGGAAGGGATTGAGGTTCTCCGGCATGAAGTGGTTGGTGGCCACCAGCCGGATGCCGCGGCGCTGGGCGGCCCAGGCGAGCATGCGACCGACGATGTAGTGGCATTGGATGTGCACGACGTCGGGCCTCACCTCGTCCAGGATCCGCCCGACCCGGTGCTGCATCTCCCACGGGAAGCACAGCCGGTAGTACGGGTGTGTGGGCGGGTGGTGGCTGCGCAGGCGGTGCTCGGTGATGCCGTCGATGTCGATGGTGTAGGAGGGGCCGGCCCCGGTGCGGGCGGCGACGACGTGGACCTCGTGCCCGCGGTCCCGCATGCCCATGGCCAGGCGGTGGCCGAACTGGGCGGCGCCGTTGATGTCCGGCGGGTAGGTGTCCGCGCCGATCAGGATGCGCAGGGGCTTCTCGGGCATCGGTGGGGCTGCACCTCTCGTCGCGGGGCGTGCGCCGGGCTCGGACGCATCGACGCCCCAGTCTACCCGCGCCCGTCCCGCCCATGAAGCGCCGATGCCTCCCCACCCGGGCGGGTGGGGAGGCATCGGCGGTCGGTTGCGGCGGGGTGCTCAGCGGCGCTTGAGCAGGCGCCCCAGGAAGAGCACGAACGCCCCGAGGGAGACGGCCAGCGCGGACAGCGGGGCCCAGCGCTGCTTGGCGGCCTCCGGGTCCATGGCGTTGTCCGCGAGGCCCTCGGCGACGTCGCGGGCCCGGTTCGGGACGGCCTTGGCGTCCGCGGTGGTCTTGCCGACCAGGCCGCGGGCGGTGGAGCTGACCCGCTCGGTCTGGCTGGAAAAGTCGTCGCGCAGGGTCTTGAGGTGGTCGCGGCGGGCCTTGGTCCGCTGCTCCACCTGCTCGCGGGTGGGGGTGGGCTCCTCGGGCACCTCGCCGGCATCCTCGCGGCGCTTCTTCTCCTTCTTCTCGGCTTCCTTCTCCTCCTGCTTCTCGCGCAGCTCGCGGCGCACGCGGGAGGAGGTGTAGGCGGAGCCTTCCTTGGCCACGCCGAGGTCGTAGAGCAGGCCGAAGATCGCCGACTCCGGCTTCAGCGGCAGCTGCTTCTTGATCTTGGAGATCCCGACTAGCACGAAGATCGCGAGCAGGATGAGGAAGAGCACGCCGAGCAGCAGGGCGGCCAGCCAGGCCTCCATGACCTTGGCCAGCCCGGCCACGGCAGCCACGAGCAGCACGATGACGGCGAACAGCGCGAAGACGAGGCCGACGGCGACGAAGGCGGCGCCGACGCCCAGCTTGGCGCCCTTCTCCTTCATCTCCATCGTGGCGATCTTCAGCTCGTCCTTGACCTGCTTGGGGCCGAGCCGGGAGGCGACCCTGGAGATGCCCACGACCTGGCGGGCGCCGTTCTTCAGCGACGCGAAACCGCCCCGGTAGGACCGGGGCTCAGCGGTGGTGCGGGTCTCTGGCGCACCGGGTTCGTGAGACATCAGTACTCCCTTGTGACGACGTGATGGTTCAGCTCCCAACGTACCATCACGGATCTGCATCGACGGCCTCGGGGAGGAGCCCCCGGCCGGGGTTCACCCCGCTTTCGTCGCGCCCCATTTCCTCCCGATCACCTGCCGGTTCATGCCTCGGCCCGAGCGATCGCCTCACGGGCCGACTGCGTCCGATAGATGAACCCGCGCATCGGGACAGCCACACCCACCTGCCCGGCCCGGGCCACCACAGTACCGGTCTGATCCTCCAGCTCCGACGGACGCCCAGCCGCAAGATCCCGCTGCATCGACGACGTCGTCCCCGCCGCGAAGCCATCGGCGTACACCGCGAAGACCTCAGCAGCATCCTCCTCGGTGAACTCCACCCCATGGGCCCGAGCCACCGTCCGCACCTCCTCGATCGCCTCCCACACCAGGGACCGGGTGCCCTCATCCGCACGGGTCTGCCCCACCGTCAGCCCCGTCACCGCCCCGACCCCGCCGTAGGAGGCGATCAGCGCCAGCTTCTTCCACAGGGCCCGCTGCACATCCGCCACGGGCACCAGCTCCACCGTCTCCTCGGCGTCCTCCGTCGCGATCCGCACCCGGGGAGCATCCGCCCACCCCGTGCGGGCCACCAGGCGCACCCGATGCCCGGCCTGCTGCAGCCGAACCGCGAAGTACAGGCCCATCGCCCCAGCCCCATGGATCATGGATCTCCACGATCCGACTTCTCCCCGTCCGGAATGGGCGAGGTGCGCATCACACCCCCAGGGTAACCCGGACGGGACGCAGAAAAGGCCCCCTCCCCTTCCGGGGAGGAGGCCTCCAGACTGGCTCCCCCGACTGGACTCGAACCAGTAACCCTTCGATTAACAGTCGAATGCTCTGCCAATTGAGCTACGGGGGACCGTGGCCGCAGCGGCTCGCGCCGCTGGCAACAACACGGTACTCTACCGGCCGCCGCGCGAGCGCGCAAAACCGGCCCGCGGTGACACTGAGCACGCCCGACGTCTGTCCCGAACCGGACGACCCGCCTCAGGTTCCGGCCAGCTGACGGCGTCGGGACTCCAGCTCCAGCAGGTCCCGCTGCACGGCCTGCCACCGCTCCCGGTCCCGGGCGGCGTCCAGCCGGTTCAGCTCCGCGAGCTTATCCGCCTTGCGGGCCACGAGCTCCTGGATGAGCAGCCGGTTGAGGATCCCGGCCGCGTAGCGGGTCAGCTGATCCGGGGTCGCGGCCGGGATCTGCGCGACGGAGAGCTGGGCGATGAGCCCGTGGGCCTCCGGATCCGCGTGGGCGCGGATCGCGTTGACCCACGCGGCCCCGGGCGCCCGGCTGGCCTCGCCCGCCGCGGCCAGCACGGCCCGCAGCACCTCGTGGTGCAGGGCGTAGCGCACCCGGGTGCGAGCCAGCACCTCCCACTGGGAATCCGCCACCAGGTCCGGCTGCTGGACCAGAACCTCCAGGGCCTCCCGCTCCATCCGCGCCGCCGGATCCCGCAGATCCGGGACCTCGAAGCGCCGCGTCTCCTCCCGGTGGGCATCCTGCTCCTCCGGCTGGGCGCCGTGCTGCTGCTGTGGAGCGGGCTCACGGGGGGCGCGGGCGGCGGCGGCGTCGACGGCCCGCTCCACCTCCACCGGCTCCATCCCGATCCACCCGGCCACACGCCGCGCGTAGGCCGGACGCAGGGCAGGATCCCGGATCGTCGCGATCATCGGCACGACGGCGCGCATGGCCCGCACCCGCCCCTCCAGGGTCTCCAGGTCGTAGTCCTCCAGGGTCACCCGGATCGCGAACTCGAACAGGGGCCGCTTGGTCTCCAGCAGGTCCCGCACGGCCCGGTCCCCGCGGGCCAGACGCAGATCGCACGGGTCCATCCCGTCCGGGGCCACGCACACGTAGGTCTGGGCGGTGAAGCGCTGATCCTCCTGGAAGGCGTGCAGCGCGGCCTTCTGCCCGGCCTCGTCGCCGTCGAAGGTGAAGATCACCTCTCCCCCGGAGCCGTCATCGCCCAGCAGGCGCCGCACGATCTTGATGTGCCCCGCGCCGAAGGCCGTGCCGCAGGTGGCCACGGCCGTCTCCACCCCGGCCAGGTGCGCGGCCATCACGTCCGTATACCCCTCGACGACGACCACCTGCTGCCCCTGGGCGATCTTCCGCTTGGCCAGATCGATGCCGTAGAGCACCTGGGACTTCTTGTACAGGGCGGTCTCCGGGGTGTTCAGGTACTTCGGCCCCTGGTCATCCTCGAACAGCTTCCGCGCCCCGAAGCCGATGGTCTCCCCCGTGATGGTGCGGATGGGCCAGATCAGGCGCCCCCGGAACCGGTCGTACAGTCCCCGCCGACCCTCGGAGAACATACCCGTGGCCTTCAGCTCCTCCTCGGTGAAGCCGTGGTCCCGCAGGTGCTTGAGCAGGTGGGACCAGCCCTGCGGGGCGTAGCCGACGCCGAAGCGCTTCGCCGCGGCGCCGTCGAATCCGCGCCCGCCGAGGAAACGCTGGGCGGCGGCGGCCTCGCGGGTGTAGAGCTGGCGCTCGAAGAACTCCTGGGCGATCTTGTGCGCGTCCACCAGCCGCTGCCGCCGGCCCTTCTCCTCCCGGTCCGGGCCACGCCCGTTCTCGTAGTGCAGCTCGTAGCCCACGCGGGCGGCCAGCCGCTCCACGGTCTCGGTGAAGCCGGTGTGGTCCATGGCCATGAGGAAGGCGATGACGTCCCCGGACTCCCCGCAGCCGAAGCAGTGGTAGGTGCCCATCTGCGGGCGGACGTGGAAGGAGGGGGTGCGCTCGTCGTGGAAGGGGCACAGCCCCTTGTAGGAGCCGATGCCGGCGGACTTCAGCGTCACGTAGCCCTCGACGATCTCCCGGATGTCCGTGCGCGAGCGGACCTCGTCGATGTCTTCGCGTCGAATCAAACCAGCCACGGTCGCATCCTAGCCGCCGGGTCCCCGAGTCCCTCCCGAATTCCACAGTCGGCCGAATCGAGGCACATCCCCGCCGGTCTCACCAGAGCGGCTTGTCCCCGATCCGCCAGGACAGCCCGGTGATCCGATCGTGCAGGCGCACCGCGGAGGAATCCGTCAGGGAGGCCACCTGGTCCACGGCCAGGCGCAGCCGGGCGGCGTCGTCGGTCGGGCCCAGCTCCCGCCAGTCCGCGGCGAACACCGGATCCAGGAAGAGCCCGTCGGTCTCCAGCAGGGCCTCCACCAGCACGGTGAGGATCTCCCGCTGGTTCTCATACAGCGGCTCCTGGTCCCGCACGGCCATGACGTAGGCGGTGGCGATGCCCTTCATCACGGCGATCTCGTTCTCCGTCTCCCGCGGCACCCGGATCTGCGCGGCGTAGCGGGTCAGGCGCCCGTCGCCGAACTCGGCGCGGGTCGCCGCCAGCGCCGCTCCGCTGAACCGGCCGATCAGCCGGCTGGTCAGGGCCTTCAGGGCCGCCATCGACGCCCGGGTGCCGATCATGTCCGGCAGCCACTCGGGCAGGGCCTCCAGCCGCCGCAGCGCCGCGTCCAGCTCATCCGGGTCCCGGTCCGGGGTGTACCAGCGGCGGGTCCACAGGATCACCCGCTCCCGCTCGGCCGGCCGGGACATCCAGCCCAGCTGCACGTGACCGGCGAACACGGCGTCCTCGACGTCGTGCACCGAGTAGGAGATGTCATCGGCCAGGTCCATGACCTGCGCCTCGAGGCACTTGGTCCCCGCCGGGGCGCCCTCGCGCAGCCACGCGAACACCGGCAGGTCATCCTCGTAGACCCCGAATTTGCGGGACCGGGCGCCCTTCTTCACGGGGGCCTCCGCCCGGGTCCAGGGGTACTTGCAGGCGGCGTCCAGGCTGGCGCGGGTCAGGTTCAGTCCGGCCGAGACGCCGTCCGGTCCGATGACCTTGGGTTCCAGGCGGGTGAGCAGACGCAGGGTCTGGGCATTGCCCTCGAAGCCGCCGGCGTCCTCGGCGATCGCGTCCAGCGCCGCCTCCCCGTTGTGCCCGAAGGGCGGGTGCCCGAGGTCGTGGGACAGGCAGGCCGCGTCCACGACGTCGGGGTCGCACCCGATCATCCGGCCCACCTCCCGGCCCACCTGCGCGACTTCGAGGGAGTGGGTCAGCCGGGTGCGCACGAAGTCATCCGAGTTCGGGGAGACCACCTGGGTCTTGAAGCCCAGGCGGCGCAGGGCCGAGGAGTGCAGCACGCGCGCCCGGTCCCGTTCGAAGTCGCTGCGGTACAGACTGCGGTGCTCCTCCGGAACCCACCGCCGGGCGTCGTCGGCGGTGTACCCGGGGGTTTCCGGGCGCACGAGGTGCGGATCAGCCATGCTCACCCTCCGGAGATGTCGAGTTCGGCGTCGGCCAGGCCCAGGCGCTCGGCGTCGCCCAGGATCCGGGAATCCAGCCAGCCGTCAGGAAGGTGGGGCTTCTTCGGGGAGCCGGCCCGGCCCCGCGGACCCTCCACGGCCGCCCCCGGATAGGGCAGGGACAAGTCCAGCTGGTCCAGCAGCTCGCGGAACTGCTCCAGGGTCGCCACCTGCGCCATCTGGGCGCGCAGCTGCCCGCCCACCGGGTAGCCGTGGAAGTACCAGGCCACGTGCTTGCGGATCTCGCGCATCCCGCGCTGCTCGTCCCCGAAGGTCTCCACGAGCAGCTGCGCGTGCCGGTGGATGATGTCCGCGACCTCCGCGACGCCGGGGCGGAAGCGCTCCGGGCTGCCCTCGAAGGCGTTCTGCAGGTCCCCGAACAGCCAGGGGCGGCCCTGGCAGCCGCGCCCGACGACGACGCCGTCCACCCCGGTCTGCTCGACCATCCGGGCCGCGTCCTCGGCGGAGAAGATGTCCCCGTTGCCCAGCACGGGCACATCCGGGATGGCCTCGCGCAGCTCGGCGATCGCGTCCCAGTCCGCCTGACCGGAGTAGTGCTGGGCCGCGGTGCGCCCGTGCAGGGCGATCGCGGCGACCCCGGCGTCCCGGGCGGTCTTAGCGGCGTCCAGGAAGGTCAGGTGGTCCTCGTCGATGCCCTTGCGCATCTTCACGGTCACCGGGATCTGCGCCCGGGAGGCCTCCCGCACGGCAGTGGTCACGATCGCCTCGAAGAGGTCCCGCTTCCACGGCAGGGCGGAGCCGCCGCCGTTCTTCGTGACCTTGGGGACGGGGCAGCCGAAGTTCAGGTCGATGTGATCAGCCCGATCCTCCTCCGCGACCATCCGCACGGCCTTGCCGACGTTGACGGCGTCCACTCCGTAGATCTGGATGGAGCGGATCTCCTCGTCGTCGTCGTGCTCGATGATGCGCAGGGACTCGGGGCGTCGCTCCACCAGGGCGCGGGCGGTGACCATCTCGGTCACGTACAGTCCGCCGCCGTAGTCCCGGCACAGCCGACGGAAGGCCCGGTTGGTGACCCCGGCCATGGGCGCCAGCACCACGGGCACGTCCACGGTGAGCTGGCCCAGCTGCAACGGGGGCAGGCTGAGCCTCGTCGTGGGGGTGGTCTGGAGGGCCGGAGCTGGTGCGGTCACGTCCGTCATTGTGTCACAGGGTGTTTCGCCCTCCGCAGGAAATCCGCGCCCGCCCCTGGGGCGCTCCGCGACCCCGTGCTTACTGTGGAAGGGATGAGCCCGGCGCCGCGCCGGGCCCCGCACAGAGGACCTCGAGCCGGGGCGCGTCCTGCCCCGGTGCCGAAGGAGGACGCATGCAGCGCTATGAGAACCGTCGAGCCGTGATCACCGGTGCCGCGACCGGCCTGGGGCAGGCCATCGCCCAGCGCCTGGCCGCCGAGGGCGCCCGCCTGGAGCTGGTGGACATCGACCGGGAGGGGCTCACCGGCACCCAGGCCGCCGTGCACGGACAGAGCCCGCAGGCCCAGGTGGGCCTGCACCTGGTGGACGTGGCAGATGAGGCCGCGGTCCAGGAACTGGCCCGGACCCTCGGGGAGGACGGGCCGGTGCACGTGCTGGTGAACAACGCCGGGGTGGATTCGCGCGGCGGCAAGGTGCACGAGTACCCCACCGAGCTGTTCGATCGGATCATCGCGGTGGATCTGAAGGGCACCTTCCTGATGACCAAGCACCTGGTGCCCCTGATGTTCGACGCCGAGGACCCGGCGATCGTGAACATGGCCTCCTTCTCCGGGCTGGCCGCGGACTTCGACCGCTCCGGGTACAACGCAGCCAAGGGCGGCGTCGTGAACTTCACCCGCGCCACCGCCGTGGACTACGGCGAGCAGGGCATCCGCGCCAACGCCGTGTGCCCCGGGACCATCGAGACCCCGCTGATCGACAAGCTGGCCGGCTCCGAGGACGAGGCCGAGGGCCGGAAGTTCCGCGAGGATCAGACGCGGGTGACGCCGCTGCGTCGCCTGGGCGACCCCTCGGAGATCGGCGCGGCCGTGGCATTCCTGGGCTCCTCGGACGCCTCCTTCATCACCGGTCAGACCCTCACCGTGGACGGCGGGGTCATGGCCTACACCTGGCCGCAGGCGATGCTGTAGGTCGTTACCTCACCGGCGGGGGCCGCCGGGGATCTGCTCGAGGCTCGGCAGGTCCGCGGTGGCCTCCCCCCAGGCGCGCTCCAGCGACTCCCGCTCCATCAGGACCCGGGGAAGATCCACCCGCGCCGCACCCGGATCGACGTCGGCCCCCGGCACCCCGGAAGCGGATGAGGCGAGCAGACCCTCCTCCCGCCAGTGCGGCAGGGCACGGGCGGCGTGGCCGGGGATCGTGCCGGCGGCGTTGACGATGCGCCACCAGCACTGCTCCGAGCCCCAGGCGTGCATCGTCCAGCCGACCACCCGCGGCACCTCCCCCACGACGTTCCCGATCAGCCCGTAGGTGGCGGCCCGGCCGCGGGGCACGCATTCCACCGCGCGCAGGATGCGCTCGACCCGCAGGTCATCCATCGTGCCGGACCTACCGGTCCGCGAGCACCAGGGTCTCCTCCTCCACGGAGGCGGAGCCGCGCTGGATCAGGGCGTCGACGAGCTCGACGAGGGTGGTCATGGCGTCGTCCACCTCGATGACGATCGGGTACTGGTTGACCAGCAGCGCGATCAGCTGCACGAGGTCCTCCCCCACCCCGGTCCGATCCGGGTCGTAGCCCAGCAGCACCTCGGTGGCCTCGTCATCGGAGACCTCCCGCCCCGGGGCGTCGGCGTCCAAGGAGCGGTAGCTGATCGCGAAGGCCGCGATCGGCGCCTTGCGACCCTCCCGCTCGGCCTCGAGCACGTCCTCCCGCAGCACGACGGCGCCGAAGGCCTCGGCCTCATCCGAGAGGAACAGCCGGTTGACCCGGCCCAGGGACTGCTCGGCCGGCGGGTCCCACTGGTGCACCCGCACGTAGAAGTCCCACAGGGCGCGGGTCAGCTCCAGCGAGCCGGTGGCCAGGTCCTCCACGGCCTGGGTGGGGCGCCCGGCCTCATCCTCGCGCAGCGGCTGCGGGGGCAGGGCTCCGGGCTCCACGCGGACCATCCGGCTGCGCTGGATCGAGCCGAGGCCGGCCCACTGGGCGAAGGCCGCCCCGGGGCTGCCCGGGACCACCTTGGTGCGCAGGGCGGTGACCCCGCTGGGGGCGGACTCGGCGTGTTCGCGCAGCCGCTCCAGGATCCGCGCGGCCAGGCCGGCGCGCCGGTGATCCGGGGCCACCTCCACGTAGCACCACAGCCGCTGGGAGTGCAGCGAGGTCTCGTAGACGGTGCCGGCCGCCACGGGCACCCCCTGGTGCTCGACGACGACGCTGCGCTGCCACGGCTGGTCCGCGTCCGGGCCCAGCTTGGCGCGGAACACGGAGGCCTGCACGTTCTCCGCGTCCGGCCACAGCTGCATGAGCTCGAGGTCGTCGCCGTCGCGCCAGGGGCGCAGGGTGTACTCGGACATGGTGCTCCTCGCGGTGCGCGGTGGTGGGTGCTACTTGATCAGCCGGCCGGCCAGCCAGGACTTCACCTGGTCCAGTCCGACCCGCTCCTGGGCCATGGTGTCCCGCTCGCGGATGGTCACGGCCTGGTCCTCGAGGGTGTCGAAGTCCACGGTGATGCAGAACGGGGTGCCGATCTCATCCTGGCGGCGGTAGCGGCGCCCGATCGCCCCGGAGGTGTCGTAGTCGACGTTCCAGGCGGTGCGCAGATCCGCGGCGAGCTTCTCCGCGACCGGGGTCAGCTCCGGCTTCTTGGACAGCGGCAGCACCGCGGCCTTGACCGGGGCCAGGCGCGGGTCCAGCTTCAGCACGGTGCGCACGTCCACCCCGCCCTTGGTGTTGGGCGCCTCGTCCTCGGTGTAGGCGTCCACGAGGAAGGCCATCATGGAGCGGGTCAGACCGAAGGAGGGCTCGATGACGTAGGGGACGTAGCGCTGCCCGCTGCCCTGGTCGAAGTACTCCAGGCGGGCGTTGGAGTGGGCGTTGTGCACGCCGAGGTCGTAGTCGGTGCGGTTGGCCACGCCCATCAGCTCGCCCCACTCGCCGCCCTGGAAGCCGAAGCGGTACTCGATGTCGATGGTCCCGGCGGAGTAGTGCGCCCGGTCCTCCTCCGGCACGTCGAACTTCCGCATGTTGGCGGGGTCGATGCCGAGATCCGTGAACCAGTTCCAGCAGTCCTCAACCCACCGGTCGAAGTGCTGCGGGGCGTCGTCGGGGTGGACGAAGTACTCGATCTCCATCTGCTCGAACTCGCGGGTGCGGAAGATGAAGTTGCCGGGGGTGATCTCGTTGCGGAAGGCCTTGCCGATCTGCCCGATGCCGAAGGGCGGGCGCTTGCGGGAGGCGGTGAGCACGTTGTTGAAGTTCACGAAGATGCCCTGGGCGGTCTCCGGGCGCAGGAAGTGCAGGCCCTCCTCGTTGTCCACGGCTCCCAGGTAGGTCTTCATCAGGCCGGAGAACTGCTGCGGCTCGGTCCACTGGCCGCGGGTCCCGCAGTTGGGGCAGGCGATGTCGGCCATCCCGTTCTCGGGGGCGTGGCCCTTCTTCTCCTCGTAGGCCTCGATCAGGTGGTCCTGGCGGGCGCGGTGGTGGCAGGAGCGGCACTCCACCAGCGGGTCGGTGAAGGTCTCCACGTGCCCGGAGGCCTCCCACACGGCCTTGGGCAGGATGATGGAGGAGTCCAGGCCGACCATGTCCGCCCGGGAACGGACGAAGTGCTGCCACCACAGCTGCCGGATGTTCTCCTTCAGCTCCGCACCCAGCGGGCCGTAGTCCCAGGCGGAGCGGGAGCCGCCGTAGATCTCACCGGCCTGGAACACGAATCCGCGGCGCTTGGCCAGCGCGATGACGTTGTCCAGCGTGGACTTGGGTGCCATGAATGGGGTCCTTCCGTGGAAAGCATGGACGCGCCGGGCAGCACGACGCCGCCCGGCGCGGTCGGGCGTCTGCCCACCAGACTACCGGGCGGCGTCGGGCTCGGTAGACTCCGAGGGATGAGCACCGATCCCGAGCCGCTGAGCATCCGCGACGACATGATCCGCCTCGGCCAGGCGATGAAGCTGGCCAACCTGGTGGAGGACGGCCAACAGGCCCGCACCGTGATCACCGAGGGCTACGTCAGCGTCAACGGCCGGACCGTGACCGAGCGGGGACGCCAGCTGCACCCCGGCGACGTCATCGAATTCTCCGGGCGGGCGGTGCGGCTGGAGAAGGAGGCCTGAGCCCTCAGTCCTGATTCCGGTAGCGGATTCTGCCGACGAAGTTGCCGAGACTGCTTCCCAGGGCGGAGCTCAGCTGCTGACGCCGTTCCCCATCGACTCTCGTCCAGGCAGAGCATGCCCAGCACCGATGTCCCGACGGATCGCACATGCGCCTGGATGGAGAGCCGATGGGGATGCGCGATCGGGTGAGCGGCCATCACCCGTTGCCCGTCCGCGCTCCAGCGATACTGCTGGGTCATCAGCTTCGAAGAGCTGGAACGGGGCCGTTTGTGGATGCACAGCTGCTCGGCGTAGCCCATGCTGGCGTGTGCCTCATGCAGGCGCAGGCACAGCTCGTAATCCTCACCCGCCCGTGTGAACGACTCGTCGAATCCGCCTACGGCGGTGAAGGTCTCCGCCCGGGCGCCGAAGCTGCACCCCATCGCCATGGGCAGGCCTGCGAAGCGCAGGGCGACCCCGGCAGGCTCGGTGCGCTCCACCTCACGCAGCACCGCCGACGCCGGGCAGATCCCCTCCATTCCGTCGAAGGCCCGTAGGGACCCCGCGCCGGAGGCGAACTCGTGGCTGCGCAGCACGTCACTCATCAGGCGCACGAAGGCCGGCGTCACGATATCGTCGGCGTCGCAGAACAGCAGAAATCGACCGTGCGCCGCTTCCACCCCGACGTTGCGGGCCACGGCCGGTCCGCGCCCCCGGGAGGCATCCACCCACCGGAACCGCGGATCCGCGGCGGCGAAGGTCTCAGTCACATCCGCGGTCCCATCCGTGGAGCCGTTGTCCGCCACGATCACCTCGTACGGAAGGTCGGAGTCCTGATCCCGCAGGGCGGCCAGCTGGCAGGGCAACTCCGCCTGGGCGTTGTAGGCCGGGATGATGACGGAGACTTCGATGTCGGCGAGGTCCCTCCCCCGATCATCAGCAGTCATCTAAGCGATCCTCTCTATGTCCTCTATGTCGCAGCTCATCTCGCGTCGCTCGGCCCGCGCAACTGGGCACGGCGAGACAGCTCATGCCTCAGCCTCCCGTGCCACGTGGCGCAGGAACTCCCCCACGTGCCCGATCTCCTGCGGGCACACGCTGTGCCCCATCCCCGCGTAGAGCACCTTGGTGACCTCCGCGTGCTCTCGCAGCCAGCCCAGGGTCTCGGCGACCATCGGCTCCGGGATCACCGGGTCCTGCTGATCCCGGCCGTAGAAGACGGGCAGCCGAGGGCGGACCTGCGCCAGGGCGGCGTCGTGAGCGAAGTCCTCCGGCAGGGACGGGACGAAGCCGGACAGGCCGACGAGGGCCCGGGCGATCCCGGGCCGGTGGCGCACCGCGGAGGAGGCCACGGCCATGCCCTGGGAGAAGCCCAGCAGGATGACCCCGGCGTAGGGCTCCCGGTGCTCCTCGATCCAGGCGACCAGGCCCTCGGCCGCCTCGCGCAGCCCCTGCTCGTCCACGCCGATCCGCTCCCCGGGCGTCCCCGTCAGCGGGAACCACTGGAATCCGGGGCCACAGGGCTGCGGGGCGCGCATCGCGGCGTAGGTGAAGCCCTCGCCGGGCAGGGACGGGACCATGCTCATCAGGTCCCGCTCATTCGAGCCGTAGCCGTGCAGCATCAGCACCAGGTGGGTGCCGGCGCGCTCGGCCTCGGGGCGGGAGTACTCCACGACGGGGTCGAAGCTCATGCCCACCATGCTATCCGCCCTCCGCACCCGCAGAACTGGAGATGCGCGGCATCACGGGAGACGTCAGCTCCGGGAATGTCACGCATCTCCGGTTCTGCGCAGGGGGTGCAGGAGGGGTGGTCACAAGACGGTCTCGGTGAGGATCCTCCCCAGCTGCTGCGTCTCCGTGAGGAAGCCGTCGTGCCCGCGGGTCGAGGCGATCCGGCGCACCCGCACCGGGCGGGGCAGGCTGGCCGCCAGCAGCTCGGACTGCTCCGGGTGGAACAGCCGATCCGAATCCACCGCGGCCACGGTCCACCGGCAGGTGGTGCGGGCCAAGCCCGCCCGCAGCCCGCCCCGGCCCCGTCCCAGGTCATGCCCGAGCAGGGCCTCCGTCAGCCCCAGGTACGCGTTGGCGTCGAAGCGGCGGGCCAATTGCCGGCCCTGGTGGTCCAGGTAGCTCTCCACCCGGTACCGCCCGCGCCCGTGCACCGCCCGGTCCTCTTCCGTGCCCTCCTGCCCGCGGCGCCCGAAGCGACGGTCCAGCTCGGCAGGTGAGCGGTAGGTGATGTGGGCGATGCGCCGGGCCAGCTCCAGGCCTCGCACCGGACCCGCCCCGAGGGGGTAGTCGCCGTCGCGGAACTCCGGATCCTGCCGAATGGCCAGAGCCTGGGCGTGGCCCCACGCGATCTGCTCGGCGGTGGCCGCGGGACCGGCCGCGACGACGGCGCAGGCCCGCACCCGCTCCGGGAAGCTCACCGCCCACTCCGCGGCCCGGCAACCGCCCAGGGACCCGCCCACCACCAGGTGCCACCGGTCGATGCCCAAGGCATCGGCGAGCAGGGCCTCGGCCGCGACGGCGTCGCGCAGGCTCGCCCGCGGGAAGCGGGAACCCCAGATCCTCCCGTCCGGGCCCGGCGAGCACGGGCCCGTGGAGCCGTCGCAGCCGCCGAGCATATTGGGGCACACCACGAAGTACCGGTCCGTGTCGATGGCGCGCCCCGGCCCGATCAGGCCCTCCCACCAGCCCGGCCGGCTCGCGGCCAGCCGGGTCTGCTCGGGGGCCTCCGGTCCCACCCGCCCGGCGGCGGCGTGGGTGTCCCCGGTCAGGGCGTGCAGCACCAGCACCGCGTTCGAGGCGTCCGGGGCGAGCTCGCCCCACGTCTCGTAGGCCAGGGACGCAGCGGGCAGCACCTGCCCGCTCTCCAGGGCCAGGGGCCCAAGGCCGAGGGTGCGCACCACACCCTCGGCCCGGGTCCCGACGGGTGCTGCCACCGCGGTCACGCCGCCGGCTCCGGGGCCCGCGCGTCCTGCGCGGCCCCCTCGACGGCACCCGTCTCACGGGCCTCGGCGATCCGCTCGAAGCCGTGCTCCAGGTCCGCGAGGATGTCCCGGATGTCCTCGATGCCCACGGCCAGCCGCACGAACCCGGGGGCCACCCCGGCCGCGCGCAGCTCATCTTCGGACAGCTGGGAGTGGGTCGTGGAGGCCGGGTGGATCACCAGCGAGCGCACGTCCCCGATGTTCGCGACGTTGGAGTGCAGCACCAGGGAGTCCACGAACCGCTGGGCCGCCGGGGAGCCGCCGTCGATCTCGAAGCCGACCACAGCACCCACGCCCTGCGGGCCGTACTTGCGTCCCAGCTCGTACCACGGGGAGGAGGGCAGACCGGCGTAGTGCACCTTCGTGACCTCGGGACGGGCCTGCAGCCATTCGGCCACCTTCTGGGCGTTGTCCACGTGGCGCTGGACCCGCAGGGACAGCGTCTCGATGCCCACGGAGATGTTGAAGGCGTTGGTCGGGGAGATCGAGCAGCCCAGGTCCCGCAGCAGGGTCACCCGGGCCCGCAGGATGTAGGACAGGTTCACGCCGAACACGCCCTTCTCCCCGAGGTCCTCCGCGAAGACCAGCCCGTGGTAGCTGGGATCCGGGGTGTTGAACTGCGGGTAGCGCTCCGGGTCCCGGCCGTAGTCGAACCTGCCGGCATCCACGATCGCCCCGCCGATGGAGTTGCCGTGCCCGCCGAGGTACTTGGTCGCCGAGTGCACGACGACGTCGGCACCCCACTCGATGGGCCGGATCAGGTACGGGGTGGGCACCGTGTTGTCCACGATCAGCGGCACCCCGGAGTCGTGGGCCACCGCCGCGAGCGCCTCGATGTCCAGGACGTCGCTGCGCGGGTTCGGGACGGTCTCCCCGTAGAAGGCCTTGGTGTTGGGGCGCACGGCCGCACGCCAGGCCTCCGGGTCGGAGAAGTCCTCCACGAAGGTGGTCTCGATGCCGTAGGCGGCCAGGGTGTGCTTGAGCAGGTTGTAGGTGCCGCCGTACAGGCTGGGGCTGGCCACGATGTGGTCCCCGGCCTGGGCCACGTTGAGCAGCGCGAGGGTGATCGCGGCCTGCCCGGAGGAGACCAGCAGCGCCCCGACCCCGCCCTCCAGGGAGGCGATGCGGTTCTCCACGACCTCCTGGGTGGGGTTGGTCAGGCGGCTGTAGATGGGGCCCAGCTCCTTGAGGCCGAAGCGGTTGGCCGCGGTCTCGGCGTCGGGGAAGACGAAGGAGGTGGTCTGGTAGACGGGCAGCGCCCGGGCGCCGGTCGCGGCGTCGGGCTCCTGCCCGGCGTGGATCTGGCGGGTGTCGAATCCCCAGCCCTGCGGGGCGGAGGGGGTCGGGAGGGTGGTGTTCTCGGTCATGGTTGCTCCTGCGCTTCTGTGTCAGGGGCGACGACGTCGCACACGGGAGGACATCACCGGTGGGAGCCCGCGCACTGCCTCTCGACCCGGAACCCGCTGGTTCACCGGGGAGCAGCCTCTCGGCGTGCGCGGAGGTCTGTCGGCGACCTCCCGGGCACTCGTGCGCCCGCGCTTGCCGCGTCCGCCGGTCGGCGGTGCGGCCAGGTCCTCACCCAGGGCACCCCACCGCGGTGGGAGGGTTGCCGGCCAGCTAGCTGGGGCTTGTCGCTGGCTCTCGTGACCTGGCATCAACCCTGCTCCCCCGTCCGGCGCCGGTCAAGGACGGCGGCGAATGGGTCCGCGGATGACGGATCGTGACGCGTGTGACGCCGCCATGACGTCCTCTAGGGTGGAACGGTGCGCGAGGACGGGCCGGGGGCGGACTGTCCGCATCCTCCGGTGCGCCGCGCGCCCACGCACCGCTTTCGTCGTCCGATGAGGAACTCCATGTCCGGTACCAGCCTCCCCTCGCCGTCCCCCGCCGACGCCGCGGATCCGACCACCCTGCAGCGGGGGCTGACCCTGCGCCACATCCGCTTCATCGCGCTCGGCTCTGCGATCGGCACGGGCTTGTTCCTCGGCTCGGCCTCCGCGATCGGCTTCGCCGGGCCCTCCGTGCTGCTGGCCTACGTGATCGGCGGGGCCGCGGTGTTCATGGTCATGCGGGCGATGGGCGAGATGGCCCTGGCCCATCCGGTGGCGGGGGCGTTCTCCGAGTACGCGCACCTGTACCTGGGCCCGTGGGCCGGGTTCGTCACGGGCTGGTCCTACGCCTTCGAGATGGCGCTGGTCGCGGTGGCCGATGTGACGGCGGTCGCCCTGTACATGCGGTTCTGGTTCCCGGGCACCCCCAGCTGGGTGTGGATCACCGCGGTGCTGCTGCTGCTGGCGGCGGTGAACCTGGGGAAGGTCAAGGTCTTCGGGGAGGCGGAGTTCTGGTTCAGCATCATCAAGATCTCCGCGATCGTCGCGATGATCGTCGGGGGTGCTGCCCTGCTGGTCTTCGGCGTGCAGCTGGATCCGGTCCAGCCCTCCACGGTGGCCAATCTGTGGGATCAGGGCGGCTTCTTCCCGAACGGCCTGGCCGGGTTCCTCGCCTGCTTCACGGTGGTCATGTTCGCCTTCGGCGGGGTGGAGACCATCGGGATCACCGCCGGTGAGGCCCAGCACCCGGAGGTGTCCATCCCCCGGGCGGTGAACACGGTGCCGGTGCGCATCCTGCTGTTCTACGTGCTGACCATGGGCGTGATCATGTCCCTGACGCCGTGGTCGGCCATCGACGGCGATTCCTCGCCGTTCGTGCAGATCTTCTCCGCCCTGGGCGTCCCGGCGGCCGCGCACATCCTGAACTTCGTGGTCCTCACCGCCGCGGTCTCCGCCATCAACGCGGACATCTACGGGGCGGGGCGGATGCTGTTCGGCCTGGCCGAGCGCGGTCAGGCGCCGCGGGCCTTCGCCCGGGTCTCCTCCCGCGGGATCCCGCTGTTCACGGTCCTGGCGATGATCCTGGTGCTGGTGGTCGGGGTGCTGGTCAACCACTTCTTCGAGAACGCGTTCCTGATCGTCGCCTCCCTGGCCACCTTCGCCACGGTGCAGGTGTGGGTGATGATCCTGCTGACCCACCTGGCCTTCAAACGCCGGATGCGCGCCGAGGGGACCGCCACGGCCTTCCCCACCCCGCTGTGGCCGCTGGCCTCCTGGCTGGCCCTGGCGTTCATGGTGGGCGTGGTGGTGCTGCTGGCCTTCTTCGAGGACACCCGGGTGGCCCTGTACGTGGGGGTCATCTGGTGCGTCCTGCTGGCCGCGGTGTACCCGCTGGTGCGCCGCCGCGGCGGTGGGGCCGGGCCCTCCCCTGCCCCTACAGTGGAGGGATGAGCCAGACTCCCTCCCCCGTCTGGGGCGACGCCGAACCCCCGAGCACCCCGCAGGAACCCACCGTGCGCACCCTGCACGGGGACGCCTTCGAGGACCCCTACGAGTGGCTGCGGGCCAAGGAGGAGCCGCGGGTGCGCGCCCAGCTGGAGGCGGAGAATGCCTACGCCGAGGCCGTGACCGCCCCGCTGGCCGGGCTGCGCACCCGCCTGTTCCGGGAGATCCGCGAGCGCGTGCAGGAGACGGACCTGACCGTGCCCGTGCGCGACGGCGCCTGGTGGTGGTTCGCCCGCACCACCGAGGGCCACGATCACCCCGTGTACTGCCGGGTGCCCGCCGTCGGCGACGAGCGGGATCCCGAGGCGTGGGAGCCGCCGGTCATCCGGCCCGGTGAGACCCTGCCCGGGGAGCAGACCGTGCTGGATGCGCAGGAGCTGTCCGAGTCCGTACCGTTCTTCGCCCTGGGCTCCTTCTCCCGGGACCGGACCGGGAACCTGCTGACCTACTCCGTGGATGCCTCCGGGGATGAGCGCTACACCCAGTACGTGAAGGATCTGCGCACCGGGCAGCTGCTGGCAGACCGGCTGGAGGAGGTCTTCGCCGGGGGCTTCCTGACCCCGGATGGACGCTGGCTGATCTACACCCTCGTGGATGAGTCCTGGCGCCCGTGTGAGATCCGGGCCCACCGGATCGGGACCCCCGTGGAGGCGGATCTGAGCCTGCTGGCCGAGCAGGACCCGACGATGTGGCTGGGCTGCGGCCTGAGCTCCGATGAGACCCACCTGATCTTCGAATCCGGGCACTCCGAGACCACCGAAATCCGCCTGCTGGAGCTGGCCGAGCTGGACGCCGCCGAGCCGGCGGACCCCTGGCTGCTCCTGGACCGCGGGGCCCGGGTGCTGGCCAGCGCGGACCCGGTGGAGCTGGAGGGCGTCCCGGCGGTGCTCCTGGTGCTCGACGACGCCGCCCCGGACGGCCAGCTGGTGGTCCTGGACCGGGAGGCCGCCCGGGCGGCGTCGGGCCGCATCGAGCGGCTGCGCCGGGCCTGGACCGCGCTGCTGGCCCCGCAGCCCGGGCGTCGGGTGGAGGCGGTGGCCCTGGGCGCGGGCCACGCCGTCGTGGGGCTGCGTCAGGAGACCATCAGCCAGGTCGGGTTCCTGCCGCTGAGCGAGATCGCGGCGGCGCTGCGCGGCGGCGTCGTCCCCGAGCCGTTCTTCCCGGCCTTCGACGAGCAGCTGTTCACCGCGAGCCTGTCGCACTGCTCGGTCCGCTCGCCCGTGGTGCGCCTGGCCGTCACCTCCTGGACCACCCCCTCGCGGGTGTACGACTACCTGCCCCAGGGGCGGCGGCTGCTGCTGCGCCGGGAGCAGCCCGTGCTCGGCGGCTTCGACGCGCGGGACTACACGGCGTACCGGGACTGGGCAGAGGCCCCCGACGGGACCCGCATCCCCGTCTCCGTCATGCACCGGGCGGACCTGGACCTCGACGCGGAGCACCCGGTGCTGCAGTACGGGTACGGCTCCTACGAGGCCAGCATGGACCCGTACTTCTCCATCCCGCGGCTGTCCCTGCTGGATCGCGGCGTGATCTACGTCGTCGCCCACGTGCGCGGCGGCGGCGAGCTGGGTCGGGCCTGGTACACGGACGGGAAGAAGCTGGCGAAGCGGAACACGTTCACGGACTTCATCGCCGTGACGGACCACCTGGCGGCCCAGCCGTGGGCGGATGCCGCCCGGATCGTGGCCGAGGGAGGGTCCGCCGGGGGCCTGCTGATGGGGGCGGTGGCCAACCTGGCTCCCCGGAAGTACGCGGGGATCCTGGCGGTGGTGCCCTTCGTGGACCCGGTCACCTCGATCTCCGATCCGCAGCTGCCGCTGTCCGCCCTGGAGTGGGAGGAGTGGGGCAACCCCATCGAGGACGAGCGGGTGTACCGGTACATGCGGGGGTACGCGCCGTACGAGAACGTGGCCGCCCTGCCGTATCCCCCGATCGCCGCGATCACGAGCCTGAACGACACCCGTGTGCTGTACGTGGAGCCGGCCAAGTGGGTGCCGGCCCTGCGGGAGGCCAGCACCTCCGGGGCGCCGGTGCTGCTGCGCACGGAGATGGACGGCGGCCACGGCGGCGGCTCCGGCCGGTACCAGCGCTGGGAGGACACCGCCTGGGAGTACGCCTTCCTGCTGGGCTGCCTGGGTCTGGCCGAGGCCGAACCCGTCCACGACGACGCGGCCGCAGACAGGCTCCGGGAACAGGGCGGGTCCGGCGCGTGAGCCGCGTGCCGGGATCGGAGCGGAAGGCTCCGCCGCCGATCCGCCGGGTGGTGTTCGCCGAGGACGCCGTCGGGCGCTTCGGCGGGGTGGAGACCCTCCTGCGGGTGCTCGCCCCGCGGCTGCGCGAGAGCGGCCTGAGGGTCGAGTACCTCTCTCACGAGCCGCCGAGCGGCCCGGCGCCCACCCCGGGTCCGGTGCGCTGCTTCGCGGTGCCGGGGTCCGCCTCCCGGTGGGTTCGGCTGGCGGCCGGACTGCGACGGCGGGTCTTCCTGGCCTCGCTGGGCCCGCGCGATGCCCTGGTGATGATGAATGAGACCACCGCGGCCGAGCTGCTGCCGGGTCTGAGCGCAGCCCACCGACTGCGCCCGCGCTCCCGGCGCCCGCTGAGCGTGATGCAGTTTCACAGTCGCTTCGACTCCGCCTGGCGGGTGCGCGGGGATGCGATCCTGCGCCGAGCGGGTGCGGTGTGCGAGGAGTTCCTGGCGCTGAACGAGCAGGAGGCCCGCCGCTTCGCCGCGGCCTACGGGCGCCCGGTGGGGTCCATCCCCAATCCCGTGGCCGTCCCGGTGGCCCAGACCCCGCGTACCCGACGCCCCACCCGGGTGGTGTGCGTGGCGCGGCTGGCCCCGGAGAAGCGGGTGGACTGGGTGCTGCGCGCCTTCGACGCCGCGGCCTCCCGGCACCCGGGCTGGGAGCTGGAGGTCGTCGGAGACGGCCCGGAGCGGGCCGCACTGGAGCGGCTGACCGCGGGCCTGGAGCACGGGCAGCGGATCCGATTCCGCGGGGAGGTGCCCACCGCAGACCTGGCCGAGGTCTACGATGCCGCCGGGCTGCTCGCCCTGGCCTCGGCCTTCGAGGGCACCCCGATGGTCCTGGCCGAGGCCATGGCCCGCGGCGTGCCCGTGGTGTGCACGCCGTCCTCCGAGGCGGTGGCGGCCACCGCCCGGGCGGCGGGCTTCCTCAGCGAGGACTCGCCCGGAGCCTTCACCCGGACCCTGGCCGACGCCATGGGCCAGGAGGAGACCGCCTGGCGGGAGCTGTCCGCCGCGGCCCTGGAGCAGGCCCGCACCCACGACCCGCAGGCCGTGGTGGAGCACTGGCTGCGGCTGCTGCGCCGCTGAGCCCAGATGCGCGAGGGGCCGGGCGCCGCAGGGTCCCGCCCTGCCTCGCCCGGCCCCTCAAGCGGTCTCCCGGTGTCGGGGGCTAGCCCTGCACGCCGAGCTTCTCCAGGATCAGCTCGCGCACGCGGGCGGCGTCGGCCTGGCCGCGGGTGGCCTTCATGACCTGCCCGACCACCGCACCGGCCGCCTGGACCTTGCCGCCGCGGATCTTCTCCGCGACCTCCGGCATCGCCGCCAGCGCCTCATCCACGGCCGCCCCCAGGGCGGAGTCGTCCGAGACGACGGCCAGGCCGCGGGCCTCCACGACCTCGGCCGGGGTGCCCTCCCCGGCCAGGACGTGCTCGAGGACCTTCCGGGCGATCTTGTCGTTGATCTTGCCGTCCTCGATCAGCCCGTTCAGCTCCACCACGGTGGCGGGGGTGGCCCCCAGCTCGCCGGGCTCCACCTCGCGCTGCTTGGCCAGGCGGGCGATCTCGCCCATCCACCACTTGCGCGCCACGGCCGGGCTGGCCCCGGCGGCCACGGTCTGCTCGATCTCCTCGAGCACCCCGGCGTTGACGACGTCGCGGAACTCCTCGTCCGAGTAGCCCCACTGCTCCTTGAGCCGCTTGCGCCGCTGCGCGGGAGGCTCCGGCAGCTCCGCCCGCAGCCGCTCCACCCAGGCCCGGTCCGGCACGATCGGCACCAGATCCGGCTCCGGGAAGTAGCGGTAGTCGTCCGCGTCGGACTTCGGGCGTCCCGAAGTCGTGGAGCGGGTGTCCTCGTGCCACATGCGGGTCTCCTGCAGGATGGACCCGCCGGCGGCCAGCACCGCGGCGTGACGCTGGATCTCGTAGCGCACGGCCCGCTCCACCGAGCGCAGGGAGTTGACGTTCTTCGTCTCCGTGCGGGTGCCGAACGTCTCGGCGCCCTTGGGCATCAGGGACACGTTGGCGTCGCAGCGGACGTTGCCGCGCTCCATGCGGGCATCCGAGATCCCCAGGTTCTTGACGATCTCCCGGATCGCGGCCACGTAGGCCCGCGCCAGCTCGGGGGCGCGCTTGCCGGCCCCGGTGATCGGGCGGGTCACGATCTCGATCAGCGGCACCCCGGCCCGGTTGTAGTCCACCAGGGAGTACTGGGCGCCCTGGATGCGTCCGGCCCCGCCGTGGTGCCCGAGCTTGCCGGCGTCGTCCTCCATGTGGGCGCGCTCGATCTGCACGGTGAACACCGTGCCGTCCTCCAGCTCCACGTCCAGCGCGCCGTTCTCGCAGATCGGCTTGTCAAACTGGGAGGTCTGGAAGTTCTTCGGGGTGTCCGGGTAGAAGTAGTTCTTCCGGGAGAACTCGGTGACCTCGGCGATGTCGCAGCCCAGGGCCAGACCCAGCCTGATCGCGGACTCCACGGCCTGCTTGTTCACGCTGGGCAGCACCCCGGGCAGGCCCAGGGAGACCGGGCTGGTGTTGGTGTTGGGCACGTCGCCGAAGGCGTTGGGCGCCCAGTCGAACATCTTGGTGGCGGTGTTCAGCTCCACGTGCACCTCGAAGCCGAGCACCGGGTCGTAGGCCTCCAGGGCCTGATCGAAGTCCATCAGCTCATCGGTCATCACTCGGACACTCCTTCGGCGTCGGCCTCACCCGAGGCGGCGAGCAGGTCTTCCACGGCCGGGCGGCGCTGCAGCAGCGGAGCCCCCCAGGCCTTCTCCAGGGCGGCCTCCAGGCCGGCCGCGGCACGGTACATGCGGGCGTCCTCGCGCACCGGGGCGATGAACTGCACGCCCACCGGCAGGCCGTCGTCCTCGGACAGCCCCGCCGGGACGGAGATCGCGGGGACCCCGGCCAGGTTGATCGGGATCGTCGCGATGTCGGACAGGTACATGGACAGCGGGTCGTCGGTCTTCTCCCCGAAGCGGAAGGCCGTGGTCGGGGAGGTCGGGGCCAGCAGCACGTCGGCCTGCTCGAAGGCCGCGGTGAAGTCCTCGATGATGCGGGTGCGGGCTTTCTGGGCGGAGCCGTAGTAGGCGTCGTAGTACCCGGCGGACAGGGCGTAGGTGCCCAGGATGATGCGGCGCTTGACCTCCGGGCCGAAGCCGGCGGCCCGGGTCGCGGCCATGACCCGCTCGATGGTCACGGGGCCCTCCTCGGGCTCCACGCGCAGGCCCCAGCGCACGCCGTCGTACTTGGCGAGGTTGGAGGAGACCTCCGAGGACATCAGCAGGTAGTACGCCCCCAGGGCGTAGCGGTAGTGCGGCATGTCGATCTCCACGATCTCCGCCCCGGCCTCACGCAGCGCCTCCAGGGCGTCGGCCACGCGGGCGGCGACCCCGGGCTGGATGCCCTCGGCCTGCTGCAGCTGGCGGATGACGCCGATGCGCATCCCCCGGATCCCGCCTTCGGCGGCCCCGGCGCGGGCCTGGGCGGCGAAGTCCCCGACCTCATCCGGCAGGGAGGTGGAGTCCTTGGGGTCGTGTCCGGCGATCAGCTCGTGCAGCAGGGCCGCATCCAGCACGGTGCGCGCGTGCGGGCCGATCTGGTCCAGGGAGGAGGCCATCGCGATCGCCCCGTAGCGGGAGACCGATCCGTAGGTGGGGTGCACCCCCACGGAGCCGGTCACTGAGGCCGGCTGGCGGATGGATCCGCCGGTGTCCGTGCCCAGGGCCAGGGGCGCCTGGTGGGCGGCGACCGCCGCGGCCGCGCCGCCACCGGAGCCGCCGGGGATCCGGTCCAGGGCCCACGGGTTGCGGGTCGGGCCGAAGGCGGAGTGCTCGGTGGAGGAGCCCATCGCGAACTCGTCCAGGTTGGTCTTGCCCAGGATCGGCATCCGCGCCTGGCGGATCCGCTCGACGACGGTCGCGTCGTAGGGGCTGACCCACCCGTCGAGGATCTTCGACGCCGCGGTCGTGGGCTGCCCGGTGGTGACGATGTTGTCCTTCACGGCCACGGGGACGCCGGCCAGCGGGTGCAGCGGCTTCCCGGCGGCGCGATCTTCGTCCACGGCGCGGGCCGTGGCCAGGGCGCCCTCGGCGTCCACGTGCAGGAAGGTGTTCAGCCCGTCGGCCCGGCCGGTGGCCTCGATGCGCTCCAGGTGGGCGCGCACCAGCTGCTCGGAGGTGATCTCGCCCGCGGCCAGCAGGTCAGCGGCCTGGGCGGCGGTGAGGGTGGTGAGGTCTGCGGCGCTCATCGGCATCTGGCTACTCCTCCCCCAGGATCGCGGGCACCTTGAACTGGCCGTCCTCGGCGTCGGGGGCGCCGGACAGGGCCTCCTCCTGCGTCAGGGTGGGCCCGACGACGTCCTCGCGCAGCACGTTGGTCAGCGCGATGGGGTGGGCGGTCGGGGCGACGTCCTCCTGGGCGATCTCGGACACGGACTGCACGGATTCGACGATGACCTCGAGCTCGCGGGACATCGCGTCCAGCTCCTCGTCGGTCATGTCGATGCGCGCCAGCTCGGCCAGGTGGGCGACCTGCTCGCGGGTGATCGCAGACATGGATTCTCCTGCTCGGGTTCGGTGGGTGCGGGACCCCGCGCCCGGCGCGGGCGTCCCGCAGGTCAGTCTAGTAGCGCCGCCGCGGGCTAACCTCCCGGGCGGGTCCGCCGGAGCGCACCCGGGGACGCGACGACGCCCCGCTCCCCTTCCGCCGGAGCGGGAGGGAGGCGGGGCGTCGGACTCGGCGTCCGCTCAGCCGCGGGGGCCGGAGCGGATCAGGCGCTTCACGCGGCCGGGATCTCCAGAACCTGACCCGGGTAGATCAGGTTGGGGTTGGAGACGCTGGAGGCGTTGGCGTCGGCCAGGGACTCCCAGGACACGCCGTGGGCCGCGGCGATCGCGGACAGGGTGTCACCGGCCTGCACGGTGTAGGTGCCGGCAGCCGCGGTGTACTGGGTCTGCGCCGGGGCGGCCTGCTCGGTCTGCGCCGGGGCGGTGTACTGGGTCTGGGCCGGAGCAGCCTGCTCGGTCTGGGCCGGGGCCTGGGTCTCAGCCTTGGGGGCCTCGACCTGCTGGGCCTGGGCCGGGGCCTGGGTCTCAGCCTTGGGGGCCTCGACCTGCTGGGTCTGGGTCTGCGCAGCGGAGGTGCCCTGCTGCTCGGTGGCGCCAGCGGCGGAACCGCTGGTGTCGGCGGCACCCAGGCCGACGCCGCACACGGGCCAGGCGCCCTTGCCCTGGGTGGCCAGGACGTTCTCGGCCACGCGGATCTGCTCGGCGCGGGAGGCGTTCGCCGGGTCACCGGTGCCGCCGTTGGCGGCCCAGGTGGAGGCGGTGAACTGCAGACCGCCGGAGAAGCCGTTGCCGGTGGAGGTGCTCCAGTTCCCGCCGGACTCGCACTGGGCGACGGCGTCCCACTGGGCCTCGGTCGCAGCGTGGGCCGGCATGGACAGGGTCGCGGCGGCGGCGCCGCCGACGACGAGGGCGGCGGTGCCGCGGCGGACGTTACGACGGATGGTGGAAGTAGTCTTCACGATGCTCCTCGGGCCACCTGCGCTCCGTCCATCCCTGGACTTCTCCGCGCCGTCGTCTACCCATCGATGTGTGTGGGGATCTTCTCGAGGTGTCTGCCCTGTAGACGACTCCGGTGTACGGCAGCACCCAGCATATTCGGCCCCTGCACCATGCGCAGGATGACCAGCGTGATCGCCTCGCGGCGATGAACTTTGATAACGATACAATAACGATTTTGGGCTTGGCAACCAAAAATCGTGACGGAATCTTGACCTTCCGTCGTCCCGCCGTCGGAAGCACCTCAGCGGGTGTCCTTGGCAGGACGCGTGCCAGCCTAAGCGGACCCCGCGCAGGGGGTCAAGACCGCAGCCCATGGCGGGGGCCACAGGTCACGGGCCGGTCACGAACCCCGAAAGGCCCCGGAACCCGCGGAATCACGCGGCATCGAAGGGGGCCGGGCCCTCCCGCAGCAGCACCGCGAAGCCCTCCGCATCCAGGATCTTCACACCCAGCTGCTCGGCCTTCTCCAGCTTGGAGCCGGCGTTCTCCCCCGCCACGAGGAAGTCCGTCTTCTTGGACACGGAGCCGGTGGACTTCCCGCCGCGCCGGATGATCGCCTCCTTCGCGGAGTCCCGGGTGTAGCCCTCGACGGTGCCGGTGACCACGACCGTGACCCCCTCCAGCACCCTCGGCACGGTCTCGTCCCGCTCGTCCTCCATCCGCACCCCGGCCGCGGCCCACCGGTCCACGATCTCCCGGTGCCACTCCTCGGCGAACCAGTCGATCACGGCGTCGGCGATCACCGGGCCCACCCCGTCCGTCTCGGCCAGGGCCTCGCGATCGGCCGCGCGGATCGCGTCCATCGAGCCGAAGCGGGTGGCCAGGGCCCGTGCGGCGTTGGGACCCACGTGGCGGATGGACAGGGCCACCAGCACCCGCCACAGCGGCTGGGTCTTGGCCTTGGCCAGCTCCTGGAACAGGGTTTCGGTGTGCTTCTGGGGCTGATCCCGCCGCAGCCCCTTGACCCGCGCGGGGGCGTCCACCGGGATGCGCCCGTAGAAGTAGGGCACCAGCTCCTGCTCGCCGGTGCGCTGGAACCGGCCGTCGGCCCCGCGCACCCGCTTGCCCGCCTCGTCGGTGAGGAAGGTGTCCCGCCAGGTCTGCACCGGCTCCAGATCCTCGGGTCTCAGCTCGAACAGCCCCGCCATGGACACCAGCGGCGGTTCGGCGGGCTCGGCCGGCTGGGTCAGCGCCTGGGCCGTCTCCTCCCCCAGGGCGTCGATGTCCAGCACCGAGCGGGAGCCGATGTAGGCCAGGGTCTGCCACAGCTGGGCCGGGCAGGAGCGGTGGTTGGGGCAGCGCAGGTCCACATCCCCCTCCTTGGCCGGGGCCAGCCGCGTCCCGCAGGAGGGGCAGGTCTCGGGCATCCGGAACTCCCGTTCGGTGCCGTCGCGCAGGGCCGCCACGGGCCCCACGATCTCCGGGATCACGTCCCCGGCCTTGCGCAGCACCACGGTGTCCCCGATCAGCACCCCCTTGGCCTTCACCACGTCCTGGTTGTGCAGGGTGGCCATGGACACGGTGGAGCCTGCCACCTTCACCGGCTCCATCAGCCCGTACGGGGTGGCCCGTCCGGTGCGCCCGACGCTGACCTCGATGTCCAGCAGCCGGGTGTTGACCTCCTCCGGCGGGTACTTGAAGGCCACGGCCCAGCGCGGCACCCGGGAGGTGTGCCCCAGCAGGGCCTGGGTGCGGAAGTCATCCACCTTGACGACGATGCCGTCGATCTCGTGCACCAGATCGTGCCGGTGCTGCCCGTAGTCGGCGATGAACTCCAGGATCTGCTCCTCGGTCTCCAGCACCCGGGCATAGGGGCTCACCGGCAGCCCCCAGGAGGCCAGCAGCTCGTAGGCCTGCGACTGGGAGTCCGCGGACAGCTCCGTGCGGTGCCCGATGCCGTGGATGAACACGGACAGCCGACGCCGCGCGGTGACCTCCGGATCCTTCTGCCGCAGGGACCCGGCCGCGGCGTTGCGCGGGTTGGCGAAGGGCGCCTTGCCGGCCGCGACCAGGGCCTCGTTCAGCTCCCGGAAATCGGCCGAGGCGATGAAGATCTCCCCGCGCACCTCGATCTCCGCGGGTACGTCCTCACCGGTGAGCCGCTGGGGGATGGAGGCGATGGTCGCGACGTTGCGGGTCACGTCCTCCCCCGTGGTCCCGTCCCCGCGGGTCGCGGCGCGCACCAGGCGCCCCTCCCGGTACAGCAGGTTCACCGCCAGTCCGTCGATCTTCAGCTCGGTGAGCCAGGCCGGGCGCGCCCCGGGTCGCAGCCGCTCGATGGACTCCCGGGCCCGGGCCAGCCAGGCGCGCAGCTCCTCGACGGAGAACACGTCCTCCAGGGAGTACATCCTCTCCAGGTGCCGCACCGGGGCGAAGGCCTCGGAGACCTCCCCGCCGACCTCCTGGGTCGGGGAGTCGTTGGCGACCAGCTCCGGATGCTCGGCCTCCAGCGTCTCCAGCTCGCGGTACAGCGCATCGTAGGAGGCGTCGGAGATCCTCGGGGCGTCCTCCAGGTAGTAGGCGGTGCGCGCGGCGCGGACCTGCTCGATCAGCTCGGCGTAGCGGTCCTTCAGCCGCTCCTCGGGGATCTCGCGGTCGGCGTCGGCGGTGGCGTGCTGGGCGCGGGTCTTCTCGGTGCTCACGGCAGACCATTGTCCCCCATGGCCCCCGGCCCCGCCCACCGGGGGACGCGAGCGGGCCCGGGGCCGACGCTCAGCGCTCGGGATCGACCGTGGTCTCCTCCGGGGCCAGGGGGCCGTCCGGATCCTGGCCCGGGTTGAAGGAGTCCAGGTCCAGCACCCCCTCCTCCGGGGCGGTCTCGTGCACCCCGTCGGTGTCCCCGTCGCAGCCGTGGTCGGTGCAGGAGCCCGCCGGCACGGCGTCGGCGACGATCACGGAGATGTTGTCCCGGCCCCCGGAGCGCAGCGCGGCGGCCTGCAGCACGTCCGCGGCGTCCTTGGGGTGCTCCACGGTGGCCAGGACCTTGGCCATGTACCCGTTGGACAGCTCCCCGGAGAGCCCGTCCGAGCACATCATCAGCCGGTCCCCCACCTGGGCGGGGATGACCCAGAAGTCCGGCTCCCAGTAGTTCCCGGTGCCCAGCGCCCGGGTGATGACGTTGCGCCGCGGGTGGATCAGCGCCTCCAGGGCGGTGATCTGGCCGGTGTCCACGAGGTACTGCACCTCGGAGTGGTCCACGGTGATCTGCTCCAGGCTGATCCCCTCCACCGGGGACTGGGAGACGGACAGCGGCTCGTGGCTGATGGGCTGGTCCGTGTCCCGGCGCAGCCGGTAGGTGCGGGAGTCCCCCACGTTGAACACGATCCACAGGGGCTGCTCCCCGATGCGGGTCAGCCAGGCCCCGGTCAGCGTGGTGCCGGCGCGCATGCGTTCGGCCTTCTTGATGTTCTCGTCGGCCTCGCCGATCACGGCCTTGACCCGGCCGAGGACCTCCATGATCTTCGCGTTCAGGGCGGAGGTGGACTTGCGGCGGCGCCGGAACAGGCCCCGGGAGCTCTCCTCGGAATCCTCCTCGGCGGGCACGTCGAAGTGCTCGGTGCCGAACAGCGGGGCCTCGGCCAGGGTCTGCACGGCGATCGAGCTGGCGACCTCCCCGGCCTCGTGTCCGCCCATGCCGTCCGCGACGACGCAGAGGTTCCCGCGGGTGATCAGCGAATCCTCGTTGTTCTGACGGTGGCAGCCCTGATGGGTCGTGGCACCGATGCAGGTGGCCAGCTCGGCGGCAGTCGTCATTCGAAGTCAATCTCCAGTTCGGGGCCGATGCCCGGGTCCAGGACCACGGGTTGGACGTCTCCGAATCCGCGCACGTTGCGCACGCTCTGCGGACGCAGGACGAACCGCTCGTCTCCGCGCAGCACCTCGGCGGTGTCGGCATCGACCAGCACGACGCCGGGTTCGGCCAGGGCCACCAGGCGCGAAGCGAGGTTCACGGTCGGACCGTAGACGTCCCCCAGCCTAGGCAGGATCCGGCCCCAGACAAAAGCGACGCGGGCCTCCGGCAGGGCCGGATCCTCGTCGATCATCCGGGACAGTGCCAGGGAGATCCGGGCGCCGGCCTCCGGGGATTCGGTGAGGAACAGGATCTCATCACCCACCGTCTTGATGATCCGGCCGCCGCCGACCGCCACGATCTCGGCGCAGCGCTGCTCGAAGTGCTGGACCAGGCTGGCCAGGGTGGATTCGCCCATGCGCCGGGACAGCGAGGTGTAGGAGACGAGATCCGCGAAGCCGATCCCGCGCACCAGCGGCAGCGGGCGGAACCGGTCGTCCCCGTCCTCGTCCGCGTCTGCCTCACCGGGCTTCTCCGCCTTCAGCGCCAGACGGATCACCGCCGCGTTGAGCTGGCGACGGAAGCCGTAGTGGATCAGCTGATCCAGCTGCTCGATCAGCTGCGGCAGGATGGTGAGCAGGTGGCGCCGCGCCTCGGCGTCGGTGACCCCGCGATGGGCGACCATGTCCTCCACCAGCGCCTCGATCTGCCAGGCGACCATCCGGTCCGTCATCTGCCCCACCGACCGGACGATGGACATGACCCCGGACTCGGTGATGTCCGCGTTGTCCACCAGATCCGCCATGGTGCGCAGCGCCTCGACGTCGAAGGGAGTGAAGAAGACGTCCTCGTCCTTGAGGTTGGGCAGACCCAGGGCGCGCCACATCTTCCGCGCCCCGAGCAGGGAGACGTCCGCGGCCTCGGCCGCCTCCTCCCGGCGCAGGCTGCGGTTCTGCCCCAGCAGGGCGCGTTCCAGCGCCCCGACGGCCGCCTTGGCCTCCACGGAGCCGTAGAGGTTGGACTGGGCCGGGTTCGCGAGGTTCAGCTGGCTGGTCTGCGGTCCGGTGTAGACCGGTGCGTCCTCGGGAACGTCCTGGGGCACGATGAGCTCCACCTTCTTGGTCTCGGGGTCGGGGGTGCGGCGGATCCTCTGCGCGCGGTCGGGGCCGACGGGGCGGCGCGCCGCTGCCGACCGCGCAGGGGGCGGCGACGGTGCCGTCACTGCGACCGGACGGGTTGTCCAGGTCACAGGCCATGCATGAGAAGCCTACACCCCGGACCTCCTGCGTCGGCCGATGAACTCGGCCCGCTGCTGTTCGCACAGGCGCGCGAAGCGGGCGGGCTCCTTCTGGTGGGTCAGGTCGAAGGCCTGCCCGGGCAGCGCCACGCGCACCGTGCCGCTGCCCAGCACCCGGTGGAGCACCCCGCGCGGCCCGACGACGCCGAGCACGTGCTCCAACGGCAGCGCCAGGGGCCGTCGGGCCCGCAGGGAGCGGAAGATCACGATGCGACGGGTGGTCAGCGCGTATCCCGTGACCAGCCAGCGGCACATCCTGACCACGGCGTAGATCACGGCCGCGACCAGCAGGATCGGGCCCACCGGGGACCATGCCGGATACACCCCGGCGACCACCTGCAGGACACTGGCCAGGAAGATCGCGCCGAGCAGGGTCAGGGCGGGGCGCAGCAGCCGGGTGGGGTGGGCCCGATTGCAGGTCACGACCTCCTCCCCCGGCTCCAGCGGGGCCCGGTACCTCATGCCCACCGCCCTTCGGCGGATCCGGCGTCCGGGCGCAGGTGCACGACGTCGCCCACGGAGACCTCCTCGAGCGCCCCGTCCTCTCGGCGCACCAGGAGGGCGCCGTCGGCGGTGAGGTCCTCGGCCGTGCCGCGGAGGTCGGGCTGCCCGTCGCGCTGCACGCGCACCCGGCGCCCCAGGGTGTCCAGGCGGGGGCGGATCGCCTCCAGCAGACTCGGGCCGGGCCGCGGATCCCCCGCGGAGTCCTGCCCCATAGGCGAGTCCTGATCCACCGCGGAGGCGGGCAGCGGCCGGGACGGATCGCCGCCGACGGCCTCGAAGCGCTCGAGCAGATCCCGGAACCCGGCGATGAGATGGGCGGCCAGGATCGTGCGATCCACGACGGGCTCGGCTCGATGTCCCGTGCGGGCCTGATCCGTGCGGGTCAGCTCGGCCCGCAGGGAGGTCGCGGTGGGCACCGGCAGCTGGTCCCTCTCCAGATCGACGTTGATCCCGATGCCGACCACCACGCACAGGCGCCCTTGCGGGTCCGGGGCCACCCGCGCGAGGATCCCCGCGGTCTTGGCCCCGTCCAGCAGCAGGTCGTTGGGCCACTTGATCCGCGCCGGAAGGCCGGTGGTCGCGCGGATGGCTCGCTGCCCGGCCAGCGCCATGAGCAGGGTCAGCCAGTGCAGGGAGTCCGGCTCCAGGGTGCGCGGGCGCCCGGGGCGTTCGGGGCGCACCAGCGCCGAGAGCATCACCGAGCTGCGCGCCGGAGCCGTCCAGGTCCGGTCCCGCCGTCCCCGTCCGGCCCGCTGGTGCTCGGCCAGCAGGACGCTCCCGTGCACGGGACGCCGGATCGGATCCGCCAGTCGGCACACCAGCTCGTCGTTCGTGGAGTCCACCTCCCCCAGCACCTGCACGGGGGCCGCGCGCAGCAGCCGCGCCAGCTCCGGCACGACGTCGTCCGCGCCGGTCAGGACCTGCCGACGCAGCGGCGCCCGTGCCCCGCCCTGGGCGGGCTCGTGCGGGGCGGGGAAGTCTTCGGACACGGGATCTCTCCTTGGCAAGGGCCGGGTGGTGTGCCCGCGGCGGGCGCGGACGCGGACGGGGGTGTGAGCTAGTTTAGGAGGCGGAGCCGGGCGTCGGCTGGATGCGCCCGCCCCGACCCATCCCCGCCCGAGAGGACCCATCACCGTGAGCGAGCACTTCGCCGTCCTGTACAGCTACGGCCCGGCCGAGGCGCAGGCCGCGCACCGGCCGGCCCACCGGCGCTTCCTCGCCGGACTCCTGGATGAGGGGAAGCTACTGGTCTCCGGCCCGTTCACCGACGGCTCCGACCAGGCGCTGCTGATCCTGCGCGCGGAGTCCGAGGAGGAGGTGGCCCAGCTGCTGGACGAGGATCCGATGCGCACCGGAGGAGTGGTGACCGAACGCCGGATCCACCGCTGGAACCCGGTGCTGGGTACAGTGGGGGCACCGGAGGCGCCGACCAGTTGAGGCTGATCCGCTCCTTCGCCCGCGACCACGGCGCGCCGTCCCACCGTCCGCGCATCGATCCACATCGTCTGAGGAAGTGCCCATGACCGAAACCCCCGCCCCGCAGGACTCGAAGCAGCAGGACGGACCGGATCTGTCCACCACCGCCGGGCGCATCGCCGACTTCTACGCACGGCGCGAGGCCTCCCTGCTGCCCACGGGGCAGGCGCCGGTGGACCGGCAGCACTCCCGCGGCAAGTCCACGGCCCGCGAGCGCCTGGAGATGCTGCTGGACGAGGGCTCCTTCGTGGAGTTCGACGCCCTGGCCACCCACCACTCCACGGCCTTCGGGATGGAGAGGAAGAAGCCGCTGGGCGACGGCCTGGTCTCCGGCTACGGCACCGTGGACGGGCGCCTGGTGGCCGTGTACTCGCAGGATTTCACGGTCTTCGGCGGCTCCCTGTCCCGGGTCAACGGGGAGAAGATCGTCAAGGTGCAGAAGTTCGCGCTGCGCAACGGCTGCCCCGTCATCGGGATCAACGACGGCGGCGGGGCCCGCATCCAGGAGGGCGTGGACTCCCTGGCGATGTTCGCGGACATCTTCCGGATGAACGTGCGGGCCTCCGGCGTCGTCCCCCAGATCTCGGTGATCATGGGCCCGTGCGCGGGCGGGGCCGCCTACTCCCCCGCGCTGACGGACTTCGTGATCATGGTGGATAAGACCTCCCACATGTTCATCACCGGCCCGGACGTCATCAAGACGGTCACCGGCGAGGAGGTGGACATGGAGACCCTGGGCGGGGCGCGCTCCCACAACGCGGTGACCGGCACCTCCCAGTACCTGGCCGAGGACGAGGAGGACGCCTTCGACTTCCTGCGGGAGCTGCTGGAGTTCCTGCCGTCGAACAACCTCATGGACGGGCTGGTCCTGGAGCACGATCAGGACCCGGAGATCACCCCGGAGGATGAGGAGCTGGATGCCCTCGTCCCGGATTCGGCCAATCAGCCCTACGACATGCGCACCGTGGTGGAGACCGTGGTGGATGACGGGAACTTCCTGGAGATCCAGGGGCTGTACGCCCCGAACGTGATCACCGGCTACGGGCGGGTGGAGGGCCGCACCGTGGGGGTGGTCGCCAACCAGCCGATGCAGTTCGCCGGGACCCTGGACATCGCGGCCTCGGAGAAGGCCGCGCGCTTCGTGCGCCACTGCGACGCCTTTAACATCCCGATCCTGACCTTCGTGGATGTGCCCGGGTTCCTGCCGGGCACCGAGCAGGAGTTCAACGGGATCATCCGGCGCGGGGCCAAGCTGATCTACGCCTACGCGGAGGCCACCGTCCCGCTGATCACGGTGATCACCCGCAAGGCCTACGGCGGGGCGTACATCGTCATGGGCTCCAAGAAGCTGGGCGCGGACATCAACCTGGCCTGGCCCACCGCGCAGATCGGCGTGATGGGCGCCCAGGGTGCGGTGAACATCCTGTACCGCCGGGACCTGAAGAAGGTCGAGGAGGAGGGCGGCGACGTCGAGGCCGCTCGGGACGAGCTGATCCAGCGGTACGAGGAGGAGCTGCTGAACCCGTACCAGGCCGCGCAGCTGGGGTACGTGGACGCGGTGATCGCCCCGGCCGAGACCCGGGTGAACATCATCAAGGGGCTGCGGGCCCTGCACGACAAGCGCGCGGCGATGCCGGCCAAGAAGCACGGGAACATCCCGCTGTGAGTGCGCGACGGCATGAGGAGCAGGACCGGGCCCAGGAGCCGCTGTTCTCGGTGGTGCGCGGGAACCCCACCGAGGAGGAGCTGGCCGCGCTGACGGTGGTGCTGCTGCAGCGGCGGTCCGCCCCGAAGCCGGCCGCCAACCCGCTGGCGGAGGTGGGGCGGCTGCTGGCCCGGCGCCAGCGGCTGGGCGCCGGGCTGCGGCCCGGCCCCGGGTCCTGGAAGCGGGCTCGGCCGCGCTGAGCACGGCCCGGTGTCGAGCCGGAGGCCGACCCGCGACCCTGTCCCGGCAGCGAGCACCTCGGCGCTACAGTGGGTGCCATGACCGAGAACACTGTGACCGGTGTGACGCCGGACGAGCTGCCCGAGGCCCTGCGCCTGGACCGAGAGCGCACCGCCATCGACGAGGCCGCGGACGCCTACTACGAGGAATACCTGGCCCTGCATCCGGATGCCGCGACCATCGAGGGGCGGCCCGGGCACGAGACCGAGTACTCCGATTACTCCCCCGCCGGGGAGGAAGCCGACGTCGAGCTGGCCCGGCGCACCCTGGAGGCCGTCAACGCGCTGGAGCCGCGCGACGCGGTGGACCGGGTGACCCTGGACGTGCTCAACGAGCGCCTGGGCCTGCAGATCGAAGCCCACCTGGCCGGTCTGGGCGCGTGGGAGCTGAACCCGCTGGCCACGGAGGCCCACGGAATCCGCCAGATCTTCGACCTGATGCCGCAGGAGACCGCGCAGGACTGGTCGCACATCGTCGGTCGGATGGCCAACGTGCCCGCGGCCATCGACGGGTTCATCGAGACCCTGGAGCATCACCGGGAGGCCGGCCGGGTGGCCGCGGCACGGCAGGTGCGTCTGCTGGTGGAGCAGTTCCGCGCCTACGCGCAGTCCGGCGGATTCTTCGACGGGCTGGCCGAGCAGGCGGTGGCCGCCGACGCCGGGCTGGACGGGTCCGCGCAGGACGCGGCGAGGGCGGCAGCCGGCGCGTACCGTCGCCTGGCCGATCACCTCGAACAGGTGCTGCTGCCGGAAGCTCCGGAGGAGGACGCCGTGGGCATCGAGCGCTACCGGCTGCACTCCCGGCAGTTCCTCGGTGCCGAGGTGGACCTGGCCGAGACCTACCGGTGGGGTGTGGAAGAGCTGGAGCGGATCATCGCCGAGCAGGAGCAGGTGGCCGAGCAGATCCGCCCCGGGGCGAGCATCGCGGAGGCCAAGCGGGCCCTGGACGAGGACCCGGCCCGGCGCCTGGAGGGCACGGACGCCCTGCGGGAGTGGATGCAGAGGGTCTCGGATCGGGCCGTGGAGTTCCTGGCCCGGGAGCACTTCACGATCGAAGGCCCGATGCGCACCATCGAGTGCATGATCGCCCCGACCCACGACGGCGGGATCTACTACACCCCGCCGTCGGCGGACTTCTCCCGGCCGGGCCGGATGTGGTGGTCCGTGCCCGAGGGGGAGACGCAGTTCACCACGTGGGCGGAGACCTCCACCGTCTACCACGAGGGGGTTCCGGGCCACCACCTGCAGTTCGCCACGGGAGCGGCCCTGGCCTCCTCGGTCAACGACTACCGGGCGCACGGGGTGTGGGTCTCCGGGCACGGCGAGGGCTGGGCCCTGTACGCCGAGCGGCTGATGGAGCAGCTGGGATACCTTGAGGATCCCGGGGACCGGATGGGCATGCTGGACGGGCAGCGGATGCGCGCGGCGCGGGTGGTCTTCGACATCGGCGTGCACTGCGGCTTCGAGATCCCGCAGGCCTGGGCCGAGCGGATCGGGCACTCGGGGACGTGGACGGCCGAGGCCGGGCACGAGTTCCTGGCGCAGAACCTGGACATCTCCAAGGGGCAGCGGGAGTTCGAGTTCCACCGGTATCTCGGCTGGCCGGGCCAGGCCCCCAGCTACAAGATCGGCCAGCGCATCTGGGAGCAGCTGCGCGATGAGGCCCTTCAGCGCGGGGAGTCCCTGCGCGAGTTCCACACCCGGGCCCTGCTGATCGGCTCGGTGGGCCTGGACACGCTGCGTCGGGCGCTGCAGGATCCGGAAGCGTAATACGACGACGCATTTGGTTTACCGGGAAAGCATCCGCGCCTAGCCTGGAGCGCATGTCCGAACGCTCCACCGCGCCCACAGCGCGCCGCCGCCTGCCCTCCTGGATGACGAACTTCGGGGTCCAGATCCTCCTGGGCCTGCTCATCGGCGTCCTGCTGGGCTTCGCCGCCCTCGCCCTCGGCGGGGATCCCGAGACCTCCCCGAACTGGCTGATGACCACCCTGGACACCATCGGCTCCAGCTACGTCAGCCTGCTCAAGGCCGCCGTCGTGCCGCTGGTGGTCACCGCAGTGATCACCTCGATCGCCAACCTCTCCGCCGTGGCGAACGCGGCGCGCCTGGCGGTGAAGACCCTCCTGTGGTTCGCCGGGACCGCCCTGATCGCCGTGATCATCGGCATCGTGCTCGGCGTCGTCTTCCGCCCGGGGGTCGGCACGGGCCTGTCCACCCCGGACTCCTACACCGGCACCCAGGGGTCCTGGCTGGCCTTCGTCACCAGCATCGTCCCGGCCAACGTGCTCGGGCTGTCCGCGAGCACCCGGGAGACGGCCGACGGGCTGCACACCTCGGTGAGCTTCAACATCCTGCAGATCCTGGTGATGTCCGGGGCGGTGGGGATCGCCGCGCTGAAGATCGGCAAGCCGGCCGAGCCGTTCCTGAACTTCATGCGCTCGGCCCTGGCGATCGTGCAGAAGATCCTGTGGTGGATCATCCGCCTGGCCCCGCTGGGCACCCTGGGGCTGATCGGCACGGCGGTGTCCACCTACGGGTGGGCCACGATGGGCTCCCTGGCGAAGTTCGTGCTGCTGCTGTACGTGGGCCTGGCGATCGTGGGCTTCGTGGTCTACCCGCTGCTGGCCCGCCTCAACGGGCTGTCCATCCGCCAGTTCTTCACCGGGGTGTGGCCGGCCGCGCAGATCGGCTTCGTCTCCCGCTCCTCGATGGGCACGATGCCGGTGACCCAGCGGGTGGCCGAGCGCAACTTCGGCGTGCCCCCGGCCTACGCCTCCTTCGCCGTGCCCTTCGGGGCCACCACCAAGATGGACGGGTGCGCGGCGGTCTACCCGGCGCTGGCGGCGATCTTCGTCGCCCAGTTCTACGGCGTGCCGCTGGGGATCACGGACTACCTGCTGATCGTGGTGGTCTCCGTGCTGGGCTCGGCGGCCACCGCCGGGACCACGGGAGCCACGGTCATGCTGACCCTGACCCTGTCCACCCTGGGCCTGCCCCTGGACGGCGTGGGGCTGCTGCTGGCCATCGACCCGATCATCGACATGGGCCGCACCGCCCTGAACGTGACCGGGCAGGCGCTGATCCCGGCGATCATCTCCCGCCGAGAAGGCATCCTGGACGAGGACCTCTACAACGCTCCGCGCTCGACAGACTGGTTCGACTCCGATCTCACCGCCGCCCAGTGGGCGCAGGAGCACGGGGCGAACGCCGAGCAGACCGGGCAGGACGACGCCGTCGGGCCCCACGCCGAGCCCGCACGCCTGGGCTGATCCCGTCCGCCCGGGACGCCGCATCGAGGAGGTGCCCGCTTGCCCTCGGCCGCTAGGCTGGGGCGGGTGAGCACCTCCTCCCGCACGTCCGCGCCCGCCGACCCCTCCGGCTCCGTCGATCCCGATCGGCCCCTGCTGATCCTGGGCTCCCAGTCCCCCTCCCGCGCGCAGATCCTGCGCCAGGCCGGGCTGGAGTTCTCCGTCCTGGTCTCCGGGGTGGATGAGCCGGCAGCCGTGGAGGAACGGCGTCGGGCCCTCGGCCGGCAGCCCTCCCCCGCCGAGACCGCCGAGATCCTGGCCCGCACCAAAGCGCAGGCCGTGGCCAGGCTGCCGGAGGCCGCCGGGCACCTGGTGCTCGGCTGCGATTCCGTGTTCGAACTGGACGGGCGAGCCTACGGCAAGCCGGGCACCGGGCAGGCGGTACGCGAGCGCCTGCGGGCCATGTCCGGGCGCACCGGCATCCTGCACACCGGCCACTGGCTCGTGGACCGGCGCGACCTCGCTGCCCCGGCCGAGGGCACGGGGCTGTGCGTCAGCGCGCGCGTGTCCTTCGCCGCGATGACCCCGGAGGAGATCGACGCCTACGCCGCCACCGGCGAGCCGCTGTGGGTCGCCGGGTCCTTCACCCTGGAGGGGTACGGCGCCGCGTTCATCACCGGGGTCGAGGGGGACCCGCACGCGGTGCAGGGACTCAGCGTGCACGGGCTGCGCGAGCTGCTGGGCCGTCTCGGCGTGGGCATCCAGCGGCTGTGGCGCGCCCCCGAGCAGACTGCCTGAGCCGGCCCGCCGAATGCGGAGCACGGCCCGCGCGAGGCCCCGGCGCTTAGGCAAATGCTGAGTCCAGAGACTAAGCTCGCGCTGAGGATGATAAGGAGTTTCCCCGTGACCGATACCGTGTCCGCGCCGCAGGCGACCCCCGCAACCCGCTACGCCAGCGGTCCCGTGACCAAGGTGCTCGTCGCCAACCGCGGTGAGATCGCGGTGCGCGTGATCCGCGCGGCCCGGGACGAGGGACTGCCCACCGTCGCGGTCTACGCCGAGCCGGACCGGGACGCCCTGCACGTCAAGCTCGCGGATGAGGCCTTCTCCCTGGGCGGGTCCACCGCCGCGGACTCCTACCTCGTCATCGACAAGATCATCGACGCCGCCCGCCGCTCGGGCGCCGACGCCGTGCACCCCGGCTACGGGTTCCTCTCCGAGAACGCCGACTTCGCCCGCGCGGTGCAGCAGGCCGGACTGACCTGGATCGGCCCCTCCCCGGAGGCCATCACCGAGCTCGGGGACAAGGTGGCCGCCCGGCACATCGCCGAGAAGGTCGGCGCCCCGCTGGTGCCCGGCACCAAGGACCCGGTCTCCGGGGCCCAGGAGGTCCTGGACTTCGCCGACGAGCACGGGCTGCCCATCGCCATCAAGGCCGCCTTCGGCGGCGGGGGCCGCGGGATCAAGGTCGCCCGCACCCGGGAGGAGATCCCGGAGCTCTACGACTCCGCGGTGCGCGAGGCCACGGCGGCCTTCGGGCGCGGGGAGTGCTTCATCGAGCGCTTCCTCGACTCCCCCCGCCACGTGGAGACCCAGTGCCTGGCCGATGCCCACGGCAACGTCGTCGTCGTCTCCACCCGGGACTGCTCCCTGCAGCGGCGCAACCAGAAGCTCGTGGAGGAGGCTCCGGCCCCGTGGCTGTCCGAGGAGCAGCTGAGCAGCCTGTACACCTCCTCCAAGGCGATCCTCGCCGAGGCCCAGTACCAGGGGGCCGGGACCTGCGAGTTCCTCGTCGGGCAGGACGGGGTCATCTCCTTCCTGGAGGTCAACACCCGTCTGCAGGTGGAGCACCCGGTCTCCGAGGAGGTCTCCGGGCTGGACCTGGTCCGCGAGCAGTTCCGGGTGGCCCGCGGAGAGGAGCTGGGCTACGGGGACCCGGTGCTGCGCGGACACTCGTTCGAGTTCCGCATCAACGGGGAGGACCCGGGACGCAACTTCATGCCGGCCCCCGGCACCGTGGAGGTGCTCACCGTGCCCTCCGGTCCCGGGGTGCGCTGGGATTCCGGCGTGGTCCAGGGGGATGTGATCGGCGGGAACTTCGATTCCATGCTCGCCAAGCTCATCGTCACCGGGGCCACCCGCGAGCAGGCCCTGGAGCGCTCCCGCCGGGCCCTGGCGGAGCTGACCATCGAGGGGATGCCCACGGCCGCGACCTTCCACGAGGTGGTGGTCTCCGACCCGGCCTTCGCCCCCGCCGACGGCGAGCCGTTCTCCGTGCACACCCGCTGGATCGAGACCGAGTTCCACAACGCCATCGCCCCCTACGGAGGGGTGCCCGGCTCCGTGGATGAGGAGCAGGACGAGCGCGAGCGGGTGGTCGTGGAGGTCGGCGGCAAGCGCCTGGAGGTCCTGGTGCCGCACCTGGCCGGGGCCGGCGCCCCGGCGGCCAAGCCGGCCAAATCCCGCTCCTCCCGCCGCAGCCGGCAGTCCGCGGCCGCCGCGGCCAGCGGGGATGACCTGACCTCGCCCATGCAGGGCACGATCGTGAAGGTCGCCGTCAAGGACGGTGCGAAGGTCAGCGAGGGCGATCTGGTGGTGGTCCTGGAGGCCATGAAGATGGAGCAGCCGCTGACCGCGCACAAGTCCGGGAAGATCACCGGGCTGAAGGCCAAGCAGGGGGACACAGTCTCCGCCGGCGGGGTTATCGCGACCATCAAGTAGCCCCTCCGCCGGGATCCAGTCTCAGGATGCGGAACGCGTTGTCCAGCCTGTGAGCACCGCTCTACGCTGATGACACCCCGTTCCCATGGGCCCCGTCACCCGCCGCACCCGGTGGGCGACGGGGCCCGATCGCACCTGTTGATCCGCAAGGAGAGGCCATGTCCTCCACCCTGGTCGCCGAGGAGTCCCCGGGCTCCTCCCCCGCCGAGACCGATCCCGTCGCGCGCGTGCCCAAGCACCGCATCATCACCGCCTCGCTCGTGGGCACCACGATCGAGTTCTACGACTTCTACGTCTACGCCACCGCCGCCGTGGCCGTGTTCCCCGCCCTGTTCTTCACCGGGGCCGACGACACCACCCGCCTGCTGGCCTCGATGGCGACCTTCGCCGCGGCCTTCTTCGGCCGGCCCATCGGCTCGGTGGTCTTCGGGCACTTCGGCGACCGGATCGGACGCAAGGCCACCCTGGTGGGGGCCCTGCTGACCATGGGGCTGGCCACCTTCCTCATCGGCCTGCTGCCCACCTACCACCAGATCGCCTTCTGGGCCCCGGCGATGCTGACCATCCTGCGCTTCGCCCAGGGCCTAGGCCTGGGCGGGGAGTGGTCCGGGGCGGCGCTGCTGGCCAGCGAGTACGCGGAGCCGGGCAAGCGGGCCCGGGCCGCGATGTGGCCGCAGCTGGGCGCCCCGTTCGGCTTCATCCTCGCCAACGGCTTCGTGCTGGGCTTGACCACCTGGTTCGGCTTCAACTCCGCCCGGGACGGGGCGGACCTGAGCCACCCGTTCATGGTGTGGGGCTGGCGGGTGCCCTTCCTGTTCTCCGTCGTCATGGTCCTGGTGGGCCTGTACGTGCGGGTGCGCCTGGAGGAGACGCCGGTGTTCCGCCGGGCGGCCCAGCGCGGGGAGAAGGTCAAGGCTCCGGTGGCCGAGGTGTTCCGGGTGGCCTGGCGCCCGATGATCCTGGGCACCTTCATCATGCTGTCCTGCTACGTGCTGTTCTACCTGATGACCGCCTGGATCCTGTCCTTCGGCATCGGCAAGCCGGCGCAGGGCGGGCTGGGGATCGGCTACCACACGTTCCTGAAGATCCAGCTGGCCGCGATCGTGTTCTTCGCGGTGTTCGTCCCGATCTCCGGGTGGCTGGCCGACCGCATGGGGCGGCGTCGGCAGCAGCTGATCACCAACGTGCTGATGGTGGTGTTCGGGCTGAGCTTCGGGCTGTTCATGGCACCCGAGCGCATCGGCACCGGCGAGGCCGCGAACATCGGCGGGATCATCCTGTTCCTGTCCGTGGGCATGGTGCTGATGGGCCTGTCCTTCGGGTCCATGTCCGCGTACCTGCCGGAGCTGTTCCCCACCAACGTCCGCTACACCGGCTCCGGGATCTCCTACAACGTCGCCTCGATCCTGGGAGCTGCGATCACCCCGTACGTGGCGGTGTGGCTGAACGCCCACGGCGGGGTCGCCGCGGTCGGCTGGTACCTCTCCGGAGCGGCCGTCGTGACCATCGCGGCGCTGCTGCTCTCCCACGAGACCCGGGATCTGGACCTGGACAGCGTGGGCGCGGCCCCCGCCGACCGCCGGGAGCGGCCCGAGCTGGCCGAGGAGCCGGTCGGCCTGGTCTGAGCCGATCTCAACTCAGAGCCGACGCCGACGAGGCACGGGACGGGCGGGGCACCTCCTTCGGGTGCCCCGCCCGTCCCGTGTGTGCGCGGATCCCCCGGCTCAGCCGGGCATCACGTGCAGGCGGCGGGCAGCCTCGGACAGGGACCCGGACAGGGAGGGGTACACGGTGAAGGTGTCCGCGAAGGAGTCCACGTGGATCTTGTTGTGCACAGCGAGGGACACGGCGAAGATCAGCTCCGAGGCGCGCGGACCCACCACGACCCCGCCGATCACGGTGCCCGAGTACTTGCGGGCGAAGATCTTCACGAACCCGTCCTCCACGGCCATCATCTTGGCGCGGGGGTTGGTGCCCAGCTTCAGCATCACCACATCCGCCTGGTACTTGCCCGCGCGGATCTCCGCCTCGGTGACCCCCACGGTGGCGATCTCCGGGGAGGTGAAGATGTTGGAGGCCACCCGGTGGGACTTCAGCGGGGAGACGGAGTCGCCCATCAGGTGCGCGATCGCGATGCGCCCCTGCATCGCGGCCACCGAGGCCAGCGGGAGCACGCCGGTGCAGTCCCCGGCGGCGTAGACGTTCGGAGCGGTGGTGCGCGAGACGCCGTCCACGGCGATGTGCCCGGACTCGGTGGTGCGCACCCCGGCGGCCTCCAGACCCAGGTCCGCGGTGTTGGGGATCGAGCCCACGGCCATGAGGCAGTGGGACCCGGCGACCTTGCGGCCGTCGTTCAGGGTCACCACCACCCCGTCCTCGGTGCGCTCCACGGCCTCGGCGCGCGAGCGCGGCATGACCTGCAGCCCGCGGCGCTCGAAGACGTCCTCCAGCACCTGGGCGGCGTCCTCATCCTCCCCCGGCAGCACCCGGTCCCGGGAAGAGACCAGGGTGACCCGCGAGCCCAGGCCCCGGTAGGCGGAGGCGAACTCGGCGCCGGTGACCCCGGAGCCGACCACCACGAGGTGCTCGGGGATGGTCTCCAGGCGGTACAGCTGGGTCCAGTTCAGGATCCGCTCCCCGTCCGGGGCGGCGGTGGGGATCTCCCGGGGGTGGGCCCCGACCGCCAGCAGCACGGCCTCGGCCTCCAGCTCGTAGCTGAGCCCGTCCGCGTCGGTGACCTGCACGGTGTGCGCGGACAGCAGCTTCCCGGTGCCGTCCACGACCTTGACCCCGGCCTTCTCCAGGGAGCGGCGGATGTCCTTGGACTGCTCGGCGGCCAGGCGCAGCAGGCGCCGGTTCACCTTGTCCATGTTGACCTCCAGCTCCACGAGCTCATCGCCCTTGCGGGTGCGGATGCCCAGGGCCGGAGCCTCGGAGAAGCGGTTCATGGTGTCCGCGGAGGCGATCAGCGTCTTGGAGGGCACGACGTCGGTCAGCACGGCCGAGCCGCCCAGGCCCTGGCGCTCGATGAGGGTGACGTCCGCCCCGAGGGTCGCCGCGACGAGGGCGGCCTCGTAGCCGCCGGGTCCGCCGCCGATGACGAGCAGGCGCTGGGGTGCGAAGGATTCGTTCTGGCTCACACGCCTCATCCTCGCGCATCCACGCCCTGTCACCAAACCTCCGCGCACGCCGCGCGCGGCCGTGGAGTGCGGGCCTGACGCGGGGCCCGGCTGATACCGTGGTGGGGTGAACGACGACGCCGCGCAGCTGCCCTCCTCGCACCCCGATTTCCCGCCGAACCGCGCCGCCCGCGAGGCCGCGGAACGCCTGGCCGAGATCACGGGGGTGCCCCGCCACGATGTGGCCCTGACCCTGGGCTCCGGGTGGGGGGAGGCCGCCGAGCTGATCGGGGAGACCACCCACGAGATCCCCGCGGACCAGATCCCCGGCTTCCATGCCTCCGGGGTCGCCGGGCACAGCGGGACCCTGCGCTCGATCCGCACCGAGGACGGGCGCCGCGCCCTGGTGATCGGCGCCCGCACCCACTTCTACGAGGGCCGGGGCGTGCACGCCGTCGTGCACGGGGTGCGCACCGCGGCCGCCGCGGGGGCCCGGACCATGATCCTGACCAACGGGTGCGGCGGCCTGCAGCCCGACTATGCCCCGGGCCAGCCCGTGCTGATCCGCGACCACCTCAACCTCACCGCGGCCTCCCCGCTGGTGGGGGCGCACTTCGTGGACCTCACCGACCTGTACTCCCCGCGGATCCGGGAGATCGCCCGGGAAGCGGATCCGTCCCTGGCCGAGGGCGTGTACCTGCAGCTGCCCGGACCGCACTACGAGACCCCCGCGGAGATCCGCATGGCCCGCACCCTGGGGGCGGATCTGGTGGGGATGTCCACGGCCCTGGAGGCCATCGCCGCGCGCGCCGCCGGCATGGAGGTCTTCGGGATCTCCCTGGTCACCAACCTGGCCGCGGGGATCTCCGCCTCACCCCTGTCCCACGAGGAGGTCCTGGCCGAAGGCCGGGCCGCCGGCCCCCGCATCTCGCGCCTGCTCGCGCAGATCGTGGCGGGCCTGAGCTCCTGATTCGGGCTCCGCACGAGCCACCCGCACACCGCCACCATCGAGGAGAGCACCGCCATGTCCGATCTCGCCGCCCTGACCGAGCAGGTCGAAGGCTGGGTGGAGTCCGATCCGGACCCGGAGACCCAGCGGGAGCTACTGGACCTGCTCTCCCGTGCCGAGGACGATCCCGCAGCCGCCCGGGAGCTGACCGAGCGCTTCTCCGGAACCCTGGGCTTCGGCACCGCGGGCCTGCGCGCGGCCCTGGGCGCCGGCCCGATGCGGATGAACCGCGTCGTCGTCGCGAAGGCCGCCCACGGGCTGGCCGCGTACCTGACCGGGCGGGCCGAAGAGGAGAGCTGGGGTGCGCCGCGCGCGGTCATCGGCTACGACGCCCGCCGCAAGTCCCAGGTCTTCGCCCGGGACACCGCCGCGATCTTCACGGCCGCGGAGATCGACGCGTACCTGCTGCCGCTGCCCCTGCCCACCCCGGTGCTGGCCTGGGCGCTGCGGCTGCTGAAGGCCGACGTCGGGGTCATGGTCACCGCCTCGCACAACCCGGCGCAGGACAACGGGTACAAGGTCTACCTCGGCGGGCACGCCGTGGACGCCGCCGGGGACGGAGCCCAGATCGTCCCGCCGTATGACGCCGAGATCGCCCGGTGCATCGAGGCGGCCCCCGATGCCGATCGGATCCCCCGGGCCGACGAGGGCTGGACGGTGCTGCCCGAGCGGATCGCGCGCGACTACGAGCACCAGGTCTGCGATCTGCTGCCGGGCTTCGCCCCCTCCCGCCGGGACCTGTCCGTGGTGCTGACCCCGATGCACGGGGTCGGCGGGGAGGTGGCCTCGATGGCCCTGTCCCGCTGCGGCTTCGACCAGCTGAGCGTGGTCCCGGAGCAGGCCCTGCCGGACCCGGCCTTCCCCACCGTCGCCTTCCCCAATCCGGAGGAGCCCGGGGCGATGGATCTGGCCCTGCGGCTGGCCGAGACCCGCGGGGCGGACCTGGTGATCGCCAACGACCCCGACGCGGATCGGGCCGCTTTCGCGATCCCCATCCCGGCCGACCGGGCGCAGGGGGTGGGGCGCATCAGCCCCGTCGCGCCGGACTGGCGGATCCTGCGCGGGGATGAGATCGGGGCGATCCTCGGGCAGGTCATGCTCGAGCGGATCCCGGCGGGTCAGGCCCAGTCCGCGGCCTTCGCCTCCTCGATCGTCTCCTCCCGGCTGCTCGGGGCGATGGCCGCGGCGCGCGGGGTGCGCCACGTGCAGACACTGACCGGCTTCAAGTGGATCTCCCGGGTGCCCGGGCTGGTGTACGGCTACGAGGAGGCGCTGGGCTACTGCGTGGCCCCGCAGCTGGCCCGGGACAAGGACGGCATCTCCGCGGCCCTGCTGCTGGCCGACTGCGCCGATCGGCTCAAGGGGCAGGGTCGGACCCTGCTGGACGTGCTGGATCGGCTGCACACCGAGCACGGGGTGCACGCCACGGACCAGCTCTCCGTGCGAGTCGCCCAGCTGGAGCTGATCCGGGAGATGATGCTGCGCCTGCGGGCGCAGACCCCGCGGCAGCTGGCAGGCTCCCCCGTGGTGGCCGTGGAGGACCTGCGGGACGGGCTGGCCGGCCTGCCGCCCACGGACGCGCTGCGGCTGCTGACCGGGGACGGCTCACGGGTGATCGTGCGGCCCTCCGGGACCGAGCCCAAGCTCAAGTGCTACCTGGAGACCGTGGAGCCGGTCTCCGGGGATCTCCCGGCCGCCCGCGCCCGGGCCGCCGAGCGTCTGGCCGCGGTGCGGGCGGATGTCGCCGCAGCCCTCGGGATATGATCTGGAACACAGGCCGTTGAGCATCCATCACCGCACAGAGACCGAGGACCCCATGGACACCGAACTCGCCGCCATCATCGACCACACCCTGCTCGCCCCGGATGCCTCCGCCGAGCAGGTGCGCCGCGTGTGCCAGGAGGCCATCGAGTACGGCTTCGCGGCCGTGTGCGTGAACCCCGTGTGGGTGCCGCTGGTCGCCGCGCAGCTGGCCGACGCCGCCCCCCGCACCTGCGCCGTCGTCGGCTTCCCCCTGGGCGCCAGCACCACGGCCTCGAAGGTCTTCGAGGCCCGCGAGGCCGTCGCGGAGGGGGCCCAGGAGATCGACATGGTCATCGACATCGCCACGGCGATCGCCGGGGACGAGACCGCGCTGACGGAGCAGATCCGCGCCGTGCACGAGGCCGTGGCCGAGGGCGGGGCGATCCTCAAAGTCATCATCGAGGCCTGCCTGCTCACCGACGAGCAGAAGACCCTGGCCTGCCGGGCCGCCGTGGCGGCCGGCGCGGAGTTCGTGAAGACCTCCACGGGCTTCTCCACCGGCGGGGCCACCGTCGAGGACGTGCGCCTGATGCGCGCCGCGGTCGGCCCCGACATCGGGGTCAAGGCCTCCGGCGGGATCCGCTCCCGCGTGGACGCCCTGGCCATGATCGGCGCGGGCGCGAACCGCATCGGCGCCTCCAAGGGCCCGGCCCTGGTCTCCGCGTCCTGACCTGCGCCCCGCCCCGGGGCCTCCCTATACTGGGGTCAGACGCATCACCCCGGTCTCGCGCGCACATCGCCATCCGATGCCGACGGCGGGACCCATCATCACGAGAAGGACGGAAGGCACCATGTCCAGCACCACCCACGCCGAGACCGGACGCACCGCGCAGACGGGGCAGCGCCGCGACGGCGCCACCCGGGTCCGCACCTACTCCGGTCAGGGGCACCTGGCCTCGAACATCCTGACCTTCATCCTGTGCTTCGCCTTGCTGTGCGGCTCCCTGGTGCTGTTCTCCTACTGGATCTCGGATCCCAAGGCCGGACCCGTGTTCGTCCTCGGTCTGGCCGCCTACGCGGTGACCTTCCTGATCCCGCTGTGGCTGCTCAACAGCGGCACCCGCAAGCACGCCGTGAGCGGGCGGGCCACCATGCAGGATCCCGCCTGATCCCAGCCCGACGCCGTCGCCTCGGCGCACGGCCGGGTGCGGCACCCGCGCGAAGGCCCCCTGACCGGATCCGGTCAGGGGGCCTTCGCGCACCCGGAGGAGCGGCGGACGAGCTCGCCGTCCGGGCGGGACGCGCGGGCGGCGAGCTCGCGCCGGGCGCTCAGGCGAGGATCGCGTCGATGAACTCCCGGACCCAGGCCAGGATCTGCCCGTCCACCAGATCCTTCCCGCCCACCGGCGCCGTCTTGGGCTTGGGCACCAGGATCTGCCGGATCTCGGTGCCCGGCACAGGCTTCACGAGCGCCCCCGGATACATCCTCTCCAGGCGCATCCGCCGGGAGTCCGGCAGGTCCACCGGGTGGAAGCGGATCTTGGAGCCCATGGTCATGATCTCGCTCAGGCCCGCGGCCCGGGCGCGGATGCGCAGCCGGGCGATGGCCAGCAGGTTCCGGGCCGGCTCCGGCAGCTCGCCGTAGCGGTCGGCCAGCTCCGCGGCCACCTCGTCCACGGCCTCGTCGGTCGCGGCCGCGGCGAGGTTGCGGTAGGCCTCCAGGCGCAGCCGCTCCCCCGGCACGTAGTCGTGGGGCAGGTGCGCGTCCACCGGCAGCTCGATCTTCATCTCCGCCGGGGCCGCCTCCTCCTTCTCCCCGCGGAAGTCGGCCACGGCCTCGCCCACCAGACGCAGGTAGAGGTCGAAGCCGACCCCGGCGATGTGCCCAGACTGCTCCCCGCCGAGCAGGTTCCCGGCCCCGCGGATCTCCAGGTCCTTCATGGCCAGCTGCATCCCGGCGCCGAGCTCATTGTGGGCGGCCACGGCCTTCAGCCGCTCCAGGGCCACCTCCCCCAGCGGCTTCTCCGGCGGGTAGAGGAAGTAGGCGTAGGCCCGCTCCCGGCCGCGTCCCACGCGCCCGCGCAGCTGGTGCAGCTGGGACAGCCCGTAGTGGTCGGCCCGATCCACGATCAGCGTGTTGGCGTTGGAGATGTCCAGGCCGGTCTCCACGATGGTGGTGCACACCAGCACGTCGAAGCGCTTCTCCCAGAAGTCCACGATGATCTGCTCCAGCCGCGCCTCGCTCATCTGCCCGTGGGCGACGGCGATGCGCGCCTCCGGGACCAGTCGCTGCAGGTCCGCGGCGGTGCGGTCGATCGAGGAGACCCGGTTGTGCACGAAGAACACCTGGCCCTCGCGCATCAGCTCCCGGCGGATCGCGGCGGCCACCTGCTGGTCCGTGCTGGGCCCGACGAAGGTGAGCACCGGGTGGCGCTCCTCCGGCGGCGTCGCCAGGGTGGAGGTCTCCCGGATCCCGGTCAGGGACATCTCCAGAGTGCGCGGGATGGGGGTCGCGGACATCGCCAGCACGTCCACGTTGGTGCGCAGGGTCTTCAGCTTCTCCTTGTGCTCGACGCCGAAGCGCTGCTCCTCGTCGATGATCACCAGGCCCAGGTCCTTGAACTTCACGGCCTGGGAGAGCAGCCGGTGGGTGCCGATGACGACGTCCACGGAGCCGTCGGCGATCCCGGCCTCCACGGCCTGGGACTCCTTGGGCGTCTGGAACCGGGACAAGGTCGCCACCCGCACTGGGAAACCGGAGAACCGCTCGGTGAAGGTCTCGGTGTGCTGCTGGGCCAGCAGGGTCGTGGGCACCAGGATTGCGACCTGCTTGCCGTCCTGCACGGCCTTGAACGCGGCGCGCACGGACACCTCGGTCTTGCCGTAGCCGACGTCCCCGGAGATCAGCCGGTCCATCGGCGTCTCCTTCTCCATGTCCGCCTTGACCTCGTTGATCGTGGTCAGCTGATCCGGGGTCTCGATGTAGGGGAAGGCGTCCTCCAGCTCCCGCTGCCAGGGGGTGTCCGGGGCGAAGGCATGCCCGCGGGAGGCCATGCGCGCGGAGTACAGGCGGATCAGGTCCGCGGCGATCTCCTTGACGGCCCTGCGCGCCCGGGACTTGGTCTTGGCCCAGTCCGAGCCGCCCATCTTGGACAGGGTCGGGGCGTCCCCGCCGACGTAGTTGGTGACCTGGTCCAGCTGGTCCGTGGGCACGAACAATCGGTCCTTCGGGGCCCCGCGCTTGGCCGCGGCATACTCCAGGACCAGGTACTCCTTCATCGGCTTGGGCTGACCGGGCTTGACCATGGCCCCGGCGATGGGCCGCTGGATCAGCTCGACGAAGCGGCCGATGCCGTGCTGCTCGTGCACCACGTAGTCCCCGGCCTTCAGGGCCAGCGGGTCCACGGCGTTGCGACGGCGCTTGGCCGGCAGCTTGCGCATGTCCCTGGTGGTGTACGGGCTGGCCCGCCCGAGCACGTCCGCCTCGGTGAGGAAGGCGATCTTCGCCTCCTCGAGCACGAAGCCGGTGCCGTGGGCGGCGGTGGTCAGGGCGATGACCCCGGGAGCCGGAGGTTCGGTGAGGTCCTCGTGGATCGCGGCGGGCAGGTCGGCCTCCCGGAACAGCTCGGCCAGGCGCTTCAGCGGTCCGGGGCCCTCGGTCACCGCGACCACCTGCCACTGCTCGCGCACGTGCTGGGCGACGACGTCGAGCAGGGCCTGCACGTCCCCGGCGAAGGTCAGGGGTGCGCGCACCGCGATGGTGAGGGTGTCGGCGTCGTCCTCGATGGCCTCGTCCACGCCCAGGCTCGTGATGGCCCACCAGCCGATCCCGGCCTCCAGGGCCTGGGCCCGGGCCTCGGCGACGTCCATGAAGGAGCCCGCGGCCAGGCCCGTCTCCTGCAGGTCGATGGGCGCGGCCTGCCCGTCGGAGGCCTGCTCCCATGCGGCCAGCAGGAACTCCTGATTGGTGGCCACCAGATCCGCGGCGCGGGTGCGGATCCGCTCCGGCTCGCACAGCACCGCCAGGGAGCCGGCCGGCAGGGAGGCGACGAGGGTGGTCATGGCGTCCACCAGCAGCGGCGCGAGGGACTCCATGCCCTCCACGTAGATGCCGCCGGCGATCCGCTCGAGCATGGACTCCTCGCCCGGCAGGGAGTCCTTCAGCTTCGCGGCCCGGGACATCACGGCCGGGGTGATGAGGATCTCCCGGCACGGCGGGGCGATCAGCTCCTGCGGGTCCCGCCCGTGCTGGGGGGTGAAGGTGCGCTGATCCGCAACGGCGAACCACCGCATCTGCTCGACCTCATCCCCGAAGAACTCGATGCGCACCGGGTGGTCCTCCACCGGGGAGAACACGTCCAGGATGCCCCCGCGCACCGCGAACTCCCCGCGGCGGGTCACCAGATCCACCCGGGAGTAGGCGGCATCGGACAGGGCCTGCACGGTCTGCTCGAAGTCCCGCTCCTCCCCCACGGCCAGGCGCACCGGGCGCATCGCGTCCAGGGAGGCGGCGATCGGCTGGAGCACGGAGCGGATGGGGGCGATGACCACCCGCGTGCCATCCCGCTCCTCGGCCAGCCGGCGCAGCACGGCCAGGCGCTGGCCCACGGTGTCCGAGCGCGGGGAGAGCCGCTCGTGCGGCAGGGTCTCCCACGCAGGGAAGCGAGTCACGGCCTCCTCCGGCAGGTAGGAGCCCAGGACCGCTTCCAGGTCCTCGGCCTCCCGGTCCGTGGCGGTCACGGCCAGCACGACGGGCGCGTGTCCGTCCGCGCGCCCGCTGGCGGCGTCCGCGGCGGCCAGGCCGTCCGAGATCTGCGCGACCAGCGGGGCGCGCAGCCCCTCGGCGGCGCCGATGACCGTCTCCGCGGAGCGCTGCGCGGCGGGCACGGAGGCCTGGCGCAGCACGTTGGCGAAGGTGGACTCCTGGGACAGCGCGGTGCGCAGACCGGTCAGGCTCATGGTGTCGGAATCCTCACGAGGGCGGGCGAGCGGAAACGGGGAACCTCACCAGGCTAGTCCCCGTCCCGCGGCGCGGGAACGGGATTGCTCGCCCGGCGAACGGCGGGACGGGCGGCGCCCGGGCGGGCGCAGCCGTGATCGGATGCACGTCCCAGGGGTGGCGTCTGCCGGTTTGGAGTAGCATCATGGGCACTGGAACAACTGAATACTGCGGTGCCCGCGAGCTCGGGGGAGCTCAGGGCGCCGTCTGTCGCATCATCTAGGGGGAAGAATGCGCAGGAGCATCATCGCTCAGCACCCGTCGACGCCGTCTGCGTCGGCTCATCCACATCTCACCGCCGCCCCGCGGGGCGGGTCCGCCCGCGTGCGGGGACGCGCCCGGGCGGCGCTGCCGCTGTGCGCCGGGCTGGCGCTGGCCGGCCTCGTCGTCGGTCCGGCTCAGGCGGATCAGGACGCCGCGGCCCCGGCCGCGCAGTTCGCGCCCAGCACGCCGAGCAAGCACATGCGCCAGGACGGCGCCCGCGTGCTGTCCACCGTGGACCTGCCCGGCCCGCTCACCGACCTGCGCCTGGGCGACTCGCCGCTGGACGCCCAGCTGGACTGCTCCAGCCTCACCGTGCAGCAGGGCGCCAGCTCACAGGGACGGCTGCCGGAGGCCTGGAGCACGGTGCAGCCCTCCGCGGTGGACTGCCGGGACTCCGGGTTCGTCCTGGGCCTGCCGGACGTTCCCGAAGGGCAGGTGCTGCGCATCACCTACAGCGCCACCCACGCCCCCGGGGCCACCGAGGCCCTGAACCGCTACGAGGTGAGCAGCCGGGAGGCCAGCGGCGCCTACACCGCGACCCTGGCGCTGACGGCGCCGGACAGCGTGCCCGGACCCAGCGCCAGCCCCTCCCCGTCGGCCACCACCCCGACCGGCCCGCAGCCCACGCCCTCGGCGACGGCCACCCCGTCCCCGAGCGCCTCCGCCACTCCGTCGCCCCGTGCCACGCCCTCCGCGTCGAGCACGCCGTCGGAGGCGGCCACGCCCTCCGGCGCGAGCACGCCCTCGCCCTCGGCCAGCACCTCCGCCGTGCCCTCCGCTCCGGTCACCCCGGAGGCCGGGGGCTCGAGCACGCCCTCGGCCTCCACCAGCACGGCCGCGGCCCCGGCGCCCACCTCCGCCGGCCCCGGGGATCGCATCCCGACCCTCGGCGAGCAGGCCCAGCCCGCGGCCGGCACGACCGCGGAGCAGCCGACGTCGAGCACCGCGTCGTCCGGTGAGCGGCTGGCCTCCACCGGCGCCGCCGTCACCGGCTGGAGTATCCTCGGCGTCGGCCTCCTGGCCCTGGGCGGGGCCCTCCTGGTCCTCGCCCGCCGGCGTCGGCTGAACCGCCGGGACGCCTGAGGCCGTCCTCCGGACGCGGCGGCGGGCGGGGCCCGCCGCCGCACCCGGACTCGGGCCTCCGCCGGGAGCCCGCCGGTCATCGCCGGCATCACCGCTCGCGCACCGGGCGCCCCTCCCTGCCGCACGACCGGCCGGGAGCCGGCCATCGCATCACATCGCACGTCTTCTCAGGGGGAATCCATGACGGAGCACCACCATCCCGTCGCCCGCACCCGCCGGATCGCGGTCGGGGTCCTGATCCTGGCCCTGGTCCTCGGGTTCGGTCTCTGGTGGGCGCTGGCCCGCACCGGAGCGGACCACGAGGCCGGCGACGCCGAGGCATCGGAGACGGCCGCGGCCTCCGCGGATCCCTCCCACCCGTCCGCGCAGGCTTCGGCCTCCCCGCAGCCCTCGGCCCCGGCCACCGCGATCGCCGATCCCGAGGCCCCCAAGGACAGCTTCACCGACGCCCCCGCCCCGCAGGACGCCGAACCCCAGGCCCTGGACGCCGCCCTGGCCGCCCAGGAGAAGGCCGCCGGGAAGCAGGCCCAGGAGACCGAGGACTCCGCGGACGCTGGGGAAGCGGACCCGGAGGAATCCGCGCCCGGCGCGCAGGAGCTGGCCCAGCACCTCAGCGGGTCCGCCCTGGAGGAGGCCCTCGCGGAGCTCAGTGAGGCGCGGGCCAACGGCTGGCGCATCGAGGGGCGGCCCCGCGTGGTCGGGCAGCCCCGGATGCGCACCCTCGAGCACGACGGCGCCCCCGCCCGCCAGCTGGCCGTCTGCCTGGACTCCAGCGACGTGAAGGTCCTGGACCAGGCCGGCAAGACGCTGGGCACCGGCTCCGGACCGGAGCGGGTCCTGAATCTCTACACCCTCGTCCAGCAGGACGGCACCTGGATGGTCGCCGAACACGCCCTGCCAGCGGACACCGCCTGCTGAGCCGAAGCCCGGCCACCGCGCTCGGGCCCCGGGCCCGCCGGCCCGGCCCCCACGTTGCACACCCATCACACACCACCTCACCCGAAACGAGGCCCCCATGTCCCGACTCCTCTCCGGCCGCCGCCGGAACCACCCGGCCGAGTCCTCCTCGGCCCCGGGCCGCCGCCTGCGCCTGAGCGCCGCCGGAGCCCTCGCCCTGCTGGTGGCCCTGCCCCTGGGCGCCGCCCCGGCCACCGCCGCCCCGTCCGAGGCGGATGGCCGTTCCCAGGAGACCGCCGCGGCCTCCTGCTGGGAAATCAAGCAGAACGACCCCTCCGCGAAGTCCGGGACCTACTGGCTGTGGACCCCGCAGCTGCCGCAGCCGCAGCAGTTCCACTGCGACCAGGAGACCGACGGCGGCGGCTGGGTCATGATCGGGCGCGGCCGCGAGAACTGGAAGGAGACCTACGCCGGCACCGGCTCCGCCCAGGACATCGCGGACACCCCGGACGGCACCGGCGCCTTCTCCACCGCCCAGCTGCCCTCCACCACCGTGGACGCCCTGCTGAACGGGCAGGCCCCCACCGAGCTGTCCGACGGCATCCGCCTGCGGCGGGCCCTGGACACCTCCGGCAGCCAGTGGCAGGAGGTGCGGATGCAGCGCAAGTACTCCCCGCGCTGGACCTGGACCTTCCGCTCCCAGACCCCCCTGACCTCCTTCTCCTTCGACAACCCCTCCTCCGGCAGCTCCTGCAGCTGGTGGCAGATCTTCTGCGGCAGCGGCTCCTCGTACGGCTCCGACTACTCCACCTCGCGCCCCACCGCGGATCAGACCACCGAGTACTTCGGCCAGCCCGGCAACCGCGCCTACAACCGGGTGCTCTTCCGGGAGTCCAAGGACCAGGGCTACGTGACCGGCTTCGGCTACGACCGTAGCGTGCGCCCCGGATCCGTCTCCTCCGGCGTCGGGCAGAACCCGTCCTCCTACCTCTGGTCCGAGACCAACGGCTGGGCCCAGCCCTTCACCCAGATGTACCTGCGCCCCAAGGTGCGCAGCAGCGACCTCGCCGGTCTGCAGACCGCCGAGAACGGCTCCTACACGGCCTCGGACCGCCGCGAGCTGCCCAACAGCGGCGCGGAGAAGACCTCCTGGGGCGCCACCGGCTACGCCAACGGCACCCGCACGGAGATGAACACCCAGGTCCAGGCCTTCGCCGAGGTGGACGGCACCGTCTTCGTGGGCGGGAACTTCGCCAAGCTCAACCGCGGATCCGATGCCGGCGAGAGCTTCGACCAGTCCTACCTGGCTGGTCTGGACCGGGACACCACCGCTCCCCGGCAGGAGTTCCGCCCCCGCCTGGACGGGCAGGTCAAGGCCATGGCCGTCGTGGACGGCAAGCTCGCCATCGGCGGGGAGTTCACCCACGTGAACGGCGAGGACCGTCCGGGCTTCGCCGTGCTGGACCCGCGCACCGGAGCGCTGGATCCCGCCTGGTCGGACGTGCGCCTGGAGAACCGCACCAAGACCGGCGTGGTGCAGGTCAAGGCGATGGACGTGCGCGAGGGCTCCCTGTACCTGGCCGGCGCGTTCACCCACACCACCGGACCGGACACCCCAGCCGTCTGGGCGCGCAACGCGGTGCGCATCGGCATCGCCGACCGGAAGCCGGACCGGAACTGGAACCCCAACTTCAACGGCACGGTCAACGGCATCGGCGCCAGCACGGACGGCGAGCGCGTCTACGCCGCCGGGTACTTCAGCCGCTCCAAGGACAGCTCCGCCTTCCGCCTGGCCGCCGTGAACGCCTCGGACGCCGTGCAGCCCCGGGAGTGGAACTACAAGCCCAGCTACACCCCGGCCTCCCCGGATCAGGTCATGTGGGGCTTCCAGTTCGACGTCCAGGACACCGATGAGGGCCAGGTCTGGGTCGGCGGCACCGAGCACATGCTGCACCGCTACGACTCCCGGACCCTGCAGCGCACCGGCTCCAACATCACCCGCGACGGCGGGGACTTCCAGTCCCTGTCCTCCTCCGGGCGCACCCTGTACGGCTCCTGCCACTGCGGGGATTGGACCTACCAGGGCGCCCAGTACCACTCGCAGAACGACTCCGCCTGGGATGTGGCCGATGAGATCAGCCTGATCGGCGCCTGGGATGAGCAGACCGGGAGCTACCTGCCCGAGTTCAACCCGGATCTGAAGGGCCCCGGCGGCTGGGGCGTGTGGTCCAGCTTCACCGACTCCCGCGGGGTCCTGTGGGCCGGGGGCAGCCTGGATCGCTCCGTGTCCGTGTCCGGCTCCTCTCAGTGGAGCGGCGGATTCGTCCGCTTCGCCCCCCGGGATGTGCAGCCGCCGGCCGTGCCGCAGTCCGTGGCCGTGACCGCCGGTGAGCGCGACGCCGTCACCTGGGCCCCCGTGGCCGAGAAGAACGTCACCTACCAGGTCCTGCGCGACGGCAGGGTGATCGGCTCCACCCGGGAGAACCGCCTGGAGGTCTCGCATCGAGACGGCGCCCGGTACGCGGTGCGAGCCATGGACTCGGCCCAGAACCACTCGGCCACCCTGGTTCCCGTCGCCGCCGGGCAGAAGCCGGAGGAGGAGCAGGCCCCGCAGACCCCGGAGCCCACGCCCACCCCCGAGGAGCAGACCTCCGCCTCCCCGGAGGAGCAGCCCAGCCCCTCGGCCTCCGAGCAGGCCTCCGCCGAGCCCGAGCCGAGCGCCTCCGCCTCCCCCGAGGAGCAGACCACGGCCGAGCCCACCCCCTCCGCCACCGAGCAGCCGCGGGAGACCGCGCTGGTCGAGGAGTCCGACGAGTGGGAGTACCGCCAGGCCGAGACCGCCTCGGATCCCTCCTGGAACACCGATGATCCCGCGCAGGAGGACGGGTGGCACCGGGGCACCGCTCCCCTGGGCTGGGGCTCGAAGGATCTGGGCACCACCCTGGAGCGCGCCGCCTCCAAGCCGCTGACCACCTACTACCGCAAGACCGTCCGGCTGGAGAAGGGCCACGGGGATCTCCGGCTGCGGACCTGGGCCGATGACGGCCTGCTGCTCACGGTCAACGGCAAGGAGGTGCGCCGGGAGAACCTGCCCGACGGGAAGATCACCCTGAGCTCCTATGCCACCGCCGCTCCCCGCACGGGCGCGGCCCGAAAGAGCCCGATCACCGTGACCATCCCCGCCGAGGATCTGCCGGAGGAGGGGGAGATCGTGCTGGGCGCCGAAGTCCACGCCAACTACCGCTCCACCCCGGATTCCAGCTTCGGCCTGACCGCCGCGCTCCTCGCGCCCGCGGGTGCCGCCGAGGATCAGGAGGACGCCCGATGAGCCGCTCCCAGACCGACCGTCCCGGCTTCGCCGAGACCCTCCGAGCCCTCAACGGCGCCCAGAAGCCCGGGCACGGCGTGCCCGCCTACACCCGGTGGGTCAACCGCCGGGCGGCCCGGGTCTTCGCGGCCGGCGCCGTGGCGCTGGGGATCGGCCCCAACGGGGTCACCGCGGTCTCCGCTCTGCTGTCCGCCGGGGCCATCGCGGTGCTGCTGCTGGCCGATCCCACGGTGCTCACCGCCGTGATCGCGGCCCTGCTGTTCGCCCTGGGATACGCGATGGACTCCGCCGACGGCCAGGTGGCTCGGGTCACCGGGGCCTCCTCGCCCGGCGGGGAGTGGCTGGACCACGTCGTGGACTCCGTGCGCGTGCCCGCCATCCACCTGACGGTGGCCGTCGGGTTCCTGCGCCACCCCGAGCACTTCCCCGGCCACGGCTGGGGCTCGGCCTGGATGCCGCTGCTGTTCTGCGTGGTGGCGGTGGGCCACTTCATGAGTCAGATCCTCGCCGAGCAGCTGCGGCGCACCCGCCGCACCGCCGCGCCCTCCTCGGGCGGGACGCTGCGCTCCTTCCTGAACCTGCACATGGACGCGGGCACGCTGTGCTGGATCTTCCTCCTGTGGGGCTTCGGCACCGTGTTCGTCATCGCCTACGGCCTGCTGCTGGCCGCGACCGTCCTGACCGTGGCCGTGTCCATGCGCCGCAAGTACCAGTCCCTGAACACCCCGGGAGATCCCTCATGAGCAACCTGCCCCGCGTCACCGCGGTGATCGCCACCATCGGACGTCCGGAGCTGCTGCGCCGGGCCGTGCGCTCCCTGCTCGCCCAGGACTACCCGGGGGAGGTCGAGGTGATCGTCTCCTACGACCACATCGCCATCGACCCCCTCGAGGACGTGGCGGTGCCCGCCGGGCGCACCCTGCGCACCGTCGCCAACCAGCACCGCCAGGGGCTGGCCGGCGGACGCAACACCGGGGCGCAGCTGGGCACCGGGGAGCTGATCGGGTTCTGCGACGATGACGACGAGTGGCTGCCCGGCAAGCTCGACGCGCAGGTGCGGCTGTGGCGCGAGCACCCGGAGGCCGCGGCCGTGTCCTGCTCGGTGCTGCTGCGCAGCGACGGACGGGACCATCGGATGCTCGCCCCCGCCCGCGCCGAGTTCGAGGACCTGCTGCGGGACCGGGTGGCGGCCCTGCACTCCACCTCCACCATCTACCGGCGGGAGGACCTGCTGCCCGGCGGGGCCATCGGCCCCTTCGACGAGGAGCTGCCCGCCTCCTACGGGGAGGACTACGACTTCCTGCTGCGCACGGCCCGCACCGGCCCCATCCTCAGCGTCACCGCTCCCCTGGTGCGGGTCCTGTGGGATCGTCCCTCCTTCTTCGCCCGCCGCTGGGAGAACATGGCCGCCGGTCTGACGTACCTGCTGCGCAAGTTCCCGGAGTTCGAGTCCAGCCCGCGCGGGCTGGCCCGCATCGCCGGGCAGGTGGCGTTCTGCCACGCCGCCGCCGGACACCGCGGCCGGGCGCGCACCTGGGCGCGGGCGGCCCTGCGCCGGGATCCCCGCCAGCTGCGCGCTTGGGCCGCCCTGGTGGTGGCCGCCGGCGTCATCTCCGGGGAGACCCTGGTGCGGTGGGTGGAGAAGACCGGGAAGGGGCTGTGACCCCTTGACCGCATCCGCCGCCGTGCGCCCCGCCGCCGAGGCCTCCGCTGCCCGCCCCCGTCCTGCCGCCGGCGGGCGGGCCCTGCCGGCGTGGCCGCTGCTGGGTCTGATCTGGGGCTACCCGGTCCTGTGGGCGCTGGGGCTGTCCCAGTTCGCCCCCACGGTCCTGTGCCTGCTCATGCTCGCGCTGCTCCTGCTGCGCGGGCACCTGCGGGTGCTGCCCGGTCTGTGGGCCTGGGGGGCGCTGCTGCTGTGGATGCTGGGCTCGACGGCGATGCTCGGCTCGGCCACGGACCTGATCGGCTGGGGCATGCGCTTCACCGTCGTGCTCAACGCCGGGATCTGCGCGCTGTACTACGCCAACGCCCGCGAGACCCTCGGCCCGGATGCGGTGCTGCGTGCCCTGTCCGGGCTCTGGGCGGCCTGCGTGCTGCTGGGCTGCCTGGGCCTGGCCTTCCCCGAGGCGCGCCTGAGCACCCCGATGGGCGCCATCATGCCCGGCGGGCTGATGTCCAACGACCTCGTGCACGACTACGTCGCTCCCCGCCTGACCGAGACCCAGCAGCCGTGGGGCGCTCCGGCCCCCTACATCCGCCCCTCCGCACCGTTCGTCTACGCCAACAGCTGGGGACTGGCCTACGCCCTGCTCACCCCGGTGGTGGTGGCCCGCCTGCTGCGCGGGGCGCGGCTGCGCGTGGTCCTCTGGTACGCGGGCCTCGGCGCGCTGTCCGTGATCCCGGCCCTGGCCTCCAGCAACCGGGGCATGTTCCTCGGGCTGGGTCTGTGCGTGCTGACCGTCTGGATCCGGGCCGGACTGCGCGGCCGGTGGGCCGCGGTGGCCGCGGGCGGGCTGGGGCTGCTGGCCGCCGGCATCGCCCTGTTCGCCTCCGGCGCCGCGGGCTCCGTGCTCGCCCGCCAGGAGTACAGCGACTCCACGGGCGGGCGCAGCGCCCTGTACCGGGCTACTTGGGAGCGCTCCCTGGAATCTCCCCTCCTGGGCCACGGCACCACCCAGATGGAGCCCTCCGTCGGCGTCTCCCTGGGCACCCAGGGCTACCTCTGGACACTCCTGTTCTGCTACGGGTTCGTCGCCGCGGCCCTGTTCCTGTGGTTCCTGCTGGGCGCGGTGCTGCGCTGGGCGCGGCCCGTGGGCACCAGCGGCCTCTGGCTGCACGCCGTGCTGGTCTCCTGCTGCCTGATGTTCGTCTTCTACTCCTTCGACACCATGCAGATGATCACCCTGCTGCTCCTCACTGCCCTGCTGGGCCGCGCCCGTCTGGACAGTGATCCGCTGTGAGCACCCGCCGTCCCTCCCTCGCCCGCTCCGGGGCCCTGTCCTCGGTGTTCGTCCTGTACGGGGCCGCCGCGGCCTTCGCCGCCTCGCTGATCGTCTCCAACGCGATCGGCGAGCGCGGGGCCGGCAGCTTCTTCAACATCATGGCCCTGTTCACCATCGCCACCTCCTTCAGCGTCTTCGGCGCGGACACCGGCCTGGTGCGCACGGTCTCCGCCCAGACGGCTCGCCCCGGCGGCACCCCGGTGCGCGATCTCGTGCGCTTCGCCGCCGGGCCCGTCCTGCTGCTGTCCGCGCTCACCGGTCTGGCCGGGGTGGCGTGGAGCCTGCTGGCCCCCGACGCCGGGGAGGCCACCCGCACCGCGGTGCGCATCGCCGCGCCCTTCCTCGTGCTGGCCGCGGCCATGACCCTGGTCTTCGGCGTCCTGCGCGGGGACCAGCAGGTGGTGCGCTTCACCGCCCTGCAGAACGGACTGCTGCCCACCCTGCGCGTGGGCGCCGTGGGGGCGGCCGTCCTGCTGGGCGGGTCCATGGGGCTGCTGGCCGCGGCCTGGACGGTGCCCGTGCTCGTGGTGCTGGCCGTGGGCCTGCCCCCGGTGCTGGGAATCCTGCGCCGGGACGACGCCCGCCACCAGCCCGGGGTCCCGGCCTCCGAGCACCGGGAGACCCGAGCCTCCTTCTGGAGCTTCAGCTCCGCCCGAGGGGTGGCCGCCCTGGTGGAGGCCGTCCTCGAATGGGTGGACGTGATCGTGGTCGGGGCGGTGATGGGCCTGGCCGCCTCCGGGATCTACGGGGCGGTGAACCGGTGCGTGCGCGTGGGAGTCATGGTCGAGCACACCGCGCGCGTGGTCACCGGACCGGCCATCAGCGCCGCCCTGGCCTCCGACGCCCTGGAGCGGGCCCGCCGGATCTTCGTGGACACCACGCGGGCCCTCGTGATGCTCGCCTGGCCGTTCTACCTGACGCTCATGCTCTTCGGCCCCGGGATCCTCGGGATCTTCGGTGCCGGCTTCCCCCTGGGCGCCCAGGCTCTGGTGATCATCTGCCCGGCCATGATGCTGGCGATGTCCGCCGGCGGCGTGCAGTCCGTGCTGCTGATGGCCGGGCGCTCCCGGTGGCAGCTGTACAACAAGCTCTCCTCGCTGGCCGCGGCCGTGGCGCTGAACCTGACGCTGGTCCCCCTGTGGGGGCTGCGCGGGGCGGCTACGGCCTGGGCCGCCGCCGTGCTGATCGACTGCGGTCTGGCCGCCGAGCAGGTGCACCGGCGCCTCGGCATCCGCGCCCGGCCCGCCGAGCTGCTGCCCGCCGCCGGCCTCGCCCTGGGGGTGGTGGGCCTGGGCGGGCTGCTGGTCCGCCTGCTGCTCGGCCCCGGCCTGGTGGGGCTGCTCGTGCACGCCGTCGCCGTGTGCGGGGCGTACCTGGCGCTGCTGTGGATCCTGCGCCGCCCCCTCGGCCTGGAGGCCTTCCTCTCCGCCCGCCGACGCACCGGATGAGCCGAATGCCGATGCCCGACCCCCGAACCGACCCTCCCGTCCCCGTACCTCCTGGAGAACCGATGACCATCCATCCCGCTCCCGCCTTCGCCGAGGCCGTTCCCACCGCCGGCGAGCAGGCCCGCCGCGTGCTGCGCCGGTGGCCCACCCTGCTCCTCGTCTGGGGCCTGGTCCTGCTCCTGGCCCTGCTCCTGGGTCTGCTGACCCCGCGCAGCTACACCGCCTCCACGGAGGTCCGGGTGGATCCGCTGAGCTCCGTGGTCACCGCCGCCCCGTCGGCCGGCCAGAAGGTGGAGATCGCCACCGAGCGCAAGATCGCCGCCTCCGAGGAGGTGGCCCGCCGCGCCCACGAGCAGGAGAAGCGCTTCGGCACCCAGCAGCTGCGCTCGCACGTCTCGGTCTCCTCGGACACCGGCACTTCCGTGCTGACCTTCGAGGCTCACGCCGAGGACGCCGGACAGGCCGCGGACATGGCCGACGCCCTGGCCCAGGCCTACCTCGACCAGCGGGCCGAGGACGTGGACCAGGCCGTGGACGAGGCCGTGCGGCACCTGGACGAGCAGATCGGCGGACTCTCCCCCGAGGCGGACGAGCAGCAGGTGCGCCGGCTGCGCGAGGCCCGGGCCCAGGCCCTGGCCGCCCCCCGCCAGGCCGGCGCCGTGATCACCCCGGCCGATCAGGACGAGCACTCCTCCTCCCCCGGCCTGGCCTACTACCTGCTGGCCGGGCTGATCGGCGGCTTCCTCCTGGGCGTGGTGGCCGCCGCGGTGCGGGACCGCACCGATCCCCGGGTCGCCTTCCCCGACCGGGCCGCCCAGATCCTGGACGCCGAGGTCCTGGAAGCCGACGCGCAGGACCTGCCGGAGCAGACCGCGCTGCTGTGGCGCCGGTGGGGCCTGCGCCCCGGCGTGCAGCCGGGCTCCGCGACCGTGCTGAACCTGCCCGCCGACGAGTCCATCGGGTGGCTGGTGGCCGATTCCCTCCAGGAGACCAGCGGGGCCGAGACGCACCACCTGAGCCTGACGGGGGTGGACGCCCGCACCGCCGAGGAGCTGGACCGCAGCCAGCGCCTGATCCTGGCGCTGAGCCCCACCACCCGGCGTCGCGCCCTGCGGCGCCTGGCCGCCGCCTGCCGCCGCGCGGACCTGGAGGTGGACGCCGTCATCCTGCTCCGCTGATCCGCTGAACCGCCGCCTCACCGCCTCCGAAGGAGAACCACCATGAAGCTCATGCTCGTCGCCTCTGCCGGCGGCCACCTCGCCCAGCTGCTGGCGCTCAGGTCCCTGTGGGAGCACCACGACCGAGCGTGGGCCACCTTCCGCCTGCCCGAGGTGGAAGCCGCCCTCAGCGGGGAGACCGCCTACTGGGTGCACCACCCCACCACCCGGAACCTGCCCAACGCCGTGCGCAACCTGCGCCTGGCCTGGCGCTCCCTGCGCCGGGAGCGACCCGACGCCGTGATCTCCACCGGCGCCGCGGTCTCCGTCTCCTACTTCATCGCCGCCCGCCTGCTGGGCATCCCGACGGTGTTCATCGAGGCCTACGACCGCATCACCATGCCCACGCTCAGCGCCCGCCTGTGCTACCCGTTCTGCGACCTGTTCGTCGTGCAGTGGGACCAGCAGCAGGAGGCGTTCCCCGAGTCCGTCAACATCGGCGCCGTGCTGTGAGCGCGCCGTCCGAGGAGGTTGCCATGTCCGCCGCAGAACCCGTGACCGATCCCGCCGTGCGGGAGTACGACCTCGTCGTCTCCCTCGGCACCGACCACCACCCCTTCGACCGGCTCCTGGACTGGTGCGAGGACTACGCCCTCGCCCGGCCGGGCACCCGGTGCCACATCCAGCACGGCTTCACGAAGGCGCCGCAGCGCTGCACCGGGGTGGAGCGGATGCCGCGCGAGCAGCTGCTGGAGACCTACCGCGGCGCCGCCGCCGTGCTCGTGCAGGGCGGCCCCGGCTCCATCCTCGACGCGCGGGAGGCCGGCATCGTGCCCGTGGCCGTGCCCCGGCGCCAGGACCTGGGCGAGGTGGTGGACGACCACCAGATCCAGTTCACCCGGATCATGGCCGAGCAGGGCGAGGCCGTCATGGCCACCTCCCGGGAGGAGCTGTTCGACGCCCTGGACCGGGCCCTGGCCCAGCCCGAGGCCTTCCGCACGGCCCCGCGCCTGCCCCACCCGGAGCAGGCCGCCCGCAAGCTGGAGGACTCGCTGACCACGCTGCTGGAGGCCCCGAGCCCGCCCCGCCGGCGCTTTCCCCGGCGGCTGATGCAGCTGCTCTCCCGCCCCGTCCGCCCGCTTCCCGAGAACCGCTGAAGGAGTCCCCATGACCATCGGATACGCCGCCGGAGCCTTCGACCTGTTCCACATCGGCCACCTCAACATCCTGCGGGAGGCCAAGCAGCGCTGCGACCACCTGATCGCCGGCGTGGTCTCCGACGAGATGCTGGAGCTGACCAAGGGTCGGGCGCCGATCATCCCGCTGGAGGAGCGGATGGAGATCGTCAGCCACATCAGCTACGTGGACCAGGTGCACCCGGAGACCGTCGAGGACAAGCTGGAGACCTGGGAGCAGCTGCACTTCGACGTGTTCTTCAAGGGCGATGACTGGAAGGGCACGGACCGCGGCCGAGACCTGGAGCGGCGCTTCGCGGAGGTCGGCGTGGAGGTGGTGTACTTCCCGTACACCCGCCACACCTCCAGCACCAAGCTGCGCACCGCGCTGGAGCTGCTGAGCCGGGAGGCGCAGGTATTCAATGCCTGAGACCCTGCCGACGGCCTCCCCCCGCGGGCTCGGGGAGCAGCCGGGACTGACCACCGCCCGCATGTCCTGGCATCGCAAGGCGGAGCGGCTGCTCAGCGTGACGGATCTGCTGGTGCTGATCGCCGCCGTGGCCGGGGCCCAGCTGCTGCGCTTCGGGCTGGCCCGTACCCGGCTGCTGGACGGGGCCGGCGCGGAGACGATCTCCTACACCCTGTTCTCGGCGCTGCTCGTGCTGGTCTGGTGGGCGGCCCTCGGCGTGGGCGGGGCCCGGCAGGCCAAGATCCTCGGCGCCGGCAGCGAGGAGTACCGGCGGGTCGTGCGGATCTCCCTGTGGCTGTTCGCCGCCCTGGCCGTGCTGGCCTACATCAGCCGCACGGACCTCGCCCGCGGCTACGTCATCCTGGCCGCGCCCCTGGGCATCGCCCTGCTGCTGCTGAGCCGCTGGATGTTCCGGGTGGCCCTGGTGGCCTGGCGACGCCGCGGCCGGGCTCGGATCAAGACCCTGCTCATCGGGGATCTGCCCTCGATCGGCCACCTGGACCGGCGCCTCGTGGAGGCCTCCAACTACGGGTACACGCCCGTGGGGGCCTACCCCGCCGGACACGAGCTGCCGGAGCGCGGCCTCCTGCCCGGCACGGACCTGCCGCTGCTGGGCACGGATCCGGAGCCGGAGGCGGTGATGGCCGTGGTCCGCGAGCGCGGGGCCGACGTCGTCGCCATCTCCTCCGGGCACCTGCTCACCCCGCGGCAGCTGCGCCGGCTCGGGTGGATGCTGGCCCAGGAGCACGTGGGACTGGCCATGGCCCCGGCGCTGACCGACATCGCCGGTCCGCGCCTGCAGATGCAGCCGCTGAACGGGATCCCCCTGGTCCACGTGCACACCCCGCGCATGGGCGGCGGCACCGCGGCCGTCAAACGCGGGATGGACGTGGTGCTCAGCGCCCTCGGTCTGCTGGTCCTGGCCCCCGTGTTCCTCCTGCTCGGACTCCTGATCAAGGCGGACTCCCCCGGCGGCCCGGTGTTCTTCCACCAGGAGCGCATCGGCCGGGAGGGCCGCCCCTTCCGGATGCACAAGTTCCGCTCCATGGTCCCGGACGCGGACCGGCTGCGCCAGCAGCTGGCGCGGGAGGGCGCCGGGAACGAGGTGCTGTTCAAGATGGCCGACGACCCCCGGATCACCCGGGTGGGGAAGGTGATGCGCAAGCTCTCCCTGGACGAGCTGCCGCAGCTGTGGAACGTCCTGGTGGGTGAGATGTCCCTGGTGGGTCCGCGCCCCCCGCTGCCGGAGGAGGTGGCCGCCTACGAGCAGGACATGTACCGGCGGCTCATGGTCAAGCCCGGGATCACCGGCCTGTGGCAGGTGGGCGGACGCTCGGACCTGTCCTGGGAGGAGTCCGTGCGCCTGGATCTGTACTACGTGGAGAACTGGTCCGTGACCGGGGACCTGCTGATCCTGGCCCGCACCGTGAAGGCGGTCTTCGCCGGGGCCGGCGCGTACTGAGGGCTTGGGTAGACTGCCTGGCATGAGCATTCACGAGACCACCTCCATCAACGCCCCGGTGGGCAAGGTCGTGCAGGCCTACGCCTCCGAGGACTTCGCCCGCCACGTCAGCCAGCAGGCCGGCGTGCAGTTCGAGAGCTTCTCCGTGGACGGGGACACCGCCGGTGCCTTCACCGTCACCACGGTGCGCTCCGTGGGCGGGGACAAGATCCCCGGCTTCGCCCAGAAGTTCATCAAGAACGGCGTGACCCTCACCCAGAAGGACCTGTTCAAGGCCCCCGGCGCGGACGGCTCCCGGGACGTGGAGACCTCCGTGAGCGCCGGTGCCGTGCCGGTCTCGGCGAACCTCACCCAGAAGCTCACCGCCGAGGGCGAGAAGACCCAGGTGGCCCTGGAGGGCGAGGTCAAGGCCAACATCCCGCTGGTCGGCAAGAAGCTGGCCCAGGCCGCGGAGCCGTACATGTCCAAGGCCCTGACCCTGCAGAGCCGCGAGGCCGAGCACTGGATCAACAAGTAGACTCGATCACCTGCACCGACGACGGCGCCGACGCCCACCCGCGCGGCGCCGTCGTCGTTCCATCGCACCGCACCCGTCCCCACGGCGCCGAGCCGCGGGACCGTCACGGAGGAACCCATGGTCACCACACTGGAAGAGGAAGGCTACAGCGCAGGGAGGATCGCGGACCGGCTGCGCGCCGGGAACACCGGAGGCCTGCTGCTGCTGGCCGCGATGCTGCTCGGCCTGATCTTCGCCAACAGCCCCCTGGAGGGCCTGTACTTCGGTGCCCGGGACACCCACCTGGGCATCCCCGGGGTGGAGGCGCTGAACCACACCATCGGGGAGTGGGCTTCGGACGGTCTCCTGGCGATCTTCTTCTTCATGACGGGCCTGGAGCTGAAGTCCGAGTTCGTCGACGGTGAGCTGCACGACGTCAAGAAGGCCATCGTGCCCATCACCGCGGCCTTCGGCGGCGTGCTGGTGCCGGCCCTGATCTACGCGGGCATCAACCTGGCCTGGGGCGACGCGCAGACCCTCGCCGGGTGGGCCGTGCCCACGGCCACGGACATCGCCTTCGCGGTCTCCGTGCTGGCGGTGGTGGGCTCCGCCCTGCCGACGGCGGCTCGCACCTTCCTGCTGACGCTGGCCGTGGTGGATGATCTGATCGCCATCGTCATCATCGCCTTCGTCTACTCCGAGGGCGTGCAGTTCGGCTTCCTGGCGGCCAGCATCGTGCCGCTGGCCCTGTTCTGGTTCCTCACCCATCGGTACCCGCGCTTCTTCGCCTTCTCCCCCTGGGCCCCGTGGGTCATCCTGCTGCCCATCGGGGTGCTCACCTGGCTGCTGGTGTACTCGGCGGGGGTGCACGCCACCATCGCCGGGGTGCTGCTGGGCTTCATGGTGCCGGTGCTGCACCGGACCGATCCCCAGCACGGGGAGGCGCCCATCGGCCTGGCTCCGCGCCTGGCCCACCGCTACCAGCCGATCTCCAACGGCGTGGCCATCCCGGTCTTCGCGTTCTTCGCCTCGGGGGTGGCCGTGGGCGGGGTGGACGGCATCGTCTCCGCGTTCACGGACCCGGTGGCGCTGGGCGTGATCTTCGGCCTGGTCCTGGGCAAGACCGCGGGCATCTTCTCCTCCACCTGGCTGCTCACCACCCTCACCCCGGCCACCAAGGACGAGGACCTGAAGTGGCCGGACGTCCTCGGGTTGGCCATGCTGGGCGGCATCGGCTTCACGGTGGCGCTGCTGGTGGCGGAGCTGAGCTTCGGTCTGGGCAGCGCCCACGACGACCACGCCAAGGTGGGCGTGCTCACGGGGTCCTTCCTGGCCGCCATCATCGGCGGGGTGCTGCTGGCCCTGCGCAACGCCCACTACAAGAAGCTGCGCGCCCAGGGCGTGGCCGTGGACACGTTCGACGGGCAGGAGCCGGACGCCGAGCAGGCGCGAGCGGCCCAGGAGCGGGACCGGTACCACGAGGGCGAGAGGGACTGAGGCCGCGGCGGCAGGCCCGGTTGACGGGTTTTCCCACCCCCACATAAGATCTTCGAAGACCACCGTGAGGGCCTCCCTCTGCTCCGGGGGAAACCGGCACCGGGAGGCTTCTTCGCGTGGGGGACACCGAGGAATTCAGGGGGAGATCCATGTCCGTGGACGCACCGCAGTCCGCCCATCCGATATCGCGCCGCACGCTGGCCCGCGGGGCCGCCTGGTCCCTGCCCGCGGTCGCCGCGGCCGCCGCCGTCCCGGCCCAGGCCGCCAGCCCGAAGCTGGGCCTGCAGGGCTCGGTGCAGATCCAGCGCAGCTGCCGCAGCAGCACCACCACCATGACCATCGACGGCAGGGGCAGCTACCCCGAGCGCGGCCTGTGGGTGGAGGGGGCGACGTCGGCCACGAAGGTGGCGGACGCCCAGCTGACCCTCTGGTTCCCCACCAGCCTGGGCCGGCTCGGCTGGAGAAACCTGGGCTCCAGCCAGTGGTCCATCAGCTCCGCGCAGCAGGATCCGAACCGTCCCGGCTACTACGCCTACACCCTCACCTACACGGGCGGGTGGTCCTTCAACGCCCAGGGCCAGTACAAGTCCGCGACCGAGCAGCCCTACTTCACGGCGTCCGTGAGCGGCTGCGTGGGCACCACGCCGGTGTACAGCCGACGGGAGGTGACCGTGGACGGGGAGACCTTAGTCATCGAACGCGGCCCCGTCTACGTCTGAGAACGGACCACCGCGCCGGCAGGCGCCAGAGAGCACAGCAGCAGACACCGGACAGCACAGCCAGGAGATGAGCATGGACAGCAGCGAGCAGCAGCACCGGAGCCAGCAGGAGTCGGAGGGGACCGAGCAGGCCACCCCCTCCCCCACGGCGGGCGAACCCACCGCGGAGCAGGAGGAGCAGGTGGGTGAGGACTACCGGTACCCGCCGGAGGTCACCGACGTTCCGATGCACACCGTCCTGATCTGAGTCCCGCGGCGCCCGGCCCCGGACGGCGGCGCCCGAGCGAGCGCGAAGCCCCCCGGCGCAGGAGCCCAGCTCCCGCGCCGGGGGCTTCGCGCGTGAGCAGCGCGGACCGCCCTCAGCCCTGGTGCTTCCACACCCGCACGTAATCCAGCTCCATGGACTGCCCGGAGGCCGTGGCGGCGGTGGGCCGTCCCCAGTAGGAGTTGCCCACCTGGAAGCTGATCCGCAGGTTCAGCTTCTTCCCGGCAGGGAAGGCGGCGCGGTACGCGGCGGTGCCGGAGGGCACGTCGAGGATCTTCTCCCCGTTGAAGAATCCGCGCACCCCGGCGGGGGTCTTCTCCACGGCCCAGGTGTTCCACCGGCTGTAGATGTCGGTGCCGCTGGGGCTCCACCCGTGCAGGGACCCGGTGCGGCGCTGGTTGAAGTGCACCGTGGTCTCCGCGCGGCTGGTGGGGTCGAACTTCGTCTTCGCCTGGGAGGATTTGGAGCCGTAGGTCTCGACGATGTCCACCTCCCCCGGCACGGACCCGTCATCCGGGCGCAGCCACACGGCGGCCCACAGCCCCACGCTGCGGTTCGGGGCGGCCGGCATCTTGGCCCGGACCTCCCAGCGCCCGTGCTCCAGGGAGAACTTCCCCAGCGTGTTCACCTCGGCCCCGGACCACTCCCGGCGTCGTCCGTCCGAGGTGGTGACCGGGGAGGCCAGCTTCCTGGCGGTGAGCTTGAGCGCACCTGCCGCGACCGCGACGTTCGCCGCGGAGATGGTGCTCCAGTCGTGGCTGAGGTAGGTCCGGTCCCGGACGTTCCACCGGGATGAGCTCAGCGAGGACCCGGAGAAGTCGTCCTCGAAGACCGCGTTGCCCCACCCGGAGCGGTAGGTGCCGGCGGCCTCGGCCGGCGGGGCCCAGGCCGCGGAGCCCAGCAGGGCCGCGGCCACCCCCGCTCCCCCGTATCCGAGCGCGCGGCGTCGCGTGATGGCCTGATCCATGGGCATGTCCCCCTGATGCGATGATGGACGGTCAGGGGAAGAATCTTACCGGACCCGCGCCCGCAGGACCCGGGCACGGGGCGGGTCGGCGGGAGCTTCAGCCCCGGGAGTGGTACTGCTGCTGGGTGTCCGTGAGGCCGTGGACCATGAGGGAGACCACCGCATCCGCGGCATCCTCCACGAGCACCGGCAGCTGCTTGGCCTCCGCGGCGGTGAACGGCTTGAGCACGTAGTCCGCGGCGTCCATGCGCCCGGGCGGACGCCCCACCCCCACGCGCACGCGCAGGTACTCCTTGGTCCCCAGCGCCTTGGTGATGTCGCGCAGGCCGTTGTGCCCGCCCTCTCCCCCGCCGCGTTTGAGCCGGATCGCGTCGAAGGGGATGTCGATCTCGTCGTGCACGGCGATCACGTGCTCCGGGTCGATGCCGTAGAAGGAGGCCAGCCCCGCCGTCGGCCCGCCGGAGGTGTTCATGTACCCGGTGGATCGGGCCAGCACCACCCGCGGCCCGCCGATGCCGGCGCGGCCCTCCATGACCATCGCCCCGGCCTTGTGGCGCTTGAGCGTGCCGCCCATGCGCTCGGCGAGGTTCCCGATGACCATCTGCCCGACGTTGTGCCGGGTCCGCTCGTACTGCGTCCCGGGGTTGCCCAGGCCCATGACCAGCCACGTCTGGCTCATCTGCTCTCGCACTCCTCACTGGCTGCGCCCCGCTGCGCGGCGGCGCTCCTGCCTGACCGATGCCGGCACGACGACGGCCCGCCGCCGTTCCGCGGCCCCGCGAGCGGGGCGTGCGCGGATCCGGGCGACGGGCCGGCCTCGCGTGCGGGCGCCGGAAGCGGCGCCCGCGAGGGGGGCTACTCCTCCTCGGAGCCCTCCGAGGCCTCGGAATCCTCGGACTCCTCGCCCTCCTCCTCGGTCTCCGGCTCCTCGCCCAGGTCCTGCTCGACCTCGGCGGAGACGTTGACGACGATCAGCTCCGGGTCGGAGACCAGGGTGACGTCCTCGGGCAGCAGCACGTCCGCGGCGGTGACGTGCTCGCCGTCCTGGCGGTCGGTGACGTCCACCAGCAGCTCCTCGGGCACGTCCAGGGCGTCCACGTCCAGCAGCAGCACGGACTCGGACTGGGTGGAGATGTTGCCGGGGGCCACCTCGCCCTCGACGACCACGGGGACCTCCACCTCCACGCGCTCGCCGCGGCGCACGGTCAGCAGGTCCACGTGGTAGATCTCCGGGCGGATCGCGTGGCGCTGCACGTCCTTGATCAGGGTCAGGTGGTTGGTGCCGTCCACGTCCACGGACAGCACGGCGTTGGGGTTGCGGGCGGCGAGCATGGTCTCGTGCCCGGGCAGGGCGATGTGGACGGGCTCGGCCCCGTGGCCGTAGATGACGGCGGGGATCTTGCCGGCCTTGCGCAGGCGGCGGGCGTAGCCCTTGCCGAAGTCGTCGCGGGCTTCGGCGGAGATCTTGATGCGGTCTGCCATGTCGGTGACCACCTTTCCGGTCGGTTCGTTGCTTCAGTGCGTGCGCCAAGTCCCCCGTTGGCCACCCGTGCGGGCGGGCGGGGCGAGACCGGCGCGCTCGCACACGTCAGCGCGGGAAGCGCAGCTCGTGCGTGAGCCGACCAGCCTTCGTCGATCACGGCGTCACCGTCGGATGACGCCCTCGCCTTGGCATGCAGACCCACAGCCTACCGCCCGCGGACCCGCGCGGCAATGCCGAGGCCCAAGGGCCCGGCCACCGCACCCCGCCGCGTCGACCCTCGCGCACGCCGCACCAATCCCCGCGTCGGGCCCTCCCCACGGTTTAGGAGCCGTCCGGTGTTTCGGGAGCACTGCGAGCACTCCCAAGACACCGGACGGCTCCCGAACCCGCCGGGACCGGCGAGGAGGGGCCAGCCAGCCAAGTACGCGTCTAAGGCCTGCTTGTCACGACCGACGGGGGAGAGCGGCCGATGCTGTTCAGCGGTAGTCCGTCAGCTCCACCTCCAGCCGATCATCTTGGAGGATTCTCGGCAGGTGCTTGAGCTGCAGCGGGTGATAGATCTTGCCCAGGACATCCGTCCAGGAGACCGGGTACCCTACCACCTCGCCCCGGATCCCGCCGGGGAACTCGGCCAGCTGATCGGCGAAGTAGTCCAGACGCCGCTCGATCTCCCGGAGCCATTCAGCGGTGAAGTCGGTGTGCGAGCGCGTGATCAGAGCACCACTGGACACCAAACGACTGTAGTGCTTCCGAATGTCATGGCCCAGGCGCCCGGGAAGTCGGGCCGGGTCATTCACGTGCTGGTCGGGATAGCCGATGATCCAGCGGTCCGGGTGCTCTTCGAGTGCGTCGAAGGATCCGTTCCAATCATGCAGCGCTCGTTTGATGTCGCAGTACCCACCCCCGTAATGGTGCAGAAGATAGGCCCGCAGATAATCCGACCGGTGGACCAGCGACAGCTGGTCGTAGGCGGGATGTCGCGGGTGATCCGGGAGCAGCCAGTCGTCGAGGTTCTCGGGGCGAACGAGATGGACGGGCCCCCCCGACGATCTCCTGTGTCGCCTGTAGGTTGCGGCTGCGGGCGGGGGTCAGGTCATTCTCACCAGTCCAGACCATGAACACCTGACGCGGGAGCTGAGAGGGCTCCTTCTGCGGCGGAGCGGGCCGCACCAGAAAGCTGCGCCGGTAGAGGGAAGGATCGAAGGAATACGGGGAGATGTGGGACCGGACGGGATTGATGACGTCGGCGACCCGATTCCTCGTCCTCTTCGAGAGCGCTCTGCCGTGCTTCTCCGCGAGAAATCCCCAGTGTTTGACCTGGCGAGCGCCATGCATCGCGGTGTCCTTGAAACTGCTCATGCGGATTCCACCTCTCGTCCCGCCAGGTACGCGGCCAGGGCCTCGCGGTGATCCCGCGGGCGGAAGCCGGTCTGCTCGAGCTTCGTCAGATCCAGCAGGGAGTTGGCCGGGCGCGGGGCGGCGTCGGGCTTGTCCACGAAGTACTCGGCGGTGGTGGTCGCCGAGACCCGGGCCGGGTCGTGGCCGGTGAGCTCGTAGACGGACGCCGCCAGCTCGGCCCACGTGGTGTCCGGCCCCTCGTTGCTCAGGTGGTAGATCCCCGGGGCGGCATTCTGCTCCTGCAGGTGCAGGATCCCCGCGGCCAGGTCCTCGGTGAAGGTGGGTCGCCCGTGCTGGTCCCCCACCACCGCGGGGTCCACGCCGCGCTCGGCGAGGGAGGCCATGGTGCGCACGAAGTTCCTCCCCTCCCCGATCACCCACGAGGTCCGCACGATGTGGTGCTGCGGCACCGCGGCCACCGCGGCCTCCCCCGCGGCCTTGGACTGCCCGTAGACCCCCAGCGGGGCGACGGCGTCATCCGGGGTGTAGGCCTGCCCGACGGGGCGGGCCCCGTCGAAGACGTAGTCGGTGGACACGTGCACCAGCGGCAGTCTGTGCTCGACGGCCACCGCGGCCAGGGCGGCCACCCCGGTGGCGTTGGCCGCCCAGGCCTCCCGGCGCCCCTCGGGGGTTTGGGCCGCGTCCACCGCGGTGTGCGCGGCGGCGTTGACGATGGCGCGGTAGGAGCGCCAGCGGAAGGAGGTGCGCCAGGACTCCGGGCGCGCCAGGTCCAGCTCCTCGCGGCCGACGGCCCGGTGCGGGATGCCGCGCTCGCGGCACTGGCGCACCAGCTCCCGGCCCAGCTGCCCGGTGGCCCCGGTGATCAGCAGCGGGGCGGGGGCCACGGGCTCCACCTCGGCCAGCCGGGGGTGGTTCCGATCCTTCTCGGACAGCTCCGCCTCGGCCAGGGGAACGGGCCACTCGATGCCGGCGGTCTCATCGGCGAGGTTGAGGAAGGCGTACTCCTCCTGGGCGTCGGCGGACCAGTGGTCATTGACCAGGTAGGCGTACGCCGTGTCATCGACGAGGGTCTGGAAGGCGTTGCCCACCCCGCGTGGCACGAACACCGCGCGGGCTGGATCCAGGCGGGTGGTGAAGACCCGGCCGAAGCTCTCCCCGGCGCGCAGATCCACCCACGCCCCGAAGATCTCCCCGGTGGCCACGGAGACGTACTTGTCCCACGGCTCGGCGTGGATGCCGCGGGTCGTTCCCCGGGCGGCGTTGAAGGAGATGTTGTTCTGCACGGGCCCGAAGTCCGGCAGCCCGGCGGCGGTCATCTTCTCCCGCTGCCAGTTCTCCTTGAACCAGCCGCGGTTGTCTCCGTGCACGGGCAGGTCCACGACGAGCAGCCCGGGGATGGGGGTGGTGGTGATGCTCAGCTCGGCCATGCTCACTGCCCCGCTTCCGCGTACTTGGCCTCCACCTGCCGCTTGAGCGGCTCCCACCAGTCCCGGTGCTCGTCGTACCAGGCGATGGTCTCGGCCAGGCCGGCCTCGAAGTCGCGGAAGCGGGGCTGCCAGCCGAGCTCCTCGCGCAGCGCGCTGCCGTCGATGGCGTAGCGCAGGTCGTGCCCGGGGCGGTCGCGCACGTGGTCGAAGTCATCCTCGGCCCGACCCATCAGCCGCAGGATCGCGCGCAGCACGGTGAGGTTGTCCCGCTCCCCGTCCGCGCCGATCAGGTAGGTGCGCCCGATGCGGCCGCGCTCCAGGATCGCCAGCACCGCGGAGGAGTGGTCCTCGGCGTGGATCCAGTCCCGCACGTTGCGCCCGTCGCCGTAGAGCTTGGGGCGGATCCCGGCCAGGATGTTGGTGATCTGGCGGGGGATGAACTTCTCGATGTGCTGGTAGGGCCCGTAGTTGTTGGAGCAGTTGCTCAGGGTCGCCTCGATGCCGAAGGAGCGCACCCAGGCGCGCACCAGCAGGTCCGAGCCGGCCTTGGTCGAGGAGTACGGGGAGGAGGGGTTGTACGGCGTGGTCTCGGTGAACTTGGCCGGGTCATCCAGGGCGAGGTCGCCGAAGACCTCGTCGGTGGAGATGTGGTGGTAGCGGGTCCCGGTGCGCCGCACCGCCTCGAGCAGGGTGAAGGTGCCCACCAGGTTGGTGTGCACGAAGGGCGCGGGATCCGCCAGGGAGTTGTCGTTGTGGGATTCCGCGGCGTAGTGCACGACGGCGTCGGCCTCGGCCACGAGGTCTCCGACGACGTCGGCATCGGCCACGTCCCCGCGCACCAGGCGCACCCGATCCTCGGGCAGCCCGGCCAGGGAGTCCTCGTTGGCCGCGTACGTCATCTTGTCCAGCACCGTGACATCGTGCTCCGTGCGCTCCACCAGGTGGTGGACGAAGTTGGAGCCGATGAACCCGGCGCCGCCGGTCACCAGAATTCTCGCCATGCCGGCCATCCTAGGTGAGCCGAGCTCCGGGGCGCCCGTGTCACAATGACTCCCATGAAGGGCATCATCCTCGCCGGGGGGACGGGAAGCCGCCTGCACCCGATCACCCTGGGCATCTCCAAGCAGCTGACCCCGGTCTACGACAAGCCGATGATCTACTACCCGCTGTCCACGCTCATGCTGGCCGGGATCAGGGACATCCTGGTGATCACCACCCCGCAGGACGCGGATCAGTTCCGCCGCCTGCTCGGGGACGGCTCGGCCTTCGGCGTCGAGCTGTCCTACGCGGTGCAGGAGTCCCCGGACGGGCTGGCGCAGGCCTTCCTGCTCGGGGAGGAGCACATCGGGCAGGACTCGGTGGCGCTGGTGCTGGGCGACAACATCTTCTACGGCCCCGGCCTGGGCACGCAGCTGCGCAAGTACCAGGAGGTGGACGGCGCGGCGGTGTTCGGGTACCGGGTCTCGGATCCCAGCGCCTACGGCGTCGTGGAGTTCGATGAGGATTTCCGCGCCGTGTCCATCGAGGAGAAGCCGGAGCATCCGCGCAGCCACTACGCGATCCCGGGGCTGTACTTCTACGACAACGACGTGATCGAGCACGCCCGGAACCTGCGCCCCTCGGCCCGGGGGGAGCTGGAGATCACGGATCTGAACCGGATCTACCTGGAGCAGGGGAAGCTGCGGGTGGAGGTGCTGCCGCGCGGCACGGCGTGGCTGGACACGGGGACCTTCGATTCTCTGGCGGATGCCACGAGCTTCATCCGCACCGTGCAGGCCCGGCAGGGCCTGTCCATCGGCTGCCCGGAGGAGATCGCCTGGCGCACCGGGCTGATCGACGACGCCGGGCTGCGGGCCCGCGCCGAACCACTGGTCAAGAGCGGCTACGGCCGGTACCTGCTGAACCTGCTGGAGGAGTGAGGCCCCCGAAGCCATCAACCCGCGGAGTCCCCGTCGTCGGTCTCTGCGCCGCTTCCGCGGCCGCGGGAGCGGCGCGCCTCCCGGCGGGCCAGCAGGGACCAGAACGCCAGCCCCGCGCCCACCCCGAGGATCCCCCCGAGGGAGTTGAAGCAGGCGTCCACCGGGTCGAACTTCCGGCCCGGCAGGAACAGCAGCTGGGTCAGCTCCACCGAGCAGGCCAGCGCCACGGCCGCCAGGCACCACAGGGCGGGGCGGATCCGCGGCAGGAGCAGCTGGGCCCCGCAGAACACGGGGACGAACACCAGGGCGTTCAGGGTCTGCTCCACGTCCTCCGGGCTGATGGCGCGCCGCAGCGCGGGCGTGGGGGTCAGCCACAGCCAGATATCCAGCAGGATCCGGCGGATCTGGCTGCCGTCGGGCCACAGCAGCAGGACGCCCACCACCAGGACCACCGGGATCAGCACCCAGATCGCCGCGCGGCGCACCCGACGCCGCGTCGTCGCGCTGGTGCGTCGGGCCGGGTGGATTACACCGCGCCGGATCACCGTTCCCTCCGAGGCCGGATGGTACCCTCGAGGCATCGCGACGGGCGGGCACCCGAGCCGTCAGGGCCTCGCCGTGCCCTGAGGGCCTCACCCAGCAGAGGGGGCCGACCGCGCCGATCGTCTGTGTCGTTTCTCAAGGGGACCCCATGACTTTGCTCGACTTCCTGCGCCTGACCAGGGCGAACCTGAAATACCTCATCATCTTCACCGTAGCCGGGGCGCTGCTGGGCCTCGGCGTCGCCGCCCTGCAGCCCAAGGTCTACTCTGCCACCTCCAGCGGATACGTCACCGCCGGCGGCGGCTCCGCCGTCGGGGACATCCTCTCCGGGGACTCCGCGGCGCAGGCGAAGGCCTCCGCATACCTGCCGCTGGTCACCAGCGGCCCGGTCGCGAAGAAGATCGCCGAGAACAACTCCGTGGGCATCGACGAGTCCGCGATCCCCTCGCACCTGAGCGCCTCCGTCGAGCCGAACTCCACCCTCATCAAGGTCACCGCCACCGCCTCCTCCCCGCAGGACGCGGCCACGCTGGCCAACAACGCCCTGCAGGCCACCGCGGACTACGTCTCGGACCTGGAGGGCCGGGAGTCCGCGGTGAAGGTCACCCCGCTGGATGATGCCCAGGCCCCGGACGGACCCGTCTCCCCCAGCTACCGCAACTACCTGCTGATCGGCGCCGCCGTGGGCCTGGTCCTGGCCTACCTGATCGCCTTCCTGCGCAAGTTCGCCGACGTGCGGGTGCGCACCACCGATGACCTGGAGAACGCCACCGAGGCGGGGACCCTGGGCATCCTGCCGAAGTCCTCGGCCTTGGATGAGAACACCTTCCTGAGCGACCGCGCGGATCACCAGTCGGAGGAGGCGCTGCGCCAGCTGCGCACCAACCTGCGCTTCGTCTCGGTGGATGCCCCGCCGCGCTCGATCATCGTCTCCAGCCCCAACCCGGGCGAGGGCAAGTCCACGGTCTCCGCCTCCCTGGCCCACGCCTTCGCGAAGGCCGGTCAGCCGACGATCCTCATCGACGCGGACCTGCGCCGCCCCACCCAGGCGAAGATCTTCGGCCTGGACGACGCCGTCGGGCTCTCCCAGGTGCTCTCCGGACAGGTCGGCCCGGAGGAGGCCATCCAGCGGATCGGGGACACCGAGCTGTACGTGCTGCCGGCCGGTCGCATCCCCCCGAACCCCTCGGAGCTGCTGGGCTCGTCCAAGATGCAGCGGCTGATCCAGGAGATGTCCCAGGAGTACCTGGTAATCATCGACGTCCCGCCGCTGCTGCCGGTCACGGACGGCTCTCTGCTCTCGGCCAATGTGGACGGGGCCATCCTAGTCAGCGTCTGCGGGCGCACCCGCAAGGATCAGGCGCAGGCCGCCGCGCAGGCGCTGGGCCGGGTCAACGGGCACCTGCTGGGCACCGTGATGAATATGACCCCGGAGAAGGGTCTGGGCTCGCACTACTACGGCTTCGGCTACGGCGGCTACCGCAGCGGCTACCAGGCCTACTACGGCCAGGACGGCGAGGGATCCGGCTCCGGGTCCTCCCCCGCCGCCGGCGGCAAGCACGGGGCGAAGGGACGCGGGCGCCGGGCCCGCACCTCTCACAGCAGCTGATCCTTCGAGGCGGCCCCTCCCCTTCCCCGGGGTCGGGGCCGCCTCGCGGCATCGGGGCACTTCGACGCAGCGGCGGAGCCACCGGGAAGGAGGCAGGGGATGCACGGACTGGAACTGGGCGATCGCATCCGCCTGGCCCACGCCGCCCTGCAGGCCACCGCCGACGGCGTCGGCGCCGATGTGCTGCACATCAAGGGCTACGCGAGCATGCCGGGGCTGTACCGGGTGGATCGGGTCAGCACGGACGCGGACGTGCTGGTGCGCCCGGAGCACCTGCAGCGCTTCCTCGGTGCGCTGCGCGAGCAGGGCTGGGAGGTGGTGGCCCACTTCGACTCCGGCTCGGCCTTCCAGCACGCCATGACCCTGCGCCATCCCTGGTGGGGCCCGGCCGACATCCACCGGCACTTCCCCGGGATCCTGCGGGACCCCTCCGCGGCCTTCGAGCTGCTGTGGTCCAGCCACGAGCGGGTCCCCATCGCCCACCTGCCCTGCGCGGTGCCGCAGGTGCTGGACCAGATCCTGGTGCTGCTGATCCACGCCGGGCGCGACGGCGTGCGCGGGCGCCACGACGTGCACCACCTGATGCGCATCCTCAGCGCCGAGGACGTCGCGATCCTGCGCTCGCGCGCTGAGGCGCTGGAGTGCACGCTGGCCCTGGCCACCGCCCTGGGCGAGCTGGAGAGCTTCCGCGGGCACCGGGACTATCTCCTGTGGAAGGTGATCTCCCAGGGCGGGTCCCGGCTGCAGGAGTGGGAGGCGCGCTTCCGGGCGGCCCGCTCCCTCGGGGATCGGCTGCGCGTGCTGCGCTCCATGGTGCACGTGAACCGGGATCACCTGGCCATGCGCCTGGGCCACGAGCCCTCGGAGCAGGAGCTGCGCGCGGAGGCCGCCCGGCGTCGACGGCGGGCCCTCCGGGAGCTCGGGGCCGCCGCCGCGCGCCGGGTGCGCGGGGTGTCTGCTGTCGCCCGGGGATGGATCGGGAGGCGCCGGTGAGCACCGAGCACGCATCAGAGGAAGTGCCCCTGCCGCCCTTCCGGGTCAGTCCCCGAACCGCCTGGGTGGACAGCCGGGCGCAGGCGCAGCTGTGCTACGTCGCCCGGCCCCCGGAGGTCGGTCCGCAGACGCTCACCGGGCCCGGGCGGGCGCTGTGGCTGTCCTGGGCGGACGGCGAGCCCTTCGACGCCGGGGTGCGCCGTCTGGCCCGCGAGTACGGCGCCCCGGTCCAGACGGTGGCCGCCGACGCCGAGGCGCTGGCCCGCCAGCTGCTGGACCTGGGTCTGCTGGAACCGCTCGGGGAACCCGAGATGCCGGGCCGGGACTGACCCCGCCCGGCACGTCCGGAGATCCCGGGCCGGGCGGTCCTCAGTCGGAGAGCATGCCCCGGCGGCGCAGCTGCTCCCGCAGCTGCTCCTCGAAGCGCTCGAGCCCGAAGGGGCGGGCGTGCTCCCGGATCCGCTCGGCGTCGTAGTCCCGCGGGTCCAGGGCCTGCACGGCCTCCCGGATGGCCGGGGCGGTGGGCTCGTCGATGAACGCGCCGGTCACCCCCTCGCGCAGGGTGTCCAGGAATCCTCCGGCCCGCAGGGCGATCACGGGCTTGCCGTAGGCCCCGGCTTCCAGCGGGGTGATCCCGAAGTCCTCGTAGGAGACCGCGAGCACCGCGCGGGCCCGGGAGTAGGCCCAGCGCATCTGGGCGTCGGTGAGCCCGCGGGCCACCCGCACGTTGGGCGGCGCCTGGGTGCGCAGGGGCTGGTACAGCGGCCCCGCTCCGATGACCAGGAGGTTGTGCTCCGGCAGGTCCCGGAAGGCCTCCACGGCGTGCTGCACGTTCTTGTACGGCAGCAGGCGGGAGACGATGACGAAGAACTCCCCGGTCCCGCCGTCGGCACGCGCGGTCCCGTCCCACGGGACCTCGTCGATGGGCTCGACGGGGGCCTGCACGTCCACGCTGTGCGGCGGGAAGAGCACCGGAGCTTCGAATCCGTAGACCCGGCGGATGCGATCGCGGACCACGCTGGAGTTGGCGAGGTAGTCGCCCTCGTGGCGGTGTGCGGCCTTCTGGTCCCAGCGGCGCAGGAAGGGCAGCATCGCGGCGAGCACCCAGGACATGGGACCCTTCCCCGCGCGGTCCCCGAGGTACTGGTCGCTGAGGTAGATCCACCGAGCGGGGCTGTGGCAGTAGACCAGGCGGTCCCCGTCGAATCGGAACCCGTGGGCCCATCCGGTCGTGGAGACGATGCTCAGCCGGGCGGGGACCCGCAGCAGCGAGGAGGCCAGCGGCAGCAGGGGCAGGGCCATGCGGTGGTGCCGGCGCAGGAAGCCGATCCGATTCAGCGGGGACGTGATGATGTGGGCGTCCCGGAACTCGGGGAAGGTCCCCTCCGGGTCGTACAGCGTGGTGTGGATGGGGGCGTCGGGGAAGATCCGGTGCAGGGCCAGCACCACCCGCTCCGCTCCTCCGCGCTGGGTGAGGTAGTCGTGGGCGATCGCGATCTCGTGGCGGGGAGTGCGGTGAGAGGATGCGGGGCGGGGGCGGATCAGACGGCGGAGGGCGTTCGTGGGGGAGGCGAACATGTCTCTCAGAAGGTTCGTCGGGCTCTGTCAGGGTGGCGTTCACCGGCGTGGCCTGCCGCTTCCACGCACAGCGCCACCAGCTTACGGCCCAGACCTTCCGGAATGCGGGGCAGAATCCGGTCTACGCCCCCGGCGATCCTCTCCAGGCGGGTTTCGGTGAGCACGGCGGCGAGTCCGCGCACGGCAGCACCCCAGAGACCCACGGGGCGCCGCTGCGGTCCAAGGGCCTCCTGCCCGTGCTTGGCCAGGAACAGCTCCCGCGCGGCCCCCGAGTGCAGGGCCCGGCGGGCGCGGGAGGCGGTGGTGGTGGCGGCGACGTGGTGCGGGGTCAGCAATCCGGGCTCGATGCGCACGTCAGCCCCGGCCTGGGCGAGTCGCCAGCCCATGTCGACGTCCTCCCAGCCGTACCGCCGGTAGTCCCGGTCGTATCCGCCGGCCAGGTCATGCGCATGTCGGGTCACCGAGCAGTTGCCCGCCCAGTAGCGCCATTGGCGACCGGCCGGCGTCGCCTCGGCGTCCTGCCTGAAGCGGGTGTTCATCGGGCGCCCGTACACCCGCGCATACGGGGTCTCCGGGTACCGGTTGTCGTACAGGCCGATGACCCCTGAGAGGCCGTCCGGATCCGGATGCGCCTCGAGATGACGCTGCAGGTACTCGGGTCCGGGTTCCAGGTCGTCATCACAGCGGATGAGGATCTGCCCGCGGGCGGCGTCGAAGCCGGCGTTCAGTGCGGCCGAACGCCCCCGGTTCTGCGGGAAGACGATGCTGCGCAGCCGGGTCATGCCCTCGCGGCGGTAGGTCTCCAGCAGGCCGGCGGTGTCATCCACGTCCCCGTCCACGACGACGATCACCTCGAAGTCGTCGATGCTCTGCCGCTGGAGCGCATCCAGGGGGTGGTGCAGGCGGTCGCGGCCCCCGCGGGTGGGGATGATGACGGAGGCGCGCACGGCAACGTCGGCGGTGGGCTCGTGCTCGGTCATGGGCGTCCTTCCTGGGCGGGCGGAACGGGGTCCTGGCCGCGCCGGATGCGGTCCAGCACCTCGGCCACTCGTGCCCGGCCGGCTTCCGGTGAGTACAGCCTCCGCCACCTCGAGTGGGCGGCGTCGGTGATGCGCCGGACCCGGGCGGGGTCCTCGCGCAGAGTGCGCAGGGCCGAGCGCAGCACGGCGGCCAGGTCCTCGGCGTTACCCGCGCGGGCGATCCACGGGTGCTCCGGGCCGAGCAGCTCCGGGAGGGCGCCGTCATCGGAGACGACCAGCGGCACCCCGGCGCTCATCGCCTCGGCGGCGGTCAGCCCGAAGACCTCGGAACACTCGGAGGCGACCACCAGGAGATCCACCTGCTCGAGGAACCGCTCCGGCACGACGCGGCCGCAGCGCACGACCAGCTCCGCTGGGACCCGACCGATGGCCCGTTCGACGACCGCCACCTCATCCTCGGGGATGTGCCCGTGATCGCCGGCCAGCCAGAGCTCGAGTGATCCTCCTGCGGAAGGGTTCCCGGCGAGCTCCCGGACGGCCTGAGCCAGCGTTGCGACCCCCTTCATGGGGGAGATCCGCCCGAGGAAGCCGACGCGCACGGGCTCGCTGGGAGGCGCAGGACGGCCGGTGATGCTGATCACCGGAGTCCAGTTGGGAAATCCGCGGGTCCCGCGGACCGCGGCCGCGCCGTAGTACGAGGGGATCAGGCTCACGGAACCGCCGATCCGCAGCGCGGCCGCGAAGACCCGGTTGCTCCCGGTCGGCACCTGGTGCAGGTGGGTGATCCTGCGGCGGTGCCCGATCAGCGCGAAGGAGGGCACCAAGCCGTTGCACCAGATCCACGCGTCGCGGTGTCGGGCGGCCCACCGGGCCAGCTGCAGCATGTAGGCGGGTCGGGAGTCGGCGGCCAGGCGCACGACGTCGTATCCCTCGGCATCCGCGCGGCGGCAGACCTCGTCCGGGGTGCGCGGGGCGATCACGGAGACCTCCCAGCCTTCCTCCCTCGCGGCGCGCGCGATGGCGAAGAGCATGACCTCACCGCCGGAGATGTCCCCGTTGTTGGTGGCCAGGTAGAGACGGGTCATGACCCGGTTCCGCTCCGAGCGCCGAGGCGGCGCTTCAGCAGCCCGCCGAGAGGGCCGTAGACGATGCAGCCGTAGACGCGGCCCCATGCGGCCACGACCCGGCCCGCGTCGGTTCGGTCCACACTGCGGGTCCGCAGGGCGGCGCCGAGCACCCCGACGGAGACCCCCACGGCGTCCTTCAGGGTTCCGCCGACCGTGTAGCGCCGCGCGTCATAGGCCGGAAAACGACGGGCCATGAGCACGCGGCCCTGACCGAGTCGGAACCGCTTGCGGATGCTCGCGGAGTTTCCCGATACCGTGAAGTCCACGGCGGCGTCCGGAACGCTCAGGAGGGGGAATCCCGCTTCCTGGACCCGCCAGGAGAAGACCACATCCTCGAAGCCATAGGTGGGAAGCGTCTGGTCGAAGCCCCCGACAGCATCGCAGGCCGCGCGGGTCACGGCCATGCATGCCCCTCCGACGTGCGAAAGATACGGTGTCTGCACCACACCGAGGGCGCTCGCACCGGTCTCGGAGTCCCCCGGATGATGCGGATGCACGCTCCCCCCGGCGAGGGCCTCCCGGTCCCGCAGCGCGTCCCCGAACGCCTGGATCCAGCCATCCCGGATGGCGTCGTCCGCATCGCAGAAGGCCAGCACGCGACCGCGAGCGCGGCGGATCCCCGCATTGCGCGCGGCCGGAATGCCGGGGACCGACCCGCCGTCCACGATCTGCACGGGGAACCTCTCGGCGTCGTGCTCTTCTGCGGCCCAGTGCCGGATGAGCTCGGCTGTCCCGTCGGTGGAGCCGTTGTCCACGATGACGAGCTCGAAGGGGTGCGTGCTGCGCTGGGCCTCCACGGCGGCCAGCTGACGGCCGAGCGTGTCCGCCCCGTTGCGGACGCAGATGATCACCGACACCAGGGGCGTCATCGGGCCTCTCTCCTCGCGACGATCCGCGGTGCAGCGCTGGTCGTGGACATGGCCGGTTCCGAGGCACCACCTCGCGCCGACAATGCGACGAAGATCGCGAGGCCGAGCACCACCGCCCACGCATTCGTGTAGAAGACCTCCCCCAGGCGCCACGCGCACACGAGCAGCGCGACGGCCGCCCCCTGGGCGATCCGCCCCGCGAGGGGGTCTGCCACGGAGATCGAGCTGAACGGCCGGACGCCCACGAGCACGGTCACCGCGACGATGAAGATCAGCCAGGGCCAGCCGCCCTCCACGAACGCGGACCAGTAGGAGTTGTGGAAGAACCATGCCTTCTCCTCCGTGCCGCCGGAGGAATCCAGGAGGTGCACCACGGCTTCGCCGAGCCCGCGGCCGAAGAAGCCCGTGGTCTGGACCTTCGCCCACGACGCGTCATCGATCCGGTCCCGCAGGGCATCGCTGCCCACGCGATCGGAGAACACGCCGACCTGCGAGAAGTCCTCATTGAGCAGGTTGACTCCCCAGTAGATCACCAGCCCCAGCACGAGCTTCCAGAACACGGACAGCCGGGGCGCCAGCAGGATCCACAGGGCCCCGGCCGCGAAGGCCGCCAGAGAGGTGCGCGAGCCGGTCAGCCACAGCGGCACCGCGGCCGCCAGCAGCCACAGCAGCCGCGCCGGGAGGGTGCGGAACAGCATCAGGCCGAGCAGCCCGAAGATCGCGTAGGCCAGACCGGACTGGTTCTTGTCCCCGATGAATCCGGTGAGGTACCCGCCGTAGTCGTTGGAGGCCAGCCCCGCGTAGAAGGCCGGGATGTTCAGCGCCAACCCGGTGAGATAGCCGATCACCGCGGAGCGGATGTGGATCCGCCCGGAGGCGATGAACCACAGCATCGCCGTCACCACGGTCATGCGGAAGAGCCGGCGCTTCCAGTCCTCGGCATCCGCGGACTGATCCGCCAGCGCGGAGACCAGCCCCACGTAGACCAGCATCAGTGCGTTCAGGACCACCAGCCAGCGGTACTCGCCCAGGGCCACCGCCGGACGACGGCACAGACCGTAGAGGACGACGACGATGGGCATGAACTGGTGGGTGTCCAGGCCGACCCCGGGCACGTGGAAGGGCAGCACCATCACCAGGAACAGGAAGAACTCCACCAGGCGCAGCCGCCCCGCCTCATCGCGCACCCGGTCACGGGTGCGCTCGTACCAGACGGAGCCGGAGCCGGCGGGCCGGACCGTCGTCGTGCTCATCGTGCTCTCCTCCCAGTCCCAGGGGTCCGGACCTCGTCATAGGCCGCGGCGATGCCCGCGCACATCTGCGCGGCGTCCCACCCGCCCGTCGCAGGCCCGGGCCCGGCTTCCGCGGTCATCAGCTTCCGCGCGATCGTCTCCGGCTCCGGGGAGCCCACCAGGCGCCCCACGGGCAGGACCTCGGCGTTGCCGCCGACGTCCGTGGCCACCACGGGCAGCCCCACGGCCGCCGCATCCAGCAGCGCATAGGACAGATTCTCCCAGGCCGACAGCTGCGCCAGCACATCGGCCCGGCCCATCGCCGCGATCGGATCCGCGAAGCCGACGAAGCGCACGGCCTCCGCCACGCCCAGCGTCCGGGCGCGGTCCTCCAGCTGCGAGCGCAGCGGCCCCTCCCCCGCGACCTCCAGAGTGGCTTCCGGGACCTGCTCGCGCACCCGCGCGAAGGCCTCCAGCAGGACGTCGAGGTTCTTCTCCGGGGCCAGCCGAGACAGGCTGAGCACCCGCAGGACCCCCGGGGCACCGGGCATCCGGGCGGCGTCGAAGCGCCGTCGCAGGGTCGGGGCGTCCACCCCGTTGCGCACCACGCGCACCCCGCGAGCTCCCCACTTGGCGGCCATGACCTCGGCCGTGGAGGCGCTGACCGCGAGCTTCACGTCCGTGACCCGCAGCCGCATCCCGTGCACCAGGTTCATCACCCGGGCGCGCAGCGTCGAGGACTGGTAGACGGAGTCCTCCGGGGCGATCCCGTGCTCGGTGGTGGCCAGCACCGGGCCCCGACGTCGCAGCCCCGGCAGCCGGGAGAGTCCCAGAGCCGCCGCGGCGACGACGTCGGCGAAGGCCAGGTGCGTGTGCACCACCGCCGGGCGCAGGGCGCGCACCGTGGCGCGCAGGGTCCGCACCGACGCCGCGAGCCCGGCGCCGGTGCCGAAGGCCCCGGTGACCACGGCGGAACCCTGCCCGCGCAGGGCCTCGGCCAGCGCCCCCTCCGGGCACAGCACCACGATGCGATATCCGGGGATGCCCTGTCGCGCGGCGTCGAGCACGTGGCGGGCCACGCCCCCGATCTCGGGGACGGGGACGCACCACAGCGCGATCGGAGCGTTCTGCTCGCTGCCGGAACGGTGTTCCGGCGGTGGAGTCACAACCACTGCTCCAGGCGGTCCAGGGCGACGAAGAAGCCTTCGCCGTTGTTCACATGCCCCATCCAGATCTCGGGGATGAAGGAGGCATCCGGCACGATCCGGCGCAGCTGGGCGCCCAGCGCGGCCCAGTCGACGTCGCCCTCGCCCACCTGCACGCCCTCGCCGTCCACTCCGGTGCCGTCCACCAGGTGCAGGTGGATGGTGCGCGGAGCCAGCAGCTCGACGGCCTCGCTCAGCGGCATCTTCAGGAAGTTCGCCGCGAGCATCGTGTGGGAGATGTCCAGGCAGAGGTCCACATCGTACTCGTCCGCGAACTCGCGGGTGTCCCGCGGATCCAGGAAGAGGTTGTGGTACTGCTGCCCGCCCATCAGCCACGGGTACGGCGGCAGGGTCTGCGCGGCGATGCGCACGCCGTCGGCGTCCAGTCGCTGCAGCGCCTGCCCGATGCGGGCGTACTTGGCCTTGCGCTGCTCCGGCGGGATGTGCCCGTTCTTGGTGAACCCGCCCATGGTCACCACCATCACCGGGTCATCCTCCAGGGTGAAGTACTTCTTCATGTCCCGGGTGATGTCGATGGTCCGCTGCACCTCGCGGATGGAGCGCTCCCAGATCTCCTCGTCCTCGGAGGCCAGGTCCACCAGGAAGTCCCCCGCGAAGAGGTCCGGCAGGTGCGTGGTGAAGGACATCGGCAGCTTCTCGTCGAAGACCTCCTCGATGTCCATCTCCAGGTCCTTGTAGGAGAAGTGGAACTCCAGGAAGTCCGGCTTCGCCTCCTCGATCAGGGCCCGGTAGTCGTGGAAGCGCACCGGCAGACCCCAGGGCCGGTCGAAGGAGAAGTCCCGGCGCAGCACGGCGTCGTCCTTCAGGTCGCCCTCGAAGAAGAAGTCCCCCTCGGCGACGTCGCGGTGCAGGGTCCGCCCGATCAGCTGATCCGCATAGTTGGGCTGCAGGCCGCGGCCCGGGGACTTCACGGCCACGTCCTCGGCGGTGACGGTCTCCCCGGCCTTCAGGGCCCGGGTGGCCACCAGGGACTTGGCGAGGTTCACCCGGTTCATCAGCTCGCCGGTGGTCACCTCGCGGGGACCGGCCGATCCGATGGCCTCCTCGACGTCGCGCACCTGACGCACCATCGCCGCGAACTCCTCGGGCAGCAGGGAGACGGTGTGGTCGTTGCCCTCGAGGGTCTTGTCGATGGTGAAGTGCTTCTCGATGATCTTGGCCCCGCGGGCCACCGCGGCGATCGGCACGTGGTACCCGCGCTCGTGACCGGAGTAGCCCACGAGGGTCTGCCCGATCTCCTCCAGCCGGGACATGTACGCGAGGTTCACGTCCTTGTACGGGGCCGGGTAGGCGGACTGGCACTGCAGCAGGGCGAAGCTGGCACCCACCGAGCGCAGCACCTGCACCGACGCCTTGATCTCCTCCTCCCGGGACATGCCCGTGGAGACCAGCATCGGCAGACCGGTGCGGCCCATCGCCCGCAGCAGGTCGTGGTTGGTCATATCCGCGGAGGCCACCTTCAGACCGGGAATGCCGTAGGAGGTCAGCGCCTCCAGGGAGGGGACATCCCACGGGGTGCACAGCACGTCGATGTCCACCTCCTTGCAGTGGTCGAACACGTCGTACATCTGCTCCACGGTCAGGGAGAACTTGGACAGCAGGTCCAGGGTGTACTGGGCGCCGAGATCCTCCCCGGCGGAGGTGCCGCCGGCCTGGCGGTACAGGGCGTCCATGTCCCGCAGCTGGAACTTCACCGCATCCGCCCCGGCCTCGGCGGCCAGGTCCACCAGGCGCTTGGCCAGCTCCGGGTCCCCCTGGTGGTTGTTGCCGATCTCCGCGATGAGGAAGGCGGGGTGGTCCTTGCCCACCGTGTGCCGTCCGATCTGCAGCGTCTCCGCGGAGTCCATGGCAACGGCCAGCAGGTGCCCCCGCTCATCCACCAGCGGCAGATGCTCGATGCCGCCGCCGAACAGCCCCGCCAGCTCCGCCGGCTCGGCCCCCTCCGGAGCGGTGCGGGGGTTCCGGTTGGCGACCTCCAGGCAGGAGACGGACAGGTCCCCGCTCGGGTTGGCCAGCAGCCACCGGCGGAAGTCACCGTCGGTCAGGGCGCCCTGGAGGATGCCGTGGGCATCCACGCAGAACACGATGCGGGCCCTGTTCGCGGAGATCTTCTGCAGCCCGGTGAGCACCGGGTCCTCGGAGAAGACGACGTAGGGGGAGATGGTGCGTTCGATGATCACTGGTGGGTTCCTCGGTTCTGCGTCTCGTCCTGCGGGTAGGTCTCCCGCAGCTGTGCCTCGGCCGTGGCGAAGTCCACGGGGGTGTCGATGTCCACGCCCTCCACCTCGTCCAGGACGAACAGGCGGATGCGCCCGCCCAGGCGGTTGTGCAGCTCGTCGTAGATGTGCGGTGCGGTGACGTAGAGGGAGCCGTTCTCCCGGTAGCGCAGGGTCTGCTCGGTCAGCTCCTGACGGCGGGGCCGGTGCATGACCTCGTACTCCGCGCTCGGTTCCTCCCCGGGTGCGCCCTGGCGCCAGATGAACGGGGACTCGGGGATCACCCCGACCATGGACTCCGCATCCGAGTCCAGGAACTCCCGGACTGCCCGGGCGATGGTTCCCGGCAGGCGCAGCGGAGAGGTGGCCTGCAGCAGCATCACCGCATCCGGGGCGAAGCCGTCCGCGCGCGCCCAGGCCAGGGCGTGCTCGATGACGGGTTCGGTGGCCGTGGTGTCCTGCGCGAGCTCGGCCGGACGCAGGAAGGGCACCTCGGCGCCGGCCTGCCGGGAGATCTCGGCCAGCTCCTCATCGTCCGTGGAGACGATCACGCGCAGATCCGTCTCCGGGGCGAGTTCGTTCCGGGCGGCCAGCGCCTGGGCGATGGTCCAGGCGACCAGGGGCCGTCCGGCGATGGGTCGGAGGTTCTTGCGGGGGATCCCCTTGGATCCCCCGCGCACCGGGATGACGGCCAGGACCTGGCTCATGGTGTCGGTTCCTCTTCCTGCTGCTGTGCGATGGTGTGCGGGGCCGACGGGTGCCGGTCCTCGGTGAGGATCTGGGCGATCCTGCGGGCGGGCTCGACGTCGGGCCGGTCGGGCGCGGGGGTGGGCGGTCCGCCCCAGGGGCGCATGCCGTAGCGTCCCCACAGCTCCCGCAGCCAGGCGGGCGGTCGGCGGTGGTGCACCCAGGCGGGCAGACCGAGGGCCGCGGCCTCCAGGACCCCGGTGGAGAACACCGAGACCACGGGCGATCGCAGCCGCGTCAGCGGCTGGCCGGCGTCGTCGAAGGCGATGCCGCGCCGGCGCCACCAGCGGTGCACGAGCCGGGAGAGGAGGTCCCGTTCCCCGGGATGCGGGCGGTAGACCGCACCCTGCTTCCTGCAGAAAGCGTAGCAGGAGCGGATCAGCCCGATCCTGGGCAGCTCGGCCCCGTGCAGCTGGCCCAGGAACACCGGGGCGGCCTCGACGGCTTCTGCGGGACCGCGCGGGGCGGCGCCGGCGCGCCACAGCAGCTGGGAGCCCACCACCTCCGCCGTGGTGTCCGGACGGCCCGCGGTCCAGTAGGCGGCGTCCGCGGCGGAGAAGGCCAGCAGGTGCGCGGCCCGCGGCAGCGGGGGTGCCATCGGCACCAGCAGGCCGTGCTGGACCACCCAGAACGGCAGGTCCCGCTGCTCGCGCCAGGCGTCCGCCGCGGCGCCGACCGGCAGGTAGGAGCCGACCCCGAGCACCCGGCGCACGCTGCGCAGCTCGGGGGCCTGCCCCAGCTGCTGCCCCGTCAGCTCCCGGGTGCGCCAGGGCCCGCCGGGCAGGTGCTCGGTGACCTCGTGGGGGGCGAGCACGGCGAGGTCGCGTTCCGACAGGTGGGTCAGGGGCTCCAGCAGGGCGGCCCGCTGGGTGGGGCCGGTGGTCTCCAGGGCGACGAGCAGCTCGGGCGCCTCGCCGCGTACGTGCAGCGCGAATCGGGGCTGCGGCTCGGGGATGCGGCGGATCCGCCGGACTCCGCGGGCCGCGGCGGTCTTCAGGGTGCGCGGCAGGTTGCGCCGGGCCTGCCAGCGGTGCCAGGCGCGCAGGTCCGCGGGGTGGGTCAGTCCCACAGCTTCTGCACCTCCCGGGCCCGGTGGGCGAAGGTGTGCTGCGCGAGGGTCCGAGCGCGCCCCGCGGCGCGGATGCGCTCGGACCAGGGCCGATCGGCGAGGACCCGGCGGGACAGCTCCAGCAGCTGCTCGGGGCTGCGGTAGATCAGCACCTCCGTGCCGGGGTCGTAGAACTCCTCGACGTCGGGGCGGTCGATCAGCTGGATGCCGTTCATCCCGGGCACTTCGAAGGTGCGCATGGCCAGCCCCTCCTGCAGCCCGTGCACGTTCAGGGCTGCGGCGGCGCGGGCCTGCACCGCGTAGGCCTGCGCCAGGGGGATGTCCCGCTCGGAGGGCAGATCCGGGCGGGCCCATTCCCAGGTGCGCAGCTGGTCCACCGGGTGGTGGGACCAGCCGCGCCCGTAGGCGCGCACCGGCACGCCGTGCCCGGACAGGTGCTCCAGCAGCTGCACCCGGTTGGGGTAGCGGGAGCCGACGAAGACGATCTCCTCCTGGGTGCGGGTCTGCGGCGGGGCCAGCTCGGGGTCGAAGCCGTTGGGCACGTAGGCCGCGGGCACCCCCGCCTCGGCGAGCATGTCCGCTTCGGAGCGGGCGTAGCTGATGACCCCCGGCAGCTGCCGCAGGAAGTCGAAGTCGTAGCGGTGGCGGGAGAGGTCGTCGTAGAGCCACAGCAGGTGCGGGACCCCCTGGGCGCGCACCTCCTCCCAGAACGCCTGCCCCAGGGCGTCGGCCTTGATGACCAGCAGCCGGTCCGGTCGGTGCTCGCGCAGCACCTCCACGGCGCGCCGGGTCAGGTCCGCCTCGGCCCGCTCCCGGGAGTCCGCGCCGAAGCGCTCGGGCAGCTCGTAGCGCAGCTTGTTGCGCAGCTTGGCCCCCACGGTGTCGAAGGCGTCGTAGCGGTGCACCGCCGTCTCGTAGCCCAGGGCCCGGAAGCCGCGGGCGATGGAGTGGCAGTACCCGTGGAAGGCGGGGCTGATGATCAGCAGCCGCTGGCCGCGGGGCTCGCTCACTGGTTCGCCCCTCGTTCGCTGAGGCCGGTCAGGGCCCATTCCTCCCGGAACGTGCGCAGCGGGGCGACGTCGCGCCCGGCGGCCCGGCGCAGCACCTGGTGCCCGAGGTTCACCAGGGTCGCGGCCCGCAGCGCGGCGCGCAGCCGACGCTCCCCGCCCCACTTGCGGGCGTACAGGAAGCGGGAGGCCACCAGCCACCGGCGACGCAGCCCGGGGTTGGAGGAGCCGCCGCTGGCGTGGGTGACGGTGATATCCCCGAGGACCGCTGAAGGCACTCCGATCTCCCGGAGACGCCGTTGCAGATCGACCTCTTCGGCGTTCATGAAGAATCTCTCGTCGAATCCACCGACCGATCGCACGGCCTCCACCGGAAGAATCATCGCGGCCCCCATGACCCAGTCCACGGGGTGTTCTCCGAGAGCCTCTGCCTGGGTATCATGCCCGACTGCCTCGTGGAGGGCCCGACGGTCTCGGTACCTGGCCAGCGGTGTCAGCCACTCCACGACCTGTTGCCTGACCGTGGGAAAGTGCCGACCCACCCATTGGGCGGTGCCGTCTTCATTCAGAACGCGGGGCGAGTAGACGGTGGGCCGAGCCCCACGCACTCTTTCAGTGATGCGGGCGACCACGCCCTGAGCAAGATCCAGGTCGGAGTTGAGGACGAGTGCCCAGGGAGTCGTGGCCTCAGCCAATCCGGTGTTCACGGCAGAGCCGAATCCGCCGTTGCTCTCCCGTCGCACCACCTTGACGATCAGCCCGTGGGGGTTCTCTTCTTCGGAGAGCTCCGCGTCCTGGTCCAGGAAGGGTCGGGGCGAACAGTCATCCACGACGATCACCCGCAGGTCGGCGATCCCCTGCTGCCCAGCGAGCTGCTTGATCAACGACCGAGTGTCATCGGGCGTTCCGTAGTGGGGGATCACCACGGTTACAGGGTTCTCCTCAGGACTGACAGATGTGTTCGCTCCTGCACCGGACGTGGCGCCGGCGACCGGATGGTCCAGCTGACGGGGAGGGACCCGCCCGGGGATTCGATAGCGCCAGTGCCCCTCGAGGATTCCCTCAGCCCACCCGAGGTGCTCCCAGCTCGCGCGTCGCTCAGCTGGGTCGACGTTCGGCCGAAGGGTGAGCACCGCCTTCAGCAGGTCCTCGGGGTACCGGCGGAGGGAGCCTGCGAAGGATATCGGCGGCAGCGGCCTGCCCTCTCGGAACCGAGCCCAAAGCAGCATCCACCCCAGAGCGTAGGCTCGACGCTGCTTTCGCACGGCACGCATCGTGCGCCGCTGCACGTACCAGGAAGAGGCGAGCGTCGTCGTCGTGAGCTGGAATCCCGCTTCCTGCGCTCGCCAGTCGAAGTCGACCTCCTCGTGCCCGGTCGGGAACGATTCGTCGAAACCCCCGATGGCATCCCAGACGGTCCGCTTCATGCCCCTGCTGGACCCATGCGTATAGGGCAGGTATCCCATCGTCCGGTATTCCGGGCCGAGCTTCCTGCCGGTGTCGGTCTCCACCCAGGTGCCCACCAGATCTGCCTCATCGAGGGCTCGTGCCACCACACCGACCCAGTTTCGACTCACGCGATCATCAGCGTCGCAGAGCAGGATCTTCGATCCGGACGCAACCGCGATTCCCGCGTTGCGGGCATGGGAGGGCCCTTGAGTCTTGTCAGCCCGGACCACCCGCAGGTCCCCGGGGACGCGATCGGACCAAGCCAGCGCCGCTTCCCGTGTCCCATCCGTGGAGAGGTTGTCCGCGACGATGATGTCGAATGCCGGCGAGTCGACCTGCTGCGACAGCGCTTCCAGCTGCCCCCCGATGCTGTCGGCGGCATTGAAGGCGGGGATGACCACGGTGATGTCTGCGGGATGGCTCACGATGCGCTTCCTGTCGGGCTGGAGAGGTCCGGATGAATGGTGCTGAGTGCGCGTTCGGCGGCTTCGCTGCCGAATCGACGCCGAAGCTCAGCAGCAACGGCCTCGGATCGTCTTCGATAGGACGCCGGAGCGCCGAGCACGGAGACCACGGCATCGGCGAAGGCCTCCGGATCCGAGGTCACGCCCGCGAACCAGGAGTCGTCCCCGATGCCTTCGGCTCCCACGGGAGTGGTGACCACCGGGACTTCAGAGGCCAGGGCATCGAGGGTCTTGAACTTGACCCCGGCGCCCTGGAGAAGCGGGACCACGGCCACGTCGGCCCGAGCGTATTCCTCGGCGAGGTCCGGGACGAAGCCGAGCAGCTCGGCCCCCGTCCCGTCGGCATCTCGCCGGACGGTGTCGCGGATGCCTCCTCCAGCGATCCGCATCCGGACATCGGGAACCTGCTGCCGGATGCCGGGCAGCACCTCGCGCAGGAACCATCGCAGCCCCTGCTCGTTGGACCAGCGAGCCAGGTAGGCGACGAACAGGATCGTCGGCGGCGCCGACTCCTCGACCGATCGCGTCGACGCTGCGGGAAGATCAACCGGCGGAGGCAGGGTGCGCACACGGGGAGATCGCGGCAGCAGCGCCGCGTCCTTCTCGGACAGGACCACCAGGGCGTCGGGCCCACCGGACCCGGTGGCCAGACGCCGTTCATCGCGGCGGACGCGCCCGACCGCCCATCGGCTGTAGACATTCAGAAGAAGTCGCGAGATGCCGGTGCGCGGGCTGGTCTGGGCGGCTCGGGAGAGCTGCTGGCTCAGCACGTCATGAAGGGTCACCACCGTGCGAGCCGAGGGGTTGATCCGGCGGATCGTGCGCAGCAGGTCAGCCTGCTCCTGCCACTGCAGATCGACGACGTCCGCCTCGTGCAGCAGCCGGGTGGCCGCCGGATCCTCGCGCAGCCGATGGTGCATCCAGCGGGAAGCTCGCCCGGTCTCGAGAAACCGGGACACCCGGGAGCGCAGAGCCGACCGCTGGGCCGGGGTCTCGAGGATCACCACGTCACGCAGCCAGGACGCCGGGCGGGCCCGGCGCACGGCAGGACCGTCGGGGACGATGACGCTGACATCCGCCCTGTCCGCAAGCCACCGACTCGTGCGGGAGATGAGAACGCCGCCGGCGTGCTCCGGGTTCTCCTCGGGCACAAGAGGCGTGATCATCACGACCCGCTGCCGTCTCGAAGCCCTCATCATCGCATCAGCGCTGCCCGCTCGATCACCGGAAGCACCTTCCTCGCCCAGCAGTCCCAGGACAGGACGCTCTCGAATCTTTCGCGGGCCTGCGCACCCCGTCGATCCCGCAGCTCTGGGTCCACCAGCTCGGTCAGCGCCCTGACCGCCTGATCCTCGTCGTCCACCAGACTCCCCGTGACGCCGTCCACCACGACATCCGCGACGCCGCCGGTGCTCTGCACGACGCACGGCAGGCCGAAGCCCGCCGCATCAGCGAGCGTGATTCCGCCAGCCGCCCCCCGAGTCAGCTCCAGCAGGACGTCGTGCCGCGCGTACTCCTCGGCCATCTGGGGCCGGGACACACGCCCCGGAGCTCGCACCCACGTGGGCAGCGGCGTTCTGGGAGTGTCACCGAGGACGGTGAGCACCGCCGACACACCGGAGTCCCGGAGCCGTCCGACGACCTCGACGGCCCGGTCCCCGCCTTTCCTGTGCCAGTCCGTCGCCACGGCGAGCACACGCAGCACCCCATCCTCAGAGGTTCTGCGGGGCATGCCGTCGGGGTTGCCCACGGCTGGCCCGAAGGGCGCCACGGTGATCCGCTCCGGCTCCGCCCCGTAGTCCTCGACCAGGGAACGTCGCGCCCAGTCGGAGGCCACGACCATCTGGTCAGAACGGCGCAGCGCAGCCCGCTCGATGGCATCTCCCTGCCACCGTGCGAACGCGCTGAGATCCGTGAACTGGGGATACAGCCCCTGGATCGCCCGGAACGTCGCGTCGGTGATCTGGACGCAGGGAACATCCAGCCGAGCCCGTGCGAGCACCCCGGATGCCGCAATGCCGACCACAGCGTCGGGGCGGCGCTTTTCGACTTCGCTCCGGGTTGTGCGGCCGGACCTGCCCGCGGTCGCCCACGAGTGCTGGGGGAGATAGCCGCGGCGCAGGGCACCTGAAGCTCTGGCCAGGACCCGGTCCACCCGGTGGTGGGAGACACTGATGCTCGTTGCGGTGAGCCGGTGCCCACGGGCCTCAGCCTCCCGTCGCAGGGCTTCCAGCATCGGGACCACGGCGCCCGACCAGGCCCGCGGATCCTTGAGGTCCCACGGGCTGACAACCAGGATCTCCAACGCTAACTTCCCTCCGAGGGTCCGTTCCCCAACGGGGGAGGCGCACCTCAACTCGCTGACTGCCGCTCCGCCGTCGTGCGGCTTCAGCTGACCCCGTTGAACAGGCTGGTCACGGAGCCGTCCTCGAAGACCTCCTTGATCGCGCGGGCGATCAGCGGGGCGATGGACAGCACCGTGAGGCCCTCGAAGCGCCGCTCCTCCGGCACCGGGAGGGTGTTGGTCACGACGACCTCGGTGGCCCCGGAGTCCTTCAGCCGCTCCACGGCCGGCCCGGAGAACACGGGGTGGGTCGCGGCGATGATGACGTCCTTCGCCCCGGCCTCGCGCAGCACGGACACCGCCCCGGAGATGGTCCCGGCGGTGTCGATCATGTCGTCGATGAGCACGCAGGTGCGGCCCTTGACGTCCCCGACCACGGTCTTGGCCACGGCCTGGTTGGGCACGGAGATGTCCCGGGTCTTGTGCACGAAACCCAGCGGGGCACCACCCAGCAGCTCGGCCCACTGCTCGGCCACCCGCACCCGGCCGGTATCCGGAGAGACCACCGTGACGCCCTCGGTGCCGACCTTGTCGCGGACGTAGTTCGCGAGGATCGGGATGGCCATGAGGTGGTCCACCGGACCGTCGAAGAACCCCTGGATCTGGGCGGTGTGCAGGTCCACGCTCATGATGCGATCCGCCCCGGCGGTCTTGTACAGATCCGCGATGAGCCGGGCGGAGATGGGCTCGCGGCCCTTGTGCTTCTTGTCCTGTCGGGCGTACGGGTAGAACGGCGCGATGACGGTGATCCGGCGGGCGGAGGCGCGCTTGAGCGCGTCGATCATGATGATCTGCTCCATGAGCCAGTCGTTGATGGGCGCCGGGTGGGACTGCAGGACGAAGCAGTCCGCTCCGCGCACGGAGTCCTCGTAGCGCACGTACGTCTCGCCGTTGGCGAAGTCGTAGGCGGACACGGGCAGCAGATCGCATCCCAGGTTCTTCGAGATCTGCTCGGCCAGCTCCGGGTGGGCGCGGCCGCTGACCAGCGCCAGCTTCTTCTCCCCCGGGTTCGTCAATTTGCTGCTCATGGATCAGCCTTCCTCGCCGTCGTGCTGTGCGTGTGCTGCGCGCTGGGCCCGGGCGGCGGCATCGGCCGCCGCGGTACCGGGTCGCTTCCTCTCCACCCAGCCCTCGATGGTGCGCTGGGGGGCGTCGTTGATGGCCAGTGCCCCGGCGGGGACGTCCTGGCGGATCACGGTGCCGGCGCCGGAGTAGGCCCCGTCACCCACCGTCACGGGGGCCACGTACATGTTGTCCGAGCCCATCCGCACGTGCGAGCCGATCACGGAGCGGTGCTTGTTCACCCCGTCGTAGTTGACGAACACGCTGGCCGCGCCGATGTTCGAGTGCTCGCCGATGGTGACGTCTCCGGCGTAGGACAGGTGCGGCAGCTTGGAGCCCGCCCCGATCTGGGCGTTCTTGGTCTCGCAGAAGGTGCCGATCTTCCCGCCTTCCCCGAGCCAGGTGCCCGGGCGCAGGTAGGCGAAGGGCCCGACGCTCGCCCCGGGGCCGATCTCGGCGTCGGAGCCGTGGGTGCGCACGACCTCCGCGCCCTCCCCCACCAGCACATCGGTCAGGGTGGTATCCGGGCCCACGGTGGCCCCGGTCTCGATCACCGTGGTCCCGTGCAGCTGGGTGCCGGGCAGGATCGTGACGTCCTCGCCGATCGACACGGTCGCATCGATCCAGGTGGTGGCCGGATCGACGATGCTCACCCCGGCGCGCATGTGCCGCTCGGTGATGCGGTCGTTGAGGACCCGGCCCAGCCGGGACAGCTGGACGCGGTCGTTGGCGCCCTCCACCTCCCAGCGGTCGGCCACGCTCAGCGCGGAGGTGCGGTGCCCGTGGGTGCGGGCGATCGAGAGCACGTCCGTCAGGTACTTCTCCCCCTGGGCGTTCTCGGTGGTGACCTCGCGCAGGGAGTCCCGCAGCACGGCGGCGTCGAAGGCGTAGATCCCGGAGTTGACCTCGGTGATGGCCAGCTGCTCCGCGGTGGCGTCCTTGGCCTCCACGATCGCGGTGACCTCCCCGCCCTCGTTGCGGATGATCCGCCCGTAGCCGCCGGGCTCCGCCAGGTGGGTGGTCAGCACGGTGACGGCGTTGCCCGCCTCGCGATGGAAGCGGGTCAGCTCGCCGATGGTGGCCGGGGTCAGCAGGGGCACGTCCCCGTAGGTCACCACCACGGTGCCCTCCAGGGGTGCACCGAGCCCGTCCAGGGCGTCCACGGCCACCTCCACGGCGCGCCCGGTGCCCGGGATCTCGTCCTGGTCCACGAGCAGGGCCTCGGCGTCGAAGGCGGCGACGTGCTCGGCGACGCGCTCGCGCTGGTGGCGCACGACGACCGCCAGGTGCTGCGGGGCGAGCTCGCGGGCGGTGGCCACGGCGTGCTCGACCATGGAGCGGCCGCCGATGGGGTGCATGACCTTGGGCAGGGCCGACTTCATGCGGGTCCCCGCCCCGGCGGCGAGGACGATGACGGCGGTCGGTGCGCCGGTGGCTTCGGACTGGGGTGCGGAGGTCAAATCGGAAGTGCTCCTCGACGTAGCTGTGCCGGCGCCGCGGCACCGTGTCCTGGTCGTTCCGCCTCTAGGACTCGAACCTAGAATAACGGCTCCAAAGGCCGCTGTGTTGCCGATTACACCAAGGCGGAGTGCGCCCCGGAGGCGGTCTGGGAGCGTCAGGGACGGACGGTTGCCCATGCTACCAAAGGGGCGAGGAGCCTCCCGGACCCGCCTCGCGGCAGCTGCGGCCCGGCAGCACGTACGCTGGGCGGGTGGCACATCTACTGGGTGGAGAGTCCCTGCACGTCCGCTTCCCCACGCGGACGGTCTTCGAGGGCGTGACCGTGGGGGTCAACGAGGGCGACCGCATCGGCATCGTCGGGCGCAACGGGGACGGCAAGTCCACGCTGCTGTCCCTGCTGGGGGGGCGCCTGGAACCGGATGCCGGGCGGGTCACCAAGCGCTCCGGGATCACCGTGGGCTACCTGGATCAGTCCGATGTGCTGGACGGGCAGGACTCCGTGGGCCGGGCGATCGTCGGCGACGCCGCGGAGCATGAGTGGGCCTCGGACCCGAAGATCCGCGACGTCGTCTCCGGTCTGGTGGGGGACCTGGACTGGGCCGCGCCGGTGGCCTCCCTGTCCGGCGGGCAGCGGCGGCGCGTGGCCCTGGCGAAGCTGCTGGCCGGGGACTGGGACGTGCTGATGCTGGATGAGCCCACCAACCACCTGGACGTCGGGGCGATCACGTGGCTGGCCGAGCACCTGAAGCGCCGCTGGTCCCGCACCGCCGGCGGCCTGCTCACGGTCACCCACGACCGTTGGTTCCTGGACGAGGTCACCAGCCGTACCTGGGAGGTGCACGACGGCGTCGTTGAGCCCTTCGACGGCGGGTACGCCGCCTACGTGCTGCAGCGGGTGGAGCGGGACCGGCAGGCCGCGGCGGCCGAGGCGAAGCGGCAGAACCTGATGCGCAAGGAGTTGGCGTGGCTGCGCCGCGGCGCCCCGGCGCGCACCTCCAAGCCGAAGTTCCGCATCGAGGCGGCCAACGAGCTGATCGCGGACGTTCCCCCGGTCCGGGACACGGTGGGTCTGGCGCAGATGGCGGTGTCCCGGCTGGGCAAGGACGTGGTGGACATCGAGGACGCCTCGGTCTCCTATCCCCTGCCCGACGGCGGCACCCGGCCGGTGCTGCGCGAGGTCACCTGGCGCATCGCCCCCGGCGAGCGCACCGGGATCCTCGGGGTCAACGGCGCGGGCAAGTCCACCCTGCTCGGCCTGGTCACCGGCGCCGTGCAGCCCACCGAGGGGCGGGTCAAGCGCGGCACCACCGTGCGCATCGCGACCCTGACCCAGCAGCTGGACGAGCTGGAGGAGGTGGCCGAGGACCGGGTCTCCGAAGTGATCGGCCGCAAACGCACCAGCTACGTGGCGGACGGGAAGGAGATGACCCCGGGTCAGCTGCTGGAGCGTCTGGGCTTCACCAACGCGCAGCTGTCCACCCCGGTCAAGGACCTCTCCGGCGGGCAGAAGCGGCGCCTGCAGCTGCTGATGATCCTGCTGGACGAGCCGAACGTGCTGATCCTGGATGAGCCCTCCAACGACCTGGACACGGACATGCTCGCGGCCATGGAGGACCTGTTGGACACCTGGCCGGGCACCCTGCTGGTGGTCTCCCACGACCGCTACCTCATGGAGCGGGTCACGGATCAGCAGTACGCGGTGCTGGATGGCCGCTTCCGCCACCTGCCCGGCGGGATCGACGAGTATCTGCGTCTGGAGGCCGCCCACGACGCCGGTTCCTCCCGGCGGGACCAGGCCAATCCGATGGGCGCGGCGTCGTCCCCGTCGGCCTCCGACGCCGCCCCGGACGCCGTGGCACCCCGGTATTCGGGGGCGCAGGTGCGGGAGGCGCAGAAGGAGCTGAAGTCCGTGGAGCGGAAGCTGGCGAAGCTGGAGGAGGCCAAGCAAGCGGTGCACGCGCGCATGGCCGAGCACGATCAGACGGATTTCCAGGGCCTGGGCGAGCTCAGCGCGGAGGCCTCCTCCACCCAGGAGGAGATCGACGCCTTGGAGGAGCGGTGGATGGAGCTGTCCGAGATCGTGGAATAATCCGATTCCGCAGTCACCGCTCCACGGCCGCCGTCCACCCCTTGGAGTGAGCACCCTTGACACGACCGAAGGTCCTACTGATCGAGCCCAATCCGGTCTTCGTCGTCGAGGGGAGACTCTGGGCTCCGCGGAAGTCGCTGGAGAACCAGGACCTCTTCTCCCGCCGTCTGCTCCAGCTCGGGAGTTCCCTGCGCATCGGAGGACTGCTCGTCCGGCCGGCAGCTCCTGAGGAGCTTCCCGTCGGCTATGCAGCCGTCGAGGATTTCCTCAGCGAGCGCAGCGTCATCCCCGAGTCCCTCACCCCTGAACTGGTGCGCAGGGATTCCCCGGATGTCATCTGGATGCTCAGCATCCGCAGGACCTCCTGGCTGACGAAATTGGGCATTCCGACGTATCAGATGACCGAGGTGCTGCTGAGTGTGCGCATGGATCTGGCTCGCGCATCCGGTGGTTCCCGCGCGGATCTCCTGCGCAGCGCGATCGGGTTGCGTCGTGACGAGCTGCTCCTGCGCCGTCGGCTCCGTCGAGCCGCCGGCGTCGAATTCAACGGGGTCGCGGCCCGAGATGCCTACGCGTCGCTGAATCCGCGTCATCTCACGTTCTACGATCACCGGATCTACCAGGCGGATCTGGATGTCCTGAGCGCCTCCACCCAGCCTCCGAATACCTCCCCTCGTCTACCGGACGCTCGGATGAGCATCGCGTTCTCCGGTCGGCTGGAGCCCTTCAAGGGAGCCCAGCTGCTTCCGGAGATCGCCCGTCACCTGCAGGACCTGACTCCCGGGACCGTGCTCCATGTGCTCGGGACGGGGGCGCTGGAACAGAGCATCCGCACGCAGGCCCCGGCGAACCTCGTCATCCATGGGTTCCTCGACATGGATGAGTGGAAGCAGTTCGTCCGGGATTCGGTGGACATCGTCATCTTCCCCCATCTCCAGGGGGATCCCTCCTGCACGTACTTCGAAGCTCTCGGGTGCGGAGCCGCGATCGGCGGATTCGACAATGAGACCCTGACGCCGCTGGTGCGGGAGCACGCGGTGGGATGGACCGCGCCTCGGGGCGACGCTCGAGGATTGGTTGAGCACATCGCCGCCGTCCAGCGGAACCCGCATGACCTGATCACGGCCAGACGGCGGGCTGCCCGTTTCATGGCGAACCGGTCCGTAGAGCAGACGGCGCGGCAGCGGGTGGATCACCTCGTCTCCTGCCTAGCGGCTGTCTCCGCGAGCTGATCTGAGACTTCCGGATCGTCGGCTCATGAGCTTCGGAAACACTCCGGATGAGCGCCACCTCTCTCTTCTGGTCAGCAGCGCCCCGCCCGGGCGATGCCGATGAAGCCCTCGATGCCCAGCCGCTCTCCCCGCAGGGTCGGGTCGATGCCGGCCGCGGTCAGGATCTCCCCCGCCCGCCCCGCCGAACCGGCCCAGCCGGCCAGGGCCGCGCGCAGGGTCTTGCGACGCTGGGCGAAGGCGGCGTCGATCACCGCGAAGACCTCCCGGCGGGTCACGTCCTCCGCCAGGGGCCGCTCGTAGCGGCGGAAGGCCACCAGGCCGGAGCGGATCTTGGGCGCCGGCCAGAACACGTTGGTGCCGATGACCCCCGCCTTGGAAACCTCCCCGAACCAGCGGGCCTTGACCGATGGCACTCCGTAGACCTTGGAGCCGGGAGCGGCGGCCAGCCGGTCGGCCACCTCGTCCTGGACCATGACCAGCCCGTGGGTGATGCTCGGGAACTGGGCGAGCAGGTGCAGCAGCACCGGCACGGCCACGTTGTACGGGAGATTGGCCACCAGCGCATCGGGTTGTGCGGGCAGCTCGGTGACGGTCAGGGCATCATGCAGCACGACGTCGAGCCGATCCGCGCTCTCGGGGCGGAAGCGGCGCACCGTCTCCGGCAGCTGGGCGGCCAGCGGCGGGTCGATCTCCACGGCGACCACGCGCGCCGCGGCATCCAGCAGCCCCAGGGTCAGCGAGCCGAGCCCCGGGCCGACCTCCAGCACGACCTCTCCCGCGTCCACCCGTGCTGTGGTGACGATCCGTCGGATGGTGTTGGCGTCGATGACGAAGTTCTGGCCCAGCGTCTTGGTCGGCTGGATGCCTGCGCGTGCGGCCATTTGGCGGATCTCGGCGGGGCCCAGGAGGGGTGCGGTGCTCACCCGGGGGATTCTACCGAGCGGACGCGCAGAACCGATCATGGATGCCACCGGCGTGAGAGACTGACCCCATGAAGATCGTAGGACTATTCGATCATGGAGGCGTCCGACGCCGGCAGAATCGTGTAGCTGCAGACCGACGGATCGCAGGTCCATACCGCGTGGACCTGCTGATGGAGCACGGAATCGATCTGATACCGGTGCCTCCGGCCAAACACCCGTGGCATTGCAAAGCGCGTGATGTGATCGAGCATCGGACGGGCACACGCGTGGACCTCGCGGTGCGCTCCGCACCGAGGATTCTGGGAGCCGAAGGGGTGTTGGCGCTCTTGGAGGACAAAGCCGTCCTCCCAGGGAAACTGAGACGACTCGGGATTCCTCCCTATCACCGCGTGCCTCTGACAACCGTGAGTTGCTGGTGGGCGGAGGAGCTTCGCCACGGCTCCCCCGAGCGGGTCCGCGCGATCCGCACCGCCCTGCGTGGAATCGATGACGCGATCTGCTTCAGCCGCAACCAGCGCTCGATCTTCGCGGCCGCGGGGATGCCCGAGGACCGAATCCATCCCGTCCGCTTCGGCGTCGACCCGGACTACTACTGCCCTGGAGAAGGGACCAGAGACTTCGACGTCGTCGCCATGGGCATCGACCGCGGCAGAGACTACGAGACGCTGCTGGACGCCGCTCGGCGACTTCCGGATACCCGTTTCGACATCTTCACCCAACCCGGCCGTGTGTTGGACCCGCCGCCGAATGTGATGATTCATGGGCCGGTCTCCATGGAGCAGCATCGAGACAATCTGCGGTCTGCCCGATTGGTCGTGGTTCCCACCCATGCTCTGGCATATCCGACGGGTCAGAGCGTGCTCTTGGAGGCCATGGCCTGCGGAGCGTCGGTAGCGGCCACCGCCACCGCTGCTATGGAGGAGTATCTCCAGGATGGACACAGCAACCTGGCCCTGCCCGCGGGTGACCCCGTCGGCGTCGCCAAGGTCATCGAACGTGCTCTAGGGGACGAGGCTCAACGCAGGCGCATCGGCCGAGCTGCACGCCATCGGGTTCTGGATTCCTTCACCTTCCAACAGCTGTGGGCCGCCGTCGCGGACATCCTCCGGGAGGCTGCTGTCCGGCCTCGTTTCTGATGTGGGCCCGAAGCTCTCACTCCCAAGAGCCGTACACGGCCTGGGCGTTGTCCCGGATCCGGGTGCACAGCTCCGCCAGGTGCATCCCCAGCCGTTCGGCCATCCACCGCACCGTGTACACGGTCATGTAGGAGGCGTTGGGCCGCCCCCGGAACGGGTGCGGAGTGAGGAAGGGCGCATCGGTCTCGGCGAGGATCAGGTCCGGGCGGGCCATGTCCAGGGAGGCCTGCACCGCATGGGAGTTCTTGAAGGTCACGGTCCCGGCGAAGGACATGTACCAGCCGCGCTCATTGCAGATCGCCGCCAGCTCCGGACCGCCGGAGTAGCAGTGGAACACGGTCCGCTCCGGAGCCCCCTCCTCCTCGAGGATGCGCACCACGTCCTCGTGGGCGTCCCGGTCGTGGATCTGCAGGGCTAAGCCGTGCTCCTCGGCCAGGCGGATGTGCCGGCGGAAGCTCTCCTGCTGCGCGTCCCGCCCGGACTCGTCCGTGCGGAAGTAGTCCAGCCCCGTCTCCCCGATCGCGCGCACGCGGGGGCGCTGCGCCATCTCGTCCAGCGCCGCCATCGCCGCCTCGAAGGTCCCCTCCGCGATCAGCCCCGGGGCCTCATTCGGGTGGATCGCGACCGCGGCCAGCACTCTCGGATCGGCCTCGGCGGCGGCGACGGCGTAAGCGGAGGAGGGCAGGTCGCAGCCGACCTGCACGATCCCCCCGATGCCCACGGCCTCCCCCGTGTCCAGCGCGTCCTTCGCGGTGACGGCGGTGTCCCCGTCCAGCAGATCCATGTGGGTGTGGTCATCCACGATGGGGACGGGCAGCGGCTCGGGGGCCGGCGGGAACTCCAGGTTGCGCCTGCGCCCGCCGTCTCCCTCGGTGCCGCGGCGGCGGGTGCCCTCTCCCGAGGGCTCCCCGGCGACGTCGTAGTTCTCCGCTCGGTAGGCCGGGGGCACCTCCCCGGGAAGCACCTCCGGGGCGGCATCTCCGGCCCACAGGCTGCCACTGAGCCGCTCGGCCTCCGGCATGAGCGTCGTCCAGTCCGTCATCACGGCTCCTCAGTCCTCCCGTCGCCGCGCCAGCACGGCCTCGTACAGCTCCCTCTTGCCCACCCGGTGCGCCTCGGCCACCTGGGCGGCAGCCTGCTTGAGCCGCAGGCCCTCGGCCACCAGGGCCTCCACCTCCCCGGTGAGGTCCGCGGCCTCCTCCGGCTCCGGTTCCGGGGCCCCGGCCACCACGACGGCGATCTCCCCGCGCACCTGGCCCTCCTGGGCCCAGGCCAGCAGCTCGCCCAGCGTCGCCCGCCGGACCTCCTCGTGGACCTTGGTCAGCTCCCGGGCCACCACGGCCCGGCGCTCGGGGCCGAAGGCTCCCGCCAGCGCCTCCAGCATCGCGGCCAGCCGGTGCGGCGCCTCATAGAAGACGAGGGTGCGCCGCTCCCCGGCCAGCTCGGCCAACCGGGTGCGCCGCTCGGAGGCCTTCCGCGGGATGAACCCCTCGAAGGCGAAGCGGTCGGTGGGCAGGCCGGAGACCGCGAGCGCGGCCAGCACCGCGGAGGGTCCGGGCAGGCAGGTCACCGGCAGGTCCTCCGCCGCGGCGCGCTCCACCACCCGGAAGCCGGGGTCGGAGACGGTGGGCATCCCGGCATCGGAGATCAACAGCACGGTGGATCCGCGGCGCACGGCCTCGAGGAGTTCCTCGGCGCGCTGGCCCTCGTTGTGGTCGTGGTTGGTCACGATGCGCCCGCGGGTGCTCACCCCGAGCCCCGCGGTGAGGGTGCGCAGGCGCCGGGTGTCCTCCACCGCGATCACGTCTGCGCTCTCCAGGTGCGCCCGCAGGCGCGGGGAGGCGTCCTCCAGGTTGCCGATGGGCGTGGCGGCCAGGATGAGCAGGCCCTCGGAGTGCGGGGAGCTCACCGGTTCCGTGGGATCCGGGGTCTCCGGGGACTGGGCGGGGGTGCTGGGCGGACGGGTCACCGTCCCAGCCTAGCCATCCGCGGCGGCCCCGCGCGTCGCGGCGTCGTCGTCGCGGGCCGCGCGGGTGGCGGCCAGGCGCCGTTCCAGGACGACGGCGGCGGCGACCACGAGGAACCCGAGCACGCCCACCAGCAGAGCGGCTCCGGCGGCCTCCCCGACCGGCTGCAGCGCCCCGGTCTCGGACTGCCAGGGCCACAGCCCGCGCAGCCCGCCGATCATGACCCCGGTCAGCACGGCCAGCGTGACCCGATGCCGGTGGGCCAGCAGCCACTCCAGACCCTTGACCACGGTGGCCAGCCCCAGCAGGGCCCCGAGGGCGAACAGCGTCAGATACCCCAGGTCCCGCTGGTTCACCGCAGCCAGGGTCGGCTGGTACATCCCGAAGGTCAGCAGCAGGAAGGACCCGGACAGGCCGGGCAGCACGAGGGCGCAGATCGCCACGGCCGCGGCCAGCACGATCACCCAGGGGGCGGGATCGGCCTCGCCCTGGCGCGGCAGGGACACCACGGCCCAGGTGGCCACGGCCCCGGCCGCCGCGGCCAGGACGTCTCGGGCCCGCCAGCGGCCCACCCGGGCGGCGGGCACCGCGGTGCAGGCCAGGACCATGCCGAAGAACGCCGCGGAGGTCAGCACCGGGTGGTCCTCCACCAGCCGGCCCATGACCCCGGCCATCACGACGACGGCCAGCGCCATCCCCAGGCCCACGGCCAGCAGCATCGGCCAGGCCACCTGACGCAGGTGAACGCGCGCCTGTCGGCGGTGCTCGACGGCGCCGGCCCCGCGGGACAGCAGACCGAGCAGCGCGCAGCGGGCGGCGGAGACGAGGTGCCCGAGGGAGCCGATGAGGCTCTCGTAGAGTCCGACGACCAGCGCCACGGTTCCCCCGGAGACGCCGGGGACGGTCTCCACGGCGCCGATCAGCCCGCCGCGCACCACATCCAGCAGCAGCCGAGCCGGCGTCGGGCGACCCGCGGACCGGGGAGACCGCCGTTCGGGGTCCTCGGGCCCGGTGGGCTGGAGGGTCTGTGCCTGGGTCGCCGGGGCTCCGACCGTCGGCGTCTGGGGGCGGGTCTGCGGGGAGTCGGCGGGGCGGGGGGTCTGGGAGCGATGAGTCATGGCGGGGTGCGTCATGGCCTTCTGTGCGGGCGCCGTCCGGCACCCCGGGGCCATGCGGCGCGCGGATACGGGAAGCGGACGGTGCGGGCGGGGCGGCGGCACCGGCTAGAGTGGATGGACCGCCGCGGGGTCGTCCCCGCATTCTTCCAGGTTTCGGGCTCCCGGGGTACGTGACGGTCTTCTCCTCTGGCATCGCGCCGGCCTCCGCCCCCACCTCGGGCCGGATACCCGCGTCCCGTCTTCCGCTTCCCGTGAGGATCTCCGTGCTCTTCCGCCTCCTGAGGACCCACGCCGCCCCGCACTGGCGGGTCATCCTGGCCGTGCTCGTGCTGCAGCTGGTGGCGGTGCTGGCCACCCTGTACCTGCCCAGCCTCAACGCCCAGATCATCGACCGCGGCGTCGCCACCGGGGACACCGCCTACATCTGGCGCACCGGCGGGTGGATGCTGCTGGTGGCCTTCGCGCAGATCATCGCCGCGATCACCGCCGTCTACTTCGCCGCGCGCACCGCGATGGGCCTGGGCCGGGACCTGCGCGCCGCGGTCTACGAGGCCGTGGACGGCTTCGGAGCTGAGGAGGTCTCCTCCTTCGGCGCCCCCACCCTGATCACCCGCGGCACCAACGACGTCCAGCAGATCCAGATGCTGTTCCTGCTGATGCTCAGCTTCATGGTCAATCTCCCGCTGATGGTGGTGGGCGGCATCATCATGGCGGTGCGCGAGGATGCGGGCCTGTCCTGGCTGGTGTGGGCCTCCGCCCCGGTGGTGGTCATCATCATGGCCCTGCTGATCCGGCAGCTGATCCCGCTGTTCACCGTCATGCAGGAGCGCACCGACGACGTCAACGCGGTGCTGCGCGAGCAGATCATGGGCCTGCGGGTCATCCGCGCCTTCGTGCGGGAGGAGCACGAGACTCGCCGGTTCGCCGCGGCCAACGACGCCCTGACCGACGTCGCGGTGCGCATCGGGCGGATCTTCGTGCTCATGGGGCCGATCCTGATCGTGCTGATGCACGCCGCGGAGGCCGCGGTGCTGTGGTTCGGCGGACATCGGGCCGAGGCCGGGCAGGTGGAGGTCGGTTCGCTGACCGCGTTCCTGCAGTACCTGATGCAGATCCTCATGGCCGTGATGATGGCCTCCTTCATGGCGATGATGTTCCCGCGGGCCATCATCTGCGCCCGGCGCATCGGGCAGGTGCTGGACACCGTGCCGCGGGTGCGCGACGCCGAGACCACCCGCGTGCCGGAGCAGCGCCGCGGCGTCGTGGAGTTCCGGGACGTCTCCTTCGCCTACCCCGGGGCCGAGGCCCCCGTGCTGGAGGGGATCAGCTTCCGCGCTCAGCCGGGCACGACGACGGCGATCATCGGCGCCACCGGGGCCGGCAAGACCACCCTGCTGCACCTGATCCCGCGGCTGCACGACGCGACCGAGGGCCAGGTGCTGCTGGACGGGGTGGACGTGCGCGAGCTGCCGGCGCAGCAGATCACCTCCCGGGTGGGCCTGGTCCCGCAGAAGCCGTACCTGTTCTCCGGGACGGTGGCCTCGACCCTGCGCTTCGGGGACCCCCAGGCCTCCGAGCAGCGGCTGTGGGAGGCCCTGGAGACCGCGCAGGCCGCGGATTTCGTGCGGGAGCGCTCCACCGGCTCAGGCGCGGAGGCGGCCACCGGGCTGGATTCGGCGATCGCGCAGGGCGGCACGGACGTCTCCGGCGGGCAGCGCCAGCGGCTGAGCATCGCCCGGGCCCTGGTCGCGGACCCGGCGGTGTACCTGTTCGACGACTCCTTCTCCGCCCTGGATGTGGCCACGGACCGGCGCCTGCGCGCGGCCCTGGCCCCGCGCACCCGGGACGCCAGCGTGATCGTGGTGGCCCAGCGCGTCTCGACCATCACCGAGGCGGACCAGATCCTGGTGCTGGAGGCCGGACGCATCGTGGCCCGCGGCACCCACACCGAGCTGCTTGAGACCTCCCCCACCTACCGGGAGATCGTGCAGTCCCAGCTCTCCGCCGAGGAGGCCGCATGAGCGAGATGCCCCCCGCCCCGCGCACCGCCCGCGCCTTCTGGCCCACCGCGGGCCGGCTTCTGCGCGAGCTGACCCGCTGGCCCGGACGCCTGAGCCTGATGACGGCCCTGCTGGTGTCCTCGGTGCTGCTGACCGTGTTCGCCCCGCGGGTGCTGGGACATGCCACGGACCTGATCTACGCCGGCGTCGTCGGCCTGCAGTCCCCGGCAGGGGCCGACGCCGAGCAGGTGATCGCCGGGCTGCGGGAGCAGGGCCGGGACCAGATGGCGGACATGCTCACCGCGGTGGACTTCACCCCCGGGCAGGGCATCGACTTCCCGGCCCTGGGCGCGACCCTGCTGCTGGTGCTGGGGATGTACGTGCTGGCCGGGGTGTTCCTGTGGCTGGAGGGGCGGATCCTCAACGACCTGGTGATGCGCGTGGTGCGGGACGTGCGCCGCCGGGTGGAGGCCAAGCTGCACGCCCTGCCGCTGAGCTACGCGGACACCCACCAGCGCGGAGACCTGCTCTCCCGCACCACCAACGACCTGGACAACATCCAGCAGGCCCTGCAGCAGGCGCTGGCGGAGCTGGTGCAGGCGATCCTCACGGTGCTGGGCGTGGCCGTGATGATGTTCGTGCTGTCCTGGCAGCTGGCCCTGGTGGCGCTGATCGCGGTGCCGATCTCCGGGGTGGTGGTGGCCTTCGTCGGGCGCCGCTCCCAGAAGCTGTTCGCCGCGCAGTGGAAGGCCACCGGGGAGCTGAACGGGCACATCGAGGAGGCCTTCACCGGCCACGAGCTGATCCGCGTCTACGGCCGCGGGCAGGACATGGGCCGAGCCTTCCGGGAGCGCAACGACGCCGTGTTCCAGGCCAGCTTCCGCGCCCAGTTCCTCTCCGGGACGATGATGCCGATCATGCAGTTCGTCTCCTACCTGGGCTACGTGGGCATCGCGGTCCTGGGCGGGCTGAAGGTGGCCAGCGGCCAGCTGTCCCTGGGCGGGGCGACGGCGTTCATCCAGTACTCTCGCGAGTTCACCCAGCCGCTGGGCCAGATCGCCGGCATGGCGAACATGCTGCAGTCCGGGGTGGCCAGCGCGGAGCGGGTCTACGACCTGCTGGACGAGCCGGAGCAGTCCCCGGACTCCCCCGCCGCGGTGGCCGCCGACGCCGCCCGGGAAGGGCAGCGAGCCCGCGGGCGCATCGAGTTCTCCCACGTGGACTTCTCCTACACCGCCCAGCGCCCGCTGATCCGGGATCTGTCCCTGGTGGCCGAACCGGGTCAGACGGTCGCGATCGTGGGGCCGACCGGGGCGGGCAAGACCACCCTGGTCAACCTGATCCTGCGCTTCTACGAGATCGACGCCGGGGAGATCACCCTGGACGGGCAGGACATCCGGGAGATGACCCGGGACCGGCTGCGCCGAGCCACCGGCATGGTGCTGCAGGACGCGGTGCTGTTCCGCGGCACCATCCGGGAGAACATCCGCTACGGCCGACTGGAGGCCACGGATGAGGAGGTGCTGGCCGCGGCCCGGGCCACCTACGTCGACCGCTTCGTGCGCTCCCTGCCGGAGGGCTACGACACAGTGGTGGATCAGAACGGCGGCTCGGTCTCGGCCGGGGAGCGGCAGCTGATCACGATCGCCCGGGCTTTCCTGGCGGACCCGGCGGTGCTGATCCTGGACGAGGCCACCTCCTCCGTGGACACCCGCACGGAGGTGCTGGTCCAGCAGGCGATGGCCGCGCTGCGGGCATCCCGCACGTCCTTCGTCATCGCCCACCGGCTGTCCACGATCCGCGATGCGGACACGATCCTGGTCATGGAGCACGGCAGCATCGTGGAGCAGGGCAGCCACGACGAGCTGATCCACCGGGACGGGGCCTACCGGGCGCTGTACCGGGCGCAGTTCGCAGGCGACGGCGGGCAGGGCTGAACTAGCATGGGGCGGGTGAGCAGCCACTCCCCCCGCCCCGTGCCCTCCGCGGCCCCAGGCCCGCGCTTCCCCACCGGGGCCTTCACCCGCGACGCCCTGCTGGATCGCCTGCGGGCCCTGCCCGTGCCGCTGCCCCGCTGGGGCTGGGTCTTCCCCGCCCTCGTGCTGGTCCTGGCGGCCGCGCTGCGCTTCGTGGGGCTCACCCACCCCAACGCCGTCGTGTTCGACGAGACCTACTACGCCAAGGACGCCTGGTCCCTGTGGCACTACGGCTACGAGCGGTCCTGGCCGGACGGGGCGGATGCGAGCTTCGTCGCCGGGCATCCCGTGAGCCCGGAGGATCAGGGCTCCTACGTGGTGCACCCGCCGCTGGGCAAGTGGATGATCGCCCTGGGCTACGTGCTGTTCGGGGACTCCTCGCCCCTGGGCTGGCGCTTCTCCGCGGCGCTGTTCGGCACCCTGTCCGTGGCGGTGCTGATGTGGGTGGCGTGGATGATGTTCCGTTCCTTGACGCTGACCGGCATCGCCGGGCTGCTGATCGGCATCGACGGGCTGCACCTGGTGGAGTCCCGCCTGGCCCTGCTGGACATCTTCCTCATGTTCTGGCTGCTGCTGGCCTTCGCCTGCCTCGTCGCGGACCGCTTCTCCGCTCGGCACCGCCTGGCCGTCCTGCTGGCCGCGCAGGCCGGGCCCGGGGGCGCCCCGCCCTCGGCCGCAGCGTTGCGCTACGGACCCTGGCTGGGGATCCGGTGGTGGCGGATCGCGGCCGGGGTGTGCTGCGGCGCGGCCCTCGGGGTCAAGTGGAACGCCCTGTTCTTCATCGCGATCTTCGGGATCCTCACGGTCCTGTGGGACATCGGCGCCCGCCGGGCCGCCGGGATCCGCGGCTGGTTCACCGGCGCCCTGCTCAAGGACGCCGGTCCGGCCTTCGTCTCGATCGTCGGGATCGGCCTGGTGACGTATCTGGCCACCTGGATCGGCTGGTTCCGCTCCGACGGCGCGTACGACCGGCACTGGGCCGAGCAGCACCCCGGCGAGGGCATCGGGTGGCTGCCCGCGAGCCTGCGCAGCCTCTGGGAGTACCACCGCTCCGCCTACGCCTTCCACACCGGCCTGGATTCCCCGCACACCTACGCCTCCCCCGCCTGGCAGTGGCTGATCCTGGGGCGGCCCACCTCCTACTACTACGAGGCCGAGCACGCCGCGGCCTGCGGGGCGCAGAAGTGCTCCGAGGCGATCCTCAACGTCGGCAACCCGCTGATCTGGTGGACGGGCGCGGCCGCCCTGGTGCTGTTGATCCTGTGGTGGATCCTGCGACGAGACTGGCGTGTCGGGGCCATCCTGCTGGTGGTGGCCGTCGGCTGGCTGCCGTGGTTCGCCTACCCCCACCGCACGATGTTCTACTTCTACGCCCTGTCCTTCCTGCCGTGGCTGATCCTCGGACTCACCGCGGTGCTGGGCCTGGCCCTGGGCCGTCCCGGGGACTCGGTGCGCCGACGCCGGTACGGCCTGGGGGTGGTCGGGCTGTTCGTGGTCGCGGCCCTGCTGATCAGCGCCCACTTCTGGCCCATCTGGACCGGCCAGTCCATCCCCTACGAGGACTGGTACGCGCACATGTGGTTCACGGGCTGGATCTGATGCGCACCCCGTCGAGCACCCCCGGTCCCGCCCCCGCCCCGGGCCAGGACGCCGCCGGATCGCGGCTGAGCGGGCGCGCCGCGCACGCTCGCAGCGCGCCCTTCGCGTTGCTGTTCGTCTGCCAGGGCAACGTCGCCCGCTCCCCCGCCGCCCAGCTGCTGGCGGCCGGCCGCCTCGCCGCGGCGTCGGCCGCGGGGGCCGGGATCGAGACGGCCTCGGCCGGAACCGGCGCCCTCGTGGGTGCGGGCATCGCCCCGGAGATCGGGACCGAGCTGGCCGAGCGCGGGGTGGACGCCTCCGGGCACCGCGCCCAGCAGCTGGGGGCCGGGCTGCTGCGTGCGGCGGATCTGGTGCTGGTCATGGAGGCCGAGCACCGACGCTGGATCCTGGAGGAATGGCCGGGGGCGGTGCGCTCCGTCTTCCTGCTGGGCACCGCCGCCCGCGTGCTGGGAGCGCAGCGCTCGTCACCGGCGACGCTGGTCGACGCCGGAACGCTGCCGCCGCACGGGGCCGGGGACCCGACGACCGGTCTGCCCGGGGAGCCTGCGAGCCCCGCGGATCCGCTGGCGCTGCTGCGCGCCCCCGGGGTGCGCGTGCTGCCCGAGGACGGCATCGCGGACCCGTACCGCCGGGGCCGGGAGGCCGCCCGCCGGGCGGTGGCGCGGATCGATCAGTGCCTGGAGCTGGTGCTTCCCGCGCTGGTGTCGCGGCCGCGATCCGAGCGGGGCTGAGCGCCCGCCGCGTCGTCCCGGGTGGTCCCGTCCGAGCCGCCGCGGACGGCCTGCCGGCGGGTGCCTGCCTGGCGGTTCGCCTCCTGGCGGGCGTGGGCCCGGGCCAGGTCCCGCTGCCGACGGTGGGCCAGGGGCCAGGTGGCCACCAGCAGCACGGAGACGGCCAGCACGGTGATCAGCGCGATGAGCACGGCCGAGTCCACCCAGAACTGATCCGGGTACAGCCGGATCAGGGTGTCCGAGGGGTAGAAGGCCCAGTTCCCCTCGGGGAAGAAGATCTCGTGGAAGCCGGTGAAGAACCGCTCCCACCCCAGCAGGGACAGCCCCAGCAGCCCCAGGATCAGCAGGATCGTCAGCCAGGCCCCGGCGAACAGGGCGCGGCGCAGGGCCCCCGGGGCGCCGTCGCCCAGGCGTCGGGCGCACAGCACGGCCAGCACCAGCCAGCAGCCCACCAGCAGCAGGGACCACAGCATCACGTGCTTCACGTCCGTCATGTGCCCCACCTCCGGGGCGGTGAAGGCGTGCCGGCCATCCGGCAGCATCACGTCCCCCAGGAAGCGAGCGGGGGCGAAGTTGAGGATGTAGTCCAGGCCGTGGGAGCCGTAGACCATGCGGTCCTCGGTGGAGAAGCCGTAGGCATCCGCCGGGAAGCCGGGGCGGTGGTACTCGAACCACAGGAACGCCGGGGTGGCCACGGCCCGGATCGCGGCCATGAGGATCACCAGCGGCACGGCCACCGCGATCACGGCCTGACGCAGGCGCAGGGCCCGGGGGCGGGTGCGGACCGGCCGAGCCGCAGGCTCCTGCCGGGCGGCGGGCTCCCGTTGGGTGGTGGACTCCCGTCCGCCCGCAGATTCCCGCCGAGGCCCGGGTTCCTGCCGAGGTCCGGGCTCCTGCCGGGGCGCGGACGCGGCGGTGGAGCCGCCGCGGGTCCCGGCGTCGACGGCCGGGGCCAGGGCGTCCCACTCCTGGGTTGCGGAGGACCAGGGAGCTCCCTGTTCCTCGGGATTGCTGCGCGGGCTCACTCGGCGGCCTCCTCGGGTGCGACGGAAGCGTTCCTGTTCGGGGCCCGCCCTCCCCGCCGTCACACCGGAGACGGGCGGGCCCTGGCGGGTCTCCTACCAGTTCCCCTTCCAGGAGGCGTCCTGGTAGTGCTCGAAGGGGATGTTCCAGTCCCCGTAGCCGTTGTCCGGGTCGGCCTCACCGTAGCCGGTGTTCACGGTCTCCACCACATCGCCCACGCGGAAGGTGTTGAAGAAGTACTCGGCGCCGTCGGGCAGCAGGCCGATGCAGCCGTGGGAGATGTTGGTGTTGCCCACGTAGGGGTACCCGGAGGGCTCCGCCTGGTGCACGAAGGCCCCGGAGGAGGTCAGCCGGCAGGCGTTGCTCGCGTAGAACGGCTCGTACCAGTGGGAGTCCCCCGGCTTCAGGCCCAGGGTGCGGGAGTCGAAGAAGTAGCTCTTGGCCTTCTCCATGACCACCAGCTGCCCGGTGACCGAGGGCCACTGCGGATCCCCCAGAGTCACGGGGAACTCCTTGGTGAGCTTGTCCGACTCGTAGATCTTGATGGTCTTGGTGTTGTTGTCCACGTAGGCGTAATTCTTCGGCCCGGTCTTGAAGCTGCGCTCGTAGTTCTGGTTCATGATCATGCCGTTGCCGATGTCCGTGCCGAGCAGCTTGATGCTGACGTTCACCTGGGAGTTCGGCGCCCACTTGTCCTTGGGGCGGTAGCGGACCATCTGGTCGCTGTACCAGCGGAACTTCCCCTCCTGGTCCCCAGCCCCGGTCACGGTCACGGCCTTCTCCACCGCGGCCTTGTCGGTCACCGGCTCGGAGAAGTTCAGCTGGATGACCTGCCCGGTGCCGTAGGTGCCGCCGTCCTCGAAGTCGAAGCTCAGATCCGCCTCGTTGGCCGCGGAGGTCGTGGCGAAGCCGGTGGAGCCGCGGTGCTCGACGTCGCCATCGTTGACGATCGTGTACTGCACCCGGTAGTCCTTGGCGAACTCCAGAGGACCCTTGGCGGTCCAGGTCCGGCCATCCTCGGAGATCGTGCCCTCCACCGCCTTGCCGCCGGTGACCTCGACCGCCTTGACCCGCCCGGCATCGGTGACCACGGTGACCGGGGCGGTCGGGTTGTACTCGCTGGCCCCATCCTGCGGGGTCACGGTGACCTTCGGGGTGAAGGTGGGGGTGGGGGTCGCCGAGGCGGAGGCGGCGCCGGAAGCCGAGTCCTCGCCTCCGTCCTGCCCGCAGGCGGTCAGTACGACGGCGCCGAACAGCCCCAAGGCGCCGGCGCCCACCAGCCGACGGCGGGTCAGGGGGCCCACCGGGTCCCCGGCGGAGGCGTCATCACGGGAGGCGCGGAAGGGGAAGCGGGGAGTCAAGACCAGGGGTCTCCTTTCGGGACGGAAGGGGGAGGTGTCGAAGCGTCGAGGAGAGATGAGGAGAGGACCGGCCCGTCCGCGGCCCGGTCAGCGGCGCGTGGGCAGCCCGCGCAGGCGCGTGCGCGTGTCACCGGCTTCGGGAGACTGCGCTTCCGAGGACGGCTGTGACGGCTCGGAGGCGGTGTCCGCCTCCGGGTCACCGGGCGCGGCGGCGTCCTGGCCGACCCGCACGACCTCCCAGCCGCGCGGGGCCGTGAGCCGATCCGCGTGGAAGGCGCACAGATCGTAGGCGTGCGGCTCGACCCGCGGCGCCAGCGGACCGATGACGGCCGTGGAGTCCGCGTACGCGTAGGTCAGGGTCCAGTCGGCCTCGCGCCGGCACATGGTGCGCGAGCACAGTCTCTTGTTCTCTGCCATTCTCCACAGGCTACTCCACCGGACCGCGAGCTCCCCGTGCCGGGGGACAGGGGGCTCAGCGGGACTGGCGGCGCAGCCGGCGCCGCTCCCGCTCGGACATCCCGCCCCAGATGCCGAAGCGCTCGTCCTTGGCCAGCGCGTAGTCCAGGCAGGCGGTGCTCACGGGGCATTCGGAGCACACGCGCTTGGCGTCCCGGGTGGAGCCGCCCTTCTCCGGGAAGAACGCCTCCGGATCCGTCTGGGCGCACAGGGCCTCGGCCTGCCAGGCCAGCTCCCCCTCATCCTCGTCGGTGCCGTAGGCTCCGGCGGCGGCCTGCCACAGCCGCAGCACCTCGGGGTCCGAGGAGAACAGGTCCACCCCCTCCTCAGAGACGGAGCGGGGCAGGGTCGGGGTGGTCTCGTGAGAGGGCTGAGCAGGGCCCATGCTGGTCCTTTCCTGCACCGATCACGGCCGCCGCCGCGTCCCGGGAAGACCGGGCGGGGTGGTCGCGGACGGAAGGTGCCGGCCGGTGCCGAATTCGGCGTGATTCACGATAATTACAGCCGTGTCATCCGGTGCCCGTCAAACCGATGACGCGCGGTCCGGCCCGCTACCATGGCGAGCATGTCCCACCGCACCTTCGCCGACGTCGAAGCCCTGTTCACCACCCTGGGCGCCTCCCCCACCCCGGCCGTCGTCTGGTACGGCCCCGGCGGCGAGCGCACCGAGCTGTCCGGACGGGTCCTGGAGAACTGGGTGGCCAAGACCGCCAACCTGCTCGTCGAGGAGCTCGACGCCGCCCCGGGCTCGACCATCGCCCTGCGCGCCCCCGCGCACTGGCGCAGCCTCGCGATGGGACTGGCGGCCGTGCGCACCGGGCTGGTCCAGCTGCCCCGCACGGATGGCGCACGGGAAGCCGAGGCCGTTCCGGCGCAGGTGTGGGTGGGCTTCGAGGCCGAGGGGGCCCAGGCACGGACCGCCCAGACCCGGCTGCTGCTGGCGCGCGGCGCCCTGGCCGCCTCCTACGACGGGGCGAGCCCGCTGGATGCCGATGCCGTGGACTATGCCGCGGCGGTGCGCTCCTTCGCGGACTCCTATGACCCCTTCGATCCGCTGGACCCGGAGCTTCCCCTGGAACCGGGCGAGGCCGGGCTGAGCCTGGGGGCGTGGCTGGACCGGGCTCAGGAGGCCGGCCAAGGCGGCGTCGTCCTGGGGGCCGTGGCGGACCGGGAGGCCGATCCCGGGCTGCTGGCCGACTGGGCCGGGCTGCTGGCCGACGGCGGGACGCTGGTCCTGCTGGACCCGCGGCTGGGGCAGCAGCAGCGCGAGCGCGCCCTGGCCCAGGAGGGCGCGGATCACTCCGGGCGCTGAGCCGGGTCCTCCCCGCCCAGGGCTCGGCGGTCCCGGGTCCCGCGGCGCACCGCGTCCACATCCAGGCGCCCGGTGACGATGTCGGTGGCCTCGGTGACGAACCGGGCGACCTTCTCCTCGCGCGTGTACTCCTGCTCGTCCGCGCGCTGGGTGACCCCGCCGTAGACCCAGAAGCGGTAGGCGAAGTAGCGCACGATCGTGCCCAGCACCGTGCCGATGATCGTGCCGCCGATGAACGAGGCCGTCTTGGAGGTCAGCCCCAGTCCGTAGTTGGTGACGAACACGCAGGCGGTCTCCACCCCGATCCCGATCAGGTTGACCAGCGCGAACTGCCAGGCCTCCCGCCAGGTGTTCTCCTGGCGCTTGTCCCGGAACGTCCACAGGCGGTTGAGGATCCAGGAGAAGATCGTAGCGACGACGCCGGCGACGAATTTGGCCTTGGAGTGCCCGTCCGCCAGCCACGTGCTCATCAGGAACCAGGTGACGGAGGCGTTGACGATGAAGGCCAGTCCGCCGACGATCCCGAACTTCAGGACCTCTTTGAGGAACAGCTCCCACAGGCCGTGGATTTTCTCGGAGAAGGTTGACACGCGGGGCTCCACAGGGTCGGGGTCGGCGGGGCGGGTCCGCGGCGGACGCGGGCGGGAGGACCACCTCGTCCCCCGCGCCCTCGCGCCCGACCCGGTGCGCACGGCGGCCGGGCGGGTACCGCGTCGCGGGTGCGGACTGCGCTGAAAGTCTACAAGCAGGCCCCGGGGCCTCCGGGCCGCGACGCCGCCCCGCCCCCGTGAGATCGGTCAACCCCGCGCACCACTCGGGAGGTTCGCGCGCGGCAGGCCAGCGGGTAGCCTGGGAGGCGTGAGCTTACCTGTGACCGCACCCGTGATCGGCGTGATCGGCGGAGGGCAGCTGGCCCGCATGATGTCCCCGGAGGCCTCCGAGCTGGGCATCGAGCTGCGCGTGCTGGCCGAATCCCCCGAATCCTGCGCCGCCGCCGTCATCCCCCACGCCCCCGTTGGGGACCACACCGACCTGGCCGTCCTGCGGGAGTTCGCCCGCCGGGTGGACGTCGTGACCTTCGACCACGAGCACGTGCCCACCGAGCACCTGCGGGTCCTCGAGGAGGAGGGGGTCGCCGTGCGGCCGGGCCCGCAGGCCCTGGTGCACGCCCAGGACAAGATCCGCATGCGCGAGGCCGTGGACCGCCTGAGCCTGCCCAACCCCCGGTGGGCGGCGGTGGCCGACGCCGATCAGCTGCTCGCCTTCGGGCGGGAGGTCGGCTGGCCCGTGGTCCTGAAGACCCCGCGCGGCGGATACGACGGCAAGGGCGTGATGCTCGTGGCCGAGGACGCCGTGGGCTCCGCCCCGGTGCGCGCATGGTTCGAGGCCATCCCGCAGAAGGGCTGGAGCGGGCTGCTGGTCGAGGAGAAGGTGCCCTTCACCCGGGAGCTGTCCTCCCTGGTCGCCCGGCGCCCCAGCGGCGAGGTGCGCGCCTGGGACGTCGTCGAGTCCGTGCAGACCGACTCCGTGTGCGACGAGGTCACCGCCCCCGCCCCGGGGTTGGACCCGCAGGTCGCGGCGGCCGCCCAGCGGATCGCGCTGCGCCTGGCCGAGGAGCTCGGGGTCAGCGGCGTGATGGCCGCGGAGCTGTTCGAGGTGCCCGGGCGCGAGGGCGGGGTGCTGGTCAACGAGCTGGCCATGCGCCCGCACAACTCCGGACACTGGACCCAGGACGGGGCGGTGACCAGCCAATTCGAGCAGCACCTGCGCGCCGTGCTGGATCTGCCGCTGGGCTCCACCGCCCCGGTGGCCGGGGTCACCGTGATGAAGAACGTGCTCGGCGGGGCCAACGAGGACCTGGCCGGGGCGTGCCCCGCGGCGATGGCCGCGCATCCCGAGGCCAAGGTGCACCTGTACGGCAAGGCGGTGCGCCCGGGCCGGAAGGTCGGGCACGTCAACCTCAGTGGCCCGGCCGCCGAGCTGGCGCAGGTGCGCCGGGCGGCCCGGGAGGCGGCCGCGATCCTGCGGGACGGTCCCGCCGCCGACCCGGCCGCGACAGACCCGACCGACCGCTGAGCCCCAGCCCGCCGATAAGCCCCAGCCCACCAGCACCACAGCACACCAGGAGCACATCATGAGCACCCCCGCCTCGCAGAACGCGCCGCTGGTCGGCGTCGTCATGGGTTCGGACTCGGACTGGCCGGTCATGGAGGCCGCCGCCGAGGCCCTCGAGGAGTTCGGCATCGCCTACGAGGCCCGGGTGGTCTCCGCCCACCGGATGCCCCAGGACATGCTGGCCTACGGCCAGGAGGCCGAGCAGCGCGGGCTGCGCGTCATCATCGCCGGGGCCGGGGGTGCCGCCCACCTGCCCGGCATGCTCGCCTCGGTCACGGCCCTGCCCGTCATCGGGGTGCCCGTGCAGCTGAAGACGCTGGAGGGGCTGGACTCCCTGCTGTCCATCGTGCAGATGCCGGCCGGGGTGCCCGTCGCCACGGTCTCGGTCAACGGGGCGCGCAACGCCGGGCTGCTGGCCGCGCGCATCCTCGGGGCCGGCCAGGATCCGGCCGCCGCCGCGGAGATCCGCGGCGATCTGCGCGAGTTCGCCCGGAATCTGCGCCAGTCCGCCCAGGACAAGGGCGCGGCCCTGACCCGCCGGCTGGAGTCCCGCCGCGGCCCGGAGGAGGAGACCGAGGCCCACCGCCCGGCACCCCGCTCCCAGGCCCCCGACGCCGACGATCCCGCCCAGCCCGGCCCCTACGCTCCGTAGGTCCCCGTTCCCGCCCACCTCGGTCGGACCCCGCGACGTCGTCGATCCGCCGGGGCGGGCGCCGACCACCGCCCGCCCTTCCCCGACCGGCAGGTACTCCCCGATGCCCCCCTCCACCCCGTCCGAGAACCCCCGCGACCCCGCCGCCGGAGCCGAACGCCCCCGCGGGACCGATGAGATCACGGGCGCGCGCCCGGAGGGGCACCGGCCGGGACCGGCGCACCGCACGGACCCTCTGCGCCACCCGGAGGCGTCCGGGGCTCTCACCCGCACCAAGCGGGCGTGGCTGCTGCTGCTGCTCACCGCCGTCCTGCCCGGCTCCGTCCAGCTGCTGATCGGCAACCGCCGCCTGGGGCGGCGCGCCCTGGGTGTGACCCTGACCGTCTGGGCCTGCCTCATCGCGGCCCTGATCCTGCTGGCGGTGCACCGGTCCTGGCTGTTCTCCCTGGTCACCGGCCGGTTCACGTCCCTGGTGCTGATCGTCGTGCTCGCGGTGCTGGCTCTCGGCTGGGCCCTGCTCTTCCTCGACGCGCTGCGCCTGATCCGGCCCGCTCTGCTGGCCCGGGGCATGCGGCCGATGGTGGCCCTGGGCTGCGCGGGCCTGATGCTGGTCACCGCCGGCACCCTCGGCTACTCCGCCTATCTCGTGGGAGTGGGCCGCGGCGCCCTGGGCAACGTGTTCTCCGGCGGCTCCGGCTTCGAGGCCGCGGACGGCCGGTACAACATCCTGCTGATGGGCGGGGACGCCGGGGCGGACCGGGTGGGGCGCCGCCCGGATTCCATGACGGTGTTCAGCATCGACGCGAAGACCGGCCAGGCCGTGACCATCTCCCTGCCGCGCAACCTGCAGAACGCCCCCTTCGCGCAGGGCTCGCCGCTGTGGCAGGTCTGGCCCGAGGGCTTCGACTGCGGGGACGAGTGCATCCTCAACGCCCTGTACCCGCAGGTCGCCCAGGAGCACGCGGACCTCTACCCGGACGCCGCGGATCCCGGGGCCGAGGCCATGAGGGACGCCGCCGAGGGCATCACGGGTCTTTCGATCCAGGGCTACGCTCTGGTGGACATGGACGGCTTCGCGGACCTGGTGGACGCGCTGGGCGGCATCGAGCTCGACGTCGGCGGCCGGGTGCCGATCGGCGGCGGGACGAACGAGATCACCGGGGAGAAGAACCCCATCGACGGGTGGATCGAGCCCGGCCGCCAGCACCTGGACGGCTTCCACGCCCTCTGGTACGCCCGCTCCCGGGAGGGGGCCAGCGACTTCGAGCGGGAGGCGCGTCAGCGCTGCGTGCAGTCGGCGATGCTCGCGCAGCTGGATCCCGCGAACGTGCTGACCAAGTTCCGCTCGATCACGGACGCCGGCCAGCAGATCGTGGAGACGGACATCCCGGAGGCCCAGCTCGGGGAGTTCGCGGACCTGGGGCTGAAGGCCAAGGACCACGAGCTGATCCAGTACGGGGCCGGCCCGCCGTACTGGGATGACATGTTCCCCACCTACCCGGACTACGACGCCTTCCGCGCCGGGGTCGCCCAGGTCATCGAGGGGTCGGCGGAGGGGAAGACCCCTACCCCGGCCGCCGACGACGCCCAGGCCGCGGGCCCGGCCGGGGTGGTCTCCGCGGTGCGCCCCGCCGCCCTGCTGGCCACCCTGTCCCTGCTGCCCGGCGCCGGCTCTGTCCAGGCCCAGGACGGCCCCGCGGTGAGCACCGTCGCGGAGCTCGGCCCCAACGGCACCTGCTCGGTGCCCTGAGCCCGACCCGTCCGCCAGCTGCCCCGACCCCACCCAACCACGCCCCGCCGGTGCCCTGCCGGCCACGTCCTACAGTGGAGACCATGACGAATTTCCTGCAATCCGATGCCTGGGCCCGGTTCCAGTCCGACCTCGGCCACGAGGTGCTGCGCGGGGCCGGGGAGGGATACTCCTACCTGGCCACCGTAGAGGGCGGGCGCGCGGGGCGCTACCTGTACTGCCCCTACGGCCCGGAGGCGGACTCCCCCGAGGCGCTGACCCGCGCCCTGGCCGAGCTGAAGGAGCTGGCCCGGGCCCACCGCTGCCTGTTTGTGCGCGTCGAGCCCAGCGACCCCCGCTCCTTCGCCGAGGGCACGGACCCGGAGGCGGACCTGCGAGCCCGCGGCCTGCGCTTCTCCCCCCGCCAGATCCAGCCGTCCCACACCTGGATGGTGGATCTGACCCAGGACGAGGACGCGCTGCTGAAGGGCATGAACGCGACCAACCGGAACCTGCACCGGAACATCCACAAGAAGGGCGTGAGCTTCCGCGCCTCGCGGGACCCCGAGGAGATCGGGATCCTGCTGCGCTACCTGAACCAGACCGCCGAGCGGGTGGGGTTCAACCGGCAGAAGGATGACTACCTCACCCAGGCGGCCCGCTCGCTGATGCCCCAGGGCGACGCCGCGCTGTACGTGGCCGAGCTGCACGGAGAGCCCATCGGCGCGGCCTTCGTCTACGACTCCGCGGACACCCGCACCTACGCCCACGCGAGCATGGATTATGCCCACCGGCGCCTGTCCGCGAACAACCCCCTGGTCACCCGGATGATGCTGGATGCCAAGGAGGCCGGGCTGCGGCGCTTCGATATGTTCGGCATCGCCCCGGAGGGCCAGCCGGATCACGAGTGGGCCGGGTTCACCAAGTTCAAGAAGTCCTACGGCGGCTACCCGGTGACCTACCCGGGCACCTGGGACCTGCCGGTCTCGACCGCCGCCTACGCCGCGTTCCGCTCGGTCTACGCCGCCAAGGAGGCCGCCAAGGAGAAGGGCCTGCCCGCGGCCCGCCGCCTGGCGGGAACCGCCGAACAGAAGGTCCGCGGACTGGTGGGGCGCCTGCGCCGCTGAACCTGCGGCACCCCGCCCGACGTCGGCCCGGGCCGGGCGGCGTCGGGCGGATCGGGACCGGGCGCTCAGTCCAGTCGGCCCAGCTCCACCAGGCGGGCGAACTCCGGCTCGGTCTCGCGCAGCTGCGCCATGGTTCCGCGCGAGCGCAGGCGCCCGCGGGAGAAGAACAGGATCTCGTCCGCGTTGCGCACCGTGGAGAGCCGGTGGGCGATCACGATCACGGTGATCTTCCCGTGCAGGGCCTCGATGGTGCGGGTGATCTCGTGCTCGGTCTCGTTGTCCAGGGCGGAGGTCGCCTCGTCCAGGATGAGCACCTCGGGCTGGGAGTACAGCGCCCGGGCGATGCCCACCCGCTGGGTCTGCCCGCCGGACAGGCGCGCACCGGCGTCGCCCACGAGGGTGTCCAGCCCGTCCGGCAGCTGCGCCACCAGCTCCTCCAGGCGCGCCTGGCGCAGGACCCGGGCCAGCAGCTCCTGGTCCACCTGATCCTCCGGCTGCCCGAAGGTGATCAGGTCCCGCAGGGGCACATCCCACAGGAAGACCTTCTGGGAGACCATCGCGACCCGGCGGCGCCATGCCCGGGGATGCGCGGAGATATCCACCCCGCCGACCGTGACGCTGCCGCTGGTGGGGACGTAGAGCCCGGCCAGCAGGTCCGCGAACGTGGTCTTGCCGGCCCCGGAGGAGCCGACGAGTGCGACCGTGCGGCCCACCGGGATGCTCACGTCCACCCCGGTGAGCACGTCCCGGTCGGCGTCGGCGTACCGGAAGCCCAGGTCCCGCACCTCCAGGGAGGCCCGGGGGATCTGCACCGGCTGCTCCGCATGGGAGGGATCGGCGTCGGCCTCGGCCTGCAGGCCCCGCACCTCGGCGGCGACGGTGCGCAGGGAGGGCTGCCCCGACCGGACGCCGTTGAGTGTGCCGACCACCCGGTTCAGAGCCGGCACGATGCGCATGGCCGCGGCCGCGAAGGCCGCCAGCAGGCCGAAGGCCGTCATCTGGTCCGTGGTCGCGAACAGCACCAGCGCGATGACGAGGATGCCGAAGATCATCACGACCTCCAGCAGGTACCGCGGCAGCTCCGCGAAGAACTGCTGGGGCTGGGCGTAGTGGGCGTTGTCCGAGCGGTTGCGGCGGAACCCGTCCGCGAACAGCCCCTCCCGCCCGAAGATCCGGGTCTCCCGGAAGCCCTCGATGGCCGGGGAGAGCAGGGCGAAGCCGTCCTTGCTCAGCTCGAACAGCCGGTGCGCGTAGCGCAGGGCGAAGGGCCGGACCACCCGGGCCAGCAGCAGCGCGGCCCCGCCGAACAGCACCAGGGCGGCGATGAACCCGACCGGGGAGAGCACCAGCAGGGTGCCCATGAGCAGGACGATGGTCGCCGCGTCCACCAGGATCGAGATGTAGCCCAGCAGGACGCTGTTGAACGCCTGGGGCACGCCGGTGTTGATGTTGTTCAGGATCGCGGCCTTGGAGCGGTGCCGGTGGGCCTCATACGTGGCCTGCAGGTACCGGTCCAGCATCTCGGCCTGCACCGAGGAGGACGCCCGCTGCACCACGCCGATGGACCACCAGCGGATCCCGATCAGCGCAACGTTCTTGACGAGGAAGGCCAGCCCGACCAGCAGCGCGAGGATCAGCAGCAGCCGCTGCCGATCCTCGGTGCCCACCAGGGGCGCCAGGTGCTCCTGGACCACCGGGGGGACCTCCCCGTGGGCGGTGAGCATCTGGGTCAGCGGCACCATCGTCGCCACCGCGAGGATGTCCAGCAGGGAGGAGGCGAAGGCCACCAGGACCATGCCGAGGATGCGCGGGCGCATCCGCCACGGGATCAGCGCGAAGAGCGTGCGCAGATCGCGCACGTCCGCGCGCACGGCGGATTCCTGGGCCTCGGCAGCGTTCACGGGCTCCCCCATCCCCACCGCGCCCCACGGTGGTCATCGACGACGTCGGTCTCCGACAGCGCCGCCCGTCGGGCATCCGCGGGAGCCGCGGCGGCGCGCCGTCAGGGAATCCTACCCCGACGCCGCGCCCGTCCCCGGATCAGCCGCGGGCGTACCGCTCCCACTTGGCCGCCTGGTGCTCGGCTTCGACCATGCGCACGGTCCCGGACTTGGAGCGCATGACGATGGACTGGGAGGTGATGGTGGGCCCGGAGTAGCGGACCCCGCGCAGCAGATCCCCGTCGGTGATCCCGGTGGCGGCGAAGAAGCAGTTGTCACTGGTCACCAGCTCATCCGTGGTCATCACGGCCTCCAGGTCCAGCCCGGCGTCGATGGCCTTCTGCTTCTCGTCATCGTCGGTGGGGGCCAGGCGCCCCTGGATGATCCCGCCGGTGGCCTTGATCGCGCACGCGGCCACGATCCCCTCGGGGGTGCCGCCGGTGCCCAGCATCACATCCACCCCGGTGTTCTCGCGGCAGGCGGCGATCGCCCCGGCCACATCCCCGTCCAGGATCATGCGGGTGCGGGCGCCGGTGGCCCGCACCTCCTCGACCAGCTGGGCGTGGCGCGGGCGATCCAGGATGCACACGGTGAGCTGGTTGACCTTCTTCCCCTTGGCCTTGGCCACCAGGTGCAGGTTCTGCTTGATCGGCAGGCGCAGGTCCACCATGTCGGCCGCGTCCGGGCCGGTCACGAGCTTCTCCATGTAGAACACGGCGGAGGGGTCGAACATCGACCCGCCGTCGGCCACCGCGATCACCGCGAGCGCGTTGTTCATGCCCAGGGCGGTCAGGCGGGTGCCGTCGATGGGGTCCACGGCCACGTCCAGGGCCGGGCCGTCGCCGTCGCCCAGGGACTCGCCGTTGTACAGCATGGGGGCCTCGTCCTTCTCCCCCTCGCCGATGACGACGGTGCCGTTGAAGCTGACGGTGGAGAGCATGCTGCGCATCGCATCCACCGCGGCCCCGTCCGCGGAGTTCTTATCCCCCGCCCCGACCCAGTGCCCGCCGGCGATGGCTGCGGCTTCAGTCACCCGCACCAGCTCCAGGGCCAGGTTGCGGTCGGCTTGGTTGTTGTTCTCATCCTGTACTGCAGACACGGTGCTGTTTCCTCGTCCTTGAGTTCGGCGCCCGCGAGCGGGCCCCTCTGGCTGTGCTCTCCAGCATAGTGGGCACCGCCTGCCCCGCCGGGCACGCGCCCCGGCCGGACGGGGCGCGCCCGCGGGTGGGGCACAATGGGGGACGTGGAGGAGAACGAGCAGGCCCGGGACCGGAGCGAGCGGGATGAGCCGGTGGTCCCGCAGATCACCGAGAAGCAGGCGCGGCGGCTGAATACCCCGGTCGGGGCGATGGTGATCTCCGTGATCGCCCTGCTGGGCATCACCCTGCCGTTCGTGTGGCTGCAGCCGCGCCCGGACAACCAGACCTACCGCCCCCAGGTGGACCTGGTGCAGACCGCCCAGCAGGCCCGCACCGATGCCGGCTTCGACGTCTTGGCCCCCGAGCTGCCCGCGGACTGGCACGCGAACTTCGCCCGCTGGCACCCCGCCGATGACCAGGAGGTGCCGTACTGGGAGTTCGGGGCGGTCACTGCCTCCGGCGGCTTCCTGACGCTCGCCCAGACCGACCGCGCCGATCCCACCTGGACGGCCGAGCGGATCGACCGGGCCCCGCAGACCGGGACCATGGATGTCGAGGGCATCCAGTGGCGCCGCCACTCCAGCACGGACCGCAAGACCGGGGAGACCACCGTCTCAGCGGTCGGGCGGCTGGCGGGGACCACGGTGGTGGTCACCGGGGACTCCCGGGATGAGGAGCTGAAGGATCTGCTCTCCCGCCTGGCCCGCACGGCGGACGGCGCGGGGGCTGCGGCGTCGGCCAGCGCCTCCGCCGCCCCCTGACCCCTCACCGACCGACCCCGCTCCACACACCCCATCGACCCCCGCGCGGATCCCGCGCGGCCCATCGCAGACGACCCACGAGAACAGATCCGAGGACCCATGAGCACCAGCACCCGTCCCACCCCCGCCGAAGCCTTGCAGCGTCTGCGCGCGGGCAACGCCCGCTTCGTCGCCGGCGCCTCCGAGCACCCCAACCAGGACGCCGCGCGCCGGGAGTCCCTGACCGACGGGCAACACCCCTTCGCCGTGATCTTCGGGTGCTCGGACTCCCGGCTGGCCGCGGAGATCATCTTCGACCTCGGGCTGGGCGACACCTTCGTGGTGCGCACGGCCGGGCAGGTCGTGGGCAACGCCGCACTGGGCTCCCTGGAGTACTCGGTGACGGATCTGGACGTGCCGCTGATCGTGGTCCTGGGCCACGACTCCTGCGGCGCGGTCACCGCCGCCTCCGGCTCCTACGACTCCGGGCAGATGCCCGGCGGCTTCGTGCGGGACCTGGTCGAGGAGATCCTGCCCGCCGTGGTGGAGACCCACCGCGAGGCCCAGGGCGAGACCCCCACCATCAACGACATGGTGCGCACCAACACCCGGCAGACGGCCCAGCGGGTGCTGGACCAGTCCAAGATCATCGACGCCGCGGTGCGCGAGGGTCGCACCGCCGTCGTCGGGGTGTTCTACAACCTGCGCGACGGCCGGGCCGAGCTGGTGTGGTCCTCCCAGGAGCTGGCCGAGGACTGATCCGGTCCGGGCCCGTCGACGGTGGACCGGACCACGTCATGGACCGGGTCGCGGCATAGGATGGTGCGTATGAGCGACACCACCGAATACCGCATCGAGCACGACACGATGGGCGAGGTCCAGGTCCCCAAGGACGCCCTGTACCGGGCCCAGACCCAGCGCGCCGTGCAGAACTTCCCGATCTCCGGCTCCACGCTGGAATCCGCCCACATCGCGGCCCTGGCCCTGGTCAAGAAGGCCGCCGCCCAGGCCAACGAGGAGCTGGGAGTCCTGGACGCGGACCGGGCCCGGGCCATCCGCGACGCCGCTGACGCCGTCGCCGCCCACACCTACGACGAGCACTTCCCGATCGACGTGTTCCAGACCGGCTCCGGGACCTCCTCGAACATGAACGCCAACGAGGTGCTGGCGACCCTGGCCACCCGGGCCCTGGAGGATCAGGGCATCGAGGTGCACCCCAACGACCACGTCAACGCCTCCCAGTCCTCCAACGACGTCTTCCCCACCTCCGTGCACGTGGCCGTGACCGGCGCGCTGATCAAGGACCTCATCCCGGCCCTGGACACCCTGGCCTCCTCCTTGGAGGCGAAGGCCGAGCAGTTCGCGGACGTGGTGAAGTCCGGGCGCACCCACCTGATGGACGCCACCCCCGTGACCCTGGGGCAGGAGTTCTCCGGCTACGCCGCCCAGGTCCGCTACGGCATCGAGCGCATCGAAGCCTCGCTGCCGCGGGTGGCCGAGGTCCCCCTGGGCGGGACGGCCGTGGGCACCGGGATCAACACCCCGGACGGCTTCTCCGCCCGCGTCATCGAGCTGCTGGCGGAGGAGACCGGTCTGCCCCTGACCGAGGCCCGCAACCACTTCGAGGCCCAGGCCAACCGGGACGGGCTGATCGAGGCCTCCGGGCAGCTGCGGAACATCGCATACTCGCTGATGAAGATCTGCAACGACATCCGCTGGATGGGCTCCGGGCCGAACACGGGCCTGGGCGAGCTGCACATCCCGGACCTGCAGCCGGGCTCCTCGATCATGCCGGGCAAGGTCAACCCGGTGATCTGCGAGGCCGTGATCCAGGTGGCCGCCCAAGTCATCGGCAATGACACCACGATCGCCCTGTCCTCCACCAACGGCGCCTTCGAGCTCAACGTCGGCATCCCCGTGATGGCCAAGAACCTGCTGGAGTCCATCCGGCTGCTGGCCAACTCCTCCCGGGTCATGGCGGAGAAGATGGTGGACGGGCTGGAGGCCAACGAGGAGCGGGCCCGCTTCCTGGCCGAGGCCTCCCCGTCCACCGTGACCCCGATGAACAAACTCATCGGCTACGAGGCGGCCGCGAAGATCGCCAAGCACGCCGTGGCCCACAAGACCACCGTGCGCGAGGCCGTGGAGCAGCTGGGCTACGTCGAGCGCGGCGAGGTCACCGAGCAGCAGCTGGACGAGGCCCTGGACGTGACCCGGATGCTGGGCCGGCGCTAGCCGTCCCGCCCGCCGCGTCCCACCCACGCCCCGGCGTCGCGTGCGCGTTCCCCGCACCGATCGACGCCGGGGCGTGCGCCCACCCGAGGAGGCGGCCGCGACATCGCTCACAAGGGGGTATGGCCTCTTCCACCGGGAGGGGCGTTCTGGAATATTGGTTCGATGCAGCGGTGTTCTCATAGACGGCATCACCGGGCTGCGTGGGTGCCCCTGTGCCTGCAGGAGGCCACCCATCCCCGCGAGAAGCGAGAAGAGAGATCGAGGCATCGTGAAGCTTGCAGAACAGATCGTGAACCAGCTGGTCGAGGCCGGCGTTCACCGCATCTACGGGATCGTCGGAGACTCCCTGAACCCCATCGTCGACGCCGTGCGCGCCACCGGCGGCTCCAAGAAGGGCGGGATCGACTGGGTGCATGTGCGCCACGAGGAGGCCGCCGCCTTCGCCGCAAGCGCGGACGCCCAGCTGACCGGGGAGCTCGCCGTGTGCGCCGGTTCCTGTGGCCCGGGCAATATGCACCTGATCAACGGCCTGTACGACGCCAACCGCTCCCAGGCCCCGGTGCTTGCGATCGCCTCGCACATCCCGAGCAAGCAGATCGGGCAGGGGTACTTCCAGGAGACCCGCCCGCAGCAGATCTTTGAGGAGTGCTCCGTCTACAACGAGATGGTGCTCTCCCCCGAGCAGTCCCCGCGCGTGGTCGCCTCGGCGATCCGCCACGCCGTCGGCGACTCCGGGGTGGCCGTGGTGACCATCCCGGGCGACATCGCCGATGAGGACACCGCCACCGAGGCCCCGGTGCTGGGGACCCTGCGCCGGGCCCCGAAGGTCCCGCACCAGGAGACCATCCAGGAGCTGGCCTCCCACATCAACCGCGCCAAGAAGGTCGCGCTGTTCGTCGGCGCCGGCATCGAGGGCGCCCACGACGAGGTCGTCTCCCTCGCGGAGAAGGCCGCCGCCCCGGTCGGGCACTCCCTGCGCGGCAAGGACTTCATCCAGTACGACAACCCCTTCGACGTCGGCATGACCGGCCTGCTGGGCTACGGTGCGGCCGCCGAGGGCATCCACGACGCCGACCTGATGATCATGATCGGCACGGACTTCCCGTACGACCAGTTCCTGCCGGAGACCACGACCATCCAGATCGACACCGATCCCTCGGTCATGGGTCGGCGCACGGACGTGGACCTGCAGATCGAGGGCTCCGCCCTGGAGACCCTGCGGGCCCTGCTGCCGCTGGTGGAGTACAAGAAGGACCGCAAGTGGCTGGATCGCGTGCTGAAGAAGCACGACCAGATCATGAACAAGGCCGTCGGCGCGTACACCCGCAACGTGGAGAAGCACCAGCCGATCCACCCCGAGTACGCCGCTTCCGTGCTGGATGAGGTCGCCGCCGAGGACGCCGTGTTCACCGCGGACACCGGCATGTGCAACGTGTGGTCGGCCCGCTACATCCGCCCCAACGGCAAGCGCCGGCTGATCGGGTCCTACCTGCACGGGTCCATGGCCAACGCGATGCCGCAGTCCATCGGGGCGCAGTTTGCCTACCCGGGCCGCCAGGTCATCTCGCTGTCCGGCGACGGCGGGCTGTCCATGCTGCTGGGCGATCTCATCACCATCGCCACCTACCGCCTGCCCACCAACGTCGTGGTGTTCAACAACTCCACGCTGGGCATGGTCAAGCTGGAGATGCTGGTGGACGGCCTGGCCGACTTCGGCGTGGACGTGCCGGACACCAACTACGCGGACATCGCCAAGGCGATGGGCTTCCACGCCATCCGCGTGACGGACCCGAAGAAGCTGAAGAAGGCCTACCAGGAGGCGCTGTCCTTCGACGGCCCGGCCCTGGTGGAGGTCATCACCGATCCGATGTCCCTGTCCGTGCCGCCGAAGATCTCCTCGGACCAGATCTTCGGCTTCGCGACCGCGATGTCCAAGATCGTGCTCAACCGCGGCGCGGGCGAGGCCGTGTCCATGGCCCGCTCCAACCTGCGCAACGTGCAGGCCGTGCGCCAGTGGTAGCACCGGCGCCGTCGGGTCGCTGAGGCCCGCCCGCTGAGGCTGAAAAGGGCCCCATCCCGCGATCGCGCGGGGTGGGGCCCTTTCCGTGTCTTCGGGCTCAGGCCCGGCGACGGTGCCGCAGCGTCAGCGCACCGGCGCCCAGGGCGAGCAGGAGCGCACCGACCGCCAGGTACCCGCCGGTGCGGGCCCCGGTGGCCGCCAGGCCGCCGCCGGAGCCGTCGTTGCCGGAGCCGGCATCGCTGGGTCCACCGGTGCCGCCGTTCTCGGGGCTGTTGCCGCCGCCGGTCCCGACGGCTCCGGCCCGATCGGAGCGGTCGGCCGAGTCATCGGGGCCGGGCTGCCCGGTTCCCGCGCCGCCCACTTCCTGAGCACCCTCCGGATCCTCGGCGTCGGCGTCCTCGTCACCGCCGGGCGCCGGCACGGTCGGGTCGGCGGGGTCCGACGTCGGCTCCGCGGTGGGCTCGGCCATCGGCTCGGCGGTGGGCTCGACGGTCGGTTCGCTGGTGGGCTCCGCGGTCGGCTCCGCGGTGGGGTCAGCGGTCGGCTCGGCCGTCGGCTCGCTGGTCGGCTCCGGCGTCGGCTCGGCGGCCTTCTGCTCGGCGTCGAAGCTCACCGACAGCGGCAGTGGGGTCTTCTTGGCGTCCCCACCGGACCCGGAGGCATACCACCGGGGCCGCATATCCGGGTGCAGCGCGTCGATGAACTCCCCCGGGAAGGACCCGGAGAACACCCGGTCGCCCTCGCGGTACTCGCGGCCCGCGAAGTCCGGGGTCCCGGTGACCGTCACCCGCTGGCCCTCCCGGCTGAGCTCCACGTGATCGAAGGTGGCCATGGTGACCCGGTGGTACCCGCCGCTGTTCTCGTCGTTGAGCATCCAGCTCAGCTCCACGCTCAGTCGCGCCGAGCCGTCCGCCTCCACATCCAGGCGGGGATTCCCGAAGCTGGTGATCACCCCCGGGGCCATGATCGCGTAGTGCCGGATGCGTACCCCGCCGTCCCAGGCCGCCGAGGCCCGTCCGCTGCGCCCGTCGTACCAGCCGCGGCCCTCACCGAAGACGTACTGCTGCCCCTCGCGGGTGACCGGGCCCAGCGGTTCGGGGGTCCAGGACCGCATGTAGTCGTTCACCGCCCAGGACAGGCTCGGGTGGGAGACCTCCACCGCATCGGCGGGACGCTGCAGGGGGTCCGCCGTCGCCGGACCATCCCAGGGCTCGCCGCCCGGCCCCGGCTCCTGCGGGTCCGGCGCCTCGTCCTGCCCCGGGGCCACGCTCAGCGGCGTGACCTCGGGGATGTCCCCGGACCGGTCCAGGATGGACACCCGGCCGGTGCGCTCGTGGGAGACGTAGACCTCGGTGCCGTCCGCCCCGGTCTCCACGTCCGTCACGTCCGAGGTGAAGAAGCCCGCGGGACCGGTGATCCCCGCCGCGTGCAGATCGAGGGAGGAGGCCACGGTCCAGGTCTGCGGGGAGATCACCGAGACGGTGTTGGCCCGGCCGTGACCGGCCACGACCTCGTGGGTGCGGGGGTTCACCGTCAGGGAGGTGGACTCCCCCACCACGGAGATGGGAGCCCCCCAGGTGCTTGCCGGTGGAGGTCTGCACCACCGCGACCTTGCTGCCGCTGGTGCCGATGTACAGGTTGCCCAGCTGGGGATCGATCGCCAGCGATCGCGGATTCGCTCCCAGGACGGTGTCCTCGAACCGGTACTCGGCCACCGGGACCCGCACGGTGCGCACCCACTGGTGGGTCACGGTGGAGTACGCGGTGACCACACCCTCATTGGCGTTGGCCAGCCACACCAGCCGGTGCTGGGCGTCGTAGACCGCATCCCGGACGAAGGGCCGTTCGTGCCGGCTCACCTCGGTGCGCTCCATGACCTCCCCGGCGCCGGGGATGACCCGCTGCAGGCCGAAGTTGTCGAACACGTACAGGTCGCCGCTGTCCGAGTCCAGCACGATGCCGTTCGAGGAGGTGACCACGCCCTCGATCTCCCGCTCGACGGCCCCGCTGCGGGCATCGAGCACCGTGATGGAGCCGTGGGAGGCGTTGAGCACGTACAGCCGAGACCCGTCGGCGCTGGAGACGACGTCGCTGGGCCGCGGCTGGGTGACCTGATGCCGCTGCTGGGTCTGCGGGTTCGCCAGGTCGATCCGGGCGATGTGCCCGACGGGCGCGTCGGCGTCCTGCCCGGGCAGGATGGAGTCCTGCTGCACGGGCACGGACAGCTGCTGGCGCGCGGCGTCCACGTCCAGGTCCCGGGGGCGTCCGCCGGTGGTGATGGTGGTCTCCGGTGAGAGGCTGACCCCCTCGCTCGCCTGGGCGGGGGCCACCAGGACGGTTCCGGTCAGGGTCAGGGTCGACAGGGTCGCGATCGCGGACAGCGCGGGTCCTCGGCGCATCGATCCTCCTTGAAGATGCTTTCGTCCGCAGCACCCGGTGCGGCGCAATGACAGAGTGAGGCCGACCTGCGGGTCGGCTCAGGTGCCCGTAAAGATTACCTGATATTCATCTGAGTACGCCCTTAGTCTTTAGCGCTACGAAGGGTCCGACGCCGCCTCGGATCCGCGACCGCTCGGGGATCCCGAGTCCCCGGCTCCCCCGTTCTGCGCTTCCCTGCTCTGTGCGCCGCCGACCGCGAAGTCGGTGCGCCCGGAGAACCCCAGCGCCGCGGCGATGCGCCGATGCATCCGCTCGGACATGGAGGGAAGATCATCCAGCGGGAACCAGCGGACCGCGGTGGACTCCTCGTCGTTGACCCGGGCCCGCCCGCCGACCCAGCGGCATCGGAAGGTCAGATCCAGGAACTGCGCCCGATCCCCGTTGGGAAAGACCAGCGGCGGATTGCTCAGCACCGAGGCCAGCCCCTCCACCGCGATCCGCACTCCGGTCTCCTCCTCGGCCTCCCGCACGGCGGTGTCCGCCGGCTGCTCCCCCGGATCCACGATCCCGGTGATCGGGGTCCACGCCCCGTTGTCCGCGCGCCGGCACAGCAGGATCCGCTCCCGGTCATCCAGGATCACCGCGGTGACCCCGGTCATCCACAGCAGGTCGTGGCCGATCTTCTCGCGGATGCTCAGCACGAACTCAGGGGTGGGCATGGGTTTCTCCTTCTCGATGCGTCGGTGGGATCACGGGAGTCACAGCAGGCGGGCGGGCAGGGCCAGCCAGGCCGCAGCCGTGCCGAGCAGCATCCAGGGGCCGAAGGCCACGTGGGAGTCCGCATCCGCCCGGCGCAGCAGGATCAGCCCCGCGGCCCAGAGCCCGGCCAGCAGGAAGCTCAGCAGCAGTCCGACCAGGGCGTGCGGCACGGAGACCAGCCCGAGGCTCCAGCCCAGCAGCGGGGCCAGGCGGACATCACCCAAACCCATCGCCGCCGGGGAGGCCAGGCGCACCGCGCCGTAGAAGATCCCGGTGCCCGCCGCGCCCAGCAGCCCGCCGAGCAGGCTTCCCGGTCCCTCGCCGAGCGCGAAGGCGGCACCCAGCAGGATGCCCAGCACCGGGTAGGCCGGCAGCACCCAGGCCCGCGGCAGCCGGTGCTCGCGGGCGTCGATCACGGTGAGCACCGCGGCCAGCACCAGGAAGGCCAGCGCCCCGGCCGCCCCCAGCGCGACGGCGCCGTATCGGCCGGCCGCCGCCCAGTCCCCGAGCATCCGCACCATGGTCTGCTCCCCTTCCCGCCCGGTGTCTCAGGAGCCGAAGCGCCGCTGCCGCCCGGCGTAGTCGCGCAGGGCCCGCAGGAAGTCCACCTTCCGGAAATCCGGCCACAGCGCCTCGCAGAAGTAGAACTCGGAGTACGCGGACTGCCACATCATGAACCCGGACAGCCGCTGCTCCCCCGAGGTGCGGATCACCAGATCCGGGTCCGGCTGGCCCCGGGTGTAGAGGTAGTTCTCGATGTCCTCGGCCCCCAGGGTCTCGGCGAGCTCGGCGATCTCGCGTCCCTCCCGGGCGGCGTCGCGCAGCAGCTCCCGGACCGCGTCCACGATCTCCTGCCGTCCGCCGTAGCCCACGGCGATGTTCACGTGCAGCCCCTCCACCTCGGCGGTGCTCACCGTGGCCCGCTCCAGGGTCGCGGCCAGACCCTCCGGCAGCAGCTCGAGGGCGCCGACCGGCTGCAGCCGGGCCACCCGGGAATCGGCCAGGCCCGTGAGCAGCTCCTCGATGATCCCCAGCAGGTCCGTCAGCTCCTCGGCCGGCCGGCTGAGGTTCTCGGTGGAGAGCATGTACAGGGTCACGACGTCGATCCCCAGCTCCCGGCACCAGCCCAGGAACTCCTGGATCCGCTCCGCCCCGGCCTGGTGTCCGTGCCGGGTGGTCTGGCCCATCAGGGCGGCCCAGCGACGGTTGCCGTCCACCATGACCCCCACGTGCTTCGGCAGGCGCTCCGCCGGAATCCCGGCGACCAGGTTCCGCTCGTACACGCTGTACAGCGGCTTGCGCAGCTTCATCTCGGTCCTTCTCCTGCGCGCCCCTCGGCTCTCCTGCGCACCCGTCCTCGGGTGCGGTGCCGACCGGGCGCTGGGCTGGCGGGTCGGCGCACCGGGCGGCGGTTGCGCCCACCCCGAGCGTCGGCCGCGTCGGGCGGTCGGTCAGTCCCCACCGTACCGCGAGCCGCGCCGAGTCGGGGCCACCGGGGCCGGCATCCGGACGCGAGGACTAGGATGACCACAGCATCCCGCACCGGCAGGAAGGGGCCGCCGTCATGGCGCCGTCGCGCACGCAGCATGGGAACCAGTCCGGCCATCCGCACCGGGAGGCGGACGCCGCCAGTCTGCTGGATCGGGCCGAGGCGGCGACCCGGCGCGCCACGGACCGGGCGGAGGAGGCCGCCGTCACCGCGGCCGAGCGCTTCGCCGAGGTCCTGGAGCGCAAGCCCGCCTGGCGCGGGTGGATCCACGCGTCCTTCGCTCCCGTGGCCTTCGCGGCCGGGATCGTGCTGATCGTGCTGGCCGGCGGCGGGGCGCTGTCCCTGGCCTGCGCCGTGTTCGCGCTGACCAGCGTGATCCTGTTCGGGGTCTCCGGGATGTACCACCGGGCGTACTGGCCGGATCGGACCCGGATGGTCTTCAAGCGCCTGGACCACTCGAACATCTCCCTGATCATCGCCGGCACGTACACGCCGCTGGCCCTGACCATGCTGGACCCGCCGAAGACGCAGATCCTGCTGTGGAGCATCTGGGGCTGTGCCCTGCTGCTGGTGCTGTTCCGGGTGCTGTGGACCGGCGCCCCGCGGCTGCTCTACACACCGCTGTACGTGGTCATGGGCCTGGCCGCGGTGTTCTTCCTGGGGGACTTCTGGGCGGTGAGCCCGACGGCGACGATCCTGATCTGCTGCGGCGGGGCCTGCTACATCGTCGGAGCGGTGTTCTACGCGCTGAAGCGCCCGCACCTGGCGCCTGCGGTGTTCGGCTTCCACGAGCTGTTCCACGTGTGCACGATCCTCGGGTTCATCTGCCACTGGATCGCCATCGTGTTCTCGATCTACGCCGGCTGATCCCCGTCCGCACCCGTGCCCGGGTCCTTCTGCTCGGTCGGTCTCTCGGCGGTCTCCTCGCGCTCGCCGGTCCCGGCGGCGGCTGCGGCCCCGCCGTCGCCCGCCCGCTCCTCGGGCTGTTCGGCGCGGCGTCGGTCCTGCTCGGCGCGGGCCATCGCGTAGTCGAAGCGGTTCTTCATCCGGCGCTGGCGCCGCGTGTGGTCCAGGGCCACGAGGATCACCAGGATCACCATCACCAGGGTCGCCAGGAAGCCCACCGTGCCCGGGGAGACGTCGGCGGTGTCCAGCCCGGGCTTCAGAGAGGGACTCTGCTCGGCGGCCGCGAGCGCAGCCGTCCGGACGGGGCCCACGAGGGCGAGGACCGGTGCGCCCATCATCGACGCTTCCCCGCCGGTGCGGCGTCGAGGCCGATCCCGGCGGCCAGATCGTGCTCAGGCAGGCTCTCCGGGACGCGGCTGGCGGCCAGCACGTAGTCCTCCCACGGCCACACCTCGCGCTGGATATCCTGGGCGACGGCGAAGAAGAAGCCCTCCGGGTCCACCTGGGACTCGTGGGCGCGCAGCGCGTCGTCGCGCACCGCGAGCGTGTCGGCCACCGGGATCTGCGTGGTGGTCTCGTGGCGGGAGACCGGCGGGGCGCCCTCCGGCTCGGATTCGGCCCACTGCGCCAGCCGCTCGGCGTATGGAGAGGGCAGTCCGCGCTCCACCAGCGCCTCGTGCAGGGCCTGGAAGCGCTCGACGTTGAAGGCCCGGTCGTAGTACAGCTTCAGCGGCGTCCAGGGCTCACCGGTCCCCGGATAGCGCTCGGGGTCCCCGGCCGCGTCCCAGGCCTCCACGGCCACCCGGTGGCTCATGATGTGGTCCGGGTGCGGGTAGCCGCCGTTCTCGTCGTAGGCGAGGATCACGTGTGGGCGGAAGGAGCGCACCAGACGCACCAAGGGCGCTGCGGCCCGGGCCAGCGGCAGGGTCGCGAAGGAGTTCTGCGGCAGCGGCGGCAGCGGATCCCCCTCCGGCAGACCGGAATCCGTGAACCCCAGCCAGCGGTGCTCGACCCCCAGGATCTCCCGGGCCCGGGCCATCTCCTGCCGACGCAGCCCGGGCAGGTCCCAGTGGGACCGGGGATTGCGCTCCACGCCCGGGTTGAGGATGGACCCGCGCTCCCCGCCGGTGCAGGTGGCGACCATGACCCGGGCGCCGCGCGCGGCGTAGGCGGCCATCGTGGCCGCGCCCTTGCTGGACTCGTCGTCGGGATGCGCGTGGACGGCGAGGATCCGCAGCCCCGAATAATCCGAGGCGAGGGCGGCGTCGAGCGGGACCACGGGGCCTGCGGTCTGGGTCTTGAGCGGCTCTGGCACGGCCTGGCACACATCCTTTTCGCTAGAGTGGGGATCAGTCCATGAGCACCCGCCGGAAGCGAGCGAATTGACCTCCTCCACTCTAGACCAGCGCTACGGGAAGAAGCCCGCCCGCACCCGGCCCTCGCGGCGTGCGCTGGCCCTGCTGGCGGTGCTCGTGCTGGTGCTGGCCTCCGGTTTCGTCGCCTGGATCGCCGCCCACCGGGGCACCGCCCCGACCTACCAGGAGAAGAGCGTGCAGGTCAGCTCCCCGCTGCGCACCTCCCTGGACTTCGACCTCACCAAGCGCCCGGACGACGACGTGCGCTGCGCGGTGCAGGCCGTGAACGATCAGCGGGCCGTGGTCGGCTGGAAGGAGATCCAGGTGGGCCGCGACGCCGGGGCCACCTCGCGCCAGCACGTGGACCTGCTGACCACCGGGCGGGCCGAGACCGCCACCGTGGAATCCTGCTGGGTCGTCGACGGCGCGTGAGCGCGACGGCGTCGGCGTCGGCATCGGTGTTCCGCAGAGCTTAATCGGCCGGCGGCGCGCCGCGCGCGGCTACACTGGGAGCCTGACGTCACCCGCAGCCCGACCCCGTGCGGTCCCCTGCGGGCCTGATCTGCATGACCAGACGCACGCCGTCTCGCGGCGTCGGCCCGGGGCCAGACCCCGGCACCGGCCCGCAAGCGCGCCCGGACCGTCCGGGGCCCGCGGCGGGCGTCCCAACCGAGGAGACACGATGTCCGAAGAGACCACCGAATCCGCAGCCTGGCTGACCCAGGAGGCCTACGACCGCCTCCAGGCGGAGCTGGAGGAGCGCGAGGGCCCCAAGCGCCAGGAGATCGTGAACCGCATCGAAGCCGCCCGCGAGGAGGGCGATCTGCGCGAGAACGGCGGCTACCACGCCGCCAAGGAGGAGCAGGGCAAGAACGAGGGCCGCATCCAGCAGCTGAAGTACCTCCTGGAGAACTCCGAGGTGGGCCAGAAGCCCGCCGACGACGGCGTCGTGGAGCCCGGGATGCGCGTGGAAGCGGAGATCGCGGGGAAGAAGATCACGTTCCTGCTGGGCTCCCGCGAGGTCGCCGACACCCTGGTCGGCGATGACGACCTGCAGGTCTACAGCGAGAAGTCCCCGATGGGTCAGGCCATCATGGGGCACAAGGTGGGCGACGAGCTGACCTACCAGGCCCCCAACGGCAAGGACATCCCGCTGAAGGTCCTGGCCGCCAAGCCCTACTGACCCCTTTCCCCCTACTCCACCGCAGAGCGGGAGATGCTTCCCATTCCTGGACGTGACACGTCCCGAGATGGGAAGCATCTCCCGTTGTGCGGCAGGGGGGGTGGGTCAGTTGATGACTTCGGGGCGGAAGCCCTCGGCCTGGAGGGCCTCCAGGACCTCGTGGGAGTGGTCCTTGCCCTTGGTCTCCATGTCGATGGTGATCGACACGTCCCCCATGGACAGCGCCCCGCCGACCCGGGTGTGGTCCACACCGGTCACGTTCGCATCGCATTCGGCGATGATCCGGGAGATGTCGCGCAGCTCCCCCGGGTGGTCGGTGAGCATGATGCGCACGGTCAGGAAGCGCCCGGCGGCGGACAGGCCCCGCTGGATGACCTTGAGCATCAGCATCGGGTCGATGTTGCCCCCGGAGAGCAGGCACACCGTGGTGCCGAGGTTCCCGTAGGCCTCGTTGAGGGTCCCGTTCATCAGGGCCGCGACCCCCACCGCCCCGGCCGGCTCCACCACGAGCTTGTTCCGCTCCATGAGGAAGATCAGCGCGCGGGCGAGGTCGTCCTCCGAGACCGTGACGACGTCGTCCACCAGCTCCTTGATGATCGAGAACGGCAGCTGCCCGGGCCGCCCGACCGCGATGCCGTCCGCGATGGTCGAGACCTTCTTCAGCGGCACCAGCGCATCCGCGGCCAGGGACGGCGGGTACGCGGCTGCGTGCTCGGCCTGCACCCCGATCACCCGGATCGGGCGGCCCTGCCGGGCCGCGAGGGTCTTGGCGGCGATCGCGACCCCGGCCAGCAGCCCGCCGCCGCCGACGCCGGTGATGATCGTGTCCGCGTCCGGGACCTGCTCAAGCATCTCCAGGCCCAGGGTGCCCTGACCGGCGATGATGTCGGCGTTGTCGAAGGGGTGGATGAAGGTCTTGCCCGTCTCGTCCGCGTGCCGCTTGGCCTCCGCCAGCGCCTCGTCGACGGTGGTGCCGTGCAGCACCACCTGGGCCCCGTGGCCCTGGGTCGCGGCGATCTTGGGCAGGGCCGCACCCTGCGGCATGTAGATCCTGGCCTCCAGTCCCAGCTTGGACGCGGCCAGCGCGACCCCCTGGGCGTGGTTGCCCGCCGAGGCGGCGACGACGCCGGCCGCCTTCTGCTCCGGGGTGAGCCGGACCATGCGGTTGTAGGCGCCGCGGACCTTGAAGGATCCGGAACGCTGCAGGTTCTCGGCCTTCAGGTGCACCGGGGAGCCGATGCGCCGTTCCAGGGCCCGCGAGTGGGCGATCGGCGTGGTCTCGATGATGCCGTCCAGGCGGTGGGCGGCCTCCTGGATCTGCTCGAAGGTGACGGGCAGCTGCTCCAGCGTGCTCATGCGGTCTGCTCCTCCGGTTGCGCTTCCTCGCGCAGCTTCTCCTTGGCCTTCTGCTTCAGGGACTTCTTCCTGGCCTTGGCGATCTCCCAGTCGAAGCGGAAGGGCTCGGTGCGGATGGCGTCATCCTGCTCCCATTGCCTGCCGGCCAGATACCGGATCACGGTGTTGAGCACGGCGAGGGCGGGCACAGCGAACACCGCGCCCACGATGCCCAGCAGCGTGGTGCCCACGGCCACGGCCAGGACCACGGCCAGCGGGTGCAGGGAGACGGCCTTGCCCATGACCAGGGGCTGCAGCAGATGCGATTCGATCTGCTGGACCAGCAGAACCGCCGCGAGCATCAGCACAGCGTTGATGGGCCCGTTGGCCACCAGAGCCAGGAGCACGGCGACCGCACCGGACAGCAGGGCGCCGATGATCGGGACGAACGAGCTGAGGAAGACCAGCACCGCCAGCGGGAAGGCCAGCGGAACCCCGAGGAAGAACGCGGCCAGTCCGATGCCGACGGCGTCGACGAAAGCCACGAAGACCTGGATGCGCGTGTAGGAGACCAGGGAGTGCCAGCCGCGGCGACCGGCACCGTTGACGGCCCGGCGCGCGCTCTTCGGGGCGAGGCCGACGAGGAACAGCCAGATCCGCTCCCCCTCGAGGAGGAAGAAGATCAGCGTGAACAGGCAGATCACGAGGCCCTCGCCCACGTTGCCGGCGGTGGAGCCGAAGCTGGCGGCTCCGGCGAGGATCTGCGATGAGTTGTCCTTGATGGTCGCGGTCACGGAGCTGATCGCCTGGTCCACCTGGTCCACCGTGACGTGCAGGGGCCCGTCGGCCAGCCAGTCCATGAGCTGGTGGTAGCCGGCCACCACCTGATCGGACAGGTCGGTGAACCCGGAGACCAGCTGCTGGCCCACGAGGGTCAGCAGCCCCAGGACGACGACGATCAGGCCGATCTCGGTGATGGCGGTGGCCCACCCGGAGCCGATGCGGTGCTTGCGCAGCCACCGCACTGCGGGGGTGAGCAGTCCGGCCAGCAGGGCGGCGACCGCCACCCCCACGAGGATCGTGGAGACGGGGCGGGACAGCCACACGATGACCCCGGCCATGATCAGCACGAACAGCAGCCGCCAGGACCAGGCGGCGGCGGTGTTCAGGGCGAAGGGGATGTGCGGATCCTGCCGACGGGAGTCCCCGCCCTGCCCGGAGGAGCGACGGGTCCACGGCTCGGTGGGACGGTCCCCGGGCGGCGGGGTGGTGATGGGAAGCTGCAGCTCAGCCGCGCCGTCCTCGGTGGTGCTCATCGGCGGGTTCTCCAAGGGTTCAGGGATGGGTGGAAGGGATCCGCACGGCACCGGGCCCCGGTGCGGAAGCCGCCGTCTCGGCGGTGCTTGCGCGCCCGGGGCCCGATGGCCGGGGGTGGGGAGCAGCTCAGTCGTCGCTGCGCATGAAGTAGCTGAACAGGCGCAGGATCTCGATGTAGAGCCAGACGAGGGTCACGATCAGGCCGAAGGCCAGGCGCCAGGATTCCTTCTCCGGGACGCCCGCGCGCAGGGCCTCGTCGATGTTCTGGAAGTCCGCGATCAGGCTGATCGCGGCCATCGCCACGACGATCAGGCCCAGCGGGATGCCCAGGGGGATGCCGAAGATCTCGGCGTCGCGCATCGAGGAGCCTGTGATCATCCCGAAGACGAAGTTGCCCACCAGGAACACCAGGTAGGCGATCATCCCGATGCCCAGGATCGCGACCATCCGCTGGGACAGGCGCACCCCGGCCTTGGCGTAGAGCATCAGCATCCCGATGAACACGACCACGGTGGCCAGCACCGCGTTGATGACGATCCCGCCGTACTGGGCTTCGAAGACCCCGGAGATCGCCCCGAGCAGCAGTCCCTCGGCCACGGCGTAGACCATGGTCAGCACCGGGGAGACGTTCCTCTTGAAGACCACCACGAGGCCGACGACCAGACCCACGATGCCGCCGAGGAAGCCCAGACCGGGGACGAACCAGCCCACGGCGGCACCGACGATGACCAGGCCCAGCAGGGACAGGGTCTTCGCGACGACGTCGTTGAGAGTGGCCCGCCGGGTGTCGGCCGGGGTCGCCGAGGGGGCCTGGTACATCCGGTTCAGCTGCTCGGCGTCGGCGGTCTGCGGACCGGGCTGTGCGACGGCGGGGTTCGGCACCGCATACGGGGAGGGCGCCTGGGAGGTCGTCGCCCGCCCGGCGCCGTCGTAGTAGTCCAGCGGCTGGTTCGCGTAGGGGTTCTTCTGCGCCTCGGTGCTGAGACGGCTGATCAGGGGGTTGCCTCTGGCCATGGGTGTTCTCATCTCCTGAGAGTGTTCGCTCACGGTCGTCGACGGCATCGCTGGCGACGGCCGCCGCGCGGACCACAGGCTGCGCAGACGACCACGACACGTCGCGGCCCAGTCTACAAGGCGGCGGCGCCTGCGGGCAGGCCCGTGCGGGCGCGTATCGCCCACAGCGTGAGCGTGAGGCGCCCCAAGGTGACGGGCGCGGTGCCCCAGGTGGGACTCGAACCCACACTGTGCAGATTTTAAGTCAGCTGCCTCTGCCGATTGGGCTACTGGGGCGCAGGGGGCGGCCCGCCGACGCCGGGGCGCCGGGAGCCGCCCGCGCGGTGCGTCCCCTCGTGGGAGAGGACGCACCGCGCGGAGCCGAGACCGGGCTAGAGCCGGGCCTTCTTGGCCTCCGGGGCGTTGCCGGTGGCGGCCAGGAACGGCAGGCGCGGATCCCGGGCGTGGCGTATCGGGGTGGTGTCCCGGCCGAACACGGTGGACAGGATCCAGTTCGCGCCCACGCGGGCGGAGCGCTCCGCGGTGGGGATCGCGTAGCCGTGGTAGAGGCGGTGCATCAGCCAGGCCAGCGGACCCTCGAAGGAACGGCCCTTGATGTTGGCCACGCCCTTGTACGCCCCGAGCCCGGCGACCGCACCGAGGTTCTCGTGGTAGTAGTCCTCCAGCTGTCCGCCGCTGCGGGAGGCCAGCAGGTTCTTGGCCAGGCGCACGCCCTGGCGGGAGGCGTGCTGGGCGTTGGGCACGCAGAACCCGCCGACGCCGCCGCCGGTCAGGTCCGGCACCGCGGCGTTGTCCCCGGCGGCCCAGGCGCCCTCCACGGGGCCGTCGTCGCCGGTCACGCGCAGGTCGGCGCCCACGCGCACGCGCCCGCGCTCATCCAGCGGCAGGTCCGAGTTCTTCAGGAACGGCGCGGCCTGCACGCCGGCGGTCCAGATCAGGGTGTCGGCCTCGACCACCCCGGCCGAGGACTTGTCGGACATGTTCACCAGCTTCAGGGTGTGCCCGTCCTCCACCTCGCCGAGGGAGGTGTTCAGCAGGACCTCGATGCCGCGGGCGCGCAGGTGCGCGACGACCGACTCGGCCCGGGTCTCCGGGACCTCCGGCATGATCCGGCCCATGGCCTCGACCAGCACGAAGCGCAGGTCGCTGGAGCGCAGCTGGGAGGTTCGCTCCACGGCGTCGCGGGCCATGTCCTCGATCTCGCCGATCGTCTCGATGCCGGCGAAGCCGCCGCCGACGACCACGAAGGTCAGGGCTCGACGCCGGGCGTCCTCGTCCTTGAGCAGGCTGGCGACCTCGATGCGCTCGAGCACCCAGTTGCGCACGTGCTCGGCCTCTTCGATGCTCTTCATGCCGATCGCGGCGTCGGCCAGGCCCGGAATCGGGAAGGCGCGGGTCACGGATCCGGCGGCGACCACGATCTGGTCGTAGGTCAGCTCGTAGGTGTCGCCCGCGTCGATGCCGCGCAGGGTCGCGGTGCGGTTGCGGTGGTCGATCTTCTCCACGTGCGCGGCGAGGATCTCGCTGTCGCGCAGGTGCTGGCGCAGCGGGACCACGGCGTGACGGGACTCGATCGAGCCGCCGGCCACCTCCGGCAGGAACGGCAAGTAGGTCATGTAGGGGTTGGGATCCACGACGGTGACGACGCCGCCGGAGGCCTTGACGTCCTTCTGGATCCGGGAGGCGACGGTCAGGCCGACATAGCCGCCGCCGACCACGAGAATACGGGGGCGATCGTTCGCCAGGTGGTTGAAAGCCATGGTGAGAATGCTACTCCTTGCGCTGGAGGGGTGGGCCCGTGGCGCCGCGGCGGGGATGGCCCCGCGACGCCGACGCCGGACCGGACGGTTCACCCGCCCCATCCTGCCACCGTGATGGCGCCCATGCCATCCCCCCTGCGAACTCGGGCCGCGGGGCGCGCGCCGCTCAGGAGAGCAGGGACAGGGCGATGCCGTCGAGGATGTCCTGCTCGGAGGTCACCGCGGTGCGGATCCGCCCCTCGGTCAGCTCCCCGATCCGCTGGGCGATCCGAGCCCAGATCTGCGCCCCCGCGCCGATGACGTCCTCCCGCCCGGCCGGCATGTACTCCAGGTCCGAACGCTGCTCCCGGGTCATCCGCGTCAGCTCCCCGGCCGCCGCGGTGATCTCCTCGATGCCCAGTTCGGCCCCGTGCACGGCCTGGGAGTCGTAGCGCCGCAGGCCCAGGGCCCGGGCGGTCACGGTGGTCACGGACCCGGCCACCCCGATCAGCCGGGTCGCGGTGTCCAGCGGGACGGTCTCCAGGGTGGCCTCCACCGCGGCGTCGACGTCCTCGACCAGGCGGCGCAGCTGGGCCTCGGTGGGCGGATTCGAGCTGAGGTAGCGCTCGGTCAGGCGCACGGAGCCGATGTCGTGGGACCGGGCGGCGATCACCCCGTCGGCCTCGCCCAGCACGAACTCAGTGGACCCTCCCCCGATGTCCACGACGAGGCTGCGGCCCGCGGCGGCCTGCGGCGCGGCGGCCTGCGGCACGGCGGCCGCTGCCCCGGCGAAGGACAGCCGGGCCTCCTCGTCCCCGCTGATGACCTCGGGCTCGATCCCCAGCCGCTCCCGGATCCCCGCGGCGAAGGCCTGCCGGTTGCCGGCGTCGCGGGTCGCGGAGGTCGCGACCATGCGCACCCGGTCCACCTCGTGGCGGCGCAGCTGCTCGGCGTAGGCCCCGGCGGCCTCGAAGGTGCGCTGAAGGGCCTCCTCCGAGAGCCAGCCGGTGGCGTCCACCCCGGCCCCGAGGCGCACGATGCGCATCTCGCGCACGACGTCGCGCAGCCGGGGCGCGGACCCGGGGGCGTCGGAGCCGGCGTCGGCGATGAGCAGACGGATGGAGTTGGTGCCGCAGTCGATGGCGCCCACGCGCATGGTCGGGTCCTTCCGGTGGTGTTTCGGCAGGGGTGGGGCGTATCAGTCCTGGTCGCGCCAGGCGGGATCGCAGGCGCAGCGGTGCGGGGACCAGGAGGGCTCCACGGCCTCCAGGGTCTCATCCCCCAGGGGGTTGATGCCGGTCCCCACGGCCAGGGTATGTCCGAGCAGGGCGTGCAGGCACTTGACCCGCACGGGCATGCCCCCGGCGGAGATGCCCTCGATCTCGGGAACCTCCCCGGTGCCGGCCAGACGCCCGATCCGCTCCCGGCGGGCCAGATAGTCCTCGTGGGCGGCGCGGTAGGCCGCCGCCAGCCGCTCATCCCGGCCCAGCCGCTCGGTCATCTGCGCCATGACCCCGGCGGCCTCCAGCCGGGAGGTGGCCTGGGTGGCCCCGGGGTGGGCCAGGTAGAAGACGGTCGGGAACGGGCTGCCCCCGGACAGCCGCGGGGCGGTCGCGGCCACCAGAGGGTTCCCGCACACGCAGCGGGCCGGGATCTCCACGACGTCGCGCACCGGGCGGCCCAGCATCCGGGTCAGCACCCGCAGATCCTGGGCGGTGGGCTCCAGCGCGGTCTCGTCGACGCCGAAGCCGGTCCCGGGGCGCACCTCGTCCCCGGCGGCGGCCGGAGCCTGCGCGGTCTCGGCCTCGCGGTGCTCGGCCTCGCGGGGCTCGACGTCGCCGGAGGCGGTGTTCGGGGTGGAGGCGGGAGAGGGTGCGTCCTGGGGCGAGGGGCTCAACAGGGCCTCCTGGGGTCGGTGCGGCAAGGGGTCAGCGGGTTCCGGCCACGGATTCCCAGAGGCTGGTCCCCCAGCTGGGGTGGCCCTGGGCCGCGGCCTCCGCGGAGGAGTCATCGGCCTGGGCCGGGCCCTCCTGTTGGCCGATGACCATGTACGGGGTGGCTCCCGGATCCACGTACATCAGCCGCTCGCGGGCCTGCTGGCGGACGTAGTCATCCGAGTCCCAGCGCTTCTTCTGCTCTTCCAGATCCGCCTGCTGGGACTGCAGGTCGGCGATGTCCCGGTGCAGGGACTGGATCTCGGCCTGCTGGGCGAAGTAGCGGTGCACGGTGGGAGCCAGAGGCACCACGAGCACGGCCGCGATCAGCAGCAGCAGGAGGGTGCGCCCGGAGAAGGAGCGGGCGGCCACCGGCTCCAGGGTGGGATGGCGGTCCTCCTGCTCGGACCAGTCCTCGGCGCCGACCAGCGCGCCCCGGGGGTCCTCCTGCTCGACCAGCTCCACCTCGGGCGGCTGCTCGGGGTCCGCCGGGCGGGTCGCGCGGGAGACCGTAGGACCGGTCGGGCGGGTCGCCGTCGAGTCGGTCGAGTCGGGTGCCGTCGGGCGGGATGCTGCGGCGCTGCGGGCGGGGGGTCGGGTGTAGCCGAGCCAGCGGGCCGCGCCGCGCAGCGGATTCCTCATCGTGGGACTGCCCCTCTCCCCTGTCGGCGCGGACCGGGGCCCGCGCCGGCGGTGTCCTTGCGGATCCCGGCCTCGGAAGCGGCCCGGACCCGCACGGGTCTGCTGACCCGCCCGCCCAGTCTAGCGAAGAACGACGCCGCCCAGCGCCGCCGCCCCTCGGATCGCGAGGGGACGGCGAGCACCGGGCGGCGTCGTCTCTCAGCGCGCTCAGCGCGCGCGGACACCGCGGCTCATCGGCCGCGGGTCCGGATCACTTCGCGGTGAAGCGGGGGAAGGCGGCGGCCCCGGCGTAGCGGGCGCCGCCGGCCAGCTCCTCCTCGATGCGCAGCAGCTGGTTGTACTTGGCCACGCGCTCGGAGCGGGCCGGGGCACCGGACTTGATCTGCCCGGCGTTGGTGGCCACCGCGATGTCCGCGATGGTCACGTCCTCGGTCTCCCCAGAGCGGTGGGAGATCATGCAGCGGTAGCCGTTGGTCTGGGCCATCTCCACGGCGTCGAAGGTCTCGGTCAGGGAGCCGATCTGGTTGACCTTGACCAGCAGGGCGTTGGCGGCGTCCATCTCGATGCCCTTGGCCAGGCGCTGCGGGTTGGTGACGAAGAAGTCATCGCCCACGATCTGCACCTTGTCACCGAGGTGCTCGGTGATGGTGCGGTAGCCCTCCCAGTCGTCCTCGTCCAGCGGGTCCTCGATGGAGACCAGCGGGTACTTGGCGACCAGCTGGTCGTAGTACGCGGACATCTCCTCGGCGGTCTTCTGCTCGCCCTCGAAGGAGTAGGTCTTGGAGTCCTTGTCGTAGAACTCGGAGGAGGCCACGTCCAGGGCCAGGGCGACGTCCTTGCCCGGGGTGAAGCCGGCCTTCTCGATGGCCTCGAGGATCAGGTCCAGGGCCTCGGCGTTGGAGTCCAGGTTGGGGGCGAAGCCGCCCTCATCGCCCAGGCCGGTGGACAGCCCGCGCTCCTTCAGCACGTTCTTCAGCGTGTGGTAGACCTCGGCGCCGTAGCGCAGGGCCTCGGAGAAGCTCGGGGCGCCGATCGGGGCGATCATGAACTCCTGGATGTCCACGTTGGAGTCGGCGTGGGAGCCGCCGTTGAGGATGTTCATCATCGGCACGGGCAGCACGTGGGCGTTGGGCCCGCCCAGGTACTTGTACAGCGGCAGCTCGGCGGACTCGGCGGCGGCGTGGGCCACGGCCAGGGAGACGCCGAGGATGGCGTTGGCGCCGAGCTTGCCCTTGTTGTCGGTGCCGTCCAGGTCCAGCATCGCCTGGTCGACGACGCGCTGATCCGCGGCATCCAGGCCGACGACGACCTCGGAGATCTCGTCCTCGACGGCCTTGACCGCATCCAGGACGCCCTTGCCGAGGTACAGGTGCTTGTCGCCGTCGCGACGCTCCACGGCCTCGAACTCGCCGGTGGAGGCACCCGAGGGCACCGCGGCGCGGCCGACGGAGCCGTCCTCCAGCAGGACCTCGACCTCGACGGTCGGGTTGCCGCGCGAGTCCAGGATCTGGCGGGCGTGCACGTCCAGGATGATAGCCATGGTGTTCTCCTTTGAATCGGGAAGGATGATGGGCTGATCAGTGCTCGGACCCCGAAGGGCCCTCTGCCACGAGTCTACCAATTCCCCACACGATCACACAGAGTTTCAGGGAAACCCAACTGGACGGCTCGGGAGGAGGCCGAACGGGCCGGGGCCGACGCCGCGGCTCAGCCGACCCGGCGCATGTAGCGACGCACCGCGGCACGCAGCGCGGCCTCCGGGTCCACCCCCAGCTGCCGGGCCCGCACGGCCAGCCCCAGCAGGGCCTCGCCCAGGGCCTCCTGGGCGTCCGCCGCCCCGGCGTCGGGCCCGGGCGGATCCGCGACCGGCGGGAGATCCAGGCCCGCCTTCGCGGCCCGGCCCAGGATCTTCTCCGCCCGGGCCAGGGCGGGCAGGCTCGGCGGGATGCCGTCGAAGGGCCCGGTGCGCTCGGGCTTCTCCCGCCGCTTGAGCTCCTCCCACGCGGCCCCGCGCTCCTGGGCGGTCGGAGCGGCGTCGGCCGGAGGCAGATCCTCCGAGGCCTGGGCGGCGTCCCCGGCGAACACGTGGGGGTGGCGCCGGATCATCTTGGCATTCAGCCCCGCTACCACGTCCGCGGCGTCGAAGGCCTCCTCCGGGCTCTCCTGGGCGATCCGGGCGTGGAAGACCACCTGCAGCAGCACATCCCCGAGCTCCTCGCGCAGCAGCGCGGCATCCACCCCGGGCCGCTGCGGGGACTCGATGGCCTCGATGACCTCGTGGGTCTCCTCCAGGAGGTACTTCACGAGGCTCGCGTGGGTCTGGGCGGCATCCCACGGGCATCCCCGCTCCGAGCGCAGCCGCCGCATGATCCGCACCAGATCCCCGAAGGCCCGTTCCGCCCGCGGCGCGACGGGTTCCTCCGCGGCGCCGCCGGGGGCAGTCTCAGTCTCGGGCGCGGCGGGCGGCAGGACGGCGTAGGCCTCCCGGATCCGCTCGGCCAGCTGCTCCCGCTGCCCGGCGGGCAGGAAGGCGTGGCGGGCGCCGGTCAGGGCCAGCTCCCGGAACTCCTCCCGGCCCCAGCCGTGGTGGTGGGTCAGCAGCTGCTGCTCCCGGGCCATCCAGGTGCCGCTCATCAGCCGGTTGTCCGGGGAGAGCAGCACGTCGAAGCCCAGCGCGCGCAGCAGCGCGACCGGGTGCTCCCCCGGGGTGCGCGCCGGTGCCGGATCGTCGCGCCCGACGTCGTCCACCCGCGGGGCCGCCCCGGTCTGCAGATTCGAGCAGGGGCACACCTCCAGGCCGATCCCGGCGTCCCGGATCCCCGCGGCCAGCTCCCCCAGGACGAGCCCGGAGGCCGGATCGGCCGGGTCCGCGAGAGCCTGCGGGTCCCGGGTGACGTCCGCGAGCAGGCGCACCCCGTGACCCAGGCGCCGGGCCCGGCCGTGGACGACGGCCGAGCGGATGGACTCCGGCCCCGCGGCCTCCCCGGCGTGCAGGGTGACCGGCAGCAGGTGCTCGGCGCAGCGCTGCAGGGCCTCGCGGTGATCCGACGGCGGGTGGCCGGCCTCCGGCCCGGCCAGGTCGAAGCCGACCACGCCGTGCTCGCGGTGGGCCAGGGCCAGGTCCGCGACCCGCTCGGCGCCGTCCAGCTGGCGCATCGCGCACAGCAGCTGGCGCACCCGGATCCACTCGCCCCGAGCGGCCGCCTCCCGTTCGCCGGCGGCCAGGCCGCGAGCCACGGCCAGCACGGCCTCATCCGGGTCCAGTCCGGCCCGGGTGTGCTGCTGCGGGGCCCAGCGGACCTCGGCGTAGAGCACCCCGTCCGCGGCGGCGTCGAGCACGTACTCGCGGGCCACCCGCTCCAGCGCCTCGGCCGACTGCAGCACCGCGACGGTGTGCTCGAAGGTCTCGAGGTAGCGCTCCAGGGACCCCGAATCCGCCGCCTCCCGGAACCACCGGCCCAGGGATTCCGGGTCGGACGCGGGCAGCTCGTGCCCGATCCGCGCGGCCAGCTGAAGGACGGTGCCCGGTCGCAGGGCGCCGTCGAGGTGGTCGTGCAGACACACCGACGGCCACGGGGGCGGCGCGCTGGCCGCTCCCGTGGCCGTCGGCTGGTGGCTCACAGGCTCCACTGCGTGAGGGCCTCGTTCATGTGCTCGGGGATGTTGGACCCGGTGCGCGGGTACATCCGCAGCTCCTCCACGTACTGCTGGGCCGGCAGCCGGTCCCGGTACTGGACGTAGCGCTCCTCGTCCGCGTAGTCGAAGGAGACCTCCGGGGGGATGCCCGGGGTGAAGCGGAACATCATCGCGATCGGGGAGCCCTGGCCCTCCTGGTAGGAGTCCTCCTTCAGGGCCAGCACCTGCAGGGCCTCCTCCGGAACCAGCTGGAAGGTGCTGCGCTGATCCCACAGGCCGTTGCCGCGCACGTGCGTCAGGGCGTCGTAGTAGGAGCCGAGGGCGCGCACCCGGATCAGCACGGTGGAGACGTCCCGGGCCGTGCCCTGCGGGCCGAACAGCGCCTGCTGGGCGTCGGTGAGGCGGGAGACCACCTGCGCCTCGGTGAGCACCAGGTTGCCGGGGGCCAGGCGGGTGTCCGAGGGCTTGGCCGGGGCCTGGGCGGGGGCGTGGTAGGAGGGGGCGACGTCGGCGTGCTCGGCCACCGACGGCGCGGACTCCGGCAGCGCGTCCTCGACGCGGTGCTCGCGCCCGGTCTGGTGCTCCTCATCCCAGGTGCTGTCCGGGACGACGGCGGGCACCGGCTGCTCGGCCCCGGCCTCACCCGCTCCGGTGGACCCGGTCTGCTCGGAGACCTCCCGGGCCTCCTGCGGGTCCCCGGCGGCGGCGTGCTCGGCGGAGGCGGACGCGGCGGCCTCGGGGGCCGCAGAGCCATCGGACACGGAAGCGGGGGTCTGGGCGGACCCGGACACGGCGGACTCGGCGGCGTCGGTGCGCGGCGTCTCGGCGTCCGCGCCGTCGCGGGACTCCTGCGCGGCCGGCACACCCAGCACCTCGGCCTTCTCCGCGGGCCGATCCTCGGCACCCGACGCGACGGTCTCGGATGCACCGGCGGCTGAGTCGGACCCTGCGGCGACCGCGGCGGACCCGGCCCCGGCGGAGGACGACGTGGAGGATGGCTCGGCCGCCGCATCGGCGTCCGCCCCGGAGCCCTCGCCGGCCGACTGCTGCGCGACGGTCTGCACGTAGGCGGAGCGATCCTGGCGCTCCGAGCCCGGGTAGGTGTACTCGACCTCCACCGGCCGCTGGCCGTCGCGGGTGGTGCCGACCATGATCTCCGCGCGCCGCCACGGCCCGCGCGGGCCGGACTGGGCCGCGGTGTACAGGGAGGCGACGGCGTCGAACCAGGTGGACTCGGTGTCCACGGTGGTCTTGCGCTCGGGCTTCTCGCTGGGATCCATGGTGGCCGTCATCTCGTTGCCGTGCTGGTCCAGGCGCAGGGTGCGCACCCCGTAGCGGTCCATCAGGGACAGCAGCTCGGGCAGTCCCCCGCCGGCGGGCATCTCCTCCCGGGGGCTCAGCGCCCGGATGCCGCCGGACTCGGGGCGCGGCTCGGACCCGGTGGCGGGAGCGGCACCCGCCCCGCCGTCGGCAGGGCGCTGCCGGGGCTGCTTCGGCTCGGGTTCGGCACTGCCACGGAACAGTTTGAAGGCCACAACACACCTGCACTTCCACGCCTGACGGCGTTGATCGACCACCCCGCTCACGGCCACGGGCGGGGCTCACGTCCTCGGTCTTCTATTCTGCCGAAATCCTATCGAGGATCACGCGCCGTTCGACACCGGCGGAATCCGCCGCCCGTGCTTCCTGGGTGATCTCCCAGGAACCTTCCAGGACCTGTTCGGCTCGGGTGAAGCGCTCCGGATCCTCCGTGCGCAGGCTCATCAGCGCCTGACCCGCCCGCACCCGCTCCCCCGGCTTGGCGTGCAGCAGGATCCCTGCCCCGGCCTGCACCGCGTCCTCCTTCCGGGCCCGTCCGGCCCCCAGCCGCCAGGAGGCCGTGCCCACGGCCAGGGCGTCCAGCCGGGTCAGCACGCCGTCGGTCGGCGCGGTGATGACGTGCTCGTGGCGGGCCACGGGCAGCGCGGCGTCAGGGTCCCCGCCCTGGTCCCGGATCATCCGGCGCCACACGTCCATCGCCCGCCCGTCGGCCAGCGCCTCGGCCGGGTCCTCCTGCATCCCGGAGGCCGCGAGCATCTCCCGGGCCAGCGCCACGGTCAGCTCGACGACGTCGTCCGGCCCGCCCCCGGCCAGCACCTGCACCGCCTCCTCGACCTCCACTGCGTTGCCCACCGCCCGGCCCAGCGGCACGGACATCTCGGTGAGCAAGGCCGTGGTGCGCACCCCGGCCTGCTCCCCCAGCCCCACGAGGGTGCGAGCCAGCTCCCGGGCCCGCTCCGGAGTCTTCATGAACGCCCCGGTGCCCACCTTCACGTCCAGGACCAGGGAGTCCGTGCCTTCGGCGATCTTCTTGGACATGATCGAGGAGGCGATCAGCGGGATCGACTCGACCGTGCCGGTCACGTCCCGCAGGGCGTAGAGCTTGCGATCCGCCGGGGCCAGATCCGCCCCGGCCGCGCACACCACCGCCCCGGTGGAGCCGAGGATCTCCAGGAGCCGCTCGGGCCCCACCTGCGCCCGCCACCCGGGGATCGACTCGAGCTTGTCCAGGGTGCCGCCGGTGTGCCCCAGCCCCCGTCCGGACAGCTGCGGGACCGCGATCCCGTAGACGGCCACCAGCGGGGCCAGCGGCAGCGTGATCTTATCCCCCACCCCGCCGGTGGAGTGCTTGTCCGCCGTGGCGATCTTCCCGTCGGGGTTGCCCGGCGAGCGCAGGATCGGGGAGAAGTCCAGGCGGCGCCCGGAGGCGATCATCGCCGCGGTCCACGCGGACAGCTCCTGCGGGTCCAGGCCGTTCAGGTATACCGCCATCGCCAGGGCGGCCATCTGCTCCTCGGCCACCGCCCCTCGGGTGTAGGCGTCGATGACCCAGTCGATCTGCTCGGTGCTCAGCCGGCCGGCGTCGCGCTTGGCGCGGATGACGTCGACGGCGTCGAAGGGCTCGGACATGATGGGACCTCTCCTCTGGCGGGTGCGGACGGGACCGTCAGGACCCGAGGTTTCCGGGCCCGAAGGCCTGGGGCAGAACCTCGGCCATGGGCAGCTCGCCCTGCGGGGTGAGCACCACCAGGCCCGGTGCGGCGTGTTCGGACAGCAGCTGGCGGCAGCGCCCGCACGGCATGATCGGGGTGCCGGTGCGGTCCACGCAGGCGAAGCGGACGAGCCGGCCCCCGCCGGTGCGGAACAGCTCGGAGACCAGGGAGCACTCCGCGCACAGCGTGACCCCGTACGCGGCGTTCTCGATGTTCGCCCCGGTCACCAGCCGCCCGTCCTCGGTGCGGGCCGCGGCCCCCACGGGGAACCCGGAGTAGGGGCAGTACGCCCGCTCCAGGCAGTCGCGCGCCGCGGCGAGCAGCTCCGGCCAGGCCGGGTCGTCGCCGACACAAGCCCCCACCTCGGTGCCCGCAACGGCGTCCTGCCCCACCCGGCCCGGTTGCTCGGAATCGGCCATGCTCACTCCTTGACGTAGGGCTGCCCGGAGGCGGCAGGACCCCGGGTGCGCCCCACCAGCCCCGTGACCGCGGCAACGGTGACCACGTACGGCAGCATGGCCAGGAACTGGCTGGGCACCGTGGTGCCCAGCAGGGAGAGCACCGACTGCAGGTTGGTCGCGAAGCCGAACAGCAGGGCCGCGCACAGCGCCCCGCCGGGACGCCACCGGCCGAAGATCAGCGCGGCCAGGGCGATGTACCCCTGCCCTGCGGTCATGTCCTTGTTGAACGCGGAGACCGAGACCAGCGTGAAGAAGGCCCCGCCCATCCCGGCCACGGCCCCGGCCAGCAGCACGTTGCCGAAGCGCAGCCGGTTCACGTTCACCCCCAGGGTGTCCGCGGCCTGCGGGTGCTCCCCCACGGCCCGGGTGCGCAGCCCCCACCGGGTGCGGTTCAGCCCGTACCAGATGAGGGCGACGACGCCGAACATCACGTACACCAGCAGCGACTGGTCGAACAGCACGGGCCCAATCACCGGGATGCGCGAGAGCCCGGGCACGGACCAGTCCGGCAGGTGCTCCGGGGAGTTCAGGGTCGTGGCCTGGCGGGAGAGCACCGTGGAGTACAGGAAGCCGGTCAGCCCGGAGACCAGCACGTTGACGACCACGCCGACGATGACCTGGTTGACGAGGTACCGGATGGAGAACACGGCGAGGATCAGGGAGACCAGCATCGCCCCGATCATGGCCGCCGCCAGCCCCGCCCAGGCCGAGTGCGTCACGGTCCCGACGACGGCCGCGGCGAAGGCGCCGAACAGCAGCTGGCCCTCGATCGCGATGTTCACGACGCCGCTGCGTTCGCACAGCAGACCGGACATGGACCCGAAGATCAGGGGCACGGACAGGGCCAGGGAGCCGGCCAGCAGCCCCGGCAGGGACAGCGAGTGGGCGTCCGCGTGGGACACCGCCCAGACCAGCATGGCCACGACGAAGGCGGCCCAGAACAGGGTCGAGGCCCACACCGGCGGGTTGGCCCCGTGCGCCCCCCGCACCAGGGCCCAGGTGGCCAGGACCAGCATCAGCGCGGTCAGCACCCAGCCGGTGGCCACCGCCGGCAGGTCGATGTCCGCCAGACGCACGGCGTCGTGCTTCTCCGCGAGGCGGAAGGTGACCGTCGCCGAGGCCGGGTCGAGGCCGATGAGCAGCAGGCTCAGCAGGGCCAGGACCGCGAAGGTCGCGCCCAGGCGCCACCGGCGGATCACCGGCAGGGAGACGGCGGGGCGGGTCGTGGGGGTCGCTGCGACGCTCATCGGGTCGCTCCTTCCGCGGCGGCGGGACGGGCGGACTTCGCCCGGCGGGGGCGGGCCGGATCCGGCAGCCGGAAGATCGCGCGCACCAGCGGCGGGGCCGCGATGAACAGCACGATCAGGGACTGCACCACCAGGACGATGTTGATGTTGGTGCCGGTGTTGGTCTGCATGGCCACGCCCCCGGCGCGGAAGCCGCCGTAGAGCAGGCCGGCCCAGAACGTGCCCCACGGGGTGGAGCGGCCCAGCAGGGCCACGGTGATCGCGTCGAAGCCGAAGGAGGCGGCCACATCCCCGGTGAGCACCTTCTCCGTGCCGGCCACCTGGGTGGCCCCGGCCAGGCCGGCCAGCCCTCCGGACAGCAGCATGACGACGATGTATCCGGCGCTCACGCTGATCCCGGCGGTGCGCGCGGCCTTCGGGTTGGCCCCGACGGCGCGCAGGCGGAACCCGATCGTGGAGCGCTCGATCAGCCAGGACACGAACAGCACCGCGAGGATCGCCAGGACGAAGCCCCAGTGCAGCCGGAAGGAGTCCCCGAGCAGGCGCGGGAACAGGGCCGAGTCCGGCAGCTGCGGGGAGATGGGGTTGGTGGATCCCTCCCGCTGGAAGGCCGGGGTGGTCAGCAGGTAGAGCACCAGGTTCAGCGCGATGTAGTTGAACATGATGCACAGGATGACCTCGTGCGCCCCGGTGCGGGCCTTGAGCAGGCCCACCAGCCCGCCCCACAGGGCCCCGCCGAGCGCCCCGCCCAGGATCACCAGCAGCAGGTGCACCCCGGCGGGCAGCTCCCAGGAGAAGCCGATCCAGCCGGCGAGGATCGCGCCGAGGATGATCTGGCCCTGCGCGCCGATGTTGAACAGCCCGGCCCGGAAGGACAGGGCGACGCCGAGGCCGGCGAGGATCAGCGGGGTCGCGATGGTCAGGGTCTCGGTCAGCGGGAAGATCTTGTCCGCGAAGTCCGCTCCGTGCGGGTTGAACACCGCTCCCTCGAACAGGGCGATGTAGGCGTCGCTGGCGGCCCGCCAGGCGGCCTCGAAGGTGTCCGAGGGTCGGGCGAAGAAGTAGTTCATCCGGGTCAGCGTGCGCTGATCGGTGAAGATGATGAGCAGTCCGCCGACGATCAGCGACAGCACCAGGGCCGCGGCGGAGAGCACCAGCGGCGAGGAGGTCAGGCGGTAGGCCAGGGTGGGCCGTGGTTCGGGGGCGGGAGCCTCGGCCCAGGGCGGGGTGATCGGCTTCGGGCGCCCCTCGGGCTCCTGTCCGCCGGGGCCCGCCCCCGCGGGGGCGGTGGTGCCGGCGGTCGGGTCGAGACCGCTCATGCGCGCTCTCCTTCCGTGATCGGTGCGAGGTCGTGCTGGCGGGTGTCCTGCTCGACGAGGCGTCGGGCCTCCGCGGCGTCGGCCCCGGCCATCATCTGGCCCAGGAGCTCGCGCGGGGCGTCCGGTTCCACCACGCCCATCAGCCGCCCGCCGTGGAAGACGGCGATCCGGTCCGCGAGCGCGTAGACCTCGTCCAGCTCGGTGGAGACGATGACCACCGGGGTCCCGGCGTCGCGCTCGGCGACGATGCGCCGGTGGATGAACTCGATCGATCCGACGTCCACGCCGCGGGTGGGCTGGGAGGCGACGAACAGGCGCAGCGGGCGGGCCAGCTCCCGGGCCAGGACCACCTTCTGCTGGTTGCCGCCGGAGAGGGTGGTCACGGGGTCGGCCACGGAGTGCAGGCGGATGTCGAACTCCGCGGTCTTCTGCTCGGCCTGAGCCCGGATGGCCCGGCGCCGCAGCCAGGGGCCACGGGAGAAGCGGGGGGTGTCGTACTGGTTCAGCACCAGGTTCTCCTCGATGCTGAAGGATCCCACCAGGCCCTCGCGGCCGCGGTCCTCGGGCACGAAGCCGATGCCGTCGCGGATGATCCGCTTCGGGCGGCGGCCCAGCAGCTGGCGCCCGTCCAGCTCCACGGACCCGGTGGCCTGGGGCCGCAGCCCCAGGAGGGTCTCGGCGAATTCGGTCTGGCCGTTGCCCTGCACCCCGGCGATCGCGAGGATCTCCCCGCCGCGCACGTCCAGGTCGATCTCCTCCAGCAGGGCCACCCCGGTCTCGGAGCGCAGGGACAGGTCGCGCACGCGCAGCAGGCGCTCGTTGGTGCCGGCCGGCTCCTTGTCCACGGTCAGGGACACCTCGTGCCCGACCATCATCGCGGCCAGCTCCGTGCTGGAGGCGGTGGGCGCCACGGTGCCCACGACCTTCCCGCGGCGGATCACGGTGATCTCGTCGGAGACCTGGCGCACCTCGCGCAGCTTGTGGGAGATGAACAGCAGGGACTTCCCGTCCGCGCGCAGCTGCGCCATGATCCCCAGCAGCTCGTCGGTCTCCGCGGGGGTCAGCACCGCGGTGGGCTCATCGAGGATCAGCAGCTCGGCGTCGCGCACCAGGGCCTTGATGATCTCCACCCGCTGCTGCACCCCGACGGGCAGGTCCTCCACGACGGCGTCCGGGTCCACCGCGAAGCCGTAGCGCCGGGAGATCTCCCGGATGCGGCGTCGGGTGGTCTCCAGGTCCAGGGCGGGCCCGCGGGTGGCCTCCGAGCCGAGGGCGACGTTCTCCGCGACCGTGAACACGGGCACGAGCATGAAGTGCTGGTGGACCATGCCGATCCCGGCGCGCATCGCGTCTCCGGGGCCGTCGAAGGCGACCTCGCGCCCGTCGACCCGGATCTGCCCGGCGGTGGGGGCCTGCAGTCCGTAGATGATGTTCATCAGCGTGGACTTACCCGCCCCGTTCTCCCCGAGGAGGCAATGGACGGTGCCGGGCTCCACGGTGAGGTCCACGGCGTCGTTGGCGGTGAATGCGCCGAAGCGCTTGGTGATCCCGCGCAGTTCGAGTCTCATGTGCGTGCGGCCTTCGGGTCTGTGTCAGTTCTTGGTCTGGGGGCTGGCGGCGGAATCCGCGTCCACGGTGCCGTCGATGATCTGCTGCTTGAGCTCGTCCAGCTCGTCCTGCAGCTGCTGCGGAACCTGGGAGGCCTGGTCGTGGAAGGGCGCCAGGCCCACGCCGTCGTTCTCCAGGGTGCCCACGTAGGGGGTGTTGGTGAACTTGTCGTCCATGTCGTCCACGAAGACGTTCTCCACGGCCGCGCCCATCTTCTTGATCACGGAGGTGAGCACGTACTCCTGACCGGAGGCCAGGGTCTCGTAGCCGTCCGAGTCCACCCAGATGATCCGCGCCGGAGCCTCGGGTTCATCCGCGTTGTATCCGGTGACCGCGTCCACCGCGCCGTTGCCCACGGGCCCGGCCACGGGCATCACGATGTCGGCGCCCTCGTTGAGGAAGTTCTGCGCGGTGGTCTTGCCCTTGCCGGTGTCCTCGAAGTCCCCGGTGAAGCTGCCGGTCTGCTTCTGGGCGTCCCAGCCCAGCAGCTTCACGTCCGTGTGGTGGACCTGGTTGTAGTGGGCCACCCCCTGGGCGAAGCCGTCCATGAAGATCGTGACGGTGGGGATCTCCATGCCGCCGAAGGTCGCGACCTTGCCGGTCTTGGTGGTGCCCGCGGCGAGGTATCCGGCGAGGTAGGCGGCCTGGGAGGTGTTGTAGATGATGGGGCGGACGTTGGGCAGCTGGATCGAGTCGTCGTCGACGATCGCGAAGTGCCGGTCCGGGTGGGCTTCAGCGGCGGCTTTGGTCTGGTCGGCGATGTTGAAGCCGATCGTCACGGTCAGGTTGCACCCGCCCTGCAGCATCGAGTTGATGTTGGGCTCGAAGTCGGTGACGGCCTGGGATTCGGCGGCCTTGGTCTTGATGCCGTAGTCGTCCTTGGTCTTCATCACCCCTTCGTAGGAGTTCTGGTTGAAGGAGCGGTCATCGAAGCCGCCGGAGTCGGAGACGATGCAGCCGGTGTAGTCCGCGTGGTCGCTGGCGATGTCCGAGTCCTCCGGCGGGGCGGGGGCGCAGCCGGCCAGCAGCAGGGCGGCCGTACCCAGCAGCGCGGCGGCGCGCACGGGGCGGGTGCGCGGGGCTGTGCGGGGCCAGGCGGGGACGACGGGCATGGGAGACGGCCTTTCGGACGGTCGCGGCCGGATCGGCCGCCTGCTGCGCGAGGACACCGAGGCGACACCGGGCACAGCCGGACGTGACGTGGGGTGCGGGTCACCAGTGTAGTCCCCGCGCGAGATCGGCCGTGCCCGCGCGCCTGCGCTCAGCGGGTGCGCAGCTCGTGCTGGATGGTCCGCAGGGCGGTGGCTGCCATGACGCGGATCCCGTATTCGATGGCCCGCTCATCGGCCACGTAGTCGGCCTGATGCAGGTCGTAGGTGCGCCCGCCGGGGGTGCGGGTGCCCAGGCGCATCATCGAGCCGGGGACCTCCTGCAGCATCCAGGCGAAGTCCTCCCCGCCCATGGACTGCTCCACGAGCACCACGGAGTCCTCCCCCAGCTCGGCCCGGGCGGCGTTCTCCAGCATCGTCGTCTCGGTCTCGGTGTTGACCACCGGGGGCACGCCGCGGATGTGCTCCACGTCCACCTCCACGCCGTAGGGGGCGGCCACCTGGCCGACCACCCGATCCAGCAGGTCCCCGGAGCGGTACCAGGCGTCCGCGTCCAGGCAGCGCATGGTCCCAGCGAGGTAGCCGTGGGCGGGGATCGCGTTGGGCGCCACCCCGGCCTCGATCTGCCCCCAGGCCACCAGCACGCCCGAGCGGACGTCGATGTTCCGGGACATCACCGCGGGCACGTTGATCGCGATCTGGCTCATCGCGAAGATCAGGTCCTCGGTCAGGTGCGGACGGGAGGTGTGCCCGCCGCGCCCGCGCACGCTGAGCTTGATGGTGTCGGCCGCGGAGGTGATGGACCCGATGCGGGTGCCGACCTGACCGACGTCCACCTTGGGCTCGCAGTGCAGGGCGAAGGCCCGCGGGACCCCCTCCAGCACCCCCTGGCGGATCACGGTCAGGGCGCCGCCGGGCAGCTTCTCCTCGGCCGGCTGGAAAATCACCCGCACGCTGCGGGCCAGCGGCGCGGAGGAGTCCACGTCGGCCAGGGTCAGGGCCGCCCCGAGCATCACGGTCTGGTGGATGTCGTGTCCGCAGGCATGCATGACGCCGTCGTTGACGGAGGAGAACTCCAGCCCGGTGTCCTCCTGGATGGGCAGGGCGTCGATGTCCGCGCGCAGGGCCACGGCCAGCGGGCCCCGGCCGATGTCCACGTAGCAGCCGGTGTGCTCCAGGCGCACCGGGTCCAGTCCCGCCGCCTGCAGGCGCGCCATGATCCGGTCCGTGGTGCGGTGCTCCCGGAAGCTCAGCTCGGGGTTGCGGTGCACGGTGCGGCGGAAGTCGATGAGCTCGGGCAGGAAGGCCTTGGCGAGGGGGCCGATGGGCGGCTGCTCGGCGGGTGCGGCGGGGAGTTCTGGCATGGTCACGACTATAGGACCCCAACGCGACCCGCCGCGGGCGTGACCGTGTGACGGCGTGTGACCGGGAGGCGGCACCGCCCCGCCCGGAAGGCCGCCCGGGCACGACGACGCCGCCCGCCCCTCCCGGTGCGGAAGGGGCGGGCGGCGTCGTGAAGCGGGCGGGTGGTCCGGCTCAGAAGGCCCGGGCCAGCACCGCCTGCTTGACCTCGGCGATGGCCTTGGTGATCTGGATGCCGCGCGGGCAGGCCTCGGTGCAGTTGAAGGTCGTGCGGCAGCGCCACACGCCCTCCTTGTCGTTGAGGATCTCCAGGCGCAGGTCCCCGGCGTCATCTCGGGAGTCGAAGATGAACCGGTGGGCGTTGACGATGGCCGCGGGGCCGAAGTACTGCCCGTCCGTCCAGAACACCGGGCAGGAGCTGGTGCACGCCGCGCACAGGATGCACTTGGTGGTGTCGTCGAAGCGGGCGCGGTCCTCCTGGGACTGGTAGCGCTCCTTCTCCGGCTCGTGCCCCTCGTTCATCAGGAACGGCATGATCTCCCGGTAGGACTGGAAGAACGGCTCCATGTCCACGATGAGATCCTTCTCACAGGGCAGGCCCTTGATGGCCTCGACCGTGACCGGCTTGGACAGGTCCAGGTCCTTCAGCAGGGTCTTGCAGGCCAGGCGGTTGCGCCCGTTGATGCGCATCGCGTCCGAGCCGCACACCCCGTGGGCGCAGGAGCGGCGGAAGGACAGCGAGCCGTCCAGCTCCCACTTGACCTTGTGCAGGGCGTCCAGCACGCGGTCCGTGCCGTACATCTGCAGCGTCCACTCGTCCCAGTGGGCCTCCTCGGAGACCTCCGGGTTGTAGCGGCGCACCCGCAGGGTGACGTCGTAGGTGGGGATCTCCCCGCCGTCGCCGGACTCGCTCTTGAGCTCGACCTTCGAGGCCGGCTCGGCCGGCTCCGCGTATTCCTTCTCTTGCGTGCTCATCAGTACTTGCGCTCCATCGGCTCGTAGCGGGTGAAGATCACCGGTTTGGTCTCCAGGCGGATCCCGGCCACGTGGTCCATCTCCGCCTCCGTGTCCAGGTACGCCATCGAGTGCTTCATGAACTTCTCGTCATCGCGGTTCGGGAAGTCCTCGCGGAAGTGCCCGCCGCGGGACTCCTCGCGGTGCAGGGCGGCCACGGACATGACCTTGGCCAGCTCCAGCAGGAAGCCCAGCTCCACGGCCTCCAGCAGGTCCAGGTTGAACCGCTTGCCCTGGTCCTGGATGGAGATGCGGGTGTAGCGGTCCTGCAGCTCGGCGATCTTGTCCAGGGCGCGGTGGATGGTCTCCTCGGTGCGGAATACCTGCATGTCCGCGTCCATGGTGTCCTGCAGCTCCCGGCGGATCTGGCCGACCTTCTCCTCGCCGTGGCCGTTGCGCATCAGCTCCAGCAGCTCCTCGGTGCGCCGGGTCGCATCCTCGGGCACGGGCAAGAAGTCCGCTTCCAGTGCGTATTCGGCGGCCTTGATCCCGGCGCGCTTGCCGAACACGTTGATGTCCAGCAGCGAGTTGGTGCCCAGGCGGTTGGACCCGTGCACGGACACGCAGGCCACCTCCCCGGCGGCGTACAGACCCGGGACGGTCTCCTCGGAGTTGCGGTAGACCTCGGCGTCGATGGTGGTGGGGATCCCGCCCATCGCGTAGTGGGCGGTGGGGAACACCGGCACGGGCTCGGTGTAGGGCTCCACGCCCAGGTAGGTGCGGGCGAACTCGGTGATGTCCGGCAGCTTCGCGTCGATGTGGGCCGGCTCCAGGTGGGTCAGGTCCAGCAGCACATAGTCCTTGTTGGGCCCGCAGCCGCGGCCCTCGCGCACCTCGTTGGCCATGGACCGGGCGACGATGTCGCGTGGGGCGAGGTCCTTGATGGTGGGGGCGTAGCGCTCCATGAAGCGCTCGCCCTCGGAGTTGCGCAGGATCCCGCCCTCGCCGCGGGCCGCCTCGGAGACGAGGATGCCGAGCCCTGCCAGGCCGGTGGGGTGGAACTGAACGAACTCCATGTCCTCCAGCGGCAGGCCGTTGCGGAAGGCGATGGCCATGCCGTCCCCGGTCAGGGTGTGGGCGTTGGAGGTGGTCTTGAAGATCTTGCCGGTCCCGCCGGAGGCGAAGACCACGGACTTGGCCTGGAAGACGTGGATCTCCCCGGAGGCGAGGTCGTAGGAGACGACGCCGGCCGGGCGCTTCATCCCGTCCACCTCGACCATGATCAGGTCCAGCACGTAGTACTCGTTGAAGAACTCCACGTTGTGCTTGACGCAGTTCTGGTAGAGGGTCTGCAGGATCATGTGCCCGGTGCGGTCCGCGGCGTAGCAGGCCCGGCGCACGGGCGCCTTCCCATGGTCCCGGGTGTGCCCGCCGAAGCGGCGCTGGTCGATCTTCCCCTCGGGGGTGCGGTTGAACGGAAGGCCCATCTTCTCCAGGTCCAGCACGGCGTCGATGGCCTCCTTGGCCATGACCTCCGCGGCGTCCTGGTCCACGAGGTAGTCCCCGCCCTTGATGGTATCGAAGGTGTGCCACTCCCAGTTGTCTTCCTCGACGTTGGCCAGGGCGGCGCACATGCCCCCCTGGGCCGCGCCGGTGTGGGAGCGGGTCGGGTAGATCTTCGTCAGCACGGCGGTGCGGGCGCGCTGGCCGGCTTCGATGGCGGCGCGCATCCCGGCGCCGCCGGCGCCGACGATGACCACATCGTACTTGTGAACCTGCATGCTTCAGATGCTCTTTCTATATGGAGGGAGACGGTGGTGGGGCGGGGGCGCTGTGCGGCACGCCCGGCGGAGGGCGGCGCCTACTGCGCGGGGCAGAAGGAGGGCAGCAGATCCGGGTTGTCCACGGTCGGGCAGGGGCTGAACGTGAAGATCACGAGGGTGCCCACCAGCAGGATGAACCCGGCGGCTAGGAAGAGCAGGGTCTTCAGCCAGAAGCGGGTGCGGTCCTTCTCCGCGTAATCCTCGATGATCACGCGCACGCCGTTGGTGCCGTGCAGCATCGCCAGCCACAGCATCAGCAGGTCCCAGACCTGCCAGAACGGGTTGGCCCACTTGCCGCCGACGAAGCCGAAGTCGATCGCGTGCACGCCGTCGCCGACCATGAGGTTGACGAACAGGTGCCCGAAGATCAGCACGATCAGCAGCACCCCGGAGATGCGCATGTACAGCCACGCGTACATCTCGAAGTTGTTGCGCTTGGACCCGGAGCGGTTGTACTTCACCCCGTCCACGGAGCGGTCGGAGCTGCGCGGGACGGCGATCCTGGTCTTGAGAGGGGTGGACATGGCTCAGTGACCTCCGAAGACGATGGCGAGGTGGCGGATCAGGAACGGCACCATGGCCAGCAGCCACAGGACGAGCACGCCCCACAGCATGGTCTTCTGGTGCTTGGCCCCGTCCTTCCAGAAGTCGATGAGGATGATGCGCAGGCCGTTGAAGGCGTGGTAGCAGATCGCCGCTACCAGCCCGGCCTCGCCCAGCCCCATCACAGGGTTCTTGTACGTGCCGATGACGGCGTTGTACGCCTCCGGGGAGATCCGCACGACGGCGGTGTCCAGGACGTGCACGAGCAGGAAGAAGAAGATGGCGATGCCGGTGATGCGGTGCGCGACCCAGGACCACATGCCCTGGCGGCCGCGGTAGAGGGTGCCTTGGGATTGGTTCGGCACTGAACAACCTCCGATGGGTGATCAACGAGCGGGCGGGCGCCGGTTGCGGCCCCGGCGCGGGCCCGGCCACTCGGGACGACGTCGTCCGGAAGGAGTCCCCGGGCGCGGGTGTGAGTGAGCTGTTTCTCGTCTGAGACTACCAGCCGTCGGCGGCTCTTGGTGACACGGTGTCTGAGCCCTTCCGCGGCGGAATTCCGCGGAATTAGGGGAGGGAAACCTTGGCTAATCCCGCCCGCTCCGCGGTGCGGGGACCGGCCGGAGGCAGACCGCGTCCGCCCGCTTCCCCACCATGTGCGCCGCGCGCCCGGGGGTTTGCGGCTAGGGTGGTGCCGATGAGATCCCCACGCGAACACTTCCGACCCTTCATCCCCGCCGGCGGGGTGGGCTCGCGGCTGTGGCCGCTGTCCCGCGCGGATGCGCCCAAGTTCCTCCTGGACCTGACCGGCTCCGGCAGCTCCCTGCTGCGCTCGACCTACGACCGCCTCGTCGACCTCAGCGCCGAGGGCGTCATGGTCGTCACCGGGCGCACCCACGCCCCGGCCGTGCGCACCCAGCTGCCCGAATGCTCGGAGGAGGACCTGGTCCTGGAGCCCTCCCCCAAGGACTCCGGGGCCGCGATCGGCCTGGCCTCGGCGATCCTGTGGCTGCGCGACCCGGGGGCGATCATCGGCTCCTTCGCCGCGGATCACGTCGTGGAGCCCACCGAGGAGTTCCACCGCGCCGTGGTCGAGGCGATCGAGACCGCCGCGACCGGGCGGATCGTGACCATCGGGATCACCCCGACCTCTCCCTCCACGGGCTTCGGCTACATCCGCGCCGGGCGCTCCCTCGACCTCGAGGCGGCCCCCTCCGCGCTGGCCGTGGAGGAGTTCGTGGAGAAGCCGGACCAGGACACAGCCCGCGAGTACGTGCGCTCGGGCCGCTACACCTGGAACGCCGGGATGTTCGTCGCCCCGGCCGCCCTGCTGCTGGAGCACCTGGAGCGCAACCAGCCGCAGCTGCACGCCGGGATCATGGAGATCGCCCGCGCCTGGGAGACCGAGGAGCGCGACGCCGTGATGGATCGGGTGTGGCCGACCCTGCCGAAGATCGCGATCGACTACGCGGTGGCCGAGCCGGCCGCCGCCGCGGGCGACGTCGCGATGGTCCCGGCCCACTTCACGTGGGACGACGTCGGGGACTTCGCCGCGATCTCCCGGCTGAACCGGGCGCAGAACGTGGACGAGGTGGCCCTGCTGGGCAGCAACACCCGGGTGATGACCGATGACTCCTCCGGGATCGTCGTCTCCGACACCAGCCGCATCGTCGCGCTGATCGGGGTGCAGGACATCGTGGTCGTGGACACCCCGGACGCGCTGCTGGTGACCACCCAGGAGCATGCCCAGCGCGTGAAGCACGCGGTGGACGAGCTCAAGCGCAACGGCGACACGGACGTGCTCTAGCCTCCGTCACGCACCCGGGGCGCCCGCCCCACACACGGGGCCGGGCGGATCAGACCACCGCGGTGCGCAGCGCGTCGTCGCGCCCCGGCGCACCGTGTCTGGGCGCCTCAGCCCACCGCGGCGGCGGCGCGCTCGCGCCGTCGGGCATCCGCGGTGCGCGACGCGGCCTCGGGCCGATCCACCCGGGGGCGCACGCCCTCGCCGAACCACCACGCCTCCTCCAGGCAGGGGTGCCCGGAGAGCACGAAGTCCGTGAAGCCCACGGCCTCGTACTGGCGGATCAGGTCCGCGACCTCCTCGTGGGAGCCGACCAGCGCGGTGCCCGCTCCCCCGCGGATCAGCCCGGAACCGGCCCACAGCCCGGGGTGGATCTCCAGGTTCCGCCGGTCCCCGCCGTGCAGGGCCAGCATCCGCCGCTGCCCCTCGGATTCGGAGGCCCGCAGGGCCTGCTGCTGACGGCGCACCAGCTCCTCCGGGATCGCATCCAGCATCGCCTGGGCCACGGCCCAGGCCTGCTCGGAGGTGTCCCGGGTGATCACGTGCAGCCGGACCCCGTAGCGCAGGGTGCGTCCGCGCGCCGCCGCGGCCTCACGCACCCGCGCGATCTTCTCCCCCGCCTGGGCCGGCGGCTCGCCCCAGGTCAGGTACACATCGGCCAGCTCCGCGGCGATCTCCAGGGCCGCCGGGGAGGACCCGGCGAAGTGCACCTCCGGCACCGGGTCCGGGGCATCGACCAGACGGGCCTGCTCCACGCGCACCCCCTCGGCGTCGTGGTCGAAGGCCGGGCCGTGCTCCCACAGCCGGCGCACGACCCGCAGGTGCTCCCGCGTGCGCCGGTAGCGGCCCTCCTTGTCCAGGAAGTCTCCGTAGGCCCGCTGCTCGGCGGACTCCCCGCCGGTGACCACGTTCAGGGCCAGGCGCCCGCCGGTCTGGGCCTGGAAGGTCGCGGCCATCTGCGCGGCCAGCGTGGGCGAGAGGGCGTCCGGACGCATCGCGACGAGGAAGCGCAGGCTCGGGGTGTGCTCGGCCAGCGCGGCGGCGGTCAGCCATGGGTCCCGGCAGTACAGACCCGTGGGGGTCAGCACGGAGTCGAAGCGGTTGGCCTCCGCGGCCTGGGCCACCTGGCGCAGGTAGGCCAGCTCGGGTTCGCGTACCGGGGAGCTGCTGAGCACCTCCGCGCCGTGCTCGCCGCCCACGACCCCGCGGGAGTCCCCGCTGGTGGGCAGGAACCAGTGGAATCTCGTCTCGACCATGTCCGTGCTCCTGACGTCCCTCATGCCGGTGTGTGTGCCGCCCGCCCGCCGGAATCGCTTCCGGGGCGCGGGGTTGGGGACCACGCTAGGAGCGGGCGGGCCCGGGGCACGAGTGCCCGGACACGGGAGGTCACGCGGCGTCGCGCGGCGCAAGACGACGGGTGCCCGGGAGTGGGAGCCTGCGGGCTAACGTCTGGGGTGCGACGTCGACCGGACGACGTCGGCCGAGGGCGTCAGCGGGCGGGCCCGAGGGGCAGGGCGCCGAGGTCCCGCCAGCCGGTGCGGTCCCCGTGGAAGATCTGCAGCTGCTCGGCGCGGAAGCTCAGGCGGCAGGAGGCGAAGTCCCACCGGGCCCGGTGCAGCCCCTCCTCGTCCAGCCCGTGGGCCAGCGTCAGGTGCGGGTGGTAGTCGAAGGGCGAGGCACTGGGCAGCAGGTCCGCGCAGATCCGGTGCAGCCGGGTCAGGTGGTCCCCGCCGTCGGCGATGCGCAGGTACGCGACGGGACTGACCGGCAGGAAGGTCTCCGCCCCGTCGAAGCCCACCCGGAAGGGTCCGACCTCCCGGCACACCCGGGCCAGCTCCGCGGCGATCCGCTCCGGCAGGGGATCGCGCGGGTCGGTCTCGGTGATCAGGACGGTGATGTGCGGCGGGGCGGAGGAGGTCAGCCCCTGGGCCGCCCGCCAGGACAGCACCCGGTCCTGGATGTGCTCCGGCACCCCCAGCACCACGCTGAGGTAGCGCCGATCCCCGCGCAGGGTGGGGCTGGTGCTGGGGCCGGGGGTCATGGCGGGTCCGGGTGGGCGCTACCGCAGCGGGGGCAGGAAGCCGACGGCGTCGTAGGCGCGCTGCACGGTCACGGCCGCGATCTCACGGGCCTGCTCGGCCCCGGCGGCCAGCAGCCGATCCAGCTCAGCCGGGTCCGCCATGATCTCCAGGGTCCGCTCCCGGATGGGCCCCAGGACCTCGACGGCGACCTCGGCCAGGCCCACCTTCAGGTGCCCGTACATCTTCCCCTCGTACTCGGCGACGATCTCCTCCACGGGACGGCCGGTCAGGGAGGAGTAGATGGTCAGCAGGTTGGAGATCCCCGGCTTGGCCTCGCGGTCGAAGCGGATCTCGGTGCCGTCGTCGGTCACGGCGGACTTGATCTTCTTGGCCATCTTCTTCGGCTCGTCCAGCAGCCAGATGATCCCGGAGTCGCTGGCGGCGGACTTGGACATCTTCGCCCCGGGGTTCTGCAGGTCGTAGACCTTGGCGGTGTCCCGGAGGATCTTGCCCTCCGGGATCACGAAGGTCTCCCCGAAGCGGGTGTTGAACCGCTGGGCGAGGGTGCGGGTCAGCTCCAGATGCTGGCGCTGGTCCTCCCCCACCGGGACCTGGTCCGTCTGGTACAGCAGGATGTCCGCGGCCATGAGGATGGGGTAGGTGAACAACCCGACGGTCGCGTTCTCGGCGCCCTGCTTGGCGGACTTGTCCTTGAACTGGGTCATCCGGGAGGCCTCGCCGAAGCCGGTGATGCAGGACAGCAGCCAGGACAGCTGGGTGTGCTCGGGCACGTGGGACTGCACGAAAAACGGGGTGCGGGTGGGGTCGATCCCGGCGGCGATGTACTGGGCCGCGGTCTTGCGGGTGCGCTCGGCCAGGGTCGCCGGGTCCTGGGGTACCGTGATGGCGTGCAGGTCCGGGATGAAGTAGATGCACTCGTTGGCATCCTGCATGTCCACCCAGTTGCGCACGGCCCCGACGTAGTTGCCCAGGTGCAGGGAGTCCGCGGAGGGCTGGGCCCCGGAGAACACGCGGGGGGCGCCGGTGGAGCGGTTGGGGATGGCGGTATCGGTCATGACGGGCGGGGGCTCCTTCAGACGAGCTGGTAGTCGACCACGAGCGGGGCGTGGTCGGAGAAGCGGGTGTCGTAGCTGGGGGCGCGGTCCACCACCGCCTGCCGGGCGGCGGCGGCCAGCGCGGGGGTGGCCATGTGGTAGTCGATGCGCCACCCGGCGTCGTTGTCGAAGGCCTGACCGCGGTAGGACCACCAGGTGTACGGGCCGGGCACGTCCCCGGCGAGCTTCCGGGCCACGTCCACGTAGCCGACGTCCCCGAAGTAGCGGTCGAGGTACGCCCGCTCCTCGGGCAGGAACCCGGCGTTCTTGACGTTGCCCCTCCAGTTCTTGATGTCCAGCTCGGTGTGCCCGACGTTGAGGTCTCCGACGATCAGCACGTGGTCGGACTGCTCGGCGAGCTCGGGCAGGCGGGTGAGCATCCGCTCCAGGAAGGCGTACTTGTGCTCCTGGCGGATGGTGTCCACCTCCCCGGAGTGCACGTACGCGGAGACCACGGTGAGGCTCGTGCCGCCGGGCAGGTCGTAGTCGGCCTCGACCCAGCGGCCGGTGTGCTCGTCCCCGTCCAGGCCGGGCAGCCCGATGCGGGTCTGTCGGGGCTGGTCCGGCAGCCGGGAGGGGTGCTGCTCGGCACCCTTACGGGTGGCGATCGCCACACCCGCACGGCCCTTGGCCACGGCCTCGGAGTGCAGGATCTCCCACTGGTCCTCGTCCAGGAGCTTGCGCAGGCTGGCGTCCGGGGCGCGGACCTCCTGCAGGCAGAGGATGTCGATGTCCCGGTGGGCCAGCCAGTCCCCCATGGTCTGCTTCTTCTTGGAGTTGTAGGCGGCGCGGATGCCGTTGACGTTGACGGTGGCGATGCGCAGCGTGTGCTGGTCGCGGGGTGCCGGGTCCTGCGCGGCGGTGTTCGGGGAGCTCATGTGGGCTCAGGCCTCCTGGGCGGCGGGCTGGGCGGAGCGGGCCAGTCCCATGCCGTTCTTGGCGGTGAAGTCGATGGTGTCCAGGGCGCGGTCTATCATCTCGGCGTCCGCGTCCTCGCCCTTGGCCAGCTCCTCGGCGACGACCTTCTTCTGCACCAGGACGATCTGGAAGCTGTGCGCGAGCTTCTCATCCCGCATGGAGTCGGACCCACCGGCCTCCTGCCCGGGGGCCGAGGTGGTGCGGGGGGTGAGGCTGCCGCGCACCAGGCTCAGCACGTACGCAGCCAGGCCCAGCCAGCCGAGGGCGATCGCGGCGAGGATCCACCCGAGCAGGGAGGCCTCGTCCGCGGCCCGCCAGATCGCGGCGATGAAGATCGCCACGAGCACGGCCATCCCGACGACGGTGGCCCAGACGGCCTTCCTGCGGGTGGCGGCGGGGTCCGTCCCGCCCGGGGATGATGCCTGAGAGTGCTCCTGGGGACCGGATGAACGCATGGCCCCCATTGTACAAGCGCGGCACCGGGGCCCCGGCGGGGGGGGTCGGGGAGAAGTGCCCAGCCCGAATCATCGGATGCAGGACACCCGCCCTGCATCTGGCTCCGGCGATGACTTCCCGGTGATGCCGCGTGCCGTCAGTGTCGTGACTGCTGCGCTCCGAAGTGCGTTCAGATGCGGGTTTCGTGTCGAGATGCGCTGTTCGTGCTGAGATGCGTCCCGCCGTGCGGTATCTCAGCACGATCCCCGCATCTCAGCAAGAAGCCGGTGTCTCAGCGGAGGTGGGCGACCCGTCGAGCGCTCGCCGAGCGGGTCACACTTTCATGTGTGCGTCAGATCCTACTGTCAGGTGTCACGCACCACAACGGTGTTCCGCGGAGTCGGCACGAGACGACCGCGGGGGAGCGCCGAGACGAGTCTCGGCGCTCCCCCGCGAGCGGGCCGCTCAGGCGGCGTCGGCGGCGCGCTGGGCGGCCTGGACCACGTTGACCAGCAGCATCGCGCGGGTCATCGGGCCCACCCCGCCGGGGTTCGGGGAGAGCCAGGACGCCTTCTCGGCGGCCTCCGGGCTGATGTCCCCCACCAGCTTCTTCTTGCCGGTCACCGGGTCCATCACCCGGGAGACGCCCACGTCCAGGAGGATCGCACCTTCCTTGACCTGGTGGGCGCGCACCGCGTGCGGTACGCCGATCGCGGCGACGATGATGTCCGCGGCGGCCAGCACCTCGTCCAGATCCCGGGTGCCGGTGTGCGCCAGGGTCACGGTCGCGTTCACGTCCCGGCGGGACAGCAGCAGCCCCAGCGGGCGGCCCACGGTGATCCCGCGGCCCAGCACCGCCACGTCCTTGCCCTTCACGTCCAGCCCGTGCCGGCGGATCAGCTCCACGATCCCGGCCGGGGTGCACGGCAGCGGGGCATCTCCCTGCCCGTACACGTCCAGCACCAGCCGCCCCAGGTTCATCGGGTGCAGCCCGTCGGCGTCCTTGGCCGGGTCGATCCGCTCCAGGATCGCGTTGGTGTCGATGTGCTGGGGCAGGGGCAGCTGCACTATGTACCCGGTGCACGCCGGGTCCGCGTTCAGCTCGTCGATGACGGCCTCCAGCTCCTCCTGGGTGATGTCCCCGGGCAGGTCCCGGCGGATCGAGGCCAGGCCCACCTCCGCGCAGTCGCGGTGCTTGCCCTTCACGTACGAGTGCGAGGCCGGGTCATCGCCCACCAGCACCGTGCCCAGCCCGGGCACGATGCCGCGGGCCCTCAGCTCGGCGACCTGCTCGCGCAGCTCCTCCTTGATGGCCGCCGCGGTGGCCCGCCCGTCCAGGATCTGCGGGCCCTGCTGGCCGTTCTGCTCCTGCTCGCTGTGCTGCTGGGTGGTGCTCACGCCGCGAACTCCTCGACATCCGGGTACAGGGGGAAGGCCGCGGTCAGGGCGTTCACGCGCTCGCGCAGGGCGGCGACGTCGGGCTCGGGCTTCAGGGCCTCGGCGATGATGTCCGCGACCTCCGCGAACTGCTCGGCGCCGAAGCCGCGGGTGGCCAGGGCCGGGGTGCCGATGCGCAGCCCGGAGGTGACCATCGGCGGGCGCGGGTCGTTCGGCACGGCGTTGCGGTTCACGGTGATGCCCACCTCGTGCAGCAGGTCCTCGGCCGCGCGCCCGTCCAGGGCGGAATCCCGCAGGTCCACCAGCACCAGGTGCACGTCCGTGCCCCCGGAGAGCACCTTCACCCCGTGCTGGGCGACGTCCTCGGTCCCCAGCCGCTCGGCCAGGATCCGCGCGCCCTCCAGGGTGCGGGCCTGCCGGTCGCGGAACTGCTCGGAGGCGGCGATCTTGAAGGCCACGGCCTTGCCCGCGATCACGTGCATCAGCGGGCCGCCCTGCTGACCCGGGAAGACGGCGGAGTCGATCTTCTTCCGCAGCTCCTCGGTGCACAGGATCACCCCGGAGCGCGGACCCGCGAGGGTCTTGTGCACCGTGGAGGTCACCACGTGGGCGTGCGGCACCGGGTTGGGGTGCAGCCCCGCGGCCACCAGCCCCGCGAAGTGGGCCATGTCCACCCACAGGTAGGCGCCCACCTCGTCGGCGATGGCGCGGAAGGCCGCGAAGTCCTGCTGGCGCGGGTACGCGGACCAGCCGGCCACGATCACCTTGGGCTGGGCCTGAAGGGCCACCTGCCGCACGGCCTCCATGTCCAGGCGCCCGGTGGCCGGGTCCACCTCGTAGGCGGCGATGTCGTACAGCTTCCCGGAGACGTTGAGCTTCATCCCGTGGGTCAGGTGCCCGCCGTGGGCCAGGGACAGGCCCATCAGGGTGTCCCCCGGGTTCATCAGGGCCATCATCACCGCGGCGTTGGCCTGCGCCCCGGAGTGCGGCTGCACGTTGGCGTGCTCGGCGCCGAACAGCTCCTTGGCCCGCTCGATGGCCAGGCGCTCGACGACGTCCACGTGCTCGCAGCCGCCGTAGTAGCGCCGCCCGGGGTAACCCTCCGCGTACTTGTTGGTCAGCACCGAGCCCTGCGCCTGCAGCACGGCCAGCGGGGCGAAGTTCTCCGAGGCGATCATCTCCAGGGTGTCCCGCTGCCGGTGCAGCTCGGCGTCGATGGCCCGGGCGACCTCCGGGTCCAGCTCGGCCAGCGGGGTGGTGGTGACATCGGACGCGGGTGATGCGCTCATCGCTCTCCTGGGGATTCGGCGGGGAAAGGGGTTCCGAGGGATTAGTCTAGGTCACATCGGCGTCGGCGTCAGGGTGGAGCGCGCTCCAGCGTCTTGCCTGGTGAGCTCCGCACTCCCGCTCCCGCGACCCCGTCCTCGGGTGCACCTGGACCGCGGATCCGGCGCCCGAGCCCATCGCCAGGCCTCCGACGCGAGTGTTTAATGGTGGCTTGACCTCCTGACCGCCGTCGTCACCCTCGCGAAAGGTCTCCATGAACGCCCTGAACCTCCTCGGCTCCACCGACCTGCTGAACCTGCGCCCCGGCGATCCCAACATGCCCGGCGCCCGCCGAGCCCCGGAGAAGAAGGCGGAGTTCCCCATGCTGTGTCCCCAGCAGGCCGTCATCTTCGACATGGACGGGGTGGTCACCGACACCGCCTCGGTGCACGCCGCCGCCTGGAAGCAGCTGTTCGACGCGATCCTGGCCGATCCCCGCCTGGAGCCGGCCGAGGGCCGCAGCGCCGAGGATATCGACCGTCGGGAGTTCTCCGTCTCGCGGGACTACCGGGCCCACGTGGACGGGCGCGCCCGCGAGGACGGGGTGCGCCAGCTGCTGGCCTCCCGCGGGGCCGCCCTGCCCGAGGGCGCCGAGGGCGATGCCCCCGGCGCCTGGACCGTGCACGGGCAGGCCGCCCTGAAGAACGACTACTTCCAGGCCCAGCTGGATGAGCACGGCGTGGAGACCTTCCGCGGCACCGTGGACTTCGCCCGCCGCGTGAAGGAGGGCGGCACCGGCATCGCCCTGGTCACCGCCTCCCGCAACTCCCGCACCGTGCTGGCCGCGGCCGGGCTGGAGGACCTCTTCCCCATCATCATCGACGGCGGCTACGCCCTGGAGCACGGCATCCCCGGCAAGCCCGCCCCGGACATGTTCCTGGCCGCCGCCCGCGCCCTGGAGGTGGACCCCGCCGACGCCGTGGTCATCGAGGATGCGGTCTCCGGGGTGCAGGCCGGCAAGGCCGGGGGCTTCGGGCTGGTCGTCGGGATCAACCGGCACGGGGACCGGGCCGATCTGGAGGAGGCCGGGGCCGACGTCGTGCACAACGACGTCGCCGAGCTGGACCTCGGCCTGGACCGCACCGACTCCTGGAAGCTGATCTACCGCGGCTTCGACCCCAAGCACGAGGCCCACCGCGAGGCCCTGCTGACCCTGGCCAACGGGTACATGGGGGTGCGCGGGGCCCGCCCCGAGCACGGGGACGACGGGATCCACTACCCCGGCACCTACGTCGCCGGGATCTTCAACCGGGTGGTCTCGCACATCAACGGCCGGGACCTGGAGCACGAGTCCATGGTCAACCTGCCCAACTTCGAGGTGCTCGACGTCCGCCTTCGCGACGGGGACTGGTGGTCCGAGGGCGGGCTGCGCATCCTGGATGAGACCACCGAGCTGGACATGCGCCACGGTGTGCTCTCCCGCAGCGCACTCCTGGAGGAGGTGCTGCGCGAGGAGGACCGCGACGGCGCGCGGACTCCCCGCCGCCTGCGCGTGCACCAGCGTCGACTGGTCTCCATGGCCAGCCGGCACCTGTCCGCGATGGAGACCAAGGTGGAGCCGGTGGGCTGGTCCGGACGCATCCACGTGCGCACCGGCATCGATCCCACCGTGACCAACAACAACGTCGCCGAGTACCGGGAGCTGAACCGGCACCACCTGGTGGCCCGCGCCTCCACGACGCTGCCGGACGAGACCCTCATCTGCGTGGTCTCCACCAACCAGTCCGACCACCAGATCTCCATCGCCCAGCGCACCCAGATCAACGCCGCCTCGGATATCCGGGTGGAGCGGGAGATCCGCCCCGGCAACGTGGAGATGCGCCACTTCCACGTCAACGGCCACGACGGCGAGCCGGTGGTCTTCGACACGACCACCGCCGTCGTGACCTCCCGGGATTCCGCGATCGCCTCCGCCACCCTCGGCTCGGTGGAGGCCCTGAACCGCACCGCGATCGGCTTCGAGGCGCTCTACGGTCCGCACACCGCAACCTGGTCCCGGCTGTGGTCCCGCTTCGCCGTGGACATCGACGCGGATGTGAAGACCATGCTGGCCCTGCGGCTGCACATCTTCCACATCGTGCAGACCCTCGGCCCCAACATGGAGCTGGCCGACGCCGGGGTCACCGCGCGCGGGCTGCACGGGGAGGGGTACCGCGGGCACATCTTCTGGGATGAGATCTTCATCCTCCCGGTCATCACCATGCGCCTGCCCTTCGTCACCAAGTCCCTGCTGGCCTACCGCTCCGCCCGACTGCCGGCCGCCCGCCACAAGGCCCGGGAGTTCGGCGCCGAGGGCGCGATGTTCCCCTGGCAGTCCGGCTCGGACGGGCGCGAGGAGACCCCGGTGGAGCTGTACAACCCACACTCGGAGCGGTGGATGCCGGACAACTCCTGGCGGCAGTTCCACGTGGGCCTGGCCATCGCGTTCAACGCCTGGCAGTACTACCAGGCCACCCGGGACGACTCCTGGCTCTCCCACGAGGGCGCGGAGCTGATGATCGAGATCGCCCGGTTCTTCACCTCCATCACCACCTGGGATGAGCAGGATCAGCGCTACCACATCGAGGGCGCGATGGGCCCGGACGAGTACCACGACGGCTACCCCGGCTCCGTCAACGGCGGGGGTGTGAAGGACAACGCCTACACCAACGTCCTGGCGGCCTGGCTGTACCGGCACGTGGTGCACCTGCCGGAGGTGCTGCCGGAGCACCTGGCCGATCGGACCCTGGCCGCCAACCAGGTCACCGAGTCCGAGACTGAGCGGTGGAAGCACATGTCCACCCGCATGGCCGTGCCGTTCAACGAGAACGGGACCATCAGCCAGTTCGACGGCTACGACGACCTCGCCGAGATCGACTGGGACCATTACCGCCGCAAGTACGGCAACATCGGGCGGATGGATCTGATCCTGGAGTCCGAGGGGGATGCGACCAACAACTACAAGCTGTCCAAGCAGGCGGACACGCTGATGCTGATCTACCTGTTCGGCCAGTCCGGGCTGCAGGATGAGCTCGCGGCCCTCGGCTACGACGTCTCCCTGGCCCGCATCGAGGACACGGTGCGCTACTACCTGCCGCGCACCTCCAACGGCTCGACGCTCTCCCGGGTGGTCACCGCCTCGATCCTCGCGCAGATCGACCGCCGCAACTCCTGGTCCACCTATCAGGATGCGCTGGTCGCGGACCTGGACGACACCCAGGGCGGCACCACCCAGGAGGGGATCCACCTGGGGGCCATGTGCGGGACCCTGGACGTGATCCAGCGGGCCTACGCCGGGCTTCGGGTGCACGAGGACTGCGTCAGCCTGGAGCCGTCCATGCCGGAGCAGCTGAAGTCCGTGGGCTTCGAGGTGCAGTACCGGGGCCAGCTGCTGGACGTGTACATCGACGGCACCTTCATGCGCATCACCGCCCGCTCCACCCGGGCCCAGCCGGTGCGCGTGGTGGTCGGGGAGCAGGAGACGGTGCTGACCGGCGGGCAGTCCGCCGAGTTCCCGCTCGGCTGAGCCTGACCGAGAGCAGCGGAACGGCCGCGGCCCCCTTCGGAGGAGGTCGCGGCCGTTCCGTCTCCGACGTCGACTACGGCCGGTGCCCGTCGGGGATGCTCAGTCCCCGGCGCGCCGCCGCAGGATAGCCGCCAGCAGCGCCCCGGAGACGTTGTGCCACACGGAGAACACCGCCCCCGGCAGGGCGGCCTCGGGGGTGAGGTAGGTCTTGGCCAGGGAGGTGGCCAATCCGGAGTTCTGCATGCCGACCTCGATCGCGGTGGTGCGCCGGGAGGGCGCCGGCAGCCGCAGGGCCGCGGCCGCGGCGTAGCCCAGCAGGTAGCCCAGGCCGTTGTGCAGCACGACCGCCAGCAGCACCAGCGCACCCGCGGAGACGATGGCCCCCGCGGAGCCGGCGACGACGATCGCCACGATCACGGAGATCGCCGCGACCGAGATCCACGGCAGCGCCGGGGTGATGGCCAGCACCAGCCGCGGCAGCAGCCAGCGCACGAGCAGCCCGGCCAGGACCGGGATCAGCACCACCTGCAGGATCGAGACCATCATCGCGGTGCCGTTCACGCTCATGTACTCCCCCGCCAGCCACAGGCACAGCAGCGGCGTCAGGAACGGCGCGATCAGGGTGGACACCGAGGTCATCGCCACGGACAGCGCCACGTCCCCGCGCGCCAGGTAGGAGACCACGTTCGACGCCGTGCCGCCGGGGCAGCAGCCCACGAGGATCACCCCGGCCGCCAGGGCCGGCGGCAGCTGCAGCGCCGCGGCGATCCCGGCGCCGAGCAGCGGCATGATGAGGAACTGCGCGATCACTCCGATGAGAACCGGCACCGGGCGGCGGGCGATGAGCGCGAAGTCCGGCCAGGTCAGGGTCAGGCCCATGCCGAACATGATGACCCCGAGCAGCGGGCTGATCGCCGGGGACCACGCGGCGAACGCGCCTGGCGCGAGGAAGCCGAGCACCCCCGCCCCGAGGATCAGCAGCGGGAACACGGTCACGGCCCGCCGGGCGCTGCGCTCCTCCGCGGCGGATTCCGCGGTGCGCTCGGCGGGGTCGGATGCTGCCGGTGCCATCAGTGGAAGAAGTGCCGGGAGCCGGTCAGGTACATGGTCACCCCGGCGGTCTTGGCGGCCTCGATGACCTCCTCATCCCGGATGGACCCGCCGGGCTGCACGACGGCGCGCACCCCGGCGTCGAGCAGCACCTGCAGCCCGTCGGCGAAGGGGAAGAAGGCGTCCGAGGCGGCCACCGCGCCGCGGGCCCGCTCGGCGCCGTCGGCCCCGAGGGTGTTGGCCCGCTCCACGGACAGCCGGCAGGAGTCCACCCGGTTGACCTGCCCCATGCCGATGCCGACGGCCGCGCCGTCCTCGGCCAGCAGGATCGCGTTGGACTTCGCCGCGCGCAGGGCCTTCCAGGCGAAGGCCAGGTCCCGCAGGGTCTGCTCGTCGGCGGCCTCCCCGGCGGCCAGGGTCCAGGTGCTCGGGTCATCCCCGTCGGCCTGGAGCCGGTCCGACTCCTGGAACAGGGCGCCGCCGGAGACCTGCCGGTACTCGACGGCCCCGCGGGCGAAGCCCTCCGGCAGCCGGAGGATGCGCAGGTTCTTCTTGGTCTGCAGCAGCTCGAGGGCCTCGGGGGCGTAGGACGGGGCGATCACGACCTCGGTGAACACGGGCTTGATCTGCTCGGCCATGCCCAGGCTCACCTCGCGGTTCGCGGCGATGACCCCGCCGTAGGCGGACAGCGGGTCGCAGGCGTGGGCCTTGCGGTGCGCGTCCGCGATGGGGTCCTCACCGGATCCCACGGCGATCCCGCACGGGTTGTTGTGCTTGATCACGGCCACGGCCGGCTCGTCGAAGTCGTAGGCGGCGCGCAGGGCGGCGTCGGCGTCCACGTAGTTGTTGTAGGACATCGCCTTCCCGCCCAGCTGCTCGGCCTGGGCGATGCCCGGCTCGGCGGCCGGATCCGCGTACAGGGCGGCCTTCTGGTGCGGGTTCTCGCCGTAGCGCAGGGACTCGGAGCGCTCGAAGCCCAGCCCGGCGTAGGGCGGCCAGAAGTTGGCCTCGGGATCCTGCAGGAACTGGTGCTGGGTCCAGGTGGCCACGGCGGTGTCGTAGGCGGCGGTGTGGGCGAAGGCCCCGGCGGCCAGGCGGCGACGGGCGGCCAGGTCGAAGCCGCCCTGCTCGGCCGCGCGCACGGCGTCGTCGTAGTGGGCGGGGTCCGTCACCACGGCGACGGCGTGGTGGTTCTTGGCCGCGGCGCGCACCATCGAGGGACCGCCGATGTCGATCTTCTCGATGATCTCATCCGCCCCGGCCCCGGAGGCCACGGTGTCCTGGAAGGGGTAGAGGTTCACGACGACGAGGTCGAAGGGCTCGACCCCGAGCTGCTCGAGCTGATCCACGTGCTCCTGCTTGCGCCGGTCCGCGAGGATCCCGGCGTGGATGCGCGGGTGGAGGGTCTTGACCCGGCCCTCCAGGCACTCGGGGAACCCGGTGATCCAGGAGACCTCGGTGACCGGGACCCCGGCCTCGCGGATCACCCCGGCGGTGGAGCCGGTGGAGACCAGCGACACCCCGGCGGCGTGCAGGCCGCGGGCCAGCTCGGGCAGGCCGGTCTTGTCGTAGACGGAGATGAGGGCTCGACGCAGCGGGATCCGGTCCAGGTCGATGAGGGTCACGGAAGGATGCTCCCTTGGGAAGTCGGAGATGGTGGCGCGCACGGCGCGAAGACCCTTCCAGTGTAAGGGGCGTCGCACTCGGGCGTGCCAGCGCCCGCCGCCTCAGGCGCGGGCGGCCAGCTCCCGCAGGGTGCGCACCAGGAGAGGACGCTCCTGCTCCTTGATCCGCTCGTGCAGGCTCTGCTCGGTGTCCCCCTCCAGCACCGGCACCGCGGCCTGGGCGAGGATCGGGCCGGTGTCCACCCCGGAATCCACCAGGTGCACGGTGACGCCGGTGATCTTCACCCCGTGGGCCAGGGCGTCGCGCACCCCGTGGGCCCCGGGGAAGGAGGGCAGCAGCGCCGGGTGGGTGTTGACGATGCGCCGCTCGAAGCGCGCGACCAGCTGCGCATCGACGATGCGCATGAATCCGGCGAACAGCAGCAGGTCCGGGGCGTAGGAGGCGAGCTTCTCCTCCAGGGCCCGGTTCCAGGCAGGGCGGTCCGGGAAGTCCCGGGGCGCCAGCACGAACGTCTCGATGCCGGCCTCGCGGGCGCGCTCCAGCCCCCGGCACTCCTGATCCGCGCCGACGGCGGCCACCTGCACCGGCAGCTCGCCGCGGGCGACGGCGTCCAGGACGGACTGCAGATTGGTGCCGGAGCCGGAGACCATGACCACGATGCGCATGGCTCCCACCCTACCGAGGCGCGACCGGGCGCGCGGGCCAGCGGGTAGCCTGGTGGGCATGTCTGCCGCCCCTCCGCCTCAGGACCCTCAGCCCACCCAGCAGCCGCCCCGGCGTCCGGACAGGCCCCTGGGAGAGGACGAGCGGGCGCGCGCGGCCGAGTCCCTCCTGTACCGCTCACGGGCGGGTCTGCTCCTGGCGGTCATCGGGTTCTGCCTGAGCACCTTCGCGGGACGCTCCTGGGGCGGGTGGGCCCTGGCCGGGGCCGGGCTGGCCTTCCTAGGTGCCGCCGTCGCCTGCATCATGACCCTGGTGGCGCTGAAGCGGGTCGGCGCCCGCCCCTTCTCCTACGTGCTGACCAGCCTGTCCCTCGCGCTGGTCCTGTGGTTCGCGGTGAGCATGGCCGCGAACCTCCTGCTGTGGGGCGCGGCCGAGGACTACCGGGAGTGCGTGCGCACGAGCCTGACCATCTCCTCCTCCGGGCAGTGCCAGGAGCGCCTCACGGACGGGATCGAGCGGACCCTCACCGGCCGCTGAGGCGACGCCGACGCGGCCGACGCACCACCACGCGCGGCTCCTCGCGCTCCCTCTGCACCTCACGTTCTTCCGCCTGCTCGAGCTCCTCCTGATGCTCTTCCGGGCGCTCGGACTCGTCGGCCTCCGGGGCCTGGGCCTTAGCGTTGGGCTTATCGTCCCCCTTCGCGGCGGACCAGGGCGTCTGGGCCCCGGCGCCGGAGCGCCACTGCGGGATGAACAGCTCCTCCGCCGCATCGTCCTCGGCCGGCTTCTGCTCGGTGGACTCAACCTCGGGCTTCACCGGGCGCTTCGCCTCGTGCCCCGCGGCCCCGGGCGCCGCGCGACGCAGGCGCTGCAGGGCGCTGAGCCCCCGCTCAGACTCCTGCTCGGACCGGGGCTCGGGCCGCTGCTCGGACCCGGGCTCGGCCCGGTCCGGCTTCCCCGCGGGGCGCTCTCCCGCGGAGTCGGTCCCCGCGGAGTCCTGCTCCTCGTCCCGTTCCGATGCGGCGTCGTCTCGCGCCCCGTCGTCGCCCGCGGCGTCGCTCGTCCGCACCCCGCTCGTCGGTTCCGCGCCCGTCTGCTGCCCGCTCGGACCCTCGGTGCTCACGGCGTTCTCGCCGGAGGTCTCCACCTTCCGGTTCGCCACGGCCTCGGCCCCCGCGGCCTGCGGAGAGCGATTCCGGCGGGAAGCGCGCCGGGTCCGCTTCCGTGCGGGGGCCGCGCCCTGTCCGCCCCGGGCGGCATCGCGCTCGAACCAGGGGGACACCACCCGCCCGATCACCGCGCCGATCGCCACGGTCACCGCACTCCAGCAGAACATCGCCCCCGGGTGGGGACCCACGACGGCGAAGGGCCCAGCCCCCAGCCCCCCGCGGGCGAGCACGACCAGCAGCGTCGCACCAGCCCCGGTCAGCGCCCCCAGGACGACGGCGAACACCGCCCCGGACAGGATCGCACCGAGCACGCGGGAGCCGATGCGCAGGGAGAACCAGTCATCCACGTGATCCTCCCCGGCGCGCAGGAACCACCACGCGGCCAGCGCCCCGGCCAGCACCGGCAGCACCAGCACCGCGAAGGAGTAGGGGCCGGTGGCGGTGGGCATCGCCGCGAACACCGGGAGGGCGGGCAGCGCCGGTCCGTCGGCGACCGCCGGGGAGAACAGCGTCCCCTCCCCCAGGCTGAAGCCCGCCCCCACGGACCAGGCCGTGGCGCAGAGGATGAGGTTGGGCAGCAGCGCCAGCTGCAGCAGGAACAGGGTCAGATCCCCGGTGAGCCCGGCGTGCAGGGCCTGGTAGGCCGCGATGATCCCCTGCCAGTGCGCGAAGACGCTGATCCCGGTCAGCAGGGCCCCGCCTGCCACCAGGCCGATCAGACCCACGCCGGCGGCCCGCAGCACGGACAGCGCGTAGGCCCCCGCCCACCGGGTGTACTGGCTGTAGCGCTGGGCCAGCCCCTCTGGGGCGAGCCCGATCAGCCGCAGCCAGGAGCCGGACTCCCGGTGCCCGCCCCACACCATGCCCAGCAGCGGCACCCACAGCGGCACCAGGGCCGAGGCGAGCACGGGGGCGCGCAGCGTCGTCGTGCCGGTCAGCACGGCCACCGCCGCACCGACCCCGGCGTAGGCCACCAGCCCGCCGAGCACCGGCTTCCAGAACTCGCCCTCCCAGGAGGCCCGGGCCAGGCGGGCCCCGGCGCGCCGAGCGATCAGCAGCAGCACCAGCGTGAGCCCCAGGGGCAGCAGATGCGCGGTACCCGTCAGTCCCGCGGCCCGCCCGGTGGCCGGCACGTCCAGCTGCAGTCCGACGCCGTGCGCGCCCAGCCACACCTGCCCGATCGCCGCGGCCAGCGCGGGCAGGCCGCCGGGTCCGTCCAGGGAGAACCAGCCGATCAGCAGCAGCACGGCCACGACGGCCAGACCCGCCAGGGCGGCAACGAGGATCTCGACGGCGCCCTGCAGCCACAGCGGCATGGGCAGCGTCCGGGGAAGGGAGAAACGGCGCGGGGTCATCATCGCTGTTCATCATCCCACGCCGAGCCGCGGACTCCCCGTGAGGGTTCACGCTCCGTTCCCCGCAGCGTCACCGGCCCGCATCCCGCGGGGCGCAGACCGGTGGTGCACTGGACCCATGAGGATCATGATCGCCGCCGAATCGTTCCTGCCCCACCTGTCCGGGGTGACCACCTCCGTGCTGCGCAGCGCGGAGCAGCTGATCCAGCGCGGGCACGAGGTCTCCATCCTGGCCCCGGAGACCGGACCCGGGGAGCAGACGCCGCAGCACCCCGTGTCCGGCGCCGTCTGCCTGCGGGTGCCCTCCCTGCCGGTGGCCGGCTACCCGGGGCTGCGCGTGGCCCCTGGACCCGTCGCCCCAGTGCGGCGCCTGATCGCCCGGCACCACCCGGACATCGTGCACGCATCCTCCCCGTTCCTGCTGGGCGCCCGGGCGGTCACCGCGGCCCGGGACCTGGGCATCCCGTGCGCGGCGGTGTACCAGACCGACGTCTCCGCCTACGCCCGCCGCTATCGCCTGCCCTGGCTGGCCCGCGCAGCGGACCGGCGGCTGGCCGCGATCCACGGGCAGGCGGATCTGACCTTGACCCCCTCCAGGGCCTCCGAGGACTACCTGCGGGACCTGGGAGTGCCCCGGATCCTGCGCTGGGGACGCGGAGTGGACACGGTCCTGTTCCGCCCTGAGCGGGCCGAGGGGGCGCTGCGGGCTCGGATCGGGGCGGGTCCGGAGGAGCTGCTGGTCGGCTACGTCGGTCGGCTGGCCCCGGAGAAGCAGGTGGAGGATCTGCGAGTGCTGCAGTCCCTGCCCGGGGTGCGCCTGGTGGTGGTCGGGGACGGCCCGGAGCGGGCGCGCCTGGAGCACACCCTGCACCGGGCCAGCTTCCTCGGGCGCCTGGAGGGCGAGGAGCTGGCGCGCACCGTGGCGGAGCTGGACGTGTTCACCCACCCCGGGGAGTCGGAGACCTTCGGGCAGACCCTGCAGGAGGCGATGGCCGCAGGCACCCCGGTGGTGGCCGTGGGCTGCGGCGGGCCGGCGGACATCGTCGAGCACGGGCGCACGGGGCCGCTCTACCCGCCGGGACACCTGGACCGGCTGCGCGAGCACGTGCAACGGTTGGAGGACCCGGGCCTGCGGGCGCAGTTCGCCGTCGCCGGGCGGGAGGCGATGACGCCGAGGTCCTGGTCCGCGCTGACGGACCGGCTGCTGGAGCACTACGCGCTGGCGCGGCAGTTCCACCGGGCGGACGGTCTGCGCCGGTGGGCGGCCGGAAGGGTTCAGTCCTCCGCGGGGTCCAGGGCCTCCACACCCCAGGCGCGGTAGGCGGCGGCCTGCGCGGAGACCACGGTGAGCCCGTGCACGCGGGCGGTGGCCGCCAGCAGCCCGTGCACGCCGTCCTCGGGACCGGCGGTCTCCCCCGGGGCCTCGCTCGGCTCCTCGTCGTCGGCTACGCTGCGCAGCCCGGCCGGCCCGGCGGGCAGGGGGCGGGCGGCCCACGCCCGGGCGACGGCATCGTCCACGGGCAGCAGGTGGCCGCGGAACCGCTCGGCCAGCTCATCCAGCCAGCGATCGGTCTCCGGGCCGGGGAAGCGGGCGGCCAGCTCCCCGAGGCTGAGCACGGAGACGTAGAGGACGCGGTGGGCCCGGCGCCGCAGGAACGCGACGACGGCCCGGTCCGGGGCGCTTCCGCGCAGCTGCGCGAGGATCCCGGAATCCAGCAGCAGGCCCGTACCGGGCCGGCTCATGCCGCCCGGTCGGCGGCCGCGGAGGCGCTGCCGCTGCTGGTGGCCAGGAGGAAGTTCAGGAACTCGGTGCGGGCGGAGTCCACCCGGGCGTAGTCGGTGATGCTCATGGCCCGGTATCCCCCGCGGGCGGGAACGGCGGCGGAGAAGTCGAGGCGGGTGGGAGAGGTGACGGTCATGGCCATCGCGCGGAGAGCGCATCCTTTCGGTGCTCTTGCCCGTACCGGTCAACATGCCGCCGTGGCGGCGAATACGGGCCGCTTCGTCATCCGAGCCACCCTTGAACATGGGGTTGGCGCTCAACCGAGTCGGAGCTTGGCAGTTGAGTCTCTTGAAGCTGGCACCAGCATAACCCGCCCGGGCGGGCCTGCCAAGACCCTTCTTCACGCCTCTTCCCGGCCCCGTCGGCCGCGCCGAGCGCCGACTAGATTGGATCCCATGCCCTCCTACCCCGCCGAGCAGATCCCGGTGACCGTGGCGCAGATCCTGCACGCCGTCGGCCACAACGCCTTCGCGCGGGGCGAGCGCTACTACCGGGCGGGCCAGGTGCTCCAGGCCCACTACGACGCCGCGGAGCTGACCTTCACCAGCCGGGTCGTCGGGGGCTCCACCCGGCCCTATTCCCAGTCGGTGGTCTTCCCTCGCACCCGCGTTCCGCATGCCGCGCCGTTCCAGTCCTTCTGCTCCTGCCCGGTGCGCACCGGCTGCAAGCACGTGGTCGCGGCCCTGCTGGGCTGGTTCCACGAGGGCGGCTGGGCCGAGCCCGCGGAGAACCTCCCCGTGCGCTCGACGGCCGGCACCGAGACGGAGCATTTCGCGGCAACCGGTTCCGCGGCGGCCCGTTCATCGGCGACCGACGCCGGCTCGGCGCCCGGCCTCCCCGGCCCCGACGCCTCCGGCTCGGCCTCCGCGCGGCGGGACTCGCAGGCGGGGTCCGGGGCCGAGGATCGGGCCGCGACCATCCAGCGGCTGCGCGCGGCCATCGGCGGCATCGACGGCGGCACCGGGGCCCCGGCCGCGTCGCCCGCCGTATCGCCTGCCCCGGCATCGGCATCATCATCGAATGGCGGCGCACCCGGCGCCGCCCGGGGCGGCGACGACGTCGTCGAGACGCAGGACCCGGGCGCGGGCCCCTTCGCGGCGCGCGCGGACGCCCCGCAGGTGCGCGATTCCTGGCGCCGCCACGTCGCCCGCGCGCTGCAGTCCCAGAGCATGGACCTGCGGTCGCGCGTGACCCGCTCCCCCGGCGCCCTGGACCTGCACCTGGAGGTCCCGACCCGCTACGGCCTGGGTCGAGGCGATGCCGCGACCCCCGCGCCGATCCGGCTCAGCGCCCGGCCGCTGATGCTGGGCACCCGCGGCCGGTGGATCAAGGGCGGGCTGACCTGGTCCCAGTTCACCGGCCCCCCGGGCGGCACGCAGCTGCTCAGCGAGCACGAGGCCTGGTTTCGGGAGCTGGGCGCCGTGCTCTCCCCGGATCAGAACCCCTACGCCTCCACCCACGACACCATGCAGCTGGACCCGGTGGCCTCCCCGCTGCTGTGGGACCTGCTGGACCGGGCCGCGGACCTCGGCATCGCCATCGTGGTGGACGGGCGTGCCGTCTCGGTAGGCCTGGCCCCGGAGGCCCGGCTCGGACTGCACGTGGCCGACGCCGAGGACGGCGCCCTGCGGCTGATCCCCGCCCTGCTGGTGCCCCGCTCCCCGGAGGAGGCGGAGGACGACGCCGCCCCGGAGGCCTGGCGGGTGCCGACCGACGGACTGTTCCCCCTGGGCCCGGCCCACCGGCCCCAGGCCTACGTGGCCCTGGGCGGGGCGCTGCACCGCGCCTACGAGCAGGAGGCCCGCCGCTCCGGGGCGTGGTCCGCGATCCGCCCGTCCCCGCTGCCGCAGCTGGCCGCGCAGGTCCCGCAAGAGCAGTGGGTCGCGGAGGAGACGGAGCTGCTGTTCCTCCCGCTGGCAGCACCCCCGACCCCGCTGGCCACCTCCCTGAGCGCCTCCGGGCCCATGACGGTGCCGCGCGAGGAGGTCCTGGACTTCGCGGAGGGCTTCTACCCGCAGCTGGCCCGGCGCCTGCCGGTGGCCGCGGACCCGGAGGTCGCCGAGTCCCTGCCGCAGGTGCTCGAGCCGCGCCTGGTGCTGAGCGTGCGCTTCGAGGAGGATCCGCACGCCCAGCCCACCCCGGAGCAGGGCGCGGCGCGCACCGCGGATCCGCGCGCCTCGGAGAGGATCGCCCCGGCCCGATACGACTGGCACTGGTCCTACCCGCAGGCGCCCGTCCAGTGGGAGGGGCAGGAGGTGGCCCGCACCCGGGTGCCGGTCGCGGTGGCCAGCCCGGACCCGCATCGGGAGCTGCGGGATGCGGAGACGGAGCAGGACGTGCTCACCCGGCTGCGTCGGGCGCTGCCCGAGACCCCGCTGGAGGCCGGGCGCACCAGCGGCTGGCAGACCCGGGATCTGGTCCAGCGGATCATCCCGGCCGCCCGCGACCTGGACGGGGTGGACGTGGAGCTCACCGGGGAGGTGCCGCAGTTCCGGGCTCTGGACGAGGACCCGACGATCACGGTCTCCGTGGAGTCCACCGGGGATCGCGACTGGTTCGGCCTGGGCGTGACCATCCGGGCCGGGCAGTGGTACGTGCCCTTCGCCGACGTCTTCCGCGCCCTGGACGCCGGGCAGAAGCACCTGATGCTCGGGGACGGCAGCTACTTCCGGCTGGACCGGCCCGAATTCCTGCGGCTGCGGGAGCTGATCGGGGAGGCCCGGCAGATGGCGGACCCGGAGACGCCGCTGCGCATCTCCCGGCACCAGGCGGGGCTGTGGGAGGACCTGGAGGAGCTCGCCGCGGACACCGAGGTGACCCGGACCTGGCGGGAATCCGTGGAGGCCCTGCTGCGTCTGGAGGAGATCCCTGCGCCGCCGCTGCCGCGGGACCTGCGCGCCCGGCTGCGCCCGTACCAGGAGGAGGGCTACCGGTGGCTGAGCTTCCTGCGCGAGCACGGCCTCGGCGGGATCCTCGCCGATGACATGGGCCTGGGCAAGACGGTCCAGACCCTCGCGATGATCTGCCGCGCCTTCGAGCTGCACGACGCCGCGGCGGCGGAAGGCGGGGCGCGGCCGCGCTTCCTCGTCGTCGCCCCGACCTCTGTGGCCCCCAACTGGGCCCGGGAGGTCGAGCGCTTCGCCCCGCACCTGAGCTGCGCGGTGCTCACCTCCTCCAGCGCCAAGGCCAAGAGCTCGGTGCCGGAGCGGGCCGCCGGGGCCGACGTCGTCGTGACCTCCTATGCGCTGCTGCGCCTGGACGCGGAGGAGTACACGGACCTGGGGCTGAGCGGACTGGTGCTGGACGAGGCCCAGTTCCTGAAGAACCCGCGGACCAAGGCCCACCGGATCGCCAAGGATCTGCCGGTGCCGTTCAAGCTGGTGGTCACGGGCACGCCGATGGAGAACGACCTCATGGAGCTGTGGGCGATGTTCTCGATCGTCGCCCCGGGGCTGTTCCCCTCCGCCCGGGACTTCCGGGACATGTACGCCAAGCCGATCTCCTCCGGGGAGGACCCGCAGGCGCTGCCGCGGCTGCGGCGCCGGATCCGCCCGCTGATGCTGCGCCGCTCCAAGGAGCTGGTGGCCGCGGATCTGCCGGAGAAGCAGGAGCACCGGGTGGACATCGCCCTGACCCCGGAGCACCGTCGGATCTACGAGACCCGGCTGCAGCGGGAGCGGCAGAAGATCCTGGGGCTGCTGCAGGACATGGACCGGAACCGGTTCACGATCTTCCAGTCCCTGACCATGCTGCGCCGCCTGGCCCTGTCCGCCTCCCTGGTGGATGAGGCGCACGCGGGGGTCGAGTCCGCCAAGCTGACGTGGCTGACGGAGCAGCTGCCGGAGATCATCGCCGATGGGCACCGGGCCCTGGTGTTCAGCCAGTTCACGACCTTCCTGCACCAGATCGCCGAGGCCCTGGAGGCGGCGGGGATCGGGCACGTGTACCTGGACGGGTCCACCCGGGATCGGGCGGCGGTGCTGCGGGCCTTCGAGGAGGGCGAGGCCCCGGTGTTCCTCATCAGCCTGAAGGCCGGTGGCTTCGGGCTGAACCTCACGGAGGCGGACTACTGCTTCCTGATGGACCCCTGGTGGAATCCGGCGGCGGAGGCTCAGGCGGTGGACCGGGCGCACCGGATCGGGCAGCGGCGTCGGGTCATGGTGTACCGGCTGGTCTCCGAGGGGACGATCGAGGAGAAGGTCATGGACCTGAAGGACTCCAAGGCCGCCCTGTTCGACGCCGTGATGGACGACGGCGAGCTGTTCTCCCGCTCCCTGCGCGCCGAGGAGATCCGGGAGCTGCTCGGCGGCTGAGCCGGCGCCGGCGGCTTCCGTTCGCCCCCGCCCCGCACCGTGGGGCCGGCTTCCGGTGCGAGTTTCGTTCCGAGATGCGCCATTCGTGCTGAGATGCTGCACGGCGGGGCGCATCTCAGCACGAATGGCGCATCTCAACACGAAACCCGCACCTCACAGACCGGCCAGCATCGGCGGCGGGAACACGGGGACCCCGAGCTGGCGGGCGCGCTGCTCGAGGGCCTGCACCAGGCGCATCTCCAGTTGCTCCGGGTGCCCGACCACGTCCGCCCAGTTCGCGCGCAGGATCACCCAGCCGGCTTCCTCGATGGCCAGCTGACGCTGCCGCTCCTGATAGATCGCCTCTGCGGCGTCGCCATCACGGAAGTACTTGGCCTTGCCATCCAGCTCCAACCCGAAGCGCAGGTGCGGCCAGCCGAAGTCCAAGTACTTCCGGCCCCGATGCGTCCTCACGAGGACCTGCGGCTGCGGCATCGGCACGGCCATGCGCTGCAGGCGGATCCGCCCGAGGCTCTCCAAGACGGACTCGGAGCGCGCGTCGGCGAAGGCGAAGACGCGTCGGGCCGTGACCGAGCCGCGTCGGCGGGGGCCCTCGTCGAGCAGGCTGAGCACATCCCGGCGGGAGACGTCGCCCTTCAGGATCTGGTCGGCGATGACGACGGCGTCGTCGAAGGGCAGGCCGGTCGCGCAGTCCAGGAGGGTGCGCTCGGCGTCGGTGACCGGGAGGCGCAGCTCGAGGAGGCGGCGATGTTCGAGGATCCCCGGCGCCCGGTGGACCCGCACCCGGGGGTCCGCGCAGGCGATCCGCTGCTCGGCGCTGATGTGGACGGCGTCCGGCAGGTGGAGCAGGGAGAGGTCGCGGAACAGGGCGGCCGAGGTGTGCGAGAAGACGAACGGCGTCCTCGCCCGCGCCAGGTACGCCAGGTGCACGCCGAGGCACTTCTGCCGTTCGGTGAGTTCCTCCCACCGGCGGCGCTGGATGTGGCAGCCGCGCAGAACGCGCGTCCATTCGCTGCCGCCACCCCGGCTGGGACGCGGGTCGGGATGGCCGAGCCGACGCACCTGCTCGGGGGTCAGCAGCTCGCGGTGGTGGAGGTCTGGGACGGTGTTCACGGGTTCAGCTTGCCGTTCCAGCTCGCCGACGACGCCGCCCGTCCGCGCTTCCCGGCCCCTTTTCGAGGACAGTCCCCCACATCCACTCGCCTCATCCACAGATCCGGAAACCTCCTCGCACCCGACGCCGCCCGCGCGCCCTCCCCTGCACCCGAGGCCCCTCGCCGATCACCGCCCACACCGGACCCGCACCCGCTGAGATACCGGGTTTGTGCTGAGATACCAGGTTCGTGCTGAGATGCTGCACGACGTGCCGCACCTCAGCACCAACCCCACACCTCAACACGAAAGCCGCACCTCAGCACCCAACGGTTGCACCTCAGCGGCACAGCACCCCCGCCCACCGTCGGGTGGGGTGGGCGGATCGGGGCGGATGGGTTAGCCTGGATCATCGATCGATGATCAGCGTGCTGATGGACTGAGGCGCTGGTCATCTGCGCTGTCCGGGGCGGATCCCGCGCCGCTCGACCCGCCCCGGCCCTGCCCGCACCGCCACCGGCCGGTGCGCACCCCCTCGCTCCCGACCCCAGGAACCCATGGCCTCCTCCGACGGAACCTCCGAGCACACATCCCGCGACGACGCCGCCGCACCCAACACCGGCGCCACCAGAACCACCCCCGCCGAACCACCCACCATCACCGACAGCGTGCCGCACCAGCACGCGCCCGCCCGGGTGAACTGGCGAGTCTTCGGCGGGGCCGCCATCGGCGTGCTGATCATCTCCATCTGGGGTCTGGCCGATCCGGAGTCGATGGGTGAGGTGATCGGCGCCGTCGTCGGGTGGGTCTCCCGGCACTTCGGCTGGTTCTACATCCTCACCGGCACCGTGGTCCTGGCGTTCATCGCGATCGTCGCGTTCTCCAAGCAGGGCTCGGTGCGCCTGGGCCCGGACCATTCCCGCCCGCAGTTCTCCCTGTTCTCGTGGGCGGCCATGCTCTTCGCCGCCGGCATCGGGGCGGACCTGATGTTCTACTCCGTGCTGGAGCCGGTCACCCAGTACTACACGCAACCCTCCGGCGGCACCGAGTCCGCAGAGGCCGCCCGGCAGGCGGTCGTGTGGACCCTGTTCCACTACGGACTGACCGGCTGGGGCATGTACTCCCTGATGGGCATGGCCTTCGGCTACTTCGCGTACCGGTTCAACCTGCCGCTGTCCATCCGCTCGGCCCTGTACCCGATCATCGGCAAGCGGATCAAGGGCGCGGCCGGCGACGCCGTGGACATCTCGGCGCTGCTGGGCACGATCTTCGGGGTGGCCACCTCGCTGGGCATCGGCGTCGTGCAGATCAACTACGGGCTGCAGTTCCTGTTCGGGGTGCCCAACTCCGTGGGGGTCCAGGCCGGGCTGATCGCGGTCTCCGTGGTCCTGGCGATCGCCTCGGCGGTGTCCGGGGTGGACAAGGGCATCCGGCGGCTGTCCGAGCTGAACATCTTCCTCGCCGTCGCGCTGATGCTGTACGTGCTGTTCCTCGGGGACACGGACTTCCTGCTCAACGCGCTGGTCATGAACGTGGGCGACTACCTCTCCCAGTTCCCAGGGATGACCATGGACACGATGGCCTATGACCACCCCGAGGAGTGGATGAACTCCTGGACCCTGTTCTTCTGGGCCTGGTGGGTCGCGTGGTCCCCGTTCGTGGGGCTGTTCCTGGCGCGGATCTCCCGCGGGCGCACCATCCGCCAGTTCGTGGTGGGCACCATGACCATCCCGTTCGTGTTCATCCTGACCTGGATCTCCATCTTCGGGAACTCGGCCCTGGGGATCATCGACCAGGACGGGGACACCGACTTCGGCCAGACCCTGATGGGCACCCCGGAGCGGGCCTTCTACGATCTGCTGGCCCAGTACCCGGGGGCCACCGCAGCGGCGGCCGTGGCGACCTTCACCGGGCTGCTGTTCTACGTGACCAGCGCGGACTCCGGGGCCCTGGTGATGTCCAACTTCGCCTCGACCATCGAGGACCCGACGAAGGACGGGCCCAAGTGGATGCGCATCTTCTGGGCGATCGCCACCGGTCTGCTGACCCTGGCGATGATGGTGGTCGGCGGGATCCCGACCCTGCAGTCGGCGACGATCGTGTTCGGCCTGCCCTTCGCGATCGTGATGTACCTGGTGATGTACGGGCTGTGGAAGGCGCTGCGGGTGGAGCGGGCCGCGATGGACTCCCAGGAGGCCGCCCGGGCGGGGGTGCGCGCCGCCAACCGTGCCGCCGCGATCCAGCCGACCGAGCACACCCGGAACTGGCGCCAGCGCCTGGTCCGCTCGGTGTCCTACCCGGGCCAGGCCGCGACCCGCCGCTACCTCTCCCAGACGGCGGAGCCGGCGCTGGAGGAGGTCTGCCAGGCGCTGCGCGAGGAGCACGTGCAGGCCGCGGTGGAGCACGGGCACGATCCCGTCACGGATCTGCCGTATGTGAGCCTGGTGGAGCACCTGGACGGGGAGCGGGACTTCCTGTACCAGATCTACCCGGTGGCCTGCCCGACGCCGTCGTACCTGCTGGTCTCGCCGCAGTCGGAGGACTCCTACTACCGGCTGGAGCCGTTCTCCCAGACCGGTTCGCGCGGATACGACGTGTACGGCTTCACGAAGGAGCAGCTGATCCACGACGTGCTGGACAACCATGAGCGGCACCTGGAGTTCATCCGCCTGTCCACCCCCACCCAGGACGACGCCGGGGCCACCGTGATCACCGGCGCCCCCACCGGCGCCATGGACTGGACCGTGGACTTCCAGGACCCGGAGGAGGACTCCTCTGCCGGTGACCCCAACCACACCCCGGAAGAATCCGACCGCACCGCGCGTTGACACCACCGGAGCATGACTGTGACCGGATTCGAGCAGGCGCCGCGTCGCACCGGCGTCGAGGAAGGACTGAGTGTGAGCAGCACGCTGTACATCGACGGAGCCTGGGTCCCGGCTGAGGACGGCGGGACCCGCACCATCACCTGCCCCGCGGACGGCACCGAGGTCGGCGTCGTCGCGGAGGCCACCGCAAAGGACACCGAGAAGGCGATCGCCGCGGCGCGGCGGGCCTTCGACGAGAACGCCTGGGACGTGAGCGCCCCGGAGCGCGGGGACTTCCTGCTGGCCGTGGCCGCGCAGCTGCGCGAGCGCAAGGACGAGTTCGCCCGCGCCGAGTCCCTGGACACCGGCAAGCGCCTGGTGGAGTCCGGCTACGACATGGACGACATCGCCGCCTGCTTCCAGTACTTCGGGAAGATCGCCGGGCAGGACGCCGGGCGCGTGGTCGACGCCGGGGACCCGTCCGTGGCCTCCAAGGTGGTGCACGAGCCGGTGGGCGTGTGCGGGATGATCACCCCGTGGAACTACCCGCTGCTGCAGGTGGCCTGGAAGGTGGCCCCGGCGCTGGCCGCGGGCAACACCTTCGTGCTCAAGCCCGCGGAGCTGACCCCGCACACCGCGATCCTGCTGATGGATGTGCTGGACAAGCTGGGGCTGCCGGCCGGGGTGGCCAACCTGGTGCTGGGCGCCGGGGCCGAGGCCGGGGCGCCGCTGTCCACCCACCCGGACGTGGACCTGGTCTCCTTCACCGGCGGCCTGGTCACCGGCCGGAAGATCGCCGAGTCCGCGGCGGCCACCGTGAAGAAGGTGGCCCTGGAGCTGGGCGGGAAGAACCCCAACGTGATCTTCGCCGACGCGGACTTCGACGCCGCGGTGGACAACGCCCTGAACGGCGCGTTCGTGCACTCCGGGCAGGTCTGCTCGGCCGGCGCGCGCATCGTCGTCGAGGAGTCCATCGCCCAGCGGTTCACGGACGAGCTGGTGCGCCGGGCGAAGGACATCCGCCTGGGCGGTCCCTTCGACGACGACGCCGAGACCGGCGCCCTGATCTCCGAGGCGCACCTGCAGAAGGTCACCGCCTACGTGGACAAGGCACGCGAGGAGGGCGCGAGCATCCTGTGCGGCGGAAAGCGCGCCACCGAGGGTGAGCTGTCGAAGGGCTGGTTCTACGAGCCCACCGTGATCGCGGACGTGGCCCGCGGGTCCAACGCGGTGACCGAGGAGGCCTTCGGGCCGGTGGTCACCGTGGAGACCTTCCGGGATGAGGCCGAGGCGGTGGCCATCGCCAATGACACGATCTACGGCCTGGCCGGGGCCGTGTGGACCTCCGACGCCGGGAAGGCCGAGCGGGTCGCGGCCAAGCTGCGCCACGGCACCATCTGGATCAACGACTTCCACCCGTACCTGCCGCAGGCCGAGTGGGGCGGCATGAAGCAGTCCGGCATCGGCCGCGAGCTGGGCCTGGCGGGTCTGGGCGAGTATGTGGAGACCAAGCACATCTACCAGAACACCGCCCCGGCCGTGACCGGCTGGTTCCAGGACCGGAAGTAACCCCACGGCTGCGGGTGCGCCCCGCCACGAGGAGAGGCGCACCCGCGAGCCGGCATCGAGATCAGAGAGGCGGCGAGCGCACCGAGCGGCTCCCCCACCGACCCCCCCAACCACAGGAGGATCCATGGCTGAAGAGCAGGTTTTCGACTACATCATCGTCGGCGGAGGTTCGTCCGGCGCGGCCGCGGCGGCCCGGCTGTCGGAGAAGAACCCGCAGGCGCAGGTCGCGCTGATCGAGGCGGGCCCGGATGACGCCGGGATCGACGAGGTCCTGCAGCTGAACCGCTGGATGGAGCTGCTGGAGTCCGGCTACGACTGGGACTACCCGGTGGAGGAGCAGGAGCACGGCAACTCCTTCATGCGCATGGCCCGGGCGAAGGTCATGGGCGGGTGCTCCTCGCACAACTCCTGTATCGCCTTCTGGGCCCCGGCCGAGGATCTGGATGACTGGGAGCGCCGCTTCGGCGCGACCGGCTGGAACGCGGAGACCGGTTTCCGCCTGTTCCGCCAGCTGGAGACCAATGAGGACGCCGGCACCGAGGGTGGGGAGCACCACGGCGATTCCGGTCCGGTGCACCTGATGAACGTCCCGGCTTCGGATCCGTGCGGGGTCGCGGTGCTGGACGCCTGCGAGCAGGCCGGCATCCCCCGGGGACGGTTCAACTCCGGGAAGACCGTGACCAACGGGGCGAGCTTCTTCCAGATCAACCGGCAGGCCGACGGCACCCGCGCCTCCTCGTCGGTGTCCTACATCCACCCGATCCGGGACCGGGAGAACTTCCACCTGATCACGGACACCCAGGTCAAGCGGGTCCTGTTCGATGAGGACAAGCGCGCCGTGGGCGTGGAGGTGGTGGACAACGCGTTCGCGGTGGCCAAGACCATCCGGGCGCGCAGGGAGGTCGTGCTCTCGGCGGGGGCGATCGACTCCCCGAAGCTGCTGATGCTCTCCGGGATCGGCCCGGCCGAGCACCTGCGCGAGGTGGGCGTGGACGTGCTGGTGGATTCCCCCGGCGTCGGCTCCCACCTGCAGGATCACCCGGAGGCGGTGATCCAGTGGGAGGCGAAGAAGCCGATGGTCCAGGATTCCACCCAGTGGTGGGAGCTCGGGATCTTCACGGAGCTGGACGTGCCCTTCGAGGATGAGTTCCCGGGTCGGCCGAACTTCATGATGCACTACGGCTCGGTGAACTTCGACATGCACACCCTGCGCCAGGGGTACCCGACGGCGGATAACGTGTTCTGCCTGACCCCGAACGTCCCGCACGCCCGCTCCCGCGGCACGGTGCGCCTGCGCTCCCTGGACTTCCGGGACAAGCCGAAGTTCGATCCGAAGTACTTCACGGACGATGAGGGCTACGACATGGCGATCATGGTCGCGGGCATCCGCAAGGCCCGGGAGATCGCCTCCCAGCCGGCCCTGGCCGAGTGGAAGGGCCGCGAGCTGTTCCCGGGCGAGGACGTGCAGACGGATGAGGAGATCGCCGAGTACGTCGCGAAGACCCACAACACCGTGTACCACCCGGTGGGCACGGTGCGCATGGGCGCGGATGACGACGTCGACTCCCCGCTGGATGCCCGGCTGCGGGTCAAGGGAGTGTCCGGCCTGCGGGTCGCGGACGCCTCCGTGATGCCGGAGATCACTGCGGTGAACCCGAACATCACCTGCTTCATGATCGGCGAGCGCGCCGCGGAGCTGATCACCGAGGACGCCTGAGCCTCACCGCCCGTCGGCCCGGCCCGACGCCCCATCGACGGCCCCGTCGCGCCCCGCGCAGCGGGGCCGTCGCCGTGTGGCAGCGCGGCGGGGCCGCCGTCGTGCGCAGCGCAGGCACTACTCCGGGCGCGTCGGCCCGGGCTCGGCCCCCGGGTCCGGGTCGGCCGGGGGCACCTGGGGGATCTCGGTGGTGTCGTGCCGGACGGGCGGCAGCGGCTCGACGGCGGGCAGGGCGGCGGTCAGCGCCGGGTCCGGGGCGCGGTAGGCCAGCAGCTGGGGGAAGCGCCTGCTCAGCCCGGCCACCCCGAGGCCGCAGGCCACCGCCCCACCCACCAGGGCCAGGCCGGGACCGGCCCACTGGCCGGCCGCGCCCATCACGCCGGAGCCCAGCCGCGGCCCGCCGTTGACGGTGACGATGAACAGACCCTGCAGGCGCCCGCGCATGGTGTCCGGGGCGGCCACCTGCAGGATCGTAGAGCGGTAGATGCTGCCCACGGAGTCCACGGCCCCGGCGACCATCAGGCCGATCAGGGCCAGGATCAGCCCGGTCCAGGCGGCCGCGGAGCCCCGTTCGGTCCCGGCCTGGACCCACCACATGGCCAGGCCCGCCCACAGCATCCCCGCGGTCCAGCCCGCGTAGGTCCAGGTCAGGGCCCGGCCCTGAGCCCGCACCCGCACGGCCCGCCCGGACAGCACGGTGCCCAGGAAGGCGCCCAGCGTCATGGTCCCGGACAGCAGCCCGGCCACGGCCTCGCTGCCGCCGACCACCACCAGCGCCATCGCGGGGAACAGGGCCTGCGGGAACAGGGTGATCATGGCGCACAGGTCCAGCATGAAGGTCATCGCGACCACGGGTGAGCTGCGCACGAAGCGCAGCCCCTCCACCACGGAGGACAGGCCCCGGGTGGTCTGCTCCTCCCCCTCCGCCTGCTGCGGGACCTGCGGGGGCAGCCGGTACAGGGCCCACAGCCCCACGGTGAAGGTGCCCACGTCCACCAGGTACGTCCAGCCGTAGCCGACGGCGGCGACCAGGAAGCCGCCGAGCATGGGGCCCAGGGTCAGGGCGACGGTGCTGGCGGACATGTTCAGGGCGTTGGCCGCCGGCAGCCTCTTCAGCCCGACGATGTTGGGGATGATGGCCCCGCGCGCGGCCTGGTTGATGGGGTGCAGCAGGGACTGCAGGGCGATCAGCCCGTAGAGCACGGCAATGCTGTCCAGGCGCAGGAACGCCTGCGCGGCGATGAGCCCGGTGAGCACCCACAGGCCCAGCGACGCGGCCAGGGCCACGCGGCGTCGGTCCCGGGTGTCGGCCAGGACCCCGCCCCACAGCCCGCCGAAGATCAGCGGGAGCACGGAGACCAGGCCCACAGCGCCCACGGCGAAGGTGGAGCCGGTGATGCGGAAGATCTGCAGGGACACGGCCATCGCGGAGACCTGGAAGCCCAGCACGGAGAAGGCAGTGCCCAGCCACAGCCGCCGGAAATCCGGGTGCTGGCGCAGGGGCGTGAGGTCCATCATGAGGCGGGGCACACGGGAAAGCCTAGCCGAGGGCTGAATCCGGGGCCCGCGGGTACCGTGCGCCCCGGGGCCGGGGGCATGCTGGAGGGGTACGACGTCAACGGTTCGAAAGGCAGGGAATCCCCATGACGGAAGCACCTCTCATCTCCCTGAACGACGGCAACGCCATCCCCCAGCTGGGTTACGGCGTGTGGCAGGTCGAGGACGAGACCGCGGAGAAGGTGGTCCAGCTGGCCCTGGAGGCCGGGTTCCGCCACATCGACACCGCGAAGATCTACGGCAACGAGGAGGGCGTGGGCCGCGGCCTGAAGGCCTCGGACGTGGATGCGCAGGACGTGTGGGTGACCACCAAACTGTGGAATGACGACCAGGGCTACGACAAGGCCCTGCAGGCCTACGAGGCCTCCGCCAGGCGCCTGGATCTGGGCAAGCCGGTGGACCTGTACCTGATCCACTGGGCCCAGCCGCAGCAGGGCACCTACCTGGAGTCCTGGAAGGCGCTGATCGAGCTGCAGAAGCAGGGCAAGGTCCGCTCCATCGGCGTGTCCAACTTCCCGGAGGAGCAGCTGCGCGAGATCGTGCGGGAGACCGGGGTGGCCCCGGCCGTGCACCAGATCGAGCTGCACCCGCACTTCAACCAGGAGAAGATGCGCGCGGTCGACGAGGAGCTGGGCATCCGCACCGAGGCCTGGTCCCCGCTGGGCCAGGGCGGCGAGGTCCTGAAGGAGAAGGTCATCACCGACATCGCCGAGAAGCACGGGGCCACCGCCGGGCAGGTCGTGATCGCCTGGCACCTGGCCCTGGGCAACATCGTGATCCCCAAGTCCGTGACCCCGGAGCGGATCACGGAGAACTACGGCGCCCTGGACGTGCGCCTGGACGACGAGGATGTGCAGGCCATCAACGGCCTGACCCGCGAGGACGGGCGTCTGGGCAACGATCCCGCGCAGGGGGTCTGAGCCCCCCTCCGACCGCATCCTGACCCCGGCGGTAACATCCGCCCCATCCCTTGGCCGCCCCGCATCGGCGAGCATACGCTCGAGACACCGACGCGGGGCGGTCTCGCGCATCACCGAAAGGCCTGCACTGTGGAGCATGACGACGCCGTGTACCGCGAGTTCCGCGCCCGCTACGGCCCGCTGCTGGAGCGTCTGAACGACGTCGAGTGGACCCGCCGGGAGGCCCGCTCCCGAATGCTCACGGTGCACCCGGAGATGGATCATGAGCTGCTGGATCGGGCGCTGGCGGAGATGAGCTGGCGCAGCGAGCTGCGGCGGGAGGATCCGCTGGGCGGGGTGGTGATCTCCTGTTCCCTGCTGCTGGCGGTCAATGATCTGTTCGACCTCGGGGAGGACCCGGAGTACGCCGTGACCCTGCTGGAGCGGGCGATCTTCCAGGAGATGTCCGCGTTCATGAACCTGCACGGGATCTCCGATGAGGCCGCGGCGCACATCCTGTCTCGGCTGGCGGCCAGCAACCGCTTCCTCGCCGAGTATCCGCGCACCACCCTCACCCAGGAGGAGTACCGGGGGTTCCTGCGGGACATCCCGGAGTATCTGCGGGAGCTGTCCGCGGCGAAGGACGGCCGCTGGCCGGTCTCGGATGCGCTGATCCGCGAGCGCATCGGTGAGGGCTCCTGGACGCGGGCGTTGCTGGCGGTGGGCATGTCCCCGGAGGAGCGCTACGCCGCGGACGGCACGGACCTGATCCCGGATTACACGGAGGCGCGCTTCCGCAGCGCGATGGCGGATTTCTTCACGTTCTGCATCCGCACGGATCGGATTCCGCACGCGCTGCTGTATGGGCGATGGGCGGCCAGCGGCTCCCGCTCGCGGGTGCCGCGGCCGAATCTGGCGACGGTGCGCCACCAGTTCGGCTCCTGGTCTCAGGCGATCGCGCACGGGCGGGAGCTGATCAACTCCAGCGATCCGGCTCAGGCGGATCCCCGGTACGAGGAGCACTGGGTGGGGCCGTGGACGCAGCCCACCCCGGTGGTCTCCCCCTCGGGAGGGCGTGCGGCGTGGAGTGTGAGCAGCTGGACGGATCGGGGCATCGGCGTCGTCGGGCATCTGCGCGCGGAGCCGGGTGAGACCTCCGAAGCGGACGCCGAGGCGGCGTGGGAGGAGCTGGTCGGGGAGATCGCCCAGGCGGTGCGGGATCTGCCGTGGAACCACTTCCTGACGGTGGAGTACGAGACGGGCAACAACCTGGACGAGGCGCCGTTCGCGCAGGCCTTCACGGGACCTGCGGGGGTGGAGGTGACACTGGTCTCGGAGCGGTTCCTGCCGGCGATCGTGTGGCCGATCGACGACGCGCATCTGCAGCGCACGGGGTGGACGGCCCCGGACGAGTCCCAGCCGCATTGGCGCCAGGGGCGCCTGGAGCCGGAGGCGGCGGCCCGGACCCTGGTGGATGGGCTGCGCCACGGGCGGGACTGCTCGGATCCGTACAGCTTCCGGTGGGGTTCGGGGGCGGTCTACGCTGAGGGTGAGCAGAGAGCCGAGACAGACCTCAGGAGATGATCGGGTGAGCTCCGCCCCGCTGACCGGACCCGTCCCGCGACCGGAGGGGCACCGTCGGGGTTCCCCGGAGTTCACGCGGATGCTGATCGCGATGTTCTGCGCGGGGCTCGCCACCTTCGCGCAGCTGTATTCGCCGCAGGCGGTGCTGCCGTCGATCGCCCGGGACTTGGGGGTGGAGGCGGCCTCGGCGGCGCTGATGGTCTCGGCGGGCACCTTGGGACTGGCCCTGTTCGCCCTGCCGTGGACGTATCTGGCGGATCGGTGGGGCAAGGTCCGGGCGATGGAGATCGCGGTCGTCGCGGCGACCGTGCTGGGGCTGGTGATCCCGTGGATCCCGCACTTCGGGACGGTGCTGGTGCTGCGCCTGGCGCAGGGCGCGGCCCTGGCGGGGATGGCGGCCTTGGCGGTGTCCTACATCAGCGAGGAGACGCACGCGCTGCACGCCGGGGCCGCGACGGGTCTGTACGTGGCCGGGACCTCACTGGGCGGGTTGGCCGGCCGGCTGATCTCGGGGCCGATGGCGGAGGTGACGGGAAGCTGGCGGGTCGCGGTCATGACGGTGTCCGTGCTGGCGGGGGCGGCCGCGGTGGCGTTCATCGTGCTGGTGCCTCGGGCCCGGCGGTTCGTGCCGGTGCCGCCGGAGGGGGCGCTGCGGGAGACGGCCCATCGGATCGGGCTGCAGCTGCGCAACCCGGCGATGCTGAGCCTGTTCCTGCTGGCGTTCATCCTGATGGGCGCGTTCGTCACGGTGTACAACTACGTGGGCTTCACCCTGGAGGCCCCGCCGTATCTGCTGTCTCCGAGCGTGATCGCCCTGCTGTTCCTGGCGTACCTGTCCGGGACGTTCGCTTCGACGACGGCCGCGCGGTTCAGCGCCCGCTTCGGACGGCTGCACGTGGTGGGCGCGTGCGTGGCGGTGATGCTGGTGGGGATCGGGCTGACGCTGACGCGGCCGCTGTGGCTGATCGTGGTGGGGCTGGTGCTGCTGACCATGGGGTTCTTCGCGGCGCATTCGGTGGCCTCGGGGTGGGCCGGTCTGGAGGCCGGTGTGGCGAAGGCCCAGGGCACGGCCCTGTACAACGTCTTCTACTATGCGGGTTCCGCGCTGGTGGGCTGGGTCGGCGGGTTCTTCTATGCGGCCGGCGGGTGGCTGGCCACGGGCCTGTTCTGCGCGGGGCTGCTGGTGGTGGGTTCTGCGGTGGCCTGCCCGGTGCTGCATCGGACGCTGGTGCGCCGGGCGGGGTGAGCCGTTAGACTGGCTCATCGACGAAGGGGAGTAGTTCCCATCCGCCGCGGTGTCCGCGGCGGTGGCGGTGCGTCGACACACTGGATCCGGTGTTCAGGTCCCGGTGCCCCACCCGTCACCTCGTGCCGTGCGCGCGGGGTGCGGGCGAGCGAGACCTTCGTCCCACTGACCGATCCCGGCCCGCGCCGCACCCCCGCGGGGTGTGCCCGGGCCTCGTTCAGGGCCGTGTCCTCCCCCGCCGTCCGGTGCGTGTGCGCCGTCGTCCGGGGTCGTCGCCCGGCCCGGAAGGCGAGACAGCCATGGACCGCACCGATTCCCAGCAGCCCCTCCCCCACTCCGCGCAGGAGCCGACGCCGCTCCCCCATCCTGTCGGCGACCCCGCGGACCCTGCCGATCCGGCGGGGCACGCGCATCACGCGGTGGGCGAGCCGTCGAAGGCGCAGATCCGGCGGTGGCGGCGGTATCTGGCGGATGAGATCGCGGAGGCGAACCTGTACCGCGGCCTGGCCCGGCACGCCACGGGCCGGGAGGCGGAGATCCTGGAGCAGGTGGCCGAGGCGGAGGGCCGGCATCGGGAGCACTGGGTGCAGATGCTCGGTGAGCATGCCGAGCCGATGCCGCGTCCGTCGGTGGGTTCGGCGTTCCTGCAGTTCCTGGCCCGGCGCTTCGGCTCGGTGTTCGTGCTGGCGCTGGCGCAGCGGGCGGAGGGGCGTTCCCCGTATGCGGAGGACCCGGATGCCACGGATGCGATGGCCGCGGATGAGGCGGTCCATGAGGAGATCATCCGGGCGCTGGCCACGAATGGGAGGGAGAAGCTGTCCGGGAACTTCCGGGCGGCGGTGTTCGGTGCCAATGACGGCCTGGTCTCGAATGTCTCGCTGATCATGGGGATCGGCGCGTCGGGGGCGAGCTCGCAGATGGTGCTGTTCTCCGGGTTAGCGGGGCTGCTGGCGGGGGGCCTGTCCATGGGGGCCGGGGAGTTCGTGTCGGTGCGGTCTCAGCGGGAGCTGCTGGATGCTTCCCGTCCGACGCAGGTGACGCTGCGGGTGGCGGATGATCTGGACATCGACGAGAACGAGCTGGAGCTGATCTATCGGGCTCGGGGGATGTCCGAGGAGGCGGCCAGGCATCGGGCGCTGGAGCGGTTCGGACACTTCGACTGCGACTGCGATCCGTCCCTGTCCCATCGGGATGACGCGGAGGAGGAGTCCGCGGAGAATGTGGTGTTGGGCACGGATCTGGGTGCGGCGGCGTCGAGCTTCTGCTTCTTCGCCTCGGGTGCGGTGATCCCGATCCTGCCGTACCTGCTGGGGATGACGGGGGTGTGGGCGATGGTGTTGTCCCTGGTCCTGGTGGGGGTGGCCCTGCTGGGTACGGGTGGCGTGGTGGGTCTGCTGTCCGGGGCGTCCCCGGCGAAGCGGGGTCTGCGGCAGCTGGGGATCGGCTACGGTGCGGCGTTGGCCACGTATCTGCTGGGCCTGCTGTTCGGGACGACCGTTGGTGGGTAGCGGATCCCTTGCTATCCTGGGCCCTGCAGTGCCCGCATGACGGCGCCCGTCGTCCTCGCCGGGTGCCGCGGCGGCAGCCGCACCCGTGACCCATGATGATCTACTCGTTTCCTTTGGGGGGAATACGAGACCACCTCTGTCTCTCGCCGCCAGCTCGCCAAGGGCGCCGCCTGGTCCGTGCCCGTCGTGGCCGCCGCCTCCGCCGTCCCGGCCATGGCCGCCAGCCAGGACCAAGCACATGCCAGTGTCTGCAAGATCTTCACCGGAGACGGTTATCGGCCCCTCGCGGCTCAGCATGACGTTTGCTTCACCTTTGGATCAGATGCCCCGGGTGGGTCCATCCCCAAGGGCACGGTATTCACCTTCGCATTCACCCTCTCTGGTGGACAGACAATGGAGGTTCCTCAGATGTACCCCACGTCCGGCCAGACCAGTGGGGGTCTCGCCAGCACTACCATCTCGCCCTCAAGCGGGACTTCAGCTACTGCATTCACCATGACCGTAACCTTCAATCGGGATGCGTCAGCGAGTGATCTGCAGAATACTATGAACTGTGAGATCGGTGTCAAGTGAACGACTGACTCTGAAATCGCTCCCGAGACCACCGTTACAGTGAATATGCGCTCGTCCGGTCAGCAGGTTAAGCCTGCATCGGGTTCTCTATCTTGGAAGGTTCCACAGCGAATGCCCGTTGCCACCAACAGGACGGGCCGCACACCTCTGATCTACCTCAGTAAGAGCGGATCCCAGACCTGCTACCCGGAGACACGCTTTACGCTCAACGGTTCCTCCACGCGCAGGGAATGCGCGGAGAGCGGGACGATCAACAGCACCTCTGCCATCTATCCTGGTGGTCGGTGCGTTGCAGTCTCCAATATGGGGACGTCCGGCCAGTATAGTCACCCTCCGGTCTGCTGACTGGCATCTCTTTCAGCGGAAGGCCCCGCATCGCATCCCGCGGTGCGGGGCCTTCCGCTTTCCACCACCCAAACCGTCATCTACGTGGCTTGTCGGGCTCCCAGAACGCACGCCAGCGACGGTTCGGCGCGATCCACGGGTACGGAGAACGCCGAGCCGTCATCCACGTGGTCTCAGACGGTCTGAGAACCCACGCGGATGACGGCTCGGCGTCGTCGTGCTGGAGGGAGGCTCTCGCCTACTTGCCGGCGAAGATCTCCCGCATCAGCTCGGCGGCCTGGGACGGGGTCTTGCCGACCTTCACGCCCGCGGCCTCCAGGGCCTCCTTCTTGGCTTCCGCGGTGCCGGAGGAACCGGACACGATGGCGCCAGCGTGGCCCATGGTCTTGCCCTCCGGGGCGGTGAAGCCCGCGACGTAGCCGACCACCGGCTTGGTCACGTGCTCCTTGATGTACTCCGCGGCGCGCTCCTCCGCGTCCCCGCCGATCTCGCCGATCATCACGATCGCCTCGGTCTCCGGGTCCGCCTCGAAGGCCTCCAGGGCGTCGATGTGCGTGGTCCCGATGACCGGGTCCCCGCCGATGCCGATCGCGGTGGTGAACCCGATGTCCCGCAGCTCGAACATCATCTGGTAGGTCAGGGTGCCGGACTTGGAGACCAGCCCGATCTTCCCCTTGCCCGTGATGTTCGCCGGGGTGATGCCCACCAGGCACTCCTCCGGGGTGATGATCCCGGGGCAGTTCGGCCCGATGATGCGGGTCTTCGGCTTCCCGTCCGCCCCGGCGTTGGCCTTGGCGTGCGCCCAGAACTCCGCGGAATCCTGCACGGGGATGCCCTCGGTGATCACCACGACCAGCGGGACCTCCGCGTCGATCGCCTCGATCACGGCGTCCTTGGTGAAGGCCGGCGGCACGAACACGATCGAGACGTCCGCCCCGGTCTCGGCCACCGCCTCCTTGACGGTGCCGAACACGGGCAGCTCGACGTCGGCGCCGTCCTTGGTCTTGTGGGACACCGTGGTCCCGGCCTTGCGGGCGTTCACGCCGCCGACCACCTGGGTGCCGGCCGCCAGCATCCGCGCGGTGTGCTTGGTGCCCTCGCCGCCGGTGATGCCCTGAACGATGACCTTGGAGTCCTTGTTCACGAAGATAGACATGTTTTCCTTCTCGTTACCTGGAAGTGCTTCGGCGAGTGCTCAGGCCTGGTGGGCCAGCTCGGCGGCCTTGTCGGCGCCCTCGTCCATGGTCTTGGCCTGGGTGACCAGCGGGTGGTTCGCCTCATCCAGGATGCGGCGCCCCTCCTCCACGTTGTTCCCGTCCAGGCGCACCACCAGCGGCTTGGTGGCCTGATCGCCCAGGATCTCCAGGGCCTTCACGATGCCGTTGGCGACGGCGTCGCACGCGGTGATCCCGCCGAACACGTTCACGAACACGGACTTCACCTGGGCGTCGTTCAGGATCACGTCCAGGCCGTTGGCCATGACCTCCGCGGAGGCGCCGCCGCCGATGTCCAGGAAGTTCGCCGGCTTCACATCGCCGTGGTTCTCCCCGGCGTAGGCGACGACGTCCAGGGTGGACATGACCAGCCCGGCGCCGTTGCCGATGATGCCGACCTCCCCGTCCAGCTTGACGTAGTTGAGGTCGTTCTCCTTGGCCTTGGCCTCCAGCGGATCCGCGGCGGCCTTGTCCTCCAGAGCAGCGTGATCCTCGTGGCGGAACTCGGCGTTGTCGTCCAGGGAGACCTTGCCGTCCAGGGCCAGGATCTGCCCGTCGCCGGTCTTCACCAGCGGGTTGACCTCCACCAGGGTCGCGTCCTCGGCGGCGTAGACCTCACCGAGCTTCACGATGACGGCGGCGACCTTCTCGCGCAGCTCCTCCGGGAACCCGGCGGTGGACACGATCTCCAGGGCCTTCTCCTGGGTGAGGCCTGCGGCCGGGTCCACCTCGACGCGGGCCAGCGCCTCGGGGCGCTCGGCGGCCAGCTGCTCGATCTCCATGCCGCCCTCCACGGAGCACATGGCCAGGTAGGTGCGGTTGGCCCGGTCCAGCAGCACGGAGAAGTAGTACTCCTCGGCGATGTCCGCGCCCTGGGCGATCATCACGCGCTTGACGGTGTGGCCCTTGATGTCCATCCCCAGGATCTGGGAGGCGTACTCGCGGGCCTCCTCCGGGGTCTTGGCGACCTTCACGCCGCCGGCCTTGCCGCGTCCGCCCACCTTGACCTGGGCCTTGACGACGGTGACGCCGCCGATCTTCTCGGCGGCGGCCTGAGCTTCTTCGGGAGTCTCGGCGACGATCCCCTGCAGCACGGGCACCCCGTGCTTCTCGAAGAGGTCGCGCGCCTGGTATTCGAACAGGTCCACGGGTCTGTGTCCTTCTTCCTCGAAGTCGTGCCGGGAACCGCGGAACCGGGCGCCCGGCTTGATCTGTCGTGGAGCTCTCGCGCCGGGCCCGCACGGATGCGGCGGGCGTCACGGGGCTCCCCACAGTGAGCCTATCCCACCCGACCGTGACGCCCCTAACCTGGGGGTGGGGCCCCTCCCCCTCCGCCCGCTCGCGACCCGGCGCTCCCGTACCCAAACGCCTCCTCCCCGCAGGTGAGGCGGCGCGTCCGTTCCCAAACGCCCCACCCCACCCACGCGAGACGGCGCATCCGTTCCCAAGATCGGCGTCTATGGGAACGAATGCGCCGGGTCGGTGAGGATCAGGGGGGGGAGCACGGACCCCGGGACGATGCCCGGGGCTAGTCCAGGGGTTCGATGGGCGCGTAGCGCAGCAGCAGCCGCTTCTCCTCCGCGCCGAAGCGCACCTTCGCGACCGTCTTGTCTCCGGAGCCCTCCAGGGCGATCACCTTCCCGCGGCCGAAAGTCTTGTGCTGCACGGACTGACCCACGCGCAGCGTCGGAATCTCCTTACCCTGCTGCACCCGGGAGGCCTTCGTGGCGCGGGAGCCCAGGGCCGGGGAGCCGTCGATGTCCCCGGAGAACCCGGCATCAGCGCTGGCCGGGGCGGGCCGACGCCGGGCGGAAGACGACGACGTCGGGCCGGACCCGCGCCCGCCCCAAGACGAGGACTCCGCCCACGAGCCGCCCCGCGAGCGCCCACCGAATCCACCAGACCCGAACCCCGAACCGAACCCGCCGGCCCCGTGCACCGGGGAGCCCCAGCCGGCGCGCATCGAGCCCAGCCGCTTCCACTCCACGAGCTCCTCCGGGATCTCCTCCAGGAACGGCGAGGGCGGGTTGAACTGGGACTGGCCCCACATGGAGCGGGACTCCGCGCGCGTCAGGTACAGCCGGCGCATCGCCCGGGTCAGCCCCACGTAGGCCAGGCGCCGCTCCTCGGACATCTCCGCCTCATCGGTCAGGGCCCGCTGGTGGGGGAACAGCCCGTGCTCCATCCCGGTGAGGAACACCACCGGGAACTCCAGGCCCTTCGCGGTGTGCAGGGTCATCAGCGTGACCACACCCTGCTCGCGGGCCTCGGCCACCTCGCGGGCCACCTGGGCCGCGGAGACCCCGCCCTCCCCGTCCTCATCCGACTCCGCGGCGCGGGGCCGGTTGGGGATCTGGTCGGCGTCGGCCACCAGGGCCACGTGCTCCAGGAACTCGGCCAGCCCGGCGTCGGGATCCTCCGCCTGGAACTCCCGGACCACGGCCACCAGCTCGTTGAGGTTCTCCACCCGGGACTCGTCCTGCGGGTCCTCCGAGGTGCGCAGCGCCTCCAGGTACCCGCTCTGCTCCAGCACCGCCTCCAGGCAGGTGGCCGGGGACTCGGTGGCCGCGATCTGCGCCAGATCATCCATCATGGACACGAACGCCAGGATCTTCTTCGCCCCGGCCGAACCCAGCCCCGGGGCCTCCTCGGCCCGGCGGGCCGCGGCGAAGAACGAGATCCGCTCCTGCTGCGCCAGATTGGCGATGGCCCCCTCCGAGCGGGCGCCGATGCCGCGCTTGGGCTCGTTGAGGATGCGGCGCACCGTGATGTCGTCGTCCGGGTTGAGCAGGGCGCGCAGGTACGCCAGGGCGTCCTTGATCTCCTTGCGCTCGTAGAAGCGGGTCCCGCCGACCACCCGGTACGGCAGACCCACCCGCATCAGGATCTCCTCCAGGGAGCGGGACTGGGCGTTGGTCCGGTAGAACACCGCCACATCCCCGGCGGCGATGCCCTCCTCATCGCGCAGCCGGTCGATCTCCTCGGCAATGAACCGCGCCTCGGCGTGCTCGTTCTCCGCGACGTAGCCGACGATCGGCTCCCCGTCCCCGGAGGCCGTCCACAGCTTCTTCGGGCGACGCTGCGGGTTGCGCTCGATCACCGCGTTCGCCGCGGAGAGGATGGTCTGGGTGGAGCGGTAGTTCTGCTCCAGCAGGATGGTGCGGGCGTTCGGGTAATCCCGCTCGAAGTCCGTGATGTTGCGGATGTCCGCCCCGCGGAAGGCGTAGATGGACTGATCCGAATCCCCCACCACGGTCAGCTCCGCCGGGCCCGCGGCCTCCGGGTACGGGCTCGCCTTCCCTGCGACCGCACCGTTCGACGACCCGCCCGACGACGCCGCGGCGTCGGCCCCCACCAGCTCCCGCACCAGGGCGTACTGCGCGTGGTTGGTGTCCTGGTACTCGTCCACCAGGATGTGCCGGTAGCGGCGGCGGTAGAACTCCGCGACCTGCGGGAAGGCACGCAGCAGGAAGACGGTCTGGGAGATGAGGTCGTCGAAATCCAGGGCGTCCGCGGCCCGCAGCCGACGGGTGTACTCGCTGTAGATCCGCGCGATCGTGTGATTCCACTCGTCGCCAGGGGACACGGATGCGGCGTTGGCTTCGGCGTCCACCAGCTCGTTCTTCAGCGCGGAGATGCGGTTGAGCACGGCCTTGGGGGCGAAGCGCTTGGAATCCAGCTGCATCTCCTTGGCGATCAGGGCCACCAGCCGCTGGGAGTCCGCGGCGTCGTAGATGGAGAAGCTGGACTTCATCCCCAGGGTCGCGGCCTCCCGACGCAGCACCCGCACGCAGAAGCTGTGGAAGGTGGAGATGGTCATCCGCCGTGCCTTCTCCCCCACCAGCTCGACGACGCGCTCGCGCATCTCCGCGGCGGCCTTGTTGGTGAAGGTGATCGCGAGGATCTGCCCCTCGTGGGCCCGACCGGTGGCCAGCAGGTAGGCGATCCGGTGGGTGAGCACGCGGGTCTTGCCGGAGCCGGCGCCCGCCACGATCAGCAGCGGGGACCCTGCATGCACCACGGCCTCGCGCTGCTGGTCGTTGAGCCCCTCCACGAGGGCCTGCGGATCCGCTCGCGGGGCCGGTTCGGCGGGCCGGGCGGAGGCGTCGGGGCGGAAGAAGGAGGTGTCGCGCAGAAAGTCCATGGCGCCTCCCAGTCTAGGCGAACACGTCTTCGAAGGAACCGCCGATCCACGCCCCCGCCCGACGCCGGCACGCGGGTTCCGCCGCGAAACCGCCCGCCGTGCCCGGGCCCCGGGCCTCCAAACGTCCGGGCGTGCGGCGGGGCCAGCCGACCGCGGCCATCGCACCATAATGGGGAGCATGGGTATGTCCGAAGGCCAGAAGAAGCGCAGATACGGTGCATCCGCCGTCCCGTCCGGCGGTGAGGGGAATCGGACCCCCGGAACGGCGGGGCGCTCCCGCGGTTCGGCCCAGCCCACGGGCCGCAGCAGCACCCGAACTCCGGTGGCCCCCGGCACCTACCGCCGCGAGGACCTCGCCCCGCGCCCCGGCTCCGGGTCCTCCCTGGGCATCATCATCGGGGTGCTCACGACCATCGCGGTGCTGCTGTTCTGCTACGTGACCTTCCTCGTGCTGCCCGGCATCGGCCGCGCCTACGGGCTGACGCTGCCGGAGCTGCGGATCACGGGCTTCGACCGGGAGCAGATCGCCGCGGCCGCGAGCGCCCTGGGCGATCAGGGTCGGGAGGACTACCGCTGGGTGCACCGCTCCTCGGGTCTGCTGATGCCGCTGTTCATGGCCCTGGCGTGGTTCGCGATGCTGGGGCAGTCCGTGCACACCCGCGCGGTCCGCTGGGCGCTGTGGTCGGTGCCCCTGGCCTTCGCCGTCGTGGTCCTGGCCGGCGGTCACGCGATCGACGCCGCCCTGGCCGATCCCACCGACGGCCCGGTGGCGCTGGCCTCGGGGCTGGTCATCGCCCGGTGGGTGCTCACCGCGGCGCTGCTGGCCCAGGCCGCGTGGATGCTGGCGCACCTGGTGCGCACCAAGCTGGACGCCTTCGCCCGCGGGGAGCTGCCGGGCCAGCAGCCGACCCCCTGACACCGGCACGCGGGCTCAGCCCTCGGAGGCCGTGCGCGGGGAGACGCGCCGGAACAGCAGCGCCAGCACCGCTCCCACCAGCACGGCCGCGGCCGGCAGCAGCATCGCCTGACCCATCGCCGCGGCGTAGCCCTCGTGCAGGAACGACGGCAGCGCTCCATCGGCACCGGCCGCCGCCTCACCCGCACCACCGGCGCCCGCACCGCCCGACGCCGCCCCGACCCCCGGCAGGTGCGCGGCCAGGCGGTTCTGCATCATCATCGCGATCAGCGCAGAGCCCAGCACGGAGCCGACCTGCCGCGTCGTGTTGAACACCCCGGACCCCGCGCCGGCCCGGGCGGGAGCCAGGTCCCGGGTCGCGGTGATGGAGACCGGGGACCACATGAACGCCCCGCCGACCCCCATGACGAAGCTGGGCACCAGCAGCAGCGCCACCGCCGTGTCCGGGTCCATCAGCAGCCAGTACAGCACCAGGCCGACGCCGTTGAGCAACAACCCGCCCACGGCCATCAGCGGGGCGTTGCGCCCAGTGATGATCCGCCCGACCAGCGGGGCCAGCACCCCGGAGACCACGGCCATCGGCGCCAGCATCAGCGCGGCCTGGGTCGGGCTCATCTGGCGCACCAGCTGCAGGAAAAGCATCAGCGGCAGCGCGAAGGAGGAGATCATCAGCCCCACGAGGGTGATCACGGCGTTGCCCACGGAGAAGTTGCGGTCCCGGAACAGCCCCAGCGGCACCAGCGGCTCGGCGGGGGTCACCCGCTGCCACAGCACGAAGACCGCCAGGATCACCGCCCCGCCGATGATCAGCTCGGGCACCGTCACCGGCCCCCAGATCGGACCCCAGTCGTACCCGTGCCCCTCCTGGATGCCGAACACGAGCAGGAACATCCCGACGGCGCTGAGCAGCACACCCACCCAGTCCATCGAGTGCGCGTGCACGGGCAGGGACGGCACGGCCCGGGCGGCCCGCCAGAACGCGAAGATCCCGACCGGGATGTTGACGAAGAAGATCCACTGCCAACCCAGGGAGTCCACGAGCAGCCCGCCGGCGATGGGCCCGGCCAGATTCGCGACGCCGGCGGTCGCACCCCAGATGCCCAGGGCAGGCCCGCGCCGCTCGGGCGGGAACAGGCGGGTGATGATGGCCATGGTCTGCGGGGTCATGATCGCAGCACCCAAGCCCTGGAAGACACGGGCGAGGATCAGGGAGGCGATGGACCCGGAGAACCCGCACCACAGGGAGGCCAGGGTGAACACGGTGAGCCCGGTCAGGTACAGCCTCTTGGGGCCGAAGCGATCCCCCAGCCGCCCGGTGATCAGCAGCGGCACCGCGTAAGCCAGCAGATAGACGCTGGTTACCCAGACCACGGCGTTGATGTCCGCGTCCAGGTGGCTCATGATCGCCGGCATCGCGGTGGAGACGATCGTGGCGTCCACCAGGATCATGAAGAACCCGATGACGATGGCCCACAGCGCCCGCCAGGCCTGCGCCGTCTCCGGGTCCCGCCCGGGGGCCGCGGCCCCGCGGGTCCGGCGATGGCGCGGCGGGGTGCTGGCTGGGCTCACGGAGATGCCTTCCTTCGCGGAACGGGAGATCCGGCGTCGGATTCCGGGGCGCGCAGATGCACCGGGGCGCCGAGAGGCTGGCGGAGAGTGCCCCCGAGTGGATTCGAACCACCGACACCGGCTTTAGGAGAGCCGTGCTCTATCCCCTGAGCTACGAGGGCGCGGATGCCCACTCTACCCGCCCCGCCTTTCCCCCGCGGAATCCCCTCCGGGTCCGCGTGCCAGACTGGTGGGCATGGCTGTGCTGATCGATCCCCCGTTGTGGCCGGCCCACGGCACCGTCTTCTCCCACCTGGTCTCGGACCGGGATCTGACCGAGCTGCACGCACTGGCCGCGGCCGCGGGGATCAGTCCGCGGGCCTTCGACCGGGACCACTACGACGTCCCCGCCCACCGCCGCCAGGAGCTGATCGAGCTGGGGGCTCAGCCGGTCAGCGCGGCGCAGCTGACCCGCCGCCTGCGCGCCAGCGGCCTGCGCATCCCGGCCCGGGAGCGCCCGGAGCGGATCCGCGCGGGGCTGCTGCGCGCCTGGGATCGGGCCTTCCCGGCCTGGGCCGGACACGGCGGCGCGCTGCTGGCCCGGTGGGAGGAGGAGCATCGGGCCTATCACGACTCGGTGCACCTGCGGGAGGTCCTGGAGCGCCTCGACGGGCCGCTGGCCCCCGAGCGGGAGAAGGATCGGACGGTGCTGGCGCTGGCCGCCTGGTACCACGACGCCGTGTACCGGGGCGCTCCGGGAGCGGATGAGCAGGACAGCGCCGCCCTCCTGGAGGAGGAGGCGCGGCACCTGCCGACGGGCGAGGGGGCGCCGTCGTCGGAGACCGTGCGCCGGGCGGCCGCCCTGGTCCGCGCCACGGCCGCCCACGCCCGCTCGGCGGAGGCGGACCCGCTGTGGCCGGCGCTGCATGACGCGGACCTGGGGATCCTGGCCGCGGACCTCGGGCGCTACCGGCGCTACGTCGAGGGGGTGCGCCGAGAGTACGCGCACGTGCCGGAAGGGCAGTTCCGCACCCGCCGGGCGATGATCCTGCGGGAGCTGATCGGCGGGCCCCACGTGTTCCTGACCCCCGCGGGGCGGGCGCGGTGGGAGGAGGCGGCCCGAGCCAACGTGAACCGGGAGCTGGCCGAGTTGGAGGGAGGGTCCGCCCCCGAGGCTCAGCGGCCCCGGCGGCGGTAGAGGATTCGGGAGCCCAGCAGCCCCAGGATGATGCCCACGCCCCCGACGATCGAGACCCACATGGCGGGGTTGCCGAGGCTCAGGGACAGCAGCAGCCCGATGACGATGCCGGGCACCGCGCCGGCCACCATGCCGACGGCCATGTAGAGGAATTCCTGGTCGCTGCGGGACTTCGGGGGTTCGAACTGGGTGGACATGGTCCTCATGGTAGTCGGGCCCGCCGTCGGGCGAAGACGACGACAGCGGCTCCCGCTGGTCGTCGAGAGCCGCTGCGCGCTCCGCCTCAGGGACCCTCGCGGGCCCGGGCGGAAGGGGTGGGATCCGTGCCGCGCACCGGGCGCGGGAGGGACCCCGGGGAGGAAAGCGTCGGGCCCCGCGTCCGGATATGTGCCGGACGCGGGGCGGGTGCTCACCGGTCCACGTGGATGAACACGGGAGCGGAGGCCGCGGGCAGGTAGGCGGAGAACTCGGCGGTGGTCCCGCCCTCCCAGCCGCCGTGGATGGCGCGGCCGTTGCCCAGGTAGACGGCCACGTGGGAGCCGCCGAAGCCGTTGGAGGCGTAGTAGATGATGTCGCCGGGCTTGGCCTCGGAGGCCGAGACGGTGTGTCCCAGGCTCAGGTAGTCCTTCGGCCAGCCGTGGAAGTTGATCCCGGCCGCGCGCAGGGAGTTGGTCACCAGCGCGGTGCAGTCCTGGTGCCGGCCCAGCTGGGCGCGGGCGGCCTTCACGACGGCGTCGCGGTTGTAGCTGCCCTCGGAGGCCACCGGGGCGTCATCGGAGGAGGAAGCCGGGGCGGAGGACGCCTGGGCCTGGGCAGAGGTGCCGGTGGAGCGCTGGGTGGAGCCGGTCGCGGTGGTGGTGGAGGCGTTCTGCACCACCGGGGCCGCGGCGTCATCCTGCTGCTTCTGGGCGGTCTGGGCCTGCTCCTGACGCTGCTGCTCGGCCTTCTCCTCCTGAGCCTTCTGCTCGTCGGCCCGGCGCTGCTCGGCTTCGCGCTGCTGCGCAGCCTGCTCCTCGGCCTTCTTCTGCGCGGCCTCGGCCTCGCGGCGGGCGGTCTCCTGGGCGGCCTTCTGCTCGGCCGCGGCCTTCTGCTCGGCGGCGATCTGCTCTTGGGACTTCGGAGCCACGGCCGGGCGGACCAGGCTGGCCGGCACGTAATGCTGGCTCGGGGTGTTCACCGCGTCCAGGGAAGCCACGGGGGTGGCCTGCGCGGTGTTCTGGACCTCGGGGGCGGCGTCGGCGCCCTGGGCGAGGACGATGCCGCCGACCATCAGGCCGGACAGGGTCAGCACGCCGGCGGCGCGGGCGGAGTTCTTGGACAGCAGGGCGGAGGAGGCCATGGGGATCCTTCTGCGGAGGAGGAGCGAGGGAGGGTGAGCCGCGGGCCCGGGCGACGATGCGCGGGCGGCGGCTCGATCAGCGGCGAGGGATAGCCGCGGAAGAAGAGATGAGGCGCGAGGGGTGATGCGCGCGAGGCGCCCGGCGGCGTCAGCCGGTCGGGCGCCTCGCGGGATCTAGCGGCGGCCCGGAAGGGCTGCGATCACAGGGCGGTGAAGTAGCCGTCCACGGGCATCATGCCGCCGCCGTCAACGGCGGTGATCTGGGTGCCCTGGCTCGGGTTCAGCGCGGAGATCATCTTGCCATCACCGAGGTAGATGCCTACGTGGGAGTACCCGTTGGTGAAGACGATGTCGCCCGGCTGCGGGGTGGAGGTCTGCTTGACCTCGTTCTTCATCGCCAGGGTGTAGGCGGTCAGGTTGATGCCGGACTGCTTGTACACGTAGGAGACGAAGCCGGAGCAGTCCCAGGCCTTGTAGGACTTGCCGCCCCAGACGTAGGCGCCGCCCTGGCCGGCCTCGGCGTCGGCCACGATCTTGGCGCGGGAGCCGGTGGCCTGGGTGCTGGCGGAGGTGTCCACCGTGATCTGCGCGGTGTAGGTGTTCTGCCCGGCGTACTGGGTGGAGGACGCGGTGGGCTGGGTGTAGGTGGTGGCCGCGCCGGCGTAGGCGTTGGCGGGGGCCACGGAGCCCAGGACGACGGCGCCGGCGGCGGCGGCGATCCCGGTGTTGCGCAGGGTGTGGGACTGGGTGGCTGCGCGGTGACGAGCGGTGCTCTTTGCCATGGTGTTCTTTTCCTCCCTGGTGCCTGCGAGGTGAGCTGTCGGGTTCGGATGGGAGTCACCCGGCCGTCCGGATGGACGACTTAACCCCGAGGGCTCTTCCGCGTGGGAAGAACCCGTGATTGGGTCCCCCGCCTCTGCCGAAGTCAGTGTTCGTTCTCGGTGCTGATGGACAGCGGCAGAGCTCGGCGCTCCGTCCATCAGGTGCCCGTTTCGACCAGTGCTGGGCACGTCCACGAGAGTACACACACCCGTGACCAAAAGTCACGTTTTGGTCACGACCAGCCGCCGTCGTTCCCGCCGTGAGATCCGGCGAGCGGCTGGGCCGTTGACGACGGACCACGCCCGCGATCCCCGAAAAACCGTGCTGACCAGGAGAAACGCGACCATCGCAAGAAGTCCTCGATCGCCGTGGGAGCGGCCCCGCGGCCGGTCCGAACGAACCTGTGGATTCCCTCACGCAGGGTATCTCACCTCCACAGGGGCGGCTCGCGGACTCGAAACGGCCCGTGCCACGGTGCCGCGGGTCACGCGCGGACCCCGAAGATCACGATTCGGTCACGATGACGGATCGGCCGACGCCGCCGCTTCGCGATCCGCGGCGGGGCTCAGTCCCCCAGGCTCCCGCCGGTCTCCCGCAGGTAGCAGGCGGCGCACAGGGACTCGTAGGACACGCTCGCCCCGTCGATGGCCACCTGCTGGCCGGAGAACACGAACCGCTCCCCGATCCGGCGCCCGTTGAACAGGGCCTTGCGCCCGCACCGGCAGATGGTCTTCAGCTCCTCCAGGGAGTGGGCGACCTCCAGCAGCCGGGCGGAGTCGGTGAAGGCGCGGGTGCGGAAGTCGGTGCGGATGCCGTAGGCCAGCACGGGCACCCCGTCCTGCACCGCGATGCGCAGCAGGTCATCCACCTGGGCGCGGGTGAGGAACTGCGCCTCGTCCACCAGCAGACACGCCACCGGCGGCAGATCCACGGCCAGCATCGAGCCGTCGTCCCGCCCCTGGGCGTGGTGGGCGAATACCGCGCGGGCGTCGTCGTGCGGGCCCAGCAGGAAGCTGACCTCCCGCCGCACCCCGAGCCGGGAGACGATGCTGCCCTCCCCCTTGGTGTCCACCCGGGGCTTGGCCAGCAGGACCCGCTGGCCCCGCTCCTCGTAGTTGAAGGCCGCCTGCAGCAGCGCGGTGGACTTGCCGGAGTTCATCGCGCCGTAGCGGAAGTACAGCTTGGCCACCGGTCCGGGATCAGGCTCCGCGCTTGAGGATCAGGTGGGTGCTCACGGACTCGTCCAGGTCCAGGGAGTGGTCCTGTCCCTCGGCGCGCACCCGCACCGCGCCCTCCACCGGCTGGATGGTCACCACCGCGCCGGGGTGGATCCCGGCCTGGGAGAACTGCTGCAGCAGGTCGATGTCGGTCTGGATGGTCTCCGGCAGGCGCGCCACGGTGAACCGGTCGGTCTCCTCCGCGTCCTGCGCGGCGATGCTCACGGGCACGGTCTTGGGGTCGTTGGCCTCGCTGCTGAGCCCCAGGACCTCCAGGCCGGGGATCGCGTTGCCGTACGGGGAGTGCTTGGGGGAGTTCAGCAGCTCGACGAGCCGGCGCTCCACCCGCTCGCTCATCACGTGCTCCCAGCGGCAGGCTTCGTCGTGCACGTGGGCGAAGTCCAGGCCGATGACGTCGGCCAGCAGCCGCTCGGCCAGCCGGTGCTTGCGCATCACGGCCACGGCCTTCTCCCGACCCTCCTGGGTCAGCGACAGGGAGCGGTCCTTCTCCACGTGGACCAGGCCGTGGCGCTCCATCCGGGCGACGGTCTGGGAGACGGTGGGGCCGGAGTGGTCCAGGCGCTCGGCGATGCGCGCGCGCATCGGGGTGATGCCCTCCTCCTCCAGCTCCAGGATGGTGCGGAGATACATCTCCGTGGTGTCGATCAAGTCGGACATGGACGCGAGTGTCCCTTCTGCGCTGCGGACGGGCGGACGGTGTGTGTGATGCGTCCATCCTAAGCGGTCGGCCCTTCGGCCCCGTCCAGCATCCGGCCATCTTTCACCGCGGGAGGACGCACCCGGGGCCGGCGGGCCACAATGGGGAGGGTCACCGTCGCCCCTCTTCGGCCCCACGGCCGGCCTCGGGGCGCGTCCCCCGAGAGAAGAGAGCCATCGTGACCGCCGAACCGACCCTGCCCCCCGAGATCCTCCCGCGCGACGGACGCTTCGGCGCGGGCCCGTCCAAGGTCCGCCCCGAGCAGGTGCGCGCCGTCGATTGCGCCGGCAGCACCCTGCTGGGCACCTCCCACCGGCAGGCCCCGGTGCGCCGGCTGGTGGGGCAGATCCGGGAGGGACTCACCCAGCTGTTCGAGCTGCCCGAGGGACACGAGGTGGTGCTGGGCAACGGCGGGGCCACCGCTTTCTGGGACGCCGCGACCTTCCAGCTGGTCCGCGAGCGGGCCGCGCACCTGAGCTTCGGGGAGTTCGGCGCCAAGTTCGCCCACGCCACCGACGCCGCCCCGCACCTGGGGGCCTCGGAGATCATCACCGCACAGCCCGGCACCCGCCCGGACCCGCGCCCGGTGGAGGGGGCCGACGTCTATGCCTGGCCGCAGAACGAGACCTCCACGGGAGTCGCCGCCCCCACCCGGCGTCCCGACTTCCTCACCCCGGACCAGCTGTTGCTGATCGACGCGACCTCGGCCGCCGGCGGGATGGCCGCGGAGGTGGCCGGCACGGATGCCTACTACTTCTCCCCGCAGAAGAACTTCGCCTCCGACGGCGGACTGTGGGTGGCCGCGCTGTCCCCCGCGGCACTCGAGCGGATCGAACGGATCAGCGCCGCCGGGCGCTGGACCCCGGCCTCCCTGGATCTGAGCACCGCGGTGGCCAACTCCCGGAAGAACCAGACCTACAACACCCCGGCGATCGCCACACTGGTGATGCTGGCCGAGCAGATCTCCTGGATCAACGACCAGGGTGGCCTGGCCTGGGCGGCCGCGCGCACCCGGGAGTCCTCGGACCTGGTCTACGCCTGGGCCGAGGCCAGCGAGGTGGCCCGCCCGTTCGTGGCCCGGGAGCAGGACCGCTCCACGGTGATCACCACGGTGGACTTCGACGACGCCGTGGAGGCCGCCCGGATCGCGGGGATCCTGCGCGCGCACGGCGTCGTGGATGTGGAGCCGTACCGGAAGCTGGGGCGCAACCAGCTGCGCATCGCGACGTTCACCGCGATCGAGCCGGCGGATGTGCAGGCGCTGCTGGCCTGCATCGATCGCATCCTCGAGCAGATCCTCTGAAACCCCGCCCGGGATGTGCCCGGGTCACCGAGGTTCCTGGATCTCCAGGGCCGCGGTGATCGGGTGGGTGGCCGGGCCCAGCTCCGGCTCCTCCTCGTCGCGCTCCACGCGCCAGAAGCCGCGCCGGGAGCGGTCGAAGGTCAGGTGCAGCTCCTGCGAGCGCCAGTACCAGACCAGGCCCACCAGGGCGGTGAGCAGCCCGGCCACCACGGCCACGCCCAGGCCCCAGCGGGCCCCCATGACGTCGTTGACCAGGCCCACCAGCGGCGCCCCGATGGGCGTGCCACCGAGGAACACGGCCATGTAGATGCTCAGCACCCGCCCGCGCATCGAGGGGCGGGTGGTGACCTGCACGTAGGCGTTGGCCGAGGTAATGAAGGTCAGCGCGGCCAGGCCCATGGGCACCAGCACCACCGCGAAGACGATCACGTTGGGGGCCAGCGCCCCTGCCAGGCAGGTCAGCCCGAAGGCGCCGGCGGAGCCGAAGATGAAGCGCAGCCGGGGACGGTCCCGGCGGGCGGCCATGAGCGTGCCGGTCACGGAGCCGATGGCCATCGTGGAGGAGAGGAAGCCGAACTGATCCGCCCCGTAGCCGAACTCGCTGGTGGCCATCGCGGCGATGTTGATCGCTGAGTTCATCCCGAAGGTGCCCACCAGGAACGCCCCGATGATCACCGCGAGGATGTCCGGGCGGCGTCGGATGTAGGCCAGGCCCTCGCGCATCCGGGTGTCCTCCCGGGAGACCCGGGGCATGGGCCGCAGCCTGGCGACGTCGATGCGCGCGATCGCGAGGATCATCGCCAGAAACGTCACCGTGTTGATCAGGAACACCCAGCCGGGCCCGACCGCGGCCACCAGCACCCCGGCCACGGCCGGACCGAGCATGCGCGCGACGTTGAAGGAGGTGGAGTTCAGCGCGACCGCGTTGGGCAGGTCCCGGTCCGGGACGAGGTTGGAGACGAACGTCTGGCGCACCGGGGTGTCCAGGGCGGTGACCACCCCCAGGGCCAGGGCGAAGATGTAGACGTGCCAAATCTGGGCGTGCCCGGAGAGCACCAGCAGCCCCAGGCCCAGCCCCAGCAGGGCCTGAGCCCCCTGGGTCCAGAACAGCACGCGACGCCGGTCCAGGCGGTCCGCCAGCACCCCGGCGTAGGGGGCGAGGAACAGCTGGGGCACGAACTGCAGGGCCGTGACGATGCCCATCGCGGTGGAGTCCTCGTGGGACAGGGAGTTGAACACCAGCCAGTCCTGGCCGATGCGCTGCATCCAGGTGCCCACGTTGGACACCAGCGCCCCGGCGAACCAGATGCGGTAGTTGCGCAAGCGCAGGGAGCGGAAGGTGCCCCCGCCGGCGGTCTCGGCTGTGGTGGTGCTCGTGTGCCCTCACCTCTCCTCTCGGCCCGGGTCCGGGGACCCGGGGTGGCTCACCGCCCGGCGGTCTGGGTCTCGGTGCTGTGCTGCTGGGAGGTCGCCTCGGCGGCGCCCGCCTCGGTCCGGCGGCCCTGCTCGGAGCCCTCACCATCGGCGGCGTCCTGCGCGGGGGTCTCCTGCTCGTCGGCCGACTGCTCGGTCGACTCGGCGCCGTCCTGCGCGGCGCCGCCCTGAGTGGCGGTCCCCTGATCGGCCTTGCGCTGCGCTGCCAGCTCCTCGGGGCGCACCCGCTCGGACCAGGGCACCCACTCCGGGGAGAGCAGGGCATCGGGTCCGGGCAGCAGGCCCACCTCGCACACGGTCGCGGTCTTGGACCGCGGGGCCCGGGAGAGCGTGGCGAACCAGCTCCAGCCGCGGTAGCCCTTCAGCGTGCACTCGAACAGGTGGGTGGAGAGACGATCCTCCTCCCCGCGCACCTCGTGGCCCTCGCCGAGGGTCGAGGCGTCGGTGATCTCCAGGATCCCGGCGCGGGCGGTGTCCACGGCGGCGGCCAGCACCTCATCGGGGGTGGAGCGGCGCCGACGCCGGGGCTTGGCGGCATCGCCCAGCAGCGGCTGGGCCTCGGGTGTCTGTGTGCTCTCCTGCGCGTCGGTGCGCTCGGCCATCGGGCTCACGCGTCCAGCTCGTCGGCGACGGTGCGCAGGATCGAGGCGGTCTTGCGCCCCACCGCGCGATCCGGGTAGCGGCCGCGCCGCAGGGTGTTGGAGACCCCGTCCAGCAGCTTGATCAGGTCCTCGGTGATCACCGCCATCTCCTCGGCGGGCTTGCGGTGGTTCTTGACCGAGGAGGGCATCCGATCCAGGACGCGCGCGGACAGCGCCTGGGCGCCGCGGCGACCCTCGGCGATGCCGAACTCCAGGCGGGTCCCGGCGCGCACCTTCACTCCGGTGGGCAGGGCGGAGGCCGGCAGGAAGACCTCCTGGCCGTCCTCGGCGGCCACGAACCCGAAGCCCTTCTGCTCGTCGTACCACTTCACTTTTCCGGTGGGCATGGTCTGCTTCCTTCGCTGCATCGGTGTCGGGGCGCGGGGAGGCCCCGAGGCGCTCCCCGGCGGGGGCGCGACGGCGCGTCGGGTTCCCCGGCGCCGTCCGGGCGGGGCGCGCCGCCGCCCTCGACCGGTGCATCCTCGCGGGTCCCTTCGGCGGGACCGGCGGACCGGGCGGCGTGCGGCGCGAAACGTCAGTATCGGTGTCGATCATACAGGGCGGCAGGGTCCCCGTCCCGGGCGTTCGCCGTGGGCCGGGGCGCGCGCCGCACGGTACCGTGGTGCCCATGACCCGCTCCGCCTCACCGCAGCCCGCCGCCTCCGCCGACCCCGACCGCCGGGAGGAGACCGACTCGCGCGCCCTCGCGGTGACCGCCGCGGCCGGCGGGATCCTCGGGGTGCTGGCGGCCCTGGTCGGCGTCGGGATGCTGGTGGCCAAGGCCTTCGGCGCCCACCCGTGGCCTGTCATCAGCCAGATCCCGCTGCTGATGCTGCCCGTGGCGTTCCTGCTGCTGATGGCCGCGCTGGTCCTGGCCGTGCGGCGTCGTCGTCGGGTCTGACAGCGCCCGGAACCCGCCCGAGCCGCTCGCAGCGGATATCCGAGAGACGCTCAGGAATCCCCCAGGGACCTGCGGGACACTGACCAGCGTGAAGAAGACACAGCCTGAAGCCAAACTCCTGGTCGTCGACGACGAGCCCAACATCCTCGAGCTGCTGGCGACCTCCCTGCGCTTCGCCGGATTCGAGGTGGTCACCGCCTCCAACGGACGCGAGGCCCTGGACAAGGCCACCGCGGAGACACCGGACCTGGCGGTGCTGGACGTGATGCTCCCCGACATGGACGGCTTCACCGTGACCCGCCGGATCCGCGCGACCGGGCTGGTGTTCCCGATCCTCTTCCTCACCGCCAAGGACGACACCGAGGACAAGGTCACCGGCCTGACCGTCGGCGGGGACGACTACGTGACCAAGCCGTTCAGCCTGGACGAGGTCGTGGCCCGCATCCGCGCGGTGCTGCGGCGCACCCAGGCGCTGGAGGAGGAGGACTCCCGGCTGCGCGTGGAGGACCTGGTCCTGGACGACGACGCCCACGAGGTCTTCCGCGGGGACCGGGAGATCGACCTGTCCCCCACCGAGTTCAAGCTGCTGCGCTACCTCATGCTCAACCCCAACCGGGTGCTGTCCAAGGCGCAGATCTTGGACCACGTGTGGGAGTACGACTTCAACGGGGATGCCTCCATCGTGGAGTCCTACATCTCCTACCTGCGCCGGAAGATCGACAACGACAAGACCCAGCCGGCCCTGATCCACACCAAGCGCGGCGTGGGCTATCTGCTGCGCACCTCCAAGCACTAGCCTTCCGTGTCCGCCGTCACCGATCGGGTCCGCAACTCCCGGCTGGGGGCGCTGTCCCTGCGCACCCAGCTGGTCATGCTGACCGGGCTGCTGCTGGTCCTGGCCATCGCGGTGATGGGCCTGGTGTCCATCTCCGCGCTGCGCGCGCAGCTGGTCTCCCAGATGGATTCGGACATGTCCGCCAACGCCTCCTCCCTGGCCCGCTCCCTGGGTCAGCGCAGCGGCGGAGAGGACTCCGCGCAGGATTCGCAGTACGCCGCCTACCTGCTGGATGCCGACGGCAACGTGGTGGACTCCGCGAACACCTCCCACCTGGACTCCACCCCCGTGCTCACGGGCTGGACCCACGACACCGTGGACCGCTTCTCCGGCCAGGGCTTCACCGTGCCCGGGGTGGGCGGGGGCACGCAGTGGCGGATCAAGCCCTTCTCCCTGTCCGGCACGGACAAGTCCATGATCGTCGCCTCCCCCCTGAACCGGGTGGAGCAGACCGTGGCGCTGGTGGGCATGCTGACCCTGGCCTTCGGGTTGGCGACGCTGCTGGCCGCCATCGCCCTGGGGTGGGTGCTGGTCACCCGCGCCTTCGAGCCGCTGGCCCGGGTGGAGCGCACCGCCGCGCGGATCGCCGCCGGGGACCTGTCCCAGCGCATCGAGCGGTACAACCCGCGCACCGAGCTGGGGCGGCTGTCCATGTCCCTGAACGTGATGCTGACCCGCATCGAGGAGGCCTTCGACGCCCGCAAGCGCTCGGAGGTGAAGATGCGCCGATTCGTCGGGGACGCCTCCCACGAGCTGCGCACGCCCCTCGTCACGATCCGCGGGTACTCGGAGCTGTACCGGCACGGCGCGCTGCAGAGCGAGGAGGACATCGCCAAGGCGATGAGCCGGATCGAGGCGGAATCCGTGCGGATGGGCCGTCTCGTGGAGGACCTGCTGATGCTGGCCCGCCTGGACGAGAACCGCCCGGGCGAGTCCCAGCGGGTGGATCTGATGGAGCTGGCCCAGGACGCCGCGGACGACGCCGAGGCCAGCGCCCCGGACCGGGTGGTGCGGGTGGTGGGCCTGGAGGACGGTCCGGCCCTGCCCGCCCCGGTCTTCGGCGACGAGGCCCGGCTGCGCCAGGTCCTGGCGAACCTCGTGACCAACGCGATCCGCTACACCCCGGCGGGCAGCCCGATCGAGCTGGCGGTGGGCGTGCAGCCCGGCATCGACGGCGGCTTCGTCTCGGTGCTGAAGGTCGTGGACCACGGCCCCGGCATCGAGGGCGAGGAGGCGGAGAAGGTCTTCCAGCGCTTCTACCGGGCGGACACCTCCCGGACCCGGGAGACGGGCGGGACGGGGCTGGGCCTGGCCATCGTCGCGGCGATCGTGGACCAGCACCACGGCACGGTACGGGTCGAGCAGACCCCGGGCGGCGGGGCGAGCATGGTCGTGCGCATCCCGCAGTTGCGCACCGACGCCGACGGCGCCGCCCTGGATCCCCATTCGGGGGAGATCAGGGAATGATCGCGGGGTTCTCCACAGAACCCCGGTGCTGCGGGGTCCGAAGCGGTTCGGGGATGAGCCTGTCGGCCTAGTCTCCTGGGCATGGGCACGCCGATCGGCGGCTCACCGCCCGCCCCGCGGAACCTCCGCCGGGCGCCGTTCGAAGGAGACCATCATGGCCCGTTTCGTCGTCGATTCCGAGATCATCGCCGCCAAGACCGCCGAAGCCCGCAGCTTCATGGAGCGCATCACCTCCGAGGTCAATGGGATGACCGCCTCGCTGCAGGATCTGCAGGGCTCCTGGACCGGCTCCGCGTCGGTGAACTTCCAGGAGGTGCTCACCCACTGGCGGGCCACCCAGGCGCAGGTGGAGCAGTCCATCGGCGAGATCAACACGGCCCTGTCCCACGCCGGGGTCAACTACGCGGACACGGAGGCCGCCAACGCGGCGATGTTCATCGGCTGATCCGGACGGGCGCTGCCCTCGGGCGCGCCGGGCACGGGTGCTCCGGCTCGGGGCAGACTCATCCGAGTTCGGGGTCCCGGGCTCCCGCTGCCTCGCGCGGGCACCGGCCCCGCCTGCCGGGTCGGGTCAGTCCTCGGGGGTGTCCTGGCGCAGCAGCAGCCGCCAGCCGGGGCCCTCCTGCTCTGCCCCGGCCCGGGTCCACAGGCTGGAGCGCAGCAGGGGGCCCCGGCGCCCGGCGGCCCGACTGATCAGCAGCACGGAGTCCGGGTCCGGGCGCAGGGCGCGCAGCGGCTCCGGGTCGGTGTCCTGGGCGAAGGCCTGCTGCGGGTAGCGCAGCGCGGTCTCGCGATCCGCGACCCGTCCCCGCCGGGTCACCCAGGTCAGGTCGGGATGCAGGTGCAGCCCCAGGGCCCGCGGATCCTCGTGCAACTGCGGCCGGCCCAGGGCCGCCTCGATGCCCCGGACGACGTCGAGATCGTCGGCGGGGGTGGTCCCTGCCTCGGCCGCCCCGGGGCCAGCGACGGTGCCAGCGGCCACATCAGCTGCGTCCCCGCCGGCAGCGGCGGTGTCGGTCGAGGCGTCGGCGCGGGTTTCCTGCGACCGGGTGAGTCCGCTCCCCGGCGTCGCGGAGGCATCCCGTGCCGAGGCCGCCTCCTGCGAGGCGGGCGCGCCCGCCCGGGCGCGGTCTCCGGAGGGGAAGCCGGGGCCGCGCTCGGGTTCGCGCCCGCGCTGGTAGGCGGTGGCCGCGGCCCGGGCGCGGGCATCGGCGGCTTCGTTCAGCCCGTGCCCGGCGTGGCCCTTGACCCACTCGAACTCGCAGCGCCGACCCTGCATCGCGGCGTCGAGGGCCTCGAGCAGGTCCCGGTTCAGCACCGGCTTGCGGTCCTTCTTCCGCCACCCGTTGCGCTTCCACCCGGGCATCCACCGGGTGATGCAGTTGATCGCGTACTGGCTGTCGCACAGAATGCGCAGCGGGCGCCCCGGCTGATCCGCGGTGGCCTCCAGCAGGGCCAGCACGGCCTTGAGCTCGCCCATGTTGTTGGTCCCGTGCGGCCAGCCCCCGGCCTCCCAGGTGTCCTCATCCACGTACCAGGCCCACCCGGCCGGTCCGGGGTTGCCCAGGGCGGAGCCGTCCGCGGCGGCCACCAGCGGCCGCCCCTCCCCGGCGGTCTCGGCAGCGGATGCGGAACGGGTGGGGGAAGCCTCGGGGGTCATGGGTCCGGATTCTACCGACTCCTACCGCACCGGGCGGGCCCGGGCATCCAGCCCCAGGGCGGCCAGGAACGTGGAGAGCTTGGTCCCGGTCTCCGCGTGCTCGCCGTCGGGGGTGGAGCCCTCCACGATGCCGGCCCCGGCGAACAGCACGGCCCGGCGCGCGCCCACCCGGGCGCTGCGCAGGTTCAGGGCCCACTCGCCGTCGCCGTCCGGGCCGCACCAGCCCACCAGCCCGCCGAAGAAGCCGCGGCGGTGCGGCTCCAGCTCCTCGATCATCCGCAGGGCGGTGTCCCGCGGGCTGCCGCAGATCGCCGGGGTCGGGTGGATGGCCCGGGCCGCATCCAGCGCGGTGACGCCGGGCTTCAGCCGCCCCGTGATCCGGGTGCCCAGGTGCCACAGCTGCGGGGTGGCCAACAGGGAGGGGGCGGCCGGCACGTCCAGCTCCTCGCACAGCGGATCCAGGCGGCGGGCGATGTCCTGGATCACGGTCGCGTGTTCGCCCCGATCCTTGGGCGAGCGCATCAGCTGCTCCCCGATCTGCACGTCCTCCGTGGCGTCGCGGGCCCCGGCGCGGCTGGCCGAGCCGGCCAGCGGGTGCGTGGTGCACACCCCGTCCCGCACGGACATGACCAGCTCGGGGCTGGCGCCCAGGTGCCACGGGGTCTCGGCCTCCTGGCCCTCCCCCGCCCGGGGGTCGCGACAGGCGAAGACGTAAGCCCGGGGGTGCTGGGCGAGCAGGTTGCGATGCACGGCGGCCGGATCCAGTGGGGCCGCGGCGTCGTAGTCCAGCCGCAGCAGCCGGGACAGGACGATCTTCTCCAGCTGCCCGTCGTGCAGGCGGGCGACGGCGGCGGCCACCACCTCCCGGAAGGCGGGGCTGTCCAGCCCGTGCACCGCGCGGGGAGCGGGCAGGGCGGCGGCCTGTGCCGTCGGCTCTGGGTCCCCCGGACGGGAGTCCTGCGCGGGGGTGCGCTCCCAGCGGCGCGGCACCAGCAGCAGGGGCTCTTGTACGGGATGGAAGGGCAGCAGCCCCGCCACGGCGGTGCCGTGCTCGGCGGCCGCGGCCAGCGCCTGCGCCTCGGGCAACCCGGTCAGCGGGTCCTCCCCGCGCACCCGCCCCCAGGGGGTGCTCATGCAGAAGGCGGGCAGGGTGGGGCTCATGGGATCCTCCGATCCGGTGGTGGAGAAGTGTGCGGGCTCGAGGCCGGGCATCAGAAGGTCGCCCCGCCGTCGACCACCACGTCCTGCAGGCTCACGTGCCGGGCCCGCTCGGAGACGAGGAAGCGGGCCACCTCGGCGATATCCGCGGGCTCGGCGATGCGGCCCAGGGGGATGCCGAGGCGGAAGTCCTCGGGACTGCCGGCCACGGGCACGGCGCTGCGGTCCTCGCCGTCCCAGCCGGAGGTGACCATGGGGGTGCGGGTGGTGCCGGGGCTGACCGCGTTGCAGCGGATGCCGTGGCGGGCCAGCTGCAGGCCGAAGCTGCGGGTCACCGACGTCGCGGCGGCCTTGGAGGCCCCGTAGGCCCCGAACTCGGTGCGCGGCACGCGCCCGGCGTTGGAGCTGATGGTCACGATCCCGCGTCGGTTGCCCGGGTCCTGCGCACGCTGCCGGATCATCAGGCCCGCGCTCTCACGCAGCACGAGGAACACCGCCCGGGCGTTGACGGCCAGGATCTCGTCCCACTCCCGCACGGAGGTCTCCAGCAGCGGGGCGGCGTGCACGATGCCGGCGGCGTGGACCGCCCCGGTCAGCTGCTGCCCGGACTCCTCGATCCCGCGCAGCAGGTCAACGACGTCGCGCTCGGCGGAGACGTCCAGGACGGCCGGGGTGATGCGCTCGGGGTCGGACCAGCCCTGCGGATCCGGCATGACCCGGTCCGCGGCCCACACGTGGTGCCCGTCCTCGGCCAGCAGCCTGACCACCTGGCTGCCGATCCCGCCGGCGGCTCCGGTGACGAGGACCGCGCTCATCGGCTGACCCCCTGGCCCTGCTCATCTTGGGCATCCTGCCAGGAGGCCAGGATCTCGGCCGTGTCCTGCACGCGGGCGCAGCGGCCGGCGGCGTAGTCCAGGGCCCGCACGTGGTCCTCGCGGGTGAAGTCCGCGAGCGCGTCGGCGACGAGGAAGGCCTGGACGTCCAGCATGAAGGCGTCCAGGGCGGTGGCCAGGCACCCGATGTGCGCGTACACCCCGGTGATCGCCAGCTGGTCCCGGCCCCGGGCCAGCAGCTGCTCGCGCAGGGTCGAGCGCATGAACGCGGAGTAGCGCCACTTGGGCAGGACGATGTCCCCCTCGGCGGGGGCGAGCTCGTCGATGATCCGCGCCTGGGCGTCGGTGCTCAGCCCGGTCCCCCAGAAGTCGGTGAGCAGGGCCCGGTCGGCCAGGTCCTGCCGCGGCGGCTGAGCGGTGTAGACGATGGGGATCCCCGCCTTGCGGGCGGTCTCCAGCAGAGCGGCGATGCGGCCCACCGCCACGTCGATCTGCGCCGCGCCGACCGGGGCCGCCTCGCCCTGCGCCGAGCCCTCGCCGGCCTCGCCCTCCGCGCCGTCCTCCCCGCTCTGGAAGGCGTCGATGAAGTAGCTCTGCATGTCGTGGACCAGCAGGGCGCTGCGGGTGGGGTCCGCGGTCCAGTCGACGGCGGCGGCGGGCCGATCCTGCGGCAGGGTGTAGGCGGGGATGGTGGGTAGGGGCATGGGGCTCCTTCGTGTCTCGGGGCCCCGACGCGGAGCCCTCCCCAACGTAGTCACACCTAACTTCCTGGTCAATGCCGGGTCACCTGCGGCTGAGCAGGACCATGGTCTCGGCGTGATCGGTCTGCGGGAACATGTCGAACAGCCGCGCCCGCCGCACGCTCAGGGACGGCATCGCCGACAGGTCCCGGACCAGGCTCGGGGCGTGGCAGCTGGAGTAGATCACGGTGGGGATGCCGGACCCCTCGATCCAGGCGGCCAGCTCCGGCCCCAGGCCCCGGCGCGGCGGGTTGACCACCAGCGCCTCCGGGGCCCGGCGTCCGGCGCCCGCCGCGATGCCGGTGGCGATGCCCGTCGCGTCCCCCGCGGTGAAGCGCACCCGTTCCAGCCCGAGGTCCGCGGCCGTGGTCCGCGCCGCGGCGACCGCCTGCTCGCTGATCTCCAGGCCCAGCACCCGCGCCCCGGGAACCCGGCGCGCGGCGTGCAGGGCGAAGCCGCCGACGCCGCAGTACAGGTCCCAGAGGCCGCCCGCCCCGGAGTCGGCGAACCAGTCCGCGCCCTGGCGGTACAGCGCCGCGGCGATGTGCGAGTTGGTCTGGAAGAAGCCCTGGGGCCGCAGGGCCAGGGGGATGCCGTTCAGGCGCATCGGCAGGGTGGCCTGCTCGGTCAGGGTGATCTCCTCGGGGCCCTCCAGGATGGCCTGGTGCTCCCGCTGGATGTTCACGGAGACCACGCGAGCGGCGGGCAGCAGCTCCAGGATGCGGGGCAGGCCCCGCTTGAGGGGCACGAGGTGCTTCTTGGAGCGCAGGACGAAGCGCAGCAGCAGCTCACCGTCCGGGGAGATGGTCAGCAGCAGGTGCTTCAGCTCCCCGCGGCGGGCCGGGACGTCGTAGGGGGTCAGCCCGAACTCGCCGATGATCCGGCGCAGGGCGGGCATCGCGGCCAGCAGCTGCGGCGGGTACAGGCCGCAGCCGGTGAGATCGATGCCGTGTCCCTCCCGGTCCAGGATGCCCAGCAGCGGGCGCTCGACGGTGCCGCTGACGACCGTCTTGGCCTTGTTGCGGAACCCGGATTCCGGGCTGGGCACCGGCTCCAGCCACGCCTCGGGCCGGTGCGGGGCCAGCAGCTGCCGCAGCCGCTCCTGCTTGTCGGCCAGCTGCGCCGGATACGGCTCGTTCATGCGGGTGCAGGAGCGGCAGAGTCCGGCGTCGTAGTAGTCGCAGTGCATGGCGTGGTCGAGTCTACTGTCCACGTCAGGAACGCGGACGCGACCGGGCCCCGCCCGACCCCTCCCGCGTGGGGAGGGGACGAGCGGGGCCCGGAAGCGACGCGCGGTGCGCGGGTGGCTACATCATGCCGCCCATGCCGCCCATCCCGTCCATGCCGGCGGCGGCGTCGGCACCGGAGTTCTTCTCCGGCTTGTCCGCGACGACGGCCTCGGTGGTCAGGAACAGGCCCGCGATGGACGCGGCGTTCTGCAGGGCGGAGCGGGTGACCTTGACCGGGTCGTTGATGCCCGCGGCCATCAGGTCCTCGTACTCGCCGGTGGCGGCGTTGAGCCCGTGGCCGGGCTCCAGGTGGCGGACCTTGTCCGCGACCACGCCCGGCTCCAGCCCGGCGTTGGCGGCGATCTGCTTCAGCGGGGCGTCCACAGCGACCTTGACGATGTTCGCGCCGGTCTCCTCGTCCCCGGTAACCTTCAGGGTCTCGAAGGCCTTGACCCCGGCCTGGATCAGGGCGACGCCGCCGCCGGCGACGATGCCCTCCTCCACCGCGGCCTTGGCGTTGCGCACGGCGTCCTCGATGCGGTGCTTGCGCTCCTTCAGCTCGACCTCGGTGGCGGCACCGGCCTTGAGCACGGCCACGCCGCCGGCCAGCTTCGCCAGGCGCTCCTGCAGCTTCTCGCGGTCGTAGTCGGAGTCGGTGTTGGCGATCTCGGCGCGGATCTGGGAGACCCGGCCCTCGATCTGCTCCTGGGCGCCGGCACCGTCCACGATGGTGGTCTCGTCCTTGGTCACGACGACCTTGCGGGCCTGGCCGAGCTCGTTGAGGGTCGCGGTCTCCAGGGAGAGCCCGACCTCCTCGGTGATGACCTGGCCGCCGGTGAGGATCGCGATGTCGGCCAGCTGGGCCTTGCGGCGGTCGCCGAAGCCGGGGGCCTTCACAGCCACGGACTTGATGGACCCGCGCATCTTGTTCAGCACCAGCAGGGCCAGGGCCTCGCCCTCGACGTCCTCGGCGATGATCAGCAGCGGCTTGCCGGACTGCATGACCTTCTCCAGCACGGGGACGAGGTCCTTCACGTTGGAGATCTTGGAGTTGACGATGAGGATGTAGGGATCCTCGAGCACGGCCTCCTGGCGGTCCGCGTCGGTGACGAAGTAGCCGGAGAGGAAGCCCTTGTCGAAGCGCATGCCCTCGGTCAGCTCCAGCTCGAGGCCGAAGGTGTTGGACTCCTCGACGGTGATGACGCCTTCCTTGCCGACCTTCTCCATCGCCTGGGCGATGAGCTTGCCGATCTCGGGGTCACCGGCGGAGATGGAGGCGGTCGCGGCGATCTGCTCCTCGGTCTCGATCTCCTTGGCGGAGCCCAGCAGCTCGGCGGTCACGGCCTCCACGGCCTTCTCGATGCCGCGCTTCAGGGACAGCGGGTCGGCACCGGCGGCCACGTTGCGCAGGCCCTCGCGCACCAGGGCCTGGGCGAGGACGGTCGCGGTGGTGGTGCCGTCGCCGGCGATGTCGTCGGTCTTCTTGGCGACCTCCTTGACCAGCTCGGCGCCGATCTTCTCGTAGGCGTCCTCGAGCTCGATCTCCTTGGCGATGGACACGCCGTCGTTGGTGATCGTGGGAGCGCCCCACTTCTTCTCGAGCACGACGTTGCGCCCGCGCGGCCCCAGGGTGACCTTGACGGCGTCCGCCAGGGTGTTCAGGCCCTTCTCGAGCCCGCGGCGAGCCTCTTCATCGAAAGCAATCAGTTTGGCCATGTCGGCGTGCGTCCCTCCTGGACGATGGTTCGGGGAGTTCCTCCACCGCGGCGCCCGCGACGGCCGCGCCCGTGATCGGGTCCGGCGCTTCCGCGCCGTGCCCCGCCCCGAGCGCTCACCGCGGTGAGGGAGGTGTCCGCATCCCCTCCGGCGCCGATCACGACGTCGCCTCGCCTCGGTCGGCGAGCGCCGCGACTTAGCAGTCGGACGGGATGAGTGCTAACCCCAATCTTGGCACTCGCCCCCGGAGAGTGCAAACGTCTCGCCGCCGGACTCCGCCCTGGGCGGACGCCGCGGCGACACCCCCCCGACAGGCGGTCCCGCAGAGGCCCGCGGGCCGACTCAGCCGTGGGTCAGCACGACGGTGACCTGTGCGCTCCACTCCTCGGAGGCGCGCACCGTGGAGAGGCCCAGGTCCAGGGCGACCCGACGGGCCTGCGCCTCGGCCCCGCTGCGGTAGTAGACGGTGCCCTCCTGCACGGCGGGTCCGCTCCAGTTGCCGACCTCGCTGACGGTCCAGCCCTGCGCGGTCAGGGTCTGGGCCGCGACACCGGCGGCCCCGGCGTCCTGCCCGCTGTTGTACACCCCGACCGTGATCTCCGGATCCGCGGAGGGATCCGCGCTGGCCTGCGCCGAGGCGCCGGCCTGCTCGGTCGCGGAGGACCCGGAGGAGGCGGTGGCGCTGGCCGAGGCCACCGGTTCGCTCTGGGTTGATTCGCTCTGGGCCTCGGGCGCCGCGGAGCGCGGCTGGTAGATGAACGTCAGGGCCCCGAGCACCAGGGCCAGGGCTCCGGCGAGGATCACCGCGCCGGTGGTGCGCCGGGAGACCGCCTTGGCGGGCGCGGCGGCGCGATACACCCCTCGGTGCGCGGAGTCGGCCGGCACCTCGTCGAAATCGTCGGGGGCGTACTCCTCGGTCTCGGCCATGCTGTCCTCACGCTGATCGGGTCGGGGCTGGGCACCGCACGGGGAGGCGATGCGGCTCATGGAGCCAGGGTACCGCCCGGATCCCGCTGCTCCCTCAATCGCCGGGTCAGGGCCGGTTCGGCGGCGATGGCCCGGGGGTCGTCCAGCAGGGCGTTGAGCCGCAGGTGGTACTCGACCGCGCCCATGCCCAGCTCGCGGCGGATGGCCCGCTCCTTAGAGCCGGGACGGCGCCAGGTGCGCTTCTCCAAGGCCAGCACGGCGCGTTCGGTCTCGGTCAGGGGCTGCACGGTGAGCCAGTCTAGTCGCGCCGCCCGGTAGCCTGGTGGGGTGCGCGGCGGCCGTCCGCGCCGCCGCTGTCCGACGTCTCCATCCGCAGGAGGACCATGCCCCCCCAGCCGCTGACCGAGATCATGGCCGAGGACTGGGCGCGGGCCCTGGCCCCGGTGGAGGAGCGCATCCGCGCCATGGGTGACTTCCTGCGCACGGAGCACGCCCAGGGGCACCGCACGCTGCCGCCGTCCCAGGACGTGTTCCGCGCCTTCCGGGAGCCGATGGCGGCGGTGCGGGTGCTGATCATCGGGCAGGACCCGTACCCGACGCCCGGGCACGCGATGGGCCTGTCCTTCTCGGTGCGTCCCGAGGTGCGTCCCCTGCCCCGCTCCCTGGTGAACATCTACCGGGAGCTCGGCGAGGACCTGGGGCTGCCCGCACCGCGGCACGGGGACCTGTCGGCCTGGTCCCGCCAGGGCGTCATGCTGATGAACCGGTGCCTGTCCGTGCGCGCCGGGGACGCCGGCTCGCACCGGAACCGAGGCTGGGAGGAGATCACAGACTGCGCGATCCGGGCCCTGGGTTCTCGCGACACCCCGCTGGTGGCGATCCTGTGGGGTCGGGATGCCCGCAGCGCCGGGGCGCAGCTGGGGCCGCAGGTGCCGAAGATCGAATCCGTGCACCCCTCCCCGCTGTCCGCCTCCCGCGGCTTCTTCGGGTCCCGGCCCTTCAGCCGAGCCAACGAGGCCCTGCAGAAGCAGGGCGCGCAGCCGGTGGACTGGCGCCTGCCGGGCTGACCCGCCCCCCGTCGTCGCGGGCTCTCCCCGTCACTGCCATCAGTCGCGGGGAGGGGCGGGCTCAGGTCGTCGCGGGTCTCTCCCGGCGCATGAACGGGCGCATGAGGTAGTTGCCCAGCACGACGGCCGCAGCCAGCGAGAGGATGGTCGCCCCGGCGTTGATGATCGGCACGAGACCCTGCACCGGGTCCACATCCACCGTGAACATGTACATGCCGCGGAAGATGGACAGACCCGGCAGCAGGAACGTCACCCCGGGCACCGCGATGACCACCTGCGGGATCGTCCACCGATCCGCGATCCACGCGGAGACGCAGCCCACCCCCACCGCACCGATCATCGAGATCATGCGCGGGCCCATCCCCAGGGAGGACACGGCGTAGTAGGCCGCCAGACCCGCCGCACCGCTGAGCACGCCCGGGACGATGTGCCGGACCCTCACCTGCAGGGACACCGCGATCATCGCCGTGGCGGCCAGCATGAAGGACACGTGCACGGCCGGCTGGGCGCCGGTGAACACGGCCTGCTGCACGTCGATCTTCTGCGATCCGAAGAACAGGGACGTGGTCGAGATCGCCAGCGCCAGGCCCGCGATCAGGCCCAGGAAGGTCAGCCCCGTGGACACCAGTCGGCCCGCGGCCGTCACCGGGAACCCGTTGATCGCGTCCTGGACCATGGAGACCAGACTCAGGGTGGGCAGCAGCATGATCAGCCCGGAGGCGACGACGTGCGCCGGGGAGACGTCCAGCCCCAGACCGGAGGCTGTCAGCGCGGCCGCCGTGATCATCGCCGCATCCACCACGGAGATGAAGAACCCGGGGATGCCGCGGCGGGAGATCCAGCCCGAGACGATGAAGATCACGCCGAACGTCGCCGAGGCCAAGGTGGCCCCCCGCCACGTGCCGCCGATGCCGATGGTCAGGAAGAACGCCGCGAGGATGTTCGCGGCCGTCGTCATCCAGCGGGGGAAGGGCTTGGGCTCGGACATGATCCTGTCCAGGCGCCGCTCCGCCTCCGCGCGGGAGAGCCCGCCTTCGGTGATGGTCTTGACCAGCCGGTGCGTGTCGGTCAGCCCGGAGTAGTTGTCCGACCACGAGCGCACCACCCGCACCACGGTGTGGCTGAACGTGCCCTCAGCGTCGTCCTGGGCGACGCTGCTCAGGCGCCCCGAACCGGCCACGTAGTTGATGGTCACGGACTGGTTGGTGATGTCCACGTCCACGTCCTCGACGCCGTAGGTGGCGCAGGTCGCGGCGATCGCGGTCTCCACCTCGAGGGAGCCGGCGCCGAAGTGGAACATGGCCTCGGCCAGGCGCAGCGCGAAGTTCAGGGTCCGGCGGGCCTCGGAGTGCTCCCGATTGCGCCGCGGATTGGCGAAGGGGGTGTTGGCCAGGCGCTGCACGATGCGCATGGGCGCCGTCGGGAGGCTCTCGGACCGGATCATGCGCCGCAGCCCGCTGGCCAGGGAGCGGGGGGCGGGGCGCTTGACGGGCAGCGCGGTGGCAGAGGGGTAGCTGGCCTGGGCGACCGCGCCCATCGGCGGGGTGCCCGCATCCGGCGTTCCCGGACTCCGGACGCCGGCGGCCGGGGAGCCGGTGGGCTGGGGGACCCCCGCGGACTGGGTCCCGGTGGCGCCCAGCGGCGTCGAGGTCTGGTCCGGGCCCAGAGGCTGGGAGTCGCTGTAGAGGTCCCGCGGCACGTCCCGGGCGGCGCTGAGCATGCCGCCGACACCGGGCCCGCCCGCGGAGCCGGCGGTGTCCGCCCCCGGTCCAGGGCCGATCGGTCCGGTGCCCGCGTGCCCCTCTCCGAGAGCATCCGAGGCCGCGTCCGGCCCGGAGACCGTCCCCTGCTCACCGGACTCCGGGGCCAGCCCCCAGATGTCGGCCAGCGACTGATCGCGGACCTGGGAGCGGTGGATGTGCGGGAAGCCCTGGGCCGGGTCCGTGCCGGACTGCGCCCCCGGCACGGACGACGGCGCCGTCTGCGTCGCGGGAGCCGCGGGAGCGGGGTCGGTGTCCGCGGCGGAGAAGGGATCGGCGAGGTCCTGAGCGTCGGCATCCGGGCCGAAGGGGTCCACGGGAGCCGCGGTCTCCTCCTCCGGCAGCCCGGAGGAGGGGTACGCGCCCTTCGGCGGCGTCCCGTCGTCCTGCACCTCGCGCATCCTCTCTCCTTCTCCGCGCACGCTCGGCTCCACCCCGCACTCACGTCTCCCGGGGTCCCCCGGAAGCGGGGATCAGTAGAAGGGCTGCTGGGTGCGCCGCCACCAGATCTGGCGCATGACCTTCTCCACGATGCGCACCCACAGCCGGTACTGGACCGGGCGCAGCACCTGGTCCCACACGCCCACGTAGTCGATGACGGACTTGGTGAAGCTGGTCTTGAACAGGCCCAGACCGTAGTAGTGGTGCTCCTTGTTCTTCAGCTGGTCCTTCGGCGGGGTCCCGCAGAAGTCGTACTGCTCGATGCCGTAGTCCTTCATCAGGTCGGTCAGCGCCCGCCACTGCACCAGATGGGAGTCCCCGTACTGCTTGCGGCGGGGCTTGGAGCCGCCGTCCTTGTAGGTTCCCTTGCGGCCGTAGCGGATCACGTACGCGCCGACGGAGGGCTGGCCGTCCTCGTAGGTGAAGTACAGCCGGCCCTGGCCGGCCGCGGCGAAGGTCGTCCAGAACTGGCGGTAGTACTCGTAGGAGCGCAGGTTCACGTTCGCGTGCCCCTGCCCGACGGTGTCCATGAGGGCGTACATCGCCTTCATGTTCTCCTCGGTCAACTCCACCTGCTCCACCTCGGCGCCCTCGCGGATCGCCCGGCGCACGGCGTTGCGCCCGCGGGAGTGCAGGGACTTCAGCACGGCCTCCTCGTCCTTGTCCGTGTCCAGCACGGCCGTGGAGTCGTTGGGCTGGATGTTGAACTGCTTGACCAGACCGGCCCGGTGCAGGAAGGCCGCCCGCTCCGGGGAGTCCAGGATGTCCGGCTCGATCTTGATCGCGAAGACGTCCAGGCCCTCGCGGCGCACGAACTCGCGGTTGGCGTCCAGGATCGCGGGGATGTCCCGCACGTCGGCCACGTCCGGGCCCTTGATCATGTACCAGAGCCGTCCCAGCAGGGGCACCCGCTTCTCCAGCACGAGGTTGTAGCTGGCCACGGTCTGCTCGACGGCGCCGCCGTCGGCCCCGGGGCGCTCGGTGGTGCCTTCATAGACCAGGTGCACGGGCTTCCATCCGTGCCGGGCCTTGACGGCGGCGAAGGAGGCCGACTGCAGCAGGTTGCCGCCGTTCGGGTTCTCGGTGACGTGCTCGTCCCAGGAGTCGATCTCCTCGGCGGTGGCGAAGCGGGCGGTGAAGTGTCTCAAGGAGTCCTCGGTATCCACGGGTGGCGGGCGGCTCGACGGCGGTGCAGGCCGGTCGGCGCCCTGGGTCTTCGGTGTCCCAGTCTACGGGGGCGCCCGAGGCCGGTGCGCGCACCCCTCGGGGCGTGCGCGGGAGTCGACCCGGGCGCGGCAGAGGCCCGGGGCGCGCCACCTACGAGGGGTGCGTCCCGGGCCTCTGGGGTGCGCCGGTGGGTTACTCGGCGTCGTGGTCCGTCTCGAGGATCTTCACGAGGCTGTCCAGGGCCTCGTCGGCGCCCTCGCCCTCGGCGCGCAGCACGACCTTGTCGCCGTGCTTGGCGCCCAGGGACATCAGGGACAGGATCGACGAGGCGTCCATGGCCTCATCGGCCGGCTCGCCCTCGGCGGCGATGGTGACCTCGACGGGCAGGTCACCGGCGGCCTCGGCGAAGATCGCGGCGGGGCGGGCGTGCAGGCCCACGCGGGAGGCGACGGTAGCGGTACGTTCTGCCATGGTTTCTCTCCTTGGATCGATCAGGAATCGACGGTTGCTCGCGGACCCGCCACGGCGGGTGCGCGATGTGTCACGGACCTACAGTCCGAGCTCATCGAGGACGGGCAGCTCGGCACGCGCCACGTCCTTGGCGTTCTCCGCGGACCGCGCATCCAGCACCTGGACCGCGATCTGCTGGGCTTTCTCCAGCGTAACGGATTTCAGCACGGCGGCGACGGCGGGGATCGAGCGGGTGTTCATGGACAGGGCGTTCACGCCCAAGCCCACCAGCACCACCGCGAGCGCCGGATCCGCGGCGGCCTCGCCGCACACGGACACGCTCTTGGCCTTCCCGGTCTCCTCCTCGGCCTGGCGAGCGCCGCGCACGGTCAGATCGATCATGCGCAGCACGCCGGGCTGCCACGGATTGTTCAGCTCGGCCAGGGGCCCGAGCAGCCGGTCCGCGGCCATCGTGTACTGGGTGAGGTCGTTGGTGCCCATGGACACGAAGTCCACCTCGTGGAGGATGTCCCGGGAGGTCACCGCGGCCGAGGGGGTCTCGACCATGACGCCGTGGGTCTTCAGCCCGGCCTCCTCAAGCATCGCCGAGAAGTCGTGGGCCTCAGGGGCCGTGGAGATCATCGGGGCCATGACCCACACGTCGGCGGTGGCGCCCTTCGCGGCGGCGGCGATCGCCTCGATCTGGCGCTGCAGCACCCCCGGGGAGGTCCAGTCGGTGCGGTACCCGCGCACGCCCAGCGCCGGGTTGGGCTCGGAGGTGTCGGTCAGGAACGGCAGCGGCTTGTCGGCCCCGGCGTCCAGGGTGCGCACCACGATGTGGCGGCCGGGGAAGGCGTCGAAGACGGCCTTGTACTCGACGGTCTGCTCCTCCACGGAGGGCTCCTCGTCCCGGTTCAGGAATGCGAACTCGGTGCGGAACAGCCCGATGCCCTCGGCCTTGGCCTCGGCCGCGGTCTGGGCGGCCTTGCCGTTGCCGACGTTGGAGTACAGGGGGATCTGGGTGCCGTCGGCCAGCTTCCCGGTGCCGTCGAACTCCGGCAGCGGCTTGCGGTTGGCGTAGGCCTGGGCGAGCCGGTGCTCCTTCTCCCCAGGGGTGGTCACCACGGTGCCGTCGGTGGCGTCCACGTACACGGTGGTGCCGTTGGGGATCTCCAGGGCGCCGTTGGTCGCCACGATCGCGGGCAGACCGAGGTCGCGGGCGAGGATCGCGGTGTGCGCCTGGGGCCCGCCCTCGGAGGTGACCAGGGCGATGACCTTGGCCGGGTCCAGCGTCGCGGTGTCCGCGGGGGCGAGGTCCTCGGCCACGAGCACGAACTCGGTCTCGGACTCGGGGATGCCCGGGGCGGGCTGGCCGGTCAGCTGGGCGACGATGCGCGAGCGCACGTCCAGGATGTCGGTGACACGCTGGGCCATGTATCCGCCGAGGGCCTTCATCTGGGCGGCGTAGTCTCCGGCGGCCTCCCAGATGGCCCGCTCGGGGCTGAGCCCCTTGCCGGTCACGAGCTTGCCCGCGTTCTTCAGCAGCGCCTTGTCCCCGGCCATCAGGGCGGTGGACTTCAGCACGGCCGCGGCGTTGCCGCTGGCGCGTCCGGCGCGTTCCTTGAGGTTCTCCTTGACGGCCTCGGCGGCCTCCTTGAGCCGCTCGACGGCGGCTTCGGGGCTCTCCCCTTCGGTCAGGGTGCTCGCGGCATCCGGCTCGCGGATGGGTTCCGGCATCTGCAGCACGGGTCCGATGACGCGTCCTGCGGAGACGCCGACTCCGGTCAGCTTATCCATGATTCCTCAGTCCTTCGGTGTTGTCGGTGGCGTCGTCGAGGTCTTCGGCGATCTCTGGGATGTCGCTCACACTAGGCGACCTGGGCTGCCTTGGCCTTCTCGGCCCCGGTCCGGGTGTTCCCGATCCGCTTGAGCAGCAGGTACATCGCGGCGGTGATGAGCATCCCCACGATCACCGCGACCAGGTACATGCCGGGGTTGGACACGACGGGCAGGATCCAGATGCCGCCGTGCGGGGCCTGGGAGGCCACCCCGGTGGACATGCAGATCGCGCCGGTCACGGCCGATCCCACGATCGAGGAGGGGATCACGCGCAGCGGGTCCGCCGCGGCGAAGGGGATGGCCCCCTCGGAGATGAAGGAGGCGCCCAGCAGCCAGGCGGCCCGGCCGTTGTTGATCTCCGCCTCGGTGAAGTACTTCTTGCGCAGGGTGGTCGCCAGGGCCATGCCCAGCGGGGTGGCCATGCCAGCGGCGATGACCGCGCCCATGATCTCCTGGGAGACCAGGGTCCCGGCGGACAGTCCGGCGGTGGCGAACAGGTAGGCCGTCTTGTTGATCGGCCCGCCCAGGTCCGCGCCCATCATGGCGCCGAGGATCAGCCCGAGCACCAGGGCCGAGGCCCCGGACATGGAGACCAGGAAGTCGTTCAGGGCGGTCATGACCCAGGCGATGGGCCGACCCAGCACCAGGAACATCAGCCCGGAGGAGACGATGGTCGCCACCAGCGGGATGATGACCACGGGCATCATCCCGGCCAGCCAGCGCGGCAGCTTGGGCTGCTGCAGGGCGTAGGCCACGACGCCGGCCAGCAGGCCGCCGACGATCCCGCCGAGGAAGCCCGCGCCCACCATGTTGGCCACCAGGCCGGCCGCGAAGCCGGGGGCGATGCCGGGGCGCCCGGCCATGCCGTAGCCGATGAACCCGGCCAGAGCCGGCACGAGCAGGCCGATCGCCTGCTGCCCGATCACGAAGATCACGGCGGCCAGGTACATCCACAGCCCGTGCTCGCCCGGGTTGAACAGGGTCGCCCCGCCGTCGGTCAGCGCCCCGTCCTGGATCCCGAGGATGCTGGGGGCGAGGTCCGCGACCTCGGACTTGTGCCCGACGATCGAGGACATCAGGAAGGCCAGGGCGATCATCAGGCCGCCGGCCGCGACGAACGGGATCATGTAGGACACGCCGGTCATCAGCGACTTGTAGATCCGTGAGCCCCAGGAGGCGTCGGCCCCGGAGGAGGACGAGGATCCCTCTTCCCGGGAGCCGGCTACGCGGCGGGCGTTCGGGTCCTTCGCGGCGGCCTCGGCTTCCTCGATCATGGCGACCGGCTCGTCGATGCCCCGCTTCACGGGGGATTCGACGACGGGCTTGCCGGCGAAGCGCGCGCGATCGCGCACGTCCACGGAGACGGCGAAGATCACGGCGTCCGCGGCGTCGATGGTGGCCTGGTCCAGGACCTCGTTGCCGGCCGAGCCCTGGGTCTCCACGTCCAGCTGCACGCCCATCTCCTCGGCGGCCTGCTTCAGCGCGTCGGCGGCCATGTAGGTGTGGGCGATGCCGGTGGGGCAGGCGGTCACGGCCACCAGCCGCGCCCGGTGCTCCGCATCGGCGGCGTCGGCACCCGACGAGGCGGCCGCAGCCCCGGCGGCGGAGGCCCCCGCGGTGGCCGAGGCCTGCTGCGCGGCGGCGTCCTGGGTCGGCTGCTGCGCTGCGGCGTCGTCCAGGCCGAGGGCCCGGTTGACGATCTCCACGATCTGCTCGGGGGTCTCGGCCTCGCGCAGGGCGGCCTTGAAGTCCTTCTTCATCAGGGATCGGGCGAGGGTGGACAGCAGCTTCAGGTGCTCCTGGTCCGCACCTTCGGGGGCGGCGATGAGGAAGATCAGGTCGGCGGGGCCGTCCTTGGCGCCGAAGTCCACGGCCGGGTTGGGCCGGGCCATGGCCAGGGAGGCGCGGGTGACGTGGGCGGAGCGGCAGTGCGGGATCGCGATGCCGCCGGGGATGCCGGTGTCGGTCTTGGACTCGCGGGCCTTCGCATCGGCGAACAGCCCGTCGGCGTCGTCGGCGCGCCCGTCGGCGGCGACCCGCCGGGTCAGCTCGCGGATGACGTCGAGGCGGTCCGAGCCGAGGTCCTGGTCGAGACTGACCAGGACGGGGGCGATCATGCCCGCGGGGGCCTGGGCCGGACGGGTGGGGCTCGCCGGGGCCGCGGCGGCGGCCGCGGGGCGCCCGGGGGCGTCCAGGGCGCCCTGCACCAGGTCCACGATCTCCTCGCGGGACGAGGCGGCGCGCAGGGCGGCGGTGAAGTCCTTCTTCATCAGCGAGCGGGCCAGGGTCGAGAGCAGCTTCAGGTGCTCCTGGTCGGCCCCGTCCGGGGCGGCGATGAAGAAGACGAGGTCCGCGGGGCCGTCCTTGGCCCCGAAGTCCCGACCCTCGGGCAGGCGCGCGACGGCCAGGGAGGCCTCGGTCACGGCCGCGGAGCGGCAGTGCGGGATCGCGATGCCGCCGGGGATGCCGGTGTCGGTCTTGGACTCGCGGGCCTTCGCGTCGGCGTAGAGGTCCTGGGCTGAAGTGGCCCGTCCGGCCTCGGCGACGAGGCCTGCGAGGTGCCGGATGACGTCGAAGCGGTCATCGCCCAGCGTCTCGTCGAGGCTGACGAGATCCGCGGTGATCAGAGCTGGCATGAGCTCCTCCTTGGTGACGTGGTGGTGACGACGGCGAGCGGTGCGCACGCGATCGAAGGGGTGGGGCCGTCCGGACTCACGAGCTGAGTTCCGTCACGGTGACGGCCTCCGGGGTGGTCTCCTCCAGGGTCGGCACCTGGGTGCCGGGCAGGGAGGCGGCGGCGGAGCCGTGGGCAACGGCCTGCACGAGGCATTCGCGGGGGGTGCGTCCGGCCTCGTGGGCCAGGAGGTACCCGGCCAGCGAGCAGTCGCCGGCCCCCACCGTGCTGCGGGCGCGGATCGGGGCGTGCTGGGCGTGCCAGGCGCCGTCCGCGGTGACCAGCACCGCGCCCTTGGCGCCCAGGGTGGCCAGCACAGCCTCGACCCCCCGGTCCACGAGCTCGCGGGCGGTGTCCGCGGTGGCCTGCGGGTGCGCCTCCAGCTGCTCCCACTCCCCCGGGCGGCCCACCAGCTCGGCCAGCTCCTCGGAGTTGGGCTTGATGAGGTTGGGCAGGCCGTCCTGGCCGTTGAGGGTGTCGCGCAGCGCGGCCCCGGAGGTGTCCACCGCGATGCGCGGGGCCTGATCGCCCAGGGACTCGCGCACGGCGCGGGAGACGACGGCGTAGTAGTCGCTGGGCACCCCGGGCGGCAGGGAGCCGGCCATGACCAGCCAGCTGCTGCCCTGGGCCTCGCGGATCAGCAGCCGCGTCAGCTCGCGCTGGGCGAGGTCGTCCACGGGCTCACCGGGGGCGTTGATCTTGGTGGTGGTGCCGTCCGGCTCGGCCACGGTCACGTTGGTGCGGATGGGCGCTCCGGTGGCCAGGTTGGAGTAGCGGACCTGGGCGGCGGTCAGCGCCTCCAGCACGGGGTCCCCGTCGTCCCCGGGCAGCACGGCGACGGTGCGCACGCCGGAGACGCTCAGGGCGCGGGCGATGTTCACCCCCTTGCCGCCGGGGTCGGCGACGGAGCGGCTGGCGCGGATGACGGTCCCGCGCGCCAGGGGCGCGGGGATCTCCACCGTGCGATCCAGGCTCGGATTGGCGGTCAGGGTCACGATCATGCGATGAGCACCTCTACGTTGGCTTGTTCCAGGGACTCGGCCAGGGAGCCCTCCGGCGCCCGGTCGGTGATGATGGCGTCCAGATCCTCCAGGCCAGCGAAGCGTACCAGGGACTCCTGGCCGAACTTCGCAGAATCGCACAGCAGAACCACGCGGCGGGCGGAGCGGACGATGGCGGTCTTCACGATCGCCTCGTTGAGCCCCGGGGTGGACAGTCCGAACTCCTCGTCCAGCCCGTTGACTCCGATCAGGGCGATGTCGGGGCGGATGCTGGCGAAGTGCTCGGCGGGGCGCGATCCCACCGCGGCCCAGGTCATCTTGCGCAGCTGCCCGCCGACCAGGTCGATGACGACGCCGCTGGCCTCGGCGAGCTTGACGGCGATGTGCAGGGCGTGGGTGATGATGATCCGGTCTGCACCGTTCTTCAGGGTGAAGTCCGAGGAGGCGATGAGGTCCGCGAGGATCTCGGTGGTGGATCCGGCGTCCAGGACGACGGCGCCGGCGTCGGATTCCCGCAGCAGCTGGTAGGCCCGGGCGGCGATGCGCTGCTTCTCCGGGGTGTTCATGGACTGGCGGGAGCCGATGCTGGATTCCACGGAGGTGGACTGCTCGGCCGTGACCGCCCCGCCGTGGACCCGGCGCAGCTTCCCGTCCGCCTCGAGGGCGGCCAGATCCCGTCGCACCGTCTCCATGGTGACGTCGTAGCGCCGGGCGAGTTCAGCACCATTGACTCGCCGCGCGGTGGCGACCAGCTTGGCGATCTCCGCCCGTCGTTCCTCAGCGAACATGGTGAAACACTCCTTGACGGCGACGAACAGTGGGCTCGTCTGCGCTCCCTTGATTTTATGTGGTTTTGTTTGGCTTGGTCAACGAGGACGGACCCAACCGGTCACAAACGCACACTCGTGGAGGCGGGAAAGCGCGGAGCGGGCGGGGCCTGAGGTGAGAGGCCGCCGGGCCGTGCGGCGACTCAGGCCTCGCCGTCGTCCAGGGAGGAGGGATCCCAGGCGAACAGCCCCTCCAGATCCACCTCCAGCGGCTCGGCGTTGGGCACGGTGGCCCGCCAGTCCCCCGGGGTGGTGGCCAGCAGCACCCGGCGGATCAGGGTGCCGTGACTGACGGCCAGGATCCGCTCTCCGGGGTGGGCCCGCACCAGCTCGCGGCAGGCGGCCACTCCGCGGCGGTAGACCTCGGCCTCGGCCTCCACGTCCTCGTAGAGGTCCTGCGGGTGACGCGAGTCCTCATAATCCAGCACCTGGCCCTCCGCGGTGCCGTAGTGGCGTTCGATGATCCCGGGCACGGTCTGCGCCACAGGGAGCCCCACCTGCTCCCCGATGATCTCGGCGGTCTCCCGGGCCCGGCCCAGCGGGGAGCAGACCAGCAGGTCCCAGCTCTCGGCAAGCTCCGCGATCCGCCGCCCGGCCTCCCGGGCCTGAGCCCGCCCGGTGTCGTTCAGGGGGATGTCGGAGGTGCCCTGCATCCGGCCTGCGGCGTTCCAGTCCGTCTGTCCGTGGCGCACGAGCACCAGGCGCCCGGAGAGCAGGGACGGCTCGATCGGCTGGGAGGCTGCGCGGTGCTCGGCGGGGGCCACGGGGATCCTTTCGACGGGTGGGGCGGACAGCTTCCGATCCTACTGCCGATGCCCCCTCCCCGATCGCCGCACGCGGCGCAGACGCGCCGACCCGGTCAGGGATCACCTGACCGGGTCGGCGCGTGCGCGGAGCCCCCTGCCGGATTCGAACCGGCGACCCTCTGTTTACAAGACAGATGCTCTGGCCAGCTGAGCTAAGGAGGCGGGGACCCGCACCGCCGGCGGAGAGGTTCCGCGGGGCGGTTGCGGGTCTCCAGCAGGATACCCGGTGCCCCCGGGGCCGCCCAATCGCCGGGCGGCGCTCCGAGGGCGGACGGGTCAGGATTCCTTCTTGGCCTTGATCGCCTCATCCAGGGCCGAGGAGAAGTCCGTCGTCTGGGTCTCGGTGCTGTCCACGTAGACCGTGGGGGTGCCCTGGATGCCGTTCTCCTTGGACTCGGCGACGGTGACGTTGACCATCGGCCGGTAGTCCATCGAGTCCATCGCGCTCTTGATGTCCGCGCCGTACTTGGAGGCGATGTCCTCCAGCTCGGAGTTCTTCAGCCCGCCTTCGCCCTGGTGGGAGAACATCTCCTCCTGCCAGTCCAGGAACTTCTCCGTGCTCACCTGCTCGGCGACCGCGTAGGCGGCCACCGCGGCGCGGGAGGAGTACTCGGTGGTGGTCTCCGCGTCGAGGAAGTTCAGGTTGCGCACCTCCAGCTCGATCTCCCCGTCCAGGACCTTCTTCTTGATGTCCTCGCCGTAGGCCTTCTCGAACTCGGCGCAGTGGATGCAGTTGTAGTCCTGGAACATGGTCAGGCGCACCGGCTTGCCGTTCTTCTTCGCCTCCTCAGCCGTGGGCAGCCCCACGGGCAGGGTGGCGGACTGCCCGTCGGAGGCGGAGGCGGAGACCGTGGAGGTCTTCAGGTCGTTGACATCACGGGAGGCTTCGTCGGAGGAGTTCTTGACGATGCCGTCCTTGGTCAGCACGATCCCGCCGTACTGGTTGGCGCTGCTGGGCACGGCCCCGGCGTCGGGGATATCGGTGCTGCGCGTCTGGGTGTAGACGATGGCGATGACCGCGATGATGACGACGAGCACCGCGATCACGGCGGCTTGCAGCCAGCGTCGGTTGGCGCTGGCGGAGCGGGCCTGTCGGTCCGCGATCTGTCGGGCCCGCTCGCGCGCGTCGGAGGTGCGCTGCGTGGAGGAAGGGGACAAGGTGATGACTCGCTTTTCGTCGCAGGGTACGTCGATCGCAGGTCAGTCTAGCGGGGCCGTCTGGACGGGTCCTGGCCGCCGGGTCATCGTCGCCTGTCCGGGCGGGCTGCCCGGGTAGGATTGTGGTGCAGACCTCGAAGGAGAACCACATGTCCGATCCAGCAGCATCCACGACTGAGGGCACCGGGCGGGGGGCCTACGACTTCGTCGTCGTCGCCAACCGCCTGCCCGTCGACCGCGTCGTCGACGACGACGGCGCCGCGTCCTGGCGGCGCTCTCCCGGCGGGCTGGTCAGCGCCCTGGCCCCCGTCATGTCCACCCACGACGGCGCCTGGGTCGGCTGGCACGGCGCCGCCGATGAGCGCCTCGAGCCCTTCGACCACGACGTCTTCCATCTAGTGCCCGTGCCCCTGTCCGAGGACGAGGTGCGCCGCTACTACGAGGGCTTCTCGAATGCGACCATCTGGCCGCTGTACCACGACGTCATCGCGCCCCCGGAGTTCCACCGCACCTGGTGGGACACCTACCGGGAGGTGAACCGGCGCTTCGCCGAGGCCGCCGCGGCCAACGCCGCCGAGAACGCGACCGTGTGGGTGCAGGACTACCAGCTGCAGCTGGTGCCCGCGATGCTGCGGACCCTGCGCCCGGACCTGACCATCGGCTTCTTCGACCACATCCCCTTCCCGCCCCTGGAGATCTTCGCGCAGCTGCCCTGGCGCCGTCAGGTGCTCACCGGGCTGCTGGGCGCGGATCTGCTGGGCTTCCAGCGCCCGGGGGACGCCTCGAACTTCCGGCGCTGCTGCGAGAAGCTGCTGGGCATCCAGTTCGACGGCGAGAAGGCGGAGGTCTCCCAGCGCCCGCGCGACGAGGTGGATGAGGACTCCCCGTCGGAGCGCTACCGCCGCACCCATTCCACCGTGCTGCCGGGGGTGACCTCCCGGCGCCGGGCCAAGCGCGAGCTGAAGGACCGGAAGCTGTCCACGTGGGTCACCCGGGCGGCTTCCTACCCCATCTCCATCGACGTGGAGGCGGTCACCGAGATGGCCTCGCGTCCGGAGACCAAGCGCCGGGCCCGGCAGATTCGGGAGGAGCTGGGCAATCCGGAGACCGTGTACCTGGGGGTGGACCGGCTGGACTACACCAAGGGGATCCGGCACCGGCTGAAGGCCTACGGGGAGCTGCTCAACGACGGCGACCTCACCGTGGAGACCTCCGCGATGATCCAGGTGGCCAGCCCCTCCCGGGAGCGGGTGGAGTCCTACATCCAGCTGCGCGAGCAGATCGAGGGCACCGTGGGGCGGCTGAACGGCCAGTTCGACACCATGGCCCACACGGCTATCCGCTATCTGCACCACAGCTACCCCTTCCCCGAGATGGTGGCCCTGTACCTGGCCTCCGACGTCATGGTCGTCTCCTCGCTGCGCGACGGGATGAACCTCGTGGCCAAGGAGTACGCGGTGGCCCACACGGACAATCGGGGTGCCCTGGTGCTCTCGGAGTTCACGGGGGCCGCGGAGCAGCTGCCCAGCGCGATCACCATCAACCCGCACGACATCGACGGCTTCAAGGACGCCCTGCTGTATGCGCGGGACATGTCGGAGGAGGAGCGGCGGACTCGGATGCGTTCGATCCGCGAGCAGATCTTCGCCCACGACGTCGAGGACTGGTCGACCCGGTTCCTGGATGACCTGTCCCGGATCCGCTCCGAGGGTCTGGGCCCGGACCCGACGACGGACGAGCTGCCGACGGTGCCGCTTCCCGTGATGGACCGAGGCCACGGACCGTTCCCCAACCAGGCCATCGAGGAGGAGCTGCAGCGGGTGGCCGAGGCCGAGAATCTGCTGGTCGCCATGGACTTCGACGGGACCCTCGCCCCGTTCACCACCCGACCCGAGGACGCCCGGCCTCTGCCGCTGTCGCAGACCTCGCTGGAGGACCTGGCCCAGCAGCCGGACACCTATGTCGCGCTGATCTCGGGACGACCCATGAGCTTCCTGCGCGAGATTGCGGATCCGGAGCATCGGATGCTGCTGTCGGGTTCCCACGGCGGGGAGTTCGACGTCTCCGCTGCGGGACAGGAATCCCCCGCCCTGACCCTCGACGAGGATCAGCGACGCGTGCTGGAGGAGGCGACCGAGGCGATCCGTGAGCTGGTGAGTCGGTATCCGGGCTCGAATATCGAGTACAAGCCGGCCGGCGTCGTGTTCCACACCCGCCCGATGGAGGATCACGGACTGGCCCAGGCCGCGGAGGCCGAGGCGGTGCGGGTTCTCAAGGGCATCGAGGGCCTGCACCTCACGCCGGGGCAGCACGTCGTGGAGTCCTCCGTGCTGCAGGTGGACAAGGGCGATGCGATGCGCCTGTTCAAGGAGGCCACCGACGCCGACTGCGCGGTGTTCGCCGGGGATGACCTCACGGACGAGCATGCCCTGAGCGCTCTGGGCGCCGAGGACCTCGGGGTGAAGGTGGGCCGCGCCGAGTCGATCGCGCGGGTGCGGGTCACCGGACCGGAGGCCATGTCGCACATGCTGGCCCGTCTGGCTCACCTGCGCCGCAAGCACACCCGCGCCCTGCAGCAGGTGGAGGAGGCGACCAGCCGAGACTGACCGAGCCGAGTGACGGCGGGGGGGCATCCTCCCGCCCCTTTCCCACGGCTCGTTCCGGCGACGGGACCCCCGACGACGACGTCGCCGCCGGTGGTGGCCAGGGCCCACCGCCGGCCCCGGGGGTCGCTCAGCGACGGGCCAGACTGCCCCGCCCCACGCTGCGCGCCAGCTGGCACGCTGCCCCGGAGGGTCGGGAAGGGTCCTGGGCACGAAAAAAAGGGGGCCCCAACCGGGACCCCCACCACCCACAACCACGGACCCCGCCAAGCCCCGCACATCCCACGGGCACAAAAAAAGGGTGGGGGTCCCCGACCGGGGACCCCCACCACCATCAAAAAATGAATCTCGGCGGCGACCTACTCTCCCACACACCTACCGGGTGCAGTACCATCAGCGCTAAGAGCCTTAACTACCGGGTTCGGAAAGGGACCGGGTGTACCCCTCTTGCCATAACCACCGAGAAAAACACGGGCCAACCACCATCCAGGCACCCACCACCAACCCCACCCACCAGGGAAACACCCCCAAGGGTCACGGGTTCATGGTCAGCACCCCACACGGGTTGCTATCCCAAAACCATACAGTGAACACGAACACCAACACACGACCATCAAACAACCATGATCACCATGATGTGTAGATAAGTCTTCGGCCTATTAGTACCAGTCAACTCCACCAGTCTTCAGTCCCGGCTTCCATACCTGGCCTATCAACCCCGTCATCTACAGGGAGCCTCACACCCAACAAAAGGGCAAGGAGAACTCATCTCGAAGCAAGCTTCCCGCTTAGATGCTTTCAGCGGTTATCTCTCCCGAACGTAGCCAATCAGCCATGCACCTGGCGGTACAACTGACATACCAGAGGTTCGTCCGTCCCGGTCCTCTCGTACTAAGGACAGGCCTCCACAATTCTCCAACGCACGCAGCGGATAGGGACCGAACTGTCTCACGACGTTCTGAACCCAGCTCGCGTACCGCTTTAATGGGCGAACAGCCCAACCCTTGGGACCAACTCCAGCCCCAGGATGCGACGAGCCGACATCGAGGTGCCAAACCATGCCGTCGATATGGACTCTTGGGCAAGATCAGCCTGTTATCCCCGAGGTACCTTTTATCCGTTGAGCGACGGCCATTCCACAATGAACCGCCGGATCACTAGTCCCGACTTTCGTCCCTGCTCGACCTGCCAGTCTCACAGTCAAGCTCCCTTGTGCACTTACACTCAACACCTGATTGCCAACCAGGCTGAGGGAACCTTTGGGCGCCTCCGTTACTCTTTAGGAGGCAACCGCCCCAGTTAAACTACCCATCAGGCACTGTCCCTGACCCAGATCATGGGCCGAAGTTAGACATCCAATATGACCAGAGTGGTATTTCAACAACGACTCCACCACCACTAGCGTGATGACTTCACAGTCTCCCACCTATCCTACACAAGCCACACCGAACACCAATACCAAACTATAGTAAAGGTCACGGGGTCTTTCCGTCCTGCTGCGCGAAACGAGCATCTTTACTCGTACTGCAATTTCGCCGAGTTCATGGTTGAGACAGTAGGGAAGTCGTTACTCCATTCGTGCAGGTCGGAACTTACCCGACAAGGAATTTCGCTACCTTAGGATGGTTATAGTTACCACCGCCGTTTACTGGGGCTTAAATTCTCCGCTTCGACCCCGAAGGGCCTAACGAGTCCTCTTAACCTTCCAGCACCGGGCAGGAGTCAGTCCGTATACATCGTCTTGCGACTTCGCACGGACCTGTGTTTTTGATAAACAGTCGCTTCCCCCTGGTCTCTGCGACCCATACACGCTCCCCGGAGCAAGCCCGGTTCACGCTCAAGGTCCCCTTCTCCCGAAGTTACGGGGGCATTTTGCCGAGTTCCTTAACCATGATTCTCTCGAACGCCTTAGTATTCTCTACCTGATCACCTGTGTCGGTTTAGGGTACGGGCAACTAGAACCTCACGCCGATGCTTTTCTCGACAGCATAGGATCACCGAATCCCCCACCAAAGGGGGTCCCATCACATCTCAGGCACACGGGGCGCGCATTTAACAACACCCCACCCTACATGCTTAGACCACGACAACCACCGCGTGGCCCGGCTACCTTCCTGCGTCACACCTGTTAACACGCTTACCTCCCTGGCTCAGGCCCCACGCTCCCCACCAGAAGCCACACAAAATGCGGCCACAGCGGTTCGGGTGGTTAGTATCACCAGCTCAGTATGGACGGTCCTTCGTCGGTACGGGAATATCAACCCGTTATCCATCGACTACGCCTGACGGCCTCGCCTTAGGCCCCGACTAACCCAGGGAAGATTAGCTTGACCCTGGAACCCTTGATCATCCGGCGGATACGTTTCTCACGCATCATTCGCTACTCATGCCTGCATTCTCACTCGCATAGCCTCCACCACTCGTTCACACGGCAGCTTCACCGGCCACACGACGCTCCCCTACCCAACAACAAAACGCTGTTGCCACAACTTCGGCGGTGTACTTGAGCCCCGCTACATTGTCGGCGCAGAATCACTTGACCAGTGAGCTATTACGCACTCTTTCAAGGATGGCTGCTTCTAAGCCAACCTCCTGGTTGTCTCAGCAACTCCACATCCTTTCCCACTTAGCACACGCTTAGGGGCCTTAGTTGATGGTCTGGGCTGTTTCCCTCTCGACAATGAAGCTTATCCCCCACTGTCTCACTGCCACGCTAAAACTTACCGGCATTCGGAGTTTGGCAGACGTCAGTAACCCGATAAGGCCCATCAGCCAACCAGTAGCTCTACCTCCAGCAAGCAACACGCAACGCTGCACCTAAATGCATTTCGGGGAGAACCAGCTATCACAGAGTTTGATTGGCCTTTCACCCCTACCCACAGCTCATCCCCTCCATTTTCAACTGAAGTGGGTTCGGTCCTCCACGCGCTCTTACACGCGCTTCAACCTGGCCATGGGTAGATCACTCCGCTTCGGGTCTAGATCCTGCCACTCACACGCCCTCTTCAGACTCGCTTTCGCTACGACTACCCCACACGGGTTAACCTCGCGACAGAACACTAACTCGCAGGCTCATTCTTCAAAAGGCACGCCATCACCCCAAAAGGCTCTGACGGCTTGTAGGCACACGGTTTCAGGTACTATTTCACTCCCCTCCCGGGGTACTTTTCACCATTCCCTCACGGTACTGATCCACTATCGGTCACAAGAAAGTATTTAGACTTACCAGGTGGTCCTGGCAGATTCACACGAGATTTCACGGGCCCCGTGCTACTCGGGAAACAACACCATGCAGCAGCCACGGTTTCAGCTACAGGACTCTCACCCTCTACGGCACGCCATCCCAGGCGCTTCGCCTACCGCAACACACCACACCACCAGCCGGTAAGAACTGGCACGCATCACTCCCACAACCCCCATGATGCAACCCCTCACCGGTATCACACACCACAGGTTTAGTCTCATCCGCTTTCGCTCGCCACTACTCACAGAATCATTAGTTATTTTCTCTTCCTGAGGGTACTGAGATGTTTCACTTCCCCTCGTTCCCTCCACACACCCTATACATTCAGGTGCAGGTCACCACCCTTGACAAGTGGCGGGGTTCCCCCATTCGGAAATCCTCGAATCAACGTCCTGTTATCGACTCCCCGAGGCTTATCGCAGATTCACACGTCCTTCATCGGCTTCTTGTGCCAAGGCATCCACCGTGCGCCCTAAACAACTTAGCCACACACAGATAATCACAGATAAACTCAACAATCGCAGATACACCACACCCAGCAACCACCAGAAACCCAGCAGTCACCAGACACGGCATACCAGAATAAAATTGATGCTCGCGTCCACTATATAGTTCTCAAACAACAACCCACACCACCACCAACACCACACACAACGCATAGCACCAGCAGCAGCCAGGCAAACCCAAGACAACCACCCCAACCCACACCAGCAACAGGAAACCCATCACCAGCACGGGTCAGAAGCTCATTGCCTCAAAACCCAACAGCATGCTCCATCCACTCCACTCACCACACCACCAGCCACACAAGCCGGCAGCATGACAAGAACAGGCGCACATTCCACCCATGAGCAAACCCCACGCACCACACTCGGGCACGAACAGGGCCAACCAAAGTTGAGCTCCTTAGAAAGGAGGTGATCCAGCCGCACCTTCCGGTACGGCTACCTTGTTACGACTTAGTCCCAATCGCCAGTCCCACCTTCGACGACTCCCTCCACAAGGGTTAGGCCATCGGCTTCGGGTGTTACCAACTTTCGTGACTTGACGGGCGGTGTGTACAAGGCCCGGGAACGTATTCACCGCAGCGTTGCTGATCTGCGATTACTAGCGACTCCGACTTCATGGGGTCGAGTTGCAGACCCCAATCCGAACTGAGACCGGCTTTTTGGGATTAGCTCCACCTCACAGTATCGCAACCCATTGTACCGGCCATTGTAGCATGCGTGAAGCCCAAGACATAAGGGGCATGATGATTTGACGTCATCCCCACCTTCCTCCGAGTTGACCCCGGCAGTCTCCTATGAGTCCCCACCATCACGTGCTGGCAACATAGAACGAGGGTTGCGCTCGTTGCGGGACTTAACCCAACATCTCACGACACGAGCTGACGACAACCATGCACCACCTGTACACCAGCCCAAAAGGGAAGAACCATCTCTGGAACGATCCGGTGTATGTCAAGCCTTGGTAAGGTTCTTCGCGTTGCATCGAATTAATCCGCATGCTCCGCCGCTTGTGCGGGCCCCCGTCAATTCCTTTGAGTTTTAGCCTTGCGGCCGTACTCCCCAGGCGGGGCACTTAATGCGTTAGCTACGGCGCGGAAAACGTGGAATGTCCCCCACACCTAGTGCCCAACGTTTACGGCATGGACTACCAGGGTATCTAATCCTGTTCGCTCCCCATGCTTTCGCTCCTCAGCGTCAGTAACAGCCCAGTAACCTGCCTTCGCCATCGGTGTTCCTCCTGATATCTGCGCATTTCACCGCTACACCAGGAATTCCAGTTACCCCTACTGCACTCTAGCCTGCCCGTACCCACTGCACACCCGGAGTTAAGCCCCGGGCTTTCACAGCAGACGCGACAAGCCGCCTACGAGCTCTTTACGCCCAATAATTCCGGACAACGCTTGCGCCCTACGTATTACCGCGGCTGCTGGCACGTAGTTAGCCGGCGCTTCTTCTGCAGGTACCGTCACTTCCGCTTCTTCCCTGCTGAAAGAGGTTTACAACCCGAAGGCCGTCATCCCTCACGCGGCGTCGCTGCATCAGGCTTGCGCCCATTGTGCAATATTCCCCACTGCTGCCTCCCGTAGGAGTCTGGGCCGTGTCTCAGTCCCAGTGTGGCCGGTCACCCTCTCAGGCCGGCTACCCGTCGTCGCCTTGGTAGGCCATTACCCCACCAACCAGCTGATAGGCCGTGAGCCCATCTAAGACCAGTACATAACCCTTTCCACCACCAGCCCATGCGGGCAGTAGTCGCATCCGGTATTAGACCCAGTTTCCCAGGCTTATCCCAGAGTCAAAGGCAGGTCACTCACGTATTACTCACCCGTTCGCCACTCATCCACCCGGTGCAAGCACCAGGCTTCAGCGTTCGACTTGCATGTGTTAAGCACGCCGCCAGCGTTCGTCCTGAGCCAGGATCAAACTCTCCGTTGAAAAACAAAAAGCATGAACACTGGACTCATCAAAATAAATGAACAGCACAGCGCATCACCAGCCACGGGGTGGCCTCCACGCTGCACCAACACTCTGCATGATGACCACAGTCATTCACAAAAAATACTTGGTATGCACCATCAGAGTGAACAAAGCACACTATTGAGTTCTCAAACAACGAGCCTGTCTCGGCAACGCAGCTCCCGGTTCTTCGGAAGCCCGCTTCCGCGGCCGCCGGATCAACTGTAGTCCAGTCTTCCCGGCCGGTCAACCCGGCGTTTCCGCCGTGTTCACCTGCTGCTCCCCTTCCTCCCACATCGTGGTCGGGCCAAGCAGCGGATCCCCACTCTAGACCATCGGATCATCCGGCGCAAGCCGGTGCCGCGGTCCACGTGGGCCGCGCCGCCGCGGACCCTTCCGGGCCTCTCGGCGACTCGGTCAACAGTACACAGGCCACCGGAGGCCGGCAAGCCGGAGGAGCATGACGTGCATCGCACTTCCCGCGGCCCCCGGCCACCCGCCTGCGCTCAGGCCGCGGCCGCCCGACGTCGGGCCACCTCGTACAGGGTGATGCCCACCGCCATCGAGGCGTTCAGGGACTCCATCGCGCTGTCGATCGGGATGGAGACGATCTGATCGCAGTTCTCCGCGACCAGCCGCGACAGGCCCTTGCCCTCGGAGCCGGCGACGATGCACAGCGGCTCCGTGGCCAGCTCCAGCTCGGGCAGGGAGACCTCGCCGTCCCCGTCCAGCCCGACCACGAACACGCCCTGGGTCTTCAGGTCCTGGATGATCCGCGTCAGGTTGGTCGCCTTCGCCACCGGGATCCGCGACGCCGCACCGGCGCTGGTCTTCCAGGCCGAGGCCGTGACACCCGCGGCCCGGCGCTCCGGGACGATGACCGCCTGCCCGGCGAAGGCCGACACGCTGCGGATCACCGCCCCCAGGTTGCGCGGATCCGTGATCCCGTCCAGGGCCACGAACAGCGGGGGACGCTGCAGACGCCCCTCCTGCCAATCCGCCATGACGGCCCGGGTCAGATCCCCGGCGTCGGGGTACTTGTACTGCGGGGTCTGCAGGGCGACCCCCTGATGCACCGCGCCCTCGGTGAGCCGCTCGATCTCGCTGCGGGTGATCTCCAGGGCCGGCACGTCCAGCTTGGTCACGGTCGCGACGATCTCCTTGACCCGCTCATCGGCCTCGATGTTGGCCATGACGTACAGGTGCTTGGCGGGGATCCCCGCGCGCAGCGACTCCAGGACCGCGTTGCGCCCGGTCACCAGCTCCTCGCTCGTGCGCTTGCCGCCCAGCCGCTGGGAGGTGCGCCGGGCGGTGTTGGTGGCCTGGCGGTTGGCCGCGGCCCGCTTCATCTTGTGCGCCTTGTGATAGGGCCGGTCCTCCGCCTTGGGCGTAGGGCCCTTGCCTTCCAGGGCCTTGCGGCCGTGCCCGCCCGTGCCCTTCAGCGGACCCTTCTTGCCCTTCCGGATCGCCCCGGGTCGTCTGCTCTCAGCCATCTTCTGGTGTCCTCCGCGTCTTCGTGTCCTGCATGGGCGAGGGCCACCCGGCCCATCGCGTCGTCGTGTCCTGCGTGTGCTCCCGCCCGGAGCCTCACACGCTCCAGGTCGAGCCCTCGGGGCCGTCCTCCACCCGGACCCCGGCCGCGGCCAGCTGGTCCCGCAGCTCATCGGCGCGCGCCCACTCCCGCTGAGCCCGGGCCTGCGCGCGCTGATCCACCAGCGAGCGGACCAGGGCATCCAGGGCACGGTGCTCGGCGTCCCCGTCGGAGCCTGCCGAGCCGGCGAAGCTCATCAGGGAGCTCAGCCCGAGCACGTCGGTCATCGCCCGCACCTCGCGGGCGCGGGCCGCGGCATCCTGCGTGCGTCCCTCGGCCCGAGCGGCGTTGCCCGCGCGCACGGTCTCGTGCAGCACGGCCAGGGCCTGCGGGACGTTGAGGTCATCGTCCATCGCCTCGCCGAAGGCCTCCGGGACCTCGCCGGCCTCCGGGACCCCCGCCGCGACGAGGAAGGCCTCCACCCGCTCGACGGCGGTGCCCGCCTCCTCCAGGGAGGTCGGCCGGTAGTCCAGCACGGAGCGGTAATGGGCCTGACCCAGGTAGTAGCGCACCGCCAGGGGTCGGGCCGCGGCGAGCATATCCGCCGGAGAGACCGTGTTGCCGATGGACTTGGACATCTTCTCGCCCTCGTAGGTCACCAGCCCGTTGTGCAGCCAGAAGTTCGCGAAGCCGTATCCGGCCGCGGTGGACTGGGCCAGCTCGTTCTCGTGGTGCGGGAAGCGCAGGTCCAGCCCGCCGCCGTGGATGTCGAAGCGCTCGCCCAGATACTTCCCGGCCATCGCCGAGCACTCCAGGTGCCAGCCCGGCCGGCCTCGGCCCCACGGGGAATCCCAGGAGGCCGTCAGCGGCTCGCCCTCCTTGTGTCCCTTCCACAGGGCGAAGTCCCGGGGGTCGCGCTTGCCGCGCGGATCGGCGTCCGGGGCGTCCTGCATGTCCTCGACCCGCTGGCGGGTGAGGCTGCCGTAATCCGGCCAGGAGCGCACGTCGAAGTAGACGTCACCGGAGTCATCCAGGGCGGGGTAGGCGTGGCCGCGCTCGATCAGCCGGGCGATCAGCGCGTGCATCTCCGGGATGTGCCCGGTGGCCCGCGGCTCGTAGGTGGGCGGGTCGATGCCCAGGGCCGCGTAGGCGTCGGCGAAGACCTTCTCGAAGCGGTAGGCCAGCGCCCACCACGGCTCATCCGGGTGCTCCCCCGTGTAGCCCGGGGCACTGGAGGCCTCGGCGTTGGCGAGGATCTTGTCGTCGATGTCCGTCACGTTGCGCACCGTGGTCACCCGGTACCCGCGGTGCTGAAGCCAGCGCCGCAGCAGGTCGAAGACCAGGGCGGAGCGGACGTGGCCGATGTGCGGGGCGCCCTGGACGGTCGCGCCGCAGTAGTACAGCCGGGCCTCACCCGGATGCACGGGCTGGAAATCGCGGATGGCGGCGGTATCGGTGCTGTAGAAACGCAGACTCACCCGGCCCAGTCTACCGATGCGCCCCCGCGCGGCAGCGCCGTGCGGTCACACCGGTTCACCCGCGCACGACGACGGGCGCGCCCCCTCCGCGCGGGAAGGGGGACGCGCCCGTCGTCGGCTCCGCGGCGGGGCCGCGGAAGTCACTTCTTCGCCGGCTCGGCCTCCTGGGCGGCCTCGGTGCCCTCGGCCAGGATCCGATCCAGTTCCGCCTCCGCGGCGTCCTCGTCGATGTCCCGCGCCAGGGCCACCTCCGAGGAGAGGATCTGGCGGGCCTTGGACAGCATCCGCTTCTCCCCGGCCGACAGGCCCTTGACCTGCTCGCGACGCCACAGATCGCGCACCACCTCGGCGACCTTCAGCACGTCGCCGGAGGCCAGCTTCTCCGTGTTGGCCTTGAAGCGCCGGGACCAGTTGGCGGCCTCCTCGACATCGGAGGCCTGCAGCACGGAGATGACCTCGGCCAGGCCCTCCTCGTCGACGACGTCGCGCACCCCGACCATGTCCACGTTGTCCGCGGGGACCTCGATCGTCAGATCCCCCTGGGCCACCTGGAGCTTCAGATAGGTCTTCTCCTCGCCCTTGATCACGCGGGTCTTGATCTCCTCGATCGTGGCCGCTCCGTGATGCGGATACACGACGGTCTCGCCGACCTCAAAAAGCATATGGTCTACCCCTTTCAGCCCGTCTATCCTAGCACGCGCGTGGGCTTGCTCACCGATCCCGATCGGTCGGGCCGCAACCCGGGTGCACCGGAAGGCACCCGGGCGGCACGACGCGGCCATACCCACCGCGGGTGTCATGCTGACGCATCGTCGCCACAAGGGGCTAGACTGGGGCCGCACAGGCCCTGTCCCCGACCGCGCCCACCCGGGCGCGAGACGGACACGGCGCACCGCATCACCACATCTCGAGGAGTCCTACGTGACGTTCGCACCCCGCTCAGGCGCCCGCCGCATCGGAGCGACCGCGGCGCTGGCCGCGGCCGTGCTCACGGCCACCGCCGGCTGCGGCTACATCCACCAGCAGCCCACGACCTTCCACTACGACGCCTCCGACGGTGTGAGTGCCAACGTCGGGGACATCCGGGTGCGCAACATCATGGTCGTCGCCAACGACGCCGACTCCGAGGGCCGCCTGCTCGGCACCGTGCTCAACGGCGCGGACCGGGCGGCGACCGTCACCGTGGACACCGGCAAGGCCACCGCCCGCATCGAGGTGCCCGCCAACTCCGAGGTCCACCTCGAAGACGACGAGACCCTCGTGGACCCGGCCGGGGTGCTGCCGGGCAAGATGCTGGAGGGCACGAAGATCTCCGTGGGCGGGCAGTCCACCACCACCGACGTCCCCGTGCTCAACGGCGCGCTGGACGAGTACCGCCAGTACATCCCCGGCGGCTCCGACTACACCCCGCCGGCCAAGCCCACCGAGGGCCACGGGCACTGATGACCCCGGGGCCGAGCGCCCCTCCCCCGTCACCCGCACGCGAGAACGGCCCCGCCGCCTGCCCAGAGCAGGAGGCGGGGCCGTCGTCGTGATCGGCGGCCTTCGCCCGGCCCGGCCTCAGTCCTCGAACTTGTAGCCCAGACCCCGGACCGTGACGAGGTGGCGGGGGTGGGAGGGGTCCGGCTCGATCTTGGAGCGCAGCCGCTTGATGTGCACATCCAGGGTCTTGGTGTCCCCGACGTAGTCGCTGCCCCAGACCCGCTCGATCAGCTGCCCGCGGGTCAGCACCCGCCCGGCGTTGCGCAGCAGCAGCTCCAGCAGCTCGAACTCCTTCAGCGGCATCGACACCGCCTCGCCCTGCACGCTGACCACGTGCCGGTCCGGGTCCAGGCGCACCGGCCCACCCTGCACCACCGCGTCCACCGGATCCTCCCGATCCGTGCGGCGACGCAGCACCGCCCGGATCCGGGCCAGCAGCTCCCGGGAGGAGTACGGCTTCGTCACGTAGTCATCCGCGCCGAGCTCCAGACCCAGCACCTTGTCGATCTCCGCGTCCTTGGCCGTGAGCATGATGATCGGCACGGAGGAGCGCTGACGCAGCTGGCGGCACACCTCGGTGCCCGACTGCCCGGGCAGCATCAGATCCAGCAGCACCAGATCCGCCCCGGAGCGCTCGAAGCGCTCGACGGCGTCCAGGCCGTCCTCGCTGACCGTCACCTCGAAGCCCTCCCTGCCCAGCAGGAAGGCCAGCGGCTCGCTCAGGGCCTGCTCATCCTCCACCACCAAGATCCTCGTCATGCTCCGGTCTCCTCCTTCCGGTCCCGGAGCCTGCCGGGACCGACCTCGTGTGCGTGTGCTGTGCGTGCTGCGGTCTCGGCCGGCGCGGGCACGCGCCCCGGGGTGGCCGGGGCGGTGAGCACCTCCACCGGCGGGGCCGGGGAACCCGCGGGGATGCCGTCGCCCTCGGCCAGCTCGCGCTGGGCCTGCTCATCCACCTCCGGCAGGCTCATGGTGAACGTGGAGCCCTGCCCGGGGGTGGACCAGACGCTGATCTCCCCGCCGTGCTGGGCCGTCACGTGCTTGACGATCGACAGTCCCAGGCCCGTCCCGCCGGTCTGCCGGGAGCGGGCGGCGTCGACCCGGTAGAACCGCTCGAAGATCCGATCCTGCTCCGCCTCGGGGATGCCCGGGCCCTGATCCTTGACCGAGATGCGCACCGTGCCGTCCTTGGAGCGGATCCCCACCCCGATCCGGGTGTTCTCCGGGGAGTAGCGGATCGCGTTGTCGATGAGGTTGCGCAGCGCCGTCATGAGCATCTCCGGGTCCCCGTGCACCGGGCGCGGCGCCGTGCCGCCGATGCGCAGGGAGATGGACTTGGCCTCGGCCGGCAGCCGGTTGCGGTCCACGGCCTCGCGCACCGTCCGGTTCACATCCACCACCCGGCCCTCCTGGACCACGTCCGTGCCCTGCAGGCGGGAGAGCTCGATGACGTCGTGCACCAGGGCCGTGAGCCGCTCGGACTCCTTGTGCAGGCGGCGGGTGAAGTGGCGCACGGCCTCCTCGTCCCCGGCCGCGGAGTCGATGGCCTCGGCGAGCAGACGCACCGCGCCCACCGGCGTCTTCAGCTCGTGGGAGACGTTGGCGACGAAGTCCGTGCGGATCGCCTGGGCCCGGGTGATCTCCGTGCGGTCATCGGCCAGCAGCAGGATGTACTCATCGGCCACCGGCGCGATGCGCACGTTGAGGATGAGCACCGAGCGGCCCGTGGCGCCGCGGGAGATCTCCACGGTGCGCTCCACGATGACGCCGCTGCGCCGGACCTGGCGGATCAGCTCCACCAGCTCCTCCTGCACGATCTCGTGCCCGCGCACCAGGCCGTAGGCGTAGGAGGCCTGCGAGGCGCGCACGACGCCGTCCACCGCGTCCACCACCACGTAGGCCCGGCCCACGACGGCCAGCACCTGCGCGGCGCCGTCGCTGATGACCGGCTCCTCCACCAGGGCCCAATCCGAGCGCTGGCGGTCGCTGCGGCGCATGGCGACGTGGCTGAGCAGGCCCAGCCCGGCGCCGATCAGACCGCACAGCACGGCGATGGCTACGGGACTCACGGGCACCAGCTTAGCGGGGCGCCTGCGCCCATCGGCCTCCGACGACGCCCGGCACCGGAGGTTCACCTGCCGTTCATCCCCGCGCGCCCCGCCCGTTCATCCCGGCCCGGCACCATGGGAGACCGATGCGCCCCGCCGCGTCCCTCGCCGCACCATCGCGGCGTCGGGCACCCGCGGGGCGGCCCCACCCACCATGAGCGCCCCGCAGACCGAGAGCCCGGGCGCAGGAAAGGACCGAGCACCGTGCGCACCGTCTTCCAGGCCGAGCTCCAGCAGATCGGCGAGGACCTCGTGGAGATCTCCGATCTGGTGCGCGCCGCACTGATCCGGGCCTCCGAATCCCTGTTCGAGGCCGACGTCGAGCTGGCCGAGGAGGTCATCTCCGATGATGCCCGGATCGACCTGCGCCAGACCCAGCTGGATGAGCGCGCGATCGACCTGCTGGCCCTGCAGGCCCCGGTGGCCTCGGATCTGCGCCGCATCGTCGCGGCCCTGCGGATGAGCGCGTCCCTGGAGCGCATGGGGGATCTGGCCCGGCACCTGTCCCAGACCGCGCGGCTGCGCTACCCCGAGTCCGTCATCCCGGAGCCCCTGCTGGGGACCTTCCGGGAGATGGCGGACCTGGACCTGCGCATCGTGGAGGCGGTGACCCGGCTGCTCACGAGCCAGGACCTGGCCGACGCCGACGCGATCCACACCGCGAAGGCCCGGCTGAACGAGCTGCACGCCTCCGTGTTCGGGTCGGTGGCCGAGGGCGGCTGGTCCCCGGAGACGACCGTGGACATCGCCCTGGTCTCCCGGTACCTGGAGCGCTTCGGGGACCACGGCGTCGCGGTGGCCCGGAAGGTGGCCTACCTGGTCACCGGGGAGTGGGACGCCGGGCGGGACCTGCCCTCCGCCCCCTGAGCCCGGCCGGCCGATCGGCCGGAGGCACGACCCGGCTCAGGATGGGGCCGGGCACCGAGCATCCCCGCAGAGACGGGGGAAGGGGCCCGCACCGAGCGACTCGGTGCGGGCCCCTTCCTCCGTGGGCGCCGGGTGCGGCGGACGGGCTACTTGCCCTGGTTCGCCACGGCCTTGATGGCCTCCTCGGCGTTGGGATCCAGGTACTCGCCGGGCTTGACGGGCTTCAGGTCCTCGTCCAGCTCGTAGTACAGCGGGATGCCGGTCGGGATGTTCAGCCCGGAGATGTCCTCATCCGAGATGCCGTCCAGGTGCTTGACCAGCGCGCGCAGGGAGTTCCCGTGCGCGGCGACCAGCACGGTCTTGCCGGCCTTCAGGTCCGGGACGATGCCGTCCTTCCAGTACGGCAACATCCGCTCGAGCACGTCCTTGAGGCACTCGGTGCGGGGGGCGTCGGCCACGTCCGCGTAGCGGGGGTCATGGGCCTGGGAGAACTCGTCGTCGTCCTCGATGGCCGGCGGCGGCACGTCGTAGGAGCGGCGCCACTGCATGAACTGGTCCTCGCCGTACTTCTCGCGGATCTCGGACTTGTTCTTGCCCTGCAGCGCGCCGTAGTGCCGCTCGTTCAGGCGCCAGCTGCGCTTGACGGGGATCCACAGGCGGTCCGCCTCATCCAGGGCGATGTTCGCGGTGTTCATCGCCCGGCGCAGCAGCGAGGTGTGCACGACCTCGGGCAGGATGTCGCGCTCCTTCAGCAGCGCGCCGCCCTTCTTCGCCTCCGCGCGTCCCTGCTCGGACAGGGGGACATCCACCCATCCCGTGAACAGGTTCTCCTTGTTCCATTCGCTCTGTCCGTGCCGCAGCAGCACGAGCTTGTATGTCTCAGCCATGCCCCCATTCTCGCACCGACGGCGGGGTCAGGGAAGGACCGGCACGGGGTGCGCCGCCTCGCACCGGGTGGGGACGCGGCTCTCAGCGCCGACGCCGCGGGGCCACCTCCGGCTTCACATCCGCCAGGTACACCCCGACGATCACGGCCGCTACCAGCTGCAGGAACAGGGAGGAGCTGCCGCCGCCGAAGGAGGTCCACGCCGAGAGCAGCGCGACCAGCAGGCTGCCGCCGGTCAGCGCCAGCCAGAAGCCCTTGGTCCGCTTGCCCATGACCTCGAAGGCGCTGGGCTGGGCGGAGACCGCGGTGACGAAGGCGTAGATCGCCAGCACGACCAGCAGCAGGGCCAGGGCGAGGTTGATGCCGAATTCCAGGGCCATCACGATGCGCAGCACGAACATGTGCCACAGCCTAGCCGAGACCCCCGCCGCACGGGCTGTCCCCAGCCGCCCCGCGGCCGCGGGGCGGGGTTCGGATACCCTGGGCAGGTGACTGACGCGCTGAGCTACCACCCTGAGGCCCCGGGCACCGCCGACCAGGCCCTGCCCGGGACGTTCCTGGCCCTGGAGGGCGGGGACGGCGGCGGCAAGTCCACCCAGGCCCGGCTGCTGGCCCAGCGCCTGGAGGCCGCCGGGGCCGACGTCGTGCTGACCCGCGAACCCGGCGGCACCCCCCTCGGCGAGCGCGTCCGCAAGCTGCTCCTGGACCCCGACCACGGCGAGATGGACGCCCGCGCGGAGGCCCTGCTCTACGCCGCGGCCCGCGCCGCCCACGCACAGCAGACCATCCGCCCGGCCCTGGCCCGCGGGGCCGTGGTGATCTGCGACCGCTACCTGGACTCCTCCGCGGCCTACCAGGGCGCCGGACGCGGCCTCGGCGAGCAGACGATCGCGGACCTGTCCCGCTGGGCCACCCGCGAGCTGCTGCCGGATATGACCCTGTTCCTCCAGGTGCCCGACGACGACGCCCGGGCCCGCCTGGCCGCCCGCGGTGCGGCCCCGGACCGGCTGGAGGCCGAACCGGACGCCTTCCGCGCCCGCACCGCGGACGCTTTCCGGGCCCTGGCCGCCCGCGGCGGGAACCGTCAGGCCGTGGACGGGCGGGGCGAGGTGGCCGAGGTGGCCGCGCGCATCGACGCCGTGATCGGCGAGCACCTGCCGTACCTGGGTGCGCTGCTCACCGGTACCGCTGCGCCGGAGGCTCGGGCGTGAGCGTCTGGGATCAGCTGGTGGGCCAGGAGGCGGCCGTGGCCCAGCTGCGTCGGGCGGCCGCCCAGAGCGCCCCGGCCCACGCCTGGCTGTTCACCGGCCCGCCCGGCTCCGGGCGCTCCACCGCCGCCCGCGCCCTGGCCGCGGCCCTGCTGTGCGACCAGGAGGATCCGGGCGAGCGCGGCTGCGGGCGGTGCCGCTCCTGCCGCACCACGATGGCCGGCTCCCACGCCGACGTCACGGACTTCGCCACCGAGAACCTCACGATCAAGATCGAGGAGGCCCGGGACCTGGTGGTGCGCGCCCAGGACCGGCCCGCCGTCGGGCGCTGGCGGATCATCATCGTGGAGGACGCGGACCGGATGCCCGAGCGCACCTCCAACGTGCTGCTCAAGGCCATCGAGGAGCCGCCGCCGCACACCGTGTGGCTGCTGTGCGCGCCCAGCCCGGTGGACGTGCTGGTGACCATCCGCTCCCGGTGCCGGCCCGTGCGCCTGAAGGTCCCCGCCCCCGAGGAGGTGGCTCGACTGCTCAGCCGGCGCGACGGCGTCGAGGAGACCACCGCGCTGCAGGCGGCCCGCCTGGCCCAGGGGCACGTGGGCATCGCCCGGCGTCTGGCCCTGGATCCGCAGGCCCGCCAGCGCCGGGAGGACGTGGTGCGCCTGCCGCTGGGTCTGGACGGGATCGGGGCGGCCGTGGCCGCGGCGGATCGGCTGATCGCCACCGCGGAGGCGGAGGCCGCCGCGGATGCCGAGGAGCGCAACGAAGCCGAGCGGGCGCAGCTGCTGGTCAGCCTGGGCGCCCCGGAGTCTGGGCGGCTGCCGCCGAACATCCAGGCGGCGGTGCGCCGACTGGAGGAGGACCAGAAGCGCCGCTCCCGGCGCATCCAGGTGGACACCCTGGATCGCTTCCTCATCGACCTGTCCACCTTCTACCGGGACGTGCTGACCCTGCAGCTGGAGTCCGGCTCCACCCTGGTCAACCGGCACCTGCAGCGGGAGCTGGCCGACTACGCGCTGAACTCCTCCCCCGAGCGGACGCTGGAGCAGCTGGACACCATCGCCCTGACCCGCCGGCGGATCTCCACCAACGCCAACCCGCGCCTGGCCTTCGAGGCGATGGCCGCGGCCCTGATGCTGCGGCACTGACGGCGCGGGGGCCGTCGGAGCGCCGACGCCGCGGGCGGGCCGGGCGCCGAGCCGGCGGGGCCCGGGCCCGCCCCGAAAGGCCTCAGTTGCGGAAGCCGTGCACCGGGGAGGGGATGGTCCCGGAGCGGGCGACGAAGACCTCCGGGGACGCCTCGTGCACCGGCATCACCGGGGCCCGGCCCAGCAGGCCGCCGAACTCCACCATCTCCCCGACCCCCAGCCCGATCGCCGGGATCAGGCGCACCGCGGTGGTCTTGTGGTTCATCACCCCGATCGCAGCCTCATCGGCGATCATCGCGGACAGCGTGGCCGCGGAGGTCTGCCCCGGCACGGCCACCATGTCCAGACCCACCGAGCAGATCGCGGTCATCGCCTCGAGCTTGTCCAAGGTGATCGCCCCGGCCGCGGCGGCCTCGATCATCCCGATGTCCTCCGAGACGGGGATGAAGGACCCGGACAGCCCGCCCACCCGGGAGCAGGCCATCAGCCCGCCCTTCTTCATCGCGTCGTTGAGCAGCGCCAGAGCCGCCGTCGTCCCGTGGGTGCCGACCGTCTCCAGGCCCAGCTCCTCCAGGACCCGGGCCACCGAATCCCCGACCTCCGCGGTGGGCGCCAGGGACAGGTCCACGATCCCGAACTCCGTGTCCAGGCGCTGGGAGGCCAGGGACCCGACCAGCTGCCCCACCCGGGTGATCTTGAACGCGGCCTTCTTGATGGTCTCCGCGGCCACATCCAGCGGGGCGCCGGGCACCTTCTCCAGGGCCCGCTTGACCACCCCCGGCCCGGACACGCCCACCGAGACCACGGTGTCCGCCTCCTGCACCCCGTGGAAGGCGCCGGCCATGAACGGGTTGTCCGAGACCGCGTTGGCGAAGACCACCAGCTTGGCGCACCCGAAGCCGTGGGCATCGGCCGTCAGCTCCGCGGTCTCGCGGATCACCTCGCCCATGGTGCGCACCGCGTTCATGTTGATCCCGGCGCGGGAGGAGCCGATGTCCACGGAGGAGCACACGACGTCGGTCTCGGCCAGGGCCTGCGGGATCGAGGCCATCAGGGCCCGGTCCGCCGGCGTCGCGCCCTTGTCCACCAGGGCGGAGAACCCGCCGATGAAGTCCACCCCCACGGCCTTGGCCGCGGCGTCCAGGGTGCGGGCGTACTCGGTGAGGTCCTGCTCCCCGCTGGCGGCGGCCACCAGCGCGATCGGGGTGACCGCGACCCGCTTGTTGATGATCGGGATGCCCAGCTCCCGTTCGATCCCCTGGCACACCTGCACCAGCCGGGCCGCGCGCGTGGTGATCTTCTCGTAGATCCGACGCCGGGCGGTGTCCCCATCCCCGTCGATGCAGTCCAGCAGGGAGATGCCCATCGTGACCGTGCGGATGTCGAGGCGGTCCTCCTCGATCATCTGGATGGTCTCGAGGATGTTCGCGTTGGTGTCGATCATGCGGGCCCCCTAGAGCTGGTGCATCGCGTCGAAAATGGCCTCGGACTGGATGCGCACGATCACGCCCATCTGCTCCTGCACCGCGGCCATGTCCTCCTGGATCGCCTCGATGGAGCCGGCGGCGTCGTCGAAGGAGCCCTGCATGATCATGGTGAAGTACCCGTCCATGAGGGTCTGGGAGACGTTGAGGATGTTCACCTCCAGCGCGGCCAGGCGGGTGGCGACCGCGGCGATGATGCCCACGCGGTCCGGGCCGGTGACGGTCAGGATGATCTTCATGGCTGCTCCTCGGTGTGCTGCCGGGTGGATGGGGTCTCGGTGGGGTGCGGGGCCTCCCGGCCGTAGGCCCGGCGCAGGGAGATCCGCCCGTCGTCGTTGATCATGCGGGCCGTGCCGCGCAGGTCGATGGGACGGCCGCGGGAGTCGAAGGCGATGCCCACCCACCGCGAGCGCGGATCCGAATCGATGAGCACGGCCTTGAAGAACAGGGTCAGCGGCACCGCGAGGATCGCGCCGAGCGGCCCGATGACGGCGGACCAGAACATCAGGGACAGGAACGTGACCGTGGTGTTCAGCCCGACGGCGTCGCCGGTGATCTTCGGCTGGATCACCGCCTGGGCGACGAAGTTGATCACGGAGAACCAGACGATGACCCACAGCGCGGTGGCCGGGCCGCCGTCGAGCAGGCCCAGCAGCGCCGGGGGGATCACCCCGATGACGAAGCCGATGTTGGGGATGTAGTTGGTGACGAAGGCGAACACGCCCCACGTGAAAGCCAGGGGCACCCCCAGCCACAGCAGCACCAGCCAGTCCAGGGCCGCGACGATCGCACCGAACACGGTGTTGACGATCCAGTACTTGGAGGTGCGGCGGGAGAAGTCCTCGAAGGCCTGGCCCAGCCCCTGCTGGGCGGCCAGCAGCTGGCCCCGGCGGCCCTGGATGATCGTGGAGTCGATCATGAGGAAGGCCACGACCATGACGAGCACGAACAGCTGCGAGCCGACCGAGGACAGCCCGGTCAGCACGGTGGTCAGGGCGGTGATGATGCGGCTGGGCTGGGCGTATTCCAGCACCGAGTTGCCGAGGTCCGTCTCGTTGATGCCCCACTGGGTCAGCAGATCCCGCAGCTGCACGTAGAGGGTCTGGAACTTCCCGGCGTAGTCCGGGGCCTTCTCCACCAGGGCCATCACGGAGTAGGCCATGGACCCGACGATGGCCAACAGGATGGCGTACAGCAGCACCGCCACACCCGCGCCGGCGATCCAGCCCGGCACCTTCCGGTCCGTCAGCCACAGCCGCAGGGGACGCACCGCGATGACCAGGGAGAAGGCGAGGAAGGCCGGACCGAAGACGTCCGCGACGTACTGCAGTCCCACCATGAGCACGACGAGCCCGGCCAGGGTCAGCACGGAGACCGCGCCCAGGGGCGCTCCCGGGCGGGGGGTTGCCGCCGGGTCCGCCTCCACCGCCTGCGGCTCGTCCTGCCAGGGGGCCAGGTCGCTGCGGTGCGGCGTGATGGGGCGGGCGGAGTCGGTCCGTTCGGGGTCCTGGGCGGCTGCCTCCGGATCCTGGGCGGACGCCGTGGAGCCCTGGGCGGGCTCGGCCGGGCGCGGCTCAGACATGGCTGGCGCAGTACAGTCGGCCGGCCCCGGTCAGGACCAGGTCATCCGGGGTGCCGGTGTGCAGCAGGGAGTCGGTGCCGCGCAGCCGGTGGACGACGCCGTCCGGGCCGGTCACCTCGACCTCGCCGTCGGTGCACAGCAGGGCGGAAAGCCCCTCGCAGCGGAAGCTCAGCGGCTCCTGGCCGTCCAGATCCAGCCGGGTCACGCTCAGCGTCGGGTCCCAGGTGGCGTAGCGGTGCACGCCCGGGGCCACCTCCTCGGGCCCGCGCAGCGGCGGGGCCGGCTGATCCGGGACCAGCACGGTGAGCATCTGCTCCACGTCCACGTGCTTGGGCGTCAGGCCCGCCCGCATGACGTTGTCCGAGGCCTCCATGATCTCCACGGCCGTGCCGGAGACGTAGGCGTGCACCTGCCCGGCGGGGGTGTGCGCGGACTGGCCCGGCTCCAGGAACAGCTGGTTCATGGCCGTGGCCACGAGGATGCCCCGGTCCCCCGGGTACGCCTCATCCAGCAGCAGCACCAGGTCCGCCAGGGCGGTGATCCGCTCCCCGGCGGCCTCCTGATGGGCGGGGGTGCGGTGCGGGTCGAAGGGGTGCTCGGCCGCCCAGTCCCGGGCCGCGGCCACCGTGACCTGCAGGTCCCGGGCCGCGGCGGCGTCGTCGGCGTCGAAGATGGCGCGGATCAGGGCGGCGGCGTCCAGCTGCGCCTTCTCCGCCAGCCACCGCAGATCCAGGGCCTCGGCGATCTCGCGCAGCTGCTCGGCCGGGCGGATGCCGGTGAGGATGCGCACCGGGGAGACGGCGATGACGGTCTCCGGCTTGGCGCCGCGATCCCTGTAATTGCGATGCGGGGCATCCACCGGGACCCCGGCGGCCTCCTCCGCGGCGAAGCCGACCTCGGCCTGCTCCCGGGAGGGGTGCACCTGCAGGGACAGGGGCGCGGCGATCGCCAGGATCTTGAACAGGAAGGGGAAGCGGTCCGCACCCTCGGGCAGGAACCGCTGCGGCTCGGCCTCCACGGCCTCGGCCAGGGAGCGCTCGACTCCGTCCTGCACCAGGACGGACGGGGACTTGGGATGCGCGCCGACCCACAGCTCGGCCTCCGGCTCCGGGGCGGGCACGGGGGCGCCCCGCATCTGCGCGAGCGTGTCCCGGGTGCCCCAGGCGTAGTGCTGGATCGGATTGCGCATGGCATGAAGGTGGCCCATGGTCCCCCATGAAACCACACCGGGCGGGAGCATCGGGCGTCACCCGCGCCGGTGCATCTCCAGGCCGGGCGGGGGCTCACCGGCTAGAGTGGGCGCCGTGAGCATTGATCTTTCCGAATCCTTCAAGGCCTACGATGTCCGCGGCATCGTGGGCGAGACCATCACCGCCGAGACCGTGGAGGCCACCGCCGCCGCGTTCGTGGACGTGCAGGACCTGGCCGGGACCACCGTGCTGGTGGGCGGGGACATGCGCCCCAGCTCCCCGGAGTTCATGGACGCCTTCGCCCGCGGGGCCACCGCACGCGGGGCCGACGTCGTGAAGATCGGGCTGATCTCCACGGACGAGCTGTACTTCGCCTGCGGCGTGTTCGACGCCCCCGGGGTCACCTTCACCGCCTCCCACAACCCGGCGCAGTACAACGGGATGAAGATGGCCAAGGCCGGTGCGGTGCCCGTCTCCTCCGAGACCGGGCTGTACGAGATCCGGGACCTGGCCCAGCGCTACCTGGACGACGGCGTCCCCGCCGGTGAGCGCACCGGGACCGTGGAGGAGCGGGACATCCTGGCCGACTACGCCCGGTACCTGCGCGACCTGGTGGACCTGTCCGGGATCCGGAAGCTGAAGGTCGTGGTGGACGCCGGCAACGGCATGGGCGGGATGACCACCCCGGCCGTGCTGGGCGATGCGAAGCTGGAGGCCCTGCCCCTGGAGATCGTGCCCCTGTACTTCGAGCTGGACGGCACCTTCCCCAACCACCCGGCCAACCCGCTGGAGCCGGCCAACCTGCGGGACCTGCAGGCCGCCGTCGTGGAGCACGGGGCGTACATCGGCCTGGCCTTCGACGGGGACGCGGACCGCTGCTTCGTGATCGACGAGAAGGGCGAGCCGGTGACCCCCTCCGCGATCGCCGCGCTGGTGGCCGAGCGGGAGATCGCCCGCGCGCAGGCCGACGGGAACGAGCAGCCGGTGATCATCTACAACCTGATCACCTCCAAGGCCGTGCCGGAGCTGGTGGAGGCCAAGGGCGGGCGCCCGGTGAAGACCCGCGTGGGCCACTCCTTCATCAAGGCCGTGATGGCCGCCGAGCACGGGGTGTTCGGCGGGGAGCACTCCGCGCACTACTACTTCAAGGACTTCTTCAACGCGGACACCGGCATGCTCGCCGCGATGCACGTGCTGGCCGCCCTGGGCGGGCAGGACAAGCCCCTGTCCGAGCTGGCCGCGGCCTACAGCCCGTACGCGGCCTCCGGGGAGATCAACTCGACCATCGAGGACAAGGCCGCCGCGGTGGATCGGGTGCGCGCGGCCCTGGCCGGGGAGGACGTGGAGGTGGAGGATTCCGACGGGACCACCTTCACCCACCGCACCGAGGGCTGGTGGTTCAACCTGCGCCCGTCCAACACCGAGCCCTTCCTGCGCCTGAACGTGGAGGCCCCGGACACCGCGACCATGGAGCGGGTGCGCGACCGGGTGCTGGGCCTGGTGCGGCAGGAGGGGTAGGGCTTTCCTGCGGCGCGGCGCGGGCCGCGCCGCGCCTGCGCCGTCGCCGACCCGGCGCTTTCGTGCAGGCTCTTCATCGACCCGGCGCTCTCGTTCCCGAAAATCGCGCTTCTGGGAACGAGAACGCCGGGTCGCTGCCCGGGTGGGTACGGGAGCGCCGGGTCGGTGCGGGAGGGAGAAGGACGACGGGCGTCCGCTCAGGCCGCGGCCGGCTCCTCGCGGGCCTGGTCGTGCAGCATCCACTGGTCCGGGCCGAAGATCTCATAGCGGATGCGCTGGCCCGGCACGCCGGCGTCGACCAGCTGCGAGCGCACGTCCTTCATGAACGGCAGCGGCCCGCACAGGTACGCCACGGCGTCGGCCGGCACGTCCAGCTCGGGCACCCGCACGCGCCCGGCGTGGTCTCCCTCCGCCGACGCCGTCGTGCAGGAGATCAGCCGGCCGTGCGGCAGGCGGGCCACCAGCTCCGCCAGCTCCTCGCGCAGCGGCCAGGAGGCGAAATCCCGCGCGGTGTGCACCACCGTCACCTCCCGCTGGGAGCCCTGGCGCACCAGCTCGGAGACGAACGCGATCATCGGGGTCACGCCGATCCCGGCCGAGAACAGCCACAGCGGACCGTCGCCGTCGTCCCCGAAACCGCCCAGCGTCACATCCCCGTACGGGTTGGAGATCTCGATGACGTCCCCCTCGGTCAGCTTGTCCAGGATGATCGGGGTCATCTCCCCCGCCGGGTCCAGCTTGACCGCGATGCGCCGCTGCCCCGGCTCACTGGGCAGCAGGGTGAACTGGCGCGGCTGCAGCAGACCGTCCTCGGCGCGGCAGAAGATCGAGACGTACTGCCCGGCCTGAGCCGGGGTCATCGGGGTGTCGTCGGCCGGCTCGAAGGTCAGGTCCGCGACGTCGTCGGCGGCCCGCACCCGGCGCACCAAGCGGAACGGCGCGCGCATCACGTCATTGGCCTGCACGGCGTAGAGCCCCTTCTCCAGGGCGATCAGGGCGTCGGCCATCAGCCAGTACACCTCGGTCCACGCCGCCACGACCTCCTCGGTGGCTGCCTCCCCCAGATCCTTCGCGATCGCCCCGAACAGGTACCGGTACACGGTCGGGTACTCCTCCGGGCGCAGCCCCAGCGAGGCGTGCTTGTGGGCCACCCGGGAGAGCACCTCCTCCGGGTACGAATCCGGGTGCTGCACGATCCACTGCGCGAACACCGCGATGGACCCGGCCAGCGCCCGCGGCTGGGTGCCCTCCAGCTGCGAGGAGCGGGAGAACATGCCGTCCATCAGGTCCGGACGGGCGGCGAACATGTCCCGGTAGAACACCGGCGTGATGTGCGGGATCCGCTCGGCGATGACGGGCAGGGTCGCCTCGACGACGGGGCGGGACTTCTCGGAGAGCATGGGGCTCCTTCCTCCGGTGATGGGATGCCCTTCAAAACTAGCACGGGAGATGCTGAATATGTCGGGGATGGCGCCCTTGCGGGGCGGGGCCGACGGCGCGCACCGAGACGGCGCTCCGGTGCACCGGCTTCACCGACCCGGCGCTCCGGTTCCCGAATCTGGCTTTTCTGGGAACGAAAGCGCCGTCTCACGAAAAGGTGGGAACGAGAGAGCCGCCTCGCGGGAGAAGCGAGGGTCGGAGTGGGAACCGGAGCGCCGTCTCGCGCAAGGGTGGGAACGAGAGCGCCGGGTCGCGGTGAGGCGGGAGGGTCCCGAACCCGCGCGCGCCCCGGGAAGGGTCAGGCGAGGGCGTCCTGCGGGGGGCGCAGGCCCAGCTGCACCATGACCGGGCCCATCTGTCGGGAATGCGGCAGCTCGGAGATGATCACGGCGTCCAGCTCCGCGTAGAAGGCCTCGCGCGCCCGGTTGAGAACCCCGCGCAGGGAGCACAGGTGGTTCAGGGGGCACTCGCCGTCGGGCGCCTCGCACTCGACCATCGGCTGGTCCCCCTCCAGCTCCCGCAGCAGGTGGCCCACGGACTCCCGGCGTCCGGGCTCGGTGATCCGCACCCCGCCGAAGCGCCCGCGGGTGGCCTGCACCAGCCCCAGCCCGCTCAGGCGCGCCACGGCTTTGGCCACGTGGTTATAGGGGGTGGCCACCCCGTCGGCCAGCTCGTGGGTGGTCAGCTTGGAGCCCTCCGGCACCCCGGACAGCAGCATCATCACCCGCAGCCCGACGTCGGAGAACGCGGTCAGCTTCATCTGCGCGGCCTCCTCCCCCTGGTCCTGATCCGCCGCACCGGACACGACGACGGGGCCCGGAAACCGACTCCTCGATTCCCGGACCCCGTCATCGGCATGCGGTCCATCCTAGCGGCAGCGGCCAGCCACCGTCGTCGGGCCGCGGCTCAGGCGCCCAGGCGCCGGGCCAGGGCCTCGCGCTGCTCGCGGATCTGCGGCGGCACGTGGTCCCCGAGCTTCTCCAGCCACTCGTCGATCCCGGGCAGCTCCTTCCTCCACTCCTCGGCATCCACCCGCAGGGCCGCGGCCACGTCCTCCGGGTCGGCATCCAGCCCGTCCAGGTCCAGATCCTCCGGGGTCGGGACCACGCCCACCGGCGTCTCCTGGCCGCCGCCGGTGCCGTTGAGCCGCTGCACGATCCACTGGATCACCCGGGAGTTCTCCCCGAAGCCCGGCCACGCGAACCCGCCGTCGGGGGTGCGGCGGAACCAGTTGACGTAGAAGATCCGCGGCATGTTCTGCTCGCCGTGCTGCTGCGCGATGTCCAGCCAGTGGCGCAGGTAGTCCCCGGCGTTGTAGCCGATGAACGGCAGCATCGCCATCGGATCCCGGCGCACCACGCCCACCTGGCCCTTGGCCGCGGCCGTGGTCTCCGAGGACAGCGTCGCCCCCTGGAACACCCCGTGCTCCCAGTCGAAGGACTCCGAGACCAGCGGCACCGTGGTCTTGCGGCGCCCGCCGAAGATGATCGCGGACAGCGGCACGCCCTCCGGGTCGTGGTACTCCGGGGCGAGCATGTCCACCTGGTCGATGGGCGTGCAGAACCGGGAGTTCGGGTGCGCGGCCGGCCGACCGGAATCCGGGGTCCAGTCCTGACCGGTCCAGTCCGTCAGGTGCTCCGGGACCTCGTCGGTCATGCCCTCCCACCAGACCCCGCCGTCGTCGGTCAGCGCCACGTTGGTGAAGATCGTGTTGCCCGCGGCCACCGCGCGCATCGCATTGGGGTTGGTGGACCAGCCGGTGCCGGGGGCGACGCCGAACAGCCCGGCCTCCGGGTTGATCACGCGCGGGCGCCCCTCGGCATCGAAGGTGATCCAGGAGATGTCATCCCCGACCATCTCCGCGGACCAGCCCTCCACCGTCGGGTGGATCATCGCGAAGTTCGTCTTCCCGCAGGCCGACGGGAAGGCACCGGAGATGTAGTGGACCTCCCCCTGCGGGTCCGTGACCTTCAGGATCAGCATGTGCTCGGCCAGCCACGCCTCGTCGTGGGCGATCGCGGAGGCGATGCGCAGGGCGTAGCACTTCTTGCCCAGCAGCGCGTTGCCGCCGTACCCGGACCCGAAGGACCAGATGGCACGCTTCTCCGGGAACTGCACGATGTACTTCTCCGGGTTGCACGGCCACGGCACGTCCTGCTCGCCGTCGGCCAGGGGCGCGCCGACGGAGTGCAGGCACTCCACGAAGAACGCGTCCTGCCGGGTCATCTTCTCCAGGACCTCCGAGCCGATGGTCGCCATGATGCGCATCGAGCACACCACGTACGCGGAATCGGTGATCTCCACCCCGTAGCGGGGCTCGGCCGCATCCAGGTGCCCCATGACGAAGGGGATCACGTACATGGTCCGCCCGCGCATCGCCCCGCGGAACTTCTCCGTGAGGATCCCGCGCATCTGCTGCGGATCCATCCAGTTGTTGGTGGGGCCCGCGCCTTCCTCGGTCTCGGTGCAGATGTAGGTGCGCTCCTCCACCCGGGCCACATCCTCCGGATCGGAGAACGCGGCGAAGGAGTTGGGGAACTTCTCCTCGGCCAGGCGCACGAACGTCCCGGCGTCGACCAGCTCGGTGGTCAGCCGATCCCACTCCTGCCGGGAACCGTCCACCCAGTGCAGCTGCCGCGGCTGGGTGAGCTCGGCGACCTCCCGCACCCACTCCAGCAGGTGCCGGTGCGTGGTGGGCGCGTTCTCCAGCGCCTCGCGCACGGCCGGCTCCAGGCCGCTGGTTCCGACGACGTTGTCAGTCATGAGATTCCCTTCAGGTCCGGCCCGCACGTCGGGCCATCACGCACTTCGTTGTGTTCGGCGCTCTCCCGGTGTGGCCACGGCAGCGATCCATCGGAGAGAGGGGACGACGCAGCCACGCGGGTGGGAGCCCGTGTGATGGGACCAGCGTAACCCGGAACGCCCGGGGCTGCGGCACACGTGACACGGCGACGACGTCGAGGCTCTGGGTGGGTCCTGACGCCGCTGGACGTGCGGGCCTCTCACGCTCTGCACGCGGGGTCAGCCTGACGACCGGCGCGGGGGTGCGAGTGGGAGCGGGCCGGTTCCCCGGGTGGTCTGCGTGGGAGCTGCTCGCACTCTGATCGCGCTCTGCAACCGAGGTCACAGCCCGGCGATTGGCGCGAACCCGGGGGCGCGTGTACGCTGGTATCTGGTTCGAGCGAGCGCTTCGGCGCTCGTGATCGCGGACCAGGCGCCTGTAGCTCAACGGATAGAGCATCTGACTACGGATCAGAAGGTTGGGGGTTCGAATCCCTTCGGGCGCACCACATCGGAAGCCCCGTCACCACCTGGTGACGGGGCTTCTTCGCGTTCCGGGGCGGATTCCGCCGCAGTCCACTCCGCGCGGGGCCCTCACGACGGCGCGAGACCGCACGTTCTGGGCGAGGGCGGGTCAGAGACGGGCGGACGACGTCGGGCGCTCAGATCGCCAGATCCAGGGGGAGGTCCGAGATGTCGCGCAGCCGGCGGCCCTGCACCATCGTGTGCATCAGCTCCGCGCCGGCCGGATCCACCGCGGGATCGATGGCGTCCATCAGCTCGTGCAGCGCGAAGTGGTAGACGCAGTCCAGCTCCCCCGTGCCCAGGGCGACGGCCGCCAGCCGCGAGGGCATCGGCTCGCCCGTGACCATCACCAGGTGCGGGGCCCGACCGCGGCGATTCCGGATCAGCTGCTGCGCCTCCGCCTTGGCCTGCTGGGCCCGATCGCTGCGCAGCGTCCACCGGCAGGAGACCACCGCGTGCAGCAGCGGCTTGGGCTGCACCGCGCTGCGCAGCGGACTGGCCGAGGCCAGCGGACCCAGCGGATCCACCAGACGGGTCACGGCGTTGAGATCCCGATCGGACAGCGGCGAGCGCATCACGACGACGTCGGGAGCCAGCAGCTCCGCCTCCGCACCCAGCACGGCCCGCAGATCCCGGCTGCCCTCCACGATCTCGCGCAGCGCCGCGAGGTGCTCGTACTGCTCGAAGATCTCCGAGGCGTCCCGGATGGTCCCATCGGCTCCGCGGTCCCCCAGCCGGCGCACCGTCCACTCCCCGGGCCGGATCCCGTCCAGGGCCTGCAGCACCGCCTGCAGATACGCGGCCACGGCCCGCTCGAAGCTGCGGCCCGCGGAATGCCCCGGGGAGCGCGGGTGGGCCTCCACCGCCCCGATGCCCTCCGCGATCGCCCGGGCGTAGCGCAGGCTCGAGCCCGAGCCGGTGTCCGCGTTGGAGGGCACCCCGGAGCCCGGACGGGTCACCAGGACCCGCTCGTCGATCAGGGCGCGGTGGAAGACCCTGCGGGCCCGATCCAGCAGATACTCCGGGCCCTGCCTGCGGGAGGCGGCCCGCTCCGCGCGGGTCATGGCCTCCTCGTGGGGTTCGGCCTCCGCGTCCTTCCCGACGACGTCGGCCGGGCGCGGGGTCTCCCGCGGGGTCGAGGCGCCCTGGCCCGGGGCCTCCGAACCCGAAGCTCCCGAACCAGGGGCCTGCGCGGGCATCACGGAAGGGGCGGCGTCGGCCGGCCGCTGCGGGGCCGAGGGCTGTTGGACGGCGGTCTCTGCGTCGGCGTCCCCGCCGGCGGGTTCGGCGAACTCGGCGAGGTCCAGGGAGAACAGGAACTGCTCCTGCCCCTCGGTCTGCTCGGTGGACCTGCGGCGCCTGCCGGCCATGGTGGCTCCTCCTCTTACCGTCCGCTCCCGGTGTTCTCCCGGGGCCATGCACACAGTACCCGGTGCCCCGACGGAGTACCGGCGCACGACCCCTCAGCCGGAGACAGCCCCGGCTGCCGCTCGGGCTCGAGCAGCCCTCTCCCGTGACCCAGCCGATTCTCCGGCGACACGGGCCCGCACTACACTGGCCTGGAAGGCCCGGGCCGCACGCCCGACGTCGCGGACTGCCCCGCCCGAGGCACCGACGCGCACCGGGCGCGGCCTGAACGCATCGACCCTGGAGAGCAAGTGAGCATCAACATCACCGTGGTGGACGAAGCCGGCGAGGTCCGCGACGTCGAGTGGACCGAGAACCAGACCCTCCTGGAGTGCCTGCATAAGAACCAGTACCCGGTGCTGGCCACCTGCGGCGGCAACGCCTCCTGCGCCACCTGCCACGCTTTCCTGGACCCGCAGCACTACCCGGCCGGCGGGGAGCGCACCGAGGAGGAGGAGGACCTGCTGGAGATGATCGACGACGTCGCCACCGAGTACTCCCGGCTGTCCTGCCAGACCGAATACCACGAGGGCCTGGACGGGGCGACCGTGACCCTGAAACCGGGTATGTGATCTCTGTCCCCGACCCCTCCCCCGCATGAACGCACCCTTCACCTCCCGGCTGCGCGCGGCCGTCGCCCTGATCGCGGCGGGCCTGCTGCTCGGCGGCTGCTCGGCCGACGACGCGACGGACCACTCGGCCGGATCCGCCGCCGCCTCCGCACCGACGACCTCCGCGCACCCCACCGGCACCGTCGCGGCGGCCCCCACCGGATCCGGCTCCCAGGCCGCCGCCCCGACATCGAGCGGGTCCCCCACCGCCGCCGCGCAGACCCCGACGGCGGTCCCGTTCTCCCCGACGGCGAGCCCGACCCCCGCCCCTGCGGCCTCCCCGACGGCATCCGCGGACCTGAGCACGGCACCCGCACCGAGCGTCTCCGCCGCCCCGGAGACCGCCGAGGCCTCCGGCCGGTGCACCACCGGGGACCTCAACGTGCAGATCAGCTCCACCGGCGGGGCCGCCGGGTCCGCGACCTACGCCGTGCGCTTCACCAACAGCTCCGACCGGGACTGCACGCTGTCCGGATACCCCGAGGTCTCCTTCATCGACGATTCCGGGACGGAGCTGGGCGCCCCGGCGATCCCGGCCAGCGAACAGACCGGGGAGGCCACCCGCCTGCGACCGGGACGCAGCGCACAGGCGATCCTGCGCAGCACCCAGCCGGAGCTGTACGGGCAACAGTGCGCCCGCACCAGCGCCGCCGGGCTGCGGGTGCACGCCCCGGACTCGGAAGGCAGCCTCGACGTCGCCCTGTCCCTGCCGGCCTGCGCCGATGCGCAGGTCCAGCAGCTGTCCATCGGGCCCATCGACGCCCGCGGCTGAGCGCGGCGCGCGGCACCCGCGGGTCACAGGGTCACAGGGTCACAGGGTCACAGGGTCAGCGTGGCATCGTCATAGGAGTACCGGGGTCCCCTGCCGTACTCAGGGTCCTTGCCGCGTCCCACGTTGACGACCACCACCGACTTCAACCCGGTCCCGGCCAGCAGATCCGCGTCCAGACCGGCGGCATCGAACCCGGTCATGGGACCCGCGGCCAGGCCGACGGCCCGCACGGCCATCACGAAGTACCCGACCTGGATGAAGGCGTTGGAGCGTCCGGTCTCCTGCGCCAGCTCCTCATCCTCCCGGTACATCTGCCCCATCTGGGGGCGGGCCGGCAGGAAGCGATCGAATTTGTGGTGCCAGGTCTCGTCCACGGCGAGGATCGCGGTCATCGGCGCGGCCGCGGTCTTGGGCTGGTTGCCGGGCATCATGTGGGAGACCAGACGGTCGCGGGCCTCACCCTGAGACACCCAGACGATGCGCAGGGGCTGGGAGTTGAAGGCGGTGGGACCCATCTTCGTCAGCTCATAGATGGCCCGACGCTGGTCTTCGGTGACCTCGGCGTCCTCGAAGGCGCTGACGGTGCGGGCCTCGAACAGACGGTGCAGGTCCTCCTCGGACAGCTGGGCGACGGCGGCGACATCGGTCATGGGGGCTCCTGAGGCTGGGGGGGCGGCGCGGCGATCACCGCGCACCGGATTCACTTCACGTGTAAACCTTATGCTTCGCCGGGCTATTCCGGGGTGCGACGGGGTTGCTCAGACAGCATGGCCGTTCGGCCTGTCAGTCGGGGGCGGCACAATGGGGACCATGCCGCACGCCCTGGACCGCTTCACGCCCGCGACCCGCGACTGGTTCGCCGGGGCCTTCGGCGCGCCCACCGCCGCGCAGGAAGGGGCGTGGGAGGCCATCGCGCAGGGTCGGCACGCGCTCGTCGTCGCCCCCACCGGCTCCGGCAAGACCCTCGCGGCCTTCCTCTGGGCCCTGGATCGGCTGCTGCTGGGCGGGGGCGGCGCCTCGGGCGGGGGCGCGGACGACGCCGAAGCCGCGACGCCCGCACGTCACGGCGGGGATGCCGGGCGCACCGGGAAGCGCCGGACGAACGCCACCCAGGTCCTCTACATCTCGCCCCTGAAGGCCCTCGGGGTGGACGTGGAGCGCAACCTGCGCGCCCCGCTGGTCGGCATCACCCAGACCGCGCGCTTCCAGGGCACCGAGCCGCGGGAGATCTCGGTGGGGGTGCGCTCCGGGGACACCCCCGCCGCCGAGCGTCGGGCCCTGCTGTCGAACCCGCCGGACATCCTCATCACCACCCCGGAATCCCTCTACCTCATGCTCACCTCGAAGGCGCGCTCCAGCCTCACCCAGGTGCACACCGTGATCGTGGACGAGGTGCACGCGGTGGCCGGGACCAAGCGCGGGGCCCACCTGGCCGTGACCCTGGAGCGCCTGGACCAGATCCTGCCCTCCCCCGCCCAGCGCATCGGCCTGTCCGCCACCGTGGAGCCCGTGGAGACGGTCGCCCGCTTCCTCGGCGGCACGACCCCCGTCACCGTGGTGCGCCCCGAGGCCGCCAAGACCTGGGACCTCACCGTCTCCGTGCCCGTGCCGGACATGTCCAACCTGACGGTGCCGGTGCCGCGGGAGCAGCCGCGCGTGCGCACCGGCATCGACCGGGGCTCCGCCGCCAGCGGCACCGCGACCCTGGAGGACGCCCTCGGTCTGGACCTCGCCTCCCCGCTGGCCGGGCGGCAGAACGACGACGCCGCCGTCACGCCCCTGCCGCCGGAGCCGGTGCACGAGGTGGTCGCCTCCATCTGGCCGCACGTGGAGGAGCGGATCGTGGACCTCGTGGAGGCGCACCGCTCCACCATCGTCTTCGCCAACTCCCGCGGCCTGGCCGAGCGCCTGACCTCCCGGCTCAACGAGGTCCACGCCTTCCGGCAGGTCCAGCGCGGGCTGCTGGACCCGGAGCAGACCCCCGGCCGACGCGGATCGGCCGGGGCCGGGATCCGGGAGCAGCGGATGGGCGCCGGGGAGGCCCGCGCCGCCGCGTCGTCGGGCGGGGCGTCGGGCACAGTTTCGGCCGCGGCGTCGGGCGGGCCCGTACCCGATGCCGATGCCGCAGCCGAGATGCCCTACGCGCCGCCGGCCGTGAACCACCTGACCAGCGGCACCGCGGCGCCCGAGCTGGCCCGCGCCCACCACGGCTCCGTGTCCAAGGACCAGCGCGCGCTGATCGAGGACGCCCTGAAGACCGGGGCGCTGCGCTGCGTCGTCGCGACCTCCTCCCTGGAGCTGGGCATCGACATGGGCGCGGTGGACCTGGTGATCCAGGTGGAGTCCCCGCCGAGCGTGGCCTCCGGGCTGCAGCGGGTGGGCCGGGCCGGGCACCAGGTGGGCGAGACCTCCCGGGCCGTGCTCTACCCCAAGCACCGCGGGGACCTGCGCGACGCCGCCGTGACCGTGGAGCGGATGCGCGCCGGGGCCATCGAGAAGCTGCATGTGCCCGCCAACCCCCTGGACGTGCTCGCCCAGCAGACGGTGGCCACCGCGGCGCTGGGGCCCATCGACGTCGAGGCCTGGTTCGAGGCGCTGCGGCGCACCGCGCCCTTCGCGGCTCTGCCCCGCTCCGCCTTCGACGCCGTACTGGACCTGCTGGCCGGGAAGTACCCCTCGGATGAGTTCGCCGAGCTGCGTCCGCGCCTGATCTGGGATCGCGACGGCGGGGTCCTGGAACCGCGCCCCGGGGCCCAGCGGATCGCGGTGACCTCCGGCGGCACCATCCCGGACCGCGGCCTGTACCCGGTGTTCATCGTCGGCGGGGACGAGCAGACCGGGCCCAAGCGGGTGGGCGAGCTGGACGAGGAGATGGTCTATGAGTCCCGCGCCGGGGACGTCATCGCCCTGGGGGCCACGAGCTGGCGGATCGAGGAGATCACGCACGACCGGGTCAGCGTCACCCCCGCCCCGGGGCAGGTCGGCAAGCTGCCGTTCTGGCACGGAGACGGGCCCGGGCGCCCGGTGGACCTCGGCGAGGCCGTGGGCGGATTCACCCGGGAGCTGGCCTCCCGCCTGGAGACGGGGCAGGACGACGCCGCCCGCACGCGCCTGCGCGAGGCCGGGCTGGACGAGTGGGCGGCGGACAACCTCCTGGCCTACGTGCGGGAGCAGACCGAGGCGACGGGGCAGGTGCCCAGCGAGAAGACCCTGGTGGTGGAGCGGTTCCGGGACGAGCTCGGGGACTGGCGGGTGATCCTGCACTCGCCCTACGGGATGCCCGTGCACGGGCCGTGGGCCCTGGCCGTGGGGGCGCGCATCGAGCAGCGCTGGGGCCTGGACGGCTCCGCGATGGCCGCCGACGACGGCATCGTGCTGCGCATCCCCGCGATGGAGGACACCCCGCCGGGGGCGGAGCTGTTCGCCTTCGACGCGGAGGAGATCGAGCGGATCGTGACCGAGCAGGTGGGCTCCTCCGCGCTGTTCGCCGCCCGCTTCCGCGAGTGCGCCGCGCGGGCCCTGCTGCTGCCCCGCCGGGACCCGGGGCGGCGCACCCCCCTGTGGCAGCAGCGGCAGCGCTCCGCGCAGCTGCTGGACGTCGCCCGGAAGCACCCGGACTTCCCGATCATCCTGGAGACCGTGCGCGAATGCCTCCAGGACGTCTATGACCTGCCCGCCCTGCGCCGGCTGCACGAGCACATCGCGGCCCGGCGGATCACGGTCCGGGAGCTGGAGACCCCGGAGCCCTCCCCCTTCGCCAAGACCCTGCTGTTCGGGTACGTCGGGCAGTTCCTCTACAACACGGACGCGCCCCTGGCCGAGCGGCGGGCCGCGGCCCTGTCCCTGGACCCCTCCCTGCTGGCCCAGCTGCTGGGGCAGGAGGAGCTGCGGGAGCTGCTGGACGCGCAGATCATCGAGCGCACCGAGGCCCAGCTGCAGCGCCTGGCCCCGGACCGGCGCCTGCGCGGGGCGGAGGGATTGGCGGACCTGCTGCGCCTGTTGGGCCCGCTCAGCCCCGAGGAGGCCGCGGCCCGGCTGCGCCCGGAGGAGGCCGCGGGGGCCGTCGCCGCGGGACCCGGCTCGGCGTCGGGCCGCGGTCTGGGCGCGGACGGTGCCGCGGAGGACGCTGCGGGCGCGGACGACGCCGCGGAGAACGAGACGGCCGACCTCGGCGTCGTCGCGGAGTGGGCGGATCGGCTGGTGCGGGCCCACCGGGCCTTCCGGGTGCGCACCGGCGGGATCGAGCGGATCGCGGCCGTGGAGGACGCCGCCCGCCTGCGCGACGGGCTGGGGGTGCCCCTGCCGATGGGGGTGCCCGCGGCCTTCATCGAACCGGTCGCGGACCCGCTGGGGGATCTGGTCTCCCGGTACGCCCGCACCCACGGGCCCTTCACCACCGGGCAGGCCGCGGCGGCCCTGGGGCTGGGGCGGGCCGTCGTCGAGACGGTGCTGCGGCGCCTGGCCGCGGACCGGCGGGTGGCGACCGGGCGCTTCCTGCCCGCCGAGCTGCTGTCGGCCCGCGGCCTGGACCCGCGGGATCCGGGCGAGGAATGGTGCGACGCCGGGGTGCTGCGCACGCTGCGACGCCGCTCCCTGGCCGCGCTGCGCGCGCAGATCGAGCCGGTGGATGCCGCGACCTACGCCCGCTTCCTGCCCGCCTGGCAGCACGTGTGGGCTCGGGGTGCCGAGCAGGATCCGCGGGTCGCGGATGAGGACGGGCTGCTCACGGTGATCGACCAGCTGGCCGGGACCGCGGTGCCCGCCTCCGCCCTGGAGACCCTGGTGCTGCCGGCCCGGGTGCGCGGCTACGCCCCGCGGATGCTGGATGAGCTGCTGGCCTCGGGGCAGGTGCTGTGGACCGGGGCCGGGACCGTGCCCGGGCAGGACGGCTGGGTGAGTCTGCACCTGGCCGGATCCGCGGATCTGACCGTGCCGGAGCGGCCGGCGATCCCGCTGGATCGGCTGAGCGCGGACGCACGCACCGTGTACGCGGCGATGGGCGACGGGGCGGATTTCCTGCCGCGGATCGCCGCCCGCGCGGGGCTGTCCCTCGGGGCCGCCGGGGATGGGCTGTGGGAGCTGGTGTGGGCTGGTCTGGTGACCAACGACGGGATGGCCGCGCTGCGAGCTTTCCTCGATGGCGGAAAGACGGCGCACGCCCGACCCCGGGGCTCGGCCCGCTCCCGGTCCCTGGGTCGACGCGGGGCCGGGCGGATCTCGCGGGCACAGGGGGCGCGTCCTGGGCGGTATGCGGGGCTGGCGGCTCCCGGTCGGGCCGGTGCCGGTCTCAGCTCCGGTGGGCTGGGTTCTGATGGGCTGGGGGCCGACGGGTCAGGTGCCGGGTCCGACGGCGGCGTCGGCGGCTGGGGTCTCGGCGTGGCTAGCGGTGGTCCCGGCGGCGGCGCGGCTGAGATGTCCGCGCTGAGTCCGCAGCGGGAGCGGGAGCTGTCCGGGCGGTGGTCCCGGGTGAGCTCGTACCTGTCCGAGGAGCCCCTGGAGCCGACGGTGCGCGCCGTCGCCCTGGCGCAGCTGATGCTGGACCGGTACGGGGTGCTGACCCGAGGCGCGGTGCAGCAGGAGGATTCCCCGGGCGGCTTCGCGGCGGTGTACCAGATCCTCACGGCCCAGGAGGATCAGGGCGAGGCCCGCCGCGGCTACTTCATCGAGGGGCTGGGCGGCGCGCAGTTCGCCGCCCCGGCCACCGTGGATCTGCTGCGCGCGGCGGAGATCGACGAGCAGCTGGAGGCCTCCGGCGCCTCCGAGCGCACTCCGCAGGTGCTGGTGCTGGCCGCCACGGATCCCGCCCAGCCGTACGGTGCGGCGCTGTCCTGGCCGGATCCGATCCCCGGGGAGTCGCTGCTGCGCGGGGTGAGCGGCGGGAGCCGGGGGTCGGGTCCTGAGGGCGCCTTTGCCGGGGGCGGCGCGGCGTCGGGGCGGGACGGCGCGGTCTCGGGGCCGGACGGCGCGGCGTCGGCGGGGGCGAAGACGTCCCAGGCGCGCCCGGGCCGGAAGGCCGGGGCCCTGGTGGTGCTGGTGGACGGCCGCCCGGTGCTGTACGTGGAGCGCGGCGGCAAGACCCTGCTGGCCTTCACCACTCGCGTACTCGACCTGGAGCTGGCCGCACCCGCGGTGGCCGACGCCGTGCGGGCCGGGGCCGCGCAGAAGCTGGTGGTGGAGAAGGTCAACGGCGTCTCCGTGCTGGAGCGCGGCGCCCCGGCCGAGGACGGCTCCCCCGACCCCATCACCGCGCTGCGCGAGGCCCTGATGGCCGCGGGCTTCGACTCGACACCGAAGGGCCTGCGGATCCGGCGGTGAGACGGCGGGGCCGATCCGCCACTCCCGGACCGGATCGTGTGCCCACCCCGCCCGCGGACCGGATCGTGCTCCCCGGACCGGATGATCCGGCCCCCGATGCACGATCCGGTCCACGTCCCATCTCAGGCGACGGCCCGGGCGTGGGCCAAGAGCTCCGGGGGCATCGGACGGTCCAGCTCCCACAGAATCCGCATGGGCTTCTCCCCCTGATGCTCCCGATACCGCACCGTCCCCAGGCAGGTGAACGGCTCCGTGCCGATATCCCCGGCGGTGGCCTCCCGCACGCACAGCAGCACCTGGGACCCTCTCTGCTCATGCGTCCGATACCTGAGTCCGGTGGGACTGCCCGCGGCGGTGGAGCTCTGGGACTCCCAGTGGAACAGCGACTCATCCACCGCATAGTCCCTATAGAGGGTGCTCGGGGAGAACTGCGCCTCCGATTTGCGCAGGGTCACCAGCAGCAGGTCCACCCGCGCCTCGGGAAACCATCGGACTCCGGAGACCAGTGACCCCGGGGTCCCCTTCGTCCGCGTGCCCAATCCCAGCGCGGCGGCGAGCTCATCCCTCGAATATCGGGCATGGCTGCGCAGCGGACTGCTCTCCAGCGGCCCGTTGAGCCTCTCCGGCAGCGCGCGCGTCTCGGTCTCGCACACGTCCAGCAGCTGGAGCAGCTCACGCCTCACGTGGACGGATCCAGCCAGCCGCTGCAGCGCCTCAGTCATGCCCTCCGGGGCGCCCTGAGGCCAGAAGGAGAAGTACAGCATCGGCGCGAAGGGATCCTCCGCCCGCACCCGGGGATCCAGAGCGGGGTCCAGCAGGCGTCTGTAGGCGCGGATCCGCTCCGGGTCATCCACATGCGTCAGCCCCCGGATCCTCCGGAGCAGATCGTATTCTGCGGACAGCGGTGGGAGAGCGTCATCCGGCCGAGCCCACACCTCCAGCGCAGACCAGCAGGCGGGTCGCTGCTCCCCGCGCATGCTGCGGCTGGAAGCGCCGTAGATATCGGCCAGCGTCCGTCCCGATCCCTCCAGATAGGCCCGCAGGGAGCTCTCCGCACCGGTCTGATCGGTGTGCTGGCGGATATCGGCGACGAGCTCGCGGGTGCTCAGGGACAGCTGCGACCTGACGTTGGCCAGGACCTCCTGCTGCGCCACCCGATCCAGGATGATCTGGCTGCCGGACGGCAGGAACGGGAAGCCCTGCTCGATGCCTGCCACGAGGCGGCTGCGGGACAGCCCGGTCAGCGCCCGCAGCTTCAGGTCGAAGCGGAACTGCGCCGATTGATGGCCCACGAAATCCAGCACCGTGAGCACCGACTTGCCCGGCGCCCGACGCAGCCCCCGCCCGAGCTGCTGCAGGAAGATCGTCGCGGACTGGGTGGGGCGAAGCATCAGCACCGTGTCGATCTCCGGGATGTCCAGCCCCTCGTTGAACAGATCCACCGCGAAGATGCAGGTGATCTCCCCGGCGCGCAGAGCCGCCAACCCGTCGTCGCGCTCGGAGGTGGAAGAGGTCCCGGACAGCGCCACAGCCGGCAGACCGGCCCGGCGGAAGCACTGGGCCATGAAGCGGGCGTGCTCCACCGACACGCAGAAACCCAGCGCACGCATCCTGCGCGGATCCGTCACCTGGTCCCGGACCGCGTTGATGACCTTCCGGGCGCGAGCATCATGGTGATCCAGCACCGAAGCCAGCTGTCGGGTCTCATACTCGCCGCGCCGGAAGGAGAGACGGGACAGGTCCACGTCATCCCAGATCCCGAAGTAGTGGAAGGGGACCAGAAGGTCCCGCTCCAGCGCATCCCACAGCCGCATCTGGCTGGCGATGCGCCCGCCGAAGTGCTCCTGCGCGACGTTCACCCCATCGGTGCGCTCCGGCGTCGCGGTGAGCCCCAGCAGCTCTCGGGGCGTCAGATGATCGAGGATCCTCCGATAGGTGGCGGCCTCCGCATGGTGGAACTCGTCCACCACGACGATGTCGAAGTGGTCCGGGTTCCACCGCCGCAGCTGCTCCGGACGGCCCATCGACTGCACCGAGGCGAAGACGTGCTCCCCGAAGACCGGTTGGTGGCCATCCACCATCAGCTCACCGAAGGCGCCTTCGCCGAGAACATCCCGGTACGTGCTCAGCGCCTGCTCCAGGATCTCGCGCCGGTGAGCGAGGAACAGCAGCGTGGGCCGAGGCCGGGCCTCACCCGACAGCTCCCGATAATCCAGTGCGGCCATGACGGTCTTGCCCGTCCCCGTCGCAGCGACCAGCAGATTGCGGTGCCGGCCGTGGACCGTCCTCTCGCTGCGCAGCTCCTCCAACATGGTCCGCTGGAAATCGTACGGTCGGACTTCCAAACCGGACAGTCGCGGGCTCGCACCGTCGGCTCTTCCTCGACCGGAGGCCAGCATCAGCTCCGCGTCCAGGCGGTCGCCGTCCCGGTCCGGGTCATAGTCCTCGAAGGCCGGGTCATTCCAGTAGGTGTCGAATGTGGCCGAGAACTTCTCCATCAGGGCCGGGGTCGCGGTCTGCGAGATGCGGACATTCCACTCCAGTCCGTCCAGCAGGGCATCGCGGCTGAGATTGGAGCTGCCCACGTACCCGGTGTGGAAGCCCGTTCCGCGGTGGAACAGCCATGCCTTCGCGTGCAGCCGGGTGGACCGGGCGTTGTAGCTGATCTTCACCTGCGCCCCGTACTCCCGCACCAGCTCATCCAGGGCCCGTCGATCCGTCGCACCGATGTACGTAGTGGTCAGCACCCGCAGCGGCACCCCGCGCCGTCGCAGGTCCTCAAACCCGTCGCGCAGCAGACGCGTTCCGCTGCGCTTGATGAAGGCGCACAGCAGATCCACCCGATCGGAGCTCAGCATCTCCGTGCGAAGCTCCGCGTGCAGCGAAGGATCCGCCGGGGCGTTGGTGAGCAGGGCGACGTCGGACAGCGGAGTCGCGGGACGACGCAGCGGCTGCGCATCCTCCTCGAGGACCTGGGTCAGCAGCTGCGCCTCGGGCGGCAGCTGGGCGCCCCCGGTGTCATCGGGAACGACTCGCAGAAGTCGATTGGCGAATTCGCGGCGCTGATCCGCCGGCAGCTGCTGCAGAGCATCGCTGATCTGACGTCCCAGGTGACGAGCCAGGATGTGGGGCAGATCAGCGGGATCGATGCGCTCGCGGACCGGTATCAGGTGGGGCGCGGCCGTGAGAGCGGCGTCGAGATCCCGATCGATCAGCCGTTCGTACAGACCCACGGCCAGTTCCATGCGTCCCAGAGGGCCGGGGGTGGTCGGCGTCGCCTCGGTCATGGTCCTCGCTTTCCTCGGAGGTGGCTCCCGCATCGACGGGCGGCATCTTCCCGCAGCCTATCCGCATGTGTCAGGAAACGAGGGTGCCGTGGCCGGCGGGCGCGGACCGGATCGTGCATCGTGGGCCGGATGATCCGGTGCATCTCGCACGATCCGGTCCGCGAGCCGTGCGCATCCCGCCCGTGAGCCGGGGCCGACGGGGCGGGCTAGGCTGATGCCGACCGGAATCGGCGAGCGCGGAAGGGGCCGACGTGGACCACCAGCTGCGGCGCATCCACCGGGAGACGGCGCGCGTCCTGCGCGAGCGCCTCGCCCCTGCGGTCTCCCGCGTCGTCGGCGCCGCGCTGACCCGGCACATCGACCGACGGCGCCCCACACCGGCCAACGCCGCGCCCGCACCCGGTCCCACGAGCCCCGCCGATCACGCATCCGCGGCCGATCCAACCGGCGCCACCCCGGCCTCCAGCGGGTCAGGCGACCGCCCGTCGGGCAGTCCGGCATCCGGCCCGACGGGCATCGCCACGCCGCAGGCCTCGGCGGGCATCCCCACGCCGCAGACCACAGCCGATCCCCGCCGCCCCACCCGCGGCCTTTATCTGCACCGCGCCTTCCGGCTGCCGCTGGGCCGCACCCTGCGCTACCACGTGTACGCCCGGGGCATCCGCTGGGATCGGCCGGTCGGCGTCGTCGTCTACCTGGACGGGGACTACTGGGTGCCCGCCCAATCCCGGGTGCATCAGCCCACCGGCGCGACCATGCTGCGCCTGGGGGCCATCGCCAACGTCCGCAACCTGGTGCTGATCGCGGTGGACACCCCGGACCGCCGCTACTCCAAGGAGGGCTTCACCTGGTGGGTGCGGGCCCGGGCCAACGGACGGGTGCTGCGGGTCGCCGCGCGCCTGGCCCGACGTCGCCTCCCGGTCGATCCCGCCCGCACCTGGGTCATGGGCTACTCCGGGGGCGCCGAGTTCCTGACCTTCGACCTGCTCGCCCACCGGGCCCCGGCCTGGCTGCGCGGCGGGGCCATCATGGTCGCCGGGGGCGGCACCCGCGCCACCCCGCAGCCTCCGCCCGAGGCCGCCGCCCACCTGCCCCTGCACTGGTGGATCGGGCAGGCCGACGGCTCCCCGGATAGCTCCGGACCGCTGTGGTCCGCGCAGGCCGCAGCCGCCGAGGGGATCCGCGCCTACCGCCGGGCCGGATGGCGTGGGATCGTCCGGCATGAGCTGCCGGAGGTCAAGCACACCGACTATGACCTGCCCGGGATCCTGCGGGCCACCCTGGACGACGCCGGGCTGCGGCCCCGCGGTACCCGGTGATGGCCCGCCGATCCCGTCCCGTCTGCCCGGTTCCACCACGAGCGGGCGTCTCCCCCACCCGCATCCGGCTGCCCAACGATGAGCACCACGACACCGTCGCCGCGTACCTCACGCACCGGTTCCCGCCGCACGACGTCGAGCACACCGCCGCTCTGTTCGCCCGCGGGGCCGTCTTCGGGCCCGACGGCGAGCCCCTGGGCGCCGACGCCTCCTACCGTCCCGGCGGGCACGTGTGGGTCTTCCGTCCGCTGCCCTCCGAGCCTCCGGTGCCCACGGATCTGCCGGTGCTCTACGAGGACGAGCACGTGCTGGCGGTGGACAAGCCCCACGGGCTGGCCGTGACCCCACGCGGCGGCTTCGTGCGCCAGACCGTCGTCACCCTGCTGCGGGCCCAAGGGGAACGCGACGGTGACCCCGCGGCCGCGCTGATCTCCCCGGTGCATCGGCTGGATCGGCTCACCGCGGGGGTGCTGCTGCTGGCCAAGACCCGGGAGGCCCGCGGGCCCCTGCAGCGCCAGTTCGAGGCCCGGGAGGCGCAGAAGGTCTACGAGCTGCTGGCTCCGCTCAGGCCCCAGCCGGCGGAGGGCATGTCGGAGGACCCGGTGGCGATGCCGGCTGCCCCCGATCCGCCCCTGCGGGTGCGCTCCCGGCTGGTCAAGCCGGAGGGCTCCCTGCGGGTGCTCAGCATTCCCGGTGCCGCCAACTCCGTGACGGAGGTGCGCCTGCTCGCCGCCCGCGACGGCGACCTCGGGCTCTACGAGGCGCGGCCGCTGACCGGACGCACCCACCAGATCCGGGTGCACCTGGCCGGGCTCGGGCGCCCGATCCTCGGCGACCCCCTCTACGGACCCGCACCGACCGACGTCGCCGGAACCCCGGAGGTCCCGCTGGCACTGCTGGCCCGTCAGCTGCGGGTGCGGCATCCGGTGACCGGCGCGCCCCTGACCCTGCGCTCCCGCCGTAGGCTGGAGGCACCCGACCCGTGAAGGAGGCCGCCGTGGCCGAGAACTCCGACCCCCGCGCGCCGCAGAACCGAAGCGCCGGCGCCCCGCAGGACCGGGCCGCGCGCACTGCGACCGGCAGGGAACCGGCACCCCACAGGGGCCCCGCAGCCGACGGGGAATCAGCGGCGTCGGAGGGCCCGCGCTCGGCCCGGCACCGCGAGCGCTCCGTCGCCTCTGCCCGCGAGGAGGCCTCCCAGCGGGCGGAGCTTGCCGCGCACTCCGTCCTCGAGCTGTTCACCCACCGCCTGCTGGGGGTCCCCGGGACCCTGATCGGCGAGCCCGCAGCGCCCGCGCCGAAGGAGCTGAAGACGAAGGTGCTGGGCTGGAACTACTGGTGGCAGGCGCACCTGCTGGACGCGATCGTCGACGCCGGGCTGCGCGCGCACCGCGAGCACCGCTCCGAGCTGGCCCGCGAGTGGCTGCAGCGGGGGCGTCGGCTGCTGCGCGGCATCCGCTGGCACAACGGCGGCACCTACGTGAACTCGTTCTTCGACGACATGGCCTGGCTGACCCTGGCCGTGCGACGCCTGGATGCGCTGAGCCGGAAGGTCGATGGCGAGGGCAGCGCCCCGGCCCAGGACGCCGCCCGGACGCTGTACCCGCAGCTGCGCCGGGCCATCACGGCCGAGACCGGCGGGGGCGCGTTCTGGTCCAAGAAGCTGGACTTCAAGAACACCCCGGCCACCGCGCCGATCGCCCTGGCCCTGGCCCACGCGGGGCAGGCCCAGACCTCCCAGCGGCTGCTGGACTGGCTGCGCGAGCGGCTGTTCGCCGAGGGCCAGGGCTACTGGGACGGCATCAAGCTGGTGGCGCAGCAGGACGGCACCGTGGAGCACCGGGTGGAGCGCAACCTGTACTCCTACAACCAGGGCACGGTGCTCGGCGCCCTGCTGGAGACCCCGGGGGCGGACCTGGAGCACGCGGAGGAGCTGATCGGTCTGATCGCGGAGAAGATGACCACGAGCCTCGAGGTGGAGGGCACCCCGGTGCGGATCCTCAACACGCGGGGCTCCGGGGATGCGGGGCTGTTCGCGGGGATCCTCGGCCGGTACCTCACCCAGGCGGCCCGGGACACCCGGTTGGCCTCCACCGCGCGGGCCACCGCCCGGGATCTGGTGCTGGCCACCGCGGAGCTGCTGTGGGCCGGGCGCCGGGAGTTCGACCCGGACCTGCCGCTGAACGAGGACGGGGTGGATGTGACCGAGGTGCGGGGCACGCCGGTGGCCGTGTTCTCCCCGGACGCCTCCCGGCCGACGTCGCAGACCCTGCCCGCCGGGGCTCCCGTGCAGCTGTCCTCGCAGGTGCAGGCCTGGACGATCCTGGAGGCCGCCGCCCGGCTGAGCTGAGATCCCGGCTGAGCTGGACCGCGCTGCGTCGGGACCCGGCTGGGCTGGGGCCGGGGTGGGTCGGCGCTCGAGCGCTGGGTTCCCGGCGCGTTCAGCGGGTAGCCGAACCTCCCGGTGGGGGACCCGCGGGAGTGGCTCGGGCCCTCCCGGTGCGATAGAACCGAGGCATGAGCACTGTGCGCACCCCGGATCCCGTCCCCGGCTGGCTGACCGAGGAGGAGCTGGCCGCCGCCCGTCGGAAGCTGCCGATGGTCTACGTCCAGGCGATCCCGGTGATCCTGGACCCCCTGGGCAACGTCGTGGAGGTCGGGCTGCTGCTGCGGCCCAACGAGGACGGGGAGATGGTGCGCTCCTTCGTCTCCGGGCGGGTGCACTACCGGGAGACGATCCGCGCGGCCCTGCTGCGCCACCTGGAGAAGGACCTGGGGCCGCTGGCGATGCCGCAGCTGCCGGCCTCCCTGACCCCGTTCACGGTCGCGGAGTACTTCCCGAGCCCCTCGCAGTCCGGGCTGACCGATGAGCGCCAGCACAGCGTGGCCCTGTGCTACGTGATCCCGGTGCAGGGCGACTGCGAGCCCCGGCAGGACGCGCTGCAGCTGACCTGGTTCACGCCCGAGGAGGCGATGGACGCGCAGGTGCAGGCCGAGTTCGAGGGCGGCGGCGGGGACCTGGTGCACCGGGCCCTGGCGCACATGGGCTGGGGTCGGTGCTGATCCTGCGCAGCGCGCGCTGCAGGCACCGGGGACGCCCGGACACCCGGGGCGGAACGCCGCCTTGGCATCGCCCCTGCTGCTAGGAGTTCAGGACCTGCTCCAGCGCGGGCAGGGCCCGCGGGTAGAGATCCCGCCACGCGCCGCGGCCCTGCTCCCAGCGGTCCAGGGCACGCCCGAGGTGCACGCGGTCCCGTCGGGTGATGTTCTCCCGGGCGAGATCCCCCGGTTCCAGCATCTCGGCCATGACGCCGATGTCGTACAGGTGCCGGTCCGGGGTGTCCGCGGTGTTGGACAGCGCCGCGCACTTGGCGATGAGGCTGCCGAACAGGCGCGGACGCGGCAGCAGGCCGGACTCCCCCGTGTGCAGCACAAGCTCGATCTCCTCGGTGCGGTCAAGGGCCTGCTGGATGCCGTGGCTCTCCATCAGCCGCCTGCCCCCCACGTCATAGCGGGGTCTGCCCGAACCACGGGGGATCAGCACGTCGATCTCCGAGCCCTCCCGGACCCACCGAACCTGTGGTCCGTCCGGGCTGATGGTGCCGGCCCGATATCCGAGGTCCCGGAGCAGGCCGGTGAGGACAACGCCGATGCCGGGCACCTCCCGGTACCCCAACCCCGCGTCCAGGTCCGTGGTGGGGCGGGGATCTCCGCGTCCCCGCTCCCAGCTGTGCAGCTGCGCCATCTGCCCGCCGATGACCGTCCACCCGCGGCCGAGTCTCCGGCGCACCTCGAACAGCGTCGACCAGCCGCTGCGCGCCGAAGGCATCAGCGGCGGCGCCAGGACGCGCGGGGCCGTCATCCCCACTCCCTCAGCAGGCGGGCGAGCGCGGCGTCCTCCCGCGGACCGGCGTGGCAGGCGAGGCTCATCAGGGCGGTGGCGCGACCGGCCAGCCGCGCACGCCGGTGGACCTCCATGCGCACGGGGTGCTCTCCATCCGGCTCCCGGCGCCACTGGACCGGGATGGGATCCGACCACTGCACCTCCACGGTGCCATCCCTGGCCAGCCCCGCCTCCGGCAGGCTCGTGCCGCTCAGCGGAAGGTCTGCTCGATCCAGCACCTCCAGCGGAGCCCAGAAGATGTCCACCGGCGCGAACTGATGGGCCACCCAGGCGCGCAGCAGCGGCGACGGCTGCTCCGCCTCGAGCAGGCGGCGCAGGCGCCGCTCGGTGCGATGGGCCTCGACCGCGGAAACGCCCTCCCGCCAATCCACGTCCTCGTCCTGCTCCAGCAGGGCCTGCAGCCGACGCTCCAGCACCGCGGCCGAGCGCGCCGACAGCGGGCGCACCGCGGCGGGTCGCGCTTGCACCCTCCTCCCGATGCCGCGTTGATCCACCGCCCACCGGCCGCCGAGCTTCTGCGCGGCCAGCCGCCCTTCGGCGATCAGCGCCCGCACCCGGCGCTCACTCACGCCCAGGTGCTCGGCGGCCTCCCGCACGCTGAGGGTCTCCCGGTCAGCCTCCCCTGCCCGGGCCCCCGCGCCGCGCCGAGGCTGCACCGTCTGCGCCCGCTGGGTCATCGCGTTCCACCCCCTTCCGGAACCCCTGTTGACGGAACCCTTGTGCAATCCTGCGTATCCGGAACCCTAGTGCAATGCGGGGTCGGAGGAAAGACCCCCGGCACCCCGCCCTTGGCCCGCGCCCCCCGGACCCGCAGCGCCGGACACCCCACCCCGTAGGATGGACGGGTGCCGACCGCAGAGAGCCCCCAGCGTCCCGCCCCCGGCGTCGCCGCCACCCGCCCCGGCGCCGAACCCGCAGAGAACACCGACCCGCCGTCCGGAACCGCCGCCTTCGGCTTCGCCGTCGGCGCCCGCCTGGCCGAGACCGACGACGCCCGGGGCACCCGCAGCGCCCGCGAGCGCAACGACGGCGGGCAGTTCCTGGGACGCACCGGGGTGATCACCACCCCGCACGGGTCCATCGCGACCCCCGCGTTCATCCCCGTGGGCACGCAGGCCACCGTCAAGGCGGTGCTGCCGGAGTCCATGGCCGAGCTGGGGGCGCAGGCGCTGCTGGCCAACGCCTACCACCTGTACCTGCAGCCGGGCCCGGAGGTCCTGGACGCCGCGGGCGGGCTGGGCGCGTTCATGAACTGGCCCGGCCCCACCTTCACCGATTCCGGTGGCTTCCAGGTGATGTCCCTGGGCTCGGGGTTCAAGAAGGTCATCGACATGGGCACCGTGACCGGCGCCGTCGGCGCGGATGGGCGCCCGGTGGGCGATGACGACGTCGCCGCGGGCAAGGAGCGCATGGCCTACGTGGACGACGACGGGGTGACCTTCCGCTCGCATCTGAACGGGGACCGGCACCGCTTCACCCCGGAGGTCTCGATGCGGGTGCAGCATCAGCTGGGCGCGGACATCATGTTCGCCTTCGACGAGCTGACCACCCTCTACAACTCCCGGGGGTACCAGGAGCTGGCACTGGAGCGGACCCGCCTCTGGGCGCTGCGCTGCGTGGCCGAGCACCGGCGGCTCACCGAGCAGCGGGCCGGGAAGCCCTATCAGGCGCTGTTCGGGGTGATCCAGGGCGCTCAGTACGAGGACCTGCGCCGGAAGGCCTGCCGGGACCTGGGCGCGATGGGCTTCAACGGCTTCGGGCTGGGCGGGGCCCTGGAGAAGGAGAACCTCGGCACGATCGTGCGGTGGTGCTCGGAGGAGCTGCCGGAGGCCAAGCCTCGGCACCTGTTGGGCATCTCCGAGCCGGATGACATCTTCGTGGCCATCGAGAACGGGGCGGACACCTTCGACTGCGTCTCCCCCACCCGGGTGGCCCGCACCTCCGCGGTGTACTCCCCGGATGGGCGCTTCAACGTCAGCAACGCCCGGTTCAAGACGGACTTCTCCCCGATCGTGGACGGCTGCGACTGCTACACCTGCACCCACTACACCCGGGCGTACCTGCACCACCTGTTCAAGGCCAAGGAGCGCCTGGCCGCGACCCTGGCGTCGATCCACAACGAGCGGTTCATCGTGCGGATGGTCGACACCGCGCGGCAGACCATCGCCTCGGGGGACTACTTCGCCTACCGGGACGAGTTCCTGGGCCGGTACTACGCCGCGCGCACGACGCCGGGACCGGCGTCGGGCGCGGCACCATCCGATGACGCGGCGTCGGCCGGGAAGGGGCGCGCATGAGCATCCTCGCCACGGTCCCGGCCCGCCAGATCGTCTCCGTCTCCCAGGATGTGCGGGCCCCGCGCCGGGAGGTCTACGCGGCGTTCCTGGATCCGCTGCGCCTGGCCGCCTGGTACGGCCCCGAGGGCTGGATCGTCCCGGTGCACACCATCTCCCTGGACGCCCGCCCCGGCGGGATCCTGCGTCTGGCGATGGTCCACCACGAGAACCCCGGCCAGGCGGTGCCCCTGTACTCCACGTTCGTCTCGGTGGTCCCGGAGCAGCTGCTGGAGCACCGGGAGTCCCTGCCCGGCCCGGACGGGCAGGCCAGCGACGCGCAGGTGCTGCACCGCATCGAGTTCCTGGAGCGGGAGGTCGACGGCGCCCCGGGCACCCGGGTGGTGCTCAGCCAGGGGCCCCTGCCCCCGGAGGTGCACCCCGGGGTGGCCGCCGCGTGGCGCTCCTCCCTGCGGCGCCTGGCCCACACGGTGCAGGCCGAGACCGCCCGCCCCCGCGGCTGAGGCCCGCCCCGCACCGGGTCAGTCCCCGCACCGGGTCAGTCCCGGGAGCGGAGCGGGCCGTGGCGCAGCTTCGAGGGCCACCACACGGCGTCGCCGATGTCGTGCACCAGGGCCGGGACCAGCAGGGCCCGCACCAGGGTCGTGTCCAGCAGCACGCCGAAGGCCACGAGGAAGGCCAGCTGCGCCAGGAACATCAGCGGGATCACGGCCAGGGCCGCGAAGGTCGCCGCCAGCACGACGCCGGCCGCGGTGATCACCCCGCCGGTCAGGCGCAATCCCCGCAGCACCCCCTCGCGGGTGCCCGCGCTCAGGGACTCCTCCCGCACCCGGGTCATCAGGAAGATGTTGTAGTCGATGCCCAGGGCCACGAGGAACACGAAGGCGTACAGCGGCACCGTGGGGTCGGCGTTCGAGAAGCCCAGCAGGTGGTGGAACACCAGGGCGCCCACCCCCAGGGCCGCGAGGTAGCTGACCACGGTAGTGGCCACCAGCAGCAGCGGGGCGAGGATCGAGCGCAGCAGGAGCATGAGGATCACGGTGATCACCGCGAGGATGATCGGGATGATCAGCGCCCGGTCCGCGCTGGCCGCCTCTAGGGTGTCCAGGTCCTGGGCGGTGGTCCCGCCCACCAGGGCGTGCGCATCCGCGGCGGTGATCCGGTCCCGCATCCGCTGCACCGTGTCCTCCGCGGCCGCCGAATCCGGGGCGTCGGCCAGGGTCACCTCCAGCATCACGTCCCCCTCGGCCACGGTGGGCTGCGCCCCGTCGTAGGGCGGGGCGGAGCGCTGCTGCTGATCCAGCGGCACCGTGCCGGTGGGGGAATCCGCGGCGACCACGCTGACCGAATCCACGCCGTCGGTCTCCCGCAGGATCTGCCCGGCCTGCTGCTCGGCGTCGGCCGCGACGACCACCTGCGCCGGGGTCCCGGAGCCGCCGGGGAAGTGCTCGGCCTGGACCTGCTGGCCGTCCCGGGCGTCGGAGTGGCCGAGGATCAGCTCCGACTGCGGGACCCCGGAGGCCCGGAACTGCAGGGCGAAGGCCGCCATGATCACGAGGGCTGCGGCGCTGACCAGCCAGATCGGGCGGGCTCGGCGCCCCACCCGCCGCGCGATGCCGCCCCACAGCCGGGCCGGGGGCGTGAAGTCCTCGCCTCGGAAGCGCGGACGGGCGGGCCAGAAGGCCACACGGCCGAAGATCAGCAGCAGCGCCGGCAGGAGGGTCAGGGCCGCGAGCATCGCGAAGACGATGCCGGTGGCGGCCACCGGGCCGAGGGCGGCGTTGGTCTTCAGGGAGGAGAACATCAGGCACAGCAGCCCGGCGATGACGGTGCCGCCGGAGGCGGCCACCGGCTCGATGGTGCCCCGCCAGGCCGTGCGCATCGCCGCGGGCACCGTGCGGTGGGTCTGCAGGGCTTCGCGGTAGCGGGCCACGAACAGCAGGGAGTAGTCCGTGGCCGCGCCGATGACGAGGATGAACAGGATGCCCTGGATCTGCCCGTTGATGCTCAGCCACGCGGCGTCGGCCAGGTGCCAGATCACCAGGATGGAGGCGGACAGGGCGGCCAGGGAGGTCAGCAGCACCAGGATCGGCAGCAGGGGCGAGCGGTAGACCGCCAGCAGGATCACGAACACCACGACCAGGGCCACCGCCAGCAGGATGCCGTCGATCCCGGAGAAGGCCTCGGCCAGATCCGCGGTGAACCCGGCCGGGCCCGTGACCCACCCGCGCAGGCCCTCGGGGGCCTCGTTCAGCCGCTCCCGCAGGGCGGTCACGGCGTCGTCGGGCTGCGCCCCGGAATCCAGGGGCAGCACGATCTGCAGGGCCTTGCCGTCCTCGGCGGGGATCGCCGGGGAGGCCGCCCCGTCCAGGGGCACCTCGCGGCCCGGGTCCTTCGCCAGCTGCTGGGCCCAGGCGGTGTCCTGCTCGGTGATCCCGTCCGGGTTCTCCAGCACGACGATCGCCGGGATCGCGTCGGATTCCTTGAAGTCGGCCAGGCGCTGGGCCACCTCGGTGGACTGGGCGCTGGCGGGCAGCCGGTCCGTGGCCGATTCCGAGGTCACCTCGGAGATCTTCCCGAAGTAGGGCCCGCCGATGCCGGTTACCGCCAGCCAGGCGAGGATCAGCAGGGCCGGCAGCAGGATGCGCAGCCAGCGTCGGCCCGGGCGGGCCTGCGGATCCAGGTGCTGGGGATGGTGCCGGTCGCGGTCGCTGTGGGGCTCGACGTGGTGGTCGGCGCGTGGGGTGCTGTGCTGGGCGTTCACGGGGTCTCCTCGGGGTCGGTGCGGGGGTGCTCGGCGTCGTCGGCGGCACCCGGGGGCTGGCCGGGGCGGGCGGGAGGCTCCGCCGCCTCCGGGCCGCCCAGGGCGGTGTTCAGCCCGGTCAGGAAGGCGTCGATGGTGCCCAGCTGGGTGTGGTCGAAGCGCTCGGCGACGGTGCGCATCGCGGCCAGGTGCCCGGAGAAGTGCGCGAAGAACTCCCGCCGGGCGTGCTCGGTGAGCACCAGCACGCGGGAGCGTCGATCCCGCGGGTGCGGCTCCCGGCGCAGGTGCCCGGCCGCGACGAGCCGGTCGATCAGGGCGGTGGCGGAGGCCGTGGTGATCTCCAGGTGCGCGGCGACCTCCTTGGGGGTCGTCAGTCGGCCGCGCTGGTCCCGCACGATGAGAAGGCGCAGGGTCGCCAGGTCGGTGGCGTTGAGTCCCATGCCGTCCTTGAGCTCGGCGTGGGCGTGGTCCAGGGTCTGGCCCAGCACCTGCAGCTGCTGCAGGACCCGCAGGACGGCGCCGTCGGGCTGTCTCACCCACCATCACCCCTCGAAAATCTAACTAGATTATCTAGCAGTCTAGGGGGTGGCTCCGGTCTCCGCCACCGCGGATCCGGCCAGACTCAGGACCGGGAGCGGGCGGCCTCCTTGGCCGCGGCGCGCACCACCTGCAGCTGCCGGGTCTGCGGCCCCGGGGACCCGGAGAGCACCGCACCCTCGAACTCCCCGGCCTCGGCGTCGTCGAACTGGTGGGCCTCCCGGGCCGCGGCGGCCTCATCCCGACGCCGCAGCCGGCGCACGTGCAGGCACCCCCACAGGTAGACCAGCAGGGCCGCGGCCAGCCAGATCAGCTCCGTGAGCACCGCCGAACCCACGGGCGCCTCCGGCAGGTACACCCGGGAGCGGATGGCCCCGAGAGCCACGGCTGAGGGCACCAGGTGGTGCAGGATCTGGTACCGATCCGGGGCCATGTCCAGCGGCAGTAGCAGACCCGAGGCCGGCACCCCGCACATGATGAACACGCCGATCAGCCAGATCATCACGTCGTTGCGGATCAGCAGCGCCCCGCCGACGGCGAAGATCTGGATGCTCACGGACATCAGGAACAGGATCGGCCACACCGTCCAGTCCACGTCCGCGGGCAGGAAGCGCACCACGTGCACGGAGATCAGGTACTGCAGGCCCGTGTTCGCCGCGGCCACCCCCAGCACCCACGCCAGTCGGCGGTACCAGCTCCATCCCCGTCCCACCAGGCCGATCATCATGCCGGCGATGTTGGACCCGACGATCCCGCCCAGACCCAGGTACATCATCGACATCCCGAAGCGGTCGTTGGCGTGGGTCGGGGCCAGATCCACGGTCTGCGGGGAGACCTCCCCGGACACGGCCGCGAACACCGTGGTCACCGCCGACTCCGCCTGGATCCCCGTCCCCGAGGCCACCAGCACCACCGGGCCCTTTCCGGCCTCGGCCCCCGGCACCTCCGCGGCATCGGCAGCGGGCACGAAGGCCCCGCGGGCCCGCCCGTGCAGCATGTCCTGCCGGGCCTGCTCGGCGGAATCCACCCGGTGCACCTCGTAGGCGGGCAGCTGCTCGAGGGTCTTCGCGATGCTGGTGCCCTGAGCGCCGTCGGCCACCACATCCAGGACCATCCCGTTGGGTGCGGGGTGGTGGACCAGCCCCAGATACATCAGCGGCATCGCGATCGCGAAGAACATCGGCAGGCGGATCGCGGCGTGCAGACCCCGCCGATTCTGCATCTGCTCGTCCGAGACCACCCGGCGGCTGCCGAAGAATCCGCGGAAGCCGCGGGTGGAGGCCACGGCCGCGCGCAGCTGCTCCCTGGCCCGTCCCTCGGCGCGGGTGCCCGGAGTGTCTGCGACCGCTTCCTGCTCGTCCTTCTCCGCCGGCACGGCGTCGGCATCCGTGGGACGGGGACGGCGCAGGAAGGAGGCCCCGAGCAGCGCCAGGGCCAGGAAGAACCACAGCAGCAGGGTGATCACGTTGCCGGCCAGGGAGGCCGTGGGGAAGTACAGCAGCTTGCGCAGGGCATCCAGCAGCGCCGGGGTCGGCAGCCACGGGTGCAGAGCGGCGACCACCGGCGGGACCAGCTCCGTGGCCATGCCCGCCCCGGAGGAGGGCACCCCCAGCAGCACCAGCAGGAAGATCGTGGGCAGGGCCATGTACAGCCCGATCACCCGCATGCCGCCGGTGTGGAACAGCATCACGATGAAGGAGGCGAAGGCCATCAGCAGGAAGATCGGCAGGGCATGCACCTGGAATGCCGCGTAGACGCTGTACCCCACGAAGGTCGCCAGCGTCGCGTAGGCCAGCGCCAGCACGGCCATGATCGAGATCGCCACCCGTGCGGAGAGCTGCGCCAGGTTGGAGCGCAGACCCGTGGCGGTCATGAACCCGGCCATCATCACCGGCAGCCCCATGAACAGCAGGGACAGCCCCAGCCCGTCGCCGCCCGGCGGGGGCACGAGGTCCTGCACGGTGGGCGCCGGCGCCTGCTCCGCGGATTCCGCCTTCCCCAGCTCCACCAGGACCTTCGGGGCGATCTTCGCGATGTAGGACTCGGCGAACTGCGTCGCGGAGGTGGAGCCCATGCTCGCGACGTACTCCGTGTTGGTCTGCGGGTCCCAGGCGGCCCGGACCTGCAGGGCCTCGATCTGGCGCTTGGCCTCCTCGGCGGAGTCCACCGCGGAGACGTCGTAGGAGTCCCCGGCCGCGGCGTCCAACCGGTCCACCAGGTGCTCGGCGCTCGCGTCCTGGGCGACGACGGCGACCTTCAGATGGTGCGGGGTCGGGGCGTGCATGCTGAACCCGTAGATCAGCGGGAACATCACCGTCATGAACAGCGGCAGGACGATGGAGAACTTCAGGATCCTCCCGGCTTGGCGCTTGAGAGTTCCGGTGCTCAGTCGCGCGGCCATCGGGGCTCCTCCGGGGTTCGGGTCGGGACGCCGGGCGCGGCATCGGGGGCGGTCTCGGGGCGATGGGCCCCGCCGCGGCTCCGCTCCGCCCCCGCTGGGGTCCTCGTGTGGGCACCCGCGCGGCGCTCCTCGCGGGTGCGGGTCAGCAGCACCAGCGCGATGGCCACGGCCCCGCCGATCGCGGTCTCCGCCAGGCGCGCGGTGAGCACCGTGCCCACCGAGGAAGGGTGCCCGAGCTGCAGCATGAGCAGGGCCAGCGGCGTGATGAACAGGGTCGCGAAGGCGTAGTTGCGCAGCACGTACGTCTCGGTGAGGAACTGGAAGATGATGACCCACACGACCAGGTGCCAGGGTTGGGGGTGCTGGGAGAGCACGAAGGCGGTGATCAGCACTCCGCCGAGGGTCCCGATGACGCGCTGCATGCCCCGGTGCAGCCGGGCCCGGGAGTTGGGCCCGGCGATGGCCGCGGCCGCGGCGACCATCGCCCAGTAGGAGTGGGACAGCCCCGAGGCCTGGCCCAGCAGCCCGGCGATGAGCGGAGCGAGGAAGAACATCAGGCCGTAGCGCACGGCGCGGCGCCGGTCCATCCCGTGCGGGCCCGGCGGCGGGGCCACGTGGCCGCGTCGCCCCTCCCCCAGCAGGGCGCCGGCCAGACCCGCGAGCACGGACCACGCGGCCGTCGCCCCGGCGGTGCCCAGGCCCTGCGACCAGGAGGCGGGGTGCGGGATGGAGCCGATGGCTCCGGCGGCGAAGATCAGGAAGGTCGAGCCGGCCGGGCGCAGACGCAGCACGGCGGTGAGCACGGCCCCGCCGCCGGCGACCAGCCCGCACACCGCGACCACCAGCCAGGGGTCCGCGTGCGCCCGGGACAGCCCCAGCCCCAGCGCGATGCACACCAGCAGCATCAGCGCCGCCTGGCACTGGTGGCGCAGGCGCAGCCGCGGGGCCTCCTGGCGCCCGTAGATCGCGGTGAAGGCCCCGAAGGCCGCGTAGATGCTCAGGTCCAGCCGCCCCAGGGCGAGCAGCAGCAGCTGCGGCAGACCCACGGTCAGCGCGATGCGCACGGCGGGAACGTGGTCCTGCGTGGGCGGGGCGAAGCGGACGAGCTGATGCAGGGGACCGGTGGGCACGGGCGGCGGGAGCTCCTGGGTGAGGCACGGCGGCGGAGACCCTCCCATCCTAGGGCCCGACGTCGTTGTGCACCGGCCGCGCACCCGGCGCACCCGCGACGCGGCCCGGTCACCCGGCCCGGGGCGCCCAGGTGAGCCTTGTAGGTTGGGATCATGCCCCTCGGTTCCCTGCTACCCGACGATCCCCTGCGGCTGTGGCGCATCGTGACCGACCTCAGCCCGCGCGCCCTGCCGGTGCCGGGCCCGGCCGGGCCGGCGGAGACGGTCAAGGACTACCTCCCGGAGCACCACCTGCCCTGGGAGCCGGTGACCGGGCACCTGAGCCTGCATCGGGAGCGCACCTGGCGCCATCGGGTCTACGCCGGCCTGGTGGATCACGCCCGGCTGGTCGCCGGCGCCGTCGCGGCGGGGACGATGCCGGAGACCCCCGACGACGCCTCCGCCGGGAAGGCTTCGGAGTCGAGGCGACCGCAGGAGCTCACCGCCGTGTTCGCCCTGGAGGTCGACGAGGAGGGCCGGGTGCTGCCGGAGACCCTCGAGCTGTCCCGGGCCGCCTGGCGAGCAGCCGGTGCCCCCGGTCCGGACTACGCGAGCCAGCTGCCGCGGTGGCGCGAGCAGCTGCTGGAGCACTGGGCGCACCGGGAGGTGCTGATCCGCGGCCGGGGGCAGCCGGGTGACGGCGGGCGGCGGCTCACCCAGGAGGATCTGGCGCAGGCGCTGAGCCTGACCGACCGGATCCTGGGCGAGGGAATCCTCTCGGGGCCGGTCTCAGCGACGGTGCGGGTGGCCAGCCGCCGGGTGCGCCGCACCCGCCGCCCCGAAGGCTCCCCGCGCGTGCCGGTGCTGAACCACCCCAGCGCGGCCGCGCTGGACCGGGCCGACCACCGCACCCGCTTCCGCCAGGCCGCGGCCGGGCTGCTCGGGGTGGACGCCCCGGAGCATCCCGCCGACGTCATGGACTCCCGCACCCGCCTGTACTACGCCGTCGCCCCTCAGCAGGTGCCCCTCGGCGCGCCGGAGCCCTCCCCGGCCACGGCGGCCACCCAGTTCGCGGTGGACGCGGCCCTGAGCCGGCTCGGCGCGCGCGAGGGCCTGTGGACCTGCCCACCGCGCACGGCCGCCGGGACACCCGGACCGGAGACCTCCCGGGAGATCGCCGCCGCGATCCTCGTGCACCGGGCCCGCGCCCTGGCCGAGATCCCGGATCCCGCGGAGGTCTTCGACCCCGAGCCCCTGCCCTGGACCCCGGGGCGCACCGTGCCCGTGCCGCACCCGGACCTGGCCGGGCACGAGTTCCTGCACGCCGTCGTGGACCCGGCCTCCAGCGCCTCCGGCCCGGTGCCGGGCACCGGACCCTACGGGGTGCGGGTGGTCCTGGCCCCCGGGATGCCCGAGCATCCTCCCTTCCAGGCGCTGCCCGCCGGACGCGAGATCGGGGTGATCGATGCGATCGACGCCGTCCTCAACGTCCTGCCGCGCGCCGGCGCCGATCCCGCGGCGGATCAGGGCGAGTGGGAGCGCACCGCCGACGCCGCCCTGGCCGCCCAGGAGCGCACCCGCGAGCTGCTGGCCTCCCGGCAGCGCTTCCACGAGGCGGTGCCCCTGCTGCTGCGGGCGGAGGAGATGACCCGGGACATCGGGCAGAACATCCGCGATGCCCAAGCCTCCGTGGACGCCCTCACGGCGGACCTGGTGCGGGCCGAGCGGGCGCACCGCACCGCCCAGATGCGCCGGCACGGGCTCAGCGACGCGATCGCCGCGCATCTGCACGAGGAGCCGGGCGTCTGGCGCCGGGCCGCGAGCCTGGGCCGGGCCCGGGTGCCGTGGCGGGAGCGGCTGGAGGACCTGCGCACCGCGCAGGAGACGGCCGCCCGGGAGGAGGACGCCTGCCAGACCCGGGTGGGCGCGGCCCGCCGTCGGCTGCATGCGGCCCAGCAGAACCGGGACGGGCTGCGCGATGAGCTGGAGCAGTCCCAGGAGACGGCCCGGGCCCTGCAGGCGGAGCTGGCGGCTTACCCGCACCCGGAGCACGCGATCGACCAGGAGTGGCTGGGCGGCGGCTGGTCCGGGACCGGTCCGGCCTGCCCGTGGCTGGATCCCGAGGTGCAGCGGGCCCGGACCGGGACCTACCGACTGGCGGTGCGCCTGCACGCCCTGACCCTGCTGCACCTGCCCCGGGAGTTCCGGGACGGACTGAAGGCCGCCCGCGATGTGCTCTCCGGGCGCCCGGTGCCCTCCGCAGAGGCCATGCTCGCGGCGGTGCAGGTGCTCAGCGCGATCTTCCCCGAGATCCGCGTGGACCCGAACCTGCTGCCGAGTCTGCTGCGCGGCCTCGGCGAGCGCCGGATCGGCTGGCTGCTCTACGACGACGCCGCCCGCGTCTCCCCGGCCGTGGCCTACGCGGGTCTGCTGGGGGCCCGGCGCGGCGTGCTGCTGCCCGGTCCCCGGGGCGGCAGGCGGCCGGCGAGCCGGCGGCCGGGCCGACGTTCCTGGCACCCGACGCCGCGGCGCAGCGGGCCCTGGCCCGGGCGGCGTCGTGCGGGGCCTCCTGGGCCCCGGCGGTCTCCAGCGCCTACGATCTGGGGCTGGGCCGGGAGGCCGCGGCGTCGGGGACCGCGGGCGCAGGAACGCCCTGAGGGCGGAGGGGGCGGCCTCCCGTACACTGACACGGTGAGTTACTCCCTGCTGAACATCCCCGGTCTGCCGCAGTGGATGGACATCACCCTGGTGGTCGTGGATGCGGTCATCCGGATCATCGCGCTGTGCTGGATCCCGTACAACCGGAAGCCGGCCGTGGCGCTGGGGTGGCTCATGGCGATCTTCCTCATCCCGTACATCGGCATCATCGCGTTCCTGGTGATCGGCTCCCGCTATCTGCCCAAGTCCCGACGGCAGCGTCAGTCGCGGATGAACGAGCTGATCCGCGAGCAGATCGGGGATCAGGCGATCCTGGGTCGGCACGACCATCTGCGGGAGCCGGCGGTGGCCGCCGCTCAGCTGAACTACCGGCTGGGCTCTCTGCCGCTGACCGGCGGCAACTCCTTCGAGCTGCTGCCGGACAACCACGAGTCCATCCGGGTGATGGCCGACGCCGTGGACCGGGCGCGGGAGTACGTGCACTTCGAGTTCTACATCGTCGCCTACGACCAGACCTCCGCTCCCCTGATCGACGCCCTGTTCCGGGCGCATGAGCGCGGGGTCAAGGTGCACATCCTCATCGACCACCTGGGCTCGGCCGGGTATCCCGGCTACGGCGAGCTGGTGAAGATGCTGGATCGCTCCGGGATCTCCTGGCACCGGATGCTGCCGATCCGGCCGTGGCGCCTGGAGTGGCAGCGCCCGGACCTGCGCAACCACCGGAAGATCCTCGTCATCGACGGCGACCTCGCCTTCTCCGGCTCGCAGAACATCATCGACCGCTCGTACAACAAGCCGAAGAACCTGCGCAAGGGCCTGCAGTGGAAGGACCTGATGCTGCGCATCGAGGGACCGCTGGTGGATGAGCTGAACGCCCTGTTCATCTCCGACTGGTACTCGGAGACCGAGGATCTGCTGCTGGATGAGGTGGACCAGGAGCTGCCCTCGATCGACGGTGGGGTGATGGCCCAGGCGGTGCCCTCCGGGCCGGGCTTCGACACGGAGAACAACCTGCGGCTGATCAACCAGCTGATCTACAACGCCGAGGACCGGGTGCTGATCTGCTCCCCGTACCTCATCCCGGACGATTCCCTGAAGATGGCGCTGACCACGGCCGCGCAGTCCGGGATCGACGTGACGCTGATCGTGTGCGCGAAGGGCGACCAGTTCTTCGCCCACTACGGCCAGCAGTCCTACTACGACAGCCTGCTGGAGGCCGGGGTGCGGATCATGCTGTACCCCGCCCCGACGGTGCTGCACACGAAGTTCGTCCTGGTGGACCACGATATGACCTGCCTGGGCTCGTCCAACATGGATGTGCGCTCCTTCTCCCTGAACCTGGAGGTGACGATGATGCTGCTCAGCGAGGAGATCACCGCCCAGGTGCAGGACGTCGCCGAGCGGTACATGGCCGTCTCCGACGAGGTGGACCTGGAGCAGTGGCGCAGTCGCCCGCTGCGCACCAAGGCCCTGGAGAACGTCTGCCGCCTGACCTCCGCGCTGCTGTAGCTCCTCGGAAGGGGCGGAAGCAGGGTCGGGTGTGGCCCCGGCATCGGCCCGTTGACATGGCCACGCCCAGATGGCATTGTGCTCTGCATTACACCGTCGATCCGAAGGATGTGTCCACTATGGACATGAGGGCGCACGTGCTGCACTCCGGAGACATGGAGGCCGACTACACCTGGCTCCTCCTCAAACCCGAGCGCATCATCAAACCCGTCAGTCAGCGGGACGCCCCGCGCGAATTCGGTCTCGTTCCAACGCACGCCGTGCTCGTCGAGACACCCGAGGGGCGGATGCTCTGGGATACCGGTGTCCCTCGAGACTGGGCCAGTCGCTGGCAGTCGACCGGCTTCGACCAGTTCTTCCCGGTGGTCGATGACGCCGAAGACCCGGAAGCCTCCTATCTGGACCGCAGCCTTGCCCGGATGGGACTGAGCACCGAGGACATCGACCTGCTGGTGCTCAGCCACCTGCACTTCGACCATGCGGCCAATGCCCGAGCCTTCGACAACGGGAAGACCAGGATCCTCACCAGCACCGCCGAGCTGGAGGGAGTCAAGGGGATCACCGGCTACCACGAAGGCGCGCATATTCCCTCTGACTACGAGGGTCTGGACATCGGCGGCATCAGCGGCGATGAGGAGATCCTGCCGGGTGTCACCCTCCTGCAGACGCCGGGTCACACCTGGGGAACGATGTCCCTGATGCTGGATCTGCCCGACGAGGGGACGAAGATCTTCACCTCCGACGCCGTGTACATGCGGGATTCCTGGGGCCCTCCGGCCGTGGGGGCCGCGATCGTCTGGAACAATCTGGCCTGGCTGGACTCGGTGGAGAAGCTGCGCCGCATCGCCGAGGAGAAAGAGGCACAGGTCTTCTTCGGACACGACGCCGATCAGGCAGCTCACGAGATCCGCTGGGCCCCAGAGGGGCACTACTCATGATCCTCCACGACTTCCTCTGCGAGGCTCAGCATCGCTTCGAAGCTGGGTTGCCCACCATGGATGCGCCGAATCCGCCGTGTCCTATCTGCGGCGCTGCTGCACGGAAGAGGCTGTCGTCGGTCAACATCGGCAACCGGGCCGATGCCGGGCCGTCCCGTGAGCAGATGCCGCACAGCTGGGAGGGCGCCGGCCGGGGAGATCCCGACGTCCTGCACCACTGGCGGAAGACCATCGAACGCCGAGAGAAGCTCGAGGAGAAGTACCCCGAGCTCGCCGGCGACCGTCGTCCGGTGCTGGCTCATGAGGGGATCTTCGCCGGCCGTCCGCTGCGTGCGGGCGATGATGTGGGTCAGGCGATCGGCGATGCCCTCGCCTCAAGGGCGACACCGCCGCGGAAGGACTCTCCCTGAGGCGGCATCGCTCTCCGGCTCGGCCGAGAGCCGATATCGCACCCGGTGTCACTGGGCCTGATCGGACTCCTCGAAGAGGATGATCTGCCGGATCGCCCGAGCCTCAGCCAGCGTGTCCATGGCCTCGTTGATGTCCTCCAGCCGGATGCGGGAGGAGACGAGCTCCTCCACGGGCAGGTCCCCATCGCGCCACAGCTGCTCATACCGCGGAATGTCCCGGGAGGGGACCGCCGATCCCAAGTAGCTGCCGATGACGCTGCGCGCCTCCGAGGTCAGGACCACAGGGTGGATCACCGACTCGGCCGAAGGGCTGGGCAGTCCGACGGTCACGGTCCGTCCCCCCACCGCAGTCGCCGCAAACGCCGTCTCGAAAGCCCGCGGATGCCCCGCAGCCTCGATGACCAGATCCGCCGTGATTCCCTGCTCAGCGACCTGCTCCGGGGTCCACACCTCGTCGGCTCCCAGCTCGGAAGCGCGCTTCAGCTTGGCTTCCTGCGCATCGACGCCGATGACCTTGCCCTTGCCGAGCCCGATGGCCGTCAGCAGCGCGGCGATGCCCACCCCACCGAGACCCACGACCATGATCGTGTCTCCCTCCTGGGGATCGCCGGCATTGACCACCGCTCCTCCGCCGGTCAGCACCGCACACCCCAGCGGTGCCGCAGCTTCGGGAGGCACGTCCTCCCCGATCTTGACGACGCTGGACTCGTGGACCACTGCATGAGTGGCGAATGCCGAGACTCCGAGATGGTGCAGGACCTCCTCTCCGTCCGGTCGATGCAGGCGGATCTTCTTCCCTCCACCCGGCAGATATCCGGCAGTGTTGGACTCCGTGCCGCGGGAACAGGGCAGCTTGCCGTCCGTGCGGCAGTTCGCGCATTCACCGCAGCGCGGCAGGAACACCGTGACCACGTGATCGCCGACGGACAGACCTGCCACTCCCGGGCCGACCTCCTCGACGACCCCTGTGCCCTCATGCCCCAGAGCCATCGGCAGAGGTCGCGGTCGGTTGCCGTCCACCACGGAAAGATCGGAATGACAGACGCCGGCGGCCGTCATCCGCAGCAGCACCTCACCTTCCTGCGGCGGATCCAGTTCGAGCTCCTCGATGGCCAGCGGCTTGGAGTCGGCATAGGGACGCTCGGCCTCCATCGTGGTCAGGACAGCGGCGCGGATCTTCATGGTGTGCTCCTCAGCGACATGACACAGCGGTCGATCCCGCGATGGGTGCGGGAATCACATCCCACGCTACTCCGAGACCCAGACCACATCCATCCGCCGTCTGTGGCCCCGGCATCGGCCTCCTGTGATGCGCGGAGCCTTCGGCTGACAGCTCAAACCCCTTGTGGGAGGGCGGTCGCGGTGGTGATGTGGAAGGGAAGCGAACGAGTTCGAGAAGGAGTGAGGACATGACCGAGACCGTCACCGTTCCGCAGCCCGCCGGAGACACCAAGACCCGCGTGGAGAACGCCGAGCACGGGTTCGTCGCCCCCAAGGAGCTGCGCGACAGCCTGCAGAAAGTGCTCGTGGACCTGATCGCCCTGCACATGGTGGGTAAGCAGGCGCACTGGAACATCGTCGGCCCCAACTTCCGGGACCTGCACCTGAACCTGGACGAGATCGTGGAGATCGCCCGCGAGGCCTCCGACACCGTGGCCGAGCGCATGCGCGCCCTGCACGCCACCCCGGACGGGCGCCCCACCGTCGTCGCGGCCGCCTCGACCCTGCCGGAGATGCCGCAGGGCGAGGTGCTCACCACGGACGCGATCGACGAGATCGTCACCGCGGTGGAGGCCACCACCAACACCATCCGCGAGGTCCACGACACCGTGGACGAGGCCGACCCGACCTCCGCGGACATCCTGCACAGCATCCTCGAGAAGCTCGAGCAGCAGTCCTGGTTCATCAGCGCCGAGACCCGCCGCCCCGCCGCGGCCCGCTGAGACCCGGGGCGCGCTGAGACCCCGGTTTCGTTCTGAGATCCCGCGTTCGTGCTGAGATACCGCCCGACGTGCAGCATCTCGACACGAACCCCGCATCTCAGCAGGAGCCCCGCGCACGACGAAGACCCCGCTCCGGCACCAGCCGGGGCGGGGTCTTCTGCGATGCGCCCGGACAGGGAGGACCGCGGCACATGTGGACGAGGCCACCTCACATCCGCCGGTGCTGACGCGTCTACAGCATGAGCAGACGGAGGAGATGATCATGATGACCAGGCGACACACGGTGATCCAGACGGCGCTGGGCGATCGCAGGCTCGCTCAGCAGCTCGGCCCGGCCGGCGCGACTACCGTGGGATGACGATGCGACTTCCCTTCGACCAGGCCGTGACCCGGCACGGCGAGACCGTGCTGCGGGTCTGCCGAGCCGTGCTCGGTCCCGGGCTCGACGCCGATGACGCCTGGTCCGAGACGTTCCTGGCCGCGCTGAAGACCTGGCCGGACCTGCCGGAGGAGACGAACACGGAGGCCTGGCTGGTGCGGGTCGCCCGCCGCAAGGCGATCGACGTCGTCCGCGCCCGGGCCCGGCACGCGACCCCCAGCGACGACCTCCCCGAGCGGGTCTCCTCCCTGGGCACCCCGGGCGATGACGAGCACGGGGTGTGGGCCGCGGTGGCGGGGCTGCCGGAGCGGCAGCGGCTGGCGATCGCCTACCACTACCTCGGCGGTCTGCCGCACACCGAGACCGCCGCGATCATCGGCTCAAGCCCCGACGCGGTGCGCAGAGCCGCCTCGGACGGCATCAGGAGACTGCGGCAGACCTACCACGACGGCGAGCACACGGAAGGAGCACCCCGATGACCGACAGCATGCCCGCAGGCGCGAGCCTTCCGACCGGTGACGGCGAGGGAGCCGAGTGTGCCGCCCTCTTCCCGATCGAACCCGGGGCGATGGCCGATCTCCACGCGCGCCTGGCCGCACGGGCCGGTGAGCACGGACTGCTCGACGTCGCCTACCGCACGATCGACACCCCCGTCGGTCCGCTGCTGCTGGCCGCGACCGAGACGGGGCTGGTGCGCGTGGCCTACGAACGCGAGGACTTCGACGCGGTGCTGACATCGCTGGCGGAGAGGATCAGCCCGCGGGTGCTGGAGGCCCCCCGTCGCCTGGATGCGGTGGCCGCCGAGATCGACGAGTACTTCGCCGGCCGTCGACGCGCCTTCGACGTGCCGCTGGATTACGCGCTGTCCTCGGGGTTCCGCCGGACCGTGCAGCATTGCCTGCCGCACATCGACTACGGCCGCACCCGCTCCTACAAGGAGGTCGCCGAACTCGTCGGGAATCCGCGGGCCGTCCGCGCCGTCGGCACGGCCTGCGCGACCAACCCGCTGCCGGTCGTGGTGCCCTGTCACCGGGTGCTGCGCGCCGACGGCGGCCTCGGCGGCTACATCGGCGGTCTGGACGCGAAGACGACCCTGCTGAGACTGGAGCAGGCGGCATGACCCCGACGGCGGCCCGCTGAGGTCCCGGATGTGTGCTGAGATCCCACTTTCGTGCTGAGATACCGCACGCCGTGCGGCATCTCAGCACGAACGGCGCATCTCAACACGAAGGCCTCATCTGAAGCGCGGACGCCGCATACGACGAGGACCCCGTCCCGGCTGCTGCCGGTGCGGGGTCCTCTGCGGTGCGCCCTGTGGGGCTCGAACCCACGACCCAGGGATTAAAAGTCCCTTGCTCTACCAACTGAGCTAAAGGCGCGCAACACCTCACACTACCGGCCCGACGACGGGCCCCTCAACTCCCCCGGCCCCGCACCGACACCGCCGAAGCCCCCTGTCGGCCCGGCCTCCTGCGGGATCGGTTATTGTCCTCGTCCGCCGGTGGCGCAGAGAACTGCGGGTGGCCCGGGGCCGGTCCTACACTGTTCGGATGCCCGAGAAGCCTGCCGCGCGCCACCACCGTCCCGTGAAGTTCTCCCCCGCGATGTTCGACCAGCGCGAGGGCGGCACCGACCCGGAGACCCTCAGCCAGGCCGCGCACACCTCCGCCTGGGCCCTGCTCACCCGCGGGCGGGCCAACCGGGACCCGGAGGTCACGGCCCGGCTCGTGGAGTTCACGGACCGCTTCGGGGTGGAGGCCCTCGCGCAGATGTGGGCGCAGGCCCCGGCGGTCTCCCTGCCCGGCGCGCTGTGGCGCATCCACGCCCTGCGGGACACGGTGCGCCGGGACCCCGCGCGCATCGGCGAGTACTACCGCCTGGGCCAGGACACCGCGGAGGTCTCCCGCGTGGTGGCCGGCGTCGCGGATCCGCCGGACGCGGAGGAGGTGTGCCGCACCGTGGATGAGATCCTCACCGGCGCGTACACCGGGCAGTTCGACGTCGCCCTGGAGCGCTTCGCAGCCTTCTGCCGCGTCATCGCCCTGGGTCAGAGCCTCGCCGCGGACCGCACCGACGCCGCCGTCATCCCCCACCGGCCGGGAGCCGCCAGCGAGTTCTTCGCCGACCCGGGCTCCCACCCGGCCGGCACCCGGATGACCCGCGCCTCCCGGCGGCTGATCGGCACCGCCGAGCAGCTGGAGGCCGCCGCCGCGGCGTGGCGGGCCGGCACCCTCGACTGAGCCCGCCCCACCCGGCGGCCTCGCCCGCGCCCCCAGGCCACGTCCGCAGGTCCCACAGCTCAGGCGGGGGCGCCCCGACCGGGTCGGCTCAGGCGGCCCGCTCCCACGCCTGCTCCAGGGCATCCCGGTTCTGCCGGATCAGGGCGCGCAGGTCCCCGTCGTACAGGGAATCCGGCACCCCCTGGGAGAAGATCTCCACCACGCAGGCCCCGGTGTAGCCGGACTCGGCCAGCGCGTGCAGCAGCCGCCCGGTGGGGATCGGCCCGGTGCCCACGCTGCGCCGGTCCATCCCGGAGCGCGGGGTGCGCCAGTCGCTGACCTGCAGGATCGAGATCAGCTCGCCGTGGCTGCGGATCCCCTCCTCCAGCAGGGGGTCCTGCCACAGGTTCCAGGTGTCCAGGCACAGCCCCAGGCCCTCGACGCCGGTCCGCTCGATCAGCTCGACCGCCTGGGCGAAGGTCCAGATCATCGTCTCCGCGTTCAGGGAGATCGGGTTCAGCGGCTCCACCGCCAGGCGCACCCCCAGGTCCGCGGCCACCGGCGCCAGCTCCCGGTGGAAGCGCACGGCCTCCTCCAGGCCGCGGTGCATGTCCCCGTCCGGGGCGGGCCCGGTGTTGGTCACGAACACCGCCCCGGGGGCCACCGGGGCCAGCCGCTCCAGGCTGGCCCGGTAGGCGGCGATCCGCTCGTCGGCGCCCTTCGGGCTCGGCTGCATCGCGCTGGGCACGGCCGTGCGCACCGCGGGCTGCACCGAGCACACCGGCAGCCCGGACTCCCGCAGGGCCTCCAGCTGCTCCCGGCCCGCAGCACCCTCGGCCAGCTTGGCCTAGCACAGCTCGAAGGTCTGCACCCCGAGGTCCGCGCACTCGCGCAGGTCCCGCTCGAAGCTCCACGGCTGGGTGGTGAACTCGTTCATCCCGAAGGCGAAGGGCATCCCGCTCATCGGTCCGCCTCCGCCAGGAACTCCCGGACCGTCTCGACGAAGGCCTGCGGCTCGTCCAGGAACAGCGCGTGGCGGCTGTCCTCGAAGATCCGCTCCCGGGCGTCGGGCAGGTGCTCGGCCACCCAGTGCGGGCCGCGCCAGTCGAAGACGACGTTGCGCCGGGCCACGCACACCAGGGCCGGCACGGACAGGTGCGGGATGACGTCGCGCCAGTCCAGGCGCGTGTGGTTCTGCATCACCGCGTTGCGCACCTCCGGGCGGCACCGGCCCATCTCCGCCAGGAACAGCTCCCGCTCCCGCTCGGTGGGCTCGCGCTGCAGGATGGTCGGCACCTGCTCGCGGTCCTGGCCGGCCGGGTCGGCGGCGATGGCGGCCTGCAGGCCGGCCAGGGCGGCGTCGTCCCAGCACTGGGCGTGGGCCCACGGCCAGTCCGCGGTGCGGTACTGCGCCGGGGTCTGGTCGATGTACACGGCCTGGGCGACCCTCGCGGAGCCGAAGGACTCCAGCAGACCCCAGATGATCGGGCAGCCCAGGGACCACCCGATGAGGGTGGCCTCGCGCAGATCCAGGGCCTCCAGCAGCTCGTGCAGGTCCGCGCTGAGCCGGGACATCCGGTACCCGTGGTCCGGGGACTCGGAGCGTCCGTGCCCGCGCAGATCCAGGCGGATCACCCGGTGCCCGCGGGCCAGCTCGGAGGCGACGCCGTCGAAGAACCTCCCGGAGAAGGTCCACCCGTGGATCATGACCACGGGCCGACCGGCGCCCTCGTCGGTGTAGGACAGGCGCACCCCGTCCGAGGTGGTGATGGTGTGGCGTTCGACGGCGCCCGTCGTCTCGGCGGCGGTCTCGGAGTCGACGGCGCTCATAGGATCGGCTGACCTCCCGTGACGGCCACGCGGGCCCCGGAGACGTAGCTGGACTCGTCCGCGGCGAGCATGACGTAGGCGGGCGCGAGCTCGGCCGGCTGCCCGGCCCGGCCCACGGGGTAGTCCCCGCCGAAGTCCTCGACCATCTCCTCCGGCATGGTCGCCGGGATCAGCGGGGTCCAGATGGGGCCCGGGGCCACGGAGTTGGCGCGGATGCCGCGCGGGGCCAGGGACTGGGAGAGGGAGCCGATCATGTTGGCGATCCCCGCCTTCGTCGCGTTGTAGGCCAGCAGCTGCTGCGGGGGCATATCCGAGTTCACGGAGGTGGAGCCGATGATGCTGGAACCCGGCTGCATGTGCGGCACGGCGGCCTTGACCAGGTGGAACATCGCGGAGAGGTTGGTGGCCAGGGTGAAGTCCCATTCCTCATCCGGGATGTCGGTGATCTGCTCGCGGACCATCTGGAACGCGGCGTTGGAGACCAGCACGTCGATGCCGCCCAGCTCCTCCACGGTGCGGCGCACCAGCTCCCGGCAGTGCTCGGGGTCGGTGAGATCCCCGGGGACCAGCACGGCCTTCCGGCCGACCTCGCGCACCCACCGGGCGGGTCTGCTCGGCGTCGTCGTGCTCGTCGTAGTAGGAGATCACCAGGTCCGCGCCCTCCCGGGCGTAGGCGATGGCGACGGCGCGGCCGATGCCGCTGTCCCCGGCGGTCAGCAGCACGCGCTTGCCCTCCAGGCGCCCGCTGCCGCGGTAGGACTGCTCGCCGTGATCCGGCTGGGGGTCCATGGCCGCGGTGGAGCCGGGCCAGGGCTGGGTCTGCGCGGGGATCTGCATCGGGTCCTGCCTTTCCTCGGGAACGGCGCCCGAGGAGCGGGCGCGCATCCCCAGGCTACCGCCGTCGGACGGGCCCGCACCCCTCCCCGACCGGCATTCGCGCTGATCACAGCCGGGAAGGTGGTCAGGATCGGCCGTCTGCCCCCACCGCCCGTGAATACCCCCTGGGGGTACTTGACAGGGGGTGTACTACTGAAAGGAGAAGGACCCACCGCACCGAGAGGAACCATCATCGCCATGCCGCATCTGCGCACCGCCCCCGCCGCGGCCTCCCTCGCGGCCGCCGTCGTCCTGCTCGCCGGCTGCTCCGCCGGCGGCGACGCCGATTCCCACCCCGCGGAGCACGCGACGGGCGCCGCGTCCTCCGCCAGCGCCTCCCCCGCGGCCAGCATGTCCGGGATGGACCACGCCCACTCCCATGGGGACCCGCTGCCCACGGACATCCCCACGGCCCAGAACCCCCGCTACCCGGTGGGCTCCCAGGTGCGCCTGACCACCGATCACATGCAGGGCATGGAGGGCGCCGAAGCCACCGTCGTCGGGGCCTACGACACCTGGACCTACGCCGTGGACTACACCCCGACCACCGGCGGGCCCGAGGTGAAGGACCACCGCTGGGTCGTGCAGCAGGAGATCCGCGACGCCGGCTCCCAGCGCCTGGCCGACGGCACCCGCGTCACCCTGGACGCCGACCACATGGAGGGCATGGACGGGGCTCAGGCCACGATCGTCTCCTCCACCGACGAACCGGTCTACATCGTCGACTACACGACCCCTGACGGACAGACCGTGACCAACCACCGCTGGGTCGTGCAGAGCGAGATGGAGAGCCGATGAGCACCGAGGAGAGCACCCACCACCGCGACGCCGGGAGCGATCCCCACGCCGGGCACGACGAGCACGCCGGCGGCGAGTCCCACGGCCAGCACCGCGACCAGCACAACGGCGGGCACGGGCACTCCGGGCACGGCGGACACGATCAGCACGCCGGGCACGACCACCACGGCGGGCACGCCGGGCACGGCGGCGGGCACATGCAGCACCACGTGATGATGTTCCGCCGGCTGTTCTGGATCATGCTGGTGCTGGCCGTGCCCGTGTCGGTGTTCAGCCACGGCTTCGCCCACCTGCTGGGCTACTCCCTGCCCGATGCCGAGTGGGTCCGCTGGATCGCCCCGGTGCTGGGCACCGTGATGTACGTCTGGGGCGGGAAGCCCTTCCTGAGCGGCGCCGTCTCCGAGATCCGCAGCAAGTCCCCCGGGATGATGCTGCTGATCTCCCTGGGCATCACCGTCGCCTTCCTCTCCTCCTGGGGTGCCACCCTGCACCTGCTGGATTCCGGTCTGGAATTCTGGTGGGAGCTGGCCCTGCTGGTGGTGATCATGCTGCTGGGCCACTGGATCGAGATGCGCTCCCTGGCCCAGACCTCCTCCGCCCTGGACTCCCTGGCAGCCCTCCTGCCGGATGAGGCGGAGAAGGTCGAGGGCGAGAACGTCGTCACCGTCTCCCCGGACGAGCTGGCGGTGGACGACGTCGTGCTGGTGCGTCCCGGCTCCTCCGTCCCGGCCGATGGGACGATCCTCGAGGGCGCCGCCGCGATGGACGAGTCCATGGTCACCGGGGAGTCCCGGACCGTGCGCCGCGGGAAGGGCGAGCACGTGGTGGCCGGGACCATCGCGACCGACTCGGGGCTGCGCGTGCAGATCACCGCGACCGGCGAGGACACGGCCCTGGCCGGGATCCGCCGGCTGGTGGATGACGCCCAGTCCTCCTCGACCCGCGCCCAGCTGCTGGCCGACCGGGCCGCGGCCTGGCTGTTCTGGTTCGCGCTGGGCGCGGCGGTGATCACCGCGATCGTGTGGTTCGCGCTGGGTCGCCCGGACGACGCCGTCGTGCGCACCGTGTCCGTGCTGGTCATCGCCTGCCCGCACGCCCTGGGCCTGGCGATCCCGCTGGTGGTCTCCCTGGCCACCGAGCGCGCCGCGAAGGCGGGGGTGCTCATCTCCAACCGCTCCGCCCTGGAGGCCATGCGCCGGGTGGACACCGTGTTCTTCGACAAGACCGGGACCCTGACCCGCGGGGAGCCGGCCGTCACCGCGGTGGACCCGGCCGAGGGCCGGGAGGAGGAGAGCGTGCTGGGGCTGGCGGCGGCCGCCGAGCAGGACAGCGAGCACCCGCTGGCCCGGGCGATCCTCGCCGCCGCCCGGAAGCGCTCCGTGCGGCTGCCGCAGGCGCAGGACTTCACCTCCTCCCCCGCGGTCGGGGTCAGCGCGAGCGTGGACGGCGCGACGGTGGAGGTCGGCGGCCCGCGGCTGCTGGAGCAGCACGACCTCGAGGAGCTGCCCCAGGCCTCCTCCTGGCGCGATGAGGGCGCGATCATCCTGCACGTGGTCGTGGACGGGACGGTGGCCGGGGCTCTGCGCCTGGCCGACGAGGTCCGCCCGGAGTCCCGCGAGGCCGTGGAGGCGCTGCACGCCGCCGGGGTGCAGGTCGCGATGATCACGGGCGATGCCGAGGCGGTGGCCCAGGATGTCGCCGGGAAGCTGGGCATCGACCGGGTCTTCGCCGGGGTGCGCCCGGAGGACAAGTCCGCGAAGGTCGAGCAGGTGCAGGGCGAGGGCCGCCGGGTCGCGATGGTCGGCGACGGCGTGAACGACGCCCCCGCCCTGGCCCGGGCCGACGTCGGCCTGGCCATCGGGGCGGGCACGGACGTGGCGATCGGCTCGGCCGGGGTGGTGCTGGCCTCCTCGGACCCGCGCTCGGTGCTGTCCGTGATCGAGCTGTCCCGGGCGTCGTACCGGAAGATGCGGCAGAACCTGTGGTGGGCCGCCGGGTACAACCTGGTCTCCGTGCCCCTGGCGGCCGGGGTCCTGGCCCCGGTGGGCTTCCTGATGCCGATGAGCGTCGGCGCGCTGCTGATGTCCGCCTCCACCGTGGTGGTCGCGGCCAACGCCCAGCTGCTGCGCCGGCTGGATCTCTCCCCGGAGGCCAGCGCGCAGCGGATCCTGCAGCGCCGCGGCGCCGACAGGACCGAGGCGCAGGAGGTCCAGCACCGCCACGGGACGGCATAGCCCCGGGGACGGAGATCACGTCATCCCAGCCCCGCCCCCGCCTTGGACCCCGGCCGGGGGCGGGGCTACGGTGGGACGATCCCGCCGACGGGGCCGCCGCGCCGTCGTCCCCCGCCGTGTGCACCCACGGCGGGCCCTTCCGACCCGAAACGAGGCCCGACGTGGCGAGCATGACCCACGGGAAGCACCTGTCCGCGGCCGAGATCGCGCTGCGCTCCGCCTACGCCCTGGTCGGGGTGGCCGTCATCGGCCTGGGCGCGGCCATCATGCTGGACGGCGGGGTGGGCGTGGACCCGTTCACCGCGCTGAACACCGGCATCAGCGATCTCATCGGGTGGTCCCTGGGCACCTGGCAGCTGCTGGCCAACGCCATCCTCATCGTCGCCGTGGTGATCTGGGGCCGCGGGTACATCGGCGTCGGCACCGTGATCAACATGGTGCTCACCGGGTACTTCATCACCTGGTTCTCCGCGCTGCTGGATCCCGTCATCCCGGATGACCTGGGACTGGGCGGCAAGGCGCTGTTCTTCCTCCTGGGCATCGCCGTGTTCGACTTCGGCGCCAGCGCCTACATGTCCGCGGGGGTGGGCACCGCCCCGTACGATGCGATCGCCCCGATGATCGTGGACAAGACCCGCTTCTCCTACCGCTGGGTGCGCACGGTGCAGGACATCCTCACCGTGACCTCCGCCTGGCTGTGCAGCGGGCCCGTGGGGGTGGGCACCTTCGCCACCGCCTTCTTCAACGGCCCCCTGATCGAGGCGTTCTCCCAGAAGGTGAACTCGGTGCTGGTGGGCCGCCTGGTGGGCCTCCTGCCGGAGCACCTGCGCAGCGACGAGCACCGCGAGGACCCCACGGAGGGCTGAGCCGCCCGACGTCGCCCCCGCGACCGACCCCTCCGGGCCGGGTCTTGTCCAGGCGGCTCCGGCGGAGTAGACTGAGGGCAGACGGGGCACGGTCCGGCGGGCCCGGGCCGCTCCAGCGCCGCCGCGCGTTTCCGATGTCGGCCCCGCGAGACCGCAGGAGGTTCCCCATGACCCAGTACGCCGCCGTCGTCACCTTCCCCGAGGACGCCACCGCCTATCAGGCCCTGTCCGAGCTGCGCGGCTCCTCTCTGTCCTCCCTGGTCCGCTCCACCGCCCTCGTGGAGCGGGATGAGCAGGGCCGGCTGCGCGTGCCCGAGGGGGATGATCCCGGCATCGGATCCGGGACCGCGGGCGGCAGCCTCATCGGCATGATGATCGGGGTGCTCGGCGGGCCGCTGGGCATGATCTTCGGTCTGGGCACCGGGGCCATGCTGGGCGGACTGTTCGATCTGGACCGCGCGCAGAGCGGGGATTCCGCCCTGGAGGAGCTGGGCCGCACCGTGCAGCCCGGGCGCAACGCCCTGGTGCTGGAGACCGATGAGCCGGACACCGCCGCCCTGGACGCCTTCGTCGCCGAGCGCGGCGGGAGCATCGTGCGCCGCCCCACCGACGAGGTGGTCGCGGAGATGGAGTCCCAGCAGGCCGCGGCCGAGGCCGCCGCGGAGGCCGCCCGCCGTCAGCTGCGCGAGTCCCGCCGGGCCGAGCGCAGGGAGAAGTTCGAGGATCGGGTGGAGAGCCTGCGCAGCCGCTTCCGCAGCGCCTGATCCCCGCCGGGCCCGGGCATCGCCGCCCGGGGCCGGGCCGGGGCCCGGGGGCGCCGCCGGCGCGCTCAGGCGTCCTCGCGCTCCCAGGCGTCGTATCCGCCGGAGAGGCTGAGCCACGGGGTGTCCGGGTCCGCCGCGGCCAGGGCCTCCTGCGCCCGCCGCGAGCGCACCCCCGCCTGGCAGTACAGCACCACCGGGCCGCCTCCCGCTCCGGTCTGCTCCCGCAGGCGCCGCACCCGGTGCGCGGCCGCGGCGGGATCCCGCTGGATCTCCCCCAGGGGCAGCAGCGGGCTGCCCGGGATGGCCCCGAGGCGGTGCTCCCAGGCCTCCCGCACGTCCAGCACCAGAGGGGCCTCCTCCTCCGCGCGCCAGCGCCGCAGCCGCTCCGGTGGGATCTGTCCGGACTCCCGCGCCGGGCACGCGGAGGCGGCGGGCCGCGCGGCCTCGTCAGCCGACGGGACGGCGCACGCGGCGGCGTCGTAGTCCCGGGCCGCGCCCATGCGGGTGACCGGCCGACGCCGGGGATCCGGGGCGAAGGGCACCTCGCGGAAGCCTGCGGTGAGGGCGTCGTAGAACAGCAGCCGCCCGATCAGCGGCTCGCCCACCCCGGCCAGCACCTTGACGGCCTCGGTGGCCATGAGGGTGCCGATCACCCCGGGCAGCACCCCGATCACCCCGGCCTCCGCGCAGCTGGGCACCTCCCCCGGGCCGGGCATGGTGGGGAACAGGTCCCGGTAGAGGGGTCCGCGTCCGGGCCAGAACACGCTCACCTGGCCGTCGAAGCGCAGGATCGCCCCGTAGACCACGGGCACGCGCAGGATCTCCGCGGCATCGGCCACGGCGTAGCGGGTGGGGAAGTTGTCCGAGCCGTCCAGCACGACGTCCGCCCCGGCGAGCAGGCGCAGGGCGTTGCCGGCATCCAGCACCTCGCGGATCTCGGTGACCTCGGCTTCCGGGTGCAGCTCCCGCACGGTCCGGGCGGCGGAGGCGGTCTTGGGCCGGCCCAGGACGGATTCCCCGTGGATCACCTGCCGGTGCAGGTTGGAGCGCTCCACCACGTCGGCGTCGATCACGGTGATCCGCCCGACCCCGGCCGCGGCGAGGTAGCTGAGCACCGGCGCTCCCAGGCCGCCGGCCCCGATCACCACGGCGTGGGCGTTGAGCAGGCGCAGCTGGGGCTCGGGGCCGAAGCCGGTGAGGCTCAGGTGGCGTCGGAAGCGCTCGAGCTGGGCCTGCGTGAGGTCATCGGGGCTGCGGTAGCGCGGGGACGGGGCCCGACCCGCGCCCCCTGCCCGTGTGGGCGGCAGGACCACGCCGGCATCTTCCGGGGCGACGGGCATGGGACCTCCTACGAATGGGACTGCGCCGCCCCCATTGTCCTCCCCCGCGGGCCCTTCGACCATTCCGGCGGGAAAAGGGTCCCGGGGCGGAGAACAGTCATGCATGCGGTCACTCAGCGAGCAGCCAACCGCGCTGCGGATCCCAGCGGGCCAGACCACGTTCGGCGAATGCCTCCAGCCACCCGCGCATGGGCCACACACCCCATCGCCTGTGGAAGAGCCTCGCGTTGTCGAGGATCTCCGTGAGGTGCTCTACCGGCGGGGAGGAGACCGGGTGGTACTGGTGGAAGGCATGGGCCCCACCCACCCAAGCCAGGTCCACCCCCGCGCTATGGGCGCTGTAGGCGAAGTCCGTGTCCTCCCCTCCGTACCCGGTGTACTCCTCGGAGAAGCCTCCGATCCGGAGGTAAACCTCGGGACGCACCGCGAACGACAGGGACCAGAACAGCTCCCAGGCCTCCCGGGGGTGCTCCACCACCCGGGTCAACCGGATTTGGCAGTCGGCCGGATTCGGGCGGGCCGGGTGTGGGTGGGGGTGAGCGACGATCCGCGTCAACTCCCATTGGGTCTCCTCCGGTTCCAGATAGGTGACCGGACCCGCCAACAGGGCCTGCGGGAAGGCGGCGGCAGCGGCCTCGTAGCGCTCGATCATGCGCGGAGCCGGAAGACAGTCCGCATCGAGGAAGACCAACAGGCCAACCCCGGCTCTCCGCCCTGCCGCCGCGGCGAGATTGCGCGCTCGGGCCAGGTTGGCCCGTCCCCCGCACAGTCCCTCCGTCACGGGGACCACCTGCCAGCCCTGGTTCTCGACGACCTCCCGGGGGGCATCCCCGAGCAGAGCCAGCACATGAATGAGACTCCCCTCCTCGAGGCGGTCGCCATGGTACTGCCGAAGGGCGGCATGCTGACGACGCACGTGCGGCATCCGCTCCACACTGGCCAGGGTCAGTACTGCGGTGCGCGCGCGGCTCATTCCACCAGCTCCTGGATTGCCCGCGCCGCCCGATCCGCAGCGCCTCTCACCTGCCAACCGCCCCAAGCCGGGCCCCCGGCGGATAAAGCACGGTCCACCAGAGCATCCCACTGACCTATCTCCGGCATGCCGGAGGCGGTCACCACGCCGATGCCCCGCAGCAACCGCACCGTGGCGTTCTGCTCTCCGAAGGGCCGGTCCTGGGCCAGCACGACGGCGGGCCGGGCCAACCGGGCGACGTCGGCCACAGATCCCAGCCCCGCATTGATCACCACAACGTCGGCCTCGGCCATCCGCTTCCGCACATCCGAGACCCACGGGAAGCCGGGGACCCCGACCACCTCCCCAGCGAAGGTGCTCGCGGCGAGCAGGGGACGCAGCGCCTCCGCGGTCATCGCAGAACCGCCGCGGGATCCGACGAACAGCACCCGGGAGCCCGCGACGGTATCAGCCCTCTCCTGTGCGGGCCCAGCCGTCTCATCCAACGCGGAGATACCGCCGGTGAACACCGTGCGTTCGGCGAACTCGAGAACGTGCGGGGCAGCCTTGGCCAACACGGCTCGTCCAACCCGATCCGGTCCGGGAAAAGACGCCAGGATGCGGGTGGCGGCCCGATAGGCCAGCTGGTGAGTCAGATCCGTCCGCTCTCCTGGTTGGGTGACCGCCACCACGGGAACCCCCAGCAACCTGGCGAGCAGCACAACCTCCGCGGAGACGTCCACGACCATCAGCTCCAGATCCGTGGCGGCCGCGGCGATAGCGGCGAGCCGGGAGGCATGTCCTCGGTGATGCAGAGGCGCCCAGTGCAGCAATCCCCCGGCCACGGGATCTGCGGTACTCGGATCCGGGCAGAAGGTCTCCGGTGTCCAATCCTCGGGCAACTGGATCCAGCCCACCGGCCCGCTGCGGGTGGTGACGGATAGCTGCGGGGCAGGCAGGGAGCTGAACACGGTCACCTCGGCCTCAAGCTGCGCGGCGATGGCCCGCAGCCGCTGCAGATGCCCGGCCCCGTGATGGTGCAGATACCAGCCGATCACGCCCGCACCTCCCGCGGTGCCGCCGAGGGGCGGGCGGTGCGGCCGCGCTCGCGGATCGCGCGCCGGTATACCCGCTCCAGCGCGTCCACGGTGCGTTCGAAGGAGAACCGGCGCACCGCCTCCTCCCGGGCCAGGCCCCGCAGCCGGGCCCGCTCCTCCGGGTCGCGGTGGGCGGCGGCCAGCACGCGCACCTCCCGCGCCAGCCTGGCGGCGAGGCGGTCCCGATCCTCGGCGGGGGCGACCAGCCGGACCCCTTCGGTGCGGTCGAAGACCTCCCCCAGCCCACCCCGGCGCACCGCCACCACCGGGGTGCCGCAGGCCAGGGACTCCGGGACCACCTGCCCGAAGGGCTCATCCCACACCGGGGTGACCAGGGTGCACAGGGAGGAGCCGACGAGGTCGGCCAGCTCCGCCTGGCGCAGCGGCCCCCGCCACCGCACATCGCGGCCCCGGCAGAGCCGGGCCAGCTGAGCGGCGTACGCGGGATCCCCGACGGGCCCGGCCAGATCCAGTCCCATCCCGAGGCGGGCGGCCGCGAGGACCGCCAGGTGCGGGGCCTTCTCCGGCACGATCCGCCCGAACCAGCACAGTCTCTCCCCGCCGGCCCCGAGGGTCCACGCGGAGGTGTCCACCCCGTTGGGCACGGCGCGGGCCGGGACCCCCTGGGCGCGCCACCCCTCGGCGGTGTGCTCGGAGACGGCGACCAGGGTCTCCGGACCCCCCGGCCCGGCGCCGCGCCCGGCCGCCCGGCGGATCGGCTCCACCAGCTCCGGCAGCGGCGGGGTGTGCAGCGTACTGACCAGCGGCACGGGCAGGTCGCCTGCCCGCTCGTGGGCACGGGCGCACAGGGCATGATGGTGCACCACATCGACGGCGCCCGGATGTGCCTGAAGCCAGTCCAGGGCCCGGTCCAGCGCCTCGTCCTGCAGCCGTCGGATCGGCTCCGGCAGGCTCGCATCCGTGCGCGCCTGGTCCACGGGCCAGGTGAAGCGGGGCCAGGTCAGCTCGGGGATGCCCGCGTCCAGGAAGTCCGAGCCCGCGGGGGCGCCCAGCAGGACCAGGTGTCCGCGGGCGCGCAGCTGGCGCACCAGGGACCAGACGTGGGATTCCAGGCCGCCCTGGTGCGGCTGGACCAGGGGGTAGCGGAACCCCGCCAGGACGAGGATGCGCAGTCGGGCGCCGGCGCTCTCCAGGGCCCGCGGGGCGAGCAGGCTCCGGTAGATCGCGGTGTGCTCGGCGCGCACCGCGGTGATCCGGTGGCGGGCCTCGGCCCGGGTCATCGGGGCGGGGCGGGGTGTGCGCAGCAGCTGCTCCACGGCCCGTCCCAGGGCGGCGCGGTCGTGGAGGTCGACGGCGCTCACGACACCGGGCCGCTGGGCGGCGAAGTGCCCCCGGTCGCTGACCAGCACGCGCACCCCCAGGTCGCAGGCCAGCTCCAGCAGACCGGAGTGGGTGCCGTGGCCGTAGGGCAGCACAAGGGCGTCCAGCCCGCGCAGCCACGCCTCCAGGGCGGCGTCGTCCAGGCGCCCGGTGCGCAGCAGCCGCGCCGTCGGCCGGTCGGCCAGCCGGGCGAACAGGGCGGCGACGGCCTCCTCCCGGCCGGCCCGGAAGCGGCCGTGGTGCAGGATCTCCAGGCGGGCACCCGATCCGTCGGCGGCCGGCGGCTGATCCAGGACCTCGGCCAGGCCCGCCACGGCTTCCAGGTCCAGGGAGGGCCGGGCGTCCTTCAGGAGTACGCCCAACCGGGCCGGGCCCGCCGGGGCCTGCGCAGGGTCCTCCCGGCGTGGTGGCGCGATCCTCGGGGCCGCGGCGGCGTCCGGACCCAGCAGGAGCGGCGGGTGCTCCACGACGACGGCGCGGCGCCCCCACCGCCGCTCGATCTCACCGGCGGCCGTGGGGGTGAGGGTGAGCACCTGGTCCGCGTGGCGCACCAGCGCATCCAGACAGGCGAGGAAGCCCTCCTGATGCTCGGCGGGCAGCTGCGGGTTGGACAGGTCGTGCACGGTGAGCACGAGCAGCCGGGAGCAGGCGCGCACCTCCCGGCAGAAGGCCTCGATGGTCCGGGGATCACAGGCCTCGAAGCCGAAGTGCACATGGACGATGTCGAAGCGCTCCGCGTGCCGGCGGATCCACCGCGGGTCCAGCACCGGCGAGGGGCGCCAGGCGGCGGTCTCATCGCGCGCCGCGCCCGGATCCGGGAGGACCTGCTCACGGCGCACGGGTCCAGGACCGCCTGGATGTAGGGGTAGTGGGAGGGCACGGAGAGCACGCGGGCGGGGATGCGCGCGCGATCGGGGGACACGAACCCACCTTCCTCGTGGTGACGGTCTGCATGGGCCGTCAGGGAAGCGGGCGGCCGCCAGCACCGGGTAGGCGCGACGATCAGGCCGCGGACCCGGAAAAGCCCGGTCTCACCTGGGGATACGGCGATGTTATCACGCAGCTCACGGCGCGGATCCCGGTAGCATGAGCCCATGTTCACCACCCCTGCGGACCGCCCCGCCGCCCCGCTTCCGCCCCCCGCCGCGGCCGATGCCGCGCGGGCCCGCCGGGAGCACTTCGGCGAGTTCTATGGGCTGCGCCCCCTGGCTCCCGCCGGGCGCCCGGTGGTGCTCGTACACGGGAACTGCCAGGCCGGTTCCGTGCGGCGGCTGCTGGAGACGGCCGGGGCCTGCGCCGTACGGGTTCCGCCGGTGCACGAGCTGGAGACCGAGGACCTCGGGCATCTGGCCCGCCTGGCCGGGCGGGCCGAGGCGCTGGTGACCCAGCCGGTGCGCGCGGATTACCGGGACCTGCCGGTGGGCACCGAGCAGGTGGCGGCCCTGCTGCCCGCCGGGGCGCCCGTCGTGGTCTTCCCCGTGCTGCGCTTCGCGGGGATCTTCCCGTTCCAGGTGACGGTCCGGCCCTCCTGCGCCGGGTCGGTGGACCCGCCGGTGGTCCCGTATCACGACCTGCGCCTGCTGCTGGCGGCCCGGGAGTCCCGGCGCTATGCCCGGGGGCTGCCCTTCCCGCGGGCCCTGCGGCTGGTCGAGGAGCTGACCGGGGCCGTGGACCCGGCGGCCGTGGGGCGGCTGACCGCGGACTCCCTGATGCGGATGCGCCGGCGGGAGCGGGCCCACGACGCCGTGGCGGCCTCCGCGGTGCTGGCCGCGATGCTGCCCGCGCAGCGCACCCACCACACGCTGAACCACCCGACCAACGCCTTCCTGACCGGCGTGGCCCCCCTGGTGATCCGGCGCCTGGCCGAGGCCGGGTTCGCCCTGGACCCCGCCCCGGAGGCCCCGGACGCGCAGATGCTCGGCGGGATCCGCGCCCCCGTGACCGCCGCCGCCCGGGCGGCCTTTCCGGGGGTGCCCGCGCAGCAGTGGTCCGGTCCCGGCTGGCAGGTGGACGGCGTCCGGGTCCCCGAGGAGGAGGTCGCCCGCGCGCAGCTGGCCTGGTACACCCGCCATCCGGGGTTCGTGGATGCCGGGCTCGCCCGCCACGCCGGGACCCTGAAGCTGCTGGGACTGACCGAGGCCCTGGATGGCGCCCGACGCCGCCGACCGGAGGCGCGCGGATGACCCGGCCCGAAGAGGCGTCGCCCGAGGCGATCGGCAGCGAGGCGACCCACACCCCGACGCCCGGGGATCCCGCTCTGCCGCTGCACGTGGTGCCGGGGCCGCCCGAGCACGGGGTCAGCGCCTGCGCCCTGGACCTGGCCGCGGCCCTGGGCGCCCCCGTGCTGCGGGTGCCCGACCCCGCGGCCCTGGATGCGGCCCTGCCGCGTCTGGCCGGGCGCCGGGTCCACCTGCACGTCACGGAGGCGCTGTTCGGTCCCAGCCCCGAGGAGGCCGCCGAGCGGGTGGCTCGAGTGGCCGCCGCGTGCGCGGGGCTGTCCGCGACCCTGCACGACATCCCCCAACCCAGCGATGGCCCGCGGAACCTGCCGCGGCGGCGGAGGGCCTACGCCCGGATCGCCGCGGCGGCCGGGGCCGGAGTCGTGGTCAGCTCCCGGCACGAGCTGGCCCTGCTCGCCGAACACGGGACGGTCCCGGCGGCTCCCGGCCCCGGGGCCCGCCCACCGCGGATCGCCGTGGTGCCGCTGCCCCTGCCGGATCCGCCCGCCGCGCGGACCGCCCCTGGGACCTCCACGGGTATCCAACGGAGACCCGACCAGGGGGCGGCGTCCCGCCCGACCGCGGAGTCTTCCAGCACCGGAGGGGATGCGGCGGACCCGCTGGACCGCTGGCTGCCGGCCGGGCACGGCCCGGTCCTGGGGATCTTCGGCTTCGTGTACCCGGGCAAGGGCCACGAGGAGGCGATCGATGCCGCGGCCGCGCTCGTCGGATCCCCGGCGGTGCCGGCCGGACCGCCGGTGGTGCTGGCCGTGGGGCGGACGGCCGCCGGACATGAGGAGATGGCCGAGACGCTGCGGGAGCGAGCCGAGCGGCGGGGGGTCATCTTCCGGATCACCGGATACGTCCCGGAGCCGCAGCTGCCCGCGGTGCTGGGGGCGGTGGATGCCCCCCTGTGCCTGCACCGGCACCTGTCCGCCTCCGGTTCGGTGAACTCGTGGATCGGCCTCGGGCGCCGCCCTGTGTGCGCGGACTCCCGGTACATCCGGGAGATGGCCCAGCTGCGCCCGGGCACGGTGCTGCCCCTCGCGCCGGGCGAGCTGCTCACCCGCCTGCGCGAGGTCCTCGCGGATCCCGGTCTCACCCGCATCGAGGATCCCGGGTCCCTGCCCCACGGCCGGGTGGAGGCCGCCCGGGACTACGCCGCCTTCTTCGCCCCGGATCAGCCCGAGCTGAGCGTGGTGATCCCCTATTACGACGACGGCGCCCCCGATCCGACCCCCGGGGCCACCGGGACCCTGGCGGCCCGTCGACTCGAGCTGCTGCTGGCCGCCCTGGCCCGGCAGGAGGGCCTCGGAACCGCGGAGACGATCGTCGTGGACGACGGCTCCCCGGCGGCCCCGACGCTGCCCGAGGCCGTGGTGGGTCTGCGCCAGGAGGATCGGGGGTTCCGGGCGGGGGCGGCGCGCAACCTCGGGGCCCGGCGCGCTCGCGGCCGGGTCCTGGCGTTCCTGGACGGGGACACCGTCCCCGATCCGGGGTACCTCGCGGCGCTGTGCGCCCCGCTGCTGGCAGGCACCGCGCAGGTGAGCACGGGACGCCGGGATCACGCGCACCTGACCGGTCCCCACGCCGGTCGGCCGCTGGAATCCCCGACCTGGCTGAAGCAGATCCACCACCGCACCCGGAATCTCGCCGGCGGGGACGCCCGCACCCACCAGGCGGTGATCTCCGCGGTGCTGGGGGTGAGCCGGTGGACCTTCCTGGCCGTGGGCGGATTCGACGAGTCCCTGACCGGCTACGGCGGGGAGGATTGGGAGCTGGCCCACCGGCTGTGGGAGGCCGGGGCGGCCTTCCGCCACGTCCCGGAAGCGCGGGCGGTGCACGACGGACCGGACTGGGCCGCCCGCGGCGGCCGGGAGGACCCGGAGCAGAAAGCGGTGAAGAACCGGGAGACCCGGGCCCTGGCGGTGCGCATCCCCGCGCCCTGGACCCGCCCGGCCGGCGTCGTCTTCCCCGTCCCGCAGCTGATCGCGGACCTCACCGGCCCGGCGCTGGATGACGAGGGGGACCCCAGTGACCGGGTGAGCGCGTGGATCGCGGATCTGCTGGCCGCCGTGCCCGACGCCGCGGTGCACCTGCCGCCCGACATCGGCGTTCCGGAGGTCCTGGCCGCGGACCCCCGGGTGCGCGCCGCGCCGATCCCGCGGCCCGTGCAGGGCGAGCCCGCCCCGCGCTTCCGGCTCGCGGTGCGCGCCCTGTTCGACCCGGCCGGGCTGGCCGGGACGCTGCGGGAGCTGGATGCCGCCGCGGAGGACGGGCCCCGGGCGGTGCCGAGCGGCGGGCTCGGCTGCTGCTGCCCGGGACCGCCCAGGAGACGGGCGACGCCGTGGTGGCCGACGCCGTGGCGGCCGAGCTGGTCAGCGCCCGGGCCGCGGCCCTGGAGCGGGCGGGCCACCCGGTGGGGACCGGGATGGCGGCGGCGGTCGGGCCCTACCCGCTCAGTCCCGATCTGGAGCGGCGCTGGGCCGGGTGGTGACCCGCCCGATCGAGGCGTAGGCGAAGCCCGCGGCCGCCACCTGCTCGGGGTCCCACAGGTTCCGCCCGTCCACGATCACCCGCCCGGCCATCCGGGAGGTCAGCAGCTGCGCGTCGAAGGCGCGGAACTGCTCCCACTCGGTGCACACCACCAGCGCGTCCGCGCCCTCCAGGGCATCCTCCCGGGTGAGCGCCGGCTGGTAGGCCTCCGGCAGCTCGCGCACCCCCAGCCGCGCGGCCAGGGCCGCGGCGAAGGTGTCCCCGGCCGCCGGATCGTAGGCGCGCACCCGACACCCGGCGGCCAGCAGCCGCTCCACGAGCGCCAGCGAGGGGGCCTCGCGCACGTCGTCGGTGCGGGGTTTGAAGCTCAGCCCCCACACCGCGACCCGCGCCCCCTCCGGGTCCGGCAGCAGCTCGGCGAGCTTCTGCCCCAGCCGCTCCTTCTGCCGCTCGTTCACGCGCATCCCGGCCTCCAGCAGCCCCGGATCCACCCCGACGGCGCGCGCGGTGTGGGCCAGGGCGGCGACGTCCTTGGGGAAGCAGGACCCGCCGTAGCCGGCCCCCGCGTACAGGAACGGGTAGCCGATCCGGGGATCGGAGCCCACGCCCAGGCGCACCCGCTCGATATCGGCGCCGGTGGCCTCGGCGATCCCGGCCATCTCGTTCATGAAGCTGATCTTGGTGGCCAGCAGCGCGTTGGCGGCGTACTTGGTCAGCTCCGCCGACGCCGGGTCCATGACGATGATCTTGTCCCGCTGCCGGTTGAACGGCGCGTACAGGGTCCGCATCGTCTCCTCGTCACGGGCATCCTCCACCCCGATCACGATCCGCTCCCCGTGGGTGAAGTCCGCGACGGCAGCACCCTCCTTGAGGAACTCCGGGTTCGAGCACACCCCGATCCTCGGGGCCGCCCCCTCGGCGAAGCGCGCCTCCAGCTCCTCGCGGATCAGCTCCCGCACCGCCGCGGCGGTGCCCACCGGCACCGTGGACTTGTCAGCGACCAGCAGGTCCCCGTCCGCGCACCGGCCGATGGTGCGGGCCACCGCGTGCACCGCGGTGAGATCCGCCGCCCCGTCCGCACCCTGCGGGGTGCCCACCGCGATCAGCGCGACCTGCGCCTGATCCAGGGCCTCGGCCGCCTCGGTCGTGAAGGCCAGCCGCCCGGAGGTCAGCCCCGAGGACAGCAGCGGGGCCAGGCCCAGCTCCCAGATCGGGCAGTCCCCGCCGCGCAGGCGCTCCACCCGCTCGACGTCGACGTCCACGCACACCACGCGGTGCCCGCCCTCGGCCAGGCAGGCCCCCGTCACCAGTCCCACTTACCCGGACCCGAACACCGCGATGCGCATCCGCGCTCCTCTCCTCAAGGCCCGCCGCGCGCGGACTCCTGGGACCGATCATCGCAGGTCAGCGGCCGCTTCCGGGGGCTCGGCCCGGGGCGGTCCCCGGTGTTCCCCCGCCCGATGCCGCGGCGTCGGCTGCGCGTCACCGGCCGGCCACCGGCCTCCTCCCGGATCCCCCGGGGCGTCCGGACCGTCCGGACCGTTCCGTGGCCGGACTACGGTGAGATCATGAGCATCACCTCGCGGCGGGGCTGGCGCCTGCTCGGCCCGGCCTTCGTGGCCGCCATCGCCTACGTGGACCCGGGCAACGTCGCGGCCAACCTCACCGCGGGGGCCCGGTTCGGCTACCTGCTCGTGTGGGTGCTGGTGCTGGCCAACCTCATGGCCGTGCTCGTGCAGCACCTGTCCGCCCGGCTCGGGGTGGTCACCGGCGCCTCCCTGACGGAGCTGCTCGGGCGTCGGCTGCGCCCGGTCCCCCGGCGCCTGTTCTGGGCCCAGGCCGAGCTGATCGCGGCCGCCACGGACCTCGCGGAGGTCATCGGCGGGGCCATCGCGCTGCACCTGCTGTTCGGGCTGCCGCTGGTCTGGGGCGGGCTGATCGTCGGGATCGTGTCCATGCTGCTGCTGGGCATCCAGTCCCGCCACGGGCAGCGGCCCTTCCAACACGTGATCATGGGGCTGCTGCTGATCATCACCATCGGATTCACCGCGGGCCTGTTCGCCGCCCCGCCGGACTGGTCGGCCACCGCCGCGGGGCTGATCCCCCGCTTCGAGGGCGCGGACTCCGTGCTGCTCGGCGCCAGCATGCTGGGTGCGACGGTCATGCCCCATGCGATCTACCTGCACTCGCGGCTGTCCGTGGACCACGCCGGGGCCGACGCCGACGCGGCGGAGCCGGGATCTGAGCAGGCCGAGGCGCGGCGTCGAGCCCTGCTGCGGGCCTCCCGCTGGGATGTGGTCTTCGCCCTGGTGATCGCCGGGTCCGTGAACATCGCGATGCTGCTGCTGGCCGCCGGGAATCTGCAGGGGGTCCCCGGCACGGACAGCATCGAGGGCGCGCACGCGGCGGTCACCGCGGCCCTGGGTCCCGGGATCGGCGTCGTCTTCGCGGTGGGGCTGCTGGTCTCCGGACTGGCCTCCACCGCGGTCGGCTGCTACGCCGGGGCGGACATCATGGCCGGGCTGCTGCAGCTGCGCATCCCCCTGCTGGCGCGCCGGGTGATCACCCTGGTCCCGGCGCTGGCGATCCTCGCCGCCGGCTGGGACCCCACCCGTGCCCTGGTGCTCAGCCAGGTGGCGCTGTCCCTGGGAATCCCCTTCGCCCTGATCCCGCTGGTGCGCTGCACCGCGGACCGGACCCTGATGGGCGAGCACGCGAATCCGCGGTGGATGACGATTCTGGCGTGGGCCGCGACGACGGCGATCATCGCGCTGAACGCGGCACTCGTGTGGCTGACCGCCGTCGGGCTGGCCTGAGCCCGACGCCGCGGCACGGCGGGTCGGCGCCCGGCGGGTCGGGTTCGCGCGGATGTGCGAGCATGTGCCCATGGCAGATTCGACCGCACCCCCCGAGGATCGCACCGCCGCCGCCCCCGCCGCCGGAGAGCAGGGCCAGCGCCCCATCCAGCTGCGCATCGGACCCGACGAGCTGGTGATCCGGGGACTGTACGAGACCCTCTCGATCGTCAACGACGTGCTGATCGGGCTGATCTTCCTGATCGGCTCCTTCCTGTTCTTCAGCGACGCGACGATGGTCGCGGGCACGTGGCTGTTCGTGGCCGGCTCCGTGCTCATGCTCGTGCGCCCGTGCATCCGCCTGACCCGCCGCATCCACCTGCAGCGGATCAACCCGGCCCTGTCTCCGGAGACCGCCCGGGACTTCTGAGTCCCCGGGCACCCGTCCGCCGTCGTCAGGCCTCCGTCCCGAGCCGTCCATCCGGGCCGTCCGCCCAGGCCGAAATCCCTGGTCACGCCCTGGACGAGGTGCGCGTCACGCGGTTGACTGGGGACCATGAGCACTTTCGCAGTCACCAATCCCAACACCGGCGAGGTCGAGGAGACCTTCGATTCGCTCACCGAGGAGCAGCTGAAGGACGTGGTCGACCGCGCCGACGCCGCCTACCAGGACTGGTCCCAGCGGTCCTACGCCGAGCGCGGGGAGATCCTGAACCGCTTCGCGGACCTGTTCGAGGCCCGCCAGGAGGAGCTGGCGGAGATCGTCGGGCACGAGATGGGCAAGCCGAAGCCGCAGACCATCGCGGAGGTGAAGAAGGTCGCCGCGACCGCCCGCTGGTACGCCGAGCACGCGGAGGAGTTCCTGGCCCCCACCGAGCTGCACCCCTCCGACGGGGTGAGCACCGTCGTCAAGCACGACCCGCTGGGCGTGCTGCTGAGCATCATGCCGTGGAACTTCCCGTACAACCAGCTGGCCCGCTTCGCCCTGCCCAACCTGATGGTCGGCAACGCGATCATCATGAAGCAGGCGGCGATCTGCCCGAAGTCCTCCCAGGCCCTGGCGGATCTGCTGGTGGAGGCCGGGCTGCCGGAGGGGGTGTACACCAACGTGTACATGGACTCCTCCGACGCCGAGGTGGTCCTGGGCGATCCGCGCGTGAAGGGCTTCTCCCTGACCGGCTCGGAGAAGGCCGGGGCCGCGGTCGCCGGGATCGCGGCCAAGCACCTGAAGCGCTCCGTGCTGGAGCTGGGCGGCAACGACCCGCTGATCGTGCTGGACACCGACGACGTCGCGGCCCTGGCGAAGAAGGCCGTGTCCCTGCGCCTGGCCAACGCCGGGCAGGTGTGTACCTCCCCCAAGCGCTTCATCGTGCTGAAGGACATCTACGACGAGTTCGTCGCCGCGGCCAAGAAGGCCGTGGAGGCCACCGTCGTCGGTGACTACGACGCCGAGGACACGGACATGGGCCCGCTGTCCTCCGAATCCGCCCGGGATGAGCTCGTGGAGTCCGTGCAGCAGGCCGTGAAGGACGGCGCGACCCTGCACTGCGGGGGCGAGAAGCTGGACCGGCCGGGCTGGTTCATGTCCCCCGCCCTGATCACCGACGCCCCGCTGGATTCGGACATGGGCTGCCGGGAGATGTTCGGGCCGATCGTCAACATCTTCAAGGCCGAGGACGAGGAGGACGCGATCCGCATCGCCAACGACACCCCGTACGGCCTGATGGGCTCGGTGTGGTCCACGGATGTGGAGCGGGCCCGCCGCGTGGGCGAGCGGGTGCAGGTGGGCATGCTGCAGATCAACGCGCACATGGAGTCCGGTCCGGAGTTCCCCTTCGGCGGGATCAACCTCTCCGGCTACGGCCGCGAGGGCGCCCAGTGGGCCCTGCGCGAGTTCACCAACGAGAAGACCTTCCGGGTGCACGAGCAGGAGCTGTAGCCCCGCCCCGGACCAGCCACGAACGAGCCGGCGCCCCCGTCCCTCGGATCTGCGGATCCGGAAGGGCGGGGGCGCCGGCTCGCGGCACGGGGGCGCTCAGCGGCGCCGGGGTGGAGTCAGCCGGCGGCCCGATGGCGCGGCGCGGCAGTCGCGGCACCGGCCTGAGACGCGACGCTGCTCGCGGATTCGGCACCGCGGGCCCCGCCCTCGTGGGCTTCCTCCCACTGCTCCTCGGACACATCGCTGGTCCTGCCGTGGTGGTGCACCAGGTAGCCCACCACGGTCAGGGCGACACCCAGCAGGGCCCAGAAGATCAGGGTCCACCACTGCTCGGCGGTGTCGGCGTCGGGGAAGAAGGACTCGCTGCGCAGCAGGTGCTGAGCCGCACCCGGCACCAGGTGCTGGCCGATCCAGCCCCAGGGGTGCGGGTAGAACTGCCAGGGCACCTGAGCACCGGACAGCGGGTTGCCCAGGAACATCGTGATCACCGCGCCCAGACCGATCCCTGCGTTGCCGATCAGCGCGGTGCAGCCCAGGATGAAGCTGGAGGTGCCCAGCACGGACAGGATGAAGACCATCCAGTCCACCAGGAAGCCTCCCTGCACGAAGCCGAACCAGGTGTGCAGGATCAGGGTCAGGCTCAGCCCCGCGACGACGGCGTAGGCCCCCGCGGCGAACAGGCGCCGCCAGAGTCCGTGCACCATGGTGTTCACCAGCACGCCACCGATGATCCCGCCGAGCACGAGGGGGAAGGAGGCGGCGGTGAAGCCGGCGCCGTTGGGATCCTCGTCGGAGAGGCCGACGACGTCGGTCACGGTCACCTTGGTGCTCGCGGCGGCCTTCTGCAGGCCCACCGCCTGCTGGATCTGCTGCGGGGAGGCCTGGGCGCCGGAGGCCTGCAGCTGCTGCTGGGCCGCGTCGGCCCGCTGCTGGAGACCGGCCCGGATCTGGGACTGCAGCTGCTCCCCCAGGGCGGTCATCAGCTGCGCGGGAACGGTTCCGGCGGCGGTGGCCTTGAGGATCTCGGGCGGCTGCTGGGCGTCATCGGAGAAGACGATGGCCCCGACGGTCTCCTGCCGGCGGATCTGCTGCTCGGCGTCGTCCCGGCTCGAGACCTCGTGGAAATCGAAGACCCCGGGGCGGGCCTGCTCCAGGGTGTCCTCCAGCTGCTGGACCCGCTCCTGCGGCCCGGCCACGGAGATGGGCAGGTCCTTGGCCTCCTGGGTCTTGGTGGGCCAGGTGAAGGCCAGGACGATGATCGTCACGACGACAGCGCAGATCAGCGCGACCATCCCGGCCCGCGGCCAGGAGCTGGGGGCGTGGATCCGGCGGGAGGCGGCGGGTGCCGCGGCGGCCTGCTCGGGTGCGGACATGGATGCTCCTCGTAAAGAATGCCTGTTCTGTTTGGGAACACCATAACAGAACGGGTATTCTCTGTGTATGCCGCGCCTGACCGATGAGACCAGAGACGCCCGCCGCCGACAGATCCTCGACGACGCCGCCGCCTGCTTCCGCCGCCGCGGTTTCACCGGAACCTCGATGGCCGAGATCATCCGCGAATCCGGACTCTCGGCCGGATCCATCTACTCCCACTTCTCCTCCAAGGACGAGATCCTGCAGGCCACCGCCGAGCGCACCCTTCAGCGGGCCGAGCGGATCCTGGCCGAGGCCGCGAGCGCGGAGCAGGCCGTGACCCCCCGGGGCATCGCCCGCACCGTGCCGCGCGACGTCGTGGACCGAGACCTGATGCGCATGTTCCTGCAGCTGTGGTCCGAGGCCGTCCTGGACCCCCGGATCGCGCAGCTGGCCCGGGGCAACCTGCGGCGGGTCCGGGACCTGATGGCCGGGGCCCTGCTGCCCTGGGCCCGCCGTCAGGGCGACGCCGGGCCCGCGGAGGAGCTGGCCCGGCGCCGCGCGGACGGGCTGCTGGCTCTCATGCACGGCTACTTCGTGCGGATCTCGGTGGATCCGGGACTGGACACCCCGGAGTTCCTGGAGGGGATCGTCGAGCTGCTGCCCGAGGACTGAGCGGGGCTCAGGCCACCGGCACCGCCTCCTCCGGACGCGCCGCGGCCTCCCGACGCACCGCCGCGGCCGCGGCCACCAGGTGGCGCAGCGCGGCCTCGGTCTCCGGGTATCCCCGGGTCTTCAGCCCGCAGTCCGGGTTGGCCCACAGCCGATCCGCCGGCACCACCCGCGCCGCGGCCTGGAGCAGGTCCCGGATCTCCTCCTCGGCGGGCACCCGCGGGGAGTGGATGTCCCACACCCCCGGCCCGATGCCGCGGTCGAAACCGGACTCGGCCAGCGGGGCCAGCAGCTCCATCCGGGAGCGGGCCGCCTCCACGCTGGTGACGTCGGCGTCCAGCGCGTCGATCGCCGCGAGCACCTCCCCGAACTCCGAGTAGCACAGGTGCGTGTGGATCTGGGTCTCGGCGCGCACCCCGGAGGTGGCCAGGCGGAAGGCCTGCACCGCCCACTCCAGGTACGCGGCGTGGTCCTCCCGACGCAGCGGCAGCAGCTCGCGCAGGGCCGGCTCGTCCACCTGCACGATGCCGATGCCGGCGTCCTCCAGATCCCTCACCTCATCGCGCAGGGCCAGGGCCACCTGGTCCGCGGTGACGGCCAGCGGCTGGTCCTCCCGGACGAAGGACCACGCGAGGATCGTGACCGGGCCGGTGAGCATCCCCTTGACCGGGCGCTCGGTCAGCGACTGCGCCCAGGTGATCCACGGGACGGTGAAGGCCTCCCCGCGCACCCCCTCCCCCTTCCGGGAGACGTCGCCCCACAGGATCGAGGGGCGGGTGCAGCGAGAGCCGTAGGACTGCACCCAGCCGTGCTCGGTCGCGGAGAAGCCCTCGAAGTGCTCGGCGAAGTACTGGACCATGTCGTTGCGCTCGGCCTCACCGTGCACCAGCACATCCAGCCCCAGCTCCTCCTGCAGCCGGATCACCCGGGCGATCTCCTCCCGCAGCCGATCCCGGTAGCCCTCCTCGGACAGCCGCCCGGCCCGGTGCTCGGCGCGGGCCCGCCGGATCTCGGGGGTCTGCGGGAAGGAGCCGATGGTCGTGGTCGGCACCGGGCCCAGCCCCGCGGCCGCGCCGCGTTCGCGCTGGATGTCGCGACGCACCTGTCCCGGCTCCCGCCGGCGGTCCTGCGGGCCCACGGCCGCGGCGCGCGAGCGCACGGCCGCATCGAGCCCGGGGTCCCCGGCGTCGGGCGTGCTGCGGCCCGGCTCGGTCGGGCTCGCCTCGGCCGCCGCGAGCTCCTCGGCGATCGCCTCCCGTCCCTCGGCCAGGCCGCGGGCGAGGATCAGCACCTCCTGGACCTTCTGGTCCGCGAAGGCCAGGCGGTTCCGGGCGTGGCCGGGCAGGGCGGTCTCGGCCTCGAGGTCGTGGGGCACGTGCAGCAGGGAGGTGGAGGTGCCCACCCGCACCCGGGCGCCGGCCTCGGTCAGCTCCTCGAGCAGGTCCAGGGCACCCGGCAGGTCCGTGCGCCACACGTTGCGCCCGTCCACGACGCCGGCCACCAGCGCCGGGGCCTGCGGGGCGAGGAAGGGCTCGAGCTGCTCGGCGGTGAGCCGGCGCAGTCCGCGCCGCCCGGAGGCCAGGTCCGCGTGCACGGCCTCCACCCCGGTGCGGGCCAGCACCGGCAGCAGCTCACGGGCGTCCCCGTAGGCGGTGGTGACCAGCAGGGCGGGGTCCTCCGCCGCCCGGGCCTCGGAGAGCACGCGGTAGGCCCGCTCCACCAGCTCCGGCAGATCCTCCCGGTCCTGGTCGGCCGCCAGGGCGGGCTCCTCCAGCTGCACCCAGCGCACCCCGGTGCACCCCAGGGCCGCGATCAGCTCGGAGTACACCGGCAGCAGATCCTCCAGCCGGTCCAGGGGGTCGTAGCCGGCCGGGGCGGAGTCCTCGGGCTTGGCCAGCAGCAGGAAGGTCACGGGTCCGACGACGGCCGGGCGCAGGGCCGCGGCGTCGGCCGGGGAGTAGGTGCCGGCGTAGACCTGGCCCTTGAGCTCCTCGGGGTTCGCCGCGAAGGGGGTCTCCGGCCCGATCTCGGGGACCAGGTAGTGGTAGTTGGTGTCGAACCACTTGGTCATCTCCAGGGGCCCGCGGGCGGCGTCGCCGCGGGCCAGGACGAAGGAGGCCTCCCGGTCCAGGCGCCCGTGCTCGTCGGCGAGGTCGTGGAAGCGGGCGGGCACGGCCCCGGTGGCGACGATCGCGTCGAGCACCTGGTCGTAGAGGGCGAAGGACGCGGGGATCGCGGAGCAGCCGGTCAGTCCCAGCTCGCGCAGCCGGGCGACGGTGCGCACCCGCAGGGCGGTGACCTCGCTGGCCAGGTCCGCGGCGTCGGCGTTCCCGGACCAGCGCCGCTCCAGGGCGCGCTTGAGCTCCCGGCGGGGCCCGATGCGCGGGTATCCCAGGACGGTCGCGGCGGGGAAGGGGCAGGCGGCGGCCCCGTGGGTGGACAGGGCGGTGCGCTCTTCAGTGTGCTCGGCGGTGCGGTCGGTGGTGCTCACGGTGGTCTCCTCGGCATCGGATCGGGTGTCTCGGGTGTGGGGGTGATCGGGGTGGCGGGAACGGTCCGGCGGTCCCGGATGGCGCTGCTTCTCGGTCGCAGGCGCCGGGAGGATCTCCTCGTCCAGGGGCTGGGAGCCGGAGGGCAGGTGCCCCCGGGCGGTCTCCACCGGACTGCGTCGGCCCAGGGGCGGGCGGGGTGTCGGGGAGGGGCGAGGCAGGTCCAGGACCTCCAGCAGCTCCAGGGCCGCGGGATGCTCGTTGAAGGTGTACAGGTGCAGTCCCGGCGCCCCGGCGTCCAGGGCGGCCAGGGCCTGCTCCCGGGCCCGGGCCACCCCCACCCGACGCCGCTGCGTCTCGCTCTCGGCGGTCTCCAGCCGGTGGGCGAAACGCTCGTCCACCGCCAGCCCGGCCAGGGCGCAGACCCTCTCGTAGCGGCGCAGGCTGGTCACCGGGAGGATCCCAGCCACCAGCGGCAGCCCCACCCCGGCCTGCTCGGCCCGGGCCCGCAGCCGGACGTGGTCCTGCGGGTCCTGGCAGACCTGGGTGATCGCGAAGTCCGCCCCGGCCCGCTCCTTGGCCAGCAGCACCTCGATGTCGTGCAGGGCGCTCGGGGATTCGGGGTGGCGCACGGGATAGGCCGCGACCCCCACCGCCAGGCGCCCAGCGCCCAGGTGGGCGCGGTGCTCCCGCTCCACCTCCCGGACCAGCTCCACGAGGTGGCGGGCGAAGGGCAGCTCCTCCGGCCCGGGGACGTATCCGGGCGGGCGGTCCCCGCGCAGCGCGAGGATCCCGCGCACCCCGAGGTCCAGGATCCGGGCCGTCAGCTCCCGCAGCTGCCCGCGGGTGCTGCCCGTGGCGATCACGTGGGCCAGCGGCCGGTACAGGGTGTGGTGCACCAGGTGCTCCAGCAGGTCCAGGCAGCCGGCGCGTCGATCGGCCTGCACCCCGGTGGTCACGGAGACCCAGTCGGGGGCGGTCGGGGCGAGGGCGTCGAGGGTGCGCAGCAGGGCGTCCTGGGCGGCGGGTCCGCGCGGTGGGAACAGCTCGTAGGACAGCGAGGGCGGCGGGGTCGGGGGTGCGGCGGGCACGTCGGGCCTCCTTCTGCAGGATCGGCCGACGGATCGCGGCAGCCGCGGCGGCTGTCGCACGGTATCCATCGGTCCTGGCGGGAGCACCGTTCCCGAACCGTCGCACGAGGGCGGTGGGGGTGGTTGCTGCGGCGTCGTCGAGCCAGGTCTCTCGGCCGCTCTGGATAGGTACCCCTCCAGTGAACCGGCGCAGCCGCGGCCAGCCAAGAACGGACGCGGATGTGACCGTGCGACGCGCCGATGACGCCCGGCGTCCCCGGATGACGCCCCCGCCGTCATGCTCACGGCGAAAACCCCTGGAACCGTCCCCCACCCGGGGCGTTGACTAGGGGTTATGACCGAATTCGCAGTGACCAACGCATCCACCGGCGAGGTCGAGCAGACCTTCGACTCCCTGCCCGCCCAGCAGATCCCCGAGATCATCGAGCGGGCGCACCTCGCCGTCGGCCCCTGGCGGGACACCCCGATCGCCCAGCGCGCCCAGGCCCTGGCGAAGGTCGGAGACCTCTTCGAGCAGCGCGCCGAGGAGCTGGCCGGGATCATCGGCCGGGAGATGGGCAAGCTCAAGAGCGAGGGCCTGCAGGAGGTCCAGCTGGTCGCCTCCATCTTCCGCTGGTACGCCGAGCACGGCCCCGACGTCCTGGAGCCCACCGAGCTGCAGCCGCAGGGCGCGCAGAAGACCATCGTGGAGCACGAGCCGCTGGGCGTGCTGCTGGGGATCATGCCGTGGAACTTCCCCTACTACCAGCTGGCCCGCTTCGCCGCCCCGAATCTGCTGATCGGCAACACGATCCTGATGAAGCAGGCGGCCATCTGCCCGCTGTCCGCGGGCACCTTCGCCGAGATCCTGCACGAGGCCGGGATCCCGGAGGACGCCTACATCAACCTCTACCTGGACACCGAGGACGTCCCCGCCGTGCTGGAGGACTTCCGGGTGCGCGGGGTCTCCTTGACCGGCTCCGAGCGGGCCGGGGCCTCCGTCGCGCAGAACGCGGGGAAGAACCTCAAGAAGTCCGTGCTGGAGCTGGGCGGCAACGACCCGTTCGTCGTCCTGGACACCTCGGACCTGGACGCGCTGGTGCGCACCGCCGTCGGGCTGCGCACCTCCGTGCAGGGGCAGGTGTGCACCTCCCCCAAGCGGATCATCGTGGTCGATGAGCTCTACGAGGAGTTCGTCGCCAAGGCCCAGGAGGCCGTGGAGGCGATCCGCGTGGGCGCCTGGGACGATCCCGACGCCGACATGGGGCCTCTGTCCTCCGAAACCGCCCGGGACGAGGTGGTCCAGCGCATCCACGACGCCGTGCGGAACGGGGCGACCCTGCGCACCGGCGGCGAGAAGCTGGAGCGTCCCGGCTGGTTCATGTCCCCCGCCCTGCTCACCGACGTGGACCCGGATTCCGACCTGGGCTGCAACGAGCTGTTCGGCCCCGCCGTGATCGTCTACCGCGCCGAGGACGAGGAGGACGCGCTGCGCCTGGCCAACCACACCGACTACGGGTTGCAGGCCTCGGTGTGGACCGAGGACCTGGAGCGCGGCGAGCGCTTCGCCCGGCGGATGCAGGCCGGGATGGTGCACGTCAACGAGCACCTGGTGACCCAGGCGGGCCTGCCCTTCGGCGGCATCGGCCGCTCCGGCTACGGCCGGGAGCTGGCCGAGTGGGGCCTGAAGGAGTTCACCAACGAGAAGCTGGTGCGGGTCAGCGCCCAGTCCTTCTGAGGCCGCACCCCGCACCCGGTCGCGCCCGCCGCGGCCCCTCGCGCGCCGACGCCGCCCACGGCGTCGGCGCGCACCCCGGCCCGGTGACCCCGGGCCCTCAACATAAGGAGCAGAGCGTGACCGATGAGCAGCGCACCCCCGTGGCCTCCCAGCTGGAGTTCGCGAACCCGGTGACCGCCTACCCGCAGCTGAACCCGGATCCCCAGCACCAGCCCAATCCCGGGCTGGATGCCCGCCTGGAGCCGAAGCCGGATCGCGGCGAGCGCACCTACCGGGGCCTGGGGCGCCTGCCCGGCCGTCGGGCCCTGATCACCGGGGGCGACTCCGGCATCGGGGCGGCCGTGGCGATCGCCTTCGCCCGCGAGGGCGCCGACGTCGCGATCGCGTACCTGCCGGATGAGGAGGAGGACGCCCAGACCGTCGCCGGGCTGATCCGGGCGGAGGGCCGCACCGCGGCGCTGCTGCCGGGGGATCTGCTGGAGGCCTCGTACCGGGACGGGCTGGTGGAGGCCGCCGTTCAGGAGCTGGGCGGGCTGGACATCCTGGTCAACAACGCGGGCATGCAGTTCTGGTCCGAGAGCATCCAGGAGCTCACCGATGACCAGGTGGATCGCAGCTTCGCCCTCAACGTGCAGGCGATGTTCACCCTGTCCCGGGCGGCGCTGCGGGTGATGCCGGCCGGGTCGACCATCATCAACACCACCTCGGTGCAGGCCTACAAGCCCTCAGATGTGCTCCCGGACGACGCCGCGACGAAGGCCGCGATCAAGGCCTTCACCAAGTCCCTGGCCCAGCAGGCGGCCCCGCAGGGGATCCGCGTGAACGCGGTGGCTCCGGGGCCCTTCTGGACGCCGCTGCAGGTCACCGACGGGCAGCCCGATGCGAAGCTGGACGGCTTCGGCCAGCAGTCCTGGCTGGGCCGTGCCGGTCACCCCGTGAAGATCGCCCCGGCGTACGTGTACCTGGCCTCCGCGGAATCCAGCTACGTGGTCGGCTCGGTGCTGGACGTCAACGGCGGCGCCCCGACCCCGTGACCTCGTCTCGACGGCGCGTCCCCGGTGGGGGCGCGCCGTCGCGGTTTTTCTGGTGAACTGGTGGTGCGCACCATCACCGGCCCCAGATCGCCCCGACCGAATGAGGATGAGATGACCCAGCCCCCTTCCTCCCCCGAGGACCCGAACTACTCCCGGCCGCAGCCGCGCTACGGCCAGTACGCCCCGCAGGACGGCGCCGACGCCGCGGGCGGGCCCGCCGCGGGGGCACCCGCCCCGGGCCACGCCGGGTACCAGCAGGCCCCCGGCTACGGCCAGGGCACGCCGACGCATGGTCAGGGTGCACCGGTCTATGGGCAGGGTGCCCAGCCGGGCGGGGCCCCCGGCGGCGTCCCCCGCTACGGCGATGCGACCGGTTCCGGAGGGTATGTGCCCCAGCCCGGTGATGTCCGGCAGGCGGGCCCCGCCCCGCAGCGGCTGCGCACCGGGGTGCTCATCGGCTGGATCGGCTGCGGACTGGCCCTGCTGGGTAGCCTGGTCAGCATGATCGACGAGAACCTCATCTCCGGCGGGGCTCTCGAGGTGGCCGGCGGCGTCGTCGGCGCGGTCCTGGGCCTGGGGGTCTACGTGATGGGGGCGGCGTTCCTGTGGCTGTGCCTGCGCGGGGCCCACTGGGCGCGGGTGAGCTCCCTGGTCTTCGCGATCATCGCCGGGCTGCAGGCCCTGGCCTCGCTCTTCGCGCTCATCGCCCTGCCCGCCATCGGGGCGGTCCTGGCCGCGGAGAACCCGGAGATCGACACCCTGATGCGCCAGGCCACCGGCCCGGCCTTCTGGATCAGCTCGGTGATGACGCTGATCGCCGAGATCGCCTACCTGGTGGGGGTGCTCATGCTGTGGACCAAGCCGGTCTCCCGGTGGTTCCAGACCGTGCAGGTCCTGCGCCGCGGCTACTGACTCACCGCGGGACTTTCCCGCGGTGATCTGGTGGAATGGGTGATGCACACCAACTTCACTCGAGACGCACGACGCACACCCCGAGACCCCTTCGAAGGAGCACATCGATCATGTCGCAGCAGCCCGAGCAGAACCCCGCCGACGGCGGCGCCCCGCAGTACGGCCAGTCCCAGCCCCAGCAGGGCTACCCGCAGTACCAGGGCGGCCAGGGCGCCCCGCAGTACGGAGCCCCCGCCTACGCCGGTCAGCCGCAGGCCGCCGGCTCCGTGGACCAGCTGCTCCAGCAGAAGCCCCAGCAGGTGCGCACCGGCCTCCTGATCCTGTGGATCTCGCTGGCGCTCACCGTGATCCTCGGCATCATCGCCGCCCTGACCCTGGACTTCGAAGCCACCTACACCCAGCAGGCCCAGGTCAACGGCCAGACCGTCGATGCCACCACCGTCTCCACGATGGCAAGCGCGGCCCGGATCACGGCGCTCGTGGCCTACATCCTCATGGGTGCGGTGGGAGCCCTGTTCGTGTGGTTCGCCGGCAAGGGACGCAACTGGGCGCGCATCGTCCTGCTCGTCTTCGCGGCCCTCTCCGCCCTGGGCGTCCTCGCGAGCCTGGCGACGGGCGGCCTCCTCGGCAGCATCGGGACGATCGTCTTCATCATCGGGGTGATCCTCCTGTTCCTGAAGCCCCCCTCCGCCTGGTACCGCGCGGTCACCGCCGCCCGCCAGGCCCCGACGGCCTACTGAGCGGCCTTCCCGGCACCGCGCGGGCTCGTTGACAGCCCCCGCGGTGCGGGACCAGACTGGGAGGGCGGCACTGGGCCGCTGGTAGCCCCGGGCTCCATCATCAAGCCGCTTCGAGCGGCCTTCCGCCGAGAGGCGCTCCCGGTCCAGTGCCCACCTCCTCATCCGACGGCCCGCCCCGAATCCCCGGGGCGGGCCGTCGTCGTTAACCTTGCCCGGTTATGGTGTAGCGGCACCCCGACCACCCCTCGACCGGAAAGCCGGAAGCACCGCGTGGCACTACGACTGTTCCCCCAGGAGAACCGGGCCCTGACCCTGCTCTCCCAGATGGCCGATCTCGTCATCGACGCCGCCTCCGCGGTCTCGCGCACCATGGGCTCCCCCGTGGAGGACCGGCCCGAGCTGCTCGAGCAGGCCTTCGACATCGAAGGCCGGTGCACGGACCTGTTCTTCGCGGTGATGACGGACGTGCGCTCCTCCTTCGTCACCGCCCTGCCCCGCGGGGACCTGTATCTGCTGGCCCACCACCTGAACACCGCGGGGGAGGATCTCGCGGCCGCGACCCACACGATCGTCATCAACGGCCTGGACCAGTTCTCCTCCCGCGCCTCGGACCTGCTGGACCTCATCCAGCGTCAGGCCTCCCTCACCGCGGAGGCCATGCACCACCTGTCCGACCTGGAGGGTCTGGACGAGTACTGGGTGGAGGTGCTGCGCATGGCCAAGCAGTCCACCCGCACCGGGGACCTGTACCGAGCGGACCTCATCGAATCCCTCAAGCCCCGCCGCTACGAGCAGACCGCGCAGTTCGCGGACAAGCTGGACTCCGCGGCCCGCCACCTGCGCGCGGTGGCCACGGAGGTCGGCCGGATCCTCGTGCAGGAGTCCTGACCGGTGGCCCTCCTGCTCGCCCTGAGCCTGCTGCTGCTCGCGGGCTTCGCCGTGATCGGCAGCTTCCACGACGCCCCCAACGCGATCGCCGTCGCCGTGCGCACCCGCGCCCTGACCGCGACGACCGCGCTGGCCCTGGCCGCCGTGTGCACCGCCATCGGCTTCGGGGTGGGGCTGGCAACCCTGCCGGAGACCGCCCACGACTGGCTGCGGGTCCCCTCCAGCACCGACGGGCTGGGGATACTCACCGCGATCCTGGCCACCGCGATCCTGTGGGAGCTGGCCACCTGGTGGCGGGCCATGCCCTCCTCCTCGACCCACGCCCTGATCGGGGCCCTGCTGGGGGCGGGGTGGGCCGCCCGCGCCGTGGACCTGGACGTCCCGGCCGACGCCGCCAGCCAGCTGCTGGCCTCCGTGTGGCTGCCGCTGGTGGCCGGGCCGCTGCTGGCCTACGCGGTGTCCTGGCTGGCGGCGGTGCTGCTGGTGGGGCTGCTGCGCCACGCCAGCCCCCGCACCGTCAACGACCGCTCCCGGTACCTGCTGTGCCTCAGCGCCGCCGTCGTCTCCCTGAGCCACGGCATGTACTTCGGGCACCGGCTGCTGCTGCTGGGCGGGCTGCTCCTGGGCTGCGCCGGGATCACCCCGCCCGAGGCCGGCCCCGCGACGCTGGCCGCGGGCGCGGTGCTGTGCGGGCTCATGGTGCTGGGCACCCTCGGCGGCGGCTGGCGGATCGCCCGCACCCTGGCCACCCGCATGGTGCAGGTGGACCCGTTCCGCGGGGCGGTCGCGATGACGACGACGAGCCTGCTCAGCCTGGGCACCGGCGCGGTGCTGCGCGAGCCGTACTCCTCCTCGCACCTGTCCGCCGCGGCCGTGCTGGGGGCCGGGTCCACCCAGCGGTTCACCGCGGTGCGCTCCCAGGTCGCGGGCAGGATCGTGCTGACCTGGCTGCTCACGGTCCCGGTCTGCGCGGTGCTGGCGGCCGTGCTGCTGCTGGCGCTGTCCCCGCTGCTGTGAGGCGCGCCCCCGCGCGGGGATCCCGACTCAGCCGAAGCGCCCGGAGACGTAGTCCTCCGTGGCCTGCTCCTTGGGGTTGTTGAAGATCTCCTGGGTGGGGGCGTACTCGATGAGCCGGCCGGGCTTGCCGGTGCCGGCGATGTTGAAGAACGCGGTGCGATCCGAGACGCGCGCGGCCTGCTGCATGTTGTGCGTGACGATCACGACCGTGTACTCCTCCTTCAGCTCGTGGATCAGATCCTCCACGGCCAGGGTGGAGATCGGGTCCAGGGCCGAGCAGGGCTCGTCCATGAGGATCACGTCCGGCTTCACGGCGATGGTCCGGGCGATGCACAGCCGCTGCTGCTGACCGCCGGAGAGCCCGGCCCCGGGCTTGTCCAGCCGGTCCCGGACCTCCTCCCAGAGGTTCGCCGAACGCAGGGAGGACTCCACCAGCTCATCGGCCTGGGCCTTGGGCAGGCGCCGGGAGTTCAGCTTGACCCCGGCCAGCACGTTGTCCCGGATGGACATCGTGGGGAAGGGGTTGGGCCGCTGGAAGACCATGCCGACCTGGGAGCGCACCCGCACCGGGTCCACCCCCTTGCCGTACAGGTCCTCCCCGTCCAGGCGCACCGAACCCTCCACCCGGGCCCCCGCGATGACCTCGTGCATCCGGTTCAGGGTGCGCAGGAACGTGGACTTGCCGCAGCCGGAGGGCCCGATGAACGCGGTCACGGACCGGGCGCGGATCTGCATGCTCACGTCCTGCACGGCCAGGAAGTCGCCGTAGTAGACGTTCAGGTGCTCGACGTCGATGCTCTTGGACACGGGGCAGGCTCTCCTTGGGGTGGCGGGTGCGGGGGCGTCAGCGGCCGGACTTCGGGGCGAAGATCCGGGCGATCAGCCGGGCGGCGAGGTTCAGCAGCATGACGACGACGATGAGGATCAGCGCCGCGGACCAGGCCCGGCCCTCCGAGATCTGAGGGCTGGTGGGCGAGGTCGGGGTCATGATCTGGTAGTAGATGTACGTGGGCAGGGTGGTCATCCAGCCGGAGAACGCGTTCCAGTTGATGGTGGTGACGAACCCGGCGGTGACCAGGATGGGCGCGGTCTCCCCGATGACGCGGGCGATCGCCAGGGTCACGCCCGAGGAGATCCCGGAGATCGCCGTCGGGATGACCACCTTGACGATGGTGCGCCACTTGCGCACCCCCAGGGCGTAGGAGGCCTCCCGCAGCTCGTTGGGCACGATCCGCAGCATCTCCTCCGCGCTGCGCACGACCGTCGGGATCATCAGCACCGACAGGGCGACGGAGGCGATGAAGCCGAAGCGCGCGGAGGGGTCATCCAGGATCTGCACGAAGAACGCGGCCGCGAACAGACCGGCGACGATCGAGGGGATGCCGGTCATCACGTCCACGAGGAACGTGATGGTCTTGGCGATCGCCCGGGAGACGCGGGTGGCCCCGCCGTACTCGGTCAGGTAGATCGCGGTCAGCAGACCGATCGGCACGGACATCACGGTGGCCCAGAAGGTGATCACCAGGGTGCCGACGATCGCGTGGTAGGCCCCGCCGTACACGGGGCCCTCCCCGGCGGCCGCGGCGTTGTCCGTGACGCCGGTGACCCCGCCCATCGAGGTGCTCAGCAGGTGCGCGTTCAGCCCGGGCAGGCCCCGGGCGAGCACGACCCACAGCACCGAGACCAGCGGGACGAGGGCCAGCAGGAAGGCCCCCCAGACGAGGTAGCGGGCAAAGGCGTCGGCCCCGCGGCGTCGTCCCTCGATCCCGGCGACGGCCAGCGGGCCCGCGATCACCAGGATCAGGGCGGAGAAGATCGCCCAGGAGGCAATACCGAAGCCGATCAGCGCGGAGGCCGCGGCCCCGAGGATGACGGCGAGAACCCCGATCAGCCACGGCAGCCAGGCCGGGGCGGTGCGGGTCCTCAGCCGGTGACCCAGCTGGGTGCGCTGCGACGATGCGGTGGAGGGCTGGTTCATGCGTCGGCTCCCGAGAAGTGCCGGTAGCGGGCCACGACCAGGCGGGCCAGCATGTTGACGACGAGGGTGATGAGGAACAGGACCAGACCGGCGGCGATCAGCTCGTTCATCCGCATCCCGTAGGCCTCCGGGAAGTTCAGGGCGATCTCACTGGCCACGGTCTGGTTCCCGGACTGGATCAGCGAGGGGTTGAAGGCCCCGCCGGACAGGACCAGGGCCACGGCCATGGTCTCCCCGAGAGCCCGACCCAGCCCGAGCATCACGGAGGAGACGATCCCCGCCCGGGCGAAGGGCAGCACCGTCATCCGGATCATCTCCCACCGGGTGGCACCCAGACCCAGGGCCGCCTCCTGCTGCAGCACCGGCGTCTGGGCGAAGATCTCCCGACACATCGAGGTGATGATCGGCAGGATCATGATCCCCAGGACGATGCTCGCGGTGAGGATGGTCTTGCCGGTGGCCGAGGCCGGGCCGGCGAAGATCGGCAGGAAGCCCAGCTCATCGGCCAGCCAGTCGTAGAACGGCACGATCTTGGGAGCCAGGACGGAGGCACCCCAGGCGCCGAACACGACGGACGGGATCGCGGCCAGCAGGTCGATGACGTAGCCGACCGGGGCGGCCAGGCGCCGCGGGGCGTAGTGGGAGACGAACAGGGCGACGCCGATGCCCACGGGGGTGGCGATCAGCAGGGCGATCAGCGCGCTGATCAGGGTGCCCGCCACCAGCGGGCGGATGTAGCCGATGAAGCCGTCTCCGCCCGTGAAGTCCCCGGCCGGCGTGCCCACCAGATCCTTCGCGCGCAGCACGAGGAACAGGGCGACGCCGGCCAGGACGACCAGGATCACCAGGCCCGCCGCGAGGGCGAGCCCGGCGAAGATCCGGTCCTGGGCCGGAGAGGAGGACTTGGCGCTCACTTGGTCTTCACGGTGTCGATGGCGGCCTTCGCCTCATCCCGCAGCTTCTGGGGCAGCGGGGTGGAGTGGGCGGCGTCCGCGGCGGCCTTCTGCCCGTCCTCGGAGGTCACGTAGGTCTCGAAGGCCTTGACCTGGTCCACGGTCTCCTGCTTGTCGTAGGCCGAGCAGATGATGTGGTAGGAGACCAGCACGATCGGGTAGGCCCCGTCGGTGCCCTCGTGGTCGATCTCCAGGGCGATGTCGTGCTCCGAGCGGCCATCCAGGCGCTTGGCGTTCTCCACGGCGCGGGCGACGTTCTCCTCCTCGTGGGAGACGTAGCCGTCCCCGGCCTTGATCTTGGCGGCGCCCAGGTCCCCCACGGCGGAGGAGTCGGCGTAGGTGATCGCGCCTTCGGTGGTCTTGGTGGTGGACACGACCCCGGAGGTGCCCTTGTTGGCCTCACCGGACAGCCCGGAGGGCCAGTTGCCGGAGGCCTTCTCGGTCCAGGCGCCCTGCGAGGCGTCAGCGAGGTAGTCGGTGAAGTTCTTGGTGGTCCCGGAGTCATCCGAGCGGTGCACGGTGGTGATCTTGGTGTCCGGCAGGTCGGTGCCCTCGTTCTGATCCGCGATCGCCGGGTCGTTCCACTGGGTGATCTTGCCGGAGAAGATCTCCGCGATCGTCTTGGCGTCCAGGTTCAGGGAGTCGATGCCCTTGAGGTTGAAGGCCACGGAGATCGGGGAGACGTAGACGGGGATGTCCATGGCGCCGCCGTCGCCGCACTGGGACTTGGCCTTCTGGACCTCGTCGTCGGTCAGGGGGACGTCGGAGCCGGCGAAGCTGGCCCCGCCGGCCAGGAAGGCCTCGCGCCCGGCGCCGGAGCCGTCCGGGGAGTACTGGACGGTGGCCCCGGAGTGGGCGGACTGGTAGCCGGACTGCCAGGCGGTCATGGCCGCCTGCTGGGAGGAGGCGCCGACCCCGGAGAGGGTCCCGGACACGGAGGAGTCCGAGCCCGCCGAGCCGGAGTCCCCGGAGCCGGTGGCGTCGTCCGAGCCGCAGGCAGTCAGGGCGAGGGAGCCGACGGCGGCCAGGGCGGCCCAGCGGCCGATGCGCGAGATCTTCATGTGGGTTCTTCTCCCTATGGGTCTGGTGTGCGCCCCGTTGCGCGGGGACCGATGGTGGTGCGGGGCCCGGTCCGGGCCCGCGGTCTCGAGCGTACGCAGGGCAGGTGACCCGAGGCCCGATCCCGGGTGAACGCCGGGTGAACACTCGGGCGCCGCGCCCTCCCCCGAGCGGACCCCGCGCGGGGGTCGTTTCCGTACCATGGGGGCATGAGCGGAAGCGGGACTGCCGGGCGCGCGGGCGCCGTGCTCGACCATGTCCGTCGGCGCATCCGCACGGGGCTGGGTCGGGTGCGCGCGGGGTTCGGGCAGTCGCTGCAGATCACGATCGCGGCGGTCGGCGCCTACGCCTTCGCCGAGCACGTGCTGGGCCACCACGGCCCGCTGTTCTCCGCCACGGCGGCGATCGTCTCCCTCGGCTACGGGAACGGGTCGGTGCATCTGCGCCGCATCCTGGAGGTCTCCCTCGGCTGCACCCTGGGCATCGCGGTCGGCGATGTGCTGATGCACGTGCTGGGGCAGGGCCTGGTGCAGGCCTCCGTCGTCCTGCTGGTCTCGATCCTGCTGGCCCGCTTCCTGGACAACGGCACGATTTTCACCACCCAGATGGGCCTGCAGTCCGTGCTGGTGGTGATCCTCCCGCCGTCGGTGGACGGGCCCTTCGCCCGCAGCCTGGACGCCATCGTGGGGGCCTGCTTCGCGCTGGCGATCATGGCGATCTCCCCGCGGGATCCCAGCCGGGAGGCCCGGCGGGGCTTCCGCACGCTGAGCGGGGAGTTCTCCGCGGTGCTGCGCGAGATCGCGGCGGCCCTGGGCGGGTACGACGCCGAGCGCGCCCAGCGCGCCCTGCGCCGCGGCCGGCGCACCCAGCCCAGCATCACGGCCCTGGAGTCCGCGCTGAAGATGGGCCGGGAGCAGGCGCGGTTCACCCTGCTGCGGCGCGGCCGCCTGGAGGAGATCGAAGCCTACGAGCGCTGCCTGGACGCCCTGGATCACGCGGTGCGCAACACCCGGGTGCTGGCCCGGCGCCTGACCGCCGTGATCCGCACGGTGCGGCTGCGGCCCCAGGCGGTGGCGGCCCTGGAGGAGATCCTCACGGAGCTGGCCGAGGCCGTGGACCTGATCGGGGCGTCCTTCGCCGGCGGCTCGACGACGGCCCGGGAGGCCTTCTCCGCTCGCGCCCGGGCGGACCTGACCCGGGTGGCCCAGCGCCTGGATCCGGCGGCCCTGGGGGTGCGCACCTACCAGGGCGAGTCCCTGGTGATGCTGATCCGACCGCTGAGCGTGGACCTGCTGGCGGCCACGGGCCTGCCCTACGCGAAGGCCAGCACCATCCCGGTGCAGATCCGCCAGGAGCTCACCGAGGCGCTGCCGGTGGTGGACCCGGAGGAGGATGACCGGCCCGGGACCCGGATCCGGCGAGAGTCGGACTGACACGCCCCGGATTCGTGCTGGGATGCGGGGATCGTGCTGAGATACCGCACGGCGGGACGCATCTGAAGCACGAACAGCGCAACTCAACACGAAACCCGCATCTCAGGGCGGGGAGGCGCCTGCTCGATCTGTCAGTCGGGGCCTCTACCCTGGGCACATGAGCCCCGCACGCAAGAGCCCCCGCGCCGCCAACGCCTATCGCTGCCGCGAATGCGGCTGGACCACGGCCAAATGGGTGGGCCGCTGCGGGGAATGCCAGCAGTGGGGCACCATCGAGGAGGTCGGCGCCGTCGCCTCCGGGCCGCGCACCACCGCCGCGGCCAGCGTGCAGACCCCCGCCCAGCCCATCACCCAGGTGGACGCGACCCTCGCCCGCGCCGCCTCCACCGGCATCGCCGAGTTCGACCGCGTGCTCGGCGGCGGGCTGGTGCCCGGGGCCGTGGTGCTGATGGCCGGGGAGCCCGGCGTCGGCAAGTCCACGCTGCTGCTGGACGTCGCGGCGACCTTCGCCCGCGGGGCCGGGAGCACCCGGGACGTGCTGTACGTGACCGGGGAGGAATCCGCCGCCCAGGTGAAGCTGCGCGCGGACCGGATCGGCGCGGATGCGGACACCCTGTACCTGGCCGCGGAGACGGACCTCGGCGCCGCGCTGGCCCACATCGAACGGATCAACCCGACCCTGCTGATCCTGGACTCCGTGCAGACCCTGGCCAGCGCGGAGGTGGACGGCTCAGCCGGCGGGGTTACCCAGGTCCGGGAGGTGGCCGCGGCCGTCATCGCCGAGGCCAAGCGGCGGAACATGACCACCCTGCTGGTGGGGCATGTGACCAAGGAGGGCGCGATCGCCGGGCCCCGGCTGCTGGAGCACCTGGTGGATGTGGTCTGCCAGTTCGAGGGGGATAAGAACTCCCGGATCCGGATGCTGCGCGCGGTCAAGAACCGCTTCGGCCCCACCGACGAGGTCGGCTGCTTCGACCTGCTGGAGGACGGCATCACCGGGGTCTCGGACCCGTCCGGTCTGTTCGTCTCCCGCACCCCCGTGCCCGTGGCCGGGACCTGCCTGAGCGTGACCCTGGAGGGCCGCCGCCCGCTCCTGGCGGAGGTCCAGGCGCTGCTGGATGAGTCCTCCACCTCCCAGCCGCGCCGGGCCACCGCCGGACTGGACGCCCAGCGCACCGCGATGCTGCTGGCCGTGCTGCAGCGGCGGGCCGGCTTCGGCGTCGGGAAGATGGACTGCTACCTCTCCACGGTCGGCGGGGTGCGCCTGAGCGAGCCGGCAGCGGATCTGGCGACCGTCATGGCCCTGGCCTCCGCCGCGGAGGACAAGCCGCTGCCGCGACGCCTGGTGGTCTTCGGGGAGGTGGGCTTGGCCGGTGAGGTCCGCGCGGTGCCGGGCATCCGCCAGCGCATCGCCGAGGCCGCACGGCTGGGCTTCACCCACGCCCTCGTGCCCGCCTCCCCCGCCGGGGTCGGGCAGGTCCCGGAGGGCTTCACCGTCAAGGAGGTCGCCTCCGTGGTGGAGGCCGTGGCCACCCTCTTCCCGGGGCGCACCAAGGGCTGAAGCCCCAGTCCGGCCGGCACGGGAACCCGTCGCTGCTCCCCCGGGGGACGGCCGGCGGGTCGATCCGCGCGGCCCCAGGCGTCGTCGGGCGTCGTCGGGGCCCGCGCACCTAAGATGGACGGGTGGCTACCGCGCGAACCCATCTGCTGACCAAGACCCTCGCCCTGCTCGCCCCCGGCACCGAGCTGCGGGAGGGTCTCGAGCGCATCCTGCAGGGCGGCACCGGGGCGCTGGTGGTGCTCGGCACGGACCGGATGGTCGAGGCCATCGGCACCGGCGGCTTCGACATCGGCATCGAGTTCACCGGCACCCGCCTGCGCGAGCTGGCCAAGATGGACGGGGCCATCGTGTGCGACCGGGACGTGACCCGCATCCTGCGGGCCGGGGTGCACCTGATGCCGGATCCGGCCATCCGCACGGAGGAGTCCGGGACCCGGCACCGCACCGCCGAGCGGGTCGCGAAGCAGACCGGCTTCCCCGTGGTCTCCGTCTCGGCCTCCATGGGCATCATCACCATCTACGCGGACGGGGTCCGCTACCCCCTGGAGGACTCCCAGGCCATCATGTTCCGCGCCAACCAGGCCCTGCAGACCCTGGAGCGCTACTCCCACCGGCTGGATCAGGAGTTCGCGAACCTCGCCTCCCTGGAGATCGAGTCCGATGTGACCGTGCGCAGCGTCGCCGCGGCCCTGCAGCGGCTGGAGCTGGTCCGGCGCATCACCGCGGAGGTGGACCAGGCCGTCGTCGAGCTGGGCACCGAGGGGCGGATGGTGCAGATGCAGCTGGAGGAGCTGGTCCTGGGCCAGCCCGATGCGGATGCCCTCCTGCTGGACTACCTCCCGGTTCCGCCCGACGCGGCCGCACTGGCCCAGGCCCGGGAGGCGGTGGCCGGGTTGGACCCGGCGGAGCTGGCGGATCTGGCGGTGGTGGCCCGCACCGTGGGACTGCCCGGGGCCGGGGACCTGGACGTGCCGGTGGCTCCGCGCGGGCACCGGCTGCTGGCCGGGATCAAGTCGCTGCCGCGGGCCGTGGCCGACCGGCTGGTGGAGCGCTTCGACGGTCTGCAGGCGCTGATGGCCGCGAATCTGGAGGATCTGCGCGCCGTGGACGGGGTCGGCGAGCAACGCGCCCGCAGCATCCGCGAATCCCTGGCCCGCACCGCCGAATCCAGCCTGCTGGAGCGGTTCATGTGAGACCCCGCGGCGGGCGCCCTGCACCGGAAGAGACGCGGCCCTGCCGCCCACGCGAACGCACCGCGCCCGGCCCCGGATGTCCCTGAGCGGGTCCGGCGCCGGGCGTGAAGCGCGGTCGATGAGACGCGGCTACTGGATCACGATGAGCGTGGGCTGGGAGCTCACGCCGTTGACGGTCGCGGTGACCCAGTAGTACCCCGTCTTCGCCTGCTGGGCGGCCTGCCCGCAGCCGTAGGCGTTCATCCCGCGATCCCAGGTGAGGCTCGTGGTCTGCTTCGCCCCGGCCTGCAGGGTGGCTTCATCGTGGGTGGGCTGGGCCTGGCAGGTCTGGCTGCTGTAGACGTTGGCCGGGCCGGAGGTGATCTGGTACGTGGTGTTCGCGGAGCCGAGATCCACGGTGCAGGGGTTCTGCGAGCCGTTGGCGACGGTCGTGGTGATGACCGGCTGCTGCCCCGCGGCGTAGACCTGCTTGTCCACCGTGGTGCTCACGGTGAAGGCGTCGGAGCAGGCCTGCACGGGCTGCTGCGTCGTGGGCTCCGGGGTGGGTGCGGCGGCCTGGTCCGTGGGGGTGGCGCTGGCCTCGGTGCCTTCGGCGTCGGCCGAGGCCGTGGACTCGCCGGTGGGGGTCACCTCCGCGGAGGCCGAGGCCGAGGGCTGGGCGGAGGCGGAGCCCGAGGCGGACCCGGAGGCGCCGCCGGTGGGACGGGCGCTGAAGCTGTCGAAGTTGTCTCCGGCGGCGGCGCTGGAGGCTGCGGCGGTGTCATCCCCGGAGTCGGTGAGCCGCTGGAAGGCGAAGACCAGCGCCCACACCACCAGGATGATCGCGAGGATCGCGATGATCGCGGCGATGATGCGCCGCCTGCGATAGACCTCGGGCGCCTCGCGCTCGTACTCTTCCCCGTCACCGTCGAATTCTTCGTAGTCAGCCATGGCCCTCAGATTACCCAATTCTCCCCGCCGCCGCGTCCTGGCTCACTCCCATCCCGGACCCGCCGGAAGCCGCCTTTCCGCGGCATCCCGGGCCCTCCGCCTGCCCTACAGTGGTGGGGATATGCCTGCTCCCACCGCCCTGCCGGATCCCGCGACCCTGTCCCAGCTGCACGAGCGCATCGGCGCGTGGTTCCGCGCCCACGCCCGGGACCTGCCCTGGCGGGCCCCCGAGCGCACCCCCTGGGAGGTCATGGTCAGCGAATTCATGCTGCAGCAGACCCCGGTGAACCGGGTTTTGCCGGTCTGGCGGGAGTGGCTGCGGCGCTGGCCCACCCCCGCCGCGCTGGCCGCGGAGTCCCCCGGGGAGGCGGTGCGGGCGTGGGGCCGACTGGGTTACCCGCGCCGGGCTCTGCGCCTGCACGCTGCGGCCGCGGCCATCGTCGCCGAGCACGACGGCGAGGTTCCGGCGGACCGGGAGACCCTGCTGGGTTTGCCCGGGATCGGGGCCTACACCGCCGCGGCGATCAGCGTCTTCGCCTTCGGGCACAGGGAGACCGTGGTGGATACGAACATCCGGCGCGTGCAGGCCCGGCTGATCTCCGGGCGGGCCCTGCCGGGCAGGGGCATGACCGCCGCCGAGATGCGCCTGGCCGAGGCCCTGCTGCCGCGAGATCGGGAGGATTCCGTGCGGTGGAACATCGCGGTGATGGAGCTGGGCGCCCTGGTGTGCACGGCCCGCGCCCCGCGCTGCGAGGAGTGCCCGGTGCTCGCCTACTGCGCCTGGGTGGCCGCGGGGCGCCCGGAGCCGGAGGTCGCCCCGAAGGGCCAGGCCTGGCACGGCACGGACCGGCAGGCCCGCGGGGCCCTGATGGCGGTGCTGCGCGCGGCGAGCGCCCCGGTGCCCCGGGCCCTGCTGCTGGACCCGCGGCTGCCGGAGCAGGCCCACGGCTCGGCGGCGGAGGCTGACGACGTCGTGCGCGCCGTGCGCGCCCTGCGTCGCCTCGAAGCCCCGCCCGAGCAGCTGCGGCGGTGCCTGGAGGGGCTGCTCACCGACGGGCTGGCCGCGGAGCCCACCCCGGAGACGGTGGCCCTGCCCTGACCCGGCCGCCCGCGAGCGGGGCTCAGCAGATGGGCGGGGCTCAGAGGGCGCGGATCATGCGGGTGTTGCCCAGGGTGTTGGGTTTGACCCGGGCGAGGTCCAGGTACTCGGCGATGCCCTCGTCCTTGGAGCGCAGCAGCTCGGCGAAGACCTGCGGGTCGATGCCCTCCTGCTCGTCCATGACCTCGAAGCCCATCCGCCGGAAGAACTCGACCTCGAAGGTCAGGCAGAACACCCGGCTCACCCCGAGGTCGCGGGCCCGCTCCAGCTGCGCCTGCACCAGCCGCCGCCCGATGCCGTGGCCGGTGAGCACCGGGTCCACCGCGACGGTGCGGATCTCGGCGAGGTCCTCCCAGATCACGTGCAGCGCCGCGCAGCCGGCCACCCCGACGCCGGGGGCCTCGATGACCAGGAACTCCTGGATCGCCTCGTAGTAGTCCACCGTCTCCTTGGTGATCAGCACGCCCTGTTCGGCGTAGGGCGCCACCAGGCGCCCGATCGCCCGGGCGTCCGCGGTGCGGGCCGGGCGCAGGTGGAGATCATCTCCCATAGGTGAGGCCTTTCGTGAAAGCGGCGAGCCGCGCTCTGGCTCCGCGCTGGATCACCGTGCGATCCCGCCGCTGGGCCGTTCCGTAGGGGGAGACGGTGCTCTCCGCGGCCAGCCACAGCTGCTCGCCGTCGTCGCCGAGCAGCTCCCGGCACCTGCCCAGCGTATCCTCCCGAAGCTGAGTCTGGAGTTCCCTGCCGACCCGATACGCCGCGACCTGACGGATATCGCCCTCGAACCCCGGATGGGCCAGAAGGGCAGCATCATCTGACTCCCAGGACGCCGCTTCCCCCTCTTCCACGGCAGCCGCGAGCAGCAGACGGAGATCTCCCGCGTCCTTTCGATCCTCCCGAGCGCCCCAGGCCACGATCTTGAGGGCGATCATGGCTGGCAGGGTCGGAATCCTCACCGAGGCTCCGTCACCCAAATCCAGCACCTGGGAGCCTTCCCAGGCTTCCAGCAGTCCGAGCAGGTCCCAGGTGATCCCGTCTGCAACCCACTTCGTCTGGTCTCCCCCGTGGAAGATCGGAAGGATGTCCACGGGCAGGTCCCTGATCCGACGCCTGACGGCGAGAGCTCCCGCCGCCGGTTCTCCAGTGGTCAGCACCCCCGCGTAGGCCGCCTCATCCGGAACCACCACGGCGAAGTCGAAATCCCGGGTGCGGCGTGTTCGCGGCTCCTCCTGGAAGACACGCCTGAGGTGATGGTCCCGCACCAGCGCTCCCAGCATCATGTACCGCTGAGCTCCGATCTTCCCATCCAGCTCTCTCACCACATCACGCAGGCTTCCCAGCACCTGACCCGGCTGGAAGGGATCATCGAAGCTCATCTCCAGCTCCCTGCCCCATCCTGCCCGGCCCCGTCATGCACCCCGGGTCCGCTCCGGCGCGTCAGCCGGGCGGCCGTCTCCTGCACCCGAGGATCGGCCGCGGCTCGCGCATCCGCTTCCAGCAGGAGACCGGGCACCACCCGGGCATCGCTGAGCAGGGGTGGTCCCCAGAACTGCTCCCGCAGCACCACGTTCCCCTGGTCATCCGGTATCAGGCGCCCGAGCCGCACCAGGTCCAGCCAGGGAGGAGTGCCGTAGAGAACGGTCTCCCGTGCCACCAGATCGGTGCCGACCTGCTCCAGCCCGGTTTCTCCACCGAGGGTCCCTCCCGCTGACCACTCACCGGCTTCCTCGAGCCACCAGTGCGGCGGCGGTCCGGCGAATCTCCGGGTGCGCAGCTTGGGGGCGAGACGCACGATGTAGTGATCGATCCACAGGTCCCGCAGCCGTTCTTCATCCAGCAGATGCACCTCGCCGGCATCGCGCAGGATCAGACGCTGTCCTTCCAGTGCGCGGATGGTCAGCGAGGCCGTTCCCACGGAGACGTCCGCCGCCTCCGCGAGCTCCCGCTGGGAGGCTTCCCTGGACTGCTCGCTCACCAGCAGAGCGAACAGCACGCGCAGACCGGCCGGAGTGAAGGCGGTGGAGATCTGCGTCTGCCGCTGCCAGAAGTCATCCGAGTGCTCCGTGCGCCCCTCGACCTGCAGCCGGTAGCCCGGCAGATCGAGGAAGGCGTTGCCCGCGGTATCGATGTAGAAGATCCCCTGCTGACGCAGCTGAGCTCCCAAGCCCGCGGAGATCCGCGGCGCTGCGATGATCCGCGAGCCGGCCGCCTCCTGCCGGGAGGACGCGACAGCGTGACGCCGCAGCAGCACCTTCATCGGGCGCGGGCCCGATGCCGTCGGAACCCACACCATCCGCTGATCGGGGCCTTCCCCCTCGACCGAGGGATCGAGCCCATAGTCCTCGAGGATCGGGCGCAGCACGCGCCAGAGCTCCTCCTCGGCCGCCGTGTTCATTTTTCGCACGTGTTCAAACTATATGAACGTGGCTGGAAATCGAACACATGCGCCGTCCCTCGCAGACGGAAACGCCCCGGACCCGCGCGCTGGGCGCGGGTCCGGGGCGTTCGCGGCATTCAGGATGCGGGCTTCCTCCCGTCAGGCCTGGGCGGCTCCGGAGGCCGGACCGGCTTCCCCGCCGCCGCGATCCGTCTTGGGCGGCAGGGCCGAACCGGACAGCTGCTCCGGGTCCACGTGGGAGTCGGTGATCTCCGCGCCCTCATCCCCGTAGGAGATGCCGTCCTCGGACAGCTCGGCCATCTTCTGCGAGGAGAACGTGAACTGCGCGTCCTGCCCCTCACCCTCGACGTCCACGGTGATCTTCTCCCCCGCGGAGATCTCCCCGAACAGGATCTTCTCCGAGAGCTGGTCCTCGATCATCCGCTGCATGGTCCGACGCAGCGGCCGGGCGCCCATCGCCGGATCGTAGCCGCGCTCGGCCAGCAGCCTCTTCGCGGCGTCGGTCAGCTCGATGGACATGTCCTGATCGCGCAGGCGCTCGGCCAGGCGGGCCACGAACAGGTCCACGATCTGGATGATCTCCTTCTCCGTCAGCTGCGGGAAGACGATGATGTCATCCACGCGGTTGAGGAACTCCGGGCGGAAGTGCTCCTTGAGCTCCTCCTGCACCTTCGCCTGCATCCGCTCGTAGTTGGTCGTGGCATCATCCGCGGACTGGAAGCCCACCGGCACGCGCCGGGAGATGTCCCGGGTGCCCAGGTTGGTGGTCATGATGATCACCGTGTTTTTGAAGTCCACGACCCGGCCCTGGGAGTCGGTCAGGCGCCCGTCCTCCAGGATCTGCAGCAGCGAGTTGAACAGGTCCGCGTGGGCCTTCTCCACCTCGTCGAACAGCACCACCGAGAACGGCTTGCGGCGCACCTTCTCGGTCAGCTGGCCGCCCTCCTCGTAGCCGACGTACCCGGGGGGCGCCCCGAACAGCCGGGAGACGGTGTGCTTCTCCTGGTACTCGGACATGTCCAGGGTGATCAGGGCGTCGTCGTCGCCGAACAGGAACTCCGCCAGGGCCTTGGCCAGCTCGGTCTTGCCGACGCCGGTGGGCCCGGCGAAGATGAACGAGCCGCCCGGACGGCGCGGGTCCTTCAGCCCCGCGCGGGTGCGCCGGATCGCCCGGGACAGGGACTTGATGGCGTCGTCCTGGCCGATGACGTGCTTGTGCAGCTCGTCCTCCATCTTCAGCAGGCGGCCGGACTCCTCCTCGGAGAGCTTGTAGACCGGCACGCCGGTGGCCGCGGCCAGCACCTCGGAGATGACCTCCGGGTTGACCTCGCCCATCGCGGAGTCGGACTCCTTCCAGCTCTTCTCCGCCTCCTCCTTCTGCGAGATGAGCTTCTGCTCCTTGTCCCGCAGGTTGGCGGCCTTCTCGAAGTCCTGTCCCTCGATCGCCGACTCCTTCTGGGAGCGCAGGTCCGCGATGCGGTCCTCGAGGTCCTTGATCTCCGGCGGGGCGGTCAGGCGCTTGATGCGCAGCCGCGCCCCGGCCTCGTCGATCATGTCGATGGCCTTGTCCGGCAGGAAGCGGTCCGAGATGTACCGGGCGGACATGGACACCGCGGCCTCCAGGGCCTCATCGGTGATGGTCACCCGGTGGTGGGCCTCGTACTTGTCGCGGATGCCCTTGAGGATCTCCACCGCGTGGGCCTGGGAGGGCTCATCCACCTGGATCGGCTGGAAGCGGCGCTCCAGGGCGGCGTCCTTCTCGATGTGCTTGCGGTACTCATCCAGGGTGGTCGCCCCGATGGTCTGCAGCTCGCCGCGAGCCAGCATGGGCTTGAGGATGCTGGCCGCATCGATCGCGCCCTCGGCGGCGCCCGCCCCGACGAGGGTGTGGATCTCATCGATGAACAGGATGATGTCCCCGCGGGTGCGGATCTCCTTGAGCACCTTCTTCAGCCGCTCCTCGAAGTCGCCGCGGTACCGGGAGCCGGCCACCAGGGAGCCGAGGTCCAGGGTGTAGAGGTGCTTGTCCTTCAGGGTCTCCGGGACATCCCCGCGCACGATGGCCTGGGCCAGGCCCTCCACGACGGCGGTCTTGCCGACGCCGGGCTCGCCGATGAGCACGGGGTTGTTCTTGGTGCGCCGGGACAGCACCTGCATGACCCGCTCCATCTCCTTGAAGCGCCCGATCACCGGGTCCAGCTTGCCCTCGCGGGCCGCGGCGGTGAGGTTGGTGCCGAACTGGTCCAGCACGGTGGAGCCGGCCGGGCTGCCGTCCTTGCCGCCGCCGGCGCCGACCCCGGCGGTCTCCTTGCCGGCATCCCCGGTGCCGCCCTGGTAGCCGGAGATCATGTCGATGACCGTCTGGCGCACCCGCGAGGGGTCCGCGCCGAGCTTGGTCAGCACCTGGGAGGCCACGCCCTCGCCGGCCCGGATCAGACCCAGGAGGATGTGCTCGGTGCCGATGTAGTTGTGTCCCAGCTGCAGGGCCTCCCGCAGGGACAGCTCCAGGACCTTCTTGGCCCGGGGGGTGAACGGGATGTGCCCGCTGGGGGCCTGCTGGCCGGGTCCGATGATGTCCTGGACCTGCTCGCGCACGGCGGACAGCGTCACGCCCATGGACTCCAGGGCCTTCGCGGCGATGCCTTCGCCCTCGTGGATGAGACCGAGCAGCAGGTGCTCGGTGCCGATGTAGTTGTGGTTGAGCATGCGAGCCTCTTCCTGGGCCAGCACGACGACGCGCCGAGCGCGATCCGTGAACCTCTCGAACATATGGGTGTCTCCTTGTACGCGGCTTTGCCCTCGATGCTACGCACGCCCAAAGCCCGCATGCGGACTGTTCGCCACCGGCGAGAGACGCATCAAGCCCAGGGCGGAAAGCGCGTGAGCCTTTCCGCCCTGGGCTTGAAGTCGGTCCCGCCCGCGAGGTCACCCGGGGCCGGACGACTGCTCCGGGAGGGGTCTACTTCCCGCTCTTCATCGCGGCGTAGTAGGCGTCCTGGATCTCCTGGTGGATGCGGCCGCGATCGGAGACGTCGTAGTTGTTCTCCTTGGCCCACTTGCGGATCTTCGCGGTCTCGGGGTTGCGGGCCTGACCGGAGGAGGAGGACTGCTTTCCGCCGCCGCGGCCGGTGCGGGCCTGCACCCGGCGGGCCTTGGCCACGTAGGGCCGCAGCGCATCCCGCAGCTTGGAGGCGTTCTCGGTGGTCAGGTCGATCTCGAACTGTCCGCCGTCCAGCCCGAAGCGGACGGTCTCATCGGCCGGTCCGCCCTGCAGATCGTCCTCGAGAATGATCTTCACTTTCTGAGCCATGGTGTTCTCCTGCCGATTCGCTCACGTCATTGCCACGCGCCTGAACGGTGAGGATCCGGATTATCCGATCCAGCGGATCGTCCTTCGCATCTCACATCGCGCGCTGCGGCTCGTTCGATTCCGAGGATAACAACATCGCCGCGGAGAATACAATCTCCGCGGCGATGAATTCACGAATTCCCAGGTTTCTCTGCGTCTGGCTCTCTCGGAGAGGAGAAGATCGCATCCCCACCCTCGCGTCGGCGCACCCCTTCATACCAGGTGCGCGCATCCTCCTCCGCGGCCGCGTGGGCGCGCCGCTCCCGGCTGTCCGCGCGCAGGATCCAGCGCATGATGAGCCAGAAGAGCACGCCCAGGCCGATCGAGGGCAGCAGCACCGCCAGATATTCCACGGCCTACTCCTGCTCGGGCTTCATCAGGGGGAACAGGATGGTCTCGCGGATCCCCAGCCCGGTGAACAGCATGACCAGCCGATCCAGGCCCAGACCCAGCCCGCCCATCGGCGGTGCGGCCGACTCCAGGGCGCGCAGGAAATCCTCATCCAGCTGCATGGCCTCGTCGTCCCCGCGGGCGGCCTTCCGGGACTGCTCGGTGAGCCGTTCGCGCTGGATCACGGGATCGATCAGCTCGGAGAACGCGGTGCCGCGCTCCATCCCGCCGATGATCAGGTCCCACGCCTCGATGACCCCCTCCTTCTCCCGGTGCGGGCGGGCCAGCGGCTGAGCCGACGGCGGGTAGTCGCACACGAAGGTCGGATCGATCAGGGTCGGCTCCACGATCTCCCCGAACAGCTCGATCACCAGCTTCTCGGCATCCCACGCCGGATCCACCGCGACGTCGCGCTCGGCGGCGATCTGCCGCAGCCGCTCGGCCGAGGTGTCCGGGGTGATCTGCTCGCCCACGGCCTCGGACAGCCCCGGGTAGACCCCGAGCCACCGCCATTCGCCGTCCAGGTGGATCGTGCCGTGATCGGAGGGGATCTCGCGCACACCCAGGGCATCGGCGCAGGCCAGGATGATCGAGCGGATCAGCTCCGCCATCGTGTACTGGTCCCCGTAGGCCTGGTAAGCCTCCAGGGTGGTGAACTCCGGGCTGTGCGTGGAGTCCACGCCCTCGTTGCGGAAGACCCGCCCGATCTCGTAGACCCGCTCGATCCCGCCGACCACGGCGCGCTTGAGGTACAGCTCCGTGGCGATGCGCAGGGTCATGTCCTGGTCGAAGGCGTTCAGGTGCGTGGCGAAGGGCCGCGCGGTGGCCCCGCCGTGCACCAGCTGCAGGATCGGGGTCTCGATCTCGGTGTAATCCTGCTCCTCCAGCACCCGGCGCACCGTGGAGATGATCTTCGCTCGGGTGCGCACCACCTGCTGCGCCTCCGGGCGCACCATGAGATCCAGGTGGCGCTGGCGCACGCGGGTCTCCTCGTTGAGATCCTTGTGCAGGGTCGGCAGGGGCCGCAGGGACTTGGAGGCCATGGCCCACTCATCGGCCATCACGGACAGCTCGCCGCGGCGGGAGCTGATGACCTCCCCGCGCACGAACACGTGATCGCCCAGGTCCACCAGGGCCTTCCACTCGTCCAGCGCCTCCTGGCCCACCCTGGCCAGGGAGAGCATGGCCTGCAGGCGGGTGCCGTCCCCGGACTGCAGCGTCGCGAAGCACAGCTTGCCGGTGTTGCGCTGGAAGACCACGCGCCCGGCCACGCCGACGACGTCGCCGGTCTCCTCCCCCGCGGCAAGCCCCTCGTACTGGGCGCGCACGCTCGGGATCGTGCGGGTCACGGGGACTCCCACCGGGTAGGGCTCGCGTCCGGCGGCCAGCAGCGCGGCGCGCTTGTCCGCGCGCACCCGCATCTGCTCGTTCGCCTCGGCGGCGGCCTGGGCGCGCTCGGCCTCGGCGGCCGGGGTGGTCTCGGGGGCCTGGGGGGATTCTGCGGAAGTCACGCCCTCCAGCCTAGCGCGTGGCCGTCGGATCCCGGGCGCCGGGAGGGGCCCGGTCAGACCACGTCCATGTTGTCCAGCAGACGGGTCGACCCCACCCGGATCGCCGCCAGAGCCAGGGCGCGCCGGGAGTCCTCGGTCGGGGGCTCGAAGGTCTCCGGGTCCACGATCTCCAGGTAGTCCAGCTCCACGCCGTCGGACTGCTCGATCCGCTGCCGGGCGGCCTCCAGGTCGATGCCGGCGTACCCGCGGGACAGGCCCTCCTCCCGCAGCAGCGCGAGGGTCCGGGAGAGCACGAGGGCGGCGGTGCGCTCCTCGGCGGACAGGTACGCGTTGCGCGAGGACAGGGCCAGGCCGTCGTCGTCGCGCACGATCGCCACCGGGACGACGGTGACCGGCAGCGCGAAATCCGCGACCATCCGCTGGACGAGCGCCACCTGCTGGGCGTCCTTCTGCCCGAAGTAGGCGCGCACCGGGTGCCCGGAGGCCCCGGACGCCGTGATATTCAGCAGTTTGTTCACGACCGTGAGCACCCCGTCGAAGTGCCCGGGACGCCGGGCCCCCTCGAACAGCTCGCCCAGCCGCCCGGAGGTGACCCGCACCAGCGGCTCGCTGCCCGGGTAGAGGGTCTGCACCTCGGGCACGAAGGCCAGGTCCACTCCGATCCCGCGCAGCAGCTCAAGGTCCGCCTCGGGGGTGCGGGGGTAGCGGTCGTAATCCTCGCCGGGACCGAACTGCAGCGGGTTGACGAAGATCGACACGACGACGACGTCGTTCTGCTCCCGAGCCCGGCGGATCAGGGTCGCGTGGCCCTCGTGCAGGGCGCCCATCGTGGGCACCAGGCCCACGGTGGCCACCCGCGGGGCCTCGGGGGCGACGTCCTCCTCGGTCTGCCCGGCGGCGCGCCGCTGCTCGACGACGGCGAGGTTGCGGGCCTCGGCCTGGCCCACGCGCTGGGCCAGGTGCGCGCAGAGCTCCTCCGGGGTGCGGGCCACGATGAGCTCGGTCATGCTCGACAGTCCTTCTCGCGGGGTCCGACCCGCCGTCGGGGCGCTCCTTCTTCGACGGGGCGCGGAGGCGGGGGCGGGACCGTGGTTCGGGGTTTCGGCAGGAGAGTCTACCGGTACTCGGCGCCGTGCGGGGGCTGCCGATCCTCGGCCAGCGCCCCCAGCACCTGCTCCAGGGCCGCCGCGGACAGCGCCCCGCGCCGGTGCGCCCGCTCGGCGCTAGCCCGCGCCATCGCCAGATAGGCCCGGCCGATGTCCGCGGCGTCCTCCTCCCGTGCGAAGCCCTCCAGGATCTCCCGGTGCGCGGCCAGGGTGCCCACATCCCCGCGGGCCACCGGCCCGGTCAGCGCGGCGTCCCCGCTGGCCAGGGCGTTGTCCAGGCTCGCGCGCAGCAGCGGGGTGAGCATCCTCCCCGGCTCGGGCACCCCGATGCTCTCCAGGATCTGGCGGGCCTGCCCGACCAGGGTCACCAGGTGGTTGGACCCGTGGGACAGGGCCGCGTGGTACAGCGGCCGGTCCCCCTCCTGCACCACCACGGGCTCCCCGCCCATCTCCACCACCAGGGCCTGAGCCACCGGCAGGAACGCGGCGGGGGCGGTGACCCCGAAGGGGCAGGAGCGCAGCCGGTCCAGGTCCAGGGACAGGCCGGTGAAGGTCATCGCCGGGTGGATGGCCAGCCCCACGGCCCCGCGGGCCCGGGCCGTGTCGAAGACCTCGGTGCCGCTGCGTCCGGAGGTGTGCACGAGCAGCTGCCCGCTGCTGACGTGCCCGCCCTCCACCAGCCCGCGCACGAGCGGGGCCAGGGCGTCGTCGGGCACGGCGAACAGCACGAGCTCGCTGCGCTCCATGATCTCGGGGATCTCCCAGCGCGGCGCCCCGGGCAGGAGGGATTCCGCTCGGGTGCGCGATGCCTCGGACACGGCGTGCACCCCGGTGATCGCGTGCCCGGCGGCGCGCAGGGCCGCACCCAGCACGGCCCCGACCCGCCCGGTCCCGATCACCCCGATGCCGAGGCGTCCGGGACGGTCGGCGGGCGGCTGCTGCGGGTTCATGCGGTGGGCTCCTCATTCTCGGGATCTGCTGCTGCGGGGCTCGGGGCGGCCTGCCGCCCGAGACACGCACGGGCCGGTTCCCGCGTCGAGGGGTCCTCCGACGCCGGGATGCTGAGCAGCCGGGCCAGGGCCAGGGCATCGGCCCGGGCGAGTCGGCGCACCCGGGTGTCCACGGGTCCGGCCACGGTGCACAGCTGGACATCGGCCAGCCCCAGCCGGCGCAGCAGCGGACCGTCCGCCACGCCCACGCCCTGCACCCGCCGCTGCGGGACCACGCTCAGGTGCCGGGTCAGCCGCCCGCCGCGCAGCAGCAGGGCCCCGGAGTCGCGCAGGAATCCGCTGCGTCGATAGGTCAACGGGGCCAGCCAGCGCGCCGTCGGCGGGGAGACGGTGAATCCGTGGCCGGTGCCGCTGCCGCGCAGCGCCGCCGCCAGATCCTCCGAGCCGGGGGCCTCATCCCGGACCACGGCTCCCAGCACGTACGGCAGGAGCCGACGCAGCTGCGCTTCGGTCCCGACCGGCAGCAGCACGGAGCGGGTCTCGGAGCCCTCCCCCGCGCCGATCCCGGCGCTGGTCAGGCGGACCCGATACCACCCGGGCAGGCGCCACAGCAGCGGCTGCTCGATCCCGATGGCGTGGATCCGGCCCAGGGGGATGGACTGGGCGCGGGTGTCGGTCAGGCCCGCGCGGGTGCGCAGGCCGCCGTCGGCCTCCAGCACCCGGAATCCGGCGCCGGCGTTCACGGCCGACCACACCGTGCTGCCGGCCACCAGCAGCATCGGCAGCACCCCGGCCACGGCCGTTCCGGCGCTGTCCGCGGCCCAGCCCAGCGCGACGGCGATCAGCAGGATGGCCAGCAGGGAGCTCAGCAGCCCCGCGGACAGCAGCGGGGCCGCGGCCGCGCGGGCGAGGGGAACGCGCAGCACCTCCCGCTCCGCGAGGCCCTCGGGCGCCTCGCTCTGCGGAACCCCGCCCTCGGAGATCCCGGTGTCGGGACCCCCGGCGGCGACCGTCCCGGAGGCAGGACCGATCGAGCCGCCCCTGGCCTGCACCACCCGCGGGTCCCGCGAGTCGGAGTCCTGCGCGGCGGAGTTCTCCGGGGCGGCGTTTCCCGAGGCGGCGGCACCTGAACCCGGCGTCGCGGGGGCGCGCAGCTGGCGGGCCCGGGAGAGCAGGCGCCCGCGCAGGTCCTCGGCCTGGCGCAGGCTCAGGAAGCGCAGGTGCAGGGCGGCGTCCTCGGCGTCGGCGACGTCGAAGCGCAGCTCCGCCAGCCGCAGCAGCCGGGCCAGCAGCGGCTGGGTGATCTCGATGGCCTGGACCCGCTCCAGCCGCGCCTGGCGCTCCTTGCGCAGCAGGATGCCCTCGCGCACGTGCACGGAATCCTCGGTGACGGCCCAGCGGGTGAACCACCAGGTCAGGGCCATCGCCCCGATCACCACGGCCACCGCCGCCAGCACCGTCAGGACGGCGAGCAGGCTCACCCCGCCTGCCATCTCCTCGGCGCCGCGCACCAGGTCCCCGGCGTCGGTCTCCCCGGTGATGACGTCTTCGATCAGGGGCCGGAGGAAGAGCACCAGGATCAGCACCGCGGTGATCCAGAAGCGGGCCAGCGGGGTCAGCGGATGCACCCGGCGCCACTGCGGCCCCGCCTCGGGCTGCCCCGGCGCCTCCCGGTTCATCGGGTCCTCCGACGGCTGCGGCGCGGGCGCGGCGTCCGGGGAGGACGGGTGGGGCGCGCGGCTCACAGGGCCTCCATCCGCTCGCGGCCGCGCCGGCTCAGCTCCTCGCGCAGCCGGCGCGCCTCCTGCCGGGAGACCCCGGGCACCGAGACGTCCGCGGCGGCCGAGGCGGTGCGGAAGGTCACCGAGGACAGGCCGAACAGCCGCTGCCAGGGCCCCTGGGAGACCTCCACGTACTGCATCCTGCCGTAGGGCACGGCGGTGACCCGGTGGCTGAGCACCCCGCGGCGCACCAGCACGTCCTCCTCCCGCTCGGCGTACCCCATGGCGCGGGCCCGCCGGGGGATCAGCAGCAGGTCCGCCGCGGCCCAGATCAGCAGCAGGCCCAGCACGACGAGGCCGACCGCCGTCCAGGCGCCGGGCAGCAGTCCGAGCAGTCCCAGGACCGACGGTGCGGCGGCCAGCAGCAGGACGATGAGCCAGCCGAGGCCGCGGGCCAGCAGCATGCTCGCCGGATACCGCGCGTCCATCCGCTACCAGGGGGCATCCCAGGCGTCCAGGGCGGCCAGGCGGGCCTCGAAGCGGTCACTGCCGGGTCGGACCCGGGCTCTGGCGGTCTCGGGCATAGCCACCCTCTCCTTCGGGGATGTCCCGGCGCTGGGCGCGGCGGGGATCGGCGTGCTGGGTCCCCTCATCCGTATCATCCGGTGGGCGCTTGCACCAGGCTTCGGCCACGCACCCGGCCGCGCACACCAGAGCCCCGACCACCAGGTCCGCGATGATCAGGGGCAGATCCTCGGTGGCGCTGCGCCAGCGCAGCAGGCTCAGCTCCCGGATCAGCAGCCCCGCGGCCCATCCCGCGGCCAGGGCGCCGAACACCGCGCAGGTCTGCGCGAGCACCGCGGTGCGGGCCGCGAGCAGCGGCTCCACCGGACGCCCGCGCGGATCCCGCACGTGGGCGCGCACCCGGCGGGCCAGCACCAGCACCGCGATCGCCAGGACGATCAGCGCGGCCAGGGTGATCCAGGGCAGCACCAGCAGGCCGCCGGGCACGAGCAGGGACAGCAGGAGGGCGCCGACCAGGCCCGCGGTCCAGATCAGGGCCAGCCATCGGGGACGCAGAGGACGCATCGCGGATCAGCTCCCGTCCTCGGTGAGCCAGCCGCGCACGCCGTCGGCGTCCGGGGCCCGTTCGGCCAGCGCGGCCACGCGGATCCCGTCCAGCTGGGCGTCGGGGGCCATCCGCGCCCAGGGGGCGAGCACGAAGGCCCGCTGCCCGGCCCGCGGGTGGGGCAGGACCAGCTCGGGTTCGTCCATGTGCAGACCCCCGTAGGAGATGATGTCCACGTCCAGGGTGCGCGGGCCCCACCGCACGGTGCGGACCCGGTGGAACCGATGCTCGATCTCCTGGCACCAGCGCAGCAGGGCGAAGGGCCGCAGATCCGTGCGCACCCCGACGACCATGTTGAGGAAGTCCGGCTGGTCGACGGGTCCCCCGACCGGCGCGGTGATCACCACCGGGGAGCGGGCGGTGACGCTCACGCGGGGATGCTCGCCCAGACGCGCCACGGCTTCCGCGAGGATGCGCCGTGATTCGCCCTGATTGGAGCCCAGAGCCAGGACCGCGTCCACACTCATGCGCGCTCCCGGTGGATCGTCACGGACACGTCGCCGAAGGTGACCTCGATGGGGGCCTTGGGCTTGTGCACCGTCAGCTCCACGGCGTCGACCGGGAAGCGCTCCAGTATCCGCTGGGCCATGGTGTGCGCGAGGGTCTCGATCAGCTCCACGCTCGGACCCATCACGACGTCCTTGATCGTCTCGGCCACCGCACCGTAGTCCACGGTGCGGGACAGATCGTCCGTGCGTCCGGCCTGGCTGAGGTCCCGGTAGAGGATCACGTCCGTGAAGAACGGCTGGGCGATCTTCTTCTCCTGCTCCAGGACCCCGTGGGTGCCGACGGCGCCCACCCCGATCAGGGTGATCCGGTCCCGGCCCGCACTCCCCTGCCGGGGCGCGGTGCCGCTGCCGTCCTGGTTCTGCTCCACCGTTCCTCCTCGGTGCTCGCGACGATGTGATGGTCGATGGGATGCCCGGGCCAGCGCCGCCCGTCCCGGGGCTGCGGCTCAGCCGCCGGCCCGGCTCCAGGCCCGCTGCACGGCCAGCGCATCCGCGGTGGCCCGCACGTCGTGCACCCGCACCGCCCAGGCCCCGGCCCGGGCCGCGAGCACCGAGACGGCGGCGGTGGCGACGTCGCGCTCGACGGGACCGGGGGTCTGCGGCTGAGCGCTGCCCGAACCGCCGGGAGCCCCCGATTCATCCGGCGTCGCTGCGCCGTCCGGGAGCTGCGCCCCGGGCCGGTGCTCGGCGCGCGCCGCGGCCAGCGTCGAGCCCAGGAAGCGCTTGCGGGAAGCCGCGACCAGCACGGGATGGCCCAGCCCCGTCAGGGCGTCGAGCCCCGCCAGCAGCCGCCAGTCCTGATCCCCGCCCTTGGCGAAGCCCAGGCCCGGGTCCAGCACGATCTGCGCGGGGTCCACCCCGCCGTCCAGCAGCCGCTGGCGCAGCCCCAGCAGCTCGGCGCGCACCTCCGCCACCGGGTCCGCGTACCGGGCCAGGGAGTCCATGGTCGCGGAGTCCCCGCGGGCGTGGGTCAGGATGTAGGGCGCACCGGTGCGGGCGATGAGCTCGATCATCTCCTCGCCCAGCCGGGCCCCGGAGACGTCGTTGACGATCCCGGCGCCGGCCTGCAGGGCCGCCTCGGCGGTGTCCGGGTGCAGGGTGTCCACCGAGACGACGACGCCGCGCTCGGTGAGCCGGCGAACCACCGGCAGGATGCGCCGCCGCTCCTGAGCCGGATCCACGGGCTCGGCCCCGGGGCGGGTGGACTCCCCGCCGACGTCCACGAGGTCCGCGCCATCGCGGACCAGGGCCAGCCCGTGGGCGACGGCGGCCTCCGGGTCCAGGTGCTCTCCGCCGTCGGAGAAGGAGTCCGGGGTGACGTTGAGGATGCCCATGACCAGGGTGCGCCCGGTGGGCAGGCTCGGCCAGCGGGCGCTCACCGGCGCTCACCCCCGCGGATCAGGCCCATCGCCTCGGCGCGGGTCGCCGGGTCCCGCAGCTGCCCGCGCACCGCCGAGGTGACGGTGTGCGCGCCGGGTTTGGCGACCCCGCGCATGGCCATGCACAGGTGCTCGGCCTCCACGACGACGATCGCCCCGGCCGGGCGCAGGAACTGCTCCATCGCCTCCACGATCTGGGTGGTCAGCCGCTCCTGGACCTGGGGGCGTCGGGCGTAGAGGTCCACGAGCCGTGCCAGCTTGGACAGGCCGGTGACCCGCCCGTCCGCGCCGGGGATGTACCCGATGTGGGCGGTGCCGAAGAACGGCACCAGGTGGTGCTCGCACATCGAGTGGAAGGTGATGTCCTTGACCAGCACCATCTCGGAGTGGCCGATGTCGAAGGTCGTGGCCAGCAGATCCGCCGGGTCCTGCCCCAGCCCGGAGAAGACCTCCGCGTAGGAGCGGGCCACCCGGGCCGGGGTCTCCCGCAGCCCGTCCCGGTCCGGGTCCTCGCCGACGGCCAGCAGGATCTCCCGCACGGCCGCCTCGATGCGCGGCAGGTCCATGGGCATCACCGGCTCCAGGGCCCGGCGGGCCGGGGGCCGTCTCCGTCCTGCTCGGGCTCCCGGGCGTCGGGGCCCGGCTGGGGGCCCTGGGGCCCTTGGGCGCCGGGCCCGCCCTGGGCGCCGCCGTCGGACTCGGTGCCGGGAGGGGTGGTGCCGGTGTGGTTGCGGGGCACCTCGAGGGGGTGCTCGGGCTTGGCGGCCACGGCCTGGTCCTGCGGCGTCATCTCCGCCGGGTCCTGGGTGCCCTCACGGCGAGCCTCGGCCTGCTCGGCGGGGGTGGTGATCGGGGGGATCTCGGAGACCGGGCGGGTCTCCTTGGACAGCCAGACCTCGCGCACCGGGCGCTGGCGGACGTCCTTGAAGACCTCCGCGATCTCCTTCTCGTTCAGGGTCTCCTTATCCAGCAGCTCGAAGGCCAGCCGGTCCAGCACATCCCGGTTCTCGGTGAGGATCGCGTAGGCCTCGTCGTGGGCGTGGTCGATCAGGGCCCGCACCTCGACGTCGATCTGGGCGGCGGTCTTCTCGGAGTAGCCGCGGGAGGAGGCTCCGCCGTCGCGGCCCATGAACGGCTCGGTGTCATCCGAGCCGAGCTTGATCGCCCCGATCGTCGCGGACATGCCGTAGTCGGTGACCATCTTGCGGGCGGTCTTGGTGGCCTTGTCGATGTCGTTGGCGGCACCGGTGGAGGGGTCGTGGAAGACCAGCTCCTCGGCGACCCGCCCGCCCAGGGCGTAAGCCAGCTGGTCCAGCAGCTCGTTGCGGGTCGTGGAGTACTTGTCGTCCACCGGCATGACCATGGTGTAGCCCAGGGCGCGCCCGCGCGGCAGGATGGTGATCTTGGTGACCGGATCCGTGTTGCGCAGCGCGGCCGCGACCAGGGCGTGCCCGCCCTCGTGGTACGCGGTGATCTTGCGCTCCAGCTCCTTCATCAGCCGGGAGCGGCGCTGCGGGCCGGCCAGGACGCGGTCGATCGCCTCGTCCAGGGCGCGGTCGTCGATGATCTGGGCGTTGGAGCGGGCCGTGAGCAGCGCGGCCTCGTTCATCACATTGGCCAGGTCCGCGCCGGTGAAGCCCGGGGTCTTCTTGGCCACCTGGGCCAGGTCCACGTTGTCCGCCAGGCGCTTGCCCTGGGAGTGGACCTCCAGGATGCGGCGTCGGCCCTTCAGGTCCGGGGCGTCCACGCCGATCTGCCGGTCGAAGCGCCCCGGGCGCAGCAGGGCCGGGTCCAGCACATCGGGGCGGTTGGTCGCGGCGATGAGGATGATGTTGGTGTTCTCGTCGAACCCGTCCATCTCCACCAGCAGCTGGTTCAGGGTCTGCTCGCGCTCGTCGTTGCCCCCGCCCATGCCGGCCCCGCGCTGGCGTCCGACGGCGTCGATCTCGTCGACGAAGATGATCGCGGCCTCGTTCTGCTTGGCCTGCTCGAACAGGTCCCGCACGCGGGAGGCGCCGACGCCGACGAACATCTCCACGAAGTCCGAGCCGGAGATGGAGAAGAACGGCACCCCGGCCTCGCCGGCCACGGCCTTGGCCAGCAGGGTCTTGCCGGTGCCGGGAGGGCCGTACAGCAGCACGCCCTTGGGGATCTTGGCCCCGACCGAGGTGAAGCGCTGGGGATCGGTGAGGAACTCCTTGACCTCCTGCAGCTCCTCCACGGCCTCGTCCGCCCCGGCGACGTCGGAGAACTTCACGGTGGAGTTCTCCTTGTTGAACTTCTTGGCCTTGGACTTGCCGAACTGCATCAGCTGCCCGCCGCCGCCGGACATGCGCGAGAGCAGGAACCAGAACAGCGCCAGGATGATCAGGAACGGCAGGATCAGCCCCAGCAGGGAGGTGAACCAGTTGCTCTCCACGGGCTGATCCGTGTAGCCCTTCAGGTCCCCGTCGTCGATGGCCTGCACGACGTCCTCGGCGCGCGGCTCGACGTAGTAGAACACCACGGACTTGCCGAGGTTCCGGTCCCCCTCCGTGTAGTCGTCCTTGAGGGAGAGCTCGACCTTCTGGTCGCCGTCGTACATCTTGGCCTCGGTGGCCTTGTGGTCCTGCAGCAGCTCGATGCCGACGTTGGTGTCCACGCGGTTGGTCTCCGCGGACATCGTGGTGAACAGCACCGTCGCCAGGCCCACCAGGGCCAGGACGATCCAGAAGTAGGGTCCCTTGAAGAGGCGCTGGCGGACGGTCTTCTTCTGGGGACTGGTGTTGGTGGCCAAGCTGGTGGTGCCTTCCGATCGTCGTGGATGCGTCGTGGGGCGCGAGCGGTCTCGTGACAGACTACCGCCGGGAGCCGGCAGGGCCTCCCGGACTTCCCTCACGGCGGACGCCGCGCGGGGACGGGGGGCTGCCGCAGACGGCGGCGCGTCAGGAGTAGACGTGCGGGGCGAGGGTCCCGATGAAGTCCAGGTTGCGGTACCGCTCCGCGAAGTCCAGGCCGTAGCCGACCACGAACTCCGGGTCGATGTCCCACCCGATGTACTTGACCGGCACGTCCGTCTTCACGGAGGCCGGCTTGCGCAGCAGCGCGCAGATCTCCACGGAGTTCGCCCCGCGGGATTCCAGGTTGGACTTCAGCCAGGACAGGGTCAGCCCGGAGTCGATGATGTCCTCGACGATGAGCACGTCCCGGCCGTGCAGGTCCGTGTCCAGGTCCTTGAGGATCCGCACGACCCCGGAGGATTTGGTCCCGGAGCCGTAGGAGGACACGGCCATCCAGTCCATCGTGTAGTGCCCGTGCAGGGCGCGGGAGAGGTCGGCCATGATCATCACGGCGCCCTTGAGCACCCCGACGAGCAGGACGTCGCGGTCCTCGTAGTCGCGGTCGATCTGGGCCGCAAGCTCGGCGACCTTCTCCCGGATCTGCTCCGTGGTGAACAGGACGTTCTTGAGGTCCTCGCTGACGTCGTTCGCATCCATTGGGGTCTCCTGCTTTCCGTGATGCTGCCGGTGGCCGCGGTGCCGCTGGGTCGGATCACCCCGCCGGGGTGCGGGTCAGGATCAGCGCCCCCGCGGCCTCTGGCTCGGGGGCTCGCCGCTCCAGCGCCCGGCGGCGCCACACGGTCACTCTACCCGGCATCTGCACGGGACCGGCATTGCCCCGGCCGCCGAGCAGCTCCTCCAGGGCGGCCAGGCGCTCGTGGGTGGGCGCAGCACCCCCGGCCTCCTGCAGGGCCGCCGCGAGGATGCGCCGACGCAGGGCGGGGTGGGTGTCCGACAGCACCCCCAGGGACAGCGCGGCCAGGGCCTGCTCCGGCACGGGGTGGAAGCGCCCCGGGTCCGCGCGCGCGTCCTGCGCCCGCCGGGCGGCCAGGGCATCCAGCAGGTCCGCGTCCTCGGTGAGCACCTCGGCCGTGCGGGCCAGGGCCTGAGCGATGCCGGGGCCCAGGGTGCGCTCCAGGTGGGGCAGGACGTCGTGACGCACGAGGTTGCGGCGCAGGGAGGTGTCCGCGTTGCTCGGGTCCCGCCAGGGGCTCAGCCCCTCGGCGGCGAGGATCTGCTCGACCTCCTCCCGGGTGGTGCCCAGCAGGGGCCGCAGCAGCAGGGCGGCCGAGGGAGTCTCGTCGGTCCCGTCGGGATCGGCGCGCGGCGGCTCGTCGGGCGGCGTCGCGATCGACGCGGTGAGCGGCTCGCTCTTCGGGGCGGTGATCGGCTCGCCGTCGATGCCGAGCCCGGCCAGGGGGCGCGCCGGCGGCATCCCGGCCAGGGAGCGGGTTCCGGAGCCGCGGGCCAGGCCCAGCATCACGGTCTCCGCCTGATCGTCGCGGGTGTGGCCCAGCAGGATGCCGGCCACGGTCTCGCCCTGCTCCCCCAGCTCGGCGACGGCCTCCTCGAAGGCCCGGTAGCGGGCGATGCGCGCGGCCATCTCGGGGCCGTGCCCGCCGGGCTCCACCGCGGCCCGCCGGATGAGCACGGGGGCCAGGCCCAGCTCCCGGCACTGCTCGGCGGCTCGCCGCGCGACCTGCGCGCTGCCCTCCTGCAGCCCGTGATCCACGACGATCGCCCCGGCCCGCAGGTCCCCGCGGCGGGCGAAGTGCGCGGTGAGCGCGGCCAGGGCCAGGGAGTCGGGCCCGCCGGAGCAGGCCACCAGCAGCAGCGGCCCCTGGGCGGCGCGATGGGCGGGGGCGCTCGGGGTCCCGGGCGAGGAGGCCGGGTCCTGCTCGCCTCGGCCCGCCCGCCTCCCGGCCTCCGCTGAGCGCGCGGCCCGCCCCGTCGGAGTCGTCTCCAGGCCCGCGTGCTCGGCGAGGTGGCGGGCCAGGCGGCGTCGGGCGGCGCCGACGGCGGGGTGCAGGCGTCCGGTGCGTCCGCTCTGAGCCATCAGCGCCGCTCCGTCCCGTCGACGCCGCGCGCCTCGGATCCAGGCGCGTCGGATCCGGCCCCCTCGGCGTCCGTCCCGTCGGCTCCGGTGCCGACCGCCCGGGCGGATGCCGCCGCGTCGTCCGCAGGGGCGGAGTCCTCGGGCGCGCCGTCCAGCACCCGGGCGATCCAGCGGTGCGGGTTGTGGATCTCCCGCTCGCTGGGCAGGTGCTCCGGGCCCTCCCAGACCCGGTTGACGGCGTCCATCCCGCGCTCGCGCAGGATGGTGCGCACGAACTCCTGGCCGTCCCGGTACTGGCGCATCTTCAGGTCCAGGCCCAGCGCCCGCCGCATCGCCCGGTCCAGCAGGCCGCGCTGGGGGCGGGCGTCGAAGCGGCGGCGGATGGTCTTCACGGTCGGCACGATGCTCGCGTCCACCGCGTCCATGACCACGTTCGCGTGGCCCTCCATGAGGCTCATGATCGCGGTGAGCTGCGACAGCGCGGCGGCGGAGTCCTCATCCAACAGCAGGCTCATCCGGTTGCCGGGCACGGGCCGCTCCCCGCCCGGGGAGTCCTGCCCGTCCTGCTCGCGGCGGGCGGACAGCGCCCGCCGGGCGGCCTCCCCCAGGCGCTGGACCAGCTCGCCGCCTCCTCCGCCGAGGCCCTCCGGCAGCCGGGTGATCAGCTCCAGCAGGTGCCCGCGCAGCCAGGGGGCGGCCGCGAACTGCACCCGGTGGGTCTGCTCGTGCAGGCAAACCCACAGCCGGAAGTCCTCCGGCTCCACGTTCAGCTCCCGCTCCAGCATCGCGATGTTCGGGGCGACCAGCAGCAGGCGCCCGCCCGCGGCCCCGTGCCCGCCGAGCGCGGCGAAGGGATCGTACTGGCCGAGCACCTTGCCCGACAGGAAGGCCAGCAGCCCGCCCAGCTCGACGGCGGCCCCGGCGGCCGTGACCCGCCGGTCCAGCCCGGACATGTCCTGAACCCGCTTCCCCGGTCCCACGGCCAGCAGGCGGTTGAGCAGGAAGGCGAAGGTCTGGGCGTTGGCCCGGGACCAGCCGGCCCGGTCCACCACGAGGACCTCGGAGTCGTGCAGGTTGCGCGCCGCCTCCAAGCCGGTGATGGCGTGGACGTGGTCCACCGCGGCATTCGCCTGGTACCGCACGGATTCGACGACGGCCCCGGCCTCCCGGCGGGACAGCCGCGGCCCGGCCGGGGCCAGGCGACGGGCCGCGGCGGCGGCCGCCTCCCAGCCGATGACCTCGGGCGCGGGCTGTCCCGGCGCCCCGGCGGATCCGGCGGGGACGGCGGCGTCGGGGGACGGACTCGAGGCGGGGGTCCTGGGCTGGGCCATGGCTCAGGCCTCCGCGGCGGACTCGTCCGCCGGCACGGGGCCCGCGGAACCCGCCGGGTAGTCCAGCAGGGGCGCGCGACCGTCGTCGTAGGCGGCGCGGATCTCGGAGAGCACCCGCCAGCCCTGCTCGGCGGCCCGCCCGCTGACGCTGAAGGTGCGCCGACCCTCGAAGATCCCGCGCACCACCGAGCCGTAGGGGGTCAGCGGGGCCTGGCGGACGTGGGAGGACAGGGTGATCCGCCCCAGGCCCCGGGAGTCGTACTCCCCGCCCACGTTCGCGTCGATCGCGATGACCTCGTCCTGCAGGCCGATGCGCAGCATCCCCGGGCGGGCCTCCTGCACCCCGGGCAGATCCGCGCTGCGGGCGGAGGGACGGAACCGGATGCGGATCTCCTGACGCGGCTCGCCCACGGCCTTGCCGGAGGCGATGGTCACGGGGACCCCGCGCCACCGCTCGGCGTCCACCGCCAGGGTGGCCCGGGCGTAGGTCTCGGTCTGCCGGGACGGGTCCACCCCGTCCTCGTCCACGTAGGAGGGCAGGCTCTTGCCCCCGGCCTCACCGGCGGTGTAGCGCCCGCGCACCACCGCTGGACCCTCGCCGTCGGCGGCGCTCTCGGCCACCCGGGCCGAGCAGATGATCTCGGCGCTGGCCTCCTGGATCGCCGCGCCGTCGATGTCCCCCTGCGGGTCCATCAGGGTCAGGCCCATGACCTGCAGCAGGTGGGACTGCAGCATGTCCTCGGCCGCCCCCGTGCCGTCGTAGAAGTCCGCCCGGCCCTCCAGGCCCAGGGTCTCCTCGAAGAGGATGTCGATGCTCTCGATGCCCTCCCGGGACCAGGCGGACTCGAAGAGCCGGTTGCCGAAGCGCAGCCCCAGCAGGGACAGCAGCCCGGGCATCCCCAGGAAGTGGTCCACCCGGTACACGTCCTCCTCCGGGACGAGGTCCGCGAGCTTGCCGTCCAGCTCCCTGGCGGAGTCCTCCCCGGTGCCCAGGGGCTTCTCCATCGCGAGGATCAGCCGCCGCGGCAGCCGCCCCTGCTCCTTCAGCCGGGCCAGGGCGTCCACCGTGTCCACCGCTACGGCCGGGGCCAGCGCGAAGTACAGGACCACGGGGCCGGCCTCGTGCTCCAGCAGCCCCGCGAGGTCCTCGGCGTCGGTGGCGTCGCTGACGCGGAACTCCGCCTGCTGCGCGGTGCCCTCGACCACCGGACCGGGCAGGGGGTCAGCCCCCAGGGTCTGGGCGAAGACCTCGCGCACGGTCTGCGGGAACTCGTCATTGGCGTGGCGCCCGGAGCCGATGATCTTCAGCGGCTGGTCCACGGCCCCGGTCGCGAGGTAGGAGGCGATGCCGGGCAGCAGCAGCCGCTCGGTGAGGTCGCCGTTGGCGCCGATGATGACGAAGGTCTGCGGGGTGTCAGTCATGGCTCTCACTCAACCCGTTCGCCCGCGACGAATCCAGGGAGGATCCCGCGCGTTCGCCACGGGGTGAGCGGGCGGCGCTACAGCCGGGTCAGGGCGGCGGCGGAGCGGTCCAGCATGTCCTTGGCGGCGGTGAGGTCCGTGAGGTCGTTGACCACGAAGGAGTAGACCAGCAGGCGCCCGTCCTCGGTGGTGGTGACCCCGGAGAGGGAGGAGACCTTCAGCAGGGTCCCCGTCTTGGCCCGCACGTACCCGCGCCCGGCGGCCTCGTCGGCGGCCTCGAAGCGGGCCGCCAGGGTGCCGTCCAGTCCGGCGGTCGGCAGGGCGGAGACCAGCTGGGCCCGGGCGTCATCGGCCGTGACCGCGTGCTGCACGGTCTGCACCAGGGTCGCGGGGGTGACGCGGTTGCGGTCCGAGAGCCCGCACAGGTCCGCCTGCTCCAGGCCCTCGACGCCGATCCCGTCCCGGGTGAGGGTCTCCCGGACCAGCGCGATCGCGGCCTCCTGAGAGCCCTCCTTCCCGGCGGCCACCGCCGCGTTGCGGCCCAGCACCTCGGCCAGCACGTTGTCCGACTCGTCGAGCATGTACCGAGTCTGCTCCAGCACCGTCGCGGATTCCACCGCACCCAGGCGCTGGGAGGCCTCCCGATCCTGCGCGTCGGCCGCCCCGGCGTCGGTGAAGCTCAGGCCGTGGGCGGACCCGGCGGCATCCAGCTCCCGCAGGTACGCGGCCACGGCGTCCTGGGCGGCGTCGTCCGGGCGGTGGGAGGTCTCCTCCGGGTCGGCGGGCTCCTGGGTGTGATGGTCCCACAGGGCGATGGGGTGCACCCCGGTGACGTAGCCGCTGGCCACGTCCTCCGCGCTCCACGCCGGACTCACCGCGGGGCCGGTGAAGCGGGAGGCGTCCAGGCGCACGGGCACGGTGCCGGTGACCCCGCGGTGGTGCAGGGAGTCCACGGTCTGGCGGGCCAGGTCCCGCAGGCTCGCCCGCCCGTCGACCCCCTGCCGGGCCTCGTCGGGGCTGAGCATGGTGTCCCCGCCGGCGCGCAGCACCACGGACCTCCCGTCCGCCCCGAGGTAGGCGCCCGTCTCGTAGCGGGCGGAGGGGTCCTGGTGGGACAGCAGGGTGTAGGCGGTGAGCAGCTTGAGGTTCGACGCCGGCATCACCGGCTTGGCGGCGTCGTCGGAGTACAGCACGTCCCCGGTGCGCGCGTCGGCGACCTGCGCGGTCAGGGAGCCGCCGCGGAAGTCCCGCTGCGCGGTGCGCAGGGCGCTGGCCACCGCCTCGGAACCGGGCTGCGCGGCGTCCGGGTCCAGGGTGCTCACCGGCGCGGCGGAGGGGCTTGCCGGTGCGGCGGCGGCGATCTGCGGGGTCTCGGTGAGGTCCTCCCAGTGCTCGGCCGCCTGCGGGACGATCACGGCCCCCGAGCCCAGGCAGGCGATGCCGAGGATCCCGGCCGCGGACCACCACCGGCGGGTGCGACGCCGATCCCGGGACGGGGCCTGCGGGGCGGTGCTGCTCATGGCGGGGATCCTTCGAGGCGGCGGGGTGGGCGGGTGCGGCTCCACTCTACCGGGGCGGCGTCGGTTAGCCTGGGGGAAGCCGCCCGCCGCACGGCGGGCACCGCATCCCGATCGCCGAACAGCTGAAGGAGCACATCATGGAGCGCGACGTCACCATCGAGATCCCCCGCGGGTCCCGCGTCAAGTACGAGATCGACCACGAGACCGGGCGGCTGCGCCTGGACCGGGTCCTGTTCACCTCGATGCAGTACCCCACCGCCTACGGGTACTTCGAGGACACCCTGGGCGAGGACGGGGACCCGCTGGATGCGATGGTGATCCTCGACGTCGACGTCGTGCCCGGCGTCATCGTGGAGGCCCGCCCGATCGCCGTGTTCAACATGACCGACGAGGCCGGCGGGGACGCCAAGGTGCTGTGCGTGGCCACCGACAAGCGCTACGACGAGATCCAGGACCTGGGCGACGTCAACCCGTACCTGAAGGACGAGATCCAGCACTTCTTCGAGCGGTACAAGGACCTCGAGGCCGGCAAGTGGGTCAAGGGCGAGGGCTGGGACGGCAAGGAGGCAGCGGAGAAGATGGTCCAGGACGCCATCGAGCGCTTCCAGCACTCGGACTACGACTCCGCCCAGGAGGCCGAGCAGGACTGACGTCCGGCCCCCGCGCAGACCGCGCAGCAGAGGCCGCGCCTCCCGAGAGCTGATCTCTCGGGAGGCGCGGCCTCTGTCGTATCGCATGCCCCGCGCTCAGCCGAAGGCGGCGCGGAAGGCGGTCTCGGCCGCCGACCCGTAGGGCGTGAACAGCACGGTGCGCACGGTCTCGCCGACCTCCTCGGCCGTGGCGCGGACCGTCTCCACGGCGATGCGCGCGGCGTCGTCCATGGGCCAGCCGTAGATCCCCGCGGAGATCGCGGGGAACGCGACCGAGGCGGCACCGAGCTCGGCGGCCACCCGCAGGGACTCCCGGTAGCAGGAGGCCAGCAGGGGCGCCTTCTGCTCGTACTTGGTCTTCGCGTAGGTGGGTCCCACGGTGTGGATGACCCAGCAGGCGGGCAGCTCCCCGGCGGTGGTGGCCGCGGCCTGCCCGGTGGGCAGACCGTCCGGGAAGCGCTCGGCGCGCAGCCGGCGGCAGGCCGCCAGGATCTCGGGTCCCCCGGCGCGGTGGATCGCCCCGTCCACCCCTCCCCCGCCGTACAGGGTGTGGTTGGCGGCGTTGACGATCGCGTCGGCCTGGGTGCGGGTGATGTCCCCGGGTCGGATGATCAGCTCCATGAGCCCCACCCTAGCCGCGGATCCCGGGCCGGTCCGGGCCGGTGCGGAACCACTGCTCAGGTCGCTCGCCCATGTCCCAGAACACCCCCGCCATGATCCGCAGGCCCTCGCGCAGCACGGAGGCCAGCGCGTGCTCATCCGGGGCGTGCTGGTTGGACCCCGGGGGGGGGGAGTGCGGGATCCACACGGTCGGCAGGCCGAGCTGGTCGGCGAACACGGCGTTGGGGATCGTCCCGCCCAGATTCGGCTCGACGGCGGGCTCCCGACCCACGGTCTCGGCGATCGAGACCTCGGCCGCGCGCACCACGGGGGCAGCGGGATCCAGCCGAGTGGCGGGAACCGGTTCATGAGCGCGCACCGTGACGCCGCGGATGCCGCGCTCGCGCAGGACCCGCTCGGCCTTCGCGGCGAAGTCGGAGACGTCCGTGCCGACGACGTAGCGCAGCTGCAGCACAGCGCGCGCCCGGGCGGGGATCGCGTTCTTCGGCTCGGCCGGATCACCGGCCTCCAGAGCGAGGACCTCGACGGTGTTCCACGCGAAGACCCGCTCGTTCGGGCTCAGCCCCGGCTCGCCCCAGTCACGGTCGACGGCCGGGCCGCCGTCGTCGGCGGGCTCGGGCAGGGCCTGCACGGCCCGGCGCACGGGGTCGGGGATCCGCGAGGGGCGCAGGAAGTCCGCGCGGATCACCCCGTCCCCGTCCACGAAGGCGCCGATCGCGGCGGCCAGGACGGTCGCGGGGTTGCGCACTCGCCCGCCCCAGTTGCCGGAGTGCAGGTCCCCGGAGCGCTCTTCCACCACGAGCTCGAAGCCCAGCGCGCCGCGGGAGCCGAGGAACAGGGTGGGCGCCTGTGCGTCCAGCCGCGGCCCGTCCGAGCCGATGAACAGGTCCGCGGCGAGGTCCCCGGCGTGCTCGCGGACGATCTCGCTCAGCCCCACGGAGCCGGCCTCCTCGCCCATCTCGATGAGGACGGTGACGTTGTACGCGAGCTTCCCGCGCACCCCGATGACGGCGCCGAGGGCGCACAGGTCGACGGTGTGCTGGCCCTTGTTGTCCGCGCTGCCCCGGCCGTAGAGGGCATCGCCCTCGATGCTCAGGTGCCAGGGGCTGCGGCCCTCGCTCCAGTCGTCCGCGTGCCCGAACTGCACGTCGCCGTGCCCGTACACGAGCACGGTGGGCAGCTGCGGATCCTCGACGCGCCGGCCGATGATCGCGGGATGGTTCGCCGAGACGGGGTTCTGCGCGATCCGCCAGGAGAATCCGAGCTCCTCCAGCTGGGGAGCGATCTCCTCGGTGAGGTAGGCCATCGCCCGGTCCCGGTGCCCGCCACCCTGGCTCTCGGTGCGCCGGGCGACCCGGGCGCGGAGCAGGTTCACGAGGGCGTCGTAGGTATCTGCGGAGGCCTCGATCGCCCGTTCGCGGGAAGCCTCGGAGCCGGTGACGGAGGGCAGCGGGTCGCTGTTCTCCCGTGCAGGGTCAGGGGATGGCATGGGGCTCTCCTCCAGGTGGTGGCTGCCGCCTTCAGCCCAGGACGCGGTCCTCGGCCTCGGCCTTGGTCTCCCCGCCCACGGGCACGGCCTTCTTGGCTCCGCGGGAGAGGTCGATGATGTAGCCGACGATCGCGGCGGCCAGGGTGGGGAAGAACCAGCCGAGCTCCTGCTCGTAGCCCGGGGCCCAGCCGGTCAGCGGCTCGATCCAGGAGGAGCCCCAGCCGAGGGAATCGGCGCTCATCAGGGCGGACCAGATGATGGCCACGGTCAGGGAGAACACGTAGGTCAGGTTCAGGCGACGACGCAGCAGCGGCTCGACCAGGGTCAGGAAGATCAGGGTGATCGCGGCCGGGTAGAGGAAGCCGACGATGGGCCCGGCGATCGCGATGACGGTGCTCAGCCCCAGCGTGGAGACGAGGAAAGCGATGATCGTGAAGATGACGGCCCACCAGCGGTAGGGGATCGCGGGCACGAGCTTGGCGAAGAACTCGGAGGTGGCGCCCAGCAGACCCACCGAGGTGGTCAGGCAGGCCAGCAGGACGATCAGACCGAAGACCCACGCGCCGGGCCGGCCCATGGTCTGGGCGGCCGCCGCGGAGAGCAGGGACGCGCCGTCGGGGTAGCCGGCGGCGTCGGGGATCCGGTGCCCGATCACCCCCAGGCCCACGTACACCACGGCCAGCAGCACCCCGGCGATGATCCCGGACAGGCTCACCCCGCGCACCAGGGACGGGCCGGTGGGCACGCCCTTCTGGCGCAGCGCGGAGACCACCACGATGCCGAAGGCCAGGGCCGCGAGGGAGTCCATGGTCAGGTACCCCTCCAGGAACCCGGCGGAATAGGGGTGGCTGGCGTACTCCTCGGTCGCGGCACCGGGATCCGAGTGCAGATTGGCGATGCCCAGGACCACCATGATCACCAGCAGGATGATCAGGGCGGGCGTGAGGAACTTGCCGAGGGCGTCCACGATGTTGCGCGGGTCGAAGGCCAGGGCGAGGGTGATGAGGAAGAACACCGCGGAGAAGAGGGCGGTGGCGCCCCAGGAGTCCCAGCCGAAGTTGGGGGTGATGGTGGTGGAGAAGCTGACCGTGGCGGTGCGCGGCAGGGCGTAGAAGGCGCCGATGGACAGGTAGATCAGCACCGGGAAGATCACGCCGAAGATCCGCCCACCGCGGCTGGCCAGGTCCTGCACGTCCCGACCGGTGATGGCGATGGCCAGCACGGCCAGCACCGGCAGGAGCACCCCGGAGCTGAGGAAGCCGAGCACCGCGGGCACGAAGCTCTCACCGGAGGACGCCCCGAGGATGGGCGGGAAGATGAGGTTGCCCGCCCCGAAGAACATGGAGAACAGCATCATCGCCGCGACGACGATGACCACCCCGGTGCGTTCGGTGCGGCGGGGGCGGCCGGGGGCCGCTTCGGGGGCGTTGGTCATGGGGGTCCTCCGGCGGTGAGCCTGACGATGCGAGTGGAGAGCGCCCCCAGCTTAGACCTCGCTCTCACTCTCCGGCCACGCGTACCACTATGTGAAACACTGCCGAGGGGCGCCGGGGCGCGTCCCACCCGATGGGAGGCCCGCGGGAGACGAGGGCGGCGTCGGGACGGCTCAGCACGCAGTCGGACCGTGGGTGGGGCGACCGGCCAGGAAGGTGGCCCAGACCCGCATCCCGCGCAGCCGCGCCCCGGTCTCGGCGGTGTCCGCGGCCGGGGCCAGGGGGTTGTCCTCCACGATGGCCAGGTCCGCGACGTCGCCGTCGGCCGGCACCAGACGGCCCCCGGTCGAGGCCCGCAGCGCGGCCTGCGCGCCGATGGCCTCCTCCGGGTGCCAGGCGGGACGGGCGTCCCCGGAGCGGTGAACGGCCGCGGCCATCTCCAGCCAGGGATCCAGCGGGGAGACCGGCGCGTCGGAGCCGAAGGCCAGCGGGATCCCCGCGGCCAGCATGGAGGCGAGCATGAAGCTGCGCTCGGCCCGATCCGCCCACAGCACGTCGGTGACGTCCCGGTCATCCAGCAGGTGCGCCGGCTGCACGCTGGCGGTGATCCCCAGAGCGGCCATGCGGGGCAGGTCCTCCCGGCGCATCAGCTGGGCGTGCTCGATGGACCCGCGCGCCCCGGTGGCGGCGTAGGCGTCCAGGGCGTGGCGCACGGCGGCGTCGCCGATGGCGTGCAGGGCCACCTGAAGCCCCGCCTCGTGGGCCGCGCCCAGCAGGCGTCGCAGGCGCTGCGGACTCTCGTTCTGCACCCCGGAGGGGCGGGTGGGATCCGGGGAGCCCAGATAGGGGGAGCAGCAGTGGGCGGTGCGGGTGCCCAGGGATCCGTCGGAGATGATCTTCAGCGGCCCCATCCGCAGCAGCCCCTCCGGGTCCTGTTCCGGGGAGCACAGCCGGTCCCCGGTGCGCAGCCCGGCCTCGACGACCTCCTCCAGGTGCTCCTGGTACACCCCGGTGCGCACGCGCAGCAGGTTCAGCCCCGCGGCCAGGCGCTCGGGCCAGACCCGGTGGTTGGCGGCGAATTCCAGGTCCACCAGGCCCACCACGCCGCGGTAGGCGGCATCGCGCAGCGTCTGCGGGATGAGTCGGGCGGTGTCCGGCATGTGCCGCTCCAGCTGGGAGTACAGGGGGAACCAGCGGTTCTCGGACAGGGCGCCGTCGGTGTCGGGGGCGCCGAGCAGCCGCAGGGCGGCGGTGTTGAGCCAGCCGTTGTGCATGTCCCCGCTGATCAGCACGACGGGGCGGGGCCCGGTCACGGCGTCCAGCTCGGCCACGGTGGGCTGGCGCGGCCACACGGAGGAGCGGTAGCCGAAGCCGAACAGGGCCTCTCCGGGGTCCAGGTCCCCGTCGCGCTCGCGGCGGGAGAGGTGCGCGCGCACGGTCTGCAGGGCCTGTTCGGCACTGTCGGCCGCGGTGAGGTCCAGGCGGGTGCGGGCCTGGGCCCACTGGTCCACGTGCACGTGCCGGTCCCACAGGCCGGGGATCAGCCAACGGCCCTCGGCCTCCAGCACCTGCTCCCCCGGTTCCGGGGCGAGGGCCCCGGGCGGGCTCAGGCGCACGCGCCCGTCCCGGATCCGCGCGTCCAGGGTCCGGCCGGTGCGGGGATCGCGGAGAGTGCGCAGGAGGTGTCCGGTGCTCATGCCTACTGTTCTACACGGGCCGCACACCCGTATGCCGTGCGTCCGGGATCACACCGGCCCGGGGCCGGCGGGGATGCGGAACGCCGACGGACGCCCCGGGAGGTCTTCGACCCGCACCCGGGCCGTCTGCCCCGGTCCTGGCTCAGGCGCCCCGGTGGGTGACCCGCCGGCCGCCCCCGGACCGCTCGACCCCCGGCTCCAGCTCCGGGTCCTGATCCAGCTCGGCCAGGGGGCGCCCGGCCATGTCCCGGACCATCGCGACCACGGGGATCCCGAAGAGCACGGCCACGGCGGTGGAGTACACGGCCGGGGCCAGAGCGGAGCCGGTGGCGGACATCAGCCACGTGGCCAGGAACGGGGAGAGGCCCCCGAACAGGACGGTGGCGAGGTTGTAGCCGATGGCCATGCCGGAGAACCGGCCCACCGCGGTGAACTGCTCCGGGACGGCGGCCGCGGCGATCGCGGACCACCCGGCGGCGGGCACCGCGAGCAGGGCCACGCCGACCATGGCCGAACCGGGGCCGGCGTGGGTGAGCATCAGGTAGGCCGGGATGGTGCTGACCGCGATGATCGCGACGAACGCGGCCAGCAGCGCGCGCCGTCCGAACCGGTCCGAGGCCAGCCCGATCAGCGGGGTCACGACGATCGCGACGACGGCGGCGATGGTGCCCAGGCCGAGGGAGCCCGCGGACTCCAGGTGCGCGGCCTCCTCCAGGTAGGCGGGCACGTTGGTGATGTTCAGGAAGTACGTCACGGACCCGATGGAGGAGATGAGGAACGCCAGCAGCACCGACTTCGGGTGGGTGCGCAGCACGGCGATCAGCGGGGAGCGGGCGGCCTGTGCGGTGCTGCGCTGGGTGTGCTCGAAGGTCTCGGTCTCCACCATGAGCCGGCGCAGCGGGATCATCAGGGCCGCGAGCGCCCCGCCGATCAGGAACAGCACCCGCCAGCCCCACCCGTCCAGGTCCTCGGGGCTCAGCTGCACGGCCATGACGGTGCCCAGCCCCACGGCCAGCAGGGAGCCGACCTCGCTGTTGGCCGCGGCCCAGCTGGCGGCGAAGCCGCGGCGGCCGTCCTTCGCGGATTCCATGAGGAAGACCATGATGCCGGTGTACTCAGCACCCACGGAGAAGCCGGCCAGGCAGCGCAGGGCGATGACGGTGACCGCGCCCCAAACGCCCCAGGTCTCCTGGCCGGGGACGAGGGCGATGCCGGCCATCGCCACGGCCATCAGGCTCGCGGAGATCACCAGGGAGGATTTGCGGCCGATCCGGTCCCCGAGGTGCCCGAAGACCATCGCGCCGATGGGACGGAAGAGGAAGCCGACCGAGCCGATGGCCAGGGTCATCAGCAGGGATCCCTCATACGGGCCGAAGAAGACGCGGGACAGGCTCGTGGAGACGTAGAAGAAGATCGAGAAGTCGTACCACTCCACGACGGTGCCGAAGGCAGCCACGAGCATGGAGAGCCGACGCCGCCTCCCGGTGACGGCCGCGGGCGGGGCGGGCTGGTGGGCGGCGGTCGAAGCCATGGGGAGGTCCTGACGTGGGCGGCGGTGGGGCGCGGCCGACGACGCGGCGAAGCCCCTGGTCAGACCAGCCTAATGCCCCTCCGCCGGAACCCGAAAGGCTCGCAATGCTTTCCTGCCGGGGAGGGGTGGACTCCCTGAGAGGAGGGCTCAGAGGCGGATCCCGGCGCGGGCGGCGTCGAGGGTCTGGGCGACCTCTTCGGTCCGCGGGTGCTCGGCGCCGAGGGTGGTCTCGGCCCGCTCGCGCAGCGCTTCCAGCTCCTGCACGGAGGCCTCCAGCGCTCCGGCGTAGCGCAGCTCGTCGGCGGCGAACAGCCCCAGCGCGATCTCCTCCTCGTCCCCCAGGATCTCGGCCTCGCGGTAGGCGTCCAGGGCTTCGATCAGCCGATCGTGGGCATCCCGATGGGCGCGGGAGACCCGGCCGCGGGGGTCCTGCTCCGCCTCGACCTGCTCCGGCAGGCCCCGGGCCAGGGCGGCCTCGGTGAGCAGCTCGCGGTGCTCCTCGGTGGGGTCCGCGACCACCATCTCCAGCAGCTTCCGGTACTCGGTCCGGGCGGCGTCGTGCTGATCCCGGATCATCAGGTGGGCGTGGGTCAGGGCGGTGCGCTGCAGCTCGTCCAGGTCCTCCCACCCGCGGTGCAGCTGCTCCTCGGCCTCGGCCACCAGCCCCAGCCGCTCCAGGAGCCCGGCGAGCTGGCGGCGCAGCTGCAGGGTCTGCGGGTCCTGTTCCCCGCGCCGCTGCTCGGTGTCCGCCACCAGGGACTCCAGGGCGGACCGGGAGGCTGCCGGGTCGTAGGCGTAGGCCAGCTCCTGGCCGAAGCTGCGGCGCAGGGCGGCGGCCTGGGCGGAGTCCGCGCCGTAGTAGTGGTGCACCCGCACGAGCAGCCGACGCAGGGCCTTGGCCCCGGCGTCGAAGCGGCCGGCGGCGAACAGCACGACCACCCGCAGCCGCAGGGCCTCGAAGGTCAGGGCGTGGTCGGGGCCGAGCACCTGATCGGCCTCGCCCAGCAGCCGGGTCAGTCCCTCGGCGGCGTCGCCGGTGCGTCCCGCGCGCAGCTGCACGCGGGACAGGTGCAGCTGGGCTTCGGCCAGCTGCTCGGAGAACCGCGCTCCGGCGGCGGCCCAGCTGGCCACGGTCTCCTGCAGGGCGGAGATGGCCTCGTCGGCGCGCTCGGCGGACTCGAGCACGGCGGCCTTCTGCTGGAGCAGGAAGCTGCGCTGGGCGGCTGATGACTCATCCGATGCGGCCGAGGTCTGCCGGATGAGCTCGTCGAACAGCTCCAGGGCCCGGTCGACCTGGCCGCCGGCGGCCAGGGCCGTGGCGCGGTAGGAGGCCACCTGCACGGTGAACGGGTCGCGCTCCCCCAGCTGGGTGCGCGCCTCGTCCAGCAGCCTCTCGGCCGCGTCGGGATCCGGGGAGGGCAGGGCGACCTGCTCCTCGAACCGGGTGTGCAGGGTCTGGGCGTCAGCGGCGCTGCTGGGCATCTGGCTCACCTTCCGTGGTTCGGCGCGATGTGCTGTCAGTCCCATTGTCCCACTGTGGGGCTCAGTCGTTCTCCCAGTCAGGGTTCTGCGGGCGCACCGGGATGCGGTCGCGCCTGTAGGTGATGTCCGTGTACCCGTGGGGCACGGGGCGGCCGTTCTCATCCACGGAGACGAACACGATCTTCTCGATGGACAGGATCAGCCGGCGGGTCAGCATGTTGCGGACCTCGCAGCGCATGGTCACCGAGGTCCGCCCGAAGCGGGTGGCCTTCAGCCCCATCTCGATCATGTCCCCCTGCACCGCGGAGGAGACGAAGTTGATCTCGGAGATCAGCTTGGTCACCGCGCGCCGGTTGCCGGTCTGCAGGATCGCGTAGATCGCGGCCTCCTCGTCGATCCAGCGCAGCAGGGAGCCGCCGAAGAGGGTGCCGTGCGCGTTGAGGTCCTCCGGCTTGACCCACTTGCGGGTGTGGAAGTTCATGCCGTCGTCCACCACGGACAGCTCGGCGGTGTTCGGGGAGATCGGGTATTCGGCCATACATCCCACTGTAGGCCGCGCACCACGGGATCATTCAGGTTTGACGGTGATGACCGGACACTCCGCCTCGAGGATGATCTGCTGGGCCGCGGAGCCCAGCAGGATCTTCCCGACGGGGCTGCGCCGGCGCACCCCGACGACCACCGCCTCCACGTCCCCATCACCGGTCGCATCCACGAGGTCTCCGACGGCGCTGCGGCTGCGCGGATCCGGCCGCTGCACGCGCACCCGATCCGGGTCCAGCCCGGTCAGCTCGGGGGCCCGCGGGTCCGGCTCGGCATCGTCCACCGGGAACAGGATCAGGTCGGCGTCGCGCCGCTGGGCCTCCCGCACGGCGAACTCGCGGGCGGCGCGCCCGGCGGGGGTGTCGGTGTGGGCCAGGATGATGCTCACGGATGGGTCTCCTCGGTGCGTCACGGGCTCTGCGGTGCCCCGGTTGGCGGGGCGCCGTCCCCTCACTGTAGGGTGAATCACACTCGCCGTCGAGCCCGGGACCCGTGCTCGACACCCATCGATCGCCCACCGCCCAGGAGGCTCCCCGTGGCATCCGACCGCGACCAGCAGACCCCGTGGGGATCCGACCCGTACGACCCCGCAGCCCCCGATGCCGGTCCGACCGGTCCCGGCTCCGGCCCTGCGCCCGAAGCGCCGGACGCCGCGGCGTCGGAAGCCGGCCCCACCCGCCGCTCGGTGCTGCGCTGGGGCCTGGGCGGGGTCATCGCCCTGGCCGCTATCGGCACCGCCTCCTACGGCTCCATCAGCTCGGCCTCGGCGGGCCGGGACCTGCGCTCGGCCCTGACGATCATCGCCCCGGCCGCGGCCGGCGGCGGCTGGGACACCGTGGCGCGGGAGATGCAGCAGGCCCAGCGCGCCGAGGGCATCGTGAACAACACCCAGGTGGTCAACATGCCGGGGGCCGGCGGGACCATCGCCCTGGGCAACCTCTCCGTGCTGGAGGGCCAGCCCGGCAACCTCATGGTCGGCGGCACCGGGCAGCTGGCGGCGACCATCAAGTACGGCTCCGCCGCGACCTATGCGGACGTGAACCCGCTGGCCATCACCGTGGAGGAGTACGACGTCGTCGTGGTGCCCGGGGACTCCGAGTTCCGCACCCTGGGGCAGCTGATGGACGCCTGGAAGGCGGACCCGCGCTCCATCCCGTGGACCGGCGGCGGCTCCTTCGACCAGCTGGTGATCGCCGAGCTGGCGATGGCCGCGGGCATCGACCCGCAGACCATGATCTACGTGAACTCCGACGGCGGCGGGGAATCCGCGGCGGCCCTGATGAACGGCACCGCCACCGCCGCGGCCAGCGGCTACCCGGACTCCATCGACCAGATCGAATCCGGGCGCCTACAGGCCCTGGCGCTGGTCGCGAAGGAACGCCCCGAGGGCATCGACCTGCCGACCACCGTGGAGCAGGGCTACGACGTGACCCTGGCGAACTGGCGGCTGCTGGTGGCCCCCGGCGGCATCACCGACGAGGACCGTGCGGGGCTGCTGGAGATCATCGAGGAGACCATCGCGACCCCGCAGTGGCGGGAGGCGATCACGCGCTACCACTGGAACGAGAACGTGGTGACCGGTCAGGAGCTGACGGACTTCCTGGACCGGGAGAAGCGGCGGATCGGCGAGCTGTACGAGGAGCTGGGACTGTGAGCACCGCATCGAGCACGCGCGCACCCCGGTCGCGGCCCACGGAGACCCGGCCGCGATGGGCCCGGGAGCTGATCATGCCGGCCGTTCTCGCAGCCGTCGCGACGTACCTGCTGATCGGCTGCGCGGCCATGGAGGTCCCCGACTCGACGGCCTTCCCTGGACCGCGGTTCTTCCCCCTGGTCATCGCCGTCGGAATCCTGGTGCTGACGGTGGCCGAGGTGGTGCGGATCGTGCGCTCCCGCACCCGGCCCGCCACGGAGGCCGACGACGACGACGCGGATGCCGCTGCCGGGGCCGTGACGGCAGGTGAGGGCGAGCCCCCGGCCGCCCCCGGCTTCTCCTGGGCCTCGCTGGCCTGGGTGGTGGGCGGCTTCCTGATCTTCGCCTTGTTGCTGGAGACCCTCGGCTGGGTGATCGGCGGCGGGCTGCTGTTCTGGGCGGTGGCCCGCGGCTTCGGGGCCCGTCGCGACCTGGTGAGCCTGGTGGCGGGTCTCACGGTCAGCTCCCTGGCATACATCCTGTTCGACATGGTCCTGGGGCTGAACCTGCCCTCCGGGATTCTGGGAGGCGGTTTCTGATGGATGCGATCTCGCTGCTCGCGGAGGGCTTCGCCGGGGCGCTGACCTGGCAGAACCTGTTCTGGGTGGTGCTGGGCTGTCTGCTGGGCACCGCCGTCGGGGTGATTCCCGGGCTGGGGTCCTCGATGGCGGTGGCCCTGCTGCTGCCGGTGACCTTCGCCCTGGAGCCCACGGCCGCGTTCATCATGTTCTCCGGGGTGTACTTCGGCGGGCTGTTCGGGGATTCCACGATGGGCATCCTCATGAACACCCCGGGGCAGGCCTCCGCGATCGCCTCGACCTTCGAGGGCCACAAGATGGCGCTGAACGGGCGGGCCGCCCAGGCCCTGGCCACGGCCGCGATCGGCGCGTTCATCGGCGGCTTCGTCTCCTCGGTGGCCGTGGTGTTCCTGGCCCCGTGGCTGGCGGACCTGTCCGCGAGCTTCGGGCCGGCCGAGTACTTCGCCCTGGCCCTGTTCGCGTTCGTCGCGACCTCCTCGGTGGTCACCGACTCGGCGGTGGAGGGCCTGCTGTCGCTGCTGCTGGGGCTGGGCATCGCCGTCGTCGGGGTGGACGCCGTGACCGGCGTGCCCCGGTTCACCATGGACTCCCCGTACCTGTTCGACGGGATCTCACTCGTGACGGTGACGGTGGCGGTCCTCGCCCTGGGGGAGGTCATCCACTGCGCGGTGGTGGATCGCTTCGCACGAGCGGGGAAGATGGTGAACTCCACGGGGCGGCCCTGGCTGTCCCGGAAGGAGATGCGCGAGGCCGCCCCGGCCTGGGCGCGCGGCACCCTGATCGGCCTGCCCTTCGGGGTCATCCCCGCGGGTGGTGCGGACATCCCCACGTTCCTGGCCTACGGGGTGGAGCGGCGCCTGGACCGACGTCGACGACGCCCGCAGTTCGGCCGGGGCGCGATCCGCGGGCTGGCCGCCCCGGAGGCGGCGGGCAACTCCACCACGGGCATGGCGATGGGGGCGCTGCTGGCCCTGGGCCTGCCGATCTCCGCGACGGCGGCGATCATGCTGGCCGCCTTCCGCCAGTACGGACTGCAGCCGGGCCCGCTGCTGTTCGAGCGCTCTCCGGACCTGGTGTGGGCACTGCTGGCGAGCTTCTTCGTCGCGATGGTCGTGCTGCTGATCATCAACCTGCCCTTCGCGATGGTGTGGGCCAAGCTGCTGCTGATCCCCAAGCCGTACCTGTACGCCGGGATCACGGTGTTCTGCGCGCTGGGGATCTACGCGACCAGCGGGGAGGTCTTCGACCTGCTGATGCTGCTGGGGGTCGGGGTCCTGGGGTTCCTGATGCGCCTGCACGGCTACCCGCTGGCGCCCCTGGTCATCGGCATGGTGCTGGGCCCGCTGGCGGAGACCAACCTGCGCGACGCCCTGATCTCCTCCGACGGGAACGCGGGCGTGCTGGTGGACAGCCCCATCGCCCTCGGGATGTACGCCGTGCTGCTGGTGGTGCTGGCGCTGACCGTGCGCTCGAAGGTGACCTCCCGGACCCGCCGGGACACCTGAGCCGGCTCTGGCTCGGGGTTCCTGAGGTCCCGGGGTCAGCCTTCCGGGGAGCCCTCGGCGTCCCGAGAGCGGGGCCGGCGGGGCCGGCGTCGGGTGCGACGGGGCCGTTTCAGCCACGACTGGTACAGGCGCGTGGTCCACGGCAGCACCCAGTACACCATCGTGGGGGTGGCCAGGAGGATCACCAGGAGGATCTTCACCAGGAACGGCGCCTGCGGCACCACGTGCCCGACGATGTAGTTGGCCAGGGCGGAGACCGGGTAGAAGCCGGTGAAGATGACGATGGCCTGCTTCCACCGCGGCGGGACCACGTCCGGCTCGGCCTCGTCCTGCGGGGTGTCGAACCACCGCTCGATGCCGGTGCGCTTGACGTGGCGGAACTCGCGGACGTGGCTGTGGAACTCCGCCATCCACGCCTGCCGCTGCGGGGAGTCCGCCCAGGTGCGCAGGGTGTCCTCGGAGGAGAAGCGCAGCAGCATGTGCCAGACGGTGGAGTCCTCGTGGGCGCGCACTCAGCCGGAGCCGAGGTATCCGGGGAAGCCCGCGACGATGGACTGGCCGCGGGCCACCCAGTCCTCCACCTCGGTGACGGCCCCGGGATCGACGTCGCGGGTGATCTGCACGGTGACGGGAAGGCTCATGGGCCACAGTGTATGACCCGGATGTTTCGGATCTGGAGCGGCGGGGCGCCGGTGCCCGGGCCCGTAGGATCGGGGGCGTGAAACCCGCGCGCCCCGAGTCCTCCGCCGAACCTGCCGCCCGTCCCGCCTCCGGGGCGGGGCGCTGGATCCTGCTCGCCCTGGGCGCGGCGTTCCTGCTGGTGCAGCTCTACGGCCTCTACGCCCCGGCCCAGCCCGACGGACCCGACGGCCTGCTGGACCTGCCGGGGATGGACAAGCTCGCGCACCTGGGCATGTTCGTCCTGCCCGCGCTGTTCCTCCGGGCGGCCGGGGTGCGCTGGCGGCTGCTCGCCGTCGTCTTCGCCGCCCACGCCGTGCTCTCCGAGGTCATCCAGGGCACCCTGCTGCCGCACCGTTCCGCGGACCCGCTGGATGCCCTGGCCGACGTCGTCGGGCTGAGCCTCGGCCTGCTGGCCGGCACCGCGATCCTGCGGCGCCGGCCCGCCTGAATCAGTCCTCCAGACCCTTGCCCGTCGGGGAGACGAGGATCTTCACGGCGGTCTCGTTGTGGTTGATGAGGGTGTCGAAGCCCTTGTCCACCAGGTCGTCCAGCCCGATCTTCCCGGTGATGAACGGCTTGAGGTCCACCTTCCCCTGCTCCACCAGGGCGATGGTGTCCGGGTGGTCGCCGCAGTAGCCGATGGTGCCGCGCAGGTCGATCTCCTTCATGACCAGCTTGTGCATGTCCACCGCGGGCTTGTGCCCCCAGATCGAGACGTTGACGATCACCCCGGTGGGCCGCACGGCGTCGAGCAGCATGTCCAGCACCACGTCCACCGACGTGCACTCGAAGCCCACATCAGCCCCCTTGCCGTCGGTGAGCTTCCGCACCTCCTCCACGACGTCGACCTCCTTGGGGCTGAAGGCGTGGTCGGCGACCCCGGCGTCCAGGGCCTTCTGGCGCCGCAGCTCGGACAGCTCCGAGATGATCACGGTGAGCCCCTCGGCCTTGAGCACCGCCGCGGTGAGCACCCCGATGGGCCCGGCCCCGCCGATGATCGCGACGTCCCCGGCCTTCGCGCCGGAGCGCACGTAGGCGTGGTGGGCGACGGACAGCGGCTCGATCAGCGCCGCCTCGTCCAGCGGGACGTCGTCGGAGACGGGGTGGACCCAGTGGCGCTTGACGGAGATCTGCTCCGCCAGGCCGCCGCCGCGACCGCCCAGCCCGATGAAGTTCATGTCCGGGCTGAGGTGGTAGTTCGGCTGGTCCTCGTCCTCCTCGCGGATGATGTAGGGCTCCACGACCACGTGCTGGCCGACCTCGAGGTCATCCACGCCCTCGCCGAGGGCCGCGACGGTGCCGGACATCTCGTGCCCGAGGGTCACGGGGGCGGACTCCCCGGAGATGGGGTGCGGGTGCCCGTGCGGGGGCACGAAGATCGGGCCGTCGAGGTACTCGTGCAGGTCGGTGCCGCAGATCCCGCACCAGGCGACGTCGATCAGCACCTCCCCCGCGGCGGGCGTCGGCGCATCGATCTCCTCGATGCGGATGTCGTGGTTGTCGTAGTAGCGGGCTGCGCGCATCGGTGCACTCCTTCGTGACGGATCCTGTTCAGCACCTTCCACGGTAGTCCCGCCGCGGATCCGCCGGGCCCGGATGACACCGGTGTTGCGCCGCGGGGCCGACCCGCACGGTACCCCACCCGGCGCCCCCGGAGGTCCCGGTGTCCGCGGACCGGATCGTGCATCCCGAGCCGGATCATCCGACTCACACTGCACGATCCAGTCCCAGAAGACACTGGCGGCACAGAATCCTGCCGACCCGCGCCGTGTCACTGGCCTCTGTCACGCTGAGTGCAGGATGCCCCGAACCGTTCGCGACATCCTGCACTGACCGTGACATGCCGCGCATCAGAGGGCTCACAGCAGACGTCGCATCACCCCAGCGACCGGCGGTAGGCCGACGGCGTCGTGCCGGTCTCCTCGCGGAAGCGCCGGTTGAAGTTGGACAGGTTGCGGAATCCGGACGCCCAGCACACGTCCACCACGCTCAGTCGCGTGCTGCGCAGCAGTCGGCACGCCTCCGTGACCCTCATGCGGCTCATCAGCCGGGAGAATCCCACGGTCGTCGCCCGGGTCAGCATCCGAGAGGCGGCCGAGGTGGACATGCCGAGCTCACGGGCCAGATCCTCCAGCCGGACCTCACGACGCAGATTGCGATGGAGGAATTCCAGGGCGCGGTCGAAATCCTCCCCGCCGCGAGGGCCCGCCTCCGCAGGAGCCTCCGGATCGACGATCTCCCGTTCTTCGGGCGGGGCAGCCATGAGGATGCCGAGCAGCTCGATGCCCAGAGCGAGGCGGGCCGGCCCGGTCGATCCGCCCATAGCGGTCAGAGCCTCCGTCGCTCTGTCTCTGGTGTCCCCCGTGAACTCGATCCCGGCACGAGCCGTCTCCAGGAAAGCGCGCAGTCCCGTCAGCTCCGGCAGAAGCGTCTCAGCCTTGGCCAGCAGCTGGGGGTCAGCGTGCACCAGGACATCCCGATCGGGAACCTCGCTGCGATCCTCGAGGACGGAGACCCAGTTGTGAGGCAGATCCGCCCCGAGCAGATAGAGGCTTCCCGGCCCGAACACCCGCACGGAGCGGCCGATGTGGGCCGCTCCATGCGAATCCCGGATCAGGTGGATCTCGATCTCGGGATGGTGGTGCCAGCGGGCCAGGGGATGGGGGAATCCATGGCTGAACCACCGGAAGATGCTGGTGGTGTCCATGGCCACCAGCTCCCGCTCCGCCGGGTGGGCGCCGTCAGCGGGAGCCATCCACCCGGATCTGCAGCTTGGTGTCGGTCGGGCGGGCCTCAGCACCCCGGTCGAAGACCTCCACGGAGCGCTCCAGCGGGAGGGTCTCGGTGACCAGCCGGGCCAGGTCCACGGTGTCCCCGGCCGCCAGGTCGATGGCCTTCCGGTACACGTTGGCGTAGCGGAAGATCATCTCGATCCGCAGCTCCTTGGCCTGCGCGGCCACGACGTCGAACTGCACGGGGCCGGTGGGCATGCCCACGCACACGACAACCCCGCCCGGGGCCGCGACGTCGGCGACGAAGCCGTAGGCGGCACCCGCCCCGGATGCTTCGAAGACCGCCTGGGCGCCCCACCCGTCCGTGTCTGCGGCGACCCGCTGCGCCAGATCCTCCCGGCTGGCGTCCACGGGCACGATGCCGTCCAGACCGGCCAGCTTCTCCAGCTTCTCCGGGGCGATGTCCGAGACGTAGACCCGGCTGGCGCCGCCGGCCAGGGCCGCCATCGCGGTGACGATGCCGATGGTGCCCGCCCCGACGACCGCCGCGACGTCGCCGGGGGCCAGCCGGGCCTTGGTCGCGGCCTGCATGCCGACCGCGAAGGGCTCGATCAGCGCGCCCTCGGCGTAGCTCAGGGAGTTCGGAAGCCGGTAGGTGTACTCGGCGGGGTGGGTGACCTCCTCGGTCAGGCAGCCGTCCACCGGCGGGGTGGCCCAGAAGCGCACGTCCGGGTCCACGTTGTACCGTCCTTCCCGCGAGGCCCGCGAGCGCGGATTCGGGATGCCCGGCTCCATCGCAACCCGATCCCCGGGGCTCAGGTGCTCGACGCCGTCGCCGACCTCCAGCACCGTCCCGGAGGCCTCGTGACCCAGGATCATGGGCTGCTCGAGGACGAACTGCCCGATCCGTCCGTGCGTGTAGTAGTGGACGTCGGATCCGCAGATGCCGACCGTGTGCACCGCGATCTTCACCTCACCGGGCCCGGGGGCACCGGGGCGGGGGATGTCGTCGATGGTGATGCGCCCCTTCTCCTGGAGCACGACGGCCTTCATGGTCTCGGACATGATCTGTCTCCTTCTCTCCTCGATTGCGGTTGGCTAGTGCGCCAGCGAGGTTCCGGCGCGGGCTCGACGTCGCTGCCCGGCGGGGAGCATGCGTCCATTCTCGTCCGTGATGCCGGGCTGGGGCGGGCGGATGAAGAAGGTGATGACGATGCCGGACAGGAACAGCAGGATGTACACCCAGATGACCCCGAGGGAGCCGATCAGGGGAAGCAGGGCCGTGGCGATCCCCGGGCCGATGAAGGTGGTCAGACCCGAGGCCAGATTGTGCGCCGAGATCGCGGCACCCCGGTGCTGCGGGGCCAACGCGGGGAAGATCGCCCCCATCGGGACGAACGCGGTCACGGAGCAGGCGAAGATGACGGCGGCGATGAGCATCATCGCGTAGTTGGCGCCGAACAGATGGGGGAAGTATCCGAAGGCGAAAGCCGACAATGCCATCCCGCCGAAGCCGAACCACCGCATCTGCCGCATCCACCCGTAGCGGTCTCCCAACCGGCCCCAGACGATGTTCGCGACGATGGTGATGGTGTTCATGACCGCCCACAGAGTCATCCATTCGGTCTGCTGGAACCATGGCTGGGAATCGTCGAGCTGCCCGGTGAGATACAGCGGCATCATCATCGGGAAGCCGTAGAGGGTCAGGTTGCACAGGATGCGGATGATGACGCTGAGCAGGATCTGCCGGTTCTCCACGAGGATGGTGACGCCACGCAGCAGCTCTCTGGCCCGGTCGGCACCTTCGAGCCGTTCTGCGGTGCGCTCCTCCGGCGGAGCCTTCGGGACCAGGAAGAGGCACATCAGCGTGCCGACGCCGACGAGCACCGGGGCCAGCCAGAGGGTACCGGTCTCCCCCAGATGCGGGATGGTCAGGGTGGGGATGAATGCCCCCAGAGATCCCAGCCCGACGGAGAACGCGGCCCAGAACCAGCCCATCGCGGAGGCGAGGCGCCCCGGATCGACCGACTGGGCGATCAGCACCACGAAGCTGTACATGAACAGCGGGTACGCGATCCCGCGAGCGCCGTAGGTGAGGATCGCGGCGACGGGGGAGATCAGCCCGACCGTCAGGAAGAGGACGTGCAATCCGATCCAGAGGATTCCGCCCAGCAGCATGAGCCGCTTGGCCCCGAAGGTCTCCGCGAGCACTCCCGTGGTCCAGGCGGAGAAGGCGACGACGAGCCCGTAGACCGTGAAGCACAGACCCGCTTGGGTGCTGGTGAACCCGTGCTGGGTCACGAGGTAGCGGGAGAGGAAGGTCAGGTCGAAGCCATCACCGGCCATGAACACGGCCAGGGCGATATACCCCCAGACCAGGCGCTTGGGCATACCCAGGATCATCGGCAGCACTCCTTCGTGCGGTTCTCGCCCCTTGAGGAGGCGTCTCGAACGCTCCGGGGCTCTGTCAGTGACCAGTGTCGCAGCGGTGCACGGACCTCGACAGCGGCTGCCGCCCCGATTTCCGATACTTTCTTGCAGCCGTCGGGCTTCCCGTCGGCTGTTCGATCTGTCAGTCGGCCCTCGTAGGGTGGAGCCAGACGGCGGCACCCACCGCCCGAGACACCCCCAGGAGGCCGCAGATGTTCTTCGTCGACGTCCCCGGCGGCATCGAGGCCGACGGCCGCGTCCTCGTCTGCTCCGCCACCGATCTGGTGCGCGCCGCGGAATGCCCGTGGGCGACGGTGTGGATCCTGGACGAGAAGCTTGGGCGGGTGCCGCGGCTGCCGGTGCCCGAGGACCCGATGCTCGAGCGCACCGCGCGGCTCGGGGACCGCCACGAGGCCGAGGTGCTGGCCGAGCTGCGGGAGCGGTACGGCCCCTACCAGCCACCGGACGCGGGCGCGCCCGGGCGCGGGGTGTACGAGGTGGAGCCGGCGAGATCGATGACCCACGAGGCCCTCACCGCCAAGCACGAGGAGACCGTGGCGGCCCTGCGCTCCGGGGCCGACGTCGTCTTCCAGGCCTCCTTCTACGACGGCCGCTTCCACGGCCGCGCGGACTTCCTGATCCGCCGGGCGGACGGCGCCTACGCCGTGTACGACACCAAGCTCGCTCGCCACGCCAAGGTCACCGCGCTGCTGCAGCTGGCGGCCTACGCAGACCAGCTCGCCGCGGCCGGGATCCCCGTGAGTCCCGAGGTCACCCTCATCCTGGGAGACCGGCGGGAGGCGAGCTTCGAGGTTGAGCGGTTCCTGGAGGTGTATCGGGAGCGACGGGAGCGGTTCGAAGCACTCACCGCGAAGCGTCGGCGCCCCGGCGCGGCGCCGGCGGACTGGTGGGAGGAGACCCTGCCTCGCTGCGGCGTCTGCCCCCACTGCCTGGAGCAGATCCAGGAGAACCAGGACGTGCTGCAGGTGGCCGGGATGACGCTGGCGCGGCGGACCCTGCTGCGCGAACGCCACGGGGTGCGCACCGTGGCGGATCTGGCCCACCTGCCCGAGGACGACGCTCACCTCTCGGGGTCCCTGCGCGCCGCCCGCGCCCAGGCGCAGATGCAGCTGGGCGAGGGCTCACCGGACGGGGAGGTCACCTACCGGGACTCCGCCGGGGAGGAGCATCGGCTCACCTACGCGGTCACGGATGCGGCGCCGCTGCGGCGGATACCGCGAGCCGCCCCCGGGGACGTCTTCTTCGACTTCGAGGGGGATCCGCTGTGGCAGGACCCGGAGGACGGCTCCTGGGGCATCGAGTACCTGTTCGGCGTCGTCGAGGCCCCGGAGGATCCGGCGCTGCTGGCGGACCCGGGCCACGAGCCGCGGTTCGTGCCGTTCTGGGCTCACTCCCGCCGCGAGGAGCGCCGGGCGCTGCTGGACTTCCTCGAGTACATCGCCGAGCGGAGACGGCGATACCCGCAGATGCGGATCTACCACTACGCCGACTACGAGAAACGCGCGCTGCGGTCCCTGGCGATGCGCCACGGCGTCGGCGAGGAAGCCGTGGATGACCTGCTGCGCCAGGAGGTCCTGGTGGACCTGTACGAGCCGGTGCGCCGCGGGTTGCGGATCTCCGCGCCGTCGTACTCGATCAAGAAGCTCGAGCCCCTGTACATGGGCGAGCATCTGCGGGCCGGAGACGTGACCGACGCCGGCGCCTCCGTGGTGGCCTACGCGGATTACGCCGCGCACCGGGACGCGGACGAACCGGAGCAGGCCCGCCGGATCCTCGCCTCCATCGCCGACTACAACGAGTACGACTGCCTGTCCACGCTGCGGCTGCGGAACTGGCTGCTGGACCTGGCCGGGCGCGACGCCGCCGCGGAGGCCTGCGCACCGGATCCGGCCGCGCCGCACCCGGAGGCGCCCGAGCATGAGGACGCCGAGGTCTCCGCGGTGGAGGCCTCCCTGACCCACTTCGCCCAGCACGCCACCACGGCCTCCACCGGCCTGGACGAGGCGGAGCTGGCCCGCACCGTGACGGCCGCCGGGATGGTCGCCTCGGCCACCGGGTACCATCGGCGCGAGCGCAAGCAGTTCTGGTGGTCGCACTTCGACCGGTTGGCCTCCGCCGTCCAGGAGTGGGAATCCACCCGCGACGTCGTGCTCTTCGACCGCGTGACGGTGGCCGAGGACTGGCACACCCCGCCGCGCGGGCGCACCGAACGCCGCGTCCTGGAGGGCACCGCTCGCATCCCGGACGGCTCGAGTCTGCGCGGCGGGGAGTCCGGGCTGTTCGCGATGTACGACTCCCCGCTGCCCGGGTACCTGCGGGATCAGGTGCTGCAGGCCCAGGAGCGGAGGGGCCAGGGTGGTGGTGCTGCGCCGGTGCCCGAGCGGGCCTCCCAGGCCCGCGCGACGCTGGAGGAGATCGAGCCGGGGCCGCAGGAGGGGACCTACCGGGTGCGGGTCACCGAGGCCCGACCCGCCGACTCCGAGGCCTTCGCACAGCTGCCGATGGCCCTGACCCCGCCCGCCCCGATCCGCACCCAGGCGCAGGAGGACGCCCTGGCGGCGCTGGCGGAGGAGGTCGACGCCGCCCTGCCGCACCTGCCGGCCGACGCCGGCCTGGACATCCTCTCCCGCCGGTCCCCGCGGCTGCGCTCCGGCGGGGCGCTGCCCGCCCCGGACTGGTCCGCGCCGGGCCTGCCGATGGTCGAGGCGATCCTCGCCGCGGTCCTGGACCTGGACCGCTCCTACGTGGCGGTGCAGGGTCCGCCGGGCACCGGAAAGTCCTTCGTCGGGGCGCACGTGATCGGGCGGCTGGTGCAGCGGGGGTGGCGGATCGGCGTGGTGGCGCAGTCCCACGCGGTGATCGAGAACCTGCTGCGCGGGTGCGCGCAGCACGGCCGGGTGCCGCGGGAGGCCATGGCCAAAGCCAAGCCCCGTCGTCCCCGCGGCGCCGAGCAGGTCGCGGAGCCGACGGTGCCGTGGCGGCGGATCGGCCCCCAGGAGATCCCGGACTTCCTGGCCGGGGAGGACGATGAGGTCCCGGTGCCCGGGCGGGTGTACGGGGGCACCGCCTGGGACTTCGCCAATGCGGAGCGGTTCTCCCCCGGCCAGCTGGATCTGCTGGTCATCGACGAGGCCGGTCAGTACTCCCTGGCCAACATGCTCGCGGTCTCCCGGGCCGCACGGAACCTCCTGCTGCTCGGGGATCCCCAGCAGCTGCCGCAGGTCACCCAGGGCACCCACCCGTATTCGGTGGACGAGTCCACCCTGGGCTGGCTCTCCGCCGGCGAGCAGACCCTGCCCCCGCAGCTCGGGTACTTCCTGGACGCGACCTGGCGGATGCACCCGAGCCTGTGCGCCCCGGTGTCCCGGCTGAGCTACCGGGGCCGGTTGCACGCAGCGGAAGCGGCCGGTCACCGCCGGCTGGCCGGGCTGGCCCCGGGGGTGCACCGACTGGAGGTGGAGCACACGGGCCGGGCCACGGCCAGTCCCGAGGAGGCCGACGCCGTCGTGCAGGTGGCGCGCACCCTGGTGGGCCGACCCTGGACCCCCGGGACGGGGCGAGCGCCCCGCCCGCTGGAGGCCTCGGACCTCCTGGTGGTCGCCGCGTACAACGCCCAGGTGGAAGCCATCCGCCATGCTCTGGGGGCCGCGGGTCTCACCGGAGAGGATGACGGCGTCCGAGTGGGCACCGTGGATAAGTTCCAGGGGCAGGAAGCCGCGGTGGCGATCGTGTCCATGGCCGCAAGCTCCGCCGCCGAGGTGCCCCGCGGCATGGACTTCCTGCTCTCTCCGAACCGGTTGAACGTGGCCGTATCCCGGGGCCAGTGGGCGGCGGTGCTGATCAGCTCTCCGGCACTCACGGACTACTGGCCCGCCTCCCCGGAGGGTCTGGCGGTGCTCGGCGGGTTCACGGGGCTGCGCCGTCGGGCCCTGCCCTGGCGGGAGCCCACCGGATCTACGATGGACGGTCGGGACGCGGATTGGACGGGAGACGGAGGTGAGGCGGATGAGCCGGGATGACGCCGCGGCGGCCGAGGACGCCGCTCGCCCTCCGGTGATCCGTCCCAGCTTCCGGGCGCGGACCCCGTTCCTCCTGCACTTCGATGACCAGACGGTGGCCCTGGGGGATGCTCATCTGCTGCAGCAGATCGAGGCCAACCTGCTGGCCGCGGATCGCGCCCCGCGCACCACCTTCTGGGATCAGGCGTACCTGTCCGGGGAGGAGGGGGCGCTGTTCGCCCCGGATCCGGACCCGGAGCACATCAACTCGGTGGGGATCACCGGCGGGGCGGAGGAGTTCTGGGCGGCGATGGACGCCGCGGTGTTCCAGCAGACGGAGTGGCCCCGGGAGGAGACCGCCACGGTGTGGTTCCCGGAGTACCCCGCCTGGCTGCGGGAGACCACCTCCTGGACCTACGACCCGATCTGCCCGCCGATGGGTCCGGGGGCTCCCGGGGGCTGGGTGCGCACGCGCAGCATCCCCGGTGAAGGCCGCCCGGTGGGCCTGTTCCAGCTCACCGATCGCGATGCCTTCTGGGTGTTCGGCGCCGCACAGGACCTGCGCGGCATCGTCGCCCTGTGCGGTTCCCTGGCCCGGTTCCGTCGCGGCTTCGACGCGCTGACCGCCTACGCCGGTCCGGACGACGTCCTGGGGTCCCTGGCCCTGCCCCTGATCTGCCGGGAGGCGCTGCAGGAGGAGCTCATGGTGCGCGGCGTGGACGTGGAGACCCTGTTCTGGGAGTAGAGGAGGAGACGGTGTCGGAGATGATCGAGCGCGCGCAGCGGGTGGCTCGCCGCGCCCATGCGGGTCAGGTAGACAAGGCGGGTGCGGCGTACATCGAGCACCCGCGGAGGGTGGCACAGCGGGTGCGAGGCTATGCCGCACCGCAGGACCTCGAGTCGGCGCGGGCCGTGGCGTGGCTGCACGACGTCGTCGAAGACACCCCGGTGTCCCTGGAGGACCTGGAGCGGGACTTTCCCGCGGAGGTGGTGGCCGGCGTGGACGCGATGACCCGCAGGGAGGCGGAGGCCCCGGAGGAGTACTACGCGCGGGTGCGCGCCGACCGTCTCGCCCTGGCGGTCAAGCAGGCGGACCTGGAGGACAACACCGATCCGGCACGCACCGCTCGCCTGGATGAGCCCACCCGCGAGCGCCTGGCACAGAAGTACCGGCACGCGCGGGCCCTGCTGGAGGAAGGCCGCTGATGTTCGTTCTGCTGTGCTGCGCCCCGGACCCGGAGCCCGTGGCCCGGCTCCTGCGCCGACGCGCCCGCGAGACCCCCGCCGGCCCTCAGCCCTCGCTCATCAATCGCACCGTCGCGCCCCACGGGCAGGATCCCCGCACCGAGCTGCGCGCCGTCCTGGACTCCCCCATCGCCGCCGCGTGGGCCGTCCTGGATGCGGTGCGGGCCGGTGCGGATCGCATCGCCGTGGGCGCCGGACCGGTGATCCTGGACGGCGAGCAGGCCGACGGCGTCGGGCTGGGCCGTGCCCGCCGGGCCTTCGACGAGGGACCGGGGATCCGGGTGCAGGGAGCGGATCCCGTGCTCGACGAGGCGGCCGCGGCCCTGCTGGAGCTGGCGGCCCGCCTCATCCGCGAGCGCAGCGCCGCGCAGTGGCGGGTCGTGGACCTCATGGTCCCGGGGGTGCGAGGTCAGCACGCCGAGGCGGCACGGGCGCTGGGGATCAGCCCGCAGGCGGTGAGCCGGGCCCTGATCCGCACCGGCTGGGCGGAGCAGGTGCGCGCCGCGGATGCTGCTGCTGCCCTGCTGGAGCGCACCGCGGCCTGACGCCTCCGCCGTCGGCGGGCCCGAAGCCACCGGGGCCGTCGCGTCCGGCTCCGGACCCGGCTGCCGGTCCGACTCCGCGCGGCGGCTCACCCCTCGGAGATGAACCCCTCGGAGATCATCCACTGCTTCGCGACCTCACCGGGATCCTTCCCGTCCACATCCACCTGCCGGTTCAGGTCCATGAGCATCTCGTTGGTGATCTTCTCATCCACCTGATCGAAGCGGTCCATGAGCTCCGGGTACTTCTCGAGGAACTCGGTGTTGATCACCGGGGCGACGTTGTAGTTGGGGAAGAAGTGCTTGTCGTCCTCCAGGACCACCAGGTCCAGGGCCGGAATGCGCCCGTCGGTGGTGAAGACCTCCCCAAAGGAGCAGTCCCCGGACCCGGTCGCGGCGTAGATGGATCCGGTGTCCATGATGGACACCTCGTTCTCCGGCACGCCGTCGGGGGCCCCGCGCGGGATGCCGTAGGTCTGCAGCATCGGGTCCAACCCGTCCTGCCGGGAGTTGAACTCGGTCTCCACGCAGAAGTTGCGCTCGTTCACCGGGACCTTCTCCTTGATGTCGGAGAGCTTGGTGATCCCGTACTTCTGCGCGAACTCCCGGTTCACGGCGAAGGCGTAGGTGTTGTTCATGGGCGCCGGCGGGCCCCAGGTGAGCCCGTTCTTCGCATCCTCGTCCTTCACGGCCTGCCACTGCTCACGCTGATCCTTGATGCCCTGCTCGTGGCCCATGTACGTCAGCCACGCGGAGCCGGTGTACTCGTAGAACATATCCGTCTCCCCGGAGAGCATCAGGCGGCGGACCTGCTGGGAGCCGGGCACATTGGCCATGTCCACGGTGTCGAACCCGGCGGCCTCCGCCGTCATCACCGCGATCTTGGACAGGATCAGCTGCTCGGTGTAGTTCTTCGAGGTGATCACGATCCGCTGCCCCTCGGCCCCCTCCACGGGCTGCAGGGAACCGGGGCCGATGTTCGGGGGTGCGGCGGTGGACGGCTGCAGCCCGCACCCGCTCAGCGCGAGCATCCCGACGGCGCCCATCGCCGCGATCACGCTCCACCGGCTCTTCCTCGTTCCCCTCATACTCAGCCCTCCTTGATCAGATCCTGATCGACCATCCACTGCTCGGCCACATCCCCCGGGTCCTTCCCCTCGACGTCGACCTGGTAGTTCAGCGAGCGCATCGTGTCATCGCTGAGACGCTCGGCGACCTCCTGGAACCTCTCCGGAAGCTGCGGATAATCCCGGACCAGCTGCGCGTTGAACACCGGTGAGGCGTTGTACTGCGGGAAGAACCTCCTCGTGTCCTGAAGGACCACCAGGTCCAGGGCGGGGATGCGGCCATCGGTGGTGAAGACCTCGCCGAAGGTGCAGTCCCCGGAGCCGGTCGCGGCGTAGATGGACCCGGTGTCCATCACGGATACGTTGGCCTCCGGGACGCCGTCGGCGCTGCCTCGGGGGATGCCGTAGGCCTGCAGGAACGGGTTCATCCCGTCCTGGCGGGAGTTGAACTCGGATTCCACGCAGAACTGGCGATCCTGCACCGGGACCTTGGTGCGGATGTCGTCCATCGTCTTCAGCCCGTACTTCCGGGCGGTCTCCTGATTGACCGCGAAGGCGTACGTGTTGTTCACCGCGGAGGGGCGCCCCCAGTCCAGCCCGTTGGCAGCGTCCTCGTCCTTCACCGCCTGCCACTGCTGCTCGGCGTCGGGCAGGGCCTGCTCGTGGCCCATGTACGTCAGCCACGCGGTGCCCGTGTACTCCCAGCCGATCTGGGCATCGCCATCGACCAGCATGTTCCTCGACGGCACGGAACCCGGCACGTTGGTCATGTCCGTGACGTCGAACCCGGCGGCCTTCGCGGTGAGCACCGCCATCTTGCCGAGGATGATCTGCTCGGTGAAGTTCTTGGACGTCACGGTGACCTCGCGGTCCCCGGCGCCGTCGATCGCCGCGATGGTCGCGGGACGCACCTCCGGCACTGCGGAGGTGGACGGCGCCAGGCCGCACCCGGACAGCCCCAGGAGCAGCGCCGCGCCGGCGGGCAGCCATGCCGCCTTCCGGGCTCGGCGGACGGTGCCGCGGTGCCGCGGCTTCGATGCTGAGGCGGAGCTCATGCGGTCACAGCCCCTTCGGTCGGGCGACTTCTTCGAAAACGCGCGCCACCCAGTCCACGGTCAGCGCCAGCAGCGCCACCAGGAGGGACCCGGTGATCAGCACGCGGTTCAGGGCCAGGTTCACCCCGGTGGTGATGAGCAGGCCGAGTCCGCCGCCGTCGATGAACGTGCCGAGGGTGGCGGTGCCGACCAGCAGCACCAGCGCGGTGCGGATCCCGGCGAGCATGACCGGAACCGCCAGGGGCAGCTCCACCTTGAGCAGCACCGCCGCATTGGACATGCCCATGCCCCGGGCGGCCTCGATGACCCGCGGGTCCACGGCGTCCAGGCCCACCATGGTGTTGCGCAGCACCGGCAGCAGCGCGTAGAAGATCAGCGCGAGCACCGTGGCCTTGAAGCCGAAGCCCAGCCAGAAGGCCAGCAGCACGACGATGCCCACGGGCGGGGCGGCCTGGCCCATGTTCGCCACCGCCAGGACGGGGGTGTTCAGCTTCCGGAAGGGCCGGCGGGTCAGCAGGATCCCCAGGGGGATCGCGATCACGAGCACCACGACGGCGGAGACCACCGTGAGCTCCAGGTGCTGCCAGGTCAGATCCCACAGGTTCGCGGGGGCCAGGGTGACCTGCTCGGTCTTGGACAGGTCCGCGTTGAGCAGCCAGATGACGATGCCGATGAGGAAGGCGGCGATGACCAGCGGCTGCGCGATGAGCCCCTTCCAGGAGCGCCGGTCCGTGCTCTGAACGGTCTCGGTGTCGCGGCTCACCGCGCCTCACCTCCCGCGTTCCACGGCTCCCCGCCGCCGGACGGGGCGGAATCCGAGGCCGCGGCATCCGCGTCCGCCGCGGCAGGACCCTCATCGGTCTCCTGTCCCGGCAGCCGGGAGATCTCCCCGGTGTTGTTGCCCACCGGGGTGCGCTCGCCCGGGTCGAAGCGGCGCAGCTCCCGGATGGAGTTCATGACGGTCTCCACGGTGATCACCCCGCGGAAGCGGCCGCGCGGGCCCTCCACCAGGGCCGCGCCGGTGGAGGCGACGAGCATGGTGTCCAGAGCGTCGTTGAGGGTGGAGCGCAGGGAGACCAGCGGCAGGTTCTCGTCCCGCTCGACGGGCAGGGAGGAGAGGCGCCGCAGCTGCTCGCGGGAGAGCCAGGCCAGGGGCCGCTCGCGTTCGTCGAGCACGACGGCGTGGTTCTGCCGGCCCTTCTCCACCAGGTCCAGCAGCTGCACCGCGCTGTCCCCGGCGCGTCCGGTGATCGCCTCGAGCAGGTCCACGTCCTCCACGCGGGCCAGGCCCAGCTGCTTCAGCCCGGCGCCGGAGCCGATGAAGTTCTCCACGAACTCGCTGGCGGGTTCGGCGAGGATCCGCTCGGGGGTGTCGTACTGGACGATCTGCGCGCCTTCGTCGAACACGGCGATCCAGTCCCCGAGCTTGACCGCCTCATCGAAGTCGTGGGTCACGCACACGATGGTCTTCTGCAGCTCGTTCTGGATGTTGATCAGCTCGTCCTGCAGACGCTGACGGGTGATGGGGTCCACGGCGCCGAAGGGCTCGTCCATGAGCAGCACGGGCGGGTCGGCGGCCAGGGCGCGGGCGACGCCCACGCGCTGCTGCTGCCCGCCGGACAGCTCCCGGGGGTAGCGGTCCCGGTAGGTGTCCGGGTCCAGGGAGACCAGGTCCAGCAGCTCGTCCACCCGCTCGGCGATGCGCCGCTTGTCCCACCCGAGCATCTTGGGTACCAGGCCGATGTTCTTGGCCACGGTCATGTGCGGCAGGAGCCCGCCGGCCTGGATGACGTAGCCGATCTGGCGGCGCAGCCTGTCCCCGTTCATGCGGGTGACGTCCTGCCCGTCGATGACCAGACGCCCCTCGGTGGGTTCGATGAGCCGGTTGATCATCTTCAGGGTGGTGGTCTTCCCGCACCCGGAGGGTCCGACGAACATGACGGTCTGCCCGGCGGGGATCTCCAGGGTCAGGTGGTCCACGGCGGCCTTGCCGGAGCCGTAGCGCTTGGTCACGTTCTCGATGAGGATCTGCGCGCCCTTCTGCCGGGTCTGGGACCCGGTGTCCTTCCGGGCGGCGTCGGGCGTGGCGGTGGTGGTGTGCTCAGACACGGATACCCCTTGAGGTGGTCAGGCGGCCGATGAGGACGAGGATGAGATCGAGGATCAGGGCGAGGATCATCACGGCGATGACGCCGGTGACGACGGACTCCAGGGAGTTGGCACCGCCCAGCCGGGACAGGCCGGAGAAGATGTAGGTGCCGAGCCCGGGTCCGAGGACGTAGGCGGCGACGGCGGCGATGCCCATGGTCATCTGCGCGGAGACCCGCATCCCGGCGAGGATCACGGGCCAGGCCAGAGGCAGCTCCACACGCAGGAAGGCGGCGGTCCGGCCCATCCCGATGCCGCGGGCGGCCTCCACGGTGGCCCGGTCCACCCCCGCCAGCCCGACCACTGCGTTGCGCAGGATGGGCAAGACGGCGTAGAAGGTGATGACCACGACGGCGGGCAGGACGCCGAAGCTCAGGGGGATCACGAGCAGGCCGATGAGGGCGAAGGAGGGGATGGTCAGGCCGACGGCGGTGACGTTGTTGGCCAGGGAGGTCAGGCTGCGGCGTCGGTAGCACAGCGCGGCCAGGGCGACGGCGATGACCGTGGCGAGCAGGAGGCATTGGACCACCAGGCTCAGGTGCTGCCAGCTGGCGAACAGGATCTGCCCCCACCGTTCGCGGACGAAGTCGATCATGGGATCCTCGGGTGATGACGGGTACGTGGGGCGGCGCACGCCGTCCCGGGGTCACCTCCCAGAGTAATCAGCCTGCTGATAAAGACAACTCCGACCCGCCGTGTGACACTCAGGCGTCGACGGCGGGCCGGAGGCATCTGCGCCGGTCAGGGACCGAATCGGCGGAGATCTACGACCCGGAGGAGGCGGAGGCGCTGGGCTCGAGGCGCTCCGCCGCGGGGCCCACGGGGTGTAACCGGTGAGGTCCTCCGAGGAGTCTCCGTACGCATCGGCGGCGAAGGACCAGTCATCGTCCTGCCAGGTCAGCGGCAGAGCGAAGGAGATCTCGTGGTGGGCGCCCTGCGCCTCCATGCTGTACGCCACGCTGATGACGGCCCGATCCTCCGAGTAGGACTCGACCTTGTATCCGGCCACCTTCATGCCCTCGATGATCTGCTTCGTCTCGGTTCCCCGGTAGGTGTCCTCCAGCCTCTGGAAGTCCTCGGTGATCTTGTCCCGGTCGGCGCCGGTGGCGTGCTCCTGCGTGAGCTTGTTCACCTCGTCGGCGTCGAAGCTCATGATCACGGAGATGAAGTCGGCGCTGGCCACGAGCGCGCCCTCCGGGGAGTGGCGGTAGCAGGTGCCGATGCCGTCCTTCTCCTCGGCGGGTCCGAGGTCCTCGGACTTCGGCGTGTAGGGGCGCCCATCGTGCTCCACCCACTCCACCTCCGGGGCGGAGTCGATGGTCGTGGCCTCGGAGGCCTCCTGCTGGCAGATCGGCTTGTCCTCGGTGGGCGAGGCCGAGGCGTCGGCGTCGGTGGAGCCTCCGGCGCCGCAGCCGCTCAGCGCGAGCATGCCGATCGCCGCCAGACCCGCGGTCCTCATGAGGTGCTTGTCCATGTCGGTCCCCCTCGGGATCGGCCCGCGCGGCGTGAGCCGGGCGGTATCGAGTGATGATGCTCACCATCCTAGGTGAAGCGGGGCGCCGATGCTCCGCGGCTCCTCGCCGGCGGGAGCCGCGAGCCGCCGACCTCAGGCGATCAGCCGGGCCAGGATCTCCCGGGCGGGAGCCGATCGCACCCAGCCCACCCCGGTTCCGGCCCACAGGTTCACGGCCTCCGGATCGCCCGCGCGGCGGGCGGCCGCGCGCAGCGGGGCGGTCAGATCGTTCACCTCGGGGTACCCCGTGATCTCGTGGTCGGCCAGCTCCCGGGTGAAGCGGTTGGCCAGGGCCCGGGCGGGCCGCCCGGAGAAGGCGCGGGTCACCGCGGTCTCCGGGGGCCGGCCCGCCGCGGCGTCCGCGGCGGCGCGCAGCAGAGCATCCCGGTGCACGGGGCCGGTCCCGGCCTCGGCGGCGGCGGCGAACAGGGTGCCGATCTGCGTGGCCGCCGCCCCGGCCTCCAGGGCGGCGCGCACGTGCTCGGCGGTGCCGATGCCGCCGGCCCCGATCAGCGGCAGGTCCGTCACGCGGCGCACGGCGCGCAGCAGCTCCGGCAGCTCCTCCTGCCCCAGCGGCGCGTCGGCGGCCAGGGTTCCCCGGTGGCCCCCGGCGCGGTGGCACTGCACGATCAGCGCGTCGGGCTCCAGCGCCGCGGCGCGCCCGGCCTCCGCGGCGCTGGTGACGGTCAGCGCGGTCCAGGTGCCGACGCCGCGCAGGCGGGCGAGGACCTCGGGGCCCGGAAGGCCGAAGGTGAAGCTCACCGCGGGCACCGGGTCCGCCAGCAGCAGCTCCAGCTTGGCCTGCCAGCGGTCATCGGAGTATCCGGGCAGCTCGGCGGGGGCCTGCACCCGCCAGCGGGTGCGCCAGGGCTGCAGGACGCGGGAGTATTCCGCCAGCTGGGCGGGATCGGTCCGGTGCCGCTCCGGGACGAACAGGTTCACGCCGAAGGGCGCCTCGGTGAGCCCGCGCAGGGTGCGGATCCGCTCGGCCAGGGCCTCGGGTGCGAGGTATCCGGCCGCGAGGAATCCCAGGCCCCCGGCGTCGGACACGGCCGCGGCCAACTCCGGGGTGGAGGGGCCGCCGGCCATGGGGGCCTGGATGATGGGGTGGGGCAGTCCGGCGAGGTCGAGCATGTCCCCGAGCCTAGATCGTCGAGGGTTCCGGGGCGGAGCGGGCGCTGCGGGAACCGGGGCGCTCGGGCCGGAGCAGGACGGCGGCGCCGCACAGCCCCAGCAGTGCAGGAACGGCGAGCACCAGGAGGATCCGGTCTGCCCCGGACAGGGCGGCGGAGCCCAGAGCGACGGCCGCGACCCCGGCGGCGCTGCCCATCTGCCGGGCCGCGTTGAACACCCCCTGACCGCGCCCGCGCACCGCCTCGGGCACGTCGGAGACGGAGACGGCCGTCAGCAGCACGGCCGCCACGTCGTTGCCGAACCCGCACAGCGCGCAGCCGAGCAGCACGAGTCCGGAGAGGCCGAGGCGGCAGCCGGCGCCCACCGCCGTCAGACCGGCCAGGAGCAGCAGCAGCCCGGTGGCCGCCCGGCGGGGTCGGGGCCAGGAGGTCAGCACGCGGGCGGCCGCCAGGGAGCCCGCGATCGCGGCGAGCGCCTCCAGGGCGTACCCCTGGACGATGACCCGCTGCGCGTCGGGCAGAAGGTCCCGGATCACGAAGGGCACGATCATGAACTGCCCGTAGAAGGCGGCGTTGAGGAACAGCGCGCACGCGGTGACGCGGCGGAACCGGCCGTGGTCGAACAGGGACAGCACGGGCCGTCCGCGCCGGCGGTCCAGGCGCAGACCCAGCCCCACCAGGATCGCGGCCGCGACCGCCAGCAGGAGGGGCAGAGCGATCGGCTGCTCGGGCAGCAGCTGCGCGGCGGCGATGCCCGCTCCCAGTCCGAGGGAGAGCACGGCGGCCGCCGTTCCGACCCCGTCCCGGTCGGCCCTCGGATCGCGGCTGGTCGCGCCGGGGAACGCGGCGGTGGGCGGGATGGCCACGAGCAGCACCAGGGCCGTCGCGCAGACGGGGAGGTTCATCCAGAACACACTGGGCCACCCCCAGCGGGCGGCGAGCGCACCGGCCAGCACGGGACCGGCCGCGGCGGCCACCCCGGAGATCGCCGACCAGATGCCCAGCACCGCCGCGAGGCGCCGCTCGACGTACAGCCCCGCGATGAGGGACAGGGATGCGGGCACCATGGCCGCGGCCCCGACGCCCTGGACCACTCGCGCCAGGATCAGGGCGAAGGCCCCCGGGGCCGCGGCGCACAGTGCGGAGCCGATGCCGAAGATCACCAGCCCCAGCAGATAGGCCCGCCCCGGGCCGATCCGATCCGCGAGGGCGCCGCAGGGCATGAGCAGCACCGCGAAGGCCAGCAGGTAGGCCGCGGCGATCCACATCCCGGCGGAGCTCCCGTCGCCCAGGTCCGCGACGATGCCCGGCAGGATCGCGGCCACTGCCGTCGTATCCAGCAGCACCACCGTGAATCCCAGGCAGGCGCCGAGGAATCCCAGGTGGCGGCGCATCAGCAGGCGAACTCCGCGCAGGCTCTGGTCTGCTCGGTGAGGCTGTTCACCATCCGGTAGAGCTCCTGGGTCGCCCAGGGCCCCACGCCGCCGATGACACCGAGCATGTGCCGCCTCCCCAGGATCCATTCGCTGGGCTATACGCTACACGGCTGTCGTCTCGCACACACCAGGTCGGCCGCGGCCGCCAGACCCGTCAGGGCGGTCAGCGCGAAGCCGACGCCGCAGACCCCGGACCAGCCCCACCGGTCCCACGCCCACACCCCGGCCGCCGAGCCGACGGCGGCGCCGACGAAGTACACGGTCATGTACACCGAATTCAGCCGGGCGCGGGCCGAGGGCTCCAGCGCGTAGACGGCGCTCATCGACAGGATGTGGATCAGCTGCAGTCCGCCGTCCGCCACGGCCATCCCGACGCAGAACCACACCACGCTGCCCCCGCCGAGGACGAAGGCACCCCACCCGGCCGCCAGCAGCGCCACCCCCACCCCGGTGCCGCGCTGGACGAGACCGCGGTCCGTGAGGCGCCCGGCCCACTGGGAGGTCAGGGTCCCGGCCAGCCCCGTGAGGCTGATCAGGCCGATCGCCGCCGGGCCCAGCCCGAAGCCGGGGCCGGACAGCAGCAGCGCGGTGGTCGCGAAGACCGCGGAGATCGAGGCGAAGGAGAACCCGGAGGCCAGGGACCGGGTGCTCAGCCGCGGATGGGTGCGCAGCAGCCGGGCCATGGAGGCGAACAGCCCGAGGTAGGTGGGCGGGTCCTGCGGACGCGAGGGCGGCAGCGTGCGCCACAGACCCAGGGCCACCAGGACCATCAGCAGCGCGGCGACCCGGTACACGAGGGTCCACCCGCCCAGCTCGGCGAGCAGGCCGGCCACCGCGCGCGCCACCAGGATCCCTGCCAGCAGGCCGCTCATCACGGTCCCGACGGCGCGCCCCTCCCGCCCGGGCGGGGCCAGCAGCGCCGCGTAGGGCACGAGGACCTGTGCGGCCACGGAGAACAGCCCGGCCGCCCCCACCCCGAGCAGGAACACCCCGAAGACGGGGGCGAACCCCGCGGCCAGCTGCCCGGCCGCGGTGAGCAGGATGAGCCCGACGGTCAGCCGACGCCGCTCCAGCAGATCGCCCAGCGGGGTGATCAGCAGCAGGCCGACGGCGTAGGCCACCTGGGCGACGGTCACGGAGCCGGCCGCCGCCGCCTCGGACACGCCGAGGGTCTGGGCGATGCGGTCCAGCAGGGGCTGGTTGAAGTAGTTCCCGCCCGCGCACAGTCCCGTGGCCAGGCACATCAGGAGCAGCAGGGTCCGGGTCAGCCGTGGGGCGCCCTCGACGGGGCTGCCGGGGGCGGGGTTCGCAGCGGGCACCGTCACATCCTACGGCGGGACCCGCCGCACCGGGTGGGGCCCGGGACCGACGTCGGGATCAGGATTGCTCGACCCAGGTTCGCTGGGTCACCGAATCCCACTTGATGGTGTAGCCGCCGGAGAAGCGCTGGTGCATCTCCCGGCCCACGCGGTACTCGTTGGTCACGGGGTAGCCGTAGCCGCGCTCGTAGCCGGCCCGGGACCAGGTCGCGCCGATGCCGCCGTACTCCTTGATGTAGTGCGTGCCGGTGCTGGAGCTCCACATGACCTTGGTGTACCGCCCGTCCTTGACGAAGCGCTGGTAGCGGCCGCCGTCCGCGGCGGGGGCCTCGGCCATCACGGGGGTGCCGAAGCCCGCGGTCCCGCCGAAGTTCCGCCAGGTCACCCCGATCGCCCCGTACGGACTGTAGGCGGCCGCGGCCTGGGGCTGCACCTGGGCCGCCGGGACGGTGACCGCACCGCCGGCCACGGTGGTGGTCGCATCCGCGGGGGCGCCGCCGTTGGCATAGCCGTAGAGGTTCACGGTGCCCAGCAGCCGCCACGGCTGGCCGGTGCGCTGCAGGGAGCCGTCCGCGTAGGTCAGGGCGATGCCGATGACCTCGGCCTTGGGGCTGGTGATCGCGGCGTTGTGGGCGGCGGAGGTCTTCCACCACGCCAGCAGCTGGTTGACGTCGCTCTGATAGGACAGGGCGATGACCTCGTTGACGTGGGTCCAGCGCCCGGCCCGGGAATCCGTCATGAACTGGTCGGTGTGGTAGAAGCTCTCGTCGCGCACCTGGGCATCCGAGTGGGCCTGTTCGATGTTCGTGAGGGTCTGGGAGTACCGGACCGGTTTCAGGCCGAGGGAGCGGCGGTAGGAGTTGATGGAGTCCAGCAGCTTCTGCTGGTCCGCGGCGCGCTGGGCGGCGGAGACCTGCACGATGTCGGACTGCGCGGCCTGGGCGACCGGCGCGTCGGCGAGCTGCCCGGTGGCGAAGGTCCCGGCCGCCAGCGCGGTGGCCAGGGCCGCGGCGGTCAGCGGGCGGGTCCCGAGCGGGCGGCGGCCCCGGTGGGCCCGGGGACCGCGACGGGTGCTGTGCTGGGGGACGTACCGACCGGCGCGGGAGGATGCGGTGGTGCTGTTCACTCGAAGGCTCCTGGGTGAGGTGACGGGATCTCCCGCACCCTCGGCTGTGATGCCGGAGACTCGCGGGCACCATGGAGTCTATAGAGGAAACGTCACGAATCTGACCGTCCAGACCAGAATGTTCACCGTTCCGTGATATTCGAACACGCGCCTTCCCCGGCGCGACCTGCGCGGTCGCTCCGCAGATGGTTGCATCCGGCGGGCTCCGGGGCGGAAATTCTCAGCTGATCTTCGAAGACCGCGTCCCTCAAACACGGCGCACGTCGCGGGATCGGCACCGGATCGCCGCTGGACCGGCGCACCATCACCGGCCGGCGGCCTCGCGCTCCAGGTCCTCCTCCAGCAGCGCGTGGACGTCGTAGCCGCCGTGATCCGCTCCCGGCACGGTCTGGAAGCGCGCGCGGGTGAACCCGGCGTCCCGATACTGCCGCCACCCGGCGCGTCCGGCCGTGGTCCCGGACCAGCCCTGCGGATCGTCCTGGGCCGGCACATCCTCGGTGCCCTCGTGCCAGGTCAGGGCCATGCCCTTCACGGCGGCGCTCGGGGCGGTCGGGAAGCCGTCGCCTTCGCCCCCGCCGACGATCGTCGCCCCGCCGCCGCGGATCCACCCGGAGTCCCGGGCCAGCGCCTCGTCCGTGATGAAGTCGGCCCCGCCGGAGTATCCGGTCAGCCACAAGCGGGAGGCGTCCAGGTGCTCGGTGCGAAGCAGGTGCCGGGCCAGGGCCCGGAACCACGCGCCGTCGTCGCGCTGCCGCAGCCACCAGGTGATCTGATCATCGGGGTTCTCCGCCTCCTCGGCCTCCGGGGAGAGCACCGGGACCAGCACCAGGTTGCGGCGGTTGACCTCCGCGGCCATCGCGCGGATCTGCGCCCCGTACGGGTTCCAGAACCAGGCGTCCTCCCCGGTGCTGTCCCCATCGAAGAAGAAGGCGACCCCCACGGGGCGGGAGCGGTCCACCCCGCCGTCGAGCACGTGGTACCGGCTGGTGCGCTGCCCGTCGGAGAAGTCCTGGAAGTACCGTCCCTGCGCGTCGTCCTGGGCGCGGGGCCGCACCACGGCCGCGACCAGGATCAGCGCCGCCGCGAGGAGCAGGACGCCGACCGTGCGCAGCATCCGCCGCCCGCGCACCGCACCCATATCCCGAGACCGCCTACCGAGCGTCCCGGCTCCGACGGGCCGCCGGACGCTGCGGGACCACCGGGTTCAGGCCGGTGTATCCCTCCCGCTGCGCGGCGATCTCCAGGACCCGTCCGCGCACGGCGAACCAGCCGAGGATCAGCAGGGGGATCAGCAGCAGGGCCGCGCCGAGGGTCCAGGTGCCCACCGGGTAGTCCCGGGCGATGAGCACCACCACCCCGGCGAGGAACGCCAGAACCAGCCAGTCCGTGAAGGGCGCACCGGGCATCCGGTAGCCGGGGATCCGGTACCGGCCGGCGCGGGCCAGGCTCCGGAAGCGCAGATGGCAGGCGATGATCGCGACCCACGTGGACATGATGCCGATCGAGGCGAAGTTCAGCACGATCTCGAAGGCCTGGGCCGGCACCAGGAAGTTCAGCACCACCCCCACCATCGCCACGGCGGCGGTGAGCACGATCCCGCCCCACGGCACCCCGGAGCGGGTCAGGTGCCGGGCGAAGCGCGGAGCGGAGCCGGCCATCGCCATCGAATGCATGATCCGTCCCGTGGAGTACAGGCCCGCGTTCAGGGAGGACAGGGCGGCGGTGATGACCACCAGCTGCATGATCGGACCGGCGGCGTCCACGCCGATGCTGGAGAAGAACGTGACGAACGGGGATTCATCCGCGGAGTAGGCGGTGTAGGGCAGCAGCAGGCACAGCAGCAGCACCGAGCCGACGTAGAACACCGCGATGCGCAGGATCACCGTGTTGATGGCCTTGGGGATGATCCGCTCGGCGTCGCGGGTCTCCCCGGAGGTGGTGCCCACCAGCTCGATGCCGGCGTAGGCGAAGACCACGCCCTGGGTGATCAGCAGCGCGGGCAGCACCCCGCGGGGGAACAGCCCGCCGTGGTCGGTGATCAGGCTCAGTCCCGAGGGCTGGTCGTTGGGGGTGCCGGTGAAGACCATGATCACCCCGACCACCAGGAAGATCACCAGGGCCGCGACCTTGATGAGCGCGAACCAGAACTCCATCTCCCCGAAGACCTTCACGGAGATGAGATTGGCGGCCACCACGACGGCGACCACCGCGAAGGCCGTGACGCCCTGCGGGATCGCGGCGACGGCCTCGGAGTAGCGGCCGAACCAGGCGACGTAGATGGCGATGGCGGTGGAGTCCACGATCGCGGTGGTGGACCAGAACAGCCAGTACATCCACCCGGAGACGTAGGCGGCCTTCTCCCCGAACAGCTCCCGGGCGTAGGAGACGAAGGAGCCGGAGGAAGGCCGGTGCACCACCAGCTCACCGAGGGCCCGCAGGATGAGATAGCCCATGAATCCGCACACCGCGTAGATCAGGGCCAGGGAGGGCCCGGCCTGCTCCAGGCGCCCGCCGGCCCCGAGGAACAGGCCGGTGCCGATGGCCCCGCCGATCGCGATCATCTGCAGCTGACGCGGGCCGAGGCCCTTCTGGAAGCCGCTCTGCTCCTCATGGAATCCTCCGGGGGCGGGGTCGGCGGTGGCCGTCGGGGAGCCGACGGGCTCCGGGGAGGCGGTGGATCCGGCCTCGTGCGCGGTGGGGTGGGTCATGTCGGTGCGGTCCGTCTCCAGGGGAAGCGCGGGGCTGCGGGCCCCGCGGAGCGGGACGAGCCGCGTCGGGCTGGCGCCGGCCGCGGCTCGTCCTCGGGTCGTGATGTCGTTCTGGGGTCGTAACTTACACCACGCGGCTGTGAGCTGGGGACCTAGCGGGGATCCTCATCCAGCAGCTCGGCCTGCGGGATGCGGGCCTGGGCGGCGTCCTCGATCTTCCGCAGCTCCGTCTCCCTGACCGCCTCCACGCTCGGCGGGATGGCGGCGATAGGGAAGACCCCCGTGATCCCGGCGCGCTCGGCGGCGATGTGCGCGACCCGTCCCCGCACCGCGAACCAGCCGATGAACAGCAGCGGCACCACGATCACGAGGAAGGACCCGAGGGTCAGGGTGACCACCGGGTAGTCCACGGCGATCAGCACGATCACCACGGCCAGGAACACCAGGGTCAGCCAGTTGGTGTACGGGGCGAGCGGCGCCCGGTAGCTGGGCCGGGAGTACAGGCCCTTCTTCGTCAGGGAGACGAACTTCTGGTGGGACAGGCTGATCGTCGCCCACGCGGCGATCGTGCCCAGCGCGGAGAGGTTCAGCACGATCTCGAAGGCGTCCGAGGGCACGAAGTAGTTCAGCACGACCCCCAGCAGGGCCACGGCCGCGGTCAGCAGGATCCCGCCGAAGGGCACCCCGGACTTGGTCATCATCGCCGCGAACTTCGGCGCAGACCCGGCGTGGGACATCGAGTTCAGGATGCGCCCGGTGGAGTAGATCCCGGCATTGAGCGAGGACAGCGCCGCGGTGATGACCACCAGCTCCATGATGGGCCCGGCCGCGCCGACGCCGATGCTGGAGAAGAACGTGACGAACGGGGACTCGCCCTTCTTGAAGGCGGTGTAGGGCAGCAGCAGGCACAGCAGCAGCACCGGGCCGACGTAGAACACCGCGATGCGCAGGATCACCGTGTTGATGGCCTTGGGGATGACCTTCTGGGCGTCGCGGGTCTCCCCGGAGGTGGTGCCCACCAGCTCGATGCCGGCGTAGGCGAAGACCACGCCCTGCACGATCATCAGGGTGGCCATGCCTCCGGCGGGGAAGATGCCGCCGTGGTCGGACATGAGGTGGAATCCGGTCTCGGAGCCGGTGGGCGAGCCGAAGATGACGAAGCAGATGCCCGCAATCAGGAAGATCACCAGCGCGGCGACCTTGATCAGGGAGAACCAGAACTCCATCTCCACGAAGACCTTCACGGAGATCATGTTGGTCACGACCACCAGCACGACCACGGCCAGGGCCACCGCCCACTGCGGGATCGCCGCGACGAAGGCGCTGTACTGGCCGAACCAGTGCACGTAGATGGCGATGGCGGTGGAGTCCGCGATCGCGACCATCGCCCAGTTCATCCAGTACAGCCAGCCGGAGACGAACGCGGCCTTCTCCCCGTAGAACTCCCGGGCCTAGGAGACGAAGGAGCCGGAGGAGGGCCGGTGGCAGACCAGCTCCCCGAGGGAGCGCAGCATGAGGTACCCGGAGAAGCCGCACACGGCGTAGGCGATGAACAGGGACGGGCCGGCGGAGGCCAGGCGCCCGCCGGCGCCGAGGAACAGGCCGGTGCCGATGGCCCCGCCGATGGCGATCATCTGCAGCTGGCGCGGACCGAGGCCCTGGTGCAGCGCGTCGTCCTCAGGGGCGATGGTGGCTTCGGTTCCGTGGCGCAGCGCCTGCGGATCCTTGGGTGAGGCGGTCAGAGACATGGGTGGTGAGCCCTTCGAGCGGGGAGCTCCCCGAGGGTGCGCGCGGTGCGTCGTCGGCATGGGCGTCGGCGGGATCCGCACGCGGGGAGATCCGGGTGGAGAACCGTCAGACGCCGCGGCCGGTGGCCCCGGTGACGGGGCCGCGGTCCGCGGCGTCGTGAACGATGAGCAGAAGCATACGCACGCTTCGCATATCCTGTTGTTTCCATCATATGAAAAGACCGGGCGGCTATGCCCCCATCCGAAACATCACCGTCGCACGAGGGCATCTCCCCTAGTCAGAGCGTCGGCACTTGGGACTCTCCCAGTTCCGCATCAGCAAGACCCCAGTCCGGATGCTGAGATCCGCCCGCATCGAACCGCCACACGCGACGGCACCGTCCCTTCCGAACAGGCCGGAGCCTCGGAGGGGACGGTGCCGTCGTGGGGGCGGGGCGCAGGTCAGGGCAGCGTGGAGATGGTGCCCTGATCCTCGGTGCCGGGAGTCTGCACGATCACCGGATACGCCCCGGTGAACCCCTCGCGTTCGGCGGCCAGACGTCGCACGCGCCCGCGCACGGCGAACCAGCCGATGATCAGCACCGGGATCACCACGCCCATCGAGGCCAGCGTCCAGGTGCCCAGCGGGTAGTCCAGGGCCACCAGCACCAGAACCCCCACCAGGAAGAGCATGGTGAGCCAGTTGGTGTACGGCGCCAGAGGCGCGCGATAGGCGGGCCGACGCTGCTGACCGCGCCGGGCCTGGGCGACGAAGCGCTGGTGCGGCAGCATGATGGCCGCCCAGCCGACGATGATCCCGATCGCGGAGATGTTCAGGACGATGTTGAAGGCATCCTCCGGGACGTAGTAGTTCAGCACGACGCCGAGCCCGCCGACCAGCACGGTCAGCAGGATCCCCCCGAAGGGCACCCCGGAGCGGGTCATCTTCCCGGTGAACTTGGGCGCGGAGCCGGCCATGGCCATCGAGTGCACGATGCGCCCGGTGGAGTACAGACCGGCGTTGAGGGAGGACAGGGCGGCGGTGATGACCACCAGCTGCATGATCGGGCCGATGTAGTCCACCCCGATGCTGGAGAAGAACGTGACGAACGGGGACTCATCCGCCGAGTACGCGGTGTACGGCAGCAGCAGGCACAGCAGCAGCACCGAACCGACGTAGAACACGGCGATGCGCAGGATCACGGTGTTGATGGCCCGCGGGATCTGACGCTGGGGGTCCTTGGTCTCCCCCGCGGTGATCCCCACCAGCTCGATGCCGGAGTAGGCGAAGACCACGCCCTGGGAGACCACCAGCGCGGCGAGGATCCCGTGCGGGAGCATCCCCCCGCTCTCGCGGATCAGATGGAAGCCGGTGGGCGCCCCCGTGGGGGTCCCGAAGATCACGAAGCACACCCCGACCACCAGGAAGACCACCAGGGCGGAGACCTTGATCAGGGCGAACCAGAACTCCATCTCCCCGAAGACCTTCACGGAGATCAGGTTGGTGATCATGACGATGATCAGCACGGCCCCGGCCAGCACCCACTGCGGCAGCTCGTCGATGAACGTGCTGTACTGCCCGAACCACTTGACGTAGATGGCCATCGCGGTGGCGTCCACGACCGTGGTGGAGGCCCAGGACAGCCAGTACATCCATCCCACGAAGTATGCGGCCTTCTCGCCGTAGAACTCCCGGGTGTAGGAGACGAAGGACCCGGAGGAGGGTCGGTGCACCACCAGCTCGCCGAGCTGACGCAGGATGAGGTAGCCGAAGAACCCGGCCACGGCGTAGAGGATGAACAGGGTGGGCCCGGCGTCGGCCAGGCCGCCGCCGGCCCCGAGGAACAGGCCGGTGCCGATCGAGCTGCCGATGGCGATCATGTGGATCTGCCGGGGCGTGAGGCCCTTGCTGTAGCCCTCCTGCTCCCGCGCGTGCAGCGCGTCGTCGCCGGTGAGGGGCTGGGAGGATCCGGGGGCGCCGGGATCCGCGGGGCTCGGGGACATGGACCTGCCGTTTCGACGAGGGGATGAGATGCCCCCACAGCATACTCGACGGGTGTGACGCGCACCGCCCGTGCGCAGACCTCGGATCTCGGGCCCGTGCGGGCCCCGCGATGCCGCCGGGGATGCGCCTCGGACTTGACCGGGACGGGGGGCCGTCCGAAGATTGAACGGTGTTCAAGACTTTCGATGACCTCGCCGATTCCGTCCTCGCCGGGACCCCCGCGGACCGGGAGGCGGCCCTGGCGGTGCTGGCCTCCGAGGACGACGTCCTGCTGGATCTCGTGGCCGCGGCCTCCCGGGTGCGCCGTCGCTACTTCGGCAACTCGGTCAAGGTCAACTACCTCGTCAACCTGAAATCCGGCCTGTGTCCCGAGGACTGCGGGTACTGCTCCCAGCGTCTCGGCTCGGATGCGGAGATCCTCAAGTACTCCTGGCTGCCCACCGACGAGGCCAAGCGCCAGGCCGAGTTCGGCCTGGCCGGCGGGGCCTCCCGGGTGTGCCTGGTGGCCTCCGGGCGCGGCCCGTCCAACCGCGACGTCGGGCGCGTGGCCGAGATGACCGAGGCCATCAAGGACGCCAACCCGGAGACCGAGGTCTGCGCGTGCCTGGGCATCCTCAAGGAGGGGCAGGCGGAGCGGCTGCGCCAGGCCGGGGTGGATGCGTACAACCACAACCTGAACACCGCACCCTCCCACTACGAGGAGATCTGCTCCTCGCACACCTTCCAGGACCGCGTGGACACCGTGGACTCCGCCCGCAGCGCGGGGCTGTCCCCCTGCTCGGGGCTGATCGTGGGCATGGGCGAGACCGACGAGCAGCTGGTGGAGGCCGTGGAGGCGCTGCGGCAGATCGACTCCGACTCCATTCCCGTGAACTTCCTGATCCCCTTCGACGGCACCCCCCTGGAGGGCACCTGGGAGCTGACCCCCCAGAAGTGCCTGCGCATCCTGTGCATGGTCCGGCTGATGTGCCCGGACCGGGAGCTGCGCATCGCCGGCGGCCGTGAGCTGCACCTGCGCTCCCTGCAGCCGCTGAGCCTGAATGTGGCCAACTCCCTGTTCCTCGGGGACTACCTGACCAGCGAGGGCCAGGCCGCCGAGGATGACCTGGACATGATCGTGGACGGCGGATTCCAGATCGTCGGCCAGGAGGATGCCAAGGCGCTGCGTGATCGGCTACGCGCGCACCGAGCCGCCCACCGCGAGGCCATGGGCGGGGCCGGCGCCGAGACCGGTGCGGGCCTGCCGCCGTGCGCCGGCGGCGGCGGAGGCTGCGGATCCCACGCGGCCCCGGAGGAGCAGCAGGTCCCGGTCGAGCAGCCGGTGCCCGCAGGCGTGGGCGCCGCCCAGCCCGCCGAGGCCGGTGTCGGCACCGTGCGGCACGGTCTGCGCGATGACGCCGGGCGCCCCCTGGTCCCGACCATCCGCCGTCGCGGCGCCGGCACGGACGCGCTGCCCAACTCGTGAGCGCGGGCGCCGATCCCGTGCCCCCCTCCCTCGCTGGCTCCGCCGGGCCCGCCGGCCGTACCGTGCTGGATCGGGACCGGGCCCTGCTGTGGCATCCCTACGGCTCCCTAGAGGCCGGGGCCCGGTACTCCGTGCACGGCGCCGAGGGGCCCTTCGTGGATCTGGTCGCCCCGGGGGCCGAGCGTCCCCAGCGGGTGCTGGACGGGATGAGCTCGTGGTGGTCCGTGGTGCACGGGTACCGGAACCCGGTGCTGGACGCGGCGCTGCGGGCGCAGATCGATCGGTTCTCGCACGTGATGTTCGGCGGGCTGACCCACGCTCCCGCCGTCGAGCTGGCGGAGCGGCTGGTGGAGGTGACCCCGCAGGGCCTGGACCACGTCTTCCTCGCGGACTCCGGCTCGGTGTCCGTGGAGGTGGCCCTGAAGCTCGCGGTGCAGTACCAGCGGGCCCGGGGCCGGGAGCGCGGACGCTTCCTGGCGCTGCGCGGGGCCTATCACGGGGATACGACGGGCGCGATGAGCGTGTGCGACCCGGTCGGCGGGATGCACGCCGACTTCGCCTCGCTGCTGGCCCCGCAGGTCTTCGCCCCGCAGCCCCCCGCACCCTCCGGTGATGCCGCGGTCGATGACGCCGCCTGCGCGGCGTGGGAGGCCGAGGTGTCCGAGCTGCTGGATCGGCACGGGGCGGAGCTGGCCGGGATCATCGTGGAGCCGGTATTCCAGGGCGCCGGGGCCATGCGGGCGTATCTGCCGCGGGCCCTGCGCTTCCTGCGCGAGGCCGCGGACCGGCTGGATGCGGTGTTCATCACCGATGAGATCGCGACGGGCTTCGGGCGCACCGGCACAGCCTTCGCCTGCGAGCAGGCCGGGATCGTCCCGGATGTGATGTGCGTGGGCAAGGCCCTGACCGGCGGGTACCTGACGCTGGCGGCCCTGCTGTGCTCCGGCCCGGTGGCCGAGGTCATCTCCCGCTCCTCCTATGCGGCCCTGATGCACGGACCCACCTTCATGGCCAATCCCCTGGCGTGCGCGGTGGCCGCAGCCTCCGTGGACCTGCTCTTCGGGCGCGTGGGCGGCGCGGAGGTCGCCGCCCCGGAGGGCGCCGCGCCGTCGAGCGCGTGGTACGAGGCCGTGCCGCGCTTGGAGGCCGGACTGCGCGCTGGCCTGGCCCCGGCGGCCTCCCTGGAGGGAGTGGCCGAGGTGGCCGTGACCGGGGGGATCGGCGTGGTGCGCACCCGGGGCCCGGTGGATGTGGATGTCTGCACCCGCATCGCGGCCGAGCACGGGGTGTGGCTGCGCCCGTTCCGCGACGCGATCTACACGATGCCGCCGTACCTGAGCACCGAGGAGGGCCTGGCCCGGATCACGGGGGCGATGGTCGCCGCGGCCGCTGCCCACGAGCCCGTCGAGGAGGACGCATGAGCACGACGTCGAGTGCCGACGCGCCGGCGGATGCGCAGGCGGGCGCCGTGGAGCGGACCGCCCCGGATGCGCTGGCCGACGCGCAGCCGGACGCCTTCCTGGACGCCGACGCGGTGCGTGCCGCCGCCGCGGACGGGCTGCTGTTCGTCACCGGCACGGACACCGGCGTCGGCAAGACCTACGCCACCGCGGCCCTGGCGGCCCTGCTGGCCGGGCAGGGTCTGGACGTGCACGTCCACAAACCGGCCCAGACCGGACTGATCGCACCGGATGATCCCGAGCGGGAGGCCCTGGAGGCGCGGTACTCGGATGTGGTGGTGCGCGGGGACGCGCAGATCGCCGGGGAGCTGGCCGGGGTCTCCTACTCCACGGGCTTCGCCCTGCGCCTGCCCCTGGCCCCGGCGGCCGCAGCAGAGGCCGCGGGGGTGCCGGTGCCCACCGCGGCGGAGCAGGCCGCCCGGATCCTGGGCCTGCGCGAGCGGCACGACGTCGTCCTGGTGGAGGGCGCCGGCGGGATCCTCGTGGATCTGGGCGGGCACACCCTGGCCGATATCGCCCGGGAGTGCGGCGCGGGCGGGCTGGTGGTGGTGTGCCGCCCGGGCCTGGGCACCCTGAACCACACGGATCTCACGGTGGAGGCCATCGCCGCACGCGGACTGCGCACGGCCGGGGTGGTGATCGGCGCGTGGGATGACCCGCCGCGGGCCGTGGATCTGTCCAACCGGGAGGCCCTGTCCGCCCGCCATCGCCTGCTGGGCGCGGTCCCCCGCGGCTGGCGCGCAGCCGCGGGCGCCCGCTGAACCCGCTGCACCCCGCCCGGTGACCCGGGGGCCGCGCTCTCCCGCGCCCGCGACCCGGCGCATCCGTTCCCGCCCGCCCGCGAGACGGCGCATCCGTTCCCGGAAATCCGGTTTTCGGGAACGGATGCGCCGTCTCGGTGGCGGGGTGGGCACCGCTGCGCCGCCTCGAGGTCGCGTCGGCGGGCCCGGGACGCCCGGGACGCCGGAGCGTCAGAGCAGGATCGAGCGCCCCTTTACTCCGGGACCACCCGCACCGCGCCCTTGTCGGCGCTGGTGACCATCGAGGCGTAGGCGCGCAGGGCCTTGGAGACCTGGCGCTCGCGCGGCTTGGTCGGCTTCCACGGCAGGCGCCCGCGCTCCTCGCGGCGTCGGGCCAGCTCCTCGTCGGAGACGTTGACCTGCAGCAGCCGCTGGGTCACGTCGATCTCGATCTCGTCCCCCGTGCGGATCAGCCCCACCGCGCCGCCGGAGGCCGCCTCCGGGGAGATGTGGCCGATGGAGATCCCGGAGGTCCCGCCGGAGAAGCGCCCGTCGGTGATCAGCGCGCATTCCTTCCCCAGCCCCAGGCCCTTCAGGTAGGAGGTGGGGTAGAGCATCTCCTGCATGCCCGGCCCGCCCTTGGGCCCCTCGTACTGGATGACGACGATGTCCCCGGGCTGCACGTGCTTGGAGAGGATCTCGAAGACCGCCTCGTCCTGGGATTCCACCACGAAGGCCTTGCCGATGAAGCGGAACAGGTACTCGTCGATCCCGGCGGTCTTGATGACCGCGCCGTCCTCGGCGATGTTGCCGTAGAGCACCGCCAGGCCGCCGTCCTTGGTGTAAGCGTGCTCCACGGACCGGATGCACCCGAACTCGGCGTCGGTGTCGTGGGATTCGAAGCGGTTGGCGGTGGAGAAGGCCTGGGTGGTGCGCACCCCGCCGGGGGCGGCCAGGTACAGCTCGCGGGCCCGCTCGGAGGCGGTGTCCCGGCGGATGTCCCACTCATCCAGCCAGGCCTCCACCGACTCCGCGTGCACGGTGTGCACGCCGTCGTGCTCCAGGAGCCCGGCCCGGTCCAGCTCGCCGAGGATCGCGGGGATGCCGCCGGCCCGGTGCACGTGCTCGATGTGGAACTGGGTGGAGTTCGGGGCGACCTTGCACAGGCAGGGCACGTGCCGGGAGATCTCGTCGATGTCCTTCAGGGTGAAGTCCACCTCGGCCTCCTGCGCTGCGGCGAGGATGTGCAGCACGGTGTTGGTGGACCCGCCCATCGCCACGTCCAGGGACATGGCGTTGCGGAAGGAGGACTTGGTGGCGACGTTGCGCGGCAGGACGGACTCGTCGTCCTGGTCGTAGTAGCGCTTGGCCAGCTCGACGACGGTGCGCCCGGCCTTCAGGAACAGCTCCTTGCGAGCGATCTGGGTGGCCAGGGTGGTGCCGTTGCCGGGCAGGGAGAGCCCGAGGGCCTCGGTCAGGCAGTTCATGGAGTTCGCGGTGAACATCCCGGAGCAGGAGCCGCAGGTGGGGCAGGCGTTCTCCTCGATCTGGGCCAGCTGCGCGTCGGAGACCTGCTCGTCCACGGCGTAGGCCATCGCGTCGACCAGGTCGATCCGGTGCTCCAGCACGCCCTCCACCGGCGCCCCGGATTCCATGGGCCCGCCGGAGACGAACACGACCGGGATGTTCAGACGCATCGCGGCCATGAGCATGCCGGGGGTGATCTTGTCGCAGTTGGAGATGCACACCAGGGCGTCGGCGCGGTGGGCGTTGACCATGTACTCCACGGAGTCGGCGATGACGTCGCGGGAGGGCAGGGAGTAGAGCATGCCGTCGTGGCCCATGGCGATGCCGTCGTCCACGGCGATGGTGTTGAACTCCTTGGCCACCCCGCCGGCTTCCTCCACCGCGGAGGCCACCAGCGCGCCCATGTTCTTCAGGTGCACGTGGCCGGGGACGAACTGGGTGAAGGAGTTGGCGATGGCGACGATCGGCTTGCCGAAGTCCTCCTTCTTCATGCCGGTGGCCCGCCACAGGGCGCGGGCTCCGGCCATGTTCCGACCGTGGGTGGATGTGCGGGAGCGCAGGGCGGGCATGGCTTCTCCTTGGCGTGGCTGATGCTCGTCCCAGGCTACTCCGGCACAAAGGTCATCCAGCATCCGGGACGGGGATCTCGGATGATGAGACAATGGAGAGGAAAGAAAACGCGGACCCGCTCGTCTGCTCAGGCGTCCCTGTCGCGGAAGCGACCGGAGCGGCGCCCACGGGAGGCCCGCCGCACGGCGTCGTGAGTGTAGTCCACGGCATCTTGGCGTTCCGAGGACTCCCGGGCAGCGTCGGATTGCCCAGCGATACGCTCGGCGCGGGCCCCCTCAGCCTCAGCGGCGGCCTGATCGGTCAGCGAAAGGTGCCCGGAGGCGGGCCGCCCGGCCACCGTGGGGAAGAACCCGGTGACGCCCTCGCGTTCGGCGGCGATGGCGCGGATACGCCCACGGCAGATGTACCAGCCGATGGCCATGCACGGCAGCACGAGAACCATCGCCCCGAGGGTCCAGGTTCCCTGCGGGTAGTCCAGACCGATCAGAGCCAGCACTCCCACCAGGAAAACCAGGATCACCCAGTCCGTGAACGGAGCTCCGGGCATCCGGTATCCGGGTCTCCGGTACACCCCCTGGCGAACCAGGGAGACGAATTTCAGGTGCGACAAAGCGATCGTCGCCCACCCGGCGACGATGCCCACCGAAGCCAGATTCAGCACGATCTCGAAGGCCTGAGCCGGAACCACCGCGTTGAGCACCACCCCGAGCAATGTCACCGCCGCAGTCATGACGATGCCGCCCCAAGGCACCCCGCCGCGGGTCAGGCTGCGGGCGAAGCGCGGCCCGGAGCCTGCCACGGCCATCGAGTGCATGATGCGCCCGGTGGAGTACATGCCGGCGTTCAGGGAGGACAGAGCGGCGGTGATCACCACCAGCTCCATGATGGGCCCGGCCGCGTCCACGCCGATGCTGGAGAAGAACGTGACGAAGGGGGAGACGCCGTTCTGGTATGCGGTGTATGGGAGCAGCAGGATCAGCAGCAGAATGGAGCCGATGTAGAACACCACGATCCGCAGGATCACCGTGTTGATCGCTTTGGGAATCACCTGCTGGGCATTCCGGGTCTCCCCGGAGGTGGTGCCCACCAGCTCGATGGAAGAGTACGCAAAGACCACGCCCTGGATCAGCAGCAGGGCCGGAGCGATGCCCTCGGGGAACCAGCCACCGTGGTCCGCGATGACCTGGAATCCGGTGGGCGAACCGGTGGGAGTCCCGAAGATCACGAAGACGACGCCGAGAACCAGGAAGATCAGCAGGGCCAGGACCTTGATCAGCGAGAACCAGAACTCCATCTCCCCGAAGACTTTCACCGAGATGAGGTTCATGGACACCACGATCACCACCACGGCCAGCGCGAAGACCCACTGCGGAATACCCGCGATGACGGTGCTGTACTGCCCGAACCACTTGACGTACAGGGCGATGGCGGTGGTGTCCACGATGGAGGTCATGGCCCAGTGGATCCAGTACCACCAGCCGGCGACGAAGGCCGCCTTCTCCCCATAGAACTCCCGGGCGTAGGAGACGAAGGAGCCAGAGGAGGGCCGGTGCACCACGAGCTCCCCCAGGGCCCGCAGGATCAGATAGGCGATGATCCCGCACAGCGCGAAGTCGAACAGCAGAGAGGGCCCGGCCTTGGCCAAGCGCCCTCCGGCCCCGAGAAACAGTCCGGTGCCGATGGCCCCGCCGATCGCGATCATCTGCAGCTGGCGCGGCCCGAGACCCTTGCGGAACCCAGCCTGCTCCTCCTCGAAGACATTCTCGTCTGGGCCTCTCCGTGCCATCGACGCGCCGTTCTCAGACAGGTCTCGGCTCATGACGGAGCTCTCCTTTCGTGTTCTGCGTTTCCTCGTTCTCCGGCCCCGTCAATCCCGCGTGTGCGCGGCGGGGCGGTCGGCGACGATCGGGTACAGGCCGGTCACGCCCTCGCGTTCGGCGGCGATGGCGCGCACCCGCCCGCGCACGGCGAACCAGCCGACGATCAGCGCGGGGATGATCACCACGATCAGCAGTCCGAGGGTCCAGGTGCCCACCGGGTAGTCGAAGCCGATCAGCACGATCACCCCGGCCAGGAACACCAGGATCACCCAGTCCGTGAACGGCGCGCCCCAGGCGCGGTAGCCGGGCCTGCGGTAGCGGCCCTGCTTGGCCAGGGACACGAACTTCAGGTGGGCCAGGGCGATGGTCGCCCACGCCCCGATGATCCCGAAGGAGGCGATGTTCAGCACGATCTCGAAGGCCTGCTCCGGGACGACGAAGTTCAGCACCACCCCGATCAGCGCGACGGCGGAGGTCATGAGGATCCCGCCGTAGGGGACGCCGTGGCTGTTCATCCGCTGCGCGAACTTCGGGGCGGAGCCGGCCATGGACATCGAGTGCAGGATGCGCCCGGTGGAGTACAGCCCCGCGTTCAGCGAGGACATGGCCGCGGTGATGACCACCAGCTCCATGATGGGCCCGGCCGCGTTCACCCCGATGCTGGAGAAGAACGTGACGAACGGGGACTCGCCCTCCTTGTAGGAGGAGTACGGCAGCAGCAGGGCCAGCAGCAGCACGGAGCCGACGTAGAACACCAGCACCCGCAGGATCACGGTGTTGATGGCCTTGGGGATGACCTTCTGGGGGTCCTTGGTCTCCCCGGAGGTGGTGCCCACCAGCTCGATCGCCGCGTAGGCGAAGACCACGCCCTGCATGATCACCAGGGCCGGCAGCAGGCCGTTGGGGAACCAGCCGCCGTGCTCGCTGATCAGGGAGAAGCCGGTCGGGCTGCCGTTGGGGGACCCGAAGATCACGAAGCAGACGCCCACCACCAGGAAGGTCAGCAGCGCCACGACCTTGATCAGGGCGAACCAGAACTCCATCTCCCCGAAGATCTTCACGGAGATGAGGTTGGCGCTGACCACCAGGACGATGACCACCAGCGCGATCAGCCCCTGGGGCACGGCGTCGAGCCAGTGGAAGTACTGCCCGAACCACTTGACGTAGAGGGCGATCGCGGTGGAGTCCACGATCGAGGTGGTGGCCCAGTTGATCCAGTACATCCACCCGGAGATGTAGGCGGCGCGCTCCCCGTAGAACTCACGGGCGTAGGAGACGAAGGAGCCGGAGGAGGGCCGGTGCACCACGAGCTCGCCGATGGCCCGCAGGATCAGATAGGCGATGAAGCCGCAGACGAGGTAGTCCAGGGCCAACCCGGGGCCGGCGGAGGCCAGGCGCCCGCCGGCGCCGAGGAACAGGCCGGTGCCGATGGCCCCGCCGATCGCGATCATCTGCAGCTGGCGCGGTCCGAGGTGCTGCTGGAAGCCGGCCTGCTCGTGGCCGAAGGCGTCCTCGGGATCCGCGGTGGACGGGACGGCGGGGCCGGAGCCGGCCGATGAGACCGGAGGCTGGTGGGTCACGGGGACCTCCTGGAAGAAGAGGACGGGCCCCGCCTGCCGCCGACGGCGGACCGAGTCCCGCCACAGGAACATATCGCCTCAGCATAGATCTCCCCGGTGTCGGGCGTGTAACACAGGCGCGCGCACGTCACATCGGGTCCACCGGCGTCGAAATCTGGTGGCCGGTGAGCCGACCCGGCACGCTGGAGGGGACCGCCGCACCCGTCGAAAGGACCCGCCATGCTGCGCAGCACGGACCGCATCCGCACCACCCACGTCGGCTCCCTCCCCCGCAACGAGGAGCTGCACCGCGCCAACGCCGAGCGCCGCGCCGGCTCCCTGAGCGAGGAGGACTTCGCCCCGATCCTCACCCGGGCGGTGGATGAGGTGGTGGCCCGGCAGCGGGAGGTCGGCATCGACACCGTCAACGACGGCGAGTACGGCCACGCCAGCAACGGCGCGGTGGACTACGGCTCCTGGTGGCACTACTCCTTCGCCCGCACCGCGGGGCTGTCCGTGGATGTGCAGGACCCCGAGCAGGTCCCGCAGCGCTCCGAACCCGGGAACCTGCGGTACACGACCTTCGAGGACCGCCGGGACTGGACCCGCTTCCGGGACTTCTACGCCACCGAGATCGACACCGGCAACGACCCGGACACCCAGTTCCCGGTGGCCGTGGACGAGCTGCGCTACATCGGCCAGGACGCGGTGGCCGCCGACATCGCCAACCTCCAGTCCGCAGCCCAGCGCCACGGGGCCGACGAGGCGTACATCGCGGCGCTGTCCCCCGGCTCCGCGGCGCGGGTGGGCAACGTCTTCTACTCCACGGACGAGGGCCACATCCGCGCGTGGGCCGAGGTGCTGCACGAGGAGTACAAGGCCATCACCGACGCCGGGCTGATCGTGCAGATCGACGACCCCGGGCTGGCCGAGGGGTGGGACCAGATCAACCCGGAGCCCTCCGTGCAGGACTACCTGACGTTCCAGCAGATCCGGGTGGACGCGCTGAACAGCGCCCTGGAGGGCATCCCCGCCGAGCAGGTCCGCTTCCACCTGTGCTGGGGCTCCTGGCACGGCCCGCACACCACGGACCTGGAGTTCAAGGACATCGTCGGGCTGATGCTGGAGATCCAGGCCGGGGCGTACACCTTCGAGGCCGCCAACGCCCGCCACGCCCACGAGTGGACGGTGTGGGAGGACGTGGAGCTGCCGACGGGCAAGCTGATCATCCCGGGCTGCGTCTCCCACTCCACCAACGTGGTGGAGCACCCGGAGCTGGTGGCGCAGCGGATCGAGCGCTTCGCCGGACTCGTCGGGAAGGAGAACGTCATCGCCTCCACCGACTGCGGGCTGGGTGGGCGGATCCACCCGGACATCGCCTGGGCCAAGCTGGCCGCCCTGACCGAGGGCGCCCGGATCGCCTCGCAGCGCCTGTACTGAGCGCCGCGGCGCCGCACCGACGTCGAGCCGTCATCCGCGTGAGCTCTGAGGGCCGCAGAGCCCACGCGGATGACGGCTCGGCCTCATCGTGCCCGTTCGCGCCCGCGCTGTCCGGACAAGTCAGACATGAGACGGGTCGAATGCTCCGGGGGATGACGCCCCGCTACACTGGGCGCACGCAGTGCGGCGCGGAAATCCCGCGCCGCAATCCCTCCCCTCAACGAAGAGGACCATCGTCATGGCATCTGAGACAGACTCGCCGCGCGAGGAGCTGCTGGCTCCCGTCGGCGGCACGATCATCGGCATCGCGGACGTCCCCGACCCCGTCTTCTCCGGGAAGATGGTCGGCGACGGCTTCGGCGTGTCCGAACCGTCCACGGGTGATGTGCTCGCCCCGGTCAGCGGCACGGTGACCATGGCCGCGGACACCGGGCACGCCCTGGGCTTCAAGACCGACTCCGGCTTGGAGGTGCTCGTGCACCTCGGGGTGGACACCGTGGAGCTGGAGGGCCGGCCCTTCGCCATGGAGGTCTCCAAAGGCGATGCCGTCCAGGCCGGTCAGCGGATCGGCCGCATGGACGTGGAGGCCATCACCGAGGCCGGCAAGGACCCGACGGCGATCGTCGTCATGCCCAACACCGCCAAGAAGGTCGAGTCCGTGCAGGTGCGCGCAGGCCACACCGAGGCTGGTCAGCCCGCCGCCGACGTCGCGCTGAAGGAGCCGGGGACCGAGACGGGCGCGGTGCCCGCCGGTGACCCCGAGCCGGGGCACGCCCGCCAGCCGCAGGTTGAGAACACCGCGGCGCCGGCCGACGCGACCGAGGCCGAATCCGAGGAGCGCCCCGGGGATCTGACCGGCTACGACGCGCTGGCCTGGGACATCCTCGACAACATCGGCGGCAAGGCCAACGTCCGCTCCGTGACCCACTGCATCACCCGCGTCCGGTTCTACCTGAAGGACCAGGGCAAGGCCGACGACGAGGTGGTCGCGGACCTGGACGGCGTGATCGACGTCGTGCGGGCCGGCGGGCAGTACCAGGTGGTCATCGGCCCGGCCGTGGAGGACGTCTACGACGCCGTCGTCAAGCAGCTGGGCACGGACAAGGCCGCCGCCAGCGAGCAGGACGCCGCGGAGGAGGCCGAGCGCCCGGACACCGCGTGGGGCTGGGTCAAGTACGGCTTCAGCTCCCTGATCGGGGTGATCACCGGGTCCATGATCCCGGTGATCGGGCTGCTGGCGGCGGCCGGCATCCTCAAGGGGATCCTCTCCCTGCTCACCCAGTTCGATGTGGTGGATGAGTCCTCCCAGACCTTCACCATCATCTCCGCGATGGGAGACGCGGTCTTCTACTTCCTGCCGATCTTCGTGGGCTTCACCGCCGCGCGACGGCTGGGCTCGGACCCGATCATCGTCTCCATCGTCGGCGGGGTGCTGGCGTATCCGACCCTGGTGGAGATGGCCGCGGGTGAAGGGCAGCGCTCGCTGCTGGGGATGTCGCTGAACGCCGAGTTCTTCGGCCTGCCCTTCCACATGGCCTCCTACAGCTACTCGATCTTCCCGATGATCGTGGCCGCCTGGTTCGCCTCGATCGTGGAACCGTGGCTGAAGAAGATCATCCCCACCGTGCTGCGCATGATCTTCGTGCCGCTGTTCGAGGTGGTGATCGTGTCCCTGGCCGTCATGGTGGTCCTTGGCCCCGCCGTCATGTTCGTCTCGGAGGGCATCGCCAGCGCCCTGATGTGGGTCTACGACATGTCCCCGACCATCTCCGGTCTGATCATCGGCGGGTTCTACCAGTGCTTGGTGATCTTCGGCCTGCACTGGGCGGTCATCCCGATCGTCACGGACCAGGTGTCGGGACCGGATGGCCAGTCCCCGATCAACGCGATCATCTCCGCGACCATGGTGGCTCAGGGCGGTGCCGTGCTGGCGGTGTTCGTCAAGTCCAAGCTGCCCAAGATCAAGGAGCTGGCCGGCCCGGCCGCGATCTCCGCGTTCTGCGGCATCACGGAGCCGGCCATGTACGGCGTGAACCTGAAGTACACCCGGGTGTTCGTCATGGCCTCGATCGGCGGTGCAGCGGGTGGTCTGCTGACCGGCATGTTCGGGGTGACCATGTACGCCTTCACCGGCTCCCTGGTCGGCTTCCCGTCCTTCATCACCCCCGGGGTCGGAGCGGACGGCAACTTGGTGGGCTACCTCATCGCGTCGGCGACGGCTCTGGTCGTCGCGTTCATCCTGACCTACTTCTTCGGGTTCCGGGATGCGGACGCGGACAAGGCGCGCGAGGTCAAGAAGGTCCGCCTGGGACGGCGGGACCCCGTCCAGAAGTGACCGACCGGGTCCCGTGCCCGGACCGATAGCCGACCCGGCAGCCGGGCCCGGTGCGCGGACCCGTTCCCGACGGCGGCACGCCGGTGCTTAGCATGCTCCCTGAGCCACTTTCCCTCCCGAAGGAGTCCCATGGAGCTGCTGCTGATCACCGGCGTGCTGCTGTTCGTCATCATCGCGGCCGCGGACGTGCTGGGCCCGCGGCTGGGGCTGGCGGCCCCGCTGCTGCTGGTGCTGGTCGGCGTCGGGCTGAGCCTGATCCCGGCGACCCACGGGGTGGAGGTGGACCCGGAGATCATCCTGCAGGGCATCCTGCCGCTGCTGCTGTACGCCGCGGCGGTGTCCATGCCCACCATGAGCTTCCGCCGGGACTTCGGGGCGATCTCCGGGCTGTCCGTGGTCCTGGTGATCATCACCTCCCTGCTGCTGGGGCTGCTGTTCCAGTGGCTGATCCCGGACCTCGGGTTCGCGTGGGGCGTGGCCCTGGGCGCGATCGTGAGCCCCACCGACGCCGTGGCGACCTCGATCATCAAGGGCGGCCCGGTGCCCCGCCGCGTCGTCGTGCTGCTGGAGGGCGAGGGTCTGCTCAACGACGCCACGGCCCTGGTGATGCTGCGCACCGCGATCGTCGCCAGCGCCGCCGGGTTCTCCTTCTGGGGTGTGGTCGGCTCCCTCGCGTACTCGGTGACTCTGGCCGCGGTGGTTGGCTCCGTGGTGGGGGTGGCCAACCTTGCGGTGCGACGCCGGGTGGAGGATCCCACGGTCAACACGATCCTGTCCTTCACGGTGCCGTTCCTCGCCTCGATCCCCACGGAGGCGGCGGGTGCCTCCGGGCTGGTGGCCGCCGTCGTCGCCGGCCTGGTCACGGGGGTGCGCGCCCCGCGCCAGCTCAGCCCGCGCCACCGGCTCTCGGACCGGCAGAACTGGGAGAGCATCAACCTCATCGGGGAGGGTGCGGTGTTCCTGGCCATGGGCTTCCAGCTGGGCCCGATCCTCGAGGAGGTCTCCGAGGAGTCCGTGGGTCTGGGGGTGCTGGTGGGGATCGCCGCGGCCGCCCTGGCCGCTACCCTGCTGATCCGCGCGGCCTTCGTGGCGCCGCTGCTGTGGCAGCTGCGGCGCAAGGCCCTGCGTCGGGAGGCCATGCGCCCGCGGGCCGAGGCGATTCAGGGGCGGCTGGCGGATCCGCAGGCTCGGGAGGAGGCGGTGCGCCGCTTCCGAGAGCAGCAGGCCCAGGGAGGGGTGGCCCGCGCGCGGGCTCGGCACCACCGGAAGCGGTGGCTGGGCACCCGGCGCGGGGCCCCGGATCTGGAGCGGTTCTCCGCCCGGCTGCGCCGGTTCATCGCGGACACGGACTACCTGACCAAGCGCCCCCTGAGTGCGGCCGACGGCGGGATCGTCGTGTGGGCGGGGATGCGCGGGGCCGTGACGGTCGCGGCCGCCCAGACCCTGCCGGAGGATACCCCGATGCGCTCGGTGCTGATCTTCATCGCCTTCGCCGTGGCCGCCCTGTCCCTGGCGGTCCAGGGCGGCACCATCAAACCGCTGGCGGATCGTCTGTCCCGTCGCGGGGCGGACCCGGAGTCCGCGCAGGAGGACCGGGAGGAGCAGCGGCAGGAGCACCGGGCGGTGATGGCCCTGCTGCACGAGGCCGCCCGTGCCCCGGAGGGCGAGGCCGAGCCTTCCTCCCCGGCGGAGGCCAAGCGGGTGCGGCTGGCCTCGATCCGTCGGCAGCGCGCTGCCCTGCTGGACGCCCGCGACGAGGGCACCTATGACGCCGATGTGCTCGATGGTGCCCTGCAGGTCCTGGACGCGGATGAGATCTCGCTCCAGCTGCGCGGGGGCGCGGCCTTCTGACGGCCCCACCCCGATGACGGTGCGGCGAGCGCCGGGGGACGGTCACGGGATCGGCGGCGTGCCCGGCTTCGGCGGCGGAGGCGGGACCCCGGCCCGGGCGTTCTCAGCCGGGGCTCAGACCCGGCCGGTAGGATCGGGGGGCCGCCCCCGTCGCCCGTTCAGGGCGCGATCCCCTCAGGAGGTTGACCCGCATGGCCCGCGTTCCCAGCAGCCGGTGGAGCGAGCTCGCCCGCGCCCTGCCGGAGGGGCCGCTGACCTACCATCCGCCGCGCGAGCACCACGGGCACTGGTCCGTCACGGATGCCGCCGGTCGGGAGGTGCTGTGCCCGCACACCCCGCCGACCCCGGAGGTGGTGGCCCTGCTGACCCGGGGCCTGGAGCTGATCCGCGAGGAGGCGGGAAGCACCCCGGAGCCTGCGGCACCCACTCCCCTGGATCTGGCCGGGAGCGGGCGCCCCGCGCTGGCGGCAGCGGAATCCGGGGAGCGAGCCGGGAACCCGGTGTGGAAGCTGCGCCCGCTGCGCAAGGTCACCAAGTTCCTGCGCCGTCAGGGCATAGCCTTCGGTGAGATCGTGGCGATCGTCGCGGACCCGGAGGGCACCGAGCCTGGCCGGGATGGTGCCACGATCTATGTGGCGCGCGGCCTGCGCGTGGTGGTGGGCTCGGACGGGGAGACGGTGCTGGCCGTGTACTCGGTGGGTGAGCCGGAGCGCGCGGAGCCGCCGGTGAACACGGGCCCGCCGATGCCGCGGGTGCCCGGGACCAAGGCGGACCGGCGGGTTCCGGTGCCCACGGATCGCACGGATTTCGTGGCGCTGCTGCGCTCCCGGGGCTTCGACGTCGTGGACGGCGGCAAGCACCAGCGGATCACGCACGAGGACCACCCGGGACTGGCGGTGACCCTCCCCTCCACGCCCTCGGATCACCGGTGGGCGCAGAACACGATCGCGGAGGTCAGGGCCGTGTTCGGCATCGACCTGCGCCAGCCGGCGCCCGGCCGCTAGAGACCGCTCACCGCTGCAGCAGCAGGGCCTCCCCCTGCCCGCCCCCGCCGCACAGGGAGACGGCGGCCTTCCCGGCACCGCGCCGAGCCAGCTCCAGCGCCGCCGTGAGCACCAGGCGCGCCCCCGAGGCGCCGATGGGGTGGCCCAGGGCGATCGCCCCGCCGTGGATGTTCACCCGCTCCAGCTCCACCCCGAGGTCCCGCGCGGACTGCAGGGCGACGGAGGCGAAGGCCTCGTTGACCTCCCAGAAATCCAGGTCCGCCGCGTCCCATCCGGCGCGGGCCAGGGCGGCCGCCGTCGCCTGGGAGGGCTGGGAGTGCAGGGAGGCGTCCGGCCCCGCGGTCTGCCCCGCCGCCCCCACCATGCACAGCCACTCCAGCCCGTGCTCCTCGGCCCAGGCCCGAGAGGCCAGCACGACGGCGCCCGCCCCGTCGGACAGCGGCGAGGCGTTGCCCGCGGTGATCGTGCCGCCCTCCGCGAAAGCCGGGCGCAGCCGCCCCAGGGTCTGCGGGGTGGAATCCGGGCGGATGCCCTCATCCTCGGTCACCGTCACCGGCTCCCCGCGCCGCTGCGGCACCGGGATCGGCGCGATCTCCTCACCGAGGATCCCGTCCGCCTGCGCCCGCCCGGCCCGCTGGTGGGAGGCCGCGGCCACCTCGTCCTGCTCCTCACGCCCGATGCCGCGCTGGGCGTTGCCCTCCTCGGTGGACTCGCCCATGGGTCGCCCGTCCTCGGCGTCGGTGAGCCCGTCCCGGGCGACGGCGTCCTGCAGGCGCAGGTCCCCGTAGGTCTTCCCGGCGCGCACCCCGGCGGCCAGGTGCGGGGCGCCGGTCATGGACTCCTGCCCGCCGGCCACCATCACGTCGGCCTCGCCCAGTCGGATCGGCCGGGCGGCGTCGACGACGGCGGCCAGCCCGGACAGGCACACCTTGTTCAGGGTCATGGCGGGCACGGAGCGGGAGATGCCCGCGGCCATCGCGGCCTGCTTGGCGGGATTCTGCCCGGCCCCGGCCTGGATCACCTGCCCCATGAGCACCTGGTCCACCTGTGTAGGCTCGACGCCGGCCCGCTCCAGGGCGGCGCGGATCGCGTGCGCGCCTAGCCGCACCGCGCTCAGCGGGGCCAGCTGCCCCATGATCCGGCCCTGCGGGGTGCGGGCGCCGTGGAGGATGACGACGTCGGTCGGTGCGCTCACGGAGGGGACTCCTTCGTCTCGATGCTGCGGGGCGGTGGGTCGGGGGCGCGCACGGCGCATCCGGTCCGGACTCCACTCCCCTGGAATTGCTCTGCGTCACACCCTACCGTCGGTACGCTCGGACAGTGAGGGGCGCGCACCGCCCGAGACCCGCCGACGACAAGGACTCCTCATGACCCGCATCCTGCTCGCCGTGGACAAGTTCAAGGGCACCGCGACCGCCGCCGAGGTAGCCGGGGCGCTGGCCCGCGGGCTGGCCGAGCATCCCGAGGTGCAGACCGTCCAGGTGCCGGTGGCCGACGGCGGGGACGGCACCCTCCAGGTGTGCGAGGCCCTGGGCTGGCGCCTGCGCAGCGCGCGGGTCACCGGTCCGGACGGTGCCGCACTGCGGGCCCGTTTCGCGTGGGACGAGCCGCGGCGTCGGGCCGTGATCGAGGTGGCCGAGGCCTGCGGGATGCGGCTGCTGACCCGCGATGGCGAGCTGCCGGAGGACGCGGATGCGGAGGCCGCGACGAGCCGGGGCGTGGGGCAGCTGGTGCTGGCGGCCCTGGATGCCGGGGCCGAGGAGGTGGTGCTGGGTCTGGGCGGCAGCGCCACCACGGACGCCGGGTTCGGGATGGCCCAGGCCCTGGGGGTCCGCTTCCTGGATGGGACCGGAGAACCGGTGGCGGATCCGCGGCGCCTGGCCGAGGTGGCCCGGGCGGATCTGAGCGGGCTGGATGCGCGGGTGCGGTCGGTGCGGTTCGTCGCGGCCTCGGACGTCACGAATCCGCTGCTGGGACCCGACGGCGCGGCGGCCGTGTTCGGCCCGCAGAAGGGACTGGCCTCGGAGCGGATCGAGCCGCGGGACGCGGCCCTGGGGCGCGTCGCGGCCGCCGTGGAGGAAGCCGCGGGGACGGCCGACGTCGCGGACCGGCCCGGAGCCGGGGCCGCCGGGGGTCTGGGCTTCATGACCCTGGCGCTGCTGGGCGCCCGCTACGCCTCCGGGATGCAGACGTTCCTGGACCTGGCCGGCGTCGACGACCTGCTGGAGGGCACCGACCTGGTGGTCACCGGGGAGGGGAAGCTGGATGAGCAGACCCTGCGCGGCAAAGCTCCGGCGGGGGTGGCCGAGCGCGCCGCGGAGCGCGGCATCCCGGTGGTCGCGGTGTGCGGGCAGAACACCTTGCCCCCGAGCACCCGGCACCCGTTCCAGCGGATCCTCGCGATGACCGACGTCGAGCCGGACGTGCGGTCCTGCCTGCGGAATCCCCTGCCGGTGCTGGAGCGCCTGGCCCGCGAGCGTCTGCTGGCCTGATCCGCCGCGCAGACGGCGCGATCCCCGGGCGGCGCGGTGAGCGTGCCCGGGGATCGCGAGGCGGCGGTGTGCGGCCCTGAGGGGCTCGGTCGCCTACTTGGCGTGCTCCTCGACCTCGTCCAGCACCCCGTTGGCCGCGGTGATGCCGGCGTTGAGGTAGAACTCGTCGTCATCGACCTGGAAGGCGTGGTCGCTCTTCACCGCTTCCAGACCGGACCACAGCGTCTCCTTCGTCAGGTCCGAGGCGTCCCCTCCCTGCACCCCGTAGAAGAGGTAGTCTCCGTCGGCCTGGTCCAGCTGCTCGGCGCTGATGTCCTGGCTGGTCTTGTCGAAGCGCTGGGTCTCCGGGCGGCTCAGGCCGGCGTCCTCGGCGATGGAGCCGACGAAGCTGGACACGCCCCAGATGCGGATGCGGTCCGGCTGGTAGCGCAGGAAGGAGATGGTCTTGTCCGAGCCCACCTGCTCGCCGACCTTCTTGGCCCGCTCGGCGTACTCCGCCAGCTTCTGCTCCCCCTCCTGCTGCTTGCCCAGGGCGGAGGCCACCAGCAGGTAGTCCTGCTTCCAGTTCACCCCGGTGCCCTCGGTGACGACGGTGGGCGCGATCCCGGACAGGGACTCGTATGCGGAGTCATCCTTGAGGGTGTTGTTCACCAGGATGAGGTCCGGCTTGAGGTTGGCGATCTTCTCGATGTTCGGGGAGGTGCGCGAGCCCACGGATTCGATCTTCCCCAGCGCTTCGGCATCATCGGCGTAGGCCTCGGTCAGGTACTCGGGCACGGCATCGGCGTTCTTGGCGGAGGTGGTGCCCACGGGCACGACGCCGAGGTCCAGCACGTCATCCATCTGGCCGGTGGAGATGACCACCACCTTCTTCGGCGCGGCGTCGATGGTCACGTCACCGCGGAAGCCCTTGACGGTGCGCGGGAACTCGCCGTCCTTCGCGGTGCTGCCCATCCCGCTGGGCAGGGCGCTGGGGGCGGGGGCGACCGAGGCGGAGGCGCTCGAGGACTCGGAGGCCGAGGAGTCGGCGGAGGATCCGTCGCCGGAGCAGCCGGCCAGTGCCAGGGCGCCGGCGGCCAGGAGGGCCAGGGGTGCGAGCAGGGGGCGTTTCTGAGACGTCATGCCCCTGAGGTTACCCTTAGTCACGATGAAGTCACCCCATCTCACCTCGGCGGACGCTGCGATCCGCGCCACGAGAGGGACACCGGACCCCTCCTCCGGGCGCCGTCGGGGCGGGTCCGGGCGCCTGCTCCTGGTGGTCCTGGCGTCGGCGGCGGCCCTGTTCGCGCTGTTCGTCCTGAGCCTCGCCGTCGGCTCCCGCACCATCCCCTTCTCCCACACGCTCGCCGCCCTCCTCCACCCGGATGGCGGCGCGGAAGCGCTGGTGATCTGGCACCTGCGGATGCCCCGGGCCCTGGCCGCCGTCGTGGTCGGGGTGGGGCTGAGCGCGGCGGGGCTGGTGATGCAGGCCCTGACGCGCAACCCCCTGGCCGAACCGGGGATCCTGGGGGTCAACGCCGGGGCATCGGTGGCCGTGGTCCTCGGGGTCGTGCTGGCCGGCGCGCACGACGCCGCGGGGTACGCCTGGTGGGCGCTGGCCGGTGCCGCCGCGGCCGCCGCGGTGGTGTTCCTGCTGGGCCGCGGCGGGACCGGCCCGGCCTCTTCATCCGGGACCGCCACCGGGGGCTCCTCGCGCCTGCGCATCGTCCTGGCCGGCACGGCCCTGGGCGCCTCGCTCGGCTCCGTCACCGGCATCATCACGATGGTCGATTCCGCGGCCTTCGACGCCCACCGCTTCTGGGTGGTCGGGTCTCTGGCCGGACGGGATATGGCGACGGTCGAGGCCACCGCACCCTTCGTCCTGGTGGGAGCGGTGATGACGCTGATCCTGTGCGGTCCGCTGAACGTGCTGCTGCTCGGCGAGGACTCCGCCGCCGCGCTCGGGGTTCGGGTGGGTCCGGTGCGCGTGCTGGCTCTGGCAGCCATCACCCTGCTGGCCGGGGGCTCCACCGCCCTGGCCGGTCCGGTGGCCTTCGTCGGACTGGTCGTCCCGCATGTGCTGCGCCTCCTCCTGGGACCGGATCTGCGTCGCCTGATGCCTCTGGCCCTGGTGGCCGGTCCCTGCCTGGTGCTCGCCTCGGACATCGTCGGGCGGGTCGTGGCCGCGCCCGCAGAGATCGCCGTCGGGGTGGTCACCGCGTTCCTGGGGGCGCCGACCCTCCTGTGGCTCGTCGTGAGGGGACGCTCATGAGCCGCGGCATGTGGCAGCGTGCGGCCACCGCGGTCGCCGTGATCGGCATCCTGCTCACGGCCGCCGCCACGCTGGTGTTCGGCACCTACGACATCACCCTCGATCGGGTCTGGCAGACCCTGACCGGCGGCGGCTCCCCCATGGACCGCCAGATCATCCTGGAGCAGCGCCTGCCCCGCCTGTTGGCCGCCCTCATGGTCGGCGCCGGATTGGGGGCCGCGGGAGCGGTGTTCCAGACCCTCTCCAGGAATCCCCTGGGCAGCCCGGACATCCTGGGGTTCACCACCGGTTCGGCGACGGGCGCCCTCATCGTGTCCCTGGTGCTCCCGGGGATGCGCTCCGGGGAGGCAGGCGCCGAGGCCGGCGGTCTCGGCATCGGCGTCGGCGCCGTGCTCGGCGGATTCCTCACCGCCGCCGTCGTCCTGCTGCTGGCCCGCCGCGAAGCCTCCGTGGGCTCCCGGCTGATCCTGGCCGGCATCGCCATCGCCGCTCTGCTGTCCTCCGTCAACGACTACCTGCTGACCAGCGCGGATCTGGAGGAGGCGGAGAGCGCCAAGACCTGGCTGTACGGCTCCCTGAACGCGCTGCGCTGGCCGGACCTGACCGGGCCGGGACCGGCGATCCTGCTCCTGCTATTCGCGCTGCTGCTGGGACGGCGGCAGCTGCGGATGCTGGAGCTCGGGGAGGACATGGCCGGGGGTCTGGGCGTCCCGGTGCGCCGCACCTCCCGGGTGCTGATGATGCTGGCCGTGGGGATCACCGCGGCGGCCATCGCCGTGGCCGGTCCCATCGGCTTCCTGGCGCTGGCGGCGCCGCAGCTGGCGCACCGCTGGTGGCGCACCGCCGGCCTGACGGTGGGCACCTCCGCCCTGCTCGGCGCGGGGATCCTCGCGGTGGCGGACTTCCTCGCCGCCCGGCTGCTCTCCCCCTTCGAGATCCCCGTGGGGCTGGTGACCGGGGCCCTGGGCGGGGTGTACCTGCTCTGGCTGCTGCACCGCGAACGCGAGCGCCTCTGAGCCCCACGGGGCGGCAGGTCAGCCGGCTGCTACAGCCAGTCCTTCTTCTTGAACACGCCCCACAGCACGGTGCACACGGCCACCATGAGCCCGAGCGCCCCGTAGTAGCCCCAGCTCAGGTCCAGCTCCGGCATGTGCTGGAAGTTCATCCCGTAGATCCCGGCGATGATGGTCGGGGCGATGAGGATCGCGGCCCACGCGGACATCTTCTTCATCGCGTCGTTCTGGTCCTGCGCCACCAGGGTGGCCTCCACGGTCAGGGCGTTCTGCAGGGCGGCGCGCAGCCCGTCCAGGTGGTCGGTGGCGCGGATCGCGTGGTCCTTCACGTCCCGGAAACGGGGAAGGAGGGTCTCGGGGGTGCCGTACTTCTGCGCCCCGCGCATCAGCAGCTCCATCATGTAGTTCAGCGGTCGGGTGGCCCGCTGGAACTTGACCACCTCGTTGAACAGCTCGTAGATGCGCTGCGAGGACTTCTCGTCACCGGAGAACAGGTTCTCCTCGATCTCGTCGAGGTCCTCGTCCAGCTCCACCAGGATCGGCTCGTATTCGTCCACGACGGCGTCGAGCAGCTGGTAGAGGAAGCACTGCGGATTCGCGGCCTCCTCCCCGGAGCGGCGCAGGGCGCGGCGCACCTGGTGCACGGCCCGGTGCCGGTCCCGCTTGCCGCGGGTGATGGCCAGGAAGTGGTCCGAGCCCACGAACAGGTGGGTCTCGCTGACCTCCAGCTTCTCCGCCCGGTCCCGGTAGGCCACCGGGTGCAGCACGAGGAACAGGGTCTCCCCGTAGCGCTCCAGCTTGGGCCGCTGGTGGCCCTCCATCGTGTCCTCCACCGCGAGTTCGTGGAGGTTGAGCACGCGGGCGGCCTCGTAGATCTCCTGTTCGTCCGGGTGGTCCAGGACCATCGTCAGGCACCCGCCGTCCTGCTCACCCCAGACGCGGAAGGCCTCGTCGGAGTCCTCGACCTCCCGGACCCGGCCCTCCCGCCCGACGACGGCGGCGTACGCGAGCGTCATCGGCCGCCTCAGTCCTCGATCAGGTCGCGCACGACGATGGTGTTCTCCCGGTCCGGGCCCACCCCGATCGCGGAGATGCGGCAGCCGGACAGCTCCTCCAGGGCCTCCACGTAGCGCCGGGCGTTGGCGGGCAGATCCTCCAGGGTCTTGGCCCCGGAGATGTCCTCGGTCCAGCCGTCGAAGTGCTCGTAGATGGGGGTGGCGTGGTGGAAGTCGGTCTGGGTCATCGGCATCTCGTCGTGGCGCACGCCGTCCACGTCGTAGGCCACGCACACGGGGATCTGCTCAATGCCGGTGAGCACGTCCAGCTTGGTCAGGAACAGGTCCGTGAACCCGTTGATGCGGGCGGCCTGCCGGGCCAGCACGGCGTCGTACCAGCCGCAGCGGCGGGGGCGCCCGGTGTTCACGCCGTACTCCCCGCCGGTCTTCTGCAGGTAGGTGCCCCACTGGTCGAACAGCTCGGTGGGGAAGGGTCCGGCGCCCACGCGGGTGGTGTAGGCCTTCTGGATGCCGATGACCCGGTCGATGCGGGTGGGCCCCACTCCGGAGCCCACGCAGGCGCCGCCGGCGGTGGGGTTGGAGGAGGTCACGAAGGGGTAGGTGCCGTGGTCCACGTCCAGGAAGGTGGCCTGCCCGCCCTCCATCAGCAGGGTCCTGCCCTCGTCCAGGGCCTGGTTGAGCAGGAGGGTGGAGTCCACGATCATCGGCTTGAGCCGCTCGGCGTAGGAGAGGAAGTGCTGCACGATCTCCTCGGCCTCCACGTGGCGGCGGTTGTAGACCTTCACCAGCAGCTGGTTCTTCTGCCGCAGGGAGCCCTCCACCTTCTGGCGCAGGATGGACTCGTCCATGATGTCCTGCACGCGGATGCCCAGCCGACCCACCTTGTCCATGTAGGCCGGGCCGATGCCGCGCCCGGTGGTGCCGATGGCGCGCTTGCCGAGGAAGCGCTCGGTGACCTTGTCCATGGTCTGGTGGAAGGGGGCGACCAGGTGGGCGTTGGCGGAGATCCGCAGCCGGGAGGTGTCCGCACCGCGGGCTTCCAGCCCGTCGATCTCCGCGAACAGGGCCTCCGGGTTGACCACGACGCCGTTGCCGATCACAGGGGTGGCGTTGGGGCTGAGGATCCCGGCCGGCAGCAGCTTCAGCTCGAACTTCTCGCCGCCGACCACCACGGTGTGTCCGGCGTTGTTGCCGCCGTTGGGCTTGACGACGTAGTCCACGCGCCCGCCGAGCAGGTCCGTGGCCTTGCCTTTGCCTTCGTCGCCCCACTGGGCGCCCACGATGATGATTGCTGGCATGTCGAGAGAAGCTCTTCCTGGTCGGGGTGAGGCGCCCGGGCCTGCGCGGGCGCCGTCGTCGGGACGACGGCGAGCGGGCGCCGCCTCCCAGGATACCCGGTGCGCCCAGCGTGGGCGCCGGTTAGCCTGGTGTGCATGAGCTTCCTCGATGCCGCGCCGCGGGCCGCCGAGTCCATCCACCTCGTCTCCTGGGCCGGGTGGCCCAACTTCGGGGACGAGCTGATCGCCGCCCGGTGGCTGCGCTTCCTGGCCGAACACCGCCCGGAGGCGGAGGTGTGGCTGGACGTGCGCCACCCCGGCACGGTCTCCTCCCTGCTGCGCGGCCTGCACCCGCGGCTGCACGTCACGGACACCCTGTTCCGCGCCCTGGACGTCGCCGAGCACACCGCGGACCGCACCGTCGCGGACCTGGTGACGCACCTGGGCTCCCCGCACTTCGACTCCGGCCTGCTGGACCTGCGCGAAGCCGGCACCCTGCATCTGCTGGGCGGCGGCTACGTCAACGGGTACTGGCCCCGCAACGACGGGCTCGTGGAGGGGATGCGCGCCGCCGCCGAGATCTCCGGAGCGAAGCTGGTGGCCACCGGCCAGGGCATGATGCCGCTCGGAGCGGAGCTGTTCGAGGGCTTCGACCACGTGGGGGTGCGCGACCGGCCCAGCGCCCGCGCCCTGGGCATCGAGCGGGGCTACGACGACGCCTACCTTCTCGAGAATCCCCCGGCCCCCGCGCTGGACGGGGCTGAGCCGCGGGAGCTGTGGGTGTGCGTGCAGAGCGACGCCCTGGATCCCGACGCCTTCGAGCGGCTCATCGCCTGGACCCGCGAGCAGATCCGGGCCCTGGGCTTCCCCCGGGAGCGGGTGCGCTACGTCGAGGCCATCCCCGGGGACGACTACGCCGGCTACGAGCGGCTGAAGGATCTCATCGCCGAGGACGGCTTCCTGCCGTTCACCGCCTTCTGGCGGGACGGCTTCGACTTCGGTCCGCACCAGGTGTGGCTGAGCACCCGCTTCCACCACCACCTGGTGGGGGCCCTGCACGGGGCGCGCGGGATCGCCCTGAACGGGCACGGCGGCTACTACGACGTCAAGCACGAGTCCCTCCGGGACCTGGGCACCCGCTGGCTGCTCAGCGACGGCGACCCATCCCGCCTGCACCGCCTGGAGGAGCTGCGCCGCCCGGCGGACTTCTCCGCGATCTGCGCGGCCAAGGTCCAGGAGGCCCGCTCGATCTACCGCTGAGCCTGCGCGCACCCGAACGCCCGAACGCCCGCGGCAGCGGCCCGGAGCCGGCGGCGGCTTCAGCCCTCTCGAGCCTTCCGGGAATGCGACGAGACCGGCCCGCCCGCCCGAACCCCCTGATCGGGGGCCGGACGGACGGGCCGGTCTCGCGCGGTGCGGGCCTCAGCGGTTGCCCAGCACCTCGTGGTCGTAGCGGTAGAGGAAGGCCGCCATCTGACCGCGCTCCACGGAGGCGGAGGGACGGAACGTGCCGTCGTTCCAGCCCTTGGCGATCTTCTGGTCATTCATCCACGCCACCTGCCGGTAGAACACGTAGTTGGTGCTCACGTCCTTGAACGGGGACTTGGCCGGCGGGGTGTAGGCCGGGGATCCGGCCATCCGGTACATGAACGCCGCCATCTGACCCCGCTCCACCGAGGCGGAGGGACGGAACGTGCCGTCGGGCCACCCCGTGGTGATGCCCTGCGAGGCCAGCCAGCTGATCTCCTTGTAGAAGACGTAGTTGGTGCTCACGTCCTTGAACGGGGACTTGCTCGGCGGGGTGTAGGCCGGGGACCCGGCCATCCGGTACAGGAAGGCCGCCATCTGTCCGCGCTCCACCGGGGCGGAGGGACGGTAGGTGCCGTCCGGCCATCCGGTGGTGATCTTCTTGGTCGCCAGCCATGCGATCTCGTTGTAGAAGGGGTAGGAGGTCGGCACATCCTTGAAGCGCGGGTTCTCCACGACCTCGGTCTTCCCGCTCTTCACGGTCAGCACCTGGGCGCGTCCGCCATCCTCGCCCTGCTTGATCCCGGAGAGATCCCCGGTGCCGTTGTGCAGGTGCAGGAACAGGGCCTGGGCGTCCTCCGCGGAGCCGCGGGTGACGCTCAGGGTGCCCGGCTCATCGCTGAGCAGCACGGAGTTGATCCTCTTCGAGGAGTCGAAGGCGACCTTCGGCTGGTTGGGCTTGAAGGTGATCGCGTCCGTGGAGTCGATCGCGTCGCTCTGAGCGTAGGAGAAGGTGGACACGGCGTAGCTGATCGACAGATCCTTCTGCGCCGGGTCCAGACCCATCTTCGTCAGGTCCACCGGCAGCACGATGGCGTTGGTGTCCATGGTGTTGGTGTCCGTGTCACCCCAGGAGCCGTTCAGCGGCTGCTGATCCGTGTACACGATGTTGCCCGCGCCGTCGCGCTGCAGGCTGTTGCCGACCACGCGGACCAGCCCGACCAGCGGGTAGTCCAGGCCGGTGGCCCGGGTGGTCACGACCACCCAGTCCGGGCGACCGTTGCCGTCGGTGTCCAGCAGCACCTGGAATTCGCTGCTCGGCATCACCGAGACGAGGTTGCCCCAGGTGGAGATGCCGATGGCGAGCTTGCCGTCCTTCACCGCCGTGCCCACGTACTGCAGGTCCAGGGCCTGAGTGGACGGGGCCGGCAGGGAGGTGGACTGCAGCCGCGGGGAGCTCGCGCCGAGCTCGAAGGCGCCCAGGGCGGAGCGGTAGCCGCCCTGGTTCAGGGCCGTCCCGGCCAGGCTGACCTGGGTCTGGGCGGTCTTGGCGTCCTTGAACTCGATGGCGTTGGCGTCCACCTTCATGTCCGAGACCGGCTTCGGGGCGATCTGCAGCGGCAGCCGCAGGTCCTGGCCGTTCTCGGAGAGCACCAGCCGGCCGGAGAGGCTGCCGATGTACTGGCGGGCCTTGCCCAGCTGGATCTTGGCCTGGGCCGGGTCCTGGGTCTTGACCAGGGCCTTCGGGTCCACGGTGGCCGTCACGGTGATGGTGGCCTTCCCGCCGGAGCCCACCGAGACGGTGGGATCGTAGGAGAAGGAGACCCCGGGCATCTGCGTGGTCCCGGCGAAGGAGACCACGTAGGTGTGGGCCCGGTTGCCGATGTTGTCCACGGTGATCTTCCGGGTGAACCTCTGCACGCCGCCGTTGGTCTTGGCCTCGGTGACGCCGAAGCTCTGGCTGACGATGTCCGGGCGATCCGCGTTGTAGACGATGACGTCTTGGTTCACGGCCCGCACCGCATCCACCCGGCCGGACCCGACCCGCTCCACGGACTCCGTGGCGCCGTTGGCGTTCTTGACGTCGTGGGTCGCGGTGTTCATGATCGCGGCCTTGACGTTCTGCGGGGTGTAGTTCCGGTGCTTCTGCCAGACCAGAGCCGCCACCCCGGAGGTGTGCGGGGTGGCCATGGAGGTTCCGGTCATCACCTCGATGCCGTTGCCCGAGCCCACGCCCGCGGAGGCGATCGAGGTGCCGGGGGCGGCGACGTCGGGCTTGGTGTACCCGGCCGAGCCGTGCTCGCCGCGGGAGGTGGAGGCGTTGGAGTAGTCCTGGGAACCGCTGTCCACCCGGCCGGCGCCGATCATGCCCGGGCCGACCTTGATGCGCAGGGTCCCGGCCTTCGCCGCGGCGTCCACCTTGTCCGCGGAGGCCTTGTCCAGGCGGATGCCCGGGATCCCGGAGTTGCCGGCGATCCCGGCGTCCTCGACCGTGACGTCGCTGGTCAGCACCACGCCCTTGGCCCCGGCGTTCTGGGCGTTGTCGAAGCGGACCTTGGAGCCGCAGGGGTACTGCCCCGTGGCGTCATCGGCCCAGTCCAGGTACACCCACTTGCCGGCGAAGTCCTGCCCGGTGAAGGGCTGGCAGCCGTACTTGTTGGCCTCGGGCACGGTGGTCACGGTGCCCTCCAGCTGCTCCGGCTTGGCGGCCGTGTAGTCGAAGGACTGGCTGTAGGAGCCGGTCACATCGCCCTTCACATCCTCCGGGGCCAGGACCTCGGCCTGGTCCACGGCCACGGTGGAGCCGATGGAGTTGGCCACGGTCAGGGCGGAGGTGGCGCTGCCCGGGCTGCCGGCGACGTCGTAGGAGTCCCCGGCGTTGCCCGCGGCGATCACGGAGAGGACCCCGGCCCGGTTCAGGGCGTTGACGATGTCGTTCTCCGGGTCATCGGCGATGCCGAAGTCCGAGCCGATGGAGATGCTCGCGATCTGCGCGGCATCCGAGTAGTCCCCGTCCCCGTTGGGATCCAGGGTGCGGTCCAGGGCGGCGCCGACCAGATTGGTGGAGCCCTCGCAGCCGAAGACCCGCAGCGAGGTCAGCTTGGCCTCGGGGGCGGTGCCCGGTCCGATCTTCATGGCCTTGACCTCATCCGCGGTGAGCTTGGAGTAATCCCCCGTGAAGGTCTTGCCGTCCTTCGTCACCCCGTAGCCGCCGGCGGTGCCCGCGACGTGGGTGCCGTGCCCGGCGGCCTTGCAGTCCAGCGGATTGGCATCCGGCTGCGGGACGGAGGTGGCCAGGCGGGCGTCGTAGGCGTCACCGGCCAGGTCGTAGCCGGAGATGACCTTGTTCGGGTCGATCAGCCCGGAATCCTTCGTGGGGAAGGTCTTCAGGTCCTTGGCCTTGGCGTAGGCCTCCTGGGTGCCCGGTCCGCCGAAGTCCGCGTGGGTGTAGTCCAGGCCGGTGTCGATGACGGCGATGGTCACGTCCTTGCCGGTGACGCCGGGGTTCTCCCAGGCGCTCGCGGCGCCGGTGTCCACATCCGCTCCGGCGTTGACCCGCTCCTTCGGGATGATCTTGGAGATGCGCTGGACGTCGTCGCGCTCGGCGAGCTTCTTGATCTGGTCCGCATCCCCCTGCATGGCCACCCCGCGCAGGGCGTTGTGGGTGGTGTAGAGGACCTGGGAGCCGGAATCCCCGGCCATCTGCTGGCCGGTGGCCTGGACCTGGCCGGCGATGGCCTGGACCTGGCTGGCGCGGTTCTGCAGCTCTCCGCCGACGCGACCGCCGGCCTGGGTGGCCTCGAAGGCGCTGACGCCCTTGAGCTGGACGTACACGGCGATGTTCCCGTGGGCCTCGGCGACGTCGTCGGCGAGGACCGGGGAGGAGGAGCCTGCGGACAGCGAGGTGTCATCCGGGGCGCTGCCCTGGATGGTCTCGGCGAAGGCTGGCAGGCCCGAGGACAGGGCCAGCGTGAGCCCGAGTGCCGCCGCCGCGCAGGCTTTCGCGCTGCGGCGGGACCCGGAGAGGAATCGTGGAGACATCGACGTTCCTTCGGTGCGAGGGATGGGGAGACCCCGCCCTGACGAGCGGAGATTTCTCTAACATGTCCTACGGATCACGTGAGGTCAAGCACTTCCCGTGAAGTTCCTGTAAATCTTCCTATGTGTCTCCCGGTCGCCGCCGGATCTGGGGCAGGATGGACGCTCCCCCGGCGACGCCGTCGACCAGAACATCCACCAGAACCGACCCGTGAGGATCTCCGTGACCCAGCAGCCGCAGCACCAGCCCTACGCCCAGCAGCCCGTCCCCGAGGCGCCGAACGTGCGCGTCCTGGCGGTGCTCTCCCACCTCTCCTCGCTGCTGGGCCTGGTGATCTCGGTGGGCACACTGAGCTTCCTGGGGCCGCTGATCTTCTGGTTCGTCTACCGGGACCGACCGGAGTACGCCTTCGTGCGGGCCTGCTCCGCAGGGGCGTTCAACTTCAACCTGATGCTGTGGCTGGTGAACATCGCCGCGGGCATCCTGGCCCTGGTGACCCTGGGCATCGGCCTGATCGCGGCCGTGCCGATCTGGGGCGTCACCTCCCTGGCCGCGATCATCTTCCACATCATCGGGGCCGTGCAGGCCCACCGCGGCGAGGTCTTCCGCTACCCCCTGCAGATCCGCGTGCTGCGCTGAGGCAGGAACGGGGCGCGGGCCGCGATGGGCCCGCGCCCCGCACCTTCGGCTGAGTTCGCGCCTCAGTCCGCGGCGGCCAGATCCGGGTAGGCCTCGGCCACCCCGGCGCAGGTGATCCGCCCGTCCCGGGCGTTCAGCCCCGCGGCCAGCCCGGCGTCCTGCACCAGGGCCTCCTCCACACCCTCGGCCAGGCGCAGCGCGTACGGCAGGCTGGCGTTGTTCAGGGAGGCCGTGGCCGTGCGCGGCACCGCGCCCGGCATGTTGGCCACGCAGTAGTGTCGGATGCCCTCCACCTCGAAGATCGGGTCCTGGTAGGTGGTGGGGTGGGAGGTCTCGAAGCAGCCGCCCTGGTCGATCGCGACGTCGATCAGCAGCGTCCCCGGCTTCATGATGCCCAGGTGCTCCCGGCGCACCAGCTTCGGGGCGGCCGCGCCCGGCACCAGCACGGAGCCGATGACGACGTCGGCCTCGCGCAGCTCCCGCTCGATGGTCGCCGGGTTCGAGGCGAGCACCCGCGCGGTGGCGCCGAACAGCTCGGTCAGCTGCCGCACCCGGGGCAGGTAGGCGTCCAGGATGGTCACCTCCGCCCGCAGCCCCACGGCCAGCTGCGCCGCCTGGGTGCCCACGACACCGCCGCCGAGCACCAGGACCCGCGCCGGACGCACTCCGGGGGTTCCGCCGAGCAGGATGCCGGGCCCGCCCTCGGTGCTCAGGGTGTGCTGGGCGGCGGCCTGGGCCGCCAGGCGCCCGGCGATTTCGGACATCGGCGCCAGCAGCGGCAGGGCCCGGCCCTCGCGCACGGTCTCGTAGGCGATCGCTGTGGTCCCCGCGCTCAGCAGGGCCTCGGTCAGCGGCCGATCCGCGGCCAGGTGCAGATAGGTGAACAGGGTCAGGTCCTCACGCAGGAACCCGAATTCGGAGGCAATGGGCTCCTTGACCTTGACCAGCAGCTCGGCCTCGCCCCAGGCCTCCTCCTGGGTGGTCAGCCGCGCCCCGGCCCGCTCGTACTGCTCGTCGGTGAAACCGGAGCCCTCTCCCGCGCCTCGCTGGATGAGGACCTCGTGTCCGCGGTCGGCCAGGGCGTGCACGCTGTCCGGCGTGAGCCCGACCCTCCGCTCGCTGGGCTTGATCTCGGTGGGAACACCGATGCGCATGGGAGCATCCTCCGGTTGGTCGTGGGTCTCGGATGGGGATGGCCCACCACGTCGTGGTCCGCACCACCATCATGACACGAGGTGCCGATCACACCGAACAGGAGCGCGCTCCGTGTCGGGCATCCGGAGCCGCCCACCCGGTCCCCGGCCTCAGCCGGCGAGGTGCTCCCTCGCGGTCGGGTCGGCGTCGTGCAGGAAGGCCTCGATGCGGTGGGCCTCATCCTCCTCGCCGATGGCGGCGGCGGCCTGCCCCAGCAGGTGCAGGCAGGTCAGGAAGCCGCGGTTGGGCTCGTGGGAGTACGGTACCGGCCCGTGGCCCTTCCAGCCGTGGGCCCGCAGGGCATCGAGACCGCGGTGGTAGCCCACCCGGGCGTAGGCGTAGCCCTCCACGAGGTACCCCTGCTCCAGGGCGTCGCCGGCGATGACGGACCAGGCGAGGGAGGACTTCGGGAAGGCCTTCACCAGGTCCTCGCCTTCGTCGCCGGCCTCGATGCGGACCCGCACCTGCGGCTCCTCCTCCAGCAGGGTGGGCTCGGGGGCGTCCAGCAGATTCTTTCCGGCCAGGGACATGGCGGCTCCTCACGTGCTCGCTTGCGGGGTTGACGGCCAGCCTATCCCGCCCGACGCGACGACGCCGCCCCCGGGTCCCTTCCGCGGGGGAAGGGCCGGGGGCGGCGTGGACTGCGCGGGATCCGCTTACTTCATGCGGGTGCCGGCGGAGCCGAGGTTCTGGCAGGCCTCGACCACGCGGTCGGCCATGCCCTCCTCGGCCTTGGCGCCCCACACGCGCGGGTCGTACATCTTCTTGTTGCCGACCTCGCCGTCGATCTTCAGCACGCCGTCGTAGTTGGCCAGCATGTGCCCGGCCACCGGACGGGTGAACGCGTACTGGGTGTCGGTGTCCACGTTCATCTTGATGACGCCGTAGGAGACGGCGTCGGCGATCTCCTGGGCGGTGGAGCCGGAGCCGCCGTGGAAGACGAGGTCGAAGGGCTTGTCCTTGCCCAGCTTCTGCCCGACCTCGGACTGGATCTGCTGCAGCAGCTCGGGGCGCAGCTTCACGTTGCCCGGCTTGTACACGCCGTGGACGTTGCCGAAGGTCAGGGCGGTCATGTAGCGGCCCTTCTCCCCGTTCTGGCCCAGCGCGTCGATGGTCTTCAGGGCGTCCTCGGTGGTGGTGTAGAGGGAGTCGTTGATCTCCCCGACCACGCCGTCCTCCTCGCCGCCGACGGCGCCGATCTCCACCTCGAGCACGATGTGGGCCTTGCCGGTGCGCTCGATCAGCTCGGAGCCGATCTTGAGGTTCTCATCCAGCGCGATCGCGGAGCCGTCCCACATGTGGGAGTTGAAGATCGGGTCCTCGCCGCGGGCCACGGCCTCCTCGGACTTCTTCAGCAGGGGCAGCACGAAGCCGTCCAGCTTGTCCTTGGGGCAGTGATCGGTGTGCAGGGCGATGTTGACGTCGTACTGCTGGGCGACCTCGCGGGCGAAGGCGGCGAAGGCCAGGGAGCCGACGACCATGTCCTTCTTGGAGGCGCCGGACCAGTAGGCCGCACCGCCGGTGGAGACCTGGATGATGCCGTCGGACTCCGCCTCGGCGAAGCCGCGGATCGCGGCGTTGAGGGTCTGGGAGGAGGTCACGTTGATCGCCGGGTAGGCGAAGCCCTTCTCCTTGGCGCGGTCGAGCATCTGCGAGTAGACGTCTGGGGTGGCAATGGGCATGGCAGGCTCCTTCTTCGACGACGTGCGCGCCAGCCGGTCTGGCGGTGCGCCTTCCGAGCGGTCCGGTGCTCGTCCCCCGTCAGCGGTGGGTGCGCCGTCGCTCGCTCGGTCCTCAGTCTACCAACGGATTGCGTGTGATCCAGAGGGTTTGGCCCGGTGTTTCGGAACCGAACCCACAGAAACCCACATCCGCGGCGTCGCCCCCCCCGGACACGGGGGCGCCCGCCCCGGCCCGTGATGGGCCGGAGCGGGCACCCCTTCCGGGTTCCCGGATCAGTAGGGCAGCGAGTACAGCTGCTGATCCGCGGCCCGGGGATCGCGGTCATCGTCCCCCAGGAGCAGGAACATCCGGTGCTGCTCCCCAGCAGAGTCCCGATAGGACAGGGTGTACCGGCCGGAGGGCAGCTGCGGGAGCACCCCACCCTCCAGGACCGCCGCGGTGGGTCCATCCTGCTTCCAGGTGGTCCCGGCATCCACGGTCACCGCATTGCCGGTCACGGAGTCCCGATAGGTGATGTCCACCTGCGGGTTCTGCTCGACCACCTCGGCCGCGGTCCGCGGATCCACGGCCCCCACCGTCAGGGACTCGAGCCCGATCTGGCGGACGGGCACCCCGAGGACCCGGGTCTGGTGCGCGTTCTCCTCCGTCATGACCGGCTCCAGGTCCGCGCCGTTGGAGTAGACGGTGCCCATCTCCAGCTGCGGGGCGGAGCTGGGCTTACCGTCGGGGTCCAGGTAGATGGGCCCGCCCGCGGCGCCCTCGGCGAACTCAGGGGTCACCGGGCCGCGGATCTGCACCATCTGATGGCCCAGGTCCTGGGCGATCAGGGGGTGCTCGGAGAGGTCCAGGACCCCGTCCTTCACGGGGAAGACCTGGGTCTGGCCGCAGGTGCCGTCCCCGATCTTCACGTCGTACTGCCCATCCGGGGCGTTCACGAGGGTCGAGTCCCCGGCCCCGGCGGGCACCTTCACCTCGAACTTCGGGGAGGAGACGCCGTTCTGCTCGAACGCGCCGAACTGACCGGCCGGGTGCGGCAGCGTGAAGGCCGCCGGGGCCGTGCCGTGGCCCTCCAGCCACTGACCCTCGTTGGGCTCAGCCCCCCGGGGAGCCGGCGTCGGTGGGCGCCTGGCACAGCCCCGTGCCGCCGGCGGGGGCGGCCTGGGCCGGGACCGCGGAGGCCCCGAGGACGCCGATGCCGAGCATCGCGGCCGCCGCCGCGGAGGCGATGGTTCGTCGAGCGGACTTCTGGGTGTCACCGGTATCCATGGATCTCAGCTCCTTATGTTAGGGATTCGCTTTGATTCGCCCCATGGATCGAGGTTGCGATTTCACGCTATCGACCCCGCCGGGGTCGACAAGAGCTCGCCTCGAAATCCCCGGTATTTTTTCGCTGCACCTCGGAAACAGACTCCTGACCTGCGGATATAGCGACGCTCAGCGAATCCATATGCTGAGATGCGCGCTTTCTTCCGGCGCGTTCGGAGAATGTTCGCCTTTTCGTGACCATCGCGCGCAGAGGTCACGGATCCATCACTTTTCCTTGCGCGATCACGCATCGCGGCGCGCCGTCACGGGCCATCTCAGGCGGAAGGGGCCGGACCTTCCGGATGCTGGCCGAAGGCGTGCCTGCGGATCCAAGCGTGCATGGCCACGGCCGCCGCGGCCGAGGCGTTGATGGAGCGGGTGGAGCCGAACTGCGCGATGGACAGCGTGGCCTGCGCGGCTTGCTTCATCGGCTCCGACAGGCCCGGACCCTCCTGCCCGAAGACCAGGACGCACTCGCGCGGCAGATCGAAGGTCTCCAGGGGTACGGAGTCCGGGAAGTTGTCGATGCCGATCACCGGTAGCCCGGCCTCCTCGGCCCAGGCCCGGAACTCCTCCACCGTGGCGTGGTGGCGCACGTGCTGGTACCGGTCGGTGACCATGGCCCCGCGCCGGTTCCACCGGCGTCGCCCCACGATGTGCACCTCACGGGCCAGGAAGGCGTTGGCGGTGCGCACCACGGAGCCGATGTTCAGGTCGTGCTGCCAGTTCTCGATCGCCACGTGGAAGCCGTGCCGGCGGGTGTCCAGCTCCGCGACGATCGCCTCGGTGCGCCAGTACCGGTACTGATCCGCGACGTTGCGCCGGTCCCCCTCGGTCAGCAGCTGCGGGTCCCACTGCGGGCCCTGCGGCCACGGCCCCTCCCACGGACCCACGCCGACGACGTGCCCGGGCGGGATGGTCGCGGAGTCCTCCGGGGCCGCGGGACCGGAGTCGGAGGCAGCGGTCTCGGGGGAAGCGGCGTCGGCCGATGCGGCGTCGTCGGGCGCGCTCGGATCCCGGTCGGTCACCGGGTCAGTCGTCCAGGCCGAGCTCGGACTTGGAGTAGGCGTACAGGCAGGGCACGCCCGCGGCCTCTTCGATCCGCTCCTTCGCTCCCGTGGCGCGATCCACGATCACGGCCACGGCCACCACGTTGGCTCCGGCCGCGCGCAGCGCCTCCACCGCGGTCAGCGCGGAGCCGCCGGTGGTGGAGGTGTCCTCCACGACCACGACGTCGCGGCCCTCCACCGAGGGGCCCTCCACCTGGCGCCCCATCCCGTAGGACTTCTGCGCCTTGCGCACCACGAAGGCGTCCACCGGGCGGTCCTGATCCCCGGCCGCGCGCATGATCGCGGTGCCCACCGGGTCCGCGCCCATCGTCAGCCCGCCGGCCGCGGCGAACTCGATGCCGTGGCGGTCCAGCAGGTCCAGCATGACCTGGCCCACCAGGCGGGAGGCCTCGTGGTGCAGGGTGATGCGGCGCAGGTCCACGTAGTAGTCGGCCTCCAGCCCGGAGGCCAGGGTGACCTTGCCGCGCACCACAGCGAGCTCCACGATGAGGTCGCGCAGCCGCTCACGGGCCGCGTCGATGGACGGGGTCTGGGACAGGGAGGAAGTCATGGCGCCCATTCTACGGGCGGGGGCCCGTCTCCGTCCCGGTCTCGGCCCGGGTCGTCACCAGGCGGGCGCAGGCGTAGGCGACCGCCACGGCCAGGACGATGGGCAGGAACGCGGAGGCCGGCTGATCGGTGAAGCCGATGGTCAGCAGGATCGCGGTCAGCGGGGCGTTCATGGACACCGCGAGGAAGGCGGCGGCCCCCAGCAGCGCCCACGGGGTCGGATCCGTTCCGGGCAGGGCCAGCGCCGCCAGATCCCCCAGCAGCGCACCGGCCACCGCGCCCAGAGAGAACCCGGGGGTCAGGGTGCCGCCCACCGCCCCCGCTCCCAGGGTGGCCAGGATCAGCAAGGCCTTGACCCCCAGCAGCACGGCGGCCGTGCCGGGGGCGCCGCCGTCGTAGGCCCACTGGGCCGCGGCCAGGCCGTTGCCCAGGGCCTGCGGCAGGGCCAGGGAGACCGCCCCGGTGAGCAGAAAGGCCAGCGGCAGACCGAGCAGCTGGCGCCAGCCGGTCAGGCGGCGGGACTGCACGCGCGCGACGACGCGGCGGAAGCCCAGCGCGGGCAGGGCCAGCACCAGCCCCACCGCCACGGCCGCCAGCAGCACCGGCCAGCTCCCCTCCAGGGCCTCGACCCGGTAGAAGGGCAGCGGGGAGACGGTCAGTCGGGCGACGATCGTCGCCAGGGCGCAGGTGCCCAGGGCCAGCACCGCGCAGTCCAGGGTGAAGGAGGCCAGCAGGATCTCCAGGGCAAAGCCCGCCCCGGCCAGGGGCACGTGGTACACCGCGGCCAGGCCCGCCGCCGCCCCGCAGGCCACCATGGTCCGCCGCTGCGCCGGGTCCAGCCCGAGGGCGTCCCCGATCCGCCCGGCGAACAGCGCGCCGATCTCCCGGGGAGCCACCTCCCGGCCGATCGAGGCCCCGCCGCCCACGGCGATCACCTGCGCGAAGGAGTTGACGATCCCGCGCAGCATCGGGGGTCGACGCCGCACCGGGGTGTCCCCGGCGACCATGCCCTTCACGGACTGCACCGGCGGCTGCGGGCGGCGCAGCAGCCACCACAGCAGGGAGACCACGGCCCCGACGATCAGCAGAGCCAAGACGCGCCGAGGGCCGTCCACCTCGGAGTACGGGTCCGTGTAGGGGCTCGCGGCGGTGCCGAAGCACAGGTGCTGCACCGCGTGCAGGGTCCAGGACATCGCCGCCCCACCGAGGCCGGAGGCGACGCCGATCAGCACCATGGCGAGCAGGAGGCGGGGGCGGAACACGGGGGCGGCGGACACGAGCGTCATCCTATCCGCCCCGACCCGCCCCACTCCTTCGCCGCGCGCCGACCGGCGGACCGCACGCACCGACGTCGACCCCGGACCACCCCCATGGTCTGCTGTGGCCTTGCTCACTATGCTCGGAGTCATACCGCCTCCCGGTGAGGCGGGGCCCCCGGCGCCGGGCCGGGCGGCCGAGCGGACATCGGATGAGGAGATGACCACGATGACCCAGCGGCACCAGCCCACCACACACCGACTGCCCACCGGCCGCCGACGCGCCGTCGCGATGACCGCGCTCGGCGTCGCCGCCCTGACCCTGAGCGGGTGCGGCTCGAGCGGGACCGACGCCGATTCCTCCCCGGCTCCCACCACCGCCGCCGCCAGCGCCGCGACCGGAGGGACGGCGTCGGGGACGACCTCCCCCGCGCCGAGCGGCGAGCCCACCGGGGCCACCGCGACGAGCAGCGCCCCGGCGGATGCGGCCCTGTCCTTCGACGGCACCGCACCCCTGCCGGTGACCGCGGACCAGCTCGGCGCCGCCGGCAGCCGCGGCTCCATGTCCCCCAACGGGCTGGGCAGCCCGGAGCAGACCCTGCGCACCGCCGACGGCGGCACCGCCCCGGACGGGACCTACCAGGTCTCCGTCGGGGATGGGCGCGAGGGCGCGACCGCCGAGGTGCAGGTCCGCGGCGGGGTGTTCTCCCTGGAGCAGGACGCCTTCTCCACCCTGCTCGCGGACAAGATGAACTACATGGTGCAGGTCCGGGGTCCGCTGGACGCGCAGGGCGGGGTCCCCGCCGAGCCGGAGATCCTCCTCGGCGCGGTGCAGTACCAGATGGGCAGCGACCTGCCCGGTCCCACCGGCAACGCCCGGAACATCACCGGGGTCCCGACGGTCCAACAGGGCTTCTCCGAGCTGCCGATGGGGCAGGTCGAGGGCGGGGCCGCGACCGGCCAGATGGACACCTCCGGGCTGAGCGTGCCGCGGGCCGGGTACGTGGACGCGGCCACCGGCCGGTGGATCTCCGGCACCATCCAGGGGCTGCGCTGGTCCACCACCGCCGACGGCGCCCCGGCCCTGACCGGGGAGGGACTGAAGCAGCTGCGCTCCGGGCGGTACACGTTCACCTACAGCGATGCCGCCGGGGCCCAGCACCACTTCTTCCTCTTCGTCACGGGCCAGGAGGCCGGGTCTCTGCGTAGCCCGCTGTACTCCCTTCCCTACGCCGGGCAGGGGTAGCCGAGGCCGGGCCGGCGGCCCGGGCGCCGCGGGACCAGGTTTCAGAGGAACCAGGGTTCAGAGGGAGAAGACCCAGACCGCCAGGGTCATGGTGGTCGCGGTGACCAGCACCAGGAAGATCAGGTTCAGCCAGAATCCGCCCTTGACCATCTGCCCGATGGTCACGTAGCCGGAGCCGTAGGCGATGGCGTTCGGCGGGGTGGCCACCGGCAGCATGAAGGCGCAGGTCGCGGCCAGAGCCACGGGGATCGCCAGCAGCATCGGCTCCAGGCCCATGCCCATCGCCACCCCGCCGGCGACGGGCAGGAAGGTGGCCGCCGTCGCGGTGTTGGAGGTCAGCTCGGTGAGGAACAGGACCAGGCAGGCCACCAGCGCCACGATCAGCACCACGGGGATCCCCTCCAGCCCGGCCGCCTTCTGCCCGATCCACTCGGTCAGCCCGGAGGAGGTGAACTGCCCAGACAGGGCCAGACCGCCGCCGAACAGCAGCAGCACGCCCCACGGCAGCTTGACCGCGGTGTCCCAGTCCAACAGGCGCACGCCCTTCTTCGCCCCGGCGGGCATCAGGAACAGCAGCACCCCCACCGCGATGGCGATGCCGGCGTCGGAGATCGACGCCTCCTTGCCCCAGATCAGCGGCACCCCGATCCACGCGGCGGCCGCGAGCACGAAGATCACCAGGACCCGCATCTCGCCGCGGCTCATGCGCCCCAGCTTCTGCATCTCGTGGCGGATCAGCTCCCGGCCCCCGGGGATCTCCTTGATCTCCGGACGGAACAGCACCTGGGTGAGCATGAACCAGCAGATCACCAGCCCGACGACGGCCAGCGGGACCCCGACCAGCATCCAGTGCCCGAAGCCGATCTCGATGCCGTGGGTGTCGGCCATGTAGCCGCGCAGCAGCGTGTTGGGCGGGGTGCCGATCAGGGTGGCCAGGGAGCCGATGGAGGCGGCGTAGGCGATGCCCAGCATCAGGGCGGTGCCGAAGTTGGACTTGATGATCTCCCGCTGCGCCTCGTCCTGGGGTTCGCCCGGCTCCCCGCCGAAGCCGGGCTCCTCCGCGGCCTGCCCCGAGTCCGCCTGCCCCTCGGCGTCGGCCGTCGAGGCCGAGGCCGTCTGCTCCTTGCCGATGTTCAGCACCAGGGTCAGCACGGAGACGCCGATGGGCAGCATCATCACGGCGGTGGCGGTGTTGGAGACCCACATGGACAGGAATCCGGTGGCGATCATGAAGCCGGCGACCATCGCGGAGGGCCTGGTGCCCATGACCTTCAGGGTCAGCAGCGCGATGCGCCGGTGCAGGTTCCACCGCTGCATGGCCAGGGCGAGGAGGAATCCGCCCATGAACAGGAAGATCACGTTGTTGCCGTAGGAGGCGCCGACGTCGTCGAACTTCACCCCGTCCTCGAAGATGGGGAACACGATGAGCGGGATCAGGGCGGTGGCGGGGATCGGCAGGGCCTCGGTCATCCACCACACGCCCATCAGCACGGCGACGGCGCCGGTCAGCCGCGCGGAGTCCGGCATCTGATCGGCGGGCAGCAGGAACCAGACCAGCACGGCGAGCACGGGCCCGCCGATCAGGCCGAGCAGGCGCTTGGTCCGCTCGCCGCGCTCCACGGCGGGGCTGCGCTGACCCCGGGAGAGCTGCACCTGGCCGATGGCCTGGGTGGGGTTCGGTTCGTAGCTGCGCAGGTGATCCCCGGTGACGTGCGGATGCTCCATGGCGGCGGACCTGGCCTTCCTCTCGACGCTGAGTGATCGGTGCCACCGACCCTAGCCGTCCCCCCGCCGTGTGACCCACTCGTGACGACGCCGCGCCGAGCCGCGACGGACGCTTCGGGGCGGGTAGCTGGGATCCGCGTCAGCCGATCCGCCAGCCCGGGGGCAGCGGGGCGCGCAGCTTGGCGAGCATCTCCTCGTATTCGGCCGCCGGGTCCGAGTCCGCGACGATCGCTCCGCCGGCGCCGATACTGGCCGTCGTCGCCTCCGGGTCCTCGCCGCGGGTCAGCACGAGGGTGCGGATCACGACGGCGAGGTCCGCCGTCCCGTCCGCGCCGATCCACCCGAGGGTCCCGGAGTAGATCCCGCGGGCCCGGCCCTCCAGCCGGTCGATGATCTCCAGGGTCCGCGGTTTGGGCGCCCCGGTCATGGACCCGGGCGGGAAGCACGCGGCCAGCAGGTCCGCCGCGGTGCGCCCGGGGCGCAGCCTCCCGCGCACGGTGGAGACCAGCTGGTGGACGCTGGCGTAGGTCTCCACCCCGAACAGCACCGGCACCCGGATGCTGCCCGGGCGGCAGACCCGGGAGAGGTCGTTGCGCATCAGGTCCGCGATCATGAGGTTCTCGGCCCGGGTTTTGGGGTCGGCGGCCAGGGCGCGGGCGCAATCCGCGTCGACCTGCGAGTCCGCGCTGCGGGCCGCGGTGCCCTTGATGGGCTTCGCCTCGCACCACCCGTCGGCCGCGACCCGCAGGAACCGCTCGGGTGAGGAGCACAGCACCGCGAAATCCCCGCCCCACAGGAAGGCCGCGTGCGGGGCCGGATTCGCCCGGCGCTGGGCGAGGTAGAGGCCCAGGGCCGTCGGCAGGCTCAGCGGTCCCGCCAGCGGTGCGTGCGTCTCGGCGGTGAGGCAGACCTCGTAGGAGTTCCCCTCGCGGATCTCGGCCAGCGCGGCGCGCACGGCGGTCTCGTACCCGGTGCGGTCCGGGGCGGGCAGGACGACGTCGGCCCAGCGGCCCAGGGCTGACGGTAAGGCCGCCTGCGGCTCTGCTCCATCGACGGCGTCGCGCACCGCATCGGCGATCCTCCGGACCCAGGCGGGGTCTCCGACGGCCCAAGCGCGCCCCGTGCGGTGGTCGACCAGGACGTGGCGGCGCACCCGCACCCACCAGGAGTCCGGGGTGGGCGCCGCGCGCGGGGGCCGGGAGTCTGCGCGGAAGTCCTCCAGATCCGCCGCGGCCTCGTACCCGAAGAACCCGACCTCTCCGCCGTGCAGGGCCGGAGCGTCCTCCGGCAGCCCCGGCACGGGCGCGGGAGGCTCCTGCGGGGCGGGTACGGCGAAGCCCGCTCCGGTGCGCAGATCCTCGGATGCCGCAGCACCCAGGGCGCTCCACCCCGATCCCGTGGCGGAGGTGTCCAGCCACCAGGCCACCCGCTCGACGTCGGCCGGGGAACCGGCGGGTGAGGGCCCACGGTCCAGGAGGATGATGGGCGCCAGCTCCTGCGCGCTCAGGCCCGTGGGCAGCTCATGCGCCCGGACGGCGTCGCTCACCGCCCGCGACCCGCCGCGATGGCGCGACCCTGCGGGGTCGGTTCCCCGCGGAGGACTGCGAAGACCCGCGGCGGGAAGGGGCGCGGTGCCATGGTTCCTCGCTTCCTGGGGGGTGGGTCGGGAGTCCCTGCGATCCTACCGACGGCTCGGCCGGGCCCGCGGGCATAGGCTGAAGCGCAGCACACATACTGCCGCTATCCACCACTTCAGGAGGAGCCCCCATGGCCTCGCTCTCCCGTCGCATCGTCCGCTCCGCAGCCGCCGCCGGCGCGGCCGGACTCGCAGGCCTGGCCGTGCGGGACGCCCTGCAGCCGCGCCACTCGATCCTGCGCACCTTCCCCCTCCTGGGCCATGCCCGCTTCGCGATGGAGCGGATCCGCCCGGAGATCCAGCAGTACTTCATCGAGAGCAGCTACGACGGTCGACCCTTCGACCGCGACACCCGCTCGATGATCTACCAGTACGCCAAGGGCCTGGGCGGGGAGCAGGCCTTCGGCACGGAGCGGAAGGTCCTCCAGCCGGGACAGGACTACCTGCGCCACACCATGTCCCCCGTGCCCGTGATGGAGGAGGAGCCGCGCCAGCGCCTGGGCGGACCGGACTGCACCCGACCGTACGAGATCTCCCTGTTCAACATCTCCTCGATGAGCTTCGGCGCCCTGTCCGCCAACGCCGTGCTGGCCATGAACAAGGGCGCCGCCCTGGGCGGGTTCTCCCAGGAGACCGGGGAGGGCGGGCTCAGCGAGTACCACCTGGAGCACGGGGCGGACATCATCTGGGAGTTCGGCTCCGGGTACTTCGGGTGCCGCACCGAGGAGGGACGCTTCGACGACGAGGTCTTCGCCCGCAAGGCCGCCCTGCCGCAGGTCAAGGGCGTGCTCATCAAGATCAGCCAGGGCGCCAAGCCCGGGATCGGCGGGGTGCTGCCGGCGTCGAAGGTGACGCGGAAGATCGCGGAGACCCGCGAGGTCCCGATGGGCCAGGACGTGATCTCCCCCGCCGCGCACCCCGAGTTCTCCACGCCGCGCGAGCTGCTGGAGTTCGTGGACCGGGTGCGACGCGGGGCCGACGGCAAGCCGGTGGGCATCAAATTCTGTGTGGGCTCGCGCATCGAGGTGCTCTCCCTGTGCAAGGCCATGCTGGACACCGGGATCACCCCGGACTGGATCACCGTGGACGGCTCCGAGGGCGGCACCGGCGCGGCACCGGTGGAGTACGAGGACTCCGTGGGGGTGCCGCTGACGGACGGGATCATCATCGTGCACAACGCCCTGGTGGGTGCCGGGCTGCGGGACCGAGTCGCGATCGGGGCGGCCGGGAAGGTGGTCGGCGGGGCCGACGTCGTGCGCCGGATCGCGCTGGGCGCGGACTTCACCAACTCCGCGCGCGGGATGATGATGGCCACCGGGTGCATCCAGGCGCAGCGGTGCAACACCAACCGCTGCCCCTCCGGGGTGGCCACGCAGGATCCGTGGCTCTCCCGCGGGGTGGACGTGGAGGACAAGGCCCAGCGGGTGCGGGCCTATCACGCGGGCGTGATGCGCTCGGCCCGGCGCATCCTCGCCTCGATGGGGCTGTCCGATTTCAAGGATCTGGGCCCGGAGCACGTGATGCACCGGATCGACTCCACCCACACGCAGTCCTACGAGGAGCTCTACGACTGGCTCGAGCCCCGTTCCCTGGTGGAGGGCACGGCCCCCGAGTTCTGGATGCGCCGCTGGGAGCGGGCGGATGCGGACAGCTTCGCGGTGCCCCGCCGCCACCACTCCCGCAGCTGAGCCCCCGGGATCCGGACCTGCGGGGCGCCGTCGTGCCCGGGCTCAGGCGAAGGCCGACTGGCCGGTGATGTCCCGCCCGACGATCAGCCGCTGGATGGACTCGGTGCCCTCGTAGGTGTGGATGCCCTCGATGTCCGCGACATGGCGCATCACGTGGTTCTCCAGCAGGATCCCGTTGCCGCCGAGCATGTCCCGGGCGGTGGCCGCGACCCGGCGGGCCCGGACCGTGTTGTGCACCTTGAACAGGCTGGCCTGCTGGTCCCGCAGGATCCCCTCGGTCTGCAGGCGGGCGATCTGCGCGCTCATCAGCTGCATGTCCGTGATGTCGGAGAGCATCTCCACCAGCCGCTCCTGGACCATCTGGAACTTCGCCAGCGGCTTGCCGAACTGCACGCGCTGGCGCGAATAGGCCAGGGCCGCCTCGAACACGGCGACGGCGTGGCCCAGCGCGGACCACCCCACCCCGACGCGGGTCTCCACGAGCACCGCGGAGACCTCCTTGAAGCGGGCGACCCCGGGCAGCAGGTTCGACGCCGGCACGCGCACCCCGTTCAGGGAGATGCGGGCCTGGTCGATCGCGCGCAGCGCGCCCTTGCCGGTGATCACCTCGGCCTCGTAGCCGGGAGTGTCCTGCGGGACGATGAAGCCGCGCACGTTCCCGTCCTCGTCTCGGGCCCAGACCACGGTGATGCCGCCCGCCGCGCCGTTGCCGATCCACTTCTTCTCCCCGGTGATGACGTACTCGTCGCCGTCGCGCACAGCACTGGTCTCCAGGGAGACGGAATCCGAGCCGTGCTCCGGCTCGGTCAGGGCGAAGGCGCCGCAGACCCGCCCGGTGACCAGGTCCTCCACGTAGCGCTGCTTCTGCTCCTCGGAGCCGAACAGGGCGATGGAGCGCAGGGCCAGCCCGCCCTGCACGGCCAGGGCGGTGGCCATGGAGCCGTCCCAGCGGGAGATCTCCATGTTCACGAGTCCGGCGCCCAGCGGGGAGAGCTTCCGGTGCCCGGGGATGTCCAGGCCGTCGGTGAGCAGGTCCGCCTCGCCCATCTTGGCGACCAGATCGAGGGGGTATTCGGCCTTCTGCCAGGCCTCATTCATCCGCGGCAGGATCTCCCGGCCGTAGGTGCGGGCAGCGCCCCAGGCCTCCCGGTCGGCGTCGGTGGCTCCGGCGAAGGCGCCGAGGTAGTCCAGGTCCTCGGGGGTCTCCAGGTCGTAGCGGGGTTCGGGGTTCACGGGCACGGGGCTCTCCTTCGAGGTGCTCGGCGGTGCAGGGTAGGCCGCATCACAGTCTAGTACCCGGTACCGACCGTTCCGTGTACCGGTCCGGCACGGAAGAGGTCCGCGACCGGCCCGCCCGCTGGTGAATATTCAGCGCGGGAGCGGCACCGTCGTCGTGCGTCGGAACTGAATATTCAGCGGGGTGGGTGGCACCGTCGTCGTGCGCCGCAGCTGAATATTCAGGCAGCGCCACGGGAGCTGAATATTCAGCGACTGCAGATTCCGTCCTCTACCCCAGGGGTTGACTATTCAAGTGGCGACACCCCGGACGTAGCATGGCCCCATGCGCGAACTCCAGCAGCAGATCATCGACGAGATGGGCGTGCGCCCGCAGATCGACCCCGCCGAGGAGATCGACCGGCGCGTCGGCTTCCTGTGCGAGTACCTGAGGCTCACCGGGGCCAAGGGCTTCGTCCTCGGCATCAGCGGCGGTATCGACTCCTCGCTGGCCGGCAGGCTCGCCCAGCTCGCCGTCGAGCGACTGGCCGCCGAGGGCACCGAGGCCGAGTTCGTCGCGGTGCGCCTGCCCTACCGCACCCAGGCCGACGAGGCCGACGCCCAGCGCGCCCTGGAGTTCATCCGCCCGCAGACCTCCCTGGTCTTCGACGTCGAACCGGCCACCACCGGCATCGAGCGGGTCTACCGCGCGGCTACCGGTGCGGACCTCACGGACTTCACCAAGGGCAACGTCAAGGCCCGCCAGCGCATGATCGCCCAGTACGCCATCGCCGGGGACCGGAGCCTGCTGGTGATCGGCACGGACCACGCCGCGGAGTCCGTCACCGGATTCTTCACCAAGTACGGCGACGGCGGGGCGGACATCCTCCCGCTGTTCGGGCTGGACAAGCGCCAGAACCAGGCCCTGCTGCGCGAGCTCGGCGCCCCCGAGGCCGTGTGGACCAAGAAGCCCACCGCGGATCTGCTGGATGCGACCCCCGGCCGGGAGGACGAGGATGAGCTGGGCATCACCTACGACGTCATCGACGACTACCTGGAGGGCCGCGAGGTGACCGCGGAGCAGGCCGAGGCCATCGAGCGCCGCTACCTCATCACCCGACACAAGCGCACCACCCCGGTCTCCCTGGTGGACCCGTGGTGGAAGAATGACCGGTAGGGAGCGGACCCGCTCCCCCTGACCCGAGTCGAGGAGCATCACCGTGATCCCCCGTTCGTCCACCACCATCCTGGTCACCGGAGTCCTGGCCGTGATCTTCGGCCTGGTCGCCCTGTTCTGGCCCGTGCACACCGCCATGGCCGTGGTCATGATCGTCGGGGCCTTCCTCGTGGTCGCCGGCATCGCCGAGGCCGTGTTCGCGGCCCGCTCCGGCCGGGGCATGCGCGCCTGGGGCCTGTGGTCCGGGATCCTCACCGCGCTCGTCGGCATCGTCGCCCTGTTCGCCCCGGCCGCCGGGGTCACCGCCGTCGTGTGGATCGTGGGCGTGTGGCTCATCGTGCGCGGTGTGCTCAGCCTGATGGCGGCCACCTCCACCCCGGGGCCCGGACGCGGCCTGGGCGTGCTCGTCGGGATCCTGTGGATCCTGCTCGCCCTGATCCTGCTGTTCAACCCCGTCGCCGGCGCCGGGGCCCTGAGCATCCTGCTCGGGGTGCTGGCCCTGTTCTCCGGGTTCGCGATGATCGCCGCCGGCCTCGTCTTCCGCCGCGTGGGCAACGGCCTGCGCCGGGCCGAGGCGCAGTTCCGCCAGCAGTACGGCACCGTAGACGGCACCACCCGGCGCACCCGCTCCCCGCTGGACACCGGCGACGTCATCGAGGGCGAGACCAAGTGAGCACCGCTCCCGCTCATCCCGGCGCCGTCGAGTTCCGCGCCGCCCGGGACCTCCTGCTCGAGCTGCGCGAGGATCTCGACGCCGCCCGGGAGGCCTTCCGCTGGCCGCGCCCGACGCACTTCAACTTCGCCCTGGACTGGTTCGACGCCGTCGCCGCGACCCCGGAGCGGGCCGAGCAGGAGGCCCTGGTGATCGTGGAGGAGGACGGGACCTCCCAGCGGATCACCTACCGGCAGATGTCCGAGCGCTCCTCCCGGGTGGCCGTGTGGCTGCGGCAGCTGGGTGTCGCCCGCGGGGACCGCATCCTGGTGATGCTGGACAACCAGGTGGAGCTGTGGGAGACGATGCTCGCCGGGACCAAGCTCGGGGCGGTCCTGCTGCCCACCACCACGATGCTCGGCCCCCGGGACCTGCAGGACCGGGTGGAGCGCGGGCAGGTGTCCTGGGTCGTGGTCGGCCCGGGCAGCGTCGGCAAGTTCGCCGAGGTCGACGGCGAGTTCACCGTCATCGAGACCGGCCCGGAGGCCGCCTCCCGCGTCACCTCCCCCGCCGGGGCCCACCCGCACGCCGCCTACGAGGACTCCCGGGTAGAGTCGGCGTGCCTGGAGATCCTGGAGCCGACGCGGGCCGAGGACCCGCTGCTGCTGTACTTCACCTCGGGGACCACCAGCAGGGCCAAGCTCGTGGAGCACTCCCACGCCTCGTACCCCATCGGGCACCTGTCCACGATGTACTGGATCGGGCTGCGCCCCGGGGACGTGCACCTGAACGTGGCCTCCCCCGGGTGGGGCAAGCACGCCTGGTCCAACTTCTTCGCCCCGTGGATCGCGGAGGCCACGGTGCTGGTGCACCACTACTCCCGCTTCGACGCCGCCGCGCTGATGGCCGTGATGGAGCGGGAGTCCGTGACGAGCTTCTGCGCCCCGCCGACGGTGTGGCGGATGCTGATCCGCGCGGACCTGACCCGGCTGCGCACCCCGCCCCGGGAGGCCGTCTCCGCCGGGGAGCCGCTGGATGCCCGGGTGATCACCCGGGTGCAGGAGGCCTGGGGCGTGGAGATCCGGGACGGCTTCGGGCAGACCGAGACCACCGTGCAGATCGCCAGCACCCCGGGGATGCCGCTGAAGGCCGGGGCGCTGGGCCGTCCCGCTCCGGGCTTCGACGTCGAGCTGCTGGACGCGTCCACCGGTCAGCTGATCACCGGGCCCGGGCAGGGGGAGGCCTGCCTGCGCACGGACCCGCGTCCGGTGGGCCTGATGACTGGCTACGTCGGGGACCCGGAGCGCACCGAGCGGACCCTGCGGGACGGGCTGTACCGCACCGGGGACGTGATGCGCCGGGACGAGGACGGGCTGTACACGTACGTGGGCCGGGACGATGACGTGTTCAAGGCCAGCGACTACAAGCTCTCCCCCTTCGAGCTGGAGGCCGTGGTGCTGGAGCACCCCGAGGTCGCGGAGGCCGCCGTCGTGCCCTCCCCGGACCCGGTGCGTCTGGCCGTGCCCAAGGTGTACGTGCTGCCGGCTGCCGACGCGCAGGCGGGGGCGCAGCTGGCCGAATCCGTGCTGGCGCACTGCCGTGAGCGCCTGGCCCCCTACGCCCGGATCCGCCGCCTGGAGTTCGCCGAGGCCCTGCCGCGCACCGTGTCCGGGAAGATCCGGCGCGTGGAGCTGCGCGAGCGCGAGCAGCGCCTGCACGGGCCCGACAGCGAGCGCACCCCGGCCCCGGGAGAGGCCGCCGAGTACGCGGAGGCCGACTTCCCCGGGCTGAGGAGACGCCGATGAGCACCGAGACCGCACGAGCCGCCGCCGAGCCGGGCGCACCCGATCCGCGCGCGAGCGACCCCCGCACCGCCACCGGGCGCACCCTCGGCTGGGGCATCGTCTCCACGGGGGCGATCGCCCGGAAGGTGACCCCGGACATCGCCCTGCTGGCCGACGCCCGCCTGGTGGGGGTCTCCTCCCGCACCGAGGAGTCCGCGCGCGCCTTCGCCGAGGAGCTCGGGGTGGGCCGGGCCTACGGCGGGCCGGACGGGATGGCGCGGATGCTGGCGGACCCGGAGGTGGAGATCGTCTACATCGCGACCCCGCACGGGCAGCACCACGAGCACATCACGGCGGCCCTCGAGGCCGGCAAGCACGTGGTGTGCGAGAAGGCCCTGACCATCACCGCGGCGCAGGCCCGCGACGTCGTCGAGCTGGCGGATCAACGGGGGCTGTTCCTCATGGAGGGGCTGTGGACCCGGTTCCTGCCGATCCGCGCGCGCATCGCCGAGGTGCTGGCCGCCGGGGAGATCGGCGCGCCGCGGTGGGCGCAGGTCGATCTGGGCTTCCGCGGCCCGGCCGACGTCGAGCACCGGCTGTGGCGCGAGGACGCCGGCGGCGGGGCCCTGCTGGACATGGGCTGCTACGGGCTGCACTGGCCCTGGCTGGCCTTCGGGGAGCCCACCGGATTCACCGCGAGCGCGATCAGGCGTGGGTCCGTGGACGCGCTGACCAGCATCACCGCGGCCTTCGACGACGCCCCGGGCGGGGCCGCCACCGCGCAGATCACCCTGTCCCTGGCCTCCCAGGGGCCGCGCCGGGCCGTGATCTCCGGGCAGGAGGGGGTGCTGGAGGTGGGCTCGCCGATGAACCGGCCGGTCTCCTTCACCGTCACGGACGCCTCCGGTGCCGTGCGCGAGGAGCGCGTGGAGACGGTGGGCCGCGGGTACGTCTACGAGATGCGCGAGGCCACCCGCTGCATCCAGCAGGGGCTCACCGAGTCCCCGGTGATGCCGTGGGCGGATTCGGTGCGGCAGATGGCCTGGCTGGATGCGATCCGCGAGCAGATCGGGGTGCGCTACCCCGGGCTGGAGTAGCGCACCCGCACGCGACGTCGGGTCCGGCCGCCGGGCATGTGATCGTCCGTTCGGGCGACGTCGGGCCCGGCTACTCCACGAGCTTGCCCTCCTGGGAAACCTCCCCGCCCATCAGCGCCCGGATCTCCTCCGGGACCGGCGGGATCTGCTCGCGGGTCACGGTCCCGTCCGCGGACCAGATCATGTTGACCCGCAGGGCCGGGTCCTGCTGCGGGTAGTCCGATCGGTTGTGGCAGCCGCGGGTCTCCCGCCGCTCCAGGGCGCACTGCAGGGTCGCCCGGGCGGCGAGGATCGAGGACTTCAGGTCGAAGGCGTGGGACAGCTCGGAGTACCCGGCCAGGTCCGGGTGCACCCCGATGTCCGCGGCGCGGCGCTCGACGTCGTCCAGCTCGGCCAGGCCCTGCCTGAGGCCCTGCTCGTCCCGGACCACCCCGCAGTGCTCGGTCATGATGTTGCGGATGTCCCGCTGCAGGGCGCGCACGTTCTGCTCGCCGTCGGCGGCCAGCAGCTCCCGCACCTCCCGGCGGGCCGCCTCGACGGCCTCGGGGCTGCGCCGCTGGACCCGCAGCCGCTCGGAGTAGCGGGCGGCGGCCTGCCCGGTGATCCTCCCGAAGACCAGCAGCTCGATCAGCGGGTTCCCGCCCAGCCGATTGGCCCCGTGCAGCCCGGAGGAGGCCTCCCCGATCGCGTACAGCCCCGGAACCCCGGTGCCGTGGTCCTCCGGGGCCACCCACACCCCGCCCATCGAGTAGTGCGCGGTGGGCGCGATCTCGATGGGCTCCTTGGTCACGTCCTTCATCTGCAGCTCCATGAGGGTCTGGTACACCCGCGGCAGCCGCTCCATGATGACCTCGCGCGGCAGGTGGGAGATGTCCAGCCACACCCCGCCGTTGGCGGTGCCGCGGCCCTCCTTGATCTCGGTGTACCCGGCCAGGGCCACCCGGTCCCGGGTGGACAGCTCCATCCGCTCGGCGTCGTAGCGGGCCATGTACCGCTCCCCCAGGCCGTTGCGCAGGATCCCACCCTTCCCGCGGGCCGCCTCGGAGACGAGGGTGCCGGCGTCGGCCTCCGGCTCCAGGATCCCGGAGGGTTGGAACTGCACCAGCTCGGCGTCGCGGATCTTCGCCCCGGCCTCCGCGGCCAGGCGGAAGGAGTCCCCGGTGTTCTCGTTGCGTCGGGAGGAGGTGCGCCGCCAGATGCGGTTGTGCCCGCCGGCGGCGAGGATCACGGCGTCGGCCTGGATGACGTAGCGCAGCCCGGTCTCCTGGTCGAAGCCGTAGGCGCCGAAGACCGCGCCGTCCTCGTTGACCAGCAGCCGGGTGATGTACACGGTGTCCAGGATGGGGATCTCCAGCTGCTCGGCCCGGTGGATCAGGGTCCGCTGGATCTCCAGGCCCGTGTAGTCCCCGGCGAAGGAGGTGCGCCGCCAGGTGTGCGCACCGAAGAACCGCTGGGAGATCCGGCCGTCCTCCTCCCGGGCGAAGTTCATGCCGTAGCGCTCCAGGTCCCGGATGCCCTGCTCCGCGCCCTGGGTGACGATCTGCACGATGTCCGGGTGGGCCAGCTCGTAGCTCTCCCGGATGGTGTCCGCGGCGTGCTGCTGCCAGGAGTCCTCCGGGTCCATCGTGGCCAGGGCCGCGTTGATGCCCCCGGCGGCCAGGGAGGTGTGGGCGTCGGCCTTGGGTCTCTTACCCACGGCCAGCACGTCCCGGCCCAGCTCGGACAGCTCGATGGCGGCGCGCAGCCCCGCGCCTCCCGTGCCGATGACGAGCACCTCGGTGCTGACGTGACGCTCCTGGGCAGCCTGGTCCATGCTCATGGCGAACTCCTTCGTTCGGGGGTGGTGGGTTGGGGGTGGTTTCGGGCGTGGGCCGCAGCGTCGGCGGCGACGGCGCGCGGGCCCGGGGTGCCGTCGGGGCTGGTGGTGGGGGTCTGGAGGCGGGGTGGGGGCGGGTTCCTGGTCCCGGGGCCCGGGTTCCGGGTCCTGGTTCCTGATTCCGGGGTCCGGGTTCCGGGTGGAAGGGGCCTGCGGATCACCTGGGGCTGCCGGTCAGAACACGTCGGCGTGGTGCAGGTGCAGCCGGGTGTGGCGGTGGATCAGGTCCTGGCACAGACCGGTGACCTCGGGCCAGTCGCTGCCGCCCACCCAGATCAGCTCGGGGCCGGGGTCGTCGGATCCCTCGGCGGGGACCCATTCGGCGACCCAGGCGGTCACGGCGTCGATGAGTCTGGCGCCGGGCTGCGGCGTCGGGCTCTGGGCGCTTTCCCGCACGAGCCAGTGCACGGCGAGTCCGGCGGGGACCTCGAGCTCCTCGATGTGGGCGAGTTCCCGGACCTCCACGAGCACCTGCCCGTGCACCCACGGCGGCAGCTGGCGGATCAGCTCCGCCATGAGGTCGATGTCGGAGCGGTTGCCGGCCAGCAGGACCGGTGCCTCATGCTGCATGGGGTTCCTCATCGACGGGGACATCACACCGCAACGGTAGTGCGAACTTCACGCTTAGGCAAGCCTTGCCTAACTTACTGACGAAGTGTCGGAGCTGAGGGGAGGGTGCCGCGCCCCGTGCGACCCTTCCCCTGCCTCTGACGCCTCCGGCCTCCCGCCTCCCGCGAGACGGCGCATCCGTTCCCGCCCCTTCCCGCGAGACGGCGCTCTCGTTCCCAAAAACATGGAATCCGGGAACGAATGCGCCGGGTCGGCGAGGGAGGTGCCGCGGGAGAGAACGTCCGCGCCGAGTCATCACTTTCGTCGAGGCAGGCTCCGCGAGTCATCACTTTCGACCGGAAATCCGCGGTTTTTCGGTCGAAAGTGATGACTCGACGCTCGGGGGCGGGATCAGCGGAGGATGAGCACCAGTACGACGACGACCGCGAGCACCAGCACCGCGATCGTGCCGAACAGCGCCCCGCGGCCTTCGGACTCCCGACGCTGCACGTTGGGCCCGGTCATGAACTCGCTGCCGCTGGACCCGTCCAGGAAGTCGTAGGCGTTGTGCCCGGCGTTCTCGCGCGGGGTCTCCTGCGGTGGCCGGTGGCCTTCGTCGCTGTGGTGACGGCGGGATTCTGCGGACATCTTGGCTCTCCTCGATTCATCGGGGGGCTAGGCTCCCACACTAGCAACCGGTGTGTTCCGGATGACGTTCACCTATGCGGCACCCCGCGCCACCCGTCGAAACCGCACGGTCACCCCGATGCCCCCCGTACCGACGCCGCCGCCCTCCGCGACCCGGCGCATCCGTTCCCAGCCCCTTCCGCGAGGCGGCGCATCCGTTCCCGAAAACGCGGAATCCGGGAACGAAAACGCCGGGTCAGCGAAGTGGTGGCCGCAAGAGGGAACGAATGCGCCGGGTCGGCGTCGGCGGACGGGCGGCCCGGACCGGCCCGTCCTATCCGGACCACCCCCGCCCCGGTCACCGGTCCTCGAAGCGGGGCTTGCGCTTCTCGGCGAAGGCGGCCATGCCCTCCTTCTGGTCCCGGGTGGAGAACAGCGCGTGGAAGGCCCGGCGCTCGAAGAGCAGGCCCTGTTCCAGGGGCATCTCGAAGGCCGCGGCCACCGCTTCCTTGGCGATCATCGTCGCCGGGCGGGACTGGGCCGCGATCGTGCGAGCCACCTCGAGGGCGGTGTCCAGGACGGCGTCGTCGGGCACCAGGCGGGAGACCAGACCGGCCCGCTCCGCCTCCGCCGCGTCCATCATCCGGCCGGTCAGCACCATGTCCATGGCCTTGGCCTTGCCCACCGCGCGGGTCAGCCGCTGGGAGCCGCCCATCCCCGGGATCACGCCCAGGGTGATCTCCGGCTGCCCGAACCGCGCGCCTTCCCCGGCCACCAGGACGTCGCACATCATCGCCAGCTCGCACCCGCCGCCCAGGGCGTAGCCGTTCACCGCGGCCACCACCGGCAGACGCACCCCGGCGAAGCGCCGCCACCGGGAGAACCAGTCCGCGGCCAGCATCTCGGGGTAGCTCCTGCCCGCCATCTCCTTGATGTCCGCCCCGGCGGCGAAGGCCTTCTCCGACCCGGTCAGCACGATCACCCGCACCTGCGGGTCCGCCTCCCACGCCTCGGCGGACTCCACCACCGCGTCCATCACTTCTGCGTTCAGCGCGTTCAGCGCCTTCGGCCGGTTCAGCCGCAGCAGCCCGACGCCGTCGCGCACCTCGGTCAGCACCACCGGCTCCGCCGTCTGCTCCCGTTTCCCGCTCATCTCCAGCTCCTCGCTCATCTCCGGTTCATCCTCCGTCGCGGCGCCGCTGTGACCCGGCGGCTCACCGGGCCCGCCTCACCGAGCCCGCCTCACCGACCCTCAGGCTCCCTCGGCCGGCTCCTCCGGGGCCTCCTCCAGCCCCAGGTCCGCCTGGCCCGGCACCGGGGCGAAGAACCCCAGCACCGCCTCGCGGGTGGCCTCCTCCAGGGTGGCCGGCTCCCACCGGGGGTTCCTGTCCTTGTCCACCACCTGGGCGCGGATGCCCTCGGCCATGTCGTGGCCCAGGATCGCGTGCCCGCTGGTGCGGAAATCCTGGTCCAGGGTCGCCGCGATGCTCATCTCCCGGGCCCGGCGCAGCGCCTCCAGGGCCGTCTTCATCCCGGTGGGGCTGTTGCGGCGGATCGCCGCGAGCGCCTGGGCCGCCAGCTCATCCTCCGGCACCTGCTCCACCCGGCGGATCAGCCCGTCCCGGATCTGCTCCACGGTCTCCCCGGCGAAGACCTCGTCCACCCACACCCGGGCCTCCTCCAGCCCGGAGACCGGCGGCTCGACGGCGAAGCCCTCGACGACGTCGGCCACCCGCTCCGGATCCGCCACCGACTCCAGGGCGCGGGCCAGCTCCGCCAGCCTCTCCTCCGGCACGTACGCATCGGCCAGCCCGAGGTACAGGGCGTCCGCGGCGTCCCCGTGCCGCCCGGTCAGGGCGAACAGCTCCCCCGTGCGCCCCGGCGCCTGGCCCAGATGCCAGCTGCCGGCCACGTCCGGGGAGAAGCCGATTCCGGTCTCCGGCATCCCGATCCGTGTGGTCTCGGTGACCACCCGCACCTGCGCGGGCACGGATACCCCGACGCCGCCGCCGAGCACCAGCCCGCTCATGAACGCCACCACCGGCTGGGGGTGCTCGGCGATGCGCAGATCCAAGGCGTATTCGGCGCGGAAGAACGCGAAACCCTGCTCCGGGTCCTCGGTGCACGCCCGGTGCAGGGCCCGGATGTCCCCGCCCGCGCACAATCCGCGCTCCCCCGCTCCGCGCAGCAGCACCGCGCGCACCGCGTCATCCCGTTCGAAGGCGTCCAGGGCGGCGTCGGTGCGGCGGATCATCTCCGTGTCCATCGCGTTGACGGCCCGGGGGCGGTTCAGGGTGATGACGCCCAGATGCCCCCGCGTCTCGACGAGGACGGTGGGCTCGGTCTCCGGTGCGCTCTGCGGTGCGGTGGTGCTCATCGACTGCGGTTTCCCTTCCCGATGCTCTGTGCGGTGGTGGATGGTTCGAGGCGCGGCCGCTCAGCCCTCGCGCTGGCGTCTGGACGCGGCGGCCGCGGCCTTGCCCTGCGCGGCGATCTCCGCCCAGTCGGCCCCGGACAGGGCCGTCAGCGGGGAGAAGGTGGAGGGCCCGGCGAGCATCTGCGCCCCGTCCATGACGATGTTCTGCCCCGTCAGGTACTCGCAGGCGTCGGACAGCAGGAAGATCACCAGATTCGCCAGCTCCGCCACGGTGCCCGCGCGCCCGGCCGGCACGGCGTCCAGATCCGTCATGTCCCCGCGCACCCGCCGCCCCGAGCCCAGCACCACGGAGGTGTACTCGGTGGGGATGGCCCCCGGGGAGACGGCGTTCAGGCGGATCCCGTGCCGGGCCCACTCCACCGCCAGGGACCTGGTCATCGCGAGCACCGCGGACTTCGCCATCGCGCTGGGCACCACGAAGGCCGACCCGGTGTGCACCCAGGAGACCAGGGTGGACAGGACGGCCCCGGGCAGCCCCTGCTCGATCCACCGGCGCCCGACGGCGTGGGTCACGTGGTAGGAGCCCTTCATCACCGTATCCGTGATGGCCGCGAAGCCGCGCGGGGAGAGCTTCTCCGTGGGGGAGATGAAGTTGCCGGCGGCGTTGTTGATCGCCCCCGTCAGCGGGCCGTGCTCCTCCCAGATCCGCTGCACCGCGGCCTCCACGGCCTCGGCGTCGCGCACGTCCACGGACTGGAAGGTCACGACGCCGGGGTGCGGCCGGTCCGCGATCTCCTGCGCGATCTGCTGGGCGGCGTCGGCCAGCACGGGCTCCCGGCGGCCCCAGATCTGCACGTGCGCGCCGTGTGCGGCCAGCTGCTCGGCCACACCGCGGCCCAGGCCGGTGCCGCCGCCGGTGAGCAGGATGCGCTGCCCGGCCAGCAGGTCCGCCCGGTAGGGCGAGGGCGGGCCAAGCGCGTCAGCAGCGCGGGCTGAGGGTGCGGCGGCGGATTCGGTCACGGTGGGGCTCCTTCCAGCGGCTCGCCCCGACGGCGCTGCCGGGGCGGCAGGCGAGCCCGCCCACGGCGTGCCGCCCATCACAGCCACCCTACCGGGGACGGCGGAAGATCGCCCCCTCCTGCGGGTGCAGGGTCACGCGCCGCGGGGCCGGCTCCCCCGCGGCATCCACCAGCCCGGCGGGGACCCGGACCCTGGCCCGCCGAGCCCCCGCCCGGAAGTTCACGGCGGCCCAGCCCTGTTCGAAGCGGCGGGACCACACGGCATCGCGCCGATGCCCGCGCCCCACCGCGGCCCCCAGCTCCCAGTGCTGCTCCGGCAGGAACGGCGCACCGGAGTAGTCGTCATGGGCGGTCGCGGTCACGGCCGTGCGCCCGCCCCCGCCGAAGACCCACAGTGCGGCGACGGCGTAGCGCAGCCGCGCGGCATCCTCCCGCCCGGCGGCCGGCACCCGGGCGATGCACAGCCGGTCCCCGCGCAGCGGCGGGATCTGCGCCTGCACCGTGGGCGGGTCGAAGAAGTCCTCCGGGGACCACCCCAGCCACACCTCCTCGAAGCCCCCGCCGTAGGCGCTGTGCCGCTCCCACCGCCCCTCCTCCCGCCGCGACTCGGCGATGTTGGGCACCAGCAGCCGTCCGATCCCGTTGAGCGCGGCCCCCGCCTCCTCCACCAGGGTCTGCACCCCGGCCCGGATCTGCGCCATCGTCTCCACATCGCGCAGGGGCAGGCCCAGACCGTAGTAGTCATCGAACACGTCGTTGTCCGCCATGACGCCGTGGAAGGGGGAGCCGCGCATCTCCTCGACCACGTTGCGCACCCACCGGCGGCGATAGGACGGGTCCCAGACCCGCATCTGCCAGTGCCCGCCGTAGCCGTTCCACTGGATGCGCGAGCCATCCCGCCGACGGGCGAACCACGCGCCCTCCCGCTCGGCTTCGGCCTCCCGGCGGGAGACCCCGGAGCTGAAGACCGGGCCCGGTTCGTAATCGCGAACCGAGGACAGGCATTTGTAGCTCAGCAGCAGGGTCCCCGGGCTGCGCTCCCGCAGGTACGCGGCGGCCCCCGTCTCCCAGGGCTGCAGGATCGCCACCGCGTAGCGTCCGACGGCGGCCTCCAGCTGCTCCCGGGGGATCGGGCCGCCGTAGCGGACCCACGCCGCTCGGGAGCCGGGCCCAGGCCCGGGATCCACCGCGTCGGGGCGGAACCGCCCCGGAGGGAAGGCCGGAGGGAACTGCCCCGGGTGGCCGGCGGGCGCGCCCCTCGCCTCCCCCCTCCCCGGGTTCACCGGATCTCCAGGGCCCGGCGGGCCCGCTGGCCGCTGAGCTCACCGGAGAGGACCCGCTGCTCCACGGACGGGAACCCGCCCAGCTCCCGATAGAGGTCGTTGTACCGGGCCATGACGTCCGACAGCTGGAAGAATCCCTCCACGCGTCCCCGGGCGCTGGCCGCGAGACGGGCGTACCGCGCCGGATCCGAGATCACCCCGGCCACCGCATCGGCCAGCATCGGCGCGTCCCCGGGCCGGGTGAGCACCCCGCACCCCTGCCAGGTGCGACCGTCCGGGTGGGTCAGCTCGTCGTCGATCAGCTGGGACATCCCGCCGACGTCGGAGCCGATCACGGGGATGCCCGCGCTCATCGCCTCCAGCGCCACCACAGGCTGGCCTTCGTTGTAGGAGGGCATCAGCAGCAGGTCGTAACGGCCCAGCTGCGCCCGCACGTCCACGGTGCCGCGGAAGCTCACCCACCGCTCCAGGTGCAGCTCCTCGATCTTCTGCCGGCACAGCTCGTAGTACTCCGGCACGTGATCCGTGGGCCCCAGCACATCCAGGGTGAAGTCCTCCACCCCGCGGGAGATCAGCAGGTGCAGGGCATCCAGCAGGTCCGCGAGCCCCTTGATGGGCACCACGCGGGCGATGAACACCAGCTTCCAGGTGCGTCGGGCGGCCCCCTCCGGGGTCAGGGCAGCGATCCGCTGCGTCTCCTCCAGGCGCAGGGCGTACTGCTCGTTGAACTCGGAGAGCACCGTCCCGTTGGGCAGGATGCTCACCCGCCCGGGGTCATCCACCGGAGCATCCAGTCCCCGCGCCTCCTCCAGCGCCTTGGGGTACAGGTAGGTGATGCGATCCGTGCTCGGATAGCAGAACCGGCCCATCTCGATCCACCAGGCCATCCACGCCCGCTGCACGGGCGTGACCGCCTCGAAGTCCCGGTAGTCCCCGGTGCGCACCGGCAGGGCCATGTTCCGGCCCAGGAGGGTGTTGACGGTGTCGCGCACGTAGAGGTTGTGCTCGGTGAGCAGGAACGCGGCGTCGTGGTCCCGGGCCGCGGCCGCCGCGACCAGCGACGCGTACCCGGTGGTGTGCGCGTGGTATACCCGAGCCCGCGGCATCGTCTCGGCCAGCAGCGCATAGAGGATGGACATGAAGTCCCGCACCAGCCAGAACGTCTCGGACAGGGACAGACCCAGCCCGGACAGCCGCTCGCGCACCGCCGTCATGAACTCCTGCGTGCCCAGCACCCGCCAGGCCTCCATGGTGCGGGTGCGCGGGTTGAATCCGGCGTCGTAGAGCCGCCACAGCGGCTCCGGGTCCCCCGTGCGCGCCAGCGTCCGGATCCCGTCGAAGAACCAGCCGGAGACCCGCCGACGCTGCCCCCGGTCCATCCCGACGGCGCGCGCTCCCGCGGCTTTGAAGTCCTGCGCATGCTCCTCCATGGACAGGTGGATCAGCCGCACCCACCGCACGTTCTCCGGCATCCCGTACAGGTCCTCGCTCGGGGCGGCGGAGTCCCAGGCGATGTGGATGATCCCGTAGGAGATGTCCGGATTCATGGTGACGATGTCATGCACCACCGCCGAGACCCCGCCCTTCAGGAAGGGGTAGGTCGATTCCATGATGATGGCGACGTCCACATCCTCGCAGTCCTCGCTCGACGTGTGCACGCGCGGCTGCCTCGGTGTTCCAGTCTGCATATCCGTCCCCCAGACGATGATTGATGTGCGGCCCCCAGCGGGCCGCCGGTGGCGCCGCGTCCCGGCGCCGTGGATCGCGCGTTCCTCGGAAACGCCGGCAGGTGACCCCCGCCGCGCTCCGGCTCCCCTCCCGGTGCGCGGGGCGGGCTCACCAGGCGAGGGCCTGGCGCCAGAACAGCGTGTACTCCGGCACGGACCATACCCGCCGGTAGCCGACGTAGGCGGCCACCGCCAGGACGGCGTCCACCCCGATCAGCACCGGATACGCCCCGGCCGGTCCCAGCAGCGCCAGGGCCAGGCAGCAGGCCGCCAGATGCACCGCACAGAGCACCTGGGCGCCGACGCGCCGCCCGATGTAATCCAGCTGGTAGGTCAGCAGCGTCACGGTCATGAACAGCCAGGACGCCGCCAGCACGCTCAGTCCCCACGGGAAGGACCCGGGCAGCGCCGCCCCCAGCACGAGCGCCGTCGGGATGGCCCCCACCGCCCCGATCGCCAGGGTGCGGCGCACCGCGGACTCCACGGCTCCGGACAGCTGGGCGGAGCGACGGGTCATCGCGGCATACGGCTCCCCGTGGATGGCCGTGCGCAGGCGTCCGACGGCGCGGTCCACCCCCGGGGCGTAGAGCTGGAAGTAGCAGTTGTACGCGAGGATCGCCGGCAGCAGGGCGAGGAACACCGCGACCACGTCCATCCGGGGGCCGACCACCAGGAACAGGATCAGCTTGTCCGCCCACAGGACCGAGCCCAGCAGCGCGCCGCGGACCATATCCCGCAGCGCCGGAAGCGCCCCCGGGGAGCGCAGCGCCCGCACCTGCGGCAGGGCGGCGCGCAGGAAGACCAGCTGCGTCACGGTGCCCAGCACCGGGGGCAGCCACCACACGGTGGGCATCGCCAGCAGGGCCAGAGCGTAGGCCAGCCACGCCGCGGCCCACACGCCCTTGCGCTGCAGCACATTGCCCGGGACGAGGGACTGGACGAAGACCAGATGCAGGCAGATCAGCGCCGCGTAGGCCAGCAGCGCCGTCGGGCTCCACCGCAGCAGCAGCCCCGCCAGCGCGGTGAAGATCGCGACCACGGGCAGACTCAGCGCGAAGGTGCGCGCCCAGTGCTGGGCGAAGCGCCCGGTGACGGCCGCGCGGTCCTTCGCCTCGATGAGGTCACCCAGGCTCCGGTAGATCGGCAGGCAGCCGATCTGGCTCAGCCAGGGGACGGTGAGGCTGCTGGCCAGCACCACAGTGCTCAGCTGCTGCCCGCCCAGCTGCGCCGCGGCCAGACGCGGCGAGACGAGCGGGAAGATGGTGCTCAGCAGGATGACCGGCGAGAGGTAGAGCAGCAGCTGCAGCCCGGTGCGGGCCCGCGAGGCGGGCGCCGGCTCGGTGGACCGGGAGGGCGGATCTCCCTGCTGATGACGAGATGGCACAGTGATGCCCGATGACACAAGCTACCCCCATAGCTCTTCCGCGGTCTCACCCGCGGGTCGCGGCGCCGGAGAGCGGCGGACGCCGACTCCGACGATGAGAAGCGGCCCCCCGGCCGCTTGTCCGTCACCCTACACCGGGGGCGGGGACCCGGCACCGGTTCATGCCGGAGCTCACCTTCGAGCCGCGGGCCGCCCGACCGCCCGCGAGCGAGCTCCGCGGCGGCGCCGGGGCCGTCGTCGGGCGGCCGGGCGGAGCTGTTGTGGGTACGGTGGTGCGCATGAGAATCGCCACCTGGAATGTGAACTCGATCCGCGCCCGCACCGACCGCGTGGAGGCCTGGCTGGACCGCTCCGATGCGGATGTGCTGGCGATCCAGGAGACCAAGGCCAAGGACGAGTCCTTCCCCTTCGCGGTCTTCGAGCGGCTGGGCTACGACGTCGCGCACTTCGGGCTGAGCCAGTGGAACGGGGTGGCCATCGCCTCCCGGGTGGGTCTTGAGGACGTGCAGCGCACCTTTCCCGGGCAGCCGGCCTTCGGCAAGCCCGGGCAGGAGCCGGTGCAGGAGGCCCGTGCGATCGGCGCGACCTGCGGCGGCGTGCGGATCTGGAGCCTGTACGTGCCCAACGGGCGCGGTCTGGATGACCCGCACATGGCGTACAAGCTGGAGTGGCTGAAGGTGCTGCGCGAGGACGTGCGCGGGTGGCTGACGGAGGACCCGCGGCTGCCGCTGGCGCTGGTGGGGGACTGGAACGTGGCCCCGGAGGACGGGGATGTGTGGGACATCGACTTCTTCCGCCGCAACGGGATGACCCACGTCAGCGCCCCGGAGCGGGAGGCCTTCGCCGCGTTCCTGGACGAGGCCGGCCTGAGCGACGTCGCCCGCCCCTACACCCAGGGCGAGAAGGACTACACGTACTGGGACTACACCCAGCTGCGCTTCCCGAAGAACGAGGGCATGCGCATCGACTTCCAGCTGTGCTCCCCCGCCCTGGCCGAGCGCGTCACCGGCGCCTTCTACGACCGCGAGGAGCGCAAGGGCAAGGGCGCCAGCGACCACCTGCCCGTCGTCGTGGACTACCGGGACTGACGGCGCCGCCCCGGCCTCGCCTCCCTCTCCCTCCCCCGGAGGAGCCGTTGGGGAGGGGTTTCGGTGTTCGGGAGCGTCCTCGGGGATCCCGCACACCGAAACCCCTCCCAAACCCTCGGATCGGAGCCGGGAGGCGGGGCGGGGTCAGCTGGGGGTGGTGCGGCGGATGAAGCGGGTGAACAGGGCCTGGGCCAGCGCGTCCTCGCGGGACATCATCTCCGGGTGCCACTCCACCGCGGTCAGATCCATCCGATCCCCGGGGCAGTCCAGCGCCTCGATCACCCCGTCCCGGGCGCGGGCGCACACCCGCAGACCCTCCCCGAGCCGGTCGATGACCTGGTGGTGGTACGAGTTGACCAGGGCCGACGCCGGGTGCTCGCCGTCGTCTCCAGCCTCACCGTCGGTGCCCGTCCCAGGCTGCCCCACGCGGCGCATTCCGGCGGCTCCCGGATCCTGGGTGCGCGCCTCGGCCAGGGCCTCGGCCAGGAACGTGCCCGGCTCGACGTCGATCGCGTGCACCCCCAGGGCGGGGTTGCCGGTGGAGCTGTGCTGCTGGGTCGTGCCGGCGTAGCGCAGGTCCTGGACGAGGGTTCCGCCGAAGAACACGTTGACCAGCTGCATGCCGCGGCAGATCGCGAACACCGGCAGCCCGGAGTCTCCCGCCAAGCGCAGGGCCTCCAGCTCGTAGGCGTCGCGCACCGGGTCCACCGGGCCGCAGCCGATCAGCGGATCCTGGCCGTAGCGCTGCGGGTCGACGTCCACCCCGCCCGCCAGGATCAACCCGTCCAGGGCGTCCAGCTGAGCCGGGAGCACGGACAGATCCGGGGAGGGCGCCATGAGGAAGGGCGCCCCGCCGGACGCCGCGACGGAGCGGGGGTAGTCCTCGTTGACGGTGATCCGCGGGTAGCCCGGGAACTGGTAGTGGGCGACGGCCTCCAGGTTGGTGATGATCCCGATGACGGGCCGGCGCCCGGTCCCCTCGCTCATACTGCGTCCCTCCAGAGACCCCTCAGAGATGCGAGAAGACCGCCCCGCATAGAAGCCTACGGGGCGGTCTTCGGTGGCTCCGACCGGCGTCGATCCGGTGACCTTACGATTTTCAGTCGTACGCTCTACCAACTGAGCTACAGAGCCTCGGCACATCCTGTACCGGATATGCCGCGACGGCGCCTCACCCCCGGTGTGACCGGGAGGAATACGCCGCCTGAGCGACCCTGACGGGACTTGAACCCGCGACCTCCGCCGTGACAGGGCGGCGCGCTAACCAACTGCGCTACAGGGCCTCGTTGTTTTTTCCAACGAGAGAAGAGCCTACCGGAACCCCTCTCGCCGGGCAAATCCACTCTCGTGTGATCTGCAGTACCCCCAACGGGATTCGAACCCGTGCCGCCGCCGTGAAAGGGCGGTGTCCTAGGCCGCTAGACGATGGGGGCCCGGACCGGCGCGGTCCACCCGCGCCGAAGCACACACCAGCATACGGGGGCGGGGCGCACCGCGCCAATCACGCACCGCCCCCGCCGGGTGCTGAGCTCAGCCCCAGACCACGGAGGCCTCCGGGGCCTGCTCCAGCCGCGGGTCCTCCCGATCCGGGACGATCATCACGGGCCGATCCGAGCTGTGCAACACCCCCTGGGACACCGAGCCGAGGATGATCCCGCGCAGCCCGCCGCGACCCCGGGTGCCCACCACGGTCAGATCCGCCTTCTGCCCGGCCTCCAGCAGCACCTCCACCGGAGAGCCGTCGATCAGCTCGGCATCCACCGTCAGATCCGGGTAGTACTCGTGGATCCACGCCTTGGCCTTCTCCTGCAGATCCGCGACCTCGCGGTAGATCGCCTCGAAGTCCACGGCCGCCGGCACCCAGCTCAGCGCCCCCGTGTACGGGGCCAGCGCGTTGACCAGGGTCAGCCCGACGCCATAGCGCTGAGCCTGCTCCGCGGCCTCGAGGATCGCGATGCGCGCCTGATCCGATCCGTCCGAGCCGACCACCACGCGCTGGCTCGGGGCCAGCACCTGCGGATCCTTGCCGGCCTGCTGAGCCCACGGCAGCGGCACGACGACGACGGGGCAGTGCGCCCGGGCCGGCAGGGAGGTGGACACGGTGCCCAGCAGGCGGCCCATGAAGCCGCGGGCCGTGCGGGAGCCGACCACCACCAGCTCGGCGTGCTCGGAGAAGTCCACGAGGATCGTCGAGGCGTCTCCGGTCTCCACCGTGGCCCGCAGCGGCACCGTCGTCTCCCCCACCCGCGAGCGGGCCTCGTCGAGGATCTGGGCGACCCCGTCCTCCAGGGCCTTCTCATCCACCACGGAGTATCCGGCGTCGAAGCCGGAGCCGGTGAACACCGGCAGGGAGTACGCGGTGACCAGGCGCACCGCCGCCGCACGGCGCTCGGCCTCCGCGACCGCCCAGGTCAGCGCGCCGAAGCTCTGCTCGGAGCCGTCGATGCCGACGACGATCTCCCCGCGCAGCTCCTCGGCCGAGGGGGAGCTGGCGCGCTGAGCCACCGCCTCCCGCCCGAAGCTGCCGCCATCCTGCCGAACGCCGTTGTTCTCGGTCATCTCCATCTCTCCTTGCGACTGCGAAGACGAGGGTTCTCGATGCCTCCAGTCTAGGCCGGCTGGGGCCCTGCCAGCCCGAGATGACGCGGCGGAAGCCCTCAGTCCCGGGCGTCCGCCGAGGCCCCGGAGCGGGAGATGTCCACCATCTGCTCCCGCTCCACGACCTTCACCCGCTGGCGCGGGTTCCCGGCGGCATCCTGAGCGGCCGCACCCAGCGCCTTCTCGTGCGCGTCCAGGGCGTGCCAGCCCTCCCACGTGGTGAACTCGACGCCGCCCCGGTCCAGCAGGGCCGGCACGGCCTCCGGCTCCGGGTGCGCGGCGGTGAAGGCGCGGTCCTCGAGCAGGTGCGTGATGGTCTCCAGGGCATCGGACTTGGTGGAGCCGATCAGCCCCACGGGCCCGCGCTTGATCCAGCCCGTCGCGTACAGCCCCGGCACCGGCGTCTCGGTCTCGTCCACCACCCGGCCCTCCACGTTGGTGATGACCCCGCGGGTGCGGTCGAAGCCGATCTCCGGCAGCTCGGAGCCGAAGTAGCCGATGGCCCGGTACACGGCCTGCACCGGGTACTCCAGGATCTCGCCGGTGGGCCGGATGCCGCCGGCGCCGTCCAGCTCGTTGCGCTCCATGCGGATCGCGGCGACCTTCCCGTCCTCATCCCCTACGATCTCCGCCGGGGACTGCAGGAAGTGCAGGTGCAGGCGCCGGGAGGCGTGCTCGGTGCGCTCGGCCTGCTCGGCCTTCCACTTGTCGATGGTCTTGATCAGGGCCTTGATCTGGTTGTTGGACTCGATCGCGGCCTGCGAGGCCTCGTCGTACTGGAGGTCCTCCTCGTGCAGCACGATGTCCACGTCCCGGGACTTGGCCAGCTCCCGCAGCTCCAGCGGGGTGAACTTCATCTGGGCCGGCCCACGGCGGCCGAAGACGTGCACATCGGTGACCGGGGAATCCTTCAGCCCGGCGTAGACGTTTTCGGGGATCTCGGTGGTCAGCAGGTCCTCGGCGTGCTTGGACAGCACCCGCGCCACATCCAGGGCCACGTTGCCGTTGCCCAGCACCGCGATCTCCTTCGCCCGCAGCGGCCACTCACGCGGCACATCCGGATGCCCGTCGTACCAGGCGACGAAGTCCGCCGCGCCGTAGGAGCCGTCCAGCTCGATGCCGGGGATGTGCAGGGATGCGTCGTAGAAGGCGCCGGTGGCGAAGATGACGGCGTCGTAGTGCTCGCGCAGCTGCGCCAGGGTCAGGTCCGTGCCGTACTCGACGTTGCCGAAGAACCGGATGTCCGGATTCTCCATGATCTTGTGCAGGGAGTTCACGATGCCCTTGATGCGGGGGTGATCCGGGGCCACGCCGTAGCGGATCAGGCCGAAGGGGGCGGGGTAGCGGTCGAAGATGTCGATGCTGACGCGCACCTGCCCCTCGGCGACGGCCTCGGAGCGGGACAGCAGGTCCGCGGCGTAGATCCCGGCGGGGCCGGCCCCGATGACGGCCACGCGCAGGGGGCGCTGGTCTTGAGACAAAGCGTTGTTTCCTTTCGGTCGACCGCGAGGGGCGCGGACTCCCGGCTGGAGCGCGGCCCCGTGGGCATCGCCTCGCCAGTCTAGTCAGGCTCGCCTCACCCGAACAGACCCGCTCAACCCGGCGTCAGGCGGCGTCACATGCGCGATCGGGGCGACACCGTCGCCGGGGTGCGCCACGCGGTGGGTGAACCCGGGTGCGAGGGTGCGAGCGCACACATTACCTTGGTGCGTATGACGCAGAGCACCGACACCACAGCCCCCGAGCTGACCTTCGACCCCTCGATCCGCCCGGGCGATGACTTCTACCGCCACGTCAACGGCCCCTGGATCGCCGCCCATGAGATCCCCGCCGACCGCGGCATCGACGGCGCCTTCCACCACCTGCGCGACCTCGCCGAGGAGCAGGTCCGGGACATCATCACCGAGATCGGCCGGCGCGACCCGGATTCGCGCATCGGGCGGCTGTACAACTCCTTCATGGACGAGCAGAGCATCGAAGCCGCCGGCACAGACCCGCTGGAACCGGACCTGGCGCTGCTGGAACAGGCCGAGGACCGGGACGGGCTGGTGCTGGCCCTGGCCGCGCTGGAGGCCTCCGGCGTCGGCGGGCCCGTGGGCCTGTACGTGGCCAACGACGCCAAGGACGCCACCCGCTACGTCCCGAACCTCACCCAGTCCGGGATCGGCCTGCCGGACCGGGACTACTTCTTCGAGGACAAGCACGCCCAGATCCGGGAGGCCTACCGGGCGCACCTGGAGCGGATGTTCGCGCTGACCGGGACCGCCGAGCGCTTCGGCACCACCCCGGCCGACGCCGCCGCCCGGGTGTACGCCCTCGAGGAGAAGATCGCCTCCCACCACTGGGACCAGGTGACCCTGCGCGACGCCAACAAGCGCTACAACCCGCACTCCTTCGACCAGCTGGATCAGGCCTTCCCCGGCTTCCCCTGGACCCGGTGGATCGAGGGCATCGGGGGCACCCCCGAAGGCTTCGCGAAGGTCATCGTGGGCCAGCCCTCCGCCCTCGAGGGCCTGGCCCGGCTGTGGGTCTCGGAGGACCTGGAGGACTGGCGGCTGTGGGCCGTGTGGCGCCTGATCCACGCCCGCGCCCCCTTCCTCGGGACGCAGATCGTGCAGGAGAACTTCGAGTTCTACTCCAAGACCCTCACCGGCACCGAGCAGATCCGGGACCGCTGGAAGCGCGGCGTCGGCCTGGTGGAGGCCCTGCTGGGCGAGGAGGTGGGGCAGGAGTACGTGGCCCGGCACTTCCCGCCGGAGCACAAGCAGCGGATGCTCCAGCTGGTCCAGCACCTGATCGAGGCCTACCGCGAGTCCATCTCCTCGCTGGACTGGATGACCGAGGCCACCCGCGAGCGCGCCCTGGACAAGCTGGACAAGTTCACCCCCAAGATCGGCTACCCGGATTCCTGGCGGGACTACTCCGGGCTGAGCATGGATGATGATCTGCTGGAGAACGTGCGGCGCGGCTCGCGCTTCGAGCACGAGTACGAGCTGGGCAAGCTGGGTCAGCCGATCAACCGCGACGAGTGGGCGATGACCCCGCAGACGGTCAACGCCTACTACCACCCGCTGATGAACGAGATCGCGTTCCCCGCCGCGATCCTGCGTCCCCCGTTCTTCGACATGGACGCCGACGACGCCGTGAACTTCGGGGCGATCGGTGCGGTGATCGGCCACGAGATCGGGCACGGCTTCGACGATCAGGGCTCCAAGTACGACGGCGACGGCAACCTCAACGACTGGTGGACCGCGCAGGACCGGGCGGAGTTCGACAAGCGCACCGGCGAGCTGGTGCGCCAGTACAGCGGGTACGTCCCGGAGGGGCTGGACCCGGAGCGGGACGCCGTCAACGGGGAGCTGACCCTCGGGGAGAACATCGGCGACCTGGGCGGGCTGGGCATCGCGCTGAAGGCCTACCGCCGGGCCCTGGCCGAGCAGAGGCTGGACTTCGACTCCGCGCCGGTGGTGGACGGGCAGACCGCGCTGCAGCGGCTGTTCGTCGCCTACGCGCGGGTGTGGCGCTCCAAGGCCCGCCCGCAGACCCTGCGGATGTACCTCTCGATGGACCCGCACTCCCCCGCGGAGTTCCGGTGCAACGGGATCGTGCGCAACATCGACGCCTTCTACGACGCCTTCGAGGTGGGGCCGGAGGATGAGCTTTGGCTGGATCCGCAGGAGCGGGTGAGCATCTGGTGACCGGCGTCGGAGACCGGGGGCCGGGGGCCGCGCCGCGGATCGATCTGAACTCGGATTCCGGGGAGTCCTTCGGCTCCTGGACCATGGGCGACGACGCGGCGATGGCCGGGCTGGCCTCCTCGCTGAACGTGGCCTGCGGCTTCCACGCCGGGGACCCGTCGGTGGCGCGGGCGACCTGCCGGGCCGCCGTCGAGCACGGAACCGCGATCGGGGCGCACGTGGCCTACCCGGATCTGCAGGGCTTCGGCCGACGCCGCCTGGAGATGGCCCATCACGAGCTGGTGGATGCGGTGATCTGGCAGATCGGGGCGCTGCAGGCGATCGCCCGGGCGGAGGGCGCGCAGGTCTCCTATGTGAAGCCGCACGGGGCGCTGTACAACGTCATCGCCCGGGAGCGGGGGCAGGCCGCCGCGGTGGCCGAGGGGGTGGCGACGGCCCTGCCGGGCGCGGCGATCCTGGTGCTGCCGGGATCGGTGATCGAGGAGGAGGCTCAAGCCGCGGGGCTGCGCCCGGTGCGCGAGGCCTTCGCGGATCGGGGCTACCTGCCGGACGGCTCCCTGGTGCCGCGCCGGGAGGCGGGCGCGGTGCTGCACGACCCGGAGCAGATCGCTGCCCGCGTGCTCCGGATGGTGTCCGAGGGCGTGGTCCAGGCCGTGGACGGCACCCAGGTGCGGCTGGGCGCGGAGTCCGTGTGCGTGCACGGGGACACCCCCGACGCCGTCGGGATCGCCCGGGCGGTGCGGGGCGCCCTCCAGGAGGCCGGGGTGGAGATCGCCCCCTTCACGGCTCAATAACCCGTTTGTGGAGTGGTTGGCGGGTTGTGGAGTGATGTAGCCGCTCCATAACCCGCCAACCACTCCGCAGATCACCGATCACCTGCTCGGAGCGGTCCACGGCGGCAGGCCGCGCTCCAGCTGGCGGACCAGGATAGCCTCCCCGAGGATCCGTCGGAACTGCGGCCAGCCGCTGTGCAGCTGAGGCCACCCGGCCCGCAGGATGAACCATCCGAGGTTCTGGATGGCCTTCTCCCTGGATCTCTCCTTCACGATGACCTCCGGAGCCGGGCCGTAGTCGGTGTACTTGAGGGAACCGTCGATCTCCAGGGCGAGCATCAGCTCCGGCCAGGCCATGTCCAGGAAGAACCTCCCGCTGGCGGTGTTCACCCTGACCTGCAGCTGCGGCAGCGGCATGCCCGCCTCCGCGATGCGGAACCGAGCGATGGTCTCCGCCACGGACCCGGCCAGCCCGTCGGCCCGTCCCAGGACAGCCAGTCCACGGCGGTTCCCATGCCTCCCCGGGGAGTGGGTGAGTTCCCGCTCGATGGCGGCCCTCTGCACCCCGCGGGCCAGGATCTGATCCAAGATCACCAGGGCGGGAAGCGCGTCCAGACTGCGCGCGCACTCCACGGCCGTGGTCTGCAGAGAGGTCACCGGCAGCCCCAGATCGGTGATCTGCCGATCCTCGGAGAGTCCGCGCAGCAGATGCCCCTTGACCAGCGGCGACGACGGGTTCGGGCGGGGATCGCCGCAGATGTGGATCTCCTCGGGCACAGGAGACAGGTGCAGCCCCCAGGCCAGGGCCGCTGAGGTCCTGGAGAAGGTGATCGGCCCGGTGCTCACGCTGGCGTAGGCGAGATGCCTGGCCAGGGCCCGGCGCTCCGGGGTGAGCCGTACCCAGTGCTCGCGGTCCAGATAGCAGCCGCGCCAGACCTTCACCCAGTCCCCGCGGCGCAGCGGGTGTTCGGATTCTCCCTCGCGGCGCATCCGGGAGACGAGGTGCAGGTCATCGGCGGTGATGAGGCGCTTCCTGTCCATGGGACCACTGTCCCCCCGGGAACAGGACGCGGGGAGCCGACGTCGGAAATCTGTGGATAACCCCCGGCCAACTCCCGTCTGTGGAGTGGTTGGCAACTTAGGGAGTGGCTACACCGCTCCACAACCCGCCAACCGCTCCACAGATCCCGGAGATCATTTCCCGGCGGGCAGGGGGTCGTGGCGGTGGCGCCAGATCTGGGTGATCCACAGCAGGACCAGCAGGTAGTGGGCGAGCATCGGCAGGCCCGCCGCGATCTGGGCAGGACGGGAGACGTAGTCCAGGTTCTCGGTGGTTCCGGCCACCGTGGCCGCCAGCCACAGCGGCGAGTAGTACAGGCCGACGAAGGCCGCCCACGCCAGCACCTGCGCGGCGGTGCGGCGCCAGTCCCGCTCGCGGAAGGCCCACGGCAGCGCGTCCACCAGGAAGGCCGCCACGATCAGCGGCAGCCACGTGTTGTGGTGGGACCAGGAGATCGGGGACATCTCCAGCATCAGGAACGCCGTCAGGCCGATCACCGACAGCCGCATCCCCCGCCGATCCAGCACCGGGATCACCGCGGCCGTGCCCACCAGCAGCACCGCGATCAGCAGCCAGTGCAGCCCCGACAGCAGCGCCGTCGGCATCTGCGCGTGGTACCCCTCCAGGGTCAGGTGCATCAGCCAGCCCTGCACCGAGATGTTGTCCGGGTAGTTGATGTTGCCCACCCGGGTGGGATCCGAGACCGCCGAGGTCCAGAACTGCACCGCCTGGTGCGGCAGCAGGAGGAAGCCCAGGGCGATCGTGCCCAGGAAGGACGCCCCGAGGGTCAGCACGCCCTTCACGTCCTTGCGCATCAGCGGAATGAGCCCGAAGACCAGCGGGGTGAGCTTGATGCCCCCGGCGATCCCGATGAAGAACCCGCGCGGCAGGCGGGTGGCCGGTCGCAGCAGATCCCCCAGCACCAGCAGCATGATCAGCGGATTGATCTGCACCAGCCCGATGCCGCGCCGCCACGGCCCCGAGAGCAGGATGACCGCGGTGAGCACGGCGATCGTCGTCGTGCGGCCCAGCTTGTCCTGGAAGGGGATCCGCCGGCCGCGGTGGTTGACGTAGTCGTACACGATGGCCGCGAACCACCACGCCACCGCCACCGAGAACGCCAGCATGATCGCCTGACCCAGCCACATCGGGATGAAGGCGAAGGGCAGCAGGATCAGCGCCGCGAACGGCGGATAGGTGAACGGCAGGAAGCCCCCACCCAGGGGCACCAGATCCCGGTCGTACAGGTCCGCGCGCACGCCGTCGCTGCCGAAGATCGTCGCAGCGCCCGTGCGGTACACGGAGAAGTCCAGCCCGCCCACCAGCATCGAGTACGTCAGCTGCGCACCCACCACCGCGACGACGACGACCCACGCCCCGATCTGCCAGGCGCGCGAGGGCCCGGGAACCGCGGCATCGCGGTCTCGGCGGGAAGGCTGGGGACTCGACGAGGCGGCGGGGGAACTCACCCTGCCAGGGTACCGTGCCGCTCGCCGCGCACCGCATGCACCGCGGTGACCACCACCAGCGCGTACAGGACCGCGGCGGGCAGGGTGCTCGCCGCTCCCCCGGTGCCCCAGCCGAACATCCCGGCGACCCACGGCCCCAGCAGCAGCGGACCGATGAAGAAGCCGACGCCGGCCACCCACGCGGCCGCGTCCAGCCAGATCCGCGCGCCCCGGGAGACCCCGCCCCACAGGCTGGGGCGCACCTCCCACGCCCACGCGAACACGGCCACCGGCAGCCACACGAAGTGGTGGATCCAGGAGATCGGGGAGATCTGCAGCATCAGGAACGCCGTCACGGAGACCTCGGAGAGCACCAGACCCCTCCGGTGCAGCAGCGGCAGCAGGGCCGACGTCGCCACCAGCAGCACCAGCACCAGCAGGACGCGCAGCAGGCTCAGCGCCGGCCCCGCGAGGTGCAGGTGCGTGAGCCACCCCTCCACGGAGATGTTGCGCAGATCGCCGAGCCCGCCGACCCGGGAGGAGTCCCACAGGGCCCCGGCCCAGAACTGCGCGGACTCCTCGGGCAGCAGCAGGAATCCCACGGCGACGGTCCCGGCGAAGCTCGCCGCGAGGGTCGCCAGGCCCCTGAGATCCCGACGCATCAGCAGGATCAGGCCGAAGGCCAGCGGGGTGAGCTTCAGCCCGCCGGCGATCCCCACGAGCACTCCCCGCGGCACCCGGGTGCCCGGACGCAGGAAGTCCGCGAGCACCAGCGCCAGCAGCAGCGGGTTGATCTGGCCGAAGCCGAAGTTGTCCTGCCACGGAGAGCTCGCGCAGATCAGGGCGAACACGAGCCCGACGATCGCGGCCGTCCCCAGGCTCGCCTGCCCGGGCAGGAGGACGCCGCGGCGGTTGACCGACGCCACCAGGACCCACGCCAGGCACGCCGCGACCGCGAAGGTCAGCAGCGCCACGAGCACGGAGCCCGAGAACCAGCTGATCCACGCCAGCGGCGCCATGACCAGGGCCGCGAACGGCGGGTAGGTGAAGGGGAGGGAGGAATCTCCGGTCGTGGAGATGGGCCCGCCGTACAGGGAGGGCGCAGCCCCCGGGTCCCCGACGACGATGCGCGCGGCCTCCCGGTAGACCTTCAGATCCCCGGACCCTCCGAACACCGCCGAGGAGAACTGGCTCCACAGCATCCACGCGACGAAGGCCCACACCGCGGCGCGCAGCAGGACGAGGGCTCCCCCGCGGGCGGGTGGGCGAGCCGGCCGGTCCCGGTGACCCGCGGAGTCCGCGTCGGCCGGGGTGGATCCCGGACGGGCCCGGTTCATCCCCGGGCGGTCATCGCTCACCGGGCGAGACGGGAGGACCGGCCGGCTCCTCCGGAAGCGGCGTCGTCCTCATCGGCGGGGGCGATGGCGTCGGCGTCGTCCTCGAGGTCCTCCCGGGGGCGGTCCTTGGGGCGGGCGACCAGGTTGGTCGGGCCCTGACCGGCGGGACGGCGACGGCGACGGGTGCGCCGCGGGGCGGCCTGCGGGTCACGGGCCTTCTTGGGCATCCCGAGGATGCGGAAGAACAGCTCCGCGACCAGCACCGCGAAGGCCGCGTAGTACAGGTAGGGGGACGGGTACAGGGAGTAGACCCGCATGATGCTCCCGACCGCGGTGAGCACCAGGGCGGCGAAGCCCAGCAGCATCAGCACCGCGTGCACGACGCCGAAGCGCGGGGCGTCCTTGGTCCGCCACGCCAAGTACACCGCCATCAGCCCGAACAGCAGCGGGAAGAAGACCTGCCCGGACAGGGCGATGGTGTCCCCGGTGTACTGGTACATGCCCATCGCCTGCAGGATGGCGGCGGCGACGAGGGTGACGACGGCGGGTAAGGATCTCACGGGCGCCCAGTCTAGCCGCTGGCCCCGGGTTCCCGGCCGGGGTTCCCTGCCCGGCGTCTGCGCTCCCGGCCTCCACCGCGCGGGCCGGTAAACTCGCATGGGAGAAGCATGATTCGATGACGGCCCCGGGAGGCGCGACGACGGTGACGGTCCGGACGCGAGGCGAGCAGCAGGCACGACGCCCGGGCGGCGGCAGGTCCAGCTGGCACCGCCGAGCCTCCCGCCCGGTCACGGTGTGGATGCTCGTGCTGCTGTTCGCCGTGTTCTTCCACCGGTGGCTGCCCGAGGCCCGATGGACCCTGGTGCACCTCGTGGCCCTGGGGCTGATCGCCAACTCCATCCTGATCTGGTCCCAGCACTTCGCCGAGGCCCTGCTCAAGCACCGTCTCCCGGACTCCGCCCGCCCCGCCCAGCTGCGGCGGATCCGGACGCTGAACCTCGGCGTCGTCGTCCTGATCGCGGGGATGATGCTCACCCCGTACCCCGCCGTGCACGTTCCGGCGGTGCTCGGCGGGGCGGTGCTGGTGGGCGGGGCCGTCGCCTGGCATGCCGCCTCCCTGGGGCGCCAGCTGCGCGCGGCCCTGCCGGCTCGCTTCGCGGTCACGGTCCGGTGGTACATCACCGCGGCGTGGCTGCTGCCGGTGGGCGCGGTGCTGGGGGCGGTGCTCGGCGTCGCCGATCTCAGCGCGGCCGGGCACGCCCGGGTCCAGCTGGCTCACGAGGCGGTGAACGTGCTGGGCTTCGTCGGGCTCACGGTCACCGGGACCCTGCTGACCCTGTGGCCCACGATCCTGCGCACCCGGATGCCGCAGAGCTCCCTGCCGCGCCTGCGTCTCGCGCTGGGGCTGCTGCTGGCCGGCGTCCTGGGCGCCGCGACCTCGGCCCCGGTCGGCTGGCGCTCGACGGCGGCCGCGGGCCTGGGCGCCTACGCCCTGGGTGTTGTGGTGCTGCTGGGGTGGCTGGTGAGCGTGGCCCGCACCCGTGCCCCGCGGGACTACGCCGGGCTGTCCGTGCTGGCCGGGATCTGCTGGCTGCTGGCGGGTGCCGTGTGGACCGGGATCCTCGTGCTGCGCGCCGACTGGGCGGGTCTGGATCTGACCCCGGTGACGCCGGTGTTCGTCGCGGGCTTCCTGGTGCAGGTGCTGCTGGGGGCGATGACCTACCTGCTGCCGGCCACCATGGGCGGAGGGCCCGCCGCGGTGCGCGCCGGGAACCGGGAGCTGACCCGGCTGTCCTGGCTGCGGGTGACCGTGGTGCAGCTGTGCCTGATCCTGTTCGTCCTGCCGCCCGCGCTCACCGGGTCCTGGGTGCGGGCCATCGCCTCGATCCTCGGAGTCCTCGCCCTGGCGGCCTTCCTGCCCCTGATGATCCGCGCCGTGCGCGCCCAGGTGGCCGCCCGCCGGGCGATGATCGCCGCCCGGGCGGCCACAGCCGATCGGGGGCGTCCGGGCGATTCCGAGCCTGGAGCGGAGCCCGGGTCCGCGGCGGGGTCGGCCCCGTGGGCGCGGCCGGGCTCCGGGCCTGCCGCCCGGACGGACCCGGCCTCCGAGGCGTCCGGCCACGCCGCGGGGTCCCCGCCGAGCCCCCGGCGGGATCACGGCGTCGCGCCCGCGCACCCGCGGCGGGAGATCCTCGCCGGGGCGGGCCTGACCGCGCTGGGCGTGGCCGCGGGCCTGGCCCTGGACCCCTCGGGTCTGCAGCGGGCGCTGCACGGGCTGGGTCGGGAGCCGGCCGGCACGGGGCACACCACCCGGGTGGCGGTGAAGGCCACCGCCGCGATGCGCTTCGAGCCGGCCGAGATCACCGTGCCCGCCGGGGACCGGCTCATCCTGGAGGTCACCAACGCGGATGAGACCACGGTGCACGACCTCGTCCTGGACGGCGGAGCCACCTCCGGGCGGCTGGACCCGGGGGCCTCCGCGTCGGTGGACGCCGGGGTGATCACCCAGGATGTGGACGGATGGTGCTCGATCGTGGGGCACCGGCAGATGGGCATGACCCTGCGCATCCGCGCCGACGGCGCCTCCTCCCCCGGCGAGGAGTCCTCGGGGCGCGGGGACTCGTCCGCTGACGGGCAGGGCGCGGGCACCGAACCGGCCCTGGACCTGCAGGCCGCCCCGGGGAAGGATCACCGCACCCGCTCCGCGGTGCTGGACCCGGCCGCCGTCGACGGGCTGGAGCCGAACGGGACGGGCGGGGTGATCCACCGGGTGACCCTGACCGTCACCGAGCAGACCCTGGAGGTGGCCCCCGGGGTGGCGCTGCGCGCGTGGACGTACAACGGGGATTTCATGGGACCGACCCTGCGCGGGCGGGTCGGGGACACCTTCGAGGTGACCCTGGTCAACCGCGCCTCGATGGGCCACTCGGTGGACTTCCATGCCGGGGACATCGCCCCGGATCAGCCGATGCGCACCATCGCCCCGGGGGAGTCCCTGGAGTACCGCTTCACCGCGCACGGGGCCGGGATCTGGCTGTACCACTGCTCCACCGCGCCCATGTCCAGTCACATCGCCGCGGGCATGTTCGGGGCGGTCGTCGTCGACCCGCCCGAGCTGCCGACGGTGGATCGGGAGTTCCTGCTGGTGCACAGCGAGACCTACCTGAAGACCACCGGCCGGAAGGACGACGCCGGTCGGCAGCTCACCGAGGTGGACCCGGCCCGAGTGCCCACCGGGGTGCCGACCCTCGCGATGTTCAACGGCCACGCGACCCAGTACGCCGCCGAGCCCTTGGAGGCGCGCACCGGGCAGCGGGTGCGGATCTGGACCCTGGCCGCCGGGCCGAGCCTGGGGATGAGCTTCCACGTGGTCGGCGGGCAGTTCACCACCGTGTACAAGGAGGGGGCGTACCGACTGCTGGAGGAGCGCGACGCCTTCGGGCGCACCCGCGGTCGGGCCCAGGCCCTGGACCTGGCCAGCGCGCAGGGGGGCTTCGTGGAGCTGACCTTCACGGAACCCGGCACCTACACCTTCGTCAACCACTCCTTCGCGCAGATGGAGCGCGGCGCCCGCGGCCTGATCCGGGTGGAGTGAGGCTCCCGCGGCGCATCCCTCCACCGAGCCGGCGCATCCGTTCCCAGAAACGCGAAAACCGGGAACCGATGCGCCGCCTCGCGGAAGACCGAGCGGGACATGGGTACGGATGCGCCGGGTCGCGAGAGGCCGGGCTCGGGCGGAAGGGTCAGTCGGTGGCGGCGGGGCGGTCCGTGGCCGAATACTGGGACCAGGAGCCCGGGTACAGTCGCGCCCGCACCCCCGCGCTGGCCAGGGCCACGATCTCGTGGGTGGCGGTCACCCCGGAGCCGCAGTACACGATCGGCGTCTCCTGTGCTTCGGGGTCCACCCCGGCCTCGGTCAGCCGCGCCCGCACCTGATCCGGGGTGCGGAACAGCCCGTGCTCGTCGATCAGGTCACGGTGGAACAGGTTGCGCGCCCCCGGGATGTGCCCGGCCCGGGGATCCACCGGCTCCTCCTCGCCGCGGTAGCGCTGCGGGGCGCGGGCATCCAGCACGACGCCGCCCGAGGACGCCGTCTCCTGGGTCTCGTCGATGTCGGCCAGCCAGGAGTCCTCGAAGGGTGCGGCGGCGAAGGCCCCGGACTCCTCCGGCTCGGTCTCATCCGGCCCGGCCTCCAGGGCGTCCTCGCCGTGGGCGGCCACCCAGGCGGGCAGGCCGCCGTCGAGCACCGCGGCCTGGTGGCCGGTGGCCCGCAGCAACCAGACCAGCCGGGAGGCGGAGGCGCCGGAGGCGTCGTCGTAGGCGATGACCAGGGTGTCCTCTGCGATGCCGCTGATCTCCATCGCGGCGGCGAAGCGCTCCTCCATCGGCAGCGGGTGCCGTCCCTCCTCGGGGGAGGCGGGGGCGGCGAGCATGAAGTCGAGGTCCACGAACACGGCCCCGGGGATGTGCCCGGCCTCGTAGGCCTCCTCCCCGGAGCGCCCGTCCAGGTACCAGCGCACGTCCGCCACGCGTACGGGACGCCCCTCGATGGGCGCGGTGCGCAGGCGCTCGTCCTCGGCGGCCAGCTGGGCCTCCAGCTCCTGCAGCCGCTCGGCGGTCAGCTGCTCGGGGTTCTCCAGGGCGCGGGCCGCCTCGCGGGCGGCGGCCCGGTGCCGGGCGTTCTCGGCGGCGGCGTTCTCGGCCGCGCGCTGCAGGGAGGCGAGATCGGCGACGGAGACGATCCAGGGCAGCTCGTGGGTCATGGGCCTCATCCTACGCGGGGGACCAGTGACGGCCGATAATGCGCATTGTTCGTACTAGATTGGAGGGGCAGCCGTGATCAGGGAGGATCCATGACAGTCCGCAGACCGGAAGACACCACCGTTCCCGCCGACTGGGACCCCCGTTCCCCCGAGGTGCAACAGGATCAGATCGCCGCCTACGACGCGCTGCGAGCCCACTGCCCTGTGGCCCACGACGACTACCTGGGGTACACCCTGCTCAGTCATGCCGACGTCGCCGCTGCGGCCCTGGACCCGCAGACCTTCAGCAACCGCGTCTCCGATCGGCACGTCGCGGTGCCCAACGGGTTGGACGGACCCGAGCACACGGCCTTCCGCCGCATCAACGACGCCTACTTCACCCCCGAGCGCATGGCCGCCGCCGAACCCGTGCTGCGCACCGTGATCCGCGAGCTCATCGCCGAGCTGCCCGCCGGACACCGCGTGGACGCGGCCGGGGAGTTCGCCCGCCAGTACGCCCTGCGCATCACCGCCGCCTTCATGGGGTGGGAGGAGGAGTATCGGGAGCCGCTGAGCGCGTGGGTTCAGCGCAACCGGGAGGCCACGCTGCGCCGGGACCGCGCGGAGATCGGTCGGGTGGCCCTGGAGTTCGACGGCACGATCCGCCGGATGCTCGCCGACCGGACGGGCTCCGCCGGGCTCGATGCCGAGGGCCGCCCGCGCGACGTCACCGCCCAGCTGATGCGCGACGTCGTCGAGCTGCCGGACGGCGCCCGCCCGATGACCGAACCCGAGCTGATCAGCCTCATCCGCAACTGGACCGTGGGCGAGCTGTCCACCATCGCGGCCTGCGCCGGGGTGCTGGTGCAGTTCCTCGCCTCCCACCCCCGCGAGCAGGAGCGGCTGCGCAGCGATCCTACGCAGATCCCCGCGGCCGTGGAGGAGATCATGCGGCTGCGGGACCCGCTGGTGAGCAATCGGCGCGTGACCACCCGCCCCGTGGAGGTGGGTGGCCGGCGCCTGCCCGCCGGGGCACGGGTCACCCTGAACTGGACCTCCGCCAACAGGGACGAAGCCGCCTTCCCCGACGCCGCGCAGTACCGACCGGACCGCGATCAGTCCGCGAACCTGGTGTACGGAACCGGAATCCACGCCTGCCCCGGCGCACCCCTGGCCCGGCTGGAGCTGCGGCTGCTCGTGGAGGAGCTGCTCGCAGCCACGACCGCGATCGAAGAGGCCGGGCCCACCGCCAACGAGGTCTATCCCGTGGCCGGGTTCTCCTCGGTGCCCGTCATCGTCCGCCGCTGATCGCCGACCGCGCCGGGCGAGGGCGCGCCGCGCGTCGGCATCGCCTCAGCCGTCGCAGGTGCGGGCGTACTTCTCCTGCTGCAGCCGCATGATCTTGTCCACGTAGCTGCGGGTCTCCGGGTAGTTCGGCACGCCCTTCGCGTCCTTCACGGCGTTGGGTCCGGCGTTGTACCCGGCCAGGGCGTAGCGGATGAGGGCGTCCTCGTCGTCTCCGGCCAGGTCCGCCAGCTCGGTGCGCAGGTACTTCATGTACCGGCCCTGCGCGGCGATCGCGTCGTGCTCGTCCATCGGGTCCCCGTCCCCGCCCCAGATGTCCCAGGTGTCCTGGGTGAACTGGGCGATGCCCATGGCCCCGGCGTGGGAGTGGGCGTCCGGATTCCAGCCGGACTCGGCGTCCAGCTGCGCGGCCAGCACTCGCACGGGGAAGCCGGATTCGCGGGAGGCGCCCTCCAGGTCCGTCACGAGGTCCTGCGGGATGGGGCGGGAGTCCGCGGCGGTGCAGGTCTCATCCGCGGGCACGTAGTCGGTGACGGCCAGACCCACCGCGCCGACGACGAGCAGCCCGAGAGCCGCGAGCACCTGCCAGTGCTGAACGGCGGCACGCAGGGCACCCCGTCCCCGCCCGCCGCGGGCCCTCTCCTGTGATTCGCTCATCGCGCCCCAGCATACGGGACGCCCCGTCGTCGTCCGGGTGGCGACGCCGGGGCCGCCGCTCCTGCGGGGGCGCACCCCACCCCGGGTAGCGACGCCGGGGGCGCCGTCGCCGCTGGGAGGCTCGGACTGTGCGCGTCCCGCTTTGCCGGCCTCCGGTGCGAAGCGCAGGATGGAATCAGCGACCTCCGGCGCAGACCGGGACCCCGGCCGCGGAAGGAGGAGCGAGGATGAACGCGGATCCCGAACAGGAAAGCCGGGAGGAGCGTCTGGGGGTGGTCGGGCAGGCCGCGCAGCTGATGCTCACCCACGGCAGCACCACCTCGGGGACGGTGCAGGCCGTCGAGGATCTCTCCCGCCGCCTGGAGGTGCCGGTGCGCCTGCTGCCCGAATGGGACGGCTCCGTGCTCGCCTCCCCGGACGGCCGGCTCCACCGGCGCCTGATCGGCTCCCCGACCGGGGTGCACATGGGCGTGGTCGTGAACGCCATGGCGCAGCTGCGCGCGCAGCCGAAGCCCTCGGCCCGCGAGCTGTCCCGGCGCCTCGAGGACGCCGCGTCGACGCCTGCCTACCCGCTGCCGATCTTCGCGCTGGCCTGCATCACCGGCGCCTGCTCCCTCGCGGCGATCTTCGGTGCCCGGCTGCCCGTGTCCTATGTGCTGGTGGCGGTGGCCGCCGGGCTGGGCGCGGTGATCCGGCGGTGGCTGGGTGGGCGCGGCGTCGGGCCGATCGGCCAGGCCTTCGCCGCCGCGCTGCTCGCGGGACTGGCCGGGGCGCTGACCGTGCACCTGGGCACCGCCAGCGACGCCCGCCTGGTCGCGGTCTGCCCGGCGATGGTCCTGGTCCCCGGCCCGCACCTGCTCAACGGGATGCTGGATCTGGCGGCTCGGCGCATCACCCTGGGCTGGGCCCGGCTGGTCTTCGGCACCCTGATCGTGGTCGGCATCAGCATCGGGCTGCTGCTGGGCCTGGCCCTCGGCGGGGCCCAGCTGCCGGTCCACGCGGCCGGTCGCTCGGTCGCCTGGTGGATCGACGTGCCGGCGGCCGCGGCGGCCGCCGCGTCCTATCCGGTCTACTTCTCCCTCCAGGCCCGCTACATCCCGCACGCGGTGCTCGCCGGGGCCGCGGCCCACGCGGTGCGGTGGGTGCTGCTGGGGCCGGTGGGCGCCGGCGTCGTGGTGGGTGACTTCATCGCCTGCCTGGTGGCCGGGCTGGTGGTGGCCCCCGTGGTGCTGACCCGGCACGTGCCCTTCGCGGGGATCGGCTTCGCGGCGGTCGTGGCCCTCGTTCCCGGCGTGTTCGTGTTCCGCACCGTGGCGGGGCTGATGGACCTGGTGACCGGGCCGAGCCAGGATCTGCTGCTCAGCGTGACGACGGACGCGGCCACGGCCGCCCTGAGCCTGGCGGCCATGACCCTCGGTCTGCTCACCGCCCACGGCCTCGCGGTGCGGCTGCGCCCCCGGCGGCTGCGCGCACGCCCGTAGCCCCGGTCTGGCGGGCCGGATGCCGCGAGGCGGCGCTGAAGCATCGGCTCGCTCGGGCTCAGAGCACCTCGGCCAGGCGCCGCACCCCCTCGGTCAGGCGGTCCGGGGCCACCGAGGAGAAGGCCAGGCGCAGGTTCCGGGCGCCCGGGCGGGTGCCGGCGTCGTCCACCGCGCCCCCGGCCGGATCCGTCCCGGGCGTGCGACCCATCGTCGGGTCATCGTGGAAGGCCGTGCCGGGGACGAACACGACGCCGTTGTCGATCGCCGGGGCCAGGGCCTGCGCGGCGTCGTCGTACCGGCCGCCCTCCGGCAGGGTCAGCCAGGTGAAGAAACCGCCGGTCGGCGTCGTCCAACGGGTGCCGGCCGGCATGTGCTCGCGGCACGCGGTGAGCACGGCGTCGCAGCGCTCCCGGTACAGCGCGGCGGTGCGGCGGGTGTGCGACTCCCACAGCCCCTGCCCCATGAACCCCAGGACCAGGCGCTGGGAGAGCACCGACGGGCAGATCGTCACCGCCTCCCCCGCGATCTGCAGGAACTTGCGCACCCGCGGCGGCGCGACCATCCAGCCCACGCGCACCCCCGGGGAGAACACCTTGGAGAAGGACCCCAGGTAGATCACGGCCTCCGGGTCGTAGGAGTGCAGGGACGGCAGGCGCTCACCGGAGAAGGACAGCTGACCGTACGGGTTGTCCTCCACCACCAGCACGTCCTGCTCCCGGCAGACCCGCACTAGCTCGGCCCGGCGATCCTGCGCCAGCGTCACCCCGGTGGGGTTCTGGAAGTTCGGGATCGTGTAGAGCAGCTTGACGCGCTTGCCCTGCTCCTTCAGCTCCCGGATGCGGGTCTCGACGGCGGCCGGATCCAGGCCGTCCTCGTCCAGGGGCACCTGGCGCACATCCACCTGGTAGCCCTCGAACACCCCCAGCGCCCCCGTGTACGTGGGGCCCTCCGCGAGGATGACGTCGCCCGGATCGCAGAACAGCTTGGTCACCAGGTCCAGACCCATCTGGGAGCCCGCGGTCATCTGGATCTCCTCGACCCGCGGGTGCGAGCCCTCCGAGCGCATGAACTCGGTGACCAACTCGATCAGCGGCTCATACCCCGCTCCCGAGCCGTACTGCAGGACCTCCAGACCCTCCTCCGCGATGATCCGCGAAGCCATCTCCCCCAGCTCCTGCAGCGGCAGCAGCTCCAGGTCCGGGTTGCCCCCGGCCAGGGAGACGATGCCGGGGCGCATCGCGACCTCGAAGACGTCGCGCACCGCCGAGGGACGGAAGCCCCCGGCGCGCTCGGCGAAGCCGCGCATCAGCCGCGCGTCGGCGCCGGTGGCGCCCTCCATCAGCTCCTGGATGCTCGGCACCTCAGGCCTCCTTCCGGCCGGTGGTGTCGGGGGTTCCGGCGACGTCGGCCACGGGCACCACCCGAACCTCGTCGCGCCGGGCCCGTCCGGGGCGAGCGCCGTAGACGGCGTCGGCCTCCCCGTAAACCGGGGAGCCGGCGTCGGCCCCCGCGCCGAGCGAGAGCAGGGTGATGAACTCGTAGACGATGTGGGCGGCGGCGATGCCGGTGATCTCGGCGTGGTCGTAGGCCGGGGCGACCTCCACGACCTCCGCACCTACCAGGTTCAGCCCGCGCAGGCCCCGCAGGATCTCCAGGATCTCCCGGGAGGTGGCCCCGCCGGCCTCGGGGGTGCCGGTGCCCGGGGCGTGGGCGGGGTCCAGCACGTCGATGTCCAGGGAGACGTACAGCGGACGGTCCCCGATCCGCTCGCGCAGGATCTGCACGACCCGGTCCACCCCGAGCCGGTAGATGTCCGCCGAGGAGACGATGCCGAAGCCGAAGCGGGCGTCGTCATCCAGGTCCTCGGTGCCGTACAGCGGGCCGCGGGTGCCCACGTGGCACAGGGCGTCCGTGTCCAGCAGGTCCTCCTCGAAGGCCCGGCGGAACGGGGTGCCGTGGGTGTACTCGGCGCCGAAGTAGGTGTCCCAGGTGTCCAGGTGCGCGTCGAAGTGCAGCAGGGCGATCTTCCCGTGGCGCTCGGCCAGGTTGCGCAGGTTGGGCAGCGCGATGGTGTGGTCCCCGCCGATCGTGACCAGGCGGGTCCCACCCTCGGTCAGCTCCCGGGCCCCGGCCTGCATCGCGGCCAGCGCCTCCTCGATGTCGAAGGGGTTGCCGATGATGTCCCCGGCGTCGGCCACCTGCACCCCAGCGAAGGGCGAGTGGGACTGCGCCGGGTTGAAGGGCCGCAGCAGCCGCGAGGACTCCCGCACGTGGTTGGCGCCGAAGCGGGCGCCGGGCCGGTAGGAGACGCCGGTGTCCCACGGCATCCCGGCGACGACGACGTCGGCGTGCTCCACCTCGTCCAGGCGAGGCAGCCGGGCGAAGGTCCCGCTCCCGGCCCAGCGAGGCACCTGCGCGGCGTCCACCGGGCCGAGGATCTGCCGCCCGTCCGAGGCCGTGGTGGTGACCCGCCGGGGACGCGCGGAGAAGCTCGCGGCGGGGGTGGGGGTTCCGATGGATCCGGTGGTTTCGGTGGGGTCTTCAGCGGGGTGCTGGTCCGTCATGGGATGCTGCTGCCTTTCGACGACGAGGATGTGATCTGCGTCGTTTCCCATTGTGCAACAGAAGTTGCCCCAGCGCTTCCCCTTCTTCGAGGACCCGCACTCCCGACGCCCTCCTCCTGCATCGACCCGGCGCTCCCGTACCCACCCCTTCCGCTCGAGACACCCTCACCCCCATCGACCCGGCGCCCTCGTACCCACCCCCTCACCGACCCGGCGCTCTCGTTCCCGAAAACGCGAAAACCGGGAACGGATGCGCCATCTCGCCGGAAGAACCCGTACGAACGGGAACGGATGCGCCGGGTCGCGGGAGGGACGCGCCCGGACGGGAACGGGTGCCCCCGCTCAGGCGTAGCGGCGGGCGATCTCCAGGGCGCGGGTCACGTAGCCGCCGCCGAAGAGCACGGCGTGCAGGAGCATCAGGTGGATCTGGTGCAGGGCCACCCGGTCCTCCCAGCCCTCCTGCAGCGGATGGACCTGCTGGTACCCCGCGATGATCTCGCGCAGATGCGGCGCGCCGAACAGGGACAGCGCCGCGAGGTCGGATTCGCGGTGCCCGCCGAAGGCGGTCGGGTCGATGAGCACCACCTCGTCCTCGGTCCACAGCACGTTCCCGGACCACAGGTCCCCGTGGCAGCGGGCCGGGGCGTCGTCGTCATCGAAGTCCCCGGCACGCAGGCGATCGCACAGCTTCCCGAACAGCGCCCGCTCATCCGCCCCGAACCTCCCCGCGCGCACCAGCGGCGCCACCCGGGCGGCGGCGCAGAACTCGCCCCAGGACTCCCATGATCCCAGGCGCAGGTCCAGCTGCTGACCGGCGGGCCCCTGGTAGCCGTCACCCTCCCAGCCGTCGGGACCGGCGCCGAAGGCCGGGGCTCCGGCATCGTGGGTCACCGCGAGCGCCTGGCCGAAGGCCCCGGCCGCGGACTTCGACGGCGCGGCCTCCCGGATCCGCTCCAGCTCGAGCCCGCCGTCGGGCCGACCCAGGACCCGGCAGATGCGCACCCCGCCGTCCGGCTCGGCGCGGGCCAGCCAGTCCAGCCCCGCGGCCTCCCAGTCGGCGGCGCGTCCCGTGGTGTTCTTCACGAAAGTGTCCATCCCTCCGGTTTATCACGGCGGATGCGCATAGGGTGGGGGTTCCCGAGCGGTTCCCCCGCCGTTCACCCTGCCGTCGATGCGACCTGTTGGGATGGAGCCGTGAGCTTCCTGATCGCCCACCGCGGGCACAGTGCCAGAGCACCCGAGAACACGATGGCGGCCTTCCGCGCCGCCGCGGACGCCGGCTTCGGCTGGATCGAGACGGACGTCGACCTGCTGGGCGATGGCACCGCCGTGCTCATCCACGACGCGACGCTGGAGCGCACCACCGACGCCGTCGGGCCGGTGGCCGAGCTGATCCGCACGGATCTGGCCGGGATCGACGCCGGCTCCTGGTTCTCCTCCGCGCACGCGGGGCAGCGGGTGCCTCAGCTGGGCGAGCTGATCGAGCTGGCCGAGGTCCGCGGGCTGAATCTGAATCTGGAGCTGAAGCTGTCCGATCCGACGCCGCGGCGCACCACCCGGTTCCTGGAGACCGTGACCGAGCACCTGGATCGGCTGGCGCCGGAGCGGGAGGTGATCGTCTCCAGCTTCAACCATGAGCTGCTGGCCGCGTTCCACCGGGCAGCCCCCGGCTACGCCACGGCCTGCCTGTTCGAGCCGCTGCAGATGGCCCCGTGGAGTCGACGCTCCGAGTGGCGCGAGGCGGTGCGCAGCACCGGGGCGACGTGGGTGCACCCGCACCACCGGGACCTGAGCCGGGCCACCGTGCGGTTGCTGCACGCGGAGGGCCTGGGCGTGAACACCTGGACGGTGAACGATCGGGGCCGCTCCCGCAAGCTCGCCGCGTGGGGCGTGCGCGGGATGTGCACGGACGGCCCGGAGCGGGTCATCCGCCAGTTCGCCCGGATCCCCGCCGGGCGGCACAGCGCCTGAGCCGCGCCGTGCCCGGGGCCGCCGCCTGAGCCGCGGCCGACGCCGCCCCCGCACCCTGGGAGCACCACGCCTGCCCCGCGCCGCCCGGGACCGACGTCATCCCCCGGGCACCCGGCGGGTCACTGGTAGGTGACCACCCAGGGCTTGGGCTGCAGCTCGTAGGTCTGCTGCGGGGTGAACATCGGGGTGTCCTCGTCGTAGAAGTTCTTCCAGGACATCCAGATGCCCTTCGGCAGTCCCTCCTGCAGGGCGTTCCAGGTCTCCTTCTTCAGCTCCGGGGTGCCGTGCCCGTCCGCGTGCAGGGTCAGGGCCAGCTCCTGGTGGGAGGTGTCGATCTGCTCGCGGTTGGTGATCATTGTCCCGGCGAACTGGTGGATGACCACGGCTTTCTGCGGCAGCTCGTGCTCGCGGGTGATCGCGGCGATGTCGTCCAGGGTCCGGTTGATCTCGGAGGCGTCCACGGTGCCGATCTGCTGCAGCGGCAGCTCGTCCGGGGCCAGGCGCCACTCCGGGTCCAGGCCGACGCCGACGTTCGGCTCGGCCAGCAGCTCCTTGTACTGCTCCACCTGGCTGGGGAAGTCGGAGCGGCCCGGCTGGAAGTCCAGGACCACGTAGATCCCCTCCTTCTTGGCCACGTCCATGAGCGGCTTGAGCTGCTCCACGGGGATCTCATCCGAGTAGTCCCCGTCCGCACCGGGGGCGCTGGAGGCGGTGGTGGTGATGATCTCGAAGGCCGGGATCACCTTCTCCTTGCTGTACTGCTGGTAGTCCTCGGCCATCTTCTTGACCCGCTGCGCGGATTCCTCCGGGGACTGCTCGCCCAGCGCGCCCAGGGAGGGCCCGTTGGGGGAGCCGTACAGGGCGACCATGCGCCGGTCCGGGAACATGGTGCGTCCGCCGCCGACCAGCTGCGCGTCCTTGCCGCTGGTGGTCGGGCTGGCCGACGCCGACGTCGAGGCCTGGGCCCCTCCGGCGGACCCGGACGCGGAGGCGGCGGCGGAGCCCGATCCGGAGGCGGCGTCGTCGGAGTCGGCGGAGGAGCCGCACCCGGACAGGGCGAGGGCCGCGGAGGCGAGCAGGGCGATGGCGGCCGCGGGGCGGCGAGCTGAGACGAGGTGGTTCATGTCGCTTTCGGGTGGGTCGGTGCGATGACGTTCTGCCCAGCCAGCGTAACGAGAACCGCCCTGACCTGCCCATCCGTGTCACTCGCCCCCCGGTGCTGCCGCGCCGAACCGTCATCGGCGTGGGTTCCGACGGGCCGATCAGCCACGCGGGTGACGGTTCGGCGCAGATGGCAGGATCGTTGGGGAGATCACGACGCCGCCCACCCCACCAGGAGCGACCCATGAAGGCCCTGCCGGTCCAGCAGTCCGAGCGCGACCCCGAGCTCGGCGCCCGCCTGCGCAACCACCGGCTGCGCGCGCACATGACGATCGAGCAGCTGGCGGGGGCGGCCGGGCTGACCAAGGGCTTCCTCTCCCGGGTGGAGCGGGACCAGACCTCCCCGTCCGTGGCTTCCCTGGTGAAGATCTGCCGGGCGCTGCGAGTCCCGGTGGGTCAGCTGTTCGAGGAGCCGCCGACGACGGTGGTGCGCCTGGCGGAGGCCCCGCACGTGGATCTGGGCGGCACCGGGATCGCCGAGCGGCTGGTCTCGGCCCCGGAGCTGGAGGGCGCGCAGGTGATCCGCGCCAGCGTCGCCCCGGGCGGGGAGGGCGAGGAGGCCCTGTACACGGTGGAGTGCGAGACCGAGCTGCTGCACGTGATCTCCGGGCGCTTCCTGCTGCGCACCGCCGCCGGGGAATACGCCCTGGGCCCCGGGGACACGGTGACCTTCAGCGGGCGCGAGCCGCACTCCTGGCGCAGCCTGGGCGAGGAGCCGGCCGAGGTCCTGTGGATCCTGCTGGCCCCCTGACCGGCCGGGCCTCAGGGTTCCGCCGAACCGTCACCCACGTGGCTCAACAGCGCCCCGGAAGCCACGCCGATGACGGTTCGGCGCAGGCAGCGCAACACGGTGGTGATCCGCACCCAGTATCGTGAGGCCACGCACTTCATCCAGACTCAGGAGACCCACGTGAACGTCGCCGTCATCATCCTGTATCTGCTGCTCATGCTGTTCCTCGGCTGGGTGGGCAAACGCCGGGCCCGCAGCACCGAGGACTACCGGGTGGCCGGGCGGCGCCTGGGCCCGGTCTTCTACACGGGCACCATGTCCGCAGTGGTGCTCGGCGGGGCGGCGACCATCGGCGGCGTCGGGCTGGGCTGGACCTACGGGCTGTCCGGGGTGTGGCTGGTGACGGCGATCGCCGTGGGAGTCATCGTGCTGTCCCTGCTGTTCGCGGGCCGGCTGCAGCGGCTGCGGGTGTACACCGTCTCCCAGATGCTGGGGCTGCGCTTCGGCGGGCGGGCGGTGCGGGCCTCCTCGATCGTGATACTCGGGTACACCCTGATGCTCGCGGTGACCTCCACCTCGGCCTACGCCAGCGTGTTCGGAGTGCTGTTCGGCATCGACCGCGCCTAGGGGATCGCCCTCGGGGCGGTCGTGGTCATCGGGTACTCGATCCTGGGCGGGATGTGGTCCATCACCCTGACGGACCTGCTGCAGTTCGCGATCATGACGGTCGGGATGTTCCTCCTGCTGCTGCCCTTCTCCCTGCACGCCGCGGGCGGCTGGTCCGGGCTGGAGCAGCGCCTGGACGCCGCGCACTTCGATCTCGGGGCGCGCGGGCCCGGGTACATCGTGACGATGTTCGTGGTCTACACCCTGGGCATCCTGGTGGGCCAGGACATCTGGCAGCGGGTGTTCACCGCCCGCTCCCCGCAGGTGGCCCGCTGGGGCGGGACCGCCTCGGGCGTGTACGTGCTGCTGTACGGGGTGGCCGGGGCCGTGATCGGGATGGCCGGGGCCGTGGTGCTGCCGGACCTGGCCTCCGGGGATGAGGCCTTCGCGGCCCTGGCCGAGGGCTACCTGCCGGTGGGCCTGGGCGGGCTGGTGCTGGCCGCCGGGGTGGCCGCGATGATGTCCACCGCCTCCGGGGCGCTGATCGCCTCGGCCACGGTGGCGCGGGTGGACGTGGTGCCGCTGCTGCGCTCCCTGGCCGGCGGCGGGTCCGCGGCGGAGGACGCGACGTCGCACCCGGACACCGAGCAGCTGTCCCTGGAGGTCACCGGGGAGTCCGAGGCCGCGATGGCCCTGGACCGGTGGTACGTGCTGGGGCTGGGCGTGGTCGTCACGATCATCGCGATGCTCGTGCCCAGCGTGGTCACGGCGCTGACCATCGCGTACGGGATCCTGGTGGGCGGGCTGCTCGTGCCGATCCTGGGGGCGCTGGTGTGGCAGCGGGCCACTGGGGCCGCCGCCGGGTGGTCCATGGTCGTGGGCACCGTGGGCGTGCTGGTGTCCATGGCGGTGTTCGGGGTGGAGGCCAACGCCCCGATCTACGTGGGTCTGGCGGCCTCCCTGGTGGTGTTCGTCGGGGTCTCCCTGGCCACCCCGCCGACGCCGCGGCACGTGCTGGGCGCCTGGCGGGAGCGCCTGGCGCGGTAACCCCGCGCGCCCGCGTCCCGTACCCGCCGCCCCCCTGCGCCGAACCGTCGCCGCCGTGGGTTCTGACCGGGTCAGAGCCCACGCCAGCGACGGTTCGGCGCATCTCCTTCAGGATCAGTGCGCCGTCGTCGGCAGCTCCTCCGGGTAGGCCGGCCACCACATGCGCTCCTGGACCGCGGCGATCACGTTCTCCGGGGCGTTCTCGGCGACGCCGGCGCGCACGGCCTCCTCGACCACGGCCACCGCGACCTTCGCGGAGGAGGCCCGCAGGTTCTCCACCGGCGGCAGGATCGGGGCGCCGGGCTGGGAGGCATCCACCTGGTCGGCCACCGCGGAGGCCGCGGCCAGCAGCATCCCGTCGGTCACGTGTTTCGCTCCGGCGACGATCGTGCCCAGGCCCAGGCCCGGGTAGAGCAGGGCGTTGTTGCCCTGGCCGAAGCGGTAGGTGGTGCCCTTGTAGTCCAGGTCATCCACGGGGATGCCGGCGGCCACCAGTGCGCGGCCGTCGGACCAGCGGATCACGTCCTGCGGCATGGCCTCGATGCGGGAGGTCGGGTTGGACAGCGGCAGGATGATCGGGCGATCGCACCCGTCGGCCATCGCGGAGACGACCTCCTCGGTGAAGGCCCCGTGGTCGGTGGAGGTGCCGATGAGGATGGTCGGCTTGACCTTGCGCACCACCTCGGCCAGCCCGATCTTCCCGTCCTGGCGCTTCCAGCTCTTCACCTCGTCGGCGGGGCGGGCGTAGGCCTGCTGGTAGTCCGGCAGGTCGTCCATGTCGTCGGTGACCAGGCCGTTGATGTCGATCAGCCAGATCCGGGCGGTGGCCTCCTTCTCGCTCAGCCCGTCCCGGATCATGCCGGCGCGCAGCTGGTCGGCCATCCCGGTGCCGGCGGTGCCGGCGCCGTAGACCACGACCTTCTGGTCGGAGAAGTCGGTGCCGCTCACCCGCATCCCGGACATCACGGCGGCGGTGACGATCGCGCCGGTGCCCTGCATGTCGTCGTTGAAGATGCGGTAGTCCTCAGCGTTGTCCTGCAGGATCCGCCGGGCGTTGGAGGGGCCGAAGTCCTCGAAGTGCAGCAGGGCGTGCGGGAACAGCTCGGAGGCGACCTTCAGGTACTCCGCGATGAGGCGGTCGTATTCCTTCCCGCGCACCCGGGCGTGGCGGTTGCCGAGGTACGTGGGGGAGTTCAGCAGGTCCTCGTTGTCGGTGCCGGCGTCCAGGTTCACGGCGATCACGCGGGAGGGGTCGATGCCGGCGGCGGCCGTGTAGATGGCGAGCTTGCCGATGGCGATGTCGGTGCCGTTCACGCCCCAGTCGCCGATGCCGAGGATCTGCTCGGCGTCGGAGCAGACGATGAGGTCGACGTCGTCCGGGCCCAGGCCGAGGGTCTGGAAGCTCTCCCGGATGTCCTCGATGCGGTCCACGGAGAGGTAGACGGCGCGGGACTGACGGTAGTCCTGGGACCAGTTCTCGATGGCCTCGCCGATCGTGGGGTCGTAGACGATGGGCAGCAGCTCCTTGAGGTGGTCCACGAGGAGCTTGAAGTACACGGTCTCGTTCCGGTCGTGCAGCTGGTCCAGGTAGATGTACTTCTGCAGGTTCGTCTGGAACTGGCCGAGCTGGGCCCAGCAACGGGCGGCCTGGGCGTCCAGGGTCTCCACTCCGGAGGGCAGGCGTCCGGTCAGGCCGAGCTGCCTGCGCTGCTCGTGGGTGTACGCGGTGCCGCGGTTGATGATGGGGTCCGTCATCGCTTCGGGACGCAGGGCCATGGGAAATCACGCTCCTGAGGTGGTTCGGGCGGAACCCGGCGGCTCCGCCTCGGTGCTTCCATTCTCGATCGTAGGCCCGCGTTCCTGGGAGCATCCAGGGAATTCCTCGCGCGATATCCGGCGTCGTCTGCGTCACGCCGCGGGTTTCCTCCCGGTAGACTCCAGTTCATCCACGGGCAACAGCCGGCTCCCGCGTCGGCGCCCCCGAGCATCCCGATCCGCAGCACCCGCAGGAGGCCTGACGTGACCCAGCACCCCGAGACCGCGCCCGACGTCGCGACCCCCAGCGCCGTGGCCGCCCCGGACGACGGCGCCGAGGTGCGCACCGAGCCCCGCCGCAACGCCGGCTACGCGATCCTGAAGACCCTGCGCGGCTACGGCATCGACACGGTCTTCGGGATCCCGGGCACCCACAACCTGGAGTTCTACCGGCACCTGGAGGGCCTGGGGATCACCCCGATCACCACCCGGCACGAGCAGGGCGCGGCCTACGGCGCGGACGGCTGGTCCCTGACCCGGGGGCTGCCCGGCGTCGTGATCACCACCTCCGGGCCGGGCCTGCTGAACTCCCTGTCCGGGGCGGCCACCGCCTACGCCGAGTCCCGGCCGATGATCCTGCTCTCCCCCGGGCGCCCGCGCGGGCACGAGTTCCGGGACATCGGGGCGCTGCACGAGACCAAGAACCCCACCGGCGCGGTCGGGGCGATCGTGGGGGTGTCCCGCCGGGTCAATTCGGCCCTGGAGGCGGTGGAGATGATCCACAACGCCTTCGTGTCCTTCGCTCACTCCCGGCCGCGGCCGGTGCACATCGAGGTGCCGATGGATGTGCTCGCGGAGGAGGGCGGCTTCGAGGAGGCGGACCTGGCCCCGCGCCCGCTGGGGTCTCCACAGCCGGCCCCGGCCCACGACGTCGCGCGGGCGGCGAAGCTGCTGGCGGCCTCCGAGCGTCCGGTGATCGTGGCCGGCGGCGGCTCCCTGGCGGCGGGTCCGGCGCTGCTGGAGCTGGCGGAGCTGCTGGAGGCCCCGGTGGTGACGTCGGTGAACGGGAAGGGCGCGATCCCGGAGAAGCACCGGCTGTCCCTGGGGGCGGATCTGCGGCTGTCCGCGATGCACGAGTTCTGCCGGTCTGCGGACGCCCTGCTGATCGTGGGCTCGAAGATCGGGGAGGCCGAGCTGTGGGAGGGGGATATCCGCCCGGCGGGCCCGGTGATCCGCCAGGACATCGAGCGCTCCCAGATGCTCACCAACATCACCCCGGACCTGGAGCTGCCGGGCAACTCCGCGGCCGTCGTGCCGCAGCTGGTGGAGGCGCTGCGCGCCGAGCTGGCGGGGAGGCCGGCGCGGCCGGAGCGGGATCTGCGGGAGGTGTTCGACGCCCTGGATGAGGAGGGTCGGGCGATCGCCCCGGAGCTGGCACAGCTGAATGAGCTGATCATGGAGGTGCTGCCGGAGGACACGATCATCGCCGGGGACTCCTCCCAGGTGACGTACATGGGCACCACCACGTTCTACCGGGCGCAGAGGCCGAACTCGCTGCTGTTCATGGCCACCTACTCCACGCTGGGCTACGGCCTGCCGGCGGCGGTGGGGGCCAAGGTGGCCGCCCCGGAGCGTCCGGTGGTGTGCCTGCTGGGCGATGGCGCCCTGATGTTCGCGATCCAGGAGCTGATGACGGCGGTGGAGCAGGAGCTGGACCTGCCGATCATCTGCGTGGACAACGGCGGCTACGGGGAGATCCGCGCCAATGAGCGGGCCGCCGGGATCGCCCCGGTGGCGGTGGATCTGCGCCAGCCGGACTGGGTGAAGCTCGCGGAGGGCTTCGGCGCCGTGGGCGTGGAGGCCACCATGGACACCCTGGCCGACGCCGTGCGCACCGCCCTGCGCACGCGCGGCCCGTCCCTGATCCACCTGAGGATCGGCCGGACCCTGAAGTAGCCTCGGTTCGCGGCGGCCCGCCGGGACCTCGGTTCCCGGCGGGCCGCTTCCCTGCCGACCCAAGACGCAGGGACGGAGGCACCCCTGGATACGTACGCCCTAACCCGGATGTTTCATCGGGCAGCGGCGCCGGTGTGACGGGCGCCGCTGCCGTTGAGATCGGCTGATTCTTGCAGGTGGGTACGACAAGGGCCGGGATGTCGCTTCCGGTGGGCGTCGTCTTCCACGGAACGAGGACGGTGCTGGCTCGAAGGGACGGGGGTGGCGCTGGTCAGGGTGGGGCCATGGTCGCGAGTTTGTCCCATGCGGTGGTGAACAGGACTGCCCAGGACGCGGTGTCCTTGATGTGGAGAAGACGTTGACGGGCGGATCGCGCGAGTGTTGCGGCGATGGTGAACAGACGGTGCCGCAGTGTTTTGAGTTCCCACCGGCGGGCGGCGTGTCCGTTCAGGGCGAGCATTCCCATCCAGGCGAGCAGATCGTTCGCGAGTTGCACGATGAGCAGCCAGATCCGGTTCTGGGCGAAGCCCTGCAACGGGAGGTTGTGCAGGCCGGTGTCCTTGGCGATCCGGATGCGGTCCTCACACCTGGCCCGCCGACGGTGGCGTAACTCCAGCTCAGCGAGCTGTCCACGCTGCGTATTGGTGACGAACGCGGTCAACCGGTAACCGTCGATGTCCTCGAACCGCAGCTGAGCTCCGGGGTGGGGACGTTCGCGACGGACGATGACGCGCATGCCCGGCGGGTAGTCCTTCAGCGTGAGCAGGTCGGTGAGCTCAGCCACGTGCGCGCCCTCACGCACGGCCCCGTCGGCGTCGTACGCCGGCTGCCACACGCGCTCGGGCACGAGCCGGTACAGCTGCGGCATCGCGGCCGGCAGGGTCCATCCGATCGAATACGACACCCCGCGCCGGTGGCAAAACCACAACAGGTCACGGGTGCCACCAGCGCCATCGGTGCGGATCAGGACCTTCTTACCCGGCCTCCTCGGGTTGATCCCTGGTGTGGCGGCCAGCGCTTGCTTGATGACTGTCTCGTGGTCCGCGGCCGTGTTCGATCCGGCGTTGCCCGGGCACAGGAGCATCGCCAACGGTTCCCCGGTGCCGTCGCCGCCGTGGTCCACGAAGGCGCACAGCGGGTGGAACCCGTAGCCGCGTTTGAACGTCGGCGCACCCTGTTCCTTGTCCGAGTGCGCCGTCACCAGAGTCGCGTCAAGGTCAATGACCAGCGGATTCGCCGCTGACGCGTCGTGGCTCGGGGCGCGGTCACCGGCCAGACGCCACGCGTGTCCGCGCGCTGTGGCACGGGCTCCAGGGATGGCCTTCTCGGCCTTGTCGACCTCAGCGGCCAAGGCCGCGATAGTCCGGCTGATCGTGGCGTCCGAAGCGACCGGCCCGTACACGCCGGGTTCGGCCCGCAACAACGCCGCGTCTCGGCACGCGTCCCCACCCAACGCCAACGAAACCGCCAGATCCGTCACGACCTTCGCCGGATCGTGCCTGACCAGCGGCTTCCGCCATGGTCGCAGCGCCTCCCTCAACGCCACATCCAAGCCCGAGACCCGCACCGTGCGCGTCAACAGCACCCCGCCCGCATGCGCCACCGCGGGAACGTCCGCAGCATCAACCCGGACATGCGGGTACAGCCCGCTACGCTTACTCACCTGAGAAGTGCCCCTCTGATCCTGCAAGTATCGACTTCAGCAATCGACATCCTTGCAGGTCAAGGGCACTTCTCGCGTTCAGGGGTCACCTACCCCCATGAAATCTCCGGGCTGGCTCGTGGGTCCCTCGCATTCCTGGGAATTGCCAGCGTGGCCGCGGTCGGGCTGGCCCTGGCCGTGCCCGACCTGACTGCTGGCTCGGGCATGGCTGGCATGGCGATGACCCACTACATGGAACTTCTCGCGGTGCGGCAACCGTGGAACCTGCTGTTGTTCATGGCCCTCCCGGTCATCCTGGCCGAGACCTTGGCGATCACGGAACTGGTCATGCTGCTGGGGCGCCGCAATGACCGGCCCGCAGCCCCGTGGGTGGCGAGGCTCAGTCGGGCTGCTGGCCTGCTCGCCGGTCCCGTGTGGGTCTTCATCGGGACGCACCTGATGGTCCACGCGGTGGTGCCCTTGACCATGAATGGGGGATGGCGCGGCCCGGCTGATGTCATCGCGGTCCTCAGCTACCTGGTCGGTGGCCTGCCCATGCTCGTGATCAGTCTCCTCGAGGCGGGGGTCCTGGGCCGCAGTAGTGAGAACCGTCTGCGGATGCACGTGGCGATGGTGGCGGCCTTCCTCGTTGTGGCCCACATGGCGATGATCTTCGGGATGGTCGATCCGGCAGTCCTGGGAGGTGACACGTCGTCGAGCGTCATGACCCATGACATGGGTGGCATGTCCGGCATGAACCACGACATGGGCAGCATGAACCACAACATGTCCCCGTCCTCGCAACCGACGAGGTGACGCCTGCTGGGTTTCGTGGTGAGATGGAGCCATGAGTGATGTGGCGCGCACTTCGGTGCTGGTGGTCGACGACGAACCGGTGCTGGCCGGCACGGTGAAGAACTACCTGGAACGGGCCGGCATGGCCGCAGACACGTGTGCAGACGGGAACGAGGCGGTGTCGCGGATCCGGGAGGAGCAGCCGGATGTCGTCATCCTCGACCTCGGCCTTCCGGGCCTCGACGGAGTGGAGGTCTGTCGCAAGGTGCGCACCTTCAGCGACTGCTACGTCCTGATGCTGACCGCGCGAGCTGACGAGGTGGACATGCTCATCGGGTTGTCCGTGGGCGCGGATGACTACCTCACCAAGCCCTTCAGCCCGCGCGAACTCGTCGCACGCGTCCAGGTGATGCTGCGTCGCCCGAGATCCACGGCTTCGGTATCCGTCGCCCGCAGGATCGGGGAACTGGTGGTGCATCCCGACTCGCGCGAGGCTTTCATGGATGGTGTGGCGGTGGACCTGACACGCACCGAGTTCGACCTGCTGAAGGCGCTGTCCGCGCATCCCGGACGTGTGTTGAGCCGGCGTCAGCTCACGGACATGGTCTGGGGCGAGGACTGGGTCGGCGACGACCATCTGGTCGATGTCCACGTGGCACACCTTCGCAAGAAGCTGGGTGAGGAGGCCGCCGATCCCCGCTACGTGCTGACTGTGCGGGGCGTGGGCTACCGGATGGGCCGAGGCTGATGGGAGGACGGCCATCAGAGCTGTGGCCCGGGTTGTCGTGGGGTCGACGGGTGGTGTGGACCCAGTTCGCCGTCCTGGTCACCATGAGCGTCACGCTGGTCCTGACCGCCCTGGAGATGGGCCCGCCGTTGTTCAAGAAGCACATGGCCGAGGCCGGGCACACCCAGCCCATGGTGCTGGACCATGCCGAGCGTGCCTTCCATGACGCCGGTGCGGCCTCCCTGGGATTGGGGCTTGCCGCCGCGATGATGATCGCGGCGGTGACGTCATGGGTGCTGAACCGCAGCCTCATCCGAGGGCTGGATGCCCTGGCCGAGGGGGCTGAGAGGGTCGCGCACGGCAACTACGACGACCCCGTGCGCATGCCGCCACTGGGGCGCGAACTCGAATCCGTGGCCCATGAGTTCAACCGGATGGCGGCCCAGATCGCGGCCACGGAGGCCACCCGACGACGCATGTTGACCGATCTTGGCCATGAGCTGCGAACGCCCCTGTCCGTGACGCGGGTGACGCTCGAGAGCCTCCAGGACGGAGTCGCCGTGTATGGGCCGGAGGTCCTTGAGGTCCTCCAACGCCAGAACGAGCGCATCACGGCGCTGGCGGCCGACATCTCCGAGGTCTCCAGGGCAGAGGAGGGGCGGATCCCCTTGGAACTACGGCTGACCCGCATCGATGACCTGGTGGAATCGGCGGTCACCTCGTGTGCGAAAGCCTGTGCCGAGGCAGGTATCCAGCTGGTGACCCGTGGCAACTGCCCCGTGGAGGTGGATGTCGACCCTGCACGCATCGGCCAGGTCCTGGACAACCTGCTGCGCAACGCCGTCCAGCACACGCCACGCGGGGGTGAGGTATGTGTGACGAGCTGGTCTGACACGGACTCGGTGTCCATCCAGGTCAGCGACACCGGCGCAGGCATACCCGCCGGTGAGGTGCCCCACGTCTTCGAACGCTTCTTCCACCAAGGATCACGCAGGGTCCGTGACGTCGACGGCGGAACCGGAGTCGGCCTGACCATCGCCAGAGCCGTCGCCCGGGCACATGGGGGCGACGTGCTGGCGGCCAGTCCGGGGGTGGGCTGCGGTGCGTCGTTCACCCTGGTGCTGCCACGAAGTCTTGATCGAATCTCCACACTTCCCTGACCCGGTCACAATGCGGGGCGGGAAGAGTCGTGGGCATGAACACGATCACTCGCCGACAGGCCTTGCTCGCCGGCCTCGGCCTGGCATCCACCAGCGCCCTGGCTGCATGCGGCGCCAAGCAGCCCTCCCCGGCCAGCACCACCCCGGCCACATGGGCCATCCCGACCCAGACACCACTCGCCACCCCGACCGGGGCGACGACCGTCACCCACACCCTGACCCCGCGCCCTGTCACCTTGGACCTGGGCGGTGTCCTGGCCAAGACCTGGGCCTACACCGACGAACTCGACGGGAACGTCCTGCGCGGCAAGGCGGGCGACCTGTTCCGGGTCACGGTCGACAACCAGCTCCCCACAGCCACCTCGGTGCACTGGCACGGCATTGCCCTGCGCAACGCCTCCGACGGTGTGCCTGGTGTCACTCAGGACCCCATCGCCGCCAAGAGTGCCTTCACCTACGAGTTCGTCGCACCCCATGCCGGAACCTACTTCTTCCATCCCCACAGCGGAGTCCAGATCGACCGGGGGCTGTACGCTCCCCTCGTGCTGGACGACCCACGCGATCCGGGCGACCACGACGCGGAATGGGTCCTGGTCCTGGATGACTGGACCGATGGGGTTGGCAAGTCACCGGATGCGATCTTCGCCGACTTCAAGGCCAACAGCGGCCCCCTGTCCCAAGGAATGAACCACGACATGGGAGGCATGGACCACGGCAGTTCCCCCTTGGGCGATGCCGGAGACGTGAGCTACCCGCACTACGTCGTCAACGGCCGGATCCCGGCCGCACCGCGCACCCTCACGGCACGCCCCGGGGACAAGGTCCGGCTACGGCTCATCAATGCCGGAGCCGACACGATCTTCAAGGTCGGCCTGTCCGGGCACCGACTCACCATCACCCACGCCGACGGTTTCGCCGTGCAGCCGGTCGAGGCGACGGCCATCTACCTCGCCATGGGAGAAAGGATCGACGCCACCGTCACCGTCGGCGACGGCGTCTTCGTGCTGCAGGCCGCCCCCGAGGGCAAGACCGGTACTCCCGCCCGCGCCATCGTCAAGACCGGCGCCGGCAGCATTCCGCCGGCCACCACCCGAATCCCCGAACTCGGAGGAAAGGCTGCCCTGGGCACCGCCCTGCGCGCCGCCGACGCAGCCAAGCTGCCCGACAAGGAACCGGAGCAGACCCTCGAGGTCCAGCTCAACGGCCAGATGAAGCCCTACGCCTGGGGCATCAACGGCAAGAAGTTCGGTGAGGACACACCCCTGTCGATCAGCCCGGGACAGCGGGTCCGGATGCGGATGACGAACATGACGATGATGGCCCACCCGATGCACATCCACGGCCACACTTGGTCCCTGCCGGGCAGCAACGGACTGCGCAAGGACACCGTGCTGCTGCTGCCCATGCAGACCATCGAGGCCGACCTGCAGGCCGACAACCCCGGAGCCTGGATGCTGCACTGCCACAACATCTACCACGCCGAGATCGGCATGATGACCAGCCTGCGCTACTGACCCCAGCCCACGCCGATGCGGTTCCCGCGTCACCCCGGGAACCGCACCGCCGCATGCCCGCACATGCCTCCGACGTCTTGGTCAAACCTTCATCATTTGCCCCGGTCCAGCTTCATGGACGCTCGACAGTCTGGATGGTGACGGCAGCCAGCCACACACGACGAAGGAGACCACCATGTACACAAGCCCCACCCAGCTCAACCGCAGTGACAGCGACGCTCCCCGCCCCGCCGCCGACCCGGTACTCGAGCCCGTGCAGCACCGGCACGATCCGAAGATGACAGGCCACGGCAAGAGCCACCACTGGATGCACCTGCTGATGTGTGCCCCGATGCTGCTCATCGTGGCCGGATACCTGTGGACAGGTCGTGCCAGCCTCGCCGCAGGCGGCGTCATGGCCGCCGTCATCCCCGCCCTCGGCTGCGTAGTGATGATGTGGCTCATGATGCGGATGATGAACCACGGGGCCGATCACCACTGAGCCAAGAACCTCGCACCACGCGCCCACCAGCACCACAGAGCACCACCACTCAACGGACGAGGAAGACCATGACCAGCCCTACCCCACCCGACGAGCCCATCACGGCTGAAGGGGACTCCTTCACCTGCCCCATGCACCCCGAGGTCACCAGTGACCACCCTGGCCGCTGCCCTAAGTGCGGCATGTTCCTCCAACCGGACGGACAGCCCCCCGCGCCAGCAGCACACCAGCACACCCACCCCGGGCAGCCTGCTGCCCACCAAGAGCACGGCGGGCAAAGCGCCCCGCCACCACAGGCCGACACCGGCCCACGCGATGGCGAATGGACCTGCCCCATGCACCCCGAGATCCGGCAGGATGGGCCGGGCGAGTGCCCGATCTGTGGCATGGCGCTCGAACCGGTCTCGGTGGGCGTCCACGACGGACCCAACCCAGAGCTGGCAGACATGCGCCGCCGTCTCCGCGTGGCAGCCGTGCTCAGCCTGCCCCTGGTGGTGCTGGCGATGGTCCCGGCCCTGGCCGTCGGGGCGTGGGTGCCCTGGGTCGAACTCGCGCTGTCCACCCCCGTGGTGTGGTGGGCCGGGTGGCCATTCTTCGCACGTGGCGCCCGATCAGTGGCCAGCCGGCACCTCAACATGTTCACCCTCGTCAGCCTCGGTGTGGGTGCCGCGTGGTTCTACAGTGTGGTCGCCGTCCTGGCCCCGGGGATCTTCCCGGCCATCATGCGTGATGACGGTGGCCGGGTCGGAGTCTACTTCGAGGCCGCCGCCGTGATCATCACCCTGGTGCTGCTGGGGCAGGTACTCGAACTGCGGGCACGCGACCAGACCTCGGGTGCCATCCGCGCCCTGCTGGACCTGTCGCCAGCCACCGCGCACCGCATCAACCCCGACGGAGAAGAAGAGGAAGTGCCATCCGCGGACCTGCAGGTCGGCGACCATTGCCGGGTCCGCCCCGGTGAGAAGATCCCAGCAGACGGCATCGTGGTCGACGGCCACGCCTACGTCGACGAATCCATGATCACCGGCGAGCCGGTACCTGTTGACAAGAACCCCGGCGACCGTGTGATCGGCGGCACCATCACCAGCGACGGCAGCCTGGTCATCGAGGCCACCGGCCTGGGCGCCGACTCGACCCTGGCCCGCATCGTCGACCTCGTGTCCCAGGCGCAACGTTCCCAAGCCCCCATCCAAGGGCTCGTCGACAAGATCTCCGCTGTGTTCGTGCCGGTCGTGATCGGCATCGCACTGATCACCTTCGCCGTCTGGGCCACGGTCGGGCCACAGCCCCGGCTACCGTTCGCGATCGTTGCTACAGTGTCCGTGCTCATCATCGCCTGCCCTTGCGCGCTTGGCCTTGCCACACCCATGTCCATCATGGTCGGGGTTGGTCGCGGAGCCCGCGATGGCGTCCTGGTCAAGAACGCCGATGCACTCGAACGACTGCAGAAGATCGACACCTTGGTGGTCGACAAGACCGGGACCCTGACCCAGGGCCATCCCAGCCTCGTCGACCAGAAGGTCGTCGCCGGCCACCACGCCGAGATCGTGCTGGCCATGGCGGCCGCTGTCGAGTCCGGGTCCGAACATCCCTTGGCCCGCGCGATCGTCGACGCGGCGCGAGAACGCGACGTCACCGTACCGACCGCCACTGCATTCACCGCCCACCCGGGTGGCGGCGTCGAAGCATTGGTCGACGGTCACCAGGTCATGGTCGGCAGCCCTGCCTTCCTCACGACCCAGCATGCCGACACGACCCCCCTGACCGACGACATCGACGCCTTCCGTCGCCAAGGAGCCACTGCCGTCATCGTTTCTGTCGATGGTCAGCCTGCAAGCATCCTGGCCATCGCCGACCCACTCAAGCCCACCACCGCCCAGGCCATCGACGACCTACGTCACCGTGGCATGCGGATCGTGATGCTGACCGGGGACAACGCCACCACCGCCCACGCCATCGCCGACGAGCTCCACATCGACGAGGTGATCGCGGACGTGCTTCCGGATCAGAAGCATGGGCACGTCCAGCGGTTCCAGGAGCAAGGTCACACGGTCGCGATGGCCGGTGACGGCGTCAACGACGCCCCTGCCCTGGCCGGGGCGGACGTTGGCGTCGCCATGGGCACCGGGACCGACGTCGCCATCGAGAGCGCAGACGTGACCCTCCTCGGCGGCGACCTCGCAGCCCTGGTCAAGGCCCGCGACCTGTCCGTCGACACTATGCGCAACATCAAGCAGAACCTGCTGTTCGCATTCATCTACAACGTCATCGGCATTCCGATCGCCGCGGGAGTGCTCTACCCCGCCTTCGGCTGGCTGTTGTCCCCGATGATCGCCGCAGCCGCCATGGCCCTCAGTTCGGTGAGCGTCATCACCAACTCCCTGCGCCTGCGCCGACACCACTGACATGAACTGCCCCCCATAAGCTGCCCGGAGTTCACTCTGGGTTGGCTTCTCGCACCCAACCGGGGCCCAGCCAGACCGACAACCCGGGGCCAAATGAAGTTGACATAGCCACCTTGAGCCCGTCACAGACCACGAAGAACACGTCCTTGACCCCGCGGTTCTTCAGTTCGGTCAGGCAGGCGAACCAGAACTTCGCCGACTCCCCGTCCCCGTTGCCTGGCCAGATCCCCAAGATGTCCGGCTCTTCGTAATCGAGGAGGTAGGTGCGGCCGGCGCGTCGCTGCCTGGGTGAGGGTCGAGGCCTCCCGATGATGGAAGTTCCTACACTGCCCATCCGGAAGACCCCGACATGCCCCACGATACCTTCGCCACCCCTGACCTGACCGTGTTCTGCCGACTTGATGAGCTCGGCCTCATAGCCGTGGGCCAGCACATCGAACCGGACCGTGCGGTCCTGGAGTGCCGCGTTGCCGAGCCGGATCCGTGGTGCCGCGGCTGCGGCAGCCAGGCACTGTCCCGAGGCACGGATGCCCGATACCTGGCGCACGAGCCGTTCGGACACCGACCCACCACGCTGCTGGTCCGCGTCCGCCGATACGCGTGCCCCGGGTGCGGGCGGTCCTGGCGTGAAGACCTCACCCAGGCCGCGCCCGCACGAGCGAGGCTGTCTCGCGGCGGGATGCGGTGGGCGCTGGAGGCCATCGTGATCGAGCACCTCACCGTCTCGCGCGCCGCTGCCGGCCTGGGCGTGTCCTGGCACACCGCGAACACCGCGATCCTCACCGCGGGCAAACGCCGCCTGATCGACGCACCAGGCCGGTTCGACGGTGTCCGAGTGCTCGGCGTCGACGAGCATGTCTGGCGGCATACCCGCCGCGGCGACAAGTACGTGACCGTCATCATCGACCTGACACCGGTCCGTGAGAGAACGGGACCTGCCAGGCTGCTGGACATGGTCGAGGGACGCTCGAAGGCGGTGTTCAAGACCTGGCTCGCGGATCGGCCGCGGACCTGGCGAGACGGTGTCGAAATCGTCGCGATGGACGGGTTCACCGGGTTCAAGACCGCCTCCGTCGAAGAGCTGCCTGCGGCGGTGACGGTGATGGATCCCTTCCACGTCGTGAGGCTGGCCGGTGACGCGCTCGATGAGTGCCGCCGCCGCGTCCAGCGCGATGCGTTCGGGCGGCGCGGGAGGAAGAATGATCCGCTCTACACGGCGCGTCGTACCCTGCACACCGGTGCCGGCTTGCTCACCGAGAAGCAACAAGCCCGCCTTGAAGCGCTGTTCGCCGATGAGCGACATGCCGAGGTCGAGGCGACCTGGGGCATCTACCAGCGGATGGTCACCGCATATCGGGAACCCGACCGGGGTCTGGGGAGGTTCGCCATGCAGCAGCTCATCGACTCACTCGCCAGCGGGGTCCCGACCCCGCTCGTCGAGCTGCGCAAGCTCGGCCGGACGCTGAAGCAACGCGCCGCTGACATTCTCGCGTTCTTCGACCGACCTGGCACCAGCAACGGTCCTACGGAGGCCGTCAACGGGCGGCTCGAACACCTTCGCGGCTCCGCTCTGGGCTTCCGCAACCTCACCCACTACATCGCTCGGTCGCTGCTCGAAGCCGGAGGGTTCAGACCCGCGCTACACCCTCATTCGTGAAGAGCCGACAATCCGCGGATCACCCCAGGGAACGACCTTCCTGAACAGTCGATGATCGATCGGTTCGACACCTTTCTTCTTGCACACCCGATTCCTGATGATGATGGCCGCGGCGCAGATGAAGGTGAGCGCATCGAACCAGCCCAGGTCCATCACGCCCCTTCCATCTCTTGGCGCCGCGAGGCCTCGCCAGGAAAGCGCCTAACCTCAGGAGCGAACAACGAACCCGGGGTTCTCTGCAGAAGATCCGGCAACAAGATCATCCTCCGTCGCCCTGGAAGGCGCATCCGAACGCAGCGTACGTCGTCACTCTTCGACACTGGCATGTCGGCCCTGGTCATCAGTGCTGAGAGACATGGTACGGGTCTGGGACTCTTCAGGGTAGGTCGTCCTCTCCAGGAGGAAACCGACACCGGCGTCTGAGACCCGGCGCAGTCAGGACCCGAGGACGGGGCAGCGCGGGAAGCGGCATCGCGCCTCCCTCTCAACGCGGCAGCAGGCCCACACCCCGCGCCCCTAGACTCGAGGGCGAGGAGCCGACGTCGCCGCGCTCACCAGGAGGAAAGGGGCCGCCCATGCTCGGGGTGCTCGAGGGGTTCGCGATCATCGGCGTCGTCGTCGGCATCGGCTACACCGTGGAGCGCTCCGGGGTGCTCGGCAAAGGCGCCGGATGGCAGCTGAACCGCTTCGCCTTCTTCGTGGCCCTGCCCGCCCTGATGTTCACCACCCTGGCCGGCACGGACCTGCACGTCATCTTCTCCGGGCGCCTGCCGGTGGCCGCGATCAGCTTCGCCGCGATGGCAGGCCTCTACGCGCTGGTCGCCGGACTCATCCTGCGCCGCGGGGTGGCCCGGGTGACCGTCGGCGCCGTCGGGGCCGGGTTGCTCAACGCCAACAACATGGGCCTGCCGGTGGCCACCTACATCTTCGGGGACCCGGCCCAGGTCGCCCCGATCCTGCTGTTCCAGCTGATCTTCGCCACGCCGCTGTGCCTGGCCGTGCTCGACGTCGTCTCCCGCGGGCAGGTGAGGCTGAGGACCATCGCCACCCAGCCGCTGCGCAACCCCCTGATCCTCGGCTCGGCGGCCGGGATCATCGTGAACCTGCTGGGGCTTCCGGTCCCCGACGTCGTGCACGAGCCGCTGCGCCTGCTCGGCGGGGCCGGCATCCCGCTGATCCTGGTGGCCTTCGGCATGTCCCTGCGCGGCAGCCGACCGCTCGCCGTGCCGGGCCAGCGGACGGAGACCCTGCTGGCCGTGGGCCTGAAGGTCGCGATGATGCCGGTGGCGGCCTACCTCCTGGGCCGCTTCGCCTTCCACCTGGCCCCGCACGACCTGTTCGCCGCGACCGTCCTGGGTGGGCTGCCGACGGCGCAGAACCTGTTCAACTTCGCCTCCCGGTACGACCAGCAGGTCTCCCTGGCCCGGGACATCGTGCTGCTGTCCACCCTCGCCTCGGTCCCCGCCCTGCTGGTCATCTCAGCCCTCATGGCCTGACGCCGCGGGGCATCGCCTGCCGGCGGCCGGGCCCCTCAGCGTCCCGGCTCCAGGGCCCCGCACCCAGGGGCCGCACCCAGGGCCGCGGAACCGGCCGGACAGCGGAGGCGATCCCGTCGGTGAGGCGGGGGTTGCTTCGCGGCGCGATGAGACTATGATGCAACTTGTATCTAAGTTGTGCTCGTGAGGTTCACCAGACCTCGTCGGGCCGATCCACCCCCGGAAGGCTCCCATGACCGCCCAGACCGCTCCCGCCCGCCCCACCGGCGCCTCCGCGGCGGACCTGGTGTACCAGCACGTCAAGACCCGCATCCTCGAGCACGACCTCGAGGGCGGGGAGCTGATCTCCGAAGGCGAGATCGCCGCGGCGCTGGAGGTCTCCCGCACCCCGGTGCGCGAGGGATTCATCCGCCTGCAGACCGAAGGGTGGATGACCCTCTACCCCAAGCGCGGCGCCCTGATCCGGCAGGTCGGCCCCCACGAGATCCGCGACGTCGTGCAGGCCCGGATCATGGTGGAATCCCACGCGGTGCGCCAGATCGTCACCGCCGAGGAGCAGGAGCAGGTCGCCGCAGAACTCGCCGAGATCCTGGACCGGCAGGACGCCGCCCGCCGCGCCGAGGACCACGACGACTTCGTCGCCACCGACGCCCAGTTCCACCAGCACCTGGTGGCCTCCGCCGGCAATCAGCTGATCACCACCTTCTACCTCAGCCTCGCGGACCGGCAGCGGCGCATGTCCGCCCGCGCCGTCTGGCGCGACGACCGTCGCTCCGCCACCGTGCTGGCGGGACACCGGAACCTGCTCGACGCCGTGCGGGCCGGGGACCCGGGAGCCTTCGAGACCGCGCTGACCGAGCACCTGACCACCGTGCACGAGCGCCTGCTCGGCGCCCCGTAATCCCCGCCCCGAACCCCGAGCCCTGCCGTCTTCCGGGACGGCGCCCCCGCACTTCCCGCGCCGCCCGCGCGGGACCCGGCCGCCGACGTCGTCGGCCATCCCCCACCGCACCGCCGCCCCGAAAGGAAACCCGCGTGTCCGCCGAGACCGCCGCCACCACCCACGACGTCACCGCCGCCGCGACGCCGCCGGCCGATCCCCAGACCGGTGCCGCCGCCCACGACGCGGCCGACGGCGCCCGCCCCGCCGGCACCGCCCGCCCCGAGCTGAACCACCCCGCCACCTCGGCCAACGCCGTCGTGCCCGTGGGTGCGGCCCGCCCGCGCATCCCGCACTGGCTGAAGGTCGCCGCCGCGCTGTTCGCCGTGGCCTGGGGCGGCAACCAGTTCACCCCGCTGCTGATCATGTACAAGGACCTGGATGGGCTGTCCACCGGCGCGGTGGACGTGCTGCTCGGCGCCTATGTGCTGGGCATCATCCCCGCCCTGCTGATCGGCGGCCCGATGTCCGACAGGTACGGTCGGCGCCCCCTGATGGTCCCGGCCCCGGTGCTGGCGATGATCGCCTCCATCCTGCTGGGAGTGGGGACCTCCTCCCCCGCCGTGCTGTTCCTCGGCCGCATCTTCTCCGGCCTGGCCCTGGGCCTGGTGATGGTCGTGGGCGGCTCCTGGATCAAGGAGCTCTCCGGCGCACCCTACGACCCCGAGGCCGACGAGTCCGCCGGCGCCCGCCGCTCCTCCATGGCCCTGACCGCCGGCTTCGGCCTCGGGGCGGCGGTGGCCGCGGCACTGGCGCAGTTCGGCCCCCTGCAGGCCCAGACCCCGTACCTGGTGCACCTGCTCGTCACCGCGATCGGCTTCCTGATGGTGCTGCGCGCCCCGGAGACCCACGCCCGCCAGGCCACCCCGGCGCCGCTGGCCGAGGACCTGAAGATCCCGGCCGCCACGCACCGGCGGTTCCTGTGGGTCGTGGTGCCGATGGCGCCGTGGGTCTTCGGCTGCGCCGGCTGCGCCTACGCGGTGCTGCCCGGGCTGATGGGCTCGCGCACCCACGGGCTCGACGTCGGCTTCTCCGGGCTGCTGTGCCTGATCGCCCTGGGATTCGGCATCGGCATCCAGTCCGTCGGCAAGAAGCTGGATGACCCGGGCTCCGCCCGCGGCGTGGTGGTGGGCCTGGCCGCGACCGTACCCAGCATGGGCCTGGCCGCCTGGGCCGCCGCGACCCACGACCCCGCCGTCGCCATCCTGGCCGCGGCCGCCCTGGGGCTGGCCTACGGGATGCTGCTGGTCTCCGGGCTGCAGGAGGTGCAGCGCATCGCCGGACCGGAGGACCTGGCCGGGCTGACCGCCGTGTACTACTCCCTGACCTACCTGGGCTTCTTCATCCCGGCGACCCTGGCCATGCTCAACACGTGGCTGACCTACCCGCTGATGTTCGCCGGCGGGTCCGTGGTGGCGCTGCTGTGCCTGGGGATCGCGGTGGCCTTCTACCGCCGTCACCTGCCCGCCGCCCAGGCCCCGCGCACGATGTCGGTCCCGGCCGCCGGTGCCCCGGAGGCCACGGCGCGCTGAGCCGCCGGGGGGTCTGGTCGCGTCGGCGTCCCCGTTGACGTCGACGTCGGCGAGGCGGCGCTCTCGTTCCCACCCCTCCGCGAGACGGCGCATCCGTACCCACCCCTCCGCGAGACGGCGCATTCGTTCCCGGAAATCGCGTTTTCGGGAACGAATGCGCCGTCTCGCGTGAGAAGGGTGCTCGTGCAGGGAACGAGAGCGCCGGGTCGTTGCAGAGGGGCGCCCGCGTAGGGAACGAGAGCGCCGTCTCGCGGAAGTGGGACCCGGCGTCGGCGGCTACATGCGGTTGCGGAACTCGCCGTCGCCGCGCAGGGCCTTCAGGTTGTGCCCGATCAGCTCCTCCGCGCCCACCGGGCGCCCGCCGGCCGCGTGCGGGGTGATGATCAGGTGCGGGGCGCCCCACAGGGGGTCCTCGGCCGGCAGCGGCTCGGTCTTGGCGACGTCGATCGCGGCCCCCGCGATCCGCCCCTCCTCCAGGGCCTCGATCAGCGCGGCCTCGTCCACGGTGGACCCGCGGCCGACGTTGACCACGTAGGCGGTATCCGGGAGGGTCTTCAGCACCGCTGCGTCGAGGGAATCCGCGGTGGCCTCACCGGAGGGCAGGATCATGACCAGCAGGTCCGTGCGGGCCAGCAGCTCGTTCTTCTCCTCGGTGGCCACCACCGGATACCCCGCGCGCTCCCCCGTGGAGCGGGCGATGCCGGAGACCTTCGCGCCCAGGGCCGTGAACAGCGGTGCGAGGGTCTGCCCGATGGAGCCGAAGCCCCAGATGGTCACGTGCGCGTCGAGCAGGGTGGTGATCGGCGCGCCCTCCGGGTGCAGCGGCTGCGCCCCGCCAAGCTCCGAGGCCCACTCGCGGCGCTCCTGGCGCCTGGCGAGCTCGGGCAGGAAGCGGACCAGGGACAGGGACAGCGCCAGGGCGTGCTCGGAGACGGTCCGGTCGTGCAGGCCGATGCCGGCGCAGACCACCACATCCTCGCCGAAGCCGGCCTTCTTGATCTGGTCCGGCCCGGCCAGCAGCGCCTGGATGAGCTTCAGGTCGGTCAGGCGCTGTGCGGCGTCGGCGAGCTGGTCGTCGGTGTTGCCCCAGACCACCAGGACCTCGGCGTCGGCGTCCTCCTCGCGCACCGGCTGCGTGGGGTCGTACCCGGCGACGACGTCGCCCGGCTCCAGGGGCAGCGTCTGCGCATCCAGCTCGATGGACATGGGCAGCAGGATCTTCATGGGTGCTCCTTCTGATTCGGGTGGGCCGCCGAGAGGTCAGCCGCGTGGCGGGAAGGTCCGGTGCAGGCGGGCCAGGGACAGGGCGATGGAGCGGCGGTTGCGGGCGAATCCGCCGTCGAGTCGATACAGCGGGGCCAGGGGGAGGCCGAGCACGCGGGCCGCCGCGGCGTCGAAGGTGCAGCGCACGGTGATCGCCTCCGCGCTGTCCCCCTCCGGGTCCCCCGCGGGGAGGATCTCCCAGGCCCAGGTGTGCCCGCCGGGCATGACCCACGCGAAGGTCCGCTCGGGCTCCCGGCGGATGACGGTGGCGCGCATCCGGTAGGGGATGCCGTATAGGCGCATGCGCTGCACGGTGCTCTGCCCGACCTCCGGAGCCTCCGGGCCGTCGATCAGCCCGCGGACGTTCCCGCCGCCGTCGAGCTCGGCGTGGCGCCGCGGCCGGGACACCAGATCCCAGACCTGCGAAGCCTCCACCCCCGGCAGCACGGTCTGGGCGCTGACGACGTCGCGGTGGGTCGGCAGGAAGCGGACCAGCGGCGCGGGTGTGGCGGTGCTCATGCGCCCCATTGTCCCACGGGCCGGGCGTGCCACGATGGAAGGAGACCATCACCGACCCGAGGAGGACCCCATGATCTCGATCGTCGTCCGCTTCCCCGTGAAGCCCGAGCACGCCGACACCTGGATGGAGCACGTCCGGGAGTTCACCGAAGCCACCCGCGCGGAACCCGGCAACAAGTGGTTCCTGTGGAACCGCAGCGTCGAGGACCCCAACGAGTACGTCCTGCTGGAGGCCTTCGAAGACGACGCCGCCGAGGCCCACGTGAACTCCGAGCACTTCCAGAAGGCCATGAAGGACCTGTACCCGCTGATCACCCAGACGCCCAAGATCATCTCCCGGCAGGTCGACGGCGACGGCTGGGACGAGATGGGCGAGCTGAAGAAGTAGCGAAGCTGTGAGCGATGAGGCGGGGACGGCGCCCGGCTTGGCCGGGGCAGGTGGGCCGGTCGGGGCGGCGTCGGCCCCGGTGCAGCTGGCCGTCTCCACGGTGATCCTGGCTCTGCGGCCCGACGAGGCTGCGGCCGGGGTTGCTGAGGCTGGTGCTGCCGGGACCGGGGGCGAGGCGGCCGATGCCGCGGCGTCGGCGTCCGATACCGGCGCGGCCGGGGCTGGGTCCGCGGCGGCCGACGGTCGGCTGCGGCTGTGGCTGCCGCTGGTGCGGCGCATCCGCGCGCCCTACCGCGGGCTGTTCGCCCTGCCCGGCGGCCCCCTGCCCCCGGAGCTGTCCCTCGAGGAGGCCGCGGCCTCCATGCTGCGGGACGCGACCGGGCTGGTTCCCGGCTACCTGGAGCAGCTCTACGCCTTCGGTCGGGTGCACCGGGGACAGGCCCGCGCCCCGGGGGACGATGCCGAGGCGGCGTCGGGCTCCCCGGCGGCGGTGGCGTCGGCCTCTGAGGAGGAGGACGCCGCGGCCGAGCGCGTGGTCTCGGTGGTGTACTGGGCGTCGGTGCCCTCCGCGCAGGCGGCCCAGGTGCTCGAGGAGGAGAACGTGCGGTGGTTCCCGGTGGACCGGCTGCCGCGCCTGGCCTTCGACCACCGGGAGATCGTGGACTACGCGCTCACGCGGCTGCGCGCCAAGGTGGAGTACTCGCGGGTCGCGCACTCCTTCCTCGACGAGGAGTTCACGCTGGCGCAGCTGCGCGAGGTCTACGAGGCGATCCTGGGACGGGCCCTGGACCCGGCGAACTTCCGACGCCGGGTGGCCGCCTCCCGTGCCGTCATCGACACCGGCCGACGCCTGACCGGCACCCCTCATCGCCCCCCGCGGCTGTACCGCTACGACGACTCCCTGGCCTTCGCCGACTCCGCCCCGCCCCCGCAGTAACCCGGCCGACGCCGCGGGTACCGGGCACTGCCGTCAGCCGCCATTGACCCCGGCGCTCACCCGCCGTACCGGATCGTGCGTCCGGTGCCGGATCATCCGGCCCGCGCTGCACGATCCGGTCCGCGGCACCGCCCCCGGGTCGCCCCTTAAAGAACCGGAGCCCCGTCCCACCGAGCGCGCGGCTCGGCGGGGCGGGGCTCCGACGTCGTCACGGGGACGGACGCGGGGACCTTACGGAACGATCAGGCCCTGGGTCTGGGTGCGGGCGCGGTCGAAGCGCTGCTGCACGTCAGCCCAGTTCACGATGTTCCAGAAGGCCTTGACGTAGTCCGGCTTGACGTTCTGGTAGTCCAGGTAGAAGGCGTGCTCCCACATGTCCAGCTGCAGGATCGGGGTCTGCGCCAGCGGGATGTTGCCGGCCTGCTGGTCGTACATCTGGAACAGGTTCAGGCGCTGCCCGATGGAGTCCCAGGCGAGCACGGCCCAGCCGGAGCCCTGGATGCCGGTGGCGGTGGCGGTGAACTGGCTCTTGAACGCGTCGAAGGAGCCGAAGAAGTCGTCGATCGCCGCGGCGAGCTCACCGGTGGGCTTGTCGCCGCCGTCCGGGGAGAGGTTGTTCCAGAAGATGGAGTGGTTGACGTGGCCGCCGAGGTTGAAGGCGAGGTCCTTCTCCAGCTGGTTCACGAACGCGAGGTCGCCGTTGGCGCGGGCCTCCTCGAGCTTCTGCAGCCCGGCGTTGGCGTCCTTGACGTAGGTGGCGTGGTGCTTGTCGTGGTGCAGCTCCATGATCCGCGCGGAGATGTGCGGCTCGAGGGCGGCGTAGTCGTACGGGAGATCGGGAAGCGTGTACTGGTCAGCCATGTCGATCCTTTCGGTGATCCAGCTTATAGAACCGCCTCCCAGGCTAGCGCCGCCGCCCGCGCTCCACCAGGGCCCCCGGGGGCTTCCGCCACCAGCGGAAGGTGTCCCGGGATGACGACGGCGCCCTCAGCGCGTCCCGCTCGGCGCCCCGATGCGGAACCCGCCCATCCGATACGAGGAGTGCAGGCACAGCACCGCGAGCGCGGTGGGCAGCAGCAGGATGAGCTGCTCCGGCAGCGGGCGGGCGAAGTACCAGCCGTTCCCGGTGAGCACGCCGAGGAGCAGGAGCAGGCCGATCATGAAGCTCGCCGTGGGATGCCCGGTCATCTTCCACCACGGCCGCGGCAGGTTCGACTCATCCGACGCGCGGAAGATGCGGGTCAGCAGATAGGCACCCGCGCACCACAGGACCCACAGCGTGATCTGGTCCGCCCAGACCGATCCGGTCCAGGCCGTGAGCGTCCTCGCCGCCGCGTCCGCCAGCACCCCGACCATCACCACCAGCACCGTTTTGAGGATCGGCGAGCGCACACACCACCGGAACGGATCCTCCACGGGGAAGTCATGCCCGGCGTCCGGAGTGCTCGCTTCTGCTCCCATGCGCACCAGGCTAACCATGACGACGGCGCCCCGGGTCTCGCCCACCCGGCACCGACCCGGCGCATCCGTTCCCGCACCCCACGCTCCCGACGCCGACCCGGCGCATCCGTTCCCGAAAAACCGATTTTCGGGAACAGATGCGCCGGGTCGCGGAAGGGGTGGGAACAGATGCGCCGGGTCGCGGAAGGGGTGGGAACGAAAGCGCCGCCTCGCCTCGGAGAAGGCGCCCGGGTGGGAACGAAAGCCCCGCCTCGCGTCGGCGAGGACGCCGGAGTCGGACCGACGCCCGGCTCACCCGCCGATCATGATGCCGGCGCCCGGGCCCAGGGGCAGGTCGAAGAAGTAGAAGACGCACAGGACGATGAACCACCCGATCCAGAACAGGATCGCGAAGGGCACCAGCCGGGCCATCACGGTGCCCAGGCCGGCCTTCGGCTCGTACTTGCGCAGCATGGTCAGGATGATCACCAGGTAGGGCGACAGCGGGGTGACCACCTGGGTCGCGGAGTCGCCGATGCGGAACGCGGCCTGCACGAAGGCCGGTTCGTACCCGAGCAGTCCGAACATCGGCACGAACACCGCCGCCATCAGCGTCCACATCCCGGAGCCGGAGGTGATGAACAGGTTCAGCAGCGAGCACAGCAGGATGAACAGCACCACGATCGGAAAGCCGGTGATCCCCGCGTCCTGCAGCCCGGTGGCGAGCTTGACGGCGGTCCAGGAGCCGATCCCGGACCAGTTGAACAGGGCCACGAACTGCCCGAGGACGAAGGCGATGACGAGGAACGGGATGAGGTCCTTCAGCGCCAGGCCCATGATGGTCGGCACGTCCTTCATGCCGCGCACCACCCCGGCCACGCGCCCGTAGACGTACCCGCCCACCGCGAACAGCGCGAAGATGATGAACACCAGCGAGTCCATGAGCGGTGACTTGGGGAGGAATCCGCCGTCGTCGTTGCGCCACGGGGAGGCCGGCAGCAGCGCGAACACGATCATCGCGATCCCGACGACGGCCAGGGCGACGGCGCCCCACACCAGCCCCTTCTTCTCCTGCGCGGTGACGGGCCCGGTCTGGTCGAACTGGTCCGCGGGGACGAAGGCGTCCTCCCCGCCGACGGCGCGCATCTGCCGGGTGGTGGGCTGGGCGGGATCCACCGGGTCGCCGCTCTCCTCCTGGGGGACCTGCTGCCGGTTCAGGCGCGGCTCGAGCACCTTGTCGATCAGCCACCCGCAGATGACGGTGAGCACCAGGGACGAGGCGATGTTGAACCAGTAGTTGGACAGCGGGGTGACGGTGGTGGCGGTCTGGGCGACCTGGGGGACGTTGGGCATCACGGCGTTGGTGATCCCGGCGAACAGCGCATCCAGGGTGGTGGGCAGCACCGCCGTCGAGAACCCGGCGTTGACGGCCGCGAAGCCGCCCAGGAGCCCGGCGACCGGGTGGCGACCGACGGCCTTGAAGGCGAGGGCGGCCAGCGGCGGGACGACGAGGAAGGAGGAGTCCGCCATGATCGAGGCGGACACGCCCACGAACGCGACGACGTAGGGCAGCAGCCAGCGCGGGGCGTTGCCGATGCCCAGGCGGATGGCGGTGGAGAGGAAGCCGGTCTTGTCCGCGATGCCGATGCCGAGCAGGATCGTGGCGACGGTGACCAGCGGCGGGAATCCGATGTAGTTGTCCCCGATGGTGGAGGTGAACCAGGCGATGCCCTCCCCGGTGAACAGGCCCTTGATGGCGAGCTTCTCGTCGGAGCCGGGCATGGTGACCTCGGCCCCGCTCAGGGCCATGACGGTGGAGATGGCGCCGGTGATCAGGAACAGGATGATGAACAGGGTGAAGGGCTCGGGCAGCTTGTTACCGAGCTTCTCCACGGCGGTGAGCAGACGGTCTCCGGCCCCGCGGGTGGGGGCGGTCTGCGCGGTGTCGGTGTCGGTGTCGGCCATGGCGATCTCCGGGTCTCGGCGGGTGCGTGCGATGTGGCTCACGACCCTACCGCCTGCGGATCACGAGCAGGTGACGGCGCGGTATCGGGGCCGGGGCCTGGATCGGGGCCGGGCGGCGTCGCCCCGATGTGACGGCGGCCAGTGGATATAGCACGATACGGAATATGAGATCCGTGCCCAGCTCCGGCCGACCGTGGTTCCCGGCGGTCGCTCCTGCCCAGCGCAGGGAGTGCGCGGTGATCGGGGTGACCCTGGTGGCTGTGGGCCTGTCCTACGGGGCGCTGTCCCAGGCCTCGGGCTTCCCCCTGTGGCAGACGGTGATGCTCGCGGCTCTGGCGATCGGCGGTGCCGCGGAGCTGACCTTCGTCGGGGTGGTGGCCGCCGGCGGCGCCCCGATCCTGGCGGTGCTGGGCGGCCTGCTGGTGAACTCCCGGAACTTCGCCTTCGGGCTGAGCATCGGCGAGTACGCTCCGCGGGGTGTGCGCCAGTACCTGGCGGCGCACCTGGCCAATGACGAGACGGCGGCCTTCGCGCGCCCAGGGGCGGATCGCACCGAGCGGTGGCAGCGCTTCGTCCTGATGGCGGTGGTCCTGTTCCCGGCATGGGTGGGCGGCGCCGCCCTGGGCCAGCTGCTGGGATCGGTGGTGGACGCGGACCGGCTGGGGCTGGACGCGGCGTTCCCGGTGATCCTGTTCTGCCTGGTGGTCCAGGATCTGCGCAGCCCCTTCCTGGGGGTGACGGCGGCCGGCGGCGCGCTGCTGGCGGTCGCGGCCACCCCCGTGCTGCCGCTGGGGCTGGGGGCCGTGGCCTCCCTGCTCGCGCTGATCCCGGCGGCCGCCTTCCTGAAGGTGCGCGCCCGGCGTCGTCGGCGGCCCGACGCCGGGGACGGCCGCGCGACGGCGGGAGGTGCGGCATGAGCCCGGCGGCGTTCCTGGCGGCCCTGGCGGGCCTGGCCGGCGGCACCTACCTGATGCGGATCCTGGGGGTGAAGATCGGCGCGCTGTCCGCCCGCACGACGGCGCAGGAGGACGAGGCCGAACCCGCCCGGGAGACCGCGACCGCGGTGTCCCCGCACGAGCTGAGCCAGTCACCGGCGCGGCTGTGGATGGACCGGGCGACGGTGGTGCTGATCGTGGCGGTGGCGGCCACGACCATGCTCTTCGAGGGCCAGGAGGTCGTGGGTTCGGCGCGGATCATCGGGGCGGGCACGGGGATCCTGGCGGCCCTGCTCAAGGCCCCGATGCTGGCCTGCGTGGTCCTGGCGATGGCCGTCTGCGCGGGCCTGCGAGCGCTGGGAGTGGCGTGAGCCCGGGAGCCGACGGCGCGGGTCAGCCGACCGCCGCCTCCCCCGCTTCTCCGCTCCCCGTCTCCGCGCGGCGTCGGGCCCTGCCCACCAGGAACCAGGTGAGGTAGCAGATCGCGACGAAGGGGACCGTCCAGAACAGGGCGGGCCGCTGCTCCGGGTCCAACACGATCAGCACGCAGGAGGCGGCGGTCAGGACCAGCGCCAGCACCGGGACCACCGGGTAGCCCGGGGTGCGGTAGGGCAGGTCCTCCAGGCGCCCGCCCGCGGCGAGGTAGCGGCGTCGGAAGACCAGCTGGCAGGCGCAGATCGCCACCCACACCAGCATGACCGCCAACCCGGAGATGGAGACCAGCACCAGGTACACGCTGCCGGGAGCGAGCACGGAGGAGAGCAGGGCCAGCAGTCCTCCCACCAGGCTCACGAGGGTCGCCCGCACCGGCACCCCGCGGCCGGTGGTGACGCCGAGGAAGCGCGGCACCATGCCCTGCTGGGCCAGCGACCAGAGCATGCGGGTTGAGGCATACAGCCCGGAGTTGGCGGCGGAGAGGATGGCGGTGAGGATCACCAGGTTCATGACGTCCGCCGCATACGGGACGCCGATCCGCTGCAGCACGGTGACGAACGGGCTCTCCACGACCCCGGCCTCCCGGTACGGGATCAGCGCGGCGATCACAGTGATCGCCCCGAGGAAGAAGACCACGAGCCGCCAGAGGGCCGCGCGGATCGCCCGCGGCACCGCCTGCCGTGGATTCTGCGCCTCCCCCGCGGTGACGCCGATCAGCTCGGTCCCGGAGTACGCGAAGTTCACGGCGAGCATCGTCGTGAACACGATGGGCAGGCCGTGGGGGAACCAGCCGTCGGCGGTGAGCTCGGAAAAGAACGGCGCCGCAGAGCCGTCGTGCAGCGGCAGCAGGCCGACCATCGCCGCCGCCCCGAGCAGGATGAATGCGACGATCGCCACCACCTTGACCCCGGCCAGCCAGGATTCCGTGCGCCCGAAGATGCGCACCGAGCACAGGTTGATCCCGACGATCAGCAGGATCGACGCCGCGGAGAACACCCACACCGGAACCTGCGGCAGCCACCGCTGCATGATCAGCCCGGAGGCCGTGAACTCGCTGCCCAGGGCCACCGTCCAGGTCAGCCAGTACAGCACGGCGACGGTGAATCCCGTGCCCGGGCCGAGGAATCGGGTGGCGTAGACGTGGAAGGAGCCGGTCCACGGCATCGCGGTGGACAGCTCCCCGAGGCACATCATCACGAGGTAGACCAGCACCGCACCCACCCCGTAGGCCAGGATGGTGCCGGCCGGGCCGGCCTGGGAGATGGTGTACCCGGAGCTGAGGAACAGGCCCGTGCCGACCACCCCGCCCAGGGAGGTCATCAGCAGGTGCCGCTGGGTCATCCCGCGGTGCAGGGCCGTCCCCTCCCCCGGGGCCGCCGCCTCAGGGGCCGCCTCCCCCGGCCCGACCGGATCGGACATCGGCGTCGCGCCCGCGATCTCTGGGGCGCTGACTCCCGACGACCCGGCCCCCTCGGGGGCCCGCTCTGAGCTCATCCTGCTCTCCGTTCTCCGAACCTGCCTGTCCCTCCGCCGCGCCGATCTCCGGCTCGGCTGCCTGCCGCCGACGCGCTGCGGACTCACGGCGGACTCACGGCGAACGCACCGCGGACTCGCGGCGGGACGATCCGAGCGGCATCGGCGTAGGGTGCGTGCAGAACCCTCCCGCGCCGCGTCGGGAGCACCTGCGCACCGTCCCCGAAAGGAAGCCGCGATGCCCCGCCAGCCCTTCCCCACCGCCCTGGCCCAGGCCTCCGCGCCCCTGATCCTGGACGGCGCGATGGCCACGGAGCTGGAGGGCCTGGGGGTGGACACCTCCACGCCCCTGTGGTCCGCGACGGCGCTGGCTGAGCATCCGGAAGCGGTGCGAGCCGTGCACGAGGCGTACTACCGGGCCGGTGCCCAGGTGGCGACAACGAACACGTACCAGGCGAACATACCGGCCTTCACCGCGGCGGGATGGTCTGCGTCGGAAGCTGACGCGCTGCTGCAACGCGCCGTCACACTCACACGCGAAGCACGGGATGCGGCGGCGTCGGACGGGTGGGTGGCCGGGTCCGTGGGACCGTACGGGGCGTACCTGGCGGACGGCTCCGAGTACACGGGGCGGTACCAGCTGAGCGAGGAGGAGTTCCGGGACTTCCACCGACCGCGGCTGCGGGCCCTGCTGGGGGCGGGTGCGGAGGCGCTGGCCCTGGAGACCATGCCGCACGTCGGCGAGGTGCGCGCCCTGGTGCGGCAGCTGGCGCAGGAGTTCCCGGACGCCCGGGCGTGGGTGAGCCTGTCCGTGCGGCAGGCGTCCGGCGTCGAGGCTGAGGCCGACGACGGGTGCGGGGCCGACGAGACCGGTTCCGACGGCGGGCCCGCGTCCGTGCCGGGCGACGGCGGGACCGGGGCTGATGACGACGCCGCGCCCGTGCTGTGCGACGGCACCGCCCTGCCGGAGGTCGCCGCCCTGCTCGAGGAGTCCCCGCAGGTGGTGGCCGTGGGGGTCAACTGCCTGCCGATCCCCCGCGTGGCCCCGGCCCTGCGGGCGCTGCGTCGGGGCACGGCCAAGCCCCTGGTGGCCTACCCCAATTCGGGGGAGCGCTACGACCCGGTCACCAAATCCTGGGAGCCCGCCCCCGGTCCGGCCTCCCCGGCCGATGCCGCGGCCGGGTGGGCGGCGTCGGGCGCCCGACTGATCGGCGGCTGCTGCCGGACCACCCCTTCGGACATCCGGCGAATCCGGGCCGCCCTCACCCACCCCTGAGCGCCCCGCCCGCCGCCCGCGTCTGGGATTTCGGGCCGGGTTCGTCGTTTCGGGACGGGATATTCCGGTCCCGAAACGACGAACCCGTCCCGAAACCGGATGAGCGACAGGACCGGTCAGCGGGTCCAGACCTCCCGGCGGTGGGCGGCGTCCCAGAACAGCTCCTCCCACCGGCAGGCATCCAGGAAGGCCTCCCGCATCTGCTCGCGCATCGGGGCTGAGGCCTCGCGGGCCGCCTCCTCCACCAGGGCCACCGCGCCCCGGGCCGACGCCGCGAACTCCGGGTCGCCGTACTCGGCCACCCACCGGCGGAACGGATGCTCCGCCACCTCCTGCGCCCCGCCGGATAAGGCCAGGCCCACCTCCGCGTAGATCCAGAAGCAGGGCAGCACCGCCGCGGCCCCCACCGCGTAGGGGCGCACCGCGCAGGCCGCCACCAGGGAGTGCATATACCCGCGCGTCGTCGGGCTCGGGGCCTGCGGGCGCGGCAGATCCGCCAGCAGCGGGTCGGACAGCAGCTGCCCGTGCAGCGCCTGCTCGGCCTCGACGGCCGTGTGCGCGCTGCCCGCCCAGAACGCTCCCGCCCCGGCCGACGGCGCCTTCGCGGCCAGCAGGGCCAGGGCCCGGGAGTACTCGGCGAGGTAGAAGGCGTCCTGCTGCAGGTACTCCGCGAACGCCCCGGGATCCAGGCTCCCGTCGGCCAGCTGCCGCAGGAACGGCAGGCGCAGCACCCGCTCCCGGATGGTCCGGGCCTGCGCCCACCAGTGCCCGGTGTGCTCCCCCGCGCCCCAGCGGTCTTCGTCCAGCACGCTCAGCTCCATCGCGTCCCCATCTTCTCCTCGTCTCCTCGTCATCTCCGCTCCTCCGACCCCAGCTCCGGGACCGTTTCGTGCATCCGGGACCGGATGATCCAGCTCCGAACGCACGAAGCGGTCCACCAGCGACGCCCCCCGGTGAGCCGCGCCGCGCTCAGCGCAGCACCTGCGAGAGGTGGTCCACCGGCCCGTGCCCCGCCTGGGGTGTGCGGGAGAGCCGCCAGGCGGCGCCGTCGTGCAGGGCCCGGGAGAGGAACCGCTTCCCCTCCCGCACGGCCTCCACCAGCTGGGCGTCCCCCAGGGCCGGCCGACCCGCTGCCGCCCGGGCCGCGTGGGCCGCGATCGCGGAGGACAGCGTGCAGCCCGTCCCGTGGGTGTTGCGCGTCGGCACGCGCGGGGCCGACAGCTCCACGGCCCACGCCGGGGCCCCGGACTCGCCGCGCACCGCCAGCACGTCCACGGCCCGACCCTCCGACGCCGCGTCGTCGTCCAGATGCCCGCCCTTGAGCAGCACCATCCGCGGCCCCAGCTCCAGCAGGGCCAGCGCCTGCTCCCGCATCCCCGCGAGATCATCGGCCGCGGGGGCCTCCCCCGCCCCGCCGCCCAGCAGGCGCGCGGCCTCCGGGAGGTTGGGGGTGATCACGTCCGCCAGCGGCACCAGCAGCTCCCGCAGCGCCGCCTCGGCCTCCTCGGCCAGCAGGGGATCGCCGCTGGTGGCGACCATCACCGGATCCACCACCAGCGTCCCCAGCTGCGTCCGACGCCGCCGGAACAGCTGCGCCAGCGCCTCCACCACCTCGGCCTGCCCCAGCATCCCGGTCTTCACGGCATCCACCGGGAGGTCATCCAGCACGGCCTCGACCTGGCTGACCGCGAAGTCCGCCGGCACCGGGTGGACCCCGCGCACCCCCGTCGTGTTCTGGCTGGTCAGGGCCGTCATCGCCGCCGTGCCGTACACCCCGAGCGCGTGGAAGGTCTTCAGATCCGCCTGGATCCCGGCCCCGCCGGAGGGATCGGAGCCGGCCACGCTCAGGGCCACCGCCGGGCGCCTCACGACGCCGCCCCCTCGCTCCGCGCGGCCGGGGCGGCGCTGCCCGCCGCGGCCAGCACGCCCTCGTCCACCGCGGCGGCCCGCAGCTCTCGAGCCGCAGCCCGGGGGTTCTCCGACGCCGCGATCGCCGAGACCACGCAGATCCCGTCCACCCCGGCCCCTCGCAGCAACGGCAGGCGATCCGCCCGGATCCCCCCGATGCCCACCGCGACCAGCCCCGCGGCCCGCGCCGGACCGGCCAGCGCGGCCAGGCCCTCCGGACCCAGGGGCGCTGCGGCGTCGGTCTTGGTGGGGGTCGCCCACACGGGGCCGATCCCCACCAGGTCCGCCACCCCGGACTCCGCCGCGGCGCGCACCTCCTCCGCGGTGGAGGCGGACACGCCCACCATCCGCTCCGGGCCCACGGCCCGGCGGGCCACCGCCAGGGAGGCGTCGGACTGCCCCACGTGCACGTGCAACCCCAAGCGCTCGGCCACCCCGACGCGGTCGTTGACCACCAGCGCGGCGGTGCGCCCCAGCGCGTCCTCCGCCCGGCGCACCGCGTCCCGGCAGGCGCGGGCCAGGGCGAGGAATGCGGCGTCGTCGGCGTGCTTATCCCGCACCTGCACGATCCCCGCACCCCCGGCCACGGCCTCGTACACCACGTGCGGCACCCGCTCCGGCCCGCCGCACAGGGCCGTGTCCGTGATGAAGTACAGCGCGGGGTCCACGCCCTCCGGGATCATGCCAGCTCCTCCATCCCCACCAGCTCGACGACGCCGGCGCCGTCCAGTGCGTGCAGCGCGTCCAGCCACGCGACGCGGAAGGAGCCCGGCCCCCTGGCCTCGCGACCGGCCAGGATCCCGGCCGCCCCCAGGTGGGCATGGGCGGCCAGCACGGCGTCGTGGGCATCGAGGCGAACGGGCGTCTCCCGGCCCGGCGCGGCGGCATCCGGGGACTGTGAGCCCTGAGAAGAGCCGGTCCCCGCCGAGGATCCTGCCTCCGACCGAGGTCCAGCGCCCATCTCCGGCCCGACCTCTGGCGAGGATCCGGCGTCCTGGCCGTCGGAGGCGGACTTCGCCTGCCCGCCGCCCGTGCCGGTCACCTCCCGAACGGCTCCCAGGTACGCGGCGACCACCGCGCCCAGCGCGCAGCCGGTGCCGATCACCAGGGGCATCAGCGGGTGCCCGCTGACCAGGCGGGTGACCCGGTGCGCGGAGACGATCAGGTCTCGCTCCCCGGACACGGCCACCACCGCGCCGGTGCGCTCGGCCAGGGCGCGGGCCGCCTCCAGGGCGGACTCCACGGTGTCCGTGGCGTCCACCCCGCGGCCGCCCGCGCCCCTCCCGGCGAGAGCGGAAACCTCGCTGGCGTTGCCGCGGATCGCCGCCGGAGACAGCTCGAGGACCTCCCGGGCGAAGCCGGTGCGCGGTTCGAGCACGCCGACCGCCACCGGATCCAGCACCCACGGCACCCCGTGATCCCGGGCGCCGGCGATGCCGCGGCGGTAGGCCAGCAGGTTCTCGTCGGAGGGGTTGCCCACGTTGACCAGGACGCCGTCGGCCAGGCCCGCGAAGACGCCGGCCTCCTCCGGGTGGTCCACCATCGCCGGGGACGCGCCGACGGCCAGGAGCACGTCCGCGCTGATCTCCCGGACGACGGAGTTGGTCATGGCGTGGACCAGGGGGCCGCGAGCGCGCACGGCATCCACGGCCGCGGCCACGCGCGCGGGAAGGTCGGAGGCCGACGCCTCCCCGGCGGGGGCGGAGCCGGGGGTATCGGGGCCGCGGTGCGATGCGGCGTCGGGGGCTTGGGAGTTCGGGAGGTTCCGGGATTCCCGGGGGTCTCCGGACGTGGTGAAGTGCGTCATGGTGACGTCCCTTCGCTAGTGCTGGCTAGATCAGGTTCCAAGGGTCTGCTCTCAGCCGCCCACGGGCGGCACCCCTCGTCACGGGCTCCCCGCGCGGCGCCGGTGCGACGGCCGCAGGGGAGGTCAGGCCGCATCCTCGCGACCGACTCAGGCCTCACTGTAGTACGCATCACCGCGGAAGCGCCGCCGTGCGACATCGGGGGTGAGGGGGATGGGCCCGCCTCCGGCCGGGACGAAACGCTGGGATGAGCGGGGGCGGGCGGGATGAGTGGGATGGGTGGGGATGGGGTGTCCACCGGGTTGTCCACAGTGGCTGTCCACACCCGTGGAGAACTCACACCGATGTGGTTCCCGACGACGCGCCCCTGCGGGCCCGTTCCACACCGATCCGGTCCCCTCATCCCCCGACATATCCCCACCTGTGGAAAACTCCGTGCACAACGGGTCGACCGCGGGCCGCCTCCGACGTCGGGGGTGTGGACGGCTGTGGATAACGGCGACGCAGCGCGGCATCCGATCAGCGGGAGGCGCGCGGCCGGGGATCGGGGCGTCACCGAGGGCGCGGCCCCCGAGCCACGGAACCCTCCTCGCCCCCAGACGTGCCCCCGGATCCCCGATCTTCCGCGGAATTCCGGGGGATGCCCCCGGTAGCCAGACGCCCTCGGAGCACCGAGATCCCCCAGAGAGACCCGGAGAACCCCGCCGGCCGAGCACCGGGCCCGCACCGGGCGCGCACCGCGGACGCGGGGGTGCGGGTATCCGATTCTCCACCGTCCCATCCACAGGCGCTGTGAAATGACAGCGGTGTGTTTCGTGCGAGGTGGGTCACCGTTCGAACACCCTCGCCGGGGCCGAGGGCCCGCAGCGGGCGGGGCGCGGCGGGCGCGGAAGACATGCGCGCATCGGCACTCGCAGACGTCTTCGAGTTGTTCACAATGTTGTACACACCTGTGGATAACCTTCTCCACCGGTGTGCACCGCGCCGCCGCCCGATGCTCGATATCCGATGTCGGGAGCGCAGCGTCGATGACGCCGATGACGGCGGACCGTTCTGACCCCAGACGCACCGCAGGGCGGCACCCCGATGCGAGGATCAGGGTGCCGCCCTGCGCGGCGGACGGAAGCGTCGGTCGGAAGCGGCGGTCGGATGCGGCGGATTCGCTGCCCCGCCGGGGAGGGTCCGTTCAGGCCAGCAGGCTCGCCCCAGGACGGCCTTCGAAGGCCCCGGAGATCGCCAGGCGGCCCGGCCCGGTGAAGGCCAGCGCCAGCGCACTCAGGGCCAGGACCAGCACGAACTCGTAGCCGCCGTCGCTGGCGAAGAACCCGGCGGAGGCGTGGGCGAAGTAGATCGCGCCGAGCATCTCCAGGCCCAGCAGCAGCCCGGCCAGGCGGCTGAGCAGCCCCACGATCAGGGCGATGCCGCCGATGAACTCCAGGTAGGCGGCGAAGGCCGCGGACAGCTCGGCGGCAGGCACGCCCATCTGCGCGAAGTTCGCGGCGGTGCCGTCCACCGTCCACGTGTGGATCTTCTGCCAGCCGTGCATCAGGAAGACGATGCCGAGCACCACACGCAGCAGGAGCAGCCCGAAGGAGGCGCGGAAAGTCGAGGTCTCGTTGCGGTAGCTCATAGTCGGCTACTTTACCGATCAATGAAATTTCCGCTAGGGGTTCGTCACAGAAGGCGACGTCGGGGCGTCACCTCTCGGCGTCGCCCCCCGGGCAGGCCTCCCCCAGGCGCGGATGCTGCCCGCGCTCCAGCTGCGCGTTGATCACCGCGGAGGGCTTCCCGCCCAGCAGTGCCTCGCCGATGCCGGCCAGCTGGGTCACCTGGCGGCGGGTCAGGTGGTTGAACACCGAGCGGCGCACCTGCTCGACGTGGCCGGGGGCCGCGGCCTCCAGGACCTCGTGCCCGACCGGCAGCAGGTGGCACAGGGTCACCCGACGGTCCACGGTGGAGGTGGAGCGGCGCACGAAGCCCTGCTCCTCCAGGCGCTTGACCACCCGGGAGAGCCGAGCCAGGCGGGTGGAGGTCTGCGCGGACAGGTCGGACATGGACAGCCGCTGATCCGGGGCCTCGGAGAGCATCGCCAGGACCATGTACTCCACGAAGCCCAGCCCGGAGTCCCGCTGCAGCTGGTTCTCCAGCTGCCCGGGCAGCTGGAACATGATCGCGGACAGGCACAGCCAGGCGTCGCGCTCCTCGGGGCTGAGCCACCGGGGCTCCTCCGCCCCGTCCGCCGTTGCGCCTGCTCGATCACTCGTCATGGTGCTCATGTTCCTCGTGGAGCTCGTCGTAGCGCAAACGGGCGAAGGGCGTGCGGACCAGCACCGCGGAGCGGGCGATCGCCATCGTGCCCACGGCCGAGGTCATCAGCTGCAGCACGATGATGATGACGGCCTTCACCGCATCGCCGATCCCCGGCTGCAGCACCAGGGCCCCGAGGACCACCAGCACGATCCCCAGGCCCCCGGCGGTCCCCACCGCGGAGACCCTGCTGTACGCATCCGGGAACTTCAGCAGCCCCAGGGCCGCCGTGGCGAAGACCAGCGCTCCCACCACGGTCAGGATCCCGCCGAGCCACATCCAGATCTCACTCATCGCTTCCCCCTCGTCAGCGCCCGGGCCAGCGAGATCGCGCTGAGGAAGCCCAGCAGGGCCGCGATCAGCACGATGTCGAAGGTGTAGGGGTTCGCGGTGCGCACCCCCAGCAGGGCCAGCAGCCCGATGATCCCGAAGGTCAGCAGGTCCGCGGCATTGGCCCGGTTGGCGTCGTCCGGTCCCTTGAGCATCCGCACGGTGGAGGCCAGGCAGGCCAGCACCAGGATGCCGATGGCGATATCCACCGCGAGCATCACCGCTCCTCCTCTCCCCGGGCGGCCCCCCGGGATGCGTCCGCCGGCTTCCTGCGCAGCCCCGCGAGCAGCCGGTCCTCCATCTGCCGCAGCGCCTCCCGCTGCTCCCGCGCATCCGTCGCGTACAGCCCGTGCACGTACAGCAGGCGGGCGCCGTCGTCGGGATCCCGCTGGATGCCGAGGGTCAGGGTCCCGGGGGTCAGCGTGATCGTCGCGGCCAGCAGGGTCACCTCGACGTCGGTGCGGCAGCGGGTGCGCAGGCGCACGATGCCGGGGGTGCTGGACTGCCCCGGGGTGAGGTTGTCCCGCATCACCGCCGCGGAGGAGACCACGATCTCCTTGGCGAACCACAGCAGGAAGAACAGCATGCGGAAGGGCCAGCTCAGCCAGCTCACGAAGTGCTCACCGCCTCAACATATGCGGACACGTGCATCAATCCCTGGGCGGCGGTCTCGGACAGCCCCATGAGCAGCTGCCCGCCCACGCCCAGGCCCAGGGTCACCACCGCCAGCACGACGCCGGGCAGCGCCAGCTTCAGCGGAACCCGCGGCATAGCGCGCACCCGGGTGCCGGACCCCTGCTCGGTGATCAGCAGGCCTCCGGACGCACCGGAGTCGGGATCCCGATCCGGGACCTCGGGCAGGCTCTGCGGGTCCCGCCCCCAGAACATCCCGGACCAGATCTTCAGCATGGACAGCAGCGTGACCAGGGAGACCACCACCATCACCACCACCGCGGCGATCTGGTGGTCCTGCACCGCGGCCAGGATCAGGCTGAACTTGGCGACGAACCCGGAGAACGGGGGGATGCCGGCCAGGGACAGGGCCGCGGCGAAGAAGGCGGCGGCGATCAGCGGCTCCCGCTTGGCCACCAGGGCGAAGCGGTCCAGCCGATCCGTACCGTAGGTGACCTCGATGGCCCCGGTGGACAGGAACAGGGAAGCCTTCACGATCATGTGATGCAGCAGGTAGAAGATCCCCGCGGCCAGGCCCAGCTCGGTGAACAGGGCCACGCCCAGCAGGATGTACCCGATCTGGCTGATCATGTGGAAGGCCAGGATGGAGCGGGAGCCCTGCTGCCCCACGGCCCCGAGCACGCCCAGCGCCATCGTCAGGCAGAACAGCAGGACGCCGACCCACAGGTACCGGGCGTCCCCGCCGAACAGCAGGGCGTAGATCCGGTAGATCCCGTAGATCGCGACCTTGGTGTGCAGCCCGGAGAACAGCGCCGTGATCGCCGGGGAGGTGGACGGGTAGGCCCGGGCCAGCCACCCGTGCACCGGGACCACCGCGGCCTTGATGCCCAGGGCCAGCAGGCAGATCGACGCGGAGACCGCGACCATCCCGTCGCGGCGGGCGGCACCGGCCAGCTCCGCGATGTTCACGGTGCCGGCGCTGGCGTAGATGAACCCGACGCCGGCCAGGAAGATCGTGGAGGTCAGCAGGTTCACGGTCACGTACAGCCGGGCCCCGGAGACCTGCCGGAAGGCCCCGCGGCCCGGCCCGGCCAGCACGTACAGGCCGTAGGAGGGCAGCAGCATGACCTCGATGAACACGAACAGGTTGAACAGGTCCCCGGTCAGCAGGGCCCCGTTGACCCCGGCCAGCAGCACCAGCAGCAGCGGCGCGAAGTACGGCGAGTCCGCCCGCCCGGAGGCGTAGGCGAAGGCCGTGCAGGCGAGGGTCAGGATCCCGGTGACCACGATCATCAGCGCGGAGAGCATATCCGCGACGAAGGGGATGGCGATGCCCACCGGCCAGCTGCCCACCCCGTGGGCCACGGCCCCGCCGGGCAGGTCCCCGGCCGCGGAGAACAGCCACACCATCCACCCGCCGACGGCCACGGAGGCGGCCGTCACCAGGTTCACCACGACGGCGTGCAGGACGATCCTGCGTCCGAGGACCACCAGCAGGCCCGCGGCCACCAGCGGCACCGCGACCATGAGCGGCAGCATCGCCGGGCTCAGCAGGGACGGGCTCATCGGCGCACCTCCTCGATCGGCTCCTCGTCGATCGGCTTCTCGTCCTTCGGCTCCGCGTCGTTCGGCTCCTCGGGCAGCGGATCCGGCGGAACCTCGCCCTCGCCCCGGGTGTCGTCGTTCTCCCCGCCGGTCACGGCGAGCACGAGCATGAAGATGGTGATCGCGAAGGCGATCACGATGGCCGTCAGCACGAAGGCCTGCGGCAGCGGGTCGGCGACCGCGGAGGCGTCCGCGGCGGTGCCGAAGGGCTCGGTGCGCTGGTGGGTCCCGCCCGCGCTGATCAGCACGAGGTTCCCGGCGTGGCCCAGCAGGATGAAACCCAGCACCACGCGCAGCATCTCCCGCTTCATGAGCAGGTACACGGCACCCGCGGTCAGCAGGCCCACGGCGATCGCCACGGTCATCGGGATCCTCCTTCCTCGGTGCTCTCCTGGTTCTCGACGCCGCCCGCGCCCCCGATCCCTTCGGAGGTCGACCCGCCGGGTCCGGCTGCCCCGCGCGCGGCCCCCACGGGCTCGCCGCGGGTCTCGGCCGGGTGGGCGTCGTCGAAGCCGTCCTCGGCGGCGTCGGCGGGCGGATCGGAGTCCTGGATCTCGTCCGGGCTGGCCTGCCCGTGCTCATCGGCCCGGCCCAGCTTGTTCAGGGCCACCAGGATCACCCCGAGCACCCCGAAGTACACGCCGAGGTCGAAGATCAGCGGGGTGGACAGCTTCAGCCCGAAGACCTCGAATTTGATCGGCGTCAGGAAGGAGCCCTTGAGGAAGCCGACCAGACCGGTCACGGTGCCCAGCAGGATGCCCGAGCCGATCAGCAGCTGATAGGGCCAGCGGATCTTCGCGGCCGCATCCGACGGGGCGGCCAGGTACAGCAGGGCGAAGCCCGCCCCGCCGACCAGGGCCGCGATGAACCCGCCGCCGGGCTCGTAGTGCCCGCGCAGCAGCAGGTACACGGACAGCAGCACGATCACCGGCAGCAGCAGGTGCGCGGCCACCCGCAGGAGCACCCCGTTCGCCTCGGCGTCGACCAGCGGGGTCCGCTCCCGGTAGCTGGCCCGGCGCACGCGCACCGGCGGGCGGGCCTTCAGCAGGGCCATCATCGCCAGGCCGGCCACCCCCAGCACGGTCAGCTCCCCGAGGGTGTCCAGGGCACGGAAGTCCACGAGGATCGCGGCCACCAGGTTCAGCGCCCCGGTCTGCTCCTCGCCCCGGGTCAGGAAGTACTCGGCCGCCGCGGAGTGCTCGCGGCGCCCGGTCAGGGCCCACACGCCGAAGAACGCGGCCAGCCCGGCCAGCACGGCCACCACCGGCGCCAGCGCATCCCGGCCCCGCTCCCGCGCGAAGCGCTTGGGCAGGCGGTGCAGCAGCAGCACCATGACGACCACCGTCAGGATCTCCACCAGCAGCTGGGTGATCGCCACGTCGGCCGCCCCGAGGACGAAGAACCACAGCATCATCGAGAAGCCGACGACGCCGGTGACCACCACCGCCGCGATGCGGGTGCGGGCGACCACCGTGGCCGCCACCCCGGCGCCCAGCAGGACCAGCAGGGCCCAGTCCCAGGGCCGGGAGCGGTCCCCGACCGTCGCCGGCAGCTGATCCAGCCCGGCCAGGCCGAACAGCCCGGCCACCGCGATCACCACGAGGAACAGCACCGGGGGCAGCAGGTGCCGGCGCGGGGCGTTGGTGGCCGTGGCCTGGGAGACCCACTCGCCGCACCGGATGATCCCGGTGCGCAGGCCCTCCACCGCGGCCAGACCGGAGACGGGGCTGGCCAGGGGCTGGAGGATCGGCTCCAGGGCGCGGCGCTTCCACACCAGCACCAGGCCGGTCGCGATGACCAGGGAGGAGACCAGCAGCGGGGCGTTGATCCCGTGCCACAGGTGCAGGTGGACCTCCTCCGCGTGGCCGACCACCGACGCCGAGGCCTCGGTGAACAGCCCGTCCAGCAGGCCCGGGCGGATGCCCAGCACCAGCCCGGCCGCCGCTGCGAGGCCCGGAACCGCCCAGAACAGGGGCGAGGCCTCGCGCACCGGACGGGCGGCGTCGTCGTCCTCCGGGCGGAAGGCGCCGCCGCGGCTGTGCTCGGCGAAGGCCGCCCCGTCCCGGGTGAACGCCCCGAGCACCAGGCGCGCCGAGTAGGCGAAGGTGAACACCGAGGTCAGGGCCAGGCCCGCGGTGCCCAGCACCACCACGGCCGCCAGATGCGGGTACTCGATGTACGCGGTGAACATCTCCTCCTTGGAGATGAACCCGAACAGCAGGGGGATGCCGGCCATCGACGCCGCGGCGAGCACCGCGATGACCCGCAGCACCGGCATCCGCACGTCCATGACCGCCAGGCGCCGCATGTCCCGGGTGCCGGCCTGGTGGTCCACCACGCCGACCACCATGAACAGGGAGGACTTGAACAGCGCGTGGGCCGCGGTGTGCACGGTCGCGGCGGTCAGCGCCTCCGGGGTGCCGACGCCGACCATCGCCACCAGCAGACCGAGCTGGGACATCGTGGAGTACGCCAGCAGCTCCTTGAGGTCGTAGCGGCGCACGGCGGAGAAGGCCCCGAGCAGCGCGGTGATCAGCCCCGCGGTGATCAGCAGGACGCTCCACACCGGGACCCCGGCCAGCACCGGGGAGAAGCGCAGCAGCACGTAGATGCCGGCCTTGACCATGGTGGCCGCGTGCAGGTACGTGGACACGGGGGTGATCGCCACCATCGAGTCCGGAAGCCAGGACTGGAAGGGGAACTGCGCGGACTTGGTGAAGGCGGCGACGGCCAGCAGGACGGCCACGGTGACGGTGAAGGCGGGGTCCTCCCGCCACACCGGGGAGTCCAGCACCCGGGACAGGCTCGAGGTCCCGGTGCCGGCGATCATCACGCACACCGCGCTCAGCAGCGCCAGCCCGCCCAGCACGGTGACCAGCAGGGTGCGCACCGCCGGCTGCCGGGCGGCCGGCCCGGAGCGGGAGATCAGGAAGAAGGAGCACAGAGTGGTGCCCTCCCACGCCACGAACATGACGACGAGGTCATCGGCGAGCACCAGCAGCAGCATGGACGCCGCGAACAGCGTCATCCACACGTAGAAGGAGTCCTGCCGGGCCCGGCCCAGATACCCCGGGGAGTAGCACATCACCCCGGCGCCGATGAGCAGCACGAGCATCGAGAAGAGCATCGCCAGCCCGTCCAGGCGCAGGTCCAGGCCGACGCCGAGGCTGGGGATCCAGTCCAGGTGCTGGACGGGGACGCCGTCGGAGCCGGTGAAGGCCAGGATCAGCAGGGCCGCGGCACCCAGCAGCGGCAGGCTCAGCACCCACCCGGCGTTCCCGCCGAGGGGGCGGGACAGCGGTGAGGCGAGCAGACAGGCGAGGCCCACCAGGGCCAGGGAGCAGAGCAGCAAGGTCCATCCTCGGTCTGTAGCAGATCAGGGTCCGTAGGGTGGGCGCAGCGGCCGCGAAGGGCCGCCAGCCGACGCAGACGGCGGACGTCCGCCGTCGCTGCTCAGCGCGGCGGCTCGACTCCGGCCTGCGGCTGCCCCCCACGTGGAGAGGTATCCGTTGGTGCCCGGGTGCGCGAAGGCGCACCGCTGACGCCGCGCGGGCAGCACGGGATCGGGCAGGGAGGCAGACATGCCGAGAATTCTAACAGCATGCTTCCCCGCCCCCACCACCCTCACCACCCGCGCCGAGTCATCGATTCCGACGGGTTTTCGGCCGAAAATCCGTCGGAATCGATGACTCGGCGCGGAAGGGGCGAGCGGAGAGAGGGGGTCGCGGGGGCGTCTCGTGCGGGAAACTCCCATGAATCTCTCGTATCCTGCCCCTCGGGCCGCCCCTCCAGCCGGCTCGCGCACCACGAGGAGAGGACACGGGTGAAGGCCTTCGAGATCACCGGGATGGGCTTCATCGGCACGCTGCTGGCCGTGACCGGCATCGTCTTCCTCCTGGCCGTGTTCCTGCCGCCGCGGATGCGCCGGACCGGCTGGCTGCGCTACCTCGTGCAGGCCGTGAGCCTGATGCTGGTGGCCGTGCTGGCCCTGGCCTCCGTGGCCGCGCTGCTGAACCGGGACAACAACTGGTACACCAGCTGGGACGAGCTCACCGCCGGACCGGCCCCGGCGCCCACCACCACCCACTACGGGGCGGAGCCGGCCGCCGTGACCACCCCCGCGGCCACCCGCCAGACCCCCACCGCGCTGCAGGCCCACCCGGAGGACAACCCGCAGCTCGGGCACCTGCTGGACCGGGACGCCGAGGGCGGGCAGTACCTCACCTTCCGCTTCAAGGGCCCCGTCACCGGCCAGTCCAACGACCTCATGATCTGGCTGCCCGCCTCCTACCTCAGCCACCCGGACCGCTTCTACCCCGTGATCCTGGGCTTCACCGGCTTCCCCGGCTCCCCCGCCACCTACTCCCAGTCCGTGGACTACGGGCAGATGATCGCCGACGCCGCGCAGCAGCGCAGCATGCGCGAGGCGATCTTCGTGGTCCCCAACGTCTCCCCCGGCAGCTACGACAGCGAATGCGTGGACGGGGACCGCTCCGTGCACGGGATGAGCACCCCCAAGGCGGAGAGCTACGTGACCCGGGACGTGGTGCCGTGGCTGCGCCAGAACCTGCGCACCATCGACGACCCCCGCGCCTGGTCCACGGAGGGCTACAGCGCGGGCGGCTGGTGCTCGGCCATGCTCACCCTGCACCACCCGGACCTGTTCGGCACCGCCATGATCCAGTCCGGGTACTTCAGCCCCATCTACACCGGCGCGCAGCAGTGGACCGAGGCCCGGGACCCCAAGTACGACCTGGCCCGCATCGCCCGCGACGAGGCCCCCGACGTCGCGCTGTACTACTACTCCTCCACCGACGACGCCCTCTCCTGGCCGGCCGCCGAGGCCTTCCGCCGCTCCGTGCGCGCACCCACCTCCCTGTCCGTGAACACCGTGCCCGTGGGCGGGCACCGGCTGGATGTGTGGCTGCCCGGGATGGAGCAGGGGCTGCAGTGGCTGGGCCGGACCAGCCCGTACTTCGCCCCCACTGCCACCTGAGCCGAACGCCCCCGCTCACCCACCGCACCGCCGCACCGCTCACCGCGGCCGATCCGCACCCGCCACCGAGGAGCCGCACCGCCATGAAGACCCGCACCGTGAAGACAGCACCCGGGGAGCGCACGGCCCGCTGCCTGACGTGGATGTATGCGGGGGCCGTCATCGTCAACATCGCCCTGCTGATCGGCACCCCGCTGCGCGGCGGCTTCAGCTTCATCGAGTTCGCGGCCTACGTGCTGAACCTGCCCGTGGAGCGCAGCCTGATCGCCACGGTCGCCTCGATCGTCATCTTCTGGGCGCTGATGCGGCGCAAGCGGGCCGGGCTGTGGGCGGCCCTGTTCTTCCAGGTCGCCGGCTCCGCGCTGGCCCTGGTCTCCACGATCTCCCTGCCCCTGCCCTGGACCCTCGAGGAGGAGCCGCCCTCCGGGCTGTGGGTGGCCATCGGGGCGAACGCGATCAGCGTGATCATCGGCGTGGTGCTCACCGTGCTCCTGGTGCGGGCCCGGCGGGCCTTCCCCGCCCGCACCCTGCGCTCCTCCTACGGGATGGCCCTGGCCGTGCTCGGCGGCGGCTTCCTCCTCGCCCTGGTGGCCTCCTGGCTGGTGCTGCCGGTGAGCTCCTGGACGCACTTCGGCACCCTGATGCTGCGGGCCCTCGGGGTGAACACCGGGTGGGCCATCCACAGCCTGCCGCACGTGCAGCGCTGGCAGGTCCAGACCATCACCACCATCTACGGCGTCGTCGCGATCGCGGCGATCTGGGTGTTCCTGCGCTCCGGCAAGCCCGTGCACTCCTGGACCGAGGAGCGGGAGATGCACCTGCGCCGGCTGCTGCACGAATACGGCGGGCAGGACTCCCTGTCCTACTTCGCCACTCGGCGGGAGAAGTCCGTGATCTTCTCCCCGGACGGGCGGGCCGCCGTGGCCTACCGGGTGATCCGGTCGGTGTCCCTGGCCGCCGGAGACCCCATCGGGGATCCGGCCTCCTGGGACGCGGCGATCCGCGAGTGGAAGAAGGAGGCGCGCACCTACGGCTGGATCCCCGCCGTGATCAGCGCCTCCAAGGTCGGCGCCCCGGCCTACGTACACACGGGGATGTCCGTGATCCCGCTGGGCGACGAGGCGATCATCCACCCGGAGCGGTTCTCCCTGAACAACACCTCCATGACGGAGATGCGCCACACCGTCGCCCGCCTGCAGAAGGCCGGGATGACCCTGCGCATCCGCCGCCACGGGGAGCTCAGCCCCGAGGAGCTGCAGGCCGTCATCGAGCACACGGACTCCTGGCGCCACGGGGACACCGAGCGGGGCTTCTCCATGGCGCTGAGCCGCCTCGGGGACCCCGCCGATGCCCGCTGCCTGCTGGTCACCGCGCACACCGCCGACGGCGCCGCCGTCGGCCTGCTCTCCTTCGTCCCCTGGGGGGCCTCCGGGATCTCCCTGGACGTGATGCGCCGCTCCCCGGACTCCCCCAACGGCACCACCGAGTTCATGATCGCGACCCTGCTCGGGCAGTGCCCTGAGCTGGGCATCACCCGCGTGTCCCTGAACTTCGCGATGTTCCGGGAGACCTTCGCCCGCTCCCACGAGTTCGGCGCCAGCGCCTGGACCCGCTTCAACTCCTCCGTGCTGGGGGTGCTGGACCGGTTCCTGCAGCTGGAGCGGCTGTACCAGTTCAACCAGCGCTTCCACCCCGAGTGGGTGCCGCGCTACCTGTGCCTGGACTCCAAGCTGTCCGCCGTCAACGTGGCCCTGGCCTCCGGGCTGGCGGAGGGCTTCCTGCCGCAGTGGCTGCTGCCCAAGACCCCCGCGCACCCCGGGCTGTCCCCGGAGAACCTCGCCGCCCTGCGGGAGCTGGAGCGTCAGCGCGTGGGCGCCGATGACCTCACCCCGGAGTGGAGCGACCAGACTCGCCACCGCATCGCGCACCTGGAGCAGATGCGCGCGGCCGGGTTGGAGCCCTACCCGAAGGGCGACGGTCAGGGCGTGAGCGTGTCCGCGCTGGCCCGGATGCTCGCGCACGAGCCCGCCGGGACGCCGGCGGCGGTCGTCGGGCGGATCCGGTCCATCCGGCGCCACGGCGGGGTGGCCTTCCTGGAGCTGGTGGAACACGGGACGACGTTGCAGGTGGTGCTGGAGCGCGACGTGCTCGGCGCCGAGTCCCTGCGCCGGGTGCGCTGGGCGGACACCGGGGACCACGTGCTGATCCGCGGCAGGCTGGGCGCCTCCCGCACCGGCACCCCGTCCCTGCTGGCCGAGTCCTGGCGGATCCTGTCCAAGTGCCTGCACCCCATCCCCTTCGACTCCTTCACGGACCCGGAGGCCCGGCTGCGCCGCCGCTCGGTGGACCTGATCGTCAACCCGGAGGAGTCCCGGCGCCTGCGCGTGCGAGCGCAGACCATCCGGGCGATCCGACGCACCCTGGATGCGGACGGCTTCCTGGAGGTGGAGACGCCGATGCTCAACACCGTGCACGGCGGCGCCTCCGCCCGGCCCTTCACGACCTTCATCAACGCCTACGGGGTGGATCTGACCCTGCGCATCGCCCCGGAGCTGTACCTGAAGCGTCTGGTGGTCGGGGACATGGGCCCGGTGTACGAGCTGGGCCGGGACTTCCGCAACGAGGGGGCGGATGCCACCCACAACCCCGAGTTCACGGTGCTGGAGGCCTACCAGCCCTACGCCGACTACGACGCGATGCGCCTGCTGACCGAGCGGATCATCAAGAGCGCCGCGCGCGCGGTGTTCGACGCCGAGCAGCTGCCGCTGCGCCACGGGGAGCACCCCAAGGATCCGAGCACCCCGGCCGTGCTCACCGACGTCTCCGGCCAGTGGCCCGTGGTCAGCGTGCTGGATGCGGTCTCCGCGGCTGTGGGCCGGCGCATCGACCTGGACACGGACTTCGAGGTGCTGATGCGCCTGGCCGCCGAGCACGAGATCCACGTCCGGGACGACATGGGCCCGGGCGCGGTGATCGAGGAGCTGTACGGGGAGCTGGTGGAGGCCAGGACCGTGCGCCCGACCTTCTACCGGGACTTCCCCGTGGAGACCTCCCCGCTGGCCGGCCCGCACCGCAGCATCCCCGGGCTGGCCGAGCGGTGGGACCTGGTGATCAACGGCACCGAGATGGGCACGGCCTACTCGGAGATGGCCGACGCCCTGGAGCAGCGGCGCCGCCTGACCGAGCAGTCCCTGAAGGCCGCCGCCGGGGATCCGGAGGCGATGCAGATCGACGAGGACTTCCTGGCCGCCCTGGAGACGGGCCTGCCGCCCACGGGCGGGCTGGGCATCGGCATCGACCGGCTGATCATGATGCTCACCGACGCCCCGATCCGCGGGGTGCTGGCCTTCCCGTTCGTGCGCCCGGCCCCCGGGGCCCGCCCCGCCGGGCGCACCGCCGGCGCCGAGTCCGTCAGCTCGGCATGAGCATCCCGGCGTACCTCGCCGCCTGCGCGGGCCTGGCCCTGGGCGGCTTCGATCCGGGGCCCCTGCTGATCGCCGCGGTGTTCATGGCCGCCCGCACGGCCCCCGACGCCGCCCGGGCCGTGCGCCGGTCCGTGTTCGGCTTCGGCGCGGTGCTCATCGGCGGGACCATCGCCTGGGGGATCGCGCTGTCCCTGGTGTTCGGGAAGTCCCTGGCGGACATCCCGTGGGGGCACTGGCTGCGCGCCGGGGCGGGGGCCGCCGGCGTCGAGCTGCTCCTGGGCCTGGTGGCCCTGGGCTGGGCTGGCTGGGCGTGGCGGCGCCGGAACCGCCCACCGCGCCCGGAGCGCAACCGCAGCTCCTGGGGGCTGCTGGCGGTGGCCGTGGGCTTCGTGGCGATCGTGACCACGGACCCCCCGTTCATCGTGGCCGTGGGGCTGTCCGGGGATCAGCCGCTGTGGGCCGTGATCGCGGGGCAGATCATCTGGGCGGTGGTCTCCCAGGCGCCGCTGTTCGTGCTGTGCCTGGCGGTGCTGGCCAACCGGCACCGCGCCGTCGCCCGCACGGTGGGCGGCTGGTGGGAGCGCTTCCGCCCGGTGCTCAACGTGCTCCTGCCCCTGGGGGTCGGGCTGCTGGGTCTGGTGCTGATCTCCGACGCCGCGGAGTACTTCGCCCTGGGTCGCTTCCTCATCGACCCCCGCGGGGTGCTGTAGCCGACGACGCCGGCCCGGCCCACTCCCGTCCGGGCGGCCCGCTCCCGCCGGCCCCGTCGGCCCCTACTCGATCTCGGCGGGGCCGGTCAGGCGCAGCTCCTCCATGTCCAGGCGCTGCATGATCTCGGACAGGGCCTCGTCATCCAGCAGGCCCTCGTCGCGCTGGCGCACCATCGCGGCCCGTTTGTGCCGCAGCACGCCCAGCTGCATGCGCCGCTGCTGCCGGCGCCGTTCCTCCAGCACCTCCCGCGCCTCCGGGTCCCCCGCGGATTCCTCCCATGGGCGGCGGATCTGCTCGTAACGACGCTGGAACTCCCCGAGCACCTCATCGGAGATCCCATTCTGACGGGCCAGCTCCGGCAGCACCGCGAGCAGCTCCCGGTGCGTGCGGATCCAGGCCCGCTCGGTCGCGCCCCCGGCGTCGTCGTCCTCCGGCTGGTCCCGCACGGCCCAGCGCACCGCCACCGGGAACACCACCCCCTGCACCACCAGGGACAGCACGACGACGCCGGCCACCACCAGCACGATCAGATCCCGAGAGGGGAAGGCGGAGCCGTCGGCGAGGGTCAGGGGCACGGACAGACCCACCGCCAGAGACACGGCCCCGCGGAACCCCGCCAGCACGTTGACCACCCGCTCCGGGAAGGTGGTGCGCATGGTCCGCTGGATGGGGCGGCGGTCCAGCAGCCGGATCAGCCCGATGGACACGTGCAGGAAGACGAAGCGAGCCGCCACGGTGGTCGCGTACACGGCGAAGATCACCCCCAGCGCATGCCACAGCCCATCCGAGCGCAGGCCGCCCACCGCGGAGGGCAGCTGCGCGCCGACGAGCACGAACAGGGCGCCGTTGATGAGGAAGGTGATCATCGACCAGAACGGATTGGCGATCTGGCGGGACCGGGCGGAGAAGTGTCGCGGGGCGATCTGGGAGAAGTAGAGCCCGCACACCACGACGGCGAGCACCCCGGAGGCCTCCACAGCTTCGGCCGCGAGGTAGGCGAGGAACGGGGTCAGCAGCATGAGCACGTTGATGTACACGGGCACCGTCATGCGCCGGGCCACCTGCCCGATCAGCCAGCCCACGGCCAGTCCGATCGCGGTTCCGCCGAGGAAGGAGACGGCGAACATCCCGCTGGCGTGACCCCAGGTGATGTGACCCTCCCCGCTGGCCACCTCCACGGCCAGGGCGAAGACCACCAGGGCGGTGCCGTCGTTGATCAGCGATTCGGCCTTGAGCACGGTGGTGGCCCGGCGGGACAGGCCGCGACCCAGCACGGACACGGCGGTGGCGTCCGTCGGGGCCACCGCGGCGCCGATCAGCCAGGCGGTGCCCCAGCTGAGTCCGCAGGCGCGAGCGACGAGCGCGACCGCGGCGGCGGTGAACACCACGAGCAGGGTCCCGTTGAGGATCACCCCCCGCAGGACCCGTCGGATCTCGCGCACCGAGGTGTTCAGGGAGTCCCAGTACAGCAGGATCGGCAGGAACACCACCAGCACGATCTCCGCGGGCAGCCCCACCTGGCGCAGCGATGGGATGAGGTTCATGGCCACCCCGAACACCATGAGCACGATGGGTGGGGCCAGGCGCACGCGCGTGGCCGTCATCTGCCCCAGCAGGATCGCCACTCCCAAGGCGATGACGATCTCCACTCCCAGCACGGCGGCCTCCCCACGATCGGTGTGCGAGCCCGCGCCTGGCGCGCGGGACGCTATGACTCTAGAGGAAGGATCGCCCGTGCGGGTGGGAGCAGCCTCGGGGCTCGGACGCGGCCTTCCGCTCCGGCCTTCCCCTCAGGGCTCGCTCGGTCCGCTTCAGCTCCCGCCGGCCTCGCGGGTCTCCTTCCACCGCCGGTGCAGCTCCCGGCGGCGCTCATACTCGCGCTGGGTGCGCAGCTGGGGGTCGCTGCTGGAGCTGCCCTGGGCCGGGCCCACCACGTGCAGCAGCAGCCAGAGGATGCGGTTGCCCAGCCGGAATCCCCAGCCGAAGGAGTCGTTGCCGGTGGGCTTGTCCATGAGGTCCTCCTCGTCTCGCGTCTCGATGCCCTCGCGCATCGATTCCCACCCAGGGTACACCAATCATTGGTGCCCCAATCATTGGTGCGGGGTGCGCTGGTCTAGCATGGGTGCCGCGACCGGAAGAGCGGGAGGAGCGCCGTGGACAGCGAGCAGGAGATGACGCCGGGGGATCCGCTCGCCCTGGAGAGCCAGGTCTGCTTCGCCCTGGCCCTGGCCTCCCGCAGCGTCATCGCCGCCTACCGCCCCGTGCTGGCGCCGCTGAACCTCACCCACCCGCAGTACCTGGTGATGCTGGCCCTGTGGGAGCACGAGCGGATGAACCAGAAGACGCTGGCGGGGATGTTGGGGATGGATCCGGGCACCCTCTCCCCGCTGGTGCGCCGCCTGGAGCAGATCGGCTACGTGCACCGGCAGCGGGACCCGGAGGACGAGCGCTCCGTGCTGCTGGGCCTCACCGACGCGGGACGGAAGCTGCGCGAGCAGGCCGAGGAGATCCCGGAGCGGATGATGCGCCGGCTGGACCTGTCCCTGGCAGACGTCCGGCAGCTGCACCGCAGCATGACCCGGCTGATCGCCGCGGCCCGTCGGGCTCCCGACGAGGAGACCTGAGGCGCCGGAGGCCGACCCCCGAGGGTCACCCAACGGACCGGGAGCCGGTACCCTGTTGCCCATACCTCATGCGCGCGCCGGTCCGGGGCCACCCCCGCGGCATCGCACCCGGTGGAGCCCCCTGCGGCTCCGCGGTCGGCGCCGCACACCCACCGCACCTTTCGAAAGGGGCCCGCCATGGACTCCCTGCAGAGCGTCGTCGCGACCGTCGGCGAGTACATCTGGTACGTGATGTTCGCCGTGCTCATCGCCGCCGGACTGTTCCTCACCGCCCGCACCCGCGCGGTGCAGGTGCGCAGCATCGGCGAGATGTTCCGCGTCATCGGGGAGCCCAGCGGCACCCGCGCGGACGGACGCAAGCAGATCTCCTCCTTCCGCGCCTTCACCATCTCCGCCGCCTCCCGGGTGGGCACCGCCAACATCGCCGGCGTGGCCATCGCCATCACCGTGGGCGGGCCCGGCGCGGTGTTCTGGATGTGGCTGATCGCCACGATCGGCGCCGCGAGCGCCTTCGTGGAGTCGCTGCTCGCGCAGCTGTACAAGCACCACGGGAAGGACTCCTACATCGGCGGGCCGGCGTACTACATGACGCGCGGGCTGAACGCCCGGTGGATGGGCGTGCTGTTCGCGGTGATCATCTGCGTGACCTACGGCTTCGTGTTCAACATGGTCCAGTCCAACTCCATCGCCGACGCCGTGTCCGAATCCCTGAACGGGGTGGCCCCGGAGTTCGCCTCCTCCACCGCCCTGAAGGTCATCCTCGGGATCATCCTGACCGCGATCACCGCGCTGATCATCTTCGGCGGGGTCCGCTCCATCTCCGCGGTCACCCAGATCCTCGTGCCCGTCATGGCGATCCTGTACATCCTGCTGGGGCTGATCGTGGTGGTCATGAACCTCGGGGAGGTCCCGCACGTGATCGCGCAGATCTTCGCGGGGGCCTTCGGGATCCGGGAGTTCGTGACCGGCGGCGTGATCGGCGTGATCATGCAGGGGGTGCGCCGCGGGCTGTTCTCCAACGAGGCCGGCATGGGCTCGGCGCCGAACGCCGGGGCGACGGCGGCCGTGTCCCACCCGGCCAAGCAGGGCTTGGTGCAGTCCCTCGGCGTGTACTTCGACACCCTGGTGGTCTGCTCCATCACCGCGTTCATCGTTCTGCTGTCCGAACCCGCCTTCGGGGACTCCGCGGAGGGCGCCTCCCTGACCCAGAACGCCCTGGCCGCGCAGCTGGGCGGATGGGCCGTGCACTTCCTGACCGTGGCGATCTTCCTGTTCGCGTACTCCTCGGTGATCGGCAACTACTACTACGGCGAGTCCAACATCGAGTTCCTCACCGAGAAGCGGTGGGTCCTGCAGGTCTTCCGCCTCCTGGTGCTGGTGTGCGTGTTCACCGGGACCGTGGTGGCCCTGGACCTGGTGTGGTCCCTGGCGGATGTGTTCATGGCCGTCATGGCGCTGCTGAACCTCATCGCGATCTGCGCGCTGTCCGGGGTGGCCGCGCGGGTGCTGCGCAACTACGAGCGGCAGCGGCGCAGCGGCCAGGAGCCGATCTTCCGGGCATCGGATGAGCCGTGGCTGAAGAACCTGGAGGTCTGGGACGGGGAGGACGAGGTGACCACCCGCCAGTTCTGGATCGACCAGGACGCCGCGAAGCGGGCCCGCGCCCGCCGCGGGTGAGGCCCTCTCCCCTTCATCGACGCCGCCCGGCTCCCCGCCTCCCCGGGGAGGCCGGGCGGCGTCGTCTCCGGGGGAATACCGGCGCGGGATCGCGGGTTGACCAGGGTGCGAAGCACACGATGACCGACAGGAGGCTCCCGTGAGCGAGCAGGATCAGGACCGCACCCCGCAGGCCGACCCGGCCGAGGACGACGCCTTCTTCCCCTCCCCCTACTCCCTGTCCCAGTACGTCCCGCCGAGGACCGACTTCGACGGCGTCGAGCACGAGGGCGAGTACACCGGGGGCCGCTGGAAGGTGCTGATGATCGGCACCGAGGAGCGGTACCTGATGACCGAGGAGGGGAGGTTCTTCTCCACCGGCAACCACCCCGTGGAGATGCTGCTGCCGCTCAAGCACCTCGCCGACGCCGGCTTCGAGGTGGAGATCGCGACCATCACCGGCGCCCCGGTGAAGCTGGAGCTGTGGGCCATGCCCGCCGAGGACGAGGCCGTGAAGGACACCTTCGAGCGGTTCAAGCAGCAGCTGAAGAACCCGCGCAAGCTCTCCGACCTCGTGGAGAGCGAGCTCGGCGAGAACTCGGACTACCTGGGTGTGTTCATCCCCGGCGGGCACGGCGCGGTCAACGACCTGCCCGAGTCCGAGCTGGTGCAGCAGGTCCTGGACTTCGTGCAGGACCGCCAGCGCACCCTGATCACCCTGTGCCACGGGCCCGCCGCGCTGCTGGCCTCGGGGCTGGGGCGGGAGGAGTCCCGCTTCGCCGGGTACGAGATCACCGTGTTCCCGGATGCCCTGGATGAGGGCCCCAACGTGGAGATCGGCTACCTGCCGGGACACCTGCGCTGGCTGGTGGCCGAGGAGCTGGGCAAGCAGGGGCTGAAGGTGCTCAACGAGGACATGACCGGCGCCGTGCACCGGGACCGCAACCTGCTGACCGGGGACTCGCCGCTGGCCTCCCACGCCCTGGGCAAGCTGGCCGCGGATGTGCTCCTCGACGAGGCCGCCGCGCGGGACTGAGATGTGGAGACGAGCATGGATCTGACCGAGGTGGAGGTGTTCATCCCGGACGGCGGGCCCGAGGACGCCGAGCGGGAGGCGTTCCTGGACGCCGCGGAGGAGCTGCTGGAGGAGGGGCTGCCGATCACGGTGTACAGCCGCGGCACGCACGACTGGGCCTTCGAGGAATGCGAGCACGTGGCGGACATGGTCGCGGCCTCCGGCGAGCAGGTCCTGCCGATCACGCTGCTGGGCCCGCAGATCGTGGCCTCCTGGACGTATCCGACCGCCGAGCAGATGCGCCGCTTCGCCCGCGCCCGGGTCCCGAAGCGCAAGGACCCCCGCTTCTCCTCCACGGGCGCCGCCTGCGGACCCGGCGGGGGCGCCGTCGGGATGCCCGGGGCGGGCGGCCCCGCGGCCGGGGCGCGGATCGCCGGCGCCGGGATCGCCGCGGGTGGTGCGGGTGCCGCCGGCACCCAGGGACCCGCGGGATTCGCCGCGACCCTGGCCGGGGTGCGGGAGACCCCGCGGGGCGGACCCGACATCGGGAACCGACGCAACCTCATGGGCGGGGACGTCGGGGATGGTCTCCCGGAGGCGGATGCGGAGGCGGACGCCCAGCAGGGCGGAGGCTGCTGCGGCGGCTCCTGCGGCTGCGGGTCCCACTGACCCCCTACCCTCCCTCCTCACCGCAGAACTGGAGATGCCTCTCATCACGGGACGCGTGGCGTCCCGAGATGAGAGGCATCTCCAGTTGTGCGGAGGAGGGGGCGAGGGGGTTGCTCGACCATTTATATAGTGGCACGATGTATTTTCGTCCCGCTCGCACCGTCGAAAGCACCCGCATGTCCGCAGCCACCGACCTGCACGCCCCCGCCGCACCCCAGAGCCCGGCACCCCGGCCCCTGCCGGAGCGCTCCCCCCAGACCCCCGGCTCCTCCCCCGCCTCCGCCCGACGCACCGGCTCCGCGGCCGCCCATGGCCGCTCCCGCCGGCGGATCCGCGGGCCCTTCCGCTCCGGGGAGTTCTGGAGGACCCTCCTGACGCACCTGATCACCCCGCTGTTCCTGGGCACCGGCATGGCCCTGGCCTACCTCGGCGCCTTCCACGCCCCCAGCCCCCACCACCTGCCCGTCGCGGTGGTCGGGCAGGGCGAGCAGACCGCGGCCTTCGCCCAGTCCCTGAACGACGCCGCGGACGGGGACCTGCAGGTACGCACCGTGGGCACCGCCGATCAGGCCCAGCAGCTGGTCCGGGATCGCGACGTCGTCGCCGCCTACGCCCCCGGGGAGGACCAGGCCGCCCTCTACGTGGCCACCGCCGCCTCCGCCTCGGACAAGGAGGTGGCCCAGCAGGTCCTCGGGCCGATCGCCTTCCGGCAGCACCTGCCCCTGCAGACCGTGGACGTGGTGCCCACCAGCGGGCAGGACACCAGCGGGCAGAGCATCTTCTTCATGCTCGTGGCCCTGAGCGTGGGCGGGTACTCCTCCGCCGTCGCGATCGCGGCGGCCACCGCCAAGGTCAGCTACCTCGGGCGCCTGCTGATCAGCGTGGCCGTGTCCTTCGTGATCGCGGCGCTGGTGACCATCGTCGTCGCGGACATCATGCAGGCCATCCCCGGGCACCGCTGGGGTGTGCTGATGCTGTCCTGGCTGTACGTGAGCACCATCTCCCTGCTCGGGGTGGCCCTGCACCCGATCCTGCACCGCTGGACCACGCCGTTCCTGGTGATGTGCTTCGTGATGCTGAACTTCACCAGCTCCACGGGGATCTTCAGCGCCCACACCGCCCCGGCCTTCTTCCAGGGGCTGAGCACCTTCTGGAACGGCGCGGCCTGGCTGCGCGCGGTGCAGACCCTCGTGTACTTCCCCGGCCAGCCCTTCTGGTGGGACATCCTGCGCCTGGGGCTGTGGCTCGTGGTGGTCGGAGGGCTGATGGGCCTGACCCACTGGTTCTCCATCCACCGCACCCGCGTGGTGGACGAGGAGATCCCGGTGGATGAGGACGAGGAGGGCATCGCCGCCTGAGCACCCGCCTCGCCCGCCTCATCAGGCCCGACGGCGGGTGAGCGAACGGCGCACCAGCGGCCAGCAGGCCACCAGCACACCCGTAGCGATCAGGCTGGTCCACACCTGGGTGCGTCCGTCCGGACTGAACAGCATCACGATCAGGACGAAGGCGACGCCGCCGATCAGCAGGATGTTCAGCCACGGATGGAACCACACCTTCAGCTGCAGCCCGTCCCGCTCCTGCGGCGTCATCCGGCGGCGCAGGTTCATCTGGGTCAGCGCGATGAACACGTACACGAACAGCGCCACCAGACCCGCGGAGTTCATGATGAAGTCGAAGACACCGGAGTCCGGGGCCGCGAAGTTCACGATCGTGGCGATGACCCCGCCGATGGTCGAGGCCAGCAGCGCGAACACGGGCACCCCGGTGCGGGAGCGGCGGGCGACGATCCGCGGGGCGAAGCCCTGCTGGGCCAGGGCCGCGAACATCCGGGAGGCGGAGTACAGCCCCGAGTTGAGCACCGAGAGCACCGCGGTGAAGATGATCAGCTGCATCACGACGTCGGCCCCGGGCAGGCCCAGCCGGGCGAAGACCAGGGTGAACGGCGCGTGGGCGACGTCGGTGGGCGCGGGCAGCTCGTCCCACGGGATGACCATGGTGATCACCAGGACGGCGCCGACGAAGAACAGCAGGATCCGCCAGATCACCGTGGAGGTGGCCTGCCGGACCCCCTTGGCCGGGTCCTCGGACTCCGCGGCGGCCATCACGGCGATCTCCGTGCCGAAGTAGGAGAAGATCACCAGCGCCACCCCGGTCAGGGCCACGCTGTACCCGTGCGGGGCGAAGCCGCCGTGGGCCCACAGGTTGGACACGCTCATCGAGGTGTCCGGCCACAGCCCGAGGGCGAAGAGCAGCCCGGCCACCAGGAACACGACGATCGCGATGACCTTGATGCTGGCCAGCCAGAACTCCACCTCCCCGAAGGTGCGCACCGAGATCATGTTGGTGCCGACGAACAGCGCCAGCAGCAGGAAGGACCCCGCCCAGGCGGGCAGCACGGGGAACCAGCCGTGCAGCGTCTCCCCGCCGAGCACGGACTCGTAGGCCAGCACCCCGACCCAGAAGTACCAGTACAGCCAGCCCACCAGGTACGCGGCCCAGTCGCCCAACCCCACCCGGGCGTACTCCATGAAGGAGCCGATGGCGGGCCGGGCCGCGGCCATCTCCCCCAGCATCCGCATCGCCAGGAACACCAGCAGCCCGCCGAGCAGGTAGGACAGCACGGCGGCGGGACCCACGGAGCGGATGACGTTGCCGGAGCCCACGAACAGGCTCGCCCCGATGATCCCGCCCAGGGTGATCATGGTGACGTGGCGCGAGCGCAGCTTGCGCGGGGCCGAAGGGGCGCCGCTCTCGGGGGCGCCGTCGCCGGGGGCCTGCCCGCCGGGGGCGCGCCGGGAGCCGCGCGGGCGGTGGACCGTGGAGCCCATCGAGGTCTGCGGGGAGACCGGATCGTCGTAGGGATTGGTGCGCGGCGAATCGGCCATAGCGGTGCTCCTCAGGTCGGCGGGAGGTGATCCTCCCAGCTTCCTCCTGTCCTGTTACGGAACGGGAACGCCGATCAGGCCGCCGCGCGGATGGCGTCGGCCAGGATCTCCAGGGCCCGGCCCAGCAGCTCCTCCCCGATCACCAGCGGCGGCAGCAGCCGGATCACGTTGCCGTAGGTGCCGGCGGTCAGCACGATCACCCCGCGGTCCATGCAGTAGGACGCGATCTCCTTGGCGGCCGTGGGGTGCGGGGTCTTGGAGGCGGAGTCGGAGACCAGCTCCAGCGCGAGCATGGCCCCGCGCCCGCGGAACTCGCCGACGATGTCCAGCTCCTCCACCAGCGGCTCAAGGACGGAGCGCACCTGCGCCTCGATGGCCTGGGCGCGGGCGCTGAGGTCCCAGTCCCGCATGGTCTGGATCGCGCCCAGGGCCGCGGCGCAGGAGACGGGGTTGCCGCCGTAGGTGCCGCCGAGCCCGCCGGGCTTCACGGCGTCGAACAGCTCGGCCCGCCCGGTCACCGCGGACAGCGGCATCCCGCCGGCGATGCCCTTGGCCGTGGTCACCAGGTCCGGGACCACGCCCTCGTGATCCACGGCGAACCACTTCCCCGTGCGGCAGAACCCCGCCTGCACCTCGTCGGCGATGAACACGACGCCGTTGTCCCGGGTCCACTCGGACAGGCGCGGCAGGAAGCCATCCGCGGGGACGATGAACCCGCCCTCGCCCTGGATCGGCTCGATCAGCACCGCGGCCACGTTCTCCGCGCCGATCTGCTTCTCGATCTGCTGGATGGCCCGCTCCGCGGCCTCCTTCCCGCCGATCGGGGCGGCCTCCCGGTACGGGTAGTTCATCGGCACCCGGTAGATCTCCGGGGCGAAGGGCCCGAAGCCGGCCTTGTACGGGGCGGCCTTCGCGGTCAGGGCCATCGTGAGGTTGGTGCGCCCGTGGTAGGCGTGGTCGAACACGACGACGGCGTTGCGGGAGGTCGCGGCCCGGGCGATCTTCACCGCGTTCTCCACGGCCTCGGCACCGGAGTTGAACAGCACGGTGCGCTTCTCGTGGTCCCCGGGGGTCAGCTCGTTCAGCTGCTCCGCGACGGCCACGTACCCCTCGTAGGGGGTGACCATGAAGCAGGTGTGGGTGAAGTGCGCTGCGGCCTCGCGCACCCCGTCCACCACGGCCGGGGCGGAGGCGCCCACCGAGGTCACGGCGATGCCGGAGCCCAGGTCCACCAGGGAGTTGCCGTCCACGTCCACGACGACGCCGCCGTCGGCGTCGGCCGCGTACACCGGGGTGGAGGAGGCCACACCGGCGGGCACCACCCGGGCGCGGCGCTCGGTGAGCTCCCGGGACTTGGGCCCGGGGAACTCCCCGGTCAGGCGGATCTCCTGCGGCAGGCGGTAGGTGATCTCAGACAAGGAACGCACTTCTTTCTCTCGGAGGTCCGAGGGGTCGGTGGGCGGGTGGCGGCAGCGCCGCCCCCGGGTGTGATTCTAGTCGCGCCGGATGGCGGGCAGGGCGCCCGTCCAGGGCAGGGCGGTGGAGCCGTTGCGGCCGGGCTGATAATCCCGGGGGACCACCACGAGGGGGATGGGCAGGGCCGTGAGGATCTTCGAGGTGGTGGAGGAGAGGAACAGCCGCCCCGCCTCCGCGAGCTTGGAGGATCCGGCCAGCAGCAGGGAGCCGGTCCCCCAGTGCACCGAGTCCACGGCCTCCGGGATGGACCGGCCCACCCCCACCTCCACGCTCAGCAGATCCGCATCCTCTGGCTGCACCGGGCTGCGGCGCAGCATGTCCTCCACGGTGGCCCGCGCCCCGCGGCTGGTCTCCTTGGTCTCGTCCACCAGGGTGACCAGCCGCAGCGGCAGACCCGTGCGGTTCATGGTCGCCACGGCTTCGGCGACCAGCCCCATGCCGTCCTCCTCCGGACTGACCGCGCAGTCGATCCGGGTCAGGCGCTCCTGCGGATCCGCCTCACGCGGGGCCAGGATCACCGGGAGGGTGGCCCGGTGCAGCAGGGCGTTGGAGACGGAACCGATGCCGTGGCGGCGCCAGGTGCTGACCTTGGCTCCGCCGACCAGGACGGCCCCGGCGCCGCGGATCTCGGCCAGCTCCAGCAGACCGGTGGCGGAGCTGGCCGCACGGTGCAGGTGGAAGGAGGCGTCGACGTCGTCCGGGATGAGCTGGGCGGCCTCGGTCAGCCAGCGCTTGGCCTGCGCCTCGACCATCTGGGTGTAGTTCCCGCCGCCCTTCAGCGCGCGGGAGAAGGTCTCCTCGACCTTCACCACGTAGGCGATGTCCAGGCCCACGTCCAGGGAGCGGGCCATCGCCACGGCGAGGTTCAGGGCATCGCGTCCCCGCACATTCGGGGTGTACCCGACGACGTACCTCACAGCTGCTCGAGGATCTCTCGGGCGGTCTTCCGGCCCATGCGCACCGCGCCGTCCACGTGCTGGTAGCCCTCCGCGGCGATGTCCGAGCAGGACCAGTGGATCGGGCCCACGGGGGCGTTCTGGTCCGCTCCGTAGCGGTGCAGTCCGCCGAGGTCGTAGCTGGCGGCGTAGGCCCCGCGGGTCCATTCCTCCGCGCCCCAGTCGGACTCGTAGTAGACCACCGGGTACTTGGCCTCCTCGCCGAGCAGCTCGGCGATGGCATCGAGGATCGCGGCCTGGCGCTGCTCCGCGGTGAGCTCGAACATGGCGTCCGCCTTCTCGTCGGAGACGAAGCCGACCAGGGTGCCCCGGGCGTGCTCCTGCCCGGTGGCGGGATCCCAGTGGGTGTTGTCGTAGACCTCCTGCACCAGGTGGTCCGCGGCGAAGGCGGTGCCGGACAGGCCCTTGTCCCGCCAGAACGGGGTCTCGTACACGGCGTGGACCTTGATCACCAGGCCGAGGGACTGGTGCTGGTGCATCTGCTGCTGGCGCCGCGGCAGCGCCGGGACGAAGGAGATGCGCTCGTAGAGATTCGGCGGCACGGCGACGACGGCGCGACGGGCCCGCACGAGCACCCCGCCGCCGTCGGCCTCGCCGTCCTCGGTGAAGTGCTCCGCCTCCACCAGGACGGGGTGGGTGCCCTCCTCCTGCCAGCGCAGCACGCGCACGGGGTGCTCCAGGATCACATCCTCCCCGAGCTGCTCGGCGATGGTGGTGGACACGGACTGCATGCCGCCCAGCACGCGCTCATCGAGGATGAAGTCCTCATCCACGAGGTTCGAGAAGGAGCCGGCGGAGGCGGCCATGAGCACGGCCTGCAGCGCGGAGAAGGCATGCGCGGGTTTGGTGAGCATCCCCCCGGCGATGAACAGGCCGATGTTCTGGCAGGCCTCCTCGTCCGCGGACTGCTCGCGCAGCCAGTGGTGGAAGCTGATGGTGTCCAGCTCGCGGGCCAGGGGATGGGCCCAGGGCTCGTGCGGCCCGATCTGCGCGGCGAGGTCATCCAGGATTCCGATGAGCCGGGCCATCTCCGCCTGGGTCTGCTCCGACGCGGGGAACATCTCGCCGGTGTAGCGGGTGACGGTGCCGTCCGGGGCTCGGTAGACGGACTCGCCGTCGCGGTAGCGGGAGTAGGTCCGCAGGCCCAGCTCCCGCACGAGCTCCAGGAGGGCGGTCTGATCCGGGGAGATCCACTGGCCGCCGATCTCCAGGAAGTGCCCGTCCACCTCCTTGGACCAGGTGCGGCCCCCCACGCGCTGGCGCGCCTCGAGCACGGCCACGCTCTTCCCGGCGCTCTTCAGGTCCCGGGCGGCGTTCAGGCCGGAGGGACCGGCGCCGATGACGACGACGTCGACCTCGCGGGTGGGCCAGTCCGGATGGGCGGTGGGGGTGCTGGACGTCATGGCGGGGGCCTTTCGCGGGAGAGAGAAAAACGAATGGTGTTCGTTTTGCAGTGTACCTGCGGACGCGCCCCGCGTCACCCCGGCCCAGCACAGTGACGGCGGTAAGGTCGAGGCCGTGACCCAGAAGCCCCCGCGCCGCCGTGGCCGCCCCACCCGCACCGTCCTGGACCCGCAGCGCATCGTCGCCGCCGCCCGGGACCTGTTGGAATCCGTGGGCGAGGGCTTCACCATGACGATGCTGGCGCGCAGGCTCGGGGTGGCCCCCTCCTCCCTGTACAACCACGTGGGCTCCAAGGACGAGGTGCTCGCGCGCATCTCCGACGACGTCGCCCGCGGCATCGACGCCTCCGCCCTGGCGGGCCTGGCCGCGGGGGCGGGCCCCGAGGCACCGGAGGTGGAGACCGCCGCCTCCCCGCTCGCAGATCCCGCCGCGCGGGCCGCAGCCTGGCGCGATGCCGCGGAAGCCTGGGCCCGCTCCTACTTCCGGGCGTTCTCCGCCCAGCCCTCCATGGTGGCGGCCCTGGCCCTGACCCCCGTGGCCCAGGCCCCGCAGACTCTGCAGATGTACGAGACCGTGATCCGCGGCTTCCTCGCCGCCGGGTGGCCGGAGCCGCTGGTGCTGCGCGTGGTGGAGACCCTGGAGGCGTTCCTGCTGGGCAGCGCACTGGATGCCGCCGCACCGCAGGACATCTTCGCCCCCGGCGCCCTGAGCTCTCGCTTTCCCGTGATGGCGCGGGTGCACGGCCTGTACGAGACCACGGGAGGCCCCGCGGCGGCGACCGAGGCCTTCGAGATCGGGTTGGACGGCATCCTCACCGGCCTGGAACGGCGCCTGACTCGCATCCTCGGCTGAGGCGGCGCGGGTCACTCGGGGCGGTCCACCGCGCCCGGGGCGACCTCGATCTCCCCGCGAAAGAAGGCCGGCATCGTCCGAGACAGCACCAGCATGGTCACCACCCCGATCAGCAGGATCCCCGCGCCGAGGATGAACACCAGGCCCACCCCGAACAGCTCGGATCCGGAGCCGTTGGCCGGGTCGAAGGAGTCCGCGGTGGTGCGCACGAAGAAGATCAGCAGCAGCACCCCGCCCAGCAGCGGCCCCAGGAGCATCCGCAGGAACGCCCCGACGGAGCGGAAGGCCTGGCGGCGGAAGTACCAGACGCAGGCCAGAGCGGTGAGGCCGTAGTAGAAGCAGACCATGAGGCTCAGCGCGGAGATGGTGTCCCACAGGACGTTCTCGGAGACCACGCGCATCACGGTGTAGAACCCGGCGGCGATGGCCGTGGAGGTGACGGTCGCGTAGCTGGGGGTCTGGAAGCGGGGGTGGATGCGGGAGAACCGACGCGGCAGGGCGCCGTAGAAGCCCATCGCGAGCATGGTGCGTGCCGGGGAGACCATGGTGGACTGCAGCGAGGCGATCGAGGACATCAGGACACCGAGGGACATCAGCACCCCCAGCGGCCCGAGCACCGGCGTCGCCAGCGCCGCGAACACGTTCTCCTGGATCTCCGGGTTGGACAGGCCGAGGGCGCCGTCGCCGGTGCCGGAGTAGGCCAGGGTCGCGCAGGCCACCAGGAGGTAGAGGATGACGACGACGCTGATCCCCAGCAGCGCGGCCCGACCCGGCGTCTTCTGCGGATCCTTGGCCTCCTCGTTCAGGGTCAGCGCGGTGTCCCAGCCCCAGTAGATGAACACCGACAGGGAGATGCCCGCGGAGAAGGCGGAGAAGGAGCCGACGCCGAAGGGGTTGAACCATTCGATGGAGGGGGTGTGCCCGTCGAAGGCAGTGCCGTGGGCCACGTGCACCAGGGCGGCAGTGGCGAAGACGACGAGGATCAGCAGCTGGAAGCCGACCAGCACGTACTGGAAGCGCTGGGTCTCCTCCACGCCGCGGTAGGAGATCGCGCAGGTGACGGCCATGAACACCAGGCAGGTCAGGACATTGACGGCCACGTTGCCGGAGAGGCCGGTGATGGCGTCGCTGCGGAAGATCTGCCCGAGCAGCAGATAGAAGAAGTCCACGGCGATCCCCGCGAGATTGGACAGCACCAGCACGGTCGCGGCCAGCAGCCCCCACCCGCCGATCCATCCGATCCGGGGCCCGAAGGCCTTGGTCACCCAGGTGAAGGTGGTTCCGGAGTCCGGCATCGCGCTGTTCAGCTCCCGGTAGCCCGCGGCCACGAGCAGCATGGGCACGAAGCCGAGCAGGAAGATCGCCGGAAGGTGCACCCCGACGACGGAGACCGTGGGCCCCAGCGCCCCGGCCAGGGTGTAGGCGGGAGCGATCACGGAGATGCCGACGACGGCGGCCCCGAGCAGTCCGACCTTCCCGACGCTGAGACCCTTGCCCGAGACCTGCGATTCGGCATCGCCGGCGCGGCCCGTCCCTTCACCCGGGATGCTGACGGGGGCCTCCCTCCTCGAGCGGAGGCGCCGGGAGACCGCCGGGGAGGTGGAGGTGTGGATGGGGACCTCGCGACGGGGTCGTGAACTCACGGGCGCTCCTTGTCAGGGTCGCGGACGATCAGGGTGCGGAATCCGGCAGCGGCCACCAGATAACGAACGCCTTTCGTTTTGTTGGATGCCACCCTACCCCCGGCGGCGTCGATCCGTGAACCCGATCACCCGTGGCCCCTCCCCGCGAGCCGGCGCTTCCGTTCCCCTTCCGGCGGGATTCGGGGACGACAGCGCCGTCTCGGCATCGGCAGGTGCTGGGAAGGGGGCAGGTCGGCGTCGGAAGGGGCCGAACCCGCGTGTAGCGTGGGGGTCCGCACCGGCCGACGTCGAGACCCCGAGGAGATGCGCGCGTGGAGGAATGGATCTGGCCGCTGTGGATCGGCCTGGGTGCGGGGACCCTGCTGTTCCTCGCGGTCCTCATCCCCCTGCTCGTGTGGCAGTACCGCCGCTACGGGCACCCGCCGCTGCGCCGGATCATCGGCAGCCTCGCGGTCAGCCTCTACGCGGCCGGGCTGTTCGCGTACACCATGCTGCCGCTGCCGGAGCCGGGCAGCCTGGACTGCTAGGGCGGCTCGGCGATCCAGTTGGTCCCCTTCCACTTCCTGCAGGACATCCGCACCCAGACGGCGGGGCTGTCCACGACCGGGATGCTGACCTCGCGGGTGACCCTGCAGGTGGTGTTCAACGTGGTGCTGTTCCTGCCGTGGGGGATGCTGGTGCGCGGCTTCTTCAAGCGCAGCTGGCTCACCGCCACCGTCACCGGGTTCCTCGGCTCCCTGCTCATCGAGTCCTCGCAGTACACGGGCCTGTGGTTCCTCTACCCGTGCGCCTACCGGCTGGCCGACGTCGATGACCTCATCGCCAATACCACCGGCGCCCTCATCGGCGCGGTGGTGGCCCCGCTGTTCCTGGCGTGGATGCCGTCCTCCGCGGAGCTGGCCGCGACCCGCCGCGTGCCCCGCCCGGTGACCGTGTGGCGCCGGTGGTTCGCGATGCTGCTGGACTGGCTGGGCATCGGCGTCGTGACGCTGGCCGCCTCCACGGCCGCGGCGATGCTCTTCCACGTCACCGGATGGCAGCGACCCTCCGCCGGGATCCAGGGGACGACGACGGTGCTGCTGCCCGGTCTGCTGTGGGTCCTGGTCCCCGCCGTGACCGGCACGCGAGCCTCGGCGGGGCAGAAGGCCGTGTGGCTGGCCCCGGTGCGCCGGACCCCGCACGCGGCGGTGGAGGGTTCGGGGTCGCGCCGACTGCCGCTGTGGCGGTCCCTGGTGCGGGCGCTGAGCGTGGCCGGGGTGTACGTGGCGGTGCGCGCCGAGGCCGCGGCGGCCGCGGAAGGCATCGGCACCGCGGTGCTCACGCTGGCGCTGGGACTGTGGATCCTGGCCGCCCTGATCGCCGTCATCCCCACCCGGAACCACCGGGGCCTCTCCTATGCCCTGGCCGGAGCGGAGCTGGTGGACGCGCGGGAGCTGCCGGAGCCCACTTCCCCGCGACCGAGACGGCGCTCCCGCTCCCAGCCGCTCCCCTGAGCCCACCGACCCGGCGCTCTCATGCCCTCCCGGCCCCGGCTGCACCCGCGAGACGGCGCTCTCGTTCCCTCTCACCCCCTCCGCCCACGCGAGACGGCGCATCCGTTCCCGAAAACGACGATTTCGGGAACAGATGCGCCGGATCGCGTGGGCGGAGGGGGTGAGAGGGAACGAAAGCGCCGGGTCGGGGGTCTCCCACGGGAAGGGTGGGAACGAGAGAGCCGGGTCACCGGGTCAGCGCAGCGAGGCCGCGGCCTCCTGGGCGCCGCGCATCATCAGGGTGACGTCGGCGGTGACGGAGAGGAAGTCCGCTCCGGCCCGCGCGTACTCCCGCGCCCGCTCCGGGTCGAAGCAGTTCACCCCCACGGGCTTGCCCGCGGCATGGGCGGCGTCGAAGACCCGGTGCACCGCGGCCACCACCTCCGGGTGGCCCTGCTGACCCAGCAGCCCCATCGACGCGGCCAGGTCCGCCGGACCCACGAACAGTGCGTCCACGCCCTCGACGGCCGCGATCGCCGCCGCCTGCTCCACCGCCGCGGCGGATTCGATCTGCACCGTCAGGGACACCAGCCCCGCGGCGCGGGCCAGGTACTCCGGCACCGCGTTCCACCGGGAGGCCCGCGCCAGGGCGGAGCCCACCCCGCGCACCCCGGCCGGCGGGTAGCGCACCGCCCGCACGGCGTCGGCGGCCTGCTCGGCGGTGTCCACCATCGGCACCAGGAGGTTCTGCGCCCCGGCGTCCAGCACCTGCTTGATCACCACCGCATCCAGGGCCGGGACCCGCACCACCGGGGTCGCGGGATAGGCCGCAAGCGCGCGCAGCAGCCCGGTGATGGTCTCCAGGCCGATGGGCGAGTGCTCGCCGTCGATCAGCACCCAGTCCATCCCGGCGGCCCCGGCGATCTCCGCGACCGTCGGGGACCCGGAGCACACCCACATCCCGGCCAGGGGCGCGGGAGCCTCCGGTGCGACGCCGCCCGGGCCGGGCTCGACGCCGTCCGCCGCACTCTGTCCGGGTCGGGCCGCAAGCCGCTCGGCGAGGGTCGGCGGGAGCTCTACTCGAAACGGCATGTGATGGTCCCCAGCTCTCGGTAGTCGGCGTACACGGTGTCGCCCTGATGGACCCACAGGGGTCGGGCGAAGGAGCCGGCGAGGATGATCTGCCCGGCCTCGAGCCGGTCCCCGTGCCCCGCGAGGCGATCGGCCAGCCAGCGCACCCCATTGGCGGGGTGGTTCAGGACGCCGGCGGCCACCCCGGTCTCGATGATCTCCTGGTTGCGGGAGAGGGTCCCGGCGACCCATCGCAGGTCGACGGCTTCGGGGGCGACGGGGCTCCCGCCGAGGACCATCGCCCCGAGGGCGGCGTTGTCCGCGATGGTGTCCACGATGGTGCGGCCTTCCATCGCGATGCGGGAGTCCAAGACCTCGAGGGCGGGGACGACGTACTCGGTGGCGCGCAGGACGTCGAAGATGCTCACCCCGGGACCGACGAGGTCGTCCTTCAGGACGAAGGCCAGCTCCATCTCGATGCGCGGGTGCGTGTACCGCTCCCAGGCGAACACGTGCCCGGAGTCGCGGACCTGGTCATCGAAGATCACCCCGTAGTCGGGTTCGTCGATGCCGGTGGCCTCCTGCATGGCCTTGGAGGTCAGGCCGATCTTGTGCCCAGCCCTGCGCCGCCCGGCCTCCTCCTGCCGCCGGGCCCAGATCCGCTGCACGGCGTAGGAGTCCTCGACGGTCATCTCCGGGTAGCGGGCGGTCAGCAGCGGCACCGGCCGCCGATCCTCGCCGGCCCGGTGCAGCTGCTGCGCGATCTGCTCGCGGGTCCTCTCATCCAGCATGACGCCCCCCTACAGCTGGTTCCCGATTTTGAAGCCCTTGGCGGCCTCGCCCCGGTAGGTGCCGGCCTCGTCGTCGGCCCGGGTGTAGGAGAACCCGTCCGCGCCGATGGTCACCTCCAGCTCCGAGGCAGCCTCGCGGTCCACCACCGGCTGCGGGTTCCCGTCCAGGTCCAGCACCGGGGAGGCTTCGGTGTACCAGGAGGGGACCACGGGATTGCCCCACCAGTCCCGCCGCTGGTTGTCGTGCACATCCCAGTGCACCACGGGGTTGTCCGGGTCGCCGGTGTAGTAGTCCTGGGTGTAGATCTCGATGCGGTGCCCGTCCGGATCCAGGATGTACAGGTAGAACGCGTTGGAGACGCCGTGGCGGCCCGGGCCGCGTTCGATCCGGTCCGAGATCCGCAGCGCGCCCATCTTGTCGCAGATGTAGAGGATGTTGTGCTTCTCGTGGGTCGCGAAGGCCACGTGGTGCATCCGCGGCCCGTTCCCGCCGGTCATCGCGGTGTCGTGCACGGTGGGCTTGCGGCGCATCCACGCGGCGTACTCGGTGCCCCGGTCATCGGAGATGTCCTCGGTGATCCGGAACCCCAGGCCCTCCATGTACCGGCAGGCCCGCGGCACGTCCGGGGTCACCTGGTTGAAGTGGTCCAGGCGCACCAGCGCGCCCGCGCCGTAGAGGTCGTAGCGCCAGGCCAGGCGCTCCACGTGGGCGACCTCGTGGAAGAACTCGTAGGGGAAGCCCAGCGGGTCCTCCACCCGCACCGAGTCCCCGATGCCCGTGACGAAGCCCTCCCGGCGGCGTTCGACCCGGCAGCCAAGCTCCCGGTAGTAGGCCTCGGCGGCGTCGACGTCCTCCGGGGTGCGCACCCGGTAGGAGAAGGCGCGCACCGCGGCCACCGGGCCCCGGCGCAGCACGAGGTTGTGGTGGATGAACTCCTCCATGGAGCGCAGGTAGATCGCCTCGTCGTCCTCCTCGGTGACCACCAGGCCGAGCAGGTCCACGTAGAACTCCCGGGACCTGGCCAGGTCGGTGACGATCAGCTCCATGTACGCGCAGCGCAGGATGTCCGGCGGCTGCACGGAGGGAGTGGGGATGGGGGCGGTGTCCTGGGTGCTCATCTGCGGCGCCTTTGCTCGTGATGGTCGGTGGGTCGGGAAGGATGGCGGGCCCGACGCCGCCCGGGCGGGGCGGCGTCGGACCGCAGGGATGCCGGGCGGCTCAGGCCTGCCGGCCGAAGACGGGGTTGTGCACCTCGCCCAGGTTGATGTGCACGGCCTGCTGGTCCGTGTAGAAGTCGATGGAGCGGTAGCCGCCCTCGTGCCCCAGCCCGGAGGCCTTGACCCCGCCGAACGGGGTGCGCAGGTCCCGGACGTTGTTGGAGTTCAGCCACACCATCCCGGCCTGGGTGGCCTGGGCGAAGGTGTGGGCGCGCTTCAGATCGTTGGTCCAGATGTAGGCGGCCAGCCCGTACTTCGTGTCATTGGCCAGGGCCAGCGCCTCCTCCTCGGTGTCGAAGGGGGTGATGGCCACGACCGGCCCGAAGATCTCCTCCTGGAAGATCCGGGCCTCGGGGGCGACGTCGGCGAAGACCGTGGGCCGGATGAAGTTGCCCTCCGGGAACTGCTCCGGGCGTCCGCCGCCGGCCACCAGCCGGGCCTCGGTCCTGCCGATCTGAACATAGGACATGACCTTCTCGAAGTGCTCCGGGTGCACCAGCGCCCCGACCTCGGTGGTCTTCTCCGAGGGCAGGCCCACCCTCACCCGCTCGGCCTGGGCGGCGTAGCGGGAGACGAACTCGTCGTAGATCCCGCGCTGCACGAGGATCCGGGAGCCGGCGGTGCAGCGCTCGCCGTTGAGGGAGAACACCCCGAAGATCGTCGCGTCGATCGCGGTGTCCAGGTCCGCGTCCTCGAACACGACGGCGGGGGACTTCCCGCCCAGCTCCATGGACAGGCCCTTCAGATGCGGGGCGGCGTTGGCGAAGATGATCTGCCCGGTCCGGGACTCCCCGGTGAAGGAGATCAGCGGGACATCCGGGTGCTTCACGAGCGAGTCCCCGGCGTAGCCCTCCTCACCGAACCCGTTGACCAGGTTGAACACGCCGACGGGCAGCCCGGCCTCCTCGAAGATCCCCGGCCACAGGGACGCGGACAGCGGGGTGAACTCGGCGGGCTTGAGCACCACGGTGTTGCCGGTGGCGATGGCGGGGGCCAGCTTCCAGGACTCCAGCATGAACGGGGTGTTCCAGGGGGTGATCAGCCCGGCCACGCCCTTGGGCTTGCGGTTGACGTAGTTGACCTGGCGGCCGGGGACCTTGAAGGCGTCGTCGTGCTGGGCGACGATCAGGTCCGCGAAGAACCGGAAGTTCTCCGCGGCCCGGCGCGCCTGGCCCAGGGCCTGGGTGATCGGCAGGCCGGAGTCGTAGGACTCCATCGCGGCCAGCGCCTCCCCGCGGGACTCCACGATGTCCGCGATCCGGTGCAGCACCCGGGAGCGCTCCCGCGGCAGCATCCCGGGCCAGGGGCCGTGCTCGAAGGCCTCCTTCGCGGCGGCGACGGCGGCGTCGACGTCGGCCTTCTTCCCGGAAGCCGCGCGGATGTAGGGCCGGTTGGTCACGGGGTCGAGGACGTCGAAGGTCTCCCCGTCGAGGGAGTCGACGAACTCCCCGCCGATGTAGTGGCGCAGGACCTCCGGCAGGTCCGCCGGTCGGGCCTGCTGCTGGATCTGCTCGATGCTCTCGGTCATGGCTCCTGCTCTCAGGTGGTGGTGCTGGACGGTTGGTGCTGGCGGGCCAGGTAGCTGCCCAGGGTCGCGGCTCGGTGGGCCCGGGCCGCGGCCTCGATCCGCTCGGGAGCGGCATCGGACTCCAGCAGGCCCAGCAGCTGCTCGTGCTCGGCCACGGAGTCCCGGGCCCGCTCCGGGACGAAGGAGAAGGTGGATTCGCGCAGGTGCCCCAGCCGCTCCCACTCGGCCTCCACCAGCTCGATCAGCCGCGGATTGGGACAGCGGTCGAACAGCACCCGGTGGAACTCGTGGTTCAGCCGGGTGAACTCGGCGGGCTCGAAGTCCTCCAGCAGCCGGGCCATCCGGTCGTTGATGCCGCGGGCCCGGTCCAGGTCCTCGGCCGCGAGGTGCTCGGCGGCGACGGCGGTGGCCGCGCCCTCCAGCAGGCCCAGGGTCTGCATCGAGGCGCTGTACGCGGCGGCGTCGCGCATGGCCACCCGCGCCCCGACGTTGCGCTCGAAGGTCACCAGCCCCTCGGCCTCCAGCTGGCGGATGGCCTCGCGCACCGGGACCACGGACATGCCCAGCCGATCCGCCAGGGTGCTCAGCACCAGGCGCTGGCCCGGCGGGAAGACCTGCTCGGTGCAGGTGCCGTGGATGCGGTCCTTGATCCACCGGTAGGCCCGTTCGGCCTTGCTCAACCCGGCCTCCGCCTCGGTGGGGGCGGGGGTCTCGACGGCGGTCACCCCTGCTCGCTGCGCCATGTCCGGTACGCCTCCTTCCACGTCCCGACGGGCGGGAACAGCCCGTCCACGGGATGCCCCTGGGCCACCCGCTCGGCCACCCACTCGTCCTGGATCTCCTTCTCGCGGGCGGCCTCGGCCACCTCGCGGGCCAGGGCCCGCGGGATCACGATGACGCCGTCGTCGTCACCCACGAGCACGTCCCCCGGGAGCACGGCGGCGTTCCCGCAGGCCACGGCGGTGTCCGCCTCCCACGGAACGTGCCGCTCCCCCAGCACGGCCGGGTGGCGGGTGCCGGCGAAGACGGGCAGGCCGATCCCGGCCACGGCCGCGGAGTCCCGGACGCCGCCGTCGGTGACCACCCCTGCGGCCCCAAGGTGGCGGGCGCGCAGGGCCAGCACGTCCCCGAGGGTCCCGGAGCCGGTCTCCCCGCGGGCCTCGATCACCAGCACCTCGCCCTCGCCCACGGCGTCGAAGGCCCGCTTCTGGGCGTTGTACCCGCCGCCGTGCTCGGCGAACAGGTCCTCCCGCAGGGGCAGGAAGCGCAGGGTGCGGGCCACCCCGACCATCCGGGTGCCCGGGGTCAGCGGGTGCACCCCCTCGATGACGATGCCGTGGATGCCGCGGGCGCGCAGCTGGGCGGAGAGTCCCGCGGTGGGGGTGGACTCCAGCAGGGCGCGCAGCTCGGGGTCCAGGGGGGCGGGGGTGGTGGGGTGCCGGGCCGAAGCCGGGGCGGCGGGGGCGGTCGCGGCCGGAGCTGACTCGGCTGTCGCGGACTCGGCGGGGACGGCGTCGTCGGGGACCAGCCCCGCGGCTTCCCGGGAGCCCCAGGCTTCCTCGCGCTGCTTCTCATCCGTCGTCGGCAGGGAGCCGAGGGCGGCGTCGAAGCCGCCGGGCCCGGCGACCACGCGGGTGCTCAGCCGGCCGCTGGTGGGGTGCCCCGCGGCGTCGGGGGCGTCCACCTCCACCTCCACGACGTCGCCCGGGGCGATCACGGAGGACCCGGCCGGGGTGCCGGTGAGGATCACGTCCCCGGGGCGCAGGACGAGGTGCTGGGAGAGGTCCGCGACGAAGCGGGCCAGGGGGAAGATCATGTGCTCGTCGGCGGTGGTGTCCTCCTGGCGCAGCTCGCCGTTGACCCAGGTGCGCACGCGCAGCGCGGCGGGGTCCACGGCGCGGGCGTCGATCAGCTCCGGGCCCAGCGGGGTGTACCCGGCTCGGCCCTTGGAGCGCAGGTTGGAGCCCTTGTCCGCGGCGCGGTAGTCGTACAGGCCGAGGTCGTTCGCGGCGGTCACCGCCCCCACGTGCGCCCAGGCCTCCGCAAGGCCGACGCGGTGCGCGGTGGCGCCGATGATCAGGGCGATCTCGCCCTCGAAGGCCAGCAGCTCGGTGCCCTCGGGCCGCTCGACGACGCCGCCGGAACCGGCCAGGGAGCCGGCGGGCTTGAGGAAGTAGGAGGGCTGCTCGGGGCGCCGTCCGCGCTGGGCGGCCCGGGACTCGTAGGCCACGTGCACCGCGATGATCTGGGCGCCTTCGGGGACGGGGACGGCGGTCGAGGCGGAATCGCGGGCGCCGTCGTCGCGGTCGCTGCGGGGGTCGATGCTCATGCGCGGTCCTGCCTGTGGATGCTCCGATGGATCTGTCAGGATCGTATATCATCCTGCCGGAGTGTGACAAGGGTCCCCTTTGAACCGCACACCGTATATGATCTGGCGCAAGCTGCCGATCTGTGATGCAGCTCATCCGCAGCTTCCGCCGCTCGTCTGACAAAGGAGTCACCGACATGGTCGCCACACCCCCCGACACCCCACCCGTGCCCGAGGACGTCTCATCCGAGGCCGCCCACCACGACCCCACCACCACGACCGCCGCCCTGCGCACCATCGACCAGCGCCGGGAGCAGCGCCGCGTCATCGCCGGGACCATCATCGGCACCAGCATCGAGTGGTACGACTTCTTCCTCTACGCCTCCGCCGCCGGCCTCGTCTTCGGGCAGCTGTTCTTCCAGCCGCTGGGCCCCCAGGCGGCGGTGCTCGTCTCTTTCCTCACCGTGGGGCTGAGCTTCCTGTTCCGCCCGCTGGGCGCCTTCCTCGCCGGGCACTTCGGGGACCGGATCGGGCGCAAGCGGGTCCTGATGATCACCCTGATCGGCATGGGAGCCGCGACCACGCTGATCGGCGTCCTGCCCAGCTACCACACCGCCGGGGTGATCGCTCCGATCCTGCTGTTCGCGCTGCGCATCCTGCAGGGCATCTCCGCGGGCGGCGAGTGGGGCGGGGCCGCCCTGATGTCCGTGGAGCACGCCCCCGTGGACCGGCGCGGGCTCTACGGCGCCAGCCCCCAGGTCGGGGTGCCGCTGGGTCTGCTCATGGCCTCCGGGATGCTCGCGCTGATGAGCGCGATCGCCCCGGGCGAGGCCTTCCTGCAGTGGGGCTGGCGGGTGCCGTTCCTGCTGTCCGTGGTGCTGATCGGCGTCGGATACTGGATCCGCCACGGCGTCGCCGAATCCCCGGTGTTCCAGCAGATCGCGGACCGCCGCCAGAAGCGCTCCGCGCCGATCGGCGTGCTGTTCCGCCGCCACGGGGCGCTGGTGGTGGTCGCAGCACTCATGTTCGCCGGCAACAACGCCGTCGGCTACATGACCACCGGCGGCTTCATCCAGAACTACACCACGGACCCCGACGGCCCGCTGGGGATGGCCCGCGGACCCGTGCTGCTGGCCGTGACCGGCTCGGCCGTGACGTGGCTGACGTTCACCCTGATGGCCGGATGGGCAGCGGACCGGATGGGGCGGCGCAGCTCCTACCTGCTGGGGTGGGCGCTGCAGCTGATCGGCGTGCTCACGCTGTTCCCCCTGGTCAACACCGGGGACCCCGTGAAGCTGTTCCTCGGCCTGGCGATCCTCACGGTGGGCCTGGGGTTCACCTACGGTCAGCAGCCGGCCGCGTACACAGAGATGTTCCCGGCCTCGGTGCGCTTCTCCGGGGTGTCCATCTCCTACGCGATCGGCGCGATCCTCGGCGGAGCCTTCGCCCCCACCATCGCCAAGTACCTCCTGCAGGCCACCGGCACGACGACGGCGATCGTGATCTACCTCGGGGCGATGACGGCGACCGGGGCGCTGGCCACCCTGATGATGCGGGACCGGCAGGGCATCCCCCTGGGCCCCGGACACGAGGAGGAGCAGGCCACCCGCCCGCTGATGATCGGCCGCTGACCGGCGCCCACCCTCTCCTCCTCGCACCGTCGGTTCGGGACGGGTTCGTCGCTTCGGGACGGGATATTCCGGTCCCGAAGCGACGAACCCGTCCCGAATACGCTTCCCGGGGGTGGGCGGGGGCCGCCGGGCGGGGGTGTTCACCCGGGCTTCACCGAGGCTGGTGATGCGGTTCACCGACCGCGCTTAATCTCATCGCTATGCAACCCATCAGCATCCGCACCGCCGCCTCCTGCCCGCGCGGTCGCCGCTTCGGCGCCGCCGGGGCGCTGGCCGTCCTCGCCCTGAGCACCGCGATCGGCCCAGCACTGGCCGCACCCGCCGACGACACGACCCAGACCACCGCGACCCCGACCGCCGTCACCGCGACCTCCGCGCCCACCCTCGCGGCCGCCGCGACCACCAGACCGGACGGCGTCGCCCCCATGGCGGAGTTCGAGCAGTGGTGGACCCCGGTGGCCTACGACGCCGCGGACCCGGCCGGGACCGCCTTCCGCGGCAGCGTCACCGAGGCCGGGGCCTCCGTGCTGAAGACCAACGACGAGCAGTACGCGGCCATCAACCACCGCGGCGCGGCCGACACCACCCAGGCCCACCGGGCGCTGATCGACGCGGACATGGACTGGACCGAGACCCTGCCCGACGCGCTGGGCCCGGTGCTCGGCGGGTACCTGGAGGACGGCGTCGCCCAGGGGAAGCTGCCCCTGACCACCGCCGTCGTGAAGGACTCCGGCTCCGCGATCAGCACCGGGACGGCGAAGAAGCACTACAACTACCCCCGCCCCTACATGAGCGATCGCAGCCTCGGCGGGAAGAACGACCTGCGCGGGCTGGCCCCGGACCTGCACACCACCCGGGTGCCGGACTGGCTGGACCCCGCCACCGGGAAGCTGCACACCGCCAGCTACGACGCGATGCTCGCCGGGCACTCCCAGGCCTTCCCCTCCGGGCACACCACCTACGCCTACGGCATCGGGATCGGCCTGGCGATGGTCCTGCCGGAGCTCGGCCCGGAGATCCTGACCCGCTCCTCCGAGGCCGGCAACAACCGGATCGTGCTGGGCGTGCACTACCCGCTGGATGTGATGGGCGGGCGCATCGAGGGCCACCTGGGCACCACGGCCCTGTACTCCGGTGACTACGCCCAGACCACCCTGGCCCCGGCCCGCGCCGAGCTGACCGACTACCTCACCCAGCGGTGCCAGGAGGCCGGACTGGGTCAGACCCTCACCGCGTGCATCGACGCGACCCGCGCGAACGACTCCGGCGGGTACCGCAACGTGTTCACCGACGCCGTCTCCACGGCACCCGTCACCGATCGCGCCTCCTACCGGGCCCGGATGACCTACGGCTTCCCGGCCGTCGGCACCACCGGCCAGGCCCCGCGGGTGCCCGCCGGCGCGGAGTCCCTGCTGGCCACGGCCTTCCCGACCCTGACCGCAGAGCAGCGCCGTCAGGTCCTGGCCGCCACGGAGATCCCCTCCGGCTACGCCCTGGACTCCTCCTCCGACGGGTGGCAGCGCATCGACCTGCCCGCCGCGATGAGCTCCGAGGTGACCGTCGATGCCGCCGGGACCGTGACCTCGGTGGTCCCGGGCCAGGCCCGCGCCAGCGTGGTCCGCAGCGACCCCGCCCCGAGCCCGACGCCGACCGCCGAGCCGACGGCCACACCCACCGCCGGGCCCACCGCGTCCCCGACGGCGGAGCCCACCGCGACGCCGACGAGCGAGCCGACTGGCTCCCCCACCGCCGAGCCCACCCAGCAGCCGACGGCGGGACCGACCGCGACCCCGACGGCCGCTCCCACCGCTGAGCCCACCGCCTCGCCGAGCACCGAGCCCAGTACCTCTCCCTCCGCGAGCCCGGAGCCCTCGGCGAGCACCGCAGCGGCCCCCGTGCCGGGCGGCGGTGACGGCGGGACCGGCAGCGGATCCGGCTTCACCCTCACCGGCGCCTCCGGCAACGGCGGCGGCACCGGCGGCTCCGCGGCGGGCGGCGTCGGGAGCTACGGCTCTGAGAGTTACGGTTCCGGCACCTACGGCTCGAGTAATACCGGGCTGGCCTCCACCGGCGTCGATGCGGCCGGGACCCTCGGGATCGCCGGCGGGACGATCCTCGCCGGGGCGCTGCTGACCGCGCTGGTGCGGCGTCGCCGGACCCGCGCCTCCTAGCGGCCCAGGCCCACTGCATCAGCGCCCATCCGCATCAGCGATTCGGGACGGGTTCGTCGCTTCGGGACCGGAATAACCCGGCCCGAAGCGACGAACCCGTCCCGAAACCGTTACCGCTGGCCTGGCCGGGATCAGGGGCGGCGGGTGCGGGCGCCCTTCGCCTGGGCCAGGAGCTCCCGCATGTGCGGGGCCATGACCGCCCCGGAGATGCGGCAGTCCAGGGCGTAGACGCCGTCGCACCCAGCCTCGGCCCAGCGCTGGAAGTCCGCGAGGTCCTCGAGGGTGCGCACCACCCGGGAGCGGGCGCCCAGGGCCCCGAGGATCCCGGCGAAGTCGATCTCCGGGATGCGCATCGGCGCCTCCGCCAGGCCCCGGGAGCCGTACTGGTGAATCTCGGCCCCGTAGGCGCCGTCGTTCATCACCACGATGACGCCGCGCCGGGCCGTGCGGATGAAGGTCTCCGCGTCCGCGATGCCCATCAGGCCGCCGCCGTCGCCGGTGACCAGCACCGAGACCGCCTCCCCCGCGCCCGCGTTGACCCCGGCCGCGGCCGGGAAGCCCAGGCCGATGGACTGGAACTGGGTGCCGAGCATGATCATCCGGTCCGGGGCCGTGACCGGCAGGTAGGTCACGGCCCATTCGATGAAGTGCCCGCCGTCGATGCTCACGATCCGCTCGGCGGGCAGGGCCGCGTCGATGCGGCGCATCAGGCTGCGCGGGTCCAGGCGGCCGTCCGGGGCCAGCGGGTCGCCGTCCGGGCGGGCGGCCGGGTCGGCATCGGCGACGACGGGGCGGCCCGCGGATTCGGCGGGATCGGCAGGAGATGCGGCCGCGATCGCGGTCCGGACGGCCTGATCGACCTCGGCGGGCCCGGCCTCACCGCGGTCGGCGGGATCGGCGTCGGGCGCGGACCTGGAGTCGACCAGACCGCGGGCGGCGTCGTCGTCCTCCAGCAGGCTGCGCAGGGCGGCCAGGGCCGGGACGGTCTCGGCCCGCAGGTGCTCGCCCACCCGGGGGTGGGTCGCGGCGGAGGCGAGGTCGATCTGCAGCACCTGCGCCTCGGCGCCGAAGGAGCGGCCGAAGGACATCGTGAACTGGTTCAGCCCCGCGCCCACCACCAGCACGACGTCGGCCGCCCGGATCCGCTCGGCCGAGCCGGCCGCCGCGAACCCGCCGCAGATCCCCAGGTCCCGGTACCCGGTGGTCTCCCCCGCCGCGGGGGTGAAGGTGCCCTGGGCGGGGGCGGTGGTCGCGACGTCGGCGCCCAGGAGGCCGGCCACGACCCGCAGGTCGGCTTCGGCGCCGCGGGCTCCCCGCCCGGCGAGGATCAGGGGTCGCTCGGCCCCGCGCAGAGCGTCGGCGAAGCGCTCCACGGCCGCCTCCTCCGGGGCGGGCAGCGCGTGCGCGGGGAGGCCGAGCTCGGGGATCCGGGCGCCGTCGCCCTGGACGGGGGCGGCGACGAGGTCGTAGGGGATCGCCAGGACCACGGGGGTCCGCTCGGTCAGCGCCCGGTGCACGGCCCGCACGGCCGTGGCCCCGGCGTCGTCGGCGGAGACCATGAGGGTGGGGGCGCCGAGGGCGGCGGCCGCTCCCACCTGGTCCACGTCCCAGGGGCGCGGACCCGAGGTGGGGGCGTCCCCGGCCACCAGGACCAGCGGGGTGCGCGACTGCGCGGCCTCGGCCAGGGCGGTGAGGGTGTTGGTGAATCCGGCGCCGTAGGTCGCGGTGGCCACCGCCAGGCGGCGGGTGACCCGGTGGTAGGCGTCCGCCGAGGCGACGGTCGCGACCTCGTGGCGCACGGGGATGACGCCGGGGCCGAGCCGCTCGAGAGCGTCGACGAAGAAGGAGTTGCCGTTGCCCATCAGCCCGAAGAAGGCCCCCGCGTGGGGGATCAGGGCGCGGGCGATGACCTCGGAGACGGTCTGGTCCGGCCGCTCCTCCGGAGCGGAAGGGCGCAGGGCGGCGGAAGCTGGCACGGGGTCTCCTCGGTTCTCATCCTCGAGCGGGTCCTTACGGACCCGGCGGGCGGGTCCTTGCCCCTCCCCGGTGGATTGTATATGATCCGAGTCATCTATGACGCACGCCACTGTCGGCGCGCCGTGGCGACGATGATGTCGGTCCAGGGAAAGAGGTCCACCATGCACTTCCACCAGCACGGATACGTCTCCGAGGACCCCCGCACCCAGCGGGCGCGCGGGCACGGGCTGGACCGCCCGACCGAGCTGCCGGAGGAGACGGACGTGCTGATCGTCGGCTCCGGGCCGGCCGGGATGATCGCCGCGGCGCAGCTGGCACAGTACCCGGAGGTGGACGTGCGGATCATCGAGCAGCGGGAGGGGCGCCTGGAGATCGGGCAGGCCGACGGCATCCAGGCCCGCTCCGTGGAGACCTTCCAGGCTTTCGGCTTCGCCGACGAGGTGATCGCCGAGGCCTACCACATCACCGAGATGTGCTTCTGGAAGCCGGATCCGGACAACCCGGAGCACATCATCCGCACCTCCCGCACCCCGGATGATCCGACGGGCGTCTCCGAGTTCCCGCACCTGATCGTCAACCAGGCGCGGGTGCTGGACTACTTCGCCGAGTTCGCCCGCCGCTCCCCCGGGCGGATCACCCCGGACTACGGGGTCCAGTTCCTCGGCCTGGAGGTGCAGGAGGAGGGCGAGCGGCCCGTCGTCGTGCGGGTGAAGCACACCGCCGGCCCGCGGGCGGGCGAGGAGCGCACGGTGCGTGCGAAGTACGTCATCGGCTGCGACGGCGCCCGCTCCGGGGTGCGCCGGGCGATCGGCCGGAAGCTCGAGGGGGACGTGGCCAACCACGCGTGGGGCGTGATAGACGTGCTGGCCAACACCGACTTCCCGGATCTGCGCACCAAGTGCGCGATCTCCTCCCGGCACGGCTCGATCCTGCACATCCCGCGGGAGGGCGGGCACCTGGTGCGCATGTACGTGGACCTCGGGGAGGTGCCGGCCGATGACGAGCACCGGGTGCGCCAGACGAGCATCGAGGAGATCATCGACCGCGCCAACCGCATCCTCACCCCGTACACCCTGGACGTGCGCTCGGTGGCCTGGCATTCGGTGTACGAGGTGGGCCACCGGCTCACGGACCACTTCGACGACGTCGACGACGCCGAGCGCGGCACCCGCTGCCCCCGGGTGTTCATCACGGGGGACGCCTGCCACACCCACTCCGCCAAGGCCGGGCAGGGGATGAACGTGTCCATGCAGGACGGGTTCAACATCGCCTGGAAGCTGGGGCAGGTGGTCTCCGGGAGGTCTCCGGCGGCGCTGCTGGACACCTACTCCGGGGAGCGGCAGGAGATCGCGAAGAACCTCATCGACTTCGACCGCGAGTGGTCCACCCTGATGGCCACCCCGGCGGATCAGCTGCCGGATGCCTCCTACCTAGAGGACTTCTACGTGAAGACCGCCGAGTTCCCCGCCGGGTTCATGACCCAGTACCGGCCCTCGCTGGTCACGGCGTCGGTCGCGTCGGGCTCCCGGCAGGAGCTGGCGGAGGGGTTCCCCGTGGGGAAGCGGTTCAAGTCCGTGCGGGCCAACCGGCGGTGCGATGCCTTCCCTGTGCACATCGGGCACGAGACCGTGGCCGACGGTCGCTGGCGGCTGTACGTGTTCGCCGACGCCGCCCACCCGGAGGCCGAGGACTCCGGGGCCCGGGCGCTGTCCGACTGGCTGGTGGGGTCCCCTGATTCTCCGTTCGTGCGGCATCGGCGGGAGGGCGAGGACTTCTCCGCGCAGATCGAGCCGGTGGTGGTGTACCAACAGGAGCACACGGAGTTCGAGATCACCGACGTCCCGGAGGCCTTCCGCCCGCGGGTGGGTGAGCTGGGCCTGGAGTACTGGGACCGGGTCCACGCGAGCCTGCCGGGCGAGGATGCGTTCTCGGAGCGGGGCATCTCCCGCGAGGGTGCCGTGGTGGTGGTGCGCCCGGACCAGTACGTGGCCGGGGTGTTCGCCCTGGACGACGTCGCCGGGATCGCGCGGTACTTCGACGGGGTGCTGGTGTAGGGGGCAGGGGCGGCCCGGCACCCGAGGACGTGTAAAGATCTCCGGGGATTTTTTACACGTCCCGGGAACGTGCCAACTCGCTTGTCATATGCCCCGGGTGCGAGCCGCCTCAGACTCCGCGCAGGATCTCCAGGAAGCCGGTGTTGACGTAGAGCTTCTCCCGCCCTGCCTGCTCGACGGCGAGCTGCCCGGCCCCCTGCAGTATCGCGAGGTACTTGGTGGCTGTGGGCCGGGAGACCTCGCACCGGGTCATGACATCGGCGATCCGGCAGTAGGGCTGCTCGAAGAGCACCTCCGCGAAGGTCGCCGGCACGTGCACGCCCAACAGGGCGCGGATGCTGTCCGAGAGGTGCAGCTGGTGCTCCTGGATGCGCTTGATCTTCCCGCGCGTGGAGCTCGCCGTGCTCCGGAAGGCTTCGATCATGAACAGGATCCACTCCTCCCACGCACCCTGCTCGGTGACCTGGTTGAGCAGCCGGTAGTAGCTGCCCTTGCGTTCGATGATCGCCCGGGAGACGTACAGGACCGGCCGGCTCAGCAGCCCGGAGGCCACCAGCTGGAGGACGTTGAGGATGCGCCCGGTGCGACCGTTTCCGTCCGGGTACGGATGGATGGCCTCGAACTGGTAGTGGGCGACGGCGATGCGCACCAGGGGATCGAGGTCCACCCCGTCCGCCCCGTTGACGAAGGCCGTCCAGTCGTCGAGCTTCTCCCGGATCACGGACTCGCCTTCCGGAGGCGTGTAGATGCGCTTCTGGGTGCTCGGGTTGCCGATGAAGGTGCCCTGGTCCGCGCGCACCTCGGTGCTGACGCCGCGGATCTGGGTGCAGATGGCGGCGGCGGTGGAGGCCGTGATGAGCCCTTCCCGACGCCGCATCAGCTCCAACCCGGCGAACAGCGCCTGGCGGTAGCGCATGGCCTCGCAGGTGGCGGGGCTGGCCTCGGCCGCCAGGGTCTCGGCCCGGAAGAGCTCGTCCGTGGTGGTCACGATGTTTTCGATCTCCGAGCTCGCCTGGGCCTCCAGCAGCGCCAGGGAGTGGATGAAGACCTGGGGGTTGGGCAGCGCGGAGAGGCTCTCCTCCAATCCGGCCAGCTCCGCGCGCGCAGCGATGAGGGCGCGCAGCACCGGTGCCGTCTCCAGCTCGACGTCGGGCGGCAGTCCGGGGAGATCGTTGTGGGGATGCTCGGGAGACCAGGGCATCGGAGGCTCCTCACGGTGGGCGGGAAGCAAAGAGGCGGGACGGCGATGAAGCGGGGCCGATCGGCACCCGGAAAGCAATCCACCCCCAACGAAGGCCGCCCCACCTGGTTGGCACTCTACGCGGGGGAGGCGACCCCGCCTCCCACACCCTTCCACCGTTAATTTCATCTACTGTATCGTTTTGCTGGTTCCTAGGGACTAATTCTATTGCACACAGTCGGAAAGGGTGTTACCGTTCACACCAGGCGCCGAGGCCAGCGACCCGACGCCCTCACCACCCACGCTGAGACTCCGAGGAGATCCCATGACCGAGAAGCTGACCTTCGACCACCTTCTGACAGCCTGCTCCGCCGGAGGAGCCACCGCCCTGACCATCCGGACGGACCTGGCCCCCGCCGGCGGTGAGCACGCCACTGTGGCTCCGCCGCGGTACGTCTCCGGCGGAAACACCCCGACCTTCGCCTTCGAGACCCGCTTCATCGACGGAGCACCGGTGAATACGGTGATCCTGGATGCCAAGCAGTCCGTCAGCAACCGAGACGAGATGGCGGTCCTCCAGGCTCGGCAGGATGAGGACTCCCCCGCCCACGAGGTGCTCTCCCGTGTGCCGACCATCCAGGTGTCCTACGAAGGGGGGACCTACACGGACCTCGAGGTCCCGGCCCGCGCCTACGAGGGCCACTTCCGCGCCGGGACCATCGACGGAACCCCGGCCACCCACCACGAGAAGTACCTGGCGGTGCGCAACGCCTCCCCCAGCAATGCCGCGGCCGTGTTCACCACCTCCCCCACCACCGCTCTCTACGGGGGCTGGGACGCCACCCGGAAGTCGAACCAGGCTCGCTTCCGCACCGCTCTGACCGGTGAGGTCATCGGCGTCACCGCTGAGCAGCGAGAGGGCTATGCCACCGCCTCCCCCACTCGCGGCGCAGGGCGCACGGACGTCATCTCCCCCAGCGTGAAGCTGGATGCCAAGACCCTCGAGAGCATCGTCGCCGGTCAGAAGGACGAGCTCTCCGCGACCAACCTCGGGAAGATCGAGGCCCAGGTCAAGAAGGCCAAGGACAAGCCGATCTCCCTGGCCGCACTGGGCCTGGGCAGCATTCCGCCGAGCGTGGATCAGAACCTCGGCGGTGTGGCGTGCTCCCGCATCATCCGCACCCGCGTGCTCTCCTTCGCCGCGCTGCGGCAGCTGCGTTTCGGCGGCACCGCGGCGGCTGATGCCGCCCACCGGGCGGTGCTGGCGGCCTACGGTCTGCTCGCCTCCGCGCTCTCCGAGAGTGAGCTGGTGCTGCGGGCCAACTGCGACCTGGTGGAGGACGACGCGCCGAACGTGGTGCTGGACCAGCGTCGGGGGAAGAAGCTCGAGCTGGCGCCCATCGAGGTGGAGGACGGCGTCGCCCTGCTGGAGCAGGCCCTGGCTCACCTGAAGGAGGTGGCCGGCGTCGAGTGGAACGGGGAGGTCCTGGAGATCACCGGGAACTCGGCGATCACCGCTTCGGCATCCACGGATGAGCCGGAGGCGTGAGCCGATGACCTCCGCCATCGCCGCCGAATTCCCGCATACGGTCTATCGGGGCCACGGGCCCAGCGGGTCCGCCGAGCCCCTGCCCACCCCGGTCCGCCTGTACTCCGCTCTGGTCCATGCCGCCTACACCGGCGCCACCGCCGTGCCGGATCCGAAGGACCCCCGCCGGCTGCGCCCGTCCGAGGACGCCCTGCGCGCCCTGGCCTGGGTGGAAGCCAACCCTCCGGACTGTCTGGAGGTCCCCGAGGTCCTGCCGGTCTCCACGGCGGATCGCGCGGCCTACCGGGACGAGGGGTGGCTGGAGAAGGAGGCGGCCTCCAAGAGCATCCGCAACAAGAAGTCGAAGAAGCCTCTCTCCGACGGCTTCACCCTCGGGGACCGCATCGCCTGGGGGTGGCAGAGCACGGACATCCCCGAGGATGTGGCCCTGGCCCTGGATGCGCTGTGCGCCGATATCGGCCACCTCGGGGAGACGGACAGCCCGGCCTTCCTCGGGGTGGTGGGCGATCTGGAGCCGACGCACCTGCTCACCCCCGCTCCCACCCCGCAGGACCTCCGCCTGGGGACGGTCCTTCCGGTGGCTGCCGAGGGGCGGCGGCACATCCTGGACGCCTGGCATGACTCCCTGAATCCCACGGGAAAGAAGGCCCTCAAACCGGAGAAGTCCGCCTGGACCGCTCCGCCCCCGCCGCCATCCGCACCGAGGGACGGGGTCCGCCGAGCGCTGTACTCGCCGGTGGACCGGGAGGTCGTGGATGCCCCGTGGGAGATCGTGCTGCTCCTCCAGGTGACGGGGCTGAATCCGGATCTCTCCCCCGCGCACCGGGTCCGACTGGCGACGGCGGCTCACCGCGCCCTCGTCCGCCTGGCCGGACAGGAGGAGATCAGCCCGCTGCTCACCGGAGTGGGCGGGGCCGGGCGGGCGCTGGCGAACGGTCTGGCGATCCATCTGCTCGACGAGGAGCAGAGCCGCCGCACCGCGGCCGGTGTCCGTGCCAGCCATTTGGCGATCATGGTGCCGCACGGCGCTGCGGGCGGGGACATCGACCAGGTGCTCTCCGCCGCGGGCAGGCTGCGCAGGATCTACGACCGGGACGCCGGAGCGCTGAGCATCGTGGAAGGGTCCGAACGGATCCTGGACGGCGCCTCCTTCTGGGCCGAGCCGGCGGACGGAGCCGTCCGACGGTGGAGGACCCAGAGCCCGGCCGTCGCAGAGCGGCGGACCAAGCGCCTGGGGTCGCTGTCCGACCTGGACGTCACGGTGCTGTGGAGCCTGGGCAACGTCTTCCGGGATCTGCGCCGCGAGGACCTGATCGAGGACCGGACCCCGGCGGAGCGGCTCCTCGCCACGGCGGCTGTGATGAGCGACGGCGAGGACACCGCCTTCCTGAGCACCCGGCATCACATCACCACCACCCCGTATCGCCTGGTGCACCGCACCAACGGTCGGATGCCCATCCGCCCCTATGACGCCGAGCTGCACGCTCCCGGCTTGCTCTCGCAGAGCGGCGTCGTCGCCCTCGGGCAGAGCAGACACCTCGGCGGAGGCCTGCTCCTGCCGGAGGATATTCCATCCACTGAAGGAGGAGGACGATGAGCCTCACCATCGAGCGCTTCGACGAGTTCTTCGCGGCCCTGCACGGGCAGGACCGCGTACCTTACCGCTGGCAGCGCGAGCTCCTGGAGCGGCTGCTGTCCACCGGGCGCTGGCCCCAGCAGCTGGACATCCCGACCGGCGGCGGCAAGAGCACCGCCATCGAGATCCACGTCTTCGCCAACGCCGTCGCCCAGCAGCGTACGGAGGAGGGTCGGGAAGATGCCCCTCGTGTTCCGCGGCGGCTGAGCATGATCGTGGCCCGGCGGGCCGTCGTGGATGACCACCTGACCAGAGCCTCCACCCTCATGGAGGCGCTCGATCGCGCTCAGGGCGGCATCCTCGCCGAGGTCCGCGACCTCCTGGTGCGCCGCGGGTACCCCACCGACATCCGCAACGAGGAGAAGAGGGCGCTGCGGGTCCACCTGCTGCGCGGCGGGTCAGCCGCCGTCACCGGTGACGGCTCCCTGGGCAGGCGCCGCGACGAGTGGATCCACCATCCGGCGGCCGTGCAGATCCTGTGCGGCACCCCGGACATGATCGGATCGCGTCTGCTCCACCGCGGCTACGGCGTCACCTCCCGGGCCCAACCGAGGTCCGCCGGCCTGCTCGGGTACGACCACGTGGCCGTGCTGGACGAGGCGCATCTGAGCCGGCAGCTGCTGGACACGTTCCGGAGGGTCAGCCGCATGTGCGGGCGCTGGAATCCGGCCACCGCCGAGGTTCCCGCTCTGCAGGTCTGCGCCGCGACCGCCACCCACGTTCCAGCTGACCAGGGCCCGGGCGGGCGGGAGGACGCGGTACAGGAGCGCATCAGTCTGGACTGGGACCAGCTGGAGGAGCCCCTGGCCAGGATCCTCACTCAGCCCAAACCCGTGGAGTACCTGGGGCTGGAGGGCTGGAACAGCGGAACGAAGAAGGCGCTGGCTGACCACGCCTCCCTTGTCCTGGAGCAGGTGGAAGCGCTGCGCGCAGAATCCTCCGGGACCATCGGCGTCGTGGTCAACCGGGTCAAGACGGCGGTGGAGATCCAGGAGCTGGCCCACCGCAGCGGGCTGCGCACCAGGCTGCTCGTCGGCCCCCAGCGCGTCGGCGAACCCCGTGACCTGCGCTTGGAGGAGGCGGATCTGGTGGTCGCCACGCAGACCATCGAGGTCGGCGTGGACGTGGACTTCGCGGGGATGGTCACGGATCTGGCTCCCGCCTCCGCGCTCATCCAGCGTGCGGGCCGGGTGAACCGTCGAGGTGAGCGCGCGCAGGGGCGCGTCATCGTGATCGGGCCGGAGGGCTCCGGGGCGGTTCCTCCGCCCGAGGCGCTGCCTTATGAGGGAGATGACCTGCGTCAGGCTCGGGAATGGATCCGGGAGCTGTCCCAGGATCCCGCGGGGATCAGCCCCCGGGCGCTGCGGGATCGGGCCATCCCCGCTACGGCCCCGGACCGCCCGGTGCTCTCCCATCTGGGTGATGCGGACGCCCGCCTGCTCAGTCGCACCAGCGAGCACCTCTTCGCGGAACCGGATCTGACCTTCTGGCTGCGGGACAGCCTGGACAGCGATGAGCAGGAGGTGCGGGTGATCGGTCGGACGCTCCCCAGACTCGACCAGAACCTGGATCCGGGGCTGCAGGGCGAAGTCGTCGACGCCGCATATCAGCTGCTGCATCAGCTGGAGTATGAGGATCAGGAGATCTACCCCAGCACCCCCGCCCGGGTTCGAGCGGTGCTCACCAGGAAGGGCATGGACCCGGTGCATCAGGCCTGGGTCCAGCGGGACGGCGAATGGACGCTGCTCCGACCCGGCAGCAGTGAGGGTCTGCCTCACGCGGTGGCCGCAAGCGGCTTCCCGCTGCGCGGCGGGGATCTGGTGGTGCTGGATGCCGCATTCCCCTGCACACTGGGGATCTCCGCCGATGAGGCCGCCGGGGCCCAGGGTCCGGGGACCGTCCTCCTGCCTGAAGGAGATCGTCCTATCGGGGATCACAGCCACCCCGAGGCCTTGGGGGTCTGGACCTTCCTGCACCAGATTCCCGCGGTTCCCGCGGATCAGGAGACGGAGGAAACCCGCATCTGCCGTGCCGCAGGTGAGGCGGAGCCGGACGAGGACGGGCGGATCGCCGTCGAAGACCTCCCTCTCCGGGATGGCCTCCCGGAGGGTGCCTACGACGTGCTCCTCGGCCCCGTCATCGAAGCCACCGAAGGGGAACCGGCCTGGGTGACCTGCACGATCCGACGGGAAGCCGTCCAGGATGAGCGTCTGGCGCTGTCGGAGGGCGGGCAGGACCCAGAGCCGGTGCTGCTGGAGGACCATCAGGAGGATGTGGCGGTTCGCGCGAAGGCGCTGGGTGAGCTCCTCGCCCTGCCGCCGTTCGTTCGAGATGCCCTGCGCGAAGCCGGCCTGAAGCACGACGCCGGCAAGAAGACGTCGGCATTCCAGACGCGGCTGTTCCTCGGCGGCAACCATCGGGGAGAGGGTCTCAGCACACAGGAACGCGGAGACTTCCGAAAGAAGCAGCGAAAGATGAGCTACGCGAAATCCGAGGGTCTGCTGCCGCTGTCCCGCACCCAGTCGGATCCCGTTCCGAAGGGCTGGCGCCACGAGATGGTCTCCGCCGCGATGTTCTGGGCGGACCAGACGGTGGGGAACCCCGCCGTCCTGCCGGAGACCGCCGGCCAGACGGAGCTGACGGCCTGGCTGATCGGCACCCATCATGGCTTGGGTCGGTGCGGTTTCCCCGTCGGGGTAGCCCAGCTGCTGGGCGTTCTCTCCGCCGAGGAGAGGCAGGACGGCGTCGAGGAGGCGGTGCGGCTGCTCTACGGCGTCGGCCTCTGGGAGGACCTGGCCGCTCTCATGGAGCGGACCTTCGGGCCCTGGGGCGCGAGCTACCTGGAAGCGCTGCTGCGAGCGGCGGACGTCACGATCTCCCAGGAGGGACGATGACACGGATCACCATCACCGGAGACCACCAGACCCTGCTGACCCACGCGGCGCTGTGGGGGACGGCGATGATCCTTACCGAGGACCTCGGACCGTCCCGTGTGCGTGCGGGATGGCTGGATGAGGATGGGTCGGCTGCGCTGCTCAATCCTCAGGCCGTCATCGAGGCGGACGGGGTCTCCGAGATCGAGATCGGCCGGATCATCCAGGGGCTGGCGCTGCGGGTCTCAGCCAGCGAGCACTGGGCGTCTCAGGTGGCCTGGCGCGACGCCAAGGAGCACACCGTGAGCCTGCTGACCCCTCGCACGGGTCTGCCGAAGTTCAAGGACCTCTCCGGTGAGGCTCCCGGATGGTGGCAGCAGCTGGAGGATCGTCGCGCGTCGATCATGGCGGAGCTCACACCCCTGGAGCAGGAGCTGGTGCGCGGTCTGGGTGAGCGCTCCTGGTGGCTGTCCGAGCCCTCCGGGCTCCGCCCTGATCTGGGGGCCTCACCCTGGGAGATGAAGACGCGCAACCGCGGCGAGGAGTTTCTGAAGAATCGCTTCCTGCCCCTGGCGGCCGAGGTCGCGACGTGGGATCCGGAGAAGATCATCGCCGGGCTGACGGGCGAGTCCCGGGACGACGCCGTCGGGGGGAATAAGGCCGAGTCCCGGACGGCGACGGGCTTCGCCCCTCCCGGGCCGTGTGACAACGCGCTGGCGTGGTGCGCCCTGTGGGGGATGGCCATGCAGCCGCCGTTGCATCGGACCCAGCCGAGCAATCCCCACGGCAGGGGTCTGGTACGCCCCCGCCCCTCGTCCTTCGCGGGTCGGGTGACCGGGGCGCAGAGCGCGGACGGGAAGGAGCGGCTGCTCACGGTGATGCCCGGGCAGCTGATCTCTCCGATGCGGTGGGCGAGACTCCAGCGCAGCGCGCCCCTGGTGCGATTCCCGGCGAGGAAGGATGTGGATCCGGCGGTGGCGGAGACGGCCCAGGCCCGTCTCGCTGAAGAGGGGGCGGCGGCCGTCGTGCTCTTCGAGGTGTCCCGATCGGACAACCCCAGTGCCCCCGAGCGCCGGGCGGAGACCGGGGTGGTGACGATCCTATGACCGTCGAATCCCTGGAGGAGGATGACTCGATCCCCATCGGCTGGGTGGCTCATCATCAGTTCTGTCCGCGGCGGGCGTGGTTGGAAGCCAGTGGGGAGCGCATCCGCCAGTCCTCGCAGATCGAGCAGGGGCATTTCGAACATCGACGTGCCCACGATCCGAATGCCAGCGATCACGGGACGGCGCGAGGCATCGATGTCCGCTCCCCCTCTTTGGGCATCCACGGGCGCATCGACGTGGCTGAGGGCGACCCGGAGACCGGGGTGGTGCTGGTGGAGTACAAGGCCACCCCGGTGCGGCGGATCCCCGAGGTCACCGTGGCCAACCGCATCCAGCTCACACTCCAGCGGAAGGCCCTGGAGGAGGCCGGGGTTCCGGTGCTCGATCAGGCGGTGTACTTCACCGGACATAAGCGGCGGGTCTTCGTGGAGTTGGACGATGGCGATGAGACCGCGGCCCGGCAGGCGGTGGCGGCCACCCGCGCCACCGTCTCGTCCTCCTCGGCTCCTGAACCCTTGGAGGATGATCCCCGGTGCCGCAGCTGCTCTCACGCATCGATCTGCCTTCCGGAGGAGCGGACCTTCCGGGAGATCCAGCGGAGGATCCTGGTCCCTGACCCGGAAGGAGCGGTGCTTCATGCCGCGACCTATGGGTCCAGAGTCTCGCTCTCCTCGGGGCGGGTGCTGGTGAAGAAGTGGGATGAGCAGCTGGCGTCGGTGCCGATTGAGAAGGTCCAGGCGATGGTGGTTCACGGAAATGTGGATCTGTCCGGTGCGATGATCCGCGAGTGCCTGTGGCGGAACCTGCCCATCGTCTGGTGCACAGGCTCCGGCAGGGTGGTCGGGTGGTCCCAGACGGCCCGCACGGCGAACGGCTTGGCGCGGGTGGAGCAGCATGTGGCCAGCGCTCGCGGGGACCTGGCGCTGGCGGCGCAGTTCATCACGGCCAAGATCGCCAATCAGGCGACGATCGCGCGTCGTTACGGTGCCCCGGAGACCGCCGTGAAGCGGCTCCGGGCTCTGCAGCGAGAAGCGCTTTCGGCGATCTCGCTGACCGCGCTGATGGGTGTCGAGGGTCAGGCCGCGGCGGTGTATTTCGAGCAGGTTCCGCTGTTCCTCGGCGGCTTCGAGAACCAGCCGTGGTTGGGGAGGTTCACCGGCCGGGTGGGGCGCGGCGCGGTGGATCCGGTGAATGTGGCGCTGAACTATGCCTACGGCATGCTCACTGCGGAAGCCATCCGCGCCGTGGCCGCCTGTGGCCTGGATCCCCACGCGGGTTTTCTCCACAGCAGCGGCCGCAACAAGCCTGCTTTGGCACTGGATCTGATGGAGGAGTTCCGGGCGCCGGTGGCGGACTCGGCGGTGTTCAGGGCGTTCAACAACGGGGAGCTGCGGGAGGAGTCCTTCGACGTCAGTCTGGGGTCAGCCCGGCTGACAGATCAGGGACGCAAGGCCATCATCCGGGCGGTGGAGCAGCGAATCACCGCGCAGTTCCGACATCCGCTGTTCGGCTATTCGGTGACGTGGCGACGAGCGCTGGAGATCCAGGCCCGACTCGTCCTTGGCGTGATCGACGGAACTCAGCCGACGTACCGCGGGGTGGTCACCCGATGAGCCGGGATGATGTCCGCCGGTATCTCGTCACCTATGACGTGGCTCAGGACCGGCGCCGAACCCGGCTGGCGAAGGAGTTGGAGCACTACGGGGACAGGATCCAGTACAGCGTATTCCTCTTCGACGTCTCACCGGCGGCGATGCTGCGACTGAAGACGGAGATCCTGGATCTGGTGGATACGGGGGAGGATTCCGTGCTGATCTGTGATCTGGGACTGAAGTCCGAGGTCTCCGACAAGAACTTCCAGTACCTGGGAGTGGAGCGTCCGATCACGGACGACTCCGTGATGATCTTCTGACGGCCCTGGTGCGTACTCGAGGAACCGCGAGCGCTCCGGCGGTAGCGGATCCTCGGCGAGCCGTCGCGCCACTGCTTTCCCCGGTATTCCGCGGCGGAGCGCCCCATCCCGGGGTGACACGGCCGGCTTCCGCTAGGCTGTGGAGCGAGCGCTCGCATGACCCTCGGTTTCCCATAGTCAGACCGCGTCAATTTCGGTCAGGCTCGCCTCCCCTTCGTGGGGAGGCCTTCGTTGAGGGTCCGCTGTCCGGGAGTGGCAGGCTAGGGGCGCCCTGCCTCGCCTCCCCTTCGTGGGGAGGCCTTCGTTGAGGGCAGTCCTCTAGGGCTTGTCCGGGATGTTTGGTGATCCTCGCCTCCCCTTCGTGGGGAGGCCTTCGTTGAGGGCGGAGGGACTACTGGATGAAGGTCAAGGATCCGGCGATCTCGCCTCCCCTTCGTGGGGAGGCCTTCGTTGAGGGGGGCCGCGGGATGGGCCGAAGTGCACGAACGAGCAGCTCGCCTCCCCTTCGTGGGGAGGCCTTCGTTGAGGGAAGGACCTACCCGCCCCGGCCGGGCTGGAGTCCCTGACTCGCCTCCCCTTCGTGGGGAGGCCTTCGTTGAGGGCCGGGACCGGGTGCCGGCCGGGTGAGGTGCTCGCCCCTCGCCTCCCCTTCGTGGGGAGGCCTTCGTTGAGGGGGGAAGATTCTCCGTACTCTCAAGCACGACATACGCCTCGCCTCCCCTTCGTGGGGAGGCCTTCGTTGAGGGCGGCATGACGGCAACCCGTCAAGCCGGTACCCAGGTTCTCGCCTCCCCTTCGTGGGGAGGCCTTCGTTGAGGGTGACTGGGAGCCCTTCGCGCCGGTGGCCCGTCGGTACTCGCCTCCCCTTCGTGGGGAGGCCTTCGTTGAGGGGACTCCATGGCCTCCCGCGCCTCGACCTCCCTCGCTCGCCTCCCCTTCGTGGGGAGGCCTTCGTTGAGGGCCCTCATAGGGCTCTCCGGTCATGTGCGCACGGTTCTCTCGCCTCCCCTTCGTGGGGAGGCCTTCGTTGAGGGCGGTGGGGTGTCCGCCGGGGCGTCATCGCCAAGACTCGCCTCCCCTTCGTGGGGAGGCCTTCGTTGAGGGCGGTCGAAGGCTCAGGTGCTCAAGGCTCGCACGAGGCTCGCCTCCCCTTCGTGGGGAGGCCTTCGTTGAGGGTGCGACGCCAACAACCTCGGAGACTGGGCTGGCGACTCGCCTCCCCTTCGTGGGGAGGCCTTCGTTGAGGGACCCCCGGCAACCCCGCCGCGAACACCCCCGCCAACCTCGCCTCCCCTTCGTGGGGAGGCCTTCGTTGAGGGGGACGGCGCTACGGAAGAGCTCTAGCGAGTCATCAGTACTCGCCTCCCCTTCGTGGGGAGGCCTTCGTTGAGGGCTGGAGCGGTGCCGGGAGACGTACCCCATCATGGCTCGCCTCCCCTTCGTGGGGAGGCCTTCGTTGAGGGGCGGCCAGGGCCAGCTCCACCTGGGACTTTCCAGAGCTCGCCTCCCCTTCGTGGGGAGGCCTTCGTTGAGGGCCCACGCGGAACACCACGCGCAGGGCCTTGGTGTCCTCGCCTCCCCTTCGTGGGGAGGCCTTCGTTGAGGGGCACTCGACGGCCCGGCGCTGAGCCACGGTCAGACCTCGCCTCCCCTTCGTGGGGAGGCCTTCGTTGAGGGGAGTTAAAGGGAAGCGCTCAGAACCCTTGCAAACACCTCGCCTCCCCTTCGTGGGGAGGCCTTCGTTGAGGGATGAGCGGTGGGGGTTCTGATCTTGGTCCGATTCGAGACCTCGCCTCCCCTTCGTGGGGAGGCCTTCGTTGAGGGTCCTTTGCCTTAGTGGGGTGCACACCCCAGCTTCACGGGCTCGCCTCCCCTTCGTGGGGAGGCCTTCGTTGAGGGCAAAGGAGAAGATCATGCCGCCCTAGCCGGACACACTCGCCTCCCCTTCGTGGGGAGGCCTTCGTTGAGGGGTGAGACAAGTCCGGGCCCTCGATGACACCAGCGGTGACTCGCCTCCCCTTCGTGGGGAGGCCTTCGTTGAGGGGGCGAGACCCGGGATGAGGACGGCGACTGGGTGCCCTCGCCTCCCCTTCGTGGGGAGGCCTTCGTTGAGGGTCACCCGTGTTCGTCGGAACTGAAACGGTCATCCACTCGCCTCCCCTTCGTGGGGAGGCCTTCGTTGAGGGGCACCCATCATTCCCCTTGATTGCGGCTCTGCGCCTGTCTCGCCTCCCCTTCGTGGGGAGGCCTTCGTTGAGGGGTCTTTCCACCGGGCGCTAGCGTCTTTGCCGGTCCTCGCCTCCCCTTCGTGGGGAGGCCTTCGTTGAGGGTGGATCGACTAGGTGTTTCGTGCGCGGGACCCGGGCTCGCCTCCCCTTCGTGGGGAGGCCTTCGTTGAGGGCAGAACGTCGTGCTGCCGGTGTGGACGGCCATCCGCCTCGCCTCCCCTTCGTGGGGAGGCCTTCGTTGAGGGCAGTCCGTGAATCCGTCCCAGATCCTCCGCACACCCCTCGCCTCCCCTTCGTGGGGAGGCCTTCGTTGAGGGAGCGACTACCTCTACAAGGCCGCGGGAACAACCCAGCTCGCCTCCCCTTCGTGGGGAGGCCTTCGTTGAGGGAGTGACGTCATGTAGCCGTACGACGACACGGGAACTCGACTCGCCTCCCCTTCGTGGGGAGGCCTTCGTTGAGGGAGTGACGTCATGTAGCCGTACGACGACACGGGAACTCGACTCGCCTCCCCTTCGTGGGGAGGCCTTCGTTGAGGGCCGAATCGCGCCGCTTCGCGGCCGACCTGACTCACAGGCTCGCCTCCCCTTCGTGGGGAGGCCTTCGTTGAGGGGCCAAGAAGGCCTTGATCGTGGCCAGGACACCGTCCCTCGCCTCCCCTTCGTGGGGAGGCCTTCGTTGAGGGGCCCAGGCCCCCGTCGTCGTCGTGAGCCAGAGGGGCTCGCCTCCCCTCCGTGGGGAGGCCTTCGTTGAGGGTGGCCGTGCACAAGGGGAACCGCATCGAGCTGGACCTCGCCTCCCCTTCGTGGGGAGGCCTTCGTTGAGGGTACCTCGAATCCAGCGCTCGCGGGATCACCCTGCCTCGCCTCCCCTTCGTGGGGAGGCCTTCGTTGAGGGAGTTGAGTCATCGCCAAGGCGGACAGGTCGAACAGACCCTCGCCTCCCCTTCGTGGGGAGGCCTTCGTTGAGGGGACTGAGTAACGCAATCCCCATCGTCCCTAACCGTGACTCGCCTCCCCTTCGTGGGGAGGCCTTCGTTGAGGGATCCCCGCGCCGGCCGGCACATGATGCGGGAGCTGAACTCGCCTCCCCTTCGTGGGGAGGCCTTCGTTGAGGGCACCGCCGAAGAGGACGAGGCAGGGGAGTAGGCCATCTCGCCTCCCCTTCGTGGGGAGGCCTTCGTTGAGGGATGACCCGGGTGGGCGCCTACTACCAGGCCCAGAAGCTCGCCTCCCCTTCGTGGGGAGGCCTTCGTTGAGGGTGCACGACACCGGCCGGCTGGTACTTAGCCCCGTCTCGCCTCCCCTTCGTGGGGAGGCCTTCGTTGAGGGCCGAAGCTCCACTCCGGAACGTAGCCCTCCTCGAACCTCGCCTCCCCTTCGTGGGGAGGCCTTCGTTGAGGGACCCAGGTGAGGCGCCCCGCATCCGTGGTGTGCTTAACTCGCCTCCCCTTCGTGGGGAGGCCTTCGTTGAGGGGGCAGCGGTCCAACTCATTCGCTCCAGTCTCCCGCGTCTCGCCTCCCCTTCGTGGGGAGGCCTTCGTTGAGGGCGCGTTTCCGCGTCCGGTGCCCGCATCTCCGGCTCCTAACCTCGCCTCCCCTTCGTGGGGAGGCCTTCGTTGAGGGTGAGTTGTCTACTCGGTTGGCATTCCCCATGGCGGCTCGCCTCCCCTTCGTGGGGAGGCCTTCGTTGAGGGTAGGAGGGCCGGAGGATCGAACGTACCGGACCACTCGCCTCCCCTTCGTGGGGAGGCCTTCGTTGAGGGACCAAACGAACCCGCGCACTCCGGCACCACGTCCAACTCGCCTCCCCTTCGTGGGGAGGCCTTCGTTGAGGGTACATCGTGATCCACTTCGGCACCGAGGCGGAGCTGGTGCTCGCCTCCCCTTCGTGGGGAGGCCTTCGTTGAGGGGCCATGCGCCCTCCTTGGGGTATGGGAAGGGCCCGCCTCGCCTCCCCTTCGTGGGGAGGCCTTCGTTGAGGGCGCCTGCAAGGTTCCCTGGCAAGCTAGTTGAGAGTGCCTCGCCTCCCCTTCGTGGGGAGGCCTTCGTTGAGGGCCGACCTGCGCGGCTGCTGGGTCGTCCGTGTAGACCCTCGCCTCCCCTTCGTGGGGAGGCCTTCGTTGAGGGGTGATGGAGGGCTCCGCGGAGGTCGTGCGCGTCCTGCTCGCCTCCCCTTCGTGGGGAGGCCTTCGTTGAGGGAGTCGCCGGACGAGCCAGGCGTAGATGTCTAGGCGCTCGCCTCCCCTTCGTGGGGAGGCCTTCGTTGAGGGCACGTCCACGAGAGTACACACACCCGTGACCAAAAGCTCGCCTCCCCTTCGTGGGGAGGCCTTCGTTGAGGGAGACCGATCCCCTGTGCCGCTGAGTAGATGCCACCCACTCGCCTCCCCTTCGTGGGGAGGCCTTCGTTGAGGGGCGGACACCAGCTCCGGGGCCATCAGGTCCCGGGCGCTCGCCTCCCCTTCGTGGGGAGGCCTTCGTTGAGGGACCACGCGGGACGGCGTGGAGGGCACGTCCCTGGAGCTCGCCTCCCCTTCGTGGGGAGGCCTTCGTTGAGGGCTCAAGACTAGCTAGGTCCAGGGCACGACGCAACCCCTCGCCTCCCCTTCGTGGGGAGGCCTTCGTTGAGGGCGCAGGTCACGGGTCCAGGAGTCCCAGTTGAAGTACCTCGCCTCCCCTTCGTGGGGAGGCCTTCGTTGAGGGAACAAGCCGGAGGAAGACCTGGACCTGACCGTGAAGCTCGCCTCCCCTTCGTGGGGAGGCCTTCGTTGAGGGACCGACTTGATGGGGTTCACGGGTGACCCCTCGAACTCGCCTCCCCTTCGTGGGGAGGCCTTCGTTGAGGGGTGCGGCAGGTCCGGGCTCTGGATGACGTCAGCAGCTCGCCTCCCCTTCGTGGGGAGGCCTTCGTTGAGGGTGCGTCAATCAAGCGGCGTGAGGTCGCCGCTGACGCTCGCCTCCCCTTCGTGGGGAGGCCTTCGTTGAGGGCGGTCAGCGACCCACCCAACTCCTCGTTCGTCGGCCACTCGCCTCCCCTTCGTGGGGAGGCCTTCGTTGAGGGCACTCCACGACGCCGCCGACTTCGAGGCCGCGCTGCGCTCGCCTCCCCTTCGTGGGGAGGCCTTCGTTGAGGGTTGGCGACGGCGACGGCGTCGTGCAGCTCCCGCTGCTCGCCTCCCCTTCGTGGGGAGGCCTTCGTTGAGGGTTCGCGCAGCACCCGGAGCACGTGCTGGGTGAGCCTCGCCTCCCCTTCGTGGGGAGGCCTTCGTTGAGGGGTCTACCCGCCTTAGCGCGCTTCAAGTCCATGCCGCTCGCCTCCCCTTCGTGGGGAGGCCTTCGTTGAGGGCGGTAACCGTGAACCCCATAGCGTTACGTCTACCCGCTCGCCTCCCCTTCGTGGGGAGGCCTTCGTTGAGGGGGGCCTGGGAAGCTCACCGTGTGGACCTTGGTTGTTACTCGCCTCCCCTTCGTGGGGAGGCCTTCGTTGAGGGGCCCCGCGGGTCCGCTTCCACTCCGGGGAGGCCAGCTCGCCTCCCCTTCGTGGGGAGGCCTTCGTTGAGGGAGCGAAGCGCAATCAGCTGCGGGAAGCAATCGCAACTCGCCTCCCCTTCGTGGGGAGGCCTTCGTTGAGGGCAGAACACGGGGGGTAGGGTGCGGGCGCTGGTCCCTCGCCTCCCCTTCGTGGGGAGGCCTTCGTTGAGGGGGAAAATCAACATTAGTGCGGCACATGAATCTGGCGTCTCGCCTCCCCTTCGTGGGGAGGCCTTCGTTGAGGGCATTCGCGCCGGTGGTGCCGCCAGTGGTGGAAACTCGCCTCCCCTTCGTGGGGAGGCCTTCGTTGAGGGGCGAACGTCACCCCCGAGCCGAGCCCGTGGACCGGCCTCGCCTCCCCTTCGTGGGGAGGCCTTCGTTGAGGGGTAAGGAAAATCCGAGACCTCAGCGGTAAATACGAGCTCGCCTCCCCTTCGTGGGGAGGCCTTCGTTGAGGGCTGTTGCGACGCCGGACAGTTTGCCTAATCCCGCGCTCGCCTCCCCTTCGTGGGGAGGCCTTCGTTGAGGGATGGCCGAGCTGAACCGCATCATCGGAAGGATCGACTCCTCGCCTCCCCTTCGTGGGGAGGCCTTCGTTGAGGGGACTTCTGAGGAGCATCATGAGCAACACCATCATCCCTCGCCTCCCCTTCGTGGGGAGGCCTTCGTTGAGGGGCGCGCGGTGCCCGGTCTGTCGCCGCCGTCGCCGTCGCTCGCCTCCCCTTCGTGGGGAGGCCTTCGTTGAGGGCGGCATGACGGGGAGCCGTCAAGCCGGTATGCAGGCTCGCCTCCCCTTCGTGGGGAGGCCTTCGTTGAGGGGCCTGGGCGAACGCCTGCTCGAACGTCCGCTCCGTCCTCGCCTCCCCTTCGTGGGGAGGCCTTCGTTGAGGGCCTTATAGACCTGAACGTCCCCACCCAACTGTACTTTCCTCGCCTCCCCTTCGTGGGGAGGCCTTCGTTGAGGGCGTGGAGGCGAACGGATCGTCGGAGTAGACCGTGCTCTCGCCTCCCCTTCGTGGGGAGGCCTTCGTTGAGGGGGCACCAACAAGCCCTCTTTCTGGCCGTCGGGGGATCTCGCCTCCCCTTCGTGGGGAGGCCTTCGTTGAGGGCTCCCCCCGATCCGGGTCTACGACCGGCGAGTGCAGCTCGCCTCCCCTTCGTGGGGAGGCCTTCGTTGAGGGTGCTCGAGGGGGTCGAATTCTCCGCGGAGGGCCGCCTCGCCTCCCCTTCGTGGGGAGGCCTTCGTTGAGGGCCGTGACGGGGGAGCTCGCGTCCCGCATCAAAGACTCGCCTCCCCTTCGTGGGGAGGCCTTCGTTGAGGGGACGAGGTGCTTCGGGCAGGCGATACGGAGGTGGTGCTCGCCTCCCCTTCGTGGGGAGGCCTTCGTTGAGGGGGTTCCAGGCCCACGGGATCACCTCGGCCTTGACTCGCCTCCCCTTCGTGGGGAGGCCTTCGTTGAGGGTGGACAACGGGCCCGCCCTGCGCGCTGACATCGCCGCTCGCCTCCCCTTCGTGGGGAGGCCTTCGTTGAGGGGGTGGAGTACTCGTCGAGGGCCCCGTGCGCCCGGCACTCGCCTCCCCTTCGTGGGGAGGCCTTCGTTGAGGGTGTGAATGGTCATACGTTCGTTGTCTCCCACGTCTTTCTCGCCTCCCCTTCGTGGGGAGGCCTTCGTTGAGGGTGTGAATGGTCATACGTTCGTTGTCTCCCACGTCTTTCTCGCCTCCCCTTCGTGGGGAGGCCTTCGTTGAGGGTGTGAATGGTCATACGTTCGTTGTCTCCCACGTCTTTCTCGCCTCCCCTTCGTGGGGAGGCCTTCGTTGAGGGCCTGCTGCGGGCGCACATCACCAACGAGCTGCCCCCGCTCGCCTCCCCTTCGTGGGGAGGCCTTCGTTGAGGGGTTTGTCGGCATGGGCCTGGCCATCTTTGGTGCGTCTCGCCTCCCCTTCGTGGGGAGGCCTTCGTTGAGGGCGAGAAGACGAAACCACCGGTCACACCCCCACGGGGCTCGCCTCCCCTTCGTGGGGAGGCCTTCGTTGAGGGGAGTCCCAGCGGGCGGAGTTCCTGGCGCAGAAGGAGGCTCGCCTCCCCTTCGTGGGGAGGCCTTCGTTGAGGGGGCGTTGAAGGGTGACGGGGGTCGTGATGCCGGTGCCTCGCCTCCCCTTCGTGGGGAGGCCTTCGTTGAGGGAAGTCCGCGGTGGATGACAGCAGTCGGAAGCTCCAGCTCGCCTCCCCTTCGTGGGGAGGCCTTCGTTGAGGGCGCCGTCGTGCCCCCGGGAGGCTCAGGTCTTTCGTCTCGCCTCCCCTTCGTGGGGAGGCCTTCGTTGAGGGTCCGTGTCGGGGTGCTTCGCGGCCGCGGCGTCGAACTCGCCTCCCCTTCGTGGGGAGGCCTTCGTTGAGGGCTGAAGACTGGTCTGCGCGCTGACGGGATCGTGATCTCGCCTCCCCTGCGTGGGGAGGCCTTCGTTGAGGGCTCTCGGATGGACGTGCCGACACTGGACGCATGGATCTCGCCTCCCCTTCGTGGGGAGGCCTTCGTTGAGGGCGGGTTCAGGTAACCCGCGCCATTCCTGGGAATCGTCTCGCCTCCCCTTCGTGGGGATGCCTTCGTTGAGGAAATGTCGACGCCGAGGTGCAGGTAGCACACGCGACCCACGCTCCCCTTTAGGGGGAGGCCTTCGCCCGCTCCAACAGCCGGACGCACCTCAGGCATCGTCGACGTCCGCCACAGTAGAATCGAAGCCACAACGACGTGCGCCACCGAGCAAGGAGCGATCAGCGATGGTCCGCCTCAGCGACCTCATCTCCGTCCCAGCGATCCAGTTGGAGGTCGATGCCGAGGACTGGCGCAGCGCCATCCAGCACGCCGGAGCGCTCTTGGCCGACGTCGGCGTCGCCGGGCCGTCCTACACCCAGGCCATGGTCGACGTCGTCGAGGAGCACGGGCCGTACATCGTCATCACGCCTGGCTTCGCCCTGGCTCATGCCCGACCGGACGCCTCGGTGACCGCCACCGGCCTGTCCTTCGTCCGCCTGGCCGCACCCGTGCGCTTCGGTCACGCCTCCAACGACCCCGTCACCATCGTGATGGCGCTGGCCGCACAGGACCCTGGCGCCCATCAGCAGGCTCTCGCCTCCCTCGCTCAGGTCCTGGGTGATACGCAGAAGAGAGCCGCCCTGGACGACGCCGCCACCCCGGAGGAGGTTCTCGAGGTCTTCGCCTCAGCCCCCACACGAGCTCCCAGCACCGGAGCACCGCGGCAGCACAGCGCACAGCAGAGGCCGACGCCGGATGACCCCGCCGCATCCGGCGACACCATCCCCTCCAAGAACCTGCTGCTCACGGTCTGCGGCAACGGCCTGGGCACCAGTCTCTTCCTCAAGAACACCACCGAGCAGGTCCTGGACCGCTGGGGCTGGTCCCCGTACCTCTCCGTCGAAGCCACCGACACCATCTCCGCCAAGGGCCGAGCCAAGGAAGCCGACTTCCTCCTCACCTCCGGGGCCATCGCCCAGACGCTGGGGGATGTCGGCGTGCCCGTCGAGGTGATCGAGAACTTCTCCTCCCAGGAAGAGGTCGACGCCGCCCTGCGCCGCCGCTACGCCATCTGAGGTCCCCCGGCACATCCGTACCACCCGCCAACCGGAGCACACCCCATGAACGTCCTCATCGCGATCAGCCAGTTCATCGTCAATGAGATCCTCAGCGTCCCCGCCTATCTGATCGGCATCATCACGGCAGTCGGCCTCATCGCGCTGCGGAAGAGCGCCGGCCAGGTAGTCGGAGGCGCCATCAAAGCGGTGCTCGGATTCCTCCTCATCAGCGCCGGAGCCACCCTCGTCACCGCCTCCCTGGACCCACTCGGGACCATGATCCAGGGGGCCCTGGGCGCCCAGGGAGTGGTCCCCACCAATGAGGCCATCGCGGGGATCGCTCAGCAGGAATACGGCGCCCAGGTGTCCTGGCTGATGATCCTCGGGTTCTTCGTGGCCATCCTCCTCGCCCGGTTCACGCCCCTGCGCTACGTGTTCCTCACCGGACACCACCTGCTGTTCATGGCCACGCTCATCACCATCGTGATGGCCTCCGCCGGGATGCCCGGGACGCTCGTCGTCTGCCTGGGCGCGGTGCTGCTGGGCATCCTGATGGTCGCTCTGCCCGCTCTCGCGCAGCCCTGGACCCGCAAAGTCACCGGTGACGACTCCATCGCCATCGGGCACTTCGGCACCGCCGGATACATCGCCTCCGGAGCCGTGGGGCGCCTCGTGGACCCCCGTGGCAAGAGCCGCTCCACCGAGGACATCAAGGTCCCGGAAGGGCTGCGGTTCCTCCGCGATTCCATGGTCGCCACCGCGCTGTCCATGGTGGTCATGTACGTGATCGTCGCCGTCATCTACCTCGTCCGAGCCGGATCTGAGACCGCGTTCCAGGCCTTCGACGGCGGAGCGACCGACGTCGGTAATTACATGATGCTCTCGGTGACCCAGGGGCTGCAGTTCGGCATCGCCGTGGCCGTCATCCTCTTCGGGGTGCGCACCATCCTCGGTGAGCTGGTACCGGCCTTCCAGGGGATCGCCGCCAAGATCGTCCCCGGCGCCATCCCCGCCCTGGACGCCCCCATCGTGTTCCCGTACGCGCAGAACGCGGTGCTCATCGGATTCCTCTCCAGCTTCGCCGGAGGCCTGATCGGGCTGCTGCTGCTCGGCACCGTCTTCGGCCCGATGTTCGGCCTCGCCCTGATTCTGCCCGGGCTGGTCCCCCACTTCTTCACCGGCGGTGCCGCCGGCGTCTACGGCAACGCCACGGGCGGACGACGCGGCGCCGTCGCCGGGGCCTTCGTCAACGGCCTGCTCCTGACCTTCCTGCCGGCGTTGCTGCTCAAGGTCCTGGGGTCCTTCGGCTCCGCCAACACGACGTTCGGAGACACCGACTTCGGGTGGTTCGGCATCCTCATCGGCTACGGAGCGAAGCCCGGGGTGGTCCTCGGATCGATCATCCTCATCATCATCGGTCTGGTGCTGCTCGGCGCCGCCATCCTCGTGCAGAAGCGGCTCATGGACCGCCCCTGGGACCCGGCACCGGCCCGCGCCTCGGCACCCGGCGGAGACACCGCCGAGATCACCGGGGATACGGCGGAGACCGGCGCACCGACCGCCCGGCCTGAAACCGACGCCGCAGATCGCTACCCCCGCATCGCCCCGCCGGTCGGCGCCCCGACACCGCCGAAGCGGTGAGGCACCCACATCCACCGATATCCCACCCAGACCTCACAGGAGTACACCGGTGAACACTGAGCAGATCGTCGCTCTGGATTTCGAGACCGCCAACGAACAGCGAGCCTCCGCCTGTGCCATCGGGATGGTGCGCGCCGATGCCAGCGGGCAGATCATCGACCGGTACTCCACGCTGCTCAGACCCGCCCCCGGCTTCGACTACTTCTCCCACTTCAACGTCTCCATCCACGGGATCACAGCCGAGGATGTGGAGGATGCACCCACCTTCGAAGAGGCCCTCCCCGAGCTGCGGGAGTTCATCGGGGAATCGCCCGTCATCGCGCACAACATGGCTTTCGACTACTCCGTGTGGAACGCCGCCTCGGCCGCCATCGGGCAGCCCGGTCTCAACTCCCGCCGCCTGTGCACCCTGCGTATCGCACGGCAGATCCTGCGCCGTCATGATCGCCCCAATGACCTGAAGACTCTGGCGGCGGAGTTTGCACCCGAGGTCGACTTCGCCCACCATCGAGCATCCGATGACGCCGCCGCCTGCCTTCACGTCCTCTTCGGGATGCTCCCGAACATCCAAGTCGACCTGGCCACGTTGGTCAGGGAATTCTCGCTGGATTCCTCCGGGAGGCGTCCCCTAGGCAGCAGGTTCTACGCTTCCCGGTCCGGGAGCCTGGCTGCTCTGGACACCATCGACGAGGTGGAAATCGAGTCCTGGCCGGACTCCGACATCCTGGCGGGAGCGGGGATCTGCTTCACCGGAACCCTGGATCGCATGAATCGAAATACCGCCAAGGCCCTGGTGAGGAAGCTGGGCGGAACGCCTCAGGACGGCGTCACCAAGAAGACGCGCATCCTGGTGGAAGGAATCTCCGATCCCGCCCGGTGGCGTCCCGGTGCGGACGGCTCATCGAAGACCCGCAAGGCCCGGGCCCTCGCCGAATCCGGACAGCAGATCGAAGCCATGACCGAGGAGACCTTCTTCGCCATGCTCAGCGAGCTGGAAGCTTCCCAGTAGCGACTTGTACCCGTCCGGAACACTCCCCCGAGCCCCCACCCCCGAAACACCAGCCCGCTACCATCACCCCCATGCCGCACATCACCCCCGCCAACGACACCACCTCCACCACCGACACAACCCACCCCTCCCCAGCCTTCCTGCCCGCCGCCGAGGCCATCGGCCCGGGCCTTCAGCGGTTCCGCCGGGAGCTGCACCGCAATCCGGAGCTGGGCACACACCTGCCGTGGACGCAGCAGCGGGTGCTCGAGCAGCTGGAGGGCCTGCCCCTGGAGATCACCACGGGCCGCTCCCTCACCTCCGTCACCGCGGTGCTGCGCGGGCAGGGGCGGCCCACCGCCGCATCCGCACCCGCCGTCCTGCTGCGCGGGGACATGGACGGGCTGCCGGTGCTCGAGGACTCCGGGGAGGAGTTCGCCTCCACCACCGGCACCATGCACGCCTGCGGGCACGACCTGCACACCGCCGGCCTGGTCGGGGCCGCGCGGCTCCTCAGCGCCCACCGGGAGGCGCTGGCCGGCGACGTCGTGTTCATGTTCCAGCCGGGCGAGGAGAACCCGGGTGGCGCGCTGCCCATGATCGAGGAGGGGGTGCTCGACGCCGCGGGCCCGCGCGTCGTCGCCGCCTACGGCTTCCACGTGCACCCCGGTCGGCGGGGCACCTTCCAGTACCGACCGGGCACCTACATGGCCGCGGCCAACATCCTGGGCATCACCGTCCACGGGGCCGGCGGGCACGGCTCGCAGCCGCACAACGCGCGCAATCCGGTGCCGGCCGCCGTCGAGATCGCCGCCACCCTGCCGGCGAAGATCCAGCAGACCTTCCCGGCCACGGAGCCGGTGGTCGCGACCATCACGCAGCTGCGCGCGGGCAGTGCCGCGGAGAACGTGATCGGGGACGAGGCCTTCATCGGCGGGTCCGTGCGCACCATGGATCGGGCGGGCACCCAGCGGTTCGGGAGCATGGTGGAGGAGCTGGCGCAGGGCATCGCCGCGGCCCACGGCTGCACGGTCACGGTGGACTTCTCCGAGCTGTACCCGGCCACCATCTGCGACCCGGCGGAGGCCGACTTCGCCGCGCGGGGCCTGCGGGGTCTGCTGGGGGAGGATGCCGTGACGCAGCGGGAGCACTCCCGGATGGGGTCCGAGGACTTCTCCTACGTCCTGGAGCAGGTGCCGGGCGCGTTCCTGCACGTCGGCGCCTCCTACCCGGACGAGGACCCGGCGACCTCGCCCACCAACCACTCCGCGCGCGTCCGGTTCGACGACGCGGTCCTGCCCGTCATGGCCGCGGGCCTGGCCCAGCTCGCCCACGACCGCCTGGCCGGGTGAGCCGGTGCGCCTGGCGAGCCGAGCCAGCCGGTTTGGGAGGGGTTTCGACGTTTGGGAGCGTTCTCGAGGCTCCCACACACCAAAACCGCTCCCAAAACGCCCACCCGCCCAACCCCGGCCCCGCCCCAGAGAGCGAGCGCAGCCGACTCACCCCACCGCGGCCAGCACCAGGAAGACGACGCCGGCCGCGGCCAACAGGATCGCCACGAGCGGGCGGATGTCCTGGCGGGCCGCCCACGCGGAGCCGGCGCGCACGGCCCGGGCGGCGCGGGGGAACGCACCCCAGGCCCAGGCGGCCAGCAGGTACGGCCCGGCCACTCCGAGCAGGAACACCAGGTACAGGAGCACCTCGACCCACAGGTGATGGTGCCCGGCCCCACGGATCGCGCGCCCGGCCACGTACATGGTGGCGGGACCGCTGAAGCCGATGAACGTGTTGGCCAACCCGATCAGCACCATCCGGGAGGGTCTGGCGTCCCCCGGGGACGGCGGGCGGTGGGGTTTCAGGGGTCGGCGGGAGCGGTGCCACTGCCAGGCGGCCAGCAGCAGGAACACCAGGCCCGCGGCGAGGTCCACGCCGCGGCGCACCAGCAGCTCCCGGGTGCGGTCCTCCAGCAGCCGGGCCAGCACATCCGGGTCCACGGCGCGGAACGCGAACAGCAGGATCGTCGCCCCGAGGACGATGCCGAGGGTCAGCCACCGGATCAGTCGGGCGGGCCGGTTCTCGGTGGTCAGCAGGTGCAGCACGACGGCGTACATGCTGGGGCTGAACCCCATGACCAGTCCCAGCCCCACCAGGGACGCTCCGGCGGCGACCATCGCCCCTCACCCCGCTCTCCTCGACGTCGCGCACCATCATGGCAGACGGGGGCGGGCACCGGGGTCAGCTCTTCGACGCCGAGCCCGGGTCCGCCTGATGCGGCACCGTCTCCGGCGCGCCGGTCAGCATGGTCAGCAGCAGCACGGCTGAGATCTCCCCGTCACGGGGGTTCGACGCGTCGTCGTCCGGGCGGTCCACACGATGCGTGACGTGTGCGGGCAGGTGCACCACCGTGCCGGGGTCCAACCGCTCGGTGCGTCCGCCCCAGGTGAAGTCCAGGGTGCCGCGCAGGCACTGCACCGTGATCGGGTGCGCGGCCCGGTGCTCGGGCAGACTCTGCCCCGGGGCGAAGGCGAACAGGATCAGATTCGCCCCGGCTCCCTGCAGCACGCGGGCCACTGCAGGGCGAGGACGGCCGGGGTCCGGAACGGGGGCGGCGTCGAGCAGGTGGACAGCGGTTCCGGAGCTCATCTGCGCCTCCTCGAGCTCAGCCCGACCCTGCGCAGAAGCTCGGCGTGGCTGTTGCGCACCGGGGCCGCGTCCTGGAATGCCCGTTCGAGCCATGACCCCTCCCAGATATTCGGTATCTTCTATACCGATTCTAGGTCAGCCGCAGCCCCCGGAAGGCACCGATCGCCGGGGATCAGCCCAGGACCCACCCACCCTGACCCCATTCCGGAGCGCACTCCGGAAGGACTATCGTGGGCGGCGAGGGGCGCGAGGATGCGCTCCCGGACCGATTCGAGGATCGAGGCACACCATGAGCGGCTTCACGCACGTCACCGTCATCGGCTCAGGGGTTCTGGGCTCCCAGATCGCCTTCCAGGCGGCGTTCTTCGGGAAGGAGGTGATGGTCTATGACATCTCCGAGGAGATCCTCGCCGAGCTCCCCACCCGGTGGGATCGGCTGGCCGGATTCTACGTTCGGGACATGGAGGCCACCGAGGACCAGCTGGAGCAGACCCGCTCCCGGCTGCACCACAGCGCCGATCTCGCGCAGGCGCTGGCCGAGGCCGACGTCGTCATCGAGGCCGTGCCGGAGAACCTGGAGCTGAAGAGGAAGGTGTGGGCGCAGATCGGGGCAGCGGCCCCGGAGCAGGCGGTGCTGTGCACCAACTCCTCGACCCTGCTGCCCAGCGACATCGCCGCGGCCACGGGACACCCGGAGCGGTTCCTTGCCCTGCACTTCGCCAACGAGGTGTGGAAGAACAACACCGGCGAGGTGATGGGCCACGCGGGCACGGACCCCCAGGCGGTGCAGCAGGTGCTGGAGTTCGCGGGACAGATCGGGCTGGTGCCCATCCACGTGGAGAAGGAACAGCCCGGCTACGTGCTGAACACGCTGCTGGTGCCGTTCCTCAACGCCGCCACGCACCTGTGGGTCCAGGACATCGCGGAGCCCGAGGAGATCGACAAGACCTGGCGCACCGCCACCGGCTCCCCGCTGGGCCCGTTCCAGATCCTCGACGTCGTCGGGATGGAGACGGTCTACCAGATCAACCTCAACGCCGGGACCGAGGAGTCGAAGAAGGTGGCTCAGCGGATCAAGACCGAGTTCATCGACCGCGGTCGCCGCGGCCGGGACGCCGGCGGCGGGTTCTACACCTACTGACCCGACGCACCCATCTGCCCGGCGGACACGACGACGCCGCCCGGCCCCTCCTCACCGGGGAGGGGCCGGGCGGCGTCGTGCTGGGCTCCCGGGACGTGCCGGCCTCGATCAGGCCTGCTTCATCACGCCGTAGCGCTCGAGCATGTCCCCGACCATGGTCTTGTCCAGCTGCTTGCGCAGCCAGCCGGGCACCGGCAGGGGCTTGCCGTCGCGCACGGCGGTGGTGGCGTGGAGCAGGTCCCGCACGTCGTAGACGGAGCCCCACACCTCGGGCACGCCGCGCTCGACGTCGAGCAGCTGGTACACGGCCTCCATCGCGGTGCGCACCGAGTACTCGGTGGTGAAGATCGTGTCCCGCACGGTCTCGGCGAACTGCCCGAGGAACGCGAAGTTGGTGACGTGCTCCGGCACCACCTGGGGACGATCACCCGCGGTGCGCGGCATGAAGAACGCGGTGACGAAGGGCATCGCGCACGGCCGGGTGATGCAGGATTCCTTGGCCAGCTGCGGGATCTGCTCCTCGGGCACGCCCAGGTGGTAGAGCCATTCCTGGCAGATCTCGTCCCCGGTGCACTCGCGCATCGGCTTCTTGATGAAGTCGCCGGGGGTGTCGATGAACAGTCCGTAGAACCAGATGGTCAGCTCGTTGGGCTTCTGCGCGGCGAAGTGCGGCTGGCGGTTGATGGTCCAGGACTGCAGCCAGGACGAGTCCCGGGCGGTGACGATGCCACCGGTGACCACGCGCCCGGAATGCGGGTCCCGTCGGCAGATCTTCTCGATGTACGGGGTGATCTTGTCATCCAGGGTGGTGATGGTCGCGGATTCCCAGGCCGTCTCGTGCTCGGCGTGGACGTTGGGGGCGTGGATGAACTTGTCCGGGCGCCCGAAGTCCGGGTCCTGCTGGGCGATGTTCTTCCACAGGCTCCAAGCCCCGCCCTCAGGGGTGCTGTAATCCCATGCGGGGGCGGTGTCCTTGGTGCCCCAGGAGGAGTTGTCCACCAGGGAGCCGTTGGTGACGAACACGAGGGTGTCCTCGTCGATGTCGACGCCGCCCTTCTCGCCGCCGCGCAGCCATTCGATGCGCCGGGCGGTCTTCTTCTGCGCGGTGATGTCGAAGACGACGTTGGTCACCCGGGTGTCGAACTGCACCTTCACGCCCTGCTCCTGCAGCCAGGCGATCAGCGGCTTCACCAGGGATTCGTACTGGTTGTACTTGGTGAACTTCAGGGCGGAGAAGTCCGGCAGGCCGCCGATGTGGTGGATGAAGCGCTGCACGTACAGCTTCATCTCCAGGGCGGAGTGCCATTCCTCGAAGGCGAACATGGTGCGCCAGTACAGCCAGAAGGTGGAGTCGAAGAAGTCCTGGCCCATGACGTCGTTGATCCTCTTGTCGTAGAGGTCCTCGTCCCGGGACATGAACAGGTCCAGGAGATCCTTCTGGGCCTTGAGGCTGAGGTCGAACTTCCCGTCCGTGCCCCCGTCCTCGCCGCGGTTGCGGGTCGCGCGCATCAGGGAGTAGTTGGGGTCGTCCTTGTTCAGCCAGTAGAACTCATCCAGCACGCTGGCGCCTTCGGTCTCCAGGGAGGGCACCGAGTGGAAGAGGTCCCACAGGCATTCGAAGTGGTTCTCCATCTCGCGCCCGCCGCGGATGAGGAAGCCGTCCCGGTGGGGGTCCTCGACGCCGTCGAGGGCCCCGCCGGCGATGTCGCTGGCCTCGAGGATCGTGATGTTCTCCCCCGGCATCTGCCCGTCGCGGACGAGGAATCCGGCGGCGGCCAGGGAGGCGAGTCCGGCGCCGACGAGGTAGGCGTGCTTGTGCTCCACCCCCTCGGGCTTGCGGGGCCGGGCGAATGCTTCGTAGTTGCCGCTGCTGTAGTACATGGTTCGTCTCCTTCCGGCGAGTCGCTCCATCGGGCCCGCCCTCAATTCGGAGTGTACTCCGCTTTTTCGGCGCAGGGGTCGCCCTGAGAGCACGATGACGCCCGTCGGTCTCCCCCATCACCCCGCCCGGTCGGGCCGAGCGCCATCGTCGATGACGAGCCGAGCAACGGCGCGATGCACGGGGTGTCGCACCGTCCGGACTCGCGGGCCTCAGCGCAGCAGCATCTCCACCAGCCGGGTGATCATGGTGCGGAAGCGCTCGGGCAGGCTCAGCACGTCGGAGCGGCCCAGGGAGGCGCGCACCAGCTCGATGCAGATCGAGGAGAACACGGTGTCCGCGGCGAATGCGCAGTAGTCCGCGGGGCGCTGCCCGGCCCGGTCGGCGTCGGCCGCGGCATCCGCGTGACGCAGGATCCGTTCGATCGCGAAGCGCATCCGATCGATCTGCTCCAGGGAGCCCTCGGTCAGGGTGCTGCGGGCGAAGACCACCTCGCGGATGTAGGCGGTGGCCAGCTCCGGGTGCTCCAGGGAGAGGTCCCGCAGCGGGACCATCAGGTCCAGGATCGCCTGCGTGGGGTCGGCCCCCTCCTCGAGGGAGGCCAGGGCGCGGTCGTGCCCGGTGCGCAGCTGGTCGTTGACCACCCGCACCAGCAGATCCGATTTGGAGCCGACGTGCCGGAAGAAGGCCCCGTTGGTGACCCTGGCGGCCTCGGCGATCTGCTGGGTGGTCACGGATTCATAGCCGCGGCTGCGGAACAGCTGGGTCGCGGCCTCCACGATGGCGGCCGTCTTGCGCTGGCGCTGCGCGGCCCGCTTGCCCAGGGCCGGCTCGGGGATCGCCGGCCCGGCGGCGGCATCGGCAGCGGGCTCGACGGCGACGCGAGGGGCGGAGGAGGCGGAGGCGTGGGCGGCGGTGCTCATGGCACCACGGTACCGGGGTCGCCCGAAGGGCGCGGGGGAGAACGTCACGCTCTCCCGGAGCGCACTCCGCTCGGCCTAAGCTGGAAGCGCCCCCATCAGCATCGACGCCGAGAGGAAGCCCGCACGATGACTCCCCCGGAGAGCACCGGCACTCATCCCGCCCGTGATCGGGGAGGGGCCGGCCCATCGGCCGCGGCGCGGGCCCCGTGGATTCTGGCTCAGCTGGGCAAGCGCGTCCTGCGCCCCGGAGGATTGGAGACCACCCGCTGGCTGCTGACTCAGCTCGCCGTCGAAGGACGCGACGTCGTGGAGATCCTCCCCGGCCGGGGTCTGGGCACCCGGGCGATCCTGGCGGACGCGCCCGCCGGGTACACCGGGGTGGAGTCCGACGAGGAGACCCAGCAGATGATCGCGGACCTGCTGCCGGAGGGCTCCCGATACCGGGCGGTCATCGGCCGCGCCGAGCGCACCGGCCTGCCCGCCTCATCCGCCGACGTCGTGCTCATCGAGGCGGTGCTGTCCACCCTGGGAGACGAGGAGAAGGCCGCGGTGCTGGCCGAGGCCCACCGGATCCTGCGTCCGGGAGGGGTGTGCGGGGTGCACGAGCTGGCCCTGCGCCCCGGTCAGCTCTCCGCGCTGGAGCAGGAGGGCATCCGCCGCAACCTGGCGCGGGAGCTGCGCCTGCCGGCCCGTCCGCTGACCGTGCCGGACTGGGAGGACCTCGCCCAGTCGCAGGGGCTGCGGCCGGAGCAGATGAAGCTGGTGCCGATGTCCATGCTGCAGCCGCGGCGGATGCTGGCGGACGAAGGTGCCGCCGGAGTCCTCCGGATCCTGGGGAACATGGCGCGTCGGCCTCGGGCGGCCCGGCGGGCGCAGCGGATGCACCGGGTGTTCTGGGATCACCGCCGCCACCTCAGCGGCATGGCCCTGGTGCTGCGTCGACCCCGGTGACACGCCGGAGGGACGAGGGACTCACCGACGCTCCCCCGCCGGCGGCCTGGAGCTGGTAGTGTTGACGGTGCACGTGATCCGGCGGTTCGGAGATCACCTTCGCACGGACCGCCCATGATCTTCATGACGACCCTGATGCGGTCTTTTCGCAGTCCCAGGCCGGTGCGCCCGGCCGGACTTCTCGATGAGTTCTCCATCTGACTTCCTGCACCTGCCGTGCGTCCCGGTGATCGGCCGCCCACGGAGCAGGACGCCCGCGCCGGCATCCCCGCCGGCGAAGCAGCACCGGCCGCTTCCGCGGCCACCCCAACGAAAGCAAGAGATTATGGCCACTGGCATCGTGAAATGGTTCAACGGCGAAAAGGGCTACGGCTTCATCGCTCCCGACGACGGCTCGGACGACCTGTTCGCCCACTACTCCGCCATCGAGGGCAACGGCTTCCGCAACCTCGAGGAGGGTCAGGCCGTGGAGTTCACTCCCGAGCGCGGCCCCAAGGGTATGCAGGCCAGCTCGATCCGCGCGATCTGATCCTCGCACCCGATGCGACGGGGGCGGCCCCGGGACTCACCAGTCCCGGGGCCGCCCCTTTTTCCGTGCGCACCGAACCGTCATCGGCGTGGCTTCCGGACCCCGGATAGCCCACGTGAGTGACGGCTCGGCGCACGTGACGGCGTCGAACCGTCACTCGCGTGCCTTCTGAGCCCCGGATGCGCCACGCCAGTGACGGTTCGGCGTGAGGGGAGGGAGGGGAGGGCGGCTACACCAGGTCGCGCAGGGCCCGGACCGCCACGGACAGGGTGGACAGGCGCGGGGCATCCGGGGAGTGCTCCAGCTGCGCGCGCACCTCCTCCATCAGCCGCTCGACCCGCGCGGTGTGCACCGGGTGGCGCTCCTCCCAGGCGGCCACGGCGCGCTCGGCCTCCTCAGGCCCGGACACCTCGTCGGCACCGGACGACGCCGCGCCGTCCTCAGCCGGCCCGCCGTCGCCACCAGCACTGCCCGCCGCGTCACCGTCACCGGCCGCAGCGCCGCCGATCTCCTCGGTCTCCGCCAGGGTCAGGTCCGCGAGGGTCTCGTACAGGTCCGAGCGCAGGGAGGAGCGGGCGAGGGTCTCCCAGCGGTCCCCTCGCGGCAGATGCGTGATCGCCTCGAGCAGGAGCTCGGCGTCGAACCGGTCCGCGACCGCGTAGCGCACCAGGGCGCAGGAGCGCAGACCGACCGGGGCCTGCTCGGCCAGCCGGGCCACATCCAGCAGCGGGTAGGCCTCCAGCAGGCCGGCCCAGTCCCGGGCCAGATCCTCCGGGACCCCCCAGGAGCGGGCGTCCTCGAAGCGCTCGGTCCAGCGCCGGGCGGCCTCGGGCCCCAGCAGCTCCGGGACGTCCCCGGCCAGCTCCAGGGCCGGGCGGTACCGCCGGATCACCGCGGCGATCCGCTGGGATTCCGCCACGGACTGCGCGACCTCCCCGGCGGCCAGGGTGCCCTCGTCGATGAACCAGCGGGTGCCGCGGTCCACGAGCCGCTGGATCTCCCGGCCCACGGCCCGCCAGGCCTCCGGGGCGACGTCGGCCGGCAGGGCGCGGAAGCGCTCCATGAGCCCGCGGATCCCGAACAGCTCGCGCACCACCAGGAAGGCCGCGGCCACGCTGGCCGCGGAGGCCCCGGTCTCCTCCAGCACCCGGTAGGCGAAGGTGATGCCGGCGGTGTTGACCATCTCGTTGGCCACCCGGGTGCAGATGATCTCCCGGCGCAGCGGGTGCTCGTCCAGCTCACCGCCGAAGCGGCGGATCACCTCCTCCGGGAAGTACTCCTCGAGGATGCGCGCCAGCCACGGGTCCTCGCCGAAGCCGGCGTCGAGCAGGGCCGCGGTCACGTCGATCTTCGCGTACGCGGCGAGCACGGACAGCTCCGGCCCGGTCAGCCCCCAGCCGTCCTCGAAGCGCGCGGTCAGCTCGGCGTCGGAGGGCAGGTCCTCGATGCCCCGGTCCAGCCCGGCGTGCTCCTCGAGGTGGTGCATCAGCCGCACGGCCGAGGAGCGGGTGGGCATGGTGCCCAGGCGCTCGGCCTGCAGGAGCACGTTCTGCTCCCGGTTGGTCTCCAGCACGGCGCGGGCGACGGCGTCGGTCTGCTCCTCGATGAACCCCGCCCGCTCCTCGGCCTCCAGCAGCCCGCGGGCCACCAGCCGGTCCACGAGGATCTTCAGGTTCACCTCCCGGTCCGAGGTCTCCACCCCGGCGGAGTTGTCGATCGCGTCCGTGTTGAGGATGACCCCGGCGCGGGCGGCCTCGATGCGCCCGCGCTGGGTGAAGCCCAGGTTCCCGCCCTCCCCGACGATGCGGCAGCGCAGGTCAGCACCATCCACGCGCAGGGCGTCGTTGGCCTTGTCCCCCACCTCGGCGTGGGTCTCGCCGGAGGCCTTCACGTAGGTGCCGATGCCGCCGTTGTACAGCAGGTCCACGGGCGCCTTCAGGATCGCGGAGACCAGCTCCGGCGGGGACAGCCGCGCCACCTCCTCCTCGATGCCCAGGGCCTCCCGGATCTGCGGGGTCAGCTCGATGGACTTCTCCCGGCGGGAGAACACCCCGCCGCCGGCGGAGATCAGGGAGCGGTCGTAGTCCTGCCAGCTGGAGCGCGGGGTGGTGAACTGCCGCTGCCGCTCGGCGTAGGAGGAGGCGGGGTCCGGGTCCGGGTCGATGAAGATGTCCCGGTGGTCGAAGGCCGCCACCAGCCGGGTGTGCTCCGAGCGCAGCATCCCGTTGCCGAACACGTCCCCGGACATGTCCCCGATGCCCACGGCCGTGAACTCCTCGGCCTGGCAGTCGATGCCCAGCTCCGCGAAGTGGCGCTTGACCGACTCCCACGCGCCGCGGGCGGTGATGCCCATGGCCTTGTGGTCGTAGCCCACGGATCCGCCGGAGGCGAAGGCATCGCCCAGCCAGAACCCGTACTCCGCGGAGATGGAGTTGGCCAGGTCCGAGAAGGTCGCGGTGCCCTTGTCCGCGGCGACCACCAGGTACGTGTCTTCCGCGTCCAGGGCGATGACGCCCTCCGGGCGCCGCACGCTCTGGTGCCCGGCGTCGTCGGTGACGAGGTTGTCCGTGACGTCCAGCAGGGAGCGGATGAACAGGGAGTAGGCGGCCCGCCCCTCCGCCAGCCAGGCTTCGCGGTCCGCGGCCGGGTCCGGCAGCTGCTTGGCGTAGAATCCGCCCTTGGCGCCGGTCGGGATGATGACGGCGTTCTTGACCATCTGCGCCTTGACCAGCCCGAGCACCTCGGTGCGGAAGTCCTCGCGCCGGTCGGACCAGCGCAGCCCGCCGCGGGCGATCTCCCCGAAGCGCAGGTGCACGCCCTCCACGCGCGGGGAGTGCACCCAGATCTCGAAGGCCGGGCGCGGCAGCGGCGCGAAGGAGATCTCCCGGGGCCGCACCTTCAAGGCGATGCTCGCCCGGTCCTGGTACGCGTTGGTGCGCACCGTGGCCGCGACGACCTCCGCGAGCGCGCGCAGCATCCGGTCCGCGTCCAGGGTGGGCACCTCGTCCAGAGCCCGCCCGATGCGCTCCCGGATCTCCTCCCGGGCGGCGCGCCGGGCCGCGACGTCGTCCGCCTGCGTCGGCGCGGCGTCGGGGTCGACGTCGGCCGGGGAGGAAGCCGCGGGGGCGAAGCCGGCCTCGAACAGCTCCACCAGCAGCCGGGTCACCCGCGGGTGGGCCAGCAGGGTGTCGGCCATGAACGCCGGGGTGAACCCGGTGCCCAGCTGCACCAGGTAGCGGGTGTAGGCGCGCAGGATCGCGACGGTGCGCCACGGCAGGGCCTCGGCCAGCACCAGCCGGTCCAGGGAGTCGGATTCGGCCCGCCCGGACAGCACCGCGCACAGGGCGTCCTCGTACAGCTCGAGCACGGCCTCCGGATCCACCCCGTCGGGGAAGATCACCCCGAAGTCGTAGAGCAGCACGTCCTGCCCGCCGGGGGCCCGCAGGTCGTAGGGGCGCTGATCCACGACGGTCAGGCCCAGGTGCTGCATGAGCGGCAGCAGGGCGGTGAGGGTGCGGGGTTCGCGCAGGTAGGTCTTCAGGCGCAGCTCCCGGGTCTGGTCCGGGTGGTGCTGCCCGTGCCCGTCGGGCCGGTGCAGGCGCACCGCGGCCGGGCGGTCCGCTCCGGCGGCCAGCAGCCGGGTGAACACGGCGACGTCGGCCACCGCGTCCTCGATCTCGTAGTCCGCGCGGTAGGTGGCCGGGGCGGCGTCGGCCCAGGAGGCGGCGTCGGCGGTGCCCTGCGCATGCAGCGCGGTCTCCAGGGCCTCGGGCCAGGAGCGGGTCGCGGCCTGCAGCTTCCGCTCGATCGCGGCGACGTCCAGGTCCGGGACCTGATCCGGGTCCGCCAGGCGCAGCCGGAAGAAGATCCGGGCCAGGGCGGAGACGGACAGGTGCACCTCGAAGTCGCTGGAGGCCAGGTCGATCTCCCGGTGCAGCACGGCCTCGATGCGCTGGCGCACCCCGGTGTTGTACCGGTCCCGCGGCAGGAACACGACGGCGGAGACGAACCGCCCGAACTCGTCCGGGCGCAGGAACAGCCGGGTGCGCCGCCGCTCCTCCAGGCCCATGATCCCCGCGAAGGTGTCCGTGAGGGTGTCCTGGTCCGCCTGCAGCAGCTCCAGGCGCGGGTACTCCTCGATCATGCCGGTGAGGGTCTTGTCCGAGTGGGAGCCGGGCTGGAATCCCAGCCGGTTGCGCACCACCCGCACCCGCTCGCGCATCAGCGGCGTCTCGGTGGCGGGCAGGGAGTAGGCCCGCAGGGAGAACAGTCCCAGGATCACGTACTCCCCGATCACCCGCCCGGAGGCGTCGAGGTCCCGCAGCCCGATGTAGTCCAGGAACTCGTGCCGGTGGATCGTGGAGCGGGAGTTGGCCTTGGTGATGTAGACGATCTTCCGGTCGGCGGCGTTGTCCCGGGAGCGTCCGGTGAGCAGGCGCGGCTCGGGGTCGACGTCGTGCCCGCCCTCCTCGGCGAGGATGCCCAGGCCGGTGCCGGGCCGGTCGGAGATGCTCAGCCCGTCGGGGCCCTCGCGCAGGTCCCGCTCCTTGTACCCGAAGAACAGGAAGTTCTCCCGGGCCAGCCACGCCAGGAACTCCCGCACCACCTGCGGATGCTCGGCGGCGTCCGGGGCGGCGTCCTGGACCCGCAGGGGCCCGGTGCCCTGCTCCGGGTCGGCGAGGGTCCCGACCCGCTCGGAGAGGTCCAGGACCTTCTCCCGCACGGCCTCGGCGTCGCGGTGGGCCCGGCGCACATCGGCCAGGACCCGGTGGATCGCCGCGGTGAGGTGCTGGGCGGAGCGCTCGTCGTCGACGTCGGACAGGTCCATGCTGATCCAGGACTCGATCGCGGAGGCCTTGCCGACGGCCGGCCCCAGGGACGGGATCGCGGCGGTGTCCCCGCTGGCCACCGGCTGCTTGGTCTCCAGTCCGCGCAGGGATTCCAGGGCGCCGGTGTCCGGGTCCCGGTGCACGAGGAAGACGGGGTGGAACAGGGCGTCGGAGCCGCCGTGGTTCCCGGCGACCTCCGCGGTCACGGAGGAGACGAGGAAGGGCATGTCGTCGGTGACGATCATCAGGGTCCAGCCGCGCCCGGTGCGCACCACCTGCACGGAGGCCTCCTGCGGCCGGCGATGCTCGGCGAGGTCCCGGTGCAGGCGGGCCCGCTCCAGCAGCTCCTCCCGGGTGCTCTCGGCCAGGTCCTCGGCGGTGGAGTGCTGGTAGTACCGCCGGATCCAGGGGTCGATCTGGGGATCGCGGGGATCGGCGAGGGGCTCGGTGGACTCGGTGCTCGGGTTCAGAGGCACGGTGGCGGATACCTTCCTGGAAGACTGGACACGTCGTTGTGGTCGTCTCGGCCTCGTCCCAGGATAGCCTCCGCCGGGTGACGGTCCGAGCGCGAGCTCCTAGACTCGACCCATGACACCCGCAGCCCTCGGCCTCGTCCTGACGGCCGCCGTGTTCCACGCGATCTGGAACCTCGCGGCGAAGGCGAAGACGGGGGATTCCTTCGTGTTCATCTGGTGGTACGTGCTGGGCCGGACCCTCCGGGAGAACGTGTGGCCGATCCTGGCGATCGCGGCGTTCTCCCCCCTCCGCGTACGTGCTGGTGCTGATCGCGATGCAGACCCAGCCGGTGTCCCTGGTGGCCCCGCTGCGGGAGACGAGCATCGTCATCGGCTCGCTGCTGGGGTGGCTGATCTTCAAGGAGGCGAACCCGGGCCGGCGTCTGCTGGGGGCCGCGGTGGTGCTCGGCGGGGTCGCCCTGATCTCCGGATGATCCGGCTGTCCCCGTAGAGTGGGCGGCGGACGGCAGCCGAGAGATGAGGAGCACACCGTGGCATCGGACGTGAGCGAGAAGATCGACGGCTTCTACCGGGAGGTGCTGCGGCGCAACCCGGGTGAGCCGGAGTTCCATCAGGCCGTGGCCGAGGTGTTCGGCAGCCTGAGCCTGCTCCTGGAGAAGGACCCCGCTTACGGGGACCACGGGCTGATCGAGCGCCTGGTGGAGCCGGAGCGGCAGCTGATCTTCCGGGTGCCGTGGGTGGATGATCACGGCCGGGTGCAGGTCAACCGGGGGTTCCGCGTGCAGTTCAACTCCGCGCTGGGCCCGTACAAGGGCGGGCTGCGCTTCCACCCGTCCGTGAACCTGGGCGTGGTGAAGTTCCTGGGCTTCGAGCAGATCTTCAAGAACTCCCTGACCGGTCTGCCCATCGGCGGCGGCAAGGGCGGCTCGGACTTCGACCCCAAGGGCAAGTCCGATGCCGAGGTGATGCGCTTCTGCCAGGCGTTCATGACCGAGCTGCACCGGCACCTCGGGGAGTACACGGACGTGCCCGCCGGGGACATCGGGGTGGGCGCCCGGGAGATCGGGTACCTGTTCGGCCAGTATCGGCGCCTGTCCAACCGCCACGAGTCCGGGGTGCTCACGGGCAAGGGCCTGGCCTGGGGCGGGTCTCTGGTGCGCACCGAGGCCACCGGCTACGGGCTGGTGTACTTCACCGCGGAGATGCTGCGCGCCCACGGGGCGTCGTTCGACGGCGCGAAGGTGCTGGTCTCCGGGTCCGGGAACGTCGCGATCTACGCGATCGAGAAGGCTCAGCAGCTGGGCGCCACCGTCGTCGGCTTCTCGGACTCCTCCGGGTACGTGCACACCCCGGACGGGGTGGACGTGGACCTGCTGCGCCGGGTCAAGGAGCAGCGCCGCGAGCGCGTCTCCGCCTACGCCGAGGAGGTGGCGGGGGCCCGGTTCGTGGAGGGCGGGAACCTGTGGGAGCTGGAGTGCGACATCGCCCTGCCGTGCGCCACGCAGAACGAGCTCGACGGGGAGGCGGCCCGGCTGCTGGCCTCGCACGGGTGCCGCTTCGTGGCGGAGGGCGCGAACATGCCCTCCACGCAGGAGGCCATCGAGGTGTACCGCGAGGAGGGTATCACCTTCGCCCCGGGGAAGGCCTCGAACGCGGGCGGGGTGGCGACGTCGGCCCTGGAGATGCAGCAGAACGCCACCCGGGACACCTGGGACTTCGAGTACACGGATCAGCGGCTGCGCCAGATCATGACCAACATCTTCACGGCCTGCGAGCAGACCGCGGAGGAGTACGGGCGGACCGGGGACTACGTGACGGGCGCGAACATCGCCGGCTTCCGGAAGGTCGCGGACGCGATGCTGGCGCAGGGCGTCATCTGACCGGACGCCGGGCGCGGTGGGCGATGCGCCGTCCCCCCAGGTGCGACGGCTGCCGAGGGCCGTACCGCCGGGAGGGCGGCGCATCGCCGGGGAGTCAGCAGGTCTTGGTGGCTCCGCCCTTCGCGTGGGTTCCGACGTAGCCGCAGGTGTCCAGGACCTTGCCGCGGCCGTCGCGCAGGGTGGCGCGATCATGGTCGTTGTTCCAGACGAAGCTCGTGGTGTTCCAGTACTGGATGGACCCGGTGGCGCGGCCCTTCCCGCTGTGCACCTCCACGGTCTTCCCCGCGCCGAGGACGAAGTTCCGGGGGAAGGCGAAGGTGTGCTTGGCGCCGTCGTCCTGGACGCGGTAGCCGGTCAGGTTGACGGGTCTGCCGCTGACGTTGCGCAGCTGGATGAACTCCTGGACGTACTGGCGGTTGCCGCTCCCGTCATTTCCCGGCAGGTCGTAGCGGATCTTGACGATGTCCACGGGCTTGCCGACGGCGGCGTCGGCCGGGGCCATCGTCGCGGCGGGGATCAGGACGGCGAGCGCGGCGGCAGCGGCGGCCGTGCGCAGGGAGCGGGAGTAGAGGAAAGGCATCGGTTCCATCCGTCGTGTGGGGGCTTACTGGGCGGAGACCTCCCATCGGAATCTCTGGGAGGTGTAAGCATCCGTGTAGGTCAGGACCCCGGCGTCGCCTGGAAGATCGAGCATCATGTCGCCGGAGGCCTTCTCGCCGGACTGCATCATGTCCGGCAGCGATTCACCCGGACCGAGACAATTGTACGTGATGGGTGTCATGATCTCATTGACCCTGGTGTCCTTGTCGGTGGTGTAGGTCCACGACGCCTGGCTGACACCCAGAAGACCGTCGTCATCGAAGGAACGGATCGTGGGGTTGTCCGACCCCGCGACGTCTCCGATCTCCTCGTCGATCGACAGCTTCATCAGACGACCATTCTCCACCAGGTCTCCCATGCTTCCACCGCCATTAGGGCACTGTTCCACTGTCATGGTCTCCATGGAGATCACGCGGAAGCGATAGAGCATCTCGCCGTCCTGCTCCACCGCCACCTCGTCACCGAGCTTCTGCATGGACGTCCCCCGCTTCTTCGCCTCTTCGGAATCGGCGGACGCCGGCGCGTCCACCGCCAAGGGTGACCGGGTCTCTTCCACATCGTCTGACCCCTGGCCGCAACCAGCCAGCAGAAGCGGGGAAAGGACAGCGAAGGACAATGCGAGTGATCTTCTGCTCACAGTTCAGGATCGTACCTGAGACCAGGACTGCCCCCGTCCACGGGCACCCCTCCGGGGAGTCGGAGGAACCCACCGAGACCTCACTCGCCGGTCAGCCCATCGACAGCCTCCCTCAGCAGATCGGCGTGTCCATTGTGGCGCGCATATTCCTCGATCATGTGGAGCAGGATCCAGCGCAGGGAGCGGGGAGAGCTGTCCCCCGGGCGCCGATACGCCGTCTCGAGGTGGGAACCACCAGCGATGAGGCCATCGAGGACATCGCGGCTCCTATCGCAGGCTTCCCCCCACCGCCGTCGCAGCCCAATCCCGGTCAGCTTATGCGCTTGATGGAATTCCGCATCCGGATCCCGCCCCCAGGGCATCGACACCCATGGCTCCCGCAGTGGTGCCGATGCGACCACATGTGAGAACCAGTAGTCCTCCACGAAGGCCAGGTGGTTCAGCAGACCCGCAAGACTCAGCTCCGAGGGCGGCAGCTTCTGCCGCAGCCGCTGATCATCCACGTCGCTGCACTTCCAAGCCACCGTGGCCCGGTGGAATTCCAGGAACTGCATGAGCAGGCTCAGTTCGTCGCCGATGCCTGAGGGCTCCGCCCTGCCCTGTCCGTCGATCGCGCGCCCGCTCACGACCGGGCCGCCAGCTGACCGCCAGGAACTGCCGTCTGTGAAGACTCCTGAATTCGGTACCGCCGCGCGGCGCGCACCATGCCGACCAGGTGCACCGCGACGCCGCAGGCCGGGGCGAGGTACAGCGCGATCATGGCCCGCGGGATCAGCCCCAGGGGCAGGAGCAGCAGCCCGACGGCGACGACCGCGGCCACCGCCCAGCCGAGCACGTAGGTCCGGTGGGCGTCCAAGGCCAGCACCGCGGTCCCGGTCAGCACCAGCAGCGCCATGATCGCGGAGGCGAAGGTCAGCGGGCCCAGCAGCCAACCGTGCACGACGTCGTCGTAGACCCGGACCTGCTCCGGCTGGGGGCGGTAGATCAGGCGGAACAGAACGGGCCCGATCACCCAGGCCAGCCCGCCGCCGAGGAGCCCGATGCCCAGCAGCGCCGCCGCGGGGCGGAGCATCGCGGCCAGGGGCCGGTGCCGCTGCCTGAGGAACGCGCTGATCGCCACCCCCTGGAAGGCCTGCAGCGGGATCATGATGGGCGAGCGGGTGATGGAGATCCCGAGGATCAGCACCCCGAGGACCATCGAGCGGTACTGATCCGGGTGCTCCCCCTCGGTGGCCTTCAGCACCACGGGGAACCCGACCATGAGCACCGCGGAGGCCGCGGAGGAGCCCATCGCCAGGAAGGTGTTGCGCGTCAGACGCCCGGGTGGGACGTCGGCGCGGGCGGCGAAGGTGCGCCGTCCCTCCCGACTGAGGAGCACCAGGACCGCCCACAGCAGCACCGGGGAGACCACCGCGGCCTCCAGCCCTCCCAGGGTGCCGGCCGCGGCGCCGACGCCAAGCATCGCCAGCAGCCGCCACGCGGCCTCCCCGCCGCCGAGCCCGGCGAACTGGTACCAGCGCTGGCGCCCGGCGGCCGCCCCGCTCATCGCGGCGTGGACCGCGTACAGGCACACCCCCAGGCACACCAGGAGCACCGCCCGGGTGCTGCCGGAGGGCACCTGGTCATCCGCCCAGGCCGGGGAGCTCAGCGCAACGAGGACCGCGAGGAGAGCGCCGATGCCCACCGCGACCGGCACCACCCGCGCCCCGGGGCGAGCCCCGTCGGCCCCCTCACCGCCCCGGTGCATCGGCTCGCCTCCAGGAGCGCAGGACAGCCGCGCGGCGCCGACCGCGCGGGTGGCCTCCTGCTGGATGCCCGCGATGACCCCGTAGAGGCCGAAGAGCAGGGACCAGAAGACCAGGAACTCGGAGACCTGCCCGGCCGGCAGCGCGTACTGCGCGATCACGGTCGCCCCCAGCGCGGAGACGGCGGTGACCGCGGAAGCCACGAGGATGGCCCCGGATTCCCGGGCGGTGATGCCCCGGCCCGTCCCGGGGCGCTCGGCGGCCAGCTCCCGCTGCCCGATCAGCACCGGTTCCTCGGATCCCGCTGACACCGCGGTGGCTCCGCTATCTCACCAGGTGCGCGGCGAGGTTCCTCACGCCGGACCACTTCCGAGCCATCGCGGCGCGCGGCAGGAGGCTCGCGGCGTGCAGGCGCGAGGACAGGTGCAGCTTCGCCACTCCGGCGGCCTTGGTCCAGCCCAGGGCCCCCATCTCATCGGCCATGGTCTGGAAGAACCGTCGCTCCTCGTCGAAGCGGGTGCCCTCCAGGGCGCGCCAGGAGGAGTCGGAGGCCTGGTGGCGGCGGTACATGAACGCGACGGTCTCGTCGTAGTACAGCGCCCCGCCGCTCATCGCCACGTCCATGACCAGCGCCATGTCCTGCACGACGTCCAGGCCCTCGCGGAAGCCGAGCTCGGTGATGGTCTCGGCCCGCCACCCCAGGGACGGGAAGTACAGCCAGTCCCCGCGCAGGATGGACACGGCCAGGTCCTCGCCCTTCAGGAGGGTGGTGCGCTTGGGCCGGTACACGGCCTTGGTCTTCTCCACGAGCGTGTTGGAAGGGGCGTTGTGCTCGTCGATCACGAACACCCCGGGCTGGAAGATCTGCGCCTCGGGCTGGGCCTGGGCGGCCGCCACCAGCCATTCGATGTAGTTGGGCAGCATGACGTCGTCGGCGCCCATGACGACGACGAGCTCGTTCTCCACGAAGGTCAGGGCCTTGCGGTAGTTGCCGTTGGCACCGAGGTTCTGCTCGTTGCGCAGGTAGGTGACGCGCTCATCCCCGAGGGAGTCGAACCAGCCGGGGATCGAGTCATCCGGGTAGCCGTCGTCGATGACGACCATGCGCCAGTCGCGTTCGGTCTGGCCGAGCACGGACTTCACGGCCTGCTTCATCAGGGCGACGTCGCCGTAGTAGGGGAAGAGGATGTCGACGGTCATGGCTTCTCCGGGGTGTCGGTGTCAGGGGTCTCGGTCGGCCCGGCCCCGGTGCGACCCGGTCGGCCGGAGGCGCCGCCGCGGGCGGCACCCGCCTCAGCGATGTCCGGGCGGGGGACGTCATCGGGGTGGATGATGGGCAGGGAGGCGGTGGGGTTGCGTCGCTGCCCGGTGCGCTCCAGCTCCCGGATCAGCAGCGAGCGCTGGATCGCGGACTCCTCGGCGAGCACCCGCGTCTCATCCTCCAGCCGGGAGATCTCCAGGGACAGGTGCAGGCAGATGCCCAGCAGCAGCAGGATCGCGATGAGGAACAGCAGGTTCACGGGCGTGGCCACCCCCACCCAGGAGGCGAGCCGGTCCAGCAGCCGGGGGAAGAGCATGAGGACCACGGTGATCAGACCGAGGAACAGCCACAGGGCGGCGTACTTCTCGCGCAGCTTGAGGTTCCGCACGAGCCTGACCACGGCGACGAGGACGATCAGGCCGAGGATGAGGAAGAAGACGGTGGAGATGCTCACGCCTGCCCTCCTTCGGTTGCGTGGGGGGTGATGCGGCGCCGGGTCATGGACAGCAGGAAGGAGAACAGCGAGCGGACCAGGTACACCGCGGACTTCCAGGGGTTGTTCGACGGGGTGCCGGCCTGCCGTTCGCGCATCTCCACGGGCACCTGGGTCACGGTGAGTCCGGCGCGCAGGGCCATGGCCAGGGAGTCGATGGTGTCGCCGAGGTACTCGGCGGGGAAGTAGCGGCAGTACTGGGCGATGGCCCGGCGGTTGCCGGCCCGGAAGCCGCTGGTGACGTCGGTCAGCCGGGTCCCGGCCACGCGGGAGAACATCCGGGCGAGCAGGCTCATGGCCCACCGCCGGGGCCCGGAGGCCTTGTAGGTGCCGCGTTCGGCGAAGCGCGCCCCGATGGAGATGTCGGCGTGCTCCAGCCCGGCCAGGACGCGCTCGATATCGCGGGGGTCGTGCTGGCCGTCGGCGTCGACCTGGATCGCGCGGTCGTAGTCCAGGCGCTGGGCGTATTTGTACCCGGCGCGCATGGCCCCGCCGACCCCCATGTTGTAGGGCAGCTGGAGCACGTTGGCGCCGGCGGCGCGGGCCACGCGGGCGGTGGCGTCGGTGGATCCGTCGTCGACGACGAGGAGGTCATGGCCGGGCATGGTGTCCTGCAGCTCGCGCAGGGTCGAGTCGATGACCTCTTCCTCATTCCACGCGGGCATGATGATGAGGCAGCTCGGCTGCTGCGGGGCCTCGGGAGTCTGTGCCATAGTGCCTCCAGTCTACCGGGCCGAACCCGATGGCACCGGCGCCTGCGCAGCGGGACCGGACGCGGCGCGGCGGGTACACGGGGTCAGCGGCATGCGGTGATCTCCAGCAGCTTGGCGTCTCCCGCGCGGTAGACGGTGCGGGCGACCCCGGCCTGCTCGAGACCCTCCAGGCCGCGGTACCGATCGGAGTGGTCCCCGTTGTTGACCTCCCGATCCCCGAAGTCCAGGACCCAGCGGGCGTCGGCCTCCTCCACCGCCCGGCACACGGCGGGGTCCTCGCGGGCTTCGCTCAGGGATTCGTCGATGGTCCGCTCGGCGGGGGTCGGCGTGTAGAGGGTGTGTTCGGCGGTGGTGCGCCGGTCGGCCAGGGCGTAGGCGAGGGCACCGCCGGTGAAGGGGTTGACGACGACGACGTCCTCCGCGGGCACCCAGCGATCCATGGCCTCCAGCACGTCCAGCTCGTCCGCGGAGACCAGGGCCGCCCCGGGGCCAGGGTAGTAGGTCCAGTAGGAGTTGTCCATCATCTGGGTGAGGGGCCGGGCGAACTGCGTCAGGGCGGTGACCAGGATCAGGCTGACCGCACCCAGTCCGAAACCGACCCGCCCGGCGGCCCGGGGCGAGCGGCGCGCCAGCACCTGCAGGGGGCGCCAGCGGGCGAGGTCCTCCGCGATCATCTGCACCCCGAGCACGGCCAGCGGGATCGCGGCCAGGGGCAGCAGCGCGGCCAGGCGGTACGGATCGTTGTACCAGACCCCGGTCACCCACATGCGATCCTGGTCCCACTGCAGGTAGCGCACGGCCACGTAGTAGTAGATGAGCACGCCGTAGGTCAGGGGCAGCCACCGGTTGGTGCGTGCCCGGAAGGCGGCGACGACGCCGAGCACCGCCAAGATGCTCACGGTCCACTGGGCCCACACGAGGCTCAGCGGCGCGTTGAGCAGGGCCTCGCCGAAGGCCTGGCTGTCGCTGGTGGACGGGCCCCACGCGGCCGCGCTCTCCTGCGGGCGCACGACGCCCCACAGGTACCACACGAACCACAGCAGTCCCGCGATCAGCAGGACCTGCCCGAGCGCGGCCAGGGGACGGGTGGTTCCGGCGGCGGCGCGGCGGATCTGGCGCAGGGCGCGCAGCACGAGGATGGGAACGGCCATGACCAGCAGGGACATGACGGCGTTGGGGTGGGCCAGGGCGACGCCGAGGGCGGACGGCAGGCCCAGGAGCACGGCCTGGACGGTGTCCAGTCGGCGGGCCTCCCCCAGGCGGAACAGCTCCAGGACGATTCCGAGGCCGGCCGGGATCAGGGCCAGGCCCAGGACGTTGGGGTAGAGCACCCCGAAGAAGATCAGCAGCAGGGGGAAGGCGCTGAATCCGGCCAGCAGGGGCGCGGAGCAGAGGACGGCGAGCAGCCCGAAGCGGCGCATGCTGCGCAGCAGGAAGAGCACGCTCAGCGGCCACACGAGGGCGCCGACCACGAGGATCATCGCGTTGGTGGCCGCGGGGATGGTGTCCCCTCCGGTCATGAACACGAGGGAGACGACGTCGTGCCAGGCCGCGGGGTAGAACGCGGGTGCCTCGTCCCCGGAGGTCATCGCGGTGAGGGTCATCGAGGAGGCGTCGCCGGTGTCCGCGATCCACCGCACGGCATTGAGGTGGAAGTTGTTGTCGAAGGTCTGGGAGAACCACTGGGGGCTGCCGACCGCATTGGTGAGCACCCGCAGCATGAGCCCGCCGGCCAGGACCAGGGCGACCCAGTATCGACCCTGTTCGCGGTCGAACCACCGGGACGCGGGCCGGCAGCTCCCGGCGGCAGCGGAGGCGGGGGTCTCGGCGGATCGGTCGGTGGGCCGGGGGGCGGGTCGATCGGCGAGGCCGCTGCGGGTCAGCAGCAGGTGCACGGCCCCCAGCACGAGGGCCAGGAGCAGTGCGCCCAGCAGGGGGATCCACAGCGCCCAGCGCAGACCGAGATGCGGTGCGACGATGGCGCTGACGGCGATCACGGCCACGGAGACGGCCGGGGACAGGGCCAGGGCGTCGAAGCCGCGCACCCGCACCGCCAGCGTCACGAGCAGCCCCGGGATCACCAGGATCGCGGCGCACAGGGCCAGGGAGGGGACGAGGCTCAGCCATGCCATGGGGTGCGGGCTCCGTTTCCGTGGGGTTCCTTCGGTGTGCCGACGGGTCTGCGCTGGGTGGGCGCGAGCCGCCACTCGGGCGTCGTCCGTCGACGACGGCAGCCCCGGCGCAGAACCGGAGGGCCGGCCCGTCGTCGGCGGCACGGGGCTGGGACGCGCCCGAACACGACCGGGGGCTGCCGGGGCGCGGGACCCGTCCAGTGTAGCCCGGCCCGTCGGGCCGCCGCCGTTCCCTCGGGCGGGTGAGGCCGGAGGCGGCATCGGAGGCTGCGCGACGGGCGGGAACAGCACCCCGGACAAGGGTTGGCCCCCCCGCTCGGGTCGACCTCAGTCGCCGGAGGGTTCCCGCCGCAGGGGCAGGTGCTCGATGCCGGCTTCCTGGAAGGAGGGCCCGACCGGCAGGAAGCCGTAGCGGGCGTACCAGTCGCGCAGGTGGGCCTGGGCGTGCATCGTGAGCACCCGGCCGGGGTGGTCCGCGATGACCGCGCGCAGCAGCGCCCCGGCCAGTCCGCGCCCGCGGTGGGAGGCGGCGGTGGCGACCCGGCCGATGACGACCTCCTTGGTCTCCGGATCCCCGGCGAGGGTGCGCAGGGTGGCGACGGGCCGCCCCGTCTGATCGGCGATCCAGTAGCTGACGGCCTCCGGTTCCAGGTCCCGGCCGTCCAGCTCAGGCTCCGAGGTGATGCCCTGGCCCATCACGAAGACCTCACAGCGCAGCTGCGCGAGACCGTAGGTCAGCCGGGGGTCCAGGGTGAGCCAGTTCCCGCGGTGCACGGTCGGGGTGGTCTGGGTCTGCGGAGGGGTCTGCGGCATACCGGCACTCTACCGGCCCGCGGCAGAGGGCGGAGACAGCGCGGGAGCGGGAAGGGGTTCCGGAGACGACGAAGGGGCGGGTCCTCCATCGGATCCGCCCCTTCGGGTGGTGTATCTCGGCGGCGACCTACTCTCCCACACACCTACCGGGTGCAGTACCATCGGCGCTCAGAGCCTTAACTACCGGGTTCGGAATGGGACCGGGTGTCTCCCTCTGGCTATAACCACCGAAAACCTCGAGCTCGACGCCGCGGCGTCGGCAAGTCTCGTCGTTCTCGACGCTTCCCAGTCTAGGCCGTCCCGGCCGGACGGGCAACCCCGACGCCGGGCGGTTCCTCCGCAGCCCTTCCAGGTGCCGCGTCGGTACCTGCAGGCGCGCCCCGGGCATCCCGCGGGCACAAAAAAAGGGTGGGGATCCCCGACCGGGGACCCCCACCACCATCAAAAAATGAATCTCGGCGGCGACCTACTCTCCCACACACCTACCGGGTGCAGTACCATCAGCGCTAAGAGCCTTAACTACCGGGTTCGGAAAGGGACCGGGTGTACCCCTCTTGCCATAACCACCGAGAAAAACACGGGCCAACCACCATCCAGGCACCCACCACCAACCCCACCCACCAGGGAAACACCCCCAAGGGTCACGGGTTCATGGTCAGCACCCCACACGGGTTGCTATCCCAAAACCATACAGTGAACACGAACACCAACACACGACCATCAAACAACCATGATCACCATGATGTGTAGATAAGTCTTCGGCCTATTAGTACCAGTCAACTCCACCAGTCTTCAGTCCCGGCTTCCATACCTGGCCTATCAACCCCGTCATCTACAGGGAGCCTCACACCCAACAAAAGGGCAAGGAGAACTCATCTCGAAGCAAGCTTCCCGCTTAGATGCTTTCAGCGGTTATCTCTCCCGAACGTAGCCAATCAGCCATGCACCTGGCGGTACAACTGACATACCAGAGGTTCGTCCGTCCCGGTCCTCTCGTACTAAGGACAGGCCTCCACAATTCTCCAACGCACGCAGCGGATAGGGACCGAACTGTCTCACGACGTTCTGAACCCAGCTCGCGTACCGCTTTAATGGGCGAACAGCCCAACCCTTGGGACCAACTCCAGCCCCAGGATGCGACGAGCCGACATCGAGGTGCCAAACCATGCCGTCGATATGGACTCTTGGGCAAGATCAGCCTGTTATCCCCGAGGTACCTTTTATCCGTTGAGCGACGGCCATTCCACAATGAACCGCCGGATCACTAGTCCCGACTTTCGTCCCTGCTCGACCTGCCAGTCTCACAGTCAAGCTCCCTTGTGCACTTACACTCAACACCTGATTGCCAACCAGGCTGAGGGAACCTTTGGGCGCCTCCGTTACTCTTTAGGAGGCAACCGCCCCAGTTAAACTACCCATCAGGCACTGTCCCTGACCCAGATCATGGGCCGAAGTTAGACATCCAATATGACCAGAGTGGTATTTCAACAACGACTCCACCACCACTAGCGTGATGACTTCACAGTCTCCCACCTATCCTACACAAGCCACACCGAACACCAATACCAAACTATAGTAAAGGTCACGGGGTCTTTCCGTCCTGCTGCGCGAAACGAGCATCTTTACTCGTACTGCAATTTCGCCGAGTTCATGGTTGAGACAGTAGGGAAGTCGTTACTCCATTCGTGCAGGTCGGAACTTACCCGACAAGGAATTTCGCTACCTTAGGATGGTTATAGTTACCACCGCCGTTTACTGGGGCTTAAATTCTCCGCTTCGACCCCGAAGGGCCTAACGAGTCCTCTTAACCTTCCAGCACCGGGCAGGAGTCAGTCCGTATACATCGTCTTGCGACTTCGCACGGACCTGTGTTTTTGATAAACAGTCGCTTCCCCCTGGTCTCTGCGACCCATACACGCTCCCCGGAGCAAGCCCGGTTCACGCTCAAGGTCCCCCTTCTCCCGAAGTTACGGGGGCATTTTGCCGAGTTCCTTAACCATGATTCTCTCGAACGCCTTAGTATTCTCTACCTGATCACCTGTGTCGGTTTAGGGTACGGGCAACTAGAACCTCACGCCGATGCTTTTCTCGACAGCATAGGATCACCGAATCCCCCCACCAAAGGGGGTCCCATCACATCTCAGGCACACGGGGCGCGCATTTAACAACACCCCACCCTACATGCTTAGACCACGACAACCACCGCGTGGCCCGGCTACCTTCCTGCGTCACACCTGTTAACACGCTTACCTCCCTGGCTCAGGCCCCACGCTCCCCACCAGAAGCCACACAAAATGCGGCCACAGCGGTTCGGGTGGTTAGTATCACCAGCTCAGTATGGACGGTCCTTCGTCGGTACGGGAATATCAACCCGTTATCCATCGACTACGCCTGACGGCCTCGCCTTAGGCCCCGACTAACCCAGGGAAGATTAGCTTGACCCTGGAACCCTTGATCATCCGGCGGATACGTTTCTCACGCATCATTCGCTACTCATGCCTGCATTCTCACTCGCATAGCCTCCACCACTCGTTCACACGGCAGCTTCACCGGCCACACGACGCTCCCCTACCCAACAACAAAACGCTGTTGCCACAACTTCGGCGGTGTACTTGAGCCCCGCTACATTGTCGGCGCAGAATCACTTGACCAGTGAGCTATTACGCACTCTTTCAAGGATGGCTGCTTCTAAGCCAACCTCCTGGTTGTCTCAGCAACTCCACATCCTTTCCCACTTAGCACACGCTTAGGGGCCTTAGTTGATGGTCTGGGCTGTTTCCCTCTCGACAATGAAGCTTATCCCCCACTGTCTCACTGCCACGCTAAAACTTACCGGCATTCGGAGTTTGGCAGACGTCAGTAACCCGATAAGGCCCATCAGCCAACCAGTAGCTCTACCTCCAGCAAGCAACACGCAACGCTGCACCTAAATGCATTTCGGGGAGAACCAGCTATCACAGAGTTTGATTGGCCTTTCACCCCTACCCACAGCTCATCCCCTCCATTTTCAACTGAAGTGGGTTCGGTCCTCCACGCGCTCTTACACACGCTTCAACCTGGCCATGGGTAGATCACTCCGCTTCGGGTCTAGATCCTGCCACTCACACGCCCTCTTCAGACTCGCTTTCGCTACGACTACCCCACACGGGTTAACCTCGCGACAGAACACTAACTCGCAGGCTCATTCTTCAAAAGGCACGCCATCACCCCAAAAGGCTCTGACGGCTTGTAGGCACACGGTTTCAGGTACTATTTCACTCCCCTCCCGGGGTACTTTTCACCATTCCCTCACGGTACTGATCCACTATCGGTCACAAGAAAGTATTTAGACTTACCAGGTGGTCCTGGCAGATTCACACGAGATTTCACGGGCCCCGTGCTACTCGGGAAACAACACCATGCAGCAGCCACGGTTTCAGCTACAGGACTCTCACCCTCTACGGCACGCCATCCCAGGCGCTTCGCCTACCGCAACACACCACACCACCAGCCGGTAAGAACTGGCACGCATCACTCCCACAACCCCCATGATGCAACCCCTCACCGGTATCACACACCACAGGTTTAGTCTCATCCGCTTTCGCTCGCCACTACTCACAGAATCATTAGTTATTTTCTCTTCCTGAGGGTACTGAGATGTTTCACTTCCCCTCGTTCCCTCCACACACCCTATACATTCAGGTGCAGGTCACCACCCTTGACAAGTGGCGGGGTTCCCCCATTCGGAAATCCTCGAATCAACGTCCTGTTATCGACTCCCCGAGGCTTATCGCAGATTCACACGTCCTTCATCGGCTTCTTGTGCCAAGGCATCCACCGTGCGCCCTAAACAACTTAGCCACACACAGATAATCACAGATAAACTCAACAATCGCAGATACACCACACCCAGCAACCACCAGAAACCCAGCAGTCACCAGACACGGCATACCAGAATAAAATTGATGCTCGCGTCCACTATATAGTTCTCAAACAACAACCCACACCACCACCAACACCACACACAACGCATGGCACCAGCAGCAGCCAGGCAAACCCAAGACAACCACCCCAACCCACACCAGCAACAGGAAACCCATCACCAGCACGGGTCAGAAGCTCATTGCCTCAAAACCCAACAGCATGCTCCATCCACTCCACTCACCACACCACCAGCCACACAAGCCGGCAGCATGACAAGAACAGGCGCACATTCCACCCATGAGCAAACCCCACGCACCACACTCGGGCACGAACAGGGCCAACCAAAGTTGAGCTCCTTAGAAAGGAGGTGATCCAGCCGCACCTTCCGGTACGGCTACCTTGTTACGACTTAGTCCCAATCGCCAGTCCCACCTTCGACGACTCCCTCCACAAGGGTTAGGCCATCGGCTTCGGGTGTTACCAACTTTCGTGACTTGACGGGCGGTGTGTACAAGGCCCGGGAACGTATTCACCGCAGCGTTGCTGATCTGCGATTACTAGCGACTCCGACTTCATGGGGTCGAGTTGCAGACCCCAATCCGAACTGAGACCGGCTTTTTGGGATTAGCTCCACCTCACAGTATCGCAACCCATTGTACCGGCCATTGTAGCATGCGTGAAGCCCAAGACATAAGGGGCATGATGATTTGACGTCATCCCCACCTTCCTCCGAGTTGACCCCGGCAGTCTCCTATGAGTCCCCACCATCACGTGCTGGCAACATAGAACGAGGGTTGCGCTCGTTGCGGGACTTAACCCAACATCTCACGACACGAGCTGACGACAACCATGCACCACCTGTACACCAGCCCAAAAGGGAAGAACCATCTCTGGAACGATCCGGTGTATGTCAAGCCTTGGTAAGGTTCTTCGCGTTGCATCGAATTAATCCGCATGCTCCGCCGCTTGTGCGGGCCCCCGTCAATTCCTTTGAGTTTTAGCCTTGCGGCCGTACTCCCCAGGCGGGGCACTTAATGCGTTAGCTACGGCGCGGAAAACGTGGAATGTCCCCCACACCTAGTGCCCAACGTTTACGGCATGGACTACCAGGGTATCTAATCCTGTTCGCTCCCCATGCTTTCGCTCCTCAGCGTCAGTAACAGCCCAGTAACCTGCCTTCGCCATCGGTGTTCCTCCTGATATCTGCGCATTTCACCGCTACACCAGGAATTCCAGTTACCCCTACTGCACTCTAGCCTGCCCGTACCCACTGCACACCCGGAGTTAAGCCCCGGGCTTTCACAGCAGACGCGACAAGCCGCCTACGAGCTCTTTACGCCCAATAATTCCGGACAACGCTTGCGCCCTACGTATTACCGCGGCTGCTGGCACGTAGTTAGCCGGCGCTTCTTCTGCAGGTACCGTCACTTCCGCTTCTTCCCTGCTGAAAGAGGTTTACAACCCGAAGGCCGTCATCCCTCACGCGGCGTCGCTGCATCAGGCTTGCGCCCATTGTGCAATATTCCCCACTGCTGCCTCCCGTAGGAGTCTGGGCCGTGTCTCAGTCCCAGTGTGGCCGGTCACCCTCTCAGGCCGGCTACCCGTCGTCGCCTTGGTAGGCCATTACCCCACCAACCAGCTGATAGGCCGTGAGCCCATCTAAGACCAGTACATAACCCTTTCCACCACCAGCCCATGCGGGCAGTAGTCGCATCCGGTATTAGACCCAGTTTCCCAGGCTTATCCCAGAGTCAAAGGCAGGTCACTCACGTATTACTCACCCGTTCGCCACTCATCCACCCGGTGCAAGCACCAGGCTTCAGCGTTCGACTTGCATGTGTTAAGCACGCCGCCAGCGTTCGTCCTGAGCCAGGATCAAACTCTCCGTTGAAAAACAAAAAGCATGAACACTGGACTCATCAAAATAAATGAACAGCGCAGCGCATCACCAGCCACGGGGTGGCCTCCACGCTGCACCAACACTCTGCATGATGACCACAGTCATTCACAAAAAATACTTGGTATGCACCATCAGAGTGAACAAAGCACACTATTGAGTTCTCAAACAACGAACCACACAGCCACCACCAGCCCCGAACACTCGGAACCAGAGACGACCATCGGTCTCTCGGAAAAACGTCACCGTCTCGATCGGCGGCAACCTGTCCAGCGTACCAGACCCTCACACCATCCCGCAAACCTGCGGATCCTCGGTGATGATCCGGCCGGTCAGGACCGGCCCGCCTCGCGGCGACCTGTAAGACTTTACAGCCCCCCACCAGGGCACGCAAGCCGGATGGCAGTGAAGTGCGCCACCGCCGCGGAGGCCCGGAAATCCGCGGGTCCGCCTCGGTGTCATCGTCCAGACCACAGCCTACGGCGACGCCGGTCACCCGTCCAGACCTCCGTGCCCAGCGCCCCACCCCGAGGCGGAATAGCACCACGGGGCGGGGCGGTTGCACCGGGCAGAATCAGCCTCCGGCGTCCCCGTCCCGCCCTCGTCCCCGATGGGATGCCCGCCCGGCACGCCGCCGCCGAGGCACCCGCCACGGAAGGAAGGCCCTCATGCTCCCCCTGTCCCTCATCGACTTCGCGACCGTCTACGACGGCGAGACCCCCGCGGACAGCTATGTCCGCTCCGTGGACATGGCCCAGCGCGCCGAGGCCCTGGGCTACTCGCGGATCTGGTACGCCGAGCACCACAACATGCCCAGCATCTCCTCCGCCGCCCCGGCCGTGCTGATCTCGCACATCGGAGCGCACACCCGCCGCATCCGGCTGGGCGCCGGCGGCGTCATGCTGCCCAACCACTCACCGCTGACCGTCGCCGAGCAGTTCGGCACCCTCGCGGAGCTGTACCCGGGCCGGATCGACCTGGGGCTGGGCCGGGCCCCCGGCACGGACATGCGCACCCTGCAGGCGCTGCGCCGGGACCCCCAGGACGCCGAGCGCTTCCCCAGCGACGTCGTCGAGCTGCAGGGGTACCTGTCCGGCTCCTCCCGCATCCCCGGGGTGGAGGCGATCCCCGGGCGCGGGACCAACGTTCCCCTGTACATCCTGGGCTCCTCCCTGTTCGGCGCGCAGCTGGCGGCCCGGCTGGGTCTGCCGTACTCCTTCGCCTCGCACTTCGCCCCCGCGGCCCTGGAGCAGGCCACCACGGTGTATCGGGAGACCTTCCAGCCCTCCGAGCACCTGGCCGAGCCGTACGTCATCGCCGCCGTGAACGTCACCGCCGCGGACACCGAGGAGGAGGCCGCCGAGCAGACCCGACTGGTCCGGCGCAACCGGGTCAAGGCCATGGTGGGCCGCGGCAGGGAGTTCACGGAGGAGGAGCTGGACCTGCTGGTGGATTCCCCCGCCGGGCACCAGATCATCGACATGCTGCGCTTCACCGCCCAGGGCACCGGGGATCAGGTGCGGGAGTACCTGGAGCGCTTCACCGCCCAGGCGCAGGCCGACGAGCTGATGGTGTCCCTGCAGTCCCCGACCACCGAGCAGTCCCGCCGCTCCATGGAGATCCTCGCCCAGGCGTGGGGGCTGCCCGCCGAGAACGACGACGCCGCCGCGTCCGCCTGATCCGGCCCGCCGACCCGCGCGGGACTCCGTACGACACCTCGCGATCCGGCATCGCGCCGGTCTGCGATCCGGATCACGAAAAGTCGCGTTCAGGTCTTCCCCTCGCGGGCGGGCGGTGGGATACTGGAGGTGGTTGATCAACCGGACCGATTCCACCGGCAGACGGGAGAGCACATGATCGCTGACCCCGCAGAAGAGCACGCGCGGGCCCGCTGAGGCCCCGGACCGCTTCGACCCCGCTGAGCTGACAGCACACCGCCCAGGGCATCCCGTACGGCGAGACACAGCACGGAAGGCACCGGCCCGGACCCCACGGATTCCGCATCGCAGCGGAGCGAGGCTTCCCGGTCGCCGCGATGAGGGCGAGACCCCACCGAGGAACCGGAGGAACCCGCCTCCCACAGCTCACAGGAGACGGACTCACTGCTTGAGTCCCGCTCCTCCTCTGGCGCCATGCCGACCTCGACGCCCCCACCCGCGATCCACGGCTCCTCGAGCCGCTCGCACCGCCCGTCCTCCGTGACGACGGCGGCAGCCATCCGGATCCGACGCAGGGGGCCGACGGGTCGGCATGAGTGCGTCCGGGGGTGCACCGCAGGTGCCGCCCGGTGCCCGCCATCGGGCGGCACCGCTGGGGACGGGCCCGGATAGGCTCAGTCCATGACCGACGCCCCGCAGCATGTCCGCCCCTGGCAGATCGTCACCGCACCCGCAGGCTCCTTCCGCACGGTGCGCGAGGACGGCGTCGTGCGGGCCCGGGGCATCCGGTACGCCGAGGCCCAGCGCTTCGCCGCCCCCGCGCCCTTCGCCTACCCGCAGACCACTCCGCAGCAGCCCTTCACCGCGGACACCCCCGCCCCAGCCTGCCCCCAGCGCCACCAGGACACCGATGAACGGCTGATCGCCCTCGGCTTCGACGAGCACTGCCAGCGGCTGAGCATCACCCGGCCGGAGGATGGGCGCACGGACCTGCCGGTGCTGCTGTGGATCCACGGCGGCTCCTACACCGGCGGCGCCGGGGACCTCCCGCACTACGATCCGCGCTGGCTGGTGCGGGAGCAGGGCGTGATCGTGGTCAGCGTGACCTACCGGCTGGGGCTGTTCGGCTACCTCGGCGACGCCGGCTCCCGCGAGGCCAACGCCGGGCTGCTGGATCAGCTCGAGGCCCTGCGCTGGACGCACCGCAACATCGCGGCCTTCGGCGGAGACCCGGACAACATCACCGTGGCCGGGCAGTCCGCGGGCGGGCACGCCGCCTGGGACCTGCTGCTGGCCGCGGACGCGCAGGGCCCCGCGACCCGGATGATCCGCCGGGCGATCGTGCAGTCCGCGCCCCTGGGGATCGTGCACGGGCGGACCCAGCGAGTCTGGGAGGCCCTGGCCCCCTCCGCCGAGCAGACCGAGCGGATGCTCGCGGAGACCCCGGAGCAGATCGTCGCCCGGGAATCCGGGATCAACCGGCTGGCCCTGCGCCGGGGAGCCGCGAGGTTCATGCCCTTCTCCACCCGCTACGGCGCGGACCCCCTGCCGCCCGAGGAGCGGCTGGAGGAGGGATGGCGCCGCGCGGCCGAGGCCGTGGACCTGCTGATCGGGACGACGGCGCGGGAGGTCGGCCTGTTCACCGGGATCCTGCCGCCCCTGCAGCGCCTGGGACGCACCCGCTGGGGCTCGCGCGGCGTCGTCGAACCCCTGGTGCGGGCCCTGACCCGGCGCATCTACGCCAAGGACGCCCGCCGCTGGGCACGCCGGTTCCGCGACGCCGGGGGCCGGGTGGGGCTGTACCGCTTCGAGTTCGGGCGCCCCGGGCATCCCCTGGCCTGCTGCCATCTGGCCGAGCTGCCGCTGCTCTTCCCGCACCCCGCCTGGCGCACCGGGCAGGAGGAGGCCGGGGCCGGGGTGACCGGGCCGCAGCTGATGGACTCCTACGATCCCGACACCCTGGAGCGGGCCGGCCGGGAGCTGCGAGCGCGGTGGGGCGCCGTCCTGCACGGGGCGGACCCGGGCGAGCTGACCGGGATCCCCGGGGTCCTGCGGATGCTGCCGGTGGGCGGGCGCCGGGGCTAGGTTGGGAGGCGAACCGCCTTCGAGAGGAGAACCCCGTGCCGAAGACCGACGGGAACGACCGCGCCCGCGCCGAGGAGCTGCCGAAGACCCTGCAGCGCTCGGACCGCAAGGCCCAGGACACCTACGCGCAGACCTACGACTCCGCGATGGAGGAGTACGACGACGCCGAGCGGGCCGCCCGCACGGCGTGGGCCCAGCTGAAGCACACCCACGAGAAGGTCGGGGACCGCTGGGAGCAGAAGGAGCAGTACGGGGACTCGGACGATCGGGCCGCCTCCGCCGGACGCGACGAGGGCGAGACCGCCGGCGGGGTCAACGCCCGGGCCTCCAAGGAGCACCTGTACGAGCAGGCGCAGCGGCTGGGCATCGAGGGCCGCTCCGAGATGACCAAGGACGAGCTCATCGAGGCCCTGGAGAAGGAGAGTCGGCGCCGAACCTCCGGCAGCTGAGGCGGCCGACGCGGCATCCGGGACCGGCTACTCCGGGGCCACCGTGACGACCTGGACCCCCCCGGCCCGAAAGGCCTCCAGGTGGCTCGGGCGGGCCGTCGCCCCCGTGACCAGCACCGAGACGTCCTCGATCCGCCCGAAGCGGTGCACCGAGCTGCGCTCCAGCTTCTCCGGGGAGACCAGCAGGATGCTGCGCCCCGCGGTCTCCAAGCACGCCCGCTTCAGGCGCGCGTCCTCGGCCTCCGTGGCGGTGAGCCCGTGCCCGGGGGCGGCCGAACAGGCGCCGAGCACCGCGACGTCGGCCCGGAAATCCCGCACCGCCTCCACCGCCTGCGCACCCCGGAAGCACAGCGCCACCGGGCGCACCGGACCGCCCGGCACCACGACGTCGGCCCCGGGACGGGCCGCCAGCTCCCCCGCGGCGCGCAGGGACAGAGCCAGGGCCTGGATCGGACGCCCGGCCAGCCGCGCGGCGAGCGCGGCGCAGGTGGTGTCGTCATCCACGATCACCGCCTCCCCGTCCCCGATCAGCTCGGCCGCGGCCCGCGCCATCGCCGCCTTGAGCCCCGGATCCTCCTCCGCCCGCTCGGCGTAGGGGCGGGGGACGCCGTGGGCAGTGCCGCGCCGGGCCCCGCCGTGGGTGCGCACCAGCTAGCCCGGAGATTTCATGGGGGTAGGTGACCCCTGAACGCGAGAAGTGCCCTTGACCTGCAAGGATGTCGATTGCTGAAGTCGATACTTGCAGGATCAGAGGGGCACTTCTCAGGTGAGTAAGCGTAGCGGGCTGTACCCGCATGTCCGGGTTGATGCTGCGGACGTTCCCGCGGTGGCGCATGCGGGCGGGGTGCTGTTGACGCGCACGGTGCGGGTCTCGGGCTTGGATGTGGCGTTGAGGGAGGCGCTGCGACCATGGCGGAAGCCGCTGGTCAGGCACGATCCGGCGAAGGTCGTGACGGATCTGGCGGTTTCGTTGGCGTTGGGTGGGGACGCGTGCCGAGACGCGGCGTTGTTGCGGGCCGAACCCGGCGTGTACGGGCCGGTCGCTTCGGACGCCACGATCAGCCGGACTATCGCGGCCTTGGCCGCTGAGGTCGACAAGGCCGAGAAGGCCATCCCTGGAGCCCGTGCCACAGCGCGCGGACACGCGTGGCGTCTGGCCGGTGACCGCGCCCCGAGCCACGACGCGTCAGCGGCGAATCCGCTGGTCATTGACCTTGACGCGACTCTGGTGACGGCGCACTCGGACAAGGAACAGGGTGCGCCGACGTTCAAACGCGGCTACGGGTTCCACCCGCTGTGCGCCTTCGTGGACCACGGCGGCGACGGCACCGGGGAACCGTTGGCGATGCTCCTGTGCCCGGGCAACGCCGGATCGAACACGGCCGCGGACCACGAGACAGTCATCAAGCAAGCGCTGGCCGCCACACCAGGGATCAACCCGAGGAGGCCGGGTAAGAAGGTCCTGATCCGCACCGATGGCGCTGGTGGCACCCGTGACCTGTTGTGGTTTTGCCACCGGCGCGGGGTGTCGTATTCGATCGGATGGACCCTGCCGGCCGCGATGCCGCAGCTGTACCGGCTCGTGCCCGAGCGCGTGTGGCAGCCGGCGTACGACGCCGACGGGGCCGTGCGTGAGGGCGCGCACGTGGCTGAGCTCACCGACCTGCTCACGCTGAAGGACTACCCGCCGGGCATGCGCGTCATCGTCCGTCGCGAACGTCCCCACCCCGGAGCTCAGCTGCGGTTCGAGGACATCGACGGTTACCGGTTGACCGCGTTCGTCACCAATACGCAGCGTGGACAGCTCGCTGAGCTGGAGTTACGCCACCGTCGGCGGGCCAGGTGTGAGGACCGCATCCGGATCGCCAAGGACACCGGCCTGCACAACCTCCCGTTGCAGGGCTTCGCCCAGAACCGGATCTGGCTGCTCATCGTGCAACTCGCGAACGATCTGCTCGCCTGGATGGGAATGCTCGCCCTGAACGGACACGCCGCCCGCCGGTGGGAACTCAAAACACTGCGGCACCGTCTGTTCACCATCGCCGCAACACTCGCGCGATCCGCCCGTCAACGTCTTCTCCACATCAAGGACACCGCGTCCTGGGCAGTCCTGTTCACCACCGCATGGGACAAACTCGCGACCATGGCCCCACCCTGACCAGCGCCACCCCCGTCCCTTCGAGCCAGCACCGTCCTCGTTCCGTGGAAGACGACGCCCACCGGAAGCGACATCCCGGCCCTTGTCGTACCCACCTGCAAGAATCAGCCGATCTCAACGGCAGCGGCGCCCGTCACACCGGCGCCGCTGCCCGATGAAACATCCGGGCTAGCTGTCCTGACCGGGGACGTTGGTCAATCGTGAGAACGGCGGCTGGTTGCCACAGGCCGTGTGGGGCCGGTGCTGGTTGTAGTAGTGCAGCCACCCGTCCAGCTCACCTCGGCGTTCGGCTTCGGAGGTGTAGCAGCGGGCTTAGGCCCAGCCGTCAGCCAGGGTGCGGTGGAAGCGCTCGATTTTTCCGTTGGTCTGCGGCCGATACGGACGGGTGCGCTTGTGCCGGATGCCGAGCTCTGCGCAGGTGTCGCGCCATAGGTGTGAGCGGTAGGCGCCGCCGTTGTCCGACAGGACGCGCTCGACGGTGGCGCCGCGGGCGTTGAACCACTCGACAGCCCGCACCAGGACCGCGGTGGCGGTGATCGCGGTTTCGTCGTCGTGGATCTCGGCGTAGGCGACGCGGGAGTGGTCGTCGATGACGGTGTGGACGTAGGCCTTGCCCATCAACGGGTCGTAGTGCTTGTTCTTCGGCTTGCCCGGGGTTGTCGCGCGATTCTTCTCGCCTTGGCGGCGTCCGACGTAGCGCCAGCCGCCGCCGTCGGGAATGTTGCCGAGCTTCTTCACATCGACGTGCAGCATCGCGCCGGGATGGTCGTGCTCGTAGCGGCGGACCGGCTCGCCGGTGGCGCGGTCGACGTGGGACAGCCGGTTCAGGTGCGCGTCGACCAGGATGCGGTGGACCGTGGACGGGGCGATGCCGAGTCGACAGGCCAACTGGACTGGCCCCTCGCGAAGGCGCAGTCGCAGGTTGATGCAGCGCCGGGTGGTCTGCGGGCTGGTCCGGTTGGGTGAGTAGCGGGGTCTGGATGATCGGTCCTGCATGAACTCGCCCTGGCGGTAGCGATCGGCCCAGCGCTTCACAGTCGGCCAAGAGACCTGGAAACGGGCGGCGACCTCACTGATCGGCCACCCGTGGTCAACCACGAGTTGGGCGACTTTGAGGCGATGGCGGGGTGTCAGCGCAGCGTTCTGGTGAGTCATTCATGGCCTCATTCTTAGAGTGGTTGCCTCGCGGGTACATGGGCGAGTTGTGTGCGCTGGCTCATGCCGGTTCTGCCGCTGACCTTTCAATGCGTGTGGTGGCGCAGGCCACTCCGCCCAGCACGACAAGCAGCCCCGCCCATTGGATGGGGGAAGGCCGCTGACCGAACATGGCCCAGGCCCACAACATCGTGACGGGGGCTGTCAGGTAGAGCAGGGTGCTGGTTGCGGTGGCCCCCACGTGGCGCAGGCACCAGGTGAAGGTGGCATAGCCGCCCAGGCCTGACAGGAGAACGAGCCAGATGAGCGCCAGCACCAACCGTCCGGAGACGGGAACGCGGAAGCTCCCATCGGCGAGCGCGCAGAGCATGAAGAATCCAGCCGCCACACAGACTTGAATGGTCAGGCTGAGCATGACCGGCATTGCCGGTTGCCACACGCGCTCCAGGAGCGCAGCCGTGGACAGGCCGAGCAGGCTTGCCACCACCAGGCCGACACTGGCCACGCCGGCCGCGCTGATCCCACCAACGCTGAGGGTCACACCGGCAAGCGCCACACCAAGACCAGCCCACTGGCGAATGCTGACGGAATCAGAGAAGACCAGTCGCCCCACGGCGGTGACCAGCAAGGGCTGCAGTGCGCACACCAGGGCAGACAGCCCGGCATCTAGCCCGTGGTGGGCGGCAAGGAACACCCCGCCGAGGAATACGACATGCGACAGCAGCGACAAGGCAACCTGTCGCAACAGATCACCGCGTCCCACGTCGACCACCGCTCGGCGGGTCGAGGACGTCACCATAGAGACGACAAGGAGCACTGCCGCGGTCACCAGGTAGCGCCAAGCCAGTAGCCCCCAGACTCCCACCGCCGTCTGGTCGGCCAAGGACGCGCCCACGAAACCAGAGCTCCACGTCATCACGAATGCTGCAGCCAAGATCCATCGCATCGCAACAGGTAACCATACCGGTCGGTATACTGTCAGTATATCCGCATCCGAGCCAGGAGCAACCATGGACATGGATCTCGAACCCTTCGCTCCAGTGAGCACCACCCCGGCGGGCCACCGGATCCTCGACGCCGCGACATGGCTCTTCCGGGAACAGGGCATCACCGCCACGGGCGTCGACAGCATCGCCGAGCGTGCCAGCACGACCAAGCGAACCCTCTACCAGCGCTTCGACTCCAAGGACCATCTCGTCGCCTGCTACCTGCAACAACGCGCCCATAACTGGCAGGGCGAACTCGTGACCGCACTGCAGCAAGCCAGCCTCGCGGAAGGCCTCGACATCGTCTACGACCACACCATCCGGTGGGCCGGAGACACACTCCGCGGCTGCGCCTTCGCCAACGCCTGGGCCGAAATCGGGGCCAGTGACCACCAGGCCACAAGGATCATCCTGAACGAGAAGAACTGGATGTTGGCACTCTTCACGATCCTGGCCGAAGGCAACCACCGCATGGCCGGTCTACTCCACCTACTCCACGAAGGTGCCCAGGTCACCGCATCCATCCACCAGGACCCCACAGTCTTCACTGAGGCTCGCACCGCATCCCACCACCTGCTGGCCAGCCGGTCATGAGCTCGACCGGCAACCGTCGAGCTCCGGGGCGCGCTTCTCGATCAACGTGTCCGGTTAGTACAGCTGTGATCATCCAACCACTTACCGTGATCGCATCGCGCGGCCGCGAGGCCGCGCCCCGCCATCGATCCCCTCGGAGGAGACCCATGCCCCGCATCGACCACACCGCGATCTGCGTCCGGGACCTGGAAGCCGCCCGCGGCTTCTGGCAGACCTACTTCGGCGCCACCGCCGACGCCGGCTACCACAACCCCCGCACCGGGCTGCGCACCCACTTCCTCACCTTCCAGGACGGCACCCGTCTGGAGATCATGACCCGTCCGGAGCTCACCGACGGCGCAGGGCACACGGCCTTCGGCTGGAACCACCTGGCCCTGTCCCTGGGCTCCGAGCAGGCCGTGGACGAGCTGACCCACCGGCTGCGCGCCGACGGCTACGAGATCCTCGACGGCCCGCGCACGACCGGGGACGGCTACTACGAGACCGCCTTCCTGGATGCGGAGGGCAACCGCATCGAGATCACCGTCTGACCCCGCCGCCGCGCCGTCATACTCGCGCGCCTGCCCGCCTCCGATCTCCGGCGGAGCTACACTGAGCGCGCCGAGACGCGCCGCACCGCCCGCCCCGGCTCCACCCATCACTTCGGGACCGGGCTTCCGCACGGAGGCGCCGTCCCGCCGCACCATCGGAGGATGACGTATGGTCGCGATCATCGTCGCAGCCCACGGGGAGACGGCCCCGGCGCTGCTGAAGACCTCCGGCATGATCCTCGGGGAGATCGAGGGCGTCACCCCCGTGACGTTCCTGCCCGGCCAGGGCCCCGAGGACCTGCTGGAGGCCTACGCAGCCGCCGTCGGCCCGGAGGAGGACGTGCTGCTGCTCGTCGACCTCTTCGGCGGCAGCCCCTACAACGCCGGAGCCCGCTTCGTCGCCGAACGCGAGCACGCCGACGTCGTCACCGGCGTCAACGTGCCCATGCTCCTGGAGGTCCTGCCCGCCGCCAAGCGGCCCACCGCCACCGTGGAGAAGCTCGTCGCCAAGGCCGTGAAGGCCGGGGCCCGCGGGGTCCGCAGCTTCAAGGAGACCATGGCCCCGGCGCAGAAAGCCCCGGCCCAGCAGGCCCCGGCCGCCGGCTCGGCTCCCGCCGCGGGTGCCGAGCAGACGAGCCCGGACGGGCAGGCCTCCACCGACGCCGCCGCCCGCTCCGCCCTGACCCCGCCCGGCGCCACCGCCGCCCCGGAGGGCCAGGCCACCGCCGCCCCGGCCGCAGCGGGTCAGGCCCCGCAGGCGGCCCCGACCGGCGCCGTCGTCCCCCTGGAGGAGATCCCCCGGGACCCCGAACGCCACATGGACGTCGCGTTCCTGCGCATCGACTCCCGCCTGATCCACGGGCAGGTCGCCAACAACTGGGTCAACGACATCGCCCCCAAGACCCTGATCGCCGCCTCCGACGCCGCCGCCCAGGACACCCTGCGCAAGACCCTGCTGCTGCAGGTCGGGCCCGCCTCGGTGCGCACCAACGTGCTCACCGTGGAGCGCACCGTGCGCGTGTACTGGAACCCCGACTACGCCGGGATGCGCACCATGATCGTCGTGGAATCCCCGATGGACGCGCTGCGGCTGCTGCGCGAAGGCGTGCGCGTCAAGGAAGTCAACGTCGGCGGGGTCACCTACCGCAAGGGCATGACCCAGGTCTCCGAAGCCGTGTCCGTGGACGACGAGCACGTCGCCGCCTACCGCGCCATCCACGAACTCGGCGTCCCCCTCACCCTGCAGCAGGTGCCCAGCAGCTCCCGCCAGGACATGATGGCCACCCTGAAGGAGAAAGGCATGCTCCGATGACCCCCGTCCAATTCGTCCTGGTCGTGCTCGTCGCGCTGATCGCCGGCATGGCCTCGGTGCTCGACGAGCGCCAGTTCCACCGCCCCATCGTCACCTGCACCCTCATGGGCCTGGTCCTCGGGGACCTGCAGACCGGCATCGTCCTGGGCGGCTCCCTCGAGCTGATCGCCCTGGGCTGGATGAACGTCGGCGCCGCCATGGCCCCCGACGCCGCCCTCGCCGGGACCGTCGCCTCCGCCGTCGTGATCCTCGGCCACCAATCCGTGGGCGAGGGCATCGCGATCGCCGTGCCCCTGGCCGCGGCCGGGCAGGTGCTCACCATCTTCGTGCGCACCATCGCCGTGTTCTTCCAACATCAAGCCGACCGCTTCGCCGAACAGGCCAACTTCCGCGGCATCGAGCTGATGCACTTCTCCGCGCTGCTGCTGCAGGGCCTGCGCGTGGCGATCCCCACCGCCGCCGTCGCCGCGGTGGCCGGGACCAGCATCGTCGAGCAGTGGCTGAACGCGATCCCCGACGTCGTCACCACCGGCCTGCAGATCGCCGGCGGGTTCATCGTCGTCGTCGGGTACGCGATGGTCATCAACATGATGAAGGCCCGCTCGCTCATGCCGTTCTTCTTCCTCGGCTTCGTGCTGGCCGCCTTCATCCCGGACTTCAACCTCGTGGGTCTGGGCATCATCGGCGCCTGCCTGGCCGTCGTCTACGTGCAGCTGAACCCCGTCTTCCACGACCGCATCCAGGCCCCCGCACCCGCCGCGAGCACCGGCCCGCGCCTGGACAACGAGCTCGAGTAGGAGCCACCCCATGACCGTGCAGCACACCCCCGCCCAGCCCGACGCCGTCTCCGGCGCCGAGGCGACGGCCACCGCCCAGAAGCGCCTGACCCGCCGCGACTACGTCTCCACGTACTTCCGCTCGACCTTCATGCTCGGCTCCTTCAACTTCGAGCGCATGCAGGCCATCGGCGTGTGCGTGAGCATGATCCCCGCGATCCGGCGGTTCTACACCAAGAAGGAGGACCAGGCCGCGGCCCTGGGTCGGCACCTGGAGTTCTTCAACACCCAGCCGTGGATCGCCTCCCCGATCTTCGGGGTCACCGCCGCGATGGAGCGGCAGAAGTCCGAGGGGGAGGACATCTCCGCCGCGGACGTCACCAACGTCAAGGTGGGCCTGATGGGTCCGCTGGCCGGCGTCGGAGACCCCCTGTTCTGGGGCACCGCCCGCCCCGTGCTGGCGGCCCTCGGCGCGTCCCTGGCGATGAGCGGATCCATCCTCGGACCGCTGCTGTTCTTCGTGGTGCTGAACATCATCCGCATCGCGACCCGCTGGTACGGCTTCCGGCTGGGCTACCAGAAGGGCGTGCAGGTGGTCTCCGAGGTCGGCGGCAACACCCTCAAGCGCCTCACCCAGATCGCCTCCGTGATGGGTCTGTTCGTGATGGGCGCGCTGGTGTCCAAGTGGACCACCGTGAACATCCCGTTCGTGCTCTCCGAGTACACCCAGTCCGACGGCAAGCACGTGACCAACACCGTCCAGTCCATCCTGGACTCCCTGCTGCCGGGCCTGGTGCCGCTGCTGCTGACCTTCCTGTGCATGTGGCTGCTGCGGCACAAGGTCAACGCGATCTGGATCATCTTCGGGATGTTCGCCGTCGGGATCCTCGGCTACTGGGCCGGGATCCTCGCCCCGTGAGCCGCCGGGCGCACCGGCAGGCGGCCGGGGACCCGGAGGATCCGGCCGACTCCAGGCGGGCCGGAGGACGGACGGAGGAGCGGCCGAGCTTCCGGGAGACCTTCGTGGCCGTGGGCCAGCAGACCCTGGACAAATCCCGGTACGACGCCGCCCCCGTCGTCTCCGTGGCCGTGGCCGTCACCGTCCTGATGGTGCTGGCGGCGGTGGCGTACACCTGGCTGCCGTGGCTGTCCGTGACCCTGCTGGTGTGCGCCGTGGTGCTGCTGTGGGGCCGGTGGATGATCCTGCGGCAGGTGACCCGGGACCTCGCCCAGATGTCCTCGGCCCGGGAGTCCTTCGCGGCCACCGGAAATCCGGAGTACTCGGAGTTCGTGCGCCTGCGGGCCGAGCAGATGCTGCGGGACAACCGGGCCCTGACCGCCGCGGGGCGCGACGCCGTGCAGGAGCACCTGGCGTGGGCGCGCCGCAGCGTCCAGACGCCGGACGGAGACTGAGCGCGGCGGCCTCGTCGGGGGCGGGGCTGGTGCGTGCTGAGATGCGGGTTTGGTGTTGAGGTGCGCCGTTCGTGCTGAGATGCGGCCCGGCGTGCGGCATCTCAGCACGAACGACGCATCTGAGAACGAATCTCGCACCTCGCGCGGTCGATTCCGGCGGCAGGGCTGGGCGGCGGAGCGCGGTCCAGCGGCGCGCTAAGCTTCTGCGAGGGCGCCGACCGGCGTCCACTGACGACGACGGAAGCGGTGGACCCGTGGAGGACAAGAAGCTCGCGACCCTGGGATGGGTGGCCACCTGCATGTCGGTGGCCATGTACGTGGCCTACATCCCGCAGATCATCGGCAACCTGGAGGGCGACAAGGGCGACTGGATCCAGCCGCTGGTCGCCTCCATCAACTGCACCCTGTGGGTCATCTACGGGATGCTCTACTCCCCGCGGGACTGGCCCCTGGCCGTGGCCAACATGCCCGGCATCGTCTTCGGCCTGCTCGCCTTCTCCACCGCGCTGTTCTGACCGCGGGGCACCCGCACCCGGCCGACCCGGTGCAGAAGCATGCCCTTCCTCCCCTAAAACTGGAGATCCTTCCCATAACGGGACGTGTCACGTCCCGTTATGGGAAGGATCTCCAGTTTTGCGGTGGGATCTGAACCCCGCATCTCACGCGGCCCGGCCACCCGGGCCAGGGATCAGGCGAAGGACTCCGAGGCCTCGTCCAGGGCGTCCACCTCGGCCTGGATCAGCTTCACCCCGGGGGCGGCCATCAGGGCCTCGAGCTGCTCCGGGGTGCGGGCCGAGGCGATCGGGGCGGTCACGCCCTTGGCCAGCAGCCACGCCAGCGCCGCGGTGGTGACCTCGACGTCGTGGTTCAGGGCCACCCGCTTCAGCGCGTCGATGACCTTCAGCCCGGCGTCGATCCCGGTCTCGGAGAAGTACCCGGAGACGAAGTCCTTGCGGGCCGCGCCCTCCAGGTCCTCCTTGCTGGAGTACTTGCCGGTCAGGAAGCCGGAGGCCAGGGAGAAGTAGGAGAACACGGCGACGTCGTACTCCTGGGCGATCTCCCGGTAGCCCTGCTCGTAGTCCTTGCGGTGCAGCAGGTTGTACTGCGGCTGGATCGCCACCGGCACCGCCAGGCCCTCGGCCTTGGCGAACTCGAACCACTGGCGCATCCGGTCCGGGGAGTAGTTGGACAGGCCCACGTACCGGGCCTTCCCGGCGCGCACGACCTCGTCGTAGGCGCGGGCCTGCTCCTCGATGGTCACGGACTCGTCGTCGAAGTGGGCGTAGTACAGATCCACGTGGTCGGTCTGCAGCCGCTCCAGGGAGGCGTCGATCGCCCCGAGCACGGCCTCGCGACTCTGCCCGGAGTGCTCCGGATGCTGGCCGGCCTTGGTCGCGATGACCACATCCGCGCGGTTCTCGCGGGTGGCCAGCCACTTCCCGAGGACCTCCTCGGACTCCCCGCCGGAGTGTCCCTCGGCCCACGCGGAGTACACGTCCGCGGTGTCGATGAAGTTGCCGCCGGCGGCCACGAAGGCATCCAGCACGGCGAAGGACTGCTCCTCATCCGAGGTCCAGCCGAAGGTGTTCCCGCCCAGGTTCAGGGGGAACACGGACAGGTCGGTGCGGGGGATGTCGTTGCGCTCGGTCATGGGGACTCCTTGTCTCGAGGCTCACGACGGCGCCGCGGGCGCGGTCCGTCGTCATCGTCACCACGCACAACGGGACCGGCGGAAGAGGTATTCCGCCGGTCCCCTCGTGTGGATGCCGGGACGAACCCGGCATGGGGTGGGTCAGCGCACCCCGGCGGCCTCCTGCCCGGAGCCGCCGGCCGCACCCGACCCGGCACCCGTCCCAGCGGACGGGCCAGCCGCGGACGACGCCGCGGCGTCGCCGTCGGTGCGGATCTGGGAGATGTCGATCGGCATGGTCGACAGGTCGTACTTCTCGTTCTCGTGGATCGTGGCGGCGACCTCCTGGGCCTCCTCCTCGTGCTCCACAGCGGGCATGGACCCGATGAGGTTGCGTCCGGAGGACTCCTTCATGCAGTACACGCCGATGCCGCCCACCAGGCAGGCGAACATGATGTAGTACGCGCCCATCATCTCGGTGCCGAACAGGTTCTGCAGCGCGGAGATGACCAGCCCGGTGGTGCCGCCGAACAGCCCCACGGCCACGTTGAACATCAGGCCCATCGCGGTGTAGCGCCGGTCCGTGGGGAACAGCGACGGCAGGGCGGAGGCCTGCACGGAGACCTGGAACATCATGATGACGCCCATGATCAGCAGCCCCAGGAACGTGGACCAGGTGTGGCCCAGCATCATCAGGCGGAACGCGGGGATCGCGGCGAGGATGCCGACGACGCAGCCGGTGATCATCACGGGGCGGCGCCCGATGCGGTCCGAGAGGGCCCCGAACAGCGGCAGGCCCACGGAGACGATGATCAGCACGGGGATCAGCAGGGCGTTGCCGTGCAGGGTGTCGTAGCCCAGGGTCTCGGTGAGGTAGGTGGGCATGTAGGTGGTCACGGCGTAGCCGACGACCTGCGCGCACATGACCAGGGCGGTGCCCATGAGGATCTGCGGCCAGAAGTCCCGGATCAGGGAGCCGATCTGGCGCCACATGCCGGTCTTCTCCATCTCCCGCTCATCCTGGGCGACCTGCTCGCTCTGCGCCTCGAAGGCGTGGGACTCCTTGATGTGGCTGCGCATGTACAGCCCGATCAGCCCCAGCGGCAGGGCCACCCAGAACGGGATGCGCCAGCCCCAGGCCAGCATCTGCTCGTCCGTGGTGGCCAGCTCGACGACGGTCACCAGCGCGGCCGCCGCGGCGAAGCCCAGGTAGGAGCCCAGATCCAGGAAGGAGCCCCAGAAGCCGCGGCGACGGTCCGAGGCGTACTCGGCGATGAAGGTCGCGGCCCCGGCGTACTCGCCGCCGGTGGAGAAGCCCTGGACGAACTTCAGCAGGATCAGCAGGATCGGCGCGGCCAGGCCCCAGGCGGAGTAGCCGGGCAGGCAGCCGATGAGGAAGGTGCCCAGGGACATCATGATGATCGTGAACGCGAGGATGGCCCGGCGTCCGATCCGGTCGCCCAGGGGCCCGAGGACCAGGCCGCCGAAGGGCCGCACGACGAAGGTCACGGCCAGGGTCGCGAAGGTGGCCAGCTGGCCCCACGGGTCCGGCAGCGGGAAGAACACCGCGGCGATGTAGGTCATGACGTAGGCAAACACGCCGATGTCGAACCACTCCATGAAGTTGCCCAGGAGGGTCGCGCGCAGCGCCTTCTTCATCTCGGGCTGATCCACGACGTGGATGTCGTCGGGGCTCAGCGCCACACGGTCGGGTGAGGGATGGGTTCGGCTCATCAGTAAGTATGCTTTCCGGTCGACAAACCCGGACTACGGTACTCCTTCTGCTGAGCGATGCAATGCAGATCCTCGGTTCGTGGGGGAATTCACGGCACCCCGGGCTGGTCTACGCTGGTCCGGTCCCACCCCGCTCCCGAAGGAGACCCATGTCCGCACTGCCCGCCGACGCCGCCGCCCCCGACCTGCTGGTGCTGACCACCGGCGGCACGATCGACAAGATCTACTCCACCGCCGGTCAGCTGGAGATCCACGAGCCCACCGTCGGCCCGATCCTCGAGCAGGCCGCCACGAACCTGCGCACCGCGGTGCGCGGCGTGCTCGCCGTGGACTCCCTGGACATAACCGCCGAGCACCGACGCATCCTCACCGAGGCGGTGGCCGCGGCCGAGACCCCGCGCATCGTCATCACCCACGGCACGGACACGATGACCGAGACCGCCGAGCACCTGCTCGCCCATCCGGAGGCCGTCGCGGGGAAGACGGTGGTGCTCACCGGGGCGATGCAGCCCTCCTGCATGAGGATCACGGATGCCCCGTTCAACGTGGGCTCGGCCGTCACCGCCGCGCAGCTGCTGGACCCCGGGGTGTACCTCGCGATGTCCGGGCGGGTCTTCCCGGCGGGCACCGTGGCCAAGGACCGGGCGCGCGGGGTGTTCGTGGACCACTGAGGGTCCGGCGAGTCCGGCGGATTCAGGCGCGGTCGCGCACGCGGCGTCGGCGGCGGCGCCGATGCCGGCGGATCTGCTCCGGGGTGACCGTCTCCAGGTTGCGGGTCAGCGGCTCCCCCGGGGTCCAGCCCTGCTCCTTCAGCGGGCCCCGGCGGATCCGACGCCGCCCCAGGCGCAGCTTGGGGCGCGGGACCGTCAGATCCACCGGGGCCGGCAGGCGCCAGTTGCGCCAGCGGGACAGGATCCCCAGCACCCCGCAGGTCACGATCGCCACACCCATGCCCACGTTGGGCCGGTGCAGCAGCTCCTGGAAGACCACCATCTCAGCACCCCCGATCACCGCGATCGTCGCGTAGAGGGAGTTCCCGCCGAACACCGCCGGGATGCGGTTGACCATGATGTCCCGGATGGCCCCGCCGCCCACCGCGGTGGTGACCCCCAGGGCGACGGCGGGCAGCCAGTGCAGCCCCAGCCCGAGGGCCTTCAGGGTGCCGGTGGCCGTCCAGGCCCCCATGCCGACGAAGTCCAGGACGATCAGCAGCCGATCCGCCCACCGGGACCCCAGATCGATGGTGTAGGCCACCGCCGCCGCGGCCAGGACTCCCACCCAGTACCCGGCGTCGGTCAGGGCCACCGGGAACCCGGAGTTGAGCAGGACGTCGCGGATCATGCCCCCGCCCATCCCGGAGACGATCGCGAGCATGACGAAGCCGACGATGTCGAAGCGGAAGGCCCGCGCGACCGCGCCGCCGAGCAGCCCGTTGGCGGCCACCGCCGCGATGTCCACGGTCCGGAACATCACGCTGGGGTCCCAGTGCTCCACGGGCGGTCTCCTTCGGGGTCGGGGCGGTCGGTCTGGTCGGGGCGGTCGGTCGAGAGGATTCGGCGCGCGGCCCAGGTCAGAGACGCGGGCGGGGGTCGACGTCGTCGGTCTGCGCGGCGTCGGGCCGGGACTTGCCGCGCACGGTCCACAGGGTCCACAGCGGGCCGACCAGGGGGAAGGCGAGCATGACCACGAGGTAGCCGAGCTTGCCGATCGGATCGATGCGGCGGGACCTGCCCACCACCACCAGGGCGACCAGGAACAGGACCGCACAGATCAGGGCGAGGATCCCGATGGTCAGCTCCCCCAGGGACAGCGCCAGCGGGGACGCGGCGGCGAGCGGGATCATGGCGGACTCCTCGGGGTGCGATGGCGGGCCCGGCCGGGGTGCGGGCGGCGCGGGCGCCGGATCCCGCGGGCGGGGCCGGAATCCAGCATGCGGGCCGGGTGCGGCCCGGTCAAGACGGGCGGGTGCGGCCAGGTCCGCGACGGCTCCCGACCCCACCGCGGCGGCGTGTCCAGAACCACGACCCTCGCAGGTACTTAGCTTCCCTTTGCACTGTAGGATCGAGAAGCCAGAAGATCAGTACGGTGATGATCTGCCGATCCCGCCGACCGCAGGGCCGCCCGCCGGGACCACCGCCGCGCCGCCCCGATCCCTGGCCGGACGCGGCCCACCGGCGGCGCCCGCGGCATCGAACGGAAAGGGCATGAGCATGGTCGCCGGACCCTCGCATCGGGAGCAGCATCGGCACTGGGAGGTCGAGGACGTCACCGTCACCGAACCGCCCGTCATCAAGCGCGCCATCGCGGCGGCCGCCATCGGCAACATCACCGAGTGGTACGACTTCGGCGTGTACGGCTACCTCTCGCTGACCATGAAGACCGTCTTCTTCCCGGAGACCGACGGCGTGCTCGGCAGCATCCTCGTGGCCGGGCTGTTCGCCGTCGCCTTCCTCGTGCGCCCCCTGGGCGGGATGTTCTTCGGCCCGCTCTCGGACCGGATCGGGCGCAACCGGGTGCTCGCGCTGACCATGCTGCTCATGGCCGCCGGCACCTTCCTCATCGGCTGCCTGCCGGACTACCACTCCATCGGGCTGTGGGCGGCCTTCCTGCTGCTGTGCCGGCTGCTGCAGGGCTTCTCCACCGGCGGGGAGTACGGCAACGCCATGACCTTCATCGCCGAATACGCCCCGGACCGACGCCGCGGCCTGCTCGGCTCCATGCTGGAGGCCGGCACCTTCACCGGCTACCTGCTCGGCGCCTCCCTGGCCACCATCATGTCCGGGGGTGCTCAGCCCCGAGGCCATGCTGGCCTGGGGCTGGCGGGTGCCCTTCTACGTCGCCCTGCCCCTGGGCGTGGTCGGCCTGTACCTGCGCTCCAAGCTGGATGACACCCCCGCCTTCGAGGCCATGGAGAAGAAGTCCGCGGCGAAGGAGGAGCACCGCGTGGGCGCCCAGCTGAAGGAGACCTTCCGGCTCTGGCCCAACATGCTCGTGTGCTGCGGCCTGGTGATCGCCTGGAACGTCGCCAACTACATGCTCACCGCCTACATGCCCTCCTACATCCCGATCATGGCGAGCATGCAGGGCGGGCGCGGGGCCGTCTCCGAGCTGACCTCCCAGATCCTGCAGATCATCGTCATGGCCGTGTGCCTGGCGCTGATCCCCGTGCTCGGGTGGCTCTCGGATCGGGTGGGCCGGCGCGCCGTCGCCCTGACCGGCTCCGCCGCGCTGATCCTGCTGGCCGTCCCCGCCCTGCTTCTGATCCGCGCGGACGGGACGCTGAGCACCCTGTTCGGCCTGCTCATCATGGGTCTGTCCCTGATCTGCTTCAGCGCGACCATGCCCTCGACCCTGCCCTCCCTGTTCCCCACCGCCCTGCGCGCCGGGGCCCTGTCCATCGCCTTCAACATCTCCATCTCGCTGTTCGGCGGCACCACCTCGGTGGTCATGGAGACCCTGGTGGGCAAGACCCAGAACCTCATGTGGCCGGCCTACTACCTGATGATCACCGGGGTCATCGGGTTCATCTCCCTGCGCTTCACCCCGGAGTCCAACGGACGGCCGCTGTGGGGGTCGACGCCGGCCGTGGCCCGCCCCGAGGAGGCCCCCGAGCACGTCGCCGAGCTCAACGGCCGGGTCCAGGCCGCGCAGCAGCCCCGCGAGAAGGCGCCCACCGCGGGCTGACCAGCGCGGACGCCCGCCCGGACATCCGCCCCGGCCCCACCTCGCCAAGCCCTTCCCCGAGGGTTATGATGGCCTCAGCGTCCCGGGAGGGCAGGCTCGGAGACACCGGGCCCCGGGGCCGGCGAGGAGGTCAGCGCCGACGATGCTGCGGGCACGCGCCAGACACAGCCAGGGCCGCCGGGAATGGGTCACCACCCGGGACGGGCGCGAGCTGTGCGCCATGGTCATCGACGGCCCCCGCTGCGGTGCGGCCGAGGCCGCCGGGGCCGTGTGTCCCCGCCCCACCGTCATCGTCGAGGCCGACGCGGCGGACACCGGCTCGATGTGGGCGCTCGTGCAGCGCACCGTCGGCGTCTCCGCCCGCACCGTGGTCTACGACCGCACCGGGCTGGGCCGCTCCGTCGGATCGGGTCGCCGCCCGGCTGCCCCGTGGACCCTGGAGCGTATGACCGCGGACCTGGAGGATCTGCTCGAGCACTTCGGCCCCGGACCCTTCGTCCTCGTGGGGCACGGCACCGGCGGGCCCGTGGTGCGCGCGGTGGCCGCCCGGCGTCGGGAGCGGATCTCCGGACTGGTGCTGGTGGATCCCGTGGACGAGCTGGGCCCCGCCCCGACCCAGTGCCGGCTCGGCCCGGTGAGCCTGGGAAGCCTGATGAGCCCGGAGAGCCCGGAGAGCCCGCGCCGCGGCCTCTCCGAGCGGCGTCGCCCCCGGTGGGCCGCAGCGCTGTCCGGCACCGCAGACGCCGCCCGCCGCCTCGCGGCCCTCGCGCGGCACGGACGCTGCCTGCACCTGCTGCCGGAGGACGTCCGCGCGGACCTGGCCGCCGACGGCTGGGACGCCGCCAGCCGGACGGCCTCCGCGCAGCTGCGGGCCTCCCTCGACGAGACCCTGCGCGGCTGGCTGGACCAGTCCCCCAAGCTCGGCCGGATCCCGGTGACGGTGATCTCCGCCGGACGGCGCGAGGCCCGCCAGCCCGCCCGGCTGCGCGCCGCCCTGACCGCGGCCCACGCCCGCCGCGCCAGGGCCACCGGCCACGGCCGCCACGTGATCCTGCCCGGGGTCGACGGGGCGGGGCTGCCGGTGCTGGCCGCGCAGCAGGTGGCCGCCGAGATCCGCGCGCTGGCCGGCTGCCTGCCCGGGCGCCGGGCCTACACCCCGCACCCCTGGCGGCTCTAGCCCCTTCCCACGGGTCCGCGGCGCAGAATGGGAGCATGAGCAGCACCGACCTCCCCGTCTTCTCCTTCGGAACCCTCCTCAACCCCCGCGTCCAGGAGCACCTGTTCGGGCACACCGTGCACGCCCAGCCCACGGAGCTGGCCGACCACGACGTCGTCGACGTGCCCATCCTGGATCCGGCGGTGATCGCGGCCAGCGGCAAGGACGTGCACCCCGGGGTCGTGCGCCGGATCCGCCGCAGCGTCGCCGGGGCCCTGCTGCCCCTGGACGCGCAGCAGCTGGCCGCCGCGGACGCCTACGAGGTGGCCGCCTACGCCCGGCGCCGCACCCTCACCCGCCCCCCCGGCGCCACCGAGACCCGGCCCGCGTGGGCCTACCTCAGCGCGAACCCGCTGGCCGTCGCCCAGCGGATCGCGGTGATCGGGGATTCCATCGCCTACGGCCGAGCCAGTCTCGACGGCGGGTGGGCGGCGGCCCTGGGCGCCTGGCACGTGGGCCGCGAGGAAGCCGAGCACCGGCTGTACCAGCTGGCCTACCCGGGCACCACGATCCGCCGGATCGCCCAGCACATCCTCCCGGAGCTCACCGCGCGCAGGGCCGACACCGTGCTGATCAGCGCGGGGATCAACGATCTGCTGCTGGACGGCACCTCCCCGGGGGAGCTGGTGGAGCTGGTGCAGCGGCTGTGCGCCGACCTGGAGGCCGAGGGGATGCGCCCGGTGGTCCTGGGCCCCACGTGGCTGGACGCCCAGCGGGTCCGGACCGTGCTGGGCCACGAGGTGGACCCGACCCTGGTGCGGGAGCACCGCGAGCGCCTGGCCGCGTGGGCGCGGCAGACCCACCGGGACCACCTGGATCCCTGGCCGGTGCTGGAGGGCCACCCCGAGCGGGTGCGCGCGGACGGGCTGCACCCCGACGCCGAGGGTCACCGGATGCTGGCGCGGTGGCTGCTGGGGCTGGCCCAGGGCCCGGCCGAGGACTGGCAGCCCGCCTGACCGGGGCAGCCCGACCGGGCCGGGCTCAGCGCTTCCCGAACCCCTGGAAGGCCCTCTCGATGGTCTCGGCGAAGACCGTGCCGCCGGGGATGTTGGGGTGGGTCAGGTCCGACTGCAGCAGGTCCGGGCGGGTGGAGGCGATCGCGTACCAGTCCGCGATCCGCACGTTCGGCCGCTTCTTCGCCTGATCCCACAGCAGCTGGTTGGCGGCCTCGATGAAGGTGGACTGCCCGTAGATCGTCACCAGCACGACGTCGCGGTCCGGGCCGATCATGTCCAGCACCCGGTCCAGCACCCCGGGCTCGGGGATGCCGCCGTTGGTGCCGAAGTCCAGGACCACGCAGGGCCCGAGGGTGCCGTCATCCAGGTGCGAGCGCACCAGCCCCTCGGCCTCGTCCCACTTGCGGTTGGGCACCCCGTCGATCACCGCCCCCGGGAACTGCTGCATGAGCCCGGGCGCGGAGACGGCGATCAGGGAGTCCCCGATGAACGTCATGTCCTCGGGCTTGGGGGAGGCGCACTGCGATCCCTTCGGCGTCGGGCTGGCGGAGGGGGCGGCGGAGGCGCTGGCCGAAGGGGCGGCGCTGGCCCGCTGCTCGGCCCGCTCCTTCGCCCGCTCGCGCGCCTTCTGCTGGGATTCGGCCATGGCCTGCTGGGCGGCGTCCACGTCCTGCTCCACCTGGCTGCGCTGCGGGGCGGTGACGACGGCGACCGCGGCGGTGCCGAACAGCAGCACCCCCACCAGCCCGCCGGCCAGGGCGGCGCGCAGGCGAGACGACATCGTGCGCCGGGCGTCGGCCGAGCCGATGGCGGCCAGTCCGGCGCTGAGCACGGTGGCCGCCCCGAGCAGGACGGCGCGGAAGCCGCGGCGGCGCACGGGCTGCTCGATCCACCGCTCGGAGACGGCGGCCAGCACCACGGTGAGCGCCACCGCCGCGGCCTGCACCCCCCACCACGCGGGGGTGCGAACGCCGGTGGGCGCCAGGTCGTTGAGGATCTTCAGCACGGGCCAGTGCCACAGGTAGATCCCGTAGGAGCGGTGCCCCACCCATACGAGGGGCCGGGCCTCCAGCACCCGCCCCAGGGCCGGGGCCGGGCCGAGCTGGCTGGCGATCATCGCCAGGGCGCCGAGGCTGACCAGGACCAGCCCCCCGCGGTAGGTGGCGGCGCCGTCTTCGGTGAGCACCGCGAAGCACGCGCCGACGACAAGCGTCCCGACGCCCAGCAGCGCCGACGCAGGACCGCGCCGGGCGAGCAGGCCGGCGGCCGGGCCCCGGCCCAGCTGCCAGGCGAAGGCCAGGGCGATGCCCAGCAGCAGCCCGAAGGCGCGGGTGTCCGTGCCGTAGTAGACGCGGGTGGGGTCCTCGCCCGGGACGTAGAGACCGGCCATCAGCGCCGCGGAGGCGACGGCCCCGGCCAGGGCCAGGAGGATGCGCGGGGCGGGGCGGCGGGTCAGGGCCATGATCCCGAGGAACAGCAGCGGCCAGACCAGGTAGAACTGCTCCTCCACGGCCAGGGACCAGAAGTTCATGAACAGCACGGGGGCGGTGTGGTGGAAGTAGGAGCCGCCCGCGGCCAGTTCCAGCCAGTTGGTGGAGAAGGTCAGCGCGCCGAGGACCTGCCGGTCCAGGTGCACCCGCAGATCCGGGCCGCCCAGCAGGGACGCCGCGCAGCACACGGTGATGACCACGAGCAGCGCCGGTAGCAGGCGCCGGGCCCGCCGGACCCAGAAGCCGCGCAGGTCGATCCGCCCGGTGCGGGCGCGTTCGCGCAGCAGAAGGGTGGTGATGAGGAAACCCGAGACCACGAAGAACACGTCCACCCCGAGGAAGCCGCCGGGCAGCAGACCCGGGTCCACGTGGTAGACGACGACGGCGAGCACCGCGATCGCCCGCAGGGCGTCCAGGCCGCTGATGTGGAAGCGGCGGGCCGGCGAGCTCGCGGCGGTGGCGTCGGGACCCGCCGGGAGGCGGCCTGCTGCGGGTCCGGTGTGGGCGGGGCGGTCGCTGGGGGAGGCAGAGGACATGGATCCTCGAGGGGCGAAGACGGGGATGCGAAGAGGGGAGCGCGGGTCCACCCGGCGCCGTCGCCGATTCTAACCCGGGCTGCGTGCGCTCGGGGGCCTCGACGGGCGGTTCCGATGTGCGAGGCTCACCCGCGGTGGCGGATACTGGTCAGCGATGGCTTCGCAGACGGCTCAGGTGATCGGCTCCGGCGTGGGCATGGCGGTCCTGGGTGCGTCCATGGGGTTCAGCCCCACCCTGTACGCCGTCGTCCTGCACCAGCTGAACCGCTCCCCGCGCGCGGCGACGATGATCCGCTGCCTGGCCCTGGGTCTGGGCACGGGCACGCTGCTGCTCCTGCTGCTGTTCCAGGTCTTCGATCCGAGCCAGCTGGCCCGCGAGGTCGGCGGCGCCGTGCGGCGGCTGCTCACCCAGCGGAACCTGGACCTCGCCGTGGGGGTGCTCTTCCTGCTGGCCGCCGGCTGGGAGGCCGCCCGCTCCGCCGCGCCCCGTCCACCCGCCCGGACCGGGGCGACGGCCCAGGCGATGACGCCGCTGGGCATCTACCTGTTCGGCGCGCTCAGCGCGGGGCTGAGCACCAACCGGATCCTGCTCACCTACGCCACGAGCCGGCTGATCACCCGCACCACCGAGGCGTGGCCGTTGCAGCTGGTGCTGGTCGGCCTGCTGCTGGGCGCGCTGATGGGACCGTACCTGCTCTCCTCGTGGGTGTGGAACCGGTTCCCGCGGGCCAGCGGCTGGGTGCGGGCGGGGTTCGACTGGCTGATGCACTGGGATGCCCGGGTGATCCTCGCGGTGGTGCTCCTGGTGCTCGGCCTGGCGTTCCTGCTCCTGGCCTTCCCGCCTGCCCTGCTCACCCGGTGACGCGCCCACGATCCGCTGCCCATTCCCTCCAGCGCCCCGGCCGCCCTTCGCGGCCAGAGCCCGGGAGGGGCGGCCGGGCGGGGCCGTCACAGCAGGAGGCTGCGGATCAGGAAGCGCTTGCCCTCCGGGGCCTCCACGGAGAAGCCGGACCCGCGCCCGTCCACCACGTCCACCGTCAGGTGCGTGTGCTTCCAGTACTCGAACTGCTCGCGGGACATCCAGAACCCGATCCGCCCGAGCACCGCGCCGCGCCCGTCCGGCAGATCCAGCTCGCCCAGGAGCACGTCCGCCGCGCCGGTGCGGAACTCCCCGGCCGGGAAGCACATGGGCGAGGAGCCGTCGCAGCAGCCGCCGGACTGGTGGAACATCAGCGGCCCGTGGATCTCCCACAGACTCCGCAACAGGGCCACCGCCTCCCCCGTGAAGGCCACGCGGGAGGCCGTCTCCCCCGCGACGGCGGGGTGAGCCTCGATGGTCTCCCGCCCGGCGGCGCCGTCGGCCCCGGCCCCCGGTTCGCGGCGGCTCGCGTCGGAGGACGCCGGGCGGGCGTCGTCGTGGGCCGGCATCAGTACTCGATCACCACACGACCCTCGATCTTCCCGTGGTGCATCTCGTCGAAGATCCCGTTGATGTCCTGCAGCGGGCGCTTGGAGAAGGTCGGATGGATCAGGCCGCGGGCATAGAAGTCCAGGGCCTCCTCCATGTCCCGTCGGGTGCCGACGATCGACCCGCGGATGGTCAGGCCCTTGAGCACGATGTCGAAGATCGGCGCCGGGAACTCCCCCGGGGGCAGGCCGTTGAACACGATGGTCCCGCCGCGGCGGGCCATGTCGATGGCCTGCCGGAAGGCGTCCGGGTGCACCGCGGTGACCAGCACCCCGTGCGCCCCGCCGGTGGCCTCCTGGATCTGCGCGGCCGGATCCCCCGACATCGCGTTGACGGTGAGCTCCGCCCCGTGCTGGCGGGCCAGGGCCAGCTTGTCCTCGGCGACGTCCACCGCGGCCACCCGCATCCCCATCGCCACCGCGTACTGCACCGCCAGGTGCCCCAGACCGCCGATCCCGGAGATGACGACCCACTGGCCGGGCCTCACCTCGGTGCGCTTGAGGCCCTTGTACACGGTCACCCCGGCGCACAGCACCGGCGCCACCTCGTATGGGTCGGCGCCTTCGGGGATGCGGGCCGCGAAGTCCGCGTCCACCAGCATGTACTCGCCGAAGGAGCCGTCCACCGAATACCCGCCGTTGACCTGCTCCTCGCACAGGGTCTCCCAGCCGGTCTGGCAGTGCTCGCAGCGACCGCAGGCCGACCACAGCCACGCGTTGCCCACCAGGTCGCCGACCTGCAGGTCCGCCACCCCCTCGCCGAGGGCCACCACCTCGCCCACGCCCTCATGGCCGGGGATGAAGGGAGGGGTGGGCTTGACCGGCCAGTCGCCGTCCTTGGCGTGCAGGTCCGTGTGGCACACGCCGGAGGCGATCAGCTTGACCAGGGCCTGTCCGGGCCCGGGGGTGGGACGCTCGACGTCGGTGACGTCCAGCTCCTCGCCGAAGGCGCCGACCACGGCTGCTGTCATGGTGCTCATCAGGGATTCTCCTTCGAATCGTCGTGAAAGGGTTCCAGGGGTGCTCGGGGAGGGGCGTGCTCGCCTCAGAAGAGGCCCATCGCGTCCTCCGAGTACGAGACCAGGAGGTTCTTGGTCTGCTGGTAGTGGTCCAGCATCATCAGGTGCGTCTCCCGGCCGATGCCGGAGGACTTGTACCCGCCGAAGGCCGCGTGCGCGGGGTAGGCGTGGTAGTTGTTCACCCACACCCGCCCCGCCTGGATGGCCCGGCCCGCCCGGTAGGCGACGTTGCCGCTGCGGGACCAGACGCCGGCCCCCAGCCCGTAGAGGGTGTCGTTGGCGATCGAGATCGCGTCGTCGTAATCGGCGAAGGTGGCCACGGAGACCACGGGCCCGAAGATCTCCTCCTGGAAGATCCGCATCGAGTTATCCCCCCGGAAGATGGTGGGCTGCACGTAGAAGCCGTCGGCCAGCTCGCCGTCGAGCACGGCCCGCTCCCCGCCGGTGAGCACCTCGGCGCCCTCCTGCCGCCCGATGTCCAGGTAGGACAGGATCTTCTCCAGCTGGTCGCTGGAGGCCTGGGCGCCCATCATCGTGTCCGTGTCCAGCGGGTTGCCCATCCGGATCCGCTCGGTGCGGGCCACCACGGCCTCCAGGAACCCCTCCGCGATGCTCTCCTGCACCAGGGCCCGGGAGGGGCAGGTGCACACCTCCCCCTGGTTCAGGGCGAACAGGGTGAAGCCCTCCTGGGCCTTGTCCCAGAAGGCGTCCTCCCGGTCCATGACGTCCTCAAAGAAGATGTTGGGGCTCTTGCCGCCGAGCTCGAGGGTCACCGGGATGATGTTCTCCGAGGCGTACTGGGAGATCAGCCGGCCGGTGGTGGTCTCCCCCGTGAAGGCGATCTTCGCGATGCGCGGGGAGGAGGCCAGGGGCTTGCCGGCCTCCACCCCGAAGCCGTTGACCACGTTGAGCACGCCGGCCGGCAGCAGGTCCCCGATCAGCTCCATGAGCACCAGGATCGAGGCCGGGGTCTGCTCCGCCGGCTTGAGCACGACGGCGTTGCCGGCGGCCAGCGCGGGGGCCAGCTTCCACACCGCCATCAGCAGCGGGAAGTTCCAGGGGATGATCTGCCCGACCACGCCCAGCGGCTCGTGGAAGTGGTAGGCGGTGGTGTCCTCGTCGATCTGGGACAGCCGCCCCTCCTGGGCGCGGATCGCCCCGGCGTAGTACCGGAAGTGGTCCACGGCCAGCGGCAGGTCCGCCGCCAGGGTCTCCCGCACGGCCTTGCCGTTGTCCCAGGTCTCCGCGACGGCGAGCATCTCCAGGTTCTGCTCCATGCGCTCGGCGATCTTCAGCAGCACCGCGGCCCGCTCGGCGGGGGCGGTCCGGCCCCAGGCGGGGGCGGCGGCGTGGGCGGCGTCCAGGGCGGCGTCGATGTCCTCGGCGGTGCCGCGGGCGATCTCGCAGAAGACCTTCCCGGTCACCGGGGTGACGTTCTCGAAGTACCGGCCCTTGGCGGGCGGCGTCCACTCACCGCCGATGAAGTGCTCGTAGCGGTCCTTGAAGGTCAGCAGCGAGCCGTCGGTGCCGGGATTCGCGTACACGGTCATGGGATCTCCTCCGTCTTCGGGCGCCTCATCGCACCCATGGGTGATGCTAGTCACCCTTCGGGCTCATGTGAAGCGGAGTGCGCGATCCGAACAGACGGAGCGGATTCATGGCTCGACCCCCCGGCCACCGGACTTGCGGCGGATTCGGGATTTCGCCGAGCGGAGCGGCGGACTCATGCACTGCGGAGTGTCGATCCGGGAGCGGGCGGGGCGGCGGGGGCGGGAGGATGCGTTCCCGCAGGGCGATCACCCTGGTCCGCGGCGTCGGGATGGGCCATGCTGGAAGCGGCACCCCATCCGGGGCGCCTCGAGCCACCGAAGGAGCCCGTCATGCCCGATCCCACGAAGGACGACCTGGAGCACACCGCCTCCGAGGAGGAGCCCGGCCAGGGCGAGACCACCGAGGAGGCCGCCGAGCAGCAGATCTCCGGCGGTGCGCAGGAGCGGCGCGGCAGCTGACCCCGTCTCCCCGCGGGGCGCAGGGCTATGCGGCGTGCAGCCGCACCCCGTGCTCCGCGCACCAGCGGGCCAGGTCCTCATGGGGCGCCTCGGTGACGATGTCGTCGATGACGCCCAGGGCCGCCAGGTGGTAGAAATCCTGGTATCCCACCTTGGAGGTGTCCAGGGGCACCACGACGCGCCGTGCCGCCTGGATCGCCGCCTGCTTCACATACCCCTCGGCCACATCCACAGTGAAGATCCCCTGCGGGGTGATGCCGCTGACCCCGATGAACGCGGTGTCCACATGGAAGCGGGAGAGGGTCTCCACGGTGATGGCCCCGCTCAGAGAGCCGCCGACCCGCTTGTACTCCCCGCCGAGCAGCGTGTGGCGGAGGCCGGGGCGCTCCGCGACGGCCATCGCCGCGCCGATCGAGTTGGTCAGCACGTTCACCGCATCCCGCTCCAGATGCTCGGCGAGCACCTCGATCGTGGTGCCGGAATCGAGGAACACCGACTGTCCCTCCTGCACCATCTCCGCGCAGCACGCGGCGATCGCCCGCTTGGCCTCGATGTGGCGGGCCTTCCTGGCGTCATTGGTGGACTGCGGTCTGGTTTCGATCGCGATCGCTCCACCATGGGTGCGTCGCAGGAGTCCCTCCTGCTCCAGGGCGGTGAGGTCCTTGCGCAGCGTGGGCTCGCTGACGCCGAAGGGCTGCACGAGGTCGGCCAGCCGGACGCTGCCGGCGCGTCGGACCAGGTCGGCGATCTTGCGGCGGCGCTGTTCGGCGAAGTCCGTGCTCTGAGCTCTCATCGCTCCCCAGGATACCGGCGTCGCCCAGCGATCGCGGGGCGACGGGCTCCACCCCCCACGTGGTTTCGTTCGTGATCGTTGCACATCACTAGCTTTCGTTCTACGCTCCTTCTGAGCATAAGCGAAAGGTAACGATCATGTTCAAGCGCACCCGAACCCTGAACCGGAACACCATCGCAACCCTCCTCTCTCCCGCCTCCGGGGACCTCGTCTCCCTGTCCAAGGTGCCGGATCTGCTGCACGCCCGCCGCGTGCTGGGCCCGGGCGTGGCCGTCGCCCCGGAGGATGGGCTGTTCGTCGCACCCCTGGACGGCGTCGTGCGCACCAGCCCGCGCAGCCCGCACGCCTACTGGATCCGCTCCGAGGACACGCTGGGCGGCAGCCCCCTGGAGATCCTCGTGCTGGTGGGCACGGACAGCTGCCGCGCACAGGCCCCGGCGGTGATCCCGCTGGTGGCGGACGGGCAGCGGGTCACCGCCGGACAGCCGCTGTGCCGAGCCGATCTGGAGATCCTCGAGGCTCAGGCCAGCTCCACCCTCTCCCCCGTGGTCATCACCGCCCGCCCCGAGGGCACCGCGATCAGCCTCGGCACCGCGCACGCCACCGCCGGTTCGACGCCGCTGGTCCGCCTCACCGCCGCCTGACCCCGCGCCGAACCGTCACCTGCGTGGCATCTGAGCGCCCCGGAACCCCCGCGCGTGACGGTTCGGCGATTCCGCACGCTCCCTACCGCCCGTAGGCGCTGGACTCCGGGTGATCCAGGGTCGAATGGCTCCGGTTGTCGTGCATGAACAGCACCGCGACCAGGCCCAGCACCCCCACGACCACCACGTACCAGGGGAAGACGCCCGCGAGCCCCTGCTCCTTCAGGAACAGCGCCACGTACTCCGCGGACCCGCCGAACAGGGAGTTGCCGATCGCGTAGGTGAAGCCCACCCCCAGCCCGCGCACGTGCGCGGGGAACATCTCCGCCTTCACGATCCCGGAGATCGAGGTGTACAGGCTGAGGAACAGCATCGCCACGAGCACCAGCAGCGAGGCGGTGACCAGGGAGGAGGCCCGTCCGATCAGCGTCAGCAGCGGCACCACCAGCACGATCATCCCGAGCACGTAGATCAGCATGGAGGTCTTGCGCCCGATCCGATCCGAGAGCCACCCGGCCGCCGGCTGCATCAGCAGGTACAGCAGCAGGCACACGGTCATCGCATCCGCGACCTCCCCCTTGGCGAAGCCGCCGGTGTTGATCAGGTACTTCTGCATGTACGTGGTGAACACGTAGAAGGTCAGCGAGCCGATGCTCGTGATCCCCAGGACCACCCAGAACGCCCGCGGGTAGTCGCGCAGGATGGTCAGGAACCGGCCGGTGGTGCGCCGCTGCCGCTCCTCGGGCGTCGTCGTCTCCGCCAGGCCGGAGCGCAGCCACAGGGACACGACGGCGGCCGCCGCCCCGATCACGAAGGGCAGGCGCCACCACCCGGCGGTGATCGCCTCATCGCCGAGGGTGTGGGTCATGATCACCGCGAGCAGGCTGGCCAGCAGCTGTCCGCCGATCAGCGTGACGTACTGGAAGGAGGAGAAGAACCCGCGCTTGCCGGCGGTGGCGACCTCGGACATGTACGTGGCGGTGGAGCCGTACTCCCCGCCCACGGACAGGCCCTGCACGCAGCGGACGAGCAGCAGCAGCCACGGCGCGGCCGCCCCGATGGTCTGCGCCGTCGGCAGCATGGCCAGACACAGCGACCCGGCGCACATCAGCAGGATCGAGGCGAGCATCGAGGTCTTGCGGCCGTATCGGTCCGCGACCCGCCCGAACACGTACCCGCCGATCGGGCGCATCAGGAAGCCGACGAAGAACACGGCCGCGGACTTCGCGAAGGCCCCGGTCTCTCCCGTGCCGGTGAAGAACAGCGGCGCGAAGTACACGCTGAAGAACGCGTAGATGTAGAAGTCGAACCACTCCACGAGGTTGCCGCTGGAGGCGGCGAGGATGGACTTCACGACGCTCGCGGTGGAGCCCGCGCCGGGATCGGCGGAGCCCGGTCCGGGATGCCGTCGAGCCTCGGACTCGACTGGGGCCTCCTCGGGGGTTCGGCGGGAAGGTTCCACGGGGGACATGGCAGCTCCTCGATCCGATGAGAGATATTCGCCTCAGAATACTTCCCTCAGAGTAATCCACGTCACCGACGCCGACTTACCCCGCGCCGAGCCGTCACCGGCGTGGCGTCTGAGCCCCTCAGAGCCCCCGCGGGTGACGGCTCGGCGACCGCGGGGGAAGGCACCTCAGCCGTGCTCGGAGAGGAAGCATTCGGCGGCTCCTGTGACCAGCTGGTAGCCCGCGGACTCGCGCGCCTGAGCGTCGAAGGCGTGATTGGCCAGCGGGACCCGCAGATCCGTGACCGCGGCTCCCCGGGCGCGGGCCGCGGCGACGAAGTCCCGCACCGAATCCGGGGGCACGAACGTGTCCGCTCCGCCGCGGATGATCAGCGTCGGCGGGTCACCGCGCGTCGCCCAGGTGCGCGCATCCAGGGTCTGGTAGCGCTCGGGAGGCTCCGCGGGGGTGCCGCCGACGAACTCCTCCGCGGCCTTCCCGGCCCCCAGGGCCCGGACCCGCTGCACCGCGGCCACGTCCACCGTGGGATACAGGGCGACGACGGCGCGCGGCACCGGCAGGGCGGCGGCGTCGTCGATCCCATCGAGGGTCCCCGCCGCGATCCGATCCGCCAGATTCACCGCCAGGCCCCCGCCGGCCGAGTCGCCGAACACCGAGATCCGCCGGGGATCCCCGCCCAGCGTGCCCGCGTGGCGGGCCACCCAGGCGTAGGAGCGGGCCAGGGAGCGCGGCGCCTCCTGCCAGGTCGGGCGCCCCGGGGAGGCCAGCGGGTACTCCGGGCGCACCACGAGCCAGCCGCGCTGGGCCAGATCCCGCAGCGTGGCCTGCATCTGCGCGTCGGTGGTCCAGCCGCCGCCGTGCACATCGAACAGGATCGGGGCGTGCTGGGCCCCGCCGGGCGGCGTCCAGATCTGCAGCCGACCGTGGACCTCATCCTGAGCGGGGATCGTGCGATCCGGGGGCGCGGTCATGGACCCCGGGGCGAGCGTGCGGACCAGGTCCACGGGAGCCCCGGCGCGCTCAGCGGTCACAACGACGGCGCCGTAGGCGGCCCCGGGAACCACCGCGCCCAGCACCGCCAGGGCCAGGGTGCTCAGATCGCGGATCCGGGACGCGACCCGCACGCGGCGGCGTGCCGGCATCCCGGAGAGCACGAGCCCCGCCCCGAGCAGCGCGGCCGGCGCGAGGAAGGGTGCCAGGGTGGGCAGCAGGACGGAGAGGGCGAAGGGCACCTGCTCCGCCGCCGGGACGATGGCGAGGGCGGCGGGGATGCCCGCGAGCGCGCAGAGCACCGCGCCGAGGACCCGACGCAGTCGACCGCGGCGGGCCGATGCGCCCGGGGACCGGCGTCGCGGCCCCGCCGGATCGACAGCGACCTCGCGTCCCCGTCGCGACAAGATTCGCATAGCCTCAGAATAGGGTGCCGGGCCGACGGCCGACAGGGGTCGGGAGCTACAGGTGCAGCCCCAGCAGCATCCCGCCCCAGGCCGCGAGCGTCCCGAGGCCGATGACCCCGAGCAGGTTCGCCGCGGCCAGCCCCCACCGGCGCTCCTGCACCAGCCGCACCGTCTCGACCATCGCCGTCGAGAAGGTGGTGTACCCGCCGAGGAAGCCCGTGCCCAGCACCGCCTGCCACACCGGGGACACCAGCCCACCCAGGGCCAGACCGGTGACCAGGCCCAGCAGGAAGGAGCCGGTGACGTTGATGACGCCGGTGGCCCACGGGAACGCCGCCCACCCGCGCAGCGGCGCCGAACCTGCCGCGACGGCGGACTTCAGCAGCCCGTCCAGCAGCATCCGCACGGCGGCACCCAGCCCTCCGGCCAGGCACACGCCCAGGAACAGGACGAGGCTCATGCGTCCTGCACCTCCCGCTCCGGGGAGGCCGGGGCCACCAGCCGGTGCCCCAGCGCGACGCCGAGGAAGGCCGCCGCCAGCCCCAGCACCAGGGTGGCCGCCGGGTAGACCAGCCCCACCCCGAGGCCCCGCTCCCCCAGCAGCTGGACGGTGGTCTCGGACAGCGTGGAGTAGGTGGTGAACCCGCCGAGCAGGCCCGTGCCCACGAGGATGCGCCCGGTGCGCCGGATGCCCTGGTCCGGGCCGCGCATCGCCAGACCCTCCAGCAGCAGGCCCAGCAGGAAGGCGCCGAGCACGTTGGCGACCAGCACCGCCCCGCGGCCCTGACCGGCCCCGGGCAGCAGCAGCGTCAGCCCGTACCGCAGCCCCGTGCCCAGCGCGCCGCCGAGGAACGCGAGGCCGAGGTAGCGGAACCTCAGATGCAGGGGGCGCACGGCTGCCTCCTCAGGTCGGACGGATGGACGGCGGATCCGGAGATGATCCGTCTCCACGGTAGTCCCTCCCCCGACCCCGACGCCCCCGGAGCAGGAGAGCGCCGGGGAGCGCCGGAGGAGCCCGGAAACGGGGAGCACAATGGGAGGACTACGCATCCCCTCGCGAACGGAGCACCACCGTGGACCACATCCGACTCGGCGATTCCGGGCTGTACGTCTCCCGCCTGGCCCTGGGCACCATCCCCTTCGGCTCCGGCGGCGGCATGGAGGAGATTGCCGGGCTGGACGACGCCGCCGCGACCCGCCAGCTGGAGACCGCCCTGGAGCGCGGGGTGAACTTCGTGGACACCGCGAACATCTACAACGGCGGGGACTCCGAGAAGGTGCTGGGCCGGATCCTCGGCCGGCACCGGGAGGAGATCGTGCTGACCTCCAAGGCCCGCACCGCCGTCGGGGACGGACCCAACGACTCCGGGGCCTCCCGGCTGCACCTGACCCGCGCCGTCGAGGACTCCCTGCGCCGCCTGGATACGGACCACCTGGACCTGCTGTACCTGCACCAGTGGGACGGGCAGACCCCCATCCGGGAGACCATCGAGACCATGGCACAGCTGATCCGGGCCGGGAAGATCCGCTACTGGGGGGTGTCCAACTACAGCGGCTGGCAGCTGGCGAAGACCGTGTACGAGGCCCGCATGGCCGGTCTGCCCGCCCCGATCGCCCAGCAGGTCTACTACACCCCCGAGGCCCGGGAGATCGAGTACGAGATCATCCCGGCCGCCCGGGACCTGGGGGTCGCCACCTTCGGCTGGTCCCCGCTCGGGGAGGGACTGCTCAACGGGAAGGTGCGCCGCGGGCGCCCGACGCCGTCCGACACCCGGCAGGGCACCGGCTGGCCCGAGCCACACGTGACGGACTGGGACCGGGCCTACGACCTCATCGAGCTGTTCGACGAGATCGCCCAGGAGCTGGGGTGGAGCATCCCGCAGGTGGTGATCTCCTGGATCCTGGGTCGCCCCGGGGTGGCCGGCACGGTGATCGCGGCCCGGCGCCAGGAGCACCTGGAGCAGGACCTGGACGCCGCCGAACTGCACCTGCCGCAGGAGGCCCGCGATCGCATCACCCGCGCCTCCCAGCTGCCGGCCTACTACCCGCTGTGGCACCGGCTGATGAACGGCCAGGACCGCCCGGAGCCGGCCGAGACGGAGTTCTTCGCGGAGCAGCGCGAGCACGTCTTCGGCGCATTGGACGGCGCGTCCGGCGACGACGACTGAGCCGCCCGTGCTGAAGCCGATCCTCTGGCCGGTCCTCGTCCCGTCCCTGCTGTTCTCCATCGGCATCGGGGCGACGATCCCGGTGTACGTGCTGGCCGCGCTGCAGCTGGGGGCCGGCAACGCCCTGGCCAGCGGCACCGTGACCCTGATGGGCGCGGTCTCCCTGATCTTCACGGTCCCGGTGGGCATCCTCATCGACCGGGTCGGGGACCGCCGGGCGATGACCCTGGGCACGGTCGCGGCCGTCGTCGTCACCGCCCTGACGGTGTTCGCGCTGGCCGCTCCCCTGGCCCAGCCGCTGGCCCTGACCCTGTACATCGTCCTGCTGCTGCTGCGCGCCCCCGTGGAGGACATCTGGCGCCTGGCCCGGCAGGCGGTGGTCGCCGAGCACATGCCCCCGGCCCACCTGGGCAAGGCCATGACCGCCCTGGGCGGGACCATGCGGGTGGGCAACCTGCTGGGCCCGCTGATCAGCGCGGCGCTGCTGGTGTGGCTGCCGCTGTGGTCCGTGTACGTGTTCTCCTGCCTGTGCGCGGTGCTGGCCGTGGTCATCCTGAACATCCCGGCCCTGAACCGCGGCTTCGACGACGCCGCGGCCCGCTCCTCCCGCGCGGGTACGGAGGAGCCGGTCCCGGAGATCGGGGCGGCCACGGGGGCCGCCGAACCCGAGGGACCCGCCGAGGCGGCCGCGGATTTGGCCGAACGGGCCGAGCCCGCACCGGCGAGCCCGCGCCCGTCCCTGCGGGCCCTGGCGGTGGACTGGCACGCGGTCTGGCTGGCCGGGATCGGGATCCTGGTGCTGGCCGTGGCCCGGGTGCTGCAGCCGCTGATGGTGCAGCTGTGGGGCGCGTCCATCGGGCTGCACGAATCCGGGATCTCCCTGCTGGTGGCGGTGGGCGCGGCGATCGAGCTGGTGCTGATGTTCCCCGGCGGGTACCTGAAGGACCGGCTGGGCCGGGTCGCGGTGCTCACCGCGTGCCTGGCCGTGTTCGGCGCGGGCTTCGTGCTGATGGGCGCCGTGCCCACGGTGGCGGGGCTGGTCGCGGCCGTCGTCGTGATGGCGGTGGGCAACGGCCTGGGCGCCGGGGTGAACATGACGATCGGGGCGGACCTGAGCCCCGCGGTCGGCCGGGCCCGGTTCCTCGGGGTGTGGGCGGTGTTCACCAATGCCGGACAGCTGGGCGGACCCGCCCTGGTCTCCGCGCTGCTGAGCATCGCCAGCCTGCCGGCGGCCCTGATCTGCGCGGGCGCGGTGACCCTGGGCGGGGCCGTGTGGACGGCGGCCACCGGGCGGCGCACCGGCCTGCCCGGGCCGCGGCGCTGAGCCGACGCCGACCCGGGAGCCGACCCGCCGCTGAACCGGCACCGGGTCGGCCCCGTGCTCACTCGGTGCCGGCTTCCACATCGATGGTGACAGGATGGGCTCCATGCACCGCGATCAGCGCTTCACCGGCCACATAGCCGGGGTCGGCACCGCCTCGGGGCTGCGCCTGGTCCTGGGAGCCTGGCACACCACGCCCCACGGACCCTTCGCCGACGTCATGCTCGCCCACCCGGACGGCACCCGCCAGCTGCTGGCCCCGGACCCGTGGGTCCGGGACTTCGTGAGCGCCACCTACACCTTCGACGACGCCCGCGTCCTGCCCGTGCGCCTGGCGCGCACCGGGACGGGGCGGGCCTCCCGGTGGGAGGTTTCGGCCGGGCCCCTGGAGTGGAACTTCGCCGTCGGGGCCCGGGACCCCCTGGGGCTGCTGCTGCGCGCCGTGCCGGGGCCGGTGGGCCGCTCCCGCAGCTTCGCCGGGATCACCGACGCCGTCGCCCGCCGGCTCCTGCCCGGGGTGCGCACCCTGGGCACCGCCGGGAACGGGCGCACCGAGTGGTACGCGGCCGCGGACCTGCACCGGATCGCCGACTCCCGGGTCCGGTGGCGCGGGCGCGACGCCGGACCCCTGGCGCCGGTGGACCCGGCCCCGCAGTTCGGCTTCGGCTCCACCCCGCGCACCCCGTGCCTGACGGCCCTGACCAGCACGGTGCGCCTGCCCGCGGGCGGCTGAGACCGCGGGCTTGCGCGCAGAGAAAAAGGAGGGGCCGTTCCCACGCCGTCGATGACGACGCGGGAACGGCCCCTCCGTGGCGGTGCGGACCCTCCTCCGAAGGCCCGCGGCACCGCCGCGGTCGACCACCCCCTATGGTCGGCCCCATGGTCGGCTCCGCCCTGCCGGGCGGATCCCCAGCTGACGGCACCCGGATCCGGGTGCGCCGGCTAGGCGACCACGACCTGATGGCGCTTGGCCGTCTCCCGGGAGACCGACACCTGCACGCCGAGATTCGTGAAGCGCTGCTCCAGCGCCTGGGCGGCCTCCGGCAGGATCTCCTGCTGGATGGCGCCCAACAGCTCCTGCACGTCCACCCGCTCATTGGCGGTGACGTCCAAGGCCAGCTCGGGGGCGCGGGCCGTGCCGCGCAGCACGGCCTTGGCCCGGGTCACATGCTCCAGGTCCTCGACCCGCTGCTCCAGGGCATCCGTGACGGCCGACGCCGGCATCACGGTGGTGCCCTGGCGGGCGTCCCGGTGCAGCTGCAGTGGGGAGGCCTCCTGCTTGCGGGGGGTCTGGGCGGCCAGCCACCACACGGCCAGCAGCACCAGCACGATCCCCGCGGCCAGGGCCGCGCCGGGCAGCCACTGCTGCCCCAGCACGTCCGAGGCCCCCTGCAGGGGCTGGGATCCGGCGTCGAAGCCGTTCAGTCCCCAGGAGGAGACGAGACCGGCGGCGGTCAGGATCCAGAAGGCCCCGGCCAGCAGCAGGACGAGGCCGATCACGGCCAGCCACGCGCGGTTCAGCGCGCCTGCTCTCTTCCTCATGACATCTCCTTCGTCACGGCCCGCACGCGGACCTTCGGCACGGGGGTCACCCCGGCCTCGGACAGCCGACGCTGGACGCTGCCGCGGACCTCCTCCACGATGTCCCGGTGCTCGCGCAGCGGGGTGGTGATCTGCACGATCACGGAGCGCGGATCCGCGGAGGAGCTGACCTTGGTGACGCCGTCCACCAGCGAGGCCTCGGCGGAGGCCAGCCCCGCCAGGGACTTGTTGGTGATCACGGCCTCGGTGCTCCCGTCCACGGCGACCGATTCCGCCACGGGCAGGCTCAGCCGGGCGGCGTGGTGGCGACCGGGCACGATCGCCCCGATCAGCAGCACCAGACCCAGCAGCACCAGGATCACGGCGACGGTCCAGCCGACCGGGGAATCCCAGGCCAGCCCGGAGGCGCCGTCCACGGCGTCGTCGACCTGCGGCATCCAGCGTCCGGAGCTCAGCTGGTCCACGGACAGCCAGATCAGCAGCGCGCCGAGGGCGAGCAGCACCACGCAGGTGACGATGACGGGGGTCAGCCGGGTGGGACGTTGGCGCATTCCCTTCACAGCAGCTCCCTCCTTCCCTGTTCGGTGCGCGGCTGCAGGTAGCCCACGCGGATGTCGACCTGGCGGATCTGCACGCCGGTGGCCTCGCTGACGCGCCGGCGCAGGGTCTCGCGCAGGTCCTCGGTGACCTGGCGGATGGGTGCGGGGTAGCGCACGCCGACCTCCAGGGCCAGGGTCGCGATCCGCCCGGTCAGCTCCACCTTGACGGAGGGGCGGGCGGAGAGGCTCTCCTGCTTGCCGATGCCCAGGACCCCACCCGAGGTGCCCCCGATGTGGGGCTGCTCGGAGGCGATCTGCGCGGCGATCTTCTCGATCACGCGCTCGGCGAGGACGGTGCGTCCCCGCTCGTCGGGCGCTGGGGCCTGCGCGTCGGCGGCGCGGCGGCCCGCGGTGGTGGTCTCAGCCATGGGTCACCTCCGGTCGGAGGACTTGCCCATCAGGGAGCGCAGGTCCAGGCGGCCTTCGAGCACCAGACCGACCACCAGGCCGATCGCGCCGAAGAGCACCACGATCAGGAACATGGAGAAGGTCCCGAAGGCGGCGACGATGCCGAGGACCAGGCCCACGAGCAGACCGAAACGAGTGGTGTTCATGATGAATCCTTAGAGATGAGTGTCCAGAGGGCCGCGCCGCCGCGCCCCGCGAAGGTCCGACGGATCGGAGCTGTGCGGGTGGTTCGCGGCGCGTCGGCGCGGCCGGTGGGGATGCCGCCCCCGCTGGGGTGGCGGGGAGGACTACTGGAGCTGCTTGCCCTCGTCCTCGTTGTCGTCGTTCTCCTCGGGCAGGTGCACGTCGGTCACGTTGATGTTGACCTCGACGACCTCCAGGCCGGTGGCCTGCTCCACGGTGGAGATGACGTTGCGGCGGATGGAGCGGGCGACGTCCACGACGGAGGCGCCGAACTCGATGATGATGGACAGGTCCACCGCGGCCTGGCGCTCGCCCTTCTCCACGGACACGCCGCCGGAGACGGAGGTCTGGGCGCCGGGGATCCGCTCGGAGACGGCGTCGAAGGCGCGACGGGCGGCGTTGCCCATCTTGTACACCCCACCGACCTCGCGGGCGGCGATGCCGGCCAGCTTGGCGACCACGGTGTCGTTGATGGTCGTGGTGCCCTGCGAGGTCTGCAGCGGGCTGTTGTTGGCCCCCTTGTCCTCGGAGCGCTGCCCGTTCTGCTGAGCAGAGGAGGTGGTGGACTTGATGTCGTTGGTGTTGGCCATGTCGATGACTCCTTCCTCATGACCGCCATCGGCGACGGTCACCAGTACAGACGCCGCCCGTGCGGAATCCTCACGCAGGTTCTCGAGATTTTTTTCCGGCGGCTTCCCGGAGGGGTGCCCGCGGGCCTCCCCGCGGGAGCCCGGAGGACCGCATCGTCCCCAGTCGGACCGGGATTGTGAGGAGTACGCCGGGGGAGAACCCCGAGGGGCGACGTCAGATGCGTCACGTACCCTGGGGAGGGCAGCCGCCCGGCCCGCGACCCCGCGGAATCCCCGGACACGGCCACCGAGCAGCAGCGACCACCGACGAACGGAGGGGAACCACGGCATGGTCCGGCACGAGCCCGCAGGGCCCGACCTCGAGGACATGGACCTCGCAACGGTCGGGGAGCGCGCCCAGGACGGAGACCTGGAGGCCTTCGAGTCCCTGGTCATCCGCTACGAGACCTCCCTGTTCCGCATGGCCTACCGCATGCTCGGGGACCGATCCGAAGCGGAGGACGTCACCCAGGAAACCCTGATCTACGCGTGGCAGAAGCTGGAGACCCTCCGGGAGCCGGTCACCTTCCCCACCTGGCTGCTGCGCATCGGGGCCAACCGCTGCAAGGATGCGATCCGCAGCGACTCCCGCCGCGGCACCCAGGCGGTGGAGGACGAGACCCTGGAGCGCATCCCCTCGGCGGCGGCCGGGGAGGACCCGCACCGCCGGGCGGAGAGCCGGGCCGGGATGGATCAGCTGAACCGGCTGCTGCAGACCCTCCCCGAGGATCAGCGGCTGGTATGGATCCTCCGGGAGCTGCACGGGTACTCCTACAATCAACTGGCAGAGACGCTCGGAGTCAGCGAAACCGTGGTCCGGGGCCGGTTGGCCCGCACCCGGAAGAATCTGGCGCAAGGAATGGAGGCGTGGCGATGAGCAGCCAGCACCAGGACGTCGACCCCGAACGGCAGCGGTCCGGCACGGGCCCCGCCGCCCCGGAACCACATGTCGTCGGCCCCTCGGACCCCGCCGCGCCCGACGAGGGTGAGGAGCTGCTGGGCTGCGGGCGCCCCATCGACTCGATCTGGGCCACCCTGGACGGCCCGCCCGATGAGCACCAGCGCAGCTGCGAGTACTGCACCCAGGCCCGGCACAGCCTGCAGTCCCTCGCGGCCCTGACCGATGCGGCCCGGGCCGAGGAGCAGGAGCTGGCACCGGCCCCCTCGATCCGCTCGCGGGTGATGGGCTTCGCCCGGATGCACGTGCGCCGGTCCCACCCCGTCCTGGCGTTCCGCACCGACTCCTCGGAGCTGTTCGTCAGCCAGGCCGCGGTGGCCGCGCGGGTGCGTCGCACCGTGGACTCCTTCCCGGGTCTCACCGCCCGGCGCTGCCGGGTCAGCACCGAGCAGACCCTGCCGGACGGGGAGCGGCCCCTGCACCTGCGGGTGAGCATGAACATCTCCCCGGAGAGCGTCTACACCAGCTATGACCGGAACCTGCGCACCGCCATCGTGGAGGATCTGCGCGATGAGCTGGGACTGACAGCCCAGACGGTGGACTTGGAGATCGAGGACATCAATGATCGCGTCTAGCACGGCCGCCGCCCCCCAGGGGCAGGCGCCCACCAGCCTCATCCACCGGATCGCCGAGGTCCTCGACGCCGACCCCGACGTCGTGCGCCGGGAGCCGACCCTGGCCCAGTTCGTCACCAGCCTGCGCCGCGGGCAGGCCCGCGAGCGGGTGGACGGGCTGCGGGTCTCCGAGACCGACGCCGGGGTGCGCGTCTACGCGGAGATCACGGTCCGGCGGGAGCGTTCCCTCCTGGAGATCCACCGTCGTCTGCGCGACGCGGTGGAGGCGGCGGTGCTCGAGCAGACGGGTCGGGCACCGGCCCTGCTGGATCTCACGATCCTCGGCACGGAATAGCCCGAGACAGCGCGAGCCTGCGCCGCAGATTCACCGCGGCGCAGGCTCGACGCTCTGCTGGGCCCCGGGATCACCGAGGCCCGTCGGTCCTCAGAGCTCGACGGTCTCCGAGGAGCCCTGCGGGCGCTGCCCGGTGACCTTGGCCTTGAGGATCGCGCCGAGGGCCTTCGCGCGCCCACCGGGCTGACCCCAGAACTGGGCGGACTCCCCCTCGAAGCGCAGCACCCCGAGGTTCGGATCCTCCTTGCCGTGCTCGAACCAGGCGCCGGCGGCGTCGTTCCACAGCCGATCGATCGTGGCCCGGTCCTCCTCGAACTCCACGGTCCCGGACACGGACAGCCAGGATCCGGCCTCGGCGAAGGCGAGGTTGACCTGGCCGTTCTTCCGCAGGTTCTCCGCCTGATCCCCCTGCAGCCCGATGAAGAAGCGCACCACGGCCTCCTCGGTGACCTCCTGCGGGGTCATCGGGTAGGACTGCAGGGTGCCGTCGGCGGCGACGGACGCCATCATCACGAAGCGCTCGCCGCGCATGATCTCGACGATGTCCGCGCGGGTCAGTTCCTCGGCCATGGTTCTCCTCCTGGGGTTGGGGTGCCGCCGAGCCCGGGGCTCGTACGGCGGGTGGTTCCGCCTCCCATGCTCCGCCGCCCCGCTCCCGTTGGCCAGGGTGCGGGGCCGGTTGCGCGCACGGCGGACGGAGCCGACGCCGCCACCCAACATCATGGGCGGCGGCGTCGGGTCCCTCTTACGGGGTGCGCAGGGTCAGGAGGAGGACGAGGAGGTCAGGTCGTAGACCGTGGTGCCTCCCACCGTCGTCGCGGTGAAGTGCTCCTGGACCCACTGCTGGATGGCGGAGGAGCTGGAGTCACCCATCCCGCCGCCGCCCATGCCGCCGGCGATGAAGTAGTGGATCTTCCCTTCGGAGACCATCTGCTTGAACTCGTCCAGCGTGGGGTACGGGTCCGAGCCGTTCCAGCCGCCGATGTCCAGGACCTCGGTGTCCGACGCGAGCATGTAGTTCGCCGCCCCGGTCGCGCCCATGGTGGCCGCGGAGTACTCGGTGCCGGCGTTCTCCAGCAGCTCGGTCAGCTCGGCGTTGGACTCGCCCATGCCGCCGCCCATGCCGCCCTGGGCCCCGTCGGTCTGGGTGCCGTCGGAGGTTCCGGACGCGGACGCGTCGGTCTGCGCGGAGTCGGTCCCGGTCTGGCCCGCGCCGCTCTGACCGGTTCCGTCCTGGGAGGTGCCGTTCTGGGCGGCACCCCCGGGCGCGGTGCCGGTCTGACCGGTGCCACCCTGGGTTCCGTCCGTCTGGGTGCCATCCGTCTGGGCGCCGTCGGTCTGCCCCGCGGCCCCGCCGCCGGGGGCACCACCCGTGCCGCCGCCGGGTCCGCCCATCCCGGATGCACCGGCCACGGCCGGCCCGGAGGACGGGGTGGAGCCGGTGTGAGCCTGGCCCGCGGTGGCGACACCCCAGGAGGCCGTGCCGAGGCCGCCGAAGATCAGCGCGGCCAGGGCCAGCACCGTACCCATCCGGCGGAAGCCGCCCGGGCGCAGCCGGTGCACACCGGCCGCGATCGCGACCGCGGTGAGGGACCCGCCGATCAGGATGACCCAGGGCAGCCACGGCAGCCAGTCCGCCCCGGCGCTGCGCAGCAGGGCGAAGTTCCAGATCACCGTGATCAGGAGGGTTCCGGCCAGCGTCCAGCGGGCCGGGGCGTACTCGCGTCCTCGCCACAGCTCGACGCCGCCGATGGCCACCAGGGCGGCGACGGCCGGGGCCAGGGCCACCACGTAGTAGGGGTGGATGGTGCCCTGCATGAAGGAGAAGATCCCGGCGGTGATCACCAGCCAGCCGCCCCAGACCAGCAGGGCCGCGCGGGTGCCGTCCGTGCGCGGGGCGCGGCGGGTGAACCAGAGGCCGGCCACGAGCAGCACCGCGGCGGCGGGCAGCAGCCAGGAGATCTCCGGGCCGAAGCCGGAGTTGAACATCCGCAGCACGCCGGTGGAGCCGCCGAACATGGAGCCGCCACCGCCGCCCCCTCCGCCGCCGTTGCCGGAGCCGCCGAAGATCCGGCCGAGGCCGTTGTACCCGAAGACCAGCTCCCAGAAGGAGTTGTTCTCCGTGCCGGCCATGTACGGGCGGGAATCGGCCGGCCAGGCGTAGAACACCGCGGCGTAGGCCAGCACCGGCAGGCACACGCCCACCGCGGCCACCGCGAGATCGCGGATCCTGCGCACCCATCCGCCGCGGGCGGCCACCAGCACGGCCAGGGCCAGGGCGGGCAGGATGAGGAAGCCCTGGAGCATCTTGACCAGGAAGGCCAGACCCAGGATGAGTCCCGCGCCGAACAGCCACCCGGTGGAGGCGAAGCGCCGGGCCGGGTCGGATTGGATCGCGCGGATGGTGAAGTACGCGCCGAGGGTCAGGCACAGGGTGAGCATCGCGTCCGGGTTGTTGAACCGGAACATCATCACGGCCACCGGGGTCAGGGCCATCAGGGTTCCGGCGATCAGCCCGGCGATCTTGCCGCTGGTGCGCTTGACCGCCAGGTACAGCACCCACACGGCGGCGATGCCCATGAGCGCCTGCGGCAGCAGCACCGTCAGGGAGCTGAAGCCGAAGAGGCGGGCGAACAGCGCCGGGATCCAGTAGGCGGCCGGCGGCTTGTCCACGGTGATGCCGTTGTTGGCGTCCAGGGAGCCGAACAGCATCGCCGTCCAGGATTTCGATCCGGCACGCACGGCGGCGGCGTAGAAGCTGTTGCCCCAGCCGGAGATGGTCAGGTTCCACAGGTACAGCACGGCGGTGCCGAGCATCATCAGGGCGACGGCGGGGTTCAGCCATCGCGGTTCGCCGGGTGTCCCGGCGATCAGCCGCCGGAAGCGGCCGGGGGTTCTCTGGGTCAGCATGGTGCTCCTCAAAGGATCAAGGGGTTGGGGAGGGGGTCAGGGGTGGGTTCAGGCGGCGCGGGCGGCGTCGGCCTCGGCGGGCTCCGCCGGTCGCACCGTCTCGGGAGTGCCGGCGAGGCGCGCCTCGGCGGCGTCGGCTGCGGATTCGGCTGCGGCGTCCTCGCGGGGGCGGAAGACCCACCAGCGGAACAGGAGGAACTTCAGGACGGTCGCGGCGAGGTTGGCCAGGACGACGGCGATCACCTCCAGCACGGGGTGGTTCCCGCCCAGCGCGTCCAGGCCCGCCAGGGCCCCGGCGGTCAGGCCCCAGCCGAGGAAGAACACGATCAGGCCCTGCAGCTGGTGCTTGGCCGCTCCGGCGCGGCCGGTGACCCCGAAGGTGAAGAAGCGGTTCACGGCGGTGTTGGCCACGGCCGTGATGATCAGGGCCAGGAAGTTGGCCCACTGCGCGCTCATCGTCATCCGGCACAGCACGAAGATCAGCAGGTAGGCGAGGGTGGAGCCGACGCCGACGACGCAGAAGCGCACGGCCTGGGAGAACAGGGCGTTGGACTGCCCGGCGATCGCTCCGCGGCCGAGTTCCGCGCGCAGGGCGCTGACCGGGATCCGGCCGGTGGCCATCTCCTTGGACAGCCGGATCATGCCCTTGATGTCGTCCGTGGCGGTCTTGACCACGTCCACGCTGGAGTGGGGGTCATCGGTCCAGTCGACGGGGACCTCGGCCACGCGCAGGCCGACCTTGTCGGCGAGCACCAGCATCTCGGTGTCGAAGAACCAGGCGGCGTCCTCGGTGTAGGGCAGCAGCTTCTGGGCGACGTCGGCGCGGATGGCCTTGAAGCCGCACTGGGCGTCGGAGAAATGGGCGCCCATGAAGGTGCGCAGCATGAGGTTGTAGCAGCGGGAGATGAACTCGCGCTTGGCCCCCCGGACCACCCGGGAGCTGCGGTTCAGGCGGGTGCCGATGGCCAGGTCCGAGTGCCCGGTGATCAGCGGGGCGACCAGCGGCTGCAGGGCGGCGAGGTCCGTGGACAGGTCCACGTCCATGTACACCAGCACGGCGGCGGCCGGGTGGGTCCACACCTCGCGCAGCGCCCGGCCCCGGCCCTTCTGGTCCAGGTGCACGGTGCGCACCGCGGGCAGCTCGCGGGAGAGGCGCTCGGCGATCACGAGGGTCTCGTCCGTGGAGGCGTTGTCCGCGACGGTGATGGAGTACGTGTAGGGGAAGTGCTCGGCGAGGTAGGCGTTGAGCCGGCGCACGCAGGCCTCGATGTCGGTCTGCTCGTTGTACACGGGGATGGTCACGTCCAGCACGGGCTGCGGTCCGCGGGTGTCCACGGGGTCCCGGCCGATGTCGACGACGCGGGCGGCGGCCGCGGTGCGGGAGGTCAGGGACTGGGGGGTGGGGGCTGTGGTGGTCATGGGACCAGCGTCGAGGCCCGGTGTGTGCCGCCTGTGTGGCGCTGCTGTGCCGTTGCTGTGACTGCGGAGGGGCGGGGCGGGATGGGGGCTGGGGCAGCAGCGGGTGGCCTGGTCAGGCGAGACGGCGGTCCTTACGGCGTTGCGCTGTCTCAGAGGGCTCAGACGGGATCGTCATCCGCATGGGGGTTCTTGAAGAGCGAGTCCAGCATCGCCCCTCTTCAACGAGAAATCGCCCCCTGCAGTCGGTTCTGGGCATCCACCGCCGAGAGGATCTCATAGATCATGATCTTCCCTGGTCGAAGTCGAGGACCGTGGTCTTGACGGATGGCCTGGCCGTCAGCTTCACGGACACGCCCCGGCCCTCTTCGGTGAATTCTGCGGTGAACTTCTCGCCCCATGATCTGATGGACAACCCCTGGCGGAAGTGCAGCATGCGACCATCGCGCCCATCGAACTTCACGGATTCGACGGTCGCGACACCGAGGAGGAAGACCTCCTGCGCCTCTTCCATCGGTCTGTCGATGCGCAGGGAACCGGTGGACCTGACCCCGCTCCTCGTGATCTTGAATGTCTTCACACCCTGCGTGTACTCGGCATGCCAGGGGCGCAACCTGATCCGGTGTACTGCGCCCAGCAGAAGACAGGCGGCGAAGGTCAGGGCATACGAATAAGCCCAGGCGTATGATTCCTCAGAGGTTGCCGCCAGCGTTATCCTCGTCGCCGCCGAACTGAGGATGAGCCCAGCCGTCCCCGCCGGAAGATATCCGAAATGCCACTCCATCGGTGAGGACCTGATCATCGAAACGCCCAATGCCCGTGGGTTGATGTCATCGAGAGGACCCGGTCTCTTCCGGGCACCGGGTGCCGCTCATCAGATCCGGCGGAGCGCTCAGATCCTCCGGCTCCATCCGCAGCACCCGAGCCTCGCGATGCCATCAGCATCCGAGGTCGGGGCAGGACGGGAAGCGGCATCGCGACCCCCTCGACAAGGCACGCAGGCCCACACCACGGAGCGCGATCCGGTGCCTGATGAGAAGTGTCAGACATCATGTGGGCTCCGTCAAACTCATCCCTCGCGGGCGGCTTCGAGGCAGGACCCTACGGTCGAAGCCCGAGCTCGGGGTGCCGACGCGGGACGCGCCCGCCGCGGCCTCGCCCTCTCCCCCGATCGATTCGAGCAGGCCGGGCGAGAGCGCGGTACCGCGAGGATGAGACGATGCGGTCTGCACCCCCGGGAACCACAACCGCGGGCGCAGACCGCATCCATGCCCTCCGGATCCGGCAGAAGTGTGTCTCGGGGCAGCGAAGCCCCGGAGCGCGGACCGGGAGCGTCCGCGGGTGCGAGCCCGTCCCATGACGCCGGAGGCGGGGAGAACGGGAGGGCTGACGGTCCTGATGGAGCCGATGCCCCGCGGATGAGACACCATCGTGCTCTCCCCCACGAGGTGAGGCAACCCGAAGGAGACGCCCAGCCCCCGCGCCATCGCGGGTGCGGGGCGTCTCCCCTGGGCACGCGCCGAGACCCCCCGAGAGTGATATTCCTCACCATCAGGGGCTGGGTCAGGAGTCCGTCCCGGAGGAGTCCGACGACGACCCCGAGCCCTGGCCCGCGGCCCCCTGCCCGCCGGAGGCCCCACCCGCCCCGGACGAACCCGAGCCGGTCGAGCCCGTCCCCGACTGGGCGGCCTGCAGCGAGACGAGGGTGACGGCGTCGTCCTTCTTGGTCCCGGAGGCCATGACCTCATCCCCCGTGGAGATGCCGCTCACCAGGGAGGAATCGGACACGGTGTAGACCTGGGTGTGCCCGTCGGAGGACTTCACGGTCACGGAGGAGTCGGAGATCTTCTCCACCGTGCCGGTCTGGGTGATGGTGGTGACGTACTCGCCGTTCTGCTCGGTGACGCTCTGCGAATACAGCGGCTGCCCGCCGGCGATGCCCAGCCCCGCAGCGCCCATGCCCGGTGCGCCGCCCTGCGCGGTGCCGCCGGCGCCCGTGCCCGACTGGCCGGTCCCCGACTGGCCCGTCCCCGACTGGCCCGTGCCGCCCTGCTGCCCGGACTGACCCGCGGCGCCGGAGCCGTCTCCCGACTGGCCCGCGCCCGCCTGGCCGGTGCCGCCCGCCTGGCCGCCACCCATCCCGCCGCCCATGCCGCCGGGTCCTCCCTGGCCCTGGGAGCTGGAGGAGTCCGCGGCGGAGGACAGCCCGTAGGCGGCCGCGGCCGCGCCGCCGGTCACGGCGATCGCGATGGCCGCCGTCGCCGCGGTCTTCCGGGTGCTCCAGGTGCGCCCCGCCCTGCGGTCCCGGGCTCGCTCCCACTCCTCGGCGGGAGCGCCCCAGGCCGGGGCGGGACCCCCGGCGATCGGCTCGGTCTCCTGTCGGTGCGTGGCGGGGTAGGAGGCGGCGGGGCGGGTCGCCTCTCGGCGGCGGGAGCCGGCCTCGGTGCGGCGGACGTCGTCGACGCCGTAGCCGTCGTCGACACGGTGGACGCCCTCGGAACGGTGGACGCCGTCGGCGGAACGGTTGGCGTCCTCGGCGCGGCGGGCCGCCTCCTCGGCGGATCGGCGGGCGTCATCCTGCGGATGCTGTGCGGAGTCGCGGGTGGTCATGGCTGGGGATCCTCTCGGTCGGGTCCGTGGTTGGTCCCTACCGACGATCCGGAGGCCGCCTGTGCCCCGGCTGTGTCGGCGTGTTCGGGTTGCTGTGACCTGGCCCCGAGACGCCGCCCAGGCCCCCGTGGCGGGCAGACCGCGGGCTAGTGTGTGGAGCATGAGCCAGAACACCGCCGCCTCCGCCACCGAGCTCGCCCGGAACCTGCCCGCCCTCGAGCACCCGGACGGCAGCCGCATCCGGGCGCTCGTCGTCGACGACGAGGCGATGCTCGCCGAGCTGATCGGCTCCGGCCTGCGCATGACCGGGTGGGAGGTGCGCTCCGCCGGGGACGGCCCCTCCGCCCTCGCCGCCGCCCGCGAATTCCGCCCCGATGTGCTGGTGCTGGACATCATGATGCCCGGGTACGACGGCGTCGAGCTGCTCTCCCGCATCCGCGCCTTCCAGCCGGAGGTCCCGTGCCTGTTCCTGACCGCCAAGGACTCCGTGGATGACCGCATCCAGGGCCTGGCCGCCGGGGCCGATGACTACGTGACCAAGCCCTTCTCCATGGAGGAGGTGATCATCCGCCTGCACCGGCTCGTGCAGCGCTCCGGGGTCGCCGCGGTGGACGACGCCGAGCTGGTGGTCGGGGACCTGGTGCTGAACCAGGACACCCGCGAGGTCACCCGCGGCGGGGAGGAGATCACCCTGACCGCCACGCAGTTCGAGCTGCTGCGCTACCTCATGGAGAACGCCAAGCGCGTGGTGTCCAAGGCGCAGATCCTGGACAGCGTGTGGAATTACGACTTCGGCGGACAGGCCAACATCGTGGAGCTGTACATCTCCTACCTGCGCAAGAAGATCGACGTCGGCCGCGAACCCATGATCCACACGGTGCGCGGGGCCGGGTACGTCATCAAACCCGCCGTCTGATGGCCCTCGCGCACGACGACGCCACCCCCGCCCCGCGCGGGCCGGCGACGAATGAGGCGGCCGCGACCGGGGCCGCCGGGGGCGGGACGGCCGCGAGCGGTTCCGCGACGGCCCCGCGCCGCCCGGCGGCCCCCGCGCGCGCCGGGCTGCTGCACCCGGGCCGGTGGCGGCTGCGCACCCGGTTGATCGCGATCCTCCTGGCGTTCCTGGGCATCGCGTGCCTGGTGATCGGCGCCGCCAGCTACGCCGCGATGGACGCGAACCTCACCGGACAGCTGCGCACCCGACTCGCCGAGGCCTCCGACCGGGCCACCAGCTTCGCCGGACCGCACCGCGGCCAGGACGGCACCGGCGCCGATGGCTCCGCCGGGGGAGCCGACGGCGGCCAGGATGCGGCCACGAGCACCCCGAGTCCCTCCTCCACCGCCCCCAACCCTCTGAACGCCCCGGGCCAAGCCGCCGGAACCCTCAACGCCCGGGTCGTCGGCGGCGAGTTCGTCTTCGGCGGGATGCTGGACACCCGCGGCTCCGCCGTCGCCCTGACCGCCGCCGATGAGCAGACCCTGCTGAACCTGCCGGTCGGGAAGGAGGCGCAGCGGGTGAGCCTGTCCCAGGGGGACTACCTGGCGCTCGCGGAGAAGGACGCCAGCGGGCAGACCGTGATCACCGGGCTGCCCACCGCGGACGTGGACCGCACCCTGACCACCCTGCTGCTGATCACCGTCGGCGTCAGCGCGGCCGCCCTGGTGCTGGCCGGGCTGCTCGGCTCCTGGGCGATCCGGCGCACCATGAAGCCGCTGGAGCGGGTCTCCGCCGTCGCCACGGACGTCTCCCAGCTGGATCTGGGCGCGGGCCAGCTGCCCCCGGAGACGCGGGTGGCTCCCGCGGATGCCCGCCCGAGCACGGAGGTCGGCGCCGTCGGGCACGCGCTGAACCTGATGCTGGAGAACGTGGATTCGGCGCTGAGCGCGCGGCAGCGCTCCGAGGACCGGGTGCGGGAGTTCGTCGCGGACGCCTCCCACGAGCTGCGCACCCCGCTGGCGGCGATCCGCGGGTACTCCGACCTGCTGAAGTGGACCGAGGACCTCACCGGGGACGGGCAGCGCTCCCTGGGCCGGATCGACTCCCAGTCCCAGCGCATGGCGGCCCTGGTGGAGGACCTGCTGTTGCTGGCGCGCCTGGACCAGGGCCACCAGCCGGTCAGCGAGGACGTGGACCTGACCGAGCTGGTGGTGGAGAGCGTCTCCGACCTGCAGGTGGCCGCCCCCTCGCACCGCTGGGCCCTGGAGCTTCCCGAGGAGCCGGTGGTGGTGCGCGGGGACCCCCGGCAGCTGCGCCAGGTGCTGATGAACCTGCTGTCCAACGCCCGCAAGCACACCGACGACGGCACCACCGTGACCACGGCCCTGGGGGTCAGCGCCAACCGCCGGGAGGCCGTGCTGACGGTGACCGACGACGGCCCCGGCATCGACCCGGACTTCCTCCCGCGGATCTTCTCCCGCTTCGCCCGGGCGGATCAGGCTCGCTCCGGGGAGGTCGGCACCACGGGCCTGGGCCTGGCGATCGTCAAAGCCATCGTGGAGAGCCACGGCGGCCGGATCGCGGTGGCATCCCGCCCGGGCCGCACCGAGTTCGAGGTCCGCCTCCCGACGGCGACGGCGACGGCGTCGTAGCCGAGGGGCCCGGGGCTGGAGGCCAGACGGCTCACCGACCCGGCGCATCCGTTCCCATCCGGGCCTCCCCGGGCGGCGAGGCGGCGCATTCGTTCCCAGGAACGGCAAACTTGGGAACGGATGCGCCGGGTCGATGGAGGGTGGGAACGGGTGCGCCGGGTCGGCGGGTCTTCGCGCGGGAAAACCGGGACCCCGGAGCCCCGAGTCCGAGACCAGACCCCTCCCCGAGACCGGAACCCTCCGGCCCGGCCTACTCCCCCAGCTGGGCCGCCAGGTAGCTCGCGCTCGCGCCGGCGCCGTCGGCCACCTCGCGCGGGGTGCCGGCGGCGACCACCCGGCCGCCGTCCTGCCCCGCGCCGGGACCCAGCTCGATCACGTGGTCGGCCTGGGCCACCACCCGCATGTCCAGCTCCACGACCACCACGGTGGACCCGGCATCCACGAGTCGCTGCAGGTGGGCCAGCAGCCGGTCCGTGTCCGCCGGGTGCAGGCCCGCGGTCGGCTCATCCAGCACGTACAGGGCGTCCCCGCGGTGGCTGCGCTGCAGCTCGGCGGCCAGCTTGACCCGCTGCGCCTCCCCGCCGGACAGCTCCGTGGCCGGCTGGCCCAGGCGCACGTAGCCCAGACCGACGTCGTCGAGGACCTCCAGGGTGCGGCGCACCTCCGGCACCTCGTCGAAGAACTCCCGGGCCTCGGCGACCGTCAGGTCCAGGACCTCGGCGATGTTCCGCCCGTTCCACGTGATCTGCAGGGTCTCCGGGTTGTAGCGGGCGCCGTGGCAGTCCGGGCACGGCGAGTAGACGCTGGGCAGGAACAGCAGCTCGACCATGATCCACCCCTCCCCCTCGCAGGTGGGGCAGCGTCCGCCCGGCACGTTGAAGGAGAACCGGCCGGGCTTGTACCCGCGGCTGCGGGACTCGTCGGTGCCGGCGAACAGGCGGCGGACCCGGTCGAACAGGCCCGTGTACGTGGCCACGTTGGAGCGCGGCGTGCGCCCGATGGGCTTCTGGTCGATGCCGACGACGCGGCGCACCCGAGCGACGTCGCCGGCCACCGCGCCGCGGGTGGTCTCCGCGTCGGTCTGCAGCAGCAGGGACGCCTCATCCGGGGCCTGCTCGGCGGTCTCCTCCGGGTGGGCGGCACCCCCGGCGGCGTTCGCCCCGGCGCGGGCCAGCAGCTCCGGCAGGGCCTGCCCGACCAGCGTGGACTTGCCCGCCCCGGAGACCCCGGTGACGGCGGTGAGGCAGCCCAGGGGGATCCGCGCGTCGGTGCCGTCCAGGTTGTGCCGGTGCACCCCGGTCAGCTCGAGCCACCCGGTGGGGGTGCGGCCCGCGGGCTCGGGGCGGGCGGCGTCGTCAGCGAGGTAGCGGCGGGTCACGGACTCCTCCACCCGCGCCAGGCCCGCCGGCTCCCCGCTGTAGAGCACACGCCCGCCGTCGGAGCCCGCGCCGGGGCCGATGTCCACCAGCCAGTCCGCGGCGCGGATGACGTCCAGGGAGTGCTCGATGACGAACACGCTGTTCCCGGCCGCGCGCAGGTCCCGCAGGATCCCCAGCAGCGCCTCCCGGTCCCGCGGGTGCAGCCCGGCGGAGGGCTCATCCAGGACGTAGACGACGCCGAACAGCTCGCTGGACAGCTGCGTGGCCAGGCGCAGCCGCTGCAGCTCCCCCGGGGACAGGGTGGGGGTCGCGCGGTCCGGAGAGAGGTAGCCCAGGCCGAGGTCCAGGATGGGGCGCAGCCGGGCCAGCAGATCCCGGACCAGGCTGCGGGCCGCGGCGATCTTCTCCGCGGAGAGATTGGGGGTGGTGCGCACGTCCCCGCCGCCGGCGTGGGCCGAGCCGCCCGCGGCCACCCGGGCCTCGACGGCGGCGCGGCGGGCGGCCTCATCCGGCAGGGCGGCGGCCCGGACGTCCTCGGGGGCGGTGGGGGTCCAGGCGTCGTCGAGCACGGGGGCCAGCAGGTCCCGCAGCTCGTGCAGGGGCAGCGCGGAGATCTCGGTGATGTCCAGGCCCTCGAAGGTCACGCTCAGCGCCTCGGCCTTGATGCGCCGGCCGCGGCACGCGGGGCACACGGCGCCGGTGAGGAAGCGGGCGGCGCGCTTCTTGGCGGCGGCGGACTTGGACCCGGCGAAGGTGTCCAGCACGTAGCGGCGCGCCCCGACGAAGGTCCCCCGGTAGCTGGGCTCCGCGCCGTCGGCCTTCAGCCGCCGCACCGCCTCCGGGCTCTCGGCGTGCCGGTACACGGGGATGGTGGGACGCTCCTCGGTGTAGAGGATCCACTCGCGGGCGTCAGCGGGCATGTCCTGCCAGGGCGCATCGATGTCGTAGCCGAGGTTCACGAGGATGTCCCGCTGGTTCTGCCCGTGCCAGGCCCCGGGCCAGGAGGCGATGGCGCCGTCGCGGATGCTCAGGGTGGGGTCCGGGACCATGAGGTCTTCGGTGACGTCGTAGACCCGGCCGATGCCGTGGCATTCCGGGCAGGCGCCCTCCGGGGTGTTGGGCGAGAAGTCCTCGGCGTAGAGCATGGGCTGGTCCGCGGGGTAGATCCCGGCGCGGGAGTACAGCATCCGCAGGACGTTGGACAGGCTGGTCACGGAGCCCACGGTGGAGCGGGCGGAGCCGCCGGTGCCGCGCTGCTGCTGCAGGGCCACGGCCGGGGGCATGCCCTCGACGGCGTCCACCTCCGGCACGCCCGCCTGGTCGATCAGCCGACGGGCGTAGGGGGCCACGGATTCCAGGTAGCGCCGCTGGGATTCGGCGAACAGCGTCCCGAAGGCCAGCGAGGACTTCCCGGACCCGGAGACCCCGGTGAACACGACGATGGCGTCGCGCGGGACCTCCAGGTCCACGTCGCGCAGGTTGTGCTCGCGGGCCCCGCGCACCCGCACGACGTCGGGGGCGGGGGTGGCGGGGGTGGGTGAGACTTGGACGGCGGTGGGCGATGTGGGGGCGTCGGGGGCAGCGTTGGGCTGGTCGGTGGGCATGTCCCATGCCTACCACGCCGGTGGGGAGGGGCAGGTGGGCATGGGTGGAGGAGGGGCGGGGAGCCGTGGAGTCGAACGGTCGTGGCCCCGCCATGGACGTCATCTTCGGGGAGGTGATCCTCCCCCACCCTTCCCCGGCGTTTCACGTGAAACGCTGGGGAGGGAGACAGACCACCGAGAAAGGAACACCATGTACCACCAGCACCTCAAGCCGTTCCCGCAGGACTTCCTCTGGTCCGCCTCCACCTCCGCCTACCAGGTGGAGGGCGCGTGGAACGAGGACGGGAAGGGCCCCTCCGTCATCGACACCAAGCCGGCCGACGAGCTGCCCGAGGGCACCGCGGACTACACCGTGACCGCGGACCACTACCACCACGTCGAGGAGGACGTGGCCCTGATGGCCGAGATGGGCTTCCGCGCCTACCGATTCTCCATCGCCTGGACCCGCATCATCCCGGACGGCGACGGCGAGGAGAACCCGGCCGGCATCGCCTTCTACCACCGGCTCATCGACGCGCTGCTGGAGCACGGCATCGAGCCCATCGTCACGATGTTCCACTTCGACACCCCCGCCGCCCTGGACGCCAAGGGCGGATGGGCCGCCCGCTCCACCGCGGACGCCTTCGTCCGCTACGCCGAGGTGCTGTTCCGCGAGTACGGGCACAAGGTGAAGTACTGGCTGACCATCAACGAGCAGAACATGATGATCCTGCACGGGCGCAAGCTCGGCATCATCAACGCGCTCACCGATGACCCGGAGAAGGAGCTGTACCAGGTCAACCACACCATGTTCCTGGCGCAGGCCAAGGCCATGATCCTGCTGCACCAGATGCACCCGCAGGCCAAGATCGGGCCCGCCCCCAACATCTCCTACGTCTACCCCGCCTCCTCCAAGCCCGAGGACGTCATCGCCGCGGACAACTACAACGCGGTGCGCAACTGGCTCTACCTGGACCTGGCCGCGCGCGGGGAATACAACTCCACCGCGTGGGCGTACCTGGAGGAGAAGGGCATCGCCCCGCAGATCGAGGTGGGGGACATGGCGATCATGAAGGCCGCCAAGCCGGACTTCATCGCCTTCAACTACTACAACACCACCACGATGGCGGACGCGCCCTTCGGCGGCGGCGCCTCCGAGCGCTCCGAGGAGGCCGACCAGCAGATCTCCGAGGGCGAGGAGGGCTACTTCAAGGCCGTGTCCAACCCGAACCTGGGGATGACGCAGTTCGGCTGGGAGATCGACCCCGTCGGCATGCGCATGACCTATCGGGCGATCTGGGACCGCTACCACCTGCCGCTGATCGTCACCGAGAACGGCCTGGGCGCCTTCGATGAGCTCACCGAGGACGGGCACGTGCACGACGACTACCGGATCGACTACCTGCGCCAGCACCTGGAGCAGACCCAGGAGGCCATCACCGACGGCGTGCAGATCCTCGGGTACTCCCCGTGGTCCGCGATCGACCTGGTCTCCACCCACCAGGGCATCGCCAAGCGGTACGGGTTCATCTACGTCAACCGCACGGACGATGACCTGAAGGACCTGGCCCGATACCGCAAGGACTCCTTCTACTGGTACCAGCAGCTGATCCGCACCGGCGAGCTCCCCCCGAAGGACTGGACGCCGTCGTACTGAGTGGGCAGGCGTCCGGCCCGTCCCGCCACGCGCCACCGAGACGGCGCTGCGGTTCCCACTTCCCCCTCTCGAGGACGCGAGACGGCGCATCCGCTCCCAGATCCGTGGATTCTGGGAACGGATGCGCCGGGTCGGCAAAGGTGTGGGAACCGCAGCGCCGTCTCGCGCGTCGGAGGGAGAGGAGAATCCAGCCGAGGAACGTGGGACAAGCTGTCCCTCCCACCGCGGCGGCCCAGGGTGGAGGATGGATCCATGCCCCGAGACACCAAGCAGACGCTCAAGGAATTCCTGCGCGCCAAACGCGCGACCGTGAGACCTGAGGATGTCGGCATCGTGGATTCCGGGCCGCGTCGGGTGCCCGGGCTGCGACGAGAGGAGGTCGCCGTCCTCGCCGGGGTCAGCGTGGACTGGTACGTGCGTCTGGAGCAGGGGCGGCAGGTCACCCCCTCGGAATCCGTGCTGCACGCCGTCGCCCGGGCGCTGCGCCTGGACGACGCGGAGCGGGAGTACCTGTCCAACCTGGCCCGGCCCTCCCGCACCCCGAACCCGCTGCAGCGCGACGGCGCCGTGCGCCCGGGCATCCGCAGGATGCTCGACGGGATGAGCGGGCAGGCGGCGTTCGTGCTCGGCCCGCGGATGGAGGTCCTCGCCGGCAATGAGCTCGCGTGGGCCCTGCTCGCAGACTTCCCGGCGAAGCCCGCAGACGATCGCAACCTCCTCCGGTGGATCCTCACCGATCCGGATGCCCGGGGCTTGTACCGGAACTGGGAGAAGATCGCCTCCGAGATGGTCGGCGTCCTGCAGCTCGAGGCCAGCGCCCGCCCACGGGACCGGGAGATCGAGGCGCTGGTCCGGGAGCTGAGGGCCTCGAGCCCCGAGTTCGCCCGGTGGTGGACCCGCCCCAACCCCCAAGGCAGGACCTCCGGGATGAAGCGGTTCCGCCACCCGCAGGCGGGTGATCTCACCATCGAGTGGGAGGCGTTCGCGGTGCCGGATGACTCCACGCAGACCCTGTTCATCTACTCCCCGCACGACGCCGGCTCGGCGGAGGCCCTGCGCCTGCTGGCGAGCTGGCGCGCCACCCTCCTCCGGGACCGCGACGACGTCGCCCCCGGCGCGCCGGTTCCGGGGCAGCTTGCCGCGCCCGCCACCTCCTCCGCCGTGACCGCACCCGAAGCATCAGAAAGGCAGCAGATCTCATGACGCATACCGCTCTCGTCACCGGAGCATCCTCCGGCATCGGCTTCCACATCGCCCAGGAACTCGCCCAGCGCGGCTACGACATCGTCGGCGTCGGCTCCAGCGAGCGCATCCTCGAGCTGCCGGAGAAGCTGCCCGACGTCGAGGTGATCCCCCTGCGCGCGGACCTCACCGACCGGGCCGACGTCGAGCGGCTCTGGGAGGAGTTCGAGCGCACCGGGCGCACCCTGGACGTCGCAGCGCTCAACGCCGGACGCAGCCTCGGCGGATCCTTCCTCGACACCGACCTGGAGGACCAGCTGCAGCTGCTCGAGCTGAACGTGACCTCCCAGGTGATCCTCGCCAAGCACGTCGTGCAGACGATGGCGCGGCAGGGCGGCGGCCGGATCCTCATCACGACGTCGCTGTCCGCCACCACCCCCACGCCCTACGAGTCCATCTACGGGCCCACCCGAGCGTTCATGTTCAGCTTCGCCGAGGGGCTGCGGGAGGAGATGAAGGAGCACGGGGTCAGCGTGACCGCCCTGCTGCCGGGGGCGACGGCCACCGATTTCCACGACCGCGCGGGCATGCAGAAGACGAAGTTCGGGGACAACTCCTGGAAGAACGATCCCGCCGAGGTCGCCCACCAGGGGGTCCAGGCGCTGTTCGACGGGCGGGACCACGTGATCGGCGGGAACCGCGCCACGCAGCGGGCGGCCCTGCTGAACAAGCTCTCCTCCGAGGAGGCCAAAGCCCGGCGCTTCGCGAAGGACTCCCGCCCGCAGCAGTGAGGCGACGGCGTCCCGTGCCTTCACGTTTCGCCGCCGAGACGGCGCTGCGGTTCCCTTTCCCACGGATTTCGGGAACCGCAGCGCCGTCTCGGTGTGGGGGTGGGTGGGTTCCGGGGGTCGGGCACGGGGCGGTGGTGGGAGGTTCTAGAAGTCCATGCCCAGCACGTAGGCGGCCTGGCCGATGTGCTGCAGGGCGTCCTCGGAGACGCTGACCAGCCGGGCCGCGCGGGTCACCGGCGGATCCCAGCTGCGGTCGATCACCTCGGCCAGATCCTCCGGGGAGAGGGTGCGCAGATACGCCTGCTCGGCGTCGACCACGGCCCGCAGGTACGCGTACAGCAGGTCGGCGTCCTCCACGACGACGGCACGCGCCTGCTCCGGGGTGTGCCCGTACCCGTGATCCTGCGGGTCCAGCCCCAGGTCGAAGCGGCGGTCGAAGCCCTGCGCGGTCCACACCTGCTCGGCGTCGGCCAGGTCCGCGACCTGTGCGTCGATCTCCCGGGCGGCGTGCCACAGCAGCCACGCGATCGAATTGTCCTGCCCGCCCGGGTGGGCGTTGAGCTTCTCGGCGGTGAGCCGCTCCGCGAATCCCTCGGCGGCCTGCAGGGGACGGGCGGCCAGGTCCTGGAGAACATCGATGGCATCCATGCCCGCGACCCTACTCCCCCGCCCCCGCCCGGAGTCGCGAGGCGGCCGACATCCACCGGCCGACGCCGACCCGGCGCATTCGTTCCCAGAATCCGCGAATCCGGGAACGAGAACGCCGGGTCGGCGAAGAGGAGGCTCCCCTGTCGGAACGAAAGCGCCGTCTCAGCGAGAGAAGGCGCCCAAACCCACCTGGCACCGAAGACAGCCTCATCCGCCCGCGAGTGTGCCTCCCTCCGCCCCGAGGCCATCCAGTGCCACCAGGGCCTCGTGCTCCGATGTCCCCGGGGCCGCCGAGTACACGCTCAGCCGCTGCCCCGGTGTGCCCTCGATGCTCATCGCCTGGAAGTCCAGCGCCACCCGGCCGACCACGGGGTGGTGCAGCACCTTCACCGCCTGCGCGTGGGTGCGCACGTCGTAGGCCTGCCACAGCGCGGCGAATTCCTCGCTGTCCCGGCGCAGCTCCTCCACCAGCTCGGCCAGCGCGGCGTCCTGCGGATCCGTGCCGGCCAGCGAGCGCAGCCCCGCGATGCAGTGCCGGGCATGCACCTCCCAGTCCTCCGGGTACAGCGTCCGCGCCGCCGGGGCCAGGAAGAGATAGCGGATGATGTTGCGCCGGTGTGGGGGCCATTCATCCATGCCCGGGAACAGCGCCTCGGCGGGCGGATTGGCGGCCAGCATGTCCCCGGTGCGGGTGAGCACGTACGCGGGGAAGGGCCGCAGCGCCTCCAGGATCTGCGGGACGGAACCCGGCAGTCGGTGCGCCGGTGCGTCGTCGGCGATGGGGCTGACCCCGGCCAGCACCGCGACCTCCTCGCGGCGCAGCCCCGGGGTGCGCCGCATCCCCGGTCCCGGGGTGAGTCCGACGTCGTGAGGAGTCAGTCCCTCCCGCCGTGCCCGCAGGAAATCGCCCAGTGCGCTGCCGTCCACGCGCCGCCTCCGCTCCTCGTCCTCGTGCCTCATCCGATGCCTCCGCAGATCCCGGGTGGGGACGCGGATGTCCGGGCACCAGCATCGCACCCGGGTCCCCTCCGCGGGTCCCGATCAGCCCCGGCCAGAGGGGGTGTGCTGTGCCCCCTCATGGGCCGGGACTGCCAGGGCGGCGCAGCGGGGCGCAGGGTGGGGGATCAGAAGGGCGGCGTCGGCGTCGTCCCCAGGACAAGCACAGGAAGAGGACCCCATGAGCGAGCAGACCCCCGAGTACGTCGGCGACTGGCAGGCCAACCCGTGGACCCTGGTGTATCAGGGCGCGATCACCGCCAATGAGCCGGGAGCGGTGAACATCCACCCGGTGAGCTACCTGCTGGACAGCCGCCGGATCGCGGCGAATGTGTACACCCCGGCGGGGTACCGGCCGGACGGGCGATACCCGGGGATCGCCGTCGCCCACCCCAACGGCGGCACCAAGGAGCAGGTCTCCGGGCTGTTCGCCCAGCGCCTGGCGGACCTGGGATACGTGGCGATCGCCGCGGACGCCGCCTTCCAGGGCGCCAGCGAGGGTCAGCCCCGGCAGACCGACAAGCCCGCGCACCGCGTGGAGGACATCCGCGGGATGGCGGACTTCCTGGGGACCTTCCCGGGGGTCGACGCCGCCCGGATCGACCTGCTCGGGGTGTGGGGGGGCGGCGGGTACGCCATCAAGGCCGCCCAGACGGACAAGCGATTCACGGCGGTGGCCACGCTGAGCATGTTCAACTCGGGGCTGATCCGGCGCAACGGGATGAACGACTCCGCGGTGGACACCATCGGGCAGCGGCTGGCGCAGGCCGCCGAGGCCCGGCGGATCGAGGCGATGGGCGGGGTGGTGCGGTACCTGGCGGATGCCACCCCCACGCAGGAGCAGATCGAGGCCCTGCCGGAGGGCAGCCTGTACCGGGAGGGCTTCGAGTACTATCTGCAGACCCACCACCACCCGCGCTCCAGCTCCCGGTACACCGCCTCGAGCATGATCGACCTGATGGCCTTCGACGCCCGGGACCAGGTGGAGCTCATCGACCAGCCGCTGCTGATGATGGCCGGCTCCGCGGCGGACACCAAGGACATGAGCGACGACGTGTTCGCCCGCGCCACGGGAACCCAGGACAAGCGCTTCCACGTGATCGAGGGCGCCTCCCACATCCAGACCTACTGGGTGCCGGAGTACGTGGACGACGCCGTCGAGCAGCTGCGCGCGTTCTTCGGCGAGCACCTGGCCTGAGGGGCGCGGGGGTGCGCGGGGTGCGCGACCCGGCGCATTCGTTCCCATCTAGCTCGGCTTCCCCCGCGAGACGGCGCTTTCGTTCCCAAAATCCGCAAATCTGGGAACGAGAGCGCCGTCTCGGCGCACGGGGTGGGGCGAGTGGGAACGAGAACGCCGGATCGGCGAACAGGGCGGGGCGCCCGGGAACGAGAGCGCCGCCTCGGCGAGCAGGTCCGGACCCGTGGGAGCAGGCACCACCTTCCCAGGCATCTGCCGACCCCCCGCCCGTAGACTGGGGGGGACTGCGCGCGGTCGAGCAGCGTGGAAGGAGGTGCGCCGGTGCGGATCCTGCGGATCTACAACAACAACGTGGTGCTGGCCTCCACCGACGCCGGCGAGGAGGCCGTGATGATCGGGCGCGGCCTGGGCTTCGGGAAAAGGAAGGGCCAGCGCCTGGACCCGGAGAAGGTGGAGCAGACCTTCGTCCCGGAGGGCGCGGGCGGTCCGGATCAGATCGGCGCGCTGCTGTCCGAGCTGCCGCCGGGGATCCTCACCCTGGCCACCGAGCTGGAGGAGCAGGCCCGCGCCGAGTTCGGCCGGGACCTGCCGCATTCCTTCGTCCTGCCGCTGGCGGATCACCTGAACTTCGCGGTGGTGCGTGCCCGGGACGGGATGCACATCGAGTACCCGCTGGCCATCGAGGTCGCACAGCTGTACCCCCGGGAGGCGGCCTTCGGGCGCCGCGCCGTCGAGCTGACCAACGAGCGCCTGGGGGTGCGCCTGCCCCCGGAGGAGGCGACGCCGATCGCCCTGCACCTGGTCAACGCACAGTTCTCCGGGACGGACCTGAGCCGCACCTACCGGATGACGGAGATCTTCGCGCAGATCTTCGACGTCATCTCCTCCTACTACGGCCGCCCCGTGGACCAGACGCAGCTGTCCGTGGCCCGCTTCGTCACCCACCTGCGCTACCTCTTCGTGCGTGCGGAGCAGGGGCGCCGGCCGACCGTCGCGGACCCCACCCTGCCCGCGATCCACGACGCCGTGCGCACCGGCTACCCGGAGGCCTACGCCTGCGCGGACAAGGTGATGCTGCTGCTGGACATGCACCTGGACACCACCCTCGGCGAGGACGAGCACACCTACCTGACCATCCACATCGCCCGCCTCGCCGCGGACATGTGGGGTGAGGACGCCGCGCACCACCCCGGCCGCCCGGCCGAGGCGCCGCTCCCGGACGACGCCGGAACCCAGCCCGATCAGCCGTCACCGAAGGACACCCCGTGACCCCCAGAACCTCCATCATCATGCCCGTGCACCGCACCGGCGGACGCGTCATCGGGGCGATCCGCTCCGCCCTGGCCCAGACGGACCCGGACTTCGAGCTGCTCGTGCTCATCGACGGCTCCCCGGAGGACTCCCAGCAGGTCCGCGCCTTCCTCGCCGAGCACCCGGACGAGCGGGTGCGGGTCTTCGACGACGAGCAGAACCGCGGCGTCTCCGCGGTGCGCAACCGCGGCCTGGACCAAGCCCGCGGGGAATGGGTCTGCTTCCTCGACGCCGATGACCGCTTCCGCCCGCACTACCTGGCGACCCTGCACGCCTTCGCCGCGGACCAGGGCGCCGACGTCGCCGCCTGCGGGCACACCCTGGTGCGCACCACCGGGGAGGAGCAGGACCGCTTCCGCACCCCCGCCGGGGTGCTCACCGGGCGCCAGGCCGCCGTGAAGCTGCTGCGCGATGAGATGACCTCCTTCGTGTGGGACAAACTCGTGCGCCGCGACACCGTCGGGGACATCCGCTTCCTCCCGGATGTGCACCGCGGGGAGGACACCGTGTTCTGCGCCGCCGTGCTCACCGCGGCCCGGCGCGTCGTCGTCGTGCCCAGCTCCCTCTACGAATACGGGGTGGGTGCGGGCTCCCTGACGTGGGGGCGCGTCACCCCGCCCGAGGAGTCCCTGCGTCTCATGCACGGGCTGGCCCGGGCCGTCGGGGACCTCCTGGACGCCCCCGAGGGGCGCCGGGCGTACACCGTCACCTGGGTGCTGATCTTCCTCAACGCCGCCCAGCAGTCCCTGATGCGGCGGATGCTGCTGCCCCGACTGGCGGACAGCCTCTCCGCCGAGGCCCGGCAGGAGGAGAGCGCCCAGGCTCTCGCGGTGATCCGGGATTCCCGACGCCGGATCACCTGGAGACAGCTGGCCGGCACCGCCTCCGCGGCCCCGCTGTACGCGGCGGCCGGGGCGCTGCTGAAGCTCTCCCCCGCCCTGTACCGCCTCATCTACGGGTCGTACGTGCGCCGCACCTACGGCCTGTAGCCCCACCGCCTCCCGAGCTCGCCCGGGGTGTTCACTACACTGGTCATGGCCCGCCTCCCCCGATCGGGTCCCTTTCCCGCAGAACGGAGCCGATGACCGTGGAGTGGCTGAGCCTGGCCCCCGCCGTCGGGGTGTGCCTGCTGGTCCTCATCACCCCCGGCCTGCTCATCACCCTGGGCACCCGGGTGCGGGGCTTCGACGCCGTCGCCCTGGCCCCCGGGCTCTCCCTCGGCGTCACCGCGCTCACCGCGATCCTCGCGTCATGGCTGGGGCTGCGCTGGGCCCTGTGGATCCCCCTGGTCGGGGGGCTGCTGGTCGGTGCGGCCCTGCTGGGGCTGCGCCGTCTGCTCGCCCGCCGGGACCTGCTGGACTGGCCCCGGCCTCCCCGCGGCTCGGCGCCGCCGGTCGCCGCGTCGTGGCGCTCGCGGGCGCAGGGCACCGCCTGGCTCGCACTGCTCCTGGGGACGGCGCTGTGTCTGCTCGACCTGGTGAGCGCGATCGGCGATCCGCAGGGCTTCTCCCAGACCTACGACAACAACTTCCATCTCAACGCCGTGCGCTGGATCTCCGAGACCGGAGACGCCTCCTCGCTGACCGTGCAGCAGATGACCTCCGGCGGGCAGTCGGCCGGGTTCTATCCCACGGCATGGCACGCGGTCACCGCCCTGGCCCTGCCGGTGGCCGGCGGCAGCGTGCCGGCCGCCACCAACGCCATGACGCTGGCCGTCGGCGGGGTCGTGTGGCCCCTGTCCGTGGTGCTGCTGGTCCGCTCGATGGGCCGGTTCCGCCGCGGTACCGTCCTGGCCGCCGGCGTCCTGTCGGCCGGGTGCACCGCATTCCCGCTGCTGCTGCTGTGGTTCGGGATCCTCTACCCCAACCTGCTCGGGCTGTCCGTGCTGCCGGCGGGTCTGGCGATCGCGGTGCAGCTGCTGCGGGTGAGCACCCACCGGATCCTGAGCACCGGGCAGGCGGGGCTGCTGGTGCTGCCGTTCCTGGCCGGCATCGCCCTGTCCCACCCGAATGCGCTGATGTCCCTGCTGGTGCTCTCCGCGCCGATCCTGCTGGTGCGCGGCGCACGACAGGTGCGCGCCGTGGCCGCCGGGCGGATCGGCTGGGGGAGGTTCCTCCTGCAGCTCGGTCTGATCGCGGCGTGCCTGGGGGTGCTGTGGATCCTGTGGGGCGTGGTGCGCCCGGCGGATCGGGTGCTGCACATCTGGAAGCCCGAGGCCACCGGCCCGCAGGCCATCTGGGAGGCCGTGTCCATGTCCCCGATGGGCGCGTACCACCCGGAGTGGATGGTCGCCGCCCTGGTGCTGATCGGCGCGGTCTCCGTCGTGCGCCGCCGCCGGTACGTCTGGGTGCTGCTGACGTACCTGACCGGCGCCTGGTTCTACATCGCCGTGCGCTTCCTGGACGAGGCGCACGGGCGGATCTTCATCACCGGGGTCTGGTACAACGACGCCTACCGGCTGGCCGCGCTGCTGCCGGTGGTCGCGGTGCCGCTGGCCGTGGTGGGCGCGGATGCCGTGCTCCGGGTGGTCCGCCACGGCTGGGAGGAGCGCACATGGTACGAGACCCGGAGGGCACACGGCGGCACCGAAGCCGCGCCGGAGACCATCCGGGGTCAGGAGAACCCGTCGGGGGAGCTGCCCCCGTGGGTCGAGGTCCCCGCCGAGGGGGGATCCGCCGCGTCGCGCAGCGGGCGCGGACGACGTCGCCTGCTGCACGCCCTGAGCGCGCCGGGACCGTCCACGGCTCTGCTGCTGCTGGCGATCGTGCTGAGCACCCAGCTGGGCCAGCCGATGCGCACCATGGAGCAGGATGTCCGGGAGCGCTTCACCGTCTCCGCCGACTCCGCCCTGGTGGATGCGCAGGAGATGGACGTGATCGAGCATGTGGACCAGTACGTGCCGGCGGGCCAGAAGGTGCTGGTGGATCCGTCCAGAGGTGGGTCGCTGATCTACGCGCTGGTGGATCGTGAGGTCTCCGCGACCCACCTGGCCTACCGGGATGACCCCGATGCCGCCGTGCTGGGGGAGAAGCTGAACCAGGCCTACTCGGATCCCTCCGTGTGCGAGGCCGTGGAGAGCTCCGGGTACTGGTACGTCGCGGACTTCTCCGCACCCGCCCTGGTGAGGAATCCGGGACACACGTACCCCGGGCTGGAGGATCTGGTGCAGGATGGCGTGGCGGAGCCGGTGTACCAGGACGGGCAGGCCCAGCTGCTGCGGATCACCGCCTGCGGCTACTGACCCGCACCACCCGGGCATAGACCGACGTCGGCCGCGGTTGCAGCGGATGTGCAGACCTACACTGCGATCATCATCGGGGCCGGCCAAGCCGGTCTGGCCGCGGCCCATGAGCTCGTGCGCCGCGGACTGGCACCCGGTGCCGACTTCCTGGTGCTGGACGCGGATGACGGTCCCGGCGGCGCGTGGCGGCATCGGTGGGATTCCCTGGTGTTCGGGCGGGCCCACGGCATCGCGGACCTTCCCGGGCTGCCCCTGGGACAGCCGCCGCGGGAGGTGCCGGCTTCCCGGGTGGTCGCCGAATACTACGGCCGCTATGAGGAGGAGTTCGGGCTGGCGGTGCGCAGGCCGGCGCGGGTGACGCGCGTCGAGGAGGACGCCGATCGGCCGGACCTGTTGCGCCTCACCGCCCGCGAGGATTCCGAAGATCGCATGTACCTGGCCAGGTATGTGCTGAGTGCGGCGGGCACCTGGACGAGCCCCTACGTCCCCACGATCCCGGGCATCGGGGAGTTCCGCGGGGCTCAGCTGCACACCCGAGACTATGTGCGCCGCGAGGACTTCGCGGGTCGGCGCACCCTGGTGGTCGGCGGCGGGCTCAGCGCGGTGCAGTTCCTGCTGGAGCTGGCTCCGGTCACCGAGACCATCTGGGCCACCCGGCGCCCTCCCAACTTCACGGACCGCGGATTCGACGCCGGGTGGGGCCGGGAGGTGGAGGAGGCCGTGCGGACCCGGACCGCCGCGGGCCGCGCCCCCGCCAGCGTGGTGCGCACGACCGGCATCCCCCTGTGGGAGGAGTACGTGCGCGGGGTCGAGCAGGGGGTGCTGGTCAGCCGCGGGATGCCGGAGCGGCTCACCCCCACCGGGGCCGTGTGGGGCCCGGATCCCTCCGGAAAGCAGCTGCCCGCGGATCGGGAACCGGAAGCCGCCGCCTCCGGAGGCCTGGGACCCTCGGCATCGGAGGAGCTGGTGATGCCCGCGAGCTGGGATCCGTTCCCTGCGGGGCATGAGGAGCCGGTGGAGGTGGTCTTCTGGAACACCGGCTTCCGCCCGGCCATGAATCACCTGGCGCCCCTGAGGCTGCGCGAACCCGGCGGCGGGATCCGGATGCTGGATGAGGTCAGCCCCGCCCGCGACCGACGGATCCTGCTGGTGGGGTACGGCTCCACGGCGTCGACGATCGGCGCCAACCGGGCCGGGCGGCTGGCCGGTCGCACCCTGGCCCGCCGTCTCGCCGAGGACGAGCGCCCCCGAGGATGACGCCGGGGCACCACCGACGCCCTCCCTCTCGCCCAGCTCTCGCTGCCCACCCCGTCGCTCCGCCGGATGATTTCGGGAGCCGTGCGGTATTTCAGGAGCCCCCGCAGTGCTCCCGAGACACCGCGCGGCTCCCAAAGCGCTTCGGCCGAACCCGCTCCGCTGCCCGGGTGGCGCGGCGGGACCCCCGCGTGGGCGGCGGCTAGCTGTTCCGCTCCTTCCGCCCGGACCTGCAGCTGGCGGGACCCCCGCGTGGGCGGCGGCTAGCCTGGAAGCGGACATCCTCCCCGCGCGCAAAGGACGGCTTCGTGGCACCCCAGCTGATGGCCTTCGATCTGGACGGCACCCTGATCTTCGATCTGCGGATCGCACAGGAGAGCATCGACGCGATCCGCGCCTGGCAGGAGGCCGGGAACCTCGCGGTGTGCGCCACGGGCAAGTCCATCGCCTCCACCCGTCACGCGCTGGAGGGCACGGGCCTGCGCTTCGACTACTGCGTGACGTACACGGGCGCCGTCATCACGGACGCGGATCTTCGGGTGCTGCGCGCCAGGACGCTGCCGGGTGAGGTGGTCCAGGAGGTGGTGCAGCGGATGTCGGGGGAATCCGGCGTCGCCGTGTACGGCACCACCCTGGACACCGACGACGTGCGCTTCTCCAACCGCACCGGCCGGGCCAGCACGGAGATCCTGCCGCACTTCGTGGAGATGGACGCCGCGCAGATCCCGGAGCATGAGTTCGTCGGCGTGCCGCTGTGGGTGACGGACCCGGAGAAGATCGACCCGCTGCACGAGGAGCTGTCCGCCCGCTACGTCGGGGTCATGGACTGCCACCGCAACCAGACCTTCCTGGACCTGGTGCCGCCGGATACGCACAAGGGCACGGGTCTGGCATGGCTGGACGAGCACCACCTGGGTGGTCGCTACGAGACGTACTCGATCGGGGATTCGTGGAATGACCTGGGCATGCACGCCTGGGCGGACCACTCGGCGTCCTTCCCGTACTCCCCGCAGGCCGTGCAGGAGGCCACCGAGACCGTGGTGCCCACCGCAGCGGAGTGGATCCGCCGCCTGCTCGCCTGATCCGCAGCGCCCCACACAGGGGGGGTCAGCGGCGCGGGTAGGGCTCCAGGACGAAGGTGCGGCCGTCGGCGGTGGAGCGTCGGCACAGGTCCGCGAAGTCCTCGCCGTCGTGCACGCGGGTGCGGACCTCTGGGCGGCGGGTCAGCGGGTACAGGCTCAGCCCCACCATCACCGCGAAGGAGTGACCGGTGGCCGTGAATCCGGTGCCCGGCAGGAACCCGTAGACCACTACGCCGAGCAGCACCGTCAGCAGCGCCGCCCGGTTCCATCCGCGCAGCCGGTAGACCATGATCCCGGCCAGGGCCATGAACCCGTAGCTGGCGCCGGTGTCCTGCACGTTCCACAGGGACTCCGGCCCGTGGAACCAGCGGATCCGCACGTAGACGCCCCACGCGGTGAGCAGGGTGGCCACGATGTGCCCGGTCGCGAAGACGACGACGGCCCGCCCTGTGCCCAGCCACCGCTCCGCCGGAGCGAGGAACACCAGGAACAGCGCGCCCCACAGCAGCAGCTCCGTCCCGGAGACGAAGAACGCGCTGCGCACCAGGACCCGCAGGGGGTCGCGGGTGAGGTGCTCCAGGTTGGTGGACTGCGCGGCGAGGAACAGCTCCTTGGCATGCTCCGGCATCCCCAGCAGCACCCAGGTGGTCACCGCAAGGATCCCCACGTAGATGCAGGTTCCGGGGGCACTGGCCACGTACCACCGCAGGTATCCGCCGTGCCGCTGCCAGAAGGTGCGCATCCAGCGGGTGGGGGCCCAGCCCTGGGCCAGGGAGATCAGCACGAGCACGGCCGCACCGAGCGCGAGCAGCCGCGCGATCATGGGGAGCATGGACCACCATCCTAAGCGTCGCGGGAGGATGGGACGGCGCGGGTCCTCCCGTAGACTCTCCCGATGACCTCCTCCCGCCGCACCGCAGACTCCCCCGCGACGCTGCTGATCATCGCCGACCCCGGTCTGCCCACCCGCCGGCTGCGCCGGATCCAGGATGATCTGGTCCGGCGGCTGGAGACGACGACGCCGGGTGGGGCCCGCCTGCTGACCCGCACCGGAACCGTGCGGGTGCGCCCGGATGACACCATCGACCTCGGCGTCGCCGCGGATCTGGCCCCGGATGACCGCACCGTGGATGCGACCATCCTGCTCACGGAGATGCCGCGGCACGCCGGCGGGCACCCGCTGGTCGCGGAGACCTTCGCGGACCAGCGCGTCGCCGTCGTCTCCTGCCCCACCCTGGGGGTGCTCTTCCCCCGACGCCGCCTGGTGCGCACCATCCTCGCCTGCGCGGCCCGGCTGCTGGATGCGAAGGAGGACCGGGGAAGCCAGCACTGGAACCGGTGGAAGCGCCACCCTGCCACGGGGCACCTGAGCCTGTTCGCCCACACGATCACGGGGGTGCCGCGCACCGTGTTGGGGATGGTCGCGGCCAACGACCCCTGGAGCACCGCCCCGAAGCTGTCCAGCGCGATGGCGGCGGCGGCCGGTGTGGGGGCGTTCGGGGTGTTCTACAGCTCCATCTGGCAGATGTCCGACGCGCTGAGCACGGCCCGGCTGCTGAGCATCGGGGTGCTGGCGGTGGTGCTGATGACGGGATGGCTGCTGGTGAGCAACCGCCTGTGGGATCGCCCGGCGAAGGAGCGGCTGGGCACCGTCGTCGGCCTCTACAACGCCTCCACCGTGCTGACGCTGCTGCTGTGCGTGCTGGTGCTCTACGCGGGGCTGGTGGTGCTGATCCTGCTGGCGGGGCTGGTGGTGATCGACCCGGAGTTCATGGCCGCGACCCTCGGCACCGGGGAGGTCGGGTTCACCAACTACCTGGACATCGCGTGGATGAGCGCGGCCATGGGGGTGGTGGCCGGGGCTCTGGGCTCCAGCTTCGACTCGCAGACGGATCTGCGGCGCCTGACCCACGGGCAGCGCGAGCGCCAGCGCCGCCTGACGGAGGAGAGCGGGGAGGGCTCGCAGGACGCCGCGCCCGGGACCCACCGGGGGTGAGTCCCGGGCGCGGGCGTCGGGCCGGGGTCAGTCCTCGACGACGCTGACGGTGACCTCGATGTTGCCGCGGGTCGCGTTGGAGTAGGGGCAGACCTGGTGGGCCTGGTCCGCCAGCTGCTGGGCGACGTCGTGCTCCAGGTGCGGCAGCACGACCTCCAGGGCCACGGCCAGGCCGAATCCGCCCTTCCCGTTGTCCCCGATGCTGACCTTGGCGCCGACGGCGGAGTCGGAGGTGTCCACCTTCGCCTGGCGGGCGACCATCTTCAGGGCGGAGTGGAAGCAGGCGGCGTACCCGGCGGCGAACAGCTGCTCGGGGTTGTACCCGTTCCCGGACCCGCCCATGGACTTCGGGGTGGCCAGGTCCAGCTCGAGGTCGGCGTCCTTGACGGAGACGTGGCCGTTGCGGGCTTCGCCGGTGGACAGCGCTTCGGTGGTGTACTTCGGTTCCATGGGATCCTCCTCGGGACGTTTCCGGTGGTCGAGCTCCACACTAGGCCCGGTCTCGGGCCGGGCACGACGCCGCCCGGCCCGGTTCCGCTGTCAGCGCGAGGCGCCGTCGTCGTCCCGGTCCCGGGCGGCGGGTGCGAGGATCAGCTCCGCACCGCGCACGCCGTCCAGCAGCGCGGGGTCCGGCTCCGTCCCGGTGCGCAGGATGCTCAGGTGCCCGGTGTCCTCCAGGATGACCCCGCGCACCTGGTCCAGCCGGGTGATGCCGGCCGCCCGCAGGGCCGCGCAGATCTCCCGGTGCGTCAGGTGGGCGCGGCGCAGCGATCGCTCCAGGAATTCGCCGTGGGCCATGAGGGCCAGGGGCTGGTGGCGCAGCCGCCGGGTGGCGCTCACCCGCTGCAGGGTGCCGAAGAGGATCTCCAGGAAGATCAGGGTCCCCAGCCCGACGATGCCGGCGCCGAGGGTCGGGTGGTTGCCGAGGATCACGCGCCCGGCCACCGCCCCGAACATGATGATGATCAGCGCGTCCAGGCCGTTCCAGCTGGACAGCAGCCGCACTCCGAAGACCCGCACCAGCAGCACGAAGCACAGGTAGATGCCCACGGCTGCGGCGATGACCACGGGGATCCGCCAGGGTTCGATCCCCAGCTCCCTCCACACCAGGTGACCCAGATCCGGCGGCAGACTCATGCCGCCCATCCTAATGACGACGCCGCTCACCCCCTGACGAGACCCCGGACCACCTCGAGCACCCGCTCGAGGTCCTCCCCGGTGGTCTGCACGGCCACGGACAGTCCGGCGTCGTAGTACAGCCCGTCCCCGATCAGCAGGATCGCCCGGGCCCTGCCCGGATCCCCCACCTCCTCGAGGATCAGCGCGTACCAGTCCCGGTGGATGGATTCCAGCAGCTCGCGCACCGCGGGGTGGGAGTCCTGGCTCAGCTGGGCGGCGGCGACCATGGACCGATCCAGGGGGGCGTCCTCGTAGGCGGAGGAGCGCACGTAGTGCACGGAGGCGCCCTCGGGGCAGGTGCGCATGGTGTGCAGGTCTTCCCGGATCATCTCCCGCAGCCGCTCCAGCTGCCCCTGGACCAGGGCGTCCTTGTCCTTGAAGTGGTACAGCAGGCCGCCCTTGGACAGCCCGGCGCGTTCGACGACGGCGTTCAGCGTGGCCGCGCGCTCTCCTCCTTCGATGAGGAGGGATTCGTAGGCGTCGAGGATGCGGTCCCGTGAGCTCATGGTCACGACCCTAGCCCCTGGCGCGCTGAACCGTCCAGACGGTACAGTAGGCGGACGATCGACCCCGCCCCTCCCCGAACCGTCACTCCCGTGGCCTCTGAACCATCCGGAAGCCACGCCCGTGACGACTCGGCGAGGGGAGACCCGAGCAGCACCGTGAGGAGGACCCGTGTACACCGCGCCCCTGCCCCGCATCACCCCCACCACCGGGCAGCACCGCACCGCCGCCCAGCCCCCGCACCCCGCCAGCGCACGACGCCGCTGGGCCGCGCTGAGCGTGCTCATGCTCCCGGTGCTGCTGGTCGCGGTGGACAACACCGTGCTCTCCTTCGCCCTGCCCGCGATCTCCGAGGCGCTGCGCCCCAGCGGCAACCAGCTGCTGTGGATCGTGGACGTCTACCCGCTGGTCCTGGCGGGGCTGCTGGTGCCGATGGGCTCCCTGGGGGACCGGATCGGTCGGCGTCGGCTCCTGCTGATCGGGGCCACCGGGTTCACCGCGCTCTCCGCGGCGGCCGCCTTCGCGCCGTCGGCGGGCTGGCTGGTCGCCGCGCGGGCCGCGATGGGCTTCTTCGGGGCCATGCTCATGCCGGCCACCCTCTCCCTGATCCGCAACATCTTCCCCAACCCCCACGAGCGTCGCCTGGCCATCGCCATCTGGGCGGCCGGCTTCTCCGGCGGGGCGGCGCTGGGGCCCATCGTCGGCGGCTTCCTGCTGGAGCACTTCACGTGGGGCTCGGTGTTCCTGCTCGCGGTGCCGGTGATGCTGCCGCTGCTGGCCCTGGGCCCGATCCTCGTCCCGGAGTCCCGGGATCCCCACCCCGGCCCGGTGGATCCGTGGAGCATCCTGCTGGCCCTGGCCACCATGACGCCGCTGATCTACGGCATCAAGACCTTCGCCACCGAGGGTCCGGGTTGGCAGGCCCTGGTTCCGGCGGCGGTGGCGCTCGCGGCCGGCTTCGCCTTCGTCCGGCGCCAGCTGCGCCGTCCCGAGCCGATGCTGGACGTGCGGCTGTTCCGCAACCCCGTGTTCACCGGGGCCATCCTGTCCAACCTGTTCAGCGTGTTCTCCCTGGTGGGGTTCCTGTACTACATCTCCCAGCACCTGCAGCTGGTCAGCGGCTACTCCCCCATGCGGGCCGGCTTCCTGCTGCTGCCGGGCCTGGCGATCACGATCGTCGCGGGCCTGGTGGTGGTGCGCCTGGTGAAGCGGTGGCGGCCCTCCCGGGTGGTCACCGGCGGGCTGCTGCTCAACGCGGCGGGCTTCGCGCTGGCGGCCTGGGCGGGTCCGCAGGGCTCCGACGTCGGGCTGATCGCGGCCTTCGCGGTGCTGGGCGCGGGCATCGGCTTCGCGGAGACCATCGCCAACGACATGATCCTGGCCGCGGTGCCGGCGCAGAAGGCCGGGGCGGCCTCGGCGATCTCGGAGACCGCGTACGAGACCGGCTCCGTGCTGGGCACGGCGGTGCTGGGATCGGTGCTGAACTTCGCGTACCGGTTGCACCTGGAGATCCCGGCCGGGGTTCCCGACGACGCCCGGGAGGCTTCCCGGGAGACCCTCGGCGGGGCGGTGGACACCGCCGGGACCCTGCCCGGACAGCTCGGGGAGGCCCTGCTTGACTCGGCCCGGCGCGCCTTCGACTCGGGGGTGCTGATCACCAGCCTGATCGGGGTGGTGCTGATGCTCGCCGCCGCGGTGATGGCCTGGCGCACCCTCGGCGGAGCGGACGAGAAGCTGGAGACCACCCGGGACTGAACCGTCGCAGCCGGCGCCACCCCCCGGGGAGGAGACCGCCTCTGAGAGCGAAACCCCTGGTCAGCACCCACTGCCCGGGAGAGACTGGTGGGGTACACCACCGTCATCGGAAGGCTTTGAGACCATGGACCTGGGCATCGTGGGCAAGATCGCGCTGATCACCGGAGGGGACTCCGGGATCGGCTGGCACACCGCCCAGCGGCTGCTGGCGGAGGGGGCCGTCGTCGTCATCTCGGATCGGGATGAGGAGAAGCTGGCCGAGGCCGCCCAGCGGCTGGAGGCCCCGGAGGGCCGCCTGCACGCCTTCCCCGCGGACATCACCAGCCAGCAGGACCTGCGCCGTCTGCACGAGCAGGTGCGCGAGGCCGCCGGGAGCATCGACATCCTGGTGCAGTCCGCCGGGATCACCGGCGCCCAGGGGTACTTCCACGAGATCGACGACGCCGGGTGGACCGACACCCTCGAGGTGGATCTGCTGGGCCCGGTGCGCCTGATCCGGGAGTTCCTGCCGGATCTGCGCGAGGGCGGCTGGGGCCGGCTGGTGCTGCTGGCCTCGGAGGACGCCGTGCAGCCCTACGACGACGAGCTGCCCTACTGCGCGGCGAAGGCCGGGATCCTGGCGCTGGCCAAGGGCCTGTCCCGCACGTATGCGCGGGAGGGGCTGCTGGTCAACGCCGTCTCCCCGGCCTTCATCCGCACGCCGATGACGGACGCGATGATGCGGCGGCGCTCGGAGCAGCTGGGCGTCTCCTTCGACGAGGCGATCGAATCCTTCCTGGACGAGCAGCGCCCGCACATGGAGCTCAAGCGCCGCGGCACCCCGGAGGAGGTGGCCCCCGTGATCGCGTTCCTGTGCTCGGACCTGGCGTCCTTCGTCAACGGGTCCAACTACCGCGTGGACTCCGGGTCCGTGGCCACCCTCTGACCCAGCACGCGCCGGCCGGCGCACCGCCCTCGTCACGCTGGGTGCAGGATGTCGCGGACGGTCCGTAGACATCCTGCACCCAGCGCGTCATCGGCGACGGAGGTTCAGCCGGCCTGAGCCCCCTCGCCGGCGAAGGGGTAGTCCGTGTACCCGTGCGGGCCGGGGGCGTAGAAGGTGGACGGGTCCGGGGTGTTCAGCTCCAGTCCCTCCCGCCAGCGGCGTACCAGATCCGGATTGGCGATCAGCTCCCGCCCCACCACCGCGGCATCGGCGAGATCCTCGGCCACGATGCGCCGCGCCTCGGGCAGCTCGGTGACTTCTGCGAACCCGGAGTTCAGCAGGAACGCGCCGGGGAAGCGCCCGCGCAGGTGCGCCACCAGGTCCCCGTCGATCTCCCGGTGCAGCACCGAGAGATAGGCCGGGTGGGCCTCGGCGATGCCGTCCAGCAGCGCATCGTAGGTGGCCAGCACATCCTGCCGATCCCGCTCCAGGGTGCCCTGCACGTTGTGCTCCGGGGAGATGCGCAGACCCACCCGATCCCCGCCGATCTCCTCGGCGACGCCGCGCACCGCCTCCACCGTCAGGCGCGCCCGGGCGGCCGGGGAGCCTCCCCAGGCGTCCTCGCGGTGGTTGGCCGAGGGGCTGAGGAACTCGTGCAGGAGGTACCCGTTGGCCCCGTGCAGCTCGACGCCGTCCGCCCCGGCGTCCACGGCCCGGCGGGCGGCAGCCCGGAACTCCTCGACGATGCGGGGGACCTCCTCGGTGCCCAGGGCGCGGGGCACGGGGGCCTCGGCCTTGCCGGCGAAGGTGTGCACGCCGGTGCCGGAGGCGATGGCGCTCGGCGCCTCGGGCTGGGCGCCGCGCAGCAGATCCGGGTGGGACATGCGCCCGCCGTGCATCAGCTGCAGCACCAGGGTGCCGCCCTCGGCGTGCACCGCCTCGGCGACCTTCGCCCAGCCGGTGGTCTGGGCGTCGTCGGCGATGCCGGCCTGGCCGGGGAAGGCCCGGTTGGTGAAGGCGGTGAAGGTGCCCTCGGTGACCACCAGGCCGGCGGAGGCGCGCTGGGCGTAGTAGCGCGCGTGCAGGTCCGTGGGCACGCCGTCCTCCCCGGCACGCTGGCGGGTCAGGGCGGCCATGGTGATGCGGTTGCGCAGGTGCAGGGCACCGGCCTGCAGCGGATCGAACAGGGTGGTCACGGGCGTGCTTCTTCCCTCGGGGATGCGGACTGTGCCGTGGAACCACCCCGCATGCCCGGCTATTCCCACCCCTCGAAGTCCCCGTATGACGCCGCGCGGTGCCGGGCGGGGTCACCGGTTGCATTCCGCGGGTGGGCGCAGTTGTCTGAGGGGAGCATGAGCCCTCGAGGCGAGGACGAGCGAGAGACCAGGAGACCTGTGTGCACCCCTATGACCAGATCACCGTGGAATCCCTGGTGGGCAAGTCCGGGATCAAGTGGTCCCAGGGCGAGGGGGTGATCGGGGCGTTCATCGCGGAGACGGACTTCGGGGTGGCCGAGCCGATCCGCGCGGCCCTGCGGGACCTGGATGAGCGGGACCTGTTCGGCTACGCCCCCGCGTGGATGGTGCGGGAGCTGCAGGAGGCCACGGCCGAGCTGTACGCGCAGGAGCACGGCTGGCGCGTCCCCGCCCGGCAGGTCGCGCCCCTGCCGGATGTGATCGCGGGGTTCGCGGCCTTCCTGGACGTGTTCACCGCCCCCGGGGCCCCGGTGATCCTGCCGACCCCGGCGTACATGCCGTTCCTGCGGGTCCCTGGGCTGCACGAGCGCCGGATCATCGAGGTGCCGATGCGCCGGGATCCCGAGGCGAGCACCCCCTGGCGGCTGGATCCGGCGGATCTGGAGACGGCCTTCGCGGCGGCCGACGCCGAGCTCGCCGCGGCCGCGGCATCCGGGGACGCGGCCTCGCGGTCCACGGCCGGGGAGGGACCGCGCCATCGGGGTCCGGTGCTGATCCTGTGCAATCCGCACAATCCGACGGGCAAGGTCCACACCCGGGAGGAGATGGCCCAGATCGCCCGGGTCGTGCAGGCCCATGACGGGTGGGTCTTCTCCGATGAGATCCACGCCCCCGTGGTCTACTCCGGTGCCCGCCACGTTCCCTACGCCTCCACGGGGGCCGCGGCCGCGGGCCACACGGTCACGGCCACCGCGGCGTCGAAGGCCTTCAACATCCCGGGGCTGCGCTGCGCCCAGCTGCTCTTCTCCGACGAGGCCGACGCCGCCCGCTGGGCCGAGCGCGGGGAGTTCGTCTCCAAGTCGGCGTCGAACCCGGGGATGCTGGCGACGACGGCGGCCTACCGCGAGGCCCGCGTCTGGGCCCGGGAGACCCGGGACTACCTGGAGGGCAATCGGGATGAGCTGGGGGATCTGCTGACCCAGCACCTGCCGGGGGTGGGGTGGATCCCGCCGCAGGCGACCTTCCTGGCCTGGCTGGATGTCTCCGCGCTGGGCATCCCGGGGTGTCCGCAGGAGTTCTTCCTGGAGCGGGCCGCGGTGAGCCTGACCGACGGCGCCCAGTGCGGGCAGGGCCTGGGCGGGCACGTGCGCCTGAACTTCGGGATGCCCCGCCCGGTGCTGCGCGAGGCCGTGGAGCGGATGGGTCGGGCCGCAGCCCAGCTGGCCTGAGCGCGGTCCGAGGAGGCGGCCGAACCCGTCGAATCGGCCGCTGACCTGGTGACACGTCGGCTCAGAAGGTCGCATAATGGAGGGACACGGATCCGCGCCGCAGGCCGCTGGAGCCACCGAACCACACGGAGGAGAACACCATGCGCGCACTGACCTGGCAGGGTCCCGGATCGGTCGAGATCGCCGAGGTCCCCATGCCCGAGCTGCGGGATCCCACCGATGCGATCGTTCGGGTCACCTCGACGGCGATCTGCGGCTCGGACCTGCACCTGTACGGGGTGCTCGGGCCGTACATGGGCCGCGGAGACGTCCTGGGCCACGAGTTCATGGGCGTCGTGGAGGAGGTCGGCGCGGAGGTGACCGGCCTGCAGGTCGGGGACCGCGTCGTCGTGCCCTTCAACATCTCCTGCGGGCGCTGCTGGATGTGCTCGCGAGGCTTCTACGCCCAGTGCGAGACCACCCAGAACACCGAACGTGGCACCGGCGCGTCGCTGTTCGGCTTCAGCAAGCTCTACGGGGAGGTTCCGGGCGGGCAGGCCGAGTACGTGCGGGTGCCGCATGCGGACTTCGGACCGGTGAAGGTCCCCCACGGCTTCGCCGACGAGCGGGCCCTGTACCTCTCCGACATCCTGCCCACCGCGTGGCAGGGCGTGGCGTGGGCGAACGTCCCCGACGGCGGCACGCTGGCGGTGATCGGCGCCGGGCCGATCGGTCAGCTGGCCGTGCGCTCGGCACGCCAGCAGGGCCACGCGGAGCGGATCATCGCCGTGGATCTGGTGGATGAGCGGCTGGAGCTGGCCCGGGCCTGGGGCGCGCAGACCATCGACCTGCGCGAGGTGGATTCGGTCGGGGATGCGATCCGGGATCTGACCGGCGGACGCGGAGCGGATTCGGTGCTGGATGCCGTGGGCATGGAGGCCCACGGGAACCCGGTGGCCGAGCAGGTGGTGAAGGCCGTGGGGAAGCTGCCCGGCGGCGTCGGGCAGAAGGTCATGGAGACCGCCGGGATCGACCGCACCGCGGCGCTGCTCAGCGCGATCGACGGCGTGCGCCGCTCCGGCACCGTGTCCATCAGCGGGGTGTACGGCGGCACCGCCGATCCGCTGCCGATGATGACGATGTTCGACAAGGGGATCCGCCTGGCGATGGGTCAGTGCCACGTGCGGCAGTGGACCGAGGAGCTGTCCGAGATCCTCTTCCAGGACGAGGACGTGCTGGGGGTGGAGCAGCTGGCCACCCACCACCTGGCCCTCTCCGATGCCCCGGAAGCCTATGACATGTTCCGGGATAAGCGGGACGGCTGCATCAAGGTGGTCCTGGACCCCACCCGCTGACGCCGGGCCGGCTCAGTCGGGCCCCGGCTCCGGTCCAGGCCCGATGGCACGCTGGGTGCAGGATGTCGCGGACGGTCCGCGACATCCTGCACCCAGCGTGACGACCCGCGCCGAGGACGGCGCGGCCGCACCCACTACGCTGGATTCCCATGAGAACCCCCGTGCCCGAGTACCTGTCCGAGCTGCTGGATGCCGTGCGCGAGAAGGACGGAGGTGCCGTCGCGGACTACATCCCCGAGCTGGCCAAAGCGGACCCGGGGCTGTTCGGCGTCGCCCTGACCACCGTGGACGGGCGCACCTACTCCGCCGGGGACGACGAGCACGAGTTCTCCATCCAGTCCATCTCCAAGCCCTTCGCCTACGCCGCGGCGCTGACGGACCGCGGGGTGGAGGAGATCATGTCCAAGGTCTCCGTGGAGCCCTCCGGGGAGGCGTTCAACGAGCTGTCCCTGGAGCGGGGCACCAACCGCCCCAAGAACCCCATGATCAACGCCGGGGCGATCGCGGTGCACAGTCTGCTGATGAACCCGGAGGCCTCCCTGGAGGAGCGCGCCGCGCACACGGTGGAGTTCTTCTCCCGGCTGGCCGGGCGGGAGCTGCAGATGGACGAGGAGGTGTTCCGCTCCGAGCTGGAGACCACGGACCGCAACATGGCCCTCGCGCACATGCTGCGCAACTACGGGATGTTCGAGGAGCACGCGCACAACGTGGTGGCCGGGTACGTGGCCCAGTGCGCCATCCGGGTCACGGTCCGGGACCTGGCGATCATGGGTGCCACGCTGGCCAACGGCGGGGTGCAGCCGAGCACCGGGGAGCGGGTCTGCTCCCCGGAGGTGGCCCGGCAGGTGCTGGCGGTGATGGTCTCCGCGGGGATGTACGACGCCTCGGGGACGTGGTTCGCCGACGTCGGGATCCCGGCGAAGTCCGGGGTGGCCGGGGGTGTGCTGGGGGTGCTGCCGGGGCAGCTGGGCATCGGCGTGCTCTCCCCGCGCCTGGATGCGCAGGGCAATTCGGTGCGCGGGGTGCAGGTGTTCCGGAAGCTCTCCGACGACATGGGCCTGCACCTGATCAACGTCCACGCCTATGGGCACGACGCGGTGCGCTCGGTGCGCCAGGTGGGCCGGGATCTGATCATCAAGCTGCAGGGGAACATCGGGTTCACCGGTGCGGAATCCGTGCTCTCCCAGCTGGAGTACGTGCAGCCCCCGGAGCACGGCGCCGTGATCTTCGATCTCACGCGGGTGACGAGCCTGAACGACGTCGGGCGGCGGATGCTCCTGGAGGGGATGCTGCGGCTGAAGCAGGATGGTGCCCGGGTGGGGCTGATCGACACGGACGGGGTGCTGCCGGATCCGGATCTGGGCGATGGCACCTACCCGGAGCGGCGCGGGCGCATCCGCGCCGCCCTGCGCACCGCCCAGACCCTGCGCCAGCCGGAGACGACGTACCCGCACAGCACCCGCTGACATCGCCGATCGCGCTGACGCCCCCGGTTCCGACGACGCTCACCCGAGCGTCCACGCGGGGTGCCCGGCCCCGCGGCGTCGGGCCCCCGAGGAGAGGAGACCGGGCCGATGAGCACCACCGCACACCCCGCCCAGCAGACGCGGGCCGGATCCGGCGTCCTGCTGGTCATCGGCTCGTGCATCTCCCTGCAGTTCGGCGCGGCCATGGCCACCCAGCTGTTCGCCCCGCTGGGCTCCTGGGGGGTGACGACGCTGCGCCTGGTGCTCGGCGCCGTCGTGCTCCTGGTGCTCACCCGCCCGGCCGTGCGCGCGTGGGACCGGCGGCAGTGGCGGGCCGTGGTGCTGTTCGGGGCGACGATGGCGCTGATGAACGGCTTCTTCTACGCCGCGATCGCCCGCATCCCGCTGGGGGTGACGGTGGCCCTGGAGTTCCTGGGGCCGCTGGTGCTCTCCGCGGTGACCTCCCGGCGGGGACTGGACTTCGCATGGGTGGGTCTGGCCCTGGGCGGGATGGCCCTGCTGGGGGTGCAGTCCGTGCTGGGCGGGGCGGGTCTGGATCCCCTCGGGGCGGTCTTCGCGCTGATCGCCGGGCTGTTCTGGGCCGGGTACGTGCTGGCCAGCGGGCACGTGGGTCGGCTGGTGCCGGGCACGGGCAGACTGGCGGCGTCGATGACGGTGGCGGGTCTGCTCCTGCTGCCGGTGGGGCGGGCAGCGTGGTGCGGGCAGGGCAGGAGCCGCATCTGCTGGGCCTGGCGCTGCTGACCGCCCTGCTGGCCTCGGTGATCCCGTACTCCCTGGAGCTGGCGGCGCTGCGGCGGGTGCTCGGCCAGGTGTTCAGCATCCTGCTGAGCCTGGAGCCGGCGTTCGCGGCGCTGTTCGGCTGGCTGCTGCTGTCCCAGCGCATCGAGGGGCTGCGGCTGCTGGCGATCGCCCTGGTGGTCCTCGCCTCGATGGGCACCACGGTCTCCGCCTCCCTGGGGGCGCGGCGTACCCGGCGCCGGGTGGCGCGACAGGCCGAGGATGAGCCGGCCGGGCTCGTCCCGCCGGAGGAGGTCGTGGTGGGGGTGGGCACCGGCGCCCTGCCGGTGGTGGCCGCCGCACCGGAAGCGCCGAGCGGTTCCCGTCAGGCGCAGGGACCGTCGCATCCCCTGGGGTGAGCTCGCGGCGTGACCACCGCATGCGGTGGGACGGACGCGGCTATCCTGGGCCGCATGCGAGTCTTCGTCTTCGACGATGCCTGCGGCCCGTGCACCCGGGCGGCGGCCTTCCTGCACCGACGCGCCGGAGCGGGTGCCGCGGACGCGGGGCTGACGGTGCTGCCCTTCTCCCAGGTGCGCGAGGAGCTGGATGGCGCCGCCCGCGAGCGCTTCACCCGCGAGGCCCTGTACGCGCAGGGCCCGGCGCCGGCGGGCACCCTTCCGGCGGATGGCTCTGCGGGGGATCGCCCGGCGGCAGCGGTGCGCGCGATGCCCGCGGGGTGGGAGCTGCCGGGCCGCGCGGCCTGGGGGCACGCGGCGATCGCCCGGGCGCTGCTGGCCTCCCCGCACCGGGCGGATCGGCTGGCCGGCCGGGTGATCCTGGCCCGCCCCGTCGCCCCGGCGGCCCGCCGGGTGTACGGGTGGGTGGCCCGGCATCGTCGGGTGCTCAATCCGCTCTTCCCGCCGGCTGGCTAAGCTGGGGCCATGCTGCCCTTCCTGCTGATCCAGACCCGCGACGATGACGCCGTGGTGGCCGACGAGCTGCGCTCCACCGCCGAGCTGGGCGGCTTCGGTCCCGGTGAGCTGGTGCAGCTGCAGCTGGATCGGATCTTCGCGGAGGATCCGCGCCCGGCCACCGGCGCGCCGGAGCCGGGCGATGAGGCGGACAGCCCCCTGGCGTCGTCGGAGCAGCAGGCGCCCCCGGCCCTGGACTGGCCGGCGATCCTGCAGGCGCATTCCGGGGTGATCCTGTGCGGCAGCCCGTTCAACTCCTCGGATCCGGAAGAGTCCAAGTCCGCGCTGCAGCGGCGGGTGGAGGCGGAGCTGCGGCGGATGCTGGATGAGGTGGTCCGCCGGGACTACCCGTTCTTCGGCGCCTGCTACGGGGTGGGCACTCTGGGCCTGCACCAGGGGGCGGTGGTGGATCGGACCTTCTCCGAGGAGGCCGGGCCGATCCGGGTGACGGTGACCCCGCAGGGTCGGCAGGATCCGCTGCTGGCCGACGTCGAGCCGGTGTTCCAGGCTTTCGTGGGCCACAAGGAGGCGGTGCGCACGCTGCCGCCGGGGGCGGTGCTGCTGGCCGGGGGCGAGGCCTGCCCGGTGCAGATGTTCCGCATCGGGGCGAACATGTACGCCACGCAGTTCCACCCGGAGCTGGATCAGCGGGGCCTGCTGCACCGGCTGCGCGTGTACGCGAACCACGGCTACTACGACCCGGAGAACGCCCAGGAGCGCTTCGACGCCGTGCGCGCGGCCGAGGTGACCCAGCCCCAGCGGATCCTGGCGAACTTCCGCCGCCGCTACGCCCGCTCGGCCTGAGCGGCCCTCCCCCTCCCCGGGGCGCCGCGGACCCGTCATCGGACGCCGCGGGCCCGTCGTCGGCACTTGCGACCACCGCCGAATCATTTGACGCATCAACTTTTTTTACCCGGGAATAAAGCCCACACACCCGAGGTTGGACCGGTCAGACCACGAAGCAGCACCGCCGGGAGGCGGAGCACGAGGCGAAGGAGCCGAGACCATGCAGTTCGGGATCATGACCATCGGGGACGTCACCCAGGACCCCACCACCGGCACCACCCCCACCGAGCACGAGCGCATCCGCAGCACCGTGGAGATCGCGAAGAAGGCCGAGGAGATCGGCATGGACGTCTTCGCGACCGGCGAGCACCACAACCCGCCGTTCGTGGCCCCGGCCAACCCGCCGGTGCTGCTGGCCAACATCGCCGCGCAGACCGAGAAGATCATCCTGTCCACCTCCACCACCCTGATCACCACCAATGACCCGGTGCGCCTGGCGGAGGACTACAGCTACCTGCAGCACCTGGCGGAGGGCCGGGTGGACCTGATCATGGGCCGCGGCAACACCGGCCCGGTGTACCCGTGGTTCGGCAAGGACATCCGGCAGGGCATCCCGCTGGCGGTGGAGAACTACAACCTGCTGTACCGGCTGTGGCACGAGCAGACCGTGAACTGGCAGGGCAAGTTCCGCACCCCGCTGCAGTCCTTCACGCTCACCCCGCAGCCGCTGGACGGCGTCGCGCCGTTCGTGTGGCACGGGTCGATCCGCTCCCCGGAGATCGCGGAGCAGGCGGCGTACTACGGCGACGGCTTCCTGCACAACAACATCTTCTGGAACAAGGAGTTCACCCAGCAGATGATCGAGCTGTACCGGCAGCGCTACGAGCACTACGGCCACGGCGCGGCGGATCAGGCCTTCGTGGGCCTGGGCGGGCACGTGTTCATGCGGCCCAACTCGCAGGACGCCCGCCGGGAGTTCCGCCCGTACTTCGACAACGCCCCGGTCTACGGCCACGGGCCCTCCATGGAGGACTTCATGGATCAGACCCCGCTGACCGTGGGCTCCCCGCAGGAGGTCATCGAGAAGACGCTGAGCTTCCGCGAGTACGCGGGGGACTACCAGCGGCAGCTGTTCCTCATCGACCACGCGGGCCTGCCGCAGAAGACGGTGCTGGAGCAGCTGGACCAGCTGGGTGAGATCCTGCCGACCCTGCGCAGGGAGTTCGACGCCGGGCGCCCGGCCCACGTCCCCGAGGCCCCGACCCACGAGTGGCTGGTGCGCCGCCACGAGGACGGCATGGACCCGGTGCCCGGGGGTCGCCCGGATTCCCCGGCGGGCCGGGAGCGCGCCGCCCAGCAGGAGCGGCAGGCCGAGCAGGCCGGGGGCGACGTCGACGCCGCCGGCGCCCGGCAGGACACGACGCAGCGGTAGAGTCCGCACGAGCAGACGGCAGCGAGGAGTTGACGGTGATGACGAGAGCATCGGAGAGGATCCGCCTGGTGGTGGTCTCCGCCGGGATGGGGGAGCCCTCCTCCACGAGCCTGCTGGGCGAGCGGCTGGCCGAGGCCTCCCGGGCCGCCCTGGAGGCCTCCGGGCTGGCGGTGCGCATCGAGCAGATCGGCCTGCGGGGCCTGGCCCACGGGATCGCGGATCACCTGACCATGGGCTTCCCCTCGGGGAAGCTGGCTCAGGCGCTGGACGCGGTGCGCGCGGCGGACGCGGTGATCGCGGTGACGCCGACCTTCAAGGCGGGGTACACGGGGCTGTTCAAGTCCTTCTGGGACCTCACCGAGGACGGGGACATCGCCGGGACCCCGGTGCTGCTGGCGGCCACCGGCGGCTCGGCCCGGCATTCGCTGATGATCGACACGGCCCTGCGCCCCCTGTTCTCCTATCTGCGCGCGGACCTGGTGCCCACCGGTGTCTTCGCGGCCACGGAGGACTTCGGTGCCGACGCCGCCCTGCAGCAGCGCATCGATCGGGCCGGGGCGGAGCTGGCCCAGCGGGTGGCCTGGCGCGCCGGGACCGCGCTGGGCAGCCGGGACGATGCCGAGGACGTGCCGATCCCGGCGTCGGTCCCGGATGAGGACGCCGTGCCCGCCGAGCACGAGGGAACCGCGCACGAGGGCGGCGCGCACCGGCCCGACGGCGCAGGATCTGCGAGTTCGGCGGCGGACGGCCCGATCCCGGACGCGCGGGCGGCCCGGGCGGTGGACTCGGAGCTGAACGCGGGCCAGGGTGAGGGCTTCCGCCCGGCCTCGGGACTCTCCGCGCTGAAGCTGACCCCGTTCGATCAGCTGCTGGGGGACCAGGCGCCGTCGTCCTCGTCGGGCGGGGCCCGGGCCGGGAAGTAGACCCAGCTCTACCCCGGTTCACACCCTCCCCCACTGTGCGGCCGGGGCGGCGCGAGAAGACTGGATGCCATGATCACCGACATCTTCTCCGCCACCCTGGCCGCCGTGACCCTCCAGGAGTCCGCCCTGACCTGGGGGACCCTGGGAGTGATCGCGGCGGTCTCCCTGGGTCTGCTGGCCCTGCTGTTCGCGACCCTGGTCTCCATCGTCGCCTCCCCGCGCTACGCGGCGGGCGGCAAGGCCCTGTGGATCCTCGCGGTCTTCGCCTTCCCGGTGCTGGGGCCGCTGGCCTGGTTCATCGCCGGGCGCACCACGGGCCTCGAGCGCTCCCCCGCCCCGGTGCGCTGACGAGGGGGACCCGCCATGACCGAGCACGTCCTGGGTACCCTCCCCCACGACGACGCCGCGGCCGGCGGGCGCACCACGGGCGGTCTCGCGGCGCGGCTGGGTCTGGTGGCCCCGCAGCGCTCGCTGCACCACCTGTGGTGGGAGGTCCCGCTGGCCCTGCTGGCGCAGGGTCTCGTGCTGGCCGTCTCCGCGTCGGTGCTGCTGACGGAAGGCGTGCCCGCCCGGGATCCCGCGGGCCCGGCGTACCGGGAGATGCCCTGCGGGGTGTTCGTCCTCGGGGTGGTGCTGACGGTGGTGGCGGTTCCGCTGCTGCAGGAGCTGCTGCTGCGCCGCGGCCTCCTGGACTGGCTGCTCCCGCGCACGGGGGCGCCGGGGGCTGTCGCCCTGAGTGCTGCGGCCACGGCTCTGCTGCATCCGGTGCCGGTGCTGATGCTCCCGGCCGCGGTGGGCGGACTCGCCTGTGCGCTGTCCTACCGCTGGCACGCCAGCCTGTGGGCCCCGTGGATCCTGCACGCGGCCCTGACCGCCCCGCTCGCCGGGGCCACGCTCGTCGTCCTGCTCGCCCCGTGATCCCGATGCCGACCACCGACCCCCTGCACCGCGGGGAGAATGGACCACGATGAGAACCAGCCTGTGGCGGTGCCTGGCCCGGCCCGCGTACCTCTTCTCCGCCGCCCCGTGGGCGGCGCTGCTCGCCCTGATCACCCCGCCGGTAACGCTGCTCCTGTGCACCGGGATCGTGGTGTTCGTGCCCATCCTGGTGCTGGGCGGGGAGACGGCGGTGCCCCCGGTGGTAACCGCCATCTTCGGCCTGCTCATCCTGGTCAGTCCCCTGCTGCTGCTGGCCCTCGCCCCGGCCGGCGCCGTCTGGTACGGGCACGTGCAGCGGTGGCTGCTGCGCATGCTCGGCTTCCGCGGGGTGTCCAACGCGCACGTGCCGCTGCCGGTGCGGCCCGTGAAGCGGTGGTTCTCCGTGCGGTACCGGGAGCCGGCCACGTGGCGGGAGGTGCTGGCCAGCGTCATCGACGCCGTCGCCGCCGTGCTGTTCACCCTCCTGCTGGGCGCGGAGGCCTTCGTGCTGGGGGTGTGCGCCTTCTGCGCCGGGTACCTGGGGATCTACCGGGCGCCCCTGGAGGACATGACCGGCGCCCCGTGGCGGCTGCGCATCGTGGACGGGGAGCTGACGGGCAGCTCCGCCTCCTACACCCCGGAGGACTGGTGGCGCTTCGCCGCCGCCGGGCTGGTGGCGCTGCTGATCTTCGGGTACCTCAACGGTCTGGTGGCCGCCGCGTGGGCCTCCCTGACCAAGGCGCTGCTGGCCCCGCGCCCGGAGGAGATCCAGCGGCAGGTGGACCGGCTGACCTTCTCCCGCGCCGCCATCATGGAGTCCTTCGAGGCGGAGCGGCGCCGGATCGAACGGGACCTGCACGACGGCGTGCAGCAGGAGCTGGTCAACCTCAGCCTGCGCCTGGGTATGGTGCAGATGGAGCTGGGGACCCTGAGCGCCGAGGGCGCCCGGACCGGGCCGGCGCAGCGGCAGCTGGCCCAGGCACAGGAGCAGACCACCCACGCCCTGCAGACCCTGCGCAACACGGTCCGCGGGATCTACCCGGCCGTGCTGGAGGATCACGGGCTGCGGGCGGCCCTGGAGGAGCTGGCCAACAACGCGCTGCTGCCCACGGAGCTGACGTGGGCGGCGTGCGCGAAGCTGCCGCCCGACGTCGAGCGCACCGCCTACTACGCGGTCAGCGAGGCCATGACCAACGCGCTGAAGCACTCCGCGGCCACCCGGCTGCGCATCACCGCGCACACCGCGCAGGGGGCGCTGACGGTGCAGGTGCACGACGACGGGCAGGGCGGGGCGGACGCCGCCCGCGGCTCCGGGATCAGCGGACTGGACGAGCGCGCCCAAGCCCTCGGCGGCTCGGTCACCGTGGACTCTCCGGTGGGCGGGCCCACGGTGCTGCGGCTGTGGCTACCCTTGGTTGCGGAGCGTCCCGGGCACAGCCTGCCGTGGGGCGCCCCGCGGGTCACCCGGATCTGACCGGTTCCGGCGGTCGGCCCGCGCTCGCCGTCGTCCCCGTGGGAAAGGCCCCGTACCGTGCGCATCGTCCTCGCCGAAGACTCGACCCTGCTGCGCGAGGGCTTGGTGATGGTGCTGACCCGCATGGGCCACGAGGTGATCCGGCAGGTGGGCGACGCCCCGGGGCTGCTGGCGGCGGTGGCCGAGGAGCAGGGCCGGGAGGGCCTGGACGTGGTGATCACGGACGTGCGGATGCCCCCGGGCAACGCCTCGGACGGGCTGCAGGCCGCCCAGCAGCTGCGTCAGCGCTACCCGGGGCTGCCGGTGCTGGTGCTGTCCCAGTACATCGCGGCGGCCTACGCCCGGGAGCTGTTCTCCGCGGACTCCGCCGGGTTGGGGTATCTGCTGAAGGACCGGGTGGGGCGGATCGAGGATTTCTCTCGTGCCCTGGAGACGGTGACCGGCGGCGGGAGTGTGATCGACCCGGACGTGGTCCAGCACCTGATGGGTTCGGCACGGCAGGATCAGCGTTCGGGTGCTCTGGAGCGGCTGACCCCGCGGGAGCGGGAGATCCTGCAGCTGATGGCGGAGGGGAAGTCCAACCAGGAGATCGAGGCGCAGCTGTTCGTCTCCTCGGCGACGGTGGCCAAGCACATCGGCAACATCTTCGACAAGCTGGGGCTGGACCCGGATACCGGCAACCGCCGCGTGCGCGCGGTCCTCGCCTTCCTGCAGCGCTGAGGCGCGTGGCGGCGTCGGGGTGATGCCGCCTACGGGTACCGGGAGAAGTCGATGTCGGTCCAGTTGTAGGCGACGGTGAGATGGATCGGGGGATGAATCTCCTTGCTGACCCTCTCGGCGAGCCCCCGGAACCAGAGCGCCATCGCCAGCTCACCATCAGAGCTGTTGAATTCATCATCCCGTGCAGTTCGAACCACAGACTCGCCCAGGTGCGCAGATCCCTCTTCAGGTCATCAGGAAGGGCGATGAACCACTCAGCATCCTCGCGCTCCTCAACCCAGGAGATACCGGTGAACGGGTACTCATCCCATACGGGAGCCATGATCAGCTCATCGTCATCGATTTTCCTGACCCTCCAGGAGTGAATAATCTCCCTGATTCTGTTCAGCATCTCCCACTCCTCGTTCATCCTTGCCCTGGGGCTCTGTGTGTCCTGATCCTGTCCTGGTGCGTCAGGCGGCCTTGGCGCTGAAGTAGGCCTGCACGGCGTCGGAGGCCGCCTGCTGACCCGTCTGCTGGTCCGCGAACCCCTGGGAGACGACCGCGACGGCGTAGGCGTCCTCCCCCACGGTCACCACGGCGGAGGAGGTGATGTGCCAGGCCCCGGTGTCCTCCGGCAGCCATCCGTTCTTCACCGAGACGTCCGTGACCTTCCGCCCAGCCACCTCCTTCCCGGACATCACGCCCCCGCCCCAGTTCTGGGAGGAGTTATCCGGGGTCATCAGCGAGCGCAGGTAGTCCAGGTCATCGGCCTCCACCCAGTCCACGCCCTCGGCGATGCCGCGCATGATCTGCACCTGGTCCTGCGCCCACGTGCGGTCATCTCCCCAGGAGCCCTGCGAGCGGGTGCGCCGCACGCCCAGCTTCTCGTAGGTGGTGTTCAGAACCTCCGCGGCCTGCGGGTCCCGGTAGTCGACGATGCCGGAGGTGTCTGCGGCGGAGCCGGGCAGGTCCCCGGTGATGCTGCGCTGGGTGTCACCGAGCCCGAGGAACAGCTGCTGGGTCGCGGCGTTGTCTGAGTAGACGACGGACTGGGTCATCAGGTCCTTCTGGTGCTCCCCCAGCCGGCCACCCGCCTCCTTGGCTTGGCGCAGCACGGACAGGGCGATGGGGATCTTCACGACGCTGGCCTCGTAGCTCCACGTATCCGGGTGGTAGGCGTAGGTGCGGCCGGCGGCGACGTCGTAGGCGGCGAGGCTCAGCCGCGCGCCGTCGTACTTCCCGCTGACCTCGTCCAGCACGGCGGTCACGGCGTCCGAGGCCTCATCCCGCGGGGCCTGGGCGGCATCGGACACGGTGCTCTCGGCGGCCTGCCGCTCTGCCGTGGACGCCCCGCAGGCGCTCAGGGCGAGACCGAGCACGGCGGCCGAGCCCATTCCCAGGGCCCGACGCCGCGTGATCGGCCGGGTGCCCGCCGCCGGGGACGTCGCGGAGCGGGTTCTCTTCCCTCGGTTCGGGTCTGAGGTGTACTCCATCCGCTCAGCCTAGGGAAGTCGGTCGGGGTGGGTCCATGCCCCGGGGCGCCGGAATCCCCTCGACGCCGAGACCGCACTGTCTCGCCGAAACCGTACATAGGTGCCGAGACCGCACCCGTCGGGTACGGCTTCGGCACCTTCGTACGGTCTCGGCAGCGATGTACGGTCTCGACGCCGGAGGGCGGCGTCCTCAGCGCAGAGCGGACGCCCGTTCCCCGAGCCCCTGGTCAGGGCCTAGTTTGGAAGCGGAACAGGCGGCGCCGCCCCGCCCGCGGGCCCAGCGAGTCCGGGAGCCGGCGAGCGCCGCACCTCACCGACTACGAGAGGACGTCATGGCTGACCTCACCGGAAAGAAGATCGCCTTCCTGCTCACCGACGGCGTCGAGCAGGTGGAGCTGACCGAGCCCCGCAAGGCCCTGGATGAGGCGGGGGCGCAGACCGTCATCGTCTCCCCCGCCGAAGGCACCCTCACCGCGATGAAGGGGGACTGGGACCACGCGGACACCTTCCCCGTGGACCAGCCGCTGGCCGAGGCGAAGGCCGAGGACTACGACGCCCTCGTACTGCCCGGCGGCACCATCAACGCGGATACCCTGCGCATCCAGGACGGCGCCACGGACTTCCTCACCGCCTTCCTGGATGCGGATAAGCCCGTGGCCGCGATCTGCCACGCCCCGTGGCTGCTGGCCCAGGCCGACGTCGCCCGCGGCCACCGGCTGACCTCCTTCGAGTCCATCGCCGCGGATCTGAAGAACGCCGGGGCGCAGTGGGAGGACTCCCAGGTGGTCGTGGACGGCAACCTCATCACCAGCCGCAACCCCGGCGACCTCGAGGCCTTCTCCGCCGCGATCATCGACGCCCTCTCCTGATCCGAGGCTGATCCGACGGGACTGAGCGAGGGCAGGGCTGACCGAGGTCGGCCCTGCCCGACTCGCGTCCCGGCCGCCATTCCCGCAGGGCCGACCGAGCCATCCTCGCGGGATCGGCCGAGTCGCCCCGGCGGCCCGGATAGACTGCACGGGTGGCCCTGACCCGTGAGCGCATCCTCGAGACCGCCCGAGATCTGCTGCGCTCCTACGGCCTGGGGGACCTGTCCATGCGTCGGCTCGCGACCGAGCTGGGCGTGGCCCCCGGGGCCCTCTACTACCACGTGCGCAGCAAGCAGGAGCTGCTGAGCCTGCTGGCCACCCGGCTGCTGGCCGACACGACCCGGCCCGAGGAGATCCCGCAGGACCTCCGGGAGATCGCCGAGGAGCTCACCGCCACCGCCTTGAGCGTGCTCGCGGCCCTGACCGAGGTCACCGACGCCCCCGAGGTGGTCTCCGTGGCCCTGGCCCTGCATCCCGACTCCGTACCCCAGCGCGAGCGCGTCCGCCGTCTCCTGCTGGCCGCGGGCCTGACCCCGCGCCGCGCGCAGTGGGGTGCGCACCTGCTGCTGGCGAGCGTGCTGGGGCTGGCCCAGCAGGCCCAGGATCGCGCCCTGATGCTCGACGCCGGCCCCGATGAGTCCTCCCCCGCGGCCCGGGCGGACCGGGCGGCCGAGGAATTCGGGGTGCGCGCCGTCGTGCGCGGGCTGCTGCCGCACCCACCCGGCGGCCCCATGCCGCCGAGCACCTAGAATCGTCGGGGACCGCGGCGTCCCGACGCCGCATCTCCTCGCCCCCACGATCCAGAAATGAGTCCGCTTCGATGCCCCAGTCCCCCCAGCACGTCCTCGCCCGGTGGGCGCAGCTGCCGGACCACGAGCAGCACGTGCGCACGGTGACCCGGGCCTTCCGGGAGCGCTACGGCCAGGACCCGGACGGCGTGTGGTCCGCCCCGGGGCGGCTGAACCTGCTGGGCGAGTACGTGGACTTCAACGGCGGCAGCGCCCTGCCCACCCCGCTGCCGTACCGCACGCTGATCGCCGCCCGGCTGCGCACCGACGGCGTGCTGCACGCCGAGTCCCTGCAGCTGCCCGGCGCCCCGGAATCCCGGGTCGCGGACATCGCTCCGGGCACGGTCTCCGGGTGGTTCAGCTACGTCGGCGGCGTCGCCTGGGCCCTGAACCAAGAGGGCGGGGCGGATCTGGCCCTGCCCCCGGATTTCGGGGCGGACCTGCTCATCGACTCGACGGTGCCCGTGGGTGGGGGCCTGTCCTCCTCCGCGGCCCTGCTGGCGGCCACCGCGCTGACCCTGCTGGAGCTGTCCTGCCCGCTGCGCGCCCCCGCCGGCCTGCCGGGCCTGCCGGTGGGCGGGTGCTCCCCGGACGACGACGCCCTGCGCGCCCGCCTGGCCCAGGTCTGCATCACCGCGGAGAACCGGGTGGCCGGGGCCCGCACCGGCGGGCTGGACCAGACGGCGGCCCTGCGCTCGCTGCCCGGTCAGGCCGTGGCCATCGACTTCCGGGACTTCTCCCTCCAGCCGGTGCCGGTGGATGCCGCCGCGGCGGGCCTGGCCTTCCTGGTCATCGACACCAACGCCCCGCACGATCTGGCCGATGGTCAGTACTCGGCGCGCCGGCAGGCCTGCGAGACGGCGGCCCGCGCCGCCGGCGTCGAGCATCTGCGGGACCTGCTGCCGGAGGAGCTGGGCTTCCCCGAGCTGAACGCGCAGGAGGCTCGGCGGGCCCGCGAGCGCGCCGTGGACGACGCCCTGGCGCGGCTGCGGGAGGTGCCGGGGCTGTCGGAGCAGGTGGAGCCGGTGGTGCTCACCGGGTGGATCCGCCACGTGTTCACGGACATGGCGCTGGTGGAGCGGGCCCGCGCCCTGTTCACCCGCCGCTTCCCGGCCGATCCGCGGCAGCACCCCGAACAGGTGCGGGCCGTGTGGGAGGAGTTCGGGCAGCTGTTCACCACCTCCCACGCCTCGATGCGCGATGACCTGCAGGCCTCCCGCCGGGAGCTGGACGTCGCGGTGGCCACCTGCCTGGAGCACGGCGCCCTGGGGGCTCGGATCGTGGGCGGCGGCTTCGGCGGGGCCGTGCTGGCCCTGGTGGAGGCCGACCGGGTGGAGTCCACGGCCCAGGCCGTCGCGCAGGCCTTCGCCGCGCGGGACTTCGCCGCCCCGGTGTTCCTGCCGCTGGCCCCGGGACGGCCGGCCCACCGGGACCGCTGAGCACCGGTTCGACGTCAGCACCGCTGAACACCGGGACCGCCGAGCACCGGCCCGACGCCGGGTTCGCGCGGGCTCGTGTCTGCCGGTCGTGAACACGGGCCCGCGCGGCAGCGCTGAGGTTCACAGCACACCCGCGGTGGCCTAGGGTGAGGAATCAACAGGTGGTCCGCACCGCATACCGAGGGGGGCCATCGCCTCACGAAAGGAGCCACCATGGGTATCGAGGACAAGGCCGAGAACAAGGGCCAGGACTTCGCCGGCACCGCCAAGGAGAAGGTCGGCGAGGCCGTGGGCAACGACGATCTGAAGAACGAGGGCAAGGCCGACCAGCTCTCCGCCGCCGTCAAGGACGGCGCGGAGAAGGTCAAGGACGCCGCCCGCAACATCGGCGAGAAGTTCAAGAAGTGAGCTGACTCCCCGCGTTCGGGAGCGCCGCCGCGGCACCCGCGTCTGCAGACGCCGGGACCGTGACGGCTCCCGCCGAGAAGGCCCGCGATCGAGGCCACCCCCGGGTGGCTCCGGTCGCGGGCCTTTCGTCGTCTCCGGGGATCGGGGGCTGTCGCCCACCGCGCGGCGAAGACCCGACGCGGGTCCGGGGCCTGCCGGCGGGAATCACAAGAATCCCGGCTCGGGCCGTCCACCACTCTCCCCACCCGTGCAGAAAAGTTATCCACAGGAGTGGACAAGTCTGTGGGTTTCCGGCCGGCAGGCGGTCATCCGGCCCGATCTTCCGCGGATCTCGGCCATCCACAGGGGTGCCTGCGACGGTGGAGTGACACCCGTGTAGTTATTAACAGCTGTGGACAGACCCTGTGGAGAACCCTCCCCACCCTCAGGATTCGTGTAATCACAAGAATCTCAGGGCCGGACCCGCCGCCCCGGAGCGGCTAGCGCAGCCGACGCCGTCGGGCCCGCAGCCGCGGGGAGGCGACGTCGAACAGCAGGGCCGTCAGCGCCCCCACGATCAGACCGCCCACGTGGGCCTGCCAGGAGATCCCCGGGACCACGAACCCGAAGACCAGGTTCACCGCGATCAGCACCACCAGTCCCCCGGTCTCCCCGCCGCGGAAGCGGGTCCAGGCGAAGAAGGCGCCGAACAGCCCGAAGATCCCGCCGGAGGCGCCCACCACCCATGTTCCCGGGGAGAGCAGGTACACCGCGGCGGATCCGCCCAGCACGGACAGCGCGAACACGACGGCGTAGCGCCAGGACCCGAGGCGCGGCTCCAGCGCCTGGCCCACGATGTAGAGGCTGTACATGTTCAGCAGCAGGTGGGTGAGGGAGCCGTGCACGAAGGCGCTGGTGAGCATCCGCCACGGCTGCACCGCGGTCAGCGCGGGATGGTACGCCAGCTGCGCGGTGATCCGATCCCCCGTGACCACCTGCAGCAGGAACACCACCACGCAGACACCGATGATCCCCCACGTCACCGGCAGCACCCCGGCCCGCGGGAACAGCCCGGCCCCGCCCCCGCGCCGAGCGCCCCCGGCGGCCTGCTGCGCCTGGTGCACGCAGTCCACGCACTGCACGCCCACCGGCGCCTGCACCTGACAGGAGGAGCAGACGGGGCGCCCGCAGCGGGAGCAGCGCACGTAGGCGGGCCGGTCGGGGTGGCGGGGGCAGACGGGCACCTCGCCGGGCTGATCCTCGATGCGCTGCCCGTACCGGGGCGGGTCCTGGTCCATGGGGTCTCCTCGTGGGTCGATGGGTCCCCGCCGGGAAGCGGGGGGAGCGTGCGGATACGGCTCAGGCCCACCCGCGAGCGCGGATGGGCCTGGAAGCGTGGGCGGCGCCGGGCCCGGGGCTCACGCGGCGCGGCTCCCGGAAAGCGGGAGACGGCGCGCGGCGCCCGGGCGGCGTCGTGCGGGTGCGGCTGGTGCTACAGCTGCTTGATGTCGATGGATTCGATGACGACGTCCTCCACCGGCCGGTCCATCATGCCGGTGGCCACGCCCTCTATCTCGTCGACGACCTTCTTGGAGTCCTCGTCCGCGACCTGCCCGAAGATGGTGTGCTTGCCCTGCAGCCAGGTGGTGGGCACGGTGGTGATGAAGAACTGGGAGCCGTTGGTGCCCTTGCCGCCGCGGGTGCCGGCGTTGGCCATGGCCAGCATGTACGGCTCGTTGAAGTCCAGCTCGGGGCTGATCTCGTCGTCGAACTGGTACCCGGGGCCGCCGATGCCCTGGCCCAGCGGGTCCCCGCCCTGGATCATGAAGTCCCGGATGATGCGATGGAAGATCACGCCGTCGTACAGCGGGGTGTTCTTCTTCTCCCCGGTCTTGGGATCGGTCCACTCCTGCGAGCCGTCCGAGAGGCCGATGAAGTTCTTGACGGTCTTCGGCGCGTGGTTCCCGAACAGATCCACCACGATGTCCCCGTGGTTGGTGTGGATGGTCGCTTGCGCGGTGGGGTTAGCAGTCATGCTCGTCATCCTCCCACGCGCGCGCGAGGCCGCCCAAGATCTTTCCGCCTTGAGTGAAAACGACGACGGGCCGGTGCCGCCTCCGCGCGACACCGCGGCGTCCCAGCCCATAAGCTGGTGACGGACGACAAGTGACGCGGTGCCGTCCCGCCGGTGTTACCCCGGCGGATACGCGCGACACGTCCGGGGAGAGGCCCCGGCCGCACCGCGTCCGCAAGGAGGGATGACTCGTGGCGTGCCACCAGAAGAAGGCTGAGAAGAAGGCCAAGGAAGCCCAGAAGCAGGCGGCCAAGAAGGCGAAGAAGGCCCAGAAGGTCGTCAGCTCCCGCTTCCAGGACCAGGCAGAGAAAGCCCAGGATCTCGCCCAGGGCCTCGGCGCCAAGCTGCAGGACCAGGCCGACAAGGCCAACCACTGGGTGCAGAAGGAGGTGACTCCGCGCGTGCAGGAGGGCCTGGACAAGGCCTCCCCCGCCGTGGAGAACGCCGTCGCCAAGGGCCGGGCGCAGGCCGGTGCGGCCGCCGCGGCCCTGGCCCAGAAGCTGGACTCCGTGGACGCCGGCGATGACCGCGTGGAGGCCCTGGCCCAGAAGCTCACCGGGGACAAGAAGGCCGTGAAGAAGTACCAGAAGCAGGCCGTGAAGTCCGCGAAGAGCTTCGCCAAGGAGCAGAAGAAGGCCCAGCGCAAGTCCCACAAGGGCTGGCTGGTCTTCGGGCTGCTGGCCGCCGGCACCGCCGCGGCCGTGGCCGCCTGGCGCGCCTCCCGCCCCGTGGAGGATCCGTGGAAGACCCCGGCCGACGCCGCCCAGCCGGCCAAGGACCAGTCCTCCCGCCCGGCCGCCCCGGCCAAGCCCGCCGAGGAGACCGCCGCGGATTCCCAGGCCGGGTCCGCCGGGAAGTCCACGCTGAAGGATCAGCAGGTGACCAAGCCGGCCTCCGCGAAGGCGCCCTCCAACCAGGAGGTCTCCGAGCACGTGGATGCCAAGGACACCAGCCACCCCGGCCCGGGCGCGCCCCTGAACAAGGCGGCCACCCCGGACCCCAAGAAGGCGGACACCGCCAAGCCCGCCGAGGTCAAGGACTCGCAGAAGTCCGGCGCCAAGAGCCGCGAGAACGTGGAGGGCAAGGAGGCCTGAGCCTCCTGACCTGATCCCACGGCCTGCCCGGCCGCGCGAGAACGCCGCCGCCCCCTCATCTCACGATGAGGGGGCGGCGGCGTCTCTCATGGTGCCGGGTCCCCGGCGGCGACGCGCTGCCGTGGCCGGCGCGCCCGGGCGGGGTGTCCCTCCGCTGCGTCGTGCGGGGGCGCTCGACGGGGCTCAGGCGCCGTCGTCGTCCTCCCGGTCGTCGTCATCCGGGGAGCCGGGCCGGCCCTCGCCCGCGGCACCCAGGCTCGGGCCCTCGTCATCGTCGTCCTGCGGGTCTTCCGGGTCCTCCGCCCGGCCGAGGGAGCGCAGATTGTCCTCCACGCGGCGCACGTCGGTGGGAGAGGGCATCTCGTCGGTGACCTTGGTGATCTCCACGCCGATGTCCACGGAGTCGGCGGGCACCAGACCGGCCGCGGCCAGCTGGCGGGTGACGTCCTGGATCTCCTCCTCGCCGAGGCGGCGGCGCAGCACCGCCATGAGCGGGATGTAGTCCTGGGAGGGCATCCCGTGCGGGTAGCCGGCACGCAGCCACTGGATCAGCGAGCTCACGAAGTTGGGCACTGGTGTCCCCCGTCCTCCCGCGTGTGGCGGCGGGTTCCGATGTCGACGGCGGGAGCGTCTCCTGATCCCGCGGGCCGCGTCACTTCTTGGCGGCGCCCAGCAGGTCGAACCCGGTGGTGTGGTAGATGAAGTCCTTGGCGATCCACAGGATGCCGAGGAGGATGATCGCCGCGATCAGGACGAAGATCGCCGCGGAGACCGCCCGCAGCACGGGGCTGGCGGGCGCGGTCTGCACCACGGTCCCGTCCGGCCGGGTCTCGGTGCTCCCAGCGGAGATCCGCATCGCGAGGGCGAATAGGGCTGGCATCCCCGCGCCGAGCACGAGTCCGGCGATGGTCACGGGGAGGAGGTTGGCGATGAGGGAGAGCATCTCCATGGGTCAGGCTCCGTGCTTCTGCTGGCGGCGGGACGCGGTGGCGCCCACGGGGGTGAGGTGGTCCTGGTCGAGGATCTCCCCGGCGGCGGCCGAGACCATGGGGCGATCCGGGCCGTTCTCCACGGACAGGGCGGCCTCGGTCTCCCAATCGGCGTTGACGTTGCCGGAGTCCACCGGGTTCTTCCGGGAGTGGCGCCACATGTACCCGGCCAGGGCGGCCATGATCAGGAAGACGACGCCGGTGCCGACCAGCTGGTTGCTGACCAGGGACACGCCGTGGGCGATCAGCCAGCACACCGCGCCGACCGCGGCGGCCGCGGGCAGCGTGATGACCCAGGCCACCGCCATCCGCCCGGCCACGCCCCAGCGCACGTCCGCGCCCTTGCGGCCCAGGCCGGTGCCGAGGATGGATCCGGTGGCCACGTGGGTGGTGGACAGGGCCATCCCGAAGTGGGAGGAGGTCAGGATGATCGCGGCCGAGGCGCCCTCGGCGGCCATGCCCTGCGGGGAGTCGATCTCCACCAGGCCCTTGCCCAGGGTGCGGATGATCCGCCAGCCGCCCAGGTAGGTGCCCAGGGCGATGGCCCCGGCGCAGGAGAGCTTGACCCAGAACGGGATGTCGGCGGAGGGATCGATCGCGGAGGAGGCCACCAGGGCCAGGAAGATCACGCCCATGGTCTTCTGGGCGTCGTTGGTGCCGTGGGCCAGGGAGACCAGGGAGGCGGTGCCCACCTGGCCCCAGCGGAAGCCGCGCTCCTTCTGCTGCTCCCCGACCCGGCGGGTGAAGCCGTAGATGAGGGAGGTGCCCACGGTGGAGATGAGGCAGGCGATGACGGGTGCGGCCAGGGCCGGGATGATGACCTTGGCGACGATGCCGGACCACAGCACCCCGGAGACCCCGAGACCGGCGATGGTCGCGCCGATCAGCCCGCCGAACAGGGCGTGGGAGGAGCTGGAGGGCAGCCCCAGCAGCCAGGTGAGCAGGTTCCACACGATGCCGCCGACCAGGCCGGTGAACACGATGAGGATCAGCCCGTCCCCTTCGGCCATCTTGAGGTTCACGACCTCCTTGCCGACGGTCTTGGCGACCTCCACGGACAGGAAGGCGCCCACGAGGTTGAGCACCGCGGACAGGGCGACGGCGACCTTGGGCTTGAGCGCCCCGGTGGCGATGGAGGTGGCCATCGCGTTGCCCGTGTCGTGGAAGCCGTTGGTGAAGTCGAAGACCAGCGCCGTGATGATCACGATCGCGAGGATGATGAGTTCAGGGGTCACGGATCGATTATGCCGCCGCGCGGACCGGACGCGAGGCCCGCCAGGGTGAACTTCAGATGAACTTCGCCGCGCGAAGCTGGACACCGCAGCGAGTCACATGGTCGGCGTCACAGAGGCGATCACGGGTGCTGCGCGGAGGGGACCGGAGATGCCGCGCGGGCGGGGACACGGGGCGGATGCGGCGAAGCCGCGGTCCCGATGCGGGAGCCGCGGCTTCGTTCCGATGTCCGTGGTGGAGACGAGGGGACTCGAACCCCTAACCCTCTGCTTGCAAAGCAGATGCGCTACCAATTGCGCCACGTCCCCGGGTGGTTCAGTCGACCCGATCCGTGGACGCCTGCCACGTGGACTTGGTCTCCTGGGAACCCCGGTACCTCTTGGCCACGGCGAGGGCCGCGGCACCGGCGGCCAGCGCCGCCAGGATCTTCCGCATGAGCGGACCTCCTCGAGTGAGGGATTCGGTGGGCGTACCAGGAATTGAACCTGGGACCTCTACATTATCAGTGTAGCGCTCTAACCGTCTGAGCTATACGCCCTCACGCGGCCCGTGGGCCACGATGAAACACTACCGGCTGCCCGCGGCGGCGGCCAAATCCGCCCCCGGTGACCTCGCGCACAGGCGGGGCCGCCGGGCGGCGGACCACCGGGTCAGTCGTCCGTCAGGGTCACCCCGATGCCGCCCACCAGCTTGGCCGCGATGTTGTACAGGAACCCGGCGATGATGCCCAGCAGGGTCAGCAGCACCACGTTCAGCACGGACAGGATCGTGGCGTACACGGCCACCTGCCCCAGGGAGAGGTAGTCCGTGAGCTGCACGGCGTTGCCCTGGCTGGAGAGCATGGACAGGATCGAGTTGATGCCGTCGAAGATGCCGGTGACCTCGAAGACCAGCCACAGGATCACGGTGGCCACCACGGTCACGATGCCCACGGCCACGGACAGCAGGAACACCAGCTTGGCGATGGACCACAGGTCGATCTTCGCGACCGTCAGGTGGGCACGACGCACCTTGGAGCGCGGGGCGGGGCGCACCAGCGGGCGGTTGGCCGAGCCGGCGGGCCGCTTGACCCCACCCGCCGAGGAGGTGCGCCCCGAGCCTGCGCGTCCCGCGGAGGAGGCGGAGGACTTGGTGGCCGTGACGGAATCCCGGCCCCGGCTCGGGGCGGGCCGCCGGGCGGAGGTGCCCGACGCCGAGGAGGGCTTGCGCGCCTCGGATCCCGAATTCTTCGTGCTCACTCGTTACCTCCGTGGGACTGCGGACCGGCTGCTGCCGGTGCGTCGGTGCGATCAGTGTCTGCGTCCAACGGTACTTCATGATCCGCCCCCGGGACCCCCACGGCCCCGCCCTCGGCCACGGGCTCCCCGTCGTCCACGCCCTTGTCCTGGTTGCGGGCGATGGACAGGATGCGGTCCTTCTTGCCCGGCTTCGCGAAGATCACGCCCATCGTGTCCCGGCCCTTCGCGGGCACCTCGGCCACGTGGGAGCGCGCCACCTTGCCGGACTCCATGACCACCAGCACCTCGTCGTCCGCGCCGACGATCAGCCCGCCCACCAGGTCCCCGCGGTCCTCCGCGAGCTTGGCGACCTTGATGCCCAGGCCCCCGCGGCCCTGCACCCGGTACTCATCCACCCGGGTGCGCTTGGCCCAGCCGCCCTCGGTGACCACGAAGACGTACGCGTCGTCGGTGACCACGGAGGCGGCCAGCAGCTCGTCGCCGTCGCGGAACTTCATCCCGGTCACCCCGGAGGTGGCCCGGCCCATCGGGCGCAGCGCCTCGTCCGTGGCGGTGAAGCGCAGGGACTGGCCCTTGCGGGAGATGAGCATCAGGTCATCCTCCGCCCCGGCCAGCTGCGCGGAGATCAGCTCGTCCTCCTCGCGCAGGTTGATCGCGATGACCCCGGAGGTGCGGTTGGTGTCGTAGTCGGACAGGCGCGACTTCTTCACCAGCCCGTGCTTGGTCGCCAGGATCAGGTACGGCGCGTCCTCGTAGGAGCGCAGGGCCATGACCCGCGCGATCGTCTCCCCCGGCTGGAAGGCCAGGACGTTGGCCACGTGCTGGCCCTTGGCGTCCCGGCCGGCCTCGATCAGCTCGTACGCCTTGGTCCGGTAGACCCGGCCGAGGTTGGTGAAGAACAGGATCCAGTGGTGCGTGGTGGTGACCACCAGGTGCTCGACGACGTCGTCCCCGCGCAGCTGCGCGCCCCGGATGCCCTTGCCGCCGCGGTGCTGGGAGCGGTACTGGTCGATGCGGGTGCGCTTGACGTAGCCGCCGCGGGTGATCGTGACGACCATGTCCTCCTCGGGGATGAGGTCCTCCACGGACATGTCCCCGTCGTAGCCCATGAGGATCTGGGTGCGCCGCTCGTCCCCGTACCGGCCGACGATCTCCGCCAGCTCCTCGGAGATCAGCTCCCGCTGGCGCTGCTCGGAGGCGATGATCCCCCGGTACTCCTCGATCTGGCGCATCAGCTCGGCATGGCGATCCTGGATCTTCTGCCGCTCCAGAGCCGCCAGGCGGCGCAGCTGCATGTTCAGGATCGCCTGGGCCTGGGCCTCGTCGATGTCCAGCAGCTGCATCAGCCCGGTGCGCGCCTCCTCCACGGTGGGGGAGCTGCGGATCAGCCGGATGACCTCGTCCAGGGCGTCCAGGGCCTTGAGCAGGCCGCGCAGGATGTGCGCCTCCTCCTCGGCCTGGCGCAGCCGGAACCGGGTCCGGCGCACGATGACGTCCATCTGGTGGGTGACCCAGTGGCGGATGAACGCGTCCAGGGAGAGGGTGCGCGGCACGCCGTCGACGATCGCCAGCATGTTCGCGGAGAAGTTCTCCTGCAGCTGGGTGTGCTTGTAGAGGTTGTTCAGCACCACCTTGGCCACGGCGTCGCGCTTGAGCACGATGACCAGGCGCTGCCCGGTGCGCCCGGAGGTCTCGTCGCGGATGTCCGCGACCCCGGAGATCTTCCCGTCCTTGATCAGCTCGGCGATCTTGATGGCCAGGTTGTCCGGGTTGGCCTGGTACGGCAGCTCGGTGACCACCAGGCAGGTGCGCCCGTGGATCTCCTCCACGTTGACCACCGCGCGCATCGTGATGGACCCGCGCCCGGTGCGGTAGGCGTCCTCGATGCCCTTGTGCCCGAGGATCTGCGCGCCGGTCGGGAAGTCCGGGCCCTTGATCCGCTGGATCAGGGCCTCCAGCAGCTGCTCGTCGGAGGCCTCGGGGTTGTCCAGGAACCACTGCACGCCGTCGGCGACCTCGCGCAGGTTGTGCGGCGGGATGTTGGTGGCCATGCCGACGGCGATGCCGGAGGAGCCGTTGACCAGCAGGTTCGGGAAGCGGGCGGGCAGGACCGTGGGCTCCTGGTTCTTCCCGTCGTAGTTGTCCTGGAAGTCCACGGTGTCTTCCTGGATGTCCCGGACCATCTCCATGGCCAGCGGCGCCATCTTGCACTCGGTGTACCGGGGTGCGGCCGCGCCGTCGTTGCCCGGGGAGCCGAAGTTCCCCTGGCCCAGGGCCAGCGGGTAGCGCATGATCCAGTCCTGGATCAGGCGCACCAGGGTGTCGTAGATCGCGGAGTCGCCGTGCGGGTGGTACTGGCCCATGACGTCGCCGACGACGCGCGCGCACTTGTTGAAGGAGCGGTCCGGGCGGTACCCGCCGTCGTACATCGCGTAGATGACGCGCCGGTGCACGGGCTTCAGGCCGTCGCGCACATCCGGCAGGGCGCGGCCGATGATCACGGCCATCGCGTAGTCCAGGTAGGAGCGCTGCATCTCGGTCTGCAGGTCCACGGCCTCGACCCGATCGGTCAGACGGATCTCCGGACCGGGCACGGCCGGGTCCACGACCTCGCCCTCGTGGACCTCGCGCTCCTCGTTCTCTGCGCCGTTCTCCGGCGTGGCGTTCTCGTCGCTCATGGCTGTGTGCTTTCCGTTCTGGGGTGTGCTCTGCGCTGTCTCGCCGCATCGCCGCCCGGCTCATTCCGCGTGGGGAATATGATCCGGACGGCATGCGATCAGATGTCGAGGAAGCGGATGTCCTTCGCGTTCTTCTGGATGAACTCGCGGCGGGACTCCACGTCCTCGCCCATCAGCACCGAGAACACCTGGTCCGCCGCGGCGGCGTCATCCATCGTGACCTGCAGCAGGGTGCGGTGCTCGGGGTCCATGGTGGTCTCCCACAGCTCGGTGTAGGACATCTCCCCCAGGCCCTTGTACCGCTGGATCCCGTTCTCCTTGGGCAGGCGCTGGTTGTTGGCCAGGCCCCGGGCCACCACCTCGTCCCGCTCAGCATCCGAGTAGACGTAGTCGTCCGCAGCGTTGGACCACTTGATCCGGTACAGCGGCGGCTGCGCCAGGTACACGTACCCGGCCTCGATCAGCGGGCGCATGAACCGGAACAGCAGGGTCAGCAGCAGGGTGGTGATGTGCTGGCCGTCCACGTCGGCGTCGGCCATCAGCACGATCTTGTGGTACCGGGCCTTCTCCACCTTGAACTCCTCGCCGATGCCGGCGCCGAAGGCGGTGATCATGGACTGGACCTCGGCGTTGGACAGCGCCCGATCTAGGCGGGCCCGCTCCACGTTGAGGATCTTCCCCCGCAGCGGCAGGATCGCCTGGCGCTCCGGATCCCGGCCCTGCACGGCCGAGCCGCCCGCGGAGTCGCCCTCCACGATGTAGATCTCCGAGATCGTCGGATCCTTGGAGGAGCAGTCCTTCAGCTTGCCCGGCATCCCGCCGGACTCCAGCAGGCCCTTGCGCCGGGTGGTCTCCCGGGCCTTGCGCGCGGCCACCCGCGCCTGCGCGGCCGTGATGGCCCGGCGCACGATGGCCTTGGCCTCGTTGGGGTTGCGCTCGAACCAGTCGCCCAGCTGATCCGAGACCTCCCGCTGCACGAAGGCCTTGACCTCGGAGTTGCCCAGCTTGGTCTTGGTCTGGCCCTCGAACTGCGGCTCGGCGATCTTCACCGAGATCACCGCGGTCAGGCCCTCGCGGATGTCATCGCCGGTGAGGTTGTCGTCCTTGTCCCGCAGCAGCCGGTTGTCCCGGGCGTAGCGGTTGACCAGCGTGGTCAGGGCCGCGCGGAAGCCCTCCTCGTGGGTGCCGCCCTCGTGGGTGTTGATGGTGTTGGCGTAGGTGTGCACGGACTCCCGGTAGGCCTCCGTCCACTGCATCGCCAGCTCCAGGGAGAGCATCCGCTCGGTGTCCTCGACGTCGAAGGCGATGACGTCCTCGTGGATCACCGGGGACTTCTGGCTGGCGTTGAGGAACTGCACGTAGTCCAGCAGCCCGCGGTCGTACTGGTAGACCACGGTGCGGTGGCCCTCCGCGGTGGTGGTCTCCGTGTTGAGCTTGAGCTCCTTGGGCTTCTTCTCCTCCGCCACATGGTCCTCGAAGTCCACCGCGGTGCGCTCATCCGTGAGCGTGATGCGCAGTCCCTTGTTCAGGAAGGCCATCTGCTGGAAGCGGGCGCGCAGGGTCTCGTAGTCGAACTCCACCGTCTCGAAGATCTCCGGGTCCGGGTGGAAGACCTGGGTGGTGCCGGTCGCGGTGGTCTCCCGGCCCCGGACCAGCTCCCCCTGGGGCACCCCGCCGTCGGCGAAGGCCATGGTCCACTCGTAGCCCTGGCGGCGCACGGTGGTCTCCACGCGGGTGGACAGGGCGTTGACCACGGAGATGCCGACGCCGTGCAGACCGCCGGAGACCGCGTACCCGCCGCCGCCGAACTTGCCGCCGGCGTGCAGCACGGTCATGACCACCTCGACGGTGGGCCGGCCCTCGGTGGGGTGGATGTCCACCGGGATGCCGCGGCCGTTGTCCACGACCTTCACCCCGCCGTCGGCGAGGATCGTGATCTCGATGTGGTCCGCGTACCCGGCCAGGGCCTCGTCCACGGAGTTGTCCACGACCTCGTAGACCAGGTGGTGCAGGCCGCGCTCACCGGTGGAGCCGATGTACATGCCCGGGCGCTTGCGGACCGCCTCCAGCCCTTCCAGGACCGTGATCTCGTTCGCGCCGTATTCGTGCTGCTCTGCGGATGCCACTGGGGGAATCAAGCTCCTTGGGTCCGGGCGTCGCGGGTGCGGACGCCCATCATTCAGTCTTTCCTCGATTCTAGCGGGCCGAGCCCCGGGCGCACCGCCGATTCCGCCCACTGAGGAGCTTCCCGAGGTGGCATCTGCCCCGTCATCGGGCACAGAAGGCGGCTGAGTCGTCCTGACCCCGTCTGGCTGGGGGATCCCCCGTGACCGGGGGTTCGGGACGGCAGCGGGCGCTCAGCCGTAGGTGTCCCGCGGGCCCCGACCACCCGGGGCCACTCGACGGCCCTTCCGCCAGGAGGGCGCGGCGGGCCCCCGCACGGTGACCCGGGTGACGATGCCCGGGCCCAGCTCCCGTTCGAAGGTGCTCAGCAGCTGCCCCTGCATGGTGCGCAGGTAGGTCGCGTAGTTGGTGGAGTCGCAGCGGACCGTGACCTCGCTGTTCTCATAGCTCTCCGGGCTGGCGTGCGCGGCGATCGAAGGACCCACCAGCTCCTCCCAGCGGGAGAGCACGCTGCCCACCGCCACCGGCTCCTTCCACCCGCGCGCGGCGATCATGTGCGCCATCACGGGGCCGACCCCCTGCGGGTCCCGCGAGGACTTCCCCGGCCCGGTGTACCCGCCGAGCACGCGCGGATCCCAGCCCTCCTCGCGCCAGCGCCGCCTGCGGGACTGCCCCGGCGCCGCGGAGACGACGGCGCCGAAGTCCTTGATGATCCGGCGCGCGGCACCCCCGGTGACCCTCCCCTCGCCCCGGGCCACGGCCGCCTCGCGCAGGCGCTGCAGCAGGGAGGCCGGGGCGTCGATCTCGTCCCGCTCCAGCTCCCGGCGCACCTCCTCGCCCCGCTCAGGCACCCGGCGCCCCCGGGCCCTCCGGCTCCTCCGGCGCGGCGTCAGGGGCGCCGGCGTCGGAGTCCACCGGGTGCACCTCGCCGGGGCTGACCTGCAGCACCCGACGCCGCCCGGGCAGCTCCCGCGGCAGATCCTCCTCGACCGCACAGGTCACCAGCACCTGCTCCGCCGCGGAGACGATCCGCGCCAGCCGGGAACGGCGCACCGCGTCCAGCTCCGCGAAGACGTCGTCCAGGATGAGGATCGGGTAGGCGCCGGGGGCGTCGTCGTCGGCCCGGTGCACGTACCAGGAGCCCAGGCGCAGGGCCAGGGCGTAGGACCACGTCTCCCCGTGGGAGGCGTAGCCGCGCGCCGGGATCCCGCCGAGCATCAGCTGCACCTCGTCCCGGTGCGGCCCCACCAGGCTCATCCCCCGCTCGATCTCATCCTGGGCCTTCTCCTCCAGCGCGCTGGCCAGCATCTGCCCGAGCCGGGCCGGGCTCAGCGCGGCCAGGGCGGCGACGTCCTCCCGCGGCCGGGCGCCCAGGGTGAGGGACTCGTAGCGGAAGGCCAGCTCCTTGCCGCCGTCGGTCAGCTGCCCGTACGCCCGGTCGGCCTCCGGCAGCAGGGCCGCCAGGACCTGGAAGCGGGCGTGCAGGATCCGGGCGCCGAGGTTGACCAGCTGCCCGTTCCACACCTCCAGCGTGGCCCGCTCCTCCGGTCCGGTGCGTCCCGAGCGGCGCAGGGACTTCAGCAGGGCGTTGCGCTGGCGCAGCACCTTCTCATAGTCCGCCCGGTATCCGGCGACCACCGGGCGCAGGGAGACCGCCAGATCGTCCAGGAAGCGACGACGCAGCGCGGGTTCGCCCTTGATCAGGGCCAGGTCCTCCGGGGAGAACAGGACGGTGCGGCAGATCCCCAGGGCCTCGCGCACCCGCACGGGCGCGGCGCGGTTCAGCCGTACCCGGTTGGCCTTGCCGGGGGTGATCTCCAGCTCCATGACGGTCTGCTGGCCGCCGCGCACCACCCGGGCCCGGATGTAAGCGCGCTCGGCACCCACCCGCACCAGCGGGGCATCGGCGCTGACCCGGTGGGAGGCCAGCTCGGCGCAGTAGTCCACGGCCTCGACGATGTTGGTCTTCCCGACGCCGTTGCGCCCCACCAGCACGGTGAGCCCCGGCGTCAGGGCCAGATCCAGGAACCGGTAGGTGCGGAAGTCCATCAGCGAGAGGTGGTCGATGTGCACCGGGCCGGCTCCTCCTTTCCTGCTCTGATCCGCTGCGCGCGGGCGCTACTGCTGCGGCAGGCGCACCGGCATCAGCAGGTACCGGTAGCGCCGATCCTCCTCCGCCTCCGGGCTCTCCTGCGGGGAGAGCACCGCCGGCTTGGGCGGGGTGGTGAAGGAGAAGCGGACGTAGTCCCCGCCGATCGCGCCCAGCCCCTCGGACAGGTACACGGGGTTGAAGGCCACGGTGATGTCCTCGCCCTCCAGTTGGGCCTCGATGACCTCGTTGGCCTGGGCGTCCTCCCCGGTCCCGGCGTCCAGGGTCAGCTGGCCCTGCACGAACGCCAGGCGCACAGGGGTGTTGCGCTCGGCCACCAGGGAGACGCGCCGCACGGCCTCCACCAGCTCCCCGGTGCGCACGACGGCGTGGATGGGGGTCTGATCCGGGAAGAGCGAGCGGATCTTGGGGTACTCTCCGTCCACCAGGAGGCTGGTGGTGCGCCGCCCGCCGGATTCGAAGCCGATGAGCTCGTGGGATCCGGACAGGGCGATGGACAGCTGCCCGGCCCCACCCAGAGTCTTGGCGACCTCGTTGAGGGTGCGGGCCTTGATCAGGGCGGCGGTCTGCAGCCCCTGGTCCGCGGGCTCCCAGATCAGCTCGCGCATGGCCAGCCGGTAGCGGTCCGTGGCCAGCAGCGTCATGTTCGGTCCGTCGATCTCCATGCGCACCCCGGTGAGGATGGGCAGGGTGTCGTCCTTGCTGGCGGCGATGATCACCTGGGAGACCGCGTGGGCGAAGGCCGCGCCGTCCACGGTGCCGGAGACCTCCGGCAGTCCGGGCAGCTCGGGGTAGTCCGAGACGGGCATGGACGCGAGGTTGAACTTCGCGGAGCGGCAGGTCAGGTACACCTTGGAATCCCGCGTCTCGACGGCGACCGGGGCGGAGGGCAGGGAGCGGCAGATGTCCGCCAGCAGCCGCCCGGAGACGAGGGTCTGACCCTCCTCGATGACCTCGGCGGCGATGGACAGCTTGGCGGAGGTCTCGTAGTCGAAGCTCGCGATGGAGACCTCCCCGCCCTGGGCGGTGATCAGCAGCCCGGAGAGCACCGGCACCGGGGGCCGGGGGGACAGGGAGCGGGCCGTCCAGGTGACGGCCTCGGCCAGTACGTCGCGGTCGACTGAGAATCTCACGGTGGCGCTGTCCTTCTTCCGCGCGCAGCGCGCGGGGTACGAGGGGATCGGATCTGGGGCCAGCTTACCGGAGCCGGACCTCGGGGATTCTTGGAATTCCACAGGCCGGGCGGCCGGTCACGGCCGGATCCCGGCCCTGCCGGCAGGCTCGAGGGTCTGGGAGGTTCGTTGTCGGGGATGATCTCTTAAAGGATCGGGAGTATTAACAACCCGTGTGGATTCTGTGGAAAAACGCCCGGATCCCTGCCGGCTCGCGGATCGCGGGTGTGGGCAACCTGTGGTCGTCGTCGGGGACGGATCCTGCCGGCATGTGGAGCCGCGAGACCGGCCTGATGCGGGATCCACAGCCTGCGGGCGGTGCATCCCCTTAAGCTCCACAGTCCGAGCGGGGTTGTCCACAGTTCTGTCCACAGCTGTTAATAACAGGGCCCGGATCACCCTGTGGAAACGGTGGATGAGCTCGGGCGGGCCCCGGACCGGGCCTCAGCCCTCGCGGTGCTGCTGCTTGATGCGGTTGGTCAGCTCGGTGACCTGGTTGAAGATGTTGCGCCGCTCGGCCATGAGCTTGCGGATCTTCCGCTCCGCATGCATCACGGTGGTGTGGTCCCGGCCCCCCAGCTCCTGGCCGATCTTGGGCAGGGACATGTCCGTGAGCTCGCGCAGCAGGTACATGGCGATCTGCCGCGCGGTGACCAGTGTGCGGTTGCGGGACTTGCTGCGCAGCTCCTCCAGCGACACCTCGAAGTACGCCGCGGTCTGCCCGAGGATCGTGGAGGCGGTGATCTCGGAGACGCCTTCATCCGTGATGAGGTCCTTGAGCACCAGCTCCGCCAGCGGCAGGTCCACGGCCTGTTTGTTCAGGGAGGCGTAGGCCGTCACCCGGATCAGCGCGCCCTCCAGCTCCCGGATGTTGGTGGTGATGTTGGAGGCGATGTACTCCATGACCTCGTCCGGGGCGTCCAGGTTCTCGCTCTGAGACTTCTTGCGCAGGATCGCGATCCGCGTCTCCAGCTCCGGCGGCTGCACATCCGTGATCAGGCCCCACTCGAACCGGGAGCGCATCCGCTCGGCGAAGCCGGTCAGCTGCTTGGGCGGCAGATCCGAGGTGATGACCACCTGCTTCTGGTGGTTGTGCAGGGCGTTGAAGGTGTGGAAGAACTCCTCCTGCGTGTGTTCCTTGCCCGCGAGGAACTGGATGTCGTCGATCAGCAGCAGGTCCACGTTGCGGTAGATCTGCTTGAAGCTGGAGCCCTCGTCGTCGCGGATGGAGTTGATGAAGTCGTTGGTGAACTCCTCCGAGTTCACATACCGCACCCGCATGTGCGGGAACATCCGCTTGGTGTAGTGCCCGATGGCGTGCAGCAGGTGGGTCTTGCCCAGCCCGGAATCCCCGTAGATGAACAGCGGGTTATATGACTTAGCCGGCATCTCGGAGACGGCCAGGGCCGCGGCATGGGCGAAACGGTTGGACTGCCCGATGACGAAGGTGTCGAAGACGTACTTGCTGTTCAGCCGGGCGCTGGACTCCCACTCCGCGTCGTTCGGCGCGGTGTTGGATGCCATCTGGGGAATGTCCTGGCCGGGGGTGACCACCTCGGGGCGCGGGGCCTCGGACTCCGGGGAGCCGGCCGGGGCCGACGTCGGGCGGGAACCGGTGAGGGAGGCCGGCTCCTGTCCGGCCCCGGGCACGTGCAGCGGAGAGGGGACGGTGCCCACGTGGCCGCGCTCGGCTTCCAGCTCGCTGATGGGCGGCAGGCCGGGCCCCTGCTCCGAGCTCGCGTGCCGGGCCTGATCCGCCCGCGGGTGATCGGTGGGAAGCCCTCCCTCGGCGGTGGAGTGCCCGGACTCTCCGGACGTCCGCGTCGGGGCGGCGTCGGCGCGGGGGCTGCGCAGCTGCTGGGGCGAGGCGGTGGCCTGGGCCCGGCCGGGCACCGGCGTCTCCAGCTCCGGGTCGATGACGAAGGCCTCGGTGATGCCCATGTCCTCGGGGAAGGCGCGGTTCAGCGCCTCCTTGAAGGCGACGTTCAGCTCCCGCTGGAAGACGTCGCGGGTGTACTCGTTGGGCACCGCGATGATCAGGGTGGTGCCGAACAGCCCCTGCGGCTGCGCCTTGTCCAGGGAGCCCTTGACCCGGCGGGTCAGGTCGGGGTTGTTCTGCAGGTCCGCGATGCACGCCTCCCAGCGCGTCTGGATCTGCTCGTTGCCCTGAACGCTCACGGTGCTCCTCGAAGTCGGCGACGGGACGGATCGAGGGCGCTGGAGGCGTTCGCGCCGGCGGGTCGGGCGCGGTCCTCCACCGGTTCTCCCCGGTCTGTCCACAAGGTTGTACACACCCGCCTGCTCTGTGGATAACGAGAGGCGGCTCCTGCCAGCCTAGAGCATCCCGACCGCGGGAATCCGCCGCAGTCGGCCGCTTCCGGTAATCACAGGACTGTAGTTCCGCGTCTTCTCGGGGTTGGGGATGGTGGGAACTTCTCTGGGGTTTATCCACAGACTGGGATGGTCGGTGGATGCACACCCTGGGGAAGCGGGATGCACCTCGTCTGACGACATCGGTGCGCCGCGCAGGGCTTGACCGCCCCACCGCCTCCCTCTTAGACTCGATCAGTCGTCCGTGTGCCGTCAGTGTGCCCACCGACCCTCCAACCCGGGCTGCCCCGCAGCCCATCGGCGGTTCGAGGAGACCCGGTGCGCGGCCCTGCACGCCGCGCGGATCGCATCGCCCCACGCGTCGCCCCTGCGGATCCCCGTCGGATCCACCAGCGCGGGCAGCGCCCGAATCGACGTCAATGGAGTACCCACCGTGAGCAAGCGGACTTTTCAGCCGAATAACCGCCGTCGTGCCAAGAAGCACGGCTTCCGTCTGCGGATGCGCACCCGCGCCGGCCGCGCCATCCTGGCCCACCGCCGGTCCAAGGGCCGCGCGAACCTCTCCGCCTGAGCCGCACCCCCGTCGTCGGGGACTGAGGCGCTGTCCCGCCGCGCCCGGGAGATGATCCCGCGCGGAGGCACCCGCACCCCGGCACGTCTTCGAAGGAGCCGCTCAGTGCTGGCCCAGCAGCACCGGATGCGGACGTCGGTCCAATTCTCAGCAGCCACGCGTTCCGGCGCCCGTAGCGGGCGCCGGAACGTCGTCGTCTACGCCCACCCCTGCGCACCGCAGGAGCCGACCCTCGTCGGCTTCATCGTGTCCAAGGCGGTGGGCAACGCCGTCGTGCGCAACCGGGTCAAGCGGCGGCTGCGCGAGCTCGCCGCCGAGTCGATCGCCGAGACCCCTCGCGGACTGCACCTGGTGGTCCGCGCCCTGCCGGCCTCGGCCGAGGCGGATTGGAGCCGCCTCGGCGCGGACTACCGGGCGGCCCTGATCGCCGCCCGGCGGAAGCTCGCCGCATGAGCCCCGACCAGGACGCCGGAAGAACCCTCGAGGCCGCGATGGAGCCCCAGCAGCTGCTGGAGCGGGCGCCGACGGAGTACGTGCGCGTCCGCGGCGTCGGGCAGGCGCTGTGGACGCTGCCGCAGAACCTCGCCATCGGCCTGCTGCGCCTGTACCGCAGGATCATCTCGCCCCTGTACGGGGAGGTGTGCCGGTACTTCCCGACGTGCTCGGCGTACGCGCTGGAGGCCTTCACTGTGCACGGCGCGGTGCGGGGACTGGGCCTGACCGTGAGACGATTGCTGCGGTGCCATCCCTGGGCCTCCGGCGGCCTGGACCCGGTGCCCGTCGGCCCCCGGACCTTCGCGCCGGGACGCGCCCCCCAGATCCTGCTGCTGAACCATCCGCGCTGCGCGCACGCACATGACACCCCCGTGGAACCGCGGGGCTAGGAGTCAATCCCCGATGAACCTCTTCGACCTCATCCTGTGGCCCTTCAAGTGGATCGTCTCCGCGATCCTGTGGTTCTTCCACACGGTGTTCACCGCGATCGGCATGGACGCCGCCTCCGGGTGGACGTGGGTGCTCGCCATCGTCTTCATGACCCTGGTGATGCGGACCCTGACCATCCCGCTGTTCGTCAAGCAGATCAAGTCCATGCGCGGCATGCAGGAGCTGCAGCCGGAGATGGCCAAGATCCAGGCCAAGTACAAGGGCAAGAAGGATCAGCTCTCCCGCCAGGCGATGGCGCAGGAGCAGATGGCGCTGTACAAGAAGACCGGCTCCAACCCGCTGTCCTCCTGTCTTCCGATCCTCGTGCAGATGCCGATCTTCTTCGGCCTCCTGCAGGTGCTGCGCGGGGTGCCGGCGGCGGCGTCGTCGGGATCCAATCTTCTGGTGCTGCCCGCGGATATGGTGCACCAGTTCAACGACGCCACGATCCTCGGGGCGCCGCTGTTCTCCACGCTCATGCAGCCCGGCCATGGCAACCACACGGCCACCGTCGTGCTCGCGATCCTCATGATCGTGCTGATGAGCGCGACCCAGTTCTTCACCCAGCGTCAGCTGACCTCCCGGAACATGAGCGACCAGGCCAAGGAATCGCCCATGTATCGGCAGCAGCAGATGATGCTGTACCTGTTCCCGATCATCTTCGCCGTCGGCGGCATCAACTTCCCTCTCGGTGTGCTCGTGTACTGGACCGTCTCCAACTTCTGGTCCATGGGCCAGCAGTGGTGGGTCATCCGCAACAACCCGACGCCGGGCTCTCAGGCCGAGCGCGAGCTCAACGAGCGCCGGGCCGCCAAGGGCCTTCCCCCCGTGGGCAAGACCAAGGAGGAGCACGAAGCCGAGCTGGAGGCCCAGCGGGCGAAGGCCCAGGCCGGGCAGCGCCGTCAGCCCGTGAGCAAGCAGCGCCAGAAGAAGAAGCGGAAGTGATCCGCGGCGGGATGGGCGCGACCACGGGTTCGGAGTGCCCTCCCGCGGCCCTCGAGCGCACCGACCGCACGGATGGAGCAAGGAGCATCTGATGTCAGCACAGCAGCCCACCGACCAGCGCCGCGACGACGACGCCGCGGAAACCGCACACGCCAGCGCCGCGGAGGCCGCGGCCTCAGAATCCAGCGCTGAGGAGGCGGCGCTGCGCGAGGAGGAGAGCGAGATCGCCGCCGACTACCTCGAGGAGCTGCTGGACATCGCGGACCTGGACGGCGACATCGAGATCGAGGTGCACCAGAACCGCACTTTCCTCTCGGTGGTGGCCGAGGGCGAGCAGGCCGAGGACCTGAAGATGCTGGTGGGCAAGCACGGCGAGGTGCTGGACTCCCTGCAGGAGCTGGTGCGGCTGTCGGTGCTGGCGGCCACCGGCAACCGGTCTCGGCTGATCCTGGACATCGCGGGGCATCGGGAGCGGCGCAAGGGCGAGCTGCGCCGCCTCGCCGAGGAGGCCGTGGCTTCGGTGCGCGAGTCCGGGAAGGACCGCCACCTGCAGCCCCTGAGCCCCTATGAGCGCAAACTGGTGCACGACTTCGTCGCCGAGCTGGGCTTCCTCTCTGCCTCGGAGGGCGAGGGGCCGAAGCGCCACATCGTGGTGACCGGCCCCCGGGAGGCCGCCGAGGATGCGGCGTCGGTCGCCGGTGCTGATGCCGCCGACGCCGCTGGCGGTGCGACTGGCGGTGTGCCTGGTGCGCCGGGGGCTGTGCCCCAGCACCCGGATCCGGCGGAGGTGACCGTGGACTTCACGGCACCGGGTGAGGAGCCGGCATGAGCCGCCCGCACACCGGATCCGCCGCGCGTGATGCTGCCTCGGATTCCCGGGGCGCTGACGTCGCGCCTCAGGGTGGCGGCGCTGGGACGCGGGGTTCCCACGCCGACGCCGGCTCTCGGGGTGCCGGGACCGCCGCGTCGCCGGCGCAGGCTCCGGAGCCTGTGGGCGAGGAGCTGCGGGCGGCCGAGGAGGTCTTCGGTGAACGCCTGGATCTCGCCCGCCGCTACGTGGGTCATCTGTCGGACAGCGGGATCGAGCGAGGCCTGATCGGCCCCCGGGAGGTTCCGCGGCTGTGGGTCCGTCACGTTCTGAACTGCGCGGTGGTCCAGGAGCTGATCCCCCAGGGCGTCTCCGTGGTGGATGTGGGCTCCGGAGCGGGCCTCCCGGGGCTGTGCCTGGCTCTGGCCCGACCGGATCTGTCCCTGACTCTCGTGGAGCCGCTGGAGCGGCGCGTGATCTGGTTGGACGAGGTGGTGCGGGACCTGGAGCTGGGGGATTCGGTGCGCATCCTGCGCGGCCGGGGCGAGCAGATCGTCGGCGAGGTCGAGGCGGACATCGTCACCGCGCGCGCCGTCTCGGCCTTGGGTGGTCTCCTGGACATCACCCTGCCGATCCTGCGGGGCACGGGGCAGCTGCTGGCCCTGAAGGGCCGCTCCGCCGAGGAAGAGGTGCGCAAGGCGCGCAAGAAGCTCTCCAAGTACGGCGCCCGCGAGACCGAGATCCTCACCGTCGGGGATCGGCTGCTCAGCGAGCCGACGACGGTGGTGCGCGTCAGCCTCTGAGGCTCCGTGTCTCCCGGGCTGTGGGTCTCCGGGGTGGTGAGGCTGGGGCGCTGTGATGCGCCTCTGGCATTGTGCTGTGCTGAGTCGCTGAGGCTTGTGGGTTCGCGAGGCTGTGAGGCTGTGGCTCTGTGAGGCTGCGCGGTGCGGGCGTCTGCGCCTCGCCTCACGCCGTCTCGCACATCCGCGACAGGTTGTGTTCGGTCTTCCCCGACGCAGCGTCTGCCAGTGTCTGCGGTGTCCGCAGGCGGTGGTGGAGGCTGTGTGTGGGTTCAGTCGGCGTGGGTACTCCGCGTGGGTGTAGTCCGTGTGGAGCGGGGTCGCCAGGGGCGGCGGTGCCGGAGACTGCGTATGCCTGTGGACTCCGCCGCCGGGGCATCCATTAGCCGGGTACGCTGGGACGAGACGTGATCACCCGGAACGGCCGCGGTGCGACTCTGGACGAGGAGGAGGTCTGCGGACGCCATGACCTCTCCCCCACCTTCCCACCGTCTGAAGGGTGTCTTCGGGGATGCACTGCCGCCGCAACCCCGGGACCTCCCGACCCCGATCCACCCCGACGTCGGCCGTCGTGTTTCACGTGAAACATCGTCCGTGGAGTCCGCCGCGATGGCGGAGGCCGTACAGTCGCCTGTAGCGAGAGAGCTCATGAACGAGAAGAAGCGCTGGAAGAAGCTCAACCAACAGCAGGTGCAGCCCCCTGCGGAGACGCGGATCTTCACGATCAGCAACCAGAAGGGCGGGGTCGGGAAGACCAGCACGGCCGTGAACCTCGCGGCCGCCCTGGCTGAGCGCGGCCTGCAGACGCTGGTGATCGACATCGATCCGCAGGGCAATGCCTCCACAGCGCTGAATATCGAGCACGGGACGGACATCGTCTCCACCTACGATGTGCTCATCGAGGACACCCCGATGCAGGAGGCCGTGCGCCCCTGCCCGGATGTGGAGAATCTGTACTGCTTGCCCTCGAACATCGACCTGGCCGGGGCCGAGATCGAACTGGTCTCTCTGGTGGCTCGGGAGCAGCGGCTGAGCCGGGCTCTCGGCGATTACGCCAAGTATCTTGCCGTCAACGACCTCCCGCGGTTGGATTACGTGTTCATCGATTGCCCGCCGTCCCTCGGGCTGCTGACCATCAACGCCTTCGTGGCCGCGCGTGAGGTCCTGATCCCCATCCAGTGCGAGTACTACGCCTTGGAGGGGCTGAGCCAGCTGCTCAAGAACATCGACATGGTGAAGAAGCACCTCAACCCCGGACTCGAGGTCAGCACGATCCTGCTGACCATGTACGACGGCCGCACCAATCTGTCCTCTCAGGTGGCCCAGGAGGTGCGAGACCACTTCCCGCAGCAGACCCTGGAAGCGATGATCCCGCGGTCGGTGCGGATCTCCGAGGCGCCGAGCTATCAGCAGACCGTCCTCACCTATGATCCCCATTCGACCGGCGCCCTGTCCTACCTGGAGGCGGCCGTCGAGATCGCGCAGCGGGCCGACGTGGATGCTGCCCCCGGGCAGCATCGCGCCCGCCACCTCTAGGAGACGACGGAGGGCGAGGCGGCGGCCCGCTGCTCCATGTGTTTCACGTGAAACATGCTTGGTCCGTGCGGAGGTCCGGGCGGTGGATGGAGGGCATTACCGGTCCGGGAGCGGCAGCACCTTCGAACGTTCAGGTTCAGCTGTCCCCTTGATAGATCCGAAACGATTGATCTCCGTTATTGTTTGCCAACGGCCAATGCGGAAGGCAGTCCTCGTGGGGTTGCGCGAGCCGGATGGTCGCAGAGTCTGACCTTCCAAATCCCGTCCAGGGGGAGGAGGGCCTGATGCGCCCGGATCGGGCACACCGGCGGTGCTGAGAGAGTCACCAGACCCCCGGGGGACTACCCAAGGCGACGGCATCCTGTCCGAGTCGAGGGCGGAGCGTCCAGCAAGTTCACGTCATGTTTCACGTGAAACACGCGCGCACAGACGATCATCATGACCGGGAAGCCGGGAAGCCGGGAAGCCGGGAAGCCGGGAAGCCGAGCGTCTGGATCCCCGAAACCTTGGGTCTGGACCACATCTCCCGGTAGTCCGCGACTGACCCAACACCTAACGCCATCGTGATCGGGGACGCAAGAATTCGGCACACGACCCGAGGGATAGACCTCTATCGTGGGCTCGCTCGGTACATCCTCAGGGATGTGAGAAGCACTCTCCGTGGAGAGGCGCGGACGTCCCTGCGTACCGGACCCATAGATCAGTCGCGCCCTGCCGGAGTTGGAGCGTAGGCGCTTTCGCCCAATCCAGCGCCCGTTTCACGTGAAACGGAGGAGTACGTGGCACCTTCGACGTTCGCCATGGGAACGCGTGGGGCTCGGCTGTGCTGCGCAGGTGTCGTCCGCCCCTAGGGCTGGTCAGACCGAAGGGCGCAGGAGACCTCTGCCGTGAGTCGTTATGTTCGGGTGTCCATCTGCTGCTCTCCACGCGGACTTGAGGGGATCCGCTCCGAAGGGGGACAGCTTGGCACAAGAGCTTTCACGTGTCTGGCCCCCCATCCCGACCCATCTGTCGCTGTCTACTGCCTTCACGATGAGCGTCCAGGAGGTGGTCTTCACCCGTCCGGCCAATATTGCCCTGTCGACCGGCAGCAGCCCGGATTGTCTGCCCCTGTCCGTGTGCTCCCGTTGAAGGGAACCCGGCGTCCTCCGGGCAGATGGTCTCGGCGCCCCAGTGGGGAGGGTGGAGTCAACACGCCGGTTTGGGAATCGGTGGCACTGAGGATGGGCGGTTCTGACCCATGCGATGAAGGTGAGCCTGCAGTGGATGCCGTACATTCACACGATCCGGCCCCGGTTCGAGCGAATGGCCCGCGGTGGGAGGTCGATTCCTGTGGAGGAGGACGGTTCGATGACACCGAGGCCCAGTAGAATCGGAGCGACGAGTGTCGAGTGGGAAGGTCGAGGGACATGGCAGAGAGACGACGTGGATTGGGGCGCGGACTGGGGGCTCTCATACCGAGCTCACCCGAAGAGGAACCGACGACATCCGTCGATTCATCGGCTGCTGCCGGTCATACCGGTGATGCTGGGGCGGAGACGAAGGACCAGGCGGGACGTCGGCGTACCCCGGCCGGAAGGTCGACGTCAGGCTCGTCGGGCCGATCGAGTGCGAACGGCCCGACCGTTTCACGTGAAACATCGAGGGCTGAGGCGTCGAGCGGTGGAGGCTCTTCCGTGGCCGACAACCAGGCTGCATCGCCGAGCGGACAGGGAACGGCCTCGACCTCCGCTGGAGCGAGCGGAAAGGTCGGCGCGAAGAGTGGCGGTCGAGGGACGAGCGGGCGGTCGGCCGCCAAGAAGGCTTCCGCTGCGACCTCGGCGAGCGGGGCGAAGAACGGCGAACAGACCGACAACGCTCCGGAGAAGCCCCAGAAGAAAGCCTCTACAAGTCGTTCTGCGAAGAAGAGCGGGCGATCCGCTGGGCGCGCCGATATGGGCGCCGCCCTTCGCAAGAGCGGTGCGGGCCGGCGACCGGTTGATTTCTTCTTCGAGCCGAGCGCCGCCGCCCAGGAAACGAAGAGCGAGGATCCGCGAACCGCCGAGGCGGGGACCGGTGAACGGGGGAGCTCCTCGTCGAGCAACGCGACTGTTTCACGTGAAACGGCGGAATCCAGCGCTGGCACCTCCTCGACCAACCGTCGCCCGGACGATCGATCCTCCAGGCCCGTCTCCGCCTCCGCATCGACACATGACTCTGCCCAGGCCTCAAAGTCTGACCGCTCCGGCACAGAGGAGGGCGAGCAGCGGACCACGAGGACTCGGACCGGTTCTGCGGACGCACCCGTGTCCGAGACGGATCAGGACCTGGTGCCCGTCCCCGGGGCGCTGTTCGGAGAGATCCCCGTCCGGGACATCCACCCGAACCGGAAGCAGCCGCGCCAGGAGTTCGACCCCGATGACATGGCCGAGTTGGTGCACTCGATTCGGGAGATCGGGGTGCTCCAGCCGATCGTGATCCGCCCCAGCCAGGAGGACGGCCCGGAGAAGTACGAGCTGGTCATGGGTGAGCGGCGCTGGCGAGCCAGCCAGGAGGCCGGGCTGGACCGGATCCCGGCGATCATCCGCGAGACGCAGGACATCGACCTGCTTCGTGATGCTCTTCTGGAGAATCTCCACCGCAGCCAGTTGAATCCGCTGGAGGAGGCGGCGGCGTACCAGCAGCTGCTCCACGAATTCGGGACCACCCAGGAGGAGCTGGCACGCCGGATCGGCCGGTCGCGCCCGCAGATCAGCAACACCATTCGCCTGCTGCGTCTGCCCGCCCTGGTGCAGCGTCGGGTTGCGGCGGGAGTGCTCTCGTCCGGGCACGCCCGCGCCCTGCTGGCGCTGTCGGACCCCGCCGCCATGGAGAGGCTCGCACAGCGCATCGTGGCGGAGGGACTATCAGTGCGCTCCGTCGAGGAGATCATCCAGTCCGGGGCGGCCGCCGGTCCGGAGAAGAAGAAGCGCCGGCCGTCGGCCCCTCGGCATCATGAGAGGTTTGACTACATCGCCGACGCGTTTGCGGACAAGCTCGACACCAGCGTCAAGATCGCCCTGGGGGCCCGCAAGGGGAAGATGACCATCGAGTTCGCCTCGGTGGACGATCTCAACCGCATCATCAGCGTGCTGGATCCGGAGATCGAGCGCGGCTGACGACACAGCACGAGGCCCGCATGTTTCACGTGAAACATGCGGGCCTCGTCGTCGGATGGGAGGCGCGTCAGGCGGGGGAGATCAGCCGAGGAACTCGGCGAACTCCTTCTCCAGGACGGCCTTGGGCTTGGCACCCACGCTCGTCTTGGCCACCTCGCCGCCCTTGAACACGTAGATCGCGGGGATGGAGGTGATGCCGTACTTCGCGGCGGTCTCGCTGTTCTCATCCACGTTGAGCTTCACGACGTCGACCTTCTCCGCGTGCTCCTCGGCGATCTGATCGAGGACGGGGCCGACCATCCGGCACGGGCCGCACCACTCGGCCCAAAAATCCACGATGACCGGGCGATCGCTGTTCAGAACGTCTTCCTGGAAGGACGCATCGGTGACTGCTCTGGCGCTGCTCATGACAGCTCCTTTCGGTGGGAAGGGTGTTACAGGGTTTCCAGGTAATGCTGGACGTCGATGGCGGCCACACAGCCGGAGCCGGCCGCGGTGATCGCCTGGCGGTAGGTGGGGTCGATGACGTCCCCGGCGGCGAACACCCCGGGGAGGCTGGTCTTGGAGGAGCGGCCCTGCACGGCGATCGTGCCCTCGGCGGTCAGCTCCAGCTGGTCCTTGACCAGCTCCGTGCGGGGGTCCGAGCCGATGGCCACGAACAGGCCGCTGACCTCCAGGCGCTGCGTCAGCCCGGACTTCACGTTGCGCACCTGCAGGGCCTCCGTCTGCGCGGCACCCTCGATGCCCACCACCTCGGAGTCCCACACGAAGGTGATCTTCGGGTGCTCCAGGGCCCGGCGCTGCATGATCTCCGAGGCCCGCATGGAATCGCGCCGATGGATGATGGTCACCGAGGAGGCGAAGGTGGTCAGGAACAGCGCCTCCTCCAGGGCGGAATCCCCGCCCCCGACGACGGCGATCGGCTTCTCCTTGAAGAAGAACCCGTCACAGGTTGCGCACCAGCTGACGCCGTGCCCGGACAGGCGCGCCTCATCCTCGAGGCCGAGCTTCCGGTACTCCGACCCGGTGGAGACGATCACGGCCTTGGCCCAGTGCACGGACCCGTCCGCGACCGTGATCCTCTTCAGCTCGCCGGCCAGCTCCACGGACTCCACATCCTCGTAGCGGATATCCGCACCGAAGCGCTCCGCCTGCTGCTGCATCGTGGACATCAGCTCGGGTCCCTGGATGCCATCCACGAAGCCGGGGAAGTTCTCGACCTCCGTGGTGGTCATCAGGTCCCCGCCGGCCGCCACCGAGCTGGCGAACACGATGGGCTTGAGGTTGGCGCGGGCCGTGTAGATCGCGGCCGTGTACCCGGCCGGCCCGGAGCCGATGATGGCGACGTCGTGCACTGAGTCCTCCGCGGACGGCGCGATGGCCTCCGCGGCCGACGACGGCACGGCGTCGTCACGGCCCTCGGCGGCGGGCTGCTGGTTCAGGGAGATCACGGGGGAACCCGCGGCGAAGACGTTCTCGTTCACGTGCTGGGGGACCTTTCCTGCGGCCCGCGGGATGCCGGGCCGACGCGCTCGGGCGGGAGGAGGCGCCTCGCAAGACGCCCCGGTGCTTCTACAGGGTGGAACCGGGGACCGGGGAGGGATATTCCGCGCGACGAGCCCGGGGCCACAGCGCCTCACCGGGCCACCTGGCCAGCCGTGCCTCACCGGACCGCCGGGCGCACAGCGCCTCACCGGACCGAGATCTCCCCCAGACGCAGCCCGTAGGGGTACCCGCCGATCGGCTGGGACAGCCGCGGAGCGGAATCCACGAAGACGATCACGTACCGGGCGGTCTTCGAAGAGGCCTGTTCGTTCAGGCGCACCGTGGTCTGCGCGGCGTCGAAGGTGCCCTTCCCGGCCTCCGTGGCGCCGTCCAGGGACGGGGAATCGCTGGTGTAGACGGTGAAGGACCCGCCGGTCCCGCCCTGCTGATCCACCGTCACCTGGCTGACCTTCGCCGGATCCTGCAGCTGGACGGCGATGCCGAAGCCGGAGATCAGGGAGCCGAACTGCGCCGAGGAGAAGCCGTAGCTGGTCCACACGGTGGACGGGTTCCCATCCACCACCTGGGACAGGGTTCCGTCCTGATCCGCCATGAACGAGGCGTTGCCCGGCACGATCCGCTGCGCGGAGACGGCGCGCGGCTCGGCGCCGTCGTCCTCGGTGGGCGAGGCGGAGGCCGACGCGGAGGAGCTGCCGGTCCCGGAGGCCTCGGAGCCCCCGGAGGAAGCTGAAGACGCAGGAGCAGAGGAGGAGCCGCCGCCGATCGAGGAGACCATCGCTCCCAGCCGGGTGAAGCCGAAGAAGACCAGTCCGGCCAGCAGCAGGATCACCACCAGCGTCGTGATCCACAGGCCCCCGCCGGGGCCGCGGCGGCGCGGTTCGTCGTCGTACTCCTCCTCATCGTCCGGGGAGAGATCCTCGTCCTCGGGGTCCTCATCGGCGACGGTCTCGGCCCCGGGATAGGTTCCGGTGGCGGGATCCGGGGAGGTCGGCCCGGCGTAGGCGGGCTCCGCCTCGTCGTACCCGTAGTCGTAGGCCCGGTCATCGTCGGCGTCCCCGACGCCGCTGCCGTCGTAGCCGGCGTCCGCGGCGCGCCGAGAGGCGGCCGACGCCGCGGCGCCGCCGGCCGCATCGGAGGCGGCGCGATCGAACAGGGTGCCTCCGGAGCGGCTGGAGCGCCCGGAGCGCTGGGCGGGCGGCTCCTCGCCGAAGGACTCGTAATCCGCGTCGGTCCAGCGGGTCACGGCCGGACCGTCCTGCTCCCGCTCCTCGGCTCGAGACTCGTCGACCGGGCCGGTGACGGCCTCGTAGCCGTCCTCCGCGCCCGCCGGGGCATCTTCGGTGCCGAAGATCTCGGAGCCGAGGGCCTCTCCGCCGTCATCCGGGTCCGCGCCTCCGGGCAGCAGGAGGTCCAGCAGCTCCTCCGAGTCGGTGTGGGAGGTGATGAGGTAGGTGGTGTCCTCGGACTGGCCGAGGTCCAGGATCTGCAGGGACCTGGAGCGCGGCCCCGAGGCCAGGGAGCGGGCGTTGTCGATGAGCAGCTCGGCGTGCTGGGGGCCCGCGGCTAGGATGGACACCTGCCGGCCCAGCACCTGATCCCGGCCCTCCAGGACCTGGTCGCGCGCGGCCGTGGTCAGCACCTGCGCCGTCACCTTGTAGCGACCGCCCAGCACGGTGCCCAGCTCGATAGCCTGCGTCACGAGTCCTCCAGCTCTCCTTGCGAGGGTTCTTCCGGGCCCGGTGCGGACCGCTGCCCACGATCCTACCGGGGTGTGGCGGGGATTACCGGCCCAGTCGGGTGCGCACCATGCGGACCATGCCGTCCAGCTCCCGCACGTGCAGCAGCTTCAGCGCCCCCAGGTACAGCACCCCCATGAGGGTCCCTCCCGCGGCGATCGTGATCAGGGAGGTGATCTGGTTGCTCCAGGCGAACCCGGAGAAGTCCGAGCCGCCCAGCAGCGTGAGCACCGCGAAGCCGCCGATCCCGGCCAGCAGGGCAGCCACGGTGACCCGCAGGTGGGTGGTCATGATGTTCGCGACGTCGTAGTCCCCCAGCCAGCGGCGCAGGCTGCGGTGGTACAGCAGGGTCGCGAGGATGTTCTGACCGGCATACAGACCGGCCAAGCCGAAGACGATGTGATCCGGCTGAATATGCTTGATGAGGAATCCTCCGATGATCAGGTACGCCGCGCAGATCGCCTGGTTGATCAGCGGGGTCTTGGCGTCCTCGTGGGCGTAGAACATCCGCCCCATCATGAAGGACGTGGTCAGGAACGGACCCCCCAGGGCGATCACCGTGATGACCTGCCCGACCACCGCCCCGGCCACCGGGCCGCCGCCGCCGAACAGCACGCCGATGGGCCCAGCGAAGACCACCAGGGCCACGGCGCAGAAGATCGTGGCCACGCACGTGATCCGCAGGCCGCGGGAGAGGGTCGCGATGAGGGTGTCCCGGTCCTCCTCCGCGGCGGAGCGGGACATCTGGTTGAACAGCACCGTGGCCACGGACAGCCCGATCACCCCGTGCGGCAGCTGGTAGAGCATGGTCGAGTTGTCCAGGGCGTTGTTCCCGGCGATCGGCACGTCGTAGTCCGCGCGGAACCCGGCGGGGGTGGTGGCCAGGTGGGCGACGTAGAGGAACGCGAGGTTGGCGATGACGCCGGTGGCCAGCGTCCAGCTGGCCAGGCGCCCGGCGGTGCGCAGCCCGATCCCGCGCCAGCCCAGCTTGATCCCCAGGCCGATCTTCAATGCCTTGAGCGGAATGAACAGGATGAGGGCCTGCAGCGCGACGCCCACGGTGGCCATCCCGGCCAGCCAGAAGGTCTGCTGGGAGGTCCAGCTCTCCGGGGTGTGCTGGGCGGACTGCTGCGTGCCGAACAGCCACACGAACACCAGCAGCGCCCCGATCGCGACGACGTTGTTCAGGGCCGGCGCCCACATATACGCCCCGAAGGCGCCGCGGGCGTTGAGGATCTGGCCGACCACCGTGTAGAGCCCGTAGAAGAAGATCTGCGGGAAGCACCAGAGGGCGAAGGTCACCCCGAGGTCGATCTGCTGCTCGGACCACCCGGAGGCCATCACGGAGATGATGGGTCGGGCCAGCAGGACCACGAGTCCGGTGACCGCGAACAGGCCGATCACCGCGAGGGAGAGCAGCCGGGAGATGTAGTCCGCGCCGCCGTCGGGATGCTTGGAGGCCTTGATGACCTGGGGGACCAGCACGGCGTTGAACACGCCCGCGGCCACCAGCACGTAGATCTGGTTGGGCAGGGTGTTGGCCAGGGCGAAGACGTCTCCGACGTTGGTCGCACCGCCGATGGCGACGGCCAGCAGCATGGTCTTGAGGAAGCCGAGGATGCGCGAGACCAGCGTCCCGGCGGCCATGATGGCGCTCGAGCGCGCACCGGTGGTTGCCATAGGAGGTATTCCCTGTCCGTGATATTCCGTGTCGACGCGGCGGCCGGGCCCGTCAGAGCTGGTGGATGAGGTACTCCCGGGCGATGTCCGCGATGCGGCGCTCGTTCGGGAAGGAGAGCTTGCGCCCGAGGTCGTCGATGCCCACCCAGGCGACGTCGATCGCCTCGTGGTCCGGATCCTTCTCCGTGGTCAGGTACCCGCCGGTGGCCTGCAGGAGGAAGTGGTGCACGGTCTTGTGCACCCGGTGCCCGGAGACGGAGAACCAGTAGTCGATGGAGCCCAGGCCCGCCAGGATCTCCCCGGCCACCCCGGTCTCCTCCTCGATCTCCCGGCGCGCGGCCTGGGCGTTGGTCTCCTGGCCCTCCGGGTGGCCCTTGGGCAGGCACCATTCGACGCGCCCGCCGCGGTTGAGGCGGGCGATGATCGCCACGGGCTGGCCCGGCGTCTCCAGGTCCACGACGAGGCCCCCGGCGGAGACCTCCTCCACCGTGGGCGTGGCCGAGACGGGCAGGAGCACCCGTCTCTTCGGCGCCCGCGGTACTGGAAAGCTCATGTGTCCACCTTACAGAGTCGTCCGCGACCGGCTCCCGGGCCCGGCTGCCCGCCCCGGGGCCTGCGGCGGCCCGTCCCCGGGAGGGGCGCGGCGTCGTCGTCGGCGCGGATCTGGCACGATCGAAGGACTATGGCACACCTCTTCGACACCTCTGCGATCCACCCGGCGGCCCTGGAGCTGGGCCGGATCTTCGCCGAGCGCGGCTACGAGCTCTCGCTGGTCGGCGGGCCCGTCCGGGACCTGTTCCTGGGTGCTGAGGCCCTGGACCTGGACTTCACCACCGACGCCACTCCGGACCAGATCCTGGAAACCGCCGGGGACTGGGCGGATGCGCACTGGGAGATCGGCCGGGAATACGGCACCATCGGGCTGCGCAAGGGCGAGGCGATGATCGAGGTGACCACCTACCGTGCGGAGGCCTACGACGCCGACTCCCGCAAGCCCACGGTGGCCTTCGGGCGGCGGCTGGAGGATGACCTGTTCCGCCGGGACTTCACCATCAACTCCATGGCCCTGCGCCTGCCGGGGCTGGAGCTGGTGGATCCCTACGGCGGCATACGCGACCTGCACGCCGGGATCCTGCGCACCCCGGGCGCCCCGGAGGACTCCTTCTCGGACGATCCGCTGCGGATGATGCGCGCGGCGCGCTTCGCCTCCCGCCTGGACGTGGCTCCGGCCCCGGAGGTGGTCGCGGCGATGACGGACATGGCCGAGCGGATCGGCATCGTCTCCGCGGAGCGGGTGCGCGATGAGCTGGTCAAGCTGATGGTGGGGCGCAACCCCCGCCGCGGCGTGGACCTGCTGGTGAGCACGGGTCTGGCCGATCACGTGCTGCCGGAGGTGCCCGCGCTGCGGATGCAGCGGGATGAGGCGCACCAGCACAAGGACGTGTACGAGCACTCCCTGACCGTGCTCATGCAGGCCGTGGACCTGGAGACGGGTCCGGAGGGTCCCGTGCCGGCCCCGGACTTCACCCTGCGCTTCGCCGCCCTGATGCACGACGTCGGCAAGCCCGCCACCCGGCGCCTGGAGGAGGACGGCGCGGTGAGCTTCCGGCACCACGACGTCGTCGGGGCCAAGCTGGTGAAGAAGCGGATGCGGGCTCTGCGCTTCGACAACGAGACGATCCGGAACGTGGCGCGGCTGGTGGAGCTGCATATGCGCTTCTACGGATATGGCGATGCGGAGTGGACGGACTCGGCGGTGCGTCGGTACGTGCGCGACGCCGGGGATCAGCTGCAGCGCCTGCACCGGCTGACCCGCTCGGATGTGACCACCCGGAACCAGCGCAAGGCGGGGCGGCTGCGCCGGGCCTACGACGACCTGGAGCGGCGCATCGAGCAGCTGGCGGCCCAGGAGGAGATGGACGCGATGCGCCCGGACCTGGACGGGGAGCAGATCATGGCGATCCTGGGGATCGCCCCGGGGCCCACGGTGGGGAAGGCGTACCGCTTCCTGCTGGAGCTGCGCCTGGATGAGGGCAGCCTGGGCGAGGAGGAGGCCCGGCGTCGCCTGCTGGCGTGGTGGGCGCAGCAGCCGGAGGGCGGGGCCTGATCCCACGCCGGCACGCGGCGTGCCGGTGACGTGCATCGCCGTGCGATCCGATAGTTTGGTGGGCATCATCACCCGCAACCATCACCTCTGAGGATGCATCATGACTGATTCCCCCGGTCAGCCCACCCCCTCCGAGCCCTCGGGCGCTGCCCGCGAGCCGGAGAGGAACGAGAACCCGCGGGCCGCCGCCGGCATCACCTACGGGGCGATGCTCCTGGCCGCCGTCGTCTTCTCCGTGCTGATCGTGGTGGCCATCCGCTCCGAGACGGCGGGCTCCCTGAGTGGCGCAGGTCTGCTGGACGCCGATGACGTGGTGGGACTGCTCCGCAACGGCACCGGGGTGTACTTCGTCGTCGCGCTGACCGTGCAGCTGGTCTCCATGGCCCTGGGCGGACGGATGCACCTGAGCGTGACCGCCGTGGACTCCAGGTCGGATCTCCTGCACCTGTCCATCGGCTTCCTGCCGGTGATGATCACCGTGGTGGGAGCGGTGGCGCTGTTCATCTGCTCCCGGGTGGTGGCGGCCCGCCAGGTCCGCCGCCAGGAGCGGGTGGCTCCCGACCAGGTGTGGCTCTCCTCCCTGGTCACCGCCGGGCTGCTGACGGTCTTCGCGATGGTGCTGACCATGGTGCTGGCCGGGCGAGCCACGGAGGACGGCGACTACGCCGTGCGTCTGCACTTCTGGGCGATGAGTCCTGGCCTGGTGATCTGCCCGCTGGTCTTCCGACACGCTGCTGGGCGTCTGGGCTCGGCGCACCGCCCTGGGGCCTGAGCCCACCCGGGTCTCCGATCTGGTGCACCAGTGGGTGCCGGGCCTCGCGCCGGCGGCGCGGCTGAGCGCGCTGTACCTGGGTGCGCTGTCCGTGTTCGGTCTGATCCTGCTGTCCATCGGCTCCGGTGTGGAGGAGGGCTCCTTCGCCGCCTTCCTGGCGGTGCTGCTGATCGGGACCTTCGCCGGCGTCGACCTCGTCTCCATGACCCACCTCGGGGCCGTCACGGCCGTGGCCCGCGGCGACGGCGGCAACGCTCGGGAGACGCTGTTCCTGTGGTCCGGCGGCACCCGGGATGTCGCCACCGCCTGGCCGATGCTGATGTGGCTGTTCCTGGTGGTGGGGATCCTGGTTCTGGCCTGCGCGTGGGCCGGGCGCCGCCCCGGCCTCGGACGGTGGACCTCCTGGGTGGCCATGCCGCTGGTGTTCTTCCTCGCCGGGCTGGTCACGCTGATGCTCGGCCGGATCAGCGCGGAGATATCCGTGCAGGCCTACAGCGGCTACTCCGCGCGCCTGTCCATGGGCTCGGCGTGGTGGACGCCGGTGGTGTTCGCCCTGTGGGGTGGGGTCGTGGAGGTGCTGGCCCGGTATGCGGTGCCGCACCTGGCCCGGGCCGTGCCGCAGGGTCGCGCGCGCCGTGCTGTTCGGAGCCCCGGTTCCGGTGCTGTTCACCCAGCGCGCCGGGAACGGAGGTGCCGATGCCGGGGCCGCCGGTTTCGGAGCCGGCGCGCCGGTCGCCGCCGAGAACGGTGCCGAGACCGCCGTTCAGGCCGATGCCCAGGCGGACGCCCGGTCCGGCGCTGAGGCCGCACCGATCGTCGGGGAGGGTGCGAAGCAGACCCGTCCCTTCACCGCCCCGCAACCCGGGCTGCCGGCTTCCTCGTCCCCGTCCGAGCAGACCGCCCAGACGGCGGCCGTGCGCGAGGCCGCGCCGCTGTCCCCGAGGGCGAAGAAGCGGCTGAAGATCTCCGGGATCATCGCCGGGGCGCTGGTGCTGGTGCTGATCCTGGCGTTCGCCGGGGTGCGCATCGCCAACGCCACCGTGTACAGCCCCGAGCACGTGGTGGAGGAGTACTTCGACGCCGTCGTGGACGGGGACGCCCAGGCCGCGACGAACCTGATCGATCCGAACGTCCCCTCCGCGCAGCGCGTGCTGCTGACCGGGGACGTGTACAAGGACGCCGGGCAGCGGATCTCCGGGTACGACGTGAAGGACGTGGAGGTGGCCGATGACGGCCAGTCCGCCACGGCCACCGTCTCCGTGACCCAGGATCAGCGCTCCACGGACACCACGCTGCAGCTCACGCGTGCCGGCGGGGTGCTGGGGCTGCGGCAGTGGGAGATCGCCCCGGACCAGTCCGGGCTGTACAAGACGGTGCGGGTCTCGGTGCCGGCCGGTCAGGACACGCTGACGGTCAACGGCCATGAGGTGAGCGTGCCGGCGTCGTCGGCCTCGCCGTCGCCCACCTCCGGGTACCACCGCCGCTCCGTGTTCGAGGAGGACCCGGACGCGGTGAGCCTGACGGTGCTGCCCGGGGAGTACACCTTCGCCGCGCCGAAGGGCGGGAAGTACCTGACCTACGGCGATGACCAGAAGGTCACGGTCACCGCGGACGAGGACACCTCCTCGGAGCTGTCCGGCTCCACGGTGGAGTTCCGGCAGAGGCTCACCGAGCAGGCGGTGACGGATGCCGCGGCGAAGGCCAAGGAGAAGATCGACGCGTGCGTGGCGAAGAAGGAGTTCAAGGTCGCCGAGTGCAGGCTGAACAGCTACTACGAGGCCGATGACGAGCACCGCAACCCCAGCTGGTCCGTGGAGGAGTACCCGACGTTCATGCTCACGGACGGCCTGAACAGCACGGACTCGGACCCGGTGGACGAGCTGGAGACCGGCAGCAGCTGTACGTGCGGACCTCGGAGAGCGGGAAGGTGAAGTTCTCCTACCAGTACCGCTTCGACGATGACGAGCCGTGGGAGGACAAGAGCACCACCTCGCCCCTCTCCGGGGCCTTCATGATCACGGTGACCCCGGAGGAGATCACGGTGCAGGACTCGCACTCGAGCAACGGGTACTGACCCGCGCCGGCCCTGACCGGGCTCGGCTCGGGGCCGGAAGGGGGTCCGGCTCGGCGCCGGGGTGGAGCCAGCTCCACCCCGGCCTCCGCCCTGAGGATGAGATCCCGGCCGTTTCCTCGCTGTGCTGCGGGAGCGGCCGGGATCTCCTTATACAGTGGGTCACACACGCCGGAGAAGACCAGAAGACCACCAAGACCCCTGCAGAACGGGAGCGATTCCATGATCGAGGTCAGCGGCCTCACCAAGACGTACGGCCCCAAACGGGCCGTGGATGATGTGTCCTTCACGGTGCAACCCGGGAAGGTGACCGGCTTCCTCGGGCCCAACGGCGCCGGGAAGTCCACGACGATGAGGATGATCCTCGGGTTGGAGCACCCCACCCGCGGGCAGGCGCTGGTGGACGGGCAGCGGTATGCGGCCCTGCGCTCGCCGCTGACGTCGGTGGGCTCCCTGCTGGAGGCGCGCGCGGTGCACCCCCGGCGTTCGGGGGTCAACCACCTGCGGGCGATGGCCGTGACCCACGGGATCCCGAAGTCCCGGGTGGATGAGGTCATCGAGATCACCGGCCTGGCCTCGGCCGCGAAGCGGAAGGTGGGAGGGTACTCCCTGGGGATGGGTCAGCGCCTGGGCATCGCGACGGCGATCCTGGGGGACCCCTCCACGGTGATCCTGGATGAGCCGGTGAACGGCCTGGACCCGGAGGGTGTGATCTGGGTGCGGCAGATGGCCCGGCACCTGGCCTCGGAGGGCAAGACGGTGTTCCTGTCCTCGCACCTGATGTCGGAGATGGCGCAGACCGCGGATCACCTGATCGTGATCGGGCAGGGCAGGATCCTCGCGGATGAGCCCCTGCAGAGCTTCCTGGACGCCAACGGGGAGCACCGGGTGCTGGTGCGCACGGACGACGCCGCGGCCTTCGCGGATCGGCTGCGCGCCGACGGCGTGGAGTCCACCCCGCATGAGCAGGACGGTCTGCTGGTGGCGGCCGAGGCCCGCGAGGTGGCCGAGCGGGCGCAGTCGGCCGGCATCCTGCTGTATGAGATCACCCCGCAGCGGGATTCCCTGGAGCAGGTGTACATGCGGATGACCCAGGATTCCGTGGAGTACCGCTCCGCGGACCCGAACGCACCCCAGGCCCAGCAGGCCCCGCAGGCCCAGCACGTCGCGAAGGAGAGCCGAGCATGAGCACCGCCGTTTCCGAGACCCCCCGCACCGACCGCGCCGCGCACACCTCCCCGTACCGGCTGAGCTTCCTGGGGATCCTGCGCGCGGAGGTGCTGAAGTTCCGCACCCTCGTGTCCTCGTGGGTGCTGATGATCGTGACGATCGCGCTGATGGCGGGCATGGCAGCCATGGCCGCGTGGAGCGTGAACTTCATGACCTCCGCGAGCCAGTCCGTGTCGCAGGATCCCGCGGCCGCGGAGGGCGGCGCGGAGATGCAGGCTTCGCTGTCCGGGAACGTGCATGACCTGGCGGTGATGACGCCGACGGCGGGCGCGACCCTGGGGTTCATCGTGGTGGGTGCGATGGCGGTGATGATCCTGTCCACGGAGTTCGGCACCAAGTCCATCATCTCCACGTTCACCGCGGCCCCGCGCCGGTGGGCGGTGTACGTGGCGAAGGCGCTGGTGATCTCCGTGTTCTCCGCGCTGGTGGCGCTGATCTCCGCGGTGGTCTCCTACCCGCTGACGCAGCTGATCCTGTCCGATGATGACGCGCACTTCGACTTCACGGATTCCGGGTACTGGACCTGTGTGCTGGGTCTGCTGGTGGTCTTCGTGCTGACCTCCTGGATGGGCCTGGGGCTGGCGGCGCTGCTGCGCAACAGCGCGGGGGCGATCGTGGTCGTGGTGGTGGTGCTGTTCGTGCTGCCGCTGGTGTGGTCCTTCCTGACCAACCTGGATTGGGCCAATGACTTCATGCCGTATCTGCCGATGAACCTGGCGAACACCCTGACCACCGCCTCGGACCCGGTGGGTGATCCGCAGCGGGTCCCGGCCGGCTGGTGGTACGCCCTGTGGTGCGCGGTACCGCTGGTGGCGGGGTTCTTCTCCTTCACTCGCCGGGACCCGAAGTAGGAAACCCTTCGGATCACCGGGTGGTCATCGTCGTAGGGTCTGCGCCGGCAGGCCCCACGACGATGACCACTTGAGGTTCAGCCCTTCGTCGCACCCCGGGTGTAGTGTGGGTCACATCATTCGCCGCCCGATCGGAAGGGACCTCGCACCATGAGCCAGCAGCCTGAAGAGCACCCCGCCGAGACGACCTCTGCTCCCACCGGCTCCTCTCCCGCCCAGCGTCCTGAGGGCTCCGGGCAAGAGGCGCGCTACGGTGCTGCATCCGACACCGCCGGAGAGCTCCAGCGCCATCCCGGCCAGCAGTTCCCGGCGACCTCCGATGCCTACGATCACCCCGGCGTCGGCCCCACCGGCGGATTCGACCGGAACCCGTCGCAGCCCCAGTACGGTCAGCCGCAGTACGGTCAGCCCGGTTACCCCACGGTGGTGCATCAGACCGTCATCACCCCCAAGAGCATGGGCCTGGCTTACGTCCTCTGGTTCTTCCTCGGCGGCTTCGGGGCGCACTCCTTCTACCTCGGCAAGACCGGAAACGCCGTCGGACACATCATCCTCACGATCCTGATCATCCTGTTCTCCTGGACCCTGGTGATCCCGGCTCTGATCGGCACCGCCCAGTTCATCTGGCTGATCGTCGACGCCTGCCTCATCCCCGGGTGGACCGCCCGCAGCAACCACCCCCAGCCTCAGGCCTACGGTCTGCGCTGACCGGCATCGAGCCGTCGTCGTGCGTCTGCCCAGGTCAGCGGGGTTCCGGCGGCCGCTGCCGCGCAGTAGCGTGGAATGAGGAACGACGCTCGGTCCGCGCCACCCCGCCCACCGGGGTGCCGCCCGCGGACCGGAAGGGAGCAGCACCCATGGACGCATCACACACCCAGCAGGAGACCCGCGCAGCGCGGGAATCGGGCACGGAGCGGTTCGACTACCTCATCACCGGCGCCGGCATGGCCGCGGACACCGCCGCCCGCGGCATCCGGGAGATCGACGCGACCGGCAGCATCGGCATCCTCGGGGCCGAAGACGACGAGCCCTACGCCCGCCCGCCCCTGTCCAAGCTGCTCTGGCTCAACCCGGACGCGAAGCTCGACGACTTCTTCACCGGCACCGCCGAAGCCACCGGGGCGCAGGTGCGCACCGGCACCACCGTGACCGGCATCGACCGGGAGAACCGCCGGGTGAGCACCGCGGACGGCCAGCAGATCGGCTACGGCAAGCTCCTGCTCGCCACCGGCGCGGAGCCGAACCGCTTCGACGCCCCACAGCACCCGCACATCCTCACCTACCGCACCGCCGAGGACTACCGGCGCCTGCGCGAGCTCACCCGCACCCACCGCGAGTTCGTGCTCCTCGGCGGCGGGTACATCGGCGCGGAGCTCGCCGCCGTCCTCAGCCAGGAGGACGTCTCCGTGCACCTGATCATCCCGGAGACCACCCTCGGGGACGCCAAATTCCCCGCGGACCTCGCCGTGCAGTACCAGGCACTGCTCACCGACGCCGGGGTGCAGGTCAGCGGCGGGCACCGGGCCGAGCGCGCCGACGTCGACGGCGATCGCATCCGGGTGCGCCTGGACGACGGCACCGACGTCGAGGGCGACGTGCTCATCCTCGGCCTCGGCGCCACCCCCCGCACCGAGCTCGCCGAAGCCGCCGGACTGGAGCTGGCCGACGGCGGGGTGCGCGTGGACGAGCAGCTGCGCACCTCCGACCCCCACATCTGGGCCGCCGGGGACATCGCCTCCTACCCGGACGTGATCCTCGGGCGCACCCGCGTGGAGCACAAGGACAACGCCCTGCAGATGGGCACCACCGCCGGACGCTCCATGGCCTCCGGCGGGGAGCGGTACGCCCACACCCCGTACTTCTACTCCCTCGTCAACGGCACCCGCTGGGAGGCCGTCGGCACCCTGGACTCCACCCTGGAGACCCTCGAGGACGACCTCGGCGACGGCCGCCGCGTCGTCTACTACCTCGACGCCGACCGCCGCCCCGTCGGCGTCCTGCTGTGGAAGGTGGAAGACGCCGTCGACGCCGCCCGGGAGGTCCTCGCCGCCCCGCCGGCCGACCCCGAGCAGCTGCGCGGACGCATCGGCTGACCCCGCGTGACCCGGCCCCTGGGTGCCGCGGCGCGGATGGGGTAGACTCGGGCAGGTTGTGCCGAGACCGGGACCGTTCCCGGACCCCTCGCGCACCGCACCCGCGCAAGCGAACCTCCTGCTGCGGAGAGACCGCAGCCGCCGAGACCGAAGGAGGTGGGTTCCCACATGCGTGAATACGAACTCATGGCACTGATCAGCCCCGAGGTTGACGACCGCGCCGTCGAGCCGACCCTGCAGAAGTTCCTCGACGTCGTCCGCAAGGGCAACGGCACCATCGAGAACATCGACATCTGGGGCCGCCGCCGCCTGGCCTACGAGATCCAGAAGAAGAGCGAGGCCATCTACGCCGTCGTGAACTTCACCTCGGAGCCGGACGTCGCCAAGGAGCTGGACCGCGTCCTGAACCTCAACGAGAACATCATGCGGACCAAGATCATCCGCCCGGAAGAGCAGAAGATCTCCTCCAAGTAGCTTCCACAGGGGGCCCCGGGACATTGGATCTGTCAGTCCCCCGTGGTCCACTGGTAGGAGCACCACTCGCTACGACTGCAAGGAGGTCATGATGGCCGGAGAGACCATCATCACCGTCGTCGGCAACCTCACCGCCGACCCCGAACTGCGCTTCACCCCCTCCGGGGCGGCAGTCGCGAACTTCACGATCGCCTCCACCCCCCGCACCTTCGACCGCCAGACCAACGAATGGAAGGACCAGGAAGCCCTCTTCCTGCGCTGCTCCATCTGGCGCGAAGCCGCGGAGAACGTCGCCGAGTCCCTCACCAAGGGCCAGCGCGTCATCGCCCAGGGGCGGCTGAAGGCACGGTCGTACGAGACCAAGGAGGGCGAGCGCCGCACCTCGATGGAGCTGGACGTCGACGAGATCGGCCCCAGCCTGCGCTTCGCCACCGCATCCGTGAACCGCAACCAGCGCTCCGGCGGAGGGAACTTCGGCGGAAACCAGGGCGGTCAGGGCTTCGGCGGCGGACAGCAGAACTTCAACCAGGGCGGCGGCCAGCAGCAGGGCTTCGGCGGGGGCAACCCCAGCCAGGGGCCCGGCAACGGCTACGGCGGCAGCGGCTACAACCAGGGAGGCAACCGCGGAGGCCAGCAGGCCCCGGCGGCGGACCCCTGGGGGCAGAGCTCCGGCGGCAGCTACGACTGGGGTGCCGGCCAGGACGACGAACCGCCGTTCTAGACCGCACCCGCCCTCCCCTGACACCCACCCATCCCGCGGGGCACGAACCCGCGGGCTCCAACTGAGAGAACAAGGAGCACCACGATGGCCAAGGCTGAACTCCGCAAGCCGAAACCCAAGCAGAACCCGCTCAAGGCTGCTGACATCACCGAGATCGACTACAAGGACGTCGCGCTGCTGCGCAAGTTCATCTCCGATCGCGGCAAGATCCGCGCCCGTCGCGTCACCGGTGTGACCGTGCAGGAGCAGCGTAAGATCGCGCAGGCCGTGAAGAACGCCCGCGAGGTCGCCCTGCTGCCCTACTCCGGCGCCGGCCGCTGATCGAGAAGGAGACCAGAACACATGGCTAAGATCATTCTTTCCCAGGAAGTCACCGGCCTCGGCGCCGCTGGCGACGTCGTCGAGGTCAAGGACGGCTACGCCCGCAACTACCTGTTCCCCCGCGGTCTGGCGACCGTGTGGACCAAGGGCGGGGAGCGCCAGGTCGAGTCGATCCGCGCCGCCCGCGCGGCCCGTGCCCAGCACAACCTCGAGGACGCCCAGGCCCAGGCCGAGCGTCTGACCGGTGAGACCGTCTCCGTGCCGGTCAAGGCCGGGGCCGAGGGTCGCCTGTTCGGCACCGTCAAGCCCGCCCAGATCGCCGAGGCGATCGAGGCCGCCGGCCTCGGTGCCGTGGACAAGCGGACCATCACCATCGAGAAGAGCATCAAGCGCACCGGCCGCCACGTGGTCGCCGTCCGCCTGCACGAGGACGTCGTCGCCTCCGTGGAGCTGGACGTCGTCGCCGCGTAGCACCCGCGCCTGACGCCTGCCGATCCAGGGCCCGCCCCCGCACCCACCGTGGTGCGGACGGCGGGCCCTGGCGCATCCACCCCGCGGATGCTCCCAGCCGCCGATGCGAAGATGGAGCCCATGACCCCCAGCCACACCACCGCCGACGACGCCTGCCCCGGCCGCCCTGGACCCCGCCGTCGCTGGCTGCCCAGCACCCGCCTGTTCGCGATGGGTCTGGGGTTCTGGCTGGCCGCGATGCTGCTGATCATCCTCGGGTTCTTCGGCGGGAACTGGGGGAGCAACCAGGTGATCCTCGCGATCTTCCTGATCTGCCTCGTCGTCTCCTCGATCGCGGCGGCCTTCGCCTCCTTCTTCGCGGTCTTCGGCTTCTTCAAGTACCGACGCCGCCGCGTCCTGAACCTGCTGCTGCTCGTGGTCTCCGTGCTCACCAACCCGGTGCTGGTGTTCATGGTGGCCGCCGCCAACAGCTGACCCGGCCCACCCGCCGGCCCTCGGCCCCGCCGGAATCGTGTTCGGGACGGGTTCGTCTCTTCGGGACGGGATATTCCGGTCCCGAAACGACGAACCCGTCCCGAAACCTGGCTTCGGGGCCGGGGCCGGGGCCGGGTCCGAGGGGGCGGGAGCGGGTAGGGTTATCCACAGGATGCGCGCGGCATCGTCCGCCCCATCCCCACCGCTGTCCACAGTTTCTGTGGAAGAACGCGGCGAACCTGTGGATGAACTGCCCCGAACGGTGCACATCGGCCCACCGCGGGCCCAACCTGTGGATAACTACGACGAGGAGAGCACGTGTCTGAGGTCGTCTCCGAACGCGACGGCGGGGGTCGCACCCCGCCCCAGGACAACGTCGCCGAGCAGTCCGTGCTCGGCGGGATGATGCTGTCCAAGGACGCGATCGCCGACGTCGTCGAGGTCCTGCGCGGCGTCGACTTCTACAAGCCCGCCCACGAATCCATCTACGAAGCGATCATCGACCTCTACGGCAAGGGCGAACCCGCCGACGCCATCACCGTCGCCGACGAGCTCACCAAGCGCGGGGAGCTCGGGCGCGTGGGCGGTGCCGCGTACCTGCACTCCCTGATCTCCTCCGTGCCCACCGCCGCCAACGCCGGGTTCTACGCCGAGATCGTGCGCGAACGGGCCGTGCTGCGGCGGCTGGTCGGGGCCGGAACCAAGATCGTGCAGCTCGGGTACTCCCAGGACGGCGAGGTGGACGACCTCGTCAACCAGGCCCAGACCGAGATCTACCAGGTGGCCGAGCGGCGCGCCGCCGAGGACTACGTGATCCTCAAGGAGGTCATCGGGGAGACCGTCGAGGAGATCGAAGCCAACGGGGACAAGGCTGACGGCATGCAGGGCGTGCCCACCGGCTTCTACGAGCTGGACGACCTCACCCACGGGCTGCTCGGCGGGCAGATGATCGTCGTCGCCGCTCGCCCCGCCGTCGGCAAATCCACCCTCGCCCTGGACATCGCCCGCTCCGCCGCCATCCACCACGACATGGCCACCGTGATCTTCTCTCTGGAGATGTCCCGCAACGAGATCGCGATGCGACTGCTCTCCGCGGAGGCCTCCCTGAACCTCTCCGACCTGCGCCGCGGCTCCCTCGAGGACGCCCAGTGGTCCAAGATCGCCGAGGTCATGGGGCGGATGGACAAGTCCCCGCTGTTCATCGACGACTCCCCGAACATGTCCATGATGGAGATCCGCGCCAAGTGCCGCCGGCTCAAGCAGAAGAACAACCTGCGCCTGGTGGTCCTGGACTACCTGCAGCTGATGAGCTCCGGCAAGAAGGTGGAGTCCCGCCAGCAGGAGGTCTCCGAGTTCTCCCGCTCCCTGAAGCTGCTGGCCAAGGAGCTGGACGTGCCCGTCATCGCCCTGTCCCAGCTCAACCGCGGCTCCGAGCAGCGCACGGACAAGAAGCCCATGGTCTCGGACCTTCGCGAAAGCGGCTCGATAGAACAAGATGCGGACATGGTGATGCTGCTGCACCGCGAGGACATCTACGACAAGGAGTCCCCGCGCGCCGGGGAGGCCGACGTCATCGTCGCCAAGCACCGCAACGGCCCCACCAAGACGATCACGGTCGCCTTCCAGGGCCACTACTCCCGCTTCGCCAACATGGCCGCCGACGCCGGCGGCTTCTGACCCGCGGGGGCGGGGAACCGGCCGGGTTGGGAGCGGTTTCGGTGTTTGGGAGCCCCGAGGACACTCCCAAACACGGAAACCCCTCCCAAACCGGAGTGCATGGGGACCGAGAGAGTCGGCAGGGTGCGCACCCGCGCGTCGTCGGGGCGACTGAGTCCACACTGAGAACATCATTGAGAATTTTTCTCAGTGTGAGTTGTAGTGTGACCTCATGGAGTGGACAGCTGAGACTCTGGATTCCGTGCTCGATGAACTCCGGGCACGCCGTGGTGACACCACGTCCATCGAAGTCAAGCGGGCGGCCGGGGGACTGCCGAACCTAACGGAGACGCTGTGCGCCTTCGCGAATATGCCGGAGGGCGGAACGATCATCCTCGGCGTCGATGAAGCAGGAGGGGACTTCAACATCACCGGGGTGGAGGACGTTGCCAGTCTGGAGGCCCGGGTCATCTCCGCCAATCGGCAGTCCGTCCGTCCCTGCCCTACTCTCGAGCCGCAGACGATCCGCTGCCGAGAGGGCGATGTCCTCGTCATCGAGGTGATCGCACTGCCGTTGAAGGAGCGGCCTGCAGTGACGCGAGGACACTCCTACCTGCGTCAGTCCGATGGAGACTATCGGATGCAGGATCATGAGCTGCGGATGATCGAGGTGGCCAAGCTCCACGTCGAGGAGCAGGTCGACTATGACCTCACTCCTGCCCACGGTCGCAACAGGGAGGACCTCATCCCCGAGCTCGTCGAGGCGTACCTCAAGGAGGTTCGTGCACAGGATCGGCGTCTGCGTGGGCGCACCGATGAGCAGATCCTTCAGCTGACCAACGTGCTCAAGGCCTCGGGGGAGCCCACCCTCGCCGGTCTCTACGCGCTCGGTGACTACCCGCAGGGCCAGTATCCCTCTCTCACGGTGACGGCTGCGGTGCAGCTGCCCGGAGGTGAGGGGAGTCCGCGGAATCGCAACCTCCAGGACTTCACGGGTCCGGTGCCTGTGCTGCTGGCCGAGGTCATGGAGTGGGTGGAGGACAACCTGGATATCGTCCGGCGCTACCGGCCGGACGGTCATATGGAGAGCGTGGCCGAGCTTCCGCTCAACGCCGTCCGAGAGCTCGTGGCGAATGCGCTGGTGCATCGGGATCTCGGACCGAACACCCTGGGCACAGGGAAGGGGATCCAGGTGCGTCTGAGGCCGGATGCCCTGTTCATCCAGAGCCCCGGCGGACTCAGAGGAGTCTCCCTGGAGCAGCTGGAGAGCGTCGAGCACGCTCAGGCCGCTGTGAACCAGAGGCTCTACCAGATGGCCAAGAAGCTCAAGCTGCCCGATGGGGCCGCAGTGATCGAGGGCGAGGGCGGCGGCATCCGAGAGGTCTTCCGGTCCGTTGCGGACAGGGGACTCCCGCGCCCCAAGCTGACGGATGCGTCAGTGCGGTTCACGGCCTGGCTCTGGAGGGCTGCAGATCGGAGTCGCAGACGCGATGAGGTGCTGCCTCCGCGGGGAGTGCCCGAACGCAAGGCGGCTGTGGACTCTCCGGCAGGCCTGCCGATGCCGGCCAGCTCCCGCCCGACCCGGCATGAATCGCATGTGCTGCGACTGCTGGTGGAATCCGGGGCGATGCCGATCCGGGAGCTCGCGAGGACAGCGGGCCTGAGCGTCTCTCAGATCCGCTATGCACTGGCCCGTCCGATCGCGGAGGGCCTGGTGGTGATGGAGGGGCGCCAAGGACAGCGGGACACCCGTTACCGAGTCGTCGAGGGCAGCCGGATCGGCTGAGCACGCGCTGAGAATGAGGGTCCCACTGAGAACGTCATTGAGAGTTTTCTCAGTGTGGTTCTCACTGTGACTCTCTATGAGGCCCCGCCGGGCACCCGCCTCGTCTGGCCGGTTTGGGAGCGGTTTCGGTGTTTGGGAGTGTCCTCGAGGCTCCCAAACCACGAAACCGCTCCCAAACGCGGGTGGAGGCGGGTGGAGGGGCGGAGGCGGGTGGAGGGGCGCAGGGGCGCGGGTCACCGGGTCCATCTCACGGCGACATGCTGTTGAACAGCAGGTGACCCCTCATTAGACTTCGATGGGTTCGGCGCGTCCCCGCCATGAATCCGCATGGCCCATACCGAGGTGTCCCCCGGTGGAGCGCGCACGCGAGGAGGAGAGCACACGATGGCAGGACGCATCGGCACGGCCACCCGCGCCGTCGGGCGGGTGCTCGGCCGGATCCTCGCCTACCTGCTGCTGTGGCTGGGCCTCACCTGCCTCATCGCCGCCCTCGGCATCCGCCACTACTGGGGCCCCATCACCTTCGACCAGCTGCGCACCAACCTCTTCTCCGTGCAGACCGACGGCGGCGGCGGGGCCATCGTCTGGAAGGGCATCCTCGGCGTCGGCGTGCTGCCCGTGGTGGTGACCCTCGCCGTCGCCGGGATCATCGCCTGGCGCCGCCGGGTGGTGCGCCGGCGCATGGCCGACGGCGCCCCCCGCCCGCCGCGCAGCTGGCGCTGGCCCCGCAACATCCTCGCCACGCTCTCGGTTCTGGCCCTGGGCATCGGCGGGACGAGCGCCTTCGCCAGCACCGTCGGCATCCGCGACTACCTGCGCGCCGCCAACTCCCCGTACACCCTGGACGACTACTACACGACGCCGACCGTCACCTCCGACGCCGGCAAGCGCAACCTCGTGGTCATCTACCTGGAATCCGGGGAGCAGACCCTGGCCGATGACCAGCTGTTCGAGAAGGACGCCTTCAAGAGTCTGGAGGAGGCGACCCCGGAGAGCGAAGGCTGGCAGTCCATCCCGGACTACCGGCAGTACGAAGGCGGCGGATGGACCATGGCCGGGATCGTCTCCACCCAGTGCGGGGTCCCGCTGAAGGGCGGCTCCGGCTCCAGCTCCATCGCCGACTCCGCCGAGAAGGACGAGAACGCGGCGTACCTCGGCGGGCTGACCTGCATGGGCGACGTCCTCAAGGACCACGGGTACAAGAACGTGTTCCTCGGCGGGGCCAACGGCGACTTCGCCGCCAAGAAGAAGTTCCTCGGCGGGCACGGCTACGACGAGCAGAAGGACCTCCACGACTGGCGTGCCGCCGGGGAGCCGGAGGAGAACTTCCGCAGCGACTGGGGCCTGAGCGACCAGCGGCTGATGGCCCACGCCAAGGACGAGATCGACCAGCTGCACGCCGAAGCCCAGCGCACCGGGCAGCCCTTCAACCTCTCCATGCTGACCCTGGACACCCACGAGCCGGTGCACGTGTTCGACTACTGCAACGTGGACACCCAGAGCGAGGTCACCTCCGTGTACGCCTGCTCGATGAACCAGGTCGCCGACTACGTGCAGTACATGAAGCAGAAGGGGTACCTGGAGGACACGGCCGTCGTCATCATGGGCGACCACCTCAAGCACATGAGCGCCGGGGACGCCTTCCACGAGGAGCTGGACGACCACCCGAACCGCACCATCTTCAACCGCATCTGGGTGCCGGAAGCCGACCGGAAGAAGGGCGCCCTGCGCTCCGGGGCGGATCAGCTGAACATGTACCCGACCATGCTCGAGGCCGCGGGTCTGGAGCTGAAGGACGGTGAGGCCGGCCTCGGCGTCTCCGCGTTCACCGGGAAGCTGCCGGGGGGCTCCGCCCAGTCGCTGAGCCCCGAGGACTACCGTCTGCTGCTGGATTCCCGCTCCCAGGAGTTCTACGACCGCGCCTGGCAGGGCGCCGGGCGGAGCTGACCATGGGGGACGCGCAGGGCTCCGGGGCCCTGGATCCGACGGAGCTGAGCCGGCACCGCAAGACGGTGGAGCGGTTCCTCCTGGAGTACGAGTGCGCCATCGACGAGGTGGAGACCAAGGTGCGGGTGCTGCGTCGTGAGCTGTCCGCCATCCACTCCTACAACCCGATCGAGAGCTTCTCCTCCCGCCTGAAGTCCCTGGACAGCCTGGCCCGCAAAGCCCAGAAGCGCGGGTTGGGCTCCCTGCCGCAGATCCGGGAGTCCATCACGGACATCGCCGGGGTGCGGGTGATCTGCTCCTTCACCGCGGACGTGTACCGGGTGCGGGAGATGCTGTGTCGCCAGGACGATGTGCGCCTGGTGGTGGAGAAGGATTACATCGCCGACCCCAAGCCCAACGGGTACCGCAGCCTGCACTTGATCCTGGAGATCCCCGTGTTCCTGTCCACCGGCCCGGTGACCGTGCCGGTGGAGGTGCAGCTGCGCACCATCGCCATGGACTTCTGGGCCAGCCTGGAGCACAAGATCTTCTACAAGTACGACGGCGACGTCCCCTCCGGGCTGCTGGACGACCTCACCCGCACCGCCGACTCCGCCGCGTCCATGGACGGGGAGATGGAGCGGCTGCACCAGGAGATGCAGTCCTTCCGCACCTCCGACGACGAGGCCGAGATCACTGAGGCCGAGGTCACCGAGGCCGTGCTGCGCACCCTCACCCGCCTGGCCCGCGGCCTGGGGGACTGAGGGAGCGCTCCGCCCGTTCCGCACACTGACTCGTTCCGCACCGTGAGACGACCGCGGCGGGGAAAACCGCCGGAAACCTCTCCGGGGGTAGCCTGGATCACCGTGGGCCACCACCCCATATGCTGAGGGAAGCATTCGACCGGTCGACGTGCGGCGTCGGCCCCCACGGAAGGCCCAGCCATGACCGAATCCCCCGCGAGCACCCCCGACGCGGCGGCGTCCTCCGGGCGCGTCCCGGCCGACGTCGCCAGCGGCGAGAACGAAGGCGGGCTGGCCCGCGGGCTGCACAACCGCCACCTGCAGCTGATCGCGATCGGCGGGGCCATCGGCACCGGCCTGTTCTTCGGCTCCGGGCAGACCATCCACCTGGTGGGTCCCGCGATCCTCCTGGTCTACGGGCTGATCGGCTTCATCCTGTTCCTGGTGATGCGCCAGCTCGGGGAGCTGCTGCTGTCCAACCTGCACTACAAGACCTTCGGGGACATCGCCAAGGACCAGATCGGGCCGTGGGCCGGGTTCATGGTGGCCTGGAACTACTGGCTGTCCTGGGTCATCGGGTGCGTGGCGGACCTCGTGGCGATCACCGCGTACGTCCAGTACTTCTGGCCCGAGGTGCCCGTGTGGCTGCCGGCCGTGGCGACGGCGCTGGGCCTGATCCTCCTGAACCTGCAGCCGGTGCGCGCCTTCGGGGAGACGGAGTTCTGGTTCGCGATCATCAAGATCGTCACGATCCTCGCGCTGATCGTCGTCGGCATCATCCTGGTGGCCACCGGCTTCCGCAACCCGGCCGGGCAGGAGGCGCAGGTCGCGCACCTGTGGAACCACGGCGGCTTCTTCCCCACCGGCTTCCACGGCTTCCTGATGGGCTTCCAGCTGGCGATCTTCTCCTTCATCGGGGTGGAGCTGGTGGGCACCACCGCCGCGGAGACGGAGAACCCGCACCGGAACCTGCCGCGCGCGGTCAACTCCATCGTGCTGCGCATCGCGATCTTCTACATCGGCTCCCTCGCGGTGATCATGATGGTCACCCCGTGGGATTCCATCGACCCCGCCCAGAGCCCGTTCATCACGATGTTCGGCAACGTCGGCTTCGCGGGGGCGGCCTTCGTGGTGAACCTCGTGGTGCTGACCTCCGCGGCCTCCAGCGCCAACTCCGGGGTGTACTCCGCGACCCGCATGGCCTACGGCCTGGCCAAGGACGGGCACGCCCCGCGCTGGCTGCGCTTCGCCTCCTCCCGCGGGGTGCCGCGCAACGCGGTCTTCTTCTCCACCGTGTTCCTGTTCGCCTCCGTGCCGGTGCTGCTGGCCGGGGACGCCCTCACCCAGGCGTTCACGATGGTCAGCTCCCTGTGCTCGGCGTACATCCTGTTCACGTGGGGCACCATCGTCGTCAGCTACATCCTGTACCACCGGCGCCACCCCACCCACCACGAGGCCTCCCGCTTCCGGGTGCCCTTCCCCAAGGTCACCCCGTGGATCTCGCTGGCGTTCTTCGCGTTCATCGCCTGCTGCCTGGCGCTGTCCCCGGACACCCGCGTGGCGCTGTACGTCAGCCCCGTCTGGTTCGGGTTCCTGGCGGTCATGTGGCAGGTGGTCAAGCGCCGCCTCATCTCCCAGGACCGGCCGCTGACCGCCGAGATCCCGACGGTCACCGCGGAGCAGATCCGCAAGCAGTTCTCCGAGCACCTCGACTGACGCGCCCCTTCCCTTCTCTGCGCAAAACGGGAGATGCTTCTTATAACTGGGCGCTACACGTCCCGATATGGGAAGCATCTCCAGTTTTGCGGAAGAGGAGGAGGTGGGGTGCCCTGTCAGGGTCTCCCTCCGGGCGCCCGGTGCGGCTTAGCCTCGAAGACATGGACCAATCCGCCGAGATCCGCGAATTCCTCTCCTCGCGGCGCGCCAAGATCACCCCGGAGCGGGTGGGCCTGCCCGCCGGGCCCGGTCCCCGCCGGGTGCCGGGGCTGCGTCGCTCCGAGGTGGCGCAGCTGGCCGGGATCAGCGTCGAGTACTACACCCGCCTGGAGCGCGGCGCCCTGGCCAGCGCCTCCCCGGCGGTGCTGGACGGGCTGGCCGCGGCCCTTCAGCTCGACGACGCCGAGCGCGCCCACCTGCTGGACCTCGCCCGCCCCGCCGAGCGCACCCGCTCCCCGCACTCCCGGGATCCCGGCCGGGGCGGCGTCGGGCCCGCGCCCGTGCGCCCGGCCCTGCAGCAGATGGTGGATGCGATCACCGGCGCCGTCGCGTTCGTGCGCGACGAGGCCCAGAACATGCTCGCCGTCAACGCCCTGGGTCGGGCCTTCTACGCCCCGGCCATCGGCTCCGTCGGCGCCCTGCCCAACCTGGCCCGCTTCCAGTTCCTGCACCCCGCCAGCCGGACGCTCTACCCGGAGTGGGAGACCATGGCCCGCATGTGCGTGGGCATCCTCCGGGCTGACGCCGGCCGGAACCCGCATCACCGCGGCATCCAGGAGCTGGTGGGGGAGCTGTCCACCCGCAGCGACCTGTTCCGCACCCTGTGGGCCGCCCACGACGTGCGGGTGCACGGCAACGGCCTCAAGCGCTTCGACCACCCCGAGGTCGGGCGGCTGGAGCTGGCCTACGAGGAGCTGGCCGTGACCGCGGACCCGGGGCAGGTGCTCTACGTCTACTCCGCCCCGGCCGGCTCGGAGGCGGATCAGAAGCTGCGGCTGCTGGCCTCGCTCGCCGCGACCGACGCGGCGGCCGACGCCGCGCAGCAGGCCGCCGAGCGGCGGGGTGCGGCGAAGCATCAGGGCACCGGGCAGGTCGCCGGGAATCAGACCAACGGGAACCAGACCATCGAGAACCAGAGGAAGGCATGACCATGGCACACCGCGTCATCGAGCACGGGGCGACGACCAAGAACCCGCCGGAGAACTTCACGGGGGACGTGTGGGTGGACCCCATCGCCGTCCCCCAGGAGGAGGGCCAGCGGATGGTCGTCGCGAAGGTGCGCTTCGCCCCCGGCGCGCGCACCGCCTGGCACTCCCACGCCCACGGGCAGACCCTGCACGTCACCGATGGCGTCGCCCTGTTCGGCACCCGCGACGGCGAGGTGCTGCGCGCCCTGCCCGGGCAGACCGTGTACTGCCCCGCCGGGGAGGAGCACTGGCACGGGGCCGACCCGGAGCACTTCATGGAGCACCTGGCGATGCTGGAGAACGCCGAGGACCCGTCGACCACCACCACCGGGCTGGAGCACGTCAGCGACGAGGACTACGTCCGCCGCCCCTGACCCCAGACGGGGCACCACAGAAGTGCGGCTTACGGCCGCGATCATCCACAGCTGAAGGAGAGCCATCATGCGAGGAGTCGTCCTGCACGGCGCCGGAGACGTCCGGGTGCAGCAGCGCCCGGACCCGAGGATCGAGGACCCCAAGGACGCCGTCATCCGGATCGAAGCCGCCTGTGTGTGCGGTTCGGACCTGTGGCCCTACCGCGGGGACGACCCCGGTGAGGACCTGCCCATGGGCCACGAGTACGTGGGCGTCGTGGAGCAGGTCGGCGATGAGGTGAGCACCCTGACCCCGGGGGACTGGGTGGTCGGCTCCTTCGTCATCTCGGACAACACCTGCGAGATCTGCCGGGCCGGGTACCAGTCCCGGTGCGTGCACGCCGTGTTCGTGCACGGGGAGATCGGCACCCAGGCGGAGAGGGCCCGCATCCCGTGGGCCGACGGCACCCTCGTGCGTCTGCCCGGGGAGCCCGACGAGGACCTCATCCCGTCCCTGCTGGCGGCCTCCGACGTGCTGGGCACCGGGTGGTTCGCCGCCGACGCCGCCCAGGCCGGGCCGGGGAAGACGGTGGCCGTGGTCGGCGACGGCGCCGTCGGCCTGATGGGCGTGCTCGCGGCCCGTCAGCTCGGGGCCGAGCGGATCATCGCCATGTCCCGGCACGAAGACCGGCAGGCCCTGGCCCGCCGGTTCGGGGCCACGGACGTCGTCGCCGAACGCGGGGACGACGGCGTGGCGCGGATCAAGGAGCTGACCGACGGGCTCGGCGCGCACAGCGTGATCGAGGCCGTGGGCAACCAGGGCTCGATGATGCAGGCCATCCGCAGCACCCGCCCCGGTGGGCACGTGGGGTACGTGGGGGTCTCCCACGACGTCCAGCTGCCGGGGGATGAGCTGTTCTTCGGCCTGATCCACCTGCACGGCGGGCCCGCCCCCGTGCGTCGGTTCCTGCCGGACCTGATCCGGCGGATCTGGGACCGGGAGATCGACCCGGGGAAGGTCTTCGACCGCGTCCTGCCGCTGGAGGAGGCCGCCGAGGCGTATCGGCTGATGGATCAGCGGGAGGCCGTGAAGGTCATGCTCCGCCCCTAGCCTTCTCCCCCTCTCCCTCTCCCCTCCGCAAAACGGGACATGCTTCCCATATCCGGGCGCTACACGTCCCGATGTGGGAAGCATGTCCCGTTTTGCGCCGGGAGGGGAGAGGAGGGCGCACAGCGGACTGATAGCGTTTTCCCATGGGAGACGCATCACATCCGTACCTGGAGATCCTCGAGCGACGCACCGCACGGCGTCGGGAGACCGCCCAGCACCACCTCGCCCCGCACGACGGCGCCCCCGCGGCCGTCGTCGACGCCCTGGAGCGCGCCGTCGATGCCCAGGAGGGCGAGCTGACCGCCATCCTGCACGACCTGCACGAGCACCCGGAGACCGCCTTCCGGGAGCACCACGCCGCCGACGTCGTCGTGGGCCACCTGGCATCCCACGGGATCGCGGCGCAGCGTCCCTCCCACGGGCTGGACACCGCCGTGCGCGCCGAGGTGCGCTCGCAGGACTTCGACCCGACGCGGGACCGCACCGTCGGCATCCTCGCGGAGTACGACGCGCTGCCGGAGATCGGGCACGGGTGCGGGCACAACGTCATCGCCGTGGCCGGGCTGGGGGCGTTCACCGCGCTCGCGGACCTGCTGCGCGCCGAGCCCCGCGCCTTCCGCGGGCGGGTCGTCTTCCTCGGCACCCCCGCGGAGGAGGGGCAGGCGGGCAAGGAGCTCATGGCCCGGGACGGCGCCTTCGACGATCTCGACGCCGCCGTGATGGTCCACTCCTACTTCACGGACACCGCGGACCAGGCGTGGCTGGGGCGCCGGGACTGCCGGGTGCGCTTCACCGGGCGGGCCGCCCACGCCTCCTCCCACCCGTTCCTGGGCCGCAACGCGCTGGATGCGGCGAGCCTGGCCTACCAGGGGATCGGGCTGCTGCGTCAGCAGACCCCGCCCACCGACCGCATCCACGCGGTGATCACCGAGGGCGGCAGCCAGCCGAACATCATCACGGAGTCCGCGCAGATGCTGCTGTATGTGCGCTCCCAGGACCCGGAGACCCTGGCGGAGCTGTCCGCGCGGGTGGAGCAGGTGCTGCGCGGGGCCGCGATGATGGCCGGCGTCGAGGCGCAGGTGCGGTGGGATGAGGCGCCGGCGACCCTGCCGGTGCGCTCCAACGGGCCGCTCACGGATCGGTGGGTGCTGGCCCAGCGGCGTCGGGGGCGGGACCCGTACCCGGGCGGGACGGTCTCCGAGGTGCTGGCGGCCTCCACGGACTTCGGCAACGTCAGCCACCGGGTGCCGGGCCTCCACCCGCTGATCCGGGTCTCGGCCGACGGGGTGGGGCTGCACACCCGGGAGTTCGCCGTCGCCGCGGGCACCCCCGACGCCGAGCGGGCCGGGATGGACGGGGCATTCGGCCTGGCCTGCGCCGCCCTGGACTTCCTGCACGACGACGCCCTGGCCGCCGCGGTGCGCGAGGACTTCGAGCGGGCCGGCGGCTTCGCGACGGCGCAGGACTACTTCCGGTCGTGAGCGCCCCCGCCCGTCGCCCATCACCTCGTCTCGGGACGGGTTCGTCGCTTCGGGACCGGAATATCCCGTCCCGAAGCGACGAACCCGTCCCGAATCTCCTGTCGGGCGGGGCTGCCCACCGCTGCGTTGCGGGAGATGACCGCCGGCGTCGTCGTGTCCCCGGATGACGCGACCCTCGACGACGCCGCGACCGCCCGCGTAGCTTCGGGCCAGGCCCGCGATCGGCGGGCCACCCACTCGCGACGGAAACGGGGCACCCATGATCCTCACCGGACTCGGCATCGGCATCCTCCTCGGCATCATCATGCAGCGCGGCCGCTTCTGCGTCACCGGGATGCTCCGGGACATCTTCCTGCAGCGCTCGTGGCGCGGGTTCACCGCCCTGCTCGTGGTGATCTCCGTGCACGGGCTGGGCCTGGCACTCCTCACCGCCACCGGGGCGATCACCCCCGAGTACCCGGCCTTCGCCCCGGCGGCCGTGGTGATCGGCGGACTCGTCTTCGGCCTCGGCATCGTCCTGGCCGGCGGCTGCGCCTCCGGCACCTGGTACCGCTCCGGGGAGGGGCTGGTGGGCTCCTGGGTCGCGCTGGCCCTGTACGCCACCTCCGCGGCCGTGATGAAGTCCGGTCCGCTGAGCGGCTTCACCACCTGGATGAAGTCCGGGACCACGGGGCTGACCACCATCCCGGAGGCCCTCGGCCTGCCCGCCTGGGTCTTCGCCGTCGGTCTGGCCGTGATCACGGCGCTCGCGGTGGCCCGCTACCGCCGGGCCGACGCCGCCCGGCCCCGTCCCGCGCGCCTGGACGGGCGCCCGACGTGGCAGCGCCCGCTGGGACTGTGGAGCGCCGGGATCCTGGTGGGGCTGCTCGGCGTCATCGCCTGGCCGCTGTCCGCCGCGACGGGACGCAACGACGGTCTCGGCATCACCACGCCGTCGTCCAACCTCATGGGGTTCCTCATCACCGGGGAGCCGCAGAAGCTGGACTGGGGCGTGCTGTTGGTGCTCGGCCTGCTCGCGGGTTCGTTCCTCGCGGCCAAGGCCACTGGGGAGTTCCGGGTGCGGGTGCCCGACGCCCAGACCACCGTCCGCGCGGCGGCCGGCGGCGTGCTGATGGGCGTGGGCGCCTCCCTGGCCGGCGGCTGCACCGTCGGTAATGGCATGGTGCAGACCGGCCTGTTCACCGTGCAGGGTTGGGTCGCGCTGGTCTTCATCGCCCTGGGCGTCGGCCTGGGCGCCAAGCTGTGGCTGGCCCCGGTGCGCGACCGGCCCGCCGCCTCCGGGGCCGGCGCCGGGTCTGAGGCTGAGGGCACCTACACCACCGCGCAGAGCCTGGATCAGGCCCTGCCGGAGGAGGACCGGGAGGCGACGTCGGCGGGGTCCGTCCCCGCTGCCCCCGCCGGGCCCTCCGTCGGCGCTCCCGCCGCCGCGTCGACCGCGTTCGCGGGGATCGCGATGGCCCCGGGCGGCGTCGGGGTGCTGCAGCGGCTCGAGGAGAAGGAGCAGGTGCGCGACCTCGGTGACGGCCGCTACGCCCTGGACTCCCTCGGCGCGGTCTGCCCCTTCCCGCTGCTGCAGGCCCAGCGGGTCATGGGTGAACTGTCCGCCGGTGACAGGCTGGTCATCGACTTCGACTGCACCCAGGCCACCGACGCCATCCCCCAGTGGGCCGCCAAGGACGGGCACGCCGTGGAGGACTTCCGCGAGACGGGCTCGGCGAGCTGGCAGATCACCCTGCGCAAGGGCGGGGCCGCCCGGGCCTGAGCTCTCAGCCCTGTTCTCCCATCTCTCCGATCGATTCGGGACGGATTCGTCGCTTCGGGACCGGAATATCCCGTCCCGAAGCGGCGAACCCGTCCCGAATCTGGTTCCCAGGGGTGATGGCCTGTGGTGCAATGGGCCCATGAGCGACACCGCCCGCCGCCGCCTTCCGTTCCTGACCTGCGGCCTCATGGTGCTCACGGTCGCGGTGCTTGCGGGAATGCTGCCCATGGTCGGTCCGGAAAGCTGCGGCATCCACGATGCGGCGTGCTCGGAGGCCGGAGTCGCGCGTCGTCGGGCGGTCACGGCGGGCCTGGGGATCGCCTGCCTGGCCTGGGCCGGGAGCGTGCTGTGGGTGGGTCTGGCGCTGTCCGCCGCGTCGTCGCCGTCGACGCCGGGCGGCGGGGGTTCCGGACGGGTCGGGGCCGGGATCTGGGGGCCGGGGGCGCTGATGCTGCTGGCGCTGATCGTGCTGGCGGTGTGGGTCGTGCAGATGGCGGTGCCCTTCGACCTCCTGTACTCGGTGACCTTCCTGCTCGGGGTGGGGATGCAGCTGGTCGCGGCTCGCTCCTGGTGGCGCGCGGGTGTTCCGGCTCGTCCCGCCTGGCTGATCGGTGTGCTCCTGCCGATCGCCGTGATCTTCGGTGGCCACTGGCTGCTGGGCGCGGTGCCCATGGCGTGGTTGGGACTGGGGATCTTCGGGTCCTCCACGGCGCTGGCCCTGGCGTGGCTGGGCTTCGCCTGCGGCATCGCGGTGCTCCTGTGGCAGCTGGTCGCCGGGCAGCTGGGTGACGCCTCAGCGCGGAGTTCCCGGGGCGCCACCGCGCGCTGGATCCTCGGAGGCGCACTGCTCGGCATCGGGGTGCTGGTGTCCGGGATCGGGTGAACCGGGCGGGTCGCAAGCTCAGGCCCGGCGGGTCACTGCCCGAGCCCGCGCACGAACTCCCCCAGCAGCGTCGCCGCGCGCGGCAGGGCGGCCAGGAACTCCTCCGGGGCGTCGGCGGTGTCCCGGTGCCAGGTCAGGCAGTACTCGATGGCCTCCGGGTGCGGGGTGTAGCTGATGCCGAAGCCCTCCGGGACGGTGGGCGCGAAGGCGTAGCGCACGATCTGCTGCGCCCCGCCGATCGAGGTGGTGGACAGGAAGTCGGTCGTCGCCGCGGCCACCCCCGGGTCCTCCAGGAACGCCCGCGCCGGGGCGTCGACGTCACGGCCCTCCGCGGCGATGCGCCGCAGCCCCAGCAGGTGCCGGTCCACGCCCTCCCCGCGCTTGCAGGCCTTGACCCAGGAGCGATGAGCTTCCAGCGCCTCGGAGAACATGTCGAGTGTGGCATCTTCACTGATCAGAGCGCGGGCGAAGGCCACGGCCTCCGGCGTCACCGGCCGCAGGCACTCGGTGCGCCCGGCCCGATACTCTCGCATGTCCACGGCTTCATATACGGCGCGCGTGCGGCCGTAGGCCAGCTGCTGGGCAACGGTGAGGATCAACTGGGAGACCGCATCGACGCTGAGCTTCAGCGGCAGTCCCTCCGCCGGCGGTCGCGGGACGCGAACGATGGCTGTCTTCAGCTCCCGCGCCCGTTCGCGCCCGCGGGCGAAGCCGTCCCGGATCGTCGCGCAGGCGGCGTCGGGCCAGTGCCACACCAGCTCCGCCGGCCCCTGGATCGAGTCCCGGGTCGCGGTCTCCTCCGGCCGGTTCTCCCCAGCCGCGGCCCGCTCGACGCACCGCCCGGCCTCGGCCGGGGCCGAGCCGGAGACCACCCGGGAGGACCCGCCCGCGTCCTCCGTGACCTCCTGCATCCGGCGGATCGCGGCGACCAGGGTGGCCCCGTCCACGGTGGAGTGCTCGGCGTGCAGGCACAGCCAGTCATCGCGCAGGCCGATCTCGTAGCTGATCGTGCGGTATGGCCACACCCGGGAGGGCTCGAAGGCCAGGCGCCGCAGGTGCTCCGCCTCCTCCAGCACCTCGTCCGTGAGGAACACGGTGAACAGCAGATCCCGGAGACGCGCATACGTCGCGGCGTTGCGCGGATCCTGCAGGGCATCTTCCAGCGGCGGGGCCAGCTCACTGCTGCCCAGGGACGACGCCGCCGCGAACGGCAGCGCCTCGGGCCCGACGAGGGAGGGCCGGCTGCCCGGACTCTCCTGGTTCTGGTCGGGCCGCCCCGCCTCCCGCAGCACCGCCCGCAGCGACTCGGCGAGGGTGGAGACCGGCAGGGGCGCGCCGTCGTCGTCCGCGACGGGCACCGCGAACAGCCGCCCCGCCCGGAACACCCCGATCTCCCGGTGCGCGGCCGCCGCGCGCGGCGCCAGGATCTCATCAACCCCCGGTCGCGGATGCCGCAGCCCGCCAGCAAGACATTCCCACTGGGTCATATCCACGGGGTTGCCGCGGGGATCCGTCTCCTGGGGGGTCTGCCCGCGAGCCTGGGTCAGGTGCACGGCCGCGGCCCGGTGGATGAACCGCGCCGCCCGCCCGGCGTCGGGAGCCCCGTCCGTCCGCCCCGGATCGGCATCTCCCGACCCCATATCCTCCGCGTCCGCGTCCGTCGGCTCCCCGCACGTCGAATCCAGGAAGCTCGGGTTGATCTGGAAGGCCACGTTGGTGCTCAGCGGCAGCGGCTCGCGCACCGCGAGGTAGTCGCGCAGCCACCACGCGGACAGCCAGCTGCGACCGGCCGATGCTTCCCGGGTCGCTCGCTGCCGCAGCCGCTCCTGCAGGGCGGGACCGGGGCCCGCGAGGAAGGCCCGGGCCGCCGCCTCGGTCGCGCGCAGGGTTGGGGCGTCGACGACGGCGCCCACCGCCCGCACCACCGCCTCCACCGTGTGCTCCAAGGGAGGGACGGGCAGGGGCTTCGGCGCGGCGGTGCTCATCCCCTCATCTTCTCGCATCCTCGGCCCGGCTGTGCCGGCCCCACTCAGCAGGTTTGGGAGGGGTTTCGACGTTCGGGAGTGTTCTCTGCGCTCCCAAACGTCGAAACCGCTCCCAAACCGTCCACAGCCGCAGCCGCAGCCGCACCCGCCCCTCAGTCCAGGGTCAGCTGCAGGAACGCCAGGTCCAGCCACCGGTCGAATTTGCGCCCCACTTGTGGCAGCAGCCCCACCCGGGTGAAGCCGAGCCGCTCGTGCAGGCGGATGGATCCGGTGTTCCCGGCGTCGATCCCGGCGACCATCACGTGCATGCCCCGCGCGCGGGCCGCGTCGATCAGCTCTTCCATCAGCGCCCGGCCGATGCCGCCGCCCCGGGCGTCCCGGTGCACGTACACCGAGTGCTCCACCGTGCGCGCGTACCCGTCGAAATCCCGCCACGGCCCGTAGGTCGCGTAGCCGAGGACGGCGTCGTCCTCATCCACCGCGACCAGCACCGGCTGGCCGGCCTCCCGGTGCCGGGCGAGCCATCTCAGCCGGTCGGCGTCGTCCACCGTCGCGTCGTTCCAGATGGCGGTGGTGTTCTCCACGGCATCGTTGTAGATCCCGGTGATGGCGGGGACATCGCGGTGCTCGGCGGTTCGGATGCGCATGGGGTCAGGGTAGCGGGCCGGGGAAGCGCGATCGCGAGACAGGTACTGACAGTCCCTGGCTGAGACTCGGGATCAGGGGTCAGGGTGGGGGCATGACCGAGAAGCTCACCGCAGACAGCACCTTCACCCTGAACAACGGCGTCGAGATGCCCGTGATCGGGCTGGGCGTGTACCAGTCCTCCCCGGAGGACACCGCCGACGCCGTGCGCACCGCCCTGGAGACCGGCTACCGCCTGGTGGACACCGCGGCCGCCTACGGCAACGAGAAGCAGGTGGGGCAGGGCCTGCGCGCCTCCGGGATCTCCCGCGAGGAGGTGTTCCTGGAGACGAAGGTCTGGATCTCCGACTACGGCTACGACCAGACCCGCCACGCCTTCGAGAAGGCCGTCGGCAAGCTCGAGGTGGACCAGCTGGACCTGCTGATCCTGCACCAGGCCCTGCCCTCCGAGTTCGAGCGGACCCTGGACGCCTACCGCGCCCTGGAGTCCCTCCTGTCCGAGGGGAAGGTCCGGGCGATCGGCGTCTCCAACATCATGGTTCCGCACCTGGAGCGCCTGCTGGCCGAGACCGACGTCGTGCCGGCCGTGAACCAGATCGAATCCCACCCGTACTTCCGCCAGGCGGACCTGCAGGCCTTCCACCGCGAGCACGGGATCCTCACCCAGGCGTGGTCGCCCATCGGCGGCATCACCAGCTACCGAGGCATCGACGGCAGGCAGACCTCCACCCTCACGGATCCGGTGATCACCGGCATCGCCGAGGAGCACGGCAAGTCCCCTGCGCAGGTCATGCTGCGCTGGCACCTGCAGCACGGGGTGCAGGTGATCCCCAAGTCCGTGCACGAGCACCGCATCCGGGAGAACCTGGACGTCTTCGACGTCGAGCTGTCCGAGGAGGAGATGGCCCGCATCGACGCCCTCGACGGCGGGGTGCGCGGCGGTCCCGAGCCGGAGGAGATCACCCTGGAGTCCTTCGGCATGGACATCCCGGAGGCGTAGGAAGGGCCTCCGCGGTGGCCGACCGCCCCCTCCTCGGCCCCTTCCCCCGGTGTGGGAGCGGTTTCGGCGTTCGGGAGCCACGAGAACGCTCCAGAACGTCGAAACCGCTCCCAACACCGCGCTCGAGGGGGAGGGATGGCGGGGTGTGCCATGCGCGCATCGGCAGCATCTGCGCCTACCGACACCGACGGAGCGTGTCCGCCGCGACTGACGATGCCGCCCCCACGCGCCGTTAGCGCTCACACCAGACCATGCTGATAAGTGGCATGAGCCACATATCCGGATGTAACACGGATTTCACAGATCTTCTTTCCCGATCGCGAAATAATGGCGGCAGGTCTCCCGTTGTTCCCCCGTGCCTGCCGGGGACGGACGGGCGCCTGCCCGCCGCGCAGCGCCGCACGGTGAGCTGTCTCGAGTCACTGCTGAAGGGAGGGATCATGTCGGAGAATCGACTGTTCACCATGCGTCACGCATCACCAAAAGTCGGGTTGGTCACATTCTGGCTGGCCATGGGGACGTTCGCGTTCGGGGCGGGGGAGTTCGCCTCGATGAGCCTGCTGCCGTCCATCGCCGCGGACCTGGGCACCCAGGAGTCCACCGCCGGCCACATCATCACCGCGTACGCGCTCGGCGTCGTCATCGGCGCGCCGATCATCTCGGTCTTCGGGGCCAAGTGGCCGCGCAAGCCGCTCATGCTGTCCCTCCTCGCCGCGCTGATCCTCGGCAACCTCTTCGCGGCCTCGGCCCCGACGATCGGCACCCTCGTGCTGGCCCGGTTCCTCTCCGGCATCCCGCACGGGGCGTTCATCGGGGTGGCCATGCTCTTCGCCTCCAGCCTGACCCTGCCCACCAAGCAGGCGCGGGCCGTGTCCAACGTGCAGCTGGGCATCACCGTCGCCACGATCGTGGGCGTCCCGGCCTTCACCCTGCTGGGGCACGTGGCCGGGTGGCGGCTGTGCTTCGTGCTGATGAGCGCGATCGCCGCCGCGGTCCTCGTGGCCCTGTGGCGCACCGCCCCCAACACCGCGGGCAACCGGATGACCAGCGCCAAGCTGGAGATGACCGCGCTGAAGAACCCCAAGGTGCTGCTGACCCTGGTCACCGGCGCCGTGGGCTTCGGCGGGATCTTCGCGATCTACTCCTACTTCACCTCCGCCTTCCAGGCCACCGGCGCCGGCCCGGGCTGGGCGCTGTCCCTGATCCTCATGCTCTACGGCGTGGGGTCCACGACGGGCAGCTTCCTCGCCGGATTCATCAAGCACGAGACGCTGCTGTACTCCGCCCTGGGCTTCCAGGCGGTGCTCGGGCTGTCCTCCGCGCTGTACGCGGTGAGCGTGGGCAACGCGTGGCTGACCGGGGTGGCCATGGTGATGATCGGGGCCAGCGGCGGCCTGGTGGTGCCGCTGCAGACCCGCCTGATGATGGCCGCCGGGGACGCCCAGACCCTGGCTGCGGCCATGAACCACGTGGCCTTCAACCTCGCCAACGGCGTGGGTCCGCTGGTCGCGGGCACCGTGATGGGCATGGGCGGCGGCTGGGCTTCCACCGGCTGGGTCGCGGTCGCCTTCTCCATGGGCGGTCTGGCCCTGCTGGTCGTCAACGTGCTGGTGGACCGGCGCAGCCCGATCGACAGCCACGCCGTGCGCTTCGAGGTGCCGACGGCGACCGCGCCGATCACCGGGTTGGTGCCGATCCTGCACTGACCGCCCGGACGCGCCGGGCTGGGCCGCACCGGATGCGCCGGTGTGGGCCGCCGCTGGCTCGGCCCTTCCTCCGCGGGAGATGCCGCGCAGAACGGGAGAGGAGATCTCCCGGACTGCGCGGCATCTCCCGTTGTGCGTCCAGAGGCGACAGGCGCTGGGGATGCCTGCGGGATGCGGGGGCACCGGAGAAGCGCCGGCGCCCTCGGGTCCGGACAGGGCAGAATGGCCCGTGCCCGGCCATCCCCGGCGACCCGATGAGAAACGGAGCATCCGGCTCGTGAGCATCCGCGACATCCTGCAGGACCCCGCCGTCGACGGCGTCCTGCACCTGGCCATCGCCCTCGGCGTCGTCGTGTACTGCCTGGTGGGCTTCCGCCGGGCCGGGCACCGGCTGCGCTACGGCATCATCCTGCCCATCGGCGTCGTGCTGCTGATCGGAGCCGTCCTGCGTCTGGCTGGGTCGGCGCGGGTGCCGTGGGTGGACGTCGTCGGCGGCGTCATCGCCCTGCTGGTGTTCCTGGGTCTGTGCCTGGGGTACCTGGTGCTCACGGTGTTCCTGCTGGTCAACGGGGTCACCATCATGCGCAATGAGGGGCGGCGCCCGGCCACCCTGCTCTCCTTCGCCGCCGGGGCGTGGATGGTGCTGCTGCCCGCGCTGCCCGTCGTGCTCGCGGCGACCGGGGCCCTGCGTCAGGACGCGGTGCTGGTGGTCTTCGCCGCGATCTACTCGGTGCTCTTCGCGGCCACCGCGTACGTCGCGTTCTTCTTCCTCGGGTTCCTGACCTCCGCCGTCGGGTACCGGAAGCTCGCCAGGCGCTTCGCCCCGGACGCGATCATCGTGCTCGGCGCCGGGCTGAAGGGGGAGGAGCCGACGCCGCTGCTGGCCGGGCGGCTGGATCGCGGCCTGGAGGTGTATCACCGGGAGACGGCGCGCGGGCGGGCCCCGGTGATGATCCCCAGCGGCGGCCAGGGCCCGGATGAGGTGATCCCCGAGGGGGAGGCGATGCGCCGCTACCTCGCGGACCGCGGCGTGCCCGCGGAGCACCTGCGCCCGGAGACCCGCTCCACCACCACCCTGGAGAACCTCCTGTTCTCCCGGGAGCTGCTGGAAGACCCCGACCGGCCCGTGGTGGTCGCCACGAGCGACTACCACGTGTACCGGGCCGCGATGCTCCTGCGGAAGGCCGGACTGCGGGGGCGCGCGGTGGGCTCGCGCACGGCCGGGTACTACGTCCCCTCGGCGTTCCTGCGGGAGTACGCGGCGGTGCTGGTGACCAACCGGTGGGCGCATCTCCTGGCGTTCGCCCCCATCATTGCGATGATCCTCGCCTTCTACGGGGTGGTCCTCACGCAGGTCGTCTGAGCCGCCGTTCCCCGACGGCGCCCCTCGACGGCGTTCGCCGGGGGGCCTCCGAGAGGGGCCCTCGCGGTGCCTCCCCTGGGCGGGGACTGCCGCGCGGGGCGTCGTCGGGGTAGAACGGGAGGTGTGCAGACCGCCCGAGACCGGGCGGAGCGAACCGGACGATGAGGTGATGGCGATGTCGGAGGAGCTGACCCGACGCGGCGATGAGGTCTTCGAGCGGCTCTTCGGGGCGGCCCCGGACCCGCAGGCCGGGGATGACCCGGAGTTCATGGCGATCCTGCGCCGGGTGATCTTCGGGCAGGTGTTCTCCGTGGGGGAGCTGGAGGACCGCACCCGCGAGCTCATCACGGTCACGATCCTCGCCGCGATGCAGTGCCCGGGCCAGCTCACCGCCCACACGCGGGCCGCCCTGCACGTCGGCGCCACCCCGGAGCAGATCCGCGAGGCGATCTACGGGCTGGCCCCGTTCCTCGGCTTCCCCCCGCACCCTCAACGCGATCGCCGCGATGAACGAGGGATTCCGCGCCGCCGGCGTCCAGCTGCCTCTCGACCCGCGCACCACGACGCCGGAGGAGGAGCGCTTCGAACGCGGCACGGTCCTGCAGCAGCGGCTGTACGGGGATGAGATCCGCGAGGAGTTCGACGACGGCACCGCCGCGGGCGCGGCCCTGCCGCGGCTGCTCACCGAGTTCGCCTTCGGGGACTTCGAGTCCCGGGAGGGCCTGGAGACGGCCGAGCGGGAGCTGCTGATCCTGTGCGCCCTGGTGGCGATGGGGCTGGCCCCGCAGGTCGCCGCGCACGTGAAGGGGTGCCTGCGGGCGGGCCTGTCCCGGGAGACCGTGGCCGCCGCGATCCTGCACTGCGCCCCGTACACCGGGATGCCGGCGGCGCTGAACGCGTACCGGCAGCTGCGCGCCGCCGTCGACGACGCCTGATCCCCCGAGGGGCCTGCCGCCCCCGCATCCCGGTGGGAGACTGGGGGCATGCGCTCCTCCTTCCTCCAGGATCTCCCCGAGCTCGGCATCGCGTGGCGCGCGCAGTCTGCACCGGCTCCGCGCAGCGTCCTCGTCAACGACGGGCTCGCGGCACAGCTCGGCCTGGACCCGCAGCGCCTGCGCACCCGCACCGGTGCCGCCTTGCTCACCGGCACCGACCTGCCCGCCGGCACCCGGCCCGCCGCCCTGGCCTACGCCGGGCACCAGTTCGGCGGCTGGTCCCCGCGCCTGGGCGACGGTCGGGCCCTGCTGCTGGGTGACCTCCCCGACGTCGATGCCGCCCCGCCCAAGACCGCCGGCGGCTGCGCCTCTGCCGGGGCCGAACCGCCCCGGCCACCCGCCGCCGCGGCGACCGGTGCCCGCCGAGCCCCGGATCCGGCGTCCCTGCGGGAGCTGCACCTGAAGGGCACCGGACGCACCCCCTTCGCTCGGGGAGCCGCCGACGGCAATGCGGTCCTGGGCCCGATGCTGCGCGAGCACGTGGTCGGGGAGTTCCTCCACTCCGTCGGCATCCCCACCACCCGGTCCCTGGGGGTGGCCGCCACCGGGGCCCTCGTGTCCCGCCCGGACCGGATGGACCCGCGGCGCACCGTCCAGCTGCCGGGAGCAGTGCTCGCCCGCGTCGCGGACAGCCACGTGCGGGTGGGCACCTTCCAGTACGCGCTGAGCACCGGGGGACCGGAGCTGGTGCGCCGGCTCGCGCACTGGTGCATCACCCGCCACCACCCGGGGGCCGCCGACGCCGCGAACCCGCCGCTGGAGCTGTACCGGAGGGTCGTGTTCGCCCAGGCGCGGCTGGTGGCCGCGTGGGAGGCGGTGGGCTTCGTCCACGGGGTGATGAATACGGACAACATGGCGATCTCCGGGCAGGGCATCGACTACGGCCCCTGCGCTTTCCTGGACGCCCACGACCCCGACGCCGTGTTCAGCTCGATCGACCGCACCGGGCGCTACCGATACCGGAACCAGGCCGCGGCCGCGCAGTGGAATCTCGCCCGCTTCGCGGAAGCTCTGCTGCCGGTGCTCGACGCCGAGCCGGACCGGGCCGTGGACCTCGCCCAGGAGGCGCTCGCGGGATTCCCGCCCGTCTACGAGGCCGAGCGGCTCCGGCTCTTCGCCGCCAGGATCGGGCTGCGGGTGCAGGGGGAGGCCGCCGCGCCCTCGACCGCCGCTGCGGTGGAGGACCTGCTGGGGCTGATGGCCCAGCACGCCGCGGACCACACGGACACCTTCCGCGCCCTGATCCCTGTGGCCGAGTCGGGGGATCCCGCGCGGGCCGACGGGCATGGCTCCCGCGGCGCCCGGCCGCGGGCCGAACGCGCCGCGGAGGGCACGCGGGATGAGCCGGGAGCGGACCCCTCCCCGGACCCCGGCCTCGTAGCGGACCCGCGCTTCCGGCAGTGGCTCGCCCGCTGGCATCAGCTGGGACCGGATCCCGCGCTGATGCGGCGCTCCGCCCCGCGGGTCGTGCCGCGCAACCACGCGCTGCAGGAGGCCCTGGACGCGGCGGAGGCGGGGGAGATCGGCCCGGTGCTGGAGATCCTCGACGCCGTCTCCCACCCCTTCGAGCACCGGCCCGGCAACACCCGGCTGGGCGCACCGTCGGGGGCGCAGACCCGCGGGTTCACCACCTACTGCGGCACCTGAGGATCACCCCTCACGCCGCCTCATCCGGACACGCGAGAGCCCGCGCAGCGCCTCCGGGAAAGGGTGCGCGCGCGGGCTCGGGCGTCGGGGGAGGGGGCGGGCCTCAGCCCACCCACTGAACGGTGATCTGCGGGTCGAAGGCGGCGGTCTTCAGGATGTGGGAGTCCTTCAGATCCAGCCGACCCTCGTGGGAGGTGACCTCGAAGTGCTCGTGCTGATCCCCGCTGGTCAGATCCACGCTGTAGGTCCCGTCGGGGGCGGGCACCTCGCCGATCCCGTTCGGGGCGGGGGCCTTCAGCCAGTACACGGTGGGCTCGGTGGCCGAGCGCACGAGGGCCAGGTTCGCGAAGGACTCGGGGCTCTGCGAGGCGGCGGCCTGCTGAGCCGTGGTCTGCTGCGTGGAGGTCGCGGTGCCGGTCGGCGTCGACGCGGCGTCCTCGGCCTGCGCGGGACCGGCCACCAGGATGCCGGCGCCCAGGGCGAGGGCGGCTCCGGCGGCGGAGACGGCGGCGATGCGGTGCTGAGGATGGCGGGTCATGATCCGAATGCTCCTTTGCGTGTCGCTGCCCGCGGAAGGGGTCTCCTCCCGGGGGACACCCCCACCGTAGGCCCGCCGCGCCGGGGCTTCACCGGGCCGTGATCCGCGGTCCGAGAAGGTCACGGGACGGTCACCCCGGGTGCGGCGCCCCGTCGCGGCCGGCGACGGCGGGGCGCACCGCTGCCGGGACCGGGTTTCGAGCCTCGCCGTCGGGGCGCTCGGGTGCCGCCGCGTGATCCGAGCGTGACCGGATCCCCAGGAGACTCCCAGCTGCCCGCGCCCGGGCGGGCGGGACGGGTGCGGGTCTAGGGTGTGGAGTCATGGAGACCCCCGCGGCCGAGCCGGCCGAGACCACCCCCGCCGCGTCGCCGGCCGCCCCCGTGCGGGGCCTGTGGCGCGACGCCTACGGGCGGGCCGCGATCCGGTGCCTGCAGACCCTGCTGATCGCGGGCGTCGTCGGCCTGGGGGTGTGGGTGGCGGCGACGCTGAAGCTGGTGACCCTGCCGCTGCTGATCGCCCTGATCATCGCCGCCGCGATGAACCCCATCATCCGGGCCCTGCGCACCCGCGCCCGCTTCTCCCGGGTGGGCGCGGCGGTCACCGCGCTGCTGGCGATCCTGCTGGTGCTGGCCGGCATCATCTCCGGGATCGTGATGACGGTGATCGACGAATGGCCGGACCTCTCCGCCCAGGCGCAGCAGGGAGCCAACCGGCTCGCCGAGATCCTCACCGGCTGGGGGGTGCCCCTGGATGAGACGCACCTGAACGAGTACCTGCTCAAGGCCGGGGAGTACCTGCGCACCAGCGACGCCGGCTCCAGCGCGGTGGAGGGCGTCTCGGTGGTGACCGAGCTGCTGGCCGGATCCCTCCTGATGGTGGTGATGCTGTTCTTCTTCCTCCTGGACGGCCCCCGCATGTGGGCCTTCCTGGTGGGGTGGCTGCCGCAGCGGCTGACCGAGCGGGCCAACGAGGCCGGGCGGGCCAGCGTGCACGTGCTGGGCCGCTACATCCGCGGGACCGTGATCATCGCGGCCTTCGCGGCGATCGTGGATCTCACGGCGATGCTCGTGATGCACGTGCCCCTGGCCTTCCCGCTGGCCGCGCTGATCTTCCTCGGCGCGTTCATCCCGATCGTCGGGGCCCTGGTCACCGGCTTCGCCGCGGCCCTGGTGGCCCTGGTCGCGGCGGGCCCGGCGGCCGCGGTGGTTCTGACGATCGTGGTGATCATCGTGAACCAGGTGGAGCACCACGTGCTGCAGCCCAAGGTCATGGGTTCGGCCCTGAGCCTGCACGGGGTGGTCATCATCTCGGTGCTGGCGATCGGGGCCCACGAGGGCGGGGTGGCCGGGGCGCTGCTGGCGGTCCCGCTCACCGCGGTGGTGTGGGCCAGCGTCCGGGTGTTCCGGGACATGCGCGGGCGCGTCGCGCACCGACTGCCCGCCCCGGACCCGCAGGAGCAGGCCGCTACCGCTCGGTGAGCGGCAGCCCGTCCACCAGGGCCTCCATGGCCAGCACGGAGCGGGGGATGAACTCGGCGATGCTCAGCCCCACGACGTCGGCGGCCTCGTCCAGGTCCGCGATGATGCGGCGCACCTGCGCCCGGGTCAGCCCGCCGGGCACCAGGCCGAGACCGAGCGCGGCCTCGTCGCTGTCCACGACGTCCACATCCAGGTGCACCGCGACCTTGCCCGCCCCGGTCCCGGCCAGCCAGTCCAGCAGCGGGCGGGTGCTCTCACGCAGATCCGCCGGGGAGAAGGAGCTCAGACCCCACTCGTCGAGGTGGGCGAGGGCGTCCTGCTCGCCGTCGTGCAGCCCGGCCAGGGCCACCCGCGCGGGATCCACCGCCGCCGGCAGCCTGTCCAGGATCTCCGGGTCTCCCTGCCCGACGATCGCGGAGACGGCCATCGCGTGGTAGCCGTCGTAGCCGGTCTCCGGGGTGTCGACGTCCGGGTGGGCGTCGATCCACACCACCGCGAGGTCCTCCCCGTGGCGGCGGGCCAGCTCGGTGAAGGGGACGACGCTCACCGAGCACTCCCCGCCGAGGGTGAGGATGCGCGGCGCGTCCCCGTGCCGGGACAGGATCTCCTGGGCGGCGTCGAGGGAGGCGAGGATCTGCTCCCGGGATTCGATGCCGCCGGTGGATCCCGACTCCTCCTGCGGGACCGGGACCACCTCGGTGGGTCCGTCGTGCTCGGGCAGCATGGCCTCGAGGAAGCGGGCGCCCAGGGCGTAGCCGCGGCGGGCCCGGTCCAGGGGCGCTTCCGGCAGCAGCTGGCCCACCATCTCCTGCCCGGCCCCCTGCCACTGCGGCCAGATCAGGCGCAGGGTGCGGCCCTGCTCCCGGGGGGCGTCGGCTGGGGATGCGCTTCCGGTGCTCATGGGTTCTCCTCCGTGTGCTCGGGTGCTTCCCCCGGCACAACCGGGCCGCCGCTGCGGATGTTCTGCGCCGCACCGCCGGCGGGGCAGCGGATCCCCGGAATGCCGGCGGGAATAACCGTCATCCCGGGGCGGTTTGCTTGAACATGAAAGCATTTGGATTCCTGAGCTTCGGTCATTACGGCACCGGCCCCGCGGGCAACGGGGTGGATGCCCGGCAGATGCTGCACGACGCCGTGGAGATCGCCGTCGGCGCGGAGGAGCTGGGGGTGAACGGCGCGTACTTCCGGGTTCACCACTTCGCCCCGCAGGCGGCCGCACCCATGCCGCTGCTGTCCGCGATCGCCGCGCGCACCTCCCGCATCGAGGTGGGCACCGGCGTCATCGACATGCGCTAGAGCATGTCGCGGTTGTGACACTCGTTCCGTAAGCTTGGTTGCATGGTCGAACTGGTAGCGCTGAGGAAGACGAACGAGGTGGCCGCGTACGTCCGCGCCTCCATGGACCGCAAGGGCGACCGCTGGACGGTCGATACGCAGCTGAGGAAGATCAGGGCGCTGGCCGAGGCCAAGGACTGGAACGTCGTCGAGGTCTACGAGGACAACGCCGTGTCGGCGACGAAGAAGCGCCGCGCTGGCACCCGCTGGGCCGAGATGCTGGACGACGCCCGCGCGGGCTGCTTCTCGATGGTGGTCGCCGTGGACATGGACCGGCTGCTGCGCAGCACGAAGGACCTCAACACCTTGATTGACCTGGGGCTGCGGGTCGTCACCGTGGACGGCGAGATCGACCTCTCGACGGCCGACGGTGAGTTCCGAGCGACGATGCTCGCGGCACTGGCCCGGTTCGAGGCCAGGCGTAAGGCGGAGCGTCAGATCAGGTCGAACGAGCGCCGACGCTTCGAGGGCATCCCGACGAGCGCCTGGAAGGCGTTCGGGTGGACGCGAGAGGGCGAGCTGATCCCGGAGGAGGCCGACGCCGTCCGGCGGGCCTTCGCCGCGTTCCTCGGCGAGCCGTCGCTGTCGATCCGGCGAATCCGCGAGGATCTGAACGGTGCCGGTCATCTCACCGCCCGCGGGTCGGAGTTCTCCGTCGATGCCGTGCGCTACCTCCTGGCGAACCCGCTCTACGCTGGCTACATCAAGCACTACGCGTCGGGCGAGCTGTACCCGGTGCAGGGCGACGCGTTCCCGCCCATCGTTGGCGAGCAAACGTGGCGGGCCGCGGTGGCGAAGCTGGAGGACAACGTGCGAAGGTCGGCGAGGCAGGGTAACCAGCCGAAGTACCTTCTGTCCACGATCGGGCTGTGCGGGAAGTGCGGCGCGACGCTCGTCTCCGGGACGAACAGTCGCAAGCAGCCGACGTACCGCTGCGGCGAGCAGTTCCATCTCACCCGCCAGCGCGAGCCCGTCGATGCGATGGTGACCGAGGCGGTGCTCACCCGCTTGTCCTCGGTGGATGTGCACAACCTCGTGATGCCGCAGGAGGACGATGGGCCAGATCACGAGGAGTTGCTGACGGAGCGGAACGCCCTGGTCGAGCGGGTGAAGGAGCTGAGCCCGCTGCTGCGTGACATCCATCAGCCGGTCCTGGAGATCACGGCGGCGATCAACGACGTGAAGGCCCGCATCGATGAGATCGACGCGGAGCTGCTCGACCGTTCGGTGTCGGTGGCGGCGAAGTTGCTCGCGGACGTGGACGAGCCGGTCGGCACCGCGGAGCGCCGCGAGGTGGTCGAGGCGAAGTGGAAGACGTTGGACGTGGACCGCCGCCGGATGCTCGTGGACGAGCTGGTGACGGTGACCATCGAGCCCATCGCGCCCGGTCACGTGAAGTTCGACCCCGACCTCATTCGTATAGAGCCGCGTCGCGACTGACACGCGAGTCGACTCGTCAGTGGACTGGTGAGTCGACTCGTAGGAGTCTGGTTGCAGACAAGAAGATCCCATCGGGGGCCAGACTTTGAAGCTGGCGGTACTACTCCCGGATGAGTAGCCGGTCAAACAGCCCAATTACCGTGGCGGGGAACCGGAAGCACACTCATGTTTGAGGACTTCCGATGTCTGTCGTTATCGACGCTCCCCGCGCATCTGCGCTGGACTGCCCTGGGCTCGACCAGGATTCGCCCCCCGATCCGCAGGCTGATGGGCTCGATCCCGTCATCGCTGCCGCCCTCGCCGCCGGTCGCCGAGCTGGTGAGCGCCTGGCCCGCATGCCGCTGACTCCGCGCCAGCGGGCCGCGGTCGCCGCCGTGATGGGTGGTGATCGCTGATGAGCGCCAACTCCGCCGCCTTCGCCCACGTGAACGGCTTCCGCTGGCGTGTGGGCGACCCCACCCTCGCCGACAGCGAAGCGCACCTCTACGACCTCGGCGTGCTCCGCTCCGTGCTGGAGGAGGCCGTCGAGATGGCCGTCGCCGATGCCCGCGCCGACGGGGTGACCTGGGCCAAGATCGGCGACGCCCTCGGCGTCACGCATCAGGCCGTCATCAAGCGTTACCGCAAGGGTGGTGCCCGATGAACGCCGCCGAACGCACCAGCGCCACCGCTCCCGCTGACCTGACCAGCCCGACCGATGGGCCTGGCCTGGCATCCGCCGGAGGCGGGCTGCCCGTCGTCGTGATGCCCGTCCTCATCCGTGCTCCGCACTCCAAGAGTTCTGGAAGCCTCATCCGTTCCTACGGGCGCGGCAAGGGCTTGTCGATTGCCGCGCCATGCAACAACATGCCTGGTCAGCTGCCGGTTTCGCCTTCGCTCCACCGCGTGACCCCGCAGGATCATTTGGGGGTCAATAGGGGGTCATTTAAGGCGCCGCACGCTCCTTCCGACGTCCTGGGCGGTGGTCGCCGTGGCTAAGCAGGAGAACAACCCGACGAGCATCGGGCTCACGCAGTACCTCGATCCGTCGTACTGGACCTGGGCCGCCGAGGACGCGAACGGGGCCGCGCTGCTCCAGCAGGGAGCCGGGGCGATCCTCGCCTACGTGGTGCAGCGGCTCGAGGCGATCGGCTGTGAGGTCGTCGAGGCCTACGGCATCGTGCACGACAAGGACGAGCGCGAGGTCTGGAGCGACACCGAGAAGACCCTCGTGGTCGAGCCGAAGCCGGATCACCTGCACGCGGTGATCAAGTTCGCCAGCCGCGCGAAGAGCGCGCCTCTGGATCGGCTCGCGTTTGGCATCGGCGTCGAACCGCAGTACGTCGAGAAGCCCGGTCGCGGGCGGTACGCCTTCGACAACATGCTCTCGTACCTGACGCACGTGAAGTACGCGGACAAGCACCAGTACGCGCCTTCGGAGGTCGCCACGGTGCGCGGGCCGGACTACCTCGGCATCGACGCCCAGCGCCGGGAGACGTGGCTCAAGGGTCGCGCCCACGTGAAGAAGAAGGTCGTCGCCGAGAACTTCGAGGACATGCGCGAGCGCGTGCTCCAGGGCGAGATCACGCGCGATCAGATCATGCTTACCGATGAACTGTTCGACATCTACTCGCGGCATCAGCGGGAGATCGACGATGCCCTGTCCGCCTACGGTCAACGCCGCGCGTACCGGGCGGCGGCGAAGCTCCGCGCCGGTGAGTTCTCGACGCACGTGGTATTCGTGCACGGGGATGCCGGTATCGGCAAGACCCGGTTCGCCACGGACTTCATCACCGAGGCGATCAACGCGGCGAACGCCCACGGCGAGCGGTGGCAGGTCTACCGGGCCGCCACGGGGAACCCCCTCGATGACTGGCGCGGGGAGGAATTGCTGCTGCTCGACGATCTGCGCGCCTCGGCGATGGACGCGAACGACTGGCTGCTGCTGCTCGATCCGTACAACGCCTCCCCGGCGAAGGCGCGCTATAAGAACAAGGGCGAGGTGGCCCCGCGTCTCATCGTCATCACGGCGACGATCGAGCCCGTCGAGTTCTTCTACTACGCCCGTCAGAAGGGCAACGTGGACGAGGCGCTGGACCAGTTCATCCGCCGCCTGGCCTCGGTCGTGAAGGTCTACCGTGCCGACGAGATCAACCGCTACCTCGTGCAGCACATCGGAAGGATCGAGCCCTACGAGTGGCATCAGTGCAGCGTTCCGGCCGCCGCGCACACGCCCGGCATGTACGGGAACGCGTACCACCGGAACGCCGGGTCGCGGGAACTGACCTACGGTCCGGAGACCTCGGCCGACCACGACGCGGACGGCGCGGTCGCGGAGCTGCTGAGCGGGCTCGCCGTGCGGAGTCCGGACGTGCCGCTGGCACTGATCGGAGGTGCCGCATGAGCACCGAACTGGACGCGCTCTTCCAGGGGGTCGAGGGGGCCGGAGGCCCCTCGCAAGCAGACATGGAGGACACGAGCGTCAGCGATGTGTCCGACATGCCTACTGCTTGCCACTCTGGCGTACAGGTGGAGCAGCAGACCGACTCCCAGGTGAACACGGGTCGGGCTGATGCGGAGGCTGTGCGGCAGAGTCACGGCGGCGCGAAGCGTCGTCGTGGGGGCCGCGCGAAGCTCGATACCGACTTCGGAGAGGCCACGCTCGCGGCGCTTCGCACTCGTGCGAAGCGGCTCGGGCTGGCTCCGAGCACGTGGGTGCGGGCCGTCGTGCGCGATGCCCTCCACGCCTCTCGGAGCGAGGAGCTGGACGCCGCCGTGGCCGCGCACCTGCTCGGCGTCGAGGCGCGCGCGCAGGTGTCGGCGGACGCGCGCGAGCTGGCCGCGCAGATCCGCCCGCTGGCGATCAACGTCAACGACCTGGACCACCGAGCACGTGCCGGTGAGGCGGTGGCGCTGTCGTCGGAGGTGCCCGAGCTGATCGAGCTGCTGCGCGAGGTCCGCGCCCTGCTCGGTGATCGGACGGCGTCATGAGCACGACGCACTACAGCCCGAGCGCCAGCGCCGCCGACACGGAGCGCTATATCCGGGGCAAGGAGGACGAGCGGGGCGTCGCGATCACGTGCGATGTGCCGGGAGGCCCCGGCGCGTTCTCGGCGCGCGCTCGGGCGCTCACGCAGAACACGACGCGCGAGGTCGAGACGCTGCACTACCGCCAGTCGTTCAGCGACGAGGAGTTCGACCCGAAGAACCCCGAACACGTGCAGCGGGTGAACGACCTGGGCTACCAGCTCGCCAAGAAGATGCACCCGGATTCCGACTGCCTCGTCGTCAGTCGTGTGGATGGGCGGGGAAAGAAGCCGCACAACCATATTTTGGTTCTCAATCACAACAACCGCACGGGAAAGGCGCTCTCGGACTATCGCACGTTCCACGACCGCAAGGCCGGGAATCAGAAGGGCGTGCAGTCGGCGAACGACGAGCTGATGCGCGAGCACGGGCTCTCGGTCGTGAAGCGGCTGGAGCACGCGCCGAAGGACTGGGAGCTGCGCCGCGAAGACTTCGCCGAGGGGTCGCTCGACCGCGAGATGGGCGACCGGATGAGTGCGGCGCTGGCCGATCCCCGCGCGGTGGACAAGGCCGGTCTGGTCTCGGTGATCGAGGAGCAGAACCAGCAGCTCGGTGATGACGGGGATCGGGTGCCACGGATGCGGCTGCACAGCCCCGTCAGCAAGAAGGGCAAACGCGCCGGGTAGGAGACCTGGACGCTCTACATCGAGGACCGCCGCGGCGAGTCCGGGCGTGCCGAGCGCCGCAAGCGCACGAGCGCACTCTCGGCGGACTTCACCCCGGAGGGCGCGCAGGCGTTCTTCGACTACCACCAGCAGCAGAAGGAGCAGGAACATGAGCGTAGCACTCGACAGGCTGAAGCAGCAGAACGGGCCCGTGCAGTCGCCGCAACCGCTCGGCAGTCCGGAGACGATGGAGCTGTTGACCTCGATCCTCGTCGCCGTCGAGGCGCAGAATACGAGGATCGCCACGCTGACCGAGCAGCAGAAGAAGCTCGCGGGGTTCGTGAAGGTGGACAGCGAGGAGCAGGAGAAGCAGCTCTCCGCGATCTCGCATCAGCTGACCTCAACGTCGCCGCCGCCGGAGTCGAACGAGAACAGCGAACTGCTCGCCGGAATCGCGTCCACTCTCGCGGGTATGAGCGTGAACCTCAACGGGGAGAGTCTGAAGGGCTCAGCCTCTAAGTCCGAGGCTGCCGCCAAGCATCTCGATGAGAGCCGGGCTAAGTTCGAGCGGGCCGCGAACGGTGCGCAGAAGGCCTGGCGGGAGTCGATCACCCAAGCCAGCGTCGAGGCGACGAGTGCGATCAGCACGGCCCGGGATCAGGCTGTGCAGTCGATCGAGAGGGCCGCTGCCGTCGCCGGGGCCGTGGCAACAGCCAAGATTGACGCCGCGAACGAGCGGGCCGAAAAGATCATCGCCACAACGGCGAAGCTGGAGGCCCGTCAGCTTTGGTCTGTCGCCGCGTCGATGTGCCTCGCGCTGCTGCCGGTCGCAGTGATCGTCGCGGGTGTTTGGATGGCCGTCGCCGGGCTTATCACGGGCGCTCAGTGGGCCCTCGACGTGGACGGGAGCGTGTGGCTCGGGATCGGTCGCTGGCTCGTGGTCTCCATGGGCCTCGCCGGGGCTGGCTACGGACTCTTCGCATCCGTCCGCTGGGTCGCCGGTCTCGTGGAGACCTGGAAGGGCCGCGGGATGCCGAGGTGGCCCCGTTGGCGGTGATGGCTGGATCCGATCGAGCTACCGGTTCCGATCAGCAGTCGAAGGATTTTCGCAGCAGCCAGTCCTGCGGCCTCGGTGCCGCCGCCGTAGCCTGACGAGCATACCGGCCGTGACGGCCATCGCGACGGCGATCCCGGCACCGATGATCCAGGGATTGCCGAGGAGCCCTCCGACGCCTGCGAGTGCTCCGCCCGCCGCGATGAGCGGCAGGCCGCAGGAGAGCAGCAACGGAAGCGCGCAGCATGCCAGTAGGAGCAGCCCGGTCCCTGCGGCGACGATGGGACCGGCGCGCCGTTCGTCGCGGTCGTGATCGGCGCTCATCGTCTGCACCTCTTCCGGATGAGATCTCCCCGATTGCATGCGTTGCCGTTCATGCGCAGCACGAGAGCAGTGACGGGTCGGTGGTGAAGGACTTCGCGGCGATCCGGATGCCTTCGGTCATGGTCAGGTAGGGGGCCCAGGCGTCGGCGACTTCGGCGATGGTCTTGCCGAGCACGTGGACGCCTGCGGCGGCGAGTTCCCCGGCGTCCTTGGCGACGGCGGTGAGGCCGAGGATCTCGCTCGTATCGGCGTTCACGACGATCTTGATGAACCCGCGGGTGTCGCGGTTGATCACCGCCCGGGGCACATACTCCAGGGGCAGCACGCGGCAGTCGCAGCGGATCCCCGCGGCGACGACCTCCTTCTCGGTCATCCCGACCGCGCCGATCGCCGGTCCGGTGAACGTCACCCGCGGCAGATGGGAGTAGTCGACGGACCGGTCGGCGTCGGCGAACGCGTTCTCGGCGACGAGGGTGCCGTGGTGGGCCGCGACGTAGACGAACTCCGGGTGCCCGGTCACGTCGCCCGCGGCCCAGATCCGCGGGTTCGACGACTGCAGATGGTCGGAGACGACCACCTCGCCGGAGTCCCCGGTCTTCACCCCGACCGCATCGAGGTTCAAGCCGTCGGTGACGGGACGGCGTCCGAGGGCGACGAGCACCTGGTCGGCGCGGAACTCCTGCGAGCCGCCGGACACGTCCGCGGTAACCACGACCTGCCCGGTCGCCGCGTCCCGGGACACCCGGGTCGGCACCGCGCGGCGGACCACCCGGATGCCCTCGTCGGCGAACACCTCCTGCAGTGTCCGGGACACCTCCGGCTCCTCCTTCGACGCGAGCCGGGACCGCACCAGCACGGTGACCTGGGAGCCGAGGCGGGCGAACAGCTGCGCCTGCTCCAGGGCGACGTAGCCGCCGCCGAGCACCAGCATCGACTCGGGGACCTCGGTCAGGTCCATCGCCGTGGTCGAGGTCAGGTACCCGGCCTCGTCCAGGCCGTCGATCGGCGGAGCCCACGGCCGCGCACCGGTGGCGACCAGGTAGTGCTCGGCCTCGATCGTCTCGACCGCTCCGTCTGCGGTGGTGACCTCCAACACCGGCGCGTCCGGGGTGCCTGCGAACCCGGCGTCTCCCCGCCGGACGTGCCACCCGTATGAATCGGCGACGTCGGCGTACTTCTCGCCCCGCATCGTCTCGACCAACGCCTGCTTCCCGGCGATCAGCGCGGGCATGTCCACTGGGCCTGCCGTCGTCGCGATCCCCGGGAACCGGTCGGCGGCGTCGGCGGCGACGTGCCGTGCATCGGCGGCGGCGATGAGGGCCTTCGACGGCACGCAGCCCGTGTTCACGCAGGTGCCGCCGAGCGTGCCACGCTCGATCATCACCACCGACTTCCCGAGCATGGTCGCGCGAATCGCGGCGGCGAACGCTCCGCCGCCCGATCCGATGATGGCGAGATCGTACTTCGTAGGCATCGCTGCTCCCGTCAAGGCTTGGACTTCTGTTCCGTTTCAGCCATACTGGACCTTCCAGTGCAGGGGAAGGCCAAGCGTGGCCCCTGCCGAATGATCGGAGGCCGCAATGCGCATCGGAGAACTCGCCGAACGCGCGGGCACCACCTCGAAGACGCTCCGGTTCTACGAAGAGCAGGGACTGCTGCCCCCGGCCGACCGGACGCCATCCGGGTACCGCGACTACGCGCCCGACGCCGTCGCCCGGATCGACTTCGTTCACCGTGGCCAGGCCGCAGGCCTCACCCTCGCCCAGATCCACCAAATCCTCGACATCCGCGACAGCGGCCACGCGCCCTGCGAGCACGTGCGAGACCTCCTCGACGCGCGCCTGGCCGAGATCGAGCAGCAGATCGCCCAGCTCACCGCCCTGCACGGCACCATCGCCGACCTCCGGCACGACGCGGCGCACCCGGACCCCGACACATGCAGCCCAGACCAGGTCTGCCGGTACCTGTAGAGGGACGCGGACCGAGAAAACGAGAGCCATAAAACGAACATGCGCTACGAGCACTTAGCTTCATGACGCTCGTGTCGTCGAAGTGGCACAGCAGCCGCTGACACGCCACGCCAGGCGTGGCCGGGAGACCTCCCGAGGAGTAGGTGATCAGCCTGCTCACGGACGAGGAGGACCCCATGACGACCAGCGCCCGCATCATCCGCCACACCGAGCCCCGCGCGTGGCTTGGCTGTCTCACGTGTTATTCAGAAGCCGATCTCGTCGGCAGGTGGTACGACGCCGAGGACTGCGACGAGGTCACGCCGGCCCAGCTGCACGGTCACGCGACCGACCACGAAGAACTCTGGGTGATGGACCACGAGGGCATCCCTGTCACCGGCGAGATGGACCCCATGACCGCGGCCCAGTGGGGTCGCGTCCTCACCTCGGTGCCGGAGCACCAGCAGGAAGCCCTCTTCGCCTGGGTCCGGTCCGGCAGCTATGTCGCCGAGGGTGAGGGCGACTTCCCGTCGCTCGAGGCGTTCGAGGACGTGTACAAGGGCGAGTGGTGCTCATGACGCGAGTACGCCGACCACATGCTTGAGGAGGGCGGCCTCCTTGAGGGTGTCTCCGATGAGGCCCGCCGCTACATCGACTACGACCAGTGGGCACGTGACCTGCTCATGGACTACACGGTCGAGGACGCCGAGGACGGCGGCGTCATCGTCTTCCGCAACCTCTGATCTATAGGCGCGTTTACTGCACTGTCACGTAAACGCGCCTATAGCATGTCTGACAGATCCCTGCCTCCCATAGGAGCCCCACCATGCGACGCCACCTGATCACCGCCACCACGCTCGCCATCGCCGCCACCGCCCTGCTCGCCGGCTGCAGCGGCAACAACCTCGAGGGCACCTACCTCGACGCCAAGGAGGGGCGCTACATGCTGATCCTCGGCGAGGACGGCACCTGCGGCCACCAGGAGCGGACCAACCCGCAGGCCGAGATCGACGAGGACTGCTCGTGGAGCCGCAACGGCGACGAGCTGACCTTCGTCGGCCTGATGAGCTACAACGTCTACGGCACGGTCAACGACGACGGCTCGATCACCATCCCGCACCAGAACCACGTCACCTCGAAGCTGCTGCAGAAGCAGGAGAGCTGAGCGCGATCACGAGACCCCCGGGGAGCATCCGCTCCTCGGGGGTCTTTTTCTTGATCTCCGTGAATGCAGGGGTCAAGGGATAATGAAGCATGCGCATTAGTGATTTCTTCCAGGAGCCAGCAGGGACTGGCAACCCCTGGGATTCATCGAAGCCGGTTCTCAACGCTGACCTGATCACCCAGCTCGCACAGGGCACCGCCCACGACCCGAACCCACCGGAGACAGCGCTCGAGCTCACCAGGCTCGTCCGAGCAGAGTACGAGTCCTACGGCACCGAGAAGTCGCACCTGCGGACCGACGAGGACGAGGCGAGGGCCGCGCTCAGGGCGCTCCGCATGCTCCTCAAGCGAAGAGGCATCGTCTTCGACCCTCCGTGGCGCGACTTCTCGTCCTTCCACAGTCACTGGATCGCTGAAGGTGCCTATGGGGATTGGCAAGCTCGGCGCGACATCATCGAGAAGGTGTTCCGGCCGATCCAAGATCAGCTCGAGGAGGCAGAGGAACAGCAGTTCATGGGCGAACTGACCGAAGGCATCTCGCCGCACGGCGATCTCGGCTGGACTGACGTCGACGATCACATCTCACAGCTGCGGCATCGCTTCAGGTCAGCCTCCACGCCTGTCGACTACAAGGACGTGGGCAACCGCTGCGTCGGCGTCCTCGAGGCGCTCAGCGCCCATGTCTACGACCCTGAGGTGCACTGCCCACCGGGACTCTCAGAGCCTCCGGTGGACAAGACCGACATCCGCATCGGCGCGTACATCGACCACCGTTTGCCCGGCAAGTCCAATGAGGAGCTGCGGGGGCTGACCAAGAAGGCATCGGCTCTCGCCCACAAGATGAAGCACTCACCGAAGGCCGACCGGACCACGACCGGCATCACCGCGGATGCCGTGATTCTGTTGGCGAACATCTTGCGTCGACTCGAGGACGGCTGAGGTCCCGCACGCAGAACAGGGCGCCCGTCGATCCTCCTTCGTCGGATCACCGGGCATCGGGAGGTGTGGTTGTGGCTTCGTTCGCTTGGTGGCGGGGTTTTTGCAGCGCTCTGTGGCGGTCTTGTTGCCGCGATCACGCAGGACTGGCTGCAGGTAGGTGTCGCGGTCTGGACCGAGAGGGGTGCGCCCGGTCGGGGCCGTTTGGATCGCTGCCGCTACGTCAGAGTCCGAAGGCTCCGCCGCTGACAAGGATCACGATGCCGAGGCCGATGAGAACGATGGGGAAGAGGATGTGCTCCCAGCGTTCGAGCACTTCGGCGATCGGGGGGCGGGTGGCGACGAACTTTGCCAGGGCCACCAGGACCGCGACGAGCGCGAGGAAGACGATGCAGTAGGCGACTACTGCGAGAGGTTCCACACTGAGGAAGACAGGGGTGTAGACGCCGATGTTGTCGCCGCCGTTGGCAAGGGTGACGCCTGCGACTGTCCACACGCCGACCTTCTTGCCGGCAACCTTGGCCTCGTCGTCATCGTCGTCATCGTCTCCGCGCCAGGCCTGCCATGCGGCCCAGAGGCCGAGGCCCAGAGGGATGAGACCGAAGTACGGGATGGCTGCCGAGGGCAGGAATGCTCCGGCACCGATGGTCACCAGGACCGCGGCACCGAGGATGCCGGCGAATCCGAGGTACTGGCCGGCCAGAATGCGGGCGGTAGTGCCGCGCTGGCCTGCCCCTCGCGCGAAGAAGAGGGAGAGCACGATGATGTCGTCGATGTTGGTCGCTGCGAACAGGCCCATCGCCTGCAAGACCGAGGTGAGGATCATGCGCCCTCCCCAGCTGCGTCGCATCCGGGAAGCGAGCAGGCGGGATCGATGCACGGGGCGTCTTCGTCCACTGCCAGGGTGGCATCGACCAGTGCCGTCAGCGCCTGCGCCAGGTGCGAATCGGCGATCTCATATCGTGTCCGACGACCCTCGGGCTCGGAGACGACGATCCCGCAATCGCGCAGGCATGCCAGGTGGTTGGACACGTTCGGGCGTGTCAGGTCCAGATCTCGGGCCAGTTCCGCCGGGTAAGCGGGATGGTCGAGCAGGGTCAAGATGATCCGGGATCGAGTGGGGTCGGCCAGTGCACGACCCAGGCGGTTCATCACGTCGAGACGCGAAGCAATAGTCAGCATGCAGTGAACTATACAGCGCGAACTGAACACTCGGCCACAGGCGTCAAGGGCAAACTCAAAGGCAAGAAGCCCAAGCTCTCGCCCTCTCAGCGCAAGCACCTGCTGACGTTGCACACGGCCGGCGAACACACCCAAGCCGAGCTCGCCGAGCTGTTCAGCGTCTCCCGCACCACCATCTACCGCGAGCTGCGCCGCACCACGGCCGACACCTGACCGCGCCTGCACCGCCACTGAGCAATCACAGAAACCCGCCACCAAGCCATCACATCCACAGTGTGGTCACCTACCAGCTGAGCACCTGTCCAGCGAGGTGTACCCGTTGAACACGGGGCGAGTCCCTGACTACGAGCTGTTCACCAGGGTCGCATTTTGATAGGATGGACACATCTGCACAGGGGGTCTAAACGATATGAACACCACAGGTAAGCTCGTCGGCTACGCGCGGGTCAGCTCGGCCGACCAGCACCTCGACCGGCAGCTCGAGGTGCTCAGCCGGGCCGACAAGATCTTCACGGAGAAGATCTCCGGCAGCAGTCGGGAGCGCCCCGAGCTGACCCGGATGATCGAGTACGTCCGCGAGGGCGACACCGTGCTCGTCAAGAGCCCCGACCGCCTCGCCCGGTCGACCACCGACCTGCTCGCCCTCGTCGAGCAACTGCGCGCCAAGGACGTCCAGATCGAGTTCATCGACAATCCTGCGCTGAACACCGATACGCCGCAGGGAGAGTTCATGCTCACCGTGCTGGCTGCGATGGCACAGCTCGAGAGGGCGACCATCCGAGAGCGCCAGGCCGAGGGCATCGCCATCGCCAAGAAGAAGGGCACCTATGCCAGGACGGTGCGCCTGAGCCCCGAGCAGATCACTGAGGCCCGCGAGCGGGTCGAGGCGGGCGTCGCCCATGCTCGGGTGGCCAGGGAGCTGGGTGTGTCACGCACGACCCTCTACGCCGCCCTGAGCGGCTCCGGTGCCTACGCGACCACCTGAGCCCCCACGACACACAGAAGCGCCCCGGACATCTCGTCCGGGGCGCTTGCCGTGTGGGAGGTAACGGAGTGCGGGTCTCACGCAGACTGCCTCCAGTCGCTGTCGTCCTCAGGGACCTCAGGGATGAACCCGGCCTCGTCGGCCGGCGACGGCTTCACGCCCTCGTCCCGGCGCACATGCTCGACATCGCGGTCGCTCTTGTCCTTCGTGACCTTCACGCCCGTCTTGGAGCCGACCCCCTTGATGAGGTTGCTGATGAGCGTCGGGGCGACGATCACCGAGGCGACGAGCGCCGAGATGCCGCCTGCGATCCAGACGTTCTGGAAGATCCCCATCGCCTGCGTCAGCAGCAGCCGCACGACCATGAAGCCGACCGTGTACAGCACGGCCATGAGCGCGAGCCGCCAGATGGGCGAGCGGGCCTGGAACGCCTGGAACTCCCGCCATGCCGTGCGCAGCGCACCCTTCGTCTCGCGGAAATCGGGGCCGTCGTCCTCCGGCAGCACCAGCAGCCCCGCCTTGAGCATGAGCCCGACGAACTGGAACCCTCGCGGGAGCATCGTGGCACCGCTACGCCGCCCTGCGCCGCTGAACCCCGAATCTCCTCAGCAGGAGCACGCGGGAGTGTTAGTGCTCAGTGTCTGCGGGTCGAGCGCGGCCGAGAGCATCCCCAGGATCTCGGGAACGACCGCGTAGTAGGCCCACTTGCCGCGCTGCTCACGCGTGACCAGGCCGGCGTCGACGAGCTGCTTCATGTGATGCGAGACCGTGGGCTGGGAGAGGCCGACAGGCTCGGTCAGATCGCACACGCACGCCTCCCCTCCGGACTGCGCAGCGATCATCGACAACAGCCGCACACGGGTCGGATCACCCAGGGCCTTGAACATCCGCGCCAACTGCTGCGCATCCCCGACCGCGAGCACCCCGCCGGTCACCGGGGCGCAGCACCCTCCGGCATCGGTCGCGATCAGCGGCAGTGAGGTTGTCATGCTCCCGATCCTACGCCACGCATTGACAACTGTCGATGCATCGAAGAGTATCAATGCGTAGAGGTTTACGATCCCGAGGAGCAGATGATGAGCGAGAACACCGAGCTGCGCGAACAGGTCCGCGCCCGCTACGCCCAGGCCGCGACCGCGGTCAGCACCGGCACCCGCAACGCCGACCTCCTGGTCGAAGAGACGCCTGCCTCCTCGTGTTGTTCCAGCACCCCTGCTACAGAGGGATCGAATGAGGCGGCGGACGAGTCGTGCTGCGCTCCTACCGAGCGTAGCTTCGGCGCGGGTCTCTACGACGACGCCACCGCCGCCGGGCTCCCACTCGATGCTGTTGAGGCGAGCCTGGGCTGCGGTAACCCCACGGCGGTCGCCGAGCTCCACGAGGGTGAGCGCGTGCTCGATCTCGGTTCCGGCGGCGGTATTGACGTGCTGCTGTCCGCCCGTCGGGTCGGGCCGACCGGGTTCGCGTACGGGGTGGACATGACCGACGAGATGCTCGCCCTGGCCGAGAAGAACAAGGCCGAAGCCGGTGCGGAGAACGTCGAGTTCCTCAAGGGCACGATCGAGGACGTGCCGTTGCCGGACGGGGCGGTGGATGTGGTGATCTCCAACTGCGTCATCAACCTCTCCACCCACAAGCCCGCCGTGCTCGCCGAAATGTTCCGCGTCCTCACCCCCGGCGGGCGGATCGGGGTCTCCGATGTCGTCGCCGAAGACCGCCTCACCCCCGAAGAGCGGGCCGAGCGCGGCTCCTACGTCGGCTGTATCGCCGGAGCCCTCTCGAAGACCGAGTACCTCGACGGCCTCGCCAAGGCGGGGTTCACGGGTGCGAGCGTGGAGTTCACGCACGAGGCCGCGGACGGGATGCACGCCGCGATCATCCGCGCCACTAAGCCTACGAACTAACCGCATACCCCGAGCTGACGAGGAGGCTGAGCAGCACGATGCCCGCACCCCCGAACACCACGAGCACGAACACCCCAGCGCCTGCGGCTGCGGCGAGGCGGCAGTTGTCGACGCTGGATAAGTGGCTGCCGGTCTGGATCGGGCTGGCGATGATCGCCGGCCTCCTCCTCGGCCGCTTCATCCCCGCCCTGGCCGACGTGCTCACGAAGATGGAGATTGCGGGCATCTCGGTGCCGATCGGCCTGGGCCTGCTGGTGATGATGTATCCGGTGCTGGCGAAAGTCCGCTACGACAAGATCGCCGCCGTCACCGGAGACAAGAAACTCCTCGTCTCGTCGCTGGTGCTGAACTGGCTGGTCGGCCCCGCGGTCATGTTCGCCCTCGCGTGGCTGTTCCTGCCCGATCTGCCCGAGTACCGCACCGGCCTCATCATGGTCGGCCTGGCCCGCTGCATCGCGATGGTCGTGATCTGGAACGACCTCGCCTGCGGTGACCGCGAAGCCACCGCCGTGCTGGTGGCGATCAACTCGATCTTCCAGGTCATCGCGTTCTCGTTCCTCGGCTGGTTCTACCTCACGACTCTCCCCGGCTGGCTCGGCCTCGACACCCAGGGTCTGCACGTCTCGGTCGGGCAGATCGCCCTCAACGTGCTCGTCTTCCTCGGCGTACCGCTGTTCGCGGGGTTCGCGACCCGCTGGATCGGTGAGAAACGCAAGGGCCGCGCCTGGTACGAGGAGAAGTTCATCCCGCGCGTCGGGCCGTGGGCGCTCTACGGACTGCTGTTCACGATCGTGCTGCTCTTCGCCCTCCAAGGCGAAGCCATCACGCAGAATCCCCTCGATGTCGCCCGGATCGCGTTGCCGCTGCTGGTCTACTTCGCGCTCATGTGGTCCGCGGGCCTCTTACTCGGCAAGGGCATCGGCCTCGGCTACGCCCGATCGACCACGCTGGCGTTCACCGCGGCGGGCAACAACTTCGAGCTCGCCATCGCCGTCGCCATCGGCACCTTCGGCGCAACCAGTGGGCAGGCGCTGGCCGGGGTGGTCGGCCCGTTGATCGAGGTGCCTGTCCTCGTCGCTCTCGTCTACGTCTCCCTGTGGGCTGCACGCCGCTGGTTCCGCACCGACCCCTACCAGAACGAAACGAGCCCCCGATGACCACCGATACCACTCCGACGGTGTTGTTCGTCTGCGTCCACAACGCCGGGCGCTCCCAGATGGCCGCCGCCTTCCTAACCCACCACGCCGCGGGCCGCATCGCGGTCCGCTCCGCTGGGTCGGAGCCCGCCCACCAGCTCAACCCGGCCGTGGTCGAGGCCATGCGCGAGGTCGGCATCGACATCACGGCCGAGCGTCCGAAGCTGCTGACCCCCGACGCGGTGCAGACCGCTCATGTGGTCATCACGATGGGGTGCGGCGATACCTGCCCGTTTCTCCCCGGCAAGCGCTACGAGGACTGGCAGCTCGACGACCCCGCAGGGCTTGGGCTCGAGGCCGTGCGCACTATCCGGAACGAGATCGAGACCCGCGTCCGCATCCTCATCGCCGAACTGCTCGGTCCTCAGGAGACCGATGAGTGAGCATGCCGACGTCGTTGTGATCGGCGGTGGCCAAGCGGGCCTGGCCGCCGGCTACTATCTGCGCCGGGCGGGGCTGAACTTCGTGATCCTCGACCGGCAGGACCGTGCAGGCGGGGCCTGGCGTCACGGCTGGGACTCGCTGCGACTGTTCTCCCCGGCCGAGTACAGCCCGCTGCCGGGCTGGCCGATGCCGCGCCAGCGGGGCGAGAGGTTCCCCACCGCCGGTCACGTCGTCGAGTACCTGCACGACTACGAACAGCGCTACGAGCTGCCGGTGCACCGGCCCGTCCAGGTCAGCGACGTCCGCGCCCACAGCCGCGGGCTCAGCGTTGAGACCGACCGGGGCACCTGGCACGCCGCGTTTGTCATCAGTGCTACCGGCACCTGGGAAACCCCCTTCATGCCCGCCTATCCGGGCATGGCCGAGTTCGCGGGCGAGCAGCTACACACGGTCGACTACTCCGTCCCGGAGCGATTCCGCGGCCAGCGGGTGCTGGTCGTCGGTGCCGGCAATTCCGCCGCGCAGATCGTCGCCGAGGTCTCCACCATCGCGGAGACGACCTGGGCGACCCGACACCCGCCCCGATTCATGCCCGATGATGTCGATGGCCGCGTGCTCTTCGACACCGCCACCCGAGAAGAAGCCGCCCGGAAGGCGGGAACACATGCCGATGGCGTCTCCGGTCTGGGCGACATCGTCATGGTCCCCAGTGTCCGTGCTGCCCGCGACCGCGGCGTGCTGCGTCCCCGCCCCCTGTTCGACCGGCTCACCGCCGAGGGAGCGGCCTGGAGCGACGGCACCATGGATCCCTACGACGCGATCATCTGGTGCACGGGTTTCCGTCCCGCCCTGAACCATCTCGCCTCCCTGGGCCTGAGGCGCGAGAACGGCGTGCCCAAGACCATCGGCACACGCTCCGCCGACGAGCCCCGCCTGCACCTGCTCGGGTACGGGGACTGGACCGGCTTCGCCTCAGCCACCCTGATCGGGACGGGCAGGACGGCCAAGGACGCAGTCCATGACATCACCAGCCATCTCCCCGCGGCGTCACCCCCACAATAGATAAGCCGTCGCTTGTGTCATAAGCAGTCGCTTGTAAGTGTGGGGGTATGTCTTCACCGATACAAATTCCGGCCGTGGCCTCGGACCTCTCGGCCAAAGAACGCGCCGCCTACCTGGCCCCCACCCTCTCGGCTCTGGCCGACGAGAACCGTCTGACAATCGTGCTGTGCCTCGCCGATGGCGCCAAGACGAACAAGCAGCTGCAGGAGGCCACCGGCCTCAGCCAGGCACTGGTCAGCCACCACGTCTCCGCCCTGCTCAAAGCGGAACTGATCGAAGTGGCCCCGCAGGGCCGGTCGAACCTCATCTCGATCTGCTGCGAACAGTTGGCCGCCCCAGTCCAATGGCTGGCCCACCTTGCAACCCTGACTCCCGCCGGACAGCGAGCCTGCTGCACCGAGGCCGAGATCCCGGCACGCAGTGTGGTGACCGATGCTGACTGACACGCTCGGCACCTTCGCACTGCTGCTGGGCGAGCTGCTGGCCCTCTTCCTCGTCGTCTCGACCGTCGTCGCGCTGATCAACCGGCGATTCGGCCCGGAGAAGATGCGCGACTGGATGAGCAGCGGGAAAGTCCCCGGACCCATCAAGGGACTACTTTTGGGGGCGGTGACTCCATTCTGCTCCTGCTCGACACTGCCGATGCTGGTCGGAATGCTCAACGCCGGGGTCGCCTTCCAGACAGCGATGACCTACCTCATCGCCTCACCGCTGCTCAACCCGATCATCGTCGGCGGCATCGGAATCATCTTCGGGTGGACGACCGCCATCGTCTACACGCTCTTCACCCTGGCCGTCTCACTGCTCGCCCCGTGGGTATGGCGCGGCCTGGGCCTGGAGAAGGCGCTCAAGCGCGTGCGCGTACAGGGCGAGAAGACGCCCGAGCCGTGGAAAGGAATGCGCGACGAGATGCCCGGAGCGCTCCGCCAAGCCTGGACCGATCTGCGCCCCCTGCTTGTGCCCATGCTCATCGGCGTGGCGATCGGAGCCGCGATCTACGAGTTCGTCCCCGAGGATCAGCTGACCGCCTTCGCCGGAGCCAACATCTGGTGGGCGGTGCCCCTCGCGGCGATCATCGGCATCCCACTTTACATCCGCTTGGAGACCATGCTCCCGATCGGGCTGGCCCTCCAGTCCGCCGGTGTGGCCCTCGGCCCGATCTTCGCCCTGATGATCGGCGGGGCCGGGGCCTCCCCGCCAGAGGTCTCGATGCTCACGGCGGTCTTCAAGCCACGGCTTCTCGTGACATTCGTCGTTAGCATCCTGGCCGTCGCGATCGCCGGCGGCTACATCCTCACGATCACAGCCTGATCCCGACAACTGTCCCCGTAAACCCACCACAGGAAAGGAACCACCATGGGACTGAAGGACCTGTTCACCGGACGCTCGAAGAACGAGCAGTCGGACTGCTGCAACGTCGAGATCGTCCCGGCCGACGAAGACGATAAGCAGCAGAACACCAACACTGAAGCACCTCGGCAGGCAGACATGAGCTGCTGCCAGGACGCCAAGACAGAAGGCTGATCCTTCCCACGGAACTTCGATGCTGTGTCATAGGAACAGCCACGAGGGCCTCGCCACTGGCGAGGCCCTCGCCGTGTGCGCAATCCAACCCTTCGACCATGCCACGCTGCTCGCCACCGATACCGCGCAGACCTCGGCTGCAGTGAGCACGACGAGATGTGGCGACACCTGCCCGATCTTCCCCGGCAAACGCTACGAGGACTGGCAGTTGAACAACCCCGCAGGACTTGAGCTCGACGCGGTGCACCCCATCCATAACGAGATCGGATCCCGCATCCGCGACCTCATCACCGAACTCACCTGACCCAAGATCACGACCGGCCCAGCGCACCTGCCGAGCATGGACCTCTCCCTCTTCACCGATAGCCCCGGCCGGCCCTGGCCGGGGCTATTCCGTCATCTCCATCATCGGACCCTGCCGGTGATCCTGCGCGCCTCGTCCTCATGACGAAGCGCCTCGTTCTCGAGCTGCTTGCCCAGCGCCCGCAGCATGTCGACCCGCTCCATCCGCTCGTCGTACGAGAACCCGCTGCACCTGGCGGAGGAGGCCGCGGCCCTGGACCTGCTCTCCGACGGCCGGGTGGCCCTGGGGGTGTCCCGGGGATCCCCCGAGCCGGCCCTGCGCGGCTGGGAGACCTTCGGATACACGGGGTCGAAGGATCCCCGCGGGGCGGACCTGGCCCGGGCGAAGTTCGACCTCTTCCTGCGCGCGGTGCGCGGGGAGGCCCTGGCCACGGCGGACCCGGAGCAGTACGGGCCCGGTCGGAAGCTGGCGGTGGAGCCGCATTCCCCGGGGCTGGATCGGCGCATCTGGTGGGGCGCAGGCTCCCGGGACACCGCCGAGCAGGCCGGGCGCATGGGGGTCAACCTGATGAGCTCGACCCTGCTCACCGAGGCCACCGGCGACGCCTTCGGGGACCTGCAGGCCGAGCAGATCCAGCGCTACCGGGCCGCCTGGAAGGAGGCCGGACACGAGGGCAGCCCCCGGGTGTCCGTCTCCCGGTCGGTGTTCCCGGTGGTGGATCAGCGGGACCGGATGCTGTTCGGCGCCGGGGGCACGGACGGGGACCAGATCGGCATCATCGACGGGTACCGCGCCACCTTCGGCCGCACCTACGCGGGCGCGCCGGATGAGCTGGTCGCGCAGCTGAAGAACGACGCCGCCGTGCAGGCCGCGGACACCCTGATGCTCACGATCCCCTCGCAGATCGGGGTGGACCTGAACGTGCACATCCTGCGGAACTTCGCCGAGCACATCGCCCCGGAGCTGGGCTGGAAGCCCAACACCGAGGGGCCGATGCAGGGGGAGCCGCTGGCGTAGGGGCCCGGGCCTTCCCGTCTCGGGGCCCCGCTTCGGGGGTGCCGTTTTCCGGGCCCTGTTTCAGGGGTGCCGCCGTCTCGGGAGCCTTTCGGTGTTTCGGGAGCACTGCCAGGGCTCCCGAAGCACCGGAAGGCTCCCCAATCGCCACGACGTCGTCAGGGCATCGCCACGACGTCGCCGGGGGAGATCACCCGGGGTCGTCGGAGGGGCCGGTGGGCGGGGCGTGAAAGGATCGGAGCCATGCGCTTGATCCTCATCCGCCACGGGCAGACCCCCTCCAACATCCACGGCCTGCTGGACACCGACGCCCCCGGTCCCGGTCTCACCGAGCTGGGCGTCGCGCAGGCCGAGGCCGTCCCCGAGGCACTCGCGCAGCAGGCGGTGGACGGGATCTTCGTCTCCACCCTGGTGCGCACCCACCTCACGGCGGCCCCGCTGGTGCGCGCCCGCGGCGTCGAGCCCGTGGAGCTGGACGGCTTTCGGGAGGTGCAGGCCGGGGACCTGGAGGGGACCAACACCGCGCAGAACCAGCGCACCTACATCGGCACCGCCTTCGCCTGGGCCCGCGGGGACAGGGAGCTGGCGATGCCCGGCGGTCCCACGGGTGCGCAGTTCTTCGCCCGGTACGACGACGCCGCGGCCCGCGCCGCGCACGCCGTCGGCCCCGAGGGCACGGCAGCGGTGTTCTCCCACGGCGCGGCGATCCGCTGCTGGTCCTCCGCCCGGATCCGCGGTCTGGACGTGGCGCAGATGGAGGACACCCCGCTGGCCAACACCGGGTACGTGATCGCCGAGGGGGACCCGCGGGGCGGCTGGGAGCTCGTGGAATTCCACAACGCCCCGGCCGGCGGCGATGCCCTGGCGGTCACCACCCCCGCGGGGGACCCCACCGGCGCCCAGGGCTGACCCGCCTCGCCCCCTACTCCGCCTGCCCCGCCCGGTGTGGGAGGGGTTTCGGTGTTTGGGAGCCACGAGGACGCTCCCACACGTCGAAACCCCTCCCAAATGCGGCGGGAGTCCCCGCGGGGGGGGGGAGGGGGGCGGCGGAGGTCCCCGTGCACAGGAGGGCCACAGGCGCGGCCGGTGCGGCGCACACGCGCGGGCGCCACCGTGGAGGCAGATTCCGCTTCCGCAACCCCGTGCAAGGAGACCCTCGTGGCCACCCAGTCCCTCCCGAAGCGCCCCGCCCGATCCCCGCGGATCGCGCGCTCGCGCCGCTGCCGCCGTCACGACGACGTCGTCGAGCCTCCCACCGCCACCACCGCGCGGGTCCGCTGGTCCTGGCCCGCCTGGCTGCTGCTGGCGGTCACGGCCGCCGCCTACCTGTGGAACCTGGGCGCCAACGGGTGGGGCAACGGCTTCTACGCCGCGGCCGCCCAGGCGGGGGCGGATAACTGGGAGGCCTTCCTGTTCGGCTCCTCGGACATCGGCAACTCCATCACCGTGGACAAGCCGCCGGCCTCCCTGTGGCCGATGGCGCTATCGGTGAAGCTGTTCGGGCTGTCCACCTGGTCCCTGATGGTCCCCGAGGTGCTGATGGGGGTCGCCTCGGTGGCGCTGGTGTACGCCTCGGTGGCGCGCGCCGTCGGGCGCGGTCCGGGGTTGCTGGCCGGGTACGCGCTGGCGGCCACCCCGGTGGCGGCCCTGATGTTCCGGTATGACAACCCGGAGGCCCTGCTCCTGCTGCTGATGTCCCTGGCGGCCTATGCGACGGTGCGGGCCATCGACTCGGGGCGGATCCGCTGGATGGTGCTGTGCGGTGCCGCCCTGGGCTTCGCGTTCCTCACCAAGCAGCTGCAGGGTCTGCTGGTGGTCCCGGGCTTCGGCCTGGCGTACCTGGTGCTGGCCCGGGGCACGCTCCGACGCCGGCTGGCAGGGCTCGCGGCGGCGCTCGCGGCCCTGGTGGTCGCGGCCGGCTGGTGGGTCGCGCTGGTGATGCTCACCCCGGCGTCGGATCGGCCGTACATCGGCGGATCGCAGACCAACAGCTTCTGGGATCTGACCTTCGGGTACAACGGCCTGGGACGGATCTCCGGGGAGGAGACCGGGTCGGTCGGCGGGGGCGCTACCGCCAGCCCCACGATGTTCCGGATGTTCGACTCCTCCTTCGGCGGGCAGATCTCCTGGCTGATGCCGGCCGCGATCATCCTCACCGCGGCGGCCCTGTGGATCACCCGGCGGGCCGCCCGCACCGACCGACGCCGCGCGACGCTGGTGGTGTGGGGCTCGTGGTTCCTCACCACCTGGGTGGTGTTCTCGATCATGCAGGGCATCCAGCACGCCTACTACTCGGTGGCCCTGGCCCCGGCGATCGCCGCGATGATCGGCACGGGTGCCGCGATCGTGTGGGATGCCGCGCGGGCCGAGCGGTGGTTCGCCCGCGACGTCGCCGACACCTCGGCAGGGATGAGCGTGACGGGTGTCCCGGAGGAGGAGATCGCGGTGGATCCGCAGACGGCCCCGCTGCACCGGGCCGACGTCGGGCAGGCCCCGCGGCGGGAGGCGCCCGAGCGGGTCGGCAGCTGGCGGGAGGCCCTGGCCGGGGGCACGTGGCAGTTCGCGGTGCTGGGGTTCTGCACGGCGATCACGGGGGTCTGGGCCTTCGTGCTGCTGGGCCGGGACGGGTACCTGCCGCTGCTGCGCTGGATGATCCTGTTCCTCGCCCTGATCAGCGGGGCGGCCCTGGCCTTCGGGGCGCAGCTGCACCGGCAGCTGCTGGGTCTGGCGGTGGCCGGGGCGGTGCTGGCCTCCCTGGCCGGACCCACCGCATACACGGCCGCCACGCTGAACACCGGACACACCGGGTCCATCATCACCGCCGGACCCGGTGGCGGCGGGATGGGCGCCCCCGGCGGCGGTGGCGGCGGTGGCGGTGCCGCGACGGGCGGCGGCCCCGGGGGATCCGGCGGCGGCAGCGGCGCCGGGGGAACCGGTGGAGCCGGTGGCAATGGCGGCGGCAGCGCCGGTGCGGCGGGATCCGGGCAGACGGGAGCGGGATCGTCGAGCGCGGGCCAGGCCGGAACCTCCTCCGGGGAGGACGCGACCCAACCGGGCGCCGCGGGCGGTGCCGGCGGCGGGATGGGCGGCGTCGGGCTGATGCTGAACACCTCCGAGCCCAGCGACGAGCTGATCAGCTACCTCTCCCAGGACGCGGACCGCTACCAGTGGATGCTGGCGGTGGTCGGCTCCAACAACGCCGCCGGGTACCAGCTGGCCTCGGGGGAGTCCGTGATGCCGGTCGGCGGGTACAACGGGACGGACCCCGCCCCCACCCTGGAGGAGTTCCAGAAGCTCGTGGCCCAGGGGAAGATCCACTACTACATCGCCGGGACCATCAGCTCCGGGATGGGCGGCTCCTCCAGCGGATCGGATGCCGCCGAGCAGATCGACGAGTGGGTGCAGGCCCACTTCACCTCGGCGACGGTGGACGGCACCACGGTCTACGACCTCACCGACGCCACGCAGGCGGGGTCGTGACCCCCTGACCCCGTCCGCGACGCGGGTTGGGGAGCGGTTGCGGTGTCTGGGAGCGCTGAGAACACTCCCAGACACCGCAACCGCTCCCATATGAGGCACCGGGCAACGGCCTGGGGCCGGATCAGCTTCTGACGGCTCGGGTGTTGTGAGTGGTCAGGTCGTACTCCAGGGACCAGCCCTTGGAGAAGTCCTGCCGCATGGTGTTGCCGCTGCGGTATTCGTCGCTCACGGGCCAGCCGTACTTCCCGGTCTCACGGCCGCCGGCGGCCCAGGAGGCCCCGATGGCGCCGTACTGCTTGATGGCGTGCGCCCCGCGCTGCGGGGTCCACATGACCAGGGTGGACTTCCACTGGCCGTCGAGGGATCGGTAGAACTGGTAGGCCCCGGTATCTCCGATCCGCTTCTCCTGTGAGACGGGCATTCCCAGGCCGCTCTGGGCGCCGTGGGAGGTCCAGTACTTCCCGATGTTGTAACGGCGCTCCACCGTGAAGGTCCCCGTGCCGGACTTCCAGAAGGCGATGGGCTTCTTCCCGTCATCGAACCACTTGTCGAAGGACTGGTACCGCGCTCCGGCACCGGCGCTTGCTTCCTCGGAGTCGGGATACCCCCACCCGTTCTCCCATCCCGCCGCGGCGAAGGCATTGGGGATGGCGCTGCCCCATCTGAGGCTGTGCGCTCCGGTGCGCTGCGTCCAGTAGATGCCATACCCGTTGGCGTAGTTCTGGGTGCGGCCCCCGTTGGTGACGCTGAGCTCGTTCATGGTCGGAGCCCCGAAGCGGGCGGCTCCTCCGTTCGCGTCGTAGAAGCGCTTGATGTTGCCCTCAAGGCGATACTGCGGGGTGACGGCGGCGACGGCCGCCCGGGCATCCACCGTGCGGTACCCGGCGTTGTAGGTGCTCGTGGAGTACAGGATGCTGCGGATCTGCTCGACGCTCAGGCTCGGATTGCGCTCCTTCATCAGGGCGATCACCCCGGTGATGTGGGGCGCGGCCATCGAGGTCCCGTTCATGTAGCGGTAGGAGGCGGCGCCGGGCTGAGACCACCCGTTGTTCCAGGTGGAGAAGACCTGTCCTGCTCCCACGGCCCCGCCGGGAGCCATGATGTCCAGCATGGAACCCCAGTTCGAGTAGCCGGTGATGATGTCGTTCGTGGTCGTCGCGCCGACGACGATCGCGCCGAGGCAGTTGGACGGGGTGGCGTAGTCGGCGTTGGTCCCGGTGTTGCCGGCCGCGACGACCACGGGCACATTGCGCGCGTGGGCGGAGTCGATTGCGTTCTTCATGATCTGCGGGCAGGTGCCTGAGGGCCAGGAGATGGAGGCGTTGATGACGCCCGACGGGTTGGGGTTCCGGGGCACCCCGGGGACGGTGCCTCCGGAGAGCCAGACGATGGAGTCGGCGATGTCCGACTGGTAGCCGCTGGCCCCGGTCCCGAGAGAACGTGCCATGGAGATCCTGGCGTCGGGGGCGACCCCGGCGATCCCCAGGCCGTTGTTGGTCTTGGCCGCAGCGATGCCGGCGACGTGGGTGCCGTGCCAGTTCTCGCTGCTGTTGAGGACACCGGGATCGGTGGGGTCCCCATCCCGCCCGCCGGTGCCGTCCCGGTCGTAGTCTCCGCTGACGAAGTCGTAGCCGGTGCCCGTCTTGCCGCTGAATTCCGGGTGGGAGGTGATGCCGGTGTCCGTGATCCCGATGGTCACGTTCTTCCCTGTCGCCAGCTTCCAGGCCGCGGGGACATCGATATCCCGGAGGTTCCACTGGGAGGAGAAGTAGGAGTCCGACGGGTTGTCCTGCCAGGCGGCGGTGGCGCGGTGCACGATGGTGTCCGGTTCGGCGGAGACGACGGCGGGATCAGCCTGCAGGTCTCGCACCACGCTCTTCTGCTCGGTGGGGGTCAGCTTCTCCGCCGAGGCGACGACGGTCTGTCCGGTGGCGGTCTCCTTGATCTCCTTGGCGTCCCGCAGCGGCTGGGATTCGGCGTCGGTCTCGGCGATGACGCGCTGCTTCGTCGCATCATCCACCCCATCGGCGAAGTCCACGAGGATCCGGTCCGTATCCGGTTCAGTGCTGGCCTGCTCGGCTTTGCCCGTACCTTCGGCGGTGCGGGCCAGTGTGGGCCCCGACGTGTCGGACTGGGCGGTCTGCGCCGAGGGGATCGGCCCGCTCGGCGGGGCCGCATCGGCTGCTGGCGCGCCCGCACCGAGCAGCAGGGCGGCGCTGATGGTCAGGGCGAGCCAGGGACGTGATGGGGTGCAAGATCTCAAGGTGCGGTTCCTCGGCGGGGTGATCGACGATTCTGTGGGAGTGGTTTCGGTGTTTGGGAGCGTTCTCGAGGCTCCCAAACGCCGAAACCCCTCCCCAACGCGGCGGGAGCGGCCGCGGGGAAGGGGAGGGGCCAGTCAGCTGACGCGGAAGGGGTCCAGGTAGGACGGAGCGGCCTCGCGCGGGGATCCCGACGAGCGGCGGGACTCGGCGTCCGGCCCCGGCTCTGCGGCAGAAGGGCCCGACCCGCGATCGGCGTCACCGGCCGGCGTCGTCGGTGCGGCGGGGGCGGGCAGGTCGAAGGGGGAGCCGGTCTGATCCGCGGGGCGCCGGGTGCGGCCGGTGGCCTGCGGCGGCAGGAAGCCGACCGGGATCTGCAGGTACTCCTCGTCGTCGTGGAAGGGGAGGTAGGTGTCCGGGCCGGTCTGGATGACCCGCGGGGTGATCTTCTGGATGCACGCGACCGAGCCGCCCGCCAGGATCCAGTCACCCACCTGCAGCTGCTCGCCGCGCACCGACTGGGCCCCGGCCTCGCGCAGGGCATGGCGGAGGTCCTGGACAGGAGTGGGATTCATGCGCCCATCCTTTCACACCCGCCCGACGTCGAACACCGGATTCGGCCCCGCCGCTCAGTCCAGCGGACCCCGCCCGTCGGGCCGGTGCGGATCCCCGGAGCGGACCCCGCGCGTGCCCCCGGCCGGACCCGGGCGCAGACCCTCCCGGTCGGTAACCGCCCGACGACGATCGGCCGGATCCGAGCCCTCCTCGGGGGAGGCGTCCCCGGCGTCGTCCCCGGCCTGCTGGACCACCACCCGCGGGATCGCCCCGGTGGGGATGTAGGTGGCCGCCCCAGCGGCCGCCGTGGCCACGGTCGTCTCGCCCTCCGGGACCACCTCGGCCGAGGCGGAGCGGGGCATGTGGGTGTTGGCCCACATCCCGAACAGCAGCACGGCCACCGCACACGCCATCGAGATCCACAGCCACGGGGTGAACTGGCCGCGGTAGTACAGGGAGAAGAACGCCCCGCCCATGAACCCGCCGGACAGGCAGGCGAACACGGGCACCCAGGCGTAGTACCAGCGGGAGGAGCCCTTCCCGTGGATGGGCAGGATCGCGTGCATGATCCGCGGGCCGAGATCGCGCGCCGGGTTCAGCGCGTACCCGGTCTGCCCGCCCAGCCCGACGACCAGCACCGCGACCATGAACCCGTAGGCCAGGGGCTTGAGGACGTCGTTGAGGTTCAGGGTCAGCGCGGAGCCCTCCAGGCCCGGGGTGAAGTTCACGCCGGTGTACAGCGCGGAGAAGACCAGCATGAAGGTGCCGATCATCTCCGAGAGGGAGTTGGTGAAGTAGTTGTGGATCGCCGGGACGGTGGCGAACACGCCGAGCTTGATCTTGGGGTCCGCGGTCGCCTTCCAGTGCGGCAGGTAGTTCAGGAAGACGAAGCCGGCCCCGACCATGGCCCCGCCGAGCTGGGCGAGCATGTACCCGGGGACGCGGGCCCACGGGAACTCGCCGTAGGCGGCCAGGCCCAGGGTCACGGCGGGGTTCAGGTGCCCGCCGGAGTAGTGGTGGGAGGCGTACACGCCGAAGGCGACGGCGAAGCCCCAGCCGAAGGCGATGGTGAAGAAGTTGTCTCCGTGCCCCTTGGAGCGGCGCAGCTCCACGGTGGCGATGGCGCCGCAGCCGATGATGCACATGATCATCGTGCCGAGGAACTCGGCGGCGTAGGGATTGATCTCGTACATCGCGGACCTCCGCAACCCCCACGTGTGGGGTCATGTGGCTTCGAGTGGGAATGATTGCCTATATCCAATCACCGCCGCCCAGGCCGCTCAACACGGCGCGCGATTGTGACCCGGGATCTCCCCTCCGGGGACTCCCGTCCGAGCCCCCGGCTCAGCCCGCGGCCGGCGCCGTGCGAACCCGCCGCAGCAGCGCGATGACGGCGGCGCAGGAGACGATCAGCCAGTGCGCGGCCAGCAGTAGGGTCAGCGCGATGGACACCGCATCCCAGCCCATCAGGTGCGACCCCAGAGCGCAGGTGCCCACCGGGAAGGTGGTGGCGAACCAGCCGGGCACGAACCCCGCCCCGTGGGCCCACGCCGAGTAGGTGCGGATCATGGCCCACACCAGCAGCGGCGCGCCGATCGCCAGCATGACGATGCCGTAGGCGTGTGCGATCTGGTGCAGCGCCTGCACGGCGTCCGGGTGCAGGAAGTTCCGGGTCGCGGTGACCAGCGCCTGCGCGGCCGCGGTGGACTGGCCGATCACCCCCAGCGGGATGAAGGTCGTGGCCGCGGCGTCGTGCCCCAGGGGGTCGCGCAGCCAGCGGTGGTGGTAGGCGATGCCGAAGATCGAGATGCCCAGGGAGAGGGCCGCGAAGAAGCATCCGGCGCAGATCACGTTGACGAGCATCCGGGTCAGCTCGTTCGGGGTGTGGCTCATCAGGGCGGCGCCGGTGGTCGCGGAGACCATGGGCGGCACGATGGGCAGACCCCAGGTGAAGTGCGGGCGCCCGCAGTCCTTCGCGGTGAGCATCAGGGTGAAGGCCACCCAGGAGAACAGTCCGATCACGGTGCCGAGGATCCACATCACCCAGTCGACCGTCCACGCCGCGCGGGTGAGGCCAGGGGCCAGCGCGGGCACGACGGCGGAGGTCGCCGAGCCCACGGAGAGGATGCCCATCGAGACCATGCCCCAGGCGGGCAGCTGCCCCGGATCCGCGACGGACCGGCGCAGCACCTCCGGATCCCTGAGGCAGCGGGCGGCGAATCCGATGCTCAGCCACAGCAGGATCACCCACCCGATCACCAGGATCGGCACCGACGGGATGAGCCCCGCATGGGTGAAGGAGAGGTTGGCGAGGATGCCGGTGCCCATGACGGCGCCGTACCAGCCGGGCCCGGCGGGCGGGACCAGGGCGGGAGCCCGACGGGGCTCGCGCCGCCCGCTCGGGGCGGCCTCCGGGTGATCCTCGGGGCAGGAGCGGGCTCCGCCGGAGCCGGGGGGCAGGGGCCGGGATGCGTCGTCGGAGGAGGGGGCTTCCTGCGGCGTCGGAGCGGGGCGCGCCGTCGTGGGTGCGGCGGCTGAGGTCTTCATGCTCCCCACGCTAGGGAGGCCCCGGCGGGTCCGGTAGAGAGCAGCTGCCTGTCCCCCCACAACCTGGGTTTGTGGCCGGGGTAGGGTGGGGCCATGCGCGTCGAGAAGCTCCCGGATCTGCCCACCTGGCTCCTGCTCGACGCCGTGGACCGCCTGGGCAGCGTGGGGGCGGCGGCGCGTCGGGCCGGCTTCAGCCAGCAGGCGGCCTCCGCCAGGGTCCGCGCGGCCGAGCGGGTCCTCGGCGTTGCGCTCTTCGCGCGCTCTCCGCGCGGGACCCGCACCACGGAGCAGGGTCGGGCCGTGCTCGATGCCGCCGCTCCCTACCTGGACGCGGCCCGGTCCCTCGCCGAGGCGGTGGGGGCTGTGGGTGCGGGGGCGGCCGCTCGGCTGCGGGTGGCCGTGAGCAACACCGTGGCGGAGCACTACCTGCCCTCGTGGCTGCAGACGGTGCTGGGCGGACACCCCGGGGCGCGCGTGGACGTGCACGCGGTCAACTCCCGGGAGGTGCTGCGCCAGGTGCGCGAGGGACTGGCGGAGCTGGGCTTCGTGGAGAGCCCGGCGACCCTGGACGCCGTCGATCCGGCGGGCCCGGATCCGGACCGGGGTCTGCTGTTCCGCACGGTGGCCCGGGACGCGGTGGTCCTGGCGGCCCCCGCGGGACACCCCTGGGCCCGCGCCGGACAGGTCTCCCGGGCGGAGCTGGCCCGCACCGGAGTGCTGGTGCGGGAGGAGGGCTCCGGCACCCGGGTGGCCGTGGAGCGGGCCCTGCCCGAGCTCGCCGAGCCTGCCGGAGAGCTGGGCTCGCTGTCCGCGCTGATCTCCACGTCCAGGGCCACGGGGATCCCGGCCTTCGTGCCGCGCCGGGCCGTGGCCGCGCCGCTGCGGGAGATCCGCGTGCCCGGGGTGGCCGTGGTCCGCCCGATCCGCGCGGTGGTCCGCCCGGGCGCGGTGCACCCGCTGGCGGCGGCGCTGGTGCGCGCCGCCGTCGAGGACGGCACCGGGGACGGAGCCGCGGGGGAGGGCGTCGCGGACGGCACCCCGGGGGAAGCCTCCCCCCGGGTTCAGCCCCGGGCTCGCTCCAGGACCGCCAGCAGGTAGCGCTGGCAGGCCTCGATCTGCTCCAGGGCCACCCACTCGTTCGCGGTGTGCGCCTGGGCGATGGATCCCGGTCCGCACACGATCGCGGGGATCCCGGCCTCGTAGTACTGACCGGCCTCCGTGCCGTAGGAGACGTACGGGACCTCCCCGCCGCCGTCGAGCACCGCGCCCAGCTCCTGAGCCAGACGCACCACGGGGGCCTCCGGGGACTCGCTCAGCGCGGGCACGCTGGCCAGCACCTCGTGCTCGGTGCCCACCCGGGCCAGGGCCTGCTCATCGGCCCCGCCCAGCTCCCGCACCCGGCGGACCTCCTCGGCCAGGGCCGGTTCGATCTCCTCGTCCAGGAAGGTCTGGATCCGGGCGCGCAGCTCCTCCGGGTCCGTGGCGGGCACGATGCGCAGGTCGTACTCCAGCGTCACCTCCTCGGCGACGATGTTGTGGGCTGCGCCGCCGCGGATCACGTTGACCCCGCCGGTGGTCCAGGGGATGTTGAAGCCCTCGGCCTGGGGGCCGTCGGTGCGCTCGCGCTCCACGAGGTCGTCGAAGAACGCGATGAACCGGGCGGCGGCGGAGACCGCGTTGATGCCGTACGGGGCCAGGGAGGAGTGCTTGGGCACCCCGTGGAAGGTCACCTTCCCGCGGAAGGGCGCCTTGTGGGCGACGACGATGTTCATCAGCGTCGGCTCCCCGACCAGGGCGAAGTCCGGGCGGATGCCGCGCTCGGCCAGGTCCGCGATCAGCCGCGGGGCCCCGAGGCAGCCGGGCTCCTCGTCGTAGGTGAAGGCGAAGTGCAGCGGCTCGGCCAGCTCGGCCTCGGCCGCCTGACCGAGCAGCCACAGCATCACCCCGACGTAGCTCTTCATGTCCGCGGCACCCCGGGCGTACAGCCGCCCGTCGCGGATCACCGGCTCGAAGGGATCGGTGTCCCACGGCTGACCCTGCACCGGCACGACGTCGGTGTGCCCGGACAGCAGCACGCCCCCGGAGGTGGCGCCGTCCGCGGCGGACACGGTGATGAGCAGGTTGGCGCGGTTGTGCTCGTCGGCCCAGGTCAGGTGCGCGGTGAGCCCGAGGCGCTCGGCTTCGGCGCGGATGAGTTCCAGCAGGGCCTCGTCGGACTCGTAGGAGACGGTGGGGATGCGCAGCAGGCGCTCGATCCAGGGCCAGGCGGCCGGCAGTCCGGTCTTCTCGGTGCCGGCGGTCTCGGGGGCGGAGTTCTCAGGAGTGGGGTTCTCGGGGGTGGGTGTGGTGGCGGAGGTGTCCTGGGTCATGCGCCCACTCTAAGGTCCCGCACCGCCGGGCGCCCAGGATCGGACCGCTCGGGCGAGACGCGGGGTCATCCGACGGGAACGGGCTGCCGCGTCCTTCCGCGTTCCTCTTGGGGGGGTGGAACGGTCCCGGGGAGCGGCACGATGCTCGACGCCGTCGACATTGGGGGGACACGACGGCGGAGCGCACGCGTCCTGGGGGAAGGACACGGCAACCCTGTGTATGAAGACTACCTCATATACACAGGTCAACCGCGGATGTGACACACAGATGTCGCGGTGTTGAGCGGAGATCGGGGGGATCGCCCCGGAATCCCCGGTGGGCACCGCCGCCGCAGCGGACCCCCCAACCGGCGCACCGGCGAGACGGGGTGCGCGCCCGGCCCGCGAGAGCGAGACAATCGAAGGCGATGAACACCACCATAGAACAGCCCCTGCACATCGTCGTGATGGGCGTGTCCGGCACCGGGAAGACCTCCGTGGCCCAGCAGCTGGCCGAGCGCCTGGGGGTCGGCTTCGTCGAAGGCGACGACCTGCACCCCGAGGCCAACCGGGCCAAGATGGCCGCCGGCCACCCGCTGACCGACGAGGACCGCTGGCCCTGGCTGGCCCGGATCGTGGAGCGGATGCAGGAATCCGCCGCCACCGGCCGCGGCCTGGTCATCACCTGCTCCGCGCTGAAGCGCGCCTACCGGGACATCCTCGCGGACAACGGCGCAGTGACGGTCTTCGCGCACCTGCAGGGCCCGCACGACGTCGTGGCCCAGCGCCTGGCCGAGCGCTCCGGGCACTTCTTCCCCACCTCCCTGCTGGACTCGCAGTTCCAGACCCTGCAGCCGCTGCAGGAGGATGAGCCCGGGTTCACCGTGGACATCCGGGGGACCGTGGAGCAGGAGGTCCAGGACATCCTGGACACCCTCCCCGATTTCCTGCTGCGCCTGGCCGAGCGCCGCGCCTAGCCCGCACCCCGGGGTGCCGCGCCGCGCCCTCCCCTGAAGCTGCCGACGTCGATCCCTCGGGCCCGACGCCGGGACCGCGCGCCAAGCGCACCCTCCCCATCCCCTCTCACCGAAGCAGGTACCCCATGGAGATCGAAGGCTGGAGCCAGACGCTCACCGCCGGCCCCCTCCTGGCCATCGCCGCGGGCGCCATCGTGGTGCTCCTCGTGCTGATCGTCAGATTCAAGATGCACGCCTTCCCGGCCCTGATCCTGGTCAGCCTGCTGACCGCCGTCGCCACGGGGATCCCGCTGGGGCAGGTCGTGAAGGTCATGACCAACGGCTTCGGCACCACCCTGGGCAGCGTGGCCCTGCTGGTGGGCCTGGGTGCGATGCTCGGGGCCCTGCTGGAGGTCTCCGGCGGCGCCCAGGTGCTGGCGCACAAGATGATCAGCGTATTCGGGGAGGACCGGGCGCCCCTGGCCCTGGGCGTGGCCTCCCTGCTGTTCGGCTTCCCCATCTTCTTCGACGCCGGCCTGGTGGTCATGCTGCCGGTGGTCTTCTCCGTGGCCCGCTGGGTGGGCGGATCGATGCTGTTCTACGGCCTGCCCGCTGTCGGCGCGTTCTCGGTGATGCACGTGTTCGTGCCGCCGCACCCGGGCCCGGTCACCGCGGCCACCCTGTTCAGCGCGAACGTGGGCACGGTGCTGCTGGTGGGTCTGGTCGTCGCGATCCCCACCTGGTACCTGGCCGTGTACCTGTTCTCCAAGGTCATCGGGCGGCGGATCGACCTGCCGGTGCCCAGCGTCTTCGGGGACCAGGAGGTCCACGACCCCCAGAATCCGCCGAAGTGGCAGACCGTGGTGGCGCTGCTGCTGCTGCCGATGCTGCTGATCTTCCTCAACACCGGACTGACCACCCTGGCCAAGTCCGGGGTGATCGATGAGGCCACGAGCGGCACCGAGTGGTTCCAGGGCCTGGTGCTGCTGGGGGAGACGCCGGTGGCGCTGCTGATCACGCTGATCGTCGCAGCCTTCGTGCTGGGGCGGCGCCTGGGCACCGAGCACGGCGGGGTGCAGTCCATCATGGAGGGCGCCCTGCCCCCGGTGTGCTCGGTCATCCTCATCACCGGGGCCGGCGGGATGTTCGGCGGGGTGCTGCGCACCTCCGGGATCGGCGCCTCCCTGACCGAGGTGCTGGGCGGGTGGGGCATCCCGCTGATCTTCGCCGGGTTCCTCATCTCCGCGATCCTGCGGGTGGCCCAGGGTTCGGCCACCGTGGCCCTGACCACCACGGCCGGGCTGATCTCCGACGGCGTGGCCTCCGCCGGGTACAACGACGTGCAGCTGGCGACCCTGGTGGTCGCGGTGGCCGCCGGGTCCGTGGTGCTCTCCCACTTCAACGACTCCGGGTTCTGGCTGGTGGGCCGGTTCTTCCAGATGGACGTGAAGACCACCTTCAAGACGTGGACGGTGCTGGAGACGCTGATCGGCGTCATCGGCTTCGCGGTGGCCGCGGTGATCTTCTACGCCGGGGCGCTGCTGTAGCCCCTTCCCCGGCGCACAACGGGAGATGCGTGACATTCCTGGGCATGACACGTCCCGGAATGCAGCGCATCTCCCGTTCTGCGATGGGGCCGGTCTGGGAGGATGGAGCCCATGGGTGACGAGCAGGTGGACGGTCTCAGCGAGGCCGCGCAGAACTCCCTGAAGACCATCTGGTCCCTGGGTGAGTGGAGCGAGGAGCCGGTGACCGCCGCGGCCCTGGCCGAGGCCCTCGGGTTGCGCCGCTCCACCGTCTCCGACGGGCTCAAGAGGCTGCGCGGGCAGGGCCTGGTGGAGCACGCCCCCTACGGGACGGTGCGCCTGACCGAGACCGGGCGGGCCACCGCGCTGGTGATGGTGCGCCGGCACCGGCTCATCGAGACCTTCCTGGTGCGCACCCTGGGCTACCGCTGGGACCAGGTCCACGACGAGGCCGAGGCGCTGGAGCACGCCGTCTCGGACTTCATGGTGGAGCGGATGGCGGCCGTGCTGGGCCACCCGGAGCGGGACCCGCACGGGGACCCCATCCCCGCCGCCGACGGCACCGTCACCCGCCCCGACGCCCGGCCCCTGCCCGAGCTGCTGGCCGATCCCTCGGCGCGGCGTCGCCGGGAGGCCGCGGACGGGCTGAGCGTGACCGTCGCGCGCATCTCCGACGCCGACCCGGCCGTGCTGCGGGACCTGGCCGCAGCGGGCATCGGGGTGGGCACCCGGATGCGCGTGCCGAGCGCACCGGAGGCGGGCGGCGTCGATGATGCCGACGCCGCGGGCCGGCACGCGGATGACCGCCCGGGCGCCGTCGCCGTCCGGTTGGCGGCCGACGCCGGGCGGCACCGCACGCTCGCGCGGGAGGCCGCGGCCGCCCTCTACGTCTCGCTGAGCTGATCCGACACGCGCCCGACGCCCCAGCGCCGGTGTCTCACCCCCGCCGGGGGCGGTTCGGGAGTCTTCCGGTGTTCCGGGAGCACGCGGAGCGCTCCCGAACCCCCGCGAGGCTCCAGAAACGGGTCGTGCCGCCGGTGCCCACCCCGGCAGCGGTCACTGCGCCGACGCCGGGCGGGAGTGCCGCAGGGTGCGCACCCGGGTGAGCGCGTAGACCACCGCGAACCAGATGCCCTGGCACAGCACCACGCACCCGCCGGAGGAGGCGTCCAGGGCCACCGAGAGGTACAGGCCGGTCACCGTGCACACCAGGGAGGAGGCCACGGCGATCCCCAGCATCCGGGGGAAGCGGCGGGTCCGCAGCTGCGCGGTGGCCCCGGGGATCACCAGCATCGCCACCACCAGCACCACCCCGACGGTCTGCATCGCCACCACGCAGGTCAGCGCCAGGCAGCCCAGCAGGATCCCGGCCAGCACCCGCGGATTCAGCCCCACCACCCGGGCGTGCCGGGGGTCGAAGGCCCACAGGGTGAGGTCCCGGCGGCGGATCAGCAGCACCGTCAGACACGCCGCCGCCAGCACCAGCACCTGCACCAGGTCCGTGCGGGAGACCCCCAGCAGGTTCCCGAAGACGATGTGGTGCAGGTCCACCTGCGAGGGCGTCACGGAGACCAGCACCAGCCCCAGGGCGAACAGCGTGGTGAACACGATGCCGATGCTCGCGTCCTCCTTGACCCGGCTGGTCCGCCGCAGCCCGCCGATCAGCCACACCGCCAGCAGCCCGAACACGGTGGCCCCGAGCGCGAAGGGCAGCCCGAGGATGTAGGACAGCACCACCCCGGGCAGCACCGCGTGGGAGACGGCGTCCCCCAGCAGGGACCACCCGGTGAGCACCAGCCAGCAGGAGAGCACCGCGCACACCACGGCGGCGGCCAGGGCGGCCGCGAAGGCCCGGCGCAGGAAGGGGTAGGTCAGCGGGTCGGCGAGCAGCTGGCCGACGGCGTTCAGCGCGTCCACGGGGCGGCCTCGTCGTCGGGGGAGCCGAAGGCCAGGGCGAGGTGCTCCGGGCGCAGCACCTCGGCGGTGGGCCCGGTGAGCAGGATGCGCCGGCGCAGCAGCACCGCGTCATCGGCCACGGCCTCCAGGCCCTCGATGCTGTGCACGGAGAACAGCACGGCGGCACCGGCGTCGGCTGCTTCGCGCAGGATCCGCCCGATCGCGACGGCGGAGACCCGATCCACCCCCGCCAGCGGCTCGTCCAGCAGCAGCAGGGGAGCCCCCTGGGCCAGGGCGCGGGCGAGGAAGGCGCGGCGCCGCTGCCCGCCGGAGAGCTGCCCGATCTGCCGGTGCGCCAGCGCCGTCAGCCCCACCCGCGCCAGGGCCTCGGCCGCGGCCTGCCGATCCTGCGGGCGGGGTCGGCGGGTGAGCCCCTGGAAGCCGACCCGCCCCTGCATGGTCAGATCCGCCACGCTCAGCGGAAAGTCCCAGTCCACGCCCTCGCTCTGCGGCATGTAGGCCAGCAGGCTGTGGCGCCGGGCGGTCTCGGCCGGCATCCCGCGGATGCGCACGACGCCGCGTCGGGCCGGAGCGAAGCCGGCGACGGCGTCCATCAGGGTGGATTTGCCGGAGCCGTTGACCCCGAGCAGGGCGGTCACGGTGCCGGGCCGCAGGGTGAGGCTGGCGTCCTGCACCGCGAGCACGGTTGCGCGGGTGACGGTCAGGTCCCGGATCTCCAGGGCCGGGGGCTGATCCCGCGGCGCGGCGTCGGGGTTCCGGTCGGCGGTGAGCTCGGCGGTGAGCCCGGCGTCGGGAAGCTCGGCGCCGGGGCCGTGGTCGGCGGGCGGCCGGGGTGTCGCCGCGTGGGCCGCCTCGATGCGACGGGTGCGGCGGGAGGCGCGGGCGTGCGGGAAGGGCATCAGGAGCCCTCCCCGCCCTGATCGCCGCTCAGCCCGGCTGTGATGGTGCGGGCGTCGTGACGCAGCAGGTCCAGGAAGGTGGGCGCGGGGCCGCCCTCCTCGGAGAGGGAGTCCACGTAGAGGGTGCCGCCGTAGCGGGCCTCGGTGGCGTCCACCACCTGGCGCATGGTGCGGTCGGAGACGGTGGATTCGCAGAACACCGCCGGGACGCCGCGCTGACGCACCGTGTCGATGGCGGAGCGGATCTGCTGGGCGGTGCCCTGGTCATCGGAGTTCACCGGCCACAGGTAGTGCTCGGTCAGGCCGGTGTCCCGGGCGAGGTAGCTGAAGGCGCCTTCGCAGGTGAGCAGGACCCGGTGATCCGCGGGCAGGGCTGCCACGATGTCCCGGACCTCGGTCTGCACCTGCTCCAGCTGCTCCTGGTATCTCCGGGCGTTCTCGCGGAACTCCTCGGCGTGCTCGGGGGTCAGCTCGGCCAGGGCCTCGGCGATGCTGTCCGTGTACCGCTGGGCGGCGCGCGGGCTCATCCAGGCGTGCGGGTTGGGCTTGCCCTCGGAGGCTCCGGCGGCGCAGCCGGTGAGCAGCAGGAGGGCGACGCCGAGCAGGGCGGGCAGCCGCAGGACATGGCGGCGGGGGCGGCGGGCAGCGCGCATGGCGGACGCCTTTCGGGGACGACGATGTCGGGGGCGCCGGGCGGGGTGGGGCTCAGCGGCTTCTGCTGGATCGGATCCGCACCACCGCCGCCCGACCCCCCCACCATAAGTTCGAGGGGTCGAACTCTGCAAGAATCGTTCGCATCAAAAACCGCCCCACCCACACCACCCCCACGCAGAACGGGAGATGCCGCCCATCTCGGGACGTGTGGCGTCCCGTTTCAGGCGGCATCTCCCGTTCTGCGGAGGGCCAGAGGATGTTCAGCGGGGGAGGTCTGCCGCCGCGGATTCTCCGGCGATGCGTCCCGAGTTGAAGGCGAACAGCAGCGTCAGCCCGTCGATCTGCGGGTAGCGTCCGCCCCAGAACCCCGAGGCCTCGTTGCCCACCGCATACAGTCCCGGCACCGGCTTCCCGGCGGCGTCCAGCACCCGGGCGGACTCGTCGATGCGCACCCCACCCAGGGTCCCGCGCACGGTGCTCACCACCTGCACCGCGTACAGCGGACCCTCCTGGACCGGGTGGCGCAGGATCGCTGCCGGGGTGCCGGCCTGCTCGTCCCGGCCGGCCTGCACCGCGGCGTTGTAGCGCTCCAGGGTCTCGGCGAACCGCTCCGGGTGGAACCCGGCCGCCCCCGCCAGATCATCCGGGGCCGCACCGAGGACGGCGGCACCCTGCTCCACCGCCTCCTCGAGGGCCTCCACCAGCTGCGGCTGGGCCGGGGTGCCCTCCGTGCCCGGGGGCAGCGGCGCGCCGTGGTCCTCAGCCGGAGGCAGTTCCAGCCCCTGGTCGGTCAGGCGCTGCACGGTCGCGGAGTCCAGGATCATCCAGAATCGGCCTCCGCGCTCCAGGCCGGCCCGGCCCCGGTCCCCGAAGCGGTAGGTCGAGGCCTCATCCGCGAAGCGCCGGCCGTCGTCGTCCACCCACAGCAGCGGCAGGTTCGCCAGCAGCGCCAGCGCCTTGGAGGAATAGCGCCCGGGCACGCTGAAGGCCGGGGCGTCCAGGGCCGCCGGCTCCGCGCCCGCACCGCCCAGGGCCTGGACCACGCTGCGGCCCGTGCCCACGGACTTGCGCTCCCCGGTGAAGCGCAGCCGGGAGGTCTCCAGCTCCGGGGCGGCCCGCCCCACGAGCTCCTGGTTCCCGACGAACCCGCCGGTGGCCACCACCACGGCCGGGGCGGCGACGTCGATGGTCTCCGGGACGCCGTCAGCCCGCAGCTGCTCGCGGCGCTCCGGGGACAGCGGCTTGCCCGCCTCGGTCCGCTCGGCGCGCACCCCCAGGATGCGCCCCTGCTCGTCGGTGACGGCCTCGGTCGCGGCGGCCTCGGGGATCACCAGCCCGCCGGCCTCCTCGATGGCCTTGAGCAGCTTCTTGAAGCCGCCGAACTTGGAGGCGTAGCGGTGGTAGGTGCGGGCCCGCCGGTGCCGAGCCAGCAGCCCGGAGTCCTCGCCCGGATCCGCGGGATCGTGCGGGGCCTCGGCCAGGGTGGCCTTCAGCCCGTGGGCGCTCAGCCAGTCCGCGGTCTCCCCCGAACGGGCGACGACGGCGCGCACCAGGGCCTCGTCGGCCCGGCCTTCCGTGTGCTCGAGGATCGCCTGCACGGCCTCCTCGGCGGAGAAGGTCTCCCCGGCCTCGCGCTGGGCGGAGGAGCCGTAGGCGGCGTAGCCGGTGCCGCCGAACATCGCAGCACCCCCGGGCTTGTTGCCCTTCTCCAGGACCACCACCCGCGCCCCGGCCTCGGCGGCGGCCAGCGCGGCGGCGATGCCGGCACCACCCCCGCCGAGGACGACGACGTCGGCCTCGTGCCTCTCGGCGCGCTCGCGGAAGGGGAAGGGGTTCTGGTCTGCGGGGGTGCTGTGCGCGGGGGTCACGGATCCTCCGTGGGCTCGGGGACGGCGGTGGATCCAGCCTAACCGGGGGCGGACCGGGCCAGCGGGGCCGGGGTGTGCGGATGTCATGCGGAGCCATCGGAGGTCATCCGGTCGGCGCGGCGGACACGGTTGGGAATACCCTTGCGCCGTAAATAGTTGATGTGTAAAGTAATCGACGAACGCACGATCGACATCGAAGGAGCACATCATGACCGCATTCGAAGGACTCACCGCCGGCACCTGGACCCTGGACCCCGCACACTCCGAGGTGGCCTTCACCGTCCGCCACGCCGGGATCTCCAAGGTCCGCGGCATCTTCGAGCAGACCGAGGCCGAGCTGCACGCCGGGGAGACCGCGCAGGACTCCTCCGTGCGCGCCACCGTGCAGATCGCCTCCATCAACACCATGAACGAGGGCCGCGACGGGCACGTCAAGGGTCCCGAGTTCTTCGACGCTGAGAACCACCCGCAGATGGTCTTCGAGTCCACCGAGATCACCGCCGACGGCGAGGACCTGACCCTGGTCGGCAACCTCACCATCAAGGGCGAGACCCGCCCCGTGACCTTCACCGGCGAGTTCGGCGGCGTGGCCGTGGATCCCTTCGGGACCACCCGCGCGGGCTTCTCCGCCTCCACCACGATCTCCCGCAAGGACTTCGGGATCACCTGGAACGCCGCCCTGGAGGCCGGCGGGGTCATGGTCTCGGACAAGGTGAAGATCGAGATCGACGCGGAGTTCACCGCCCCGCAGAACTGATCGACGCCGTCGCCCCGGCCGTTTCGGGAGCCGCGCGGTGTTTCGGGAGTACTGGGAGTGCTCCCGAAACACCGCGCGGCTCCCGAGCCGCATCCGCGTCGGCCGGGCGCGGCACGCCCGACGGCGGCGCGGGTTATCCACAGCCGCCCCGCCGGCGGGTGCGCTCGACCCGATGAGCGGGGAGGGTGTCCTCATGGACCCCTCTCGCATCGTCACCGCCGAGGACATCCGCACCGCCGCCCAGGCGCGAGCCCTCGGGACCCCCGCCTCCGCGCTGCGCGCCGCCGTGGCCGCCGGGCGGCTGACGCGCCTGTGGCCCGCCTGCTACATCCCCACGCAGCTGTGGGAGGAGCTCATCCCGCAGCAGAGGGCCCTCGCGATCCACTACGCCTTCCACGCCAAGACCGGCGCCCGCATCATCTACTCCCACACCTCGGCGGCGCTGGCGTACGGCATCTCCCTGCTGCGCGTGCCCCAAGAGCTGCACCTGGCCGGGGACCCCAAGCCCGGATACCGGCATCGGAGCCTGCGCACCCACCGGCTTCCCGACGTCGCGAGGCACCGGGTGCGCACCGACCTGGATCTGCCGGCCACCTCCCTGGAGCAGACGGCCCTGGCCTGCGCCCGCACCCTGCCGATGCTCGACGCCCTGGTGGTACTGGATCACCTGGCTGCGCGCCGCGTCGACCTGGCGCGGCTGGCGCATCTGCTGCGCACGAGTCCCGGCACCCACGGCAATCAGCAGGCTCTGCTCGCGGTGAGCGCGGCGGATGCGCGGGCCGGTTCCCCGGCGGAGACCCTGACGCGCTGGCGCCTCCGGGAGGCGGGCTTGCCGGAGCCCGAGCTGCAGATCGAGGTGCGCACCTCCCAGGGGCGCAGCTTCCTGGATCTGGGATGGCCGCAGCTGAGGGTGGCCGTGGAGGTGGACGGGCGGATCAAGTACACAGACTACGGTCCCACCCAGGAGGTGCTGATCGCCGAGAGGGAGCGGGAGAAGCGCATCCAGAACGTCGGGTGGCTGATCCGGCGCACGGGCTGGCACGAGCAGTCCCGCGGGCCGCGGGACTTCCTCGTGGAGCTGGCGCACTGCCTGCTGGCCCAGCAGCTGCGCCTGGGGCTGCCGCCCCTGGACCTGGACCGGGTCCGACGCCGGGTGGCCCGGATGCAGCCGATCTTCCCACCGCGCTGAACCACGCCGCGCACCCATCCGCCCGCATCGTCGCCCACGCCCGACACCGCTCCCCGCATGCCGCCCCGCCGCACCCCCTGTTTCGGGAGCCGCGGGGTGTTTCGGGAGCGCTGGGAGTGCTCCCGAAACACCGGAGGGCTCCCAAGTCGCCTCCCCGCGTCGAAGGGTGCGGCGGTCGGGACGGTGCGGGACATAGGGGCGGGTGCGGTAGGGTGCCGGCGTGAGCACGCTGAAGGACTGGACGGCACGGCATCGGGAGTGGACGGATGAGTTCGTCCTGACCCTGCGCGATTCCCGGGTGGCGCCCCAGCGCATCGCCGCGGAGCTGTCGACGGCGCGGGATCGGGCCGCCGGAGGGGACCCGGCCCGGGTGCTGGGCCCGGCCGCCGGCTACGCCTGGAACCTGGGGATCTCCCCGGGTCAGCGCCGACGCGCCGAGCTGCTGCGCGGCCTGCTGCCCGTGGTGCTGCAGGCCATGGTCCTGTTCGTCGGGGTCTACGCCGTGCGCGGGTGGATCCTCGGCGCCCCGCTGCGGCTGAACCTCGCCGTCCTGATCTGCTGGGGCCTGCTCGGCCTCGTCCTGCTGGGGCTGATCGCGCTGCCCCTGCGCGCGGCCGCGGCCCGACGTCGAGAGGCCGCCTCGCAGCGCCCCGAGCGGTCCCATCTTGAGCAGTCACACCCCGACCAGGCGGACCCGGCGGTCCGGGACCGGCGGGAGACCGCCCCGCAGACCCCGCCCGATCCGCGGGCGCAGACCCTCGCGCGGCGCACCCTGGGTCTGGGCATCATCGGGGTGGTGTGCGGCATCGGCGCGGTGCTGCTGGCCAAGCTGCCCCTGCCCGTGCTGGTACTGCTGGATCCGCGACCGGTCGCCGTGGTGTGCGCCGGTGTCACGGTGCTCGTCGCCGTCGGGGCGAGCCTGCTGGGATGGCGCCGCCGATACCCGGTGGCGCAGATCCTCGTGGCCTGGCTGGTGCCGCTGTACCTGGCCGCCGACGCCGGGATCACCCGCTTCATCGGCGCCTGAGCCGGGAGCCGGCGGCCGGCCGTCGCCTCAGGTCAGCTTCTGCACCAGGAACCACACCGCCGGCACCGCGATCAGCAGCGCCAGGGCCCACCGGCGCACCCGCGTCTCCAGCTTCGCCGCGCGGATGTCCGGACGGTCCTCGGGCACCCGCTGATGCGCCCCGGTGCTCGCGCGGGCCGCGGACTCCCCGCCGGGGGTGGGATCGGACAGCTCGCCCACCGGGCCGTCGGCCCGCTTCCGGGCCCGTCGGGAGCCGTCGCGACCCTTCCAGCCCGGGCTCGGGCGCTCCCCGCTCTCCGGCCCAGCGGGCTCCTCCTCGGGTTCCGAGGCCGATGCCCGCTCAGGGTGCTCGGCGGGCACTCAGCGCCACCTGGTGGTCATGATCAGCCCGATCATCATCAGCCCCACCCCGATGCCGATGTTCCAGTACCCGATGCCGGGCACCGGGTACACGGTCTCGGTGATGTAGAAGGTGATCAGCCACAGCAGCCCGATGACCATGAACCCGAACATCAGGGCCAGGTACCAGGTGGGGGTGCGCGAGACCTCCCCGACGTTCGCGGTCATCTCCTCCGCGATCCGCCGCAGGCGCTCCTCCTCGAGCTCCTCGGCCACGGTCATCGTCTTCTTCCCGCTCTTCCCCCCGGCGGCGGGCTCGTCGACGCTGGGCTCGGCCTCGGCCGCGGACGACGATCCCGCGGTCTCCTCCTCCGGGATCAGCTCGGGGACGTGCTTCTTCTTGCGTCGGGCCACGGATCCTCCTGGGCATCACGCGCCGGGCCGATGGCGACGGCGCGGCGCACGGTAATCTGGTGGGGCGTAGGGGCGCGACCGTGCGTGCGGAGCGTCCCGCCCGTCTCTGCCCCGAGTCTAGCCGAGCGGGCACCCGCACCGGGCTCGCCCGCGGGCCCCGCCCCGGGCGCACGACCGGGGCGGACGACCGGGGCGGACCCACCGCATCGTCCGATGCCGCCGGGGGCGCCGATGCGTACCGCGCCCCAGGAAAGGAGCCGCATGACCTCCCGACGCCGTCCCGCCGCCCCGCGGGCCCCGCGCGGCGTCGTCGGCTGGACCGTGCAGATCCTCGGGGAGCTGCTGATCACCCTGGGCCTGGTGCTGCTGCTGTTCGTCGGCTGGCAGCTGTGGTGGACCAACATCGACGCCGACCGCGCCCAGGCGCAGGCCGTGCAGCGGCTGAACGAGCAGTTCAGCGGCCCCACCACCCCGCAGCCGGACGCGCAGAAGGACTGGGGCGAGCCCGTCGTCGGGAAGGCCCCGGCCCACGGGCAGCCCTTCGGCATCGTCTACATCCCCCGCTTCGGCGAGGACTACGAGCGCCCCCTGGTGCAGGGCACCTCCCAGGACGTGCTGGACACCCTGGGCCTGGGCCACTATGACTCCTCGGCCATGCCCGGGGCGGTGGGCAACGTGGCCGTGGCCGGGCACCGGCAGACCAACGGGAAGGTGCTGGACCGCATCGACGAGCTGAGCCCCGCGGACCGCATCTACGTGCGCACCGCGGACGGGTACTACACCTACGCCGTGCGCAACCGGGAGATCGTGCTGCCCTCGGACGCCTCCGTGATCGCCCCCGTACCGGGCGAGCCCGGGAAGGAGCCGGCGGACCGCCTGCTGACCCTGACCAGCTGCAACCCCCGCTTCGGCAGCACCGAGCGGTTCATCGTCTACGCGGTGCTGGAGCGCTGGCAGCCCGCCTCCGCCGGCCCGCCGCAGGAGATCGCCCACCACCTCGCCGAGGAGCGCTAGATGTACGCCTGGATCTTCCGCCACCTGCCCGGACCCCTGTGGGTGCGCATCCTGCTCGCGATACTGTTGATCCTGGCGGTCGTCCTCGCGCTGATGCAGTGGGTCTTCCCGTGGCTGGCCGAGTACAGCCCGCTCAGCCCGGACGTCACCGTGGACCAGCCCGACGGCGCCTGACCCGCCCGCCGGGCGCCCGCCCATCGCACCCCGACCCAGGAGGAACCCGTGAGCATCCGGATCCTCGTCGTGGACAACTACGACAGCTTCGTCTTCACCCTCGTCGGCTACGTCCAGCAGTTCGGCGCCGAGACCACCGTGATCCGCAACGACGCGCTGAGCCCCGACGAGGCCCGCGCCCTGGCCGCCGAGCACGACGGCGTCCTGCTCTCCCCCGGGCCCGGCGCCCCCGCGGAGGCCGGGGTCAGCATGGACCTGATCCCCTGGGCCGAGCAGACCGGGACCCCGCTGTTCGGGGTGTGCCTGGGCCACCAGGCCATCGCGGAGGCCTACGGAGGCACCGTCTCGCACTCCCCGGAGCTGATGCACGGCAAGACCTCCGTGCTCACCCACGACGGCACCGGGGTGTTCTCCGGGGTGCGGATGCCCTTCACCGCGACCCGCTACCACTCCCTGGCCATCCAGGACGGCACCCTGCCGGAGCAGCTGCGCGCGACCGCGCAGACCGAATCCGGGATCATCATGGGGGTCGCCCACCGCACCGCCCCGATCCACGGGGTGCAGTTCCACCCCGAGTCCGTGCTCACCGAGGACGGCTACCTCATGGTCGGCAACTGGCTGGAGATGACGGGGCTGCACGGGGCGGCGGGCCGCGCCCGCGGCATGTCCCCGCTGCTGGCCTCCTGACCCGCCGGACCGACGCCGCCCGGACCAGACGAGACCGGGACCCGACGACGATGGGCCCGCCCCTCCCGGAAGGAGGGGCGGGCCCATCGTCGTATCGATGCCGGACCGGCGGTTCCCGGTCCCGCGGGGCTCAGCCGCGGCGGCTGGCGCTCGGGCTGGGGGTCGCGCTCGCGGTGGGGGCGGTGTCCCCGGCCGGGCTGCGGTCCTCGGAGGAATCCTCTTCGGTGCTCTCCTCTGCAGCGGAGGCCGAGGCCGACGGCGTCGGGGAGGCCGTGCGGGTGGTGCCCGCCGGGCCCTGGGAGACCGTGATCGTGATCGTGGAGCCCTGGGCCACCGCGGTCTCGGCGGCGGCGGACTGCCTGATCACCGTGCCGGCCGGCTGGCTGGAGTGCTCCGTCTCGATCTGGGTGCTCAGCAGCACGTCCTTGTCCGTCAGGGCCGCGACCGCCTGATCGCGGGTCAGCCCCACCAGCTGCGGCACCGCCACCTTGCCGTCGGAGAGCACGAGGTTCACGGTGGATCCGTTGGCCACCTGCTGCCCCTGCGCCGGATCTGTGTCCACGACCATGCCGGCCGGGATGGACGGATGGTGCACGGTCTTCGTGGACCCGGCCACCAGCCCCATCTTCTCCAGCTGGGAGCGCACGTACGCCTCGGACTGCCCGGCGAAGTCCGTCGGGATCGTCAGGTTCGCCGGGCCCTCGGAGACGACCAGGGTGACGGTGGAGTCCTTCTCCACCTGCGTGCCCTCCCGCGGGTCCGTCTTGATCGCGGAGCCGGAGGGGATGGAGTCGTCGTACTCCTTCTTGACCGTGACCTTCAGGCCCTCGTTGCGCAGGGACTCCTCGGCCTGGTCCTGGGCGACGTTGCGCACCGCCGGGACGTCCACGTACACGGGCTTGTTCAGCTCGTGGCTGTAGTACAGCCAGGCCCCGGCCGCGGTGGCCGCCAGCAGCAGGATCACCAGTCCGAGGATGGTGTTCTTCCATGCCGCACGACGTCGGCGCTTCGCGGCCACGGCCTCGTTGCGCTCGTTCTCGTACAGCTCGTCCTCGGAGTACTCGTCCTGGGCCTGCGGGAAGAACCCGGAGACCCCGGCCTCCTCCAGCTGCGGCTGCTCGCCGGTGGCGGTGGTGTACGGGTCGTCCACGGTCTCCATGCTGGTGCTGTCCGGGCCGTACCCGCCGGCGGTCTGATCGTGGGCTCGACCGCCGTAGGCCGCGGCCGCGGCGAGCCCCGCGGCGGCCGCACCGGCCCCGGCGCCGTGGGCCCCGGCGGCGTCGGCGGAGGCGCCCGGGGCGCGCACCACCAGTCCGCGGGCCGCGTTGTCCAGGGCCCAGCGGAAGTCCTCGGCGGACTGGAAGCGATCCGCGCGGGTCTTCTGCAGGGCCGTGAGCACCACCTCGTCCAGGGCCTCGGAGACCTCGGGGCGGTGGGTGCTGGGCGGCTCGGGCCGCTCCGTCAGGTGCTGGCCGGCCACCTCCACGCTGGTGGTCCCGTCGAAGGGCGGGCGCCCGGCGAGCATCTGGTACAGCACCACGCCCACTGAGTACAGGTCCGTGCGCGCGTCCACGACGGCGCCGCGGGCCTGCTCGGGGGCGATGTACCGGGCGGTGCCCATGATCGTGTGCGTCTCGGTCAGCGGGGTCGCCGTCTCCGTGAGGGCGCGGGCGATCCCGAAGTCCATGACCTTGATGCGGGAGGGCCGCCCGAGGGACTCATCCTCCTCGTCCCGGTCCAGGACCATGACGTTGGCCGGCTTGATGTCCCGGTGGATCACCCCGTGCTCGTGGCTGTAGGCCAGCGCATCCAGGATGTCCTCGGCGTAGCTCACGGCGTCATCCAGGCTCAGCTCGCCCTGCTCGGCCAGCAGGTCCTTCAGCGTCGTTCCCCGCAGGCGCTCCATGACGATGTACGGGACCTGCGCGGCCCCGTCCCCGGCATCCAGGGCGACGGTCGGGTCGCCCTCCAGCTCGGGCTTCAGCGCCGGCATGGGAGCGGTGGCCTGGGGATCCCCGTCATCCCGGGACTCCTCGTCCAGCGGGGCGAAGGCCCCGGTGTCGTACACGGCGACGATGCACGGGTGGTTCAGGGAGGCCACGGCCTCCGCCTCCCGCTGGAAGCGGGCACGGAAGGTCGGGTCCTTCGCGTGCTCGGGGCGCAGCACCTTGATGGCCACCTGCCGGCCCAGGCGCGTGTCCTCGGCGGCGTAGACGGTGGCCATCCCCCCGGAGCCGATGACGTCGTGCAGCTCGTAGCGGGAATCGAGAATGCGGGGAACGCGCTGGTTCATGGGTGCATCATCCGTCAGTGTCCTGGGAGGCCTGCTCGGTGGGGGTCGGGCTCGGGGAGGCCGAGGGGGAGGTGGAACGCTGGTCGGAGCCGGAGTCCTGATCCGAGCCGCCGGAGTCCCGGGAGGAGGAGCCGGTGGAGACGTACACGTCCACGCTCGAGCCCACCTCCACGGTGCTGCCCGCCGACGGGCTGGTGCGGATGACCTTGCCGGAGCCCACGCTGTCCGAAGCCTCGTCGTGGCGGGTCACGTTGACCCCCTCGGAGGTGATCTCATCGATCACGGTGTCCGCGTCCCGGCCCTCCATGCTGGAGGGCAGGGTCACCGAGCCGGGTCCGGTGGAGTAGGTGACGGTCACGTCCGAGCCCACCGCCAGCTGGCCCTCGGGGGAGACGCCGAGCACCGTGTTGGCGTCCTGGTCGGAGCGCTGGCCGGAGGACTTCACGCTCAGCCCCTTCCCGGACAGCTCCGAGACGACGGCGTCGAGCTTGCGGCCCTCGTAGTCCGAGGAGCGCACCTGCACGGTCTGCTGCCCCGAGCTGCTCTCCTGGGCCTGGGTGGGCTCGGCGGAGGCGGAGGTGACCGTGCCCTGGGTGGGCTGGGTGCCCGGGTCGTCGTCGCCGCTGGCCCCGTTGGTCAGCAGCAGGGCCACGCCGACGGCGATCGCGACGATCAGCACCAGCAGGGGCACGAGCCACCGCCAGGGGCCCCGTCGCTTCCCGTCCTTGCCGGAGGCCGTCGAGCCGGGTCCGTCGTAGCCGCCCTGGTACTCCAGGGAGCGCGGCTGCTGATCCACCGCCGGCAGGGAGGCGGTGCTCGGGTGGGCTGCGGCACCGGCCGCTGCTCCGGAGCCGAAGGTGCGGGTGGGGGCGTCCCCGAGGGCCTCGGTGGGGGCCGTCATCGCCTGGGTGGGATCCTCGGAACCCAGGTCCAGGTACGGGGCGAGCCCCGGCACGGACTTCACGGCCGCCCGCAGGTCGTTGCGGCGGATCGAGTCCACGGCGCTGGCCAGGGTGGTCGCGTTCTCCGGGCGCTGCGCGGGGTCCTTGGACAGCAGGCACATGATCAGCGCCTGCGCCGGCACCGGCACCGTCTTGGGCAGCGGCGGCGGCGGGTCGTTGACCTGGGCCAGGGCGATGGCGATCTGGGACTCGCCGGTGAAGGGGCGCTTGCCGGCCAGGCACTCGTAGCCGATGACGCCCAGGGAGTACAGGTCCGAGGCGGCGGTGGCGGTCTGTCCGGTGGCCTGTTCCGGGGCGAGGTACTGGGCGGTGCCCATGACCTGGCCGGTGGCGGTCAGCGGCACCTGGTCCGCCAGGCGGGCGATGCCGAAGTCCGTGACCTTGATGCGGTTGTCCGGGGTGATGAGGATGTTGCCGGGCTTCACGTCCCGGTGCACCAGGCCCTGCGCGTGGGCCGCGGCCAGGGCGCGGGCGGTCTGGGCGATGATGTTCAGCACCCGATCCGCCGGGAGGGTCTTCTCCCGCTCGATGATGTTGGACAGCGGCTCGCCCGGAACCAGCTCCATGACCAGGTACGCGGAGCCGTCCTCCTCGCCGTAGTCGAAGACGTTGGCGACGCCGGGGTGGTTCAGCAGGGCTGTGTGCCGGGCCTCGGCGCGGAAGCGCTCCAGGAAGCCCGGATCCCCGGTGTATTCCTCTTTGAGGATCTTCACGGCGACGGTCCGGCCGAGGACCTTGTCCTTGGCCTTCCAGACCTCGCCCATGCCGCCCACGGCGATGCGCTCGGTCAGCCCGTAGCGACCACCCAGGGTCGTGGATGATGAGGGCCTCACTTGTCCAACACCGCCTCAAAGATCTTCTGTGCGCCGGGCGAGGTCAGCTGCGCGCCCGTCGTCGCATCTACGTCTTCATAGACAATAGCAACCGCAACCTGGGGATCGTCGGCCGGAGCGAAGCCGGTGAACCAGGCGTCGTTGAGCCCGTCCTGTCCGGTCTCCGCGGTGCCCGTCTTCCCGGCCACCTCCACCCCGGGGACCTTGGCCCCGGAGGCGATGCCGTCGTCCACGTCGTTGACCATCCACTCCTTGATCTGCTGGGCCACCGGAGCCGTCGTGGAGCGGCGCAGCTGCTGGGCCTTGAAGTCGTACAGGGTGGACAGGCTGGAGGAGCGGACCTTGCTGACCAGGGTCGGCTTCATCTGCACGCCGTCGTTGGCGATCGCCGAGGACATCATCGCGACCTGCAGCGGGGTGGTGCGCACGTCGTACTGCCCGATCGAGGCCATCGCCAGCTGGGAGCCGTTCATGTTCTGCGGGAACGTCGAGGAGGTGACCTCCTGCGGGATGCCCAGCTGCTGGCCGTAGCCGAACTTCTCCGCGGCCTCCTGCATCCGCTGCTGGCCCAGCTTCATGCCGATCTGGGCGAAGGGCACGTTGCAGGACTGCGCCAGCGCCCACTCGATGGTCGCCTCCGAGCGGGTGTGGCACTGGCCGTTGACGTAGTTGGGCAGGGTCGTGGTGGAATCCGGCAGGGTCAGGTTCTGCGGGTTGGGGATCACCGAGTCCTTGTCGTACTCCCCGGACTCCAAGGCGGCGGCGGCGTCGATGATCTTGAACGTGGACCCGGGGGCGTACAGGTCCCCGCCGATCGCCCGGTTGGCCAGGGGCTTGTCCGGGTTCCCGTTGAGCTCGTTGTACGCGGCGATCGTGGACTTGGAATCGTGGGAGGACAGCGCGTTGGCGTCGTAGGAGGGGCTGGAGGCCATCGCGAGGATCTTCCCGGTCTTCGGCTCCATCGCCACGATCGCCCCGCGGTGGCCCTGCAGCAGCTGCGTGGACAGCTTCTGCAGCTTGGCGTCCAGGGTCAGCTCCACGGAGGCGCCCCGGGCCTGCTGTCCGGAGAAGATCCGGGAGATGCGGTCGTAGAACTGGGAGTCCGAGTCTCCGGACAGCTCCTGGTCCATGGCCTGCTCGATCCCGGTGGCGCCGTACACCAGGGAGAAGTAGCCGGTGACATCCGAGTAGGTCTCGGAGTCGGCATAGACCCGCTGGTAGTTGAAGCCGTCCTTGGATGGCTGGGAGGAGGCGATCTCCTGCCCCCCGACGAGGATCGGGCCGCGGGCGGAGCCGTACTCGTCATACAGGCGCCGGGAGTTCCAGGCGCTGGCCTCCAGGGAGTCGGCGTCGAAGAACTGGACGTAGGTCAGGGAGCCCAGCAGCAGCACGAACACCCCGGCCACGGCCAGCCAGGTGCGGCGGATCGCTTGGTTCATCGACGGTCTCCATCCGGTTGCGGGGAGGTGGTGGGGGCGGCGCCGTGGGAGTCTGCGCGGGACCGGCCCAAGTGGGAGATCGCCGCGGTGGCCCCGAGCTCCTCGGCGGGGGCGGCGGGGCGTCCCGGCTCCTCCGACGTCGGCTCGGCGGCGTCGTCGACCACCCGCGGGGCGCGGGCGGAGTGGGAGATCGCCAACAGCAGGCCCACGATCACCCAGTTGGCCAGCAGCGAGGAGCCGCCGGCGGACATGAACGGGGTGGTCAGCCCGGTCAGGGGGATCAGTCTGGAGACCCCGCCGACGACGACGAACAGCTGCAGCACCATGACCGCGGACAGCCCCGCCGCCAGCAGCTTCCCGAAGGTGTCCGGGGTGCCCAGAGCCGCGCGCAGCCCGCGGGTGGCCAGCAGGAAGAACAGCATGAGCACCGCGCCCAGCCCGAGCAGGCCCAGCTCCTCCCCGATGAGGGAGACGATCATGTCCGAGTTGGCGAAGGGCACCAGGTCCGGGCGACCGTTGCCCAGGCCGCGCCCGAACAGCCCGCCCGAGGCCAGGCCGAACAGGCCCTGGACCACCTGGCTGGAGCCGCCGAACTCCCGGTTGTACACCTCCGGGTCGAAGGCGTGCACCCAGGAGTCGATGCGCACGGTCACGTGGCCCATGGTCCGGTAGGCGAAGACCCCGCCCACGGCCACCAGCACCAGCCCGATGCCGACCCACGTCAGGGAGTTCGTGGCCAGGTACAGCATCACCAGGAACAGCCCGAAGAACAGGATCGCGGAGCCCAGATCGTGCTGCATGACCAGCACCCCGATGCTGACCAGCCAGGCCACGAGCATCGGCGCGAAGTCCCGGAACCGGGGCAGGCGCACCGGGCCGATGCGCCGACCGGCCAGCAGCAGCAGGTCCCGGTTGGCGGAGAGGTACCCGGCGAAGAACACGGCCAGGGTGATCTTGGCGATCTCCCCCGGCTGGAAGGTGCGCCCGCCCAGGGAGATCCAGATGCGCGCCCCGTTGATCTCCTGCCCCAGCCCCGGCACCAGGGGCAGCAGGAGCAGCACCACGGAGGCCGCCAGGCAGATGTAGGTGATCCGGCGCAGCACCCGGTGATCGGTGAGGAACCACACCGTGCCCGCGCAGACCACCATCCCCAGTCCCGACCAGACCGTCTGGGAGCCGATGACCTTGGCGGAGGTGGTCAGGCCCACCCGGTAGATCAGGGCCAGCCCGATCCCGTTCAGCGCGACGGCGATGGGCAGGATGAACGGGTCCGCGTACTTGGCCTTGGCGCGCAGGATCACGTGGATCACCAGGGAGCCGACCACCAGCACGACGGCGGCCGAGACGATGCGATGGTCCAGGGACTCGGCCAGCTCCAGGTCCACCAGGCACATCCCGCCGATGCCGATGACCCAGGAGAGCACCAGCAGGAGCAGCTCGATCAGCCGCCGCGGGCGCGGTGGACGCGAGGGGGTGCCGGAGTCCGGATCTTCGCCCGCGCGGGGGCTCGGGGCTGCGGTCATCGCGTTCACGGGCGCTCACCGTCCGTCCGGGAGGGGCTGGCGGAGGAGGAAGGGGACGAGGGCGCGGTGGAGACCGTGCCCTGCGGGGCGGGGGAGGCGGAGGGCTTCGCGGCACCGGAGGCCTCCTGCCGCAGGTCCCCCACGATCTGATCCGCCTCCGCGCGGGAGCTGGCGGCGATGCCCGCGCGCACCCGGGACTGGTCGTAGTCCGGCAGATCCGCGACCAGCACGTCGCTGCGCTGCTCGAGGTCGTCCAGGTGGATCGGACCCAGGGACTGATCCACGCCGCGGTACACCGCGACGTGGCCCTCGGACTCGCCGACGTAGTACTGCTGGCTGACCCAGTGCAGCACGGCCCACGCCGCCCCCACCACCAGCACCAGAGCGAAGGCGGCGATGAACAGGGGCAGCACCCAGCGGCGTCGGCGCCGGGAGGGGGTCTCCTCCACGAGTCCCTCCGGCAGCTCCTCACCCGGGGCGGCCGCGGTGGCCTGGGCCAGGCTGGCCCGACGCTGCACGGTCACCTCCGCGACGGCGGGGATCGCACCGGTGCGGGTGGCCTCCGAGGCCGCTCCCACCAGCACGTGCGGGCGCTCGGCCAGCTCGGTGCGCAGCGCCGAGGCGGAGCTGAGCTCCTGGGTGCCGGCATCCTCCAGGTCCATCCCGGAGCGCTGGGTCATGGCGTTGAGCACGCCGTCGGAGAAGGAGTCGCCCTGCCACGCGCCGTGGCGCAGGGTGTGCCGGACCATCGCTCCGTGCTCGCGGGGCAGGCGACGACGCCACGGGGCCACCCGGCGCAGGGGCCGGGCCTGCTCGGGTCCGCCGGGCTGGGCATCGGCCTGCTGCGCGTCGGTGTCGGGGGTCTCTTCCGCGGTCTCCGGGTCCTCGCGCTCGGCGGGGTCCCCGCTCGGCTGCTCGCCTGAGTGCTCGACCGGCTGCTCGGCCGGCGGACGGGCGGTGTCGGTCGCGGCGTCCTCGGCGGGCGAGTCCGGAGCCCGCCGGTCCGCGTCCACGGGCGGGCTGGAACGCAGGGTGCGGGTGGTCGCGGTGGGCAGCGCCGGGGCATCCTGGGCGGGCAGGCGGCTGGTCGTGGGCTGCGTGGCATCCGGGTCCGGGATGACCTCCACGATCGCCACGGTCACGTTGTCCGGGGCGCCGCCGTCCAGGGTCCGCTCGATCAGGGTGCGGCAGATCCGGTCCAGGTCCTCGCCGCCGGCTAGGGCCGCGCGGATCTCCTCCTCCGGCACGACGCCGGAGAGCCCGTCCGAGCACAGCAGCCACCGGTCCCCCGGGACGGCGTCCACCCGCAGCAGCTCCAGCTCGGGGGAGGCGTCGGTGTCCCCGAGGACCCGCATGACCACGTTCTTGTGAGGGTGGTGCTCGGCCTCCTCCGGGCGGATGCGGCCCTCCTCCACGAGGCGCTGCACGAAGGTGTGGTCCGTGGTGACCTGCTCGAAGTCCTCCCCGCGCAGCCGGTACGCCCGGGAGTCCCCGATGTGGGCGACCTCGATCTGGTCCCCGTCCACCAGCAGCGCGGTGCAGGTGGTGCCCATCCCCGCCAGCAGCGGGTTCAGCTCCACCAGCTGGTTGAGGATGATGTTGGCGGTCTGGATCTCATCGGCCAGGTACGTTCCGGCGGAGCCGTGGTAGCCCGGGTGGTCCAGGGGGGTCAGGTCCAGCACGGTGGCGGCGGAGGCGACGTTGCCGCCGACGTGCCCGCCCATCCCGTCCGCGACTACGACGAGGTAGCGCCCCGTGTAGGCGGAGTCGTCGTTCTTGGACCGCACCCGACCCGTGTCCGAGGCGGCGGCGTAGCGGAAGGCGATGCTCATGGGCCTCAGGCTCTCAGCTCCAGCACGGTGCGCCCCACGGTGAACGGCTCCCCGGGTTCCAGACGGGCGGTGCGGCTCAGGCGCTGATCGCCCACGAAAGTTCCGTTGGTGGAGCCGAGGTCCTCGAGGAACCAGCGGGAGCCCTGCGGGAACAGGCGGGCGTGGTGCCCGGAGCAGTAGTCATCCTGCAGGGTCACGGTGCAGTCCGGGGCCCGTCCCAGCAGCACCGGGCCGTGCCCGAGGGCCGCGACCCGCCCGGCCTCCGGGCCGTCCACGATCACCAGCTGGCCCGGCAGCTGGGGGGCCGGGGGCATCTGCTGGCGGAATCCGGCGGACGCGGAGCTCTCCGCCGGGGGCGCGGCCTCGGCCGAGCGGGCGCGACGGCGACCCGGCAGAGCGGTGAAGCGCACACCCTGCCCGACGCCGAGATCCCGCCGCTGAGCCACGAGGATCACGAAGACGAAGACCCACAGCAGGGCCAGGAACCCGAAGCGCAGCAGGGTGACGGTCAGCTCTGAGGCCATGCGGTGCCACTCCTCGGGGTCAGCAGACGGAAGACGATCGTGGTCCTGCCCATTGTAATGACGGACCCGTCCGTGAGCTCCCGTCGCCCCCGCAGCCGCTCCCCGTCCACGGTCGAGCCGTTGGTGGAGCCGAGGTCCACGGCGAGGTAGACCCCGTCCTGGTGGAGGATCTCCAGGTGGCGCCGGGAGACCCCGGTGTCCTCCACGGTGATGTCCGCCGCGGAGGAGCGGCCCAGGACGACCGACGGGGCCCGCAGGGTGAAGCGCTGCCCGTTGATGTCCAGGACGGGCTGCGGTCGGGGCGCCGCCTCCGGGTGCCGCACCGCACCGGCACCGGAGCGCCCCTCGGCAGCGGCGGCCTGGGCCCGGGCGGCACCCCGCCGAGAGCTGGGCACCCGCGGGGCGATGCGCGAGGAGCCGGTGGGCAGGGAGCCTGCCGCGGCCGCGGCCGCGGCGGCGGGGGCTGCCTCCGCGGGGATGGGCGCCCCGGCGTCGGGGGCCTGCGGGGCGCGACGCCGGTACTGGCCCTGATCCGAGGACGCGGTGCGCGTCCCGTCCTCGCGGGGGCGCGCGGCGGCCGGGCGGGGCCGACGCCGGTCCCGGGAGGCCTCCTGCGGGTGGCGCCCGGAGCGCTCCTGCCCGGAGGTCACCACGAACTCGCCGGGACGCAGCTCGCCGGTGCGGTCCCGGGTGAAGCTCACCCGCACGGCCCCGCGCAGGGTGTAGCCCTGGGCGCGGGCGTGGCGGATCGCGACGTCGCACAGTTCCTCGGCGAGGTCCTGACCCCAGTCCTGGGCGCGGGGGAAGTCGGTCTCGGAGAACTCGATGACGAAGACGTTGGGGGCGATGGTGCGGCCCTCGGCGATCGCGTAGGCCTTGTTGTCCATCTCCGCGCGCAGGCGGCTGGCCAGGTCCACGGGCTCCAGGCGGTGCTTGGAGCCCGCGCTGAAGACTCCCCGCACGGCCTTCTCCAGGCCGCGCTCGATGTTCTCGATGACTCCCATTGAGTCCTCCTCGCTCCGGGCCGCCGTCGGGGGCGCCCTGCGCGGCGCAGGGCTCTCGCGGGCCTCGTCCCAGGATAGAGGAGACCGCGCCGCCCCGTGCCGGGACGGACCTGGGGATCCGCTGGGCGCGGGATGGTGCGGGCCGGGACGGGGGTGGCGCAGCTCATGCTCGCGCGGATTGGACAGCGCCGCCGGGAGCTGGGTACGATCAACAGCGTTGCTTTTCGCGACGACCCTCCAGGGTCGCTGCGAAGGTCCACGCGCGAGTGGCGGAATAGGCAGACGCGCACGGTTCAGGTCCGTGTTCCTTAATCGGAGTGGGGGTTCAACTCCCCCCTCGCGCACCAGTCGGAACCGGCTGATCGCTTCGGCGGTCAGTCGGTTCTTCGCGTCTGGAGACCCTTCTCGCGGTCCGGATGCGGCCTATGTGCTGAGATGCGGGGTTCCTGCTGAGGTGCGTCCCGGCGTGCGGTATCTCAGCAGAAACCCCGCATCTCAACGGGTGGGGTGAGGTGGGGTGATCTCCTCGCGAGGCCGGATCAGTCGTCGGCCTCGGTGCCCTCCTCGGGGCGCTGGGACAGCTCGGCGTCCAGGCGCAGGATGCCGGAGCCGTCATCGCCGACCAGCTTCACGCGGCCGATGATCTCGGAGACCGTGGCCTCCTCCTCGATCTGCTCGTCCACGAACCAGTTCAGCAGCGGACGGGAGTCGTAGTCGCCCTCGGCGTCGGCTTCGCGGTACAGCTCGCGGATGGACTCGGAGACCTTCTGCTCGTGGGCCAGGGCGGCCTCGAAGATCTCCAGCACGGACAGCCCGCGCTTCACGCCCGGGGCGGGGATGTCCCCGATGGCGGCGTGGTTGTCCCGGTCCGCCAGGTGGTCGATGAACTTGTTGGCGTGGACGATCTCCTCGTCCGCCTGGTGGCGCAGCCACGCGGCGATGCCGGGGAGGTCCTGCTCCTCGGCCTCGATGGCCAGCTGACGGTAGGTCAGGGAGGCCTCGAACTCCATGGTCACCTGGGCCTGGAACTTCTTCTCAAGATCTGCAGACATCTTCATGGTCCCGACGATATCGGCGAAACCGCTCCGTGTCAGCAGTGCCCAGCCTTGCCTCAGCCGCGGGTGCGGCGCACCAGAGCGACGGCGCCCACCACCACCGTGCCGGCGAGGAACCCGGCGACCATCGCGCACAGCGTCTCCACGAGCCACGTCAGCGCCCCGGCCGCAGCCCCCGCGCCGTGCACCAGGTGCTCCGCGGCGTGCACCAGCGCCATCGGCGCGTGCCAGCCCAGCTCATCCGCGCCCGTGAGCAGCAGGTGCCCGCCGACCCACAGCATCGCGAAGACCCCCACCACGGAGATCACCGTCATGACCGCGGGCATCGCCCGCACCAGACCGGCCCCCACGCGCCGGGAGGCCGGCCCGCCGCGGCGCGACAGGGCCAGCCCGACGTCGTCGGCCTTGACCAGCAGCCCCACGACCCCGTACACGAGCACCGTGATCACCACGGCCACGATCACCAGGATCACCGCGCGGGACCAGAACCCCTCCGAAGCCACCTCGTTCAGGGAGATCACCATGATCTCCGCGCTGAGGATGAAGTCCGTGCGCACCGCCCCGGAGACCACCTGCCGCTCCGCATCGGGACCCTGGTGCGCGGCCGGCTCCTCCTGCGGGGCATGCCCGGTCAGCTTCTCCCAGATCTTCTCCGCGCCCTCGAAGCACAGGTAGGCGCCGCCGATCATGAGCAGCGGGGTCAGCGCCCACGGGGCGAACTGGCTCAGCAGCAGCGCCAGCGGCAGGATGAGCAGGATCTTGTTGCGCAGAGAGCCCTTGGTGATCTTCCAGATGATCGGCAGCTCCCGCGCGGGACTGACCCCCTGCACGTAGCGCGGAGCCACCGCGGTGTCGTCCACGACGACGCCGGCCGCTTTCGCGCTGGCCCGTCCGGCCGCCGCCGCGACGTCGTCCGTGCTGGCCGCGGCCATCTTCGCCAGCGCCGCCACGTCATCCAGCAGCGCCGCGAGCCCTCCCGCCATGACCGGGTCCGCTACTTCGCCTCGACGCGCGGGCGGACCCACACCTCGGTCAGCTGGGTGTCCGCGGGGGCGTCCAGGACGTGGCGCACCGACCGGGCCACGGTCTCCGGCTCGATCAGCCGGGCCGGGGCGGCCTTCGGGTAGTCGTCATCCCACTGCACCATCGGGGTGTCCACGGGCCCGGGGGCCACGGTCGCCACCCGCAGCCCGGTCTGCGCGGTCTCCTGCCGCAGCCCGTCGGCCAGGGCCTGGACCGCGTGCTTGGAGGCGGCGTAGGCCACGTTGTACGGGTTCACCGCCCGGGAGGCCCCGGAGCCCAGGAACACCACGGTGCCCGGCAGGGCGTCCGCCTCCACCGGGGCCGCGGCCTCGCGCAGCAGGGGCAGCAGCACCCGGGTCAGCTCCGCCGGGGCCATCACGTTGGTCTCGAGCATGCTCCGCCAGTGGGGGACGTCGGCGTCGGCCACGGTGGCGCGCGGGGCGATCGCCGCGGCGTGCACCAGGGCGTCCGCGCGCGGCAGCCGGGAGAACACCGCGTCGATGCCCTCCAGGTCCGTCAGGTCCGCGACCAGCGGCAGGATCGCCCCGGGGGCGGCCTCCGGGTGCCGGGGGCCCTGCTGGGCGCGGGCGGCCAGCTCCTCGAGGCGCTCGCGGCGGCGCCCGACGGCCACCACGAGCCGGTCCCGGGCGAGGTCCAGGGCGATGCGCGAGCCGATGCCGCCGCTGGCGCCGGTCACGACGACGACGGGCAGGTCGGAGCGCTGGGTCGCGTCCTGGATGGCGTCGAGATCTGCGGAGAGGGTGCTGTGCTGCTCGGTGCTCATGGGGACAGCCTACGGGGCGAGCCGGGGGTGCGTGTCGGGTGCGCGCCGACCCCGGATGCTTCGGCAAGCTCAGTATTGTCAGGTGGTTCCCAGGTCCCTGGGGGTGCGGCCACAGGATCGGCCCCTATCGTCATCAGTACCTCATGAAGGTGCGAGTGATTGATGAGGGGCGGACCGCGAATCCGCTCCCACCGACGGCCCGGCCGCAGCGTCTCCCACGACGCGGCGTCCGGGCTGTCGGCGTCTGCGGGACCCGCTCCTGCGCGCACCCCCCGCGTCCGGGAATAGAGTCCCCGCCCCGCGAGTTGATTGATCCGTAAAGCAATCGGCCGTGAGGGCCGGGACGAGGAGGAAGCCATGAAGATCGCCGTCATCGGAGCCACCGGCATGATCGGATCCCGCACCGTCGCCGAGGCCGTGCGCCGCGGCCACGTCGTGGACGCCTACAGCCGCAGCGGCCGCACCGTCGAGGGCGCGGACGCCTCCGCGGCGCTGGACCTCGCGGACACCGCCGCCGTCATCGACGTGATCGGCCGGCACGACGTCACCCTGATCGCCGCCGTCTCCGGTCGCGGCGGGGAGATGGACCAGAACGTGGCCGACCACCGGGCCCTCATCGAGGCCGCCCCCGTGGGTCGGCTCGTGGTGGTCGGCGGGGCCGGGGCCCTGCAGGCCGATGCCCAGACCCGCCTCAAGGACACCCCGGACTTCCCCGAGCAGTTCAGGACGGAGGCCCAGATCTTCTCCGACGTGCTGGACCTGTACCGCGCATCCGAGGGTCTGCACTGGAGCATGCTCGCCCCCGCGCCGATGATCGCTCCCGGGCAGCGCACCGGCAGCTACCGGACCGAGCTGGACGTGCCGGCCGGGGAGAGCATCTCCGCCGAGGACTTCGCGGTGGCCCTGGTGGACGAGGCGGAGTCCGACGCCCACGCCGGCCGCCGCTTCACCGTCGCCAACTGAGCCGCCGGGGGCCGGGGGCCCGGGTGCGGCGTCGATAGAGTGGTCGCCATGAGCACCACCGACCCCGCCCCGCAGGGTCCCGGCAGCGTCCGGCTGGACGCGTGGCTGTGGTCCGTGCGCCTGTTCAAGACCCGCTCCGCCGCGACCGCCGCCTGCCGGGCCGGGCACGTACGGCTGGACGACCAGCCGGTCAAGGCCTCCCAGCCGGTGCGCGTCGGCGACGTCGTGAAGGTCCGCCAGCCCGGCTGGGAGCGGGTCTTCGAAGTCACCCGGCTGATCGCCAAGCGCGTCGGGGCGCCCGTGGCCCGGGAATGCTACGTGGACCATTCCCCGCCCAGACCCAGCGCGCTCACCGCCCCCGTCCCGCGGCGCGAGCGCGGGGCCGGGCGGCCCACCAAGAAGGAGCGGCGCGAGCTGGATCGGCTGCGCGCCCGCTGAGAGCTTAATCGGCGGGTCCGGGGCCGACGCCGCGCTCCGGTGTGGAGAAGAATCGCAGCCGAGACAGGATCGGCCGCACGACGAGCGCGCGGCGGTCCGTTCAAGAGAAGAGAAGGGAAGGCACGAACATGATGGGCAAGCGTCGTCAGCGTCGTCAGCAGGAGCGCCGGCTGCAGCGGTTCCAGCAGGCCGCCGGAGTGCCGCAGGGGGAGGACCGCGTGGTGCCCGGGCACCCGGGCCGCAGTCTGGCGCGGGTGGCCCTCGGCGGATTCCTGACCTTCGCCGGGGTCGGGCACCTGACGTTCTCCCGCCGGGAGTTCCAGGCGCAGGTGCCCTCCTGGATGCCGCTGGACCCGGATCTGGTGGTGCTGGGCTCCGGGGTCGTGGAGATCGCCCTGGGGCTCGGCCTGATCTCCGGGAAGAGGCCGAAGATGTTCGGGCACCTGGCCACGGGCCTGTTCATCGGGGTGTTCCCCGGCAACGTCGCGCAGTTCGTGGAGCGCAAGGAGGGCTTCGGGCTGGACACGGACCGCAAGCGCGCCGCGCGCCTGCTCTTCCAGCCCGTGCTGGTGGACTGGGCCCTGTCCAGCACCCGCCAGGACTGAGCGGACGAGGCCGAGTGGTCGCTTCCGGTGGGGAAGACGCGCCGAAACCCTGCCAGAACCGACCACTCGACGAGCTGGCCCGGGGGCGGCCAGCTCATACCGGCACCACCTCAGGGGACCCGGTGGGTCCACTCCTCGGTGCCGAACTTCTCCTCCACCAGGCGGCGTCCGGCATCGAGCTCCTCCTCGCTCAGCGCGCCGTCGGTCGCACCCGTGCGGGCGCGGAACACCCGCGTCATCGCCGCGATGATGCCCTCCCGGGACTCCCCGGTCTGCCGGCGCAGCGGGTCCACCCGCTTCTTGGCGCTGCGGATGCCCTTGTCGGAGATCTTCGCCTGCCCGATCCGCAGCACCTCCATCATCTTGTCCGCGTCGATGTCGTAGGACATGGTCACGTGGTGCAGGATCGCGCCCGGCACCCGCTTCTGGGCGGCCCCGCCGATCTTCCCGCCGGTGGAGGTGATGTCGTTGATCGGCTTGTACCAGGCCTGCACCCCCAGCTCCCCGAGGGCCTGCAGCACCCACTGGTCCAGGAACGCGTAGGACTGCTCGTAGCTGAGCCCCGCCACCAGGGAATCCGGGGCGTACAGCGAGTAGGTGACGCAGTTGCCGCCCTCCATGAACATCGCCCCGCCCCCGGAGATCCGGCGCACGACGTCGATCCCGTGCTCGGCCACCCCTTCCGGGTGCAGCTCGTTGGCGTAGGACTGGTAGGAGCCGATCACGGTCGCCTTGTCCTCCCAGTCCCAGAACCTCAGCGTCGGCCCGCGCCGCCCGGCCTGCACCTGCTCCAGCAGGTGCTGATCCAGGGCCCCACGTTCAGCGCCGTCGGCAGGGTCCCCGGGCGCAGGATCTCCCAGGAGAAGTCGGAGAAGTCCTGCGCCTCGGTCACCGCCCGGCGCACCGTGAGGGCGACGTCGGCGGTGGAGAAGCCGTGCAGGTGCAGCTCCTGCCCGAAGGGCGCCAGCGCCGCATCCAGCCGCGCGGTCAGGGCCGCGCCGTCCTCGTGCACGGAGGCGCCGACCAGGGCGGGGGCCAGACTCTCGAAGGCCTCCTCCGGCTCCAGGAAGAAGTCCCCGGAGATGGTCGCGGCCGTGATGCGCTCGGCGTCGGTGGTCACGTCCGCGACGACGAGCTTGCCGCCGGGGACCTTGATCTCAGCATGGTGTCCGCTCATATCCTCCAGCCTAGGACCGCCCGGGTCCCTCCGCCCGACCCGATCCCGCTTCCGGCGGATACGACCAGGACCGCGGAACCCGCCGGACCCGTCCGCGCAGACCGAAGACCGCCGGCTCGCGGGCCGCCAGGCGCGCTCGCGCCCGGTCCGCGCCTCGCCCCGGTGGAGGTCCTCCTGGCACGTGCCCGTGGGGCTGTTCGTCCTGGCGCTGTCCGTGCTCGGCGTCGTCGCCGGCACGCTGGTGGGCCGGATGCCGTGGGAGACGCCCAGCAGCGCCACGGCCCAGTTCCGCTCCGCGCAGACCTACCGGCTGGAGTCCGGGCATACCTACGACATCTACAGCAAGGTGCTGCTGCTGGAGGACGCCTGCACCGTGACCCCGCAGGGCGGAACCGGAGCGGTGCTGCGCCAGGACCTGGACCTGGACAGCGCCGTGGTGCAGGACGAAGTCCTCTGGGTGCCGGTGCTCACCTTCCGGGTGAGCGCGGCCGGGGAGTATCGGCTCTCCTGCGAGGCCGGGCACCCCATGCTGCTGGCCGATCCCCAGCAGATCCCGGATCAGCACCGGCAGAACACCGCGGTGATGGGTGAGAACGACGCGGACGTCGCCGTCCTCCTGGGGGCCTTCCTCGGCCTGCCGCTGAGGGCGGTGCTGTGCGGGGTCGGCTCCGCGCGACGTCGACGCCGCCCCGGGGAGGGCCGGCAGAAGACGGGCCGGAACCTCACCGTGCTGGGCGGGGCCATGATCCTCACCGCGATCGGGCTGGCGATGCTCACCCCCTCGGCGGGGATCCCCGGCGGGCAGAGCTTCTCAGGGTCCCGCGAGATCACCCTGCCCGCGGATGCCGAGATCAGCATCTACCGGGCCGAATGGATGTCCGGACCGTATCCGCAGAAGTGCACCGTGGAGGCGGTGGAGGCGGGCGGGGACGGCCGGGTGCGCCCGCTGCCCCTGGACACCGCCAGCACCGGGTGGGACGGGGAGGCCCTGCTGCGTCCCGTCGCGACGGTGCGCACCGGTGAGGCCGGGACGTACCGGGTCTCCTGCCCGGACGGCAAGAAGGCGACGGCGGCCGGGCCGCACCGGATGTGGACCGCGGACCACGGCATCGCCCCCGGGGTCTTCGGTGAGACGGCGGCCGTGCTGCTCCTGCCCGCCCTGCTCCTGCTGATCCTCGGGCCCATCCTGTGGATCGTGGGGCACCGTCGGATGACCGGGAAGGGGCGGTGGAGATGGGTATGAGACTCAGGGCCCTCATCGCCCTGCTGCTGGCCGCGCTGATCCTGGCCCTGGGCGGCTGCGGCGGGGAGCCCGGTGATCTGCCCCAGCGGCCGCCCGGCGGCAACGTGCTGGACCAGCCGAACGTGCTCTCCGCAGCGGACCTGCGGGAGTTGAACCGGCTCATCGAAGACGGCAACCGCACCACGGACCGGGTGCGGGTCGCCGTCGCCATCGTGGAGAAGTCCAGCGGCGACTGGGAGCAGTGGACTCGGGAGCTGGCCACCCGCTGGGCCGTGGGTGATGCCGGCAGGGACAACGGCGTGCTGATCGCCGTGGACATGGACCGGCGCAAGACGCGCATCGAGGTGGCCGACGGTGCCCGCGAGATCCTCCCGGATCGGGCGGCCGAGGAGCTGCTGGACGACGTCCTGGGACCCGGCCTGAAGGAGGAGCGCTACCGGCAGGCCCTGTCCTCCACGATCCAGCAGATCTACCGCCGGGCCGACGGCTCGCCGATCCCGTACCCCCGCAGCACCGCCGCCTCCGTCGTGGTCGGCGTGATGGCCTTCGGCACCGGCGGGATGCTCGCGGCGATCCTGATCTGGCCGATCGTCGTGCTCACGCGCCGGTACCGCAACCCGGCCCGCCGCACCCCGGACGGCGGCCAGACCGCGATGGCGGAGATGGACCGCTTCGAGCGGGAGCACCCGGGGGTGCGGGTCTCGCGCACCACGCGCCAGGCCTACCTGGGATACCGCACGTACTACATCGACATGCCGAGGCCGGGGGATCAGGATTCCGTCGATCCCACCGTGCGGACCATCTGGGTCGCGACCTTCCCCGCCTGGCTGGCCCTGTACCAGCAGGTGCCCCGGCTCTACAGCGGTTCGGGCCGTCCGGCCTGGGGATCCTCCTGGACCCCCGCGTACGGGTCCTCCGCGGGTTCCTCCTCCGGCGGCGGCTCCTCCTTCGGCGGGGGCGGCGGGTTCTCCGGCGGCGGGGCCAGCGGCAGCTTCTGATCTCTCCCGACGCCGGGCAGTCCGAGCCAGCCCGGGTGTCGCTCGGCTCCTAGACTGATCCGGTGACCTCCCGCCAGTCCCCGCAGCAGCCCGACGCCGCCCCTGCCGCAGACGCCGCCTCGAGCGCCCCGGCCGGGTCTGTGGCCGCGGACCCCCGTTCCCTGAACCGCCAGATCCTCGCCCTGGCGGTGCCGGCCTTCGGCGCGCTGATCGCCGAGCCGCTGTTCGTGCTCGCGGACACCTCCATCGTCGGGCACCTGGGCACCCCGCAGCTGGCGGGCCTGGCCGCGGCCTCCCAGGTGGTCACCACCGTCGTCGGGCTGATGGTTTTTCTCTCCTATTCCACGACCCCCGCGGTGGCCCGGGCCTACGGGCGCGGGGACCTGGCGGGGGCCTACCGCAAGGGCGGGGACGGGCTGTGGACGGCGGCCGGGCTCGGCGTCGTGCTGGCCGTGCTGGGCTGGAGCTTCGCCCGGCCGCTGCTGGCCGCGGTGGGCGCGCACGGGCCCACCCTGGAGCACGCGGTGGCCTACCTGCGCTGGTCCATGCCCGGCCTGCCCGCGATGCTCGTGGTCCTGGCGGCCCTGGGCATCCTGCGGGGCCTGCAGGACACCCGGACCCCACTGTACGTCGCGGCGGTGGGGGCCGCGGCGAACGTCGGGATCAACTGGGTGCTGGTCTACCCGCTGGGGATGGGCATCGCCGGCTCCGCGCTGGGCACCTCCCTGGTGCAGTGGGGCATGGCCGCGGTGTACCTGGTGATGATCGTGGGCGGGGCCCGCCGGCACGGCGTGGCGCTGACGACGACGCCGCGGCGCCTCGGGGCGATCCTGTCCGTGGGGTCCTGGCTGATGCTGCGCACCCTGTGCATGCGGATCGCGATCCTCGCGACGGTGGTGGTCGCGACCCGCCAGGGGGAGACCAATCTCGCCGCGTATCAGCTGACGATGTCCGTGTTCAGCTTCCTGGCCTTCGGTCTGGACGCCCTGGCGATCGCCGCGCAGGCCATGCTCGGCAAGGAGATGGGCGCCCGGGACGTGCGACGGGCCGAGGACCGAGCGCAGGTGAGGCACCTGATGGACCGGCTGATCCGCTGGTCCCTGGGCTTCGGGGTGGTGACCGGGCTGCTGTGCCCGCTGATCGGGTGGGCGCTGGGCCCGGCGTTCACGCAGGACCCGCAGGTGCGGGGGCTGTTCCTGCTGGCGATGCTGGTGGTCGCGGCGGGTCAGCCGCTGGCGGCCTACGTGTTCATCCTCGACGGCGTGCTGATCGGCGCGGAGGATGTCCGGTATCTGGCCGTGGCCTCGCTGATCGCGCTGCTCGGGTACCTGCCCGGGCTGCTGGCGGTGGGGTGGGCCTCCGGTCCGAGCGGCACCGGTGCGGGGCCGGATCCCGCTGGATTCGTGTGGCTCTGGGCGGCATATGCCGGGCTGTTCATGGGTCTGCGCGGGCTGACCCTGGGTCTGCGCGCCCGCCGCGACGTCTGGATCCGCACCTGACCAGCCTCCCTCTTCCCTCCCGCAGAACTGGAGATGCGTGACATTCCTGGGCGTGCAGCACCCCGGAATGTCACGCATCTCCCGTTGTGTGTAACGGTGCGGTGAGCAGGGGCGGCCAAGGGCGAGGTAAGGCTATACTGAGTCCGCCCGCCTGGGCCCCCGACGTCGTGCCGCCGTCCATCGGCGTGCCCCGCGGAGACGCGGCGAGCGAGTTCACATCCGCTCTTCCCCCGAGGATCGTCGCGTCCATGTTCATCGCCAATCTGCTCATCGCCCTGCGCGAGGGCTTCGAGGCCAGCCTCGTCGTCGGCATCCTGGTGGCCTACCTGGTCAAGGCCGGGCGCCGGGACGTGCTGCCCAAGCTGTGGGCGGGCATCGGCCTGGCCGTGCTGCTGCCGCTGGGGGTGGGCGCCCTGCTCACCTGGGGCCCCAAGACCCTGACCTTCCAGGCCCAGGAGATCATCGGCGGCGGGCTGTCCCTGGTGGCCGCGGCCCTGGTCACCACCATGATCTTCTGGATGGGCCGCAACGCCCGCGCCATGAAGCACGAGCTGGAGAGCTCGATGGCGGGTTCCCTCGCCAAGGACGCCAAAGGCTGGGGCGTCGTCTGGATCGCCGTGCTGGCGGTGGGCCGCGAGGGCGTGGAGACCGCCTTGTTCATCTGGGCCACGGTGCGCTCCTCGATCGAGCAGAACGCCTTCCTGACCACCGCCGGGGTGATCACCGGGCTGGTGCTGGCCGTGATCCTGGGCTGGGTGGTCTTCCGTAGCACCCGCCGGATCAACATGCACCGCTTCTTCTCCTGGACCGGGTTGTTCCTGATCTTCGTGGTCGCCGGCATCGTCTCCTACGGGATCGGCGACCTGCAGGAGGCCGGGGTGCTGCCCGGGGTCTTCCACCACGCCTGGGACCTCAGCACCTGGCTGCCGGAGAACTCCTCCCCGCTGTTCTGGCTCTACGTGCTGCTGCAGGCCATGTTCCAGGTGAACCTGCAGCCCACGGTCCTGCAGGTCATCGGCTGGTGGCTGTACCTGGTCCCCGTGCTGTTCTTCTTCCTGCGCCAGGTCCGCGGCAGCGCCCCGCGGCCCGCGGCCCACCCCGTCGAATCCGTCCGTCCCGTCGAATCCCGGAGGAACCCATGAGAATCACCCGCCCCCTGAGCGCCGCCGCCGCCGTGCTGCTGGCCGTCACGATGGCCGGCTGCACCGACAACCCCCAGAACTCCGCCTCCTCGGACTCCAGCGCCGGCGGGGGCTCCGGGGACACCCAGACCGTCAAGGTCACCATCACGGACGACACCTGCCAGGTGGAGCCCGCCGAGGTGAAGTCCGGGAAGGTGAAGTTCGAGATCACCAACCAGGGCACCAAGCCCAATGAGCTGGAGGTCCTGGCGGAGAACAAGCTGCAGATCGAGTCCGAGCAGGAGAACGTCGGCCCCGGCACCACCGCCCAGCTCACCACCGCCCTGGAGCAGGGCACCTACTACACTGCGTGCAAGCCCAACATGGTCGGGGACTTCGTGGGGCTGAGCCAGTTCACGGTGACCCAGGGCGAGAAGGTGGAGATCGGCGACGACACGAAGGCCGCCGAGGACAAGGCCATCGCCAACTACACCAGCTACACCAAGGACCAGGTCGGTCAGCTGCTGACCGCCACCCAGGAGTTCACGCAGGCCTACACCTCCGGGGACACCGAGCGCGCCAAGCAGCTGTACCCGCTGGCCCGCCAGCACTACGAGCGGATCGAGCCCACCGCGGAGTCCTTCGGCATCAAGGAGGCCGGGGACCTGGACACCGCGATGGACGCCCGCGTGCAGGACCTCGCCGCAGACGCGGACAAGAAGGTCACCGACCCCGAGGTGCTCAAGGACTGGACCGGGTGGCACCGGATCGAGGCGGACCTGTTCACCGAGGACGGCTCGCCCTTCACGTTCGCCTCCGCGGCGGACCGGAAGAAGGCCGCCGACCAGCTGGATGAGGACACCCAGAAGCTCTACGACCTCGTCTACGGGAAGGTGGACGGGGCCAGCGGCAAGTTCCAGCTGAAGCTCTCCGACGTCGTCGACGGCGCCTCCTCCCTGATGGAGGAGGTCGCCAAGTCCAAGATCGTGGGGGAGGAGGAGACCTTCTCCCACACGGACATGTACGACTTCAAGGCCAACGTGGAGGGCGCGAAGGTCGCCTACGGCAACGTGCAGGACCTGGTGAAGAAGCAGGACGCGGACCTGGACCGGAAGATCACCGAGAGCTTCGAGAAGGTCGACGGGCTGATCGACGCGCAGAAGGACGGCGAGGTGGATGGGCAGGCCACCTACAAGCCGTATGACCAGATCGCCGCGGTGCAGAAGGATGCCGGGGAGGCCCCCTCGGATAAGGACTACACGAAGGTCCAGCGGGAGTTCTCCGACGCCGTCAACGCCCTGAGCGAGCCGCTGTCCCAGGTCGCCGGCACCGTCCTGCACTAGTAGTCCCCGGCCCGGCCACCGGTGCCCGGCGTCGGCGCTGCCCCTCGGGCGCCCGGCGCCGCGCACCGCACCGTCCCGCACCCCACCGATCGCACCCCGAGGAGGGATCGACCACGAACCGCCGCACCGAGGAACCGCAGGAGCACCGCACCGGTACCCCCGCATCGTCCGCCCCCTGGGCGGATCCCGACGCCGGGGCGGCCGCCGCTTCGTCCGGATCCGCCGGGGATCCCGCCGCCGGGGACCCTGCTGCGGGGGACGACGCCGCGGCGACCGGCGGGCGCACCCGCGGGTTCACCCGGCGTCGGCTGGTGGCCGGGGCGGGGATCGCCGGGGCCCTGGGCATCGCCGGCTTCGGCGGGGGCGCCCTCGGGCACCACCTGGGTCGGGAGCAGGCGGCCCGGGAAGCCCCCACGCAGCTGACCTACCCGTTCCGCGGCCAGCATCAGCAGGGCATCACCACCCCTGCGCAGGACAACATGTACATCGCCGCCTACGATGTCAGCACCACCGACGTCGCGGAGCTGAAGGACCTGCTGGCCCGCTGGACCGTGGCCGCGGAGCAGATGTGCGCCGGGGAGCTGGTGGGCGGGGAGCCGGACGCCAACCCCAACAAGCCGCCCGCGGACACGGGTGAGGCATGGGGGTATCCGCCGGCGGGGCTGAGCATCACCTTCGGCTTCGGTCGCAGCCTGTTCCAGGACGCCGACGGGAAGGACCGCTTCGGGCTGAAGGCCAAGATGCCCGGCGTCCTGGCTGACGGCGTGCCCCGGTTCGCCGACGAGAACCTGCGCGCGGCCTCCAGCGACGGGGACCTCGTCGTCCAGGCCTGCTCCAACGACCCCCAGGTCTGTGTGCACGCGATCCGGAACCTGACCCGGATGGCCTTCGGCACCGCGGTGCTGCGGTGGGGGCAGATCGGCTACGGCCGCACCTCCTCCACCTCCGCGGATCAGGAGACCCCGCGCAACCTCTTCGGCTTCAAGGACGGCACCGCCAACATCAAATCCCAGGACGGCGATGACGTGCTGGAGAAGGAGGTGTGGGTCCAGGACGGCGACGACGCCGCGGCGGGGTGGATGGTCGGCGGCAGCTACCTGGCCGCCCGCAAGATCCACATGTACCTGGAGGTCTGGGACCGGGTGCGCCTGTCCGAGCAGGAGCAGGTCATCGGGCGGGATAAGCGCTACGGCGCCCCGCTGTCCGTGGCCGATCCCAGCGCGGAGCACGAGTTCGACGCCCTGGATCTGTCCGCCCGGAAGGACGGGGAGCTGGCCATCCCGAAGGACGCGCACGTGGCCGTCGTCGCCCCGGAGAACAACGGCGGTCACCGGATGCTGCGCCGGGGGTACAACTACACGGACGGCAACGACTCCCTGGGGCGGCTGGATGCGGGCCTGTTCTTCATCGCCTTCGCCCGGGACCCCCGCGCCGGATTCTTCCCGATCCTGCGGAAGATGACGGAGAAGGATGCGCTGACCGAGTACCTGCAGCACGTGGGCTCCGCCCTGTTCGCGGTGCCCCCGGGGGTGGCCGAGGGGGACACGATGGTCGGGCAGCGCCTGTTCGAGTAGGCCCTCCCCGGGCGGGGCGCCGGTGAGGCCGCGGTGCATAGGATGGGCGCAGACGCTCGCCACCTCGCCACGGAGGAGTCCGCCCCCATGGTCACGCTCATCGCTCGCCCGGCCCGTGCCGCCCGGCTGCCCGTCCGCTGGGCCGCGCTCGCCGCCGTCGTCCTCCTGCTGCTGCTCACCGCGTGCGGCTCCTCCTCCGGGTCCGGCGGGGAGGCGGAGCGCGGGGTGCCCGCGCGCCCGGAGAGCGGGGCCGTGCTGGATGAGGCCGGGATCCTCGACGAGGACGGGATGGCCCAGGTGAATCGGGTCATCGCCGATCGCAACCGGGAATCCGATGCCGCCCGTGTCGCCGTGATCACCGTGAACCGCGCCCCGCAGGACTGGGAGCGCTGGACCCGCGAGGTCGCCGGCACCTGGGGCGTGGGGGACGCCGGGGCGGACAACGGGGTGCTGCTGGCCATCGACATGGGCGAGCGGCGCACCCGGCTGGAGGTCGCCGACGGCGTCCGCCAGCGCCTGGACGACGACGCCGCGGCCGCGATCCTGGACGAGGTGACCGAACCCGCCCTGAAGGACGATGAGTACGTGCGGGGCGTGCGGGAGACCGTGGAGGCCGTGTACGACCAGGCCGAGGGGCGCACCCCGGCAGCCGTGGCCGAGGGCCGGGAGGGGCACCGGCTGGGTGTGATCGTCGCGACCGTCATCCTCAGCCTCGTCGGCCTCGCCCTGCTCGGCCTCCTGGGGTGGATCTGGTGGGAGGTGCGGCGCTGGCGGCGGATCGCGGACCGGGAGATCGACCGGTACCTGGCCGAGCACCCCGGACAGGAGGTCACCCCGGAGGTCCGCCGGGACTACCGGAAGTACCGCTTCCACCACCGGAAGGTGCCGTCCTGGCAGGAGGAGATCGACCGGCGTCGCGAGCAGGCCCGGCGGGAGGGCCGGGAGCCGGAGAGCATCGACGACCCCACCGAGTACACCCACTACACCCCGACCTTCGGATCCTGGCTGCCCCTGTACATGGCGGCCCCGAGCCTGTACTCGGGCTCCGGGACCACTCCGCCGGCCGCCGGTGGGGACGGGTCCACCGGGGCCGCCGGATCCACGACCTCCTTCGGCGGCGGCGCAGGATTCACCGGCGGCGGGGCCTCGGGCCGCTTCTGAGCGGAGTCGGCGTCGGGGCCGGCCGGTATCAGGACGGGGCCGGCGTCGGCCCCCCGTGGGCTCAGACCAGGCCGAGCCACTTCCAGTAGGTCGCGGAGAACAGCAGCACCAGCAGGTACCCGGCCACCGTCAGCGGGATGCCGGTCTTCAGGAACTGGCGGGTGGTGAACGCCCCCGTGCCGTAGGCCAGCATGTTCTGCGGCGCGGAGACCGGCAGCAGGAAGCCGAAGCAGATCACGAACTGCTGGATCACCACGAAGCCGATCCCCTGATCCGGCAGGCCCGGCAGGCTCTGCGCCAGGGCGATGAACACCGGGATCAGCGCGCTGGACAGCGACGTCGCCGAGGCGAAGCCCAGGTGGATGAGGATGGTGAACGCGGAGACCAGCGCGATCGTCGCCAGCAGCGGCAGCTGCGCCAGACCCATCGCGGAGAACGTCTTCTCGGACAGCCAGGACGCCGCCCCGGTGCTCAGCAGCACGCTGCCCAGGGAGATCCCGACGGCGAAGACCACCAGCGTCCCCCAGTTGACCAGGTGCTCCACGGTCTTCCAGTCGTACACCCCGACCTTCGGCAGCAGCATCAGCGCCACCGCGATGACCGTGACCGTGGAGGAGTCCAGGGAGTGCACGGTGCCCTCGGTGGCCCACAGCAGGAGCAGCAGCACCGAGATCCCCACCAGGCGCTTCTCCGCACCCGTCATCGGCCCCAGCTCGCCCAGCTCCCGGTGCACGACCTCCCGGCCGCCGTTGATCCGGTCCACCTCCGGACGGATCGCCCGGCGCATGATGAAGAACAGCAGCACGGACATCACCGCGGACCAGGGTGCCGCCCACAGGAACCACTGCGGCCAGGAGACGGTGGTGTCCAGCTGCTTCTCGATGAACCCGATCGCCACCATGTTCTGCGCGGCCGCCGTCTTGATCCCCACGTTCCACACGGACACCGCCTGCGCCGCGGTGATCACCAGCAGCGCGGCGAGCTTGGAGTCCTTCGGCAGCCCGAAGGCGGCCACCATGCCCAGCAGGATCGGCACGACGGCGCCGGCCCGCGCCGTCGCCGAGGGGACGAAGAACGCCAGCACCACGGAGATGGCGATGGCCCCGGCCACCAGGTGGCTGGTCTTCTCCCCGGCCACCCGCAGTACGTGCAGGGCCAGGCGCCGATGCAGCCCGGTGGCCTGCATGGCCGCGGCCAGGGCCAGGGCGGCGGCGACCAGCGCGACCGCCGAGGAGGAGAAGCCGCCGAGGGCCGCGGTGAGCCCGCCCTTGGTGCCCAGCAGCTGCCCCGGATCCTCGGGGTCCGGGGCGGTGCCCAGCAGCACGGCCAGCAGCCCGATGATCAGCAGGGCGCTGACCGGGTAGGTCACGGCCTCGGTGACCCACAGGATCACCGCGAAGGCCAGGACGGCCAGGGCCCGGTGGCCCGCGACGCTCAGGCCCTCCGGGGTGGGCAGGATCAGGATGACGACGAGCGCGAGCACGGCGAGGCCGAAGCTTACGGGGGCGACCCAGGAGGAGCGGGTCTTCTCGGCGGTCTGCGGGGACGTCATCGTCGGTGCCTCGATCCGTGCGGTGCGAATGAACTGGCATGATCCATGCTAGTTTCAGTCGGCCGGGGGATCCGGGAGGCTCCCGGGAGATGACGCTCATAGCCTGCGGCGGATGGGCTCAGTCGGGGATGAGGCCCAGCAGCTCCCGGTGCACCGTGGTGTCCCCGGTCAGCTCCGGGTGGAAGGAGATCCCGAGGACCCGGCCCTGCCGCACCGCGACGACCCGCCCCTCGAAGCGGGCGAGCACCTCGACGTCGGGCCCGTGCTCCACGACCTCCGGGGCCCGGATGAACGCCGCCCGCACGGTGCCCTCCGGTCTCGCGCTCCCGCCCCAGGTCAGCAGGGCCTCGGCGGAGGAGGTCTGGGGACCGAAGGCGTTGCGGGCCACGGCGGCATCCAGCAGGCCGAGGCTGCGCTGGCCGGGTGCCGGGTCGCGGATGGTCCGGGCCAGCAGGATCAGCCCCGCGCAGGTGCCCAGCACGGGGTGCCCGGCGCGGGCGAAGTCGATCAGCGGTTCGCGCAGCCCGAAGGTGCGGGTGAGCCGGTCGATCGTCGAGGACTCCCCGCCGGGCAGCACCAGCGCGTCCAGTCCCTCCAGATCCGCCGGGTGGCGTACCTTCCGCGCGTCGGCCCCGAGGGACTCCAGCATCCGCAGGTGCTCGGCGACCCCGCCCTGCAGGGCCAGCACCCCGACGGCCCGGGGTGCGGTGTTCGGCTGGCTCACCAGCCGCGCTCGGCCAGGCGGTGCGGGGCGGGCAGGTCCGCGACGTTGATGCCGACCATCGCCTCGCCCAGGCCGCGGGAGGCCTGGGCGATCGCCGCGGCGTCGTCGTAGAAGGCGGTGGCCTTCACGATCGCGGCGGCCCGTCGGGCCGGATCTCCGGACTTGAAGATGCCCGAGCCCACGAACACGCCGTCCGCGCCCAGCTGCATCATCATCGCCGCATCCGCCGGGGTTGCGACCCCGCCCGCGGTGAACAGGACCACCGGCAGCTTCCCGGTGCGAGCCACCTCCAGGACGATGTCGTACGGGGCGGCCAGCTCCTTGGCCTTCACGTACAGCGCCTCCGGGGTGGCGGCGTACAGCGCCTGCAGCTCGGCGATCTGGCCGCGGATCGTGCGGATGTGCTTGGTGGCCTCGGAGACGTCCCCGGTGCCGGCTTCACCCTTGGAGCGGATCATCGCCGCGCCCTCCGCGATGCGCCGCAGCGCCTCCCCCAGGTTGGTGGCCCCGCACACGAAGGGCACCGTGAAGCCCTGCTTGTCGATGTGGTTGACGTAGTCCGCGGGGGAGAGGACCTCCGACTCGTCGATGTAGTCCACCTTCAGCTCCTGGAGCACCTGCGCCTCCACGAAGTGCCCGATCCTCGCCTTCGCCATGACCGGGATGTCCACGGCGTCGATGATCTGTTCGATGAGGTCCGGGTCGGACATGCGCGCCACCCCGCCCTGCGCGCGGATGTCCGCGGGCACCCGCTCCAGGGCCATGACGGCGACGGCGCCGGCGTCCTCGGCGATGCGCGCCTGGTCCGCGGTGACCACGTCCATGATCACCCCGCCCTTGAGCATGTCCGCCAGGCCGCGCTTGACCAGGGGTGACCCGGTGCGGGCCCCCTGATGCTCGGTGCTGGTGGTGGGGGCGGTGTTCTCCGGGGCGCTGTGCTGCTCAGTCATGCCCACCATCCTGGCGCGCGGCGCTGGACCGACGACAGGTCCAGAATCCGCCCAGGTTTTTGGTCCACAGGTGCCGGCCCCGCGTCCCGCCGTCGCGTTTGGGAGCCGTTTCGGTGTTTGGGGGCGTTCTCGTGGCTCCCGAACACCGAAACCGCTCCCAAACGCACCAGAGCGGCGCGGAGGAGCGGCGCGGCGGGGCCGGTGGGGGCGGGGTCGCGCCTACACTGGGGTGCCATGTCCCGCCACCGCACCGACGCCGAGCTGCCCGTGCGGATCCGCCGCGGGGGCGGGCCGCTGCCGACCCAGCTGGTCGAGCAGATCCGCGAGCTCGTGGCCGTCGGGACCCTGCGCCCCGGCGACGCCCTGCCCTCCACCCGGGCGCTCGCGGCCCGCCTGAGCATCTCCCGCGGCAGCGTCACCACCGCCTACGACCAGCTCACCGGCGAGGGCTTCCTCATCGCGGATCGGGGCGGCACCCGCATCACCCCCGAGCTGCCGGCCCTGCCGCCGCGCCCCCGAGGCACGACGCCGGACACCCCGCGCCGCAGCGTGCCTGCCGCTTCCGGGGTGGCCGCCGCCGCTGGGCCAGGTACCGCGGTCGCTGCCGACCCCGGGGAGAATGCCGCCGGTGGGCCGGGCGTCCATGCCGAAACCGGCCCCGCCGCCGAAGCCACCACCGCCCCCGAGGCGCGCACCGAAGCCGCCTCCGCCCTCCGGTATGACCTGCGGCCCGGCACCCCGGATGTCTCGGCCCTGACCACCACGGCCTGGCGGGCCGCGTGGCGGGCGGCCGCCGCCCAGCCGAGCCTCGGTCACCCACCCCAGGGCTCGGCGGCGCTGCGTCGGGAGCTGGCCGAGCACCTGCGCATCGGCCGCTCGGTGCCCGCCGACCCCGAGGATCTGCTGGTCACCGGGGGTGCCCGGGACGGGCTTCGGCTGCTGCTGACCGTCCTGGCCCAGCGGCTCGGGCGGGCCCTGACCGTCGCCGTCGAAGACCCGGGCTACCCCTCTCTGCACCGGGTGCCCGCCGCGCTCGGGCACCGGGTGGTCCCCGTGCCCCTGGATGCCCAGGGCCTGGACCCCGCCCACCTGGAGAAGGGCCCCGCCCGGCCCGACGTCGTGCTGGTGACCCCCTCCCACCAGTACCCGCTGGGCGCGTCGATGCCTGCCGCCCGGCGCGCGGAGCTGCTGGCGTGGGCCGTCGAGCACGAGGCCCTGCTGGTGGAGGACGACTACGACTCCGAGCTGCGCTACGTCGGGGACCCGCTGCCGGCCCTGGCCGCGATGGACACCGCCCGCTACGGCGCCGGGGACCGGGTCGCGACCCTCGGCTCCTTCGCCAAGACCCTCACCCCGGGCCTGGGCCTGGGGTTCCTGCTCATGCCGCCCCAGCTGCGCCGGCGGCTGCTGGCCCACAAGCGCGACGCCGGCGCCCCGGTCTCCGGGATCGTGCAGGACGCGATGACGGGCTTCCTCGCCGAGGGCGGGCTGCGTCGGCACACCGCCCGGATGCGCCGGGAGTACCGGCGACGCCGCGACCTGCTGGCCCGGGTCCTCGCCCCGGATCGGCTGCCGCCGGGGGTGCGGGTGCTGCCCATGGACGGCGGGCTGCACACCGTCGTGGAGCTGCCCGACGGGCAGGGCACCGCGGGGGAGCGCCGCCTCGTCGACGCCGCCGCGCGGCAGGAGGTGGGGGTCGCCGGGCTGACGGGGTACTGGAGCCGACCCGGGGCGCGGGCCGGGCTCGTCGTCGGCTTCGGCGGGCTGAGCGAGCCGCGCCTGGAGGAGGCCCTGCGGCGGCTGCGCGCGGCACTGGGCCGGGAGCTGCCCGCCGGCTGAGAAGAGCCCGGCTGGGCCCGCGGCGCGCACGATAAGCTGGTGGGCGACGTCGCCCGCCCCAGCCCGCCCAGCGAAAGGCCGTCCGCCCCCATGCCCGTCACCGAAGCCAGCGCGACCCTCGAGGAGCTGCGCGCCCTGCACCGGCCCGTGCTCGCCCGCGCCCTGCTGTGCCTGGCCTTCGGACTGCTCACCGTGTTCTGGCAGCCCTCCAACTACTGGTCCTGGGGGGACCCGGGGCTGTCCGCGGTCACCTGGGCGGTGGGGCTGTTCATGATCGCCCACGGGGCCGTGCTGCTGTGGCTGCACCGCAGCCTCGCCGCACCGCTGGCCGAGGGCCCGGAGCGCTCGGCCATCCAGTCCTTCGCGGTGCTCTACGCCCTCGGCGGCGCGGTGGCCCTCCTCTTCGCGGGGCAGCTGGGCCAGCTGGTGCTGATCGTGGGCCTGGTCTACGGCATCGCCGGGCTGACGGAGCTGATCCTCGGACTGCGCACCAGCCAGACCTCCGCGATGGGCCGGGACTGGACCATCGCCGGGCTGGTCGCGGTGCTCGCGGCGGCCGGGCTGTTCCTGTTCGGGGAGATGGGCTCCAAGGCGCTGTTCGGCATCGTGGGCGGGGCGGCGATGATCGTGGGGGTCTTCCACCTCATCGCGGCCCTGACCTTCCGCCACGACGCCCGGGTGCTGCAGCGGCACGGGACGCGCGGCGACTCTGTGAACCGGGCGGGCGACCCGGGCGGGCCGTAGACTGGCAGACGGACCTCACCACACCCCCAGGAGGAGCATCTTCGTGGCACAGCGCCCCAAGCGCGGACTCAAGGCCGACATCAAGGCCCCGCTGATCCTCGCGGCCATCCTCGCGATCATCGCGTTCGTGGGCGTCTTCGTGTTCGCCACGGGCGGGACCAACAACCAGCCGGAGATCAAGCTGGCCCTGTCCGCGGCCGGCGGCGTGTTCGTGGTGACCCTGGTGGTGTGCGCGACCCTGATCATGGTCGAGCGGCCCAACGACGAGGAGCTGGGCCAGGGCACCGGCATCAACCGCCGCTCCGCGGACCTGTACGCCGCGGCCAAGGCGCGCAAGGAGGAGCGGGAGCGCCGCGAGCGGGAGCAGGCGGGCTCGGGCACCGGCGACGCCGCGGCGGGCGCCCGCGAGCGTGACGATGCCGCCACGAAGGAGTCCCCCGAAGACGACGGGCCGACCTGGGGCCAGCGCGCCCACCCCGAGACCCACAACTGAGGCCGGGGGCCCGCGGCGTCGGGATCAGCGGCGCACGAGGTCCAGCACCTCGGCGCCCGTCAGCGCGGCCAGCTCCGCGCCGCTGACCAGCAGCTTCGCCTCGCGTCGACCCGCCCCGATCACCACGGCCTCGGCGTCGGCCACGGCCCGGTCGATCAGCACCGGCCAGTCCGCAGGCAGCCCCACCGGGGTGATGCCGCCGGAGGTCATGCCCGTGCGCCGCTCCGTCTCCTCCTGATCCGCGAAGGAGACCTTCCGGGCGTCCAGGTGCTTGCGCACGGTGGTGTTGATGTCGGCCCGATCCGCGGCCAGCACGAGCACCGCCGCGGTGGTGACCCGCTCGCCGCGCCTGCCCTGCACGACCACGCAGTTGGCGGTGGCCTGCACATCGACGTCGTAGGCCTCGCAGAAGGCGGCGGTGTCGGACAGCTCGGGGTCGATGCGCGCGAGGCGAGCCGTCGGCACGGCGCCGGCGCGCACGGCGTCGGCCACGGCCGGGGCGACGGCGTCGGGATCGTCGGTCAGTGCGGTCCAGTCGAGGGTTCCCTGTGGTGTCGGCATGGGGCCAGTGTAGGACCGGACGGGACGGAAGATGGGTCCCGCGCCACACGAGGACCAGCGAGGACGCACACCTTCCCATCGCGACCCGGCGCATCCGTTCCCACCCCTGACGCGAGACGGCGCATCCGTTCCCGGGAAAGCGAAAACCGGGAACGGATGCGCCGTCTCGCGAGGTAGAAGGGGAACGCCTACCGGTCGAAGCGGGTCAGGCGCAGGGAGTTCAGCACCACGAACACTGAGGAGAACGCCATCGCAGCACCCGCGATCATCGGGTTGAGCAGCCCCAGGGCCGCCACCGGGATCGCGATGACGTTGTAGCAGAACGCCCAGAACAGGTTGGAGCGGATGATGCGCAGGGTCGCCCGTGACAGTCGGATGGCCTGCGGCACCGCCGCCAGCTCGTTGCGCATCAGGGTCAGGTCCGCGGCCTCCAGGGCCACATCCGTGCCCGCGCCCATCGCCACCCCGAGGTCCGCCCGGGCCAGGGCCGCGGCGTCGTTCACCCCGTCCCCGACCATCGCGACCACCCGGCCCTCGCCCTGCAGCCGCTCGACGGCACGCACCTTCTGCTCCGGGGAGACCCCGGCGATGACGTCCTCGGCGGCGATGCCCACCTGCTCGGCGATCGCCCGGGCCACCGGTTCGGCATCGCCCGTGAGCAGCACCGGGCGCAGGCCCATCTCGCGCAGCTGGGCCAGGGCGGAGGCGGCGTCCTCCTTGGGTTCGTCGCGCAGCAGCAGCAGTCCGACGCTCATCCCGTCCACCGCGGCGACGACGCCGATGCGCCCCTCGCCCTGAGCGGCGGTCAGCGTCTCCCGGTGGGCGGCGGGCACCTCGATGCCCTCGGCGGCGAGCCAGGACGGCTGGCCCACGGCCACCCGGTGCTCCTCGTCGTCCTCGGCCAGGCGCACCAGACCGGAGACCCCGCCGCCGGCCGCACTGGCGAACTCCCGCACCGCGGGCAGCTGCTTCCCGGTGCGCTCGCGGGCGCCGGCGGCGACGGCCCGGGCGATGGGGTGCTCGGAGGCCTCCTCCACGGCTCCCGCCAGCAGCAGCAGCTCCTCGGCGGTGCCCGGGGCACCCCGGCCCTCGCCGGTCTGCGATGCCGCGGGCGCCTCGCCCCCGGCGGAGTGCGCCGTCGTCTCCGGCCGGCGCACCTCCTCCAGGGACAGCTGCCCGCGGGTCACGGTGCCGGTCTTGTCCAGGACCACAGCGTCCACCCCGCGGGTGTCCTCCAGGACCTGCGCGGACTTGATGAGGATGCCCAGCTGGGCGCCGCGCCCGGTGCCGGTGAGCAGGGCGGTCGGGGTGGCCAGACCCAGGGCGCACGGGCAGGCGATGACCAGCACGGAGACCGCCGCGACGAAGGCCGCGTTCAGCCCGCCGTCGGCCGCCCCGCCGATCAGCAGCCACAGCAGGAAGGTCAGCACCGCGATGCCCAGCACCACGGGCACGAACACCGCGGAGATCCGGTCCGCCAGCCGGGCCACCGGGGCCTTGGTGGACTGCGCCTGGGAGACCAGGCGCCCCATCTGCGCCAGGGTGGTGTCCTCGCCCACGCGCTCGGCGCGCACGATCAGCCGGCCCCCGGTGTTCAGGGTCGCGCCGGTGACGCGGTCTCCCTCCGAGACCTCCATGGGCACGGATTCCCCGGTGAGCATGGACTCATCCACCGCGGAGTGGCCCTCGACGACGACGCCGTCCGCGGCCACCTTCTCCCCGGGCCGCACGATGAAGCGCTGGCCCGCGGCCAGCCGCGAGACGGGCACGCGGTGCCCGACGCCGTCCTCGTCCAGGACCTCCACGTCCTTGGCGCCCAGGTCCAGCAGCTTGCGCAGCGCCTGCCCGGAGCGGTCCTGCGCGCGGGCCTCCAGCCACCGGCCCAGCAGCAGGAAGACCGTGATGACGCCCGCGGATTCGAAGTACAGCTGGTGATCCGCCATGGACACGGCGTGACCCAGGTGCGCGTGCGCCGTCATCCCCGGGTCGGCCAGCAGGTGGCCCAGGGAGAACAGGTAGGCGGCGGCGACCCCGAGGGAGACCAGGGTGTCCATGGTCGAGGAGCCGTGCCGGGCGTTCACGGCGGCACCCCGGTGGAAGGGCCAGGCCCCCCAGGTGACCACGGGCAGGGACAGCACGGCCGCGACCCAGCCCCAGTGCGGGAACTGCAGGCCGGGGATCATGGAGATCGCGAAGACGACCGCGGCCAGGGGCAGGCTGACCCACACCCGGCGGCGCAGGGCGGCGGTGCCCGGTTCGGCGCGCTGCGCGGCGTCGTCGTCCTCCTGCGGGGGGCGCTTCAGGGACGGGGTGTACCCGGCGTCGCGCACGGTCTGCAGGATCTGCTCATCCGTGACGCCCTCCGGCACGGTGACCTGCGCGGATTCCAGCGGGAGGTTGACGCTGGCGTGCACCCCGTCGATCTTCCCGAGCTTGCGCTCCACCCGGCCGACGCACGAGGCGCAGGTCATCCCCTGGATATCGAGGTCGACGACGCGCTGGCTCACCGGTGCTCGACCACCCGGTAGCCGGCCTCGGACACGGCGGCCTCCACGGCCTGCGCGTCCAGGTCCCCGGTGTGGGTGATGGTCACGGGGGAGGTGCCGCCGCTGTTCAGGTGCACGCTCACGTCGGTGACCGCGGGGATCTCCCGCAGCTCCTCGGTCACGGAGGCCACGCAGTGCTGGCAGGTCATGCCCTCGACGTTCACGGTGGTGTTCATGGTGCTTCCTCTTCCGATGGTGGTGTGTGCGTCCGGGCCGCTGCGGAACCGGGCCCGGGCGCGGGTGGGTATCAGCTGCGGACCAGGCGGGCGACGGCGGCGGAGGCCTCCGCGACCTTGGCCCGCATCTGCTCCTCGTCCCCGGAGGCAGCGGCCCCGGCCACGCAGTGGCCCAGGTGCTCCTGAAGCAGTCCCACGGCCACGGCGTGCAGGGCGCTGCTGACCGCGGAGATCTGGGTGAGGACGTCGATGCAGTACTGGTCCTCGTCGATCATCCGGGCCACCCCGCGCACCTGCCCCTCGATGCGGCGCATCCGCTTGAGGTAGCGGTCCTTGTCGTGGGTGTACCCGTGCGGCGGGTGCGGGGTCTGGGCGGTGGTGTCCGCGGCGTCGTTCTCCGGCTGGCTCATACTCCCGGTATACCCCCGAGGGGTATCCTGCGCAAGGGTCGGGGCGGAATGGCGCGGGAGGGCGCGGCCTCACGGGCCGGTGATCTTCGCCCCGCCGCCACAGGAAAAGCACGCCTGCTGATCATCAGCCGATAGATTGGGGATCATGGCTTCACACATCGAGGACTACGCCCTGCTCTCGGACATGAGCACCGCGGCCCTGGTCTCCCGGGACGGCTCCGTGGACTGGTTCTGCACCCCCCGGTTCGACGCCGAGGCCGCCTTCGCCGCGCTGCTGGGCACCCCCGATCACGGCCGCTGGCTGCTGGCCCCCGCGGCCTCCGCCTTCGCCCCGGCCGCCGCGCAGGTCGCCCCCGGCGGCGCCGCCGAACAGGACGCCCCGCGCGCGGAGGTCGTGGAGCGCTTCTACGGGGAGAACTCCTTCGTCCTGCACACCGTGTGGACCACGGACACCGGCTCCGTGCGCGTCACGGACTTCATGCCCCTGAACGGGCGCACCGAGATCGTGCGCCGCGTGGAGGGGCTGATCGGCGAAGTCACGATGCACCAGGAGCTGCAGCTGCGCTTCAGCTACGGGCGCACCCACCCCTGGATGACCCGCTACGACGGCGCCCCGGACCCCGCCACGGGACTGCCGGACCCGGCCGAGGCGATGCTCGTGGCCATGGCCGGGCCCGATGCTCTCGTCTTCCGCGGGGACCCGGTCCCGGAGGAGGGGGACCGCTGCCACGCCGGGCAGTTCCAGATCGCCGCCGGGCAGATCCGGGACTTCACCCTCACCTACTTCCCCTCCCACCGCAACCCCCCGGCCCCGCTGGACGTCAACGACACCCTGCACCGCACCGTCGGGCACTGGTCCGAGTGGACCCAGCTGTGGGATGACTCCTCCGCCCCGGCCCCCGTGCCGACCACCACCGCGCCCCTGGCCACCACCACGATGCCCGTGCTGCCCGCGGACGGGGCCGCCTATCCCGGGACGGAGGAGGCCGAGCGGGACCCGCGGCTGCAGGACTACCGGGACGCCCGGCTGCGCTCGCTGCTGGTGATCCGCGCCCTGATGAACCGGGAGACCGGCGGGCTGATCGCCGCGCCCACCACCTCCCTGCCGGAGGTCCTCGGCGGACAGCGCAACTGGGACCACCGCTTCTGCTGGCTGCGCGACGTCGCCCAGGCGGTGGACGTGGCCGCGACCCACGGGCACGAGCGGGAGGCCGCCCAGCTGCGCAACTGGCTGCTGCGGGCCATCGCCAACGACCCCTCGGAGCTGCACAACGTGTACGGGGTGGCCGGGGAGTCCGATGAGCTGGAGCGCACCGTGGACTTCCTGCCCGGCTACGAGTCCTCCCGGCCGGTGCGCCGCGGCAACGGCGCGGCCGAGCAGCTGCAGGGGGACGCGATGGGTCAGCTCATGGTGACCTTCGAGCGCCTGCGTGGGCTGGGCTTCGCCGAGGATCACCTCTCCTGGCCGCTGCAGCAGGCGCTGCTGCGCGCCGCCGTCGCTCACGTGGGGGAGGAGGACCAGGGCATCTGGGAGATGCACGGGGGCACCCACGTGTACACCCACTCGCAGGTGATGCTGTGGGCCGCGCTCGACGCCGGGGTGCGGGCGGTGCGGGTGCACGGGCTGGCCGGGGACGACGCCGCGTGGGCGGGCGCCCGGGACCGGCTGGCCCAGCAGATCTGGGAGCACGGCTACGACGCCGAGCTGAACTCCTTCGTGCAGGTCTACGGCGGCACCGAGGTGGATTCCTCGCTGCTGAACATCGCCCAGGTGGGCTTCGTGGCCTTCGACGACCCGCGGATGCTGGGCACGGCCGAGCGGATCGAACAGGAGCTGGGCACCGAGGCCGGGCTGATCTACCGGTACCGCAACGCGGACGGGCTGGACGGCATCGAAGGCCAGGACAACCCGCACCTGGCCTCCTCGCTGTGGCTGGCCCAGCAGCACATCCGCTCCGGGCGCACCGAGCGGGGTCGGCTGATCCTGGACGCGGTGCTGGACCGGGCCAACGACGTCGGCCTGCTCAGCACCGAGTACAGCCTGCGCAGGTCCCGGATGACCGGCAACTTCCCGCAGTCCCTGGCGCACATCGCCCTGGTGGACGCCATCGACGCCCTGCTCGGCGCCTAGCCCGGCCCACCCGACAACCCACCCCAGCGCCCCGTCCTCAGCGCCGAGTCATCGATTCCTGCGGATTTTCGGCCGAAATCTCGTCGGAATCGATGACTCGGCGACGTCGGGGGAGGCGAGGGAGGGTGAGTCTCAGCGGCGCAGCCAGAGGGTGGCCTCGGCGGGGACGGTTCCCGACGACGACGCGGCGGAGCCCAGCACCACCTGGCCGGCCAGCGCCTCGGGCAGCCGCACCGGCTGGTCGGAGAAGTTGGTGACGCACACCCAGCCGCCGGGTCGGGCGAAGGCCAGCACCTGCGGGTCCCCGGTCTCGAGCCACTCCAGCTCCTCGGCCCCCTGCAGCTCGCGCCGGGCGGCCAGGGCCCGGCGGTACAGGGTGAGCGTCGAGTCCTCATCCTGTACCTCCACGGACACCGCGTACCGGCCGAACCAGTCCGGCTGCGGCAGGTGGGCCCCGTCCGGGCCGAAGCCGAAGGAGGAGCCCTCCGGGGTCCAGGGCAGCGGCACCCGGCAGCCGTCCCGGCCCTTGTCCACCCCGGGGCTGCGGAAGAAGGTGGGGTCCTGGCGGTCCTCGTCGGGGATGTCCGCGACCTCGTGCAGGCCCAGCTCCTCGCCCTGGTACAGGTAGGCGCTGCCGGGCAGGGCCAGCTCGAACAGGGTCGCCGCCCGCGCCCGGTGCAGGCCCCGCTCGGCGTCCAGCTGCGGCTCGGTTCCGCCGGAGAGGATCCAGGCGACCCCGGTCTCCTTGTCCGTCCTGCCGGGCACCTCCGGCAGGCCGTAGCGGGTCGCGTGGCGCACGACGTCGTGGTTGGACAGCACCCAGGTGCTGGAGGATCCGGAGCGGGCGGCCAGATCGGTGTTGAAGGAGACGATGTCCTTGAAGCTGCGGGCGTCGAAGTGCGCGGAGAGCAGGTCGAAGTTGAAGGCCTGGCCCAGACCCTTCGGGCTGGCGTAGGCCGGGCGTCGGTCCGCCTCCACCCACGCCTCCGCCACGGCGGTGCGCGGCGGGTCGTAGGAGTCGAAGACCTTCCGCCACTCGGCGTAGATCTCGTGCACCTCGTCCCGGTCCCACAGCGGGTGGGTGCCGTCGATGGGCATCTCGTCCAGCTGCGCCTGGGTGGGCAGCCGATCCGGCAGATCCTTGGCCAGGCCGTGGGCGACGTCGATGCGGAAGCCGTCCACGCCCCGATCGGACCAGAAGCGCAGGGTGGTCAGGAAGTCCGCCCGCACCTCGGGGTTGTCCCAGTTCAGGTCCGGCTGCTCGGGGGCGAAGCTGTGCAGGTACCACTGCCCGTCGTCCACCCGGGTCCAGGCGGGCCCGCCGAAGATCGAGATCCAGTCCGCCGGCGGCTCGGCCCCGTCCGGGCCCTGCCCGTCCCGGAAGATGTACCGCTCGCGTGCGGGGGAGCCGGGCCCGGCGGCCAGGGCCTCCTGGAACCAGGCGTGCTGATCCGAGGTGTGGTTGGGCACGATGTCCACGATCAGGCGGATCCCCGCGGCGTGCAGGGCCTCGACCATCGCGTCGAAGTCCTCCAGGGTGCCGATCTTCGGGTCCACGTCCCGGTAGTCGGCGACGTCGTAGCCGCCGTCGGCCAGGTCCGACGGGTAGAACGGGCTCAGCCACACGGCATCGACCCCGAGCTCGCGCAGGTACGGCACGCGCTCGGTGATGCCGCGCAGGTCCCCGATGCCGTTGCCGTCCGCGTCCGCGAAGGAGCGGGGGTAGATCTGGTAGACGGCGGCCTGGCGCCACCACTGCGGGTCCGGGGAGAGGCCGACGGCGGGTGCGTTCTCGGTGCGCTCGGTGCTCATGCGGTGCGGGTGTCCTTTCGAGACGGGAAGCGGAAGGGGCGCGGGGCTACTTGACGGCGCCCTGGGTGAGACCGGCCATGACCCACTTCTGGGAGATCGCGTAGGCGATCACGGACGGGCCGATCGCCAGCAGGTAGGAGGCGAAGGCGATGTTGTAGTTGTTGCTGAACTGGGTCTGGAAGATCTTCTGCACCACGGGCAGGGTCTGCATGCTCGGGTCCGCGATGATCATCGAGGGCATCATGAAGTCGTTCCAGGAGGCCAGCAGGGTGAAGATCCCGACGGTCGCGGCCATCGGCATCATCAGCGGGAACATCAGGGTCCAGAAGATCCGCCAGGTGGAGGCCCCGTCCATCCGGGCGGACTCCTCCAGCTCCTCCGGCAGGGACCGGATGAACGCGGTGAACAGCAGCACGTTGAAGGACAGGCTGAACATGATGTGCAGGACGATCACGCCCACCGGGTTGGCCAGGTGCACGTACCCGGAGAGCTTGACCTGGGACAGGGCCAGCACGGGGAAGGGCAGGAACATCGCGGCCAGCAGGTAGTAGCAGGAGATGCGGAAGAACCGGCGGTTCCAGTTGCGCGAGATGGCGTAGGAGGCCATCGCGGAGAGCAGCACCGCGCCCACCGTGGAGACGACGGTGATGGTCAGGGAGATCGCGAAGACCTTCGGGAAGTCGGTCAGCTCCCAGGCCTCGCGGAAGCCCTCCAGGCTCCAGGGGGCGGGCAGCTTGAAGGCCTGGCCGAGCACGGCTTGGTCCGTGGTCTTGAAGGCCATGGACACGGCCACGAAGAACGGCAGGAGCACGGACAGGGAGCAGACCATGAGGATGATGGTCAGCGGCCAGTTGGTCCCGTGCGCCGAGCGGCGACGACGCCGGGTGGTCGAGGAGCCGGTGGCGGCGGCGTCGTGCGCGGTGCGCTCGGGGCCGCCGGGCAGCGGGGTGGCGGAGATGTTGGGATCGACGGACATCTAGAACTGGGTCCTTCCGCGGGAGACGCGCAGCTGGAACAGCGCGATGACCAGGGTGATGAGGAAGAAGATGGTGGAGTTGGCCATCTGGTAGGCGTAGTCCCCGTTCTCGAAGCCGGAGAAGATCTGCATGGCCACGGACCGGGTCGCGGTGCCGGGGCCGCCCCCGGTCAGGCCGACGATGATGTCGTAGGTGCTCAGGAAGTTCTTGAAGCCGAGGATCACGTTGACCAACACGTATCCGGAGATCATGGGCACGGTGATGCGGGTCAGTTGCTGGAACGGGGTGGCCCCGTCCAGGGAGGAGGCCTCGTAGACGTCACCCGGGATGGTCACCAGGGCGGCGATGTAGATGAGCATGGCCTGCGGGACCGCCTGCCAGGTGGTCACCAGCACGATGGAGATCCACGCCAGGTGCGGGTTGGCGAGGATGGACTCGCGCAGCGCGTCGATGCCGATGGCCTCGGCGGCGGCGGGGATGGTGTTGGAGAAGATGAACTGGAAGACGAAGGCGATGATGATCGCGGAGACCACCATGGGCAGCACGAAGATGGTGCGCAGGGTGGTGCGGAAGCGGATCCGGCTGGTGAGTCCGATGGCCAGCAGCAGCGCGATGATGTTCACCAGGATGACGGTGACCAGGGCGACGCCGATGGTGAAGCCGTAGGCCCCGAGCATCCCGGGATCGCTGAACAGCACGGCGTAGTTGGTCAGGCCCACGAACTCCCAGTCGCCGAAGCCGATGGAGTCGGTGAAGCTGTAGAAGATGCCCATCACGGCCGGCAGGGCGATGCACAGGCTGAACAGCACCAGCGCGGGGACGAGGAACCAGTAGTAGACCGGATCCACGCGGCGTCGGCGTCGACGGCGGGTCGGGGCGGCGGCGCGGGTGCCCGTGCGCGGCTGCGAGGCCGCGGCGGAGCCTGCGGCGGGGGCGCCCGCGGCGGGCGGCTGGGCGTGACTCGGTGTCGTCATGGTCAGTCCTTGGCGGGTTGGCGTTCGGCGAGGCGGTGCCAGTCACCGTCGAGCTTGCGGAGGGTCTCCTCGAGGTCCTGCCCCGTGAAGATGCCCTGCATGTAGTTCTCGAAGGGCACGGTCTTGGGCATGGACACCGAAGCGCCTTGGTAGAAGGCGGAGCGGTCCACGTACTTCTGCAGGTCCTGCAGGCGCGGGTCCGTGACGGGCGGGGAGTCATTGCGCACCCCGAAGCCCAGGTTCTGCTGGTTGTAGGCGTCAGCCACCTCGGGGGTGATGAGATAGCGCAGCAGGGTCCGGGCGGCCTCCGGCTGGTCGGACTTCTCCGGGATCCACAGGGCCAGGTCCAGGTTCACGCGCACCTTGCGGTCCGCGGGGTCCTCGGTCATGGGCAGCGGGAAGATGCCGATGTCGGCCTGCGGGTTCACCGTGAGGATCTCGTTCAGGGCCCAGGGGCCCTGCAGGTACATCGCGGCCTGGCCGTTGGCGAAGGCGACGTTGCCGTCGCCGTACTTGCGGTTGGCGGCGTCGCCGTTGGCGTAGTCCATCAGCCGCAGCGCCTTGCTCAGCGGCTCCTTGAACACTTGGGTGAAGGAGATCTCCCGGTCCGGCCCGGAGTCCTTCCCCTGCGCGCGCAGCTTCTGGAAGAAGTCCCCGACGTCGATGGCCCCGCCGATGCTGTAGTCCGCGATGCCCTGGGAGACGGTCCAGGCGTCCGCGCTGGTGAGGTAGAACGGGGTGACCCCGGCGGACTTGAGCTTCTCGCAGACCTCCAGCAGCTGGGACCAGGTCTGCGGGACCTGCACCCCATGCTGGTCGAAGATCGCCTTGTTGTAGAACACGGCGGCGGCCATCATCGAGTAGGGGATGGTGCACACCCGCCCCGGGTAGGTGGGGTACTGGTCCACGAGCTGCTGGATGGAATCGGCGATGTTCGCCTCGGCCTGCAGATCGGAGAGGTCGGAGAGCTCCCCGCGCTCCTGGAAGCGGGCCATCTCGTAGTTGTAGTTCAGGCAGCCCAGGTCCGGCGGGTCGGCGCGGGCGAAGCCGCTGGAGAGGTTGGAGGCGCTGTCGTGGATCGCCTCGATCTTCCCGTCCTGCTGCTCGTTGAACGTCTTCAGCAGGTTCTTGAAGTAGGGGATGGCCTCGGGTTTGGACTGGTAGAAGCGCACCTGGGGGACGTCCGGGCCGCCGCAGGCGGACAGTCCCAGGGCCAGCGAGCCGAGGGCGGCCGCGCCGAGGAAGGAGCGGCGGGACAGCGGGCGGGGCCCGGGAGCCGTGGCGGAACGAGCCGGCGGCAGGTGGGGCACGGCGACCTCCTGGAAGGGCGGACGACGGGCCCGACGGCGCCGTCGCGGATGGGCTGTGGTGCGGCGCACAGCACCGCTTCGACTAAATATAGACCGTAAATATAATCGAGGCAACGACCTCGTGGAAGGATGGCGCCTCATGACGACCCCTGACCCGGCAGGCGGCAGCTCCGCCGCCCTGCTGCGCCGCCTCAACACCCGCACCGTCCTGGATGCGATGTGGGCGGGACGGCCGGCCACGGCCAGCGATCTGATGCGCCGCACGGGGCTGACCCGCGCCACCGTGCTGGCGGTGTGCCGGGAGCTGACCGAACAGGGCTGGCTGCGCCCCGCCCGGGACACCCGCGCCGCCGGCGCCGCCTACACCAAGGGCCGGCCCGCCCTGCGCTACGCCTTCGCCGCGGAGAAGGCGCTCGTGGTGGGGGTGGACGCCGGGCAGCACCGGATCGCCGCGCGCGTCACGGACCTGGCCGGGCGGGATCTCGGGCTCGCCGAGCGCGCCCAGGACCTCACCGTCCCCCAGCCCGGAGAGCCCCCGCGCCCGGCCGAGCGGATCGCGGCGGAGGCCGCCCGGCGCCGCGAGGAGGTGCGCGCCGTCGTGGACACGGCCCTGGGCATCGCCGGGGTCGAACCGGAGCGGGTGGGCTGCGTGGTCCTCGGGATCCCCGCCCCGGTGGATGCCGCCGGGCACTCCCCGGAGGGGGCCAACCAGTACTGGGAGCTGATGAACCCCGGACTGGCGGATCTGTTCGCCGAGCGCGGCTGGGTCTGCCGGGTGGAGAACGACGCCAACCTCGCCGCCTTATCCGAGCTGGCCCTGGACCCGGCGCGGACCGAGCAGAGCTTCGCCCTGCTGCTGGCGGGGGAGCGCTACGGGGCGGGGCTGGTGCTCGGTGGCGAGCTGCTGCGCCAGCGCCGCGGCGGGGCCGGGGAGCTGGGCGTGCTGGGGCTGGTCTCCGGCGTGGAGGGCACCGGAGCGGTGGGCCAGACCGTCCGGGAAGCCGCGGCGGCCGCGATCGCCGCCGCGCAGACCGCCGACACGGTGCGGGGCGATTCGGGGGGCACTGGGGCGGAGGAGGCCGGTCCGGCGGGCTCCGACGGGCGGGAGCGCCGTCGGACCGGGCTGACCCGGTGGGCCCCGGAGCAGGTGCGCGCGGAGAACGTCTTCCGCCTGGCCGAAGAGGGCGACGTCGTCGCCGTCGGGATCGTGGAGGACGCCCTGGACCGGCTGGCCCGGGTGTGCGCGGTGCTGGCGGGACCGCTGGACCTGGATGCGGTGGTGATCGGCGGCGGCATCGCCCCGGCCATCCGGCCCCGCCTGGAGTGGCTGCACGAGCGAGTCCAGCGCTACCTCCACGCCCCGTGGCTGCGGCTGTCCACCTCGGCGGCCGGCGCCGACGCCGTGCGCATCGGCGCCTGCTGGGCCGGCATCGAGGCCGTGCGCGCGGCCGCCCTGGAAGACTGACCCTGCCCCCCGGGGGTGGGAGCACGCCCGCGTCGGAGGGCTGCGGGGAGGTGCCGCCGGGGTCCTGCTCTCCCGTGCCCGTGCCGGTGGGCGCGGTTGCTACTCCGCCCAGGGGGCGGCGTCGGCCTCCACGGCGGAGGTGTCCACCTGCGCTCGCTGCTCCTGCCCCGCCACCGCGGCGACGTCGATCGCGCCGGTCAGCGGCCCGGTGGGCTCCAGGTTCTCCTCGGTCTCCGGGTCGAAGAAGTGCGGGCGCCCGGTGGGGGCGATGAACAGGCGGTCGTAGCGGCGCACCGGGGTCCGCCCGTCCGTGCGCACGATGATCTGCGCGGGACGCTCGGTGTTGGGGCTCTTCATGCTCACCGGGGAGCGGCGCGGCAGGGAGGCATGGATGTAGGCGTCCGCCCCGAGCTCCTCCACCAGGTCCACGTGCACCTCGAAGCCCTCGCCCTCGGCGACGATCCCGAAGTCCTCCGGGCGCACCCCCACATCCACCGCGCCCTCGGCCCGGCCGGCGAGGCTGGTGGGACGGCGCAACACGGCGTCGCCCAGGTGCACGCCGTCGGCCCGCAGCTGGCCCTGCAGGATGTTCATGGACGGGGAGCCGATGAACCCGGCGACGAACTCGTTGGCCGGGTGGTCGTAGAGGTTCGCGGGGGTGTCCACCTGCTGCAGCTTCCCGGCGCGCAGCACCGCGACCCGATCCCCCATGGTCATGGCCTCGGTCTGGTCGTGGGTCACGTACACGGTGGTCACCCCCAGCTGATCGGTCAGCTCGGAGATCTGGGTGCGGGTCTGCACGCGCAGCTTGGCGTCCAGGTTGGACAGCGGCTCATCCATCAGGAACACCTGCGGCTGACGCACGATCGCCCGGCCCATCGCCACCCGCTGGCGCTGCCCGCCGGAGAGGGCCTTGGGCTTGCGGTCCAGGTACTCGGTGAGGTCCAGCAGCTGGGCGGCCTCCTCCACGCGCTTGTCCCGCTTGTCCTTGGGCATCTTGGCGATCTTCAGCGGGAAGGCGATGTTCTCCCGCACGGACAGGTGGGGGTACAGGGCGTAGTTCTGGAAGACCATCGCGATGTCCCGCTCCTTGGAGGGCAGGTCCGTGGCGTCCTTCTGGCCGATGCGGATGCTGCCCTCGGTGACGTCCTCCAGCCCGGCGAGCATCCGCAGCACCGTGGACTTGCCGCAGCCGGAGGGGCCCACGAGCACCAGGAACTCGCCGTCGCGGATGTCCAGGTCCAGGTGGGAGACGGAGTCCCGATCCGCCCCGGGGTAGCGGCAGGTGACGTCGTCGAAGGAGATGGCGGCCATGGTGTCCTCATTTCTCGCGGCAGCGCGGGCGTCGTCGTCCGGGAGGCGGGCCGGGTGCGCGCGACGCTGCGGCACGGCCCGAACGAGTTTATTTAGAACCAGAATAAACTCCCGGGCCCGGATTGCATAGCCTGCGTCACAGGCGCGTCGCCCGTCCCGCGCCCAGCGCAGCGCCCCACCCGCTCACCCGCCCGCCCACCTCAGCGCCCCGCCCCCAGCGCCGAGTCATCGATTCCTGCGGATTTTCGGCCGAAAACCGGCAGGAATCGATGACTCGGCGACGTCGGTGGGCGCGAGGGAGGCAAGGGGTGGCGGGGGTGGGTCAGGGCCCGACGGCGTCCAGGTTCAGCGTGCGCTGGATGCCCACGCGGGCCGCGACATCGTCGTCGTGGGTGACCAGCAGCAGCGCGCCCCGGTAGGTGCTCAATGCGTCCACCAGCCAGTCCACGGTGGGCAGGTCCAGGGCGTTGGTGGGTTCATCCAGGATCAGCAGGCGCGGGGCCGGGGCGGCCAGCAGCTCCCGGGCCAGCGCGACCCGCAGCCGCTCTCCGCCGGAGAGGTCCCCGACCCGGGAGAAGACCTCCTCGCGCCGGAACAGCAGGGCCGCCAACCGATCCCGCAGCTGCTGCTCGGAGGCCCCGGGGTTCGACGCCGCCACGCAGGAGAGCACGGTGGCCTCCGGGTCCAGCAGGATCCGCTGCGGCAGGTGCCCCGTCTCCGGCACCCGGAAGCGCACCGTGTACGGACTCGGCGGGGCTTCGGCCGGGGGGACCTCGCCAGGGTGGGCGAGGATGCGGCGGATCAGCGTGGACTTCCCGGACCCGTTGGCCCCGGCCAGGCGCACCCGCTCCGGTCCGGTGAGGATCACGTGCGCCAGCTCGGTGGGCAGGGGCTCCTCCCGCTGCGCGAGATCGTCGGAGATCTGCAATTCCACGATCTTCGTCCCGGCCGCCACCGAGGTCTCCGGCAGCTCCAGGTGCACCCGGGGGCGGACGGCGAGCCCGGCCTGCGCCTGTTCGAGGCGCTCGCGGGCGGCCTCCTCCCGCTCGGAGTGCACCCCGCGACGCCGGGCCGCCGTGCGCTGCGCCGCGCGCTTCTTGTTCCCGGCCGCCAGCGGAGCGTACCTGCCCTCGCGCTCAGCCCGAGCTCCGCGCCGGGCATCCCGGACCTCCCGGGTCTGCAGGGCGATCCGCTCCCGACGCTGCCGGTCCAGGTCCGCCGCGGCCTCCCGCACCCGACGTCGGGCCGTGTTCTGCTCCGCGCTCGCGGTCTGCTCCCACACTGAGTACGGGCCCTCGACCTGCCGCAGGGTCGCGGCCACCGCCCGATGCCCTCGGGTGAACTGCGCGGGGACCAGCCCGGTGATCGTGTCGCACTCCTCCAGCAGGGTGCGGTCGTGGCTGACGACGAGCACTGGGATGCGCCCGCGCAGCTCCGCCAGCAGGGCGGCCAGCAGCTCGCGTCCCGCGGCATCCAGGCTGTTGGTGGGCTCATCCAGGATCAGCGCCTTCGGGCGGGCCAGGTGGATCCCCGCCAGGGCGACGCGCACGGCCTGGCCCCCGGAGAGCTCTCCGATGCGCCGGTGCGGGTCCAGCCCGGGCAGTCCGGCGCGGCCCAGGGCGCTCGCGATGCGCTCCTCGACGTCCCAGTCCTCGCCGATGCGCTCGTACAGGGCGGGGTCGGCGTCCCCGGCGATGACGGCCTCGAGCGCGTCGAGGGTCTCGGCCGCACCGAGCACCTCGGCCACCCGCGCCTCGGCGCGCAGCCCCAGATCCTGGGGCATCGCGTGGATGGGGGCCGGAGCCGAGACGGCGTCGACGGCGGGGGTGAGGTCTCCGGTGATGAGACGTACCAGGGTGGTCTTCCCGGAGCCGTTGGGTCCGATGATCCCGTGCAGGCCGGGTCCCCAGGCGGCGTCGGCGGCGGCGAGGCAGGGGGTGGAGTCCGGCCAGGAGAAGGTGAGGTCGTGGATGGCGATGGCGGATGCGGGCATGGTGCGCTCCCTCGTCGGCAGATGCGGGTGCCGAGGGGCGCGGGGGCTCCTCGGCGCTTATCGGCTGAGAGGGAGCAGATCCACCGGGATTCCTGACGCAGGGGGCATTGACGACCCCAGGGTAACATGCGTCACGGTTGAGGGGACAGGGTATGGCCCATGGCTGCCTTCCCCGCATCCTCCTGATCCATGGAGCCTGGCACGATGCCGCAGCGCTCCGGGAGCGGATCGCCGACTCGGAGCGCCCCACTCTCCGCAGAGATCCCAGCGCCGAGTCATCGATTCCGACGAGTTTTCGGCCGAAAACCCGCAGGAATCGATGACTCGGCGACGCCGGGGGGAGGAGGGAGGTGGGGGGTGACGTCGCGGAGGGGAGAGAGGCTGGGCAGCTCAGGCGGTGAAGCCGGGGACCTGGCCGAGGCGCTCGGAGTTGTCGTCCCAGTCGCCTTCCTGCTCGTCCTGGACGAAGGCGACCACCAGCAGCTCGAAGGTCACGTTGGCGAAGGGGGAGCGCACCCAGTACTTCAGCGGGATCTCCGCGACGTCGCTGGGCTGCAGGGTGCCGGACCAGGACCAGTTCCACTTGGACCCCTCGCCTTTGGCGAAGACCGGGGTGGGGATCTCGGTGAGCGTGGCCTGCGGGGTCCCGGAGGCGAGTTTCACCTGGTTGCTGCCCAGCGGGATGTAGTCCGAGGCGTAGTCCTTCATCGCCGCCTCGAAGGTCCCCACCGGGTTCACGGCCGGCACGGAGCCCACGTTGGTCACCCGCACCATGGGCGGCAGGCTCGCCATCTGCGCGACGGTCCTCAGGTCCTGCTGGTAGACGGGCACCGTCATCTCCGGCTGCCAGGTGTCCATATCCACGGGCGGGTCCACGACGTCGATGGCCAGGTCCGTGGGCTGATCGGGCAGGACGCTCGCGGCGGCCGCCGGCGCCGCCGTCGCCACGACGACGGCGGGGGCGCCCCACGCGGCGCCCTTGAGCATCGCGCGGCGGGTGGGAGCGGGAAGATGCGGCCGGGAGGTGGATGACATGGGTTCCTCGATTCGGTGCGAGTCGGGTGCGGAGAGGTCCTCGTGCGGGGCGGATCAGGAGAAGCGGCCGGCCTCGAGCAGCCGGTCCATGGAGCGCATCGCCAGGGCGGTGATCGTGACGAACGGGTTGACGCCGATCTTTCCGGGGATCAGGGAGCCGTCCATCACGAACAGCCCCGGGGCGCCGCGGACCTCGCCCTGCTCGTCGGTGGCCTGGCCGAGCACCGCCCCGCCGAGCGGGTGGTAGGTGAAGTAGTCCGTGAACTGCTTGCCGCCCTCGAACAGATCCCCGCGGTACCGGGTGCCCGGATTCGCGGCGTTGATGCGGTCGAAGACCGCGCGCACCGCGGCCACGGAGGGCTGAGACATCTGCTGGGTCCAGCCGAGGCTCAGCCCGCGGGCGGGGTCCCACCCGAAGCGCGCCAGATTCGGGTTGTTGGTGATCGCCAGGTACACGTTCGAGTGGGTCTCCAGACCAGCCGGGAACGGCGCGATCTCCGCGAACACGGAGTTCTGGGAGCCGTCCCAGGCCCGGATGCCCAGGGCGGGGATGGTGGACTGCAGGGAGCCGGTGCGGGTGCCGAAGCCCAGCCAGCGGGCCAGCATGGTGTTGCCGTTGGGACCCCACCCGGCGCCGATGCCGTCGTTGCCGCGCAGACCGGCGACGCCGCCGTCGTGCTGTGCCTTCATCAGCAGCCGCGCGGTGCCCACGGAGCCGGCGGCGAGGATGACGCGGTCGTACACGCGGGTGCTGCGGGACAGGACGTTCCCGCTGAAGTCGATGGTCTTCAGCTCCAGCCGGTAGGCGCCGTCCTCCTGGCGGGTGATGCCGGTGACCTCCGTCAGCGAGGTGAGGTTGACCAGCCCGGTGTCCAGGGCCTTCTTGAGCAGGGTCCGGGTCAGGGACTTCTTGCCGTGGTTGTTCCCGTAGATCACCTCCTGGGCCAGGGCCGAGCGCTCGGCGCGCCGGTGGCCCTCGCGGCGCATGTGGTCCCAGTCGTAGACGTTGGGCACCGGCACGGTGCGGTACCCGGCCTTGGCCGCGTGGGAGGCGGCCACGCGGGCGAACTGGTAGTACGCGGCGGTGCCCACCAGGGCGGTCGCCGGGGCCTGCACGCCCAGGGCCCGGTTGGCCTCGGGGAAGTAGCGGGAGTACATCTGTGCGGCGTCGACCTGCGGCAGCACCTGCTCGAAGAACGCCCGATCCGGGGTCACGGCCATGCCGCCGTTGACGAGGGAGCCGCCGCCGACGCCGCGCCCTACGTACACCTTCATCTGCTCGAAGTGCTCGATGCCGAGCACCCCGGCGCCGGCGGCGACGTCGCGGTTGATCAGGTCGAAGCCGCCGAGGGTGCTGAAGGGCATGTCCGTGCGGGTCTCGAACCACACCGAGCGGGAGGTGGGCTTGGTCATCGAGGTGAAGGTGCGCCCGCCGTCCTTGGGGAAGGAGTCCCAGTCCACGCCCATCTCGATGAGGTCCACCGGGATGCCGCGGCGGGTCAGCCGGTCCGCGGCCACGGCCCCGCCGTATCCGGAGCCGATGACGGCCACCCGCCGGCCGGCGCGCTGTTCGGCGGCCCGGGCGGCGTCGGTGCGCTCTGCGGCGGAGGCGGGGGAGGTGAGGGCCAGGGCGCCGGCGGCGAGCGTGCCGCTGGTCAGGGCTGCGCGCAGGACGGCGCGGCGATCGTGCAGGGGCATGGGTGATCTCTGTCCTGGGAGTGCGAGTGATGCCGAGGCGCCGCGACGGGTGCGGCGCATCGCGGATCATCGTAGGGTCCGGGCGCGGTCCGGGTCCGCTCCCTGCACGGAACGGGTGACAGGATTCCCGCGCGGCGGCGTCGGCCGGTCGCTGCGGGGCGGGGTTTGTGTTCAGATGCGCCGTTCGTGCTGAGATGCTGCACGGCGGGGCGCATCTCAACACGAACGGCGCATCTCAGAACGGAACCCGCATCTCACCGGCGGGGGCCGCTTGCCTCGGGGCCGTCCGCTTCGGGATCCCCGTCGGAGGAACCCGCCCCGGCCGGGCCCTGCGGGGGCACGGGGCTGCGGCGCACGCCGGGGGCCACCCACAGGGTGTCCAGCAGATCCGGGACGGGGGCGTCGCGCCGCTCCACCGGGACCCACCGGTGGGTGGCGTTGATGCCCCAGTGCTGGTTCTCCGGGGCGGGGTGGTAGGCATCCGTGAAGCGCCCGGCCTGCAGCGGATCCGCCCAGGAGGCGGCCGGCTCGGCGGCGGGGACCATGCTCAGCGGCTCGCGCGGCGGGTTCTGCTTGGGCCGCCAGATCAGGCGCCCGGGGCGGGAGCGGTCTCGCAGGGCGTGGGCTCGCCAGGTGTTGGCCGGGTGGGTCATCCCCAGGTTCGCCAGCCACGTGAACAGACCGCGCTCGTATACGGCGCGGTCCGCGAACTCGTCGAAGTTCACGTCCGCGTTCAGGTACTTGCCGGCGGCGAGCACCTTGATCTGCCCGCGCGCCCCCTGCGGGCAGAAGCGGTAGCCGAAGTTGTCCGCGGTGTACTCCTGGGCGCGGGAGAGGATGTTGCCCAGGACCGGGATCTGGTTGAACAGGGACAGCCCCAGGAGTCGGAAGTAGGAGACGTGGCCGGCGGCGATGTGCCCGACCTCGTGCCCGATGATGAACCGCAGCGCCTCCGGGTCCCGCGCCGCCCCGCCGATCTCGAACAGGTCCGAGTACACGGCGATGAAGCGGCGGTGCCCGTGACCGGCGGCGAAGGCGTTGATCTGGCCGTTGCCCAGCATCACGTAGGCGTCCGGCACACGACGCAGACCCGCGGCCTCGGCGGCCTCCACGACCATCCGGTAGGCCTCCGGGAACTGGGTGGGGGTGATCCGCACCCCGCTCAGCCGGATCTGCGCGTACATCAGGGCGCGGGCGAGGAAGAACACGATCGGGGCGACGATCGCCAGCGCGATGATCTGCGCGGACAGGGACTGGGCGAAGCCGATCAGCTCGTACAGCGGCTCGCCGGGCTGCCCTCGGCGCATGATCCCGGCGATCTGCCGGCCGAAGACCAGGTTCACCAGCATCACGTACCAGGCGAACAGCCACCCCACCACGGTGATCACCACGCCGACGACGACCCACGGGATCTCCGCGGCGTGCCGGATCCTGCCCAGCAGCGGGCCGGCGAGCAGGGACTGGAAGCCGAACAGCTTCGGCGCCGGGAACGGGCTGGCCGGGTTCTGGCGGGCGTCCTCCGGGACCCAGCCGCCGGAGAGGTCATCCGGCAGGGGCTGGGGAGGGAAGGCGGCGGCCGCGGGTGTGGTGCCCGGCGCGCCGTAGGTCCGCCGCACGATCCCCGGGGGCGGGAAGCCCGGCCCGGTCCCGCCCGGGCCCCCGGGGCCTCCCTGTCCGCCGGGCCCGCCCGACGTCGGTCCGCCCGGGGCGCCTGCCCCGGCCCCGCCCGACGTCGGACCACCGGGTCCCCCGGGACCCCCCGGCCCGGAGCCCGCCCCGGATCCCTCCGGTCCTCGCGCTGCGCCGTCGGGCTGATCGGTCATGGCTGCCCCTTCCCCGCGATGGTGCGCCGCACAGGCGGCGGTGATCTCCGACTACTGTAGCCGGGTGCTACCGACGGGCGCCCCGCTGACGGCGCGCGACCACCAGGCCGGCCGTCGCCTCGGCGATCGCCCGCTCCTCGTCCGTGGGCACCACGAGCACCGTGATCGCCGAATCCTCCCCGGAGATCACCCGGGTCTCGGAGGAGCGGCGGGCGTTGGCGTGCTCGTCCAGCGTGATGCCCAGGGCGCCCAGGCGCTGCAGCACCAGCTCGCGGAAGTACGCGGAGTTCTCCCCGATCCCGGCGGTGAACACGAGGGTCTTCGCCCCGCCCACGGCCACGTGGTATCCGCCGATGTACAGGGCCAGGCGGTAGGCGGCCATGTCCAGGGCCAGCTGCGCGGACTCGTCGCCGTTGACCGCGCGGATGGACAGCTCCCGCATGTCGTTGGTCCCGCCGATGGCCTTCAGCCCGGACTCGCTGTTGAGCGTCCGGGCCATCTCCTCCGGGTCCATGCCCTGACGCTGCATCACGGAGGTCAGCACGGAGGGGTCGACGTCGCCGGAGCGGGTGCCCATGACCAGCCCGGCCAGCGGGGTGTACCCCATCGAGGTGTCGATGGACTCCCCGCCGCGGATCGCGGTCACCGAGGCGCCGTTGCCCAGGTGGGCGATGATCCCGTCGAAGCTACTGCGCTCCACCCCCAGGTGCTCGCAGGCCTTCTGGGTGACGTAGTCGTGGCTGGTGCCGTGGAAGCCGTACTTGCGGATCCCGTGCATCCGGTAGAACTCATCCGGCAGGGCGTAGCGCCAGGCGTACTCCGGCATGGAGCGGTGGAAGGCGGTGTCGAACACGACCACCTGCGGCAGGTGCGGCCACTTGCGCTGGATCGCGCGGATGCCCATCGCGTTGGCGGGGTTGTGCAGCGGGGCCAGCGGGGCCAGGCGCTCGATCGCGCGCACGATCTCGTTATTGACGATCACCGGGGCGGAGAAGCGCTCCCCGCCGTGCACCACCCGGTGCCCGACGGCGTCGATCTCCCGACCGTCCAGCGCGGCGTCCAGCTCCTCGCTCATCTGGTCCAGGGCCTCAGCGTGGTCCTTCGCCCCGCCGGGCTCCCCGATGTTCTCGATCAGCCCCTTGGCCAGCACCTGATCCCCGTCCACGCCGAGGGTGGCCCGCTCCAGGGTGATCCGCTCGTTGATCGCGGGCATCGAGGAGGTGTACGGGTCCGTGTTCTCCTCGGAGGTGCTCACCTCCCGCACCTGGTACTTGATCGAAGAGGATCCGGAGTTGATGACCAGGACGAGCAAGGGGGCTCCTTCGCCGGGGACGTGCGGGAAATGTGACCCCCCGATCATCTCATCCGCGGCGGGGCTTAGCCTGGAGGAGCGCGCCGTCGGAAGGCGCGTCGCCGCAGCAGCGACGCCCCGCATCGAGGAGAGGAACACCCGTGAGCACCCTGGCAGAGCTGGCCCGCACCTACTACGACACCGTGGACACCGTCCCGGCCGACGTGCCCCCGCTGTTCGCTTCCGACGCCGTGTACAAGCGCCCCGGCTACCCGGCCTTCGAGGGCGCGGACGCGCTGGTGGCCTTCTACACCGGGGAGCGGGTGATCGCCTCCGGGAAGCACGGCGTCACCCACCTCATCCCCGACGAGGCCTCCCGCACCGTGTTCGTGGAGGGGGTGTTCACCGGGCGGCTGAAGGACGGCACCGAGGTGCGCGCGCCCTTCGCGGACGTCCTGGAGTTCGACGACGCCGGGCTGATCCGGCGCCGCCAGACCTACTTCGACGACACCCAGGTCTGAGCCCCCGCCCCAGCCGTCCCGCCCACCCCGACCCCCTCCCCGGCCGGAGCCGTTCGGAGGCGGGGCGGGGCGAGCCCGCCGCCCCGGGGCTCAGTCCTGCTGCGCCTGGATCGCGGTGATCGCCACGGTGTTGACGATGTCGTCCACGGTGCAGCCGCGGGAGAGGTCGTTGACCGGCTTGCGCAGCCCCTGCAGCACCGGACCCACCGCGACCGCGCCGGAGGACTGCTGGACGGCCTTGTAGGTGTTGTTCCCGGTGTTCAGGTCCGGGAACACGAAGACCGTCGCCTGCCCGGCCACCGCGGAGTCCGGGAGCTTGGAGGCGGCGATCGAGGCGTTCGTGGCGGCGTCGTACTGGATCGGGCCCTCCACCGGGAAGTCCGGATCCGCGGAGCGCACCAGCTCGGTGGCCTCGCGCACCGTGTCCACGTCCTGCCCGGACCCGGAGCCGCCGGTGGAGTAGGAGAGCATCGCGACCCGGGGCTCGACGCCGAACTGCCGGGCGGTGGCCGCGGAGGCCCGGGCGATGTCCGCCAGCTGCGCCGCATCCGGGTTGGGGTTCACCGCGCAGTCCCCGTAGACCAGGGCGCGGTCCTCCAGGAGCATGAAGAACACGGAGGAGACGATCTTCACGCCCTCCTTGGTCTTCACGAACTCCAGGGCGGGGCGGATGGTGTTGGCGGTGGTGTGCGCGGCCCCGGAGACCATGCCGTCGGCGTCGCCTAGCTGGACCATCATGGTGCCGAAGTAGCTGCCGTCCAGCATCCGCTCCATCGCCTGCTCCTGGGTCACGCCCTTGTGCGCGCGCAGCTCGGCGTAGGCCCGGGCGTACTCCTCGCGCAGCGGGGAGGAGGCCGGGTCGATCAGCCGGACGACGCCGCGGGTCGGCTCCTCGTCCTCGGAGACCTCCAGGGCGATGCCCTCGTTCTGCGCCAGCTCCCGGATCCGGGCCGCGTCGCCCAGGATCACGAGGTCGCAGAAGTCCCGGCGGGTGATGATCTCCGCGGCGCGCAGCACCCGCACGTCCTCGCCCTCCGGCAGCACGATGCGCCGGCGGTCCGCCCGGGCGGCCTCGATGAGCTGATGCAGGAACCGCAGCGGCGTCATCGTCGCCGGGCGGGGCAGCTCCAGCCGGTGCAGCAGCTCCTTCTCCTCCACGTGCTTGGCCCACTCGCCCAGGGCCGCGGCGATCTTGCGGGTGGCCCCGGCGCGCAGCTCCCCGTGCACCGCGCCCACCGACTGCGCCGCGGAGTAGGTGTCCTGCGGGGTGCGCAGCACGGGGAACGGGGCGGCGTCGATCAGCGCCTGCGTGGCCGTGCCCGTCAGGTGGTCCCCGGACAGCAGCACCCCGGAGGGCACGGGGAAGTTCGGGGACAGCGCGGAGGCCAGGGTGGCCATGACGACGTCGGCGCGGTCCGCCGGGGTGATGATGAAGTCCCCGTCGCCCATCTGCTCCAGGAAGTTGCCCACGGTCATCGCCGCGACCTTCACCGCCTGGATGTCCCGGTCCGCGGAGGCGCCCAGGGCGGTGTCGTCCAGGGCGAGGCTGCGGATGACGTCGGCGACGGTGGGCTGGGAGATCGCCGGATTCTCCGGGATCACGTACACGTGTCCGCCGCGGCGCCCGGCGGGGGTGCGCTCGGCCACCTCCTGCGCCCACTCCGGGTCCACCCGGTTGACCACCACGCCCAGCAGGTCCGTGCGGGCGGCGTGCAGCTCCGAGCGGGTGACCTCCACGGAGTTGACGATGTCCTCCACGGACTCCGCCTCGCCCCCGTTGATCACGGCCAGCACCGAGCAGTCCATGGTGTTGGCCAGGCGGGCGTTGAGGTCGAACTCCGCGGTCGCGGCGTTGTGCGCCAGCAGGTCCGTGCCGTCCACGATCACGACGTCGTAGCTCGGGGCCATCTGCGCGTAGACGGCCAGGCACACGCTGACCAGCTCATCCTGCTGGCCGGAGGCCAGGTACTCCCGGCACTGGGCCAGGCTGACGCCGCCGCGCGCGGCGTCGTCGTCCAGGCCGAAGGTCTCCTGCATGAGCCGCACGCGCGGATCCTGGGCGGGGGTGTCCCCCAGGTGCACGGGGCGGAAGTAGCCCACGCGGTCCGCGTGGCGGATCAGGGAGTCGGCCAGGCCCAGGGCGATCAGGGTCTTGCCGGCCCGCGGCGTCATGGCGTCCAGGAAGATGCCGGTGCTCATCAGGGGTTCCTCGCGGTCGGTGGCAGGGGTGCGGTCCGTCCTCCAGTCTAGGCCGTGTTGCTAAAGGGTGCTCGTGGGCACGTGGGTGATCCTTGTGTTCGTGGCGCGTGTGGAGATCTCTGATGATGATTGGGCTGTGATCGGCCCATTGTTTCCGGCCGTGGGCACGACTGGCCGTCCGCCGGTCGACCGTCGCGCGGTGGCCGAGGCGACGGCGTGGCGGTTCCGGACGGGATCGCCGTGGCGGGAGGTGCCCGAGCGGTTCGGGAACTGGAACACGATCTACAAGAACTTCAACCGGTGGGCCGAGCAGGGCGTCTGGACTCGGGTGCTGGAGGCGGTGCAGTCCCTCACGCATCAGCGTGGAGAGTTGGACTGGGTGACTTCGATCGACTCCACGATCGTGCGCGTGCATCAGCACGGCGCGACCCTTCCCCGAACCACAGGGAGATCCGCCGAACTACAAGAAGTACGGCGAGGAACCGCCTGATCACTCGATCGGTCGCTCTCGAGGCGGGTTGACGACCAAGATCCACCTCGTCTGCGACGGAAAGGGGAGAACCCTGGCGTTCGTCCTCACGGGAGGACAGGTCGCCGACACGAGCATGCTCCCCGACACGATCGACGAGATCCGTGTCGTCGGCGCGAAAGGACGCCCCAGGACCCGTCCGGAACGGGTTATCGCCGACAAGGGCTACCCGTCGAAGAAGAACCGAGCCTGGCTACGCCAGCGAGGAATCGCTACGACCATTCCTGAACGCGACGACCAGATCGCGCACCGTCGCAAGAAGCCCGGCCGGCCGATCGACTTCGGGCGCGATCAGAAACGACGCTACAAAGGCCGTAACGCCGTCGAGCGCTGCTTCAACAAGCTCAAGCAGTGGCGCGGAATCGCGGCCCGATCAGACAAGACTGCCCGGAACTTCCACGCCGGGCTCAGCCTCGCAGCCACCCTCCAATGGGTTTAGCAACACGGCCTAGTTGTGTGTGTAAGCGGGCGGTGTTTCGGGGTTAGAGGTAGTGCTCGATGCGCTCGGGGAACGCGATCGCGATTTGTTCGAGGGCCTTCATCCAGTTCGTCACGACCTGACCCTCGATGAGCCGGCCGGAGGCCTTGCGCTCGGTGGATGGGCGGCCGCGTTCCCGCGCCCGGTCACGGGCGCGTTTGTCCTCGATGTCGCATCGGGCTCATACGAGTCCGGATGTTCCGAGAAGACTGCCGATGCCGAAGGTCACGGCGAGAGCCGCGGCGCCGCCGACGATCACGCGGGTCACGGCCCGCGGCACGGAGCTTTCCCCGACCCGTGCACCGATCGCCCCCGTGATCCCGAGCGCGAGAATGACGGCAACAAACGTCGCGGGCACCCGCCACTGCTCGGGCGGCAAGAGGATCACGACAAGAGGCAGGATCCCCCCGATCAGGAACGCCATGGCGGAGGAGAAGGCGGCATGCCAAGGACTCGGAACATCATCCGGGTCGATGTTGAGTTCGGTGGAAAGGTGCGCGCGAAGTGCATCCCGTTCCGTGAGCTCGGTCGCGACCTGGAGGGCCGTTTCGGGCCGGAGCCCCTTCTGCTCATACAACCCGGCGAGTTCGATCAACTCCTCCTCGGGTATCTCGGCCAGCTCGCGTTTCTCCTTCTGAATCATCGCGTGTTCACTGTCACGTTGACTGCTCACGGACACGTACTCACCGAGCGCCATCGAGATGGCGCCACCGACTAGGCCCGCCACGCCGGCCGTCAGGATCGGCGCCGTTGCGGTCGTGACGCCCGCAACGCCGACCACGATGGCTGCGACCGAGACGATGCCGTCGTTCGCGCCCAGGACGCCAGCACGCAGCCAGTTCATCTTCTGAGCGATTCCGCCGCGGTGTGGTTCGGCGGCATGCTGACCGACTGGCTCGGTGGTGTTGGGAAGATTCTGCGACATCGCTCGATGATGACACGCCGGCCGGCGGCTGTCCATGAAGGAAAGGCTCTCCTATCGCCGGGCGAGACGGGGGGCATCGGCCATGCGTGGGAGCAGAATACCCAGAGCCCGATTGCGAACTTATACCCTAGGCCGTGTTGCTAAACCCATTGGAGGGTGGCTGCGAGGCTGAGCCCGGCGTGGAAGTTCCGGGCAGTCTTGTCTGATCGGGCCGCGATTCCGCGCCACTGCTTGAGCTTGTTGAAGCAGCGCTCGACGGCGTTACGGCCTTTGTAGCGTCGTTTCTGATCGCGCCCGAAGTCGATCGGCCGGCCGGGCTTCTTGCGACGGTGCGCGATCTGGTCGTCGCGTTCAGGAATGGTCGTAGCGATTCCTCGCTGGCGTAGCCAGGCTCGGTTCTTCTTCGACGGGTAGCCCTTGTCGGCGATAACCCGTTCCGGACGGGTCCTGGGGCGTCCTTTCGCGCCGACGACACGGATCTCGTCGATCGTGTCGGGGAGCATGCTCGTGTCGGCGACCTGTCCTCCCGTGAGGACGAACGCCAGGGTTCTCCCCTTTCCGTCGCAGACGAGGTGGATCTTGGTCGTCAACCCGCCTCGAGAGCGACCGATCGAGTGATCAGGCGGTTCCTCGCCGTACTTCTTGTAGTTCGGCGGATCTCCCTGTGGTTCGGGGAAGGGTCGCGCCGTGCTGATGCACGCGCACGATCGTGGAGTCGATCGAAGTCACCCAGTCCAACTCTCCACGCTGATGCGTGAGGGACTGCACCGCCTCCAGCACCCGAGTCCAGACGCCCTGCTCGGCCCACCGGTTGAAGTTCTTGTAGATCGTGTTCCAGTTCCCGAACCGCTCGGGCACCTCCCGCCACGGCGATCCCGTCCGGAACCGCCACGCCGTCGCCTCGGCCACCGCGCGACGGTCGACCGGCGGACGGCCAGTCGTGCCCACGGCCGGAAACAATGGGCCGATCACAGCCCAATCATCATCAGAGATCTCCACACGCGCCACGAACACAAGGATCACCCACGTGCCCACGAGCACCCTTTAGCAACACGGCCTAGGCGCGGGCGCCCCGGTCAGCCCCAGGTCTGGCGCTCGATGCCGCCCAGCAGCAGCTCCAGGCCGGCGATGTACTCGGTGCGGTCATCATGGCGGTGGAACTCCCCGAGCACGGAGTGCACGAAGGGGAACTGCTCGGTGCTGGTGTGCCCCCAGCGCTCCAGCTGCTCGCGGAACATCTGCTCGACGTCGGCGTCCTCCTCCTCGCTCTGGCGCTGGGAGATCTCCGCGCCCATGCCGGAGGCGTAGTTGGTCACCGCCAGGGAGGCGTGGAACTGCTGGGCGGTGCTCAGCTCCATGCGCTGCAGGATCCGGCCCGTGCGCTCCCAGGTGCGCAGCGCGTGCTCCTCGTCGGGGCCGGCGTGGATCAGCTGCTCGGCCAGCCAGCGGTGCTCCAGCATCTGGGTGAACAGGCACAGGGAGAGTCGGCGCAGGTCCCCCAGGGCCTCGGCCGTGCCCGGGCTGGTGCGGGGGTCCGGGGCGGGAGCGGGGAAGCCCTCGAAGGAGGCCGGGGCGCTGCGGCCTGCTGCGGCCAGCCGCTCGTCCTCGGCCAGGGCCCGACCCAGCACCTCGTCGGCCACCATCGCCATCAGCTCGTCCTTGCCGGAGGCGTACCAGTAGAGGCTGGCCACCCCGCTGTCCAGGCTCGCGGCCAGGGCCCGCAGGGTCAGCTTCTCCGCGCCCTCGCGGTCCAGGAAGCCGATCGCGGCGTCCACGATGGCCTCCACGGAGAGGGTGGCGCGGCGTCGGGCGGGGCGGCGGGAGGCGCGGGGGTCGGGGCTCATGCCACCGAGGCTACGCACGGGCTTGCAGGGAATCAAACATCGTTCTATTCTCGAACGCGGTTCGATAAATCGAACGTCGTTCCAGAATCGAGCCGCGTTCGATCCTCCCGAAAGGCTCTTCCCATGACCACCGATACCCTCGAGACCCCCGCGGTCTCCGACGGCGCCCCGCGCGCCGCCGTCGCACCCCACCCCGGCGCACGCCACCGCGCCCGCCGCACCACCTCCCCCCAGTCCCTGCGCGCGGCCTGGCCCGCCCTGCTGGGGCTGTGCCTGGCCATGCTCGTGGAGATGGTGGACAACTCCATCCTCAACGTGGCCCTGCCCACCATCGGCCGGGATCTGCACGCCAGCCCCACGGACCTGCAGTGGATCGTCGGGGCCTGCTCCCTGACCTTCGGGGGCCTGCTCATGGTCGGCGGCACCATTGGGGACAAGCTCGGGCGCCGTCGCACCCTGCTCACCGGCCTCGCGCTGTTTGGGCTGGCCGGGGTGGCGGTGCTGCTGGTGCACACCCCGGGGCAGCTGATCGCGGTGCGCGCCCTGCCCGGGGCCTTCGCCGCGCTCATGGCGCCGATCACCATGTCCCTGATCTTCCGCCTGTTCGACGACGATCTCCTGCGCGGCAAGGCCATCGGCCTGATCATGATGGTCTCCATGATCGGCTTCGCCGTGGGCCCCACCCTGGCCGGTCTGGCCGTGGAGCACCTGCCCTGGCAGGCCCTGCTGGTCCTCAACGCCCCGGCCGCCCTGCTCGCCTGGATCGGCGTGCGCTTCGGGGTCTCCGCCGACCGCGCCGAGGACCTGCGCCGCGGCGGGGTGGACGTCCCCGGCGGCCTGCTCTCCGTCGGAGCGCTGGGACTGACCCTCTACACCTTCACCGCCGGCACCGAATGGGGCTGGTCCGATGCCTGCACGCTGCTGATCCTCGTCGGCGGTCTGGCCTGCCTGCTGGGCTTTCTCCGGCGGGAGCGCACCGCCGCGGACCCGATGCTGGATCTGAGGCTGCTGGGTCTGCGCACCGTGCGCGGCTCCGCGATCCTGCAGACCTCCGTGATGATCGCGATGGTCGGCGTCATGTTCGTCTCGACCCAGCTGTACCAGTATGCCTGGGGCTGGTCCGCGTTCCGGGCCGGGTTGGCCAACCTGCCCTTCGTGGTCGGCATGCTGTTCGTGGGCCCCGCGGTGGACGGGCTGGTCGCCCGGATCGGACACCGCCGCACCAGCCTCATCGGGCTGGTGTGCGTGCTGGCGGCCCTGGTGATCTGGATCGAGGCGCTGAGCCGCGGCTACCTGTGGTGCGCCGTCGGCATGCTGATCATGACCGCCGGGATGCGCATCATCATGACCACGGGCGCGGTGGCCCTGGTGGGGGCCCTGCCGGAGTCCCACACCTCCATCGGCTCCGCCCTGAACGACACGGCCCAGGAGCTGGGCAACGCCGTGGGCGTGGCGATCGTCGGCACCGTCATGGCCGCGGTGGTGGGCAGCAGCCTCCCTCAGGGCGCCTGGGACGCGGCGATGGTGGACGGCTTCGTGCACTCCCAGCAGATCTCCTTCGCGATCCTCGCCGGGATCGTGCTGATCATGGGGTGCATCGGGGTGCGGACCCTCACGGACTCCACCCAGACCGAGGAGCACTGACCCGGCCGGCGCATCAGGCCGACGGCGGCGTCGTAGGGTGGGGTGCCATGGGCAGGAAGCGCGGCGCACGGCAGGAGCACACCCCGGAGACGACGCCGGCCGGGCCCGTGCCCAGGGAGCACCCCATCGACACCGGCACCGCCGAGCTCGTGCCGGATCGCTTCCACCCGGATGCCTGGCTGCTGCTGGTCAACGGTGTGCAGTCCAGCCACGTGATCCTCGGGCAGCCCCGGGAGCTGGCCTTCGAGTACATGCGGTGGATCGCGGCCTTCCTCGAGCTGTTCGTCCCCGCGCACCTGGACCCCGAGCGGCTGCGGGCGACCCACCTGGGCGGCGCGGGCTGCTCCCTGGCCCGCTGGACGGCCGCGACCTGGCCGCGCAGCCGCAGCACCGTCGTCGAGCTGGATGCCCGGCTCGCCGCGCTGGTGCGCGAGTGGTTCGACGTGCCCCGCGCTCCCGCCGTGCGGATCCGGGTGGGGGAGGCCCGGCAGGTCACCGAGGGCTTCGCACAGGCCAGCCGGGACGTGATCATCCGGGACGTGTTCGCCGGGGCCGTGACCCCGCGGCCGCTGACCACCGCGGAGTTCTTCGCCCACGCTCACCGTTCCCTCGCCCCGGGCGGGCTGTACGTCGCCAACTGCGGGGATGACCGGCGGATGCTCGGGGTGCGGGAGGAGATCGCCGGCCTGGCCGAGGTGTTCGGGCACGTCGCGGTGATCGCGGATCCGCCGATGCTCAAGGGGCGCCGCTACGGCAACGTCATCCTGCTCGCCTCGGACGCTCCGCTGCCGGTCGAGGGCTCCGATGACGCCGCCCGCCTGGCCAGGCAGCTGCTCGGCGGGGCGGTGCCCGCCCAGTACCGGGACGAGGCGTGGACCCGCCGCTTCGCCGCCGGCGCGTCACCGCGCCGGGACTGAGTCCCCCGTCGGGCGCCCGGTAGTCTCAGGAAGACGCTTGATGAGAAGATCGACGCACCGGCGTCTCAATAAGCTCAGCCGCGCGTCGGACCGTTCCCCTCGTGGCGCAGGCCCTGGATGACTTCGCCCGTCGGGCGGGTCGCCGACCGTGAGTCCCCCTCCCCACGGGGTGGGAAAAGTGGCAGGCTGGGATCATGCTGGTTGCCTTCTCCCTGGTCCCCTCCGGCGGCGAGTCCCCGGACGCCTCCGTGCACGACGCTGTCGCGGCCGCCGTCACCGTGGTCCGCGACTCCGGTCTGCCGCACCGCACCGACGCCATGTTCACCACCATCGAAGGCGAATGGGATGAGTGCATGGACGTCGTCAAGCGCGCCGCCGAGGCCGTCGGCGAGTACGGCACGCGGGTCTCCCTCGTGCTCAAGGCGGACATCCGCCCCGGGTACACCGGGGAGCTCACCGGCAAGATCGAGCGGCTCGAGCGGGCCGTGCAGCGCCGCGCCCTGGAGAGCGGGCAGGGCGGGAAGGACGCCGGGACGGGCGCCGCGTGAGCGGGTGGTTCGTCGGCGACGGCGAATTCCGCATCGCCCCGGTGGATGCCGGCCCCGGCTCCGCGGATCCGCAGACCTTCACCCGCCTGCATCTACAGTGCCTGGAGACCGCCTACGCGCGGATCATCGACGAGGACTTCGGGCGGCGCATCCGCGCCGAGGCGGAGAGCGTCGCCGCCGAGGATCGGGAGAATCTCGCCGCGCCCGCAACCCGCGCGGTGATCGCCTGGGCCAATCCCGGCTTCGGGCAGAGCAACGAGTTCGGCTGCTGCTCGATCGGGGCGGACCCGGACCTGTGGTTCCGCCCCGTCGGGTTGGCGCTGAGCACGGACGGGCCTCAGTCGTGGGAGGCGAAGGCGGGCGCTGAGCCCCTGCCCGGCGTCGCTGGGAAGCCGCCGCGCACCCTGGTGACCCTGTACGTGCTGCCCGAGGCGCAGGGCCGCGGGCTCGGCGGGCACCTGCTGGACGCCGTCCTGGGCGCCGAGGAGCCGGCGTACCTGTGGATCATCAACGGCAACGACGGCGCCGAGCGCTTCTACGCCCGCCGCGGCTTCCGCTCCCTCGGGGAGGCCTACCCCGGGGGCGGGGCGTGGGAGCCGGCCACCACCGGGCGGATGGCGCGCGGGCTGACCCGCCCCGATGATCGGGCGCGATCCGGCCGGGACTGATCCGGCCCAGCTTTGTCCGGCCCGGCCCGGACCGGTCAGCGTCGGGCGGGCGCCTCGTCCAGGTAGTACCAGCGTCCGTCCTCACGCAGAAACCGGCTGTCCTCCTCCTGCACCCCGCGACGCCGATGCTCGCCCGGGATGCCGGGGACGGAGCGCCAGTGCGCGGCGAAGCGCACGCGGGCGGCGTCGTCGAAGGGACCTCCGGAGGTCTGCAGGATCTCCAGGCGCTGCCACCGGATCTGCGGGTCCAGCTCCAATGAGGCCGGCCGGGTGCTCGGGTACCAGGTGGCCAGCAGGTAGTCGGCCAGCCCCAGGGCGAAGGCCGTGAAGCGGGAGCGCATCAGCGCCTCCGCCGTGGGGGCGGGTGCGCCCCGGTGGTGCCGGGCGCAGCAGGCGCCGTAGGTCTCGCCGGTGCCGCAGGGGCAGCGGGCGTCGTCATCCAGGGTGGGCATGGGGTCCAGGATAGGCGGCGTCGGGGGGAAGTCCGAGGTGCGGCACAGGAGAACCCCAGGGTCGGTGCGTACGGTGGGAACCACCTCAAAGGTGCGAGTGATTGATGAGCCGAAGCCCCGGCCTGGTGTTCCAGGACCGGGGCTTCGGTGCGTTCGGCTCGTGCGGCCTCCAGCGGCTCGGCGATGGCGGCGCGTCCGCCATCGGCGCGGATGCGGTGAGGGTCAGTGCGTCCAGCCCTGGATCAGGCCCATCCCGAAGTAGGCCAGGAAGGCCAGGGACACCAGGTACATCAGCGGGTGGACCTCCCGGCCGCGGCCCTGCACCAGGCGGATGAAGGTGAAGGAGACGAAGCCCGCGCCGATGCCGTCGGCGATCGAGTAGGTGAACGGCATCATCGCGATGGTCAGGAAGGCCGGGATGCCCAGGCCCCAGTCGTCCCACTGCACGTGCACGGCCTGGCTGACCATGAGGAAGCCGACCACGACCAGCGCCGGGGCCACCGCCTCGAAGGGCACGATGTTCACCAGCGGGGAGAAGAACATGGCCGCCAGGAACAGCAGGCCGGTGACCACCGTGGCCAGGCCGGTGCGCGCGCCCTCGCCGATGCCGGTCGCGGACTCCACGAAGATCTGCGACGACGATGCGGAGGCGCCGCCGCCGGCCACCGAACCCAGGGCGTCCACGGCCAGCACGCGGTTCATCCCGTAGATGTTGCCCTGCCGGTCCACGGTCCCGGCCTCCGTGGCCAGGCCCACCGAGGTGCCCATCGCGTCGAAGAACACCGAGAGCAGGATCGCGAAGACCAGCAGGCTCGCGGCCATCGCCCCGAGGGAGGTGAAGCCGCCGAACAGATCCACCGCCCCGACCAGGGACAGATCCGGCAGGCTCAGCCACTGGCTGGGCAGGGCCGGGGCGACCAGGGACCAGCCGGTGGCGGAGTCCGCGGAGGTCCCGGACGGGGCCACGGCCTCGAGGATCACCGCGAGGATCGTGGAGGCGATGACGCCGATGAGGATCGCCCCGCGCACCTTGCGGATCATCAGGGCGATGGTCAGGAACAGCCCGACCAGGAACACCAGGATCGGCCAGCCGATCAGCTGCCCGTCCACCCCGAAGGTCACCGGCACGGTGGTGCCCGCGGCGTCCGGGGTGCGGCGGATGAAGCCGGCGTTGACGAAGCCGATGAAGGAGATGAACAGGCCGATGCCGACGACGATCGCGACCTTCAGCGACTCCGGCACCGCGTTGAACACCGCGGTGCGGAAGCCGGTGAGCACCAGGACGAACATGATGACGCCGGCCCACACGACCATGCCCATCAGCTCCGGCCAGGTGAGGTTCGGCGTCGTCGTCATGGTCGCGGCGAGGAAGGCGTTGATGCCCAGGCCCGCGGACATCGCGAAGGGCTGCTTGGCGATCACGGCCATCAGGATGGTCATGATCCCGGAGACCAGCGACGTGGCGGCGGCGACCCGGGCCAGGCCGAGCTGGGAGCCGTTCGCGTCCGCGATCAGCCCGATGACCAGGGGATTCAGGACCACGATGTAGCTCATCGTGAAGAACGTGGCCAGGCCGCCGCGGATCTCGGTGCCCACCGTGGAGCCGCGGGCGGTGATGTGGAAGAACCGATCCAGGCCGCCGCGAGGCTGCGGCGTCGGGGTGTCGGCGGCGGGGGTGCGGCGCGGAGCCGCGGTGTTTTCAGTCATGGCGTGAAAATCCGTAGATACTCTCGTGGGTGCGGGGTCACCATGAGCGCCGGGATCGGTCGCGCCGCCGGGTCCGGGCGGGTGCGCCGGGGAGGGCGGCCCCGCCGTCGGGGGTGCATGGGCGCGGGATCCGGTGGTGCGGATCACCGCGCGAGCTCGAGTCTACCCCGCTTTTCCAGCCGACCCGGGAAACATCACGTCATCCCACATAAAGCCACACGAACCCACACTAGGGTGGGGTGACGGCGGGGATCCCCGCCGGCCGCGTGGAAAGGACGCCCGATGAGCGCTGCAACCCTGCTGAGGACCGTGACCGACCCCGTGCGACGCCGCCCCGCCGTCGCCGTGCTGGTCGGGGTGATCGCCGGGATCTTCTCCGGCATCGTGAAGTTCGGGTGGGAGGTGCCGTTCCCGCCGCGCTCACCCGAGCGGAACGCGACCAACCCGCCCCAGGCCCTGCTGGAGCTGCTGGGCATGTCCCCCGAGTCCACGCACCAGACCTACACCTACCTGGGCAACGACCTGCCGTGGGTCAGCTTCATCGTGCACTTCGCCTTCGCGATCTCCTTCGCCGTCCTGTACTGCGTGATCGCCGAGTACCGGCCCGGAATCACCCTGTGGCAGGGTGCGGTCTTCGGTCTGGCGGTGTGGGTGGCCTTCCACCTCGTGGTCATGCCGCTGATGGGCATCGTGCCCGCCCCGTGGGAGCAGCCCTTCGGCGAGCACTTCTCCGAGGCCCTGGGCCACGTGGTGTGGGCGTGGTCCATCGAGATCGTGCGCCGAGACCTGCGCAGCCGGATCACCGGCCAGCCGGACCCGTGGGTGCGGCAGCCAGGAGAGGCCGCGGGCTGATTCGCGCGAACCGTCGCTGGCGTGGGTTATGTATGGCTCATAGCCCACGTGGGTGACGGCTCGGAGTCTTGTGTCTGTCGTATGGCCGCGAACCGTCACTGGTGTGGCTTCTCAACGGCTTATAGTCCACGTGGGTGACGGCTCGGTGCTGGGGAGGGAGGGTCGGTGAGGCCAGCGGGCTCGGTGCACCGCAGCTGCCACCAGCGCGACCACCCGCGGCACCAGCTGACCGCGGTAGGGCGCGAGTGCGTCCAGGTCTGCGGCGACCACGCGCACCTCCACGGCGTCCACGCTGCGGGTCGCCCGCTCCCGGGCGACGTCGCGGTGGACCTGCCGCGGATCCGAATGGTGCATCCCCTCGTACTGGACGCTCGTGCGACTGTACTCATCCCACAGATCTGGCAGCACCTCGCGCCCGTCTGCCCCGATGAGACGGTGATCCGTGATCCACTCGCCCACCCGGTGATCCTCCAGGAGCAGGCGCATCCGCGTCTCCTGGGGTGAATCCACGCCCACGCGCACCCGGCCCAGCGCCAGCCGGGCCCGCCGCACCCCGCGGACCCCCGGGTGCTCGTCGAGCATCCTCCGCAGCTGCTCCACGGTGCACAGCGGCGGCACACCGGCGCGGATGCCGTGACGGTGTGTGCACACCAGACCGTCACCCACCGCGACCAGCGCCACCGGGTTGAGCATCCGCGCGAGGTCCAGGAAGGTGCGCGCCGGCGTCGTCACCATGACCTCCCCGACCATCATCACGTCCCCCGGACGGTACGCCGCCTCGGTGCCGACGACGCCTGGGCGACGCAACCGCGGCCTGCCATCCGTGCGCGCCAGATGCAGGAGGGTGCTGCGCGACAACGTTCCAGGCAGGCGCATCCCATGGAGCTGTGCGGCGGTCACCCCGCAGATCACGGCGTGCCCCGCCTGCGCGGCGACGACGGCGGCGACCTGCGCCGGCGTCGGCTCCGCCCCGGGGACGCAGCGGATGCCGCGGCGCAGCTGCCGCAGGTCCCCCGCGTACGCCCGGAACCGGGAGAGCCCGTGCCGTTCCAGTGCGCTCGCGGTGATCGGTGTGTTCAGCAGCGGCGTCGGGAGGGGCTGGGGAACTCTCATGCCCCGGTTCTACCGGGCGGGGCATCCGGTGAACGCCTCCGGATCCGCACGACGACGGCGCCCCTGTGGATTCCCCGCGGCATCTCAGGTGTGGATCCCCCGCTGCCGGAGCCTCCCGCCGCGCTCAGCGCCCCAGCCCTCCCGCGAACCGTCACTGGTGTGGCGTATGGGAGCATCAGAGCCCACGTGAGTGACGGTTCGGTACCGCACGCCGTCGTCCTTCGGGCGGCTATGCTGACCTGGGCGGACCCGCCGCCGAGCACCCCAGGAGGCCGAGCACCCGATGAGCACCGACAGCACTCCCTCCGGCCCAGGCGCCTCCGCCGCCCCGGACCTCCCGCCGCTGGGCAACGGAGCCCATCAGCACCGGCTGACCATGATCGCCCTGGTCGCCACACTGGGCGGCCTGCTGTTCGGCTACGACACCGGCGTCATCAACGGCGCCCTGCTGCCCATGTCCGCCGAGCTCGGGCTCACCGAGGTCACCGAGGGCGTGGTCACCTCCTCCCTGCTGTTCGCCGCGGCCATCGGCGCCCTGACCATCGGATACGTCTCCGATGCGTGGGGTCGACGCCGGACCATCCTCCTGCTCGCCGTGATGTTCTTCCTCGGCGCCATGCTGTGCGTGTTCACCCCCGGACTGGGGCTGCTGATCGCCGGGCGGGTAATCCTGGGCCTGGCCGTCGGCGGAGCCTCCACCGTGGTGCCGGTGTTCCTCGCCGAGCTCGCCCCCTACGAGATCCGCGGCTCCCTGTCCGGGCGCAACGAGATGATGGTGGTCCTCGGGCAGCTGGCCGCGATCGTCATCAACGCGATCCTCGGGAACACCCTGGGACACCTCGAGGGCGTCTGGCGGATCATGCTGGCCGTGGCCGCCCTGCCCGCCCTCGCCCTGTTCTTCGGGATGCTGCGGATGCCGGAATCCCCCCGCTGGCTGATGGCCCGCGGCCGCACCGATGAAGCCCTCGAGGTGCTCAAGACCGTCCGCTCCGAGGAGCGCGCCCAGGCCGAGGTCGACGACGTCCAGCGCCTCGTGCACGAGGACCGGCAGGAGCGCGGGGAGGGCCTGCGCGGGGTCCTGACCAACCGGTGGCTGCTGCGCCTGCTGCTGACCGGCATCGCCGTGGCCGTGTTCCAGCAGCTGACCGGCATCAACGTCATCATGTACTACGGCCAGGTGGTGCTCACCGAATCCGGCTTCGGGCAGAACGCCGCGCTGGTCGCCAACATCGCCCCCAGCGTGATCGGGGTGATCGGCGCGATCATCGCCCTGTGGATGATGGAGCGGGTCGACCGGCGCACCACCTTCATCACCGGCTACACCCTGGTCACGGTGTTCCACGTGCTCATCGGCGCCGCGACCCTCGCCGTGCCCCAGGACAGCCCGGCCCGCCCCTACATCATGCTGGTGCTGATCGTCGGGTTCGTCGGGTCCATGCAGACCTTCCTCAACGTGGCCACGTGGGTGATCCTCTCCGAGATGTTCCCGCTGCACATGCGCGCCGTCGGCATGGGCGTGTCCGTGCTGTGCATGTGGGTGGCCAACGGCCTGCTCAGCCTGTTCTTCCCGGTGCTCATCGCCCACCTGGGCATGACGGCGTGCTTCTTCGGCTTCGCCGTGCTCAACGCCCTCGCGGTGCTGGTGATGTGGCGCTTCCTCCCGGAGACCCGCGGGCGCACCCTCGAGCAGGTGGAGGAGGACGTCGCCACGGGAGCGATCTTCGTCGTCCCGGGGCGCGAGGAGGACTGAGAGCGGCGGCACGGCCGTCCGCCGGTCCCGGTGGCCTCACCCGGCCCTGGAGCGGGTGAGGCTGCCGGGGGACCCCTCAGGGCGCTTACCCCGCGAGGATCGCGATCGCCTCGTACGGGGCCAGCTCCAGCTCGGAGGCCCCCTCAGCGAGGGCGGCCAGCCGCGCGTCGTCGTCGTGGACGTTGCCGATCAGCACCCGACCGGTGCGGAACTCCTCCGGCACGGCGACGGCGGTGCTCTCGCCGTAGAAGTTCGTGAGCACGAGCAGGGCTTCCCCGGATTCCGACGCGGGCCCTTCCGGCGAACCGCTCTCCAACCGCCGGATGTAGGCGAACACGCTCGGGTGCTCCAGGGCCCACGCTTCGTAGGTCCCGTGCGCGATCAGCGGGCTCTCGTGGCGCAGCCGGATCAGCTCCCGGTAGTACGGCAGAATCCTCCCGGACTCCTCTTCCGCGGCCACGGAGATCGCCTCCTGATTGGTCGGACGCAGCCAGGGCACGGTCGAGGAGAACCCGGCGTGCTCGCTCGCATCCCACTGCATGGGGGTGCGGGCGTTGTCCCGAGCCTTGGAATGCACGACGTCGAAGGCGTCGGCTTCGCTGAGCCCCTGGGCGCGCAGGGTCGCGTAGGCGTTGCGCGCCTCCACGTCCGTGTACTCCTCGACCGAGGTGTAGACCGGGTCCGTCATCCCGATCTCCTCGCCCATGTACACGAACGGGGTTCCGCGCAGCAGATGGATCACGGTGGCGAGCATGGTCGCGGAGCGCTCGCGCCACACGGTCGCGTTGCCGAAGCGGTCCAGGGCCCGCGGCTGGTCGTGATTGGTCCAGAACAGGGCGTTCCACCCGTTCCCGGCCTGCATCCCCGCGGCCCACTCGTGCAGGGTGGCCTTCAGCCGGGAGAAGTCGAAGGGCATCAGCGTCCACTTGCGTCCATCCCGGTAGTCCACCTTGAGGTGGTGGAAGCTGAAGACCATGTCCAGCTCCTCGTTGTCCGGGTCCGAGTAGCCCACGCAGCGCTCCACCGTGGTCGAAGACATCTCCCCGACGGTCACCGAATCCCGATCCCGACCGAAGCTCGCGCGATTCAGCTCGCGCAGGTAAGCGTCGACGTCGGCGCCGTCGGTGTACATGCGCCGCCCGTCCGAGCCGTCACCCGCCGAGCGCAGCTGCGCGTCCTTGCCGATGAGATTCACGACGTCGAAGCGGAACCCGCGCACGCCCTTGGCGCGCCAGAAGTTCACGATCTCCGCCATCTCCGCCCGGACCTGCGGGTTGCGCCAGTTCAGATCCGCCTGGGTCTCATCGAACAGGTGCAGGTAATACTCCCCCGTGTCCCCGAAAGGCGCCCACGCCGGCCCGCCGAACTTGGACTCCCAGTCGGTGGGCAGGGAGCCATCCGCCTGGGGCGGGCGGATGATGTAGTAATCGCGGTACCTCCGCTCACCGGCGAGGGCGCACTGGAACCATTCGTGGGCGGTGGAGGTGTGGTTGAAGACCATGTCGAACATGACGCCGATGCCGTGCTCGCCCAGCCGGGCGATCAGCTCCTCGACGTCGTCCATGGTGCCCATCGCGGGGTCCACGGCGCGGTAGTCGGCGACGTCGTAGCCGTTGTCCCGCTGCGGGGAGGGAAAGAACGGATTGAACCACACCATGTCGACCCCGAGGGAGGCGATATACGGGATCTTCTCGATGACCCCGCGCAGATCCCCGACCCCGTCCCCGTCCGAGTCCCGGAAGGACTTGGGATAGATCTGGTAGATGACCTTCTCACGGAAGCTCACCGGGTTCTCCTCTCCTCGGGGCGACGGCGGGCGAAGTCGCGGAACCGGAAGCGGTCCGCGCGGTGGCGGGAGACCGTGAACTGGATGTCCGCGGTGTCCTCCAAGCTGGTGATGCTGGTGGTGGTCACCACGACGTCGGAGGCATCCAACCCGAGCAGGCGGCAGTCCTCGTCGTCGGCGGGGACCACCCGGATCTCCTTGACGGAGTACCCCAGGGACAGCCCGAGGGTGCCCTCCAGGTGGTCGTACAGGGAGTCCTGGGCGACCTGCTCGGTGATGCCGGGGGCCAGCGCGGTCACCAGATAGTCGTGGTCGATGATCACCGGCTCCCCGTCGATCACGCGCAGTCGAGCCACGTGGGTCACGGGCACCGGTTCCAGGCGCGCTCCTCCGTCGCGCAGACCGGCGAACGCGGCCACCGGCAGCATCGTCTGCTCGACGGCGAGCACGCGGTTATCCAGATCCAGGCCCTCGGCGAGGGAGAACTCCTTGTATCCGAGCAGTCGTGTCACCGGGAAGACGTAGTGGGAGCGCTCGAGGACCTTGGAGCCGCGCCCGGTGATCTTCTGGATCCAGCCATCCTCGGTGAGCTCCTGCAGGGCCCGGCGCACGGTCTCGCGGGAGGCCCCGTAGGAGGTGGCCAGCTGGTGCTCGCTGGGGAGGAACCCGCCGACGGGGTAGGTGCTGTCCTCGATGCGGGCGCGCAGATCCCGATCGATGGCAGCCGCCTTGCCGGTCATGTGGTTCCCCCTGGTCGTGCCTACCTGTCTAGACACCACTGTGCTCCCCGCTGCCCACCTGTCCAGACAGGTGGGCAGCGGGGAATGTCGCGGCCCGGGGCAGCGCGTCTAGGGCTCAGGCGGCCGCGGTCGTTCGATCCGGCAGCAGCTCGAAGCGCTCCGGGTGGAAGGTGCCGTTGGCCTCCCGGAAGGCGTACCCGAAATCCGGCCAGATCAGCGTCAGCCGACCGGTGCGCGGATCCAGGTACCAGGAATCGCATCCGCCGTCGGTCCACACGGAGCCGCGCGCCTTCCGGTCGATCTGCGCCACGTACTCCTCCTCCTGCTCCGGGATCGGGGTGAGCACGGCATCGTCGTGCTGCCCGGCGTAGTCCATCGCCCCCAGGATGTACTCCACCTGGGACTCGATGATGTAGACGATCGAATTATGCCCCAGCGAGGTGTTGGGTCCGTTGATCGAGAACAGGTTGGGGTACCCGGCCACCGCCGTGGAATCCAGGGCCCGCATCCCGCGTGACCAGTGCTCGGCCAGGTTCACCCCGCCCACGCCGTGCACCAGTCGCGCGAACGGAGGCTGGGCGGCCTCGAACCCGGTCGCGAAGATCAGCACATCCAGGTCGTAGCGGGCACCCGAGGCGGCCACCGCCGTCGAGCCCTGCACCGAGGCCAGCGCGGAAGCCTCCACCGTGGTGTTCTCCGCGGCCATGGCGGGATAGTACGTGTTGGACAGCAGCAGACGCTTGCATCCGGGTTCGTAGTGCGGCGTCAGCTTCTCCCGCAGCGCCTCGTCCTGCACCTGTGCGGCCAGGTGCGCGGCGGCCATCGCCTTGATCCCGCTCAGATACGGATCGATGCCGCGGCGCGCCGGGTACGTGTTCTCCTGATTCCAGAACAGCTCCTCACGCACCCGACGGATGGTCGAGGGATCCCGTCGGAACATCCGCCTCTCCCCGTCCGTGTACTCCTTCACCGGGCGGGGGATCACCCACGCCGGGGTGCGCTGGAAGACCACCAGCTCCCTCGCCGCCTGCTGCGCCTCCGGCACCAGCTGGATCGCGCTGGCGCCCGTGCCGACGATGCCGACCCGCAGGCCCTCCAGTCGAATGCTCGGATCCCAGCGGGCCGAATGGCAGGCGCGTCCGGTGAATCCCTCGAGGCCGGGCACCTCCGGCAGGTGCTCATCGGCCAGGTGTCCGGTGGCCATGATCAGGTAGCGGGCCTCCACCTCACCCCCGTCGGTGCTCAGCTCCCATCGCTGGGTCCGTTCGTTCCAGGTGGCGTCCCGCAGGGCGGCGTCGAATCGGAAGTGCGGCGTGAGTCCCTCCTCGCGGGCGCACTCGCGCAGGTATTCCTGGATCTCGGCCCCGGGGGAGAAGAGGCTGGTCCAGTTGGGGTTGGGGCGGAAGGAGAAGGAGTACAGGTGCGAGGGGACGTCGCAGGCGACCCCGGGGTAGGTGTTGTCCCGCCAGGTGCCGCCGAGGTCGGAGGCGCGTTCGATGATGAGGAAGTCCTCGTCCCCGCGGCGCTTGAGGCGGATGCCCATGGCCAGACCGGCGAAGCCGGAGCCGATGATCGCGGTCTTCACTCGGGTGGGATCATTGCCTGGGGCGGTGCCTGGCTCGGTGTTCGCGGGGGTCGGGGTGGTGATGTGGGTGTCGGCGGTGGTGGTCATGGTGTGCTCCTGGAGGGTGGGAGGCCTGCGGCCGAGGCTGGGCTCCGGCGGCCGCCGGACTCGGGTGGGGTTGGGATCGATGGGGTCGGCTGTCGGGGTCACGGCCGCGGTGCGGGGATGAGGGTCCCCGCGTCATGGCGCTGAGGGTCGTCGAGGAAGCCCTGCACGTGGAAGCTGATCTCGGAGGGCCGCTCCAGCACGGAGGCATGGCCGGTGCCGATCACGGCCAGGCGCGCGTCCCGGATGGCCCCGAACAGCTGCCGCTGGTGGCGCAGCGGGACCATCTGGTCCTCCTCCGAGCCGATGACGAGCGTGGGATGCGGGATGGCCTCCGTCTCCTCGGCGATCTGCACCCGCCGGTTCAGCTCCATCTGCGCCGCGGTGAAGGGGGTGAAGGACTGGGCCTTCAGGGCGGGGGCGATCTCCGCCATCGTCTTGCCGGCGAGGAAGGGGCCGCCGAAAGCGCAGAAGGCCGTGTACTCGGCGAGGGCCTCGTGGTCCGCGGCGTACAGGCGGTTCCAGACGTCGTTGCGGATCAGCTGCTGCAGGTCCGTGCGCGCCCAGCCGTTGAGCAGCACGAGCCGTCCGATCAGCTCGGGGCGGCGGGCGGCGATGAGGGCGGCCACGCACGCGCCGAGACTGTAGCCCAGCAGGGTCACGTGCCCGGCCTCGACGGCGGCCTCCTCGAGCACGGCGATGACCTGCAGCGCCAGGTCCTCCAGCTCCAGGGTCCGCTGAGCGGACTCACCTGCCGGGGCGGTGGTGCCCTCAGGGGCGGTCCAGTCCACGGCCAGAGTCCGCTGACGCGTCGCCAGGACCGGGAAGAGGAAGCCGAAGTTCGCGGCCGTGGAGCCTCCGGTGCCGTGGACCAGGAGGATGACGTCGTCGCGGTCGTGGGCATCGCGGGAGTCGTACCAGGTGACGTCGACGGCGGAGCCTGCGCTGTCCTGAGTCTGCACGGTGTGGGCGAGGGATGGGAGATCGTCGTACATCGGGTGGGCCTCCTGCGGCGTCGAAGGTGGTCGGAGTGACGGCCCTTGGGGGCGTTGGCCCCTCCGACTCGGGGCCGCGGCTTCGCTGCCGCGGCGCCGGGGGTTCGGAGCGGGGTCCGTCGCGGCCGTCGTGGTGATATTTCTACGACGGCGTAGTCTGCATCACAAGAGATGGCGGATCATCGGAAGTCAGCTCTGCGGACTCTCTGCTCTGCACGGAAGGAGGCGCGATGGCATCAGCACCGACGCGGGGCCCCGGCACCGTCCCCAAGATCGCTGCGATCCTGGACGCCCTGGCTGTGGCGGGGCAGGACGGGGCGCGGCTGAAGGACCTCGCCGAGCGAACCGGAATCGCCCGCCCCACGGTGCACCGCATCCTCGGTGAGCTGGCGGCCGTCGGGCTGGTGCGGGCCACCGCTCAGCGCCGGTACGCGTGCGGACCGAAGCTGTACGCGCTGGGTCTGGCGGCTCCCGGACCGGTGCTCAACGCCGACCGCATCCGGCACGAGGCGCAGCGGCTGTCCGGGATCTGCGGAGACACCGTGTACGTGGGGGTGCGCCACGCGGACGGCGTCAGGTACGTGACCCGCACCAGCGGCACCTACCCGCTGCGGGCGTACGCCATCGACCCAGGGGACATCCTGCCGTTGAGCAACACGTACTGCGGCCTGGCGATCCTCGGCACCCTGCCGGCCGTCGAACAGGAACGGGAGCTCGGCCAGTGGCGCAGCCGCCGATCCCCCGAGTGGGTGGCCGCCTCCTCCGCCAAGCACGAGGCAATGATGCGCCGCGCTCTGGCCGACGTCGCCGACCTCGGATACGCCGCCGGTCCCAACCACGTGGTCCCGGAGCTGTCTGGGCTGTCCCTGCCGGTGCCCGTGTACGACGCCGCCGGGGCTGCGCTGGCCGCAGTGAGCATCTCCGCCGTGCACTCGCGTCTGAGCCCGGAGCGCATCCGAGGGATCCTGCCCTCCATGCGCGAGACCGCCGGGCGCCTGGCCGAGAGCATCGCCCTGCCCTGAGGGCGGGGTGCGGTGGTGTGTGTCGTCGGACGGTCACCTTGCCGAGCCGTCACTCACGTGGGCTCTGGGGTGCGCAGACCTCACGTGAGTGACGGTTCGGCGTCGCGCGCGGCGAGCCGTCGGCGGGCCCGGATGCTGACGATGGCGTGGGTGGAGCACAGGGAGAGGAACAGCAGCGCCAGACCCGCGAACCTCCACGCCCGATCGCGAGAATCCGCCGAGCCGTCACCAGCGGAGAACAGGGCCAGGCCGGTGAGGAGAAGGCCCGCTGCGCCGTAGAACCACGCCGTCCAGCCGAGCCGACGCGAGCGAGCCAGCGGCTGCTGGGCGGGGGTCGGCGTGGAGGCGCTCATCAGGAGGAGGAAGGACAGGATGAGGGTGAACTGCACCCAGATCTGAGTCAGAGCAGAGCCCCGGGCCACCAGCCCAGGAAGCGGGAGCCGAGCCCATTCACCACGATCACGGTGAAGGCCGCGATCAACCCGGACAGCAGGAGCCTCCGCTCCCAGCGGTGGCGCCGTTCGGGACTCACTGATGCCGGTTTGATCGACTGCATGCCCCGAGGATAGCGATCGATGACGGCCGCTCGCTCAGTCCTCGATCTTGCCGATCGGCTCGCGCTTCTCCGCCTGGAAGCGGTCCTCGGTGCGCCCGTAGGCCCAGTACCCGGAGATGGAGATCCGCTCCCGGGGGACCTCCCGCTCCTTGAGGAGGCGACGCACCTGCTTGATGGACTCCCGCTCCCCGTGGGCGAAGACGTCCACGGTGCCGGGCAGCCACTCGCGGGACTGCATCAGCGCGGTCAGCCGGTTCGGATCCGCGCCGGTGCCCTCCTGCACCTTCCACACGACCTCGAAGCCCTCCGGCACCGAGGCGAACTCCTGGCGGTCCTCGTCGTGGTCCAGGGTGATGAAGGCGTACCCGCGGGCGTCGTCGGGCAGGGCCTCGATCGCGGAGCCGATGGCGGGCAGCGCCGAGGCGTCGCCGGCGAACAGGTGCCAGTCGGCGTCGGGATCCGGGGAGTACTTCCCGCCGGGCCCCATGAGCACCAGCTGGTCCCCGGGGGATGCCTGCGCGGCCCACGGGGCGGCCAGTCCCTCGTCCCCGTGGGTCACGAAGTCGATGGTCAGGGTCTGCGCCTCATGGTCGACGGCGCGCACCGTGTAGGTGCGGGTCACGGGAACGTCCTCCGGCGGGAGGGTCTCCCGCACGTGCATCATGTCGAAGGGGGCGCTCAGGCCCAGCTCCGGCTTGGCGAAGACCAGCTTGACGTACTGATCCGTGAAGCCGTTGTCCTGGAATGCGGAGAATCCCTCCCCGCCGAGGATCAGGCGCACCATGTGCGGGGTGAGCTGCCGTCGTTCGACGACCTGCAGGAGGGTCTGCGGCTTGGGCTTGCGCTGCGGGGCGGTCATGGGGACCTCCGATCCGATCGGGACGAGTAAGGCTCACCTCACCCTAACGCCCGCTCCGCGGTGTGCCCACCCGCGGCTCCCGCCCGCGGGGATGCCTCACCACCGCGAATTGGGAGCCGTCTCGGTGTTTGGGAGCGTCCTCGTGGCTCCCAAACGGCGAAACGGCTCCCAAACGGGCAGGCGCCCCGCCCGCAGGCGCCCCGCCCGGGGGCGTCAGGTGCGGACCCGCACCGCCTCGTGTTCGCCGTCGCGGTTGGCGCGCACCCAGCCCAGGGCGAAGGCCAGGACGATCACGACCACGGCCACCACGGTCGCGATCCCGCCGAAGGCCCAGGTCAGGCCCAGGGTCACCATGATCGGGGCGAGGATCGTGGTGCCGATCTCGAAGGGCGCGTACCCCACGTAGGCCACGCCGAACTCCTCCATGGTCCCGGACTTCATCCGCGGGTCCACGATCTTCAGCAGGGCGATGCCGGTGGCCACCGACGCCGTCGCCCAGCCCCACCCGAACAGGCCGCGCTCCAGCCAGGCCTGCTGGAACATCGCCGGGGAGAGGAAGCGGAACACCAGCAGGCAGTACACCAGGCCCAGCACGAACAGCAGAACCAGCGGCACCGCGTAGTCCACGACGATGGACGGCACGATCGAGGCGATGCCGAAGGCCACCAGGTAGTCCGTGGCCCCGCCGGAGATCGAGTTCACGGTGGTGCCGTCCACGTACGCGGAGGCCTTGGTGGCGTCCAGGATCAGGCGGAAGATGAAGCCGATCACGAAGGCCATCGCGAACATCGGGATGGAGATCCCCGTGGCGGTCTTGATCCCGTTGGTCACCAGGTACGCCACGAACGTCGTCCCGGCGATCACGGACAGGTGCAGGGCCAGCGGCTCCAGGGAGGACGGGGAGGAGGTGCCCTTCCCGATGGAGGGTCGCTCCCCGATGATCGAGATCAGGCCCGTGCGCACGTCATCCGGCAGCTCCTTGTACGAGCCCATCTGGGAGGTCCGCCCCGTGGAGGAGCCCCACTTGGCGATGATGACGCCGCCGATGATCGCCACCAGCGTGCCGACGGTCGCGGAGGTGAACCCCAGGGTCGTGGCGACGGCGGCGCCGTCGTCCCCGTCCAGGGCCGCGCCCACCGCGGCGGCGGTGCCGAAGCCGCCGACCCAGCCGACCGGCATGATCATCCCGAACCAGTCCGGGGTGCCGAACAGCGGGACCAGCACGATCAGGCCGAACAGCACCGCGATGCCCCACTGGCCCACGTACATGCCGGTGGAGTAGGACCACATGGTCCGGGCGCCCTTGGCGACCTTCCCGGAGAACTCCATGGAGAAGGGCATGGCCGCGAACACCACGGCGATGAGGATCGAGGAGTACGCGTTGAGCTGGTCCGAGAACGGGATCCAGCCGAGCCCGGCCGGGCCGAACAGGATGCCCAGCAGACCGCCGGTGATCGGCGCGGGCAGCAGCAGGTGCTGGGCGACAGGGATGAACCGGCGGATCAGCTTGCCGAGCAGCAGCAGACCGGAGATCCAGCCGATGTCCGAGAGCAGGGTGTACGGGGTGTAATCCAGGGGAGTCACCTTCCGGGTGCGGGCCGACGGCGGAGGCTGACGCGGCGTCGTCGTCGCGCGCGGGGCCGGCGGCGGGTGATCGGGGATGCCCGAACACCCTACTCGATGGTGCGAGCTTCGGTGCTCGATGACGCCCGGACCGCGCCCTGACCAGCGGATCCCTTTGGGAGGCGCGGCGGCCTGCGGGCGGCCGGGGCGCCTTCCGCGCGGTAGCGTGGGCCGAGAGAGGGCGGTCCGTCGGCGAGCGCCCCCCGATCCGAAGAGGAGGCCACCGTGCGACTGTGGAGCCTGCACCCGCGCTACCTCGACCCCAAGGGCCTGGTGGCCGGGTGGCGTGAGGCCCTGCTGGCCCAGAAGGTGCTGCAGGGGCGGACCACCGGGTATCGGAACCACCCGCAGCTGGCCCGCTTCCGCGCCTGCCCGGACCCGCTGGCGGGGATCGCGATGTTCCTGCGGGAGCTGCACGCCGACTCCGCTCGCCGCGGGTACCGCTTCGACGCCGCGAAGATCGACGCCGAGGCCCTCGCGCGCGCGCAGGCCCTGGACCCGATCCCGGTGAGCGCCGGGCAGATCGACTACGAGGCGGGATTCCTCGCCGAGAAGCTCGCCGTGCGGGACCCGGAGCGGGTTCCCGCGCTGCGCACCGACAGGGAGGCCGGGCGCATCAGCCCGCACCCCCTGTTCACCATCGTCCCCGGTCCCATCGCGGACTGGGAGAAAGCCAGGTGAGCCCCATGAGCACCTACACCCACGACGCCGTCATAGACCACCCGCGCTCGACCGTGACCGGCTGGTACGGCTCCCCCGGGGCCATCCGACGGCTCACCCCGGAGTTCAGCGGCACCGTGCTGCAGGAGCCCACCGACGGGCTGGACCGCGGGTCGGTGACCAAGCTGCTGATGGGCCTGCCGTGGGCGGAGACCTTCCTGCCCGGTTCCCTGCACGCCGGGGTCCGCTGGACCGCGGTGCACACCGAGCACACCCCGGGGGAGACCTTCACGGACGTCATGGACCGCGGGCCCCTGCGCTCCTGGACCCACCACCACGTCTTCTCCGACGCTCCCGGGGGCGCCCGGGACGGCGACGGTGAGGTGGAGGGCGGCACGGAGGCGGCGGCCACCCGCGTGCACGACGAGGTGGACTACGAGCTGCCGGCCCGACTGGATGCGAGGATCGGGTTCAGCGTCCGGGAGATGCGGCGGCAGCTGGAGCGCGTCTTCGAGTACCGGACCCGCCAGACTCGCGCTGACCTGGACTTCCACGCCGCCCTGCGCGGGATCCGCCCCGAGCCGATGACCGTGGTGATCGCCGGGGCCTCGGGGCTGGTCGGCATGCAGCTGAGCGCCCTGCTGCGCGCCGGCGGGCACCGGGTCATCACCCTGCAGCGCCGGGAGGGCCCCTCGGTGCGCCTGGACGCGGACGTCATCACCTGGGATCCGGCCCACGGGGTCCTGGACCCGCAGCTGCTGGCCGGGGCCGACGCCGTCGTGAACCTCTCCGGGGCGGGCATCGCCGGGCGCTTCACCGACGCCCACCGCCGGGCCGTGCTGCATTCCCGGCTGGACGCCACCCGGACCCTGGTCACCGCGATGACGCAGGCGGCGGGCGAGGACGGGCCGATGACCCTGGTCAGCGCCTCGGCCTCCGGGTACTACGGCCACGACGCCGGACCCGTCACCGAGGCATCCCCGTCCGGAACGGATTTCCTCGCCGAGGTGTGCCGCCGCTGGGAGGCCGAGGCCCGCCGCGCCGAGGACTTCGGGATCCGGGTGGCCCTGGTGCGCACCGGCCTGGTGCTCAGCGCGGCCGGCGGTCTGCTGGGTGTCCAGCTGCCGCTGTACCTGGCCGGGGCCGGCGGCCCGATGGGCGGGGGTCGGATGCGCCAGCCGTGGATCTCCCTGCACGACCTCGTCCAGATCTACGCCGTCGCGCTCGCGAACCCGGAGATCTCCGGTCCGCTCAATGCCGCCGCCCCGAACCCGGTGACCCAGCGGGAGTTCGCCCGCACCCTGGGCCGGGTGCTGCGCCGCCCCGCCGTCGTCCCGACCCCCGCCGCGGCCCCGACGGCCGTGCTGGGCCGGCAGGGCGCCCGGGAACTGGCCCTGGCCGACGTCGCGATGGACCCGGCGGCGCTGCGGGAGGCCGGGTACCGCTTCCGCTTCGAGGACCTGGAGGACGCCCTGCGCCTGACCCTGGGCCGCTTCGTCTGACCCCGGCCCCGCCCGCCCCACCCCATCCCCGAGCCGGCGCATCCGTTCCCTTCCCGGCCCGTTCCTTCCGCGAGGCGGCGCATCCGTTCCCGGAAATTCCGAAAGTGGGAACGAGAGCGCCGTCTCGGTGAGGGGGTGGGAACGAGAGCGCCGTCTCAGCATCGACCGCGCTGGTAGGCTCGCGTGTGTCGTGCCACACTGATGCTCCGAGAGGCCCCGTCATGACCCCTGATCCCTCCCGCCGCTCCCACCGCGACCGCCGTCGCGAACACCGCCCGGACCACGACCACGCCGGGCACCCCGTCACGGAGTCGGCACCGCCCACGGCCGCGGGCGACGTCGTCGCCAAGCAGCGCCTGCCGCATACCGAGTCCAAGCGCTCGATCCTGCTGGGAGCGCTCTTCCTCATGGCGACCTCCGCGATCGGCCCCGGCTTCATCACCCAGACCGCCAACTTCACGGTGCAGCTCGGGGCGGCCTTCGCCTTCGCGATCCTGCTCTCGATCCTCGTGGACATCGCGGTGCAGCTGAATGTGTGGCGGGTCATCGGCGTGTCCGGGCTGCGCGCCAACCAGCTGGCCGGGGCCCTGGTGCCGGGTCTGGGCGCGGTTTTGGCGGTCTTCGTGGTCTTCGGCGGCTTCGTGTTCAACGTCGGCAACGTCGCCGGCGGCGGCCTGGGGCTGAACGCCCTGCTCGGGCTGGACCCCACCTGGGGCGGGATCCTCACGGCGGCCCTGGCGGTGGCGGTGTTCCTGTCCCGGAAGGCCGGGGCGGCGCTGGACCGGATCGTCGTCGTCCTCGGGGTGGTGATGATCCTGATCACCGGGTACGTCGCGGTGGTCTCGAATCCGCCGGTGGGGGAGGCGCTGCGCCAGTCCGTGGCCCCGGACGTCATCGACATGGCTGTGATCATCACGCTGATCGGCGGGACCGTGGGCGGGTACATCACCTACGCCGGGGCGCACCGGATGGTCGACGCCGGGGTGCACGGGGTGGAGGAGGTCCGCTCGATCTCCAACGCCTCCGTGGTCTCCATCGTGGTCACCGGGATCATGCGCTTCCTGCTGTTCCTGGCGATCCTGGGGGTGGTGGCCGGCGGGGCGCAGCTGGCCGGTGGAAATCTCGCCGCCAGCGCCTTCCAGCACGCGGCCGGGGAGGTGGGGCTGCGGCTGTTCGGGCTGATCCTGTGGGCCGCGGCCATCTCCTCGGTGATCGGGGCGGCGTACACCTCGGTGTCCTTCATGGTCCCGCGCACGGCTCGTCCCCTGGTGCGCAACGGGCTGACGGTGGCGATGATCGTGGTCTCCACCATCGTGTTCGCCTCCCTGGGCACGGCCCCGGCCAACCTGCTGATCATCGCGGGGACGGTCAACGGGCTGATCCTGCCCGTCGGCTTCACGGTGATCCTGGTGGTGGCGATCTTCCGACGCCGGGATCTCCTGCACGGGTACCGCTACCCGGCGTGGCTGATCGCGGTGGGCGTGGCGGTGTGGGCCCTGACCCTGTGGCTGGGTGCCAACGCCGTGCAGAGCCTCGGGAAGCTGTGGGGTTGACGGGGTCCGCAGCGGTGCGACGGCGCGGCGAGCGATTCCAACCAGCGGCCGCTCGGCCGGACCAGGGCCCCGAACCGCCGTCGCGCGGGGATGATTGCGCGGCCCGATCAGCGCGGCGCCTCGGGCGGCGGGTCAGCCGGTGATGCGCCCCAGCTGCGTGCCCGCGGCGACCTTGGCCCCCGGCTCCAGCTCCGCCCGGTGGAACACCCCCGCTCCCGGGGCCTCCACCGGCATCTCGGTCTTCATGGCCTCCAGCACCGCGAGCCGCTCGCCCTCGGCTACCTGGGTGCCGTCCTCGGCGACCCAGCGCACCAGGGAGCCGGCCAGCGGGGCCTCCACGACGACGCCGCCCGCGCCGTCGGCCGCCCCCTCACCAGAGTCAGCGCCCCCGGAACCGCCCGCACCCGCGGAAGCGCCGGACCCCGCCGAACCGCCCGAGGCACCGCGCCCGCCCGGCGCCGCGGCCAGGTGCCGGCCCAGCCCCTCGCCCAGGGCCGCCAGAGCGGTCTCGGGCAGGCGCACCCGCAGCCTGCGGCCCTCCACCTCCACCGCGGCCGCCACGCCAGCGGGGCCGGAGGAGCCGCCGTCCTCGCCCCACGGGTCCGCGAACCGGGGCGCGGCGTAGCCGCCGTCGGGCTCGAGATCCGGGGTCAGCGTCTCCTCGATCCACGTGGTGTGCACCCCGAAGCCCTCCGCCTCCTCGGCCGCGAACTCCGGGCGTGCCAGCACCGCCCGGTGGAAGGGCAGGGTCGTGGCCACCCCGTCCACCGCGGCCTCCCGCAGCACCGTGCGCGCCCGGGCCAGCGCCTGCCGGCGGGTCGGGGCGGTGACCACCAGCTTGGCCAGCAGGGAGTCGAACTCCCCGGCCACCGTCGTGCCCGGACCCACCCCGGCATCCACCCGCACCCCGGGACCGCCGCCCAGGGCCAGCGCGCGCACCGCGCCCCCGGCAGGCAGGAAGCCGCGGCCCGGATCCTCGGCGTTGATCCGGAACTCGATGGCGTGCCCGCGCGGTGCGGGCGCCTCGTCGAAGGGCAGGGGCTCCCCGGCGGCGACGTCCAGCTGCAGCCCCACCAGGTCCACCCCGTAGGCCTCCTCGGTGATCGGGTGCTCCACCTGGATGCGGGTGTTGACCTCCAGGAAGCTGATCAGCCCGTCCGCGCCCACCAGGAACTCGCACGTTCCGGCGTTGACGTACCCGGCCTCCCGGAAGATCGCCGCGGCCGCGCCCTCGAGGGTGCGCCGCTGCTCCTCGGTGAGGAAGGGCGCGGGTGCCTCCTCCACGAGCTTCTGGTTGCGCCGCTGCAGGGAGCAGTCCCGGGTGCCCAGCACGACGACGCCGCCCGCGGCATCGGCCACCACCTGCGCCTCCACGTGCCGGGGCCGCTCCAGGAAGCGCTCCACGAAGCACTCCCCGCGCCCGAAGGCTCCGCGGGCCTCCCGAGCCGCGGCCTCGAAGGCCTCCCCCACCTCGTCGACCTCGCGCACCACGCGCATCCCGCGGCCCCCGCCTCCGTGGGCGGCCTTGATGATGATGGGCAGCCCGTGCTCCTCGGCGAAGGCCCGCGCCTGGGCGGCATCCTCCAGCGGGCCGTCCGTGCCCGGGGCCAGCGGGGCGCCGGCCGCCCGGGCGATCTCCCGCGCCCGGATCTTGTCCCCCAGCGCCTCGATGGTCTCCGGGGAGGGGCCGATCCACCGCAGACCCGCCGCGATCACGGCCCGGGCGAAGCCCGCCGACTCGGCGAGGAACCCGTAGCCGGGGTGCACATCCGTGGCCTCGGCGCGCCGGGCGATCTCCAGCAGCTTCCGCTGATCCAGGTACGTCTCGGCGGGGGAATCCCCCTCCAGGGCGTAGGCCTCGTCGGCCAGGAGAACGTGCGGCGCCTCGGCGTCGGCATCGGCGTACACGGCGACGGTGCGGATGCCGCGCTCGGCGCAGGCGCGGATGATCCGCACGGCGATCTCGGAGCGGTTGGCGATCAGGACGGTGCGCATCGGCTCTCCTCGGTGGGTGCGGCGTTCTCGGGCGAATCGGGACGGATGATCCCGGCGGGGTCAGGCGGATCGGGGCCTGCGACGACGCCGGCGGGCTGGTCGGCGGGTGCGGCCGGGGTGATGGCGGGCGGCTCCAGCACCACGCGCGTGCCCGGCGGGGCCTGGGCCAGCAGCCGCAGGTGCTCGGGGGCCACGAGACCGAGGACCGGGTAGCCGCCGGTCACGGGACGGTCGGCCAGGAACACCACCGGGTGCCCGTTCGGCGGGATCTGCACGGACCCGCGCACCAGCGGTTCGGAGGCCAGCTCCGCCCCCTCGCGCTCCGGAGTGCGACGCAGCCCGGCCGCGACGGCGCCGGAGCCTGCGGTCTGAGCGGCGTCAGTGCGGGCGGCATCGGCGTCGGATGAGGACCCCCGCCCGGACGCCGGCCCGCGGTCCTCGACCCCGACAGCCCCGACGGCGTCGGCGGGTTCGGGCTCCAGGCGGGCCGCCACCCGATCCGACTGCTCGGCCACCCGCCACACGCTCCGGTGCAGGGCGGCCATGGAGTCGTCGGCGAACCAGTCCGCACGCGGCCCCGGGGCCAGCGGCAGGCGCAGCACGGCGTCGTCCTCGGGCAGGGGCACCGGCGGGCACCACGGCTCGACGGCGGCGCGCGGGGTCGGCCCCACGGGCACCTCGTCCCCGCGGGTCAGGGGCGCCGGGCCCGCCCCGGAGAGGGTGTCCGTGGCCAGGGACCCCAGCACGGCCCGACCCGTGAAGCCGCCGCGCACGGCCAGCACCAGGCGCAGGCCACACCGGACCGGACCGATCTCCAGGGTCTGCCCGGCGCGCAGCAGGAAGGGCCGATCCAGGGGCGCGGGCCGCGGTCCCTGAGTATCGGAACCGGAGAGGCTCGCCTGCACTCGCGCTCCGGTCAGCGCCAGCACCGCATCCGGGGCGTCCTCCGGGACCATCACCCGCAGCCGGCCCAGCGCGTTCTCCAGCACGGCCGAGCCCGGCGGGTTGCCGACCAGCCGGTTGGCCGCGTGCGCCGCGAGGGGATCGGCCCACCCGGAGGGCCCGACGCCGAGGTCATCCAGCCCCGGCCGCCCGGCGTCCTGCAGCGTGGTGGACAGCCCCGGGGCGAGGATCCGCAGCCGGGCGGCGGTCTGCTCCGCCCCGGTGTCGTCCCGGACGGTGCGGGGCTCCGGAGTCTCGGCGGCCGCGCCGAAGTCCCGATCGGTCGCACGAGGTGAGCCGTCGGGGGAATCCTCCGCCGCCCCGCGGGGCTCGGCGTCGTCGGCGTCGTCGGTGATCTCCCGGAACCGCACGACGTCGCCGGGGGCGATCAGCGCTGGAGGGTCGCGGTCCACGTCCCACAGCGGGGCGTCGGTGCGTCCGATGAGCTGCCAGCCTCCGGGGGAGTCCTGCGGGTAGACCGCGGAGAAGGTCCCGGCCAGGGCCACCGAGCCGGCCGGCACCCGGGTGCGCGGGGAGTCCCGACGCGGCACCTCGAGCCCGCCGGGGCCTGTGGCGTCCGGAGTGCCGTTCGCTCCGCCGTCCGGGGTGAGGTAGGCGAAGCCCGGGGCGAAGCCAGCGAATCCGGCCCGCCAGCGGGTCTCGGTGTGGCGGCGCACCACCTCCTCGGGGGTGCAGCCCAGGTGCTCCGCGCAGGCGGTCAGATCCGCGCCGTCGTAGCGCACGGGGATCTCCACCACGCGCTCCCGGTCTGCCGGCGCCTGCACTCCCGGATCCTGGGCCGTGAGTCGGCCCAGGTGCCGGGCGAGGCGGGTGCGGGCGGCCTCGTCCAGGGGTCGGTCGAAGCGCAGCAGGAGGGTCCGCGCGGCGGGCACGGTCCCGGCGCGCCCGGCCAGCAGGTGCTCCGGCGGATCGGCGAGCACCCGTTCCCGCAGGTCCAGGACGGCGGCCAGGTCCGGCAGATCTGCGAGCACCGCGCGCGGGCCCAGCGCGTGCAGGGCAGGGGCGGCGTCGGCGGGTGGCTGCGGCACGGCACTCCTTCCGGCGGGGCGGCGGACGGCGATTCCCACCAGTCTATAGCTCGGGTCACGACTCGTCCGGAAGGGCCGGGAGGCGGATGGATACAGTGGAGACCATGGTCCAGCCCCCGCCCGAGCGCCCCGGCGCGACGCCGCCCGCCGAGCCCCCTCACGACGTCGGCCCCCGCCCGGACACCCGGCACGCCCAGCCGGGCCAGGCACCCGCACCCGCCGCCGGGCTGGCCTACCACCGGCTCGCGCTCGCCGATCCGCGGCACCGCTGGTGGTCCCCGCTGGTCGAGATTCCGCTGGCCGGAGCCGTGTACCTCGCGCTGTCCTTCGCCCTCGGGCTGGTCTGGTTCGCCGTCCACGCCGGGGACCCCGCCTCCGCGCGGATCGAGCTGGGGCCCTCCGGGTACCCGGTGGAGCTGTTCACCCGCCCCGGGATCTTCCTGATGACCTTCCTCGGCATCATCGTGATGCTGCCGGCCGTGCTGGTGGGTCGCCTGGTGATGGGGCCCCGCCCGATCGGTCTGATCCTCTCCGCGGCCGGGCGCCTGCGCTGGGGCTGGCTGACCCGGTGCACGGGGCTCGCCGTCGCCGTGTTCGTCGCGGTGCAGGCGGTGATGATGCTGCTGCCCGTGGAGCAGGCGGAGACCGGCGCGGCGCAGGCGGGCCTGCCGCAGACCGTCTGGAACGGCGGGACCAGCCTGGCGATCCTCGTGATGATCCTGCTGCTGGTGCCGGTGCAGTGCGCCACCGAGGAGGTGGTCTTCCGGGGCCTGCCCATGCAGACCCTGGGCCGCTGGCTGCGTCACCCCGCGTGGGCCATCCTGCTGCCGGTGCCGGTGTTCGTCCTGGGCCACGGCTACGATCCGTGGGGGCAGGCCAGCGTGGGGGTGCTCGCCGTCGTGGCGGGTTACCTCACCTGGCGCACCGGCGGACTGGAGGCGGCGATCGGCCTGCACTCGGCCAACAACGTCATCGGCCTGGGCCTCGGGCTGATCGGCTGGGCGGATCCCACGGCCTCGTCCGGCGGGGCCCCGGGGGACCTGGTGGTCGCCGTCGTGGTGGACGGGCTGTACGCCCTGCTGGTGGTGCGCCTGGCCCGACGCCGGAACCTGCCGCGCCTGCGCATGCCCCTCATGGCCCCGCCGATGGCGCCCCCGCCGACCCGATTCGACCCCATCCCCGAATCCAGGAGGAATCCATGACCACCGCCCCCATTCCCGACGCCCGCGAGCACGCCCTGGATCTGGGCCGCTTCCTCGCCGCCTCCCCGTCTTCCTTCCACGCCGCCGCCGAGGGGGCCCGCCGCCTGGAGGCCGAGGGGTTCACCCCGGTGCGGGAGTCCGAACCCTTCCCCACGGCTCCGGGCGGGTACTTCCTGCGGCGCGACGGCGCCCTGCTGGCCTGGGTGCAGCCGGAGACCGGGCAGCGGGCTGGGGGTTTCCGCGTCCTCGGCGCGCACACGGACTCGCCCTCCTTCAAGCTGAAGCCGCACCCGAGCACCGGGTCCCTGGGGTGGAGCCAGCTGGGCGTCGAGGTGTACGGCGGGGCCCTGCTGAACTCGTGGCTGGACCGGGAGCTGCGTCTGGCCGGGCGCCTGGCCGTGCGCGAGGAGGATGGGAGCCTCGGGCAGCGTCTGGTGGCCACGGGTCCGGTGGCCAGGATCCCGCAGCTGGCCATCCACCTGGACCGCACGCAGAATGAGGGGCTGACCCTGGACCGTCAGCGGCACACCCAGCCGATCTGGGCGGCGGGGGAGGAGCCGCGGGATGTGCTGGCCCACCTGGGCGAACAGGCCCTGGACGCCGCGGGGGCCCACCCGGCGCCGGTGGCCCCGGAGCGGGTCCTGGGCTGGGACGTGGTGCTGGCCGATGCCCAGGAGCCGCGGCTGTTCGGCGCGGAGGAGGAGTTCCTGGCCGCGGGGCGGCTGGACAACCTCTCCTCGGTGCACGCCGGAGTGCAGGCCCTGATCGGTGCGGCGGCCGCCGGCGGCTCGGCGTCGGAGCAGACCCTGGTGCTGGCGGCCTTCGATCACGAGGAGATCGGCTCGTCGACCCGCTCCGGTGCCGCCGGGCCCATCCTGGAGGACCTGCTGGTGCGGATCAGCGCGGCCCGCGGGGACTCCCCGGAGGAGTACCGTCGGGCCCTGGTGGCCTCGGTGTGCCTGTCCTCCGACGCCGGGCACCTGGTCCACCCGAACTATTCGGGGCATCACGACCCGGTCAACCGTCCGCAGCCCGGCCGCGGGCCGCTGCTGAAGATCAACGCGAATCAGCGCTACGCCACGGACGCGGTGGGCGCGGCGATCTGGGCGCAGGCCTGCCGTGACGCGGGGGCCCGGTATCAGGAGTTCGTGTCCAACAACGACGTCCCGTGCGGCTCCACCATCGGACCCATCACCGCGACTCGCCTGGGGATGCGCACCATCGACGTCGGGCTGGGCCTGCTGTCCATGCACTCGGCCCGGGAGATGTGCCACATCGAGGACGCCGCCGCGCTGGGCGCCGTCATCGATGCTTTCTACCGCGCCTGAGCGCTCCTCCCCGGCGCCAAGACGTTCCAGCGCCAAGAATTCTCAGCGCCGAGCCGTCAATCCGGGAGGGACGATCCCCGATTTTCGGGGACATCCCTCCCGGATTGACGGCTCGGCGCCGGACGCGGGTCAGTCCCGCGGGAAGCTGGCCGGGTGGGCCCCGACCATCTCCTCCACCACCCGGATCACCTGGCAGGAGTAGCCGAACTCGTTGTCGTACCAGACGTAGACCACCACGGAGCTCCCGGACACGATGGTGGCCAGACCGTCCACGATCCCGGCGCGCCGGGAGCCCACGAAGTCCGTGGAGACCACCTCGTGGGAGTCCGTGTAGTCGATCTGCTTGCGCAGCGGGGAGTTCAGGGACATGTCCCGCAGGTAGGCGTTCAGGGACTCCTTGGACTCCGGGGCCTTGCCCAGCTGCAGGTTCAGGATCGCCATGGACACGTCCGGGGTGGGCACACGGATCGCGTTGCCGGTGAGCTTGCCCGCCATCTGCGGCAGGGCCTTGGCCACGGCCTTGGCCGCGCCGGTCTCGGTCAGCACCATGTTCAGGGCCGCCGAGCGGCCGCGGCGGTCCCCCTTGTGGAAGTTGTCGATGAGGTTCTGGTCGTTGGTGAAGGAGTGGACGGTCTCCACATGGCCGTGGGAGACGCCGTATTCGTCGTCGAGCACCTTCAGCACCGGGGTGATCGCGTTGGTGGTGCAGGAGGCGGCGGACAGGATCCGGTCCGAGTCCTCGATGACGTGGTCGTTGACCCCGCACACGATGTTCTTCAGGTCCCCCTTGCCCGGCGCGGTCAGCAGGACCTTCGCCACGCCCTTGGCCTTCAGGTGCTGGGACAGGCCCTCCTCATCGCGCCAGCGGCCGGTGTTGTCGATGACCACCGCATCGCGGATCCCGTACCGCTCGTAGTCCACGGCGGCCGGGTCCGAGGAGTAGATGAACTGGATCGGCACCCCGTTGGCGGTGATCACGTCCGTCTCCGGGTCCGCCTGGATGGTGCCGTTGAACGCGCCGTGCACGGAGTCCCGGCGCAGCAGGGAGGCGCGCTTGAACAGGTCGTTCTCCGCGTTCTTCCGCACGACGACGGCGCGCAGGTTCAGCCCCGAGCCGGCCCCGCGCTCGATGAGGATGCGGGCCAGCAGCCGGCCGATGCGCCCGAAGCCGTAGAGCACCACATCCTGCCCGGCGGGTTCGGTCCGGCCCTTCCCCCCGACCACCTCGGCCAGCTGCTCGCGCAGCCAGGCGTCCAGCTCCCGGCCCTCGCCCTCGCTGCGGTACAGGGAGTTCAGTCGGGCCAGGTCCACGGAGGCCGCGCCCAGCTCCAGCTCGGTCAGGGCCTGCACCAGGGGGAGGGTCTCCTCCAGGTCCAGCTCCACGGTGTCGATCTGCCGGGCCCACCGGTGGGCCTTGATGATGTCCGTGACGGACCGGTTGATGAGGCTGCGCCCGTGGATGTTGACCACCACCTGGTTCTCCCGGTGCAGGCGGCCGATCAGGGGGATCATCTGCTCGGCCAGCTCTTCGCGGCGGGACCAGGCGGCGGGGGTGGTGGGGGTGCTCACGGCGGGATCCATTCTCCTTCCCGCCCCGGGGTGCCGCGTCCCCGGGGCGGCCCGCATCCGCGGCGGGGCGGACGGGGCTGCGGGGTCGGCGGTACGGGGCGGAGCTCACGTCATTGTGGGGTACCCCACCACCTTATCCGACGCCGGGACCGGCCGATGAGACGACGCACGCCCCTGGACCGCGGGGTCCGGGGGCGTGCGTCGCGTGTGCCGTCGCGGGGATCCGCGGCGGGATGCGCTCGGGGCGGTGCTACTCGGCGGAGCGGCGGCGTCCGAACACGACCAGGGCGGTGCCTGCGGCGAGCACGAACAGCCCGCCGGAGACGATCAGCCCGGCCTGACGGCCCAGACCCGTGCTGGCCAGGCCGCTGGCGGAGCCGGCGCCGGTGGTGCCGGAACCGGAGGCCCCGGAGCCGTACCTGCCGGTGCCGTTGTCATTCGTGTAGTCGGGCTCCTGCTCGCAGCCGATGCCGTCGCGGTCGGCATCCAGATCCAGGGAGTAGCCGGGCTCATCGGAGTGGATGGACCGACCCAGGTCATCCCAGACGGCGCGGCAGTTCTGGTAGCCGGTGGGGCTGGCGGAGGCCTCGGGCTGGGTGCTGGCCGATGCGGAGGGCTGTGCGCCCGGCTCGGTCGAGGCGGAGGGATCAGCGGTCGGGGTCTCGCTGGGCTCCTCGGAAGGATCGGTGGTGGGCGCCGGGGAGGTGGGATCGGTGCTCGGCACCGGGGTCGGCTCGCCGGTCGGATCGGTCGTCGGGTCCGTGGTTGGCTCCGGCGTCGGGTCCTCGGTGGGTGCGGGGGCGGCGGTGATCGCGGCGTAGCCGATGGGGCCGCCGCGCATCCGGTCGCCGGTCTGCAGCGAGCCGGTCAGCAGGTTCACACCCACCGGCTCGCCGATCTTCAGCTCCTCGGAGGAATCGGCCTTGCCCTGGCGGATCGCCCCGCCGTTGGCGATGGTGGGGTACGGCAGCTCGACGGAGAAGGTGCCGTCGGCCTGCGCCTGGAACTGGGCGGTCACGGCGCCGTTGTTCAGCTTGTCCGTGCCGGAGGTCAGCTTGATGGCGATGGTCGAGGGGGTCTTGCCGTCCTCGGCGAAGAAGCCGGTGCCGGACACGTGCAGGGTCCGACCCTGAGCCCAGGCCACATCCATGGTGGCCGCAGCGCCATCCGGGTACGTGCGGGTGACGGTGGTGTCCGCCGGAACCACCGGGGCGGTGGCCGTCGGTGCGGTCGGGGCGGGGGTCTCGTCGGCCTGGGCGGGCAGGCCGCCCAGCAGGAGGCCGCCGGCCAGGGTCAGAGAGGCACCGACGCCGACGAGGGCGCGCAGCGGGCGGGGAGCGGTCATGATGATCCTTGGGTTCAGCGAATGCGATGGGGTCGGTGACGGCCGGCCGGGGAAGGCGGCTGGGCCATCCAGACCAGGCTCAGCGTACCCTCAAAAACCCCTGGGCGGGACCTGATGACCGGTGATCCCTCGGGCTGTCCGCCTCGGCGACGACCCCATGGTGGCCTGGTTCACCCACGCCGGGCCCCTCGGTAGAGTGGGAGCATGCTGACGGTCATCGGAGAAGCCCTCGTGGACGTGGTCCGCCCCCATGACGACGCCCCGCGCACGCTGCCCGGCGGCAGCCCCCTGAACGTCGCCGTCGGCCTGGCCCGGCTGGGCCACCCCGTGCGCTTCATCGGCCGCCACGGCCAGGACGAGCACGGGCAGCTGGTGCGCGAGCACCTGGAGGGCGCCGGCGTGGAGATCCCCGTGCCCGCCGACGAGCGCCCCACTCCGGTCGCCGAAGCCACCCTCGCCGAGGACGGCGCCGCGGAGTACGACTTCACCCTGGACTGGAACCTCGACGCCGTCGCCGACCAGCTGCCGCAGCTGCTCACCGCGGCCGAGGTGCTGCACGTCGGCTCCATCGGCGCGATGCTGGACCCCGGTGCCCAGACGGTGCTCGACGCCGTGCGCACCGCCGCCCCCCACGCGCTGATCTCCTACGACCCCAACTGCCGCCCCAGCATCGTCCCGGACGCTTCCGCGGCCCGCGCCCGCGCGGAGGCCGTGGTGGAGCACGCCGACGTCGTCAAGGCCTCCGACGAGGACCTGCTGTGGCTGTACCCGCACCGCACCGTCGAGCAGACCGCAGCGGCCTGGCTCGAGGCCGGCCCGGGGCTGGTGGTCGTGACCCGCGGGGCCCTGGGCTCCTGGGCCCTGACGCCGGTCACCGGCCCGGACGGCGTGAGCGTGCCCGCCCGCACCACCGAGGTCGCGGACACCGTCGGCGCAGGTGATGCGCTGATGGCGGGGCTGCTCAGCGCGCTCGCGGACCGCGGCGTCACCGGCCGGGAGGCCGCCGAGCGTCTGGGGGAGCTGGACCGCGAGGACCTGCAGAGCATCCTCGAGCGCGCCGCCGCGGCCGCCGCCATCACCGTCTCCCGGGCCGGGGCCAACCCGCCCACCCGCGAGGAGCTGGACGCCGCCCTGGACAGCTGAGCCGACCGGCCGAACCGACACCGACCCCCGTCAGGGCCGGACCGAACCACCGACACCCGACGAAGGAGAATCCCATGCTGGACCGCCGCCCCTACGAGGGCCTGCCCGAGCTGCCGACCTTCACCCTGACCTCCGAGGACGTCGCCGAGGGTCAGCCCATGCCCGTCGAGTTCGCCTCCGGGGCCATGGGCGTGGACGGCGGGCAGGACGTCGCCCCGCAGCTGTCCTGGTCCGGGGCACCGGAGGGCACCAAGTCCTACGTGCTGACCTGCTTCGACCCGGACGCCCCCACCCCCTCCGGCTTCTGGCACGCCTGCGTGTCCAACATCCCGGGCGAGGTCACCTCCCTGCCGCGGGACTGGGCCTCCGGGGAGATCGCCGACGGGGTGATCAAGCATCTGAACGACGGCGGGAACCGTGACTTCACCGGCGCCGCCCCGCCCGCCGGGCACGGCGCCCACCGGTACATCTTCTGCGTGACCGCGGTGGACACCGAGCAGCTGGAGATCGACGAGAGCGCGAGCCCCGCCGTCGTGAACTTCCAGCTGTTCTTCCACGGCATCGCCCGCGCCTTCCTGACCCCCACCTTCGAGGTGCCGGCCGAGGACTCCTGAGTGATCCGGCTGATCGCCACGGACCTGGACGGCACCGTCCTGGGCCCGGACTTCCGCTTCCGTCCCCGCACTCTCGAGGTCTTCGCGGCCGCCGAGGACGCGGGGGTGGACGTGGTGTTCGTGACGGGGCGCCCGTACCGCTGGCTGCAGCCCCTGCGCGAGCAGCTGGCCTACGAGTCCGTGGCGATCTGCTCCAACGGCGCCGTGATCTACGACCTCGGGGCGGACCGGATCCTGGCATCGGAGACCGTGGACCCGGGCGTCATCCCGCAGCTGCTGGCGCGCCTGCGGGCCGAGCTGCCGGAGGCCGCGCTGTCCGCGGAGGCCCTGGACGGCATCTACACGGATCCCGGCTGGGGGCAGACCAACGTCCTGGAGACCTCCCCCGACGTCGTGCGCGGGCCCCTGGAGCAGGTGCTGCCCGCCGACGCCGGGGTCGTGAAGCTGCTGGTGCGCCAGGACGGGACCGATCCGGGGGCGCTGTACGAGCGGGTGCGGGAGCTGGCCGGTGAGCAGGTGTCCGTGACCCACGCCGTGGCGACCCTCCCGCTGGCGGAGATCGGCCAGGCCGGGCTGTCCAAGGGCCGCACCCTGGCGCGCTGGTGCGCCGAACGCGGCATCCGGGCGGAGCAGGTCGCGGCCTTCGGGGACATGCCCAACGACACCGCGATGCTGCGCTGGGCCGGACACGGATACGCGATGGCCTCCGGGTGGCCCCAGGTCATCGAGGAGGTGGGCCGCACCTGCCCGGGCTTCGAGGAGGACGGCGTCGCCCAGACCATCGAGCGGCTGCTGGCCGAGGGCGCGGCCGACGCCGGGACCCGGGAGGACCGATGAGCTCGCGGGAGAGCCGCTGGGCCGGTGGCGAGGGGCTGCGGGTGGGGCTGATGATCGCGGCCGTGCTGCTGGGGCCGATGCTGCTGCGGGCGGTGGGACTGCCACCCGGCGTCGTCCTGATGCTGCTCTTCCTCGTCCCCATGCTGATGCAGGGCCTCGGCAGGTTCCGCCGCGGCGGCGCGGGGGAGCGGGGCCGGGATGCCGGGGAGCAGGAGGCCGCCGGGGATCTCGCGGGTGAGGACGCCGGCCCAGCCCCGCGCCCCACGCTCGGCGAGGCCCTGGCGCCGTTTCGCCGGGGGCTGTCTGGCGCGCAGCTGTTCGGCACCGGAGGATTCTCCCCGGGGATCTTCGGGGCGCGGTCGGCGGGACCCGGGCAGATCGAGGCCGTGTACGGGAAGGTGACCGGGCGGCATCGGGCGGATCTGTCCCCGGGGATGTGCCTGGCGCGGTTGGCCTCCGTGCTGGACCGTGATGAGCTGTACCGGCTGGAGCGCCTGGACGAGCAGGGGATGAACGTCACCCGACGGGCGGCCCTCGAGGTCCCCGACTACCCCCTGGAGATCACGGTGCGTCCGGCCATCGATGACGACGGGGTGGATCTGGAGCGCGCCGACGTCGTGATCGTCTCGGACCCGCCCACCTCGATCACCGCCCAGGAGCAGGACGCGATGCGGGTGATCGGGCAGCTGTTCACCATCCTGGACGTGCCCGCCGGACCCCCGAGGGCCGCGGAAGGCGACGCCGAGACTCCCGGCGGCGGGGCGGGCCCGGACGGCTAGGATCTTGCGGCTGTGCCGGTGGCGGTGCGCCTTCCCCGGGGATGGCCGCTAGGCTCGGGGGCATGTCAGAGCGCCCCCGTGACCGCACCGTCCCCACCGTCTACGCCCACCGTGGCCTGGCCCTCGAAGCCGCGGAGAACTCCCTGGAGGCCTTCCGCGCCGCGGTGGAGGCGGGCGCGGAGTGGATCGAGACGGACGTGAACACCACCGCCGACGGCGTCGTGCTGGTGCTGCACGACCCCTCCCTGGATCGGGTGGCCGGGGTGCCGGGGCGGGTCTCGCAGCTGAGTGCCGCGCAGGTGGCCGAGGTGCGGCTGCCGGACGGGCAGAGGATCCCGACCCTGGCCGAAGCCCTCGAGGCCTTCCCCACGGCCCGGTTCAACATCGACCTGAAGGACGAGGGCGCGGTGGAAGCCGTGCCGCGGGTGCTGCGGGAGGCGGGGGCGGTGGACCGGGTGCGGATCGCCTCCTTCTCGGATGCCCGACGACGCCGCGCGCTGGCCGCCCTGCGCGCGTCGGGGGCCGGCACCGGTGGGCCGCGGCGGTCCGCGGCGGGGACGACGGCCGGGCCTTTCGGGCAGGGCGCTCGCCACGGCATCGCCTCCGGGGACGGTGCGGAGACTCCCGGGGCGACCGCTCGCCGCGGGATCGACTCCGGAGACGACGCGGAGGTTTCCGGGGCGGCCTCGGGCGCCTCGGTTCCCGAGCAGCGGCGCGCTCCGCTGCCGCCGTCCAGCCCGGGGATCGCGGGGACGGCGCTGTTCCTGCTGGTCAGCAGGCTGCCGATGCGCTGGGTGCGGCCCGGCTGGCGGATCGCGCTGCGGCTGCTCGGCCGGTGGGTCCCGCCCTTCGACGCCCTGCAGGTTCCGGAGTCCCACCGGCTCGGTCCGGTGCGGGTGCCGGTGGTGACCCGTCGGTTCCTGCATGCTGCGCACGCCTGCGGCCTGCGGGTGGACGTGTGGACCGTGGACGATCCGGAGGACATGCGCCGCCTGGCCGCGCTGGGCGTGGACGGGCTGGTCACCAACCGCGCGGACCTGGCCCGGAAGCTCTTCCCCCGCCCCTGACCCGCGCTCGCGGTCCGCTGGCTGCGGTGTGCGGTGCGCGGTGTGCGGCCGAAACCGTACACCGTGGCCGAGACCGTACGAACGTGCCGAGACCGCACCCGTCGGGTCCGGTCTCGACACCTATGTACGGTTTCGGCCACCAGGTGCGGTCTCACCGATCTGCTGGGGCGCCGTGATCGGGTCCCACCGGGTTCGGGGCGGGGTTGGCGTTTCCCGGATCTGTGGACGGTGGCCTCCACCTGCGCCCACACCGCACAATCCTGCCTCTGAGACGCCATCGGCCACCTCAGGGTGCGGCATGCTGGCCGGCATGGGAACGACGATCGCTGACCTGAGCCTCGAGGAGATCCTGCAGCCCGAGCAGCTGCGCGAGCTCGGCTATGGGGATCCGCGTCCGAGTCGGGGCGGCCTCGGGACCGACTGGGTGCGGATCGCACCTCGCTGCTACGTCCGGGCCCGCCGCTGGCAGGAGCTTTCCCCGCGGCAGCAGTGCCTGGCCATGCACCTCGCGTTCCTGTCTCGCACCACCGCCCCCTGGGTCTTCTCCGATGCCTCCGCGGCGCTCCTGCACGGTCTGCCCCTGCTGCGTCTGCCCGACCGCGTGCATGTCAGCTCCGTCGGCAAGCCCTCCACCCGTGATCCCCGGATCGCGGTGCACCACCGGCCGGGCATCGGGGCGCATCGGAGCCTGCTCGGCGGGCAGATCCCCGTGACGGATCTGCCGCGCACTCTCCTGGACTGCGCGGCGTCGATGGGATTCGAGGACGCCGTCGTTCTGGCCGACCACGTGGTGCGGGTGGGGGTCGCATCGGAGGATGTCCTCGGGCTGCTGCAGGGGGCTCCCGGGTTTCGCGGTGTGAGGAGAGTCCGGCGGGTGCTCGACTTCGCGGACGCCCGGTCGGAGTCGGCGTTGGAGAGTCTGGCGCGGGTGGCCGTGCACGAGCTGCGGCTGCCCGCCCCGCGGCCCCAGATGCCGGTGCAGACCAGGCGCGGTCGCCGGCGCGTGGACCTGGGTTGGGAGCCGCTGCGCATGGGGCTGGAGCTTGATGGGAAGGCCAAGTACTTCGACTACGGGGACACCCGGACCAAGCTGTACGAGGAGCGGCAGCGGGAGCTGGACATCCAGGAGGCGGGGGTGATGCTGCTGCGCGCCGGGTGGGCCGATGTGCGGCGTCGCCGTCCCGAGCTGAAGGCTCGGCTCATGGATCTGGCGGCCCGACGCGCGGCCGAGCTCGGAGTGCCCGGGTGGGGGTGAGGAGGCGCGGCGAAACCGTACACCGTGGTCGAGACCGTACAAAGGTGCCGAGACCGTACCCGCCGGGTCCGGTCTCGGCACTCTTGTACGGTTTCGGCCAGCACGTACGGTCTCGGTGACCGGATGGGGGCGATGCGGCGGCGGCTCGGCCTCACCGACCCGGCGGACCCATACCCGCACCCATACCGGGGCCTACTCCGGGTGCTCCTCCCGGGGCTGGGGCTGTGCCGTCCGGCGCGCCCGGGCGATGGCGGACATCAGGTGGTAGACCACCAGGGTGACGCCCGTGCCCAGGGCGATGCCGGCGAACTGCAGCCCGCCGATCTCCCATGTGTAGTCCGCGATCCCCACGATCAGGGCGACGGCGGCCGTGGTCAGGTTGACCTGGTCGGAGAAGTCCACCCGATTCTGCACCCAGATCCGCACCCCGAGCATCCCGATCATGCCGTACAGGACGGTCGCCGCGCCCCCGAGCACTCCGGCCGGCACGGTGGCCACGGCCGCGCCGAAGACCGGGAACACGGACAGCAGCAGCGCGACGACGGCGGCCACCCAGTACGCGGCGGTGGAGTACACCTTGGTAGCGGCCATCACGCCGATGTTCTCCGCGTAGGTCGTGGTTCCGGAGCCGCCGCCGGATCCGGCGATGGTGGTGGCCAGGCCGTCGGCCATGATGGCGCGTCCGGCGTAGCGGTCCAGGTTCTCCCCGGTCATCAGGGCCACGGATTTCACGTGCCCGATGTTCTCCGCCACCAGCACCAGGATCACCGGGATGAACAGCCCGGCCAGGGACAGGTGGAACTCGGGGGTCTGGAAGTGCGGCAGCCCGATCAGCCCCTCGGCCTCCCACGTCGCGCGGATCGCGGAGAAGTCCACCTCCCCGCGCACCACGGCGGTGACGTACCCGATGGCCACCCCCAGCAGGATGGACAGCCGCCCGATCATCCCGCGGAACAGCACCGAGATCAGGATGATCGAGCCGAGGGTGACCAGCGCGGTCACGGGCGCCTTCATGAAGTTGTCCTTGGCTGAGGGCGCCAGGTTGAAGCCGATCAGCGCGACGATCGCGCCGGTGACCAGCGGCGGCATGAGCTTCTGCAGCCAGTCCGTGCCCGCCCACTGCACGATCAGCCCGACGACGAACAGCGCGACCCCGGCCATCACCACCCCGCCCAGGGCCCCGCCGGGACCGTACTGGCCGCTCGCCGCCCCGATCGGGGCGATGAACGCGAACGAGGAACCGAGGTAGGAGGGCACCCGCCCGGCGGTGAGCAGCAGGAACAGGATGGTGCCCACCCCGGAGAAGAACAGGGTGGTGGCCGGCGGGAACCCGGTGATCAGCGGGACGAGGAAGGTCGCCCCGAACATGGCGACCACGTGCTGGGCGCCGATGCTCACGGTGCGGCCCCACCGCAGCCGCTCCCGCGGGCCCACCACCTGCCCCGGGGCGACGGTGCGCCCGTCGCCGTGCAGGGACCAGCCGAAGCCGAGGCGGTGGGCCGCTCCGGGGCGGTCCTCATCGGGGGAGGCGGGGCGATGGTCGGTGCTGGTCACAGTTCTCCTCCGAGGGGCGAGCGGGACGGGAGATCGGGATGATTCTACGCGCGGGCGCGCAGCAGCATCCTGGCGGCGGCATCCAGCACGGTGCCCAGCAGTCCGATGACGAGGATGACGGCGAGCATCTCGTCGTAGGCGAGCCGATCCCGGGCATTGAGGATCTCGTATCCCAGGCCGGAGGAGACTCCCAGCATCTCCGCGGGAACCAGGATCACCCAACCGATGCCCAGGGCGGTGCGCACTCCGGTGAGCACATGCGGGCGGATGCTGGGCAGCACCACGTGCCGCAGCCGCTCCGCGCGGGTGGCCCCGAGGCTCTCGGCCACTCGCAGATGCCCCGGATCCACCGCTCGCACCCCGGCGGAGGTCCCCAGCACCACCGGCCACACCGCGGCCACGGCCACCAGGAAGACCACCGGGGCATGGCCGACGCCGAGCAGCGCCACCGCCACCGGCGCCCAGGACAGCGGGGACACCATCCGCAGGAACTGCACCACCGGGTGCGCGACCTGCTCCGCGGTGCGGGAGGAGCCGAACCACAGCCCCAGGGGCAGTCCGACGACCACCGCCAGGACCAGGCCGAGGCCCAGCCGCAGCAGGGACACCCCGATGTCCGGAAGCAGCACGCCCCGGGAGATCAGCTCCCCCAGGGCGGCGGGGATCTTCTCCGGGCGGAAGGCTGCCAGCAGCGGGTCCTCCGCCCCTGCGGCGCGGGTGAACAGCCACCACAGCGCCACCGCGCCGGCTGCCCCCGCGGCCCCCAGGGCCCAGGACCGCCCCCGTGCCGATCTGCGCTCATCCATCCAGCTGCTCCGTCCGCTCGTATCCGTCCAGTCCGAAGGCGCTCGGCCCGCCCAGCGTCTCCATCGCGGCGCGCACGGGTCCAGTGACCACGAGGTCCTCGTGCACGCGGGCTGCGTCCAGGCCGTCCAGGAAGTCCCGCGGAGCGTCCACCAGGGTCTCCCGCATCTCCTCCAGCAGTCGGGCGGTGAACCCCGGGTAGGGGTAGGGGGCGAAGTCGATCAGCTGACCGGCCCACTCCGGGTGTCGCACCGCGACCGCGGCGTCGGCATGATCGGTCAGGGCGCGCAGGATGACCGGCTCGGGCTGGGGCAGCAGTCCGTCCGCCAGCAGCGGGGCGGCCTGCGCGCGGTGCTCCCGGGCCCAGGCCTGGGCTCGCACCAGTCCGCGCAGGAAGGCCTCGGTGCGCCCGGGATCGCCGTCCACGAGGTCTCCGCGCAGCACCGTCACGCAGCAGGCGTGCTGGCGCCACACATCACCCAGGAAGCGCAGGGTCCGTCCCACGCCGCGGGCGGCTGCGGCCGCGTTGAAGGGGTCGGCGACGGCGAAGCCGGAGATGGTGCGCTGATGCAGGGCTGGGAGCATATCCGCCGGGGACATCACCACCAGCGCGGTCTCCCGAGGTCCCGGGGCTCGGCGGATCACCGGTCGCAGCCCGGCCTCGCGCAGCAGCCGCTGCAGCAGGACGTTGTGCAGGGACCACCAGGCGGGCACCGCGACGGTCCTCCCGGCCAGCTGGGCCACCTCCCGGATCTCCGGGGCCACGGTCAGCGCGGAGCCGTTGACGTGGTTCCAGGCGGTCACCCGCGCATCGGCGCCGAGACCGTAGCGCAGGTGGAAGGCCAGGGGCATGAGCAGATGGATCGCATCCACCTCGGCGCTGACGAAGGCCTCGCACAGGGAGGACCAGGAGCGGAAGAGGACCGGGGCCGCGGTGGGGGCGCCCTCCTGGGCGAACAGTCCCCGGGCGTGTCCCACCAGCAGGGGGGCGGCGTCGGTGATCGGCAGGTATCCGATGCGCAGCGGAGCGTTGCTGGGGGCGGTCCCGGCGGCGGCCACGGTGTCTCCGGCCGCCCAGGTGCCGGACCCGACCAGCCCGGCGCCGGCTAGGCCCAGTCCGGTCAGACCGGCCCGCCGCAGCACGGTGCGTCGATCCGGTGGGTAGGCCGCGCCGGGCTGCGGGCGGGTGAGGCGGGGATCCGTCCGACCCTGCCTCGCAGGGTCGCGCGGGGTCATATGACCCACTCCCCGCGGGCCTCCCGGTAGTGGTCGCGCAGATCCGCGGTCAGGGCATCGGCGTCCGCCTCCTGGGCGGTGCGGGGAACGTCCCACCAGCGCTCGAAGCCGACCCCGGCGCGGAAGAAGCCCACCCGGTCCCCGAGGGCGGCGGCTTCGGCGACATCGTGGGTCACGGTCACCGCGGTGAGCCCCAGGTCGTCGATGAGCCGACGCAGCCAGCGCTGCAGGTCCTCGCGGGTGGCGGGGTCCAGAGCGGAGAAGGGCTCATCCAGCAGCAGCAGCTGCGGCCTAGCCGCCAGGGCCCGACCCACCGCCACCCGCTGAGCCTGCCCGCCGGACAGCTGCGCCGGCGAGGCCTCGGCCAGGGGCACCAGCCCCAGGACCTCCAGCAGCTCCCGGACCCGCGGCTCGGGAACTCGTCCCCGGTGGGCCCGGAAGCGTCCCGCCAGGGCGATGTTCTGGGCCACGTTCAGCCAGGGGTACAGGGCGGGGTCCTGGAAGACGACGGCGGGGCGGCTCGCGGTGCGCACGGTCCCGGCGTCCAGGGGCTCCAAACCGCCGATGGCGCGCAGGAGGGTGGACTTGCCGGAGCCGGACGGACCCAGGAAGACGACGGACTCACCTCGCCGGATCCGCAGATCCACCCCGTCGAGCACGGGGGCGCGGGCTCCGGGGTAGGTCTTGCGGGCCCCCCTGACCTCCAGGAGGACGGGCGCCCCGGTCACGAGCGCTGCAGCTCGAGACGCAGGTGCCCCTCCGTGGGGGACTGCACCGGCAGGAAGGCGGCTTCGCGCACGCGCCGGGCCGTCCCGGAGTGGGCCACGTAACCGCGCCCGCCGACCACCATCAGCTCCAGGTCCGTGGCCTCCTTGGCCTGGTGGGCGGCGTCCAGGCGCAGCTGCAGCAGCTCCCGGCGGGAGGCGGTCCCGGGGTGCTCGGCGAGCACCGCCAGCCGTTCGCGCAGACGCTGCTGGGACGCGGCCACGGCGTCGTACTGCTCGCGGAAGACCCCTCCGGTGTGGTCCGCGCCCGGGTGGGCGGAGTCCACGGCGGCCGCGGCCAGCCCCAGGCACAGGGAGGACTGCAGCAGCAGGAACGGAGCGGAGATCGCGGCGAGGAAGCCGGGGACGTCGTCGGTGAGGATGTCCTCGGCGGGGACGGGGACCTCGCGGACCCTGGTGAACCCCGAGCCGGTGGCGTTCAGGGCCAGCAGGTCCCGCATCGGGGCGGTGTCGAAGCCCGGCTGGTCGGTGGGCACGGCGACGACGGCGCGGCCGGTGCGGGTGCCGTCCCGGTCGGTCAGGGCCACCGGGACGACGGCGATGCCGCCGGGATGCAGGTTGGAAGCCCACGGGATCACCCCGTCCAGGATGAGTCCGCCGTCCGCTCCGGGGCGAGCCTGCACCCCCAGCTCCCCGATCCCGGCGGCGTCCTTGAAGGCCGCGGCCATGGCAGTGGTCCCGGAGACCCGGGCGGTGTCCAGTCCCGCCGGGAGAGGGCGGCGCACGGCATCGAAGAAGGCGATGACGCTGCGGTGCGCCCACAGGCTGAAGGCCGTGGAGACGCAGCGGGTCGCGATGTCGTGGACCACGGCTGCCTGCGGCAGGAGGGATCCGGTGCGGCCCAGGGTCAGCAGCCCCAGGTCCCCGAGGGCGCGCAGCGTGGCGAAGGGGGAGACCTGGTCCCGGTCCACGGCCTCGGCCGCCTGCTCCGCCAGCTCCAGCACCTTCTCCCGGTGTGGGTATTCGTCCAGGGGGCGTCCGGCGGGAGCCTGGTTCTGCCGGCTGGGGGCTTCGGGGCGGGTGGTGCTCGTCGTCGTGCTCATCGTCGGTCCTCTCAGGCGCGCAGACGGAAGAGGCGGTCGATGGGGGTGTCCACGGCCTGGCGGGCGCGGGTCACGGCCTCCTCGTCGGGGGCGTCGTAGAAGCACAGGCACTTGACGGTGTCCTCGCGCACGTAGGTCCGCAGGAAGGAGACCTCCGGGACCTCGGCGTACTTGGGCGCGTTGGCCTTCTTGCGGGTGAGGTACTGGTCCATCGTGATCTCGGCGGGGATGTCCCACTCCACGAGGTAGTCGGCGTCCTTCTTGAGCTTCTTGATGTCGGACAGCTCCGCCCCGACCAGCCGCACCGCATCGGGTCCGGTGACCTCGGCGTCCGCGGAGACGGCCGCGCGGACCCGGTCGGCGGCGTTCTCGGCCGCTTGCTCCCGGGTGTCGTCGGTCTCCACGATCACGAACAGCCGGGTGTGGTCCGCGGTGACCTGGGATTCGATGAGCTCGGCGGCGGAGGCGTCTCCCAGCGTCTGGGCGACGGCGTCGAGCAGGGCGGTCGCGTTCTCCTGGGAGGGCGTGTGAGGGGTCAGTTCCAGCAGGTGCAGAGCCATGGTCCGTGGCCTTTCGACGGGGATGATGTCCCGTTCAACCTAGAACCGGCCGGGGAGGCGGCCCAAGGGCCTCGGAACCCGAGGACACATCGGGTCATCCGGGGTCACCTGCTTCCGAGTCCGGATGACCCGATCTGCGCCTCCCGCCTCTCAGCGCACGCCGCGCATGAGCTTGAGGATCGGCTTGCGCCCGAAGAACACCAGCAGGCCCGCGGCGATGGACATCAGGCCCATGGTCGTGAAGTACGGGATCTCGGTGTCCATCGAGTAGAAGCCGGCCAGCCAGCCGGACAGGGTGGTGCCCATGGCCACGGAGGTCCAGAACAGCGCCATCATCTGGGATTTGTGCGCCTCCGGGGCGAGCTTGGTGGCCAGGGAGGAGCCGGTGGGCGAGATGGACAGCTCGGAGAGGGTGAGCACGAACAGGATCAGCACGATCCACCACAGGCTCACCACGGGCTTGCCGGCCTGGGTGAGGAAGATCAGGAACGCGATGCCGGCGCCGACCAGGCCGAAGGACCACTTGGTGACGGTGGTCGGCTGGCGCTCGCCGAGCTTGGTCCACATCACGGAGAACAGGGTGCCGAAGGCGATGATGAAGATCGGGTTGATGGAGTTGACCAGGCCGGGCTTGAGCTCCATGCCGAACAGGTGCCAGTCCAGGCGGGTGTCCGAGTACACGGCCATGACGGTGAACTGCTGCTGGAACAGCGCCCAGAACACCACGTTGGCCAGCCACAGCGGCACGAAGGAGAGCACCCGGGAGTGCTCATCGGCGGTGGTGCGCTTGCTGGTCAGCAGCACCGCGAACAGGGCGATGGCGCCCACCAGGGTCAGTCCGATCACCCAGTTGTCGATGTTGTCCGGGGTCAGCAGGCCGGTCGCGCTGATCAGGGCCACCAGGAGCAGGAAGACGACGACGGCGCCGCCGGCCAGGCCCTTCTCCTTCGCGGAGGCGGGGGTGGGCACGACCCGGGCTTCGGCGGGCAGGCGCTTGCGGGTGGCCACGTACTGCACGAGGCCGGCGAACATGCCGATCGCGGCCAGGCCGAAGCCGAAGTGGAAGCCTGCCAGACCCCACAGCCAGTTGGTCAGCAGCGGACCGACCAGGGCGCCGATGTTCACGCCGAGGTAGAAGATGGTGAAGCCGGCGTCGCGGCGGGTGTCCTTGAGGTCGTACAGGGAGCCGACCAGCACGGAGGCGTTGGTCTTCAGGCACCCGGAGCCCACGGCGATGAGCACCAGGCCCACGATGACCCCGACCAGCCCGGGTAGCAGGGCCAGGGCGATGTGCCCGAACATGATGGCGATCGCCGAGTAGAACAGGGTGCGCTCCGGCCCGAGGATCTTGTCCCCGAGGTATCCGCCGACGATGGCCATGAGGTAGACCATGCCGCCGTAGGCGCCGATGATGCCGGTGGCCGCGCCCTTGTCCAGGGCCAGCCCGCCTTCCGCGGCGGAGTAGTACAGGTAGTACACCAGGATGGCCTGCATGCCGTAGAAGGAGAAGCGCTCCCACATCTCCACGGAGAAGAGGTTGGCGAGCATGCGGGGGTGGCCGAAGAACGTCTTGCCGCTGGGATTGTGGGCGTCGACGCCGCGGGGTTCTGCGGTGGTGTGGGACATGGGGTCATGCACCGTTCGGTCGAGGTCAGGGACGATCGTCCCCACTCTACGACGTCGTCGTCCCCGCGGGCTCTCGGCGGGGGTGCGCCTCCCGGCTGACCCGACTCACTGCGTACTCCTTCAGGTCCTCGGGTCTGGGGATGCCTCGGAGCGATCTGTTGAGCAGGACCACCAGGACCGCCGCACTGAGGCCGACGAGGCCCAGCAGGTCGAGGATCTGGAGCAGCGGTGCGACCAGGGCGGTGGAGAGCCCGAGGGCGAACCCGCCGAGCGGAGCGCCGGTCAGGGAGATCGTCGCATCACGCCCCTGGTTCGCCGCCAGGGCTCGGCCTATCACGCGCTCATCCAGGATCTCCACCAGCTGGCCGGTGGAGGCTGATCCGACGAGTCCATACCGCACCGACAGATGATGCCAGCATCATCAGACCGAGTTTGGGATGGTGGTCCGCGAAATACCCCCCCCGACCAAACCTGCGATCGCTTCGGAGGCGACTCCCAGCGTTCCCACGAGCCCTGCGAGGAGGGGATCCCCTGTCGCCATGAGGGTCAGCATCGGGAAGGTGAACCGCTTGATGGCGGAGGCGAAATCATGGGAGGTGCCCAGGGTGAGCCATCGGCGATACTCCCGAAAACGCCAGATGGACATCTTGGAGATGTCGACAGATTCTTCGTCAGCGTGCTTCATCCGGCTCCATCCCATTCATTCCGATGAGGATGATCCGCGTCATACTCCAGTGGCGGGTGGAGACTGTTGCAGCAGGGCGGGGTCCTCGCCCCGGGGACGGCACGAGATGCCGGCGCCGAGCATCCGGTGCTCATCGTCATCGGCCTCGGGGCCTGCGTGCTCCGTCGCAGGCAGCGTCAGGCCTGGTCCGGTGGGATGTCCGGCGGATACTGTGGCGGGTATGAGCGAGCACCACCGCGATCCCCAGCATCCCGAGGACCACCACAGCCAGGCGGAGATCCAGGGTGCCTCCGCCCGCACCGGCGACGAGCCCGACCACCCCTTGCAGGGCGGCCGGCACGGGGAACAGCCGGGCCAGAGTCAGACCCCGGGTGAGTACGGCCAGCCCGCTGGCGACTGCGGGCAGGGGCATATTCAGCAGCCGCAGCACGGGGGCTATCCGCGTGGGTACGGCTACCCGTACCCGCCGGTCGATCCGCGGGCGCAGTCCCAGGCGACGACGGCTCTGGTGCTCGGCATCGTCGGGCTGGTTGGCATGCTGGGCGTGATCCTCGGGCCGATCGCCCTGGTGCAGGCGAAGAAGGCCCGCGAGGGTGGGGCGGACGCGACCGCCGGGCGGGTGCTCGGGTGGATCGCCACCATCATCGGCGCGCTGTCCGTCCTGCTGATCCTCGGCTCGGTGATCTTCGTGTTCAGCATCCTGGGGACCGCGTTGCACAACAGTCCCACCGGCACCCCGTCCGCCGCCGGCCTCACCGCCCCGCTGCGGGTGCTGTTCGGCTGAGCCTCAGCCGATGACGCCGTCCACCAGCCGCTTGGCCTCGGCCTGCACCTGCCGCAGGTGCTCCGGGCCGCGGAAGGACTCCGCGTAGATCTTGTACACGTCCTCCGTGCCGGAGGGGCGGGCGGCGAACCAGGCGGACTCGGTGACCACCTTCAGCCCGCCCAGCGGCTCCCCGTTGCCCGGGGCCACGGTGAGTGTGGCGGTGATCGGCTCTCCGGCCAGCTCCTCGACCGTGACGTCCTCGGCGCTCAGCTGCTTCAGCCGGGCCTTCTGATCCCGGGTCGCGGGGGCGTCGATCCGCTCGTAGGCGGGGTCCCCGAAGCGCTCGGTCAGCTCCGCGTAGCGCTGCGACGGCGTCTTGCCGGTGACCGCGAGGATCTCCGAGGCCAGCAGGGCCAGGATGATCCCGTCCTTGTCCGTGGTCCACACGGCCCCGTCCCGGCGCAGGAAGCTGGCCCCCGCGGACTCCTCCCCGCCGAAGCCCAGGGTGCCGGCCAGCAGCCCGTCCACGAAGTGCTTGAACCCCACCGGCACCTCCACGAGCGTGCGCCCCAGGTCCTCGGCGACCCGGTCGATCATCGAGGAGGAGACCAGGGTCTTGCCCACCCCGGCGTCGCCCGGCCAGTCCGGACGGTGCCGGTACAGGTAGTCGATGGCCACGGTCAGGAAGTGGTTGGGGTTCATCAGCCCGGCGTCCGGGGTGACGATGCCGTGCCGGTCCGAGTCGGCGTCATTGCCGGTCGCGATGTCGTAGGAGTCCCGGTTGGCGATCAGCGAGGCCATCGCGTGCGGGGAGGAGCAGTCCATGCGGATCTTCCCGTCCCAGTCCAGGGTCATGAACCCCCACTGCGGGTCCACGTCCGGGTTGACCACGGTCAGTTCGAGCCCGTACCGGCGCCCGATCTCCTTCCAGTACTCCACCGATGCCGAGCCCATCGGGTCCGCCCCGATGCGCACCCCGGCCTTGCGGATCGCCTCCAGGTCCACCACCTCGGGCAGCTCGGAGACGTACGCGTCCAGGTAGTCGTAGGTCTGCGTGGTCTCGGCCAGCTTCGCCTGGGCGTACGGCACCCGGCGCACCCCGCGGTTCCCGTCGGCCAGCAGCTCGTTGGCCCGGTCCTGGATCCACCCGGTGGCCTCGGCCCCGGCGGGCCCGCCGTGCGGCGGGTTGTACTTGAACCCGCCGTCCGTGGGCGGATTGTGGCTCGGGGTGATCACGATGCCGTCGGCCTGGGAGGCCCCGGGTCGGGCGTTGTGCACCAGGATCGCTCGGGACAGCGCCGGGGTGGGCACGTACCCGTCGCGGGCGTCCAGCAGCACGACGACGCCGTGCGCGGCCAGCACCTCCAGGGCCGTCTCCTGCGCCGGACCGGACAGGGCGTGGGTGTCCCGGCCCATGAACAGCGGCCCGTCGATGCCCTGCTCGGTGCGGTACTCGACGATCGCCTGGGTGATCGCGGCGATGTGTGCCTCGTTGAAGGAGCCGCTCAGGGCCGAACCCCGGTGCCCGGAGGTGCCGAAGGCCACCCGCTGGGCGGGGTCCTCGGCGTCGGGCACGCGCTCGCGGTAGGCGGTGAGCAGCTCCTCGATGTCCACGAGGTCCTGCGGCTGTGCGGGGGTTCCGGCTCGATCGCTCATATGACCAACCTAACGCGCCGCCGCTGTGCCGGTGCCCTGTGCGGCCTGTGTGACGGGCTGGGTGGTGGCGGTGGTGCCGCCGGGGTCCGCGGTCCCGGAGTCCAGGTGCCGCTGGCGCTCGGCCAGCAGGGGCCGGGCGGTCTCCGAGGAGGCGTCCGCGGCCGGACGCTCGAAGCCGTCGGCAGTGATCCAGTGGATCAGCCGGGCCCCGGCGCGGGCGGTGCGCTCATCCAGGTCCAGGCGCGGCACCAGCCCGACGACATCGAGCACCGCGACCTTCCCGGTGCGCGCCACCCGGCGGGCCAGGCGCTCCACCACGAACAGGGGCACCCCCAGGGTGGCCGGCGCGCTGACCCCCGGGGCGGTCTCCCCCGGCAGCACGTCCAGATCCACGCTGAGGTAGATCACCTCCAGGTCCGCCAGCCGCTCCTCCAGCCAGGCCTCGGCCTCGGGCAGCTCCGCCTCGCGCAGCTGAGCATCCTTCAGGTACCGGGCCCCGATCCGCCCCGCGTTCTCGAAGCGGGCGCGGGTGTTGTCCGTCTCGGAGATGCCCAGGGCCACGTACCGGAACTCCCGCCCGGCCTTCCGCTCCGCCCGGGCGATCTGGTCGAACACCGTGGTGGCCGTGGCCTGCGGCTCCTGGGCGGTGCCCAGGTGGGTGTCGAAGGAGACCACGCCCCAGGTGCGCACCCCGTCCAGCCGCCCGGAGGCCGCCAGACCCAGGTACCCCGCGTAGCTGGTCTCGTGTCCCCCGCCCAGCACCAGGGTCATCCGGTGATCCCGCACCGCCTCGGCGATGCGCCGCCCGGCCTCGGCCTGCGCCTCCTCCAGGTGGTGCCCGTCCACCTCGATGTCCCCGCGGTCGTGCACCACGTTGGCCCCGTGGAAGGCCAGCTGGGCCAGGGCGTGGCGCAGCCGGTGCGGGCCCTCCGCGGCCCCGGGCCGACCCTGGGAGCGGATCGTGCCCTCGTGGGAGTCGAAGCCGAGCACCGCGAGGCTCTGCGCCTCCTCCCCGGTCTCCTTCTGCCCGGCGTAGACCATGTGGTGCCAGCGGGTGTGGATGGCGCCGGGGCCGTCGTCGCGGCCCTGCCACGGGGTGGTGCTCATGCTGGGGTTCCTCTCTGCCGCGGCCCGCACCCGCTGAGGTGTGAACCATATCTCGCGTTACAGACAACACCCGGGGGCGGTCCGGCGCAAGTGCCCTCCCGCGCGGGACGGGCGCCGGGTAGATTGGGCGGCGGAATCCGAGCCAGCCGAGCAGCGAAGGAGCGCACCGTGGACATTCCCAGCGTGAGCGTGGAGGAGATCCCCGAGGACGCCAAGATCCTCGACGTCCGCGAGGACTACGAGTGGGAGGAGGGGCACATCGAGCGGGCCCAGCACCTGCCCCTGGCGGACATCCCCGCCCGCTACGGCGAGATCCCCCTGGACGAGGACGTCTACGTCATCTGCCGCTCCGGCGGGCGCTCGCTGAAGGCCACCGAGTACCTGAACCAGAACGGCTTCGACGCGATCAACGTGCGCGGCGGCATGGGGGCGTGGCAGGACGCCGAGTATCCCATGGTCTCCGAGAACGGCCAGGACCCGCAGGTCCGCTGACCGTGAGGTACGCGTTCCTGGGTCCGGAGGGAACTTTCACCGAGGCCGCCCTGCTGTCCGTGGAGGACGCGCCCGACGCCGAGCGCGCGCCGTCGCCGTCGGTGTCGGCGGCCCTGGCCGCGGTGCGCGCCGGGGAGGTCGACGCGGCGATGGTGCCGATCGAGAACTCCGTGGAGGGCGGGGTCACCGCCACCCTGGACGCGATCGCGGCCGGGGCGGACCTGCGGATCATCCGCGAGGTGCTGGTGCCCATCCGCTTCGTGCTGGTCGGCGCCCCCGGCACCCGGCTGGAGCAGGTGCGCACCGTGTCCACCCATTCCCACGCCTGGGCGCAGGTGCGCGGCTGGATGCACGCCCACCTGCCGGAGGCCGACTACCTCCCGGCCGGGTCCACCGCGGCCGCCGCCCTGGCCCTGCTGGGCGCGGAGTCCCCCGGGTACCAGGCCGCGGTCTGCTCCCCGGTGGTGCTGGAGCAGCACCCGGAGCTGGCGGTGCTGGCCGAGGACATCGGGGACGTCTCCACCGCGGTGACCCGCTTCGTCCTGGTGGCTCCCGCGCACGCCCCGCTGCCGGAGCGCACGGGCGCGGACAAGACCACCCTGATGATCCCGCTGCCCGCGGACCGCCCCGGGGCGCTGATGGAGCTGCTGGAGCAGTTCACGGCCCGCGGGGTCAACCTCTCGCGCATCGAGTCCCGGCCCACGGGGGAGGCCCTGGGCCGGTACTTCTTCTCCGTGGACGCGGAAGGGCACCTGGCTGACGCGCGGATGCGCAACGCGCTGCGCGGTCTGCACCGGATCTCCCCGGGAGTGGTGTTCCTGGGCTCCTACCCCCGGGCCGACGGCGCGGCACCCGCGGTGGACGCCCACCACGCGGATGCCGCCTTCGACGCCGCGGACCGCTGGGTGGCCGGGCTGATGGGCGCGGCCCCGGAGCGCGCCTGAGCCGCGACCCGGCCGACGGCTACGCCCAGTTGCGCTTCGGGGAGGTCATCGCCACCCCGGGGTTGAACACGTTGCACGGGTCCAGGGACCTGTAGTGCTCCACGAGGCTGTCCGGGGCGTGGTAGACACGGCCGTAGTTGTGCTCGGCCGGCAGCACCGCCCCGCGGGCCTCGAGGAAGTCCACCATCTTCTGCTTCACCGTGGGGGCGTCCACCCCCTTGCGGATGATGTGGTCCGCGTGCACCACGTGGCACAGGAAGTGGCTGAGGTAGCAGCTCTCCGCGATGTCCTTGGTGATCTCCTCCGGCATCTGCGCCAGCCAGTCCTCGTCGTCCCGGCGCAGGGCCACGTCCAGGCTCGCGAAGTCGGAGAACTCCTCCCGGCGCAGGTTGAACATCCGGTTGGTCGCGCTGGCCACGCCGAAGCGTAGCAGCATGGCCGCCTCGGCCTCGGCGGGGTCGCACAGGAAGAACCCGCCGTCGTGCCCGTCCTGGGCGAAGAACCCGGTGAGCATCTGCTGGGTCTCCTCCCGCTGGTCGTGGCTGACCACCAGGATCAGGTGGTGCTCCCACCGGTCGCGGAAGGCGCGCAGGCGCTCGGGGACCTGCTCGGGCAGCAGGGCGAACAGCTTCTGGGCGATGGTGTCCGCCGTCGTCGGGCCGAAGCCGGGCAGCTTGGCGAACACCCCGTTGGCCCAGTTCTTCAGGGCGAACATCCGCACCTGGGTGCGGCTGCCGGCGTACTTCAGGGCCACGTAGGTGTCCTTGCCGTACTTCCGGGCCATGTCGAAGGACTCCCGGCCCAGGTACTCCCCGGAGATCGGCAGGCGCCGGTCCGAGGTGAGGATCTCCCGGCGCAGGTCCTCCAGGGTCTTGGGGCTGTCCGTGCCGATGTAGAAGGTCGCGGTGTCCTTCTCCAGGGGGAAGGTGCGCACCCGCACGGCGAAGATCATCAGCTTGCCGGCGCTGCCGGAGGCCTCGAAGAGGAACTTGGGGTTGGCGTTGTACCGGGCCGGGGTGTCCGTGATCTGCCGGACGTGCTCGGCGTAGTCGGTGCCGGTGGTGTCCTCCGGCGGGGCGGTGACCGACGCCGGATCCCAGTCCCCGCGCTGGGCGCGCTCCAGGACGTGCTCGGGGTCCTCGCCCAGTTCGATGCCGAGGTGGTTGACCAGGTGCGCCTTCCCGTGCTCGTCCACCCGGGCGAACAGAGCGTGCTCGGTGTACGCGGGGCCCTTGCGGACCTGGGAGCCGCCGGAGTTGTTGGCGATGCCGCCGACCACGGAGGCGCCGATGGAGCTGGAGCCGATCACCGAGTGCGGCTCCCGGCCCAGCGGCGTGAGCTTGGCGGTGAGCTCGTAGAGGGTGGACCCGGCCAGGCACACGGCCTCGCGGTTGTCGTTGATCAGGTGGATCTGGTTGATCCGCAGGGTGGAGATGATCACGAGGTCACGGTCGTAGTCCTGTGCGGCGGGGGAGGATCCGCCGGTGACCCCGGTGTTCGCGGCCTGGTTGATGATGGCGATGTCGTGGTCCAGGCAGACCTGCAGGGCCTGCCACATCTGGACGAGGGTGCCGGGCCTGAGCACGGCCAGCACCTTCCCGGAGCCGTAGCGGTTGCCGCGGGCATAGGGGGCGGTGCGGCGTTCGGAGGTGAGCACGTGCTGGGTGCCCATGATGCTGCGGAACTGATCCAGAGCGGCGGTGGCGGAGGGTGCGGCGGCGGACGAGGTGCCCACGGGGATTCCTTTCGACGGCGGCGGCGAATGCGCGTCCAGCGTAGTCCTCCGCCCGGCCGGGTGACTCCCGATGACGCCGCGCCGCCGCGCGCTGCGCCGCACCACCCCGCGTCGACGTCGGTTCAGGCGGTCTGCACCCGCAGCACCCCGGGCTGGACCTCGGCGGTGAAGGCGCGGACCTCGCCCACGTAGTCCCCATCCACCTCCATGGGCTGCGGGTGGTGCAGGAAGTCCACGTGCACCCGCCGCCCGTGCAGGTGCTCGATCACGGGCAGCAGTCCGCGGCGTCGGGAGATCACCTGCCAGGTCAGGGCGGCCCAGTCCAGGAGGCTGCGGGGGGTGAGCACGATGGTCTCGAGGCGGGCGTCGTCCAGCCGGGAGGCCTCGGCCAGGCGGATCCCGGCGGTGAGGTCCCCGGTGTTGGCGACGATCACCGAGCGGGTCTTGCGGTGCACGGGGGCGGCATCGTCCACGGTGATGCTCACGGAGTGGCGGCGGGCCACGAGGTTGCGCATCCCGGCCTCCACGTACGCGATCCAGCCGATGCGGGCTTTCAGGCGATCCCGGGTGTCGGTCATGATCTGGGCGTCGAATCCGGCCCCGCCCATCACGGTGAAGCGCTGCCGCACTGCCTCCCCCTCGGCCAGCTCGGCGCGGATGCCGATGAGGTCGATGCGGTGCGGGTGCCCGTGCAGGGCGATCTGCACGCAGCCGGCCGGGTCGGTGAAGGGCAGCTCCAGGTTGCGGGCCAGCAGGTTCCCGGTGCCCAGGGGGACGATGCCGAGGGTCTTCTCGGTTCCCGCCAGCTCCGCGGCGACCTGGCGCACGGTGCCGTCCCCGCCCATGGCCAGCACGAGCTCGCACCCGTCGGCCAGGGCTGCGCTCACCTGACCGGCACCGGGGTCCTCCACGGTGGTCTCGTAGACCCGGGGCTTCTCCCAGCCGGCCCGGCGCAGCGACGATCGCACGGCGTCGAGGGCTTCCCGCGCCCCGTGCTTGGCCGGATTGACGACGACGCCGACCCGCCGCGGCGGCCCCGGCGTGAGCGGGGGGCGGTCCGGTGCGGCGATCGCCGGGGGCAGGGGGGAGCTGCGCAGCCAGGCCGCGGTGATGCTGGCGGCCGCGGCGCCGCCGAACACGGCGAGGCCCGCGGCGGCCAGGAGCCTGGAAGGTCGAGTCATGTCTCCCAGGCTACGTGAGGAGCGAGCGGAAGGGGTGGCCTGCCCCTCGCCGGCGGGACCTGTCGCCGAGAGCGGCAGAGCCGGCCCCGGGGGAGGCCGCTCGACGCGGACGGCCGTGCGGTAGGTTGGGGGCGTGATCGACCTCAGTCTTCTGCGTGAGAACCCCGACCTCTTCCGAGCCTCCCAGCGCGCCCGCCAGGCCGACGTCGAGCTGGTGGACCGCATCCTGGAGGCCGACGCCTCCCGTCGGCAGGCCATCAGCGAGTTCGAGTCCCTGCGCGCCGAGCAGAAGGCCGCCAGCAAGGACATCGGCCGGCTCGCCGGGGCCGCGAAGAAGGACCCCTCCCAGCAGGGTGCCTTCGAGCAGGCCAAGGCCCAGGCGGCCCAGCTGGCCGGTCAGGTCAAGGAGGCCGAGGCCCGCGCCGAGCAGGCCCAGCGGGAGCAGGACGAGCTGACCTCCCGCATGGAGAACCTCATCATCGACGGGGTGCCCACCGGCGGCGAGGAGGACTTCGAGGTCGTCAAGACCGTCGGACAGCCGCGAGACTTCGAGGCCGAGGGGTTCGCCCCCCGGGACCACCTGGAGATCGGCGAGATCGTGGACGGCATCGACATGGCCCGCGGCGCCAAGGTCTCCGGGGCCCGCTTCTACTTCCTCAAAGGCCACGTGGCCCGCCTGGAGCAGGCCCTGCTGAGCATGGCCCTGGACTACGCGAGCCGACGCGGCTTCACCATGCTCACCACCCCCACCCTGGTGCGCCCGGAGACCATGGCCGGCACCGGCTTCAACGTCAAGCACGACGACGAGATCTACCGCCTCGAGCGCGACGACCTCTACCTGGTGGGCACCTCCGAGGTCGCGATCGCCGGGTACCACGCGGACGAGATCATCGACCTGTCCGAGGGCCCCCTGAAGTACCTCGGCTGGTCCACCTGCTACCGGCGCGAAGCCGGGTCCGCGGGCAAGGACACCCGCGGCATCATCCGCGTGCACCAGTTCAACAAAGCGGAGATGTTCGTCTACGCCCGGGTGGAGGACGCCGAGGCGATGCACGCGCAGATGCTCGCCTGGGAGGAGGAGATGCTCGGCCTGTGCGAGCTGTCCTACCGCGTCATCGACACCGCCGCCGGGGACCTCGGCTCCTCCGCGGCCCGCAAGTTCGACTGCGAGGCGTGGGTGCCCACCCAGGGCACGTACCGCGAGCTGACCTCCACCTCCAACTGCACCACCTACCAGGCCCGGCGCCTGAACATCCGCGAGCGCACCCCCGAGGGCGCGGAGGGGAAGAAGGGCGGGACGCGCATGGTCGCGACCCTCAACGGGACCCTCGCCACGACCCGCTGGCTGGTGGCGATCCTGGAGACCCATCAGCAGGCGGACGGCTCCGTGCGCATCCCGGAGGCGCTGCGCCCCTACCTGGGCGGCCTGGAGGTCATCCCGGCGGTGCGCGAGGCCGGGAGCCGGTGACCTCCGCGCCCCGAAGCCCGGCGTCGGGACCCCACCTGGTGGCCCTGGACGTGGACGGCACCCTGGTGGATCACGACGGCGCGATGTCCGCCCGGGTGCGCCGGGCCGTGCAGGCGGTGGTCGCGGCCGGACACCACGTGGTCATCGCCACCGGGCGCTCCCGGGCCGCGGCCCTGCCCGTGGTGGAGCTGGCGGGGATCACCCGCGGCTACGCGGTGGCCTCCAACGGCGGGATCACCCTGCGCATCGACGCCGAGGCCCCCGGCGGGTACGCGGTGATCGACGCCGCCGAGTTCCGCCCCGAACCGGCCCTGCGCACCCTGCGCGAGGCCGTGCCGGGGGCTCGCTTCGCCCTGGAGACCGCCGAGGGGGCGTTCTGGTCCACCGTCCCGGTGCACGACGCCAGCTTCGGCGCGCCCGCCCGGGTGGTGGGCTTCGAGGAGCTGGCGAGCATGTCCGCGGTGCGCGTGGTGGTCTTCTCCGAGGAGCTGGACCTGGAGGACTTCACCGAGGCGATCGAGCGGGCCGGGCTGCACGGGGTCGCCTACGCGGTGGGGTGGACGCCGTGGCTGGATGTGGCCGCGCACGGGGTGTCCAAGGCCTCCGCGCTGGAGCAGATCCGCTCGCGGCTGGGCATCCCGCGCGAGCGCACCGTCGCGGTGGGGGACGGCTTCAACGACGTCGAGATGCTCACGTGGGCCGGGCGCGGGGTCGCGATGGGCCAGGCCGCGCAGGGCGTGCGGGCGGTGGCCGACGAGGTGGCGCCCAGCGTGTACGAGGACGGCGCGGCCGTCGTCCTGGAATCCCTGCTGGACTGAGTGGGTGGGCCGGGGCTGGTCCCGGTGCCCGGTTCAGGCCAGCAGCAGCGTGTAGACGGCGAGGACTGCGGCGGCGACGAGCCCCGCTGCGGCCACCAGCCCCACGGTGCGCAGCATCGGCAGAGCGACGTCCTTGCGGGCGTTCCACGCATAGGCCAGACCCAGCAGAGTGAAGGCCGCGACCTTCGCCCACGCGACCCCCACCAGGGCGTCGCGGGAGGCCGGCCAGGCGGCGGCCGCGGCGGCGAGCACGACGACGGCCGGGGTCACCCAGTAGAACGCGGTGGTGCGCAGCCGCCCGAACAGGATGTTGGTGGAGACCAGGTACAGGGCGTAGCCGATGCCCAGCACCGGCAGGACGACGGCCACGCGGGTGGTGTCCGGGTTGCCCTGGGCCAGCACGAGGATCCCCAGGGGCGCGCCGATGGACCCGAGCACCGCCATCAGCGCTCCGAGCCGGGTCGCGGTGCGCAGGGTGGACCGGGAGATCCGCTCGAACTCGGCCGGGTCCCCGTGGGAGGCCTTCAGGACGGTCGCGGACCAGGCGTTGTTCAGTCCGGCCAGCACCGCGATGGGCCCCTGGGCGAAGACGAGCGCGGCCAGGTAGACCCCGGTCTCCCCGGGGGAGGCCAGGCGCTTGAGCAGGATGGAGTCGCCCTGCATCAGCAGGATGATCGCGAAGGAGTGCGGCAGCAGGGGCGCCCCGGCCACCACCGCTGTCTTCACCGCACCCCATGCCCTCTGCGGTGCGGTGGGGCGGGTCAGGAGGATCCCGGCGAGGGCCGTGAGGGTCGTGGAGACGGCGAAGCCGCCCATGAACACCGCGGCATGGGCGCCGAACAGGGCGATGGCGGTGAGACCGAACAGGTGGGCGATCAGCGAGGAGCCGGCGGCCAGGGCCGCGAAGGTCAGGGGGCGGGCCTGGGCGCGCAGCTGGGCCTGGGCGGCGACCACGACGGCCAGGGCCGCCATGGACCAGATCGAGGCCAGCAGGTAGGCAGGGGCGCCGGCCAGGGCGGCGATGCCGAGTCCGAGGGCGCCGCCGAGCACCGCGAGCAGCACGTTGAAGCCGTTGATCGCTCGGGCGTTGCGGGGACCGTCGCCGGGTTCCAGCCAGGCGCGGGTGATGGCCAGCGGGAAGCCCGCGGAGAAGGCGACGAGGCCCACCTGCATCACCGAGATCGCGAAGGAGGCGGAGTTCCACCCGGGGGAGCGGACCCCGCCGAACAGGTGGATGGAGAACGGCTGCACGAGCACCGCGGCCATGCCCTGCACCGCCGAGGCGATGAGGTACAGGTACGGCACCACCCGCGGGGGGAGGCCCCGGCGCGGGGACCCGACGGGGGTGGTCTGCGCGGTCCGGGGCTGCGGGCTCGACGGCTGGACGGGACCCACCGGGCCCGGGACGCCGAGGGGTTCGGCGGGCTCCGGGGCGGGCTCGGCCCAGGGCGGGGTGCGGCTCATGCCCGGCGGCTCCCCGCCGGGGCGTCCTCAATGCCAGGCGCCACGGCCTGCGGGTAGGTGCTCCGGGGCAGGCGCTCGGGCAGATGCTGCAGCGGGTGGCGCAGGAACGCCAGGGGGTGCGGCTTCGGGCCGGCGCTCGGCTCCGCCGGCTCCCCGCCCGCGTTCGGCTCCGTCCGGTTCGGGACCGCCGGAGCGGGGGTCGGGTCCGATGCCTGCCCGTCGTGGGTGGGGCTCTGCGGGGTCGTGACCGCGCTGGTCCGCAGTCCCAGGACCTTCAGGGCCTTGTCCACCGGCCCGGTCAGCCAGTACTGCAGCGCCGGGCGCAGGGTGGACCCGTCCCAGCCGAGCAGGCGCGTCAGCTCCTCGGGGCGGCGCATCCAGGGGCGGCCGAGCTCCACCTCGGCGATCCGCCGCAGCGCCTCCTGGTCCGGCTGCTCGGCGAAGAACTCCGGGAACATGGCGCGCATCGCGGCCTCGTCAGGATCCGTCGCGGCGGCGTTGCGCACGGAGTAGAAGGGCCCGTAGGTGTGCACGGGGGTGCCCAGGGCTGCGGCGTAGAACGAGGCCGTGGCCACCCGGTTGGTGACCACCTTGCGTGCGGAGGCCAGCAGCCACAGGTTGCGGGAGAGGAACTCCGGGTCCCGGCGCTGACCGCAGGTGGTCACCCGGTGCCCGGCGTCGGTCCAGGCGCGCACGATCTCCTCGTGCTCCATGTCATCCACGTGGAGGCAGACCACGGCCGGGCCCTCCTTCTCGTAGACCTGGCGGGCGTACACGGACTGGTCGCCTTCCAGCTGGAAGATCTTGGAGCCGTGGAAGGGGACGACGACGGTGGGGATCGTGCGCTCCGGCATCGCCCCGCGGGCGCGCACCTGGTCTGCCAGGTACAGGAACGGCGCCCCGATGGCTGTGCTCCGGTATCCGGTCTCCTCCTCATCCCGTGCGGGATCCCAGGCCCGGGAACCGTGGGACCACACGAACAGCCCTCCGGCTGGTGCGGCGGAGGCCAGCTCCGTGAAGTGGCTGCGCACCGGGGAGGTGGGCGTCCACCCGTGCTGCACCAGACCGGCGATGTGGCGTGGTGCCGACAGGCCCGCGTGGGCGGCGTAGGCGGCGGAGTGGCCGTAGAAGTGGTTCTGGATGTCCACAGTGTGTGTCCTGGTGCGAATGGGGTGCGATGGTCCGGGTGCTTCCGCGTCCGCCCCGGAGGCGCTCCGGGGCCGCCCGTGGGGGTCTGCGGCCCGGGCGTAACCGGGGTGCGGGCATCGGTGCGCCTCGGGCGAGTCTATCGGAGGGTCGCTGTGCGGATTCTGTGCCGTGCCCGCTGCCCGGCCCGGGGATCCAGTCCCGGGCGTCATGCCTCGGGGGCCGGTCCCGGCCCCTGTGCGCGGGTCCCGGACGGACGTGGCAGGGTGGAGGCATGAGAGCCGCCATCGCCCAGATCAGCACCACCGCCGACGTCGCGGGGAACCTCGCCCTGGTCCGCGAGCACACCGAGCGCGCCGCGGCCGCCGGTGCGCAGCTCGTCGTCTTCCCGGAAGCCACGATGATCGGGTTCGGCCACGACCTGCTGGGTGCGGCCCGGGAGCATGCCGAGCACTGGAAGACCGAGCTGATGTGGCTGGCCGCCGAGCGGGAGATCACCATCGTGGCGGGGGAGTTCGAGGAGGCTCCGGCCGGGTCCGGTAGCCCCCGGGTGCGCAACGTGCTGGCGGCGTACACCCCCGAGGGCGAGCGCTTCGACTACGCGAAGATCCACCTCTACGACGCCTTCGGGTTCCGCGAGTCGGACACCGTGGCTGCGGGTCGGGAGCCCGTGGTGCTCAGCGTCGCCGGGCACCGGGTGGGGCTGGCCCTGTGCTACGACGTGCGCTTCCCCAAGCTGTTCGCTGAGCTCTCTCGCGCCGGGGCCGAGGTCATCGTGTGTGCGGCCTCCTGGGGTGCCGGCGAGGGCAAGGTCCGGCAGTGGGAGATCCTGACTCGGGCCCGTGCCCTGGACAGCAACACGATCGTGCTCGCGGTGGGCCAGGCGGACCCGGCCGTCACCGGCGCCGCGGTGCCGGAGGGCGCGCCCACGGGTGTGGGGCACTCCGTCGTCGCGGACCCGTTCGGAGAAGCCCTGGCGCAGCTGGACGGCGGGGAGCACCTGGAGATCGTGGATCTGGATCTGGACGTGGTGCCCCGGGCCCGGCAGGCTCTGCCCGTGCTGGAGAACGCCCGCCTGGGCTACTGACCGGCCCGGCCCGGCCCTGATCAGATCGGTTCGGGACGGGTTCGTCGTTTCGGGACCGGAATAACCCGTCCCGAAGCGACGAACCCGGCCCGAAACCCAGTGGAGCGGGCCGGGCGGGTTACCGGGTGGGGATGCGCTGGCCGGGGCAGGTGTCCAGGACCCGCTGCATCGCGGCCCGCTCGGCACGGGTCACCCACAGGTCGTACTTGCGCTTGACCCCGGCCTGCCGGGCCACGTACTCGCAGCGGAAGGACTTCTGCTCGGGCAGCCAGGTCGCGGCGTCGCCGTCGGACTTGCCGTTGTTGGCGGGCCCGTCCACGGCCAGCAGGTTCAGAGGGTCGTTGGCCAGGGCCATGCGGTCCGCGGTGGACAGCTGCTGGGCGCCGGTCTGCCACGCGTCGGACAGGGCGACGACGTGGTCGATCTGCACCGCCGCGCTGGTCTGGGCCCCCGCGGTGAAGTCGATGCGCCGACCCGTGTACGGATCCTGTAGCACCCCGGTGGCCACCTTGCAGGTCCCGGGGCGCAGGGTGGTCTGGGTCAGGTCCCGGGCGAGGATGTCGTTGCGGGTGTCGCAGCCGTTGTGGTCCACATCCGCCCACCGCGCGCCGAAGGCGTCCCGGGAGTACCCGGTCCGGGCGGCCTTGCCCTTGGTCTCCAGGGAATCCAGGGCCTGCTGCGCGGTGAGGCCCGTGGGCAGGGGGCCGGCCGCCCGGGATGCGGTCGCGCCCGACCGATCTGCGGATCCGTCCTCGCCGCGGAACAGATCCAGCCCGCGGGTGCCCAGCCCGACGACGGCGAGCACCACCACCGCGACCACGGTGACGATGAACCGGGTGCGGGTGCTCATCCGCACGCGCGGGCGGGGACGGCTGCGGGATCGGCGGGAACGGCGCGGGGACACGGGACTCCTGGGACGGTGGGGAAGTGAGGCCGGGGAGGACGACGGCGCACCATTCTGCCACCGCCGCCCTCGGCCCGACCCGCCCGCCGTCCGCCGACGGACCCGCCCGCCGCCCCGCGTCGCCCACCGCCGCCCGTCGGCGTTGCCCTCTGACGGACCCGCCGGCGGATCCGGTGACCGATCCCATAGAAGATGCACTCGTGCAGATACTGCATCAGTGCATAAGATGCAGTAGTGCAAGAAAACGAATCGCCGTCGCTGCGCGAGCGCCGCCGGACCCGCACCTGGGAGGCCATCCACGCCGCCGCCGCCGAGCAGGCGCGCGCCAAGGGCCTGAAGGGCACCACCGCGGAGTCCATCGCCGAGCAGGCGGGGGTCTCCACCCGGACCTTCTTCAACTACTTCCCCAGCAAGGAGGACGCCGTCCTCGGGCTGCGCGAACCGCAGATGAGCGAGCAGCTGCTGCGCACCGTGCCCCACCCCGCGAAGAGCGCTCTGCCGGCCTACGCCGCGCAGATCTTCCTGCGGGTGCTGCGCGGGTCCATGTCCCCGGAAGCCGCCGCGGCGTCGCGCGAGGTCATCCGCGAGCTGCCGGAGCTGCGCCAGCGGATGAAGATCCACATGCTGCGCTGCGAGCAGGCCCTGCAGCAGTTCCTGCTGGGCATGGACTGGGCCGCCTACGCCGAGCGGGGAGAGCTCGTGCCCCGCACCGAGCCCGACGCCGAGCCCGACCCGGAGCAGGTGCGCCGCGTCCGGGCCCTGGTCCTGCTCTCCGCGGCGATCCTGCGCCACATCGACTTCGGTGCGGGACGGGAGATCGACGAGGCCGACGCCCAGATCGCCCGCTCCGCCGCCCTCTTCTCTCAGATCCTCCAGGAGGAACGTTGACCACCACCTACACCCCGCGTCACGCGCGCCCCGGCCGGGCCTGCGCCCCGCAGACCGCCCCCGCGCCGTCGTCGGCGGCCGAGTCGGCCACGTCGTCCGAGCCCGGCGGGGCCATCGATCCCGCCCCGGCCCCCAGCATCCTGCTGCTGTTCATCGGGCTGATGCTGATCATGCTGATGTCCTCGCTGAACCAGACCGTGCTCTCCCCGGCCCTGCCCACCATCGTCGGGGAGCTGGACGGGGTGGAGCACATGTCCTGGGTGATCACCGCGTTCATCCTGGTCTCCACGATCATGATGCCGATCTACGGCAAGCTCGGGGACCTCTGGGGCCGCAAGCCCCTGCTGATCTTCGCGATCCTCGCCTTCACGGCCGGGTCCGTGACCGGTGCGCTCGCGGAGTCGATGACGGGGCTGATCGTCTCCCGTGGGCTGCAGGGTCTGGGCGGCGGCGGCCTGATGATCCTGTCCCAGGCGGTGATCGCCGATGTCATCCCGGCGCGCGAGCGCGGCAAGTACATGGGAGCCCTGATGGGCGTGTTCGCGTTCTCCTCCGTGGCCGGGCCCCTGCTGGGCGGGTGGCTGACCGAGGGCCCGGGCTGGCGCTGGGGCTTCTGGATGAACGTGCCCCTGGGCGCGCTGGCCCTGGCCGCGGCCGTGTTCCTCATCCCGCACACCAACGCGGGGGCGCGCACGCGCCGGGCGCGCATCGACGTCCTGGGCATGGCCCTGCTGGCCGCGGCCACCGCCTGCCTGGTGCTGGCGATGACGTGGGGCGGGAACCAGTACGCCTGGAACTCCCCGACCATCCTGGGGCTGCTGGGCGCCGTCGTCGTGGCGGCGGCGCTGTTCGTGCCGGTCGAGCTGCGCGCGGCCGAGCCGGTGATGCCGATGGCGCTGTTCCGGGACCGCAACTTCGTGCTGACCACCGTGGCGGGGCTGTGCATGGGCATCGCGATGTTCGGGGCGATCGGGTACATGCCCACCTACCTGCAGATGGTGCTGGGGGTGGACGCGACCCAGGCCGGCCTGCTGATGATCCCGATGATGGGCACGATGCTGGTGACCTCGGTGACCGTGGGGGCGCTGGTGTCCAAGCTGGGCCGATACAAGGCCTTCATGGTGGCCGGCTCCCTGCTGATCGCGGCCGGGCTGTTCTGCCTCTCGCGCCTGGCCACGGACACCGCCACATACCTGATCTGCCTGGCCCTGGCCGTGGTGGGTCTGGGCCTGGGGATGTCCATGCAGCTGCTGACCCTGGTGGTGCAGAACAGCTTCCCGGTGAGCATGGTCGGCACGGCGACGGCGGGGGCCAACTTCTTCCGCCAGGTGGGCGCCACGGTGGGCTCGGCCCTGGTGGGCGGGCTGTTCACGGCCCGGCTGAAGGATCTGCTGGCGGATCGCCTGGCCCCGGTGCTGGCCGCGGCCCGGCAGCAGGGGCAGGCCACGAGCCTCGGTTCCACCAACTCGCTGACCCCCTCGGTGGTGCAGTCCCTGCCGGATCCGGTGCGCGAGGTGATCATCGGGGCGTACAGCGACGCCCTGATCCCGATCTTCCTGTGGATCATGCCGCTGGGGATCGCCGCGGCGCTGGTGCTGCTGTTCGTCGTGGAGAAGGACCTGGCCACCACGGTCGCGGCCTCCGGGACCACCGCGGCTGCCGGAGCGCAGGAGGAGCGACGGGAGGCGGCTTCCGAGGAGGAGGCCGAGCGGCGCCACCCGCGCACCGGGGAGATCCCGCTGCCGGAGACCGGCATGATCCCGATCCGCTCGTGAGATCCCGGGTCCTCGGGGGTGCCCGTGGGATCATGGGGGCATGATCTTCCACGCCGTCGGTGATTCCCGCCCGTACCCGGACCACGGGTACGACGGGCCCCGGCAGTGGGGGACCATCCCGCCGCAGCAGGTGCGCCTGGACCGGCTGATCACCACGCAGCGCACCCTGGACCTGGGCACCCTGCTGGATGAGGACTCCACCTTCTACGGGGACCTGTTCCCGCACGTGGTCCGGTGGCGGGGTCGGCTGTACCTGGAGGACGGGGTGCACCGGGCCCTGCGCACCGCGCTGCAGCATCGGCAGGTCATGTACGCCCGCGTCCTGGACCTGGATGCGACCGCGGATGGCGACGCGGCGTCGTCATGACTGTCTTTTGGTGACACCTGCCCGTATGATGTCAGCATGCCTCGAATCAGCGCCGCGACCAACGCCGCCCAGCGGGAGAACACCAAGAACGCCATCCTGGCCTCCTTCGGCGAGCTCCTCTACACCAACGGGCTGACCGGCCTGACCATGACCCACGTGGCCAAGAACGCCGGGATCGGGCGCACGGCCGTGTACAACTACTTCGCGGACATGGGTGAGCTGCTGGTGGCCTACGCCCTGGATGAGACCGAGCGGTTCATCGGGGATCTGCGCACCGAGCTGGCCACCGTGACCAACCCGGTGGATCAGCTGGCCGTGTACGTGCGGATGCAGATCGAGGACATGTCCCGCCGCCACCTGCCTCCGGGTCCGGCGATGCGCTCGGTGCTCTCCCCGGAGTCCTTCGAGAAGCTGGGCCACCACGTCGGGGAGCTGCAGGCGGTGCTCGCCCAGATCCTGCGCGCCGGCATCGACCAGGGGTACCTGCCGGAGTCGGACATCCGCGAGATGGCGCAGCTGGTGCACGGCTCGTTGTCCTCCGCCGCGGATCGCGGGCGCGCCGAGGACGAGGCCGCCCGGGAGACCCGCATCGGGAACACCATCCGCTTCATCCAGCTGGGCCTGGGCGCCTCCTTCGACGCCGAGGGCCGCCCCGTCCCCACCCACCGGGTCCCGCAAGCGCAGGAGACCGCGGAGGACGAGGCGCCCCGCCTGCGCTCCGTGGCCTCCTGACCTGCGCGTGCCCGCTCAGGCGAGCCGGTTGATCTGGCGCAGCGAGTCGAACGGGGCGTGGGAGGAGATCCGGGCCTCGATGCCGCGGGTCACGAAGTCCTTCGCGGCCCGCGCCGCCTCCAGCGGGGTGCGGCCCTGCGCGAGCTCCGCGGTCACCGCGGCCGCCAGGGAGCAGCCGGCACCGGCCACCTGGACCTCGCCGATCTTCGGAGCGGAGAGCACCTCGGTGGTCTGCCCGTCGTAGAACACGTCCACGGCGTCGTCCCCGTCCAGGCGCACCCCGCCCTTGGCGAGCACGGCCGCCCCGGAGCGCTCGTGGATGATCCGCGCGGCCTTCTCCAGGTCCTCGACGGTGTCGATCGCCTCGAGCCCGGACAGGGACAGGGACTCGAAGTGGTTGGGGGTCACGAAGTCCGCCAGCGGCAGGATCTTCGCCTTCAGCGCCTCGTCGGTGTCCAGGGCGGCGCCGGGCTCCTGTCCCTTGCAGATCAGCACCGGATCCAGCACGATCCGGCGCGGCTTCTGCTCGGTGAGCACCTCGGCGACGGTGGCGATGGTGTCCGGGGAGCCGAGCATCCCGATCTTCACGGCGTCGAGGTCGTAGACGGTGGTGTTGACCTCCAGCTGATCCTGAAGAGTCTGCTGGTCCACGGGGGTCAGCCGGTGGGCCCAGCCGTTCTTCGGGTCGAAGGAGACGATGCAGGTCAGGGCCAGGCACCCGTAGACCCCGAGGGCCTGGAAGGTCTTCAGGTCCGCCTGCGCACCGGCGCCGCCGGTGGCTTCCGAACCCGCGATGGTCATGGCGATGGGGGTCTGCGAGGTAGTCATGCACCCCATGATGGCACGGGTCACCCCACCCGCCGCACCCCCACCGCATCTCCCGTTTTGCGGAGGCAGGGGAGGGGTGAGGATGGGGCAGGGGTGGGTAGGATGCTGTGCGGCCCGGGTGGCAGGCGGGCCGCGTCATCGTCGTCCCCTCCTCGCACTCAGGAGCCTCCCGTGCCGCACTCCGCCCCCGCCCCGCGCTACGCCCGACGGCCGCGCACCTACTTCGACCTGCTGCTCGCGCTGTACTGCGTGCTGCTGATCCTGTCCAACATCGGGGCCACCAAGGGTGTGGCCTTCGGCCCCATCATCACCGACGGCGGCTTCTTCCTCTTCCCCCTGGCCTACGTGCTGGGCGATGTGGTCACCGAGGTGTACGGCTTCCGCTCCGCTCGACGGGCGATCATCACCAGCTTCCTCGCCGGGGCGTTCGCGAGCCTGTGCTTCTGGATCGTCATCATCCTGCCCGCCGCGGACTTCTACGAGAACCAGGCGGCCTTCGAATCCGTGCTGGGCCCGGTCCCGAGGATCCTCGCCGGCTCCCTGGCCGGGTTCCTGGTGGGGCAGCTGCTCAACGCCTGGGTGATGGCCCTGATCAAGCGGGCCACCGGCGAGCGGTGGATGTGGGTGCGCCTGATCGGCTCCACCCTGGTGGGGGAGCTGGCGGACACCCTGATCTTCTGCACCGTGGCCGCCCCCATCCTGGGGATCACCGAGCCCGCGGACTTCCTCAACTACGTGCTCGTGGGCTACGTGTACAAGTGCGCGGTGGAGGTCATCATCCTGCCCATCACCTACCCGACCATCGCCTGGTTCAAGCGCCACGAGCCCACCTACCCGCGCGTGGAGGACGACGCCGCGGCGGGGCCCGCTACTCGCTGAACCCGGCGATCGCGCCCAGCTCCACCAGGTGGGCCAGCTGGGCCTTGAGGGTCTTGACGGCCGCCGCCCGGGCAGCGTCGGGAACCCCCGGGTAGATCCGCCGAGCCAGCGCGGAGGCGGAGGGCCCGATGTCGTCGTCGGTCTCCCGCAGCAGCTCCTGCAGCGCCTCGAACCGGTCCAGCCGGTGCTCCAGCAGCGCCTCGCACCGGGCGTGCAGGTCCCCGCCCGGCGCCCCGTGTCCGGGCAGCACCGTGTGCTCGCGCTGCTCCAGCAGATCCCGCAGGGAGTCGATGTACGGCTCCAGGGCGCCGTCCGGGTAGTCCAGCATGGTCGAGCCGCGGCCCAGCACCGTATCCCCGGTGAACATCACCGAATCGGCATCCAGGCGCAGGCACACCGAATCCGCCGTGTGCCCCGGCGTGCCCAGCACCAGCAGCTCCTGCTCCGCCGCGCCGACCACCTCCCCGTCCTCCAGGGGCGGGCCCTTGCGGCACAGGGAGGGCTCCGCCGCGCGCACCGGGGCACCGGTCATCGCGTGCAGGGCGGGGGCGCCCGCGGCGTGATCCGCGTGCCGGTGGGTCAGCAGGATCAGCTCCACCCGCGTCCGCTCGGTCAGGCGGCGCAGGTGCTCCGGGTCCTCCGCGCCCGGGTCCACCACGATGACGCCCGGCCGGGAGCCGTCTCCCGGCCAGTCCCGCGGAAGATCCCCGACCACGTACGTGTTGGTGCCCTCCAGGGTCATCGGCCCCGGATTGGGCGCGCGCAGGCAGGCCGTGTGCCCGCTGGTGCGGACCCAGCCGGGCGCGGCCGTGCCGCCGGGCTGGGGGCCGCCAGGCCCGACGGCGTCGTGCCCGGGGTCGGGGGAGGAGGGCGTGACGTCCATGGGGTCCAGTCCACCACATCCGCGCCCGGTCCGGGGCGCGCGATGCCGCCCGCCGCCGCCCGACCTCGCCCGCGCCGGGCGGATATGCTGGTCGGATCATCCGGTTCGCACCCGAAAGGCACTTCCGCCGTGTCCCACGCACCCGAGAATCCCGGCGCCGCCGCGCCCACCCCCGCGGAGCCTGCCCCCGGTCAGGGCGGGCTGACCCGCTCCCTCTCCCACGAGCAGATGACCATGATCGCCCTCGGCTCCGCCCTGGGCACCGGCCTGTTCCTCGGCTCCGGGGCGGCCATCGCCATCGCCGGCCCGGCCGTGATCGTCTCCTACGCCATCGGCTCCCTGATCGCCGCGATCATCGCCAGCGCCGCCGGGGAGATGGCCGTGCGCTTCCCCGTGCGCGGCGGCTTCGGCTCCATGGCCGCCCGCTACCTCGGGCCCTTCGGCGGGTTCATCTCCCGCTGGTCCTACTGGGCCACCACCGTGCTGGTGGCCGGGGCGGAGCTGGTCGCGGTGGCCACGTACCTGAAGTTCTGGTGGCCGGAGCTGCCGCTGTGGGTCGGCATCGTCGTGTTCGGGGCGATCGTGCTGGGGCTGAACGCCTTCAGCGTGAAGTCCTTCGGCTCCGTGGAGTTCATCCTCTCCGGGATCAAGGTGCTCGCGGTCATCGCGTTCATCATCATCGGCCTGATCATCGTGTTCTTCGGGCTGCCCAGCCACCCCGCGGAGGGCCTGCACCGGCTCACCGAGGGCGGGGGATTCCTGCCCAACGGGCCGGCGTCGATCTGGCTGGCGATGGCCGTGGTCATGTTCTCCTTCGGCGGGATCGAGCTGGTGTCCATCTCCGCGGCCGAGGCCAAGGACCCGGTGCGCTCGGTGCGCTCGGCCGCCAAGGCCACCGTGTGGCGGCTGTCCACCTTCTACGTGCTGTCCCTGTTCGTGGTGATGTGCCTGATGTCCTCGGAGACCCTCACCCAGGAGGAGGGGCTCAGCTCCAGCCCGTTCGTGCGGGTGTTCTCCGACGTCGGGATCCCGGCGGCCGCGGCCGTCATCAACTTCATCGTGCTGGTCGCGGCGCTGTCCGCGGCGAACGCGAACGTGTACGCCGGCACCCGCCTGATGCACTCCCTGTCCTACGAGGGCATGGCCCCGCGCCGGCTGCGGGCGACGACGTCGCGCGGCATCCCCGCCGGGGCCCTGGCCGTGTCCAGCCTGGGCATCCTGCTGGTGGTGGTGCTGGCGCTGTTCACCGAGTCCGTCTTCCAGATCATGATGTCCATGATCACCACCCTGGTGCTCGTGGTGTGGGGCCTGATCCTGGTCTCCTACATCTCCTACCGGCGCCGGGACGGGGCCGCGGACCAGTTCCGCCTGCTCGGAGGGTCCGCGATGGCCGGTGTGGGCATCCTCGGGCTGGTCGCGGTGTTCGTCGCCGTGTTCTCCAGCGCGACGATGGTCGTGCCCGGCCTGGTGGCCGTGGCGTTCTTCGCGGTGCTCGTGGTGGTGTTCTTCGCCGCCGTGCGCCACCACGCCCAGCTGGATGAGTCCGCCTTCCAGGAGGCTCACGACGCCACCGGCGCCGTGCCGACGGTCGCCCCTCCGCAGCGTCGCCGCTGAGGCGCGGCGCGGTCCGGCGCGGGCGGGCCGGGCCCCCGGCCTGCTGACTCAGGGGCCGGTTCGCGGGAGCGCGCGGGCGGAGCGCGCTCCTAGAGTGGGTGGCATGAGTGCAGCAGTCGATCCCGAGCCCGTGATCCTGGAGGTCCCCCTGCGCTGGGGGGACATGGACGCGTACGGGCATGTGAACAACGTGCAGATCGTGCGGATCCTGGAGGAGGCCCGCGCGCTGGCCTTCGGCGCCCCGCCCAGCGCGGGCGAGGTCCCGGAGCAGCGTCGCCAGGAGGTGCCCATCCCCGTGTTCGCGGACCTGCCCGCGGGCACCCAGGCGCTGGTGGCCGAGCACACCGTGAAGTACCGCTCGCCCCTGCCCTACCGAGGCGATCCGGCCCGGGTGGAGGTGTGGGTCCAGCGGGTCACCCCGGCCAGCCTCACCGTGGGCTACCGGGTGTGCGATGCCGCGACCGGGACCGCGTGCTGTGCGGCGAGCACCGTGCTGGCCTTCGTCCGGCCCGACGGCGGGCTGGTGCGTCTGAGCCCGGAGCAGCGTCGCACCCTGCAGCGGCACCTGCGGGCCTGAACGGCCCCGGCAGCCCCCAGACGCGAGACGGCGCCCGCCCCCTCCCGGACCCGCTGGGGATCCGAGAGGAGGCGGGCGCCGTCGTGCTGTGCGCCGGGTGGGACTACTTGGTGGTCACCGTGATGACCGCGTCCCCGGGGGTCACGGCGTCGGCCGGGCGACCCTCCACGCTGGCGTACTTGGGGGTGTTGGTCACCAGCACCGGGGTGATCAGCGGGTACCCGGCGTCCTTGATGACCTGCCGGTCGAAGCGGTACAGCTCCTGCCCGGCGGTGACCTCATCGCCCTTGGACACGAGGACCTCGAAGCCCTCCCCGCCCAGGTTCACGGTGTCGATGCCGACGTGGACCAGCAGCTCCACGCCGTTGTCCAGCCGCAGACCCATCGCGTGCCCGGACCCCGGGGTCGCGATGACCTTGGCGTCGGCCGGGGCGTAGACGGTGTTGCCGGTCGGCTCGATGGCCACGCCCTGACCCAGCTTCCCCGCGGAGAAGATCGGGTCCGGGACCTCGGACAGGGCCACGGCTTTGCCCTCCAGCGGGGAGCCGACGCTCAGCTCGGTGCCGGGCTCGTAGGTCGGCTTCGGCTTCGCCGGGGCGGCGGGCTTCGCGGGCTCGGCGCTGGCGGAGCCGGCGTCGTCGCGGGTGGAGGACACGCCCTCGCCCGTCCCGGCGCCGGCCGTGCCCGCGGCACCCACCGCGGTGCCGCCGGCGGCCGCGGCCACGGCGCCGGCCGGGGCGGCCACCAGATCCGGGGCGTTGGATTCGGTGGGTACCTCATCCGCGGCCAGGTTCTGCTTGGCCAGATCCGCCTCGCGCTGATCCTTGGAGCGGAAGCCGAAGATCAGCACCCCGGCCATACCGCCGAAGAAGGCGATGGCCAGGCCGATGCAGAACAGCGGGATCGGCTGCATCGCGGGGATGGACAGCAGGGAGGTGAACGCGAAGGCGTAGGAGCGCACGCCCATCCAGGAGATCAGACCGCCGGCGATCATCGCGGGCACCAGGATCAGCGGGAACACGCGCTTGTACCGCAGCACCACGCCGTACAGGGACGGCTCGGAGATGCCGCCCAGCAGACCGGAGACCGCCGCACCCGTGGCCGTCTGACGCAGCTCCTTGTCCCGCTTGGCGCGGATGGCCACACCGGTGACCACGCCGAACACCGCGAAGTTGTATGCGGCCATCGGGGACTGGATGAAGTCGTAGCCCAGGGTGGACAGGTTGGAGATCATCACGGCGTTCAGCGGCCAGTGCAGGCCCAGGGGCACCATGAACAGGTAGGACCCGGCGACCACCACACCCACGATGGCGGGGTTGATGTCGTTGAGCCACTGGAACACGTCGGAGATGCCCAGACCCAGCTTCACGCCGATGGGCCCGATGATCAGCGCGGTCAGCGGGACCATGATCAGCAGGGAGATCATGGGCACGAAGACCATGTGCAGCATGTTCGGGATGACCTTCTTCAGCAGCCGCTCCAGCGGGGCCAGCAGCGCCACCGCGAACAGGGGCGGGAAGATCTGCCCGGTGTAGTTGAACAGGTACAGCGGCACGTCCAAGCCGCCGATGTGGAACAGGGTGATGTGGTCAGCGCCCCCGGCCATGTCGGACAGGCCCTTGAAGGCGTCGGTCATCAGGGCCGCGGGGATCGCGGCACCCACCCACATGTTGGCGCCGAGCCGCTTGGCCGCCGTCGCACCCACCATGATGGGCATGAAGTTCAGCACGGACAGGGCCGCACCCAGGATGATGAACCAGAACGGGAACTGGGCACGCCACTGGTTGAGCATGTCCGCGTTGAGGGCGTCGTCGCCGAGCTTGGGCCCGTTGACCAGGTCCACGGTCACGGACTCGCCCTGGAAGTTGGTGTAGTGCCCGAACACGCCGAGGGTCTGCAGCAGCACGATCAGCGTGAGGATCATGGAGGAGCCCAGCAGGGCCCACAGGACGGGGCGGAAGGAGTCCGAGAGGACGTCGAACATCCGGGTGATGATCCCGGCCTTCTTCTCGTCCCCGGCGCCCTCGCCGGCGGCCGGCTTCTGCGCGGAGCCGCCTTCCTTCTCCATCCCGGGCATCTTGGCCATGGCGTCGTAGACATCCGCGACCTCGTTGCCGATGACCACCTGGGTCTGCCCGGACTGCTCGATCACGGAGAGCACGCCGTCGGTCTTCTCGATGGCGGGCTTGTCCACCTTGGACTTGTCGTTGAGCGTCACGCGCAGGCGCGTGGCGCAGTGGGTGAAGTAGTTGATGTTCTCGGGCCCACCCAGCCCGTCAAGGACGGACTGCGCCGTCTTCTGGTGATCCATGTGTCGCTCCTTGGTGCGAGTGCCCGGGCGCTTCCCGGGGCAGATACACGAAAGACCTGAGCCTCCCGGGGGCACGACGGCGCGCGCGAGCCACGGTCCTTGTGGCGCACGCAGGCGCTGCTCATGCGGTTGGGAGACCCAGGTCTTGCCTGATCGTCAGTAACAATCCTGAGGATCCGACGGCCTCAGGGGGCCGCCGCTCGGCCCCCAGTATAGACGCTCGGCAGGCCCCGTGCCGGACTGTTTCCGCACCCCGTTCACCGCCCGGCCCCTGGCTGCTCGCGAAACCATCTGCCGCCGGGGCCCGCGGGGAGGGGCTACAGCTGGCCTGCGGCCGCGGCGGCGTCGACGGCCTGCGGCTGGGTGCGGCGCAGCCACCGCCGGTGCCACCGGAAGTTCGCCTCCACCAGCGCGCACCCGAGCGCACCCACGCCCAGGGCCACCGCCAGCAGGTCCGCATCCGGGATCTGGAACTCGTGGTACCACCGGGAGATCGGGACCGTGAGCACCAGGACCAGACCCGCGTACATCGCCGCCAGCAGCCCCGCCCGCGCCAGGGTCAGGGGTCGGGAGCCCACGCACAGGATCCACAGGCCCACCAGCACCAGCACCAGGAAGCTCGCCGTCTGCACCGCGCGCGTGCCCACCGGGGTGGGATCGGCGAACAGGGCGTACCCGTTGACCGCCACCACCGCCGCCGTCACGATCACCGCGTTCGGCAGCGCGAAGTGCAGGGCCCGGCGCAGGAACCCCTGCACGTACCGCTGGTTGTTGGGCAGCATGGTCAGCACGAAGGTGGGCCCGCCCAGCATCAGCAGATCCGCCGTGGAGTACTGGCGCGGCAGGAACGGGAAGGTCCACGCCAGCAGCCCCAGCGTGACCCCCATCAGCACCGCGAAGGCCGTCTTGGACAGGAACAGGTGCGTGACCCGCTCGATGTTCGCGATGATCTTCCGCCCCTCCGCCAGCACCGCCGGCAGCCGGGAGAACTGCCCGTCCAGCAGCACCAGCCGGGACACCGCCTTGGTGGCCGGCGCGGCGTTGCCCATCGCGATCCCCAGGTCCGCGTACTTCAGGGCCAGGGCGTCGTTGATCCCGTCCCCGGTCATGGCGACGACGTGCCCGTCCTCCTGCAGGGCTCGCACCATGTTCCGCTTCTGTGCGGGAGAGACCCGCCCGAACACGGCGTGCTCGCGCACCGCCTCCGCCAGCTGCGGGCCCTCCTCCGGCAGGGCGGAGGCATCCACGGCCTCCCCCTGCAGGTCCACCCCGGCCTGGCGGGCCGCCGCCGCGACCGTCGCCGGGTTGTCCCCGGAGATCACCTTCGCGGCGATGCCCTGCTGGGTGAAGAACTCCAGGGTCTCCCGGGCGTCGGTGCGCACCTGCTCCCGGAAGGTCACCAGCAGCACCGGCTCCTGGTCACCGGGCAGCTCCTGGCCGGGCTTCCCGTCCCGCCCCCGGGCCAGGGCCTGCGCCCGGGAGAGCACCAGGGTGCGCAGCCCCGACGCCGCAAGCTCCCGCGCCCGGGCTCGGGCGGCGTCATAGCGGTCCGGATCGGCCAGGGCCGACGGGGCCAGCAGGGCCTCCGGGGCGCCCAGCAGCCACGCCCCCGCCCCGGGCAGCTGCACCCCGGAGAAGCGGTGCGCGGAGGAGAACGGCAGCACACCTTCCGGATCCTCCGCGGGCGCCTCCGGGAAGCCCTCGGCCAGGGCCGCCGCCGTGGGGTTGGCGTGCGGGTCCGCGCCGAACCACGCCAGGGCCGCCGCGGCGCCTGCGGGAGTCTCGGTCTTCCCCGCATCGGCGGGGTCCAGGGGGTGCACGGCGTCGAAGGAGACCCCGCCCTCCGTGAGGGTGCCCGTCTTGTCGAAGCACACCGTGTCCACCCGCGCCAGCACCTCCACGGCCGGCTGCTCCTGGATCAGCACCTCGTCCTGGGCCAGCTTCACCGCGGCCACCGCGAAGGCGATCGTGGTCATCAGCGCCAGCCCCTGCGGGACCATCGACGCCACCGAGGACACCGCGACCACCAGGGCATCGCGCCACGCCCCGGTGGCGAACGCCGCGTGCCACCCGCCCACGGCCTGCATCTGCCCGTTGAGCACCACCGCCACGATCGGCACCAGCGCCCAGCTCAGCCACCGCACCACCTGCTGCATCCCGGCGCGCAGCTCGGAGAAGATCGGTCGGAAGGTGCGCGCCTCGGCCGCCAGGGAGGCGGCGTGGGAGCGGGAGCCGACGGCGCTCAGGCGCACCCGCCCGGACCCGCCGGTCACCGAGGAGCCGGACAGCACTGTGTCCCCGGGGCTCTTGGTCACCGGGTCGTTCTCCCCGGTCAGCAGGGACTCGTCCAGGTCCAGCCCGTCCGCGGTGAGAACCTCGCCGTCGGCCGGGACCTGATCCCCCCGGGTGAGCACCAGGACGTCGTCCAGCACCAGCTCCTCCAGCGCCACCTCGACGACCTCGCCGCCGCGCACCACCCGCGCCGGGTCCCGACGCAGCAGGGCGATCCGGTCCAGCTTGCGCTTGGCGGAGAACTCCTGGATGAAGCCGATGACGATGTTGCTCAGCGCCGCTAGGGAGAACAGCAGGTCCAGCCACCGGCCCAGCGCGATGATGACGGCCGCGCACAGCCCGAGGATCAGGTTGAACAGGGTGAGCAGGTGGGTGCGGATGATCGCCCACACGCTGCGGGAGGTGGTGGTGGGCTGGGTGTTGGTCAGGCCGCGCTCGCGGCGGGCGGCCACCTGCTCGGCGGTGAGTCCGGTGCGGACCAGCTCGGCGTCGTCGGCCCGGGGGAGGGCGGGTGCTTGGTGGGTCCGGACGCTCATCGCTCTCCTCGGCTGGGGTGGGGGTGCTGCGCCGCCCAGTCTATCCGCGAGCACCCCGCCCGGACCGGAGCCGACGCCGTCCCCGGGGTGGTCCCCGGGCCGCCGGTGGTGCGCGGTGCGCGGCGTCGGGCGGGGGCTCGTGAGATCCTGGGAGGCGCCCCCGCACGCACCAGGAGCCCACTCGCTTCCCGAGGAGGAGATCGCATGGCCCGCCGCACCAGCCGACGCTCTGCCCGCCGCCCCGCCGCGCCGGAGATCCCCGGCACCGAATACGTCCCGGAGGGCGCGCCGCTGGAGCGTCCCGTGCGCGGGCGGCGCACCGCCGTCGTCGGGGCGACGCTGAGCCTGATCGGGGTGATCTTCTCCGTGTTCGCCTCCCTGCTGGGGGCGGTGGTGCTGGTGCGGGTGCAGCTGGAATCCTCCTACACGACCATGAAGGAGGCCTTCGAGGCCGGGCAGTACAGCGAGTACGCCCTGCCCCTGATCGCCCTGGCCTCCCAGGTGCTCTGGGCGGCGCTGGTGCTCATCGGCTTCCTGCTGCTGGCTATCGGCCTGGCCCGCGGCTACCGGCGCGCCTGGGTGTGGGCCGCCGGGGTGGCCGGGCCCGTGGGGATGCTGCTCTCCCTGGCCCTGTTCATCGCCGTGACCGCCTCCACCGCCCCCGCCGCCTGACCCGGGCCGGGGCCGGGCGCGCCCCCGACGACGTTTCGGGACGGGTTCGTCGCTTCGGGACCGGAATATCCCGTCCCGAATCGACAAACCGGTCCCGAACGCGATCCGGCAGGCCGGGCCAGGATCAGCGGGCCAGGCGCTCGCGCAGGTGCGGGGTGTAGGCGGCGGCCATCTTCTCGTGGCCGGTGGGGGCGGAGAAGTGCTTCCCGTCCACCAGGTCCCCCTCCGCGTGCCACTCGGTGATCTTCCCGCGCAGGGGCACGAACTCCACGCCCTCCGCCCGGGCCACCTGCTCCAGGGCATCGGCCACCCGGTCCCGCGCCGTCGCGCCCTTCTTGGAGATCACCCCGCTGAGCACGATCCGCGACTGCGGATACGCCTCCTTCAGCGTGCGCAGCAGCCGAGCGGTCCCCTCCCGCAGCCGCTCCGGGGCCACCCCGACGTCGTTGCCGGAGCCCTGCACGTACACCAACCCCGGGTCCCCCGCGGGCAGCACCCACCGGCCGCCGGCCACCCCGTCCAGGTACGAGCCGTAGTGGTCTTTCGAGCCGTCCGCCACCACGCCGATCCCGCCGCGGGCCCGGTAGTGCGGGGTCCACCCCAGGGCGCGGATCGAGCGGGACACCCATGAGCCGTCGTGGTCCCCGTCCAGCAGCTGGGAATCCCCGAGCACCAGGGCGTCCCCGGCTCCCAGGGCCTGATCCTCGGCCATCACCAGCCCCGTCCGCTCCGGGTGGTGGGCCAGCGTCATCGCGGTGAAGCGGGTGCGGATCCGGCCGTCCTCCCCGCGGGCCGAGGCCACCGGGGCCCCGACCAGCGCGGGCCCGCGCAGCCACTGCCGCAGCACCGGCGCGGACATCACCACGGCCGTGCCCTCGGGGCTCAGCACGGCGACCCCACCCGCGTGCTCCCGGGAGACCACCCCGGCGGGCCCGTGCTGCACCGGCCCGCGGGCCTCGCCCAGCCCGTGCACGGCGGCCACCGCGTCCAGGGCCCGCGCGGGATCCTCCCGGCCCCGCTCCGGCAGCACGCTGAGGTACCCCTGCTCATCGGCCTGCACCCGTCCGTGCAGCGCGCCGACGGCGACGCCGTCGCGGGCACCTCAGCGCAGCACGGTCCGGGTGCCGTCCGCGGCCAGGAAGCTCTGCAGCACGACGCCGCCCGGCAGCGTGCGCTCCGGGGCCTCGGCCGCGCCCATCGCCTCCTCGTAGCGCCCGCGGAACGCCCCGCGCAGCGGCTGGGCCCCGTGGGCGGCGTCCCACAGCAGGTCCGCCCGGTCGAAGCTCTGCCGGCACACCGGCGTCGGCGCCTCGTCGCAGCGCTCGCCCTCCGGGGTGCGCGAGCTCGGGGCGCCCAGCTGCTCCCGGTGAGCCAGCCAGTACGCGCCGATCGCCCCGCTGGTCCGGACCGGTACGACGCCGTCGTCGGACTCCTCCGCGTCCTGCTCCTGCGTGGCGGCGCTCGCGGCGCTCCGCCCCGGCGTTTCGCCCGAGCCCTCCCGGCGCACCAGCAGCCAGGAGGCGCCGTCGGCGGCGTGACCGGTGCGCAGCTGGCGGGCCCCGGCCTCGAGGGATTCCGCGGGCCACCCGTAGTCGCCCTCGGGGCCGCCGTGGCCGGTGTCCCAGTCCAGCAGCGGCCCGGCGACCAGGTGCGCGGCGCCGCTGGACGGGGAACAGAAGATCCGCCCGCGCTGGAAGGCCTGCTCGCAGCCGTCCCCGGGCAGCCCGCAGCGCTGATCCTCCACCGGCTCCCCGAGCAGCTCCCGCACGCCCTGCGCCCGGTAGTGGTCGAGGATCGCCCCGGTCACCTCCGGGGCGCGCTGAGCGCACCCGGTGAGCAGACCGGCGCCCAGCAGCAGCACCGTCCCCAGCGCGGTCCAGGACGATGCCCGTGCGGCCATCGCATCCCTCCCGGTGCGGCTCAGGCGAAGCGGGCGGGCAGGGTGCCGGCCCATCCCGCGCGCAGCTCGTCCAGGTCCACCGAGGCGATGCCCTGCAGATCCAGGGCCCCGGCTTGTGCGTCCACCACGCCGATGCGCGCGAAGGGGTAGTCCCGGGCGGTGCACATGTCCTTGAAGCGCACCTCCTCGGTGCGCGGCACCGCGCACACCACCCGCCCCTGAGATTCGGAGAACAGCAGGGTGAACTCATCCACCCCGTCCCGCTCGGCCACCTCGCCCAGGCCGATCCGGGCCCCGACGCCGAAGCGCAGGCACGCCTCCGCCAGGGTCGCGGCCAGCCCGCCGGCGGCGACGTCGTGGGCGGAGTCGATCATCCCGTCCCGGCTCATGTTCACCAGGATGTCCCCGAGCAGCTTCTCCCGGGCCAGGTCCACCCGCGGCGGCACCCCGCCCAGGTGCCCGCGCAGCCGGGCCCACTCGGAGCCGTCCAGCTCCTCGGCGGTGGTGCCCAGCAGGTAGATCGCCTGCCCATCCTGGTCCGCCTCCCACCCGGAGGGGGTGCGGCGGGCGACGTCGTCCATGACGCCCATCATCGCGACCACCGGGGTCGGGTTGATCGCCCGCCCGCCGGTCTGGTTGTACAGGGAGACGTTGCCGCCGGTCACCGGCACGCCCAGCTCCAGGCAGCCGTCGGCCAGACCCCGCACGGCCTCGGCGAACTGCCACATGATCGCCGGGTCCTCCGGGGAGCCGAAGTTCAGGCAGTCGGAGACCGCCACGGGCCGGGCGCCGCCGGTGGACACGTTGCGGTAGGCCTCGGCCAGGGCCGCCTTCGCCCCCTCGTAGGGGTCCAGGTATGCGTAGCGGGGGGTCGCGTCCGTGGACAGGGCCACGCCCAGCCCGGTCTGCTCATCCACCCGGATCACCCCGGCGTCGTCCGGCTGGGACATGGCCGTGTTGCCCTGCACGTAGCGGTCGTACTGGTCGGTCACCCAGGCCTTGGAGCACAGGTTCGGGGAGGACATCAGCTCGACGATCGCCGGGCCCAGGTCCGCCCCGGAGGGCCGGTCCGCGTCCGCGGCGGAGCCGGCGAAGCGATCTGCGACCACCGCGTCCTGCCAGTCCGGGCGGGCCAGGGGACGCTCGTAGGTGGGGCCGTCGTGGCCGACGGTGCGCGGATCCACGTCCACGATGATCTCCCCGCCCCACTCGATGGTCAGGTGCCCGGAGTCGTTGACCTCTCCGAGCACGGAGTACTCCACGTCCCACTTGTCCATGATCTGCTCGAAGCGGCCCAGGTTCTGCGGGGTCACCACGGCCATCATCCGCTCCTGGGACTCGGACATGAGGATCTCCCCGGGGGTCAGGGTCGGGTCGCGCAGCAGCACCTTGGTCAGATCCACGTGCATCCCGCCCTCGCCGTTGGAGGCCAGCTCGGACGTGGCGCAGGAGATCCCGGCGGCACCGAGATCCTGGATGCCCTCCACCACGGACTCCTTGAACAGCTCCAGGCAGCACTCGATGAGCACCTTCTCCGCGAAGGGGTCTCCCACCTGCACGGCGGGGCGCTTGGAGGGCTTGGCGTCGTCGAAGGACTCCGAGGCCAGCACGGAGGCCCCGCCGATGCCGTCCCCGCCGGTGCGCGCGCCGAACAGGATCACCCGGTTGCCCACCCCGGAGGCGTTGGCCAGGCGGATGTCCTCGTGGCGCATCACGCCCACGGCCAGGGCGTTGACCAGGGGGTTGTCCTGGTAGCAGGGGTCGAACTCCACCTCCCCGCCGATGTTCGGCAGGCCCAGGGAGTTGCCGTACCCGCCGACGCCGGCCACCACCCCGTGCACCACGCGCGCGGTGTCCGGGTGGTCGATGTCCCCGAAGCGCAGCGGGTCCATGACCGCCACGGGCCGGGCGCCCATCGAGATGATGTCGCGCACGATCCCGCCGACCCCGGTGGCGGCCCCCTGGTACGGCTCCACGTAGGAGGGGTGGTTGTGGGATTCGATCTTGAAGGTCACGGCCCAGCCGCCGCCGATGTCGGTGACCCCGGCGTTCTCCCCGATGCCCACCATCAGGTCCCTCTTCATCTCCTCGGTGACCTTCTGCCCGAACTGCTTCAGGTGCACCTTGGAGGACTTGTAGGAGCAGTGCTCGGACCACATCACGGAGTACATGGCCAGCTCCGCGGCGGTGGGGCGCCGGCCCAGCAGCCGCACGATCTGGCGGAACTCGTCCTCCTTCAGGCCCAGCTCCGCCCAGGGCAGCTCCTCATCGGGGGTCTGTGCGGCGTGCTCGACGGTGTCCAGGTTGAACTGCTGCTCGGTCATGGGGTGCGGAGCTTCCTTCGGAGAGGGGGGTGGGCGACGTCGTCGTGGTGGGTGGGGCTCAGGCGTTCACGAGCTGGCGCAGGAGGGAGGAGAAGATCCGCAGCCCGTCCGTGCCCCAGCGCATGGCCACGGCCTCGCGCCCGGAGGAGCAGGGGCCGAAGCCGCCCTCCACGGCGTGCTCCGGGTGCGGCATGAGCCCGACGACGTTGCCGCGCTCGTTGCGCACCCCCGCGATGTCGTTGCGGGAGCCGTTGGGGTTGCCGCCCAGGTAGCGGAAGGCCACCAGGTCCTCGGCCTCCAGCTTCTCCAGGGTCTTCGCATCGCACACGTACTGCCCGTCCTGGTTCTTCAGCGGCACCACGATCTCCTCGCCGCGCTGAAGCTCCGCCAGCCACGGGGTCGCGGTGGTCTCCACGCGCAGGCGCTGGTCCCGGCAGATGAACTTCAGGTGGTCGTTCTTGATCATGGAGCCGGGCAGCAGGTGCGTCTCGGTGAGCACCTGGAAGCCGTTGCAGATGCCCAGCACCGGAAGGGCGTGCTCGGAGCGGGCGGCGTCGGCCACGGAGGCCATCATGGGGGCCTTCGCGGCGATGGCCCCGGCGCGCAGGTAGTCCCCGTAGGAGAAGCCGCCGGGGATGATCACGGCGTCCACCCCCTGCAGGTCCGAGTCCTTGAACCACAGGGGCACGGGGGTGCCGCCGGCCAGGCGCACGGCGCGGGCGGCGTCGCGCTCGTCCAGGGTCCCGGGGAAGGTGGCGACGCCGACGCGCACCGCGGCCAGCGCGGCGTCCGGGGCGTCCTGGTGCAGGTCCGCGACGAGGGGGGTCTCCACGGTCATCGCGCTCAGTCCTCCACCACGGTCACGGCCACAACGTCCTCGATCACCGGGTTGGACAGCAGCTCCTCACCGGCCTTGCGGGCCTCGGCCAGGCGGGCCTCGGTGACCTCGCCCTCCACGCTCAGCTCGAAGCGCTTGCCCTGGCGCACGGCAGTGAAGCCGTCCAGGCCGATCTGGGGCAGCTCCCGGGCGATCGCCTTGCCCTGGGGGTCCAGGATCTCGGGCTTGGGCATGACGTCGACGATGATGCGGGGCATCGGGGCTCCTGTACGCGAGGCGGACGGTGTGGGCGCGCGGAAGGGGAGCGGAAGGTGCCGTCTCACGCGCGTCGGCCGGGCGCGGCCGCCGCACGCTCCGCGAGCTTGCGGGATCAGTCTACCCGGGGGTCGCGTGCGGTACACCACCGCGACGGCGCCGGCGCTCAGGAGCCGGCGATGGACGCCGGGCGGGCCGGGTCCAGCACCGCCCGCGGATCGAAGAAGTGCTGCAGCACGTCGTTGTCCCCGTCGATGGCGGCCTTCAGGGAGATCCCGTCCACGTTGATGCGGTTGGCGCGGATCGTGGTCGGCTGGATCTGCCACCAGGCCACCTGGGAGGCGTCCACGTTGAAGAAGGCGTGGAAGCCCTGCTGGGTGAGCATCCGGACCTTGGGGTTGGCGTCCGTGTACGGCTCGACCCCGGCGATGTCCGCGCCGAACGGGTAGATCAGCAGGTCCGTGGGGCCCACCAGCGGCTCCACCTCCGCCTTCCACTTCCGCGTGTCCGCCTCCAGGTTGGCCACGCCCTCCTGGGTGAAGTTCAGGTGCCCCCAGGAGTGGCTGGCGAACTCCCAGCCGCGGTCCTTCATGGCCTGGGCGACCGTCCGGGCCGTCTCCTGGTCCCGGCGGATGTTCCGGTTCTCCTGGCCGTAGGAGATCTCGGAGGTGCGGTAGCCCAGGATCCCGTTGTACCCGGTCAGGGCCACGGTGCCCTTCGCCCCGGCGTGGGAGAACTCCGGGTGCTCGGCCACGAAGCGCTCCAGGATCGGCACGTAGTCGTACTCCCCGGTGGTGGTCTTCCCCGCGGCGTCGGTGTACGTGCAGGTCAGCTCCCCGTCGTGCAGCGTGACGTTCTGCGCGAACCCGTCCCCGTCCATGTACTCGTAGTAGGAGAGGTCGTCGAAGGACAGGATCAGCGGCTTCTTCCCGCGGGTGATCTCCGGGTGCAGCGTCGTGACCCGGCCGTCGGCCTCGGCGCGCAGCAGCTGGTGCGGGGTCACCAGCTGGAAGTCGCGTCGGTGCAGCTCGGCGATGATCTTCCGGAACTCCGGGATGGTGACCATGTAGTCCAGGTACCCGGCCTGCTGGTCATCGCCGTCGAAGGCCCGCTGGGGATCGGCCACCAGGGAGTGGAAGAACAGGTGCGGGACCGTGCTGATGTCCTGCAGGGCGACGCCGGGGGCCTGGCTGGCCGAGGAGGCGGAGGCGGACGGGGACTCGGGGCCCTCCGAGGATCCGGCGCTGGGCCCGGCCTGCCCGCCCGTGCGCCCGCAGGCGGACAAGGCCAGGCCCGCGAGGCCGGCGGCTCCGGAGGCGATGAGTGAGCGGCGCGAGAGGCTCATGGGGTGGTTCTCCTCCGTGGTTCGAGGCGATGGCGGCCGAACGCGGGCACCTGGCCCGCGCCGGCCTTCGGGGATATGGGCTCGGGCCCCTCTCCCACCGGGAGAGGGGCCCGAGGCGGTGCGCAGGTCCGCACCCGGCGGGGGCTCGCGGATCCCGCGGCGTCGGCTACTTGCCGAACTCCTTCTCGATGACGTCCAGGACGTTGCCCGCGGAGTAGTAGTCCAGGCGGAAGGAGTCCAGACCCATCGCGTAGACGCGGCTGTCCTTCACGGCGTCCGTGTCGGCGACGAGCTGGTCCTTCTCGAAGGCCTGGACCTTCTTCTCGTCGGCGTTGAAGATCACCGCGGTCTTGCCGGTGATGGCCTTGGAGAGGTTCTCGCTGTCCACCGGCACGATGTCCTCGCGCTGGCCGCCCATCTGGGAGCTGCCGGACTTGGCGTCATCGGGCACGGTGGTCAGCTCGAAGCCGAGTTCCTTGAGCATCCGGCCCTGGGCGGACTTGTCGGTCCAGATGTTGGCCTTGGAGCCGGAGCCGTCGCGGCTGGGGTTGTAGTTCAGGGCCGTGGTGGGCTGCTCGGGCAGCTCGATGGCGTCCTTGACCTCGGCGAGCTTGTCCTCGTACTTCTTCACGACGTCCTCGGCCTGCTGCTCGTGGCCGGTCACCTCACCGAGCTTCTCGGTCACGTCCTGCCAGTCTTTGTCCGCGTAGTCCACCACGAACACCGGGGCGCCGATCTCCTTGAGCTGGTCCAGCTGCTCCATCGCGGAGTCCTGGCCGGTCTTGGACACGATGATCAGGTCCGGGTTCTCCGCCGCGACCTCCTCCGGCTTGGTGGTGATGCCGCTCAGCGCCTTGACGCCGCGCTGCTCGGCGACGTCGCCCCACTGGGTGAAGAAGCCCTTGTCATCCGAGACGGGGGTGTTGGCCTGGGTGATGCCGGTGGCCTTGACCGGGGCGTCTGCGGCCAGCAGGGGGCCGGTCAGGGTCACGGAGGTGGAGACGATGCTCTTCGGCTGGGAGTCGATGGTCACCTCATCGCCGTTGTCGTCCTTGATGGTGCGCGGCCAGTCCCCGGAGGAGGCCGAGGCGCTGGCGGAATCCGAGGAGTCCTCGGAGCTGCCGTCGCCGGAGCCGCAGGCGCTGAGCGCGAAGACGCCGCACAGGGCGAAGATCAGGGCCGCCAGCAGGCGGCGCAGCGGGGTCTTGGTCGGGGTCACGGTGCGGTCTCCTCGGGTCGGGGACGGGCGGGTGTGCTCCAGGCCGGAGGGGCGACGGCGGGGCCGTCGGCGTCGTCCGGCTCCCCATCAGCTTAGGAGAGCCTCACCCGGATGTGAAGCGCGTCCCGCCGACGCCGGGCCGGGGCCCGATGTCGGGGCCCGGTGCCGGAGCTTCGCACCGGCTCAGGCCGGGACCACCAGCGGGCCGCCGGTCACCGGGTCCGCCACCACCAGCGCCTTCAGCCCGAAGACCTCCTCCAGCAGCTCCGGGGTGATGATCTCCTCCGGGGAGCCTTGGGCGGCCACCGCACCGCCGGCCAGGGCCACCAGGTGATCCGAGTGGCGGATCGCCAGGTTGAGGTCGTGCAGTACCATGACCACCGTCTTGCCGCGCTCCTGCCTCAGCCGGCGCACCAGGGAGAGCACCTCGATGCTGTAGGCCAGATCCAGGTAGGTGGTCGGCTCATCCAGCAGCAGGGTGGGGGTGTCCTGGGCCAGGGCCATCGCGATCCACACCCGCTGGCGCTGCCCGCCGGACAGCGCCGCGATGGGCCGGTGCGCCAGGCCCAGCAGGCCGGTGGCCTCCAGCGCGTCGCGCACGACGTCGTCGTCCCGGGCGGACCACTGCGCCAGCCAGGACTGGTACGGGTGCCGACCGCGGGCGACCAGCCCCGCCACGGTGAGCCCCTCCGGGGCGGTGGGGGACTGGGGCAGCAGGGTCAGGCGCCGGGCCCGGCGCACCCCCTTCAGCTCCCGGATGCTGCGCCCCTCCAGCAGGACCTCGCCGCTGAAGGGCAGCAGGTCGCACAGGGACTTCAGCAGGGTGGACTTCCCGCAGCCGTTGGGGCCGATCAGGGTGGTCACCCGGTCCGCCGGGATCTGCAGGTCCAGGTCCCGCAGCACCGGGTCCTGCCCGTAGCCCACGGTCAGCCCGCGCGCGGTGATCCGGGCGGCGGGCGCCTCGGACGGGGAGGCGGGGGCTCCCGCCGGGGTCTCCGCCGTCGGGTCCGGGGCGATGCTCGGCGTCTGCGGCGGGATCGCGCGGCGGGAGGTGCGGTCGCGGAACGGGGTCATGCGGAGGCCTTTCGGTTCATCTTCAGCACCAGCCAGATCAGCACGGGGGCGCCGCACACGGCGGTCACGATGCCCAGGGGCAGCTCCCACGGCAGCACCGTGCGGGCCACGAGGTCCGCCGCGCTGACCAGCAGCATCCCGGTCAGGGCCGAGCACCACAGCGGCGGGGTGGCCGCCCCGGTGATCCGCTGGGCGATCTGCGGGGCCACGAAGGCGACGAAGGGGATCGGCCCGGCCGCGGAGACCGCCACCGCGGCCAGCACGACGGCGACCAGCAGCTGGCTCGCCTGCGCGACCCGGAGGCGGTGGCCCAGCCCGTGGGCGATCTCCGGGCCGAGGGAGAGCCCCGCCAGCTGGAAGGCCAGCCCCCCGGCCAGGGCCAGGGCGGCCAGGGAGCAGATCAGCGGGGCCCACGCCTGGTCCCAGCCGCGTCCGTTCAGCGAACCGGTCAGCCACAGCCGGGCCTCGGCGGCCTGATCCAGGGTGGTCCCGGCCATCAGCCAGGTGGAGATCGCGTTGAGGAACATGGACGCGCCCACCCCGATCAGCACCAGCCGCAGCATCGAGCCGCGGTCCTTCCCGGCCACCCACCACACCAGGGCGGCGGTCAGCACGGAGCCGATGATCGCGACCACGGGCACCCCGAGCACATCCCGGCCGAAGACCGCGGCGTCGCCGAACAGCCCGTGCGTGCCGGAGACGGTGATGACGAAGACCGCGGCCACCGAGGCGCCGTTGGTGATGCCCAGGACGTCCGGGCTGGCCAGGGGGTTGCGGGCCACGGACTGGGTCAGCGCCCCGGAGAAGGCCAGGGCCGCGCCCACCGCCAGGCCCACCACGGCCCGGCCCAGGCGCCACCGGAACACGATGGTCTCCTCCAGCCGGGTCCCGCCCCCGGCGAGGGTGCGCAGCACGTCCGGCACGCTCATGGGGAAGTCCCCGCGCCCCAGGTTCGCGGCGAACACGAGCACGGTCACCAGGATCAGGACCACGGCGACGACGATGCGCCGCGGGCGCAGCACCGCGGAGAGCGGCCCGAGGCGTACGGCCCGGAGGCCCAGGTCGGCGCGGGCGGTCCCGGCGTCGGCGGTGCTGGTCTCGCGGGAGCCGGCGGTTCGGGGCTGGGTGATGTGAGTCTGGGGGATGCGGGACGCGCTCACAGGGCCTGCACCTTCCCCCGGCGGATCAGGATGACGAAGAACGGCACGCCGACCAGGGCCATGACGATGCCCATCTGCAGCTCCCCGGGGCGGGCGATGATCCGCCCCAGCACGTCCACCGCCAGGGCCAGGGCCGCGCCGAGCAGCGCCGCGTAGGGCACCACCAGGCGGTAGTCCGGCCCGACGACGGCGCGCACGATGTGCGGGGCGGCCAGCCCCACGAAGGCCACGGGCCCGGCGGCCGCGGTGGCCGCCCCGCCCAGCAGCGCCACGCTGAGCAGGCCGAGGACCCGCCAGCGGGTGGTGGCCAGCCCCAGCGAGCGGGCCACGGTCTCCCCGAGGGCCAGCAGATTCAGGGCCGAGCCCTGCGCGCAGGCCAGGACGAGACCCACCAGGATGATCGGCAGCACCACCCACGCCACGTCCAGATCCCGCCCGGCCACCGAGCCGGTGGCCCACTGGCGCAGACCCTCCAGGGCGTCGTCGTCGGAGAGCACCAGGGCATTGACCACGGCCATGAGGATCGCCGACAGGGCGGCCCCGGCCAGCACGATGCTCAGCGGGTTGGCGGCCGTGGACCCCGTGGAGGACAGGGCGAACACCGCGGCGGTGACCAGCGCGCAGCCGATCAGCGCGGGCCACACGTACCCGGTGGGCGAATCGGTCCAGCCGAACACGAGGGAGAGCACGACGGCCGCGGCAGCCCCGGCGTTGATCCCGAGGATCCCGGGGTCCGTCAGCGGGTTGCGGGTGTGCCCCTGGATGACCGTGCCGGCCGCACCCAGGGCCGCGCCGACCAGCAGGGCCAGCACGGTGCGCGGCAGCCGCAGCAGCCCCATGACGACGACGAGCTCGTCGCCGCTGCGAGAGGCGGGCACGCGCTGCGGGTCCCCCGCGTAGGTCAGGGCGTCCGGGATGCGCTCCCAAGCCTGGGCGATCGTATTGGCTCGGCCGCCGACCATGAGGCTGGCCACCGCGCAGATGAGGATGACCGCGAGCAGCGCCAGCGGGAACCACAGGTGCAGGCTGCGCAGCCGCCCCGGGGCGCTCGCGGGGGCGGCGTCGTCGACGATGGGCGGTGAGGAGGTCACCCGTTCAGGATAGCCATGCCTCACCCCACCCCTCCTCCTCACCGCACAACGGGAGATCCCTCTCCTTCCGGGGCGTGTGCGGTCCCGAGATGGGAAGGATCTCCAGTTTTGCGGAAGGGGGCGGGAGTCCCAGGTTCTCCCCAGGATTGCACATGATAATCATTCGCGCTTTTGTCCGATCCCTGAGAGGAAGACCCGTGACCGATCTCCCCTTCGCGACCGCGCGATGCCGCCCCCTGCCCGCCGTGCTGCTGCTGGTCGCCGGCTTCGGAGTGAGCCTATGGCTGGCGGGCCTGGCCGCCGCGGCCCTGCCGCTGGGCACCTGGGCGGACCCCATCGGCACCCTGATCCCCCTGACCACCGCCGTGGTCCTGCTCCGGGCCCTCGGGCTCCTCCCGCAGGCCCTGCGCCCAGGGCGGATGGGGCGCGGGCTGCTGCTCGGCTGGTACATGCCGGCCGCCGGCGCGCTCGTCCTGGTCCTGAGCGCCCTGTCCTGGACCGCCCAGGGCGGGGGGATTCTCCGCCCCGCCGCTGGCGGCCCTCGACACAGTTCTCGGGCAGCTGGGCACCGCCGCCGTCGAGGAGCTGTTCTTCCGCGCCGGGGTCCTCGCGATGCTGGCCGGGGCGCTGCTGGCCACCGGCAGGATGGGTCCGCGCGGCGTCGTCGCCCTGCCCGCGGTGATCTTCGGGTTGGCCCACCTGCTCAACCTCATCCACAACCCCGGCGCCCTGGTGCCCGTGCTCGGGCAGGTGGTCTACGCGGCTCTGCTGGGCCTGCTGCTCGGCGCGGTATGGCTGCGAACCCGCACGCAGCACCGGCGCGGTGATCCTGCTGCACTTCCTGTTCAACTGCGGCGCTGCCGTGGGCGCGATGTTCGATCCCGAGTGGTCTCGCCACGTCCTGGAGGCCGGCGAAGCCGACACCTCCGTGACGGTGGCGATCTCCACCGTGCTGTTCGCCGCCCCCGCCGGGCTGATCGGCTGGCTGCTGCTCTCCCGACACCGTCGCTGAACCCACCCCCGCAAAACGGGAGATCCCTCTCATTCCGGGACGTGTGCGGTCCCGATATGGGAAGGATCTCCCGTTGTGCGGAGGAGAGAGGTGAGGCGCTCCCGCAGGTGCTGGGAGCGCTCCGCGAAGGCCCGCTGCAGCCGCGCGTACTCCCGCTTGCCCTCCGCGGTCTCGATGCGGATCGGCGCGTATCCCCAATCCGCCAGGTCGTAGGGGGCCGCGCGCATGTCCATCTCCCGGATCTCCCGCGACAGCTCGAAGGCCTCCAGCAGCAGATCCGAATCCACCAGGGGCAGCAGCTTGTACGCCCACTTGTACACGTCCATGTTCGCGTGCAGGCACCCGAGCTGCTCCATCTCCCGCTGCGTCCGACGGGAGGGCTGGATCGTGTTCAGCGGGACGGCCTGCGGCTGGAAGAAGCGGAAGGCGTCGAAGTGCGTGCACGTGATCCGATGCCCCTCCACCACCTCATCCGTGCCCGCCGCGCCCAGCCGCAGGTCCAGGTACTCGTGCCGATGCCCGTTGACCTCGGAGCGGTAGGCCATCGCCCACTCGTGCAGCCCGAAGCACCCGAAGGATCCCGGCTTCGCCAGCGTGCGGGAGAGCAGATCCCGGACGAACTCCACCGTGCGCTGCCGCTGGGACAGGAATCCCTCGACGTCCACGGTCACCGCGGTGCCGGCCGCGGCGATGTCCCGGGCGGCATCGGTCTCCAGCCCGGCGGCGCGCAGCTCGTCCTCGACGGCGGGCCGGTAGTGCTTCCAGTCTCGACGCTCGGCGGCGTCCAGCAGGATCACCCCGGCCCCGGGATGCCAGCGGCGCAGCTGCCCGGGGGACAGGGTGTAGTAGGTGAACAGGAAGTCCTCCACCGGGTGCTTCTCGCCCCGGCTGCGACGATCTACGAAGGGCTGCCCGTGCCGATCCGCACGCTGTCCGTGCTCCGCGGCCAGCGCGCGCCACCGGGCGGCGTCGAGCAGGCGCATCCTCAGCGGCCGGTGCCGCCGTAGACGGTGGCCTCGCCCTCCCGGTCCAGGTCGAAGGCGCTGTGCACCGCGCGCACGGCGTCGTCGAGCAGATCCAGGCGGGTGATCACGGAGATGCGGATCTCCGAGGTGGAGATCATGTCGATGTTCACCCCGGCGTTGGACAGGGCCTTGAAGAACTGGAAGGAGACCCCCGGGTTGGACTTCATGCCCGCACCCACCAGGGAGAGCTTGCCGATCCGGTCGTCGTACTGCACGTCCTCGAAGCCCACCTCCTCCTGGACGCGACGCAGCACCTGCAGGGCCGTGTCCCCCTGATCCTGCGGCAGGGTCACGGAGATGTCCGTGCGCTTGGCGGACTTGGTGGACACGTTCTGCACGATCATGTCCAGGTTGACCTCGGCGTCGTTGAGGCTGCCGAAGATCTTCGCGGCGTAGCCGGGCACGTCAGGGACGCCGACGATCGTGACCTTCGCCTGCGAGCGGTCGTGGGCCACACCGGAGATGAGGGGCTGTTCCAAGGGGATCTCCTTCGTCAGGTCACGGGAGTCGGCGTCGGTGGGGCTCGGGATCACCCAGGTCCCCTCCAGGGTACTGAAGGACGAGCGGACGTGGAGCTTCAGCCCGAAGCGCCGGGCGTACTCCACGCTGCGCAGGTGCAGGATCTTCGCCCCGTTGGCGGCCAGCTCCAGCATCTCCTCGCTGGAGACCTCGTCCAGCTTGTGCGCGGTGGGCACGATCCGCGGATCCGCGGTGAACACCCCGTCCACGTCCGAGTAGATCTCGCACACGTCCGCGTCCAGGGCCGCGGCCAGGGCCACCGCCGTCGTGTCCGAACCGCCCCGGCCCAGGGTCGTGATGTCCCGGGTCTGCCGGTTCATGCCCTGGAAGCCGGCGACGATCGCGACGTTACCGGCCTGCACGGACTCCCGGATCCGATCCGGGTTGACCTCCACCAGGCGGGCCGCGCCGTGGATGCCGTCGGTGATCATCCCGGCCTGGGAGCCGGTGAAGGACTGCGCGGGGATGCCCAGCTCCCGCACGGCCATGGCCAGCACAGCCATGGAGATCCGCTCCCCGGCGGTCAGCAGCATGTCTAGCTCGCGGCTGGGCCCCCGGAAGGAGGAGACCTCGTAGGCAAGATCCAGCAGATCGTCCGTGGTGTCGCCCATCGCGGAGACCACCACGACGACGTCGTCCCCGGCGGCCCTCGTGTCCCCGATGCGCCGGGCGACGCGCTTGACGCCCTCGGCATCGGCCACGGAGGACCCGCCGAACTTCTGCACGATCAGACTCATGGGTGCTCCCGTCCTCGTTCTCGTCCTGCTGGCCCGGCGCCCCCGGGGCGGGGCAGGGCGGGTGGTGGGGCGCGTGGCCGCCCGTCCCAGGGTATCCTCCCGCACAGGAGGACGCCGCTTCGCATCCGGTGTCCCACGATGCGGACCGCGGCGGATGGCATGACTGCGGCGCAGGAAGCGGAAAGAGGACGGCATCGCGCATGGGCGGACGGGACCACCGGAAGCAGGGCACGCAGGAGACGGGGCGGCAGGAGCGGGCCCCGCGCTATCGCGTGGGCCGGGCGCGCGTCGTCGAGCGGCTCAGCCCCACGATGACGCGGGTGGTGGTGGAGGGCCTGCCCGGATTCCCCACCCGGCACGCGGTGGGGGAGACCGTGCGCGTGGTGCTGCCGGATCCGGAGACCGGCCGGGTGCCCGAGCCCGACCTCACCGGCGGCAAGCCGCGCTGGGCCAAGCCCGCCCCGCTGACCCGCAAGTACACGGTGCGCCGGGTGGATCCCGGGCTCGGGACGGTGGAGATCGCCGTGGTGGCCCACGGTCAGGGCCCCGGCAGCCGGTGGGCGCAGGCGCTCGCCCCGGGGGATCCGGTGCACCTGCTGGGACCCAAGAGCGGCCGCGAGGCCCCGGAGCCGGGGCGCTTCTTGCTCATGGTGGGGGATGAGACGGGCCTGCCCGGCATCGCTCGCTGGCTGGAGCAGCTGCCCGCCGACGCCGTCGGGCGGGTGATCCTCGAGGTGCCCGGCCCGGACTCCGTCCAGGACCTCTCAGCCCCCGCCGGGGTGCGCCTGACGTGGCTGGTGCCGGGCGAGGACGGTCCGGACGGCCAGTCTGCGGACGGGGAGTCTGCGGACGGCCGACCTGGGGACGGGGACGGGGCGGCGAGCCGAGGAGCGAGCCCGGAGGCCGACGCGCGGGCGAACACAGGGGTGCCGGACCGGGCGGAGGTGCTGGCCGGTCGCACGGCCCTGGAGGTCGTGGAGCGGATGCCCGTTCCCGAGGGCCCCGCGTTCGCGTGGCTTGCCGGGGAGAGCGCCGCCCTGCGCCCGGTGCGTCGGCTCCTACTGGAGCAGTGGGGGCTGGACAAGCGCTCGATGCACGCGAAGGGCTACTGGACCAGGAAGCGGTGAGCGCCCGACGCCCCGGGCCGGGGCGCCGGGCATTCCGTGCGCCCCGCTGCCCGCTCGAGGCTCCTCAGTCCGCCCAGGGATTGGCGAAGCGCTCGCCGCGCCGGGGCGTCGGGTAGCGGCGCGCGGGCACCTCGGGGGAGGCCTCCGAGCCCGCACCGCCCCGTTCGGGTTCGCCCTCACCGGGCTCCTCGGAGCTCCCAGAGCTTTCTGAGCCGTCGTCGTCGGTGTTGTGGTCCGAGGCTTCGGGGTTCGCGGCGAAGTCCTCGGCGTCCTCCTCGTCGGCCAGCCGCGCCTCCTCCGCGGCCCGGCGCATCCCGGCGGTGAGGATGCGACGGCCCTCCAGGGCCCGGCCCAATGTGATCTCATCCGCGTACTCCAGGTCCCCGCCCACGGGCAGCCCGGAGGCCAAGCGGGAGACCGTGACGCCGATGGGGTTGAGCAGACGGGAGAGGTAGGTCGCGGTGGCCTCGCCCTCCAGGTTGGGGTCCATCGCCAGGATGATCTCCTGGACGTTCTCGTCGGCCAGGCGGGTGACGAGCTGGCGGATGCGCAGCTGCTCCGGGCCGATGCCCTGCATCGGATTGATGGAGCCGCCGAGCACGTGGTACCGGCCGTCGAAGCTGCCGGTGCGCTCGATCGCGGAGACGTCCTTCGGCTCCTCGACCACGCAGATCAGGGAGGTGTCCCGGCGGGCGTCGCGGCAGATCGAGCACTTGGGGGTCTCGGAGATGTTGCCGCAGATCTCGCAGAAGGAGACCTTCCGCTTCACGGTGGTGATGGCCGCGGAGAGCTTCTCCATCTCCTCGGCCGGGGAGTTGAGGATGTGGAAGGCGATGCGCTGGGCGGACTTCGGGCCCACCCCCGGCAGACGGCCGAGCTCATCGATCAGATCCTGGACTGCGCCTTGGTACACGGCTCCTCATTCTCGCGGGGGCACCGGATTCAGCGCTCCGGTGCGGTGGTTGGTGGGTGGCGGTCGGGATCAGCGCGCCTGGTGGGGCCGCTCCTCGATCACCCGGCCGCCGAGCAGGGTCTCGACCGCCGCCTGACCGTACATCGCCGAGTCCTCCAGGTCCTCATCCTCCGGGGTCGGGGCGAAGTCCTCCCAGTCCTCGGGCGGCTCCGGGGCCTGCGAGTCGACGCCGGGGCCCCCGTGGGAGCGAGCCCCGGCGGCGATGGCCGCGGCGTGGCGCTCCCGGAAGGACCGGTGCGGCTGATCCCGGGCGGGCCCGGCGGGTTCGGTGGGCGGAGTCGACGGCGCGTGCCCCTCCGGGCCGGCGGGACCAGTGTCCGGGGGCGCCTGCCCGTCGGCCGGGCTGCTGGAGGGGGCGCTGGAGGCGGCGTCGTCGGGGACGGCGCGCAGATGGCGGGAGGAGGCCCCGCCGCCGGGTGCGCCCGCGCCGCCGGGGATCTCGACCAGGTGCGGGGCGCGCTCGCCCCACTGGGACGGGTGCCGTGCGGAGCCGTCATCGGGCCCGGCGTACCCCCAGCCGCTGCGGCGCCCGTCCACCGGTTCGCCCGGGGCGCCGGCGCGTCGGGCGGCCACAGACCAGTCGTGTGCCGGCCCGGCCTCTTCCGTCTCAGATCCGCTCGACGAAGCCCCGGGGGACGACGCGCCGGGGTCGGCCGGGTGGGCGTCGGAAGTCGGAGCAGCGTGGTTCGTCGGGGCGTGGTCGGGCGCGGCTTCCTGGGTGGGATCGACCGTCGCATCCGGCGCGGGGTGCTGTCCGGGGTCGCCGGAATCCGCGGGGGCCTCACCGGGCTCCTGCGGAGAGGGGACCACGCTCAGGCTGCCGGTGGGCGGGGTGCGCGGATCGGGCGAGCCCTGGGAGGGCACCGGGGCGGGACGCGCGGGACGCTGCCCCTCCGCGACCTCCGGAGCCGAACGCTGCGAAGCGGTGTCCTGAGTAGCCTCGGCCTGCTCGGGACCGTCACCGGGGATCGCGGCGACCTCCCAGCTGCCGAAGTCCTCGCCCTCGGCATCCTCGGACCAGGCAGGGGCCCCGCCCTCGGCCGGTTCCCCGTGACGACGCCAGGCCTCCTCCTCGGCCCGCGGGCCCTGGGGCAGATCCGGGGTGACGCGCGGGCGCCCCGACTCATCGGGTGCCCGACCCGCGGAGGACGCGGCGGGGCGCTCCCGGAGGGCCTGCTGGGCAGCCCGCTCCCACTGATCCTCATCCGGCCACTCCGGCTCCTCCGCGCGCGCGGTGGACGCGGCGTGGCCGGAGCGCTCCGGTCCGCGGCCGGGGGCACCCGCGAAGGAGGCCCCGCCGTGTCCGCGCTGTCCGTCCTGTTCGCTCTGTCCGCGAGCGGGCGACGACGACGCGGGGCCGCCCGGTCCCCTACCGGATCCACCGGGCGCACCGGGCCCTCCAGATCCACCGGGCCCGCCAGGCCCGGACGGCCCCTGCGGGCCGCGCCCGCCGCCGTCGGAGGGCCCGGGGCCGCCGTCCACGGCCACCTGGCAGGAGATCCCCAGGACCTCCTGCAGCGCCTCGGACAGGGCACCGGCGTAGCGCTGCACCCGGGACTGGATCCCTGGCCCGCGGGAGGAGACGTACAGGACGCCGTCCTCGAAGCGGGAGGGCTGGCATTCCCGGAAGGTCGCCTGGCCCACCTTGGAGCGGCTGCCGACGGCGGCCACCACATCGGCCCAGGAGCGCTGGATCATGGTGACCTGGCCGGCGTCGGCCGGGGCCGTGGGCTGCGGCTGGTATTGTCCGGCGTCCTCCGCCATGTGCGATGCCGAGGTCTCCCGTTCGGGGGCCTCCGGGTGCTGGTCGGCCGCAGGCGATGGGGCGCCGGAGGGTTCGGCGGCGTCGTTCCCGGCGGCGTCGTTCCCCGTCCTGCCGGCCTCGACCCGGCGGGAATCGACGGCATCGGCTCCGGCGTCCTCGTCCCCGGTCTGCTGCCCCGGCGGGACGGGACGGTTCCGCCGGGCCATCGCCAGCGCGGCCTCGCGACCGTCCGGGGCCGCCGCCATACCCTCAGCCGCTGAGCCGTCGGAGCGCTCGGGCCCCTCCTCGGTGCCCGCCGCCTGGGCGGCCGCGTGCTCGGCGGGGGTCTCCGGGGTGGTCAGGGCGGCCGGATCCTGGCGCAGCGGGGCCGCCACCGCGCCGACCGTGCCCAGGTTGATCCGCCGCTCCAGCCGATCCACCCGGGCCCCGACCCCGCGGGTGGAATCATCCGCGGTCGGCAGCAGGATCCGGGCGCACAGCAGCTCCAGGTGCAGCTGAGGGGTGGTGGCCCCGGTCATCTCGGTCAGGGCGGCGTTGGTGATGTCCGCGGCCCGGGACAGCTCCGCGGCCCCCAGCTGCTGGGCCTGCCCGCGCATCCGATCCACCTGGTCCTCGGAGAGCCCGTGCAGGATCGAGGCCGCGGCGTCGGGAGCGGCCCGGACGATGATGAGGTCCCGGAACCGCTCCAGCAGATCCTCCACGAACCGGCGCGGATCCTGCCCGGTGCTGATCACCCGGTCCACGGCCTGGAAGACGGCCGGAGCGTCCCCCGCGGCGAAGGCGTCCACCACCCCGTCCAGCAGCTCGGCGTGGGTGAAGCCCAGCAGGGCGACGGCGAGGTCGTAGGTGATGCCCTCCGACCCGGAGCCGCCCATCAGCTGATCCAGCACGGACAGCGAATCCCGCACGGACCCTCCTCCGGCGCGCACCACCAGCGGCAGCACCCCCTGCTCGACGGCGATGCCCTCCTGCTCGCACAGGTGCGCCAGATAGGTGCGCAGGGTCTCCGGGGGGACCAGGCGGAAGGGGTAGTGGTGGGTGCGGGAGCGGATGGTGCCGAGGACCTTGGCCGGCTCGGTGGTCGCGAAGACGAATTTGATGTGCTCCGGCGGCTCCTCGACGATCTTCAGCAGCGCGTTGAACCCCTCGCGGGTGACCATGTGCGCCTCGTCGATGATAAAGATCTTGTACCGGTCCCGCACGGGGGCGAAGGTCGCGCGTTCGCGCAGGTCACGGGCGTGGTCCACGCCGCCGTGGGAGGCGGCGTCCATCTCGATGACGTCCAGCGAGCCCGCGCCGTCCCGGGCGAGGTCCCGGCAGGACTCGCAGTGCCCGCACGGGGTGGGGGTGGGGCCCTCGGCGCAGTTGAGGCAGCGGGCCAGGATGCGCGCGGAGGTGGTCTTGCCGCAGCCGCGCGGCCCGGAGAAGAGGTAGGCGTGGTTGACGCGGTTGTTCCGCAACGCCGTCATCAGGGGCTCGGTGACGTGCTCTTGCCCGATGACGTCGGCGAACGTCTCCGGGCGGTAACGGCGGTACAGTGCGGTGCTCACGCGAACAACACTAACGGCTGGGACTGACAGATCGAACGGCGTCCGCGGGTCTGTGGAGGGGGACGGCGGAGACGAGAAGACCCCTCGCGCACCCGTCAGAGCGCAGATACCCTTGCTGCCTTCCGGCCCTGGGGGAGTTTTCCACGATGACGCCACGCGAGGGGCTGGTGCCAGCTTAGCGGAGGCCCCGCGCGGGTGTCACACCGCGGACCCGCCCTGGGTCGGTGTTCTGCGCCACCCGTGATTGAGTTGGGTTGTCAGCCTCCGGAGCGGTTGTGTAGGCTCGTATCCGTTCGCTTTCGTGAGCATGTCGTGCGGCCCTGACCGCATGGATGCAAGCGACGCCTGGAGGATTCGCCTAGCGGCCTATGGCGCACGCCTGGAACGCGTGTTGGGTTCACGCCCTCGGGGGTTCAAATCCCCCATCCTCCGCCGAGCAGACCGGCCCCCGAGCCAGTGGCAGCACTGAACCGGGGGCCGGTCTTTTCGCGTTCGGGGCGGCGTCGCTCCGGGTCTGGGTCCGCCGCGACTCACCCCTCCGTCAGGGCGCGCCCGCGCTGCTCCGGGAGGGTGAAGGCCGCGGCGGCGGCCACCGCGAAGGCCGCGGCGAAGACCCCGAACAGCAGCACGTGCCCGCCGAGGGCCACCAGCGGCGGCACGATCAGCGGCGCGATGATCGAGGCGATCCGACCGAATCCGGCCGCGGCCCCCGTTCCGGCCCCGCGCACCGTCGTCGGGTACAGCTCCGGGCCGATCGCGTACAGCGCGCCCCAGGCTCCCAGGTTGAAGAAGGACAGCAGGCAGCCGCACACGATGATCGCCGTCTCCGAGGTGGACAGCCCGTAGCCGATCGCCGCCGCCGCGGAGCCCGCCAGGAACACGGCCAGCGTGATCCGGCGTCCCCACCGCTCGATCAGCCACGCCGCCGTGGCGTAGCCGGGCAGCTGGGCCAGCGTGATGATCAGGGTGAAGGTGAAGGACTTGACCAGGGTGAAGCCCTGCGCGTGCAGCAGGGACGGGATCCAGATGAACGCCCCGTAGTACGACAGATTGATGCAGAACCACACGGTCCACAGGGCCGCGGTGCGTCCCCGCAGCTGCGCGGACCAGATTCCGAGGCCGCCGCTCGGCTCGGGGGCGGAGTCCGACGTCGTGCGGGCGGCCGCCGACCCCGAGGGCGACGCCGCGCCGTCGGCCGCACCCGCGCTGGCCCCCGCCGCATCCGCGGCACCGGCGGTCCCGGCTCGGGTCCCGGCGTCGGCCGCACTCGCCGCACCCGCGGCGGCCCGACCCGTGGTCTCGGCCGCACCCGCGCCGTCGGCCGCACCCGCGGCACCGGTCTTCCCGGAGTGCTCCGCGGCCTCCTCGAAGGAGCGGACCACCCTCTCGGCCTCCTCGTGCCGCCCCCGGGATTCCAGGAAGCGCACGGATTCCGGCAGCCCCAGGCGCACGATCAGTGCGTAGACCGCGGGCAGGCACCCCAAGGCCAGGGCCCACCGCCAGCCCTCCGGGGAGGCGCCCACCACGAAGGCGCCGATGCAGGCCGCGGCCAGCCAGCCCACCGCCCAGAAGGCCTCCAGCAGCACGACCATCCGGCCGCGGATCCGCCGCGGGGCGAACTCGGAGACCAGGGTCGAGGCCACCGGCAGCTCCGCGCCCAGGCCCAGCCCGACCAGGAAGCGCAGCGCCATGAGCATCGCCAGACCGGTGGACAGCGCGGAGGCGCCGGTGGCCAGCCCGTAGACGAGCAGGGTGGTCGCGAAGATCTGGCGGCGCCCGAAGCGGTCGGCGAGCAGCCCGCCCAGGGTGGCGCCCAGGGCCATCCCGATGAAGCCGATGGAACCCAGCCAGGAAGCCTCGGTGGGGGTCAGGCCCCACTGGGCAGTCAGCGCGGCCATGATGAAGGAGATCAGGCCGACGTCCATCGCGTCCAGGGCCCAGCCGATGCCGGAGCCGGTGAGCAGGCGGGTGTGCTTGCGGGTCAGGGGCAGCTCGTCGAGCCGCTCGGTGCGGGTGCGCGTGGTGGTCATGGCCCAGGACACTACCCGCGAGACGGCCGGAAAGCGAGGTTATTGTCAATATGACTCTAAGCGTCTCTGGCGATCATCCTTCCAGCCACTGCGCGAGCCCCGGCCCCAGGATGCGGGCGTCGGACGGCGCGTGCAGGGTGCCGTCGCCCAGCCCCGGAAGGACCGGATCCTCGGCGTGCACGGGCCGCCGGTCTCCGCGGGCCCGCAGCGTGCGCTCCGTGAGCTCGGGCAGGCGCATCCGATCCGGGCCGGCCAGAGTGACCATGCCGGCGCCATGCTGGCCCTGGGCCGCCTCCACCAGGAAGCTGGCGACGGAGGCGGCGGCCAGCGGCTGGATCGCCCAGTCCTGCGCTCGCACCCGGTCCTGCTCCTCGGTGACCGCCGCGGGATTCATGCCGAACTCGAACCACTGGGCGCTGCGCACGATCAGGTGCTCCACCGGGGACCGGCCCACCAGCTCCTCCTGGGCGGCGCGGGCGGCGTAGAAGGGGAACTGCTGCAGCCCCTCGTCCTGCACGCCGTTGATGGAGAGCATGACCAGACGCCGGACGCCGGCGGCCTGGGCGGCCTCGAGCAGGTGGCCTGCGGCGCGCAGGATCGGGCCGGTGGGGTTCTCATGGTCGGGCGGGGCGACCTGGGAGACGTCGATGACGGCCGTGACTCCCTCCAGGGCCGCGGCCAGCCCCTCTCCGGTGAGCAGGTCGATGCCGTGGGCGCGGTCCAGGGAGACCGTGTCCAGCCCGGCCTGGGCGGCGTCGCGCAGGACGAGGGTTCCGATGGCGCCGGACGCGCCGGCGACGGCGATGCGAGTCATGGGGGCTCCGTTCTTGCGGGAGTGGGCGCGGGTGGTTAAGAAGAACGGCCCCGGTCCGCATCGGACCGGGGCCGTTCCCCATCAATCACTCGCACCTTTGAGGTAGTTCCTACCGTACGGATCGATGCTGAGGTTTCCCTGAGTTCCCTCTGCGTGTTGACCAGGTGTTTCGCAGGGGGTGTGGGCCTGCGGCGCGGCCTACTCGGGGCTGGCCTGCGGCGTCGGCGGGACCTCGTGCAGGCCGAACCAGCGCTGCGCGTCGGTGCGGGCCTGCTCGGTGAGCACGGTGAAGGGCCGCGGCTCGCGGGACTGGCCTTCGAGGGTCTGCAGGATGAAGTCGCGCACCAGCCAGACGTCGGCCGGGTCGGCCTCGGGGGAGACGTCCAGGATCCGCTCCAGCTGGCTGGGGGTGAGGTCGAGGGTGTCCAGGACCTCGGTCTCGGACAGGTCGGACAGGAGCAGGTTGGCGCGCAGCTCCTCGCTGGTGGTCCTGCGCTCTTCGGCGTTCAGGGACAAGGGATGCCTCCGGCGGTGGATGGGTCGATGCCCTCAAGATACCAAGCCCGCGCGCGGGCGCAGAGGGCGGGGACTCGCGGCGTCACCCCTTCCCGGGCGGTGGAACGTCGGTCAGGGAAGGTCGTCTGGGCAAAGAACGGCCCCGGTCCGCATCGGACCGGGGCCGTTCCCCATCAATCACTCGCACCTTTGAGGTGCTCTCCACTGTAGGGACGCATCCTGGGATGCACCTGTGGCGATGCTGCGCATCCACCGGACGTTCCGGGGCCGACGCCGGGTACTGTGGGCCCCATGACACACGAGGAACAGCTGGCCCAGATCAGCAGCGGCTACCGATTCGACGGCCCCACCCTGCGCCTCGGCGCGGCGATGAGCGAGGGCCAGCCGCACCCGGAGGCCGTCGTCGGCCTGCCTCTGTCCATGATGAACCGGCACGGTCTGATCGCCTGGGCCACCGGCACCGGCAAGACCAAGACCCTGCAGCTGATGGCCGAGCAGCTCTCCGACGCCGGAGTCCCGGTGTTCCTCGCGGACGTCAAGGGGGACCTCTCCGGTCTGGCCGCCCCCGGCCAGCCCAACGAGAAGCTCTCCGCGCGCACGGCCGCCCTGGGTCAGGAGTGGACGGCGTCGTCCTTCCCCACCGAGTTCTGCTCCCTCGGCGGGGACGGGAAGGGCGTGCCCATCCGCGCGACCATCCAGTCCTTCGGGCCCCTCCTGCTCTCCCGGGTCATGGACCTGAACGCCACCCAGGAGTCCAGCCTGCAGCTGATCTTCCACTGGGCGGACCAGCAGGGCCTGGAGCTGTACAACCTCGAGGACCTGCGCGCCGTCATCCAGCACCTGACCAGCGCCGAGGGCAAGGAGGCCCTGGCGCAGCTGGGCGGGCTGTCCAAGGCCACCGCCGGGGTGATCCTGCGCGAGATCGTGGGGCTGGAAGCCGAGGGCATGGACCAGTTCTTCGGGGAGCCGGAGTTCGACGCCGCCGAGTTCCTGCGCACCGCCGAGGACGGGCGCGGGGTCATCTCCGTGCTGGAGCTGTCCACGCTGCAGTCCAAGCCGCAGCTGTTCTCCACCTTCCTCATGTGGCTGCTCGCGGACCTCTTCCAGGACCTGCCCGAGGTCGGGGACGCGGACAAGCCCAAGCTGGTGTTCTTCCTCGACGAGGCGCACCTGCTGTTCACCGGTGCCTCCAAGGCCTTCAAGGAGTCCATCACCCAGACCGTGCGGCTGATCCGCTCCAAGGGCGTGGGCATCTTCTTCATCACCCAGACCCCCAAGGACCTGCCGTCCGAGGTACTGGGGCAGCTGGCCAACCGGGTGCAGCACGCGCTGCGCGCCTTCACCCCGGAGGATCAGAAGGCCCTGACCGCGACCGTGAAGACCTTCCCGAAGTCCGGGTACGACCTGGAGCAGGTGCTCACCTCCGCCGGGATCGGAGAGGCCGTGGTGACCGTGATGACCGAGACCGGGGCGCCCTCCCCGGTGGCGTGGACCCGGATGTTCGCGCCGCGCTCGCTGATGGGCCCGGCCCCGGAGGCCGTCGACGCCGTCGTGGCCGCGTCCCCGCTGATGCCGAAGTACGCGACCGTCGTGGACTCCTACTCCGCCTTCGAGAAGCTCAGCGGGCAGGCGGGGCCCGGCGGTGCTGCTGGGGCCTGGTCCGCGGGTGCTGGGGCCGGGGGTGCCGGTGCTTCCGGGGCTGGTGCCTCCGGCGCGACGGGCGCGGACGGTTCCGGGGCGGCGTCGTCGGCCCAGGAGCGCAAGGAGGCCGAGCGCGCGGCGCGGGAGCAGGCCAAGGAGGAGGAGCGGCGTCGCAAGGAGGAGGAGCGCGAGCGGCAGAAACGCAACGACGCGATGATGCGCGTGGGCACCAACGTGGCCTCCCAGATCGGCCGGGAGCTGGTGCGCGGCATCTTCGGCACCAGCCGCTCCCGCTCCCGCAAGGGCCGCGGCGGCTTCGGCGGCCTGTCCGGCTGAGTCCGGGGGTCTGATCGCTGGCCCCCGACCCCGTGGTCACGCTGGGTGCAGGAAGTCGCGCACGGTTCGCGTCATCCTGCACCCAGAGTGACCTGTGCGGGTGGTGCTGCCGGGTTCCGGCGTCGTCGTGGGCCGTTGTGTGCAGCGTGGACCGGATGATCCGGCTCGCGGTGCACGATCCGGTCCCGGTCCGCTCCGGGGGGCGGCCGACGACGGCGCGGGGCGTCAGGACGCGGCGTACTGCTCCCGCATGAGCTTCTTGTTGAGCTTGCCCACCGACGTCTTGGGCAGCTCCTCCACCAGGATCACCCGATCCGGCAGCTGCCAGTCCGCGAAGCGCCCGCGCAGGGTCTGCAGCACGGCGTCCTCGGTGAGCTCGGCCCCCGGCTTGGCGACGACGTAGGCCACCGGGCGCTCCTGCCAGCGCGGGTGCGGCACCCCGATCACCGCGGCCTCCGCGACTCGGGCGTTGTCCAGGATCGCGTTCTCCAGGTCGATCGAGGAGATCCACTCCCCGCCGGATTTGATGACGTCCTTGAGACGATCCGTGAGCTTCAGGTACCCGTCCGGACGCATCACCCCGACGTCGCCGGAGCGCCACCACCCGTCGCGGAAGCTCTCCCCGGCATCGGGCCGGTCGTGGTAGTCCACCGTGACCCAGGGGCCGCGGACCAGCAGCTCGCCGCTGGTGGCGCCGTCGGCCGGCAGCTCGTTGCCGTCCAGATCCGCGATCTTGATCTCCAGGCCGAGCGCGGGCAGGCCCTGGCAGCGCTTGATGTCCCAGCGCTGCTCCTCGTCCAGATCCTCCAGGCCCGGCTTGAGCCGGTAGTTGTAGGTGACGACCGGGGAGGTCTCCGAGGCGCCGTAGGCGTGCACGACGTCCGCGCCGGTCAGCTCCTTGTACCCCTTCATCATCGCCAGCGGCGGCTCCGTGGCTCCGCAGACCAGTCGCACCCGGGACAGGTCCGGCGCCTGCTCCAGGCCGCGGATGTGCTCCAGCACGGGCCCGAAGATCGCCGCCGCGCCGTTGGCCACCGTCACCTGCTCCTCGACCATCGCGTCCGCGAGGAAATCCAGCTCGTCCAGGCCGTAGCGCCCCGGGAGCACGACCTTCGCTCCCGCCGCGGACGAGGCCTGCGGGAAGCCCCAGGACATCACATGGAACATGGGCGTCACCGGCATGACGCAGTCCTCCGGGCCGATCTGCAGGGCCGAGATCAGGGCGAGGCTGTGCAGGTACATGGCGCGGTGGGAGTAGAAGATGCCCTTGGGGCGACCCGTGGTGCCGGTGGTGTATCCGGCGTAGGCCGCGGAGTGCTCGTCGATCAGCTCCCACGGGTACTGGTCGGCGGAATCGTCCAGGTCTGCCATGAGGTCCTCGAGGAAGACGGCGCGGGGGAGGGTGGTGCTCACCTGGGAGCCGGGGCGGTCGCTGAGGACGATCCACCCGCGCACGTTCTCGGCGTCGGCGTGCTGCTCCGCGAGGGGCAGCAGGGATTCATCCACGCAGATCCAGGAGGCCCCGGAGTGGTCGATGACGTAGCGCAGGTCCTGGGCGGCCAAGCGCAGGTTCAGCTGCAGCATCACCGCGGCCAGACCGGGCACGGCGAAGTACAGCTCGAAGTGGCGGCGGGAGTTCCAGTCCATGACGCCGACGACGTCGCCGGGCCCGATCCCCAGACCGCTCAGCGCGTGCGCCATGCGGGCCAGGCGCCGCCATTCCTCGCGGTAGGTGGAGCGGTGCCAGGCGCCGTCGTTGCCGCGGTGCACCACCTCCCGGTCCGGGAAGTTCCGGGCCGCATGCCGGATCAGGGTGGTGATGTTCAGCGGGTAGTCCTCGCCGGTGGTGGCCTGCATGCCCTTGAGCATCGTCGCTCCTTCTTCTCCTGGGACCAGGTGCCGACGCCGCGGGGAGCGGCACGGTGGAGTCGAGGTTACCGCATCCGGAGTGAGCCATGCCATACCGATGGTTCGGGCTGTGAGGCCGGGCGAGCGGAGGGTGGCGGAAAGCGGAGTGAGGTCCGCCCGTGGGGTGTCCGGGTCTCAGCAGCCCCAGGCGCGGGGGTTCGCGGAGCAGCCGTCCTTCACCCACCCGGACTTCGTCCGCCACACGCTCACCGTCTGCGGTTGCGACGGGAGGGTCGCGGTACCCTCGACCGGCTGCCACTCGCCGTCCCCCACCCGGTACTCCCCGCGGAACTCGGTGGAGATGACGATGGCGTAGTCCCCGGTCTCCCGGTACTGGTGGGAGGTCGAGGTGGGGGTGTCCCAGCTGTTCTCCGGCAAGGCGCGCCCGGGGTCTGTGGTGGGTCCGGTGGTGGTGCCGTCGCCGTAGTCGAAGGTGTAGGAGACCGGGGTGGCCCGCACCCGCACCGGTTGCCCCAGCAGGGTGACCTCCAGTTCCTGGGGCCGGCTGTCGACGTAGATGTTGGTGTGGTAGTTCTTCAGCGTGTTGGGGCCGGGCTGGACGCTCACGGTCCCCGGCTGGATGGGCATCTTCTTCAGATCCTCGGCGGTGACGGTCGGGGTCGGCGGTGCGGTGACTCTTTCGGCGGCATCCTCAGGGGACTGAGACCCGGGGGCGGCGCAGTATTCGCTGCTGGTTCGCTCCCATTCCCCGCCGGACTTCAGGCGTCGGTGGATCACATGGACGATGCCTTCCTTGTCTTCCCCGAGATTGCAGGTGCTGTTCAGTGAGCAGTAGTCATCCGCTGCGTCGGTGCCGGGTAGGGGGCATCCATAGTGTGCGTAATACTCGTAGGGGTCCTCAGGTGCGACAACACCTGAGGATCTCCCGCCTCCACCGTTTCCGCCGCCTTCGGTGCTGGCGGGTTCCGTGGGTTTCCCTCCGGGGGTTGTTCCTTGACCACCGACATGGAATTCGCCACCCCGGGAGTTCCCCCAGAACTCTTTTTTTGAATCTGCGACGGCCGGGGAGGGGAAGGCCAGGGATGCCATCAGAATCAACAGAGTGAGACCTTTTGCCCTATTAGTCACCGTAATCAATCCCCTCTATGTCAGATATACGGTTTATAACCCAATGGCCATCAATGAAATCTAGAAAGAGCATCTGCGGTTGCCCGTTGTAGTCATGCCCTCCGATATCATCAACTTTTCCGGAGGTGCCCCACAGTTCACCGTCGGTGCGGGACTGATAGACGTGTAGAATATACTTCCCCTCCACTCTTTCCCATTCCCCATTTCGCTCCACCCTATATGTCGGGAGACCGTCAACGATCCATTGATTATTTTTGTATGGTTTTTGAAGGGGGTTGAATAGGTCGCCGTATCCGGGATTCTCCGGATCTATGGCGGGAAGCATGTACTGCTTGTCTCCGGTCTGGACCAGGTACTGAACAGAGTCCTGCCAGTACTGCATGAAGGCCTTGGCGCCGTCGAAGGTCTCCTCCTTGGCGGCTTCCGGCAGGGTCGGCACCGGCACGTTGCGGGCCGGGTGCTCCGGGGTCGCCTTCTCGTACCCGGTGGAGGACGCCGACGCCGAGGACGAAGCACTGGCCGAGGCGCTGGCCGATGCCCGCGGGTCCGCGGTGCCGACCACCTCACCGCTGCTCTCACCCCCGCAACCGGACAACAGGAGGGCGCCGGCCAGGACCAGGGGCGCCAGGGATGATGCGGGACGGTGCGAACGGGCCACGGGAGCCTCCGGGTGCTCGAGGGTCAGACGGTGATCATGCGAGGTGAATCACTCAGGTCCCCCGAGACTAGCCCATCCCGCACCCGGCCCGGAAGGTTTTCCACACCCCGGACCGCCCACCCCACCGACCCGGCGCATCCGTTCCCGGTCGAGGGCTATTCGGGAACGGGAGCGCCGTCTCGCGCAGGGCGCGCCCGGCCTCGCCGTCGCGAGGGTCCCGGGGCCGCCGCACCCCGCGGCAGAGCCGCGTCGGTCAGCATCACCGCGCCGAGCAGCGCCACCGCGATCCCCAGGGAGGCGCACACATCCGTGAGCCAGTGATACCCCAGGTAGATCCGGGAGGCCGCGACCGTGCCCGAGGCCAGCGCTGCCATCGCAAAGGCCAGGAGACGCGGGCCCCGCGCCCGCCCACGGGTCAGCAGCCACGCCAGCACCAGGGCGGCCGTGGCGAACAGGCAGGTGTGCCCGCTGGGGAAGGAGAAGCTGCGGTCCGCGCCGTCCACCATGAAGGCCGCCGGCGGCCGGGTCCGGGCCACCAGGACCTTCAGCGCCGTGACCGAGACGCTGGCCAGCACCACGGCCCCGGCGAACAGGAGGGGGTCCCGGCGGCGGGTCCTGAAGAACCAGGGGATCGCGGCGAGCACCGCGAGGATCGGGATCACCTCCGGCGTCGCTGCCCACGTCACCGCGGTGGCCGCCTCGTCCAGGATCCGATGCTGGTCGGCGGCCGCCAGGCGCTGGAGAGGGTGATCGAACAGCGCCAGATGCTCGCCCTCGACCTCCCAGTCCCAGATCCGCCAGGTGCCCACCGCACCCAGCGCCAGCAGCATCGTCCCCACGACGACGTCGCACCGTCTGCTCCCGCGCATCATCCGCTCACTCCTCACCGGGCCCCCTCGCGGCGGCAGGCTGCGGCAGCAGGGGATCGTTCCAACGGCACAGACTAGGGGGCGGCGCTGGACCCCGGCTGGAACCACCCGGGGAGAAACCCGGATCGCCGCGTTGTCCACAGCACCCGAGGGTGTTCACCCGCGGTTCACCCGCCCTCGGTACAGTTGCGCACATCACTCGCACCGTCTTTCCCGGGGGTAACCCATGACCATCCGCCATCTGCGCTCGGGTGCCGGGGCCGCCGTCGCCGCCCTGCTCGTCCTGTTGCCCGCCGCGCCCGCCGCCCACGCCGTCGAGGACGCCGGGACCACCGAGCTCACCCTGTTCAACATCAACGACTTCCACGGCCGCATCACCCCGGAGATCGGGATAAGCCTGGCTGCCACGCTGCAGCAGCAGCGCGCCGCACACCCCAACAGCCTCTTCCTCTCCGCGGGGGACAACGTCTCCGCGAGCCTGTTCGTCTCCTCCGTCCAGGACGACGAGCCGACCCTGGACTACCTCAACGCCCTCGGTCTGCAGGCCAGCGCCGCCGGCAACCACGAATTCGACAAGGGCCTGGCTGACCTCACCGGGCGCATCTCCGAGCACGCGGACTTCCCGATCCTCGGCGCCAACGTCGTCGACCCCGCCACCGGGGACCCCGTGCTCAAGCCCTACACCATCCTCCAGACCGACGACGGCGTGAGAGTCGCCGTGATCGGCTCCGTCACCGCCGAGACGCCCCAGCTGGTGGACCCCTCCGCGCTGGGCGGCATGGAGTTCACCGATCCCGTGGCCGCCACCAACCGCTACGCCGAGCAGCTCAGCGACGGCGACCTCGACAACGGCGAAGCCGACGTGATCGTCGCCGAATACCACGAGAGGGTGCGCACGGACGATCCCCAGGACCGCATCGTCACCCAGACCAGCCCCGCCGTGGACGTCATCTTCACCGGACACACCCACGAGGAGTACGTGCTGCCGCCCGGCGGCCAGACCGGACCCGGGCAGCGCCCCGTCCTGCAGACCGGCAACTACGGGGACAACCTCGGCGCCGTCACCCTCACCCTGGACGCCCGGCACGAGGTGCGCGGCGCCCGGGCCGAGCTGATCGCCAACCCCAAGAAGATCCCGAACGCCCAGACCATCGCGGCGGACCCCGTCCTGCAGCAGGCGCAGCGCGTGCTCACCGACGCGAAGGAGCACGCCGATCGCATCGGCAGTCGGAAGCTCGCCGACCTCGCCGCCCCCGTGACCACCGGCTGGGACCCGGACCAGGCCGAGGCCAAGGGCGGCTTCGACCAGCGCGACCGGGAATCGACCATGGGACACCTCGTCGCGGACATGTACCTGCACGCGGCGAAGGGCACGGGGCGCACGCCCGCGGACCTGGCCATCGTCAACCCCGGGGGTCTGCGCGACGAGTTCCCGGCGGGCCTGCGCAGCGACCCCTCCACCACCGCGGATCAGATCACGGTGGCCGACGCCGTCTCCGTGCTGCCCTTCGCCAACAACCTCTGGACCACGCAGCTGACCGGCGCCCAGCTGCGCCAGGTGCTCGAGGAGCAGTGGCAGCAGGACAACGCCGGATCCATGGCCACCCGCCCGTACCTGCAGCTGGGGCTGTCCTCCAACGTCACCTACACCTACACCGGCGAGCCCGGTGCCGCCGGCTACGCGACCCGCGGCGACAACATCGACGAGGTGCGCATCGACGGGAAGCCCCTGGAGGAGGGGCGCACCTACACCGTGGCCCTGCCCTCCTTCCTGCTCGGCGGCGGGGATAACTTCTCCACCCTCGCCCAGGGGAGGAACACCAAGGACACCGCCGTCGTGGACTCCGACGCCTTCCAGGACTACCTGCGCGAGCTCGGGGTCGTGACGCCGCGACCGGAGAAGCAGGCCGTCCGGGTGTCCGAGAAGCCGGAGGCATATGACCTCTCCGGCATGTACACGGTGTGGGTCTCCGACCTCGCCGTCGCCTCCCCCGGGATCCCGACTCCCGAGCGGCTGAGCGTGCGCATCGGCGGGCGCGACGCCGGTGAGGTTTCCGTGCGAGACGGCGCCGCGGAGGTCTCCATGCCGCTGTCCGGGCTGGGCCTGGACGCCGGGACGCACGAGGTCGAGCTGACCGAGCCGACCACCGGCACGCACGTGGTGATGAACGCCGACTTCACCGGAGCCGGGGCCGAGCCGACGCCGGAGTCGAGCCCTGCTCCGACGAGTGAGCCGACGCCGGCCCCGACGGGCGCGCCGACCAGCGCGCCGGGCCCTGTCCCGACGGGCGAACCGGTCCCCACCGCCGCTCCGACGGCCACGGCGGGGCCGGATCTCCCCGCACCGGGACCCTCCGCCTCTGACGGCCGGGCCGGGATCGGAGGGGGTGGGAGCGATGACCTGCCCTCCGGCGGCGCCCTGAGCGTGGAGCCGAACGGGGTCGCGGCCGACTCCGCCGAGACGGGGCCGGGTGGGCTGGCGAGGACCGGCGCCCAGGATCCGGTGCGGATGGTCCTGGCCGGTCTGCTCGTGCTCGGTACTGGTGCGGCCCTGGTGCTGATCCGTCCCCGACGCACCCGCTGAGCGGACTCACGGGGGCCTAGACTCGGCGCCATGACGGCGAACCAGCGCAGACCCCTCTCCCCGCAGACCGGATCGGCGGGCCCGGCGGAGGAGCGCCCCGAGTCCTCCGGAGATCCGAACGGCGGGACCCCGCATCACGGGAGTCAGCATCCCGGCAGCCCGCATCACGGGAACCCGGGTGATCGGCGGGGACCGCTCGCCGTCGTCACCGGGGCCTCCCGCGGCATCGGTCGGCTTGTGGCCGAGGGGCTGCTGGACGCCGGGTTCCGCGTCGTCGTCACCGCCCGCTCCGAGGACAGCCTGGAGCCGCTGCTCACCCGCGGGGCCGTGCCGGTGGTCCTGGACCTGGCGGATGAGGAGTCGATCCGCCGCGCCGCACAGAGCATCCGCGAGCTCGGCCCCGGCCCCCACCTGATGGTGCACAACGCCGGGTACGGGCAGCAGGGCGCCCTCGAAGAGGTCGACGACGACGCCGCGACCCGCCAGCTGCGCACCAACGTGCTCGGCCCGATGTCCCTGACGCGGGCGCTGCTCCCCGGGATGCGCCGGGCCGCCGACACCCGGCCCACCGACGTCGACCGCCAGCCGCGGATCCTGCTGGTGACCTCCGTGGCCGCGGATCTGCACCAGCCGATGAGCGGGTGGTACTGCGCCTCCAAGGCGGCGCTGGTCTCGCTGGCGGACACGCTGCGCCTGGAGCTGCGCGGCAGCGGCATCGACGTGGTGGAGATCCGGCCCGGCCCGGTGGACACCGGGTGGCAGCGCCGCGAGGCGCAGGAGCTGCGGGAGGCGGCGCGCGGCGGCCGCTACGAGGCGCTGGCCGAGAGGGTCGCGGACCGGGCCGAGCGCCGGGCCCCGCGGGGTCTGGATCCGGCGCGGGCGGCCCGCCGGATCATCGACGCGGCCACCGCCTCCCATCCGCGGGCCCGGTACTCCCTGGGGCGCGGCGTCGGCGCGGCCCGCCTGATCGCGGCGGCCGCCCCGCCCCGCCTGAAGGACGCGGTCCTGGCCCGGTACTTCCGCTGAGCACTGGATGGTCCTATATTGGACACATGTCCAATAAGCCGTCGCGGACGCGACTGAGCTCCGAAGGCCGGCGCGCGCAGCTGCTGCGCGTGGCCACCCGGCTGTTGGCCGAGGGCGGCGTCGGGAACCTCTCCATGAGTGCGGTGGCCCAGGAGGCCGGGATCGGCCGGGCCCTGCTCTACCACTACTTTCCCGGCAAGGAGGCGCTGGTCGAGGCGGTGTTGGCCGAGGAGTCCCGGCGTCTGCTCGAGGCCACCGAACCCGCCGTCGGACTCAGCCCTCGTGAGGCGGCCCGACGCGCGTTGGACGCCTATTTCCAGGCCTTCGACGCCAGCTCCGGAGGCATCCGGGAGCTGTACGCCCCCACCGCGGACACCGTCGCCGGAGTGCACGTGATCACCGCCGCCAACCACGACGTCCAGCTGCGGCGCATCATCGAGCTCACCGGCGTCCCGGACACCGCGGAAACCCGTGTGCTGATCGGAGGCTGGCTGGCGTTGGTCGAGCACCTGGCGACGACGCGCAGGCACGCTCCCGGAGCCTATCGAGGCGAGCTGATCGAGCGCTGTCTCGCCGCCCTGGAGGCCGTGCTGGATCGCCCCCTGCCCTAGAGATCGTCCCTCCCCCGACGTCAGAGCCCGGACCGCGGGTCTGAGACCGCACCAACCCCACACCCACCCCCATCCCCTGAGGAGAACTCCCGTTAACATCCTGCTGCTCGGTGCCACCGGAAACGTCGGCTCCCGCATTCTCGCCCAGGCCCTCGACGCCGGGCACCGCGTCACCGCCTACGTCCGCCGCCCCGAAGCCCTCACCGCCAGGGACGGTCTGGAGATCGTCGGCGGCCAGCTCGACGATGTCGAGGCCTTGACCGGCGCGGCCCGAGACGCCGAGGTCGTGATCGTGGCGGTGACCGGCCCGATGAAGGACCGCACCTTCATGCAGCGCAGCCTCCCGTCCATCCTCGAGGCCGTGCGGGCCGCCGGAGCCGGCCGGGTGGTGCTCACGTCGGTGTTCGGCGCCGGAGACACCGCGCAGAAGGCTTCGTGGTTCGCCCGCGGGATCTACCGCACCGCGCTGCGCGGATTCCTGGCGGACAAGGAGGCCGCGGACCGGCTGCTGATCGACTCGGGGTTGGAGCACACGATCGTCTACCCCGTGAGCCTCAAGGACGCCCCGGCGCGGGAGGAGGCCGCCGTCGAGCCTCTCGATGCGGTGGCCACCGTGCCGGGGCTGCCCACCCTGCCCTTCGATGCGGCCGCGGCCGCCCTGCTGGGGGTGGCCGTGGACCCGGATGCTGCCGGTCAGCGTCTGCTGATCACGACCCGGAAGGGCTGGAAGCCGGCCCGGGACTGAGGCCGCGTCAGCCCGGGGGCCCGTCCGCGGGCCGGCCCCAGGGGCCGGACCGCGGGGCTCAGGAGACGCGCAGCACGATCTTCCCCGCCGTGTGGCCCTCGCGGCTGGCGGCGAAGGCCTCGGGCAGCCGGTCCAGCGGGAAGGTGTCCGCCACGCGCACGGTCAGCGCGCCGTCCTCAGCCAGGCGGGCCAGCTCGGCCAGCCCCTCGGCATCGGGGTGGACCCACAGCCACTGCCCGCCGTGCTCCAGCACCTCCGGGTCGGCGATCGAGGCGTGGGCGCCGCCCTCGGCCAGCACCGCGGTGGTGGTCTCCACGACGCCGCCGACGAAGTCCGCGACGATCTGCACCCCGTCCGGGGCGAGCTCGCGCACCCGCTGGGCGAGGCCCTCCCCGTACTCCACCGGCTCGGCCCCGAGCTCACGCAGCCAGGCGTGGTTGCGCTGCGAAGCCGTGCCGATCACCCGGGCGCCGTAGGCTACGGCGATCTGCACGCCCATCGAGCCGACGCCGCCGGAGGCCCCGTGGATCAGGACGGTCGTGCCGCGGTTCTCCTGCGGATCGCGGGAGAGCCCCAGCCGGGTCAGCACCTGCAGCGCGGTCAGGCCCGCCAGCGGCAGACCCCCGGCCTGGTCCCAGTCCAGCGCGGCGGGCTTGCGGGCGAGGGCCCGGGCGGGGATGGTGGTGTATTCGGCGAAGGTGCCGTGGTGGATCCAGTCCCGCCGGTTGTAGGCGATGACCTCATCGCCCTCGGACAGGCCGGGGGTGTCGATGCCGGTCGCGGCGACGACGCCGGCGACGTCCCACCCCGGCACCACCGGGAACTCCGTGTGCATCAGGGAGGACAGGCCGCCGGACATGATCTTCCAGTCCACCGGGTTGATCCCCGCGGTGCGGACCCGGACCAGGACCTCGCCCGGCCCGACCTCCGGGAGGGGACGCTCCTGCAGCTGCAGGACGGCGTCGTCGCCGAAGGAGGAGTAGGTCTGCGCTCTCATGCTCTGCTGTTGGCTCATGGGCAGTGCAACCGAGTGCGGCCGGCCCGCATTCCGGCCGTCTCCCGGCCGTGTCGCGACGGTGGCCTGCGGCGGTGCCGCCGGTTCAGGACTCCGGGTTCAGCGGCTTCCCGTGCTCCTCCTGGTAGGCGGCCAGGCGGGCCTTGGCCTTGCGGTTCTCCCGCCAGATCTCCAGGCCCACCGGGATCACGGAGACCAGCACGATGACGATGACGATGAGGTCCACGTGCTCGCGGATGAAGGTCACGTTGCCCAGCCACACCCCGGCGAAGGTCAGCAGCAGCACCCACAGCAGGGCGCCGGTGATGTTCCACTTGGCGAAGTCCCGGTACCGGTAGCGGGCCATGCCCGCGGTGAGCGGGACGAAGGTGCGCACGATCGGCACGAAGCGGGCCAGCACGAGCGCCTTGCCGCCGTAGCGGGCGAAGAACGCACCGGCCTTGTCCAGGTTCTCGTAGTTGAGGATGCGCCCGGTGGGGGAGAAGAGCCTGCGCCCGAACCACCGCCCCAGCATGTACCCCACCTGGTCCCCGGCCACCGCGGCGACGGCCACGGTCAGCAGCAGCACCGCCAGATTCAGCCCGAGCTGCTGGTGCAGCAGCCCCGTGGTGAACAGCAGCGAATCCCCCGGCAGGAACGGGAAGAGCACGCCGGATTCGATGAAGATCATCAGGGCGACGACGCCGAGCACCCACGGGCCGGCGTCGGCCAGCAGCTGCTTCAGGTCCACGCCGAACAGGCCGAGGGGTGCCGTGGGCAGGGTCGCGACGTGGGCGGCGAGATCCAGCAGAGGTGTCATGGGTCCGTTTCCGGTGGGCGGGCGGGGTCACCTCATGGTACGCGCCCGGCGCTGTGGCGCGGCTGAGAATCACCGACCGTATCCACAGGAGCCCGGCGGGCGCTTCGGCGTGTCAGTCGCCGGTGCCACCATGGGGTCATGGACACCCACGACGCCGCCCGGCCCAGCCTCGATCCCGCCCAGCCCGATCCCGACGCCGCCCTGCGCGAGCGTGCCCTGACGGCCCTGCGGGCGCTGACCGGCGCCCCGTCTGGTGACTTCCATCCGGGGCAGTTCGAGGCGATCCGCGCGCTGGTGGCCGACCGCGCCCGGGCCCTGGTGGTCCAGCGCACCGGGTGGGGCAAGTCCGCGGTGTACTTCCTGTCTGCGCTGCTGCTGCGCCAGGAGGGCGGGGGACCGGCCCTGATCATCTCCCCGCTGCTGGCGCTGATGCGGGACCAAGTGGCCGCCGCCGAGCGGGCGGGGGTGCGCGCTGCCGCCGTGAACTCCGCGAACGCCACCGAGTGGGCGCAGATCCAGGACCGGGTGCGCGCGGGAGAGCTGGACGTGCTGCTGGTCAGCCCGGAGCGGCTGAACAACCCCCGGTTCCGCGAGGAGTGGATGCCGCAGCTGATGCGCACCTGCTCCCTGCTGGTGGTGGATGAGGCCCACTGCATCTCCGACTGGGGCCACGACTTCCGCCCGGACTACCGGCGCATCCGGGATCTGATCCGCGCCCTGCCCGCCGGGGTGCCGGTGCTGGCCACCACGGCCACGGCCAACCGCCGGGTGGTCGCGGACATCGAGGAGCAGCTGGGGGTGGGTCAGGAGGTGTTCACCCTGCGCGGCCCCTTGGCCCGGGACTCCCTGCGCCTGGGGGTGCTGAGCCTGCCGGACAACGCCGCCCGGATCGCGTGGCTGCTGGCGCACCTGGGGGATCTGCCGGGCAGCGGCATCGTCTACGCCCTGACCGTCTCCGCCGCGGAGGACACCGCCCGCATCCTCGCCGAGGCGGGGCACGAGGTGCTGGCCTACACCGGCCGCACGGACGCGCAGGATCGGGAGCAGGCGGAGTCCGCCCTGAAGGAGAATCGGGTCAAGGCGCTGGTGGCCACCTCCGCGCTGGGGATGGGCTTCGACAAACCGGACCTGGGCTTCGTCGTGCACCTGGGCGCGCCGAGCTCCCCGGTGGCCTACTACCAGCAGGTGGGGCGCGCGGGGCGCGCCACGGACAGCGCGGACGTGCTCCTGCTGCCCGGGAAGGAGGACCGGGAGATCTGGCGGTACTTCGCCACCGCCTCGATGCCCACCGAGGAGAACGCCCAGCGCATCCTGGGGGCCCTGGGTCGGGCCGGCGGGCCGATGTCCGTGGCCGCCCTGGAGGCCGCGGTGGACGTGAAGCGCTCGTCGCTTGAGCTGCTGCTGAAGGTGCTGGCCGTGGACGGCGCGGTGGAGAAGGTCTCCGGCGGCTGGGCCAGCACCGGTGCGCCCTGGACCTACGACGCCGCCCGGTACGAGCGGATCGCCCAGGCGCGCCGGGCCGAGCAGGACGCGATGCTGGAGTACGAGGCCGGGCGGATGTGCCGCATGCAGTTCCTCGCCGCCCAGCTGGATGATCCTGACGCCGCCCCGTGCGGCCGGTGCGACGTGTGCGCCGGACCCTGGTATCCGACGGGGGCGGATGAGGAGGCCGTGCGCCGGGCCGAGCACGGTCTGGTGCGGGTGGGGGTCCCGATCGAGGCGCGCTCGCAGTGGCCCAGCGGCATGGCGACCCTGGGCCTGGAGGTCAGGGGGAGGATCCCGGAGCAGGAGCGCGCCGAGCGGGGCCGGGCCCTGGCCCGCCTGACGGATCTGGGATGGGGCAACCGGCTGCGGGAGATCTTCGCCGCCGACGACGCCGGGAACCCCGTGGACGGGGAGGTCCCCTCGGATGTGGGCCGGGCCTGTGTGGGGGTGCTGGCCGAGTGGGACTGGTCCGCCCGCCCCGTGGGGGTGGTCGCGGTGCCCTCGGTCTCCCGGCCGCGGCTGGTGGATTCCCTGGCCCGGGGCCTGGCCGCGGCCGGGCGCCTGCCGTATCTGGGGGCCCTGGAGCTGGACGCTGCGGTGCCGACGGGGCCGCGCGGCGGGAACAGCGCCTACAGCCTGGCGGGGGTGTGGGGTCGCTTCGGCGTCGGGCCGGAGCTGGCGGCGCGGCTGGCCGAGGCGCAGGGCCCGGTGCTGCTGGTGGATGACCTCGTGGACACCCGCTGGACCCTCACCGTGGCCGCCCGGCAGCTGCGCCTGGCCGGTGCGCCGGCGGTGCTGCCCTTCGCCCTGGCCATGCGCGGGTAGCCGGGTTCGGTGAGGCCGGGCCGTCAGCCCTCGGCCAGGCGGCGGTTGGTCTTGGAGGTGGGCACCGCATTCCACGGGTCCTCCGGCCACGGGTGCTTGCGGTACTTCGCGCGGTTCTCCGCCCGGACCTGCGGGTAGGCGTTCTCCCAGAAGGAGCGCAGATCCGCGGTGACCGCCAGGGGGCGACGGGCCGGGGAGAGCAGGTGCAGCAGCACCGGAACCCGGCCGTCCACCACGGGCGGACCCTCGGCCCAGCCGAAGCATTCCTGTAATTTCACGGCCAGCACGGGCGGGGCGGGCTGTGCATCGGGATCGTCATCGTGCTCCTCCGGGGCCGGGTAGGCCAGGCGCACCGCCGCCCCGGAGGGCACCCGGATCCGCTCCGGCACCAGCTCCTCCAGCCGGGAGGCCTGGGGCCACGGGAGCAGCCGACGCAGCGCCGACACCGCATCCACCCGGGCGGCGGGCGTTCCCTCGGCGATCTGCTCCAGCTCCGGACCCAGCCAATCCTCTGCCGTCTGCGCCAGGTCGGCCGGCAGCATCGAGGGCCAGGGCTCCCCGAGCACCCGGTGCAGCAGCCCCAGTCGGGACCGGAGGGCCTCGAAGCCCTCACCGGGACGCAGCACCTGCATCAGCCCCTCCCGGGCCAGGGACTCGGCGACGGCGCGGCGCCCCATCTGCCGGGTCGGGCGCACCGGGGTGGCGGACAGCTCGATGCCTCCGAGCCGGGTCACCTCCCGCGCCGTGACCCTCCCGGCAGCGAAGCTCCCCGTCTGCTCCGTGACCAGCAGGCAGCCCGCGGCCAGCTCGGCGGTTTCCCGGTCGATGCCCGCGGCCGAGCGGATCAGGGCCCGATCCCCGAGCAGCTGCACCTCCGCCACGGCCAGCCACTCCTGCCCGGACCAGGCGGCCTCGCGCGGCAGCTCGGCGGCGGTGCCCGAGGCCAGCAGATACTCCCGGTCGGTGTCGGGACGACGTCGGGCGATCCGCTGCGGGAAGGATAGGGCCGTCACCAGCCCGGCCGTCGCGGCATCCGCCGCACCGGATGCCGCGGGGGAGGAGTCCTCGACGTCCCGGGACCCGGACTCGGACCCGGTTCCGGTACCGTCGGGCGCGCCGTCTCCCTCGGCGAGCAGCAGCTCCAGCCTGCGGGTCTCCCGCCGCCAGGTCCGGTCCCGGTCCCGGCGCAGCCCGCGCAGCAGGGCGGTCAGGTCCGCCCCGGGGGCGCGCTGATCCCCAGCCAGTGCGGCCACGACCTCCGCGGCGGCCCGGGGACCCACCAGCGCGGCGCCGTCGAACAGGCCCCGGGCCAGGTGCGGATCCGCCGGCACCGCGGCCAGGCGCCGACCCAGGTCGGTGGCCTCCCCGGCCTCGTCCAGCGCCCCCAGGGCCGCAAGCTCGCGGTGGGCCAGGGCGCGGGTCCGCTCCGGCAGGGGATCCGGCAGCGCCAGACCCCGCCCGTCCGGCGTCCCCCAGCAGGCCAGGTCCAGGACGGCCCGGGTCAGCTCGGCCGTGGTGATCTCCGGCGGGGTCTCCGCCGGTCGCGCAGCATATTCCGCCTCGGACATGCAGCGGATGACCGTACCCGGCGCCTCGCGGGCCGCGCGCCCGGCCCGCTGGATCATCGCGGCCTTGGACGCACCCACCGTGACCAGTCCGCTCATGCCGCGCACGGTATCCACGCGGGGCTGCCGGTCCAGCCCCGCATCCACCACCCGCCGCACCCCGGGCACGGTCAGGGCGGATTCGGCCAGGTTCGTCGCCAGGATGATCCGGCCCGTCCCACCCGCGGCCGGGTCCAGGATGCGATCCTGCTCGGCGGCGGGGGTGGCGCCGGTGAGCGTGAGCACCGGGGCCGGCAGATCCCGCAGCCGGCCCGCGACCCGCTCGATCTCCCGCGCCCCGGGCAGGAAGACCAGGGTGTCACCGGCGGGCGCCGCCTCCCCGGCAGGGTCCGCGCGCCGGGACGTGGCCCCGCGAGATGCGCTCCCTGCGGGCGCGCTGCTCGCGGCGTGCGCCGGGGCGGCGTCGTGATGCTCGCGCACCACCGAGGCCACGTGCGCGAGGAAGGCGTCCGTGACCCCGCGGGCGTCCTGCGCCGGACCGGGGGCGGGCGCCCAGCGCTGCTCCAGCGGGTGGATCGCGGCGTCCACCGTCGCGATCGGCGCGGGGACCTCGGCCCCGCCGTCGGAGGCGCCTCCCGCTTCCGGAGCGCCGAGCAGCCGGGCCCACCGCGGGGCGTCGAGGGTCGCGGACATGGCCAGCAGCCCCAGATCCTCCCGCAGCTGCACCAGCTGATGCAGCATCGCGAAGACCAGATCCGAGTCCAGATGCCGCTCGTGCACCTCGTCCAGGATCACCGCGTCCACCCCGCTCAGCTCCGGGTCCGCGAGCAGCCGACGCAGCAGCACCCCGGTGGTCGCGAACTCCACTCGCACATCCGGGCCCATGACGCGTTCGCCGCGCACGGTGTGCCCCACCAGCTGTCCCGGCCGGGTGCCGCTCAACGCCGCCAGGCGGCGCGCGGCCGATCGGGCGGCGATGCGTCGCGGCTGGGTGACCACCACCCGGCCGGGCCGATCCGCCAGGCCGGCCAGCAGGTTCGCGACGAGGGGCGGCACCAGCGTGGTCTTGCCCGTGCCGGGCGGGGCCTCGACGACGCCGCGCAGCCGCCCCGTCCTCGAGAGCCACCCGCGGATCTGGGGTGCCAGCGCCAGGGCGGGCAGGTCCGCACCGATCCGCCGGAGGTCGAAGGGGTCCGCATCGGCAGTTCCCGCGTCGTCGGGCCCGGGGCCCGCCCGGTGAGGGGAGGGATGGGCCACGCTCAGCCCCGTCCGGGCAGGTTCTCGTACAGGGCGCGCGCGGTCACGAGGTCCTGCCACCCCATGCCCACGGTCTTGAACAGGGCGGGCCCCGGAGCGTCGGGGGCGTCCTGCGGCCCCGGGGCGCACACCAGCTCGCGCAGCGGCCGCAGCCGCTCGGCGCTGAGGATCCCGGAGGCCGTCCCCTGCACGATCTCCCCGGCCTCGCGCAGCGCGGTCTCCGGGTCCTCCACGTACACGCGGGCCCGGGCCAGCAGGGCGTCATCCACCTCCCGGGCGTCGGGGGTGTGGGAGCCCATCGCGACGACCACCGCCCGCTCATCCACGACGGAGCCGTCGAACAGGGGATCCGCCGAGGCGGTGCAGCAGGCGATGATCGGGGCTCCGGCGGTGTCGTCGGCGTGGGCCACGTGCACCCGATACCCGTCTCGGCGCAGCCTCTCCACGGCCGCGCGGGTGCGGGCGAGGTCCCGCCCCACCAGGCCGACGCGGGAGATCTGGCGGATCGCGGCGATGGCGTGGACGTGCTGCAGCGCCTGGGGGCCGGTGCCGAAGACGATCAGCTCACGCGCCTCGCCGTCGGCCAGCAGGTCCACCCCCAGGGCGGAGACGGCGGGGGTGCGCACCGCGGTCAGGGCGGTGCCGTCGATCATGGCCAGGGGTGAGAGGGTCTCGGCGTCGTGCAGCAGGTAGCCGCCCTGGATGGTGGGCAGCTCGCGGTCGGCGTTGTCCGGGCACAGAGTGAGGATCTTGATGCCGGCGTAGCCGCCGACCTCGCTGGGCATCATCAGGAACCGGCCGCGGCTCAGGGGCGCAGTACACCGCTGGAGATCCTCGGCCGGGTCCAGCCCGTCCAGGAGGGACTGGCGCAGGGCGTCGACGGCGGCGCGCATCGGCAGGTGGGCGGTGACCTGGTCGGCGCCGACGTGGCGGATCAAGGCGGAGGGCTGCGCGGGCACGGGACATCCCTTTCCGGGGCGCGGAACGGCCGGTGCCTGAGCGCCCCGATCGACGGTGCTGGCCTGCCCCGAGTGTACCCAGGCCCGTCCCCACGATCCGGGAGCGCGCCGTCGCCCCGGGGTATGCGAAAGACCCCCGCCTCCCCGGAGATGCCGGGGAGCAGGGGCCTTCGCTCGGCGCGGTGACGGAGGGATTTGAACCCTCGGTACGGGGTTGCCGTACACGACATTTCGAGTGTCGCACCTTCGGCCGCTCGGACACGTCACCAACGTCAAAGCACTGTACCGGGTGGCCGGTGCCCGCTCAACTCTCCGACAGGGGGCTCTGGATGTACCCGTCCACCAGGGTCATCGCGGCGCGGGCGGCCTCCTGGGTGGTGCGTCGGGTCCGGCTCAGCTCCCGGTCCATCGCGAGCATGAACGTGGTGCCGAACAGCCCCACGGCCAGGGTGTGCGGATCCGGGTGCTCGTTCACCCGGTAGGTGCGGGACAGGTCCGTGATCAGCTCGGTGACCCGCTCCAGCAGCAGGGTCCGCTGATCCCCGATGACCTCGGAGAGGGACCCGGAGGGGCGCCAGATCTCGGCGATGGCCAGCCGGGCGAAGCCGCCGTGCTCCTCCAGGAACCGCAGCGCCGCGATGATGCCGCGGCGCAGCCGCTCCCGCGGATCCTCGACGCCGACCTGTGCGTCCTCGATGGCCTCCAGGACCAGCTGGATGCCGTGGCGCATCAGCCCCTCGACCATCGACTTCTTGGAGCCGAAGTTGTAGTAGACGGTGCCCTTGGAGACCCCGGCGGCGGCCGCGACCTCATCCACCGTGGTCTGGGTGGGGCCCTTCTCACTCATGATGACCATCGCGGCCTCGAAGAGCTTCAGCTGGGTGCGGGAGGTGCGCCCGGGGCGCCGGGCCCCGGGGCGCCGCCCCGACGCGGGCGCGGTGCCGGCGGCGTCGGGGCGGTTGTCGGTGCGAGCGGTCATCGTCCTACGCCTCGATCTCGGGGTGCAGCTTGGACAGGGTCCAGGTTCGGGAGCGGATCGCGCCCAGGAAGCCCAGGGCGATGCCGATCAGCAGGTACCCGACCATCATCCACACGATCGTCCAGACCGAGGACTCATCCACCCCGTAGGCCAGGCGCCGGATCGCGGTGATCGAGTGCCCCATCGGGAAGGCGTCGTGCATCCACAGCAGCGGCTGGGGCAGGGTCTGATACGGCATCAGACCGCCGCCGGTGACCAACTGGAGGATCAGCAGGATCAGCACCAGGAGCTTGCCCGGATTGCCCAGCAGGAAGATCAGGCCCTGCCCGATCGCGCTGAACGTCACCGAGACCAGGAGCATGAACCACAGCACCAGCCAGGGGTGGGCCATCTCGAACCCGAGGGCGAACTTCACGACGGTGAACAGGATCGCGGCCTGCGCCACGGAGACCACGGCGAACGGGATCCAGGAACCCAGCATGATCCGGAAGTTCGAGGTGTTCGACGCCTGCGCCCGCTCATTGGAGGGCCGCACGAACTGACCCGTGATCAGCACGCCGATCCACAGCGCCAGGGACATGAAGAACGGCCCCATGCCCTCGCCGTAGTTGGCGGCCGTGGCCAGCGAGTCGTGGTCGTTGGCCACCGGATCGGACATGACCTTGGCCAGCGAGCTGCGCTGGCTCTCATCCAGGTTGGGCACCTTGTTCGCGCCCTGGCGCAGCCCGTCGGTGAGGTTCTTCGACCCGTCCTCCAGGTCCGAGGAGCCGCTCTGCAGCTGCCCGGCGCCGTCATCCAGCTGGGTCGCGCCGGAGACCGCGTCGTCCGTGCCGGAGGCGAGGGTGTAGGCGCCGTCGCGAGCCTGGGTCTGCCCGTCCAGCAGCTGCTGGGATCCGCTGACCAGCTGGCCGGTGCCGTCGGTGAGCTCACCGGTCGCGGAGTTCAGCTGCTGCGCGCCGTCATCCACCTGGTTCACCCCGGAGACCAGCTGACCGGTCTTGTCGTTCAGGGTCTTGGCGCCGTCGGCCAGCTCGCCGGTCTTCTCATCCAGGGTCGCGATGCCGGACTTCGCCTCCCCGGTCTTCTCGTCCAGGGTCTTGGCGCCGTCGGCCAGCTCGCCGGTCTTCTCGTCCAGGGTCTTGGCGCCGTCGGCCAGCGTTCCCGCGGCGGAATCCGCGGACTTCACTCCCTGGGCGAGCGTGCTGGAGCCGTCCTTCAGCTGGGCGACGCCGCCGGTGAGCTGGTCGATCTGCTGGGCGATCTGGGAGACGCCGTTGGCCGCGCAGGTGGAGCTGCGCAGGGAGGCGAGATCCTTGCCGATGTCCGTGGCCTCGAAGTCGTTCAGGCCCTTCGCGGTGGCGTCGTTGATGCGCTGGTGCGCCTGCTCCCCGCCCAGGGTGCCCACGATCGCGTCGATCTGCTGCTGGGTGAGGTCGATCGTGCCGTCCTTGACCTGCTGCTGCAGGGTCTCGCGCACGATCTTCGCGTTCTCGGACACGACGGCGTTGGACACGTCCGTGCCCAGGCGACCGGTGGCCTTCTGGTCGTTGAACGAGGACAGGTCCCGGCAGACTCCGGTCAGGTTGTCGCCGACCTGGCTGATCCCGGACTCCTTCAGCTGGGTGTCCAGCTGGCCGATGCCCTGGTCCAGCTGGGTCGCGCCGGTCACGAGCTTGCCGGTGCCGTCCTTCAGCTGGGTGGCCCCGGAGGACAGCTGTGCGGTGCCGTCCTTGAGCTGGGTGGCCCCGGAGGACAGCTGTGCGGTGCCGTCCTTGAGCTGGGTGGCGCCCTGCGCGAGGGTGGCCGTGCCGTCCTTGAGCTGGCCGGAGCCGTCGGCCAGCTGCTGGGTGCCGTCCTTCAGCTGCCCGGCGCCGCTGCGCAGCTGCCCGGTGCCGTCGGCCAGCTGCCCCGTCGCGGAATCCAGCTGCTGGGCCCCGTCATCGAGCTGCTGGGCCCCGTCCAGACCCTGCCGCTGCCCGTCCACCAGCTGGTTCTCGGCGTCGTGCAGCTGGTGCGCGCCGCTGTTGAGCCGCTGGGAGCCGCTGACCAGGTCCGAGGTGCCGCCCTTGAGGCGATCGATGGCGCTGCCCAGCTGCACGGTCCCATCGGTGACCTTCTGGGACCCGTCCCGGGCCTCGACCAGCTGGCCGTGGATGTCGGTGAAGCTGGCCAGCAGCTGGTTGGCGGTCTCGTCGCCGACCTGGCTGGCGACGGTGTCGCGCACCGAGGTGCCCGCCTTCTCCACGATGTTGGTCAGCAGGTAGTTGTTCGCGTCGTTGGTGATGATCTCCAGGCCGGCCTTCTGGGGATCCACCTCGCCCGTCTTGCCGTTCTCATCCGGCTGGAACCGGGAGGTGGACAGCAGCTTCTGGGAGAAGTCCGAGGGGATGACGAGGGCGAAGCCGAGCTCGCCCTTCTCCACCTTGTCCACGGCCTCCTGTCGGGTGCTCACGTCCTGCCAGTCGAAGTTGCCGGCGTCCTTGAGCTCCTTCGCGACGTCCTCGCCGGTGTTCACATGCTTGCCGGACTCGTCGGTGGCGCCGCGATCGGACTGCACGAGGGCGGCCGAGACGTTGTCCACCCGACCGTACGGATTCCAGTTGGAGTACAGGTACACCCCGCCGTACAGCAGGGGCACGAGGGTCACGGCGAGCATGACCAGCTTGGGCAGCACGCCGTGGGAGAAGCGCTTGAGCTCGGTCAGGGCGAGGCGTAAGGACGTCACGGTCTTCTCCTAGTTCTCGTTCTCGGCGGTCTGGTCGGCGTCGTCGCCCTCGGGTTCGATCTCCTCGGCCGCGGCCTCCAGGTCGAACAGCTCCTCGAGGGAGAGCATCCGGGTGGGCGGGAGAGGGTCCTCCGCGGGCTGCCGGTGGCGTCCGCCCTCCTCCTCGTCGGCGATGTCGGGTCCGCGCCCGCCCTGCGGGTCCCCCTCGATGGCCACGGGGCCGTACCACTTGTCCGAGACGTGGGGGACGACGGCGATGACGGCCCGCGGGTGCTCCTCGTCCTGGGCCAGCTCCAGCAGGCGGGGGATCCAGGTGACGGAGTAGTGGGCGTGGCGGGAGGGGGTGTCGAAGACCAGCAGGTCCGCCCCGGAGTTGTGCCGGGCCAGGGCGGTCATGAGCCGGATCCGCTGCTCGCCGGTGAGCTGCTCGTCCCAGAGGTTGTTCAGATCCGCCAGGCCGTTCTCCTCGAGCCAGCGCCCGGAGTGGGGACGCTGCAGGAAGGGGTGGGGCATGTAGGAGAGCATCTCGGAGACGTAGTCGCGCACCCGCATGTGCTTCTCCATCTCGTTGAGCTCGGGGGCGTCCACGATGCTCGCGTGCCGGCGCAGGGCCTTGCGGGAGGACTCCTCGTTCCAGGTGATGGATCCGGACTCCGGTTTCATGCGCCCGGTGAGCACCAGGGCCAGGGCGGTGCGGGTCAGCTGTCCGGAGGCCTGCAGCAGCAGCAGCTCTCCGGGGGCCACGTCCAGGGAGGTGCGCTGGATCAGGGGGGCGTGGCGCCCCTTGGCGGTGATGTTCTCGGCGTGCAGCACGGCGGAGGAAGCCTCCAGGGTGGGGGTGGGATGGGTGGCGGTGCACGCCCGGCGTCGAGCGCGCGTCGTCGAGCAGAGCACCACTCTAGTTGAACTGACCGGTCAGTTCTAGATCGGAGCCCCGAATGCTTTGTGAGGTTATGCACCCGGGCGGCGGGCCGCGAAGAACTCCCGCAGCAGCCCCGCGCACTCGGCCTCCCGGACCTCGGGCAGCACCTCGGTCCAGTGGTTCAGCCGCCGCTCCCGCAGCACGTCGAAGACGGAGCCTGCGGCGCCGGCCTTCTCATCCCAGGCGCCGAAGACCACGCGGGGGACCCGGGCCAGTACGATCGCGCCCGCGCACATCGAACACGGCTCCAGCGTCACCGCCAGCGTGCACCCCGCCAGACGCCAGGTGCCCAGTTCCCGGGCCGCCTCGCGGATCGCGAGGATCTCCGCGTGGGCCGTCGGATCGGCGTCGGCTTCCCGGCGGTTGCGCCCCCGGCCGATGATCCTCCCGTCCGGACCGATCACCACGGCCCCGATCGGCACGTCGTGAGTCTCCAGGGCCGCTCGGGCCTCGCGCAGCGCCGCGTCCATCCAGCGCTCGGACTCGGACGGGATGGGGGCGCGACGCGCCGGGGGAGGGGGGCTGGCCATTCCACCATTGTCGGGCATCGCCTGCGATAGCGTGGGGACATGCGCGTCACGATCCTGGACCACCCGCTCGTCTCCCACAAGGTCACCGTCCTGCGCGATGAGCGCACCTCCTCCCCGCAGTTCCGGGCCCTGGTGGATGAGCTCGTGACCCTCCTGGCCTACGAGGCCACTCGCAGCATCCGTGTGGAGCCGGTCACCGTGCGCACCCCGGTGGCCGAAGCCCGGGGGGTGGGCATCTCCCGGCCCCGTCCGCTCGTCGTCCCGGTGCTGCGCGCCGGGCTGGGCATGCTCGAGGGGATGACCCGGCTGATCCCGACGGCGGAGGTCGGGTTCCTGGGCATGGCCCGCAACGAGCAGACCCTGGACATCGTCACCTACGCCGAGCGCCTGCCGGATGACCTCACCGGACGCCAGGTCTACGTGCTGGACCCGATGCTGGCCACCGGCGGAACCCTGATCGAGGCCATCCGCTTCCTGCGCCAGCGCGGGGCGGACCACATCACCTGTGTGTGCATCCTCGCCGCCCCGGAGGGCATCGCCGCTCTGGAGGAAGGGGTTGCGGATCTGCCGGACGTGGATCTGGTGCTCGCGGCGCGGGATGAGCGGCTCAACGAGAAGGCCTACATCGTCCCCGGGCTGGGGGATGCGGGGGACCGGCTGTACGGCGTCGTGGACTGACCCGGCGCGGGTGAATCGGATACGATCGCGGGAGCCCTTGACAGCTTCGCGATGCTGTGATCTCGAATCCCCTCGGGGGGCTCAGGGCGGAGGGAGCTCCGCTCCGCAGCCCGAGCTGCCGCGGTGGAGACGCCCTGCGCTCCGGTGCCCCCGGGTGTGCGGCACGTGCCGTCGAGGCTGCATAGGCTGTCGGATCCCCCACATCCATCTCACGATGCGAGATGATTGCGGGCATGTTACTTGCGGCTGGTGCGGGTTCGGACGACGATGGACGCGACGGGTTCTCCCGACGGCGGACCCGTCGCCCCGCAGACCCCACGAAGAGACGAGACTCCGATGTCAGGCGCCCCCGGTTATGTCCACATCTCCCAGCGCAACCGCGTGGTCCCGGCGCGGGGGATGCGCGGGATGGCCGCTCCGGTGAGCGGGCGCGGCGCCGTCGGCGAACCCTCCTCCTACCACTCCCTGCGCTCCGGGCCGCGCCCCGTCGCCTCGAACGCCGCCCCGGGGGCCACGGATCACGAGGCCCGCGGCTTCGTGCTGTACGTGGGCCTGAACGAGGACGTTGCGGCGGAGAACGGCACCTCCCTGGTGCGCATGGTCCAGGACATCCGCGCCTACGCCCAGACCCTGGTGCCCCAGGCGGAGTCCTACGCCGCCGTCGCGATCGCCCCCACCGGCACCGACGGCTCGGACCTCGAGGTGGTGCGCGACGCGCTGGGCGATCCGACCACCCCGCGCCACCAGGCCGAGGTCGGCGCGCAGCAGGGCTTGGGCCCCGAATCCTCGCCGAGCCGGCCCGCCGGCGTGCTCATCGACCTCTCCCGCCGCGAGGTCTTCCTGGACGGGGAGGTCCTGAACCTCACCTACAAGGAGTTCGAGCTGCTGAACTACCTGGTGGAGAACTCTCGGCGCACCGTGAACCGCGAGGAGCTGCTGAGCTCCCTGTGGCGCGACGCCGAGGAGACCCCCAATGAGCGCACCATCGATGTGCACATCCGGCGCCTGCGCTCCAAGCTGGGGCGCCTGGCCAACACGGTGCGCACCGTGCGGGGGCAGGGCTACCGGTTCTACGAGCACCCCGAGGTCATCGTCTGGGCCGCCCCCGAGTACTCCATCTGATCCTGGTTTCGCACCGCCGTCTCCCTGGCGTGCGCTGCGCGGGCGCCGGGCGGGGATCATCCCTAGACTGACGCCATGAGCTCTCCGACCTCCCTGCCGAAGACCCTCGTGATCATGCGCCACGCCGAGGCGGACATGCCGTGGGGGACCGGCGACTTCGACCGCCCCCTGACCCGGCGCGGTCGGGAGCAGGCCCCGGCGGCCGGACGGTGGCTGCTGGAGCACGGCGCGGTCCCGGAGATGATCCTGTGCTCCGCCGCCCTGCGCACTCGGCAGACCTGCACGTGGGTCGCCGATGCCCTGGGCGATGAGGCGCCCACGGCGAGCCTGGACGAGCGCCTGTACAACTGCTCCCCCGCCACGCTGCTGACGGCGGTGAACCGGGTCCCGGAGACCGTGGACTCCCTGCTGGTCATCGCCCACTACCCGGCGGTGCAGGAGGTGACCGAGCGCCTGGCCTCCCGGGACTCGGACTACGACGCCGTGATGGACGCCTCCGCCGGTTTCCCACCGTCGTCCCTGGCGGTGTTCTCCTTCGACGCCGACTGGGCAGCCCTGGACGGCGCCGACGCCCGCCTCACCGCCTTCGCCGCCTTCTGAGGCACGGGCCCGGCGTCGGCCTTGGGCGGCGTTCGGGTGCGAGGTTCGTGCTGAGGTGCGCGGTTCGTGTTGGGGATGCCGCACGGCGGGAGGCATCTCAGCACGAACGCCGCATCTCAGCCAGCCGATGTTATCGATCAGCTATCACGCGCCCCTCCAGGACGCGAAGAAGGCCCTCGGATCCCTGTTATAGCAGGGATCCGAGGGCCTTCCCTTCGGCGGAGACGGGGGGATTTGAACCCCCGGTCCGGTGTTAGCCGGACCCTTCATTAGCAGTGAAGTCCATTCGGCCGCTCTGGCACGTCTCCGTGTGCTCTCCCGGGGGTCGGGCGGAACCACATCCGGGAGAACAGCTCTTCCAGCGTACCGAGTGCCCGCGAGCCAGGTCAAAACCCCCGGTGCTGAGCTCGCGCCCCCGATAGGCTGGGGATATGGCCAGAAAGCAGCGGATCGTCATCGTCGGAGTCGGCCCGCGCGGACTGTCCGCGCTGGAGCGCATCGTCGCCCGGGCGGCCGCGCATCCGGAGCTCGCCGCCGAAGTGCACCTGGTGGACCCCTTTCCGCCGGGGGCGGGGCACGTGTGGCGCACGGACCAGTCCCGCCTGTACCTCATGAACACCCCCGCGTTCTTCCCCACCGTGGTGCCCAGCGACCGGACCCTGGCCACCGCCGAGGGGCCGACCCCGCCCGCGCCCGTGCCGGCCGTGGCCGGGCTGACCTTCGCCCGGTGGCGACAGCTGCTGGCCGAGGACCCGTCCCGCGCCGTCGTCGGGCTGTCGGAGGAGGACGTCGTCGAGCTGCGCGCGATGGGACCCTCCGGGTTCCCGTCCCGCAAGATCTACGGGACCTACCTCTCGGATGTGCACGCCCGGCTGATGGGCGCGCTGCCCGCCGGGATCGGGGTGTCCCACCACGCCCAGGAGGCGGTGCGGGTCGCCGCCGCCGGGCCCCGCGCGGATCGGCCGTACCGGGTGGAGCTGGGCGACGGCGTCGTGCTCTCCGCCGATGCGGTGATCCTGGCCCTGGGGCACACGGACGCGACCCTGCGCGATGACCAGCAGGACCTCATGGAGTTCGCCGCCCAGCACGGGGCCCGCTACCAGCCCCCGGCCGTTCCGGCGGATGTGCGCTGGGGCGCGCTGCCGGCCGGGCGCAACGTGCTGGTGCGCGGGATGGGACTGAACTTCCATGACGTGCTGACCCGGGTCACCGAGGGCCGTGGCGGCGTCTTCGAGGAGGACCCGGCCGACTCCCAGCGGCTGATCTACCGGCCCAGCGGCCGGGAGCCGAAGATCTGGGTGGCCTCCCGCCGCGGGACCCCCTACCGGGCCAAGGCCGTGCTGGACAGCTACTACCCGCCGTCGGTGGACAACCGCTTCTTCACCCGCGAGGTCGTGGACCGAACGCGCGCGGCGGCGGCCGAGCAGGGCCGGGAGGTGGACTTCGAGGCCGAGTACTGGCCGCTGATCCGCCGGGACGCCCAGTGGAACTACTACCGCACGCTGGTGCGCACCGACCCCGACGCCGTGCAGGGGGACCCGCAGGAGTTCCTGCGGGAGGTGGAGCGGATCCTGACCGATCCGGACCAGGGCTCCTGGTGGGCCAGGATGGATCGGTTCGCCGCGCAGCGGGTGCAGGAGCGGCTGATCCTGCGGCCGGAGCGGCTGATGCGCCCCTTCGCCGGGGTCAGCTTCGACTCCCACGAGGAGTACGCCGCGGCCTTGGTGCACTTCCTGGACCGCGACGTCGCCGCCTCCTTCGCCGCGCAGGACAGCCCGCTGAAGATGGCCATCGGCTCCCTGAACCTCGCCCGCGCGCTGGCCAAGCACGCGGTGCGCGACCGCGGCATCTCGGGGGAATCCTGGCTGCGGGGGCTGGAGCGCAGCTTCGGCGCCCTGACGGACGGTCTGGCCTCCGGCCCGCCGGTGCTGCGGATCCAGCAGACGGCGGCCCTGGCCCGCGCCGGAATCCTGCGCTTCCTCGGCCCGGACCCGGTGTTCTCCACCGATCCGGAGACCGGGTGCTTCGCGGCCTCCTCCCCGTGGGTGCGCGACGAGCCGGTGGAGGCCACATGGATGGTCGAGGCCCTCGCCCCGGCCAACGACGTGCGCGCCAGCACCTCTCCGCTGATCGGGGGACTGTTCGAGGACGGGCTGGCCCGGCCGTATCCCCTGCGTCTCGGGGACGGCGCGGCGCCGACGACTGGGCGCGGCTTCGACGTCACGGCCTCCCCGTACCGGCTGATCCGGGCCGACGGCGCCCCGGAGCCCGGGGTCTACGTGCTGGGTCTGCAGCTGTCCTCCGCGCAGTGGGGCACGGCGATCGCCGCGCAGACCGACGCGGAGCTGGCTTTCAGCGCTTCGACCCTGGCCGACGCCGAGGCGGCGGTCGCCGCGATCCTGGGCCCGGTGGGCGCATGAGCGGGTCGGCATATTTTCGGATGTTCATGGAAGGGGGCCGGCCATGCTGAAGCACCGCGACGGAGAGCCGCGTCGTCCGGAGCGGCCTCGGCGGCCCGGCACCGAGACGTGGTCCCTGGTCCTGTTCCTGCTGGCCACGGCCCTGACGATCGCGGTGCCGTGGCTGGTGGGCCTGACGCCCGGGCCCACCAGTGCGGCGGCGTTCATGCTGATGGTCGGGCCGCTGGTGCTGGGGCTGGCCGGGGCGCGCCTGGCCCTGGAGACGCGCAACATCCCCCTGGTGGCGCTGAATACCGCGGCGGCCTTCCTGTTCATGCCGATCGCCTCGGTGATCGTGAACATGACGGCCGGAGCCTGAGGGTGGACGCGGCCCGGGGCGCGTCCGTGATCGGTGGGGCGCCCCGGGCCGGGAGTGAGAGCGGAAGCTGAGGGATTCGAACCCTCGGTGCGGGGTCGCCGCACACCGGTTTTCAAGACCGGCTCCTTCGGCCGCTCGGACAAGCTTCCAAGTCAGCGCCGGGTTCCTGCCAGTAGGATGGAGGTTCGACTCGACGCGGTAGCCCATCTTACCGGCCCCGCTGGAAAGCTGTCACGGAAAGCGAGCCCCATCCCCATGCGAGCAGTAGTGGAATCCCGCCACGGCGGCCCCGAGGCCCTGGAGGTCACCGAGATCCCGGACCCGGCCTGCGGGCCGCAGCAGGTCCTGATCCGCGTGCACGCGGCCGGCATCAACCGCGCCGACGTCCTGCAGCGCCAGGGGAACTACCCCATCCCGCCGGGGGCCACCTACATCTACGGGCTGGAGGCGGCCGGCACGGTCCTGGAGATCGGCCGGGAGGCGGAGGGGCACCACGGGCTGAAGGTCGGGGACCCGGTGATGGCCCTGCTGGACAGCGGCGGCTACGCCGAGAAGGTCGCCGTGCACCACGCCCAGGTCATGCCGATGCCGGAGGACCTGGACTTCGTGCAGGCCGCGGCCCTGCCGGAGGTTGCCGCAACCGTGTGGTCCAACCTGTTCGTGACCGAGGGGCTCAGCCCGGACGGGCCCAACGACGACGAGGAGTTCGTGCTCATCCACGGCGGCACCGGCGGCATCGGGATGCACGCGATCCAGCTGGTCCGCTCCCTCGGCTACCGGGTGCTGACCACCGTGGGCAGCCGGGACAAGGCCGAGCGGGTCCGCCGGCTCGTCGCGCAGCAGGATGAGACCATCCGGCTCACCGGCGCCCACCAGGCCGGGGACGTGCGCGTCATCGACTACACCCGCGAGGACTTCGCCGCGGTGGTCCGGGAGGCCACCCGCGGGGTCGGGGCTGCGGCGATCCTCGACGTCGTCGGCGGGAAGTACCTGCAGGCCAACGTGGACTCGCTGTCCTGGCGCGGACACCTGGTGATCATCGGGCTGCAGGGCGGGGCGCGGGGCGAGCTGGATCTGTCCGCCCTGATGTCCAAGCGGGCCAGCATCACCGCGACGACGCTGCGCGTGCTCTCCCCGGAGGCCAAGGGGGAGATCCTCAGCGACCTCTCGGAGACCGAGCTGCCTCTGCTGGAATCCGGGGTCATCGACCCGATGGTGGACCGGGCGTTCCCCCTGGAGCGGGTGCGCGAGGCCCACGAGTACTTCGACTCCGGGGAGCACTGCGGGAAGGTCGTGCTGCGTCTGGCGTGACGGGGGTCTCGTCTGTGCCACAATGGTGGGGCACATCACCCGCACGAGGAGTCGACGGAGACCCATGAGCACCACCGCGCCCGCCGCCCCGCCCGAGGACCGGGCCCCGCAGGACCAGCCGCCCAACCACGTCGATCCCGAGGTCCTGGCCGCGGAATCCCGCCGGTGGACCCCCGCCCGGATCGCCGTGTGGGTCGGCGTCGGGCTGCTCGGCGGGCTCGGGTGGACCATGCTGGCCCTGGTGCGCGGGGAGACCGTCAACGGCATCTGGTTCGTCTTCGCCGCGGTGTGCAGCTACCTCATCGCCTACCGCTTCTGGTCCACCTACATCCAGGACAAGCTGGTCCGCCCGGATGACCGGCGCGCGACCCCCGCCGAGGCGCAGGAGGACGGCCGGGACTACATGCCCACGGACCGGCGGGTGCTCTACGGGCACCACTTCGCCGCGATCGCCGGGGCCGGTCCGCTGGTGGGCCCGGTCCTGGCCGCCCAGATGGGCTACCTGCCGGGGACCATCTGGATCATCGTCGGGGTGATCTTCGCCGGGGCCGTGCAGGACTACCTGGTGCTGCACTTCTCGATGCGCCGCGGCGGGCGCTCCCTCGGGCAGATGGCCCGGGACGAGTTCGGGCCGATCGGGGGGTTCGCCGCGATCCTGGCGACCCTGGCGATCATGATCATCATCACCGCGATCCTCGCGCTGGTCGTGGTCAACGCGCTGGCCGAATCCCCGTGGGGCGTGTTCAGCGTCGGCATGACGATCCCCATCGCCCTGTTCATGGGGGTGTACCTGCGCTGGCTGCGGCCCGGGAAGGTCATGGAGATCTCCCTGATCGGCTTCGCCCTGCTGCTGGCCGCGATCATCGCCGGCGGCTGGATCGCGGGCACGGAGTGGGGCCGGGCCCTGTTCACCCTGGATAAGGTGACCCTGGCCTGGTGCGTCATCGGCTACGGCTTCATCGCCGCGATCCTGCCGGTCTGGCTGCTGCTGGCCCCCCGGGACTACCTCTCCACATTCATGAAGGTCGGCACCATCGTGCTGCTGGCCGCGGGGATCATCCTCGTGCGCCCGGAGATCTCTGTCCCCGCCTTCTCCGAGTTCGCCTCCCGCGACGACGGCCCCGTGTTCTCCGGCTCCCTCTTCCCGTTCCTGTTCGTCACCATCGCCTGCGGGGCGCTGTCCGGCTTCCACGCGCTGATCGCCTCCGGCACCACGCCCAAGCTCGTGGAGAAGGAGCGCCAGACCCGCTTCATCGGCTACGGCGGGATGCTCATGGAGTCCTTCGTGGCGATCATGGCGCTGGTGGCCGCCCTGACCGTGGACCGCGGCGTGTACTTCGTGATGAACTCCGGGGCCGGGGCCACCGGCGGCACCGTCGAGGGGGCGGTGGCCTTCGTGAACTCCCTCGGCCTGACGGGGGTGCACGTGACCCCCGAGCTGCTGGACGGCACCGCCCACGCGGTCGGGGAGCACTCGATCGTCTCCCGCACCGGCGGCGCGCCGACCCTCGCGGTGGGCATGGCCGGGATCATGCACCAGCTGATGCCGAGCCTGGACCTGATGAGCTTCTGGTACCACTTCGCGATCATGTTCGAGGCCCTGTTCATCCTCACCGCGGTGGACGCCGGAACCCGGGTCGCCCGCTTCATGCTGCAGGACTCCCTGGGGAACGTGGTGCCGCGGTTCAAGGATCCCCGCTGGCGGCCCGGGGCGTGGCTGTGCACCGCGGTGATGGTCGCCGGTTGGGGGTCGATCCTGCTGCTGGGGGTCACGGACCCGCTGGGCGGGATCAACACGTTCTACCCGCTGTTCGGCATCGCCAACCAGCTGCTGGCCGCGATCGGGCTGGCCGTGTGCCTGGCGATCGCGGCGAACAAGGGGCGGGCCCGGTACCTGTGGATCATCGCGGTGCCGCTGGCCTTCGACGTCGTGGTCACCACGGTGGGCTCCTGGCAGAAGATCTTCTCGGCCAACCCGAAGATCGGCTACTGGGCCAATCACGCCGCGGCCAGGGAGGCGCTGGACTCCGGTGCCGGGACGTACGGCACCGCGAAGACTCCGGAGGCGATCGCGGCGGTGGTGCGCAACACCGCGGTGCAGGGCACGCTGTCCGTGCTGTTCGTGGTGCTGACCCTGATCGTGGTGGCCTGCTCGGTGGCGGTCACCCTCCGGGCGCTGCGCGGCCGGCCGGGCCCGGACCGCGACGACCCGTTCGTCGCCTCCCGGATGTACGCCCCGGCGGGTCTGATCCCAACCCGCGCGGAGAGGGAACTGGAGAAGGAATGGGCCGCGTTCGACGCCGCCCGCCCGCGGGGCGGTGCCGGGGGCAGTTCCGGGGCCGGTACCGATGCCGGTGCGGGGGCCGACCGGTGAGCGGGGGCCGCGGCGGGATGGGTCTGCTGATGCGGCTGCGCGAGTCCGCTCCGGTGCGCTTCGCCGCCGGGGTGCTCGGGGCGGACAAGTACCGGGGCTACCTGGAGTACCACCGCCGAGCAGGCCTCGCCGATCCGCCGATGACCGAACGCGAGTACTGGCGCCGCCTGGCCGAGCACCAGGAGGCCCACCCGGGGGCTCGCTGCTGCTGAAACCGCCCGCCTCTCGCCGCGGCGTCGTCGTCATCGGGTCCGTTTCCGCCCAGAGGGCATCTCCCGGAACGGGGTTGCCCGGGTGCGGAGCCGTCCGAGACAGTGGTCTCGGAGAACCCGGACCCCGGGTCGCACGGGCTCGACCCCGTGAGGAACCACCGCCACCGGAGGGATCATGACGGAGAAGAACATCGGACAGCACGACGCCGCCGCCCCGCAGCCGGGGGATGCCACCCTGGAGCAGCTGGTGGACCAGTACGCGCAGATGTTCGCCACCGGGGTGCGCACCCCGGTGCTCAAGCGCCCGGACGACTACGGCATGGCCTTCGAGGAGGTCACCTTCCCCTCCCTGGACGGGGTGCCGCTGGAGGGCTGGCTGATCCCGGCGGATTCGGATCGGCTGCTGATCATCAACCACCCGATGACCTGCAACCGCTACGGCTTCCCCGGCCATCTCGCCCCCTACGACCAGATGTTCGGCGGCTTCGAGGTGGACTTCCTGCCGGAGCTGAAGCACCTGCACGAGGCCGGGTACACCATCCTCACCTACGATCTGCGCAACTGCGGGCTGTCCGGTCAGGGCAACGGCGGCTTCTCCGGGCTGGGTCTGCTGGAGGCGCGCGACGTCGTCGGCTCCGTGCGCTACGCCCGCTCCCGCGAGGACCTCGCGGGGATGAAGCTGGGCCTGTTCAGCCGCTGCATGGGCGGGAACTCCACGATCATCGCGATGGACCGTTGGCCGGAGGAGTTCCGGGACGTGCAGGCGCTGGCGGTGCTCAACGTGGTCTCCGGGCGCACCTTCGTGGAGCAGGGCGCGCGCAACATCGGAGCGGATCCGCGGGAAGCGGTGGCGCGGCTGAGCGAGAAGCTGCTGCAGACCAACGGCATGCGCCTGGCCGAGGAGACCCCGGCTCCCCACGCGCCGGCGGTGAAGGTGCCGACCCTCATGGCGCAGCTGCACCGGGACTTCCTCATCGACGCCGACGGCGACGGGCGCGAGATCTTCGAGGCCCTGGGCGCGGAGGACAAGGAGCTGTTCTGGATCGAGGACTCCAACCAGCGGTTCTACGCCTACAACCACTTCGGGCAGTACCCGGAGAAGCTCATCGGGTTCTTCGACGAGAAGATGGCCTGATCGGGCCTCAGGTCCGGTGGAAGCACAACGAGAGAAGGAGACGACGAGGACGAAGGTGCTGGTGCTCGGAGCCGCGGGGCGGATCGCCCGGCAGGCCATCCCGATGCTCGACGCCGCAGGCGCCCAGCTGACCCTGTACGCCCGGGACGCCTCCCGGGTGCAGGCCCCGGCCGGAGCCCGCGTGGTGGAGGCCGATGTGAAGGACGAGGGTGCGCTCGCCGAGGCCCTGGCCGGCCAGGACGTGGTCTACGCGAACCTGGGCGCGGACCTGGACGTGCAGGCGGGGATCCTGGTGGAGGCGATGGGCCGGGCCGGGGTCTCCCGGCTGATCTTCGTGGACGCCCTGGGCATCTACGACGAGCTGCCGCCCGCGTTCAACGACTGGAACCAGTCCATGATCGGGGAGCCGCTGAAGGTGTTCCGCCGGGCGGCGGACACCGTGGAGGCCTCGGATCTGGAGTGGACCATCCTGCGCCCGGCCTGGCTGACCGACGCCGATGAGGTCGACTACGAGCTGACCGGCCGGGAAGAGACCTTCCGGGGCACCGAGGTGTCCCGGAAGTCCGTGGCCGCCTTCGTCGCCGAGCTCGCGGCCCACCCGCAGGAGCACGTCCGGGAGAACCTGGGACTGGGCAAGCCCGGCACCGACGGCGACAAGCCCTCCTGGTACTGACGCCCCGGGGGTCAAGCACCTGCGCTGAGGTGCGGGTTTCGTTCTCAGATGCGGGGTTCGTGCTGAGATGCCGCACGCCGTGACGCATCTGAACACGAACCTCGCATCTCAGCAGAAACCCCGCATCTCACGCGGGGCCCGCGCCGCTCAGATCGCGTCGAAGATGTTCAGGTACCGGCGCACCCGCTCGGACTCGGAGGCGAAGAACTCCTCCGGGGTGCCGTCGAAGCCGATGCCGCCGTCGGCCAGGAACACGATCCGGTCCGCGACCTTCCGGGCGAAGCCGATGTTGTGGGTGACCACCACCAGGGAGCGGCGCTCCCTGGCCAGCTCCACCATGACCTTGATGACCTCGGCCTCCAGCTCCGGGTCCAGGGCGGAGGTCGGCTCGTCGAAGAGCAGGTAGTCCGGCTCCACGGCCAGCGCCCGGGCGATCGCCACGCGCTGCTGCTGACCGCCGGAGAGGTTCTGCGGGTACTCCTCCAGGCGCCCGCCCATGCCGACCTTCTCCAGCAGCTCGACGGCGCGCTCGCGGGCCTGCGTCCGGTTCAGCTTCCCGTTGAGCACCGGCGGCAGGGAGACGTTGGTCAGCACGGTCTGGTTGGGGAACAGGTGGTAGTCCTGGAAGACCATGGCCGAGTGTCGGCGTATCCGGCGGATCGCGGCCTCGGCCGGGCGGGCCCCATCGAAGTCCACCGCGTCCTCCCCGATGCGCAGGGTCCCGTCGTCGGGGATCTCCAGCAGGTTCATCAGCCGCAGCAGGGTGGACTTGCCGGAGCCGGAGGGCCCCAGCACCACGGTGGTCTGCCCGTCGCGCAGGGTCAGGTCCACTCCACTGAGCACGGTCTGGCCGGAGAAGGACTTGGCGATGTTCTTCAGCTCAAGCATTGCTGCTCCTGAGGTAGCGGTTGGAGGCCCGCTCCACGCGGGACTGGATCCAGGACAGGACCGTGAAGATCACCAGGTAGACCAGGGCCACCTCGGTGTACAGGGCCAGCGGCTGGAAGGTCGTGGCCGCGATCTGACGGCCCACCTGGAAGACGTCGGACAGGGTGATGACCATGACCAGGGAGGTGCCCTTGACCAGGTCGATCAGGTCGTTGCCCAGCGGGGGCAGGGCGATGCGCAGGGCCTGCGGGGCGATCACGTGGCGCAGCATCTGCGGTCCCGTGTAGTTCAGGGTGCGGGCGGCCTCGAGCTGCCCGCGGGGGATCGAGTGCACCGCGGCGCGCAGGGTCTCCGCGGCGTAGGCCCCGGTGTTCAGGCTGAAGGCGATGATCGCGGAGGTCCACGCGGAGAAGGTCACCCCGATGGCCGGCAACCCGTAGAAGATGATGAACAGCTGCACGAGGATCGGGGTGCCGCGGAACAGCCAGACGTACACCGCGGAGATCCAGCGCAGCGGGGCCACGCGGGACAGCCGCATCGCGGTGGCCAGCACCGCGATCAGCAGGGCCAGCGCGAAGGCGACGGCGGACAGCGGAATGGTCACCTTGAGGGTGGCCAGGAGCAGCTGGGGCAGGGATTCTCCCCAGAGGTTCAGCAGGTCGGTCATGGGTTCAGCCCTTGGTCTGGGAGGCGGAGGGAGTGAGGTCCTGGGAGACGTACTTCGCGTAGATGCGGGTGAGGTCCCCGTCGTCGATGTGCCGGCGCAGAGATGCGTCGATCGCGTCCTTCAATGCGGTCTGTCCCTTGCCCATCAGGATCGCGGAGTCCACGGCATCGCCCAGGACGCCGTCGAGTAGGCGCACGTTGATGTCGGGACGCTCCCGGAAGAACGCGTCGAAGGTGACGAAGTCGTTGGCGGTGCAGTCCACCCGGCCGTAGTGCACGAGCATCGCGGCCTCGTCGAAGCCGGTCACCGGCACGATCTGGGCCCCGTGCTCGGCCATCTGCTGGCCGTAGTTGGAGGTCAGGGTCTGGGCCGCGGAGTGTCCGGAGACCTCGTCCACCGAGTGCAGGGCGGAGTCCTTGGCCACCCCGACCCGGCCCTCGCTCACCGCGTAGGGGATGGAGAAGTCGAAGGCCTTCTTCCGCTCGTCGGTCGGGGCGATGTTGTTGATGACGATGTCGTAGCGTCCGGCGTCCACCCCGGCGATCAGGGAGTCCCACTGGGTCTCCACGTACTCGGCCCTCACCCCGAGGTCCGCGGCGATCAGGTCCGCGATCTCCTTCTCGAAGCCCACGAGCTTCCCGGAGGAGTCGTGGTAGCCGTAGGGGCGGAAGGTGCCCTCCATCCCGATGCGGATCACCCCGTCCTTCCGGATCCGGGCCAGGGCGTCGTCGGAGCCGGCAGAGGCGCTCGAGGAGCCCTCGGCATCGGAGCCGGCGGTGCCGCAGGCGGCCAGCACCGCGCCGAGGCCGGCGAGTCCCGCCAGGCCCAGGGCCCGACGCCGGGTCACCGGCCCACCGGGGGCTCCCGGCCCACCGGGGGCTCCCGGCCCTGACGGGTGCCCGCCCCTTCGTGGAGGACGGGCGGTGCTCATGCCGCCTCCAGGGCCTGGGTGAGGTCCGCGATGAGGTCCTCGGCGTCCTCGATGCCCACGGCCACGCGCAGCAGCTGCTCGGGGATCAGGGCGGCCTCGCGGTGCTCGTCGGTGTAGGCCCCGTGGGTCATGTGCGCGGGCAGGCAGATCAGGGATTCGATGCCGCCCAGGCTCACCGCGAAGCCCCACACCCGCAGGGCCCCGAGGAAGGCGCGCACGTCCCGGCCCTCGGCCAGCTCCATGGAGAACACCGCGCCGGGACCGTCGGCCTGGCGGGCCTGGATCTCGGCTTCGGCCTCGCTGTGGGAACCGGGCACGTGGACCTTCGCCACCGCCGGGTGCGCTTCCATCGCGGCGATGACCTTCCGGGCGTTGTCCTGCTGCCGGTCCATCCGCACCGCGAGGGTCTTCACGTCCTGCAGCAGCCGGTAGGAGTCGATGGGGGAGAGCACCGCCCCGGAGACCAGCTGGGACTGGGTCATCCGGGCGGCGATCTCGTCGTCGTCGGTGCTCACGACGCCGCCGAGCAGGTCCCCGTGCCCGGCGAGGTACTTGGTCGCGGACTGCACGACGACGTCGGCACCCAGGGCCAGCGGGCGCTGCAGGTACGGGGTGAGGAAGGTGTTGTCCACGACGATGTACGCGCCGTGGCGGTGGGCCAGCTCGGCGACCCGGGCGATGTCGGTGACCCGCAGGGTCGGGTTGGCCGGGGTCTCGATGAACACCATCTTCACGGAGTCGTCGAAGTCCTCGTCGGTCAGCTCGTTCAGGTCCGTGACGAAGCGGTGCCCGATGCCGCGCTGGGGCAGCTCGATGGTCGCGAAGCGGTAGTTCCCGCCGTAGACGGGCAGGCTCATGATGATCGAGTCCCCGGTGCGCAGCAGGCCCATCGCCGCGGAGGTCGCGGCCATGCCGGTGGCGAAGGCGAAGGCGTGGCGGGCCCCCTCCAGGGCGGCCAGCGTCTGCTCCAGGGCGGTGCGGGTGGGGTTGGCGCCGCGCTGGTACTCGTACTCGCCCTCCCCGCCCGCGGTGGGCTGGAGGAAGGTGGAGGCGGTGTAGATCGGCGGGACCACCCCGCCCTGCTCGACGTCGTGCAGCGCGTGGATGGTGCGGGTGGTGATGCCTGCCAAGGGGCCTCCTCGATCGGGTGCGTCCGGTGTCACCTGAGCCAAGCATGGCAGAGGGGGAGGAAATTCCCGGGTCGGTGGGTTTGTGGGTCGCACCGCGGCCAGTATGACGTCGCGTGTCCGTCAGCTGGTGATTTCCTGGGTGTGGCGACCGATCCCGATGACGCTCTGTCGCCAAGTCCCCGCCGGCGGTAGACTGGTGGGGACTTAGGGTGACCTCACCTGCGCGCGAGCCGCGCCGCGGTGGCGTCGCCGACACGGGCGCGACGGGAAGGCGGTGATGGACATGGGGCTGACGACGTTCCTGCAGGCGCGCCGCGATGCCGCGGAGCTGGGTGAGGGCGTGTGGCGCCGCGCGCACGATCGCTTCCGCCGGGGCCTGGACCGCTTCCACCAGATCCTGGAGCGCCTGCCCGAGGGCGAGGTGCTGGAGCAGACGATCCCCCTGGCCAACGAGCTGGCGGATCTGCTGCCGCGGGTGCGCGCCGTGGCCGCGGCCGCCCAGGCCGCAGCCCCCAGCTCCTCCACGGACGTCCCGGCCTCCCGGGATGGGCGCTGGTCCGAGCTGCACCGGGCGCTGTCCAAAGCCGGCAATGCCGTCGCGCAGTGCGCGGAGGCCCTGGCGATGATGCGCTGCAGCGGCGCCTGCGCGAGCGGATGCGCCAAGGCGGACGCCGTGAGCCGGCGCGTGGCCGCCGTCGTCGAGCAGGTGGCCGCCGCCGAGGCGCTGCTGCCCGGCCGTGAGCAGCCCCAGCCCGCAGCACCCGCCGTGCCCGCCCCGGCCGACTCCGCCGCCTGAGGCCCGTCCGCACCGGGGCGGTGGCCCGGCCCCGTCGGCTCGGTTCAGAGCAGCCGGCGCTCGCGGGCCGCGGCCACCGCGGCGGTGCGGGAGCCGACCCCCAGCTTCTCGTAGATGTGCACCAGGTGCGTCTTGACCGTGGCCTCGGAGATGAACAGGGTCCGGGCCAGCTGCCGGTTGCTCGCCCCGGTGGCCAGCAGCCGCAGGATCTCCGTCTCCCGTTCGGACAGGGCCGTCTCCGGGCGGCTCATCCGCTGCAGCAGCGCCGCCGAGACCTCCGGGGCCAGGGTGCTGCGCCCGGCCGCGGTGTCCAGCACCGCCCGGCGCAGGTCCTCCGGCGGGGCGTCCTTCAGCAGGTACCCCAGGGCCCCGGCCCGCACCGCCGCGAGGATGTCCGCCTGCGTGTCGAAGGTCGTCAGGATCAGCACGGGCGGGCCGCCGGCCTCCCGGAAGCGGCGGGTCGCGGTGATCCCGTCCATGCCCTTCATCTGGATGTCCATCACGACGACGTCGGCCGGCTCCCCGTCCGCCGCCAGCTGGGCTGCGCGCTCCAGCGCCGCCGCACCGTCCGCGGCCTCCGCGGCCACGCTCAGCTCCGCGAACCCCTCCAGCAGGGCCCGCAGCCCCGCGCGCACCACGGGGTGGTCATCCACCAGCAGCACCCGCACCGGGTGCGGCGCCTCAATCCCGTCCATCACCGTCTCCTTCCGTCCTGCGTCTGCTCCCGGCCCGCCGAGGGTGCCGCCCCGGTGACCGGCCCGGCCGTCCCGCCCGCCGCATCGAAGGCCGGCGCGGTGTCCTCCGAGGCGTCATCCGCGGCGCTCGCGGACCCGGCGGCGTCGCCGGTTGCGGAGGTCAGCGGCAGGCGCATCCCGATCACCGTGCCATCCCCGGGTGCGGAATCCACCGTCAGGCTCCCGCCCAGGGTCTGCAGCCGACGCCGCAGCCCCGGCAGCCCGTAGCCGGAATCCGAACCGCCGGCGGCCCGGGGATCCTCCAGGGCAGCGGGGTCGAAGCCGACGCCGTCGTCGTACACATCCAGCAGCGCCTCGTCTGCGGAGACGGTCAGGGTCAGCACGGCCCGGGCCGCCCCGGCGTGGGCGGCGACGTTGGCCAGGCTCGCCTGCGCCCCGCGCAGCAGCGCGGTCTGCACCGGCTCCGGCAGGTCCGCCGCCTCCCGGCCCTCCAGCCGCAGCGAGCACTCCAGGCGCTGCCCGCGGGCCGCCTCCTGCGCCTCGGTGCGCCGGCACAGGGCCGTCAGCGCCTCCGGCAGCCCCGGACCCTCGGGGACGGCGGCCAGATCCCGCACGAACCGGCGCGCCTGCGCGAGGTTCTCCCCGGCGCCCTCCTCGATCACGGCCAGCTGCCGCTGCACCTGCCGGGTGTTCCCGGCCGTCAACCCGGCGCGCGCGGCCCGGGCCACCAGCAGGATCGAGGACAGGCCCTGGGCCACGGTGTCGTGGATCTCCCGCGCCAGCCGCTCGCGCTCCTCGGCGCGCCCGGCCCGCCGCTCCCGCTCCGCCAGCTCAGCCTGGGCCAGGCGCAGGGCCTCCGCGGTGCGGGCGTGGTGCTCGGCGTCGGCGGCCAGGGCGCGGTACGTGGAGGAGATGACCACGGCCAGCACGGCCCCCAGCAGCGGACCCACCGCGGCGCCGGCGGAGTAGTCCCCGCCGCCGTGGGCCAGGGGCACCAGAGCCGAGACCGCCCACAGCAGGACCACCGCGACCAGGCCGGTCCGGTGCGGGCACAGGTGCAGGAACAGGAACATCAGCGGGAAGACCACCCACACGAAGTCCGGGGAGATCAGCACCAGGCACAGCCACAGCAGCGTCACCGCCGCCAGCCACGACCCGGCCCACCGCCGCGGAACCCCAGAGGACGCCCCCTCCGGCCCGGTTCCCTGTTCGGTGCCGGGGGCGGTCTCATCTCGCCCCGCCCGGCGCGCGTGGCGGTTCTCCCACACGGTCCCGGCCAGGTACACCGCGGCCAGCAGCGCGGTGGCCGCGATGGCGCAGGCCGCCGGGGCGGCGTCGGGAACCCGGGTGCCGGTCCAGAGGTAACGCACCAGTCCGAAGCCCAGCAGGAACGCGAACATCACGTGCAGCGCGACCCGCAGGGTCCGCAGCACGGGCAGCTGGGCGTGCCCGGGGCCCCGGCGCGCCCGGGAAGCACCGGCGCCGGAGCCGGCGGCGCGGGCGCGCGAGGAGGAGGCGGGGTCCGGCTGGGGTGCGGAGGGTCGATCGAGGGGGCGGGGCACGGGATCACTGTAGCCGCCGCGGACCCCGCCGGGTCGGGTGCGGGCGGCGTCGGCCCCGGACATCAACCGAACGGATGATTCAGGATCCGCCGAGGCCCCGATGTGCCGGACACCCCCGCCGCCGGAGAGTGGAGATCGATACGCACGAGACCTGAGAAAGGAGCCCACGATGTACCTGGGCATCCGCGACATCCGCGCCGCGAAGGGCCGGTTCGCGCTGATCGGCTCGGTGGTCGGACTGATCACCCTGCTGCTGGTCATGCTCACCGGCCTGACCGGAGGACTGGGGGCGCAGAACACCTCCGCGCTGAGCGCGCTGAAGGCGGACCGCTTCGTCTTCGGTGCCGGCACCTCGCAGACCGCCGACGGGAAGATCCCGCAGGCCGAGGTCTCCTTCACCGCCTCCGGGATCACCCGGGAGCAGGCCGAGACCTGGCGGGGCACCGACGGGGTGGAGCAGGCGACGCCGATCGGCATCACCCAGACCCGGGTGGAGGGAGACTCCGCCGCCACCGCCGCGATCTTCGGGGTGCCCGACGGCTCCGACCTGCCGCACCGGGCCGCCGGCGAGGCGCTGCAGGGGACCGCGCAGATCCGCTCCGGGACCGCCGTCGTCTCCCGCACCGCGGCCTCTGACCTCGGCGTCGGGGTGGGGGACCGGGTCACCGTCGGCGGCCAGAAGCTGGAGGTCGCCGGGGTGCTGCCGGACGAGTGGTACAGCCACAGCCCCGTGATCTGGACGGACACCGCCGCCTGGCAGAGCCTGGCCCACGCCTCCGGCGCCGGAGAGCAGACCCCCGTCGGCACGGTGCTGGCGGTGCGGGGCACCCTGGACGACGCCGCCTGGAGCGCCGCCGAGCACCGCACCGACACGGTCACGGCCACCACCCGCGGATCCTTCCAGGGGCTGGCCTCCTACTCCTCGGAGCGGGGCTCCCTGCTGACCATGCAGGGCTTCCTGTACGGGATCTCCGCGCTGGTGACGATCTCCTTCCTGACGGTGTGGACCATCCAGCGCACCCGCGACATCGCGGTGCTGCGGGCCCTCGGCGCGGCCGGGTCCTACCTGGTGCGCGACGCCGTCGGGCAGGCCGCGGTGATCCTCGCCGTCGGGGTCGCGGCCGGGACGCTGGCAGCCACCGGACTCGGCGCCCTCGCCGCGCGCGGGGTGCCCTTCACACTGGACGCGGCCACGACCCTCGTCCCGGCCGCCGGAATCTGGGTCCTCGGGATCCTCGGCTCGCTGATCGCGGTGCGCCGAGTCGCCACCGTGGACCCCATGATCGCCCTGGGAGGCAACTGATGAGCATGATCGAACGGATCGAGGAGAACCTGCACCCGACCGCCGGACACACCCCCGAGCACCGGGCCGGCGCGCGCCGGGGTGCTGGCCATCGGGCCGACGAACGCCCGGTCGAGCGGTCACGGCGTGAGCCGGCCGGCGAGGCCGCCTCATCGCCGCTGGTCCTGCGCGGGGTGAGTCTGGAGTACCCGGACGGCACGGACGAGGACGGCCGGCCCCGGACCCTGCAGGCCCTGGATTCCGTGGATCTGAGCGTCGAGCGCGGCCGACTGTGCGCCGTGGTCGGGGAATCCGGTTCGGGGAAGTCCTCGCTGCTGTCCGTGGCCGCCACGCTGATCGCCCCCACCGACGGGTCCGTGCGCATCGCCGGGACCGAGACCGTCGGGGCCGCGGAGAAGGAGCGGGCCCGGCTGCGGCGGGAGGAGGTCGGCGTCGTCTTCCAGCAGCCCAACCTCATCGCCTCCCTGACCGCGCTCGAGCAGCTGCTGATCGCCGAGCACATCCGCGGGCTGCGCGGGAAGCGGCTGCGGGCCCGCCGGGAGCGGGCCCAGGAGCTGCTGGACCGGGTGGGCCTGGCCGGTCTGGGGGCTCGGCGCCTGCACCAGCTCTCCGGCGGGCAGCGTCAGCGGGTCAACATCGCCCGCGCGCTCATGGGCTCCCCGTCCGTGCTGCTGGCCGACGAGCCGACCTCCGCGCTGGATGCCTCCCGCTCGCGGGAGGTCGTGCGGCTGCTGGCGGAGATCACCCGGGAATTCGACGTCGCGACCCTCATGGTCACCCACGAGACCGAGCTGCTGGACGCGGCGGACCGGGTGGTGACGATGAGCGACGGCCGCCTGACCGAGGGTGCCTGAGCCCGCCGGTCCGTCGGCGCGGGGACGGGGTGCGGGTCAGTCCCGCCAGAGGCCGTAGGTCTGGGCCAGGGTGGAGACCTTCCGGGCTCGAGCCAGGCGCGGCAGGTAGGAGCCCTCCTTCGGGACGGCGCCGTCCTTCTCCTTCTTCAGCATCTCCCGCGCCCAGGAGATCTCCTCCTCGGAGGGAGCCAGGCCGCGGTTGATCGCATCCGTCTGCCCCGGATCCAGGGTGAGCTTGCCCGTCATGCCCATGGTCGCGGTGATCCGGCAGGCCTCCCGCAGGCCCGCCTCGTCCACCCCGTTGGCGGGGCCGTCGATGGGCCCGGGCAGATTGCCCACCCGGGAGGCGATCACCAGGGTGGAGCGGGCGTGGGCCATCGCCATCGGGTCATCGGAGATGCCGGTGTCCTTGCGGAAGTCCCCGGTGCCGAAGGCCAGGCGGAAGGTCCCCGGGGCCTTGGCGATGTCCACCGCGTTGACCAGGCCCACCGCGGACTCGATCAGCCCGATCACCGGGGTGCCCGCGCGGGACATCATGGCGGTGCGGGTGATGTGATCCGGCTGCTCCGTCTCGGCCAGCACGATCCCGCGCAGCCCCTCCGCCTCGGACAGGGCCGCGAGGTCCTCGCTCCACTGATCGGTGGTGATGGCGTTGACCCGCACCCACGCGCGCATCCCCGAGTTCAGGGCCCGCACCACGCGCTCGCGGGCGGAGTCCTTCTGATCCGCGGGGGTGCCGTCCTCCAGGTCCAGGATGATCGAATCCGCTTCGGACTCGTAGTTGGGCTCGAAGAAGTCCTCGTTGGCCGCGGAGGTCAGCAGCCAGGAGCGGGAGAGGCGGGCGGGCAGCTGCGCGGCGCGCTCGTTGCGGTGGAAGGTGTGCGGCATGGGGACCCTTTCGGACGTCGTCGGTTCGGCTCCCCACCCTACGCGCGGGCCTTCGCGGCTGTCTGTGGGCCGGGCCGCGCGACGGCGCCGTCGGCCTGCTGGCGGGCTCCGGCCGCGTTTTGGGAGCCGTGCGGTGTTTCGGGAGCCCTCGCGGTGCTCCCGAAACACCGGGAGGCTCCCGAACCGGATCGCGGGATCATCCGGCGGCGCCGGGAGGGCGCGGATGCGGAGGTCGGGTGGCTGCTGCGGCGAGGGTGATAAGGTGAGGGCATCACATCCCCCACGCCTCTCCACGATGCGCACTTGGGGGATTTTCTCTACCCCGGCGACAGGAGCGACGGTGATGGGACAGCGCGGGCGGGGTACCCGGGTCTACGACAAGCCGCCGATGACGCTGGACGAACTGGTCCAGCGGCTGATGGAGCGGGGGTTGCTCGTCCCGGACCAGCCACGGGCCCGCCGGTACCTCCGACACATCGGGTACTATCGGCTCTCGCCATATGCCATCCCCTTCCAGCACGAGGGCCCGGAGCACCTCTTCCGTCCCGGGGTATCGTTCGATGATCTGCTGGGGCTGTATGTCTTCGACCGATCACTTCGACTGCTCGTCATGGATGCGTTGGAGCGCATCGAGGTGGCGGTTCGAGCCGCGCTGACTGACCATATGGCAACAAGCACCGATGACGCTCACTGGTACGCGGATGCGCGTCATTTCCGAGACCGACGCCGCCACCAGAAACTGCTGCACCTCATCCGGGAGACGAGTGACCAACAGCTGCGGCGCCCCCCGGAGCGCGGCCGAGACCGCCTGCACCACCCCTCGGCGCTCGAGCACTACCTGCTGACCTACGGAGAGCCTGAGCTGCCGCCATCGTGGGTGATGTTGGAGGGCCTCACCATCGGGCAGCTGAGTGGTCTGTACCGGAATCTTGCGCGGCGTGCCGATAGGACGGCGGTGGCTCGATCGCTGGGACTCACCGAACCGCTGCTCACCTCGTGGCTTGAGACGTATGTGAGGGTGAGGAACATCTGCGCTCACCACGGTCGACTGTGGAACGTGGGTCTCGGCGACTATCCGAGGATCCCCACCTCCCCGTCAGTCGCGTGGCTCACCGCCGAGGACGCACTGCCGGAGAGGTCTCGATACCGTCTCTATCCGGTCCTCGTCTCGCTTCAGACGATGTTGGGGACGATCTCTCCACGCAGCGGCTGGGCTCGACGACTCGCCGCACTCCTGCGGGGGCGCAGCGAGCTGGTGCATCGTGGGATGGGCGTGCCCTCGGATTGGTTCCGTGATGAGTTCTGGGAGCGGCACCTGCGCTGAGGGCGTTCATGTCCCGATGGCGACGCGACGCGGGCCGCGGCGTCGTCGTGGTGACGAGGCCGCGGCCCGCGGTGGTGGAGCCTCCTGCCGGAATCGAACCGGCGACCTAATCTTTACGAGGGATTCGCTCTACCGACTGAGCTAAGGAGGCAAGCGCTGGCCGCGCCCCGGCGGGAGGGAGCGGCGCAACGCGACCATCAGGTTACCAGACCCCGCGCGGGCCCGCACGACGCCGACCCGGCGCATCCGTGCCCACCTCTCCGCTGACCCGGCGCATCCGTTCCCGAATCCGGCGATTCCGGGAACCGATGCGCCGGGTCGCGGGGGAGAGTGGGCGGGGAGGGGAGCGGATGCTCTGGAATAACGGCCCCGGCTGACCCCGTTGCACCGAGTGACACGCCGCGAACGGCGGTGGTCCCGGCGGCTCCCGACACGGTGGACGCTGCACGGGGACCCCGCAGAACAGGAGCACACCATGAGCACCATCGGCATCATCGGCGGACACGGCAAGGTCGCCCTGCTGGCGGCCCCCCTGCTGGTCGAGCAGGGCCACCGGGTCCGGTCCGTCATCCGCAAGCAGGAGCAGATCGCCGACGTCGAGCAGACCGGGGCCGAGGCTGTGGTCCGCGACGTCATGGACCTGTCCACCGATCAGATCGCCGCGCTGTTCCGCGATCAGGCGCTGGACGCCGTCGTGTGGTCCGCAGGCGTGGGCGGCGGGGACCCGGAGCGCACCTGGAAGGTGGACCGCGACGCCGCGATCCGCACCATGGACGCCGCCGTGCAGGCCGGGGTCTCCCGCTACGTCATGGTCTCCTACCTGGGCTCCTCCCTGGAGCACGAGGTCCCGAAGGAGGACGACTTCTACGCCTACGCCCAGTCCAAGGCCGAGGCCGATGAGCACCTGCGCGGCACCTCCCTGGACTACACGATCCTCGGTCCCGGGATGCTGACCCTGGAGGAGCCCACCGGGAAGATCGACGTCACCACGGACCCGCAGGATGCCGACACCTCCCGCGCCAACGTGGCCCGTGTGATCGCCGCGGTGCTGGCCGATGACTCCACCATCGGCAAGGCCATCCCCTTCACCGACGGGGACACCGCGATCGCCGAGGCCGTGGCCGGCGCCCCGGAGAGCACCCGGCTCGCCTGAGCCGCCCGACCGAGGCCGCCCTCCCACCTCGACGCCGCCCGCACCCGCCCCTTCCGGCGGGTGTGGGCGGCGTCATCGCGTCCCGGGCCGCGCTGGGAGATACTGACTCCCGGGGCCCGCGCCGCGGGCTCACGCAGACCTGACCGTCCGAGACGCGAGGAGCACACCATGGTCTTCCGGCAGCGCAAGAACGACGACGCCGAGCGCCCCGCCCCCGAGGCGCGGCTGGAGGCCACCGTCTCCGGACGCGTGCAGGGCGTGGGGTTCCGGTGGTGGACCCGCGGCGTCGCCGTGGACCACGGCCTGACCGGCTACGCTGAGAACCTGCCCGACGGGGACGTCCAGGTGGTGGCCGAAGGCACCCGCGACGGGGTGGAGGCGCTGTACGCCCAGCTGACCTCCGGGGACACCGCCGGGCACGTCAGCGACGTCCGACACCGCTACACGGGTGCGACCGGCGAGTTCGAGGACTTCGGCACCCGGTGAGCCGGAACCACGGCCGCGGGGACGGCGGACACACCCCGGGAGAGCACTCCCACGGCCAGGAGGCCGGGGGACACGGGCACAGCCACGGCGTCGGGGCGGGGCGGCGTCGGCTGAGCATCGCCCTGGGCATCGGGCTGGTGCTGTTCGTCGCCCAGCTCATCGGATCCATCATCACCGGGTCCCTGGCGCTGCTGTTCGACACCGCCCACGTGCTCACCGACGCCGCCGGGCTGGCCATGGCCCTGGGGGCGGCGGTGCTCGCCCAGCGTCCGGCCACCGCCCACCACACCTGGGGGCTCAAGCGCGCGGAGATCCTCGCGGCCACCGTGCAGGCCGCGGTGCTGCTGGGCGTCGGAGTGTTCGTGGTCATCGAGGCGGTGCAGCGCTTCGTGCATCCCGAGCCGGTGGCCGCCCCGGAGATGATCCTGTTCGGGGTCATCGGGCTCGTGGGCAACATCGCCGCCCTGCTCGTGCTGACCGGCGGCCAACAGAACCTCAACCTGCGGGCGGCCTTCCTGGAGGTGGTCAACGACGCCCTGGGCTCCGTCGCGGTGATCCTCTCCGCCCTGATCATCACCTGGACCGGGTGGGTGCAGGCCGACGGCGTCGTCGCCCTGCTGATCGGGCTGCTGATCATCCCGCGGGCCCTGAAGATCCTCGCCGAGGCCGTGGGGGTGCTCCTGGAGCGCACCCCGCCGGGCCTGGACCTGGATCGGGTGCGTCAGCACATCGAGGCCCAGCCGCACGTGGTGCGGGTGCATGACCTGCACGCCGGGCGCATCTCCACGGACCTGCCCTTCCTCACCGCGCACGTGGTGCTGGAGGACGAGTGCTTCGAGGACGGGCACTCCGCGCAGCTGCTGTGCACCCTGCAGGAGTGCATCGCGGAGCACTTCGACGTCTCCATCGCCCACTCCACGATCCAGCTGGAGCCGGCCCGCCACGCCGCTCATGAGGCCCAGGACTTCACCGTATGAGCGTCGGCGACGCCGGGGAGGGCCCGGAGGCCACCGTGCAGCTGTCCTTCTCCGGGGCCACCGCCAGGGTGCGCCCCGACGGGTGGGGTGAGGGCGGCGTCGTCCTGGAGATCGACGGCGCCGAGCAGTCCCACGTGATCCCGGCCCACCCGGAGCGGATCCGCTACGAGTACCTGCGGCGCATCGCCCACCTCGCGGATCTGATCGGGGAGCCGGGGGAGCCGATCGCGGCGGCGCACCTGGGGGCGGGGGCCCTGACCCTGCCGCGATACGTGCAGGCCACCCGGCCCGGGTCGGCGCAGGTCGCGGTGGAGATCGAACGCGAGCTGCCCGGCTTCATCACCCGGCACCTGCCGCTGCCGCCCGGCACGGATCTGCGGGTGGTCATCGACGACGCCCGCGCGGCTCTGCCCGGGCTGCGCTCGGCCGCCGGCATGGGGTCGGCGCAGGGATTCGACCTGGTGGTCGTGGACATCTTCGCCGGGGCGGACTCCCCGGCGCACCTGGCCTGCCGGGGCTTCTACGCCGAGGCCCTGGCGCAGCTGGGCTCGCGGGGGATCCTCGCGGTGAACGTCGGGGACGACGACCCGCCCCTGGACTTCTTCACCGCGCAGGCCGCGGCGCTGGATGCGGCCGCCGCCGACGCCGGGCTGCTCGGTCCCTGGACCCTCGCCGACGCCGGGATGCTCACCGGCCGCCGCCCCGGAAACCTGATCCTGGCCGCCGGTCCCGGGCTGGGCGAGGAGCATCGGGACCGACTGGAGGCGGCCGGGCCGCATCCGGCGGCGGTCCTGGACCCGGTGCGCACCCGGTCCTTCCAGCCCTGATCCGCGCGGGCGCGTCCCATGATCGCTCGGGCCGAGGGCCTTCTGACGTGGTTCAATGAACCCATGGCACCGAATCTCTCCGAGTCCGCCCTGAAGAACGCCTTCGACGACGACGGCAAGCCCAAGCCCGCCCTGAACAAGGCCCTGGACTCCGTGCTGCGGATCCAGCGGCCGCTGGTGGTCGGGTCCATCAAGCGGATGCGCAAGAAGCACCCGAAGGACACCCCCGAGCAGATCCTGAAGCGCATCGAGAAGATCTACCTGCGCGACGTCACCGTCGGCGGCGGTGCCATCGGCGCCTCCGCGTTCGTGCCCGGGATCGGCACCGCGACGTCGCTGGGCCTGTCCTTCGTCGCCATCGGCGGGTACCTGGAGCGCACCGCGATCTACTGCCAGTCCGTCGCGGAGCTCAACGGGGTCCACGTGCAGGACCCGGAGAAGGCCCGCACCATGGTCATGGCGCTGATGCTGGGTGAGGACGGCAACGTGCTGATGTCCCAGATCCTCGGGCAGGCCGGCAAGGGTCGGGGCCTGTCCAGCAAGTGGGGTCAGATGATGGGCAAGGACGAGTCCAAGGGCTTCTCCGTGTCCAAGACGATCCGCACCATGTTCGTCAAGCGCTTCCTGGCCCGCCAGTCCGGTGCGATGCTCGGGCGCGCCCTGCCCTTCGGCCTGGGGGCCGTGGTGGGCGGCGGGGCCAACCTGGCGCTGGGCCGGAAGGTCATCTCCTCGACCCACGAGGCCTTCGGCGAGGCCCCGGCCCTGTTCCCGGACTCGCTGCAGCTGGACGGCGTGGCCCCCAAGTTCGAGGACCGGCGCGATGAGCGCCGGGCCAAGATCCTCTCCGGCGAGATCTGGCCCAAGAAGTCCGACCAGGCCGGGCCCGCCGCCGAGGACTGAGCCGACCGGGCCGAGTTGCTCGGATAGCGCCGCTCGGATAGCGCGACGGCCCCCGGGCCCCTTTCGACGAGGGGGTGCCCGGGGCCGTCGCGTGAATCGGGCCGGCGGGGCCCGCCCGCCGTCGCCCCGGCTGAGACCGGACCGGGGTTCAGTCCCGGGCCCAGTCCACCAGGGCGGCGGCGATGCCGTGGTAGGCGGCGGGGGTGAGCTCGGCCAGGCGGCCGGCGGCGGCGTCGGGCAGCCCCAGGCTCCCGACGAACTCCCGCAGCCGCTGCTGGTCCACCCGGTGCCCGCGGGTCAGCTCCTTGAGCCGCTCGTAGGGGCTGTCCAGGCCCGGCGCGCCGGCGATCGCCTCGGCGCGCATGACCATCTGGATGGCCTCGGCCAGCACCTCCCAGTTGTGCTCCAGGTCCTCGGCCAGCACCTCCTCGGCCACCGCGAGCTTGGCCAGCCCCTGGGCGACGTTGGAGATCGCCAGCAGCGAGTGGCCGAAGGCCGTGCCGATGTTGCGCTGCGTGGTGGAGTCCGTGAGGTCCCGCTGCCACCGCGAGGTGCTCAGCGTCGTCGCCAGGGTGTCCAGCAGGGAGGTGGACAGCTCCAGGTTGGCTTCGGCGTTCTCGAAGCGGATCGGGTTGATCTTGTGCGGCATCGTCGAGGACCCCGTGGCGCCCTCCACCGGGATCTGGCGGAAGTAGCCGATGGAGATGTAGGACCACACGTCGGTGCACAGGTTGTGCAGCACCCGGTTGAACTGGGCGATGCCGGCGTAGAGCTCGGCCTGCCAGTCGTGGGATTCGATCTGCGTGGTCAGCGGGTTCCAGGTCAGCCCCAGTCCCTCGACGAAGGTGCGGGAGACCTCCTGCCAGTCCGCCCCCGGCACGGCGACGATGTGCGCGGCGTAGGTGCCGGTGGCTCCGTTGATCTTCCCGAGGATCTCCTGCTCGGTGACCCGCTTCAGCTGCCGCCGCAGCCGGAAGGCCAGCACGGCCAGCTCCTTGCCCAGCGTGGTGGGGGTGGCCGGCTGCCCGTGGGTGCGCGAGAGCATCGGGATCTCGCGGGTCTGCTCCGCCATCGCGAGGAGCTGATCCACGAGGTCGCGTGCGGCGGGCAGCCACACCTGCTCGACGGCGTCGCGGATGCCCACCGCCCACGCGAGGTTGTTGATGTCCTCGGAGGTGCACCCGAAGTGCACCAGCGGGGTCAGTCGCTCCAGACCCAGGGCCTCGAGGCGGCGTCCGATGTAGTACTCCACGGCCTTGACGTCGTGCACCGTGACGGCCTCGATCTCGGCGAGCTCGGCGACGGCGTCGGCGTCGAAGTCCGTCACCAGGGACCGCAGGCCGGCCTGCCGCTCGGCGTTCAGCGGCTCGAGCCCGGGCAGCACACGGTGTTCGCACAGGTGGATGAACCACTCCACCTCCACGTGCACGCGGTTGCGGTTCAGGGCCGCCTCGGAGAGGTGCTCGGTCAGGGGCGCGCTCTGGCGCCGGTATCGGCCGTCCAGGGGCCCCAGGGCCGGGGCGGGGGACTGGGCGGCGAGGCTGAGGCGGCCGTCGGGCAGGCGGGGGTCGGCGTGCTCGGACGGGGAGCCGGAAGGGGTCGGTGAGGCCATGCGGTCATTCTCGCACGGCCTCCCCGCGCCCCGGGGATCCGCGACGCCGGTGCTGCGGGAATCCTCGGCGGGAATCCACAGCCGGCTCCTTCCGCGGGTGAAGCGGGCCCGCCGTCCACAGGACCCCCGGGATCCCGCGGGAGGGGCGATTCGGGCCCGGGCGGTCCGGCGCAGGATGGGCGGGACGCCGGTCGCACCGCACGGACGGCGGCTGGCCCCCGATGGGGTTCGAGCCGCCGCCGGCTGCGGGACGGCCGATCACTGGGCACCTGAGGAGGGCGGCGGAGATGGACATGATGGACACGCTGGGGCTGGTGGCCCCCGGAGCGCTGACCGGGGCCGGGGCGGCCGCGCAGGAGCGGCTGCGCGCCCTGGCCGAGCAGGCCCGCACCTGCTCCCGGCAGATCCACGGCGCCGGTGAGCAGGCGGCCGGGGCCACCCGGATTGAGTGGGAATCGGAGGCGGCGCAGCTGTTCCGCACCGGGATGTCCCGGCACGGGAGCCAGGTGGTGCTGGCCCGGGACCAGCTGGAGCAGGCGGCCGTGGAGCTGGAGCTGGCCGGGGAGCAGATCCGGGCGCACCTGGAGGGCCTGGCCACGGCGATGGCCGCGGCCCGGGACCGCCTGGGGCAGGCCCTGCACCGGGAGACCCAGCGGCTGCTGGACGGGGTCCAGGATCTGGCCGGGGACACCGTGGAGGCTGGGCGGCGGGCCCTGGAGTCCGTGGAGGTCTGCGGGGCCCGGGCCGCCGCCGAGGCGCTGGGCGGGGATCCGCTGGCCGCCGGGGTGCGCAGCGCCCTGGCCCAGGCGGGGGTGCGGTGATGGGCGGGGTGTTCTCCCGGCTGGGGGAGTATGAGACGTTCCTGGGCGCCCCGGCGCAGGAGACCGGAGCTCTGCAGCACGATCTGGGCGCCGTCCCGGAGGGAGGGGCGCTGCTGCAGACCTCCGTCCGGCAGCAGCGGATCGACACCGAGGAGGTGTCTCGGGCCTCCCTGCTGCTGGGTGCGGCCGGTGTGGAGTACGGGGCCACCCAGCTGGAGGCGCTGCCGGTGCAGACGGAGACGGCCCTGGCCTGGTCCCACCTGTCCGTGCATGCCGCGCGCGCCGCGGACCTGCTGCTGCAGGCGCAGTCCACGATGCTGGAGCTGACGACGGACGCCGCGGACTACGCCGCCAAGCTGCAGGCTGCGGCCCTGTCCTACGAGCACGCGGAGCAGATCGCGGGGGCCCTGGTGGGCGTCTTCGACTCCTTCTACAGCGGGGCCGTGCGTCAGATCTTCACCTCCGCGTTCACCACGGTGCGCAGCCTGCCGTTGGTGCTGACCCCGCAGGGGGCCGCGGGTGCGGCCGGAGGGCTGGGGACGATGGCGCTGGTGGGGGTCGCGCTGGTGGGCGGATTCGGTGCGGATGCGCACCTGCGGGGCCGACGGGCCGCGGCCTCCTCCCTGCTGCGCGGGGGCTCCCAGGGGAAGCTGGAGGCCACCCTGCACGGGGCCCGGGGGATGAAGCAGGCGGAGCGGGCCGCCGGGATCGGCCTGGGGCGGGTCACGGGGTTCCGGGAGGCCGGAAGGAGCAGCGGCACCGTGCAGCGCGGCGGCGTCGGCGGGATCATGGCGCGGATCAACGCGGCGGGAAGTACGGACGTCCGGCTCGACGCCGAGCACGGGGCCCAGGAGGAGACCGCCCTGGGGCACGTGGACGTGCAGGTGGTGACCCGGCCCGACGGCACCCGGGCCTACACGGTCTCGATCCCCGGCTCCGATTTCGACAACCTGTGGGCGGAGAACGAACCCAACGGCACCTTCTCCGCCCTGGACCTGGCCTCCGCGGACGGGACCGCGAGCCTCGCCCAGTCCCCAGTGCTGATGCAGATGGTGGATCAGGCCCTGCGGGAGGCCGGGGCCTCCGCCTCCGACGAGGTGCTGCTCACCGGATTCAGCCAGGGCGGCATGACCGCGCAGGCGCTGGCCGCCAACGGGGACTTCCGCAGCCGGTGGAAGGTGGCCGGGGTCCTGTCGATGGGGGCGCCGACCTCCGCCTACGGCGGGATCCCCGAGGACATCCCGGTGCTCAGCGTCGAGGACGTCAACGACGTCGTGCCCGCCGTCCTGGCCGAGGGCAGCCGCCCGGCCAACGCCCAGACGCAGGAGGTGCACGTGAACATGGGTGAGGAGGAGTACGGCATCGGCCTGTTCGGCACGCACAACGGCGCTGGTTATGAGCACATGGCTCCCGCGGTGGCCCAGCAGCTGGGCCGCACCGGGGAGGGGCGGGAGTATCTGGCGATGCTGGATCGGATGATGCCGGAGGGCGCGGCGGTGAGCACCGTGACCTACGAGGCCGGCGCGGAGTACTACAACGCCGACCCCGACGATCCCCGCCGTCCCATCGCTCCGGTGAATCCGGCGTCGGTGGGCACCGCGCAGGAGGCGCTCGCCGCGGGGAAGGAGCTGGCCGGCGAGGCGGGGAAGGCGGCGGTGGGCGGGCTCACCCGGATGCCGGAGATCCGGCTGCCCGAGCCGTGCCCCGCCCCGCAGATCCCGCAGGGCGGGGAGTTCCCGGGGACCATCCGCCCGCCGCGCCTGCCCGGGCATCCGATGCCCTCCCCGGTGCTGCAGTGAGGCCCGGCACACCGGGGAGGGGCAGCGGCTACAGTGGTGTCCATGAGTCCCGAGAACTCCTCCGAGCCCCCCGCCCGCGACGCCGCCGGGCACCGCGGCATCACCCCGCGCCCCGTGTTCGACCAGCTGCCGGCCTACGCCGCCGGGAAGCCGCCGAAGGTCGTGGAGGGGCTCCGACAGTTCAAGCTGTCCTCCAACGAGAACCCGCTGGGACCGGTGCCGGCCGTCGCGGAGGTCATCGACGCCTTCCGGGACACCCACCTGTACCCGGATCCGCTGTCCACCCGGCTGCGCGAGGCCCTGGCGGGGCACCTGGAGGTTCCCGCGGAGGACATCGTCACCGGGGCGGGCAGCCTCGGGGCGCTGACCCAGATCCTCGCGGCCTTCGCCGGGCAGAACCCGGACGGGGTCCAGGACGAGGTCGTCTACCCGTGGCGCTCCTTCGAGGCCTACCCGATCGTGGTGGGCCTGGCCGGGGCCCGCTCGGTGCAGGTGCCGCTGACCGAGGACGGGGGCAACGACCTCGAGGCCATGGCCGCGGCGATCACCGAGCGCACCACCGTGGTGCTGCTGTGCTCCCCCAACAACCCGACCGGCCCGGCCCTGACCCGCGACGCCGTGGAGGCGTTCCTGAAGAAGGTCCCGGAGCACGTCGTCGTCGTGCTGGATGAGGCGTACTACGAGTTCTGCCGCCTCTCCGAGCTGACCGAGCGGGAGCGGGCCGAGGGCGGCCTGGCCGAGGGGGTGTCCCTGTACCGGGAGCACCCCAACCTGGTGGTGCTGCGGACCTTCTCCAAGGCGGCCGGGCTGGCCGGGCTGCGCGTCGGGTACTCGATCGCCCACCCGGAGATCACCCGCAGCCTGCGCGTGTCCGCCACGCCCTTCGCGGTGAGCACCCTGGCTGAGTCCGCCGCGGTCGCCGCGATCGCCCACCAGGAGGAGGTCGATGAGCAGGTCCGGTGGATCGTGGCCGAGCGGGAGCGCATCGTCGCGGCGCTGCGCTCGGACGGCTGGGAGGTCCCGACGACGCGGGCGAACTTCGTGTGGCTGCCGCTGGGGGAGCGCTCGGCGGCCTTCGCGCAGCTGGCCGAAGAGCACGCCCTGTCCGTGCGGGCCTTCCACCCGGAGGGGGTGCGCGTGAGCGTCGGCCCGCGCGAGGCCAATGACCGCTTCCTGGAGATCTGCCGGCACTTCCGGGAGCGCGTCTGAGGAAGCCGTCGCGAGGCCCGGGGCGGGTAGGCTGGGGACAGGGCGGCCGGAGGCCGCCGCGGTGCGCCCGGGGCTCATCCCGGCCCGCTCCACGGCCCCTCTTCGCGACGCCGCCCATCCACCCCAGCCACGGAGGATCCATGGTCACCTCGCCGGAGGCGTCCGCCGCCCACCCGGGCGCCGTCGCAGGAGCCCTGCCGCTGGTCCGCATCCTGGACCAGGACGGGCGCCGCACCGCAGACCCGCGCTTCGACCCGTACCTGCGGGAGCTGTCCCGGCAGCACCTGGAGGAGGCCTACCGGCAGATGCTCGCCGTGCGCCGCTTCGACGACGAGGCCACCGCCCTGCAGCGGCAGGGCAAGCTGGCGCTGTGGGTCCCCTCCAAGGGGCAGGAGGCCGCGCAGATCGGCTCCGGGATGGCGATGCGCCCCACGGATTACGTCTTCCCGTCCTATCGCGAGCACGCCCTGGCGATGCACCGCGGCGTGGACCTCGCCCAGCTGCTCACGATCTTCCGCGGGGTCTCCGGCCACGGCTGGATCCCGCAGGAGCACCGCTTCCACCTGTACTCCTTCGTCCTGGCCTCCCAGATCCCGCATGCCGTGGGGTACGCCATGGGGCAGAAGCTGGACGGCGCCCGGGACGAGGCGACCGTCGTGTACTTCGGGGACGGCTCCTCCACCGAGGGGGAGGCGCACGAGTCCATGGTCTTCGCCGCCTCCTACGACGCCCCGGTGCTCTTCTTCGTGCAGAACAACCGCTGGGCGATCTCCGTGCCGTTCGCCACCCAGTCCCGCGTCCCCCTGGCCGAGCGGGCCGCCGGCTACGGCTTCGAGGGGATCCGGGTGGACGGCAACGACCTCCTCGGCGTCTATGCGGTGACTGCCTACGCCCTGGAGAAGATCCGGCGCGGGCAGGGGCCGGTGCTCATCGAGGCGGAGACCTACCGGCTCGGCGCGCACACCACCGCCGATGACCCCACCAAGTACCGCACCCGCGAGGAGGAGCAGGAGTGGGGGGCCAAGGATCCGCTGGTGCGCCTGGAGCGGCACCTGCGCGCCGAAGGGACGCCCGAGGAGTTCTTCGAGCAGGCCGAGGCGCAGGCCAGGGAGGGCGCCCGATCCATCCGGGAGGCCGCCCTGGCGGTGCCGGCCCCCGGGCTGGAGGAGTTCTTCGACCGGGTCTACGCCGAGCCGAACAGCCTCACGGCCGCGGAGAAGGCGTGGTTCCGGGAGTATGAGGCGGGCTTCGCCGATGCGGCGGCCGACGGCGAGCACGAGGAGGAGCGCTGAGATGATGGCACCCCGCGAATCAGCCGGGTCCGGCACCGGACCCGAGACGACGCCGACCGACCGCGTTCCGGAGCCCGAGGCCCCGGGCGCCGGCATCCCGGAGACGGAGATCCGCCGCTCCGCGACCGCCCACGACGAGCCGCGCCCCGAGGTGCAGACCCTGCCGATGGCGAAGGCCCTGAACCTGGCCATGGACGATGCCATGGCCGAGGACGAGAAGGTCCTGCTGATGGGCGAGGACATCGGGACCCTGGGCGGGGTCTTCCGGGTCACCCAGGGGCTGAAGCAGACCTACGGGGCCCACCGGGTCATGGACACCCCGCTCGGGGAGGCCGGGATCGTGGGCACCGCGATCGGCCTGGCCCTGCGCGGGTACCGGCCGGTGTGCGAGATCCAGTTCGACGGCTTCGTGTTCCCGGCCTTCAACCAGATCACCTCGCAGCTGGCGAAGATCCGGGCTCGCTCGGGCGGGCACCTGAGCCTGCCCGTCGTCGTGCGGATCCCCGACGGAGGGAACATCGGCTCGATCGAGCACCACTCGGAGTCCCCGGAGGCGCTGTTCGCCCACACCGCGGGGCTGCGGGTGATGACCCCCTCCACCCCGCAGGACGCCTACTCGATGCTGCGCGAGGCGATCTCCTCGGATGACCCGGTGATCTTCCTGGAGCCCAAGCGCCGCTACTGGCTCAAGGGCGAGGTGGACCGGCGGATCACCGCGGACACCCAGCGGGCGCAGATCGTGCGCGAGGGCCGCGACCTGACCCTGGCCGCCTACGGCCCGCTGGTGCCGGTGGCGCTGGCGGCCGCCCAGGCCGCACAGGAGGACGGGCGCAGCATCGAGGTCCTGGACCTGCGCAGCATCTCCCCCCTGGACGTCGACGCCGTGGCGGCCTCCGTGCACAAGACGGGTCGGCTGGTCATCGCCCACGAGGCGCCGAGCTTCGGCGGGATCGGCGGGGAGCTGGCCGCGCAGATCGCGCAGCGCTGCTTCTACGCCCTGGAGGCGCCCGTGCTGCGCGTGGGCGGGTACCACATGCCCTACCCGGTGGCCGCGGTGGAGGGGGACTACCTCCCGGACATCGACCGCCTGCTGGAGGCCTTCGACCGTTCCTTCGCGTACTGAAGTTCCCTGGCCCCCGCGCCGCGCGCGGTGGTCGCGACGCCGGCTTGCTGCCGGCACAGGAGTGAGCCATGACTGACATCTTCACCCTCCCGGACGTCGGGGAGGGACTGACCGAGGCGGAGATCCTCTCCTGGAAGGTCGCCCCCGGTCACACGGTGGAATCCAACCAGGTGATCGTGGAGATCGAGACCGCGAAGTCCGTGGTCGAGCTGCCCTCGCCCTTCGCGGGCACGGTGCGCCGGATCCTCGCCGAGGAGGGGCAGACCGTGGAGGTCGGCGCCCCGCTGATCGAGATCGCCGGGGCGGACGCTGCCGAGGACTCCGGGGACCCCGAGGCCCCCGCCGGTGCGGCCGAGGAGGCCGACGGTGCGGGACCCGGTGACCGGTCCGCCCCGGTCGGCGCGCCGGGGGAGGCCCCCGATGCGGCCGGGACCGGGCGGCACCCCGAGACCACCGGGACCGCCGGCCGGGAGGGCGGCTCGTCCTCCCGCGCCCCGGGCGGATCCCCCGCCGATTCCCCGGCCGGCTCCCCTGCCGGCTCCGAGGGCGGGGCGGCCCTGGTGGGCTCCGGACCGAAGGCGGATCCCGTGCGTCGTCGGGCCCGGAAGCGCCCCAGCGGCGTCGTCGAGCCGTCCCCAGCGCCCCAGACCCCGCCGACCCCTCCGGCCGAGGAGCACCGGCGCGGGCCTCTGGCCGGGCTCAACTCCTTCAGCGCGGGGACCTTCGGGGCGAACCTCGCCGAGCGGGCCCGCGATGCCCTGAACCGGCTGCCGGGTCGCTCCCACGACGAGCCGATGCCCACCCCGGACGCCCACCAGCGGGTCCCGGGGGAGCCGCCGCGTCGTCCCACCCTCGCCAAGCCGCCGGTGCGCAAGGCCGCCAAGGACCTCGGCATCGACCTCGCCGATGTGCCGGGCACGGGAGCGCAGGGCCAGGTCACGCAGAAGGACCTGATCAACTACGCCGCGAACAGCCAGGATCTGGAGGCGGCCAAGCCCGAGCACTTTTGGATCCCGCAGGGCCGCGGCGGGGACCGGCTGGAGCGGGTGCCCGTCAAGGGCGTGCGGAAGGTGACGGCCAAGGCCATGGTCAAGTCCGCCTTCGAGGCCCCGCACGTGTCGATCTTCGTGGACGTGGACGCCTCCCGGACCATGGAGTTCGTCAAGCGGCTGAAGGCCTCCCCGAGCTTCGAGGGGGTGAAGGTCACGCCGCTGCTGATCCTGGCGAAGGCGATCATCTGGGCCACCGCGCGCAACCCGCAGGTGAACTCCTCCTGGACGGACTCGGAGATCCTCATCAAGCGGTACATCAACCTCGGCATCGCCGCGGCTACCCCGCGCGGGCTCATGGTCCCGAACATCAAGGACGCCCAGGAGCTGTCCCTGCGCGAGCTCGCGGTGGCGATCCAGGCGCTGACCAAGACGGCCCGCGAGGGCAAGACCCAGCCGGGGGATATGACCGGCGGGACGCTGACCATCACCAACATCGGCGCCCTGGGCATCGACACCGGAACCCCCATCATCAACCCCGGTGAGGCGGCGATCGTCGCCTTCGGGACCATCAAGCAGAAACCGTGGGTGGTGGACGGGGAGGTCATCCCCCGCTGGGTGACCACCCTGGGCGGTTCCTTCGATCACCGGATCGTGGACGGGGACCTCTCCGCCCGGTTCATGGCCGACGTCGCCTCGGTGCTCGAGGAGCCGGCCCTGCTGCTGGATATGTGAGGATCCGGAGCCGTCGGACCATCCGAGCCCCCGCTCCGAGGCGGGGCTCGGGTGGGACGGCGGCTCCCGAGGAGGCGGAGGGACTCCTGGCCGGTGAGGACGACGTCCGAGATCCGCGACCGGCCGCGCCAGGCGGACGGTCGCCCCACGTCCCTGCCCGGGACGCTCAGAACGCCTGGAAGCCCCATCGGTCCGCGCGGCGGTGGTAGGCGGTGCCCCACCACCCGCCCAAGGTGGCCGCGGCCAGCGCGATCAGCGCGGTGCCGGCCACCGTCAGGCCCGTCCACCCGAGGTTCGCCCCGCCGTAGTCCTGGGCCGCGACCGGCATCGTCCCGCCGGCGGCCCCCAGACCCAGGGCCTGCACGACGATGCTGGACACCGCCGTGATCATCAGGAACCACAGGAACACCCCGACGCCCTGCTTGGCTCCGCCGAAGCGGGCCGCCCGGCCCGCGGCGTAGCCGCCGCCCAGATACCCCAGGAACACGGCCACCGCGTAGGCCAGCACCCACATCCCGGCATCCGCTTCCCCCGCGCCCAGACCGGACAGGGCCGCGCCGGAGGACTCCGGGGCGGGTCCGACGCCGAAGCGCGGCAGCGCCTGCTGCGCCAGCCACACCAGGAAGCCGGTCAGCGGCAGGGCCGCCAGCCAGCCGAGCAGCCCGGGCAGCAGCTGCACCCGCGCGTACTCCTCCTTCTGCCGGGCCACCACGACCGTGCGCAGCTGCTCCCCGGAGAGCACCCGGGCCGGCTCCTCCTCCCCGTAGGTCCCCGCGCCGCCGGGAGCGTGCGGGGACTCGAGCCAGGCCGTCGAGGCGTCGCGCCGCGATCCGGGGGCCCCGGGGGCATCCAGCACCCGGGTCGCGCTGGGATCCGCCGGGTGGGAGCCCGCACCCAGCACCCGCGTGGCGTCGGGATCCTCCAGCACCTGCGTGGCCTCCGGGTCCCCCTCGACGGCGGACAGGTGCCGCGGGGCGGCGCCCAGCACCTCGGTGGCCTCGGGATCCCGGATCACCTGCGTGGCCTGGGCATCCGGATCCCACCACCCGCCGTCCCGCGAGGAGCCGGGCTCCAGGGGGCGGGTGGTGCCGTCATCCACCCAGCCATCCCCGGCCCCATCCGCTCCCGATGATTCGGAGGAGCGCCACGGCGTCCGTCCGTCCCGGCTCACCGGCCCTCCTCCGCGCGCACCTGATCCCGGTACTCGGCCGGGAAATTCTCCAGGGCGTACTGCCCCGTCCGCTCGGTCGGATCGATCCGGCGGATCACCCGGGCCGGGGCCCCGGCGACCACCGTGCCCGGCGGCACGTCACGGGTCACCACGGCACCGGCGGCCACCACCGCATCCCGCCCCACGGAGACCCCGGCCAGCACGATCGCCCCGCCGCCGAGCCACACGTTGTCCTCGATCGTGATGGGCAGCCCGCCCTCCCACTGCCGCTTCCGATCCACCGGGTTCAGGGGGTGGGTGGGGCACAGCAGCTGCACGTGCGGGCCGATCTGCACGTCGTCGCCGATGCGGATCTCGGTGACGTCCAGGGCCGTGAGCCCGAAGTTCGCGAAGACCCGGCTGCCCACGTGGATGTTGTACCCGTAGTCCACGTGCAGGGGCGGGCGGATCGCCACGTGCTCGCCCACCGAGCCCAGCAGCTCGCCCAGCAGCTCCTGGGCCGCCGAGCGATCGCTGAGCATCAGCTCCCCGTAGCGGGCGGCCATCGCGGCGGCCTCCCCGGAGCTGCGGTGCACGACGCCGTCGGCACCCTCGGCGGGGGTGGCTCCGCCGCTGCGGTAGGGCAGACCCGCGTGCATCCGCTCCCGCATGCTCAGCTCGGCGTCGCCGGGGGCGGGGGAGGGGGCCGCGGAACGGACGGGATCGCTGTGCTCGGACATGGACATGCTCCTCGGAAGGTGGGGAAGGGGAATGGCGTGCGGGGCCGTCGGCTCAGCGCCCGAAGATCACCACGAGCAGGATCACCAGCAGACCGACGCCGATGGCGACGCCCGTGGCGACCAGCAGCCGCCGGTTGATCTGCTTCATGACCTGGCGGACCTCGGCCTCGGTGAACGGACGGGTGCGCTGGGGGCGGCGGGGAGTGCTCATGGGCCACCAGTATTCCAGGTCACCGGTGCGAAGCCGATCGGTAGAATCTCCCCCATGGTTGATACGTCCCCCGCCGCGCCGCCGCGGCCCTGGCTGAAGAACTACAACCCCGGCGTGGCCCACGACCTGGACCTGCCGGAGACCTCCCTGGTCCACGTGTTCGAGGAATCCGCGCGGCGGGCCGGAACCCGACCGGCCCTGGAGTTCTTCGGCGCGAGGACGACGTACGCGCAGCTGGCCGAGCAGGTCTCCCGCGTGGCCGAAGGGCTGCGGGTCATGGGGGTGCAGCCCGGGGACCGGGTGGCGCTCGTGCTGCCCAACTGCCCGCAGCACGTGGTCGCCTTCTACGCGATCCTGCGGGTCGGCGGCGTCGTCGTGGAGCACAACCCCCTGTACACGGCCGGGGAGCTGCGCCACCAGTTCGAGAACCACGGGGCGAAGATCGCGATCGTGTGGGACAAGGCCGCCGCGAACATCACGGACCTGCCCTACGACCTGCGGCCGCGCAGGATCATCGCGGTGAACATGGTGGAGGCGATGCCCGCCGGGATGCGCCTGGCCCTGAAGCTGCCCGTCGGGAAGGCCAAGGCCGCTAGGGCGAAGCTGGAGGGCCCGGCCCGCGGGTGCATCCCGTGGCGCCAGCTGCTGAAGAACGCGCCCATCGCCGAGGACCACCGCCGCCCCACCGCCCGGGACCTCGCCCTGCTGATGTACACCTCCGGGACTTCCGGGACCCCCAAGGGCGTGGTGCTCACCCACCGGAACCTGGAATCCAACGCCGCGATGGGCCGGGAGTGGATCCAGCCGGATGAGCACGAGACCATCTACGCCGTGCTGCCCCTGTTCCACGCCTACGGGATGACCCTGGGCCTGGGCATCGCGATGGCCATCCGGGCCAAGCTCGTGCTGTTCCCGACTGTGGACATCGACCTGATCCTCACGGCCATGCGCAAGTCCCCGCCGACCATCCTCCCGGCGGTCCCGCCCGTCTACCAGCGGCTGCTGGAGGCCGCGGACGAGCGGGGCGTGAGCCTGTCCGGGATCAAGTACTCGGTCTCCGGGGCGATGAACCTGCCCGTGGAGCTGGTCCAGGCGTGGGAGACCCGCACCGGGGGCTACCTGGTGGAGGGCTACGGGCTGACCGAATGCGCCCCGCTGGTCTCCTGCAACCCGCTCAACGACACCCGCCGGGCCGGGTCCATCGGCATCCCCTTCCCCTCCACCCTCATCCGCCGGGTGGATCCGGACACGGGTGAGGACGCCGCCGAGGGGCGCCCCGGCGAGCTGTGGGTCAAGGGCCCCCAGGAGTTCCAGGGGTACTGGAAGAACGAGGTCGCCACCCGGGAGACCCTCACCGCGGACGGCTGGCTGCGCACCGGGGATGTGGTGACCATGGACGAGGACGGGTTCCTGTTCGTCGTGGACCGGGTCAAGGAGATCATCATCACCGGGGGCTTCAACGTCTCCCCGTCCGAGGTGGAGACGGCCCTGAAGACCTTCGACCCGGTGGTCGACGCCGCCGTCGTCGGGATCCCCTCCGCGAAGGGCGGGGAGGAGGTCGTGGCCGCCGTCATCATGAGCCCCGGCACCGCCCTGGACGAGCAGGCGCTGCGCGAGCACTGCTACACCAAGGTCACCCGGTACAAGGTGCCCCGAAGGATCGTAGAGGTCGAGGAGTTCCCCCGCTCCATGCTCGGCAAGACCCTGCGCCGGGAGGTCAAGAAGCAGGTGGAGGCCAAGCTCGACCGCGCCTCCGACTAGCGGCGCATGATCTTCCGGGCCAGCAGGTTGCCGACCAGCTGCACCAGCTGCACCAGGATCACGATGATGATGATCGCCACCAGGGTCACGTTCCAGTCGAAGCGCTGGTAGCCGTAGCGGATCGCGAAGTCGCCGATGCCGCCGCCGCCCACCGCGCCGGCCATCGCGGACATGTCCACGACGCCGATGACGATGAACGTGTATCCGAGGATCAGCGGACCCAGGGCCTCCGGCAGCATCACCGAGAACATGATCCGCAGCTTCGAGGCGCCCATCGCGCGGGCGGCCTCGATCACCCCGGGGTCGATGGAGACGAGGTTCTGCTCCACGATCCGGGAGATCGCGAAGGTCGCGGCCACCACCATCGCGAAGATGCCCGCCTTGATCCCGATGCTGGTGCCGATGGTCTGCAGCATGACCGGGCTCAGCGCGGCCAGCAGGATCACGAAGGGGATCGGGCGGATCAGGTTGACCAGGAAGTTCAGCAGCGCGTTGACCGGCCGGTTGGCGAGGATGCTGCCCGAGCGGGTGGTGTACAGCAGGGTCCCGATGATCAGACCGAAGATCCCGGCCAGGACCATCGTCACCAGCACCATCTGCAGGGTCTCGGTCACGGCCGGACCGATCTTCGGCAGCACCGTGTCCCAGTCGGTGGTCTTGGCCGCCAGCACCGGGGCGTGGGCGAGGGCGGCGTCGAACTGTGCGTGCATCAGGCGCGCACCTCCTTCACGGTGGTCACGAGCTTCAGCTGCTCCACGGCGGCGTCGATCGCGGTGACCTCGCCGAGCAGCTCCAGGGTCAGGCGGCCGTAGGTGCGGCCCTGCAGGGTCTCCAACCCGCCCTGCACCACGGTGAAGGTGACCCCGCGCTCCCCGAGTCGGGACAGCACCTGCCCGACCTCGGCCTGATCGTGGATCTCCACGTTGACCAGGTGCCCGCGGTGCCGGGCCTTCAGCTCCGCGGCCTCATCCCCGGTCGGCGCCTGCTTCACGGTGGTGGACACGAAGCGCTGGGCCGGGGCCGTCTGGGGATCGGAGAACACGTCGTAGACGTTGCCCTCCTCCACCACGCGGCCCTTCTCCATCACGGCCACCCGGTCCGCGATCTTCGCGACGACGTCCATCTCGTGGGTGATGACCACGATCGTGATGCCCAGGTCCTCGTTGACCCGCTTGAGCAGGTCCAGGACCTCCTCGGTGGTCTCCGGGTCCAGCGCGGAGGTGGACTCGTCGGCCAGCAGCAGGTGCGGCTCCGTGGCCAGGGCCCGGGCGATGCCCACCCGCTGCTTCTGCCCGCCGGAGAGCTGATCCGGATGGCTCTTCGCCTTGTCCGCCAGCCCCACGAACTCCAGCAGCTCCGCGACCCGCGCCCGGCGCCTCTCCTTGGACCAGCCGGCGATCTTCAGCGGGAACTCCACGTTGGCCGCGACCGTCTTGGAGTTCATCAGGTTGAACTGCTGGAAGATCATGCCGATCTCCGTGCGGATCCGCCGCAGCCGGGATTCCCCGGCCCCGGAGATCTCCTGCCCGTCCACGGTCAGGGTCCCGGAGGTCACGGTCTCCAGGCCGTTGATCAGGCGCACCAGGGTGGATTTGCCGGCCCCGGAGTAGCCGATGATCGCGTAGATCTCGCCGCGGCGGATGGTGAGGCTGACGTCGTCGACGGCGGTCACGGAGCGGGAGCCGACCCGGAAGGTCTTGCTCACCCCGTCCAGGACCACCATGTCCGTCCCGGTCTGCTCGGGGCGGGTGCGGGTCTGTGCTGTCATGGTTTCCCTCGGGTGGGTGTGGCTGGGACGGGTCAGCTGTTCTTCTTCTCGTCCTCGAGCCTGGTCTGCACCTTGCGCAGCTCGTCGGTGCGGTCCTTGCTCACGGACACGGCGGTGCCGCCGGACTGCTTCTTCTCGGCTTCCTGCACGGCGTCCGAGTGGTAGACGTCCACGATCTTCTGGTACGTCTCGTTGTCCTCATCGCCCTTCTTGGACACGAAGAGGTTCACGTACGGCAGGGCGTCCTCGTTCTTCGGGTCATCCTGGTACAGGGCGTCCTCCGGCGAGAGGCCGGCATCCTCCAGGAAGGTGTTGTTCACGATGGAGGCGGCCACCGAATCCATGGACACCACGGTCTGCTTGGCATCCACCGCGGTGAGGGTGACCTTGGAGTTCGCGGTGTCCACGTCGTCCTGGGTGGGCTGGGCCTTGTCCTCCTTGAGGGTCAGCAGGCCGGCGGCCTTCAGCACCAGGATCGCGCGGGTCTCGTTGACGGCGTCGTTGGGGATCGCGATCTCCCCGCCCTGGGGGATGTCCTCGACCTTGTTGTACTTCTTCGAGTACAGGCCCAGCGGGTAGATCGAGGTCGGGCCGACGATCTGCAGGTCGTCGTCGTTGTCCACGTTGTAGTTGGCCAGGTAGGCGATGTGCTGGAACCAGTTCAGATCCGCCTGCCCCTGGGCGACGGCGGGGTTGGGGCGGGAGTAGTCGCCCATCTCCACGTACTCGACGTCGATGCCCTCCTTCTTCGCCTCCTCCTGCAGGGTGTCCTGGACCTGGTTGTGCTCGGTGATGGCGATCTTGACGGTCTCGTCGCCGTCACCGGATCCGCCGCAGGCGGCCAGACCGAAGGTCAGGGGGACGATGGCGAGCAGTGCTCCCAGCTTCTTCTTCATGGTGGTTTCCTCGATGCGGTGGCGGGTGGTGCGCAAACGCCGCGCGTCGGACTCCCGCCGATCCGGAAGGTCGACCGGATTCCGGGCCCAGGTCAGGGCCGGCGGAGCGCCGACGGCGGCGCGATGCGTCCATTAGACCACGGGGTTTTCCGGCCTCTCCAAAGACGTCGGCAGATGAAACCGACGCCGACACCGGGTGTCATACGGCGTCACAGAGGGGAGGGCGCGCCGCGGTGAGAGCCGTCGGCGACGGCGCCTGGGGCATCGTGAGCAGGGTCGGATGGGCCTCGGGGATCGGCTGGGGCGGGGGCGGATGTCGTCGGGTTCCGACGTCGTCGGGGCTGGGTGTCGGGAAGGGAGCGCGGATGCGTCACGAGGTGCGGTTGGAACGGGATGGGGTGCTGCTGCGCCCCCTGAGGCCCGAGGACGCCGAGGTGCTGCACCCGCACCTGGATGAGCGGATGTGGGCGGGGATGTCGGCGCCCCTGCCGCCCTCCCCGGAGGCGCTGGCCGAGGAGTTCTGCGCGCTCATCAACCGCCCGGACTGCCTGGCCTTCGCTGTGGAGGAGGAGGGCCGCGTGCTCGGCCGCACCACGTTCTACGACCTGGTCCCCGGCCTGCGCACGGAGATCGGCAGCACCGTCTACCTGCGCTCGGCGTGGGGGACCCGGGTCAACCCCGTGTGCAAGCTGCTGCTGTTCAAGCACGCCTTCGAGGAGCTCGACGTCGGCCGGGCCGCGCTGCGCTGCGATCACCGGAACCTCCGCTCCCACCGGGCGATCGCCCGGCTCGGCGCCCGCTTCGAGGGCACGCTGCGCGGGTACCGGCGCGCCGCTGACGGGACCGTGGCCGACGTCGACTACTTCAGCGTCCTGCGAGCGGAGTGGCCGCGGGTGCGGGACGGGCTGGAGCGGCGCCTCGCGGGGTGAACGAGTGATCCACCGTCTCCCCGGGGGCCCACGTGCGCGAGCCGGCGCATCCCCGGGGGACCCACATGCGCGAGCCGGCGCATCCGTTCCCGAAAAACGCGTTTGCGGGTACGAGAGCGCCGGCTCGGTGGGGAGGTGGGAACGGGAGCGCCGGCTCGGCGCAGGGGAGCGAACGAGAGCGCCGGGTCAGCGGCGTCGGCCGCGCAGCCAGTCGGAGTCGTAGAGTCCGGGGTCGCCGCCATCGCGACGGCGTTCGCGCTCGCGGGCCCGGCGGGCGTAGTCGGTGCGGCGCAGGATCGCGTCGTCCTCATCCGGCACGGTCCACAGAGACAGGGCCACCAGACCGGTGCCCAGCCCGCCGGCGAGGATCAGCACGAAGCCGATCTCCACCCACAGCATCACGATGTTGCGGATCCACCCGGGATCCCGGCCCGCCAGCAGCTCCGGCATCCGGTTGCCCACGATCACCGCCGCCAACCCGAGCACCGCCAACCCCAGCGGCAGCAGGAACCACCCCCTGCCGCGGGTGCGCGGGCGCGGCTGGCCGGGATCCCGCAGGGCGGGGTGCAGGCGGCGTCGCACCGCGATCATCCCGGCGACTCCCGCCAGCAGCGGGGCCGCCCCGATCAGCGTCCATCGGGGATGGCCCAGCGCGAGCAGGCCCAGCACGGTCAGCACCCCGAGCAGGCACAGGGCGAAGGAGATCCCGCCGACCATCCGCCGCGCGGCGCGGGCGGCGTCGCCCGAAAGCGGCGGCTCACCCTCCATCTCAGGTGCCATGCGCCCATCACCTCCCGCCGCGCTCGGATCCGCAGGTCACGTTCTCCTTCCGATGCTAATCCCGCCGCGCGGCGCGGGCACCCGTCCACCCGCGCACCACCCCCAGGAACTGGGGGTCCAGGAAGGAGCAGACCAGTGCGGCCGCGGGGAAGCCCGGCGCCGAGACGGGATCCCCGCTCCCGTCGGCCGCGACCAGGCCGACCACCCGAGTCCCGGCCCGCACCGCCGCGGTGGCCCCGGGCGCGGAATCCTCGAAGGCCACCGCCTGCCCCGGTGCGCAGCCCATCCGCCGCACCGCCTCCGCGTACATGTCCGGGGCCGGCTTGCCGGCGGGCACGTCATCGGTGGAGACCCATGTGCTCAGCAGCGGGGCGTAGCCGCCGGAGCGCATCTTCAGATCCAGCACGTCCCGGCGGGAGTTGGAGGCCACCGCCACCGGCATGACGGCGGCCAGGGCGCGCACCAGCTCCAGGGCCCCGGGCAGCAGATCCACCCCGCGGGACAGGCGCTCCATGTCCAGGTCCGTCAGCGCGGTGAGGATCTCCGCCTCCAACGACGCCGGGGCCGCCCCCTCCGGATCGCGGGCGTCCCCCGCGCATGCTCCCGGTGCGGAAGCGGAACCGGGGGCCGACGCCCGACCCGGGAGGCGCTCGGCCGCCACCGCCTCGGCCACCCGGTGGGCGATCTGCTCCGCGGTCATCCCGGTCAGCCCCTCCGCCAGACCCTGGGGGTCGGCCAGGCCGTACTCCCGCGCCACGGTGGCCACGGAATCCACCCACTGCCGCTCGGTGTCCATCAGCACCCCGTCGCAGTCGAAGACGGCGCAGCGGGGCACCCACCCGGGATCCAGGGGCGAGGGCTGGGAGGAGGCGGCGGGATTCGGAAGGAAGGACATGCTCTCCATCCTTCCAGGCACCATCCCCCGGGCCCTGCACCGTGGCGGTGCTCATGGCGGGGTCTGGGGATAACAGCACATCCGAGTGCGCTAATGGCGTCCGGGGCGGTTAGGATGGGGCGGGTCCGGCGCGCGGCGCCGAACCGGCAGAATCACACCGGCTCTCGACAGGAGACCCCCATGCCCTCTCTGACCCGCGGCGCGTTCCTCAAGACCGCCGCCGCCTCCGCCGCGGCCCTCGCGCTGGCCGCCTGCTCCACCGGCTCCAACGGCGGCTCGGATTCCAGCTCCTCCGCCTCGGCCTCCTCCTCCGCCGAGCAGGATGCCTTCCCGGTGACCATCGAGCACGCCTACGGCAAGACCACCATCGACGCCGAGCCGAAGCGCGTCGTCGGCATCGGCTGGATCAACGCGGAGGTGGCCCTGTCCCTCGGCGTCGTGCCCGTGGGCTCCGGGCAGGTCGGCTGGGGGGAGAACTCCAACCACTCCACGGACTGGTTCGATGACCGCATCAAGGAGCTCGGCGCGCAGCAGCCCACGCGGTTCACCGAGACCGACGGCATCAACTACGAGGAGATCGCCAAGCTCGAGCCGGACCTGATCCTCGCCGTCGTCGGCACCGTGGACCAGGAGGCCTACGACAAGCTCTCCAAGATCGCCACGACGGTGACCCACGCCAAGGACTCCGACGGGTGGACCACCCCCTGGCAGGACTACACCAAGGTCATCGGCACCGCCCTGGGCCGCCCCGAGCACGCCGGGACCGTCATCTCCGAGACCGAGGAGAAGATCCAGGACAAGGCCGCCCAGCACGAGGAGCTCAAGGGCGCCACCTTCATCTCCTCGGCCCTGGCCGTGACCGACGGGCAGCCCTCCATCAGCGTCTACACCAAGGGCGACGGCCGGGTGACCTTCATGAAGTCCCTCGGGATGGAGGAGGCCGACGCCGTGAAGAACGCGAAGGCCGACACCTTCTACATCCAGTGGTCCAACGAGAAGGCCGCCGATCTGAAGTCGGACATGATCTACTCCTGGATCGACAAGGACTCCGACGTCCAGACCATCGAGGACAACGCGACCCTGAAGCAGATCCCCGCGATCGCCAAGGGCGCCTCCGTGCTGGACTCCGACAAGAAGGAGACCCTCGCCCTGGGCATCTCCCCGCTGGGCATGGACTGGCTGGTGGAGCACACGGACTTCATCGACAAGGTGGCCCAGGCCGCCAAGACCGGTCGGGAGTAGTCCGCCCTGTCCGCCGCCCAGACGACGCCGACCCGACCGGCCCCGCCCACCGCGGGAGCGGCCGGGGCCGGCGCGTCCGCGCGCTCTCGACGCCGCGGCCCCGCGCTGCTGATCGTGCTCGCCCTGCTCGCCGCGGCGGTGCTCGCCTCCATCCTGATCGGGGCGAACCCGCTGAGCCCCGCGCGCGTCTGGCACGCCCTGGCCGAGCTGGACGATCCGGTGAGCCCGGACGGGGTGATCGTCGCGGATCGGGTGCGCCGCACCGTCGTCGGCGTCGTCATCGGCGCCAGCCTGGCCGCGGCGGGAGCGGCGATGCAGGGGGTCACCCGCAATCCGCTGGGCGATCCCGGGATCCTCGGGATCAACGCCGGGGCGGCGGCCACCGTGGTCCTGGGCATCACCCTGCTCGGGATCAGCGGCACCATGGCCATCGCCGTGTGGGCCCTGATCGGGGCGGGCCTGGCCGCGGTGGTGGTCTACGCGATCGCCAGCATCGGACGCGAGGGGGCGACGCCGATCAAGCTCGCCCTGGTCGGGGCGGCGTTCTCCGCCGGGGCGGCGTCGCTGACCTCGGCCATGAACCTGCAGCACCAGGAGACCCTGGACTCCTTCCGCCGGTGGCAGCTGGGCGCCCTGACCCGCGCCTCCTACGCCGATGTGCTGATCCTGCTGCCCCTGATCCTGCTGGGCCTGCTCCTGACCGTGGGGATGGCCCGCTCCGTCAACAGCTTCGCCCTGGGCGATGACATGGCCCGCGCCCTGGGCACCCGGGTGGGGCCGGCCCGGGCCCTGGTCTTCGCCGGGGTCACCCTCCTGTGCGGGGCGGGCGTGGCCCTGGCCGGGCCCATCGCCTTCGTCGGGCTCATGGTCCCGCACGCGGTGCGCTCGCTGACCGGCCCGGACTACCGGTGGATCCTGCCGCTGAGCGCCCTGGCCGGTCCCGTGGTGCTGCTGCTGGCCGACGCCGTCGGGCGGGTGGTGCTGCCGCCGACCGAGGTGGAGGTGGGGGTCAGCATGGCCGTCGTCGGCGTGCCCGTGTTCCTGGCGACGATCCGCTCGCGGAAGGCGATGAGCCTGTGACCGCCGCCGCGACCCGCACCTCCCCTTCATCTGCGCACCGGGCCCTGACCGGTGCGGACCTCTCCCGGCTGCGCGCCCGCTCCCGACGCCGCCCGCGAGCGGTGCTCGCCGTCCTGGGCCTGACCCTGCTGGGCGCGATGGCCGTGCGGGTGCTGCTGGGCACCTACACCGTGACCATCCCGGACTTCCTCACGATCCTCGGCGGGGGCACCGTGGACGCCGCGCCCGCCGCCTCCTTCATCGTCATGGAGGACAAGCTGCCGCACGCGGTGCTCGGGGCCCTGGCCGGGCTGGCCTTCGGCACCGCGGGGGCGGTGTTCCAGCTGCTGCTGCGCAACCCCCTGGCCAGCCCGGACGTCATCGGCATCAGCGCCTCCGCGAGCCTGGGGGCGATCGCCTCGGCCGCGTTCTTCGGCGCGGCGGGGCTCGGCCTGGCCGCGGGCGGGCTGATCGGGGCCGGGCTCGCCGCCGTCGCGGTGTTCCTGCTCAGCGTCTCCGGACGGGCCGCGAGCGGCCCCGGGGCCGGGGAGGCCGTGGGCGGGCGGTTCATCCTCACCGGGCTGGGGATCTCCGTGCTGGCCATCGCCGTGACCAACTACCTGCTGTCCCGGATGAGCGTGTACCAGGCCGCCGACGCCGCGATCTGGCTCACCGGCTCTCTCGGGGCCTCCTCCTGGCAGCGGATCGGGCTGACGGGCGCGGCGCTGATCGCGCTCCTGCCGCTGCTGGCGCTCCTCTCCCGCCCCCTGCACGCGATGGCCGTGGGGGAGGAGCTGGCCGCGGGCCTGGGGGTCCCGGTCACCGCCGTGCGGTGGCTGGGCATCGGGCTGGCCACCGCGTTGGCGGCCGTGGCGGTGTCGATGACCGGGCCGATCGCCTTCGTCGCCTTCGTCTCCGGGCCCGTCGCCCGGCGCCTGGTCGGCGGCGGGCACACCCTCGTCGGATCCGCGCTGGTGGGCGCGATCCTGGTGGTGCTGGCGGACTTCACCGCGGCGAACCTGATCCCCGGGGGCCGCTTGCCGGTGGGCGTGATCACCGGACTCATCGGAGCACCGGTCCTGCTGTGGCTGGTCGCGGGGGAGCACAAGGAGAGGACATGAGCATGAGCACTGAGAGCACGACCCCCGGCGCCCCGCCGCGCTCGAGTCCGCCGGAGCTGGTGGCCGAGGGGCTGGAGCTGGGCTACGGGGACCGTCGGGTGGTCCGGGAGCTGAGCCTGCGGGTGCCGACCGGGCGGGTCACCGCGATCATCGGGCCCAACGGCTGCGGCAAATCGACGCTGCTGCGCGGGTTCTCCCGGCTGCTGCGCCCGAGCGCCGGGACCGTGACCCTGGGCGGGCGACCCCTCGGCTCCTTCGGGGCCAGGGAGTTCGCCCGCACCGTGGGCCTGCTGCCGCAGCAGCCGGTGGCCCCGGACGGGATCACGGTCGCGGACCTGGTCTCCCGCGGGCGCTACCCCCACCAGGGGCTGTTCTCCCGGGCCTCCGCGCAGGACGACGCCGCGGTCGCCTGGGCGCTGGCGGCCACCCGGACCGGGGAGCTGGCCGAGCGGCCCGTGGCGGAGCTGTCCGGCGGGCAGCGCCAGCGGGTGTGGATCGCGATGGCCCTGGCCCAGCAGACCGATGTCCTGCTGCTGGACGAGCCCACGACCTACCTGGACCTGGCCCACCAGGTGGAGGTCCTGGACCTGGTGGTGGAGCTGAACCGCGAGCACGGGACCACCGTGGTCATGGTGCTGCACGAGCTGAACCTGGCCGCCCGGGCCGCGGACCACCTGGTGGCCATGAAGGACGGGCGCATCGAGGTGGCCGGCGCCCCGGAGGAGGTGCTCACGGAGGAGCACTTAGCGCGCGTGTTCGGCCTGGACGCCCGGGTGCTGCGCGCCGAGGAGGGCGGGGCCCCCGTGGTGGTGCCCCGGCGTCGTCCCCCGTGCCCCGCCCCGGAGGCCGAGCGCCCCGCGCCAGGGTCCGAAGACGCCGCACCGGGCGCGCCCGCCTCGTGAGCCCGCGCCCGACGCCGTCGGAGCACCCGCACCCGAACCCAGAGGAGACACGATGCCGCGCCGACCCATGACCGTCTTCCGCACCCGGGTGACCCGTGTCCGGCCCCTGAGCCGGGACTTCCTGCGGGTGAGCCTGGCCGCTCCGGAGCTGACCGAGCTGGCCCTGCCCGCCGGGGACGGGTCGGGCCCGGTGCTGGACGCCTACCTCAAGCTGCTGCTGCCCCACCCGGAGCACGAGGGACCGGTGCTGCCGGACCTGGAGGCCGCGGACTGGCACCGCGCCTGGTTCGCCGCCTCGGCGCGCGAGCGCGGCGGGTGGATGCGCACCTACACGCTGCGCGCGGCCCGCCCGTGGACCTCCCCGGAAGGGACCCCGGGGGTGGAGATCGACGTCGACTTCGTGCTGCACGGCCACGGGGACCAGCAGGGGCCGGGGGCCGCCTGGGCGGCCGCGGCGCGCGTCGGCGACGAACTGAGCCTGCTGGGCCCGACCCGGGAGGACGTCCTGTGGGGGACCTGGGATCCGGGCCGGGCCGAGCGGTACCTGCTGGGCGGGGACGAGACCGCGGTGCCGGCGGCCTGCTCGGTGCTGGAGGCCCTGCCCGCCGGAACCCAGGCCGCCGTGCTGCTGGAGGTGCCCGCGGGCAACGCGCGGGAGCTGGCCGCCGGCCTGCCGGAGGCGGCCGCCCGGCCCGAGGTGCGGGTGCGCTGGCTGGAGCGGGCCCCGGAGCAGGTGCGGGGTCGGGCGCTGCTGAGCGCGCTGCGGGAGGAGCTGGGGCTGGTCCCGCGAGACGCGGAGGAGGACGCCGCGGGGATCGCCGCGCAGCGGGCCGAACCCGGGGAGCTGGTGTGGGGCCGGGCAGAGCGCGGCGAGGACCCCGCGGGGCTGTCGGTGTGGCTGGCCGCGGAGGCCGCCGTCGTGCGCGCGGCCCGCCGCGTGTGCGTCAACGAGGCCGGGATCGACCGGCGTCGGATCTCCTTCATGGGCTATTGGAAGGCCGGTCAGGCGGAGTCCTAAGCTGGAGGCACCGCGCCTCGCGGGTCCGCCGCGTCGACGACGCCGCCTGCGGGCACCGCAGGAGCGCCGACGTCGCTGGAGGCGGCGACGGGCGGCGGGGCGCGAGATCGAGCAGCCAGGCAGGAGATCCATGAGCACCGAGTACAGCGAGCACACCGCGGCGGAGGACGAGCCGGGGGCCCGGGAGCCGGAGGAGCACCAAATCCGCTACGTCGCGCTGGGGGACTCCTTCACCGAGGGCGTCGGCGATGAGGACCCGTCCCGGCCCAACGGGGTGCGCGGATGGGCGGACCGGGTGGCCGAGCAGCTGACGCTGCGCTTCCCCCGGACCCTGTACGCTAACCTCGCGATCCGCGGGCGCACCCTGGAGCCGATCCTCGAGGAGCAGGTGGACGCCGCCCTGGCCCTGCGCCCCACCCTGGTCAGCCTGTACGGCGGGGGCAACGACATCCTGCGCCCGAGCATCGACGTGGACTCCCTGATGGCCGACTACGACGAGGCCTTCGGACGGCTGCGGGCCTCCGGGGCCCAGGTGCTGACCCTGACCGGCTTCGACGTCAAGCACTTCTACGGCGTCTTCAAGGCCACCCGCGGGCGCACCGCGATCTACAACGAGCTGCTGCGGGAGATCGCGGAGAAGCACGACCTGATCCTCGTAGACTTCTGGCGCTTCTCCGAGGAGTTCTCCGACGCCCGGTACTGGTCCAAGGACCGCCTGCACATGAACACCCCGGGGCACATCAAGATGGCCGGAAAGGTCCTGGAGGCCCTGCAGGTGGGGTCCGGGGAGCTGGGGCTGGAGCCCCTGCCGCAGATGCGGGAGGTCTCCCGGGTCCAGGCCACCCGCGCCAACCTGGAGTGGGTGCGCACCTTCGCCCTGCCGTGGGTGGGGCGGCGCCTGCGCGGCACCTCCTCCGGAGACTCCCTGAGCCCGCGCTACCCGGACCTGCAGTCCCTGCAGGTCACCGAGGGCGGCGACGCCGTCCGGGGCCGGGAGGAGGGGGAGGCCGGCGCCCCGCCCGCGTGATTCCGCGGTGATTAAGGCCATGGGCGCGGCGCAGAGGTTGCCATCGCGGGCCGGGATCCCTAGTATTTAACGCTGTCGTAGTGGTGCGTCCACCCTTCGGCACCGAACCAAGCTTCACCGTGATCCCGCGGCAGGGGCAGGTCCCGGACCTCTCACACCGGGCCTGACTCCCACACTCAGGCCCGGCGACTCATCCGGTGCTCTCACGGTAGGTGACGGGGCGCTGTTCGAGCCGCCCGCCCGGCTGGCGCGAGAGCGCACCGTCATTTCGTCAACATTGGAGGAGTAACTATGGCAGCCGTCTGCCAGGTGACCGGAGCTGTTCCCGGCTTTGGACACAGCATTTCCCACTCGCACCGCCGCAACAAGCGCCGGTTCGACCCCAACATCCAGAAGAAGCGCTACTGGGTGCCGTCCCTGCGCCGCAACGTGACCCTGAACGTGTCCGCCAAGGGCATCAAGGTCATCGACGCGCGCGGGATCGACGCCGTCGTCGCTGACATCATCGCCCGCGGGGAGAAGATCTGATCATGGCTTCCAACACCAAGGACGTTCGTCCGATCATCAAGCTCAAGTCCACGGCCGGCACCGGGTACACCTACGTGACCCGCAAGAACCGCCGCAACAACCCGGATCGCCTGGTCATGAAGAAGTACGATCCCGTGGTCCGCAAGCACGTCGACTTCCGAGAGGAGCGCTGAGACACACATGGCCAAGAAGTCCAAGATCGCCCGCAACGAGCAGCGCAAGGCCATCGTCGAGCGCTACGCCGCCAAGCGCGAGGAGCTGAAGAAGACCCTCGTCGACGAGAACGCCTCCCCCGAGGCCCGCGAGGAGGCCCGCCTGGGCCTGCAGAAGCTGCCCCGCAACGCCTCCCCGGTGCGCGTGCGCAACCGCGACCAGATCGACGGCCGCCCCCGCGGGACCTTCCAGAAGTTCGGGATCTCCCGCGTGCGCTTCCGCCAGATGGCCCACCGCGGCGAGCTGCCGGGCATCACCAAGTCCAGCTGGTAATTTGGGGCCGCGGGTCGGCTATGCTGACCTGAGCCGCTTACATCCGATGTCTCAGGAGGGACACAACATGGCGAAGAACCGCAGCGAACTCGTGGCCGAGGTGGCCGAGAAGTCCGGGATGTCCCAGTCCGCCGTCAACGGCGTGCTGGATGCCCTCTTCCAGGTCTTCGAGTCCTCCGTCGCGCAGGGCGAGAAGGTCACCATCCCGGGCTGGCTCTCCGTCGAGCGCACCGATCGGGCCGCTCGCACCGGGCGCAACCCGCAGACCGGTGAGTCCATCGAGATCCCGGCCGGCCACGGAGTGAAGCTCTCCGCCGGCTCCAAGCTGAAGGCCGCCGTCGCCAAGAAGTAGCTCTTCCCGCTGAGGCATCAGCACCCGAGGGCCCCGCGCCCGCTATCCACCGTGATCGCGAGCGCGGGGCCCTCGTCGCGTCCCGACGCCGGGCGGGGATCCGGCGGGATCGCCCGGGGCGCGGCACCGGAGGTGAGCGGGGGTCGGACGGTAGGATGGAGGCCGCTTCCGCGTTCCGCTCATCAATCGCCGCCCGACCCGAGGAGGTGCCCGTGGTCCCGACCCCCAACCCGTGGGGCCTGCCCGAGCGCATCCATCGCCTGCTGCGCGGGTGGGGCGTGGCCTCGGTGGCGGTGTTCGTCGGCGCGGGTTCGCACGCGGTCCTGACCGGACACCTCCCGCACCCCCTGATCCTGGGCCTGTGCTGGTCCCTGTCCGGGATGCTGTGCGTGCTCCTGGCGGGGCTGCGCCTGCCCCGACTCTCCATGGGCCTCGGGGTGCTGGGCTCCCAGGCCGGGTTGCACACCCTCCTGACGCTCGCCGGGCACGGCGGGGTCGGGACGGGTGCCGTTGCGGCCCACGCCGGCCACCACGGTGCGGCTGCGCTGGGCTCCGTGCAGCCGGCGGCCTCGGCGGATGCGGTGCATCAGCTGAGCCCCCTCATGCTCGCGGTGCACGCGCTGGCCGCCGTCCTGACGATCCTCGCGATCCGCCGGGGCGACGCCGCGGTGGCCGGTCTGCTGCGCGCGGTGCGCCTGGGGCTGCGGTGCCTGCTGACCCTGCCGGGCCCGGTGCCGACCTCCTCGCGTCGCCCCCGGCCCCTCATCCTCTCCTGCCCGGCCGTCCTGGTCTCCCGGATCCGCCCGGGCACGGTGGCCACCCGCGGTCCCCCGCTGACGCTGCCCGCCTGAGCCGAGCGCTCGGGCCCACCACAGGATCCCGCCGCACCGCGGCGTCGAACGCCGAGTCCTTGCGGACCGGCCGCCGCGTCGTCGCCGGGGTCCGTCGCCGCAGCACCGCAAGCACGCCCCCCGCATCAGCATCGCCCACCCGGCTCCGTCCGGTCTCGAGCGCTGCGCGGGGAATCGACCGAAAGGGTCCACCCACCATGGGAATCTCCCGCACCCCGGGCGCCGGCGCGCGCCCCGACCACCGCACCCGCCTCCGTCCTGCCGCCCATCGCCTGCCCGCGCTCCTCGCCGCCCTGCTGGCCCTGTGCCTGGCCCTGTTCGCCGGGGCTCCCGCGGCCCAGGCCCACGATGAGCTGCTGCAGGCCGATCCGGCCGACGGGGCGAGGCTTGCGCAGGCCCCGGACCGGGTCACGCTGACCTATTCCGGGGACATCACCGCGCTGGGCAACGAGGTCCGCGTGACCGACTCCCACGGGAAGACCGTCTCCACCGGGGACGTCACCGTGGACGGCACCCACGTGATCCAGCGGATCAGCCCGGACGCCGGGGACGAGACCTACACCGTCTCCTGGCGGGTGGTCTCCTCCGACGGCCACCCCATCGAGGGCACCTACTCCTTCACCGTCGGTCAGGGCGGGGCCGGACAGCCCGCCGCGTCCTCCTCCGCCGCGGCCCACGATCACGACCACGGCGACCACGACGCCGCCGAGCACCACGAGCACGCCACGAGCCCCGAGAGCACGGAGCAGACGGCCAGCCCCGCGTCCGCCGCCTCCGACGAGGGACAGGGCCTGCCCCAGTGGGCGATCGTCCTGATCGCCGTCGTGGGGGTCGTGGTGCTGCTGGGGGTCATCGCCCTGGTGGTCGCCTCGCTGCGCGCCCGACGGACACGGGATCCCGAGCGCGGCGATGACGCCGCGGACGGACGCTGACCTTCCTCCATGGCCTGAATCCGCTCGCCCGCGGCGGGGGAGGCGGGGCTTCCGGCCCCGTGCCGCTCCCGCCGCGGTCCTCGCGGTCCCTCCCGGGTGCGAGGACAATGGATTCGTCGGCGGGACCCTGTTCTCCTGATCCGCCCCGGACACCGCCGCTCCCGCCGCACCCGACTTCCGACCGCCGAACCGAGGACCCCATGCCCCCAGCCACCGCACCCGCCGCCTCCACGCCGGATCCCCTGCCCACGGGGATCGCGCGCGGGCTGCACCGGCCGTGGCTGCTGGCGGTGCCCGCGGCCATGCTGATCTTCCTCGTCGTCTCCCTGGTGCTCAGCGGCTCCGCGGCCGGCACCGCCCTGAAGGACCCCGGGGCCTTCGTGCGCTGGGCGCTGCCGGTGGCCGAGGCCGTGCTGAACCTGTCCATGGCCGCCACGATGGGGGCGCTGCTGTTCGCCTTCGCGTTCATCCCCCGGTTCGCCCGCGACGCCCGCGACCCCCGGGGCTCGGCCGGCGGGCGCGCCCGGCGTCGTCCGGCGGGGGAGGAGGGCGCCGAGTACGGGCCCTTCGCCGCGGTTCTGAACCTCGCGGCGGTCTCGGCTCTGACCTGGACGATCGCGGGGCTTACCGTGCTGGTCCTGGCCTACGCGGACATCTCCGGGACGCGGATCTCCGCCGACGCCGCCTTCACCAGCCAGCTGCTCGGCTACATCCAGGGCATCGGCACCGGCCAGGAGCAGGCCACCGTGGTGATCGTGGGCGCGGTGACCACGACCCTCGTCTTCGCGGTGCGCCAGCTGCTGGGCCTGTTCCTGACCCTCGCCTTCTCCTTCATCGCGATCGTCGCGATGGCCCTGAGCGGACACTCCTCCGGCGGGGACGACCACATGGGCGCGGTCAACTCGCTGGGACTGCACCTGTTCGGCGTCGTCCTGTGGTTCGGCGGCCTGCTGGTTTTGGCCTACCTCTCCCGGGACCTCACCGGGCCCGACGCCGGCACCGGCACCGTCCCCGAACGGGTGCGCGGGAAGGCGACGGCGGCCTCCCGCCGGGTGCCCATGGCCGTGGCCGTGCTGCGCCGCTACTCCGCCGTGGCCCTGCTGGGATTCCTGCTGGTGGCGATCTCCGGGGTGCTCAACGCCGCGGTGCGCCTGCACGGCTTCTCCGATCTGGGCACCTCCTACGGGCTGCTGATCGTGGCCAAGGCGTGCCTGACGGCGCTGCTGGGCCTGGCCGGTGCCGTGCATCGGCTGTGGCTGATCCCGCGGGTGGAGGACGGGCGGCTGAGCGCCTTCCGGGGGATCTGGCAGGTGATCGCCGCGGAGCTGATCATCATGGCCGGGGCCGCGGGGCTGGCCGTGACCCTCTCGCGCACCGCCCCCCCGGTCAGCGAGGAGCTGCCGCCCACCGCCTCCCCGGCCCGGATCATCACCTGGTACGAGATGCCGCCGCAGCCGCACGGGATCGGCACCTGGCTGGGCACGTGGCGCTTCGACTGGTTCTGGGTCTTCGTCGTCGCGATGCTGGCCTGGGCCTACGTGTGGGCCTTCGTGCGGGTGCGCCGCCAGGGCCGGAGGTGGCCGGTGCTGCGCCTGGCCTCGTGGCTGGTGGGCCTGACCCTGGTCACCTACGCGACGTCGGGGGCCTTCGCCGTGTACTCCCGGGTGCTGTTCTCGGTGCACATGATGGAGCACATGTCCCTGACCATGATCATCCCGATCTTCCTGGTCCTGGGGGCGCCCGTGACCCTGCTGCTGCAGGCCCTGGAACCGCGTCAGGACGGCACCCGCGGGCCGCGCGAGTGGATCCTGCGCCTGGTGCACTCCGGGTGGTCCAAGGTCATCACCCACCCGATCTTCGCGGCGGTGAACTTCGCGGGGTCCATCGTGCTGTTCTACTTCACCCCGCTGTTCGGGGTCACCCTGCGCTACCACGTGGGCCACGAGTTCATGATGGTGCACTTCCTGGTCACCGGGTACATCTTCTGCCTGGTGCTCATCGGGGTGGACCCTATCCCGCGCCGCCCGGACTACCCGATCCGCATCATCATGCTGGTCGCGACCCTGGGCTACCACGCCTTCGTCGGCATCGCGATCATGTCCACGACCGTGCTGCTGCAGGCCTCCTGGTACGGCAACCTCGGCCGGGCCTGGGGCCGCAGCGCCATCGAGGACCAGCAGTACGGCGGGGCGTTCATGTGGGCGCTAGGGGAGATCCCGACGATGGTGCTCGCCGTGATCCTGGCGATCCAGTGGTCCCGGGCCGGGGACCGGGAGGCCCGGCGCATCGACCGGCAGGCCGAGCGGGACGACGACGCCGAGCTGCGCGCCTACAACGCGATGTTCGAGCGGCTGAACGAGGACGAGTCCGCCGGGCGCCGTCGCTGAGCAGGCCCCGACGTCGAGCGGGCCGCCGCTGAGGCTGGCGTCGCCGGCCCGGCTCAGTCCGGGTCGCCCAGCCGCAGGCGCACCAGGCGCACTACCCCCGTCAGACGCAGCAGGCGCGCCCGGGCCCGGGTGGCCCCGGACAGCCCGGCCGGCAGCGGCCCCTCGCGCAACAGGGGCTCGGAGTCGAGGACCCTGGCGTCGGCCTCCCAGGAGGCCGCCTCCGCCGGCAGGTGGGCCGCGGGCAGCGGGGCGCCGTCGGCGGGGCCGAGCAGGGTCCCGGCCTGGCGGGCCCCGCGGCGGGTGGCGGCGTCGGTGAGCACCTCGACGCCGGGGAAGCGCGCGGCCAGGTCCCGCATCAGCGGGCGCAGCTGCTCCCGGCTCAGGCCCGCGAAGGCCCCCGGGGCCAGGATCAGCACCGGATCTCCGGGGCGCAGCCCCAGGGTCTCGGCGACCTCCTTCGGCCAGGCGGGATCCGTCACCGCGGAGGGCACCCCGTGCACCCGCAGGTGCGTGGGCAGCAGCCGCTGGCGCAGGGCGATCACCTCGCGCCGGTCCACCGCGCACCAGTGCGCCTGCTGCGGGGCGACCCGCCACAGGGCCGTGGACAGCCCGGCCTTCAGCTCGATGATCGCGCCCCGCGGGTGCTCGGCCACGAACCGCTGGACCTGCGCATCCAGGCTGCGGGTGCGGGCCAGGCAGCACAGGTCCGCGAACTCCGCGGTGGGCCCGGTGGACAGCAGCCCCTGGCCGGGCAGCGGGGCCTCCGGTTCGGCGCCCTTCTTCTGCGTCTTCGGATCGGCACCCGGATCCGCCCTCTGACCCGCGTCCGGTTCGCCGCCCCGGGGGGCCGCCGGAGACGGACCCGGGTGCGGGGCGCGCCGGCGCAGGCCGCGCAGGCGCCGCAGCAGCAGCTGGCCGGTGGGATCCTCGAGGGTCCCAGGCCAGCGCCGGGCGGCGCGCTCGCGGGCCAGCAGGGGCGCCAGCAGCTGCCCCGGCACGGAGGAGAGGTCGAAACCGGCCAGGGAGTCCTGATGATCGGCGAACACGGAAGGCCTCCTGGGCTCTCGCCGCGGCCGCGGCGGTGGATGGGCATCGCTTCCTCGATCTTCGGCCACCGGGGCCCGCGGGGCAAGCGCATCGCCCCGACGTCGGGACCGCGGTGGGAAGAGCCGCGGCCCATCCGACGTTGCTACCCTCGACGAAGAGATCCCCGATCACCCCAGGAGCACCCCATGGCAGACCGCGAACCGCGCGTGCGCGCCTCCGAGCTGACCGGCCGCGGCTGGCTGAACACCGGAGGCCGAGACCTGAGCCTGCAGGAGCTGCGCGGGAAGATCGTGATCCTGGACTTCTGGTCCTTCTGCTGCATCAACTGCCTGCACGTGCTGGACGAGCTGCGCGAGCTGGAGGAGCGCTACGCGGACGTCCTGGTGACCGTGGGTGTGCACTCGCCCAAGTTCGAGCACGAGGCGGACCCCGACGCGCTGGCCGCGGCCGTGGACCGCTACGACGTGCGCCACCCCGTCCTGGACGACCCCAAGCTGGGCACCTGGCAGGCCTACACCGCTCGGGCCTGGCCGACCCTGGTGGTCGTGGACCCGGAGGGATACGTCGTCGCGCACCTGTCCGGGGAGGGCCACGTGCAGGGGCTGGTCTCCCTCGTCGAGGAGCTGGCCGCCGCGCACGAGGCCAAGGGCACCCTGCACCGCGGGGACGGGCCCTACGTCCCGCGCCCGCCGCAGGAGGGCGTGCTCTCCTTCCCCGGCAAGATCACGGCCCTGCCCCCCGAGCTGGCCGCCCCGGACGCGCAGGGCCCCACCTGGCTGGTCACGGACACGGGCCGGCACCGCGTCGTCGAGCTGGACGATACCCTGGAGACCGTGCTGCGCTCTTGGGGCGGGCCGGAGAAGGGCCACGCCGACGGCGGCCCGGGGGACGCCCGCTTCGACGAGCCGCAGGGCCTGGCCGTGCTGCCGCCGGCCATCCGCGAGGCCGCCGGGTACGACGTGCTCGTGGCGGATTCCGTGAACCACCGGCTGCGCGGGATCCGGCTGGCCGACGGCGCGGTCAGCACCGTCGCCGGCAGCGGCGTGCAGCGCCTGCTCGACGCCGAGGGCGCGCGCACCGGGGACCCGAACCGCATCGACCCCGCCGCCGATCCGCTGGGCGTGTCCCTGTCCTCCCCGTGGGATGTGCTCTGGTCCGAGGCGGCCGGGCTGGTGCTCGTGGCGATGGCCGGAACCCACCAGATCTTCTCCTTCGACCCCGTCACCGGCTCCGTGCAGGTCTTCGCCGGCACGGGAGCCGAGGGCCTGCTGGACGGGCCCGCCCACGAGGCCTGGTTCGCCCAGACCTCCGGCCTGGCCGCGGCCGCCGACGGCACCGTGTGGCTGGCGGATTCGGAGACCTCCGCCCTGCGCCGCCTGCGCTTCGACGCCGGCGAGCAGGTCCGCGCGGAGACCGCGGTGGGCGAGGGCCTGTTCGACTTCGGCTTCCGCGACGGCGACGCCGCGACCGCGCGCCTGCAGCACTGCCTGGGGGTCGCGGTGCTGCCGGACGGCTCGGTGGCCGTGGCCGACACCTACAACGGGGCGGTGCGCCGCTGGGACCCGGCCTCGGGGCAGCTGAGCACCCTGGCCCGGGGCCTGGCCGAGCCCTCCGACGTGCTGCTGGAGCAGCGCGGGCAGGACCAGGAGCCGCTGCTGCTGGTCGTGGAGACCAACGCCCACCGCATCACCCGCCTGCCGATCCCCGCCGAGGCCCAGCGGGTGGACGAGGGCGCGGCGCGAAGCCAGCGCGCGGTCTCCCAGATCGCCGGGGGCACGCTGACCCTGCGCTCGCGCTTCACCGCCCCCACGGGGCAGAAGCTGGATGACCGGTGGGGGGATCCCACCCAGCTGAAGGTCTCCGCGACCCCGCCGGAGTTCCTCCTCGACGGCGCCGGGGCCGCCCAGGGCCTGGAGCGCACGCTGCGGCTGAACCCGGAGATCACCGAGGCCGTGCTGCACGTGACGGCGCGGGCGGCCGCCTGCGACGGCGAGCCCGGCGGCGAGATCCCGGACCACGCGGCCTGCCACCTGTACCAGCAGGACTGGGGCATCCCCGTCGTCGTCACCGGGGATCCGGCGGACGAGGCGGAGATGGTCCTGGACCTGCGCGGCGTGAACTGAGGGCCTCCCGATGGCGGAGAACACCCGGGACATCCCCGAGCGGTACGGGAAGCTCGTGCAGGGCTTCCACCCGCGCATCGGCTCCTACGGGCGCAGGCTGCTGGCCGTGGCCCCCAACCTCCTGCTGGCGGCGCTCCTGCTGGCCTACCTGGCGTACAAGCGTCCGGCGGCGACCATCACCGTGATCGCGGTGCTGCTGATCGCGGGGTCGGCGGCCGCCTGCTACTCGGTGCTGCGCCCGGCCACCGCGGCCCTGACCGAGACGCACCTGCTCAAAGCCCGGCTGATCGGATGGACGGCGGTGCCCCGGGAGCGGATCGCGGGCACGGTGTTCGTCGCCCGGCTGCGTCCGGCGGGCGCGGATGCCGCCCGCGGGCCCTTCGCCCGGCTGCGGTCCCGCGGGGTCCCGGCCCTGTGGTTCACGGACGCGCAGGGACGCCGGCTGATGCGCTTCGACGGGCGGATCTGGGATGCGAAGACCCTGCGGGGGCTGTCGGGGAAGCTGACCCCCAGCACCGAGGTGTACGAGCTGGCCGACGTCGAGCAGATCGACGCCGCCCACCCGCACCTGATCACCTTCGCCGAGCGCCACCCTCGGTTCCGCTCCACGGTGCTGACCGTGCTCGGGGTGCTCATCCTGGTGCTCGTGCTGCTGCTGGCCTTCTGGCCGGAGCTGCTGCACGCCCAGCGCCTCGTCTGATCCCCGCAGGCCCTGCCCCGAGGGGCGCCGCCCGACGCGGGCCCCGGCGGCGGGCTCCTAGACTGGCCCCATGCGTGAACCGTCTCTGTGGGAGCAGCAGGTCCAGCGGAATCCCGAGCACTCCCGGTGGTACATCCAGCGCTTCGAGGCCATGCGCGCCGCGGGCGCGGACCTGGCCGGGGAGGCCCGGACCATGGACGCCCTGCTGCCGCGCGCGGCTCTCGTGCTCGACGCCGGCGCCGGGCCCGGCCGGGTTGGCGGGCAGCTGCTGGCGCTCGGGCACCGCGTGGTCGGGGTGGATGTGGACCCGGTGCTGGTCGAGCAGGCGCGGGCGGATCATCCCGGGGCTCAGTGGCTGGTCGGGGACCTGGCGCAGCTCGGCACGGTCCTGCCCGCGGGTTACCTCGGGTCCTTCGACGGGATCGTGTGCGCGGGCAACGTGATGACCTTCCTGGCGCCCTCGACCCGGCGGGACGTGCTGGCCGGATTCGCCGCCGCCCTGAAGCCGGGGGCCCGGGCGGCGGTCGGCTTCGGCGCGGGGCGCGGCTACGGCTTCGGGGAGTTCCTCGACGACGCCCGCGCCGTCGGCCTGGAGCCGGCGACCCTGCTGGGCACGTGGGATCTGGAGCCGCTCACCCCGGACTCGGACTTCCTGGTGGCCCTGCTGCGTCGCCCGCAGGATCCGGCCCGCGACGCCGGGGCGCGCACGAGCCTCCTCTGAGGGCCGGCGCCCCGCGAGACCGCACAGAAAAGCCGAGACCGCACCCGGCGGGTGCGGTCTCGGCATCTTCGTGCGGTCTCGACGTCGTCGAGACGATGGAGCGGCTGACGGGAATCGAACCCGCGTATCAGGCTTGGGAAGCGTGCGCTCTACCATTGAGCTACAGCCGCATGCGCCGTTCCGGCACCCCATGACTCTACCCCACGATCCGGAGGCGGCACAAACCGCACCCGCGGCGCGCCGGCGCCCGTGCTCTACAGTGGAACCGTGCTGATATCGGACCGTGACATCCGCCGGGAGATCGACGAGGGCCGCATCGGCCTGGACCCCTACGATCCCGCCATGCTCCAGCCCGCGAGCATCGACGTGCGCCTGGACCGCTTCTTCCGGCTGTTCGACAACCACAAGTACCCCCACATCGACCCGTCCCAGGACCAGTCCGAGCTGACCCGGCTGGTGCAGACCCGGGCCGACGAGCCGTTCATCCTGCACCCGGGGGAGTTCGTGCTCGGGGCGACCTACGAGAAGGTCACCCTGCCCGACGACGTCGCCGCCCGCCTGGAGGGCAAATCCTCCCTGGGCCGGCTCGGGCTGCTCACCCACTCCACCGCGGGCTTCATCGACCCCGGGTTCTCCGGTCACGTGACCCTCGAGCTGTCCAACATGGCAACCCTGCCGATCATGCTGTGGCCCGGCTCCAAGGTCGGGCAGCTGTGCTTCTTCCGACTGAGCTCTCCCACCGAGCACCCCTACGGCACCGGCGAGTACGGCAACCGCTACCAGGGTCAGCGCGGGCCCACCGCCTCCCGCGGCTACCTGAACTTCCACCGCACCCGCATCCCGGAATCCTCCGAACCGAGTTCGCGGGCATGACCCCGCCGCGCGTGTTCACCCTGCGCGCCATGGGGCGGTGCGTGCACGTGCGGGCCGAGCGGGGCGTGCCCGAGGAGTTCCTCGAGCGGCTGCGCGCGTCCTGGGCGGACTGCCTGGAGCCCGATGACGCGGTGCCCGATGACGTGGTGCCCGACGACGCCGAACCGGCGGGGGCCGAGTCCGCGGGCGCCGAGCGCGCCACCCGGGCCGATGCCGTGCTCCGGCTGGTCGGCCCGGACCTCGCGCCCGCCGATCCCGCATCCGCCGCATCCGCCGATGCCGATCCCGCTCCCTCCAGTCCGGAGGGCGCCGACGCCCCCGAACCCGCCTGCCTCGTGGTGGGGACGGAATCCACCTGGCCCGGCGCGGAGCAGTCCTTCACGACCCTGGTCACCACCACCCTGCTGGGGCTGCTGGTGGGGCGGGTTCACCTGCTGCACGCCGCGGCCCTGACGCCCCCCGAGGCCGCCGGGGAAGGGCCGTCGTCGGCCCTGGTGCTGGTCGGCCCCTCCGGGCGCGGCAAGACCACCGCCTCCCTGGCGCTGGCCCGGGCCGGGTGGGGCTACCTCTCGGATGAGACCGCGGTGATCGACCCCGCGGATCGGTCGGTGGCCCCCTATCCCAAGCCGCTGTCCGTGATCGAGGAGGCCGGGCGCCCCAAGGTCCAGCGCGCCGTCGGCGGAATGGGGCTGGCCGTGCGCCACCGGGGGGCGCCGCTGGGCGGACTCGTCCTGCTGCATCGGCTCGGCCAGGAGGAGGACCCGGGCGGCCCGGTGCCGCGCATCGAGCCCCTGCCGCTGGCCGAGGGGCTGCAGGCCCTGGCCGAGCAGTCCTCCGGGCTGGAGCGGATGCCCGACGGCGTGGTCCAGCTGGCCCGGCTCGTGCAGGACACCGGCGGGGTGCGTCGGGTCCTGTACCGGGAGGCCGCGACCCTGGACCCGGTGTTGCGGGGCCTCGCCCGGGACCCTGAGGCCACCGCGGTCCGCGAGCCCTGGACCCGCATCGCCGAGGAGGAGGGGGCGCCCCGATCCGGGCGGGAGGGTCGATGGCGCCGGGCCCCCGAGACCCACGGGATCGACACCGAGCAGGCGGCCCTCGTGCTGCGCCCCGGGCACAGCTACGTGCTCACCCGAGCCGCGGCCGACGCCTGGCTGCTGCTGGAGGGCCCCGGGCGCACCGCGACCGACCTGCGCGGCGCACTGGAGCGCCGCCACGGCCCGGCCCCCGACGGGGCGGTGGAGGACATCCTGGCCACGCTGGCCGAGGAGGGACTCCTCCGGGACCCCGGGCAGAGCGCCGACCCCGCGGTGACCAACACTGCCGCCCCAGTCAGCACCGCCCCGGCCGCAGGCCCCCGGCCATCCGCAGAAGCACCCCGTCCCGTCGAAGAGGAACCCGCCCCATGATCACCGCCGCTCTGGCCCTGCCCCTGATCCTCGCCGTCGTCCTGGTGCTCAGTGGGATCGCCAAGCTGCGCGCCCCGCAGACCGTCGCCGCGGGCTTCCGGGACCTGCGTGTGCCCGCCGCTCTGGACCGGGCCTGGCTGCGCGCTCTCCTGCCGTGGGGGGAGCTGGTTCTGGCCGCGGCCCTGCTCGCCGCCCCCGGGGCGCTGGCCCCGGTGGCCGCCATCGCTGCGGCCCTGCTGTTCCTGGCCTACTGGGTGCTGATCCGCCGGGCCCTGTCCTTCGAGAAGCCGGTCAGCTGCGGCTGCTTCGGGGAGGCCAGCGCGGAGCCGGTCAGCGGGTGGACCCTGGCCCGCAACACCGTCCTGGCCCTGGTGGCCCTGGGCTGGGTCGCCTGCTCCTTCGTCACCTCGGGCCCCGGGCTGATCGCGGCCCTGCGCGGGGCGGATGCCCTGTGGCTGCTCGGCGGGGCGCTGGGCGCGCTGACCCTGTGGCTGAGCATGCCGCGCGGTGCGGCCGCCCCCGCCGCCGTCGACCCCGCGGCGGGCGCGGGGACCCTCGGCGCGCCGCGCCCCGCGGGCGCCCCGGGTGAGGCGAGCGCCGATCAGGAGGCCGAGGACTACGTGCGCCGCCCGACCCCGGGCATGCTGCTGCGCGATGCCTCCGGCGAGCTGATCTCTCTGCGCAGCCTCGCCTCGCAGGGGGCACGGCTGCTGCTGCTGGTCTCCCCGGGGTGCGGCTCGTGCACCATCACCATGGCCGACGCCGTGCAGTGGCGGGGGAACCTGGGCCCGGTCACGCTGCACCTGATGACCCAGGCCCCGCAGGAGTCCCTGGAGGCCCAGACGGACGCATCCCTGCACGAGGACGCGCTGTACGACGTCGGCGGCTTCGCCTACGAGCTGCTGGGCATGGCCGGCACGCCCACGGCCGTGCTGGTGGGGGCCGACGGCGCCCTGGCCGGGGGACCGGTCGGCGGCTACGAGGCGATCCGCGAGTTCGTGGCCCAGATCCGGGACCAGCTGGCCGAGGCGGAGCAGCTCGACCCCGCCCAGGACGACACCGGGCAGGCCGATGCCGATCAGAGCGGTGAGGCCCGCCCTGCGAGCTGAGCCCGGCCCCCGCGGGGGCTCAGCCCTCGCGCACCCGCAGGCCGTCGGCGTCGGCCTCCGCGGCCGGCTGCTGGGCACCGCCGACCCGCGGCAGGGTCAGGGCGAGGATCAGCCCCGCGGCGAGCACCAGGATGATCCCGGCCACCCCCCAGATCTGCTGCCCCGTGATCGCCACGAACAGGGAGAACAGGGCCGGGGCGAGGAAGCTCATCGCCCGTCCGGTGGTCGAGTACAGCCCGAAGTACTCGCCCTCCTTCCCCGGCGTCGTGATCCGGGAGAGGTAGGTGCGCGCCGCGGACTGGGCCGGCCCGACGAAGCCGCACAGGATCAGCCCGCACACCCAGAACGCCGCCTGCCCGCGCAGGAGCAGCAGGGGGTTGGCCGCGGCGATCAGGCAGACCAGCGAGATCACGATGACGCGCTTGGGTCCCAGCAGATCGTCCAGGCGCCCGCCCAGCAGCGCTCCGGCCCCGGCCACCAGGTTGCCGGCGATCGCGAAGACGATGACCTGGTTGGTCGAGAAGCCGAAGGTCCCGGCGGCCAGCACCCCGCCGAAGGTGAAGATCCCGGCCAGCCCGTCCCGGAACACCGCCGAGGCGATGAGGAAGCGCAGCGTCGCCGGCTCCTCGCGCAGCAGCCGCAGGAGGGTCCTGCCGAGGCGTCGGTAGGAGTCCCGGATGGACTCGCGCGCGGCCTGCGGGGCGAGGTCCTCCACCGCGGTCTCGGGGAAGCGCACCAGGATCGGCAGGGAGAGTGCTGCCAGCCACACCGCGGAGAACACCGCGACGCCGCGCAGGTTCAGCGCCTCCTCCTCCGGCAGGCCCAGCAGGCCGGGGGAGATGAACCCCAGCAGCACGATCAGCAGCGCCAGGATCCCGCCGAAGTAGCCGAAGGACCACCCGATCCCGCTGACCCGCCCCACCGTCTTCGGGGTGGAGATCACCGGCAGCAGGGCGTTGTAGTGCACCGTGGCGATCTCGCTGAAGATGTTCGCCAGCCCCAGCAGCCCCACCCCCAGGTACAGGTAGGCCGGCTCCGGGCGCACGAAGAAGCACGCGGCCACGCACACCGCCACCAGGGCGGTGTTCAGCCCCAGCGCCCGACGTCGGGACCCGGCCCGATCCGCCCGCTGCCCCACGACCGGGGCGCTGAGGGCGACGACCAGCCCCGCGATGGCCAGCCCGGTGGAGAGCACCCGGGAGGTGTGCGCCTCGTCGCCGAAGGAGGCGCTGGTCAGATACACGGAGAAGACGAAGGTGGTCATCACGGCGTTGAAGCTCGCCGAACCGGCGTCCCAGAGGGCCCAGGCCAGCGTCGGACGGCGGCGGGGTGTGATCATGCCTACAGGGTACAGCCCGGGCGGTGCACCGCTCCGGGGATCTGCGTTCGGCGGCCCCCGGGCGGGTTGCGGGCTCTTGGTATCCTGGGGAGGACCTACTCCCCGGGCCATGTTAAGGAGTTCACCCGTTTGACCGCCGTGATCCTCGCCCACGGGATCGCCGCCCTGGTCTGCCCGTTCTTCTTCCGGCGCTGGGGTCGCACCTGCTTCTACGTCCTGTCCCTCGTCCCCGCCGTCTGCTTCGTCTGGCTGTGCACCCTGGCCCCGGCCGTGCTGGGCCGCGGCGAGCAGCTGAGCACCTCCCTGCCCTGGATCCCGTCCCTGGGGATCTCCCTGACCTTCCGCATGGACGCGCTGTCCTGGATCCTCTCCGCGATGGTCCTCGGCGTCGGCGCCCTGGTCCTGTTCTACTGCGCCCAGTACTTCCGCCACACCAACCAGCACTCCGGGCGCTTCGCGGCGGAGCTGGTGGCCTTCGCCGGGGTCATGTTCGGCCTGGTCACCGCGGATGACCTCATGGTCATGTTCGTGTTCTGGGAGGTCACCAGCGTCCTGTCCTACCTGCTGATCGGGTACTCCAACGCCCGCCAGTCCGCGCGACGGGCGGCCCTGCAGGCGCTGATCGTGACGACGGCGGGCGGGCTGGCGATGTTCATCGGCCTGGTCATGCTCGGCAACCTCGCCGGGACCTACCTGATCTCGCAGATCGTGGACACCGCGCCCACCTGGCTGGTCGGTGCGGACCCGGGCTATCTGGCCGCGGTCGTCGTGCTGGTGCTGGTGGGGGCCGGGTCCAAGTCCGCGCTGTTCCCGCTGCACTTCTGGCTGCCCGGCGCCATGGCCGCCCCGACGCCGGTCAGCGCCTTCCTGCATGCCGCGGCCATGGTCAAGGCCGGCATCTACCTCATCGCCCGCCTGGCCCCCGTGCTCGCCCCCGTGCAGCCGTGGCTGCCCATGGTGCTCGGGCTGGGGCTGTTCACCATGCTGTTCGGCGGCTACGCGGCGCTGAAGCAGCACGACCTCAAGCTGATCCTCGCCTACGGGACCATCAGCCAGCTGGGGTTCCTCGCCGCCGTCGTGGGCCTGGGCACCCCGGACGCGCTGTACGCGGGGCTGGCGATGATGGTGGCCCACTCCCTGTTCAAGTCCACCCTGTTCCTGCTCACCGGGGTCATCGACCACCAGGCCGGCACCCGGGACATCCGGCGCCTGTCCGGGATCCGGCACCGGGCCCCGTGGCTGTTCGCGATGGCCGTGGTGGCCTCCGCCTCGATGGCGGGCATCCCGCCGCTGCTGGGCTTCGTCGCCAAGGAGGCCGTGGTGGAGGTCGGGCTGGACGCCTCCCACGGGGAGGTGGCCGGGCTCGGCGCCGGGGTCGGCTGGCTGGTCCTGCTGGGCATCGCCGTCGGCTCGGTGCTGACCCTCGCGTACACCGCCCGCTTCCTGTGGGGCGCCTTCGCGGACAAGCGGCCCTCGGACGTGCTGGCCGAGTCGCGGGACGAGGACGGCGCGGTGCGCCCCACCGGCTTCCACCGCATCTCCCCGACCTTCGCCGTCGCCCCGGCCGTGCTCGCGGTGCTGGGCCTGGGCCTGGGGCTGTGGCCGGAGCCGGTCTCTGCCGCGGTGCACGCCTACACCGAGCAGTACGGCCACGGCCACCTGCACCTGGCCCTGTGGCACGGACTCACCCCGGCACTGGGGGTCTCCGCCCTGATCATCGCGGCCGGTCTCGGCCTGTTCGCCGCGCGGCGGCCCGTGCAGTCCTTCCAGCTGGCCCTGCCGCAGTGGCCCGCCGCCGACGCCGTGTACCGCGCCGTCGTCGGGGCGATCGACTGGGCGGCGGTGCGCGTGACGGGTGCGACCCAGCGGGGTTCGCTGAGCTTCTACCTGGCCGTCATCATGGTCACGGCCGTGCTGGTGCCCACGGTCGGGCTGTTCCTGGTGGACACCCCGCCGCTGAACCCGCTGCGCTGGACCGATTCCCCGGCCCAGTGGGCCACCGTGATCATCATGATCGCCGCGGCGCTGATCGCCCAGCGGGCCCGCAAGCGCTTCCTGGCGATCCTGATGGTCTCCGTCACCGGCTACGGCATCTCCCTGCTGTTCGCCCTGCGCGGGGCCCCGGACCTGGCCCTGACCCAGATGCTCGTGGAGACGATCTCCCTGATCGCCTTCGTCCTGGCGCTGCGCATGCTGCCCTCCGGGCTGTGGAACCGCTTGGGCGCTCGGGTGCGTCACCGGGCCGCCCGAGTCGCCATCAGCGTCGGCTTCGGCGCGTTCATGATGGTGCTGGCCGCCTTCGCCCTGTCCTCCCGGATCACCGACCCGATCTCCCTGGCGATGCCGCAGGCCGCCTACGAGATCGGGCACGGCAAGAACGTCGTCAACGTGATCCTCGTGGACATGCGCGCCTGGGACACCTTCGGGGAGACCTCCGTGCTGGCCCTGGCGGCCACGGGCGTGGCCTCTCTGATCTTCATCGCCGGGCGCCAGGACCTCTCCCGGGCCCGCAAGCGCCTGGACACCCAGGGGCTGCGCACCGTGACCCGGCGCTATGCCGAGCGCACCGATCTCTCCCCGGGCGCGCAGGTGGCCAACGACTTCATGGACGTGCAGCGGGACCCGTTCCTGGTGGCCGGGCGGACCCTGGCCCCGGAGAACCGCTCGCTGATGCTGGAGGTCGTGACCCGACTGATCTTCCACAGCATCCTCATCGTCTCCCTCTATCTGCTCCTGGCCGGGCACAACCTGCCCGGCGGCGGCTTCGCCGGGGGACTGCTGGCCGGGCTCGCCCTGGCCCTGCGCTACCTCGCCGGCGGGCGCTACGAGCTGTCCGAGGCCTCTCCGGTCAACGCCGGGGTGCTGCTGGGTTCGGGCCTGCTGATCTCCGGGGCCTACGCCCTGTCCCCGCTGCTGTGGGGCGGGGACGTGTTCACCTCCTACGCCTTCGACCTGCACCTGCCCGTGTTCGGGGAGGTCCACCTGGTCACGGCCCTGATCTTCGACATCGGGGTGTACCTCGTGGTGGTCGGGCTGATCCTGGACGTGCTGCGCTCCCTCGGCGGGAAGATCGACGAGAACCTCGAGCAGGAGCGGGAGGCCTCGGCGCGTCGGGCCCGCGGGCCGCGGCGCATCCAGGTGCGCCGCTCCTCGACCGTCGCAGCCACCCCCTCCGGCCCGGTCACCGCGACCCCGGTGGACGAGGACGGCGAGGCGACCGCGGACACCGCCGCCGTCGCCAGGGAAGGAGGCCGAGCATGATCGACGCCGCGCTGCTGCTGGTGATGGGCGTGCTCTACGCCGTCGGGGTCTACCTGATCCTGGAGAAGGCCCTGACCAAGGTCCTGCTGGGGCTGATGCTGATCACCAACGCCACCAACATCTTCATCCTGCACGCCGGAGGCCTGCCGGGCCGGGCCGCCTTCTGGGACGGCACCACGGATCCGGCGGATTACACCGACCCCCTGCCGCAGGCGCTGATCCTCACCGCGATCGTCATCTCCTTCGCCGTCACCGCGCTGATGCTCGGGATGATCTACCGCAGCTGGGTCCTCTCCCGCAAGGACGACATCCAGGACGACGCCGAGGACCGGCGCGTGGCCGCCCAGTCCGACTACGACCCGGAGGACGACGACGCCGCCCCGATCGAGCCCTCCGAGTTCGAGGGCTCCGAGGAGGAGCGCGAAGCCGAGTACCGACGGCGCAAGGAGCGCCAGGCCGCCGCGGGTGGAACCCGCGATGAGGCACGACGAGCACGGAAGGAGCGCCGCCGATGACCATCTTCGATCTGGCCCCGGCGGCGGTGATCCTGCCGCTGATGACCGCCGGCTTGGACTTCGTCTTCTACCGCCGCCCCAACGTGCAGCGGGTGGTCTCCCTGGCCGCCGTCGTCGCGGTGCTGGTCCTGGAGATCGGGCTGCTGGCGGCCAGCTGGTCCTCCGGGCCGGTCTCGGTCTCCCTGGGCGGGTGGGGCGCGCCGCTGGGGATCGTGCTGGTCGTGGATCGGCTGGCCTCCCTGATGCTGGTGGTCTCCTCCACCGTGTCCCTGGCGGTGCTGGTCTACGCGACCGGCCAGGGCCTGGCCGACGGCGACGACGACTCCCCGATCTCCGTCTTCCACCCCACCTACCTGGTGCTGCTGGCCGGGGTCTCCAACGCGTTCCTGGCCGGGGACCTGTTCAACCTGTACGTGGGCTTCGAGATCCTGCTGACCGCCAGCTACGTGCTGCTGACGATGTCCGGCTCGGCCCCGCGCATCCGCGCCGGGGTCACCTACACGGTGGTCTCGGTGGTCTCCTCGATGCTGTTCCTCATCGCCATCGGGATGGTCTATGCCGCGGTGGGCACCGTGAACATGGCCGACGTCGCCGCGAAGATCCCGGATCTGCCGGAGGGCACCCAGACCCAGCTGCACCTCCTGCTGCTCGTGGCCTTCGGGATCAAGGCCGCCGTGTTCCCGCTGTCCCTGTGGCTGCCGGACTCCTACCCGACGGCCCCCGCCCCGGTCACCGCGGTGTTCGCGGGTCTGCTGACCAAGGTCGGGGTGTACGCGATCATCCGCACGGAGACGCTGCTGTTCCCCGGCAACCCGGTCAGCGACCTGCTGACCTGGGTCGCGATCCTCACCCTCGTGGTCGGGATCCTGGGTGCGCTGACCCAGACGGACATCAAGCGCACCCTGTCCTTCATCCTCATCAGCCACATCGGGTACATGATCTGGGGCATCGCCCTGGACACCGAGGCCGGGCTGATGGCGGTGGTGTTCTACGTCGCCCACCACATCGTCATCCAGACCAGCCTGTTCATGGTCGTGGGCCTGCTGGAGCGGCGCGGCGGCACCGCCAACATGGATCGCCTGGCCGGGCTGGCGAAGATCGCCCCGGTCCTGGCGGTGCTGTACTTCATCCCGGCGATGAACCTGGGCGGCATCCCCCCGTTCTCCGGCTTCCTCGGCAAGGTCGCTCTGATCGACGCGAGCGTGCAGAAGGGCGGCTGGGAGGCCTACACGATGGCCGGCGTCGGGGTGTTCGTCTCCCTGCTGACCCTGATGGTCCTGGCCCGGGTGTGGAACCGCGTGTTCTGGCGCCGTCCGGAGGACGCCGAGTTCCCGGACCCGATCCTGCTGGCCCGGTCCGGCGACGGGGACTACGGGGTGCTGACCTCCGGTCAGACGGCCTCCGGGGCCTACTCGGAGAAGGACGTGACCCTCCTGCCGCGCACCATGGTCGGGTCCACGGCGGCCCTGGTGGCCGTGGGGGTCGCTCTCACGGTGTTCGCCGGGCCCATCTTCGACTTCTCGGGTGCGGCCGCCCACAGCCTGGATGACCAGCAGACCTACATCCGCGCCGTGCTGGGCGAAGCGGCGGAAGGAGGCCGGTGATGAACGAGCCGACCGGGCGCCTGCCCACCACCCGCCCCTCGGGGGCGCACCTGACCGAGGTCGTGCTGATCCTGTGGCTGGTGGTGCTGTGGGGCGCGCTGTGGCAGGACTACGGCATCGGGAACCTGGTCTTCGGGCTGGTGCTCGCGGTGCTGGTGGTGCGCGTGTTCAAGCTGCCGCCGGTGCGCTCCTCGGGCCGGTTCAACGCGCTGCGGGCCCTGGAGTTCCTGGCGAAGTTCCTCTGGTGGGTCTTCCTCGGCTCGGTGCAGGTGCTGTGGCTGGCCGTGCGTCCGGGACCGCAGCCGAGCAACGCCGTGGTCTCGGTGCGCTTGCGCTCCACGGATGACCTGATCATGACCGCAGTGGGCCAGGTGGTCTCCCTGATCCCCGGTTCGCTGGTGGTGGAGGTGGACCGGCGCAGCGCGACCATCTACTTCCACGCCATCGACGTCGCCACCGACGAGGACGTCCGCCGCTTCCGCGACCGGGTGTTCGCGGTGGAGCGGCTCGTGGTCGAGGTGATGGGCAGCCGGGAGCACCTGGCCGAGGTCCGCGGGCGGACCGGCGGACGCACCCGGGTGCGCAGATTCGAGAACACCGGGCCGGAGCGGGCCGTGCAGCGCCCGGAGGCCGCGGCCCCCTCGTCGGGGCCCGGCGCGGGCAGCGAGGAGGAGAGGCAGTGATGGAGGGCTTCGTCGTCGTGTGCGGGGTGATCCTGGTGGCCGCGACCCTGTGCACCATCTACCGGCTGGCCAAGGGACCCACCCTGCTGGACCGGGTGGTGGCCTCGGATGTGCAGCTGGCGATCGTGGGGGCCGCGGTGGCCGTGGACATGGTCTACCGGCGCAGCTACGAGAACATGACCCTGCTGCTCATCGTCTCGCTGGTGGGCTTCCTGGGCTCGGTGACGGTGGCGCGCTTCGCCAACAACCAGAAGCCCGCGGAGGAGACCCCGGCCTCCGAGGTGCCGACCACGGCCGGGGACCCGGGGGTGGATCGATGAGCGGGATGGACGTCGCGGCCGGAATCTGCCTGATCATCGGGTGCCTGATGTCCCTGGGCGCGGGGATCGGCATCGTGCGCTTCCCGGACGTGCTGACCCGTCTGCATGCCGGGGCCAAGCCCCAGGTCTTCGGGCTGTTCATGCTGCTGCTGGGGGTGGGGCTGGCCGCGCGCTCCTGGGCGCTGGTGCCCCTGCTGGTGTTCGTGTGGGTGCTGCAGCTGGTGGTGATCCCCGTGTCCTCGCACATGGTGAGCCGTTCCGGGTTCCGCAACAAGCACTTCCGGCCCGAGTCCCTGTCCCACAACGAGCTGGCGGACCTGGTGCAGCGGATGTCCGAGGAGGACGCCCAGCGGGCGGACGCCGGAAACGCCCCGCAGACCGGGGCGGATGATGCGGGGGTGCGCGAACCCGGCGCGGACGCCGACGCCGACGCCGCGCGGACCGGTCGATCGGACTGACCCGCCCGCGCGGCGTCGGCGGGGCCGGTGCGGCTCAGACCTCCCGCTGGCCGCCGCGCTGCACCTGATCCTTCCGGTCGGCCTTGTTGGCCGCGCGGGTGATGCCCACCTTGATGAGGGTGCCCACCAGGCCGGTGATCAGGGACCACACGATGATGTCGCGCAGCGACTCCTCGGGATCCGCGTTGTCCTCGGGCGGCTCGTTGCCGGTGACCTTCCGCCACCCGGCGCTGAGCACCTTGTTGGCCAGGGCGACCCCGCCGAGGGAGGCCACCGTGGAACCGATCTTGATCAGGGGATTGCTCATTCCTGCTCCTTAGCTTTCGTGGTTCGCCGGCGCGGGCACCCGGCGTCGTCGAGTGATCTCCCGCGCATCCACCTCAGCTTACGGCCCGCTCGGCCCCGCCGCACCCGCCGGTGCGGGAGGGGGCGCCCCGATGCGGGAGCCTTCCGGTGGTTTGGGAGCACTCGGAGGGCTCCCGAAACACCGGAAGGCTCCCGAACCGCCGCTGCGGTAGGGTGGGGGCGTCCACTACGACAGGGGAGCCCCGACCGGGGCTGAGAGTGCACACCGGTGCAGACCCTCGAACCTGACGCGGTTCATACCGCCGGAGGAAGTCGAGTTCTCGGACCCCGCGGCCCATCCCGGCCCCTCGCCGGGCGACGTCGCGGCGTCTCCCCTCCTGCCATCCCCAGGAGGAGTCCTCATGAACACCACCACGAGCACCCGACGCCGCAGCTGGCGGGTCGTGGACATCGTCATCGCCTCGGTCATCGCCGCGGCCTGCTCGCTGATCTTCTTCGTCTGGAACAACGCCGTGTACCCGGCCAGCAGCGCCGCGACCGCCGGGTTCCCGCCGCTGGGCGGGCTGATCGGCGGCGCCTGGCTGATCGCCGGCCCCCTGGGCGGGCTGATCATCCGCAAGCCCGGGGCCGCCCTGTACTGCGAGCTGGTCGCCGCGATCATCTCCGCCCTGCTGGGCTCCAGCTTCGGGCTGACCGTCATCTGGTCGGGGCTGTACCAGGGCGTCGGGGCGGAGCTGGTGTTCCTGCTGTTCGCCTACCGCCGCTTCGACCTGCCGGTGGCCCTGCTCTCCGGTCTCGCCTCCGGGGTGGTCATGGCCGTCATGGAGAACATCATCTACAACCCCGAGTGGACCATGGACTACAAGCTGGTCTACGTGCTGTGCGGCGCCGTCTCCGGGCTGGTCCTCGCGGGTCTCGGCGCCTGGGCGCTGACCCGCGGGCTGGTGGCCACCGGCGTCCTGGACTCCGTGGCCGCCGGTCGGGACGCCCGGCGCGCCGCTTCCCGACGTCGCCCGGCCTGACCCCGATGCAGACCCGACCGATGGCGTCTCGCGCGGCCGCCGTCACCACCGAGGGCTTCGGCTGGCACTACCCCAACCGGTCCGAGCCGGCCTTCCGCGACGTCACCCTGGAGATCCCGCCGGGGCAGAAGGTGCTGCTGCTGGGGCCCTCCGGCGCCGGGAAGTCCACGCTCCTGCACGCCCTGGCCGGGGTGCTGGACCAGGAGGAGGACCCGGCGCTGGGCACCGCCCTGATCGACGGGTTCCCCGCCGCCCGGGCTCGGGGCCGGGTGGGGCTGATGCAGCAGGACCCGGAGGCCTCGATCGTGCTCTCCCGGGTGGGTCAGGACCTCGCCTTCGGCCCGGAGAACCTCGGGGTGCCCCGCGAGCAGATCCGCCCCCGCTGCGAGGAGGCCCTGGCGGCGGTGGGCCTGGACCTGGACTGGGAGCGTCCGACGTCGGCGCTGTCCGGCGGGCAGAAGCAGCGCCTGGGACTGGCCGGGATCCTCGCGATGCGCCCGGGTCTGCTGCTGCTGGATGAGCCCACCGCCAACCTGGACCCGGCTGGGGTGGAGGAGGTGCGCGACGCGGTGCTGCGCGCCGTGCGGGAGTACGGCTCCACGCTGGTCGTGGTGGAGCATCGCGTGGGGGTGTGGGCCCCGCACGTGGACCGGGTGATCGTGCTGCGCCCGGCCGGCGGCATCAGCCACGACGGCGCCCCCGAGGAGGTCCTCGGGGCCGGCCGTCGGGAGCTGATCCACGCCGGGGTGTGGGTGCCCGGGCACGTCCCGGTGGGTCCGGGGGAGGCCGACGGCGTCGCGGGAGGCGGGTCGAGGCCCGCCGTGCCCGGGACCGAGGAGGCGGGGACCGCCGATGCCTGGAGCACCGGGCAGGACTCCGGCGGTGCCGAACCCCCCGCGGGAGGCGAGAGGCTGCTGGCGGCCCGGGATCTGGCGGTGACCCGGACCCATCCGCAGCGGCGCTGGGCCCGGGTCCGACGCCGCGCCGCGGCGTCGTCCACCGAGGCGCCTCCGGCCGCGGCGGCCGAACGGGAGCCGTGGGCCCGGACGGCCCCGGTGGCCTCCCGCGGCATCGACCTGACGCTGCGCGCCGGGCAGCACCTGGCCGTGGTGGGCCCCAACGGCGCGGGGAAGTCCACCCTGGCCCTGACCCTGGCCGGTCTGCAGTGGCCGGCCGCCGGGCTCGTCGTCGCCGCCGAGGGGCTGCGCGGGGACCCGGGGGTGTCCTGGGACCCGATGTGCTGGTCCTCACCGGAGCTGATCCGGCGCATCGGCACCGTGTTCCAGGAGCCCGAGCACCAGTTCGTCAAGGCCACGGTGGCCGAGGAGCTGGAGCTGGGGGCGCGGCTGAGCGGGGCCGAGGATCCGGGCGCCCGGGCCGAGGACCTGCTGGAGCGGCTGCGCCTGGACCGGGTGGCCGAGGCCAACCCCTTCACCCTCTCCGGCGGGGAGAAGCGTCGGCTGTCCGTGGGCACGGCCCTGGCCGCCCGCCCGCGGGTGCTCGTCCTGGACGAGCCGACCTTCGGGCAGGACGCGATCACCTGGGCCCGGCTCGTGCGGCTGCTGGGCGAGCTGATGGCCGAGGGCACCGCCGTCGTGTCCGTGACCCACGACCTGGACTTCGCGGCCGCCCTCGGCGGGCGGCGCCTGGACCTGGGTGCGCCCGAGCATCGCCCGCGGGAGGCCGACGACGACGGGGGCGCCCGCCGCGCCGTCGGGCTCGGGGAGGTGGGCTGAGGTGGAGCTGATGGATCCGGTCTTCGCCCGGGCCAGCGCCCTGGGCCGCACCAACGCCGCCACCAAGATCGTCGTGGCCACCCTGCAGACCCTCGTCTTCGTGGTGAGCCTGGATTGGGTGACCTCCAGCCTGGGGCTCGTCCTGCTCCTCGCGGCGATGACGGCGGCCGGGATGCGCCCGTGGGCGGTGGCCCGGAAGCTGTGGTTCATCTTCGCGGCCGCGGTGCTCTCCGGGTGGGCCACGGCCCTGATGGCGGAGAAGTCGGGGCGCCTGCTGCTGGATCTGGGGCCGTGGCAGGTCAGCACCGGCTCCCTCGACTCCGGGATCGCCATCATGCTGCGCGGCTGCGCGCTGGCCCTGATCTCGGTGATGTTCCTGGCCAGCACCGACGCCCACGAGCTGGGGGAGTCCCTGGCCCAGACCTTCCGGCTGCCCGCCCGCTTCGTGCTCTCCGCGGTGGCGGCCTTCCGTCTCATGGGTCTGCTGGCCGCGGAGTGGCAGACCCTGGCCGCCGCCCGGCGGGCCCGCGGCATCGGCTCCCGCTCCGCGCTGGTCGCGCTCACCACGGGCTTCGCCCAGCAGGCCTTCGCCCTCATGGTCCAGGCCCTGCGCCGCGCCTCGCGGCTGGCGGTGACGATGGAGGCCCGCGGCTTCGGCGCCGGGCCGCGCACCTGGCTGAACCCGCCGACCTACCACCGGGTCGACGTCGTGGTGCTGATCCTCGGGCTGCTGATCCCGGTGATCGCGGTCGGCGCCTCCCTCGCCCTGGGCTCCTACCGCACGATCTTCTGACCCGCCCGGGATCCGGCCCGTTCCGTTCGGTTCCGCGACCCGGCGCATTCGTTCCCATCCCTCTCCTTCCTTCTCGCGAGGCGGCGCATTCGTTCCCGAAAATGCGGATTCTGGGTACGGATGCGCCGGGTCGTGGGGGACGGACGTCATGTGAGGGCTGGCGGGGAGGGGAACAGTGGAGCCAGGTCTACCCCGGATCAGATCTGGGGCCACTGACTCCAGCCCCGCGCTTCACGAGAGTGGAGGGTGACAGAAAACGTCCCCGATCCCCCGAGGAGCGATCCCACCGTGACCACCCAGCCAGACTCTCCCTGGGCCACCCCCACCGTCGTACAGCCCGGGCCTGAGCCCGCTCACTCCGAGCCCGCCATCCCCGCCTCCGCCACCGCCCAGCCCGATCCCGCCCGGGAAGCGGCCCCCGTCGCCGTCGCCCGCGGGGTTCGGAAGATCTACGGCACCGGCCCGCAGGCCGTCACCGCGGTGCGCGGGGTGGACCTGGAGGTGGCCCCGGGCGGATTCACCGCCGTCATGGGACCCTCCGGCTCCGGCAAATCCACCCTGATGCACCTGATGGCCGGGCTGGAGACCCCCACCGAGGGCCGCGTGTGGATCGGCGGGCAGGAGATCACCGGGCTGTCCGACGCCGCGCTGACCTCGGTGCGCCGCCGCCGCGTCGGCTTCATCTTCCAGGCCTTCAACCTCATGCCCACCATGGACGTGCGGGAGAACATCCTCCTGCCCTTCGAACTGGACGACCGCAGGCCCACCGCCGAGCAGCGGCAGTGGATCGACCTCCTGTTGGAGCGTCTGGGTCTCACCGGGCGCGTCAACCACCGGCCCGGGGAGCTCTCCGGCGGGCAGCAGCAGCGGGTGGCCATCGCTCGGGCGCTCGCGACCCGTCCCGCCCTGGTCCTGGCCGACGAGCCCACCGGCAACCTCGACTCCCGCGCGGCCGGGGAGGTGCTGAGCCTGCTGCAGGCCGCCGCCCGGGAGATGGGCCAGGCCATCCTGATGGTCACCCACGACCCCAAGGCCGCCGCCCACGCGGACCGCGTGGTCTACCTGGCCGACGGGCGCATCGTCCGCACCGAGGGCTCCGGAACCCCCGAGCAGATCGCCGCGACCATGCTGAACCTGGAAGCGTAGCACCATGGCCAAGACCGTCAGGAACGCCGTCCGCGAGATCGCCCGCGAGCCCCGCCAGCACCTCTCGACCCTGCTGATCTGCGCCGTCGCCGCCTTCTTCGGGGCCGCCATGATCGCGGGGACCCAGCTGCTCGCCCACCTCATCGCCGGTCCGGAAGGCGCGGACGGAGCGGAGGGTGGGATCGCGCTGATGCTCGGCCTGCTCGGCACCGTCTTCTTCGGCATCGCGATCTTCGTGGCCGCGATCGTCGTCGTGAACACCTTCTCGATCGTCGTCGCCGGACGCACCCGCACCATCGCCCTGCTGCGCCTGCTCGGCGCCTCGGCTCCCTCCCTGCGCCGCGGGATCGGCGTGGAAGGGCTGATCGTGGGCGGGGTCGGCGCGGTGCTGGGCACGGTCCTGGCCGACGTCGCCGCCCTCGGCGCGGCCGCCTGGCTCGAGCACCGGCCCGACGCCGCGCCCCTGGGCTTCGCGATCACCCCCGGCACCGCAGTGCCCGGTGCGGTCGTGGTGCTGATGGCCTGGTGGGCAGCCTGGCGCGGGGCCCGCCCGGTGCTCGCCGTCTCCCCGATCGAGGGGACCCGGCGCACCGTGGAACCCGCCCTGAAGACCCTGCGCCGCGGCAGCCGGGCGCTGCTGGTCCTGGCGCTGCTCGGCATCGTCCTCGGTGCGGGCCTGCTGGGTCTGGGCGTGCTGGTGGGCTTCGCCTCCTCGGCGGGGGTGCTCCTCGGCTTCCTCGGCGGCATCGTCTCCTTCACCGGGATCGCGCTGGGCTCGGCGTGGATCATGCCCGCGTTCCTGGGGCTGGCGGGCCTGCCGCTGCGGGCCTCGGCCGCGGGGCGACTGGCCGCCGGCAGCGCCCGACGGCACCCGCTGCGCGCCTCGCGCACCTCGATGGGCCTGGTCATCGGGATCACCCTCATCATGATGTTCGCGACCCTGGGGCAGACGTTCCAGACGGTCATGACGCGGTGGAGTCGGGAGCTGGGGATCGCGGAGGATCAGACCAGTTCGGTCATGCGCAGCATCGACGACGTGCTGTGGTTCCTCACCGCGATGCTGGTGTTCTCCCTGGTCATCGCCGCGATCGGGGTGGTCAACAACATGCAGGCCTCAGTCATGCAGCGCACCCGCGAGCTGGGGATGCTGCGCACCATCGGCCTGTCCACCGCGGGGCTGTGGCGGATGATCCTCGCGGAGACGGCGCAGCTGACGCTGGCCGCGGCCCTGTTCGCGATCCCGCTGGGCATCCTCTACGGCTGGTGCGGCGCGCTGTCCATGCTGGCCAGCGTGGATGGGATCGGGTTCTTCCTCCCCACGCCGCCGTGGGCGATGATCGGGCTGGTGCTGCTGGGGTGCGCGGTGATCACCGGGATCGCCGCCGCGCTGCCGGCCCGCCGGGTCACCCGGGTCTCCCCGGTGGCCGCCCTGGCCGCGGGCTGAGCCGACGCCGTGCCCCGGCGGCCCGGTGCTCTCGTTCCCGACCCCTCGCGACCCGGCGCTCTCGTTCCCGGTCTCTCGCGAGACGGCGCAGCCGTTCCCATAATCGCGGTTTTCGGGAACGAGAGTGCCGTTTCGGCGAGGGATGGCCTCTCGTGTGGGAACGGGAGCGCCGACTCGGCGAGGGGTGGCCTCCTGTGTGGGAACGAAAGCGCCGGCCCGGCGGGGAGATCGCCGGGCGGCCGGTGCTCAGGCCGTGAGGAAGGAGGTCAGGAGGCGGGTCAGCTCCCGATCCACGGGCAGGACCTGGTGGTCCAGGTGGGTCACGGGGGCGAGCAGACGCACCGAGGAAGCCAGCCACACGCCGTCGGACTCCAGCAGGTCCACCGGGTACAGGGGGCCGTAGCCCAGCTCCCAGCCGCGCTCGCGCGCCGCCGCGAAGATCGTCCCCTGGGTGGTGCCGGGCAGGATGCCGTGGTTCGGCTCCGGAGTGAGCAGGGTGATCCGGTCCCCGGTGCGCCGGGCCGCGATCACCGAGCTGGTGGCCCCCTCCAGGATCCGGCGATCCGACGCCGTCCAGATCGCGTCCTGCGCGCCGAGGGAGCGGACGTGGCGCAGCACCGCCATATTCACCGCATAGGAGAGGGTCTTGGCGCCGGTCAGCAGCCACGGGTAGGCGGCGTCCTCGGCGGGATCGTGCCCGCGGGGCAGCAGCAGCGCCCGCACCCCCTGCTCACGGGCGGCGAGGGTGGATTCCGGGACCGGGGAGACGATGACGAGGCCGTAGGCCCCGCGCGTCGGGTCTCCCCGGCTGACCAGCAGCTTCACCACGGTCTCCTCGCCGAGGTCGGTGGCGGTGCCGATGCCCTCCCGGGCGGCCACCCGCAGGACCGTGGCGACGGCGGCGCGCCACCGGTCCTCGTCCGGGGCCGGCAGCTGCAGGAGCCGGGCGGAGTGGGCCAGGCGGGCCAGGTGCCGGGGCAGCTTCCGCACCGCGCCGTCGACGGCGAGCATGGTCTCGAAGACCCCGTCCCCGCGGGTGTACCCCTCGTCCTCGATGCCGATCAGGGGCGCGGCGGCGTCGAGCACCTCGCCGTCCGGGTGCGCGTCATCCACTCGGACGACGACGGGCGGCCTGCGGTCTGCGGGAAGCTCACTCATGCCCCCATTCTGCCTACCCCGCCGCAGCATCCCCTGCGCCCTGGCGCCCAGTCATCGATTCCGACGGATTTTCAGGCGAAAAGTCGTCGGAATCGATGACTCGGCGCCAGGGCGGGCGTCGGGGGCGGGGCGTCGGACCGGGCGTCAGAGAGGGGGCGTCGCATCAGGTGGTCTGGGGGTGGGTGGCGGTGCGGGCGCGGGTCGTCAGGAACACCGTCAGGGCCGCGAGGGCGCAGATGCTCATGCTGATCGCCATCGGGGCGACGGCGTGGTCCCCGCCGAGCCCGACCAGCGGGGAGACGAGCCCGCCCATGCCGAACTGCAGGCACCCCAGCAGGGCCGACGCCGCCCCGGCGTAGTCCCGGCCCTGGCTCAGGGCCAGCGACGTGATGTTGCCGAAGATCAGGCCCTGGCAGCCGGCGCACAGGAACAGCAGCACCAGCACCACGGGCAGCGAGAGGGCCCCGGCGAGGGTCAGGCCCAGCAGGGTCAGGGCCGAGACCGCGACGATGCTCAGCCCCACCGGGGCGATCCGCTCCGGGACGGTGCGGCTCAGCAGCGCGTTGGACAGGACGGAGAAGAGGAGGATCCCCAGGGAGTTCGCCCCGAAGGCCAGGGCGTAGGCGGTGGAGCTCATCCCCAGGACGTTCTGCAGGACGTAGGTGGACCCGGAGATGTAGGAGAACAGGGTGCCGAAGGAGAGGACGAAGGCGATCACGAACCCCACGTATCGGGGGCGGCGCACCATCGCGGCCACCCCGCGGCCCACCGTCCGCAGGCCCCCGGAGTGGCGGCGCTCGGCAGGCAGGCTCTCCGGGACCAGGACGAACACCGCCGCCGCCATCAGCAGGGTCACCGCGGTGAGCACCCAGGACACGGTGCGCCAGGTGGACACCGCCAGGATCAGCCCGCCCACGGTGGGTGCCAGCACCGGGGCCAGGCCGTTGATCATCATCATGTAGTTCATGTACCGGGTGGTCTGGGTGCCCACGGTCAGATCCGCGATCATCGAGCGGGCCAGCACGATGCCGGCAGCCCCGGACAGCCCCATCAGCAGCCGGAAGCCGATGAGCACCTCCACGGTGGGGGCCAGGGCGCAGCCCAGGGAGGCCAGGAAGCACACCGCCGAGCCGATCATCAGGGGGCGGCGTCGGCCCCACTGGTCCGAGAGCGGGCCGATGAGCAGCTGCCCCAGGGCCAGCCCCAGCATGCACGCGGAGAGGGTGAGCTGGATGGTGGAGGCCTGGGTGTCCAGGTCCTCGGACATCCGGGGGAAGGCCGCGAGGTACATGTCCGTGGCCAGCGGTCCGATCCCGGAGAGGGTGCCGAACACGATCAGCAGGGGGACGCTCACGCGGGGGGCGGTGCTCTGGTGGCCCATGGGCGAGGGGTCCCTTCCTGGGGAGCGCGGACCGGTCGAGGCGGTCGGCGGGGAGTCCGGCGTCGCGCCGGCTGACGGGACGATGGTAGAGGAAAAGCGGTCGTTCAGGGCAGTCGGGCCAGCAGCGCGTCCTCCTGCGCGGCCCAGCGCTCCCAATGTGGACGGTAGAGCTCCCCGTCGCGGGCCAGCGCCCGCCGACGCCGCTGCGCCGCGGGCAGCTGCAGCCACACGGTCAGGTCCGGCACGACCTCGGGGTGTCCGGGGGCGCTGGCCCCGACCCCCTCGGCGATGATCAGGGCGGCCTCGGCCGACAGGATGCGCTCGGCGGGATCGGGGGCGCCGGCCGCCCAGTCCCAGGCGCGCCAGGCGGCGTCGCGCCCGTCCAGCAGGCGGGTGAGCATCTCGGTCCACAGGCGCACGCCCTCGGTGAGCCCATCCCAGCCGGGGTAGAGGTCCTCCAGGTGGAACAGCACGACGCCGGCCGGGCACCGGGCCGCGGCGGCCGCGGCCAGGCGGGCGGCCAGGGAGGTCTTGCCGGCTCCGGAGCGCCCGTCCACCGCGAGCACCAGCGGCGCCCGGTTCCTCCAGTGCTCGGGCGGGAGGGTTCCGTCGCGGCCCAGCAGCTGCTCGAGGATCCCGGCGACGTCGGCGTCCTCGGGGTCGTGGTTCTCGATGACCCAGGTGCGCCCGGCGGACACGGCGGCTCAGCCCCGCGCGGTCTCGGCGTCGGCCGGACCGTGCTCGCGGGCCCAGTCCACGACGCCGGGCACGGCGGCGTCGATCATCTCGAAGGTGGTCTCGAAGTCCTCCTCGTCGCCGTACCAGGGGTCGTAGATGCCGAGGCTGCGGTGCTTCAGGTGCGCGGCCTCGGGATCGAACTCGCGCAGCAGGTGGATCTTCTCGGCGTCCCGCTCGGTCTCGGCCAGGCTGCGCAGGGCTCGCTCGTGCGGCAGGTCCAGGGCCAGCACGAGGTCGGCCGCGGCGAGGTCCGCGGCGGTGACCTGGCGGGCCCGGTGCCCGGAGGCGTCGATGCCCTCCGCCTGAAGCACCCGGGCGGCGCGCGGATCCACGGGGTTGCCCCGCTCCTCGTCGCTGATGCCGAAGGACTCCACCGTCACCTCCGGCAGGTCGGCCCGTTCGACGGCGCGGCGGATCAGGTACTCGGCCATGGGGGAGCGGCAGATGTTGCCGGTGCACACGGTGATGATGCGGGTCATGGGTTCAGCCTACCCAGGCGCGGTGAGGGAAGGGCGGCGGGTGCCGGAACCGGCGCGATCCAAGGCGGCGCAGAAAAGTTGAGTCGAACCGACTCAAACCTGTTGACAGGTGGGGCCCGATGCGTAGACTTGAGTCAGGACAACTCAAGAAGTGAGACCTCCGGGTGCTCACCTCCCGCGGGCAGCGGGCGGGGCCCCGGTTCACTCGAGACCATGAAGGAGCATCACCACATGTCACGTGCAGTCGGCATCGACCTCGGCACCACCAACTCCTGCGTCGCGGCCCTGGAGGGCGGGGAGCCCGTCGTCATCGCCAACGCGGAGGGCACCCGCACCACCCCGTCCGTCGTCGCCTTCGGCAAGGACGGCGAGACCCTGGTCGGCGGCGTGGCCAAGCGCCAGGCCGTCACCAACGTCGAGCGCACCATCTCCTCCGTCAAGCGCCACATGGGCACCGACTGGACCGAGGAGATCGACGGCAAGAAGTACACCGCGCAGGAGATCTCCGCGCGCATCCTGCAGAAGCTGAAGGCGGACGCGGAGGCCTACCTCAACGACAAGGTCACCGACGCGGTCATCACCGTCCCGGCCTACTTCAACGACGCCGAGCGCCAGGCCACCAAGGAGGCCGGCGAGATCGCGGGCCTGAACGTCCTGCGCATCGTCAACGAGCCCACCGCCGCGGCCCTGGCCTACGGCCTGGAGAAGGGCAACGAGGATGAGCTGATCCTGGTCTACGACCTCGGCGGCGGCACCTTCGACGTCTCCCTCCTGGAGGTCGGCAAGGACGACGACGGCTTCTCCACCATCCAGGTCCGCGCCACCGCCGGCGACAACCGCCTGGGCGGCGACGACTGGGATCAGCGGATCGTGGACTGGCTGCTGCAGCAGGTCAAGTCCAAGACCGGGGCTGACCTGTCCAAGGACAAGATCGCCCTGCAGCGCCTGAAGGAGGCCGCGGAGCAGGCCAAGAAGGAGCTGTCCTCCGCCTCCTCCACCAACATCTCCCTGCAGTACCTGTCCGTCACCTCCGACGGCCCGGTGCACCTGGACGAGTCCCTGTCCCGCGCCAAGTTCCAGGACCTGACCAAGGACCTGCTGGATCGGACCAAGAAGCCGTTCCACGACGTCATCGACGAGGCCGGGGTCAAGGTCTCCGACATCGCCCACGTCGTGCTGGTCGGCGGCTCGACCCGCATGCCCGCCGTCGTGGACCTGGTCAAGGAGCTCTCCGGCAAGGACCCGAACAAGGGCGTGAACCCGGATGAGGTCGTCGCCGACGGCGCGGCCCTGCAGGCCGGCGTGCTCAAGGGCGACCGCAAGGACGTCCTGCTGATCGACGTCACCCCGCTGTCCCTGGGCATCGAGACCAAAGGCGGGGTCATGACCAAGCTGATCGAGCGCAACACCGCGATCCCGACCAAGCGGTCCGAGACCTTCACCACCGCCGAGGACAACCAGCCGTCCGTGTCCATCCAGGTCTTCCAGGGCGAGCGCGAGTTCACCCGGGACAACAAGAACCTGGGCACCTTCGAGCTGACCGGCATCGCCCCGGCCCCGCGCGGGGTGCCGCAGATCGAGGTCACCTTCGACATCGACGCCAACGGCATCGTGCACGTGTCCGCCACGGACAAGGGCACCGGCAAGGAGCAGTCCATGACCATCACCGGCGGGACCTCGCTGTCCAAGGAGGACATCGACCGCATGGTCAAGGACGCCGAGGCCAACGCCGAGGCGGACAAGAAGCGCCGCGAGGCCCAGGATCTGCGCAACACCGCGGAGAACAGCGCCTACCAGATCGAGAAGCTGCTCAAGGACAACGAGGACAAGCTGCCCGAGGACGTCAAGTCCGAGGTCCAGTCCGACGTCGACGAGCTGAAGAAGGCCCTGGAGGGCGAGGACGACGACGCCGTGAAGTCCGCCTTCGAGAAGCTGCAGTCCTCCCAGACCAAGCTGGGCGAGGCCATCTACGCCCAGGCCCAGGCCGGTGAGGGTGCCGCGGACGCCGGTGCGGCCAACGCGGACGCGAACGAGGATGACGTCGTCGACGCCGAGGTCGTGGACGACGAAGACGAGAAGAAGTAAGGGATATGGCTGAGAACACCACCGAGAACCCGCAGGACGGGGACCCGCTGGAGGAGGCCTTCCACGCCCCCGACGCGGAATCCGCCTCGGAGGCCGAGGGCGCCGAGGCCACCGCGCAGAGCGCTGCGGACGAGCAGGAGGCCGCGGAGGAGCCCGCGGACTCCGAGTCCGCGGCCCAGGACGGGCACCGGCTGGCCGAGGAGCGTCTGGAGGATCTGCGCCGCCTGCAGGCGGAGTTCCAGAACTTCCGGAACCGCTCGGCCAAGGAGAAGGACGGTCTGCGCGAGTACGTGGTGGGCGACGTCGTCACGGCCCTGCTGCCGGTGATCGACGACATCGACGCCGCGCGCCGGCACGGGGACCTGGCGGAGGGACCCTTCGCCTCGATCGCCCGGAAGCTCGAGGAGGCGCTGACCCGTCAGGGCCTGGAGCGCTTCGGCGAGGTCGGGGAGGCCTTCGACCCGCACGTGCACGAGGCGGTCATGCAGCAGCCCACCGAGGAGGTGGAGCCGGACCGGCTGGCCATGGTCATGCGCAACGGCTACCGCATCGGCGAGCGGGTGCTGCGCCCGGCCCAGGTGGCCGTGGCCGTGGCCCCGTGACCCAGGGGTAGGCAGGATCCCCGGACCCCGCGCTTGCGGAGGTCAGTTGCGACGCCGGGTCCCCGCGCCGTCGTTCCCGTCCGAAAATGGGCGGGCGCGGCGGGTGCGGACCCGGCGTCGCTTCTCATCTGCGCAACCGCCCCGGGCGCGCCCCGCCCGGGCGCACAACAGAACATCAGCAGACGGAAACGAGCACAGCGAGACTGTGGGAAGGAGGCGTCGATGGCGAGCGAGAACTGGCTGGAGAAGGACTTCTACAAGGTGCTGGGCGTCTCCAAGGACGCCAGTGACGAGGACATCAAGAAGGCGTATCGGAAGCTGGCCCGGAAGTACCACCCGGACCAGAACCCCGGGGATGAGGCCGCCGAGCGGCGGTTCAAGGAGATCTCCGAGGCGCACACCGTGCTGGCGGACCCGGAGCAGCGCAAGCAGTACGACGCGATCCGCGCGATGGGCTCCGGGGCCCGGTTCAGCGCCGGCGCCGGCGGGGCCGGCGGCCCCGGGGCGGGAGGCTCGGCCGGCTTCGAGGACCTGCTGGGCGACCTGTTCGGCGGCGGGGCACGCCGCTCCCGGGGCGGCTTCGGCGGCGCTGGGGGACCCCGGATGCAGTACACCAGCACCGGCGGCGGCGATCCGTTCGCGGACCTGTTCGGCGGGGCCGGCGGGGCCAGCCCCTTCGGGCAGCCGCGCCAGCCGGCCCCGGCCGACGTCGAGACCAGCGTGACCATCGACTTCGCCGAGGCGCTGGAGGGCACCCAGCTGCGGGTCAGCCAGCAGGACGGGCGCAGCGTCACCATGCGGATTCCGCAGGGGGTGCGCGACGGGCAGAAGGTGCGTCTGCGCGGCAAGGGCCAGACCGGCCCCGGCGGGTCCTCGGACCTGATCGTGACCGTGCACGTGCGCCCGGATCCGGTGTTCACCCGGGAAGGCGATGACCTCACGGTGCATGTGCCGGTGACCGTGGAGGAGGCCGCCCTGGGCGCGGTGATCACGGCCCCCGCCCCCGGCGGGAAGATCGTGAAGCTGCGGCTGAAGGCCGGTCAGGAGCCCGGCACCCGGATGCGGGTCAAGGGCCGCGGGGTGACGACGAAGAAGCACACCGGCAACCTGTACGTGATCCCGCAGGTCCAGGTGCCCTCGGAGCTGTCCGAGGAGGCCGTCGAGGCGCTGCGCCGGTTCACGGAACTGGCGCACCAGCCGGATGTGCGGGCGGATCTGCTGCGGGAAGCGGGGGTGTAGACCATGGCCTTCGGCAACGCGGACCAGCCCCTGTTCGTGATCTCGGTGGCCGCCGAGCTGGCCGAGATGCACCCCCAGACCCTGCGCCAGTACGACCGGCTGGGTCTGGTCACCCCCTCCCGGCTGCCCGGGAAGGCCCGGCGGTATTCGCAGCGGGATGTGGAGAAGCTACGCCAGATCCAGCAGCTGTCCTCCGAGGGGGTCTCGCTGGAGGGGATCCGGCGGATCATCCAGCTGGAGAACCAGGTCCAGGCCCTGCAGCACCGGGTCCGGGAGCTGACCGAGCAGCTGCAGGAGAGCCAGGATCGGATCCAGGAGTCCCGGCGGGTGTTCGCGGCCGGGCTGCGCGGCGACGTCGTGCGGCTGGGCCGCGGGCAGCGCCCCGAGCGCTTCTCGACGAGCCGGGCGCTGACCCTGTACCGGGGGTGAGGCTGTTGCTGGGAGACTCTGTGCTGGGGTGAGCGAGCCGGGTCCGCGGGCGGGGGTCGGCGGGTTTTCCGGGCGGAAACACGGGTGTGGCATGATGATCCGCATCACTTCTCAACCGCACCGATCCGTGGGGGCCACCGCATGCTCGAGACCCTGGACTCCGTCCTCTCCGCCATCGACAAGGTCCTCTGGGGCCCGTTCATCCTCATCCCGCTGCTGCTGGGCACGGGCCTGTACCTGACCATCCGCCTCGGCGGGATCCAGCTGACCAAGCTCTTCCAGGCCCTGCGCCTGGCCTTCTTCACCCGCAAGGACGAGGGCGCCCAGGGCGGGGACATCTCCCAGTTCCAGGCGCTGACCACCGCGATGGCCGCGACCGTGGGAACCGGCAACATCGTCGGGGTCGCCACCGCGATCGGCACCGGCGGTCCCGGGTCCCTGTTCTGGATGTGGATCACCGCGATCTTCGGCATGGCCTCCAAGTACTCGGAGGCCTTCCTGGCGGTGCGCTTCCGCACCACGGACGCCAAGGGCGAGATCTCCGGCGGCCCGCAGTACTACCTGCAGCGCGGCATCCGCGGCGGCTTCGGGAAGTTCCTGGCCCTGTTCTTCTGCGTGGCCGCGATCATCGCCTCCTTCGGCATCGGGAACACCACCCAGGGCAACTCCATCTCCGTGAACATGGTGGACTCCTTCCACGTGCCGGAGTGGATCACCGGGCTGGTGCTGGCCGTGCTGACCCTGCTGGTGCTGGTCGGCGGCATCAAGTCCATCGGGCGGGTCACCTCCAACCTGGTGCCGATCATGATCGTCTTCTACGTCGTCGGGGCGATCTACATCCTGTGCGTGAACGTCGGGGGGATCCCGGAGGCCTTCGCGACGATCTTCGAGTCCGCGTTCACCGGGCACGCCGCCGTCGGCGGGTTCCTGGGCTCCACCATCATCCTGGCGGTGCAGATGGGTGTGGCCCGCGGCATCTTCTCCAACGAGTCCGGGATGGGCTCGGCGGCCATCGCCGCGGCGGCCGCGCAGACCACCCACCCGGTGCGTCAGGGCCTGGTATCCATGACCCAGACCTTCATCGACACGATCATCGTGGTCACCTGCACCGGGCTGGTCATCATCACCACCGGGCAGTGGACCGCCGGGGCCGACGCCGCCGGCACCATGACCTCCCGCGCCTTCTCCACCGGGCTGCCGGGCAGCTGGGGCGGGTGGATCGTGACGATCGGCCTGGTGCTGTTCGCCTACTCCACGATCCTCGGCTGGGCCTACTACGGCGAGCGGTGCATCGAGCGGCTGTTCGGGCGGCGCGGGGTGCCGGCCTACCGGGTGCTCTTCTCCGTGATCGTCTACGTCGGCTGCACCGTCCCGCTGTCGCTGGTGTGGACCTTCGCGGACATCGCCAACGGCCTGATGGCCATCCCCAACCTGATCGGTCTGCTGATCCTCTCCGGTCTGATCGCCCGGGAGACCCGTCACTACCTGCGCAACGACCCCTCCGTCACGGCGGACAAGGATGAGGTGGACGAGTTCATGAAGGGCCACCCCGGGGCGATCGACACCTACGAGACCCAGTCCATCCCCCAGGTGGACCGCCGCTGACCCCGGGCGGGGGGCGGACCCCGCCCGACGCCGACCCGGCGCCCCTGTTCCCGCCCCTCCTCGCCGATCCGGCGCATCCGTTCCCGAAAACGCGAAAAGCGGGAACGGATGCGCCGCCTCGTGAGAGGGGATGCCGGGAGCGGGTACGGATGCGCCGGGTGGGTGCGACTGCGTCTCCCTATCCTTCGCCGACGCGGCGCTCTCGTTCCTACCCTTCATCGACCCGGCGCTCTCGTTCCCGGAAACGCGGAAAATGGGAACAGATGCGCCGCCTCGCGGAAGGGGATGCCGCGAGAGGGTACGGATGCGCCGGGTCGCGGGTGCTCCGAGCCCCGAACTCCGGTCACCCCCCCGGGGGTCAGGCCCGGCGGTAGGTGAGGTCCCAGGGGTGGCGTCCGGCCTCCCCGGCCTTGCGCTCGAAGCTGGTGAGGATCCGGCCCTCCCAGCGGGGGGCCCAGCCGCCGGTCGGGTCCTCCTCGGTGGCGCCGCGGCCCGGGTGCTCGTTGCGGAAGTCCTCGGAGGCCTCCAGCACCTCGCGCATCACCAGGGCGTACTCCTCCCAGTCCGTGGCCAGGCGCCACAGCCCGCCGGGCCGGATCACCCGGGCGGCCAGCCGCGCGAAGTCCGGGGAGACCAGGCGGCGCTTGTGGTGGCGGGTCTTGTGCCACGGGTCCGGGAAGAACACCCACAGCTCGTCCACGCTGGCCGGCTCCAGCAGGTTCTCCAGCACCTCCGGGGCGTTGGCCTGCACCACCCGCACGTTCTGCACACCGGCCTGGCCCATCTTCATCAGCAGGTCGGCGATGCCGGGGGTGTAGACCTCCACCGCCAGATAGTCGTTCTCCGGGTGCTCGGAGGCCGCGTGCACGATGGCCTCACCGAGCCCGGAGCCCACCTCCACCACCAACGGCGCCCCTTCTCGGCCGAAGACCTCGGCCTGGTCGAAGCGAGCCTCGGGGGCCACCGAGGTGTCGGTGACCAGCCGCGGGACGTCCAGCACGTGGGTCGGGGAGAACTCGTCCCAGGCCTTCTGGCGCCGAGCGGTCAGCCGGTCCCCCCGGCGCACGAAGGAGTACGGCTGACGGTGGAACTGCTGGGGGACGTCCTCGGACATGGGCTCTTCCCTTCGGGTGGTGGCGGTCCAACCCGTCATCGTACCCGGTGCCTCAGGCGGAGGGCCGCCCGGCGGCGTCGCGCAGGGCGGCGGCTCGGCGCACCTCCTCCTCGCGCAGCACCCGCATCCGGGTGGTGTCCGGGTGCTCCAGGACCGGGTGCGGCCGGGTGAGGTCCACCTGGTGGTCGATCTGGGCGTCCAGGCTGCCCGGGTGCTCGCCCATGAACGCGTCGATCTGCTCGGCGGTGGCCGTGAAGTGAGGATCGTGGCGCAGGTACCGCCGGGTCTCGCGCACCACCAGCCCGGAGAGGATCAGCAGCCCGATGAGGTTGGGGATGGCCATGATCCCGTTGATCACGTCGGAGAAGGTCCACACCATCGTCAGCGGGGCGACGGCGCCCAAGCCGCAGGCCACCGCGAACACGATCCGGTAGATCAGGATGCCCCGGTGTCCGCCGCCCAGGCGCTCGATGCAGCGCTCGCCGTAGTACCCCCAGCCCAGCACCGTGGAGTAGCCGAGCAGGATCAGGCAGATGGTGACGATGATCCCGCCCCAGCTGCCGGGCAGCCCCGTGGCGAAGGCGGTGGAGGTCATGGTGGCCGGTTCGCCGTTCTCCCACACGCCGGTGGTGATGACCAGCAGCCCGGTGATGGAGATGACCACGAGGGTGTCGATGAAGGTCTGGGTCATGGACACCAGGCCCTGGCGCACGGGGTGGGCGGTCTGGGCGATGGAGGAGGGGATGGAGGCGGTGCCCATCCCGGATTCGTTGGAGAACAGGGAGCGGGCCACGCCGATCTGCATGGTCATCAGCAGGGAGCCCGCGGCCCCGCCGGCCGCCCCGGAGGGGGTGAAGGCGTTGCCGAAGATCAGCGCCAGCGCGTGCGGGATGCCGGACCAGTTCACGGCGAGGATGTACAGTCCGCCGCCCACGTACAGCGCGATCATCAGCGGCACGCAGAACACGGTGACCTTGGAGATGGACTTGATGCCGCCCACCAGCGCCCCCAGGGTCAGCACCCCGATGACGACGGCGGTGATCGTCGGGGCCACGCGGAAGGTGGATTCCATGTTGGAGGCGATGGCGTTGGACTGAGTGGTGTTGCCGACGCCGAAGGTCGCGACGACGGCGCAGGCGGCGAAGGCCACGGAGAGGAACCAGCCGAAGCGGTTGGGGATGCCGCGCACCAGGTACACCTGGGGCCCGCCGGTCAGCTCCCCGTTCTTGTCCCGGGTGCGGAAGCGCACCCCGAGGAAGCACTCGGCGTACTTGGAAGCCATGCCGATCAGTGCGGTGATCCACATCCAGAACAGGGCCCCGGGCCCGCCGAGGTGGATGGACAGGGCCACGCCCACGATGTTGCCGGTGCCGACGGTGGCTCCGAGGGCGGTGGCCATCGCCTGGTAGGAGGAGATCTCGCCCTTCTGGCCCGGTTGTCGGGAGCGGCGCCCGAAGGCCAGGGACATGGCCTTGCCGAACAGGCGGAACTGCAGCCCGCCCAGGCGCACGGTGAGGAACAGGCCGGTGAGCAGCAGCAGCGGCAGGATCAGCCACGGTCCCCACACGATCGCGTCGGCCCGGTCCAGGATGGTCTGCAGGGTGTCCATGTCTCCTCGTTCCCGCGCTCGCGCGTCAGGCGGTCACCGGAAGACGCGGACGCCCGCTCACCGGGGCTGGTGGGCGGGCGTCGTCGTCATGCGGGAAAGCCGAAGCGCGGTGCGCTACTTCTTGCTGCTCTTCGCAGCCTTCTTGGCGGCCTTCTTCGCCTTCTTCTTGTCGCTCTTGGACTGCAGGATCAGGGCCGCGGCGATGGCGGCGAGCCAGGAGTCCTTGGCGACGGCGGTGCCGGCCTGGGAGGGGCGGATGCCGTCCTCCTCGGTCATCTCGTCGGTGTTGAAGTACATCGCGAGCAGTCCGGCGGAGAAGGCGCCGAGGGCCAGCCCGGCCAGGCGGCGCGGGACGATGGGGGTCAGCAGGGCGGCGCCGACGGCGATCTCGGAGCCGGCCAGGACCTTGCCGAAGGTCTGGGGGCTCAGGCTGCCGAGGGCGGGGACGCCGTTGACGGCCATGCCCTGGAGGGTCTTGGCGGTGTCCTCGTCGAGGTTCAGCTTGCCGAGGCCGGAGTTGAGGATGAAGGCGCCGGGCACGGCGCGCAGGGCGGCGTTGGCGAGGTGGAAGGCCATAGGTGATCCTTTCGTGGAGATCCGGTGGTGTTCGGTCGGGTCGGAGCGGGCTCCGGGGGACCGATCGTCCTGCTCCACCCTAACCCTCGGGGGGCGTCGGGCAGGTGTCGGTCGTGTTACCGGGAGACGCGAAGGCCCCGGATTCTCGCCACCAGCGAAATGCCGGTGCGGCGGGAAGCCGGGGCCGTCGTCGTGGAGCCGGGAGGCGGGGTCAGCTCAGCTGGCCGTCGGCGTCCTCCAGGTGGGCGCGCATGAACCACTGGAACTTCTCCAGCTCGGTGGTCTGCTGGATGAGGATGTCCTCGGTGATGGGATCCACGTCCCCGACCTTGGCGATCGCGGCGCGGTGGTCCTCGATCAGGCCGGTGTAGACCTCGTCCAGCGCGCGCAGGTGATCCATGGCCGAGGCGCGCCCCAGCTTGTAGTCCTCCCAGTCGCGGGTCTGGACCAGGTCCCCGGGCAGCCCGTTGGGGGCCACCCCGAGGGCGGACATGCGCTCGGCGAGCTCGTCGGCGTAGCCGCGCACCAGCTCGATCTGCGGGTCCAGCATCTCGTGCACGCCGATGAAGTTGCGCCCGACCACGTTCCAGTGGGCGTGCTTGAGGGTCAGCTGCAGGTCGTTCAGGGCGTGCAGGCGCGGCTGCAGGATCTCGGCGACCTGGTGACCGCCGTCCACGGACAGGCCGGGGACGGTGTACGGGGCGTTCTTCTCAGACATGGCGTTCCTTCCTGTGTGCGCGGGCCCGGTGTGTGATGCGGTGTGTGTGATGCGATGGGCCCGCGGACGTTGTTATGAGTGACTCATAACTGCGTTGTTATGAGTCAATCAAAATAGCGCGGGCGGGTCAAGGACCTGCGGAGGTGCCATCGATCGCCTCAGGCGAACACCGAGCGCAGCGTCGCCAGGCTCAGCTGCTCGTGCTCCGCTCGGGCGTCCCCCGCGCCGTCGGGCACCGGCTGCATCCCCGGCACGACGACGACGCGCGCGCCCGCCGCGTGAGCCGCGGCCACCCCGGAGGGGGAGTCCTCCACGACGACGCAGCGGGTGATGTCCACGCCGAGCCGCTCGGCGGCCAGCAGGTACGGCTGCGGATCCGGCTTGGGTCGCTGCACATCCTCATCCCCGATCACCGTGCGGAACAGACCCTCCGGGGCGCGGGAGGCGGTGACCCGGGCGATCTCCGTGGTGGCGTTGGTGACGATGGCCGCCGGGATCCCGGCGGCGGCGACCTCGCGCAGCAGCGGCTCGATCCCCGGCAGGAAGCCGATGCCCTCCTGCGCCACCACCTGCTGGCCGGTGGCGGCCAGGCGGCGCACGATCTCCTCGGGGGAGAGCCGCACCCCCAGCTCTCGCAGCCGATCCACCGTCATGGACATCGGCTGGCCCAAGCAGGCCAGGGTGTCCTGCTCGGTCCACACGGCGTCGAACTCCGCGGCCACCTCCTCCTTGGCGCGGGCCCAGACGGGCTCGGTGTCCACGAGGGTGCCATCGTGGTCGAACAGGACGGCCTCGGGCAGGGCGGTGCTGGGAGCGGGGGAGTCGGAGACGGAGCGGCGCTGATCGGTCATGGTCCCAGCGTATCGGCCGGCGCCCGGATCGCGGGCCCGGCTCCCCGCGGTCGGGCGGGGCGCGTCCTAGACTGGCTTTCCGTGAGCAGCACCTCCCCGATGACCCCTCCCGTTCGCGCCGCCTCCCCTTCGGCCGCGGTGCGCCTGTGCACCGGCGCGGCCCTGCCGATGGCCGTGCTGACGGGGCTGTGGATCACGGCCGGACGCGCCCTGTTCGGGGCGGGCGGGCTGCTCGTCGGCGTCTTCGCGGTGACCGTCCTGCCGGTGTACCTGGCGGTGCTGGGCCTGGCCTGCTGGCACCTGCTGCGCGATGCCCGACGCCGCCCGGGCGGGGCCACGACCCCGGCGATCGCCGGCGCGCTGGCGTGCACCTGGGTCCTGGCGCTGATCTTCGGCTTCCTCGTCCCGGACCGGGTGGAGGGGCAGGTGGTCTCGGCGGCCTCGGCGGTGCTGGGCCCGGACGTCGTCGGGCTCTCCGCCGGCTTCGGCAACACCTTCGGCATCCTGACCTTCGTCGCGGCCTTCGCGACCCTGGGCCTGGCGATCACCCAGAACCGACGCGGGCGCCGCGCGGCCGAGGGGCGCCCGGCCACGGAGGACGAGATCCTCGACGCCGCCGGGTACGACGGCGGCCGGCTGGGCTGAACGGGCTGGCCGACCTGCGGGGCCGATCCGCCGGCTCTCGGCTGCGTCCGGGCGCCGCCCGAGCCCCGCCATCGTGCGGAAGAACCTGTGGAAAACTCCTGCGGAACCCCTTGCCCCCTCAAGTTGAGCGGAGTAGACTCAAGGTAGTTGATACAGACGTGGGCAGATCGGCGGGCGCAGCGGCCCGCCCCTCGCCCCGGAACCACCCTGAGGAGCCGCCATGGACACCCGATTCACCACCCAGAGCCAAGAGGCTCTCAACGCCGCGAACATGAACGCGCAGACCGCGGGCAACCCGCAGATCGAACCCGCGCACCTGCTCAAGGCCCTGCTGGACCAGCGCCAGTCCGTGGCCGTGGCCGTCCTGAAGTCCCTCGAGGTGGACGTGGACGCCCTGTCCGAGCGGGCCTCGGCCGCGATCAAGGCCCTGCCCGCCGCCTCCGGATCCTCGGTGGGCCAGGCCCAGTTCTCCCGCCAGTCCCTGCGCGTCGTGCAGGGCGCGCAGCAGGCCGCGCAGCAGCTCGGGGACCAGTTCGTCTCCACCGAGGTGCTGCTGCTGGGCATCGCCCGGCTGGGCTCGGAGGACCCGGCCGCCGCGGCCCTGTCCCGGGCCGGGGCGGGGGCCGCGGCCATCGAACAGACCATCCCCGACGTCAGAGGAGGACGCACCGTGGACACCCCCGATCCGGAGGGCACCTTCCAGTCCCTGGAGAAGTACGGCACGGACCTGACCGCCGTCGCCCGCGAGGGCAAGCTGGACCCGGTCATCGGCCGGGACGCGGAGATCCGCCGCGTCATCCAGGTGCTCTCCCGGCGCACCAAGAACAACCCGGTGCTGATCGGCGAACCCGGCGTCGGCAAGACCTCCGTGGTGGAGGGCCTGGCCCAGCGCATCGTCTCCGGGGACGTCCCGGAGACCCTGCGCGGCAAGACCCTCATCAGCCTGGACCTCGGCTCGATGGTCGCCGGCGCCAAGTACCGCGGCGAGTTCGAGGAGCGGCTCAAGGCCGTGCTGGACGAGATCAAGAAGTCCGAGGGGCAGGTCATCACCTTCATCGACGAGCTGCACACCCTCGTCGGGGCCGGCGGCGGCTCCGACGGGTCCATGGACGCGGGCAACATGCTCAAGCCCATGCTGGCCCGCGGCGAGCTGCGGATGATCGGGGCGACCACCCTGAACGAGTACCGCGAGAACATCGAGAAGGACGCCGCCCTGGAGCGCCGCTTCCAGCAGGTCTACGTCGGCGAGCCCTCCGTGGAGGACACCGTCGCGATCCTGCGCGGACTGAAGGAGCGCTACGAGGCGCACCACAAGGTGCAGATCGCCGACTCCGCACTGGTGGCCGCAGCCAACCTCTCCCACCGCTACATCCAGGGTCGCCAGCTGCCGGACAAGGCCATCGACCTCGTGGACGAGGCCGCCTCGCGCCTGCGCATGGAGATCGACTCCGCCCCGGAGGAGATCGACGCGCTGCGCCGCCAGGTGGACCGGATGACCATGGAGGAGCTGGCGCTGAAGAACGAGACCGACGCCGCCTCCCAGGACCGGCTGGCCACCCTCCAGCAGGAGCTGGCCGACCGGCGCGAGGAGCTGGACGCCCTGAACGCCCGCTGGGAGGCGGAGAAGGCCGGGCTGAACCGCGTCGGGGAGATCAAGAAGCAGGTGGACGAGCTGCGCTCCGCGGCCGAGGTCGCCCAGCGCGAGGGCAACCTCGGGGAAGCCTCCCGGCTGCTGTACGGGGAGATCCCCGCCAAGCAGCGGGAGCTGGAGGAGGCCCAGCGGGCTGAGGAGCAGACCGAGGCCGGGGACACCATGGTCTCCGAGGAGGTCACCGCCGATGAGATCGCGGACGTCATCTCCGCCTGGACGGGGATCCCCGCCGGGAAGATGCTGCAGGGCGAGAACGAGAAGCTGCTGCACATGGAGGCGGAGCTCGGCAAGCGCCTGATCGGCCAGCACCGCGCGGTGCAGGCCGTGGCCGACGCCGTGCGCCGCTCCCGGGCGGGGGTCTCGGACCCGGATCGGCCCATCGGCTCCTTCCTGTTCCTGGGCCCCACCGGCGTCGGGAAGACCGAGCTGGCCAAGTCCCTCGCGGAGTTCCAGTTCGACGACGAGCACGCGATGATCCGCATCGACATGTCCGAGTACGGCGAGAAGCACACCGTCTCCCGGCTGGTCGGCGCCCCTCCCGGGTATGTCGGCTACGACGAGGGCGGGCAGCTGACCGAGGCCGTGCGGCGTCGGCCCTACTCCGTGGTGCTGCTGGATGAGGTGGAGAAGGCTCACCCGGACGTCTTCGACATCCTCCTGCAGGTCCTGGACGACGGCCGCCTGACCGACGGGCAGGGGCGGACCGTGGACTTCCGCAACGTCATCCTGATCATGACCTCCAACCTGGGCTCGCAGTTCCTGGTGGATCAGACCCAGGAGGAGCAGAAGAAGCGCGAGGCCGTGATGAACGTGGTCAACGCCTCCTTCAAGCCCGAGTTCCTCAACCGGCTGGACGACATCATCATGTTCGACCCGCTGACCACCGAGGATCTGGGGCGGATCGTGGAGCTGATGATCGAGGCGATGGCTCAGCGCCTGCAGCAGCGGCGCCTGACCCTGGACGTCACCCCCGCGGCCAAGGAGTGGCTGGGCCTGACCGGCTACGACCCGGCCTTCGGTGCCCGCCCCCTGCGCCGCCTGGTGCAGAAGGAGGTCGGGGACCGCCTGGCCAAGGGCATCCTCGCCGGGCAGATCTGGGACGGGGACACCGTGCGGGTGGACGTGAACCCGGACGTCGCCGAGGACGGCCTGACGGTCACCTCCGAGCGCGCCTGACCCCCGGAGGCCCCGCGAGACGGCGTTCTCGTACCCACCTCCCACCGAGACGGCGCTTTCGTTCCCAGAAATCGGATTCTTGGGAACGAAAGCGCCGCCTCGGCGCAGGTGGGCGGGGGAATGGGAACGGGAGCGCCGTCTCGGTGCACCCGAGGGCCGGACGTGCCCGGGAATCCCCGGACATGCCGGCCCCGGGACGCCCGCCGGCCCTACGCCCCCGGCGTCGCCGGGTTGTTGCCGCGGCCGCGGGCCAGGACCATGGCGGCCACGGTCACCGCGAAGCACACGCCCATATACCCGGCGGCCGGGCCGACGGCGCCGTCCGCGGTCTGCAGCAGCCAGGCCACGATCATCGGGGTGAAGCCCGCGACCAGCGCCCCGCTGGTCTCCCGGGCCAGGGCGGTGCCGGTGAAGCGGGTCTCGGTGGGGAACAGGTTCGCCACGAACGCGCCCTGCGGGCCCGAGGTGCAGGAGAGCACCACGCCGTAGGACACGCACAGCACGCCCAGGCTCGCCGCCCAGCTGCCCGAGGTCAGGCCCAGGAACAGCGGCACGGCGAACAGCGCGCCGGCCACCGCCCCGAAGCCCATGACCTTCGCCGCGCTGAACCGGTCCGCGGCCAGACCCGCCACCGGGGAGAGCAGGACCCCCAGGATCGAGGCCAGCAGCACCGCCGTCAGCGCCTGCTGGCGTTCCAGTCCGCCGTAGGTGGTCATGACGGTGATGGAGACGATGGAGATGATGTAGTTGTTGGCGTTGTGTCCGGTCACGGCCATGAAGCCCAGCACCACGCCCTTCCAGTCCGTGCGCAGCACCTCGCCCAGCGGGGTGCGTCGGGCTTCGCGGCGCTGCCGCTGAGCGGCCATCGCCGCCCGGTACTCGGGGGACTCCTCCAGGCGGGTGCGGATCCAGATGGCCAGGGCGAACAGCACCACCGAGACCAGGAACGGCAGCCGCCAGCCCCACCCGAGGAACGCCTCCTGCCCCAGCCCGGCCACGGCCAGGAAGCTCAGGATCGCGATCGCCGAGCCCGCGGCCGGCATCGAGAGCACCAGGGAGGTCCAGAAGCCGCGTCGGGCCGGCGGGGTGTACTCCGCGACGAGGGTCAGCGCCCCGGTCAGCTCGGCCCCGGCTCCCAGCCCCTGGGTGAAGCGCAGCAGGATCAGCAGCACCACCGCCCACACCCCGAGGCTCTGGTGGGTGGGCAGCAGCCCGATCCCCACCGTGGAGACCCCCATGATGAGGATGGTCAGCAGCATCGCCGGCTTGCGTCCGCGCCGGTCCCCGAGGTGCGCGATGAGCACTCCGCCCAGCGGCCGGGCGACGAAGCCCACCGCGAAGGTCGCGAAGGCCGCCACCGCCTGCCCGCCCTCCAGGCCCCCGAAGAACAGCGGGCCGATGACCAGGGACGCCGCCGCCCCGTACAGCGCGTAGTCGTACCACTCCACGAGCGTGCCGATCATGGACGCGATCAGCGCCCGCCCGGCCCCGGGGCGCAGCCCCGTTCGTCCCACCTGCTCGACGCCCGCTCCAGTGCCAGTACCAGCGCTCACGTCCGCCCCCGCCCCGGGCGCGGGCCCTCCTCCGACGACGCGGCTCACGCGCTCCTCCAATCCAGGGCCACCATCTCCGGGGTCAGCTCCGCCATCCGGGCCACGCCCATCAGCTGCATCGTGCGCACCATCTCGGAGCGGAAGATCTCCAGGGCCCGGGCCACGCCCTCCCCGCCGCCGGCCATCAGCCCGTACAGGTAGGCCCGCCCGATCATCGCCGCATCCGCGCCCAGGGCCACCGCCGCGACGACGTCGGCCCCGGACATGATCCCGGTGTCCACCAGCACGGTCGGCTCCGGCCCCAGCCGACGGCGCACCTCCGGCAGGGTCAGCAGCGGCACCGGCGCCCGGTCCAGCTGGCGCCCGCCGTGGTTGGACAGCACGACGCCGTCGGCCCCGGCGGCCACGGACTGCTCGGCGTCCTCGGGGGTCTGCACGCCCTTGATCAGCAGGGTCCCGGGCCACTGCTCGCGCAGCCAGGCCAGGTCCCGGAAGGCCAGGGTGGGGTCGAACAGGGACCCGATCGCCTGGATGGACTGGGACCCGGAGCCGAAGTTCGTGAAGCCCAGGGGCTCGGTGGTCAGGAAGTTGATCCACCACTCCGGGCGCCAGGCCGCATCTAGGAACGTCTTGGCGGTCAGCTGCGGCGGGAAGGTCATGCCGTTGCGGGTGTCCCGGTGCCGGGCCCCGGTCACGGGGGTGTCCACGGTGACCATCAGCGTGTCGTACCCGGCGGCGTGGGCCCGGGCCACGAGGTCCTCGGCGATCCCGCGGTCCTGTCCGGCCAGGTACAGCTGGAACCAGCGGCGCCCGTCGGGCCCGGCCTCGGCCACCTCCTCGATGGTCGCGGTGCCCATGGTGGACAGGGTGAAGGGGATGCCCGCGGCGTGGGCGGCCCGCACCCCGGCGGTCTCGCCCTCGCTGTGCATCATCCGGGTGAAGCCGGTCGGGGCGATGACCAGCGGCATCGCGCTCGCCGCGCCGGCCACGGTGGTCTGTGGGGTCACGGAGCCGACGTCGCGCAGCACCTGCGGGCGGAAGGCCAGCTCGTCGTAGACCTGCCGGGCACGGCCCAGGGAGATCTCCCGCTCCGCGGCGCCGTCGACGTAGTCGAAGGGCCCGGTGGGGGTGCGACGCTTGGCGATGCGCCGCAGGTCCCACAGGTCCGCGGCCTTGGCCAGGCGTGCGGCCCGGCGGTCCAGGGTGGGCTTCTGCAGGTGCAGGTAGTCCCGCAGGGTCGGCAGATCGGGCAGGCGACGGCGCAGGGGCGCCAGGCGCGGGCTGTGCAGGGGCACGGTGGGGCCTTTCCGGGACGGTGATCGGGTTGTCCCCGACTGTAGTGATCCGCGAGATATCCGCCCATTCGTTGCGTCGCGTCGCCCAGATGACGCCGGGTCCCGACGTCGCGGTGCGGCCGGTCTGCGTAGGCTGGGCCCGTGACCTCCTCCTTCCCCGCCGCTGCGGGGGCCGCCCACCGGGCCGCCCTGCGCTCGATCGCCCGCGTGGTCGAGGAGACGGCCCGCCCCACGGAGCCCGCGGCCGCGCTGGCCGGGATCGTCGGGCTGCTGCGGGCCGGCGGGGTGCTGGTGCTCACCGGGGCGGGGGTCTCCACCGACTCCGGGATCCCGGACTACCGGGGACCGCGCGGCTCGCTGCGGCGGCACCGGCCGATGACGTACCAGGAGTTCCTGCACGATCCCGACGCCTCCCACCGGTACTGGGCCCGCTCCTTCGTGGGCTGGCGGATCATGGACCGGGCTCGTCCGAATCCCGTGCACCACGCCCTGGTGGAGCTGGAGCGGGCGGGCATGCTCAGCGGGATCATCACCCAGAACGTGGACGGGCTGCACCGGGCCGCAGGCTCCCGGACCGTGCTCCAGCTGCACGGCGGGCTGGATGCGGTGGCCTGCCTGGACTGCGGGCACCGCGAGGACCGTCGGGCGCTGGATGAGCGCCTGGCGGCGGCGAACCCGGGGTACCTGGAGCGGATCCGGCTGGATCCGCGCGCGGTGAACCCTGACGGGGACGTGGAGCTGTCCGAGCAGCAGATCGCGGGCTTCCGGATGGTCGGGTGCCCTGTGTGCGGCTCCGTGCGGCTGAAGCCCGACGTCGTGTACTTCGGCGAGTCCGTGCCGCCCGAGCGCAAGGCGCGGGCGCGCCAGATGGTCCGGGAGGCCCGGGCGCTGCTGGTGGCCGGGTCCTCCCTGGCGGTGATGAGCGGGTACCGTCCCGTCCTGGACGGGTCTGGCCCGCGGTCTGCCGCTGGCGGTGATCAACGGCGGACCGGGGCGGGCCGATGCCCGGGCGGACATCCTGTGGCGCACCCGGGTGGGGGAGGCCTTCGGCGAGATCCTGGACGCCCTGCCGCTGTGAGCGGCGGCGCCCCGTCGCGCGTGGGCACGGGCTGGACAAACCATGTACCCTGGGATCACGACAGAACTGACAGGGATCCGGGGTCGCAGTGTGCGCTCAGCGCGGCTGCGCCCGGAGTGAGCGATAAGAGGGGGTCACGCCATGGGGCGCGGCCGTCAGAAGGCTAAGGCAACCAGGCAGGCGCGGGAGATGAAGTACTACTCCCCGCAGACCGACTACACGGCGCTGGAGCGGGAGCTGACCGGTGCCAAGAAGTCCGACCGATCCGCGGACCGCTCCGGCGGCGCGCGCGAGGAGTTCGCCGACTACGAGGATCCGTACGCCGAGGAGTACGACGAGCGCGGCTGAGCGCCCGTCACCCCCGGCCAGCGGGCGACGTCCCCGGCAGCACGGACGTCACACCCCGCAGCCGCATCGGCAGCGCGAGGGCCCTGGAACCGAGCAGGTTCCGGGGCCCTCGCGCGTCGTTCGCGGGTTCGGCACGCTGCGCGTCGGCAGGTGCCGGATCGATGGGCTTACGCGTACTCGCCGAGCAGGCGCACTGCGCCGCCGTCCACGCCCTTCGCGCCCTGCACATAGTCCGGGTCCTCCAGGTCCGCAGCGGCAGGGGCCTCGCCCTGCTCCACGGTGCCCATGACCCAGGCGTCCACGCCGCGCTCGCCCAGGTGCGCCACCGCCTGATCCGCGACGGACGGGTCCACCACGGCCACCATGCCCACGCCCAGGTTCAGGGTGCGCTCCAGGTCCGCCTGCGGGACCTTGCCCAGCTGCCCGATGACCCGGAAGATCGGCGGGATCCGCCAGCTGCTGCGATCCACCCGGGCCTCCAGACCCTGCGGCAACACGCGCGCCAGGTTCGCGGCCAGCCCGCCGCCGGTCACGTGGCTGAAGGCCCGCACCCCGGTGCCCAGCCCGCCGTCCTCATCCAGCACGGGGAAGGTGCGGGCCAGGTCCAGCACGTCCGCGGCGTAGACCCGGGTGGGCTCCAGCAGCTCCTCGCCGAGGGTGCGGCCGAACTCGGAGACCTCCCGGTCCAGGGACCACCCGGCCACGTTCACGACCTTGCGCACCAGGGAGTACCCGTTGGAGTGCAGCCCGGAGGAGGCCATCCCGATCAGCACGTCGCCGGCCCGCACCCGGTCCGGGCCGAGCAGCTCGTCGGCCTCCACGATGCCGGTGGCGGCCCCGGCGACGTCGTACTCCTGCGGGCCCAGCAGCCCCGGGTGCTCGGCGGTCTCCCCGCCCACCAGGGCCGTGTCCGCCGCGGAGCAGGCCGCGGCGATCCCGCGCACGATCCCGGCGATCCGCTCCGGGACCACCTTCCCGCAGGCGATGTAGTCGGTCATGTACAGCGGCTTCGCGCCGACCACCACGATGTCGTCCACGACCATGCCCACCAGGTCCCAGCCGATGGTGTCGTGGATCTCCAGGGTCTGGGCGATCGCGACCTTGGTGCCCACCCCGTCCGTGGAGGTCGCCAGGTAGGGCTTGCGGTAGCCGCGCAGCGCGGAGAGGTCGTACAGCCCCGCGAAGCCGCCGACCCCGCCGACCACCCCGGGCCCGTGCGTGGCCTTCACGGCCTCCTTCATGAGGTCGACGGCGCGGTCCCCGGCCTCGACGTCCACGCCGGACTCGGCGTAGGTCAGGCCGGTCTCGGGCTGCTGGGTGTCTGCCATGTGGTGTCCTTCGGGTCGGTCCTCCCCGCGCGGGGGAGGGGCGTGGATCGGATCCGGTCGTCGGGAGGGGGGGTGTCAGTTCAGGGGCTGGCCGTGCTCGTCCACGGGCACCGCCCGGTAGCGGCGCACCCTCTTCTTGGAGCGCCGGTCCAGGATCAGGCCGATGATCGCGCCCACCAGGGCGCCGGCGGTCCCGAAGATCACGGCCATCATGCCGAAGATCGCGCCCAGGGTGTAGGCCTGGTCCACCGGGCCCAGCAGCGTGGAGAACAGGGCCACGACCAGCCCCACGGCCACCCCGACCAGCAGGAACGCGATCACCGACGGGGCCCGGCGCACCTCGAAGGCCTCCACCGGCTCGGCCCCCGCGCGCTCGGGGGTCGCCTCATCATCCGCGGCGGGGCGGACGGTCTCGACGTCGTTCGCGGCGTCGGCGTCCGGGGAGCCCGCGGGGGAGGAGGACTGCGGGGAACGGGGGGCGGAAGGGTGCTGACTCATCTACCCCAGGGTACCTTTCCGGGCCCGCCGCGCGGCGGCGCGGGTCGCGAACAGCGGCAGCAGGGCGGAGAGGTCGCTGCGGTTGCCGGAGGCGTCCACCGCGTGCTCGGCGCGGGCCTGCCCCCAGGTCAGGGAGCCGGTGGCCAGACCTAGCCACACCGGGGCCGGCATCTCCACGACGTTGGGCGGGGTCCCGCGGGTGTGCCGCGGACCCTCGATGGCCTGGGTGACCCCGAAGGGCGGGACCCGGACCTCCACCGAGTTGCCCGGGGCGCGGTGGGCCAGCTCCTCCAGGGCGTAGCGCACGGCCGTGGCCACCGTGGAGCGCCCGGCCCCCTCCGGGTCGGCCTCCCAGGCGCGCACCGCCGCCAGCCCGGTCTCGTCCGAGATCCGCCGGGCCGCCATCAGGCCTCCTGTCCCGCGTCGTCGGCGGCCTGGCCGGCATCCGCGAAGCCCTGGTCGGCGTCGCCTGAGCCCTGCTCGGCGTCGTCGAAGGCCGCACCCAGGCGGATCGCGCCCACGGGCTCACCGCCGCCGGTGATCGGATGCAGAATCTTCCCCAGCACGGCCTCCACCGCCGCCCCGGGCAGGTGCCCGGCACCGGCCAGCAGGGTCAGGGCCGTCAGGGTGGCCGGGCGGGAGGAGCCGTCCAGGACCTTCACGGCAGCCGCCGCCCCCTGCGGGGTGGCCACGCACAGCACCCCCTCGGCGCCGAGCTTCGCGATGACGTCCAGCCCCTCGATGACCACCGTGTTGGGCTCCCCGTGGCCCTGGACCATCTCCGGGTAGTCCACCATCGCGGTGGCCAGGGTCGCGGTGCGGGCGTCCTCCCCGATGTTGCGGATCGCGGCACCCAGGCGGGCGTAGCCGCGGGCCAGCCCGGTCAGGGTGATCGCAGGCAGCGGCGCACCGCACCCGTCCACCCCCACCAGCGCCGGGGCGTCCCCGGTGAACTCCTGCACGGTCTCCAGGACCAGCCGCTGCAGCGGGTGGTCCGGGTCCAGGTAGGAGGCGGTGTCCCAGCCCCGCACCGCGCACGCCCACAGGAACGCCGCGTGCTTGCCCGAGCAGTTCATCGCCAGGGCCTGCTTCCCCTCGCCCCGCTCGCGCAGCCGGTCCCGGGCGTCCTCGTCCTTCGGCCAGGCCGGCGGGCAGCGCAGATCCTTCGGGGACAGCCCGGCCGCGGCGAGCATCCCCGCCGCGGTGCGCATATGCTCCAGGGAGCCGGTGTGCGACCCCGCCGCGATCGCCACCTGCGCGCCGACCAGCGGCGCACCGGCCTTCATCGCCGCGATCGCCTGGAAGGGCTTGAGCGTGGAGCGGGGGAACAGCAGGGCGTCGGGATCGCCCAGGCGGCGCGAGACCGCGCCGTCGGGCTCCACCACCACGGCCGAGCCCACGTGCCGGGACTCCACGAAGCCGCTGCGGGTGACCACCGCCAGCTCGGCCGCCGCAGCGGACTCGACGGTCTCCAGGGGCTGGCTCATCTCAGGACTCCTGCTCCGCGGCGACGTAGTCGAGGTACTCCGGGGTGATGTCCCCGGTGATGTACTCCCCGGTGAAGCAGGACATCTCCAGGTCCGCGATGTCCGTGGACTCGGTGATCGCCGTGCGCATGTCCTCCACCCCCAGGTACACCAGGTGATCGCAGCCCAGGATCTGCCGGATCTGCTCGATCGAGCGGTCATGGGCCACCAGCTCGCCCGCGGTGGGCATGTTGATCCCGTACACGTGCGGGTAGCGCACCGGCGGGGCCGCGGAGGCGAAGGTGACCTTCTCCGCGCCCGCCGCGTACGCCATCTCCACGATCTCCTTGGACGTGGTCCCGCGCACGATCGAATCGTCCACGATGAGGATCCGCTTGCCGGCGAACTCGCTGGGCAGGGCGTTGAGCTTCTGGCGCACGGACTTCCGGCGCACCTCCTGCCCGGGCATGATGAACGTCCGGCCCACGTACCGGTTCTTGTAGAAGCCCTCCCGGTACTCCTTACCCAGGGAGTGGGCCACCTCCAGGGCGGCCGGGCGCGCCGAATCCGGGATCGGCATCACGACGTCGAAATCCTCGTCCGGGACCTGGCTGCGGATGGTCTGGGCGAGCTTCTCGCCCATGCGCAGCCGCGCCTCGTACACCGAGATCCCGTTCATCACCGAATCCGGGCGGGCCAGGTAGACGTACTCGAAGGCGCACGGCACCAGGGTGGTCTCCCGGGCGCACTGGCGCGAGTGCAGCGTGCCGGACTCGTCGATGAACACCGCCTCGCCCGGTTCGATCTCCCGCACGATCTCGTACCCCCCGGCATCGAGCACCAGGGACTCCGAGGCCACGACCCACTCCTGCTCCGGCAGCCGCTGATCCATCCCGTAGGTCTCGCGGTAGGTGCGCGCGGCCTGCGCGGTCTGCTCCGTGACCGGCCGGCGGCCCAGCACCAGCGGGCGGATGCCGTGCGGGTCCCGGAAGGCCAGCAGCCCGTGACCGGCGATCAGGGCGATCACCACGTAGGCCCCGCGGATCCGGGCGTGGGTCTTCATCACGGCGTCGAAGATCCCGGAGGCGTCCAGGTGGCGCCGGCCCACGTTCTCCTGCAGGGAGGCCGCCAGCACGTTGAGCAGCAGCTCCGTGTCCGAAGAGGAGTTCAGGTGCCGGAAGTCCCGGCGCTTCATCTCATCGGTCAGCTCCCGGGTGTTGGTCAGGTTCCCGTTGTGCACCAGCACGATGCCGTACGGGGCGTTGACGTAGAACGGCTGCGCCTCATCCAGGTTCACCGCGCTGCCCTTGGTCGCGTACCGGACGTGGCCCAGGCCGATGTTGCCCACCAGCTCCCGCATGTCCCGGGTGCGGTAGGCCTCCCGGACCTGGCCCACCTTCTTCTGCAGGTGCAGGGTGCGGTCCTCCGCGGTGGCGATGCCGGTGGAGTCCTGCCCGCGGTGCTGCAGCAGCAGCAGCGAGTCGTAGACCTGCTGGTTGACGGGACCGGCCGAGAAATGGCCGACGATTCCACACACGGGCGCTTCGCTCCTGGGGTTCGCGGTGAGGGGGTGCGGCGTCCCGGCCGGGGTGTGATCCGTGACGCCGCAACGAGTATCCCACCTGCGCGGGGCGGATGCGATTCGCGTCGCGCGGTGGTCGTTCCGTGGTCGAGGCGCGGCCGTGGGCGGCGGGCGTCCTGCGCACCGTTATCGATTCGTTACCATTGGGCCATGAAGGTTCTGGTCCTCGGCGCCGGCGGGCGCGAACACGCGATCATCACCGCGCTGCTGCGCGATCCTGCCGTCACCGAGGTGCACGCCGCCCCCGGCAACGCCGGGATCGCCCGCGTCGTGCCCGTGCACCGCATCGACCCGTCCTCCCCCGAGCAGGCCACCGGACTGGCCGAGGACCTCGACGCGGACCTCGTCGTCATCGGCCCCGAGGCCCCGCTGGTCGCCGGGGTGGCCGACGCCCTGCGCGAGGCCGGGATCCCCGTGTTCGGTCCCGACGCCGCCGCGGCCCGGCTGGAATCCTCCAAGGCCTTCGCCAAGGAGGTCATGGTCGAGGCCGGGGTGCCCACCGCCGAGGCTGCCGTCGCCCGCGACCTCGAGGAGACCCGCGCGGCCATGGACCGCTTCGGCGCCCCCTACGTCATCAAGGACGACGGGCTGGCCGGCGGCAAGGGCGTGGTGGTCACGGAGGACCCCGCCGCGGCCGAGGCCCACGCCGCCGCCTGCTTCGAGGCCGGCTCCGCCGTGGTCATCGAGGAGTACCTGGACGGCCCGGAGGTCTCCCTGTTCGTCCTGTGCGACGGCGTCCACACCGTTCCGCTGAGCCCCGCCCAGGACTTCAAGCGCATCGGAGACGACGACGCCGGACCCAACACCGGCGGCATGGGCGCCTACACCCCGCTGCCCTGGCTGCCGGAGGGCTTCACCGACGAGGTCGTGGCCGCGGTGGCCCAGCCCGTCGTGGACGCGATGGCCCGGCGGGCCACCCCCTTCGTCGGCGTCCTGTACTGCGGGCTGGCCGTCACCGCCCGCGGCGTGCGGGTCATCGAGTTCAACGCCCGCTTCGGGGACCCCGAGACCCAGGCTGTCCTGGCCCGGCTGCGCACCCCGCTGGGGCAGCTGCTGCTCAGCGCCGCCGAGGGGGAACTGGACCCGGACCAGAAGCTGCGCTGGGACCTGCGCCCGGCCGTCGACGTCGTGATGGCCGCCGAGAACTACCCCGGAACCCCCCGCACCGGGGATGAGATCACCGGGCTGGCTGACGCCGAGCAGCTGCCCGACGTCACCGTCCTGCACGCCGGAACCGCCGAGCAGCCCGACGGCGTCGGGAACACCCGCGTCGTGACCGCCGGTGGGCGGGTGCTGGCCGTCGTCGCCCTCGGGGAGGACCTGGCCGACGCCCGCGCCCGCGCCTACGCCGGGGTGGAGGCGATCTCCTGGCCCGGCGAGCAGCACCGCACCGACATCGCCCGCCGCGCCGCCGAGGGACGGATCACCATCCCCGCACCCTGACCCGAACCGCCGCCCCGCTCGATCCCCGAGCGGGGCGGTCTCCGCATCCGCACCCCGCATCCCACGCCCCCACGCACAGGAGTCCACCGCATGACCGCTGAGTCCATCGCCGTCCCCGGCTGGCGACACATCTACTCCGGCAAGGTCCGGGACCTCTACGTCCCCGAAGACGGCGCCGACCTGTCCGGCTCCTCCTTCTCCGACACCGCCGAGATCCGCGCCGGGGCGGTGATGGTCGTGGCCTCGGACCGCATCAGCGCCTTCGACCACGTGCTGCCCACCCTCATCCCGGACAAGGGCAAGATCCTCACTCAGATGTCCGCCTGGTGGTTCGAGCAGCTCGCGGACATCCCCAACCACGTGCTGACCCTGGACGTTCCGGAGCAGGTGGCCGGGCGAGCCATGATCTGCAAGTCCCTGTCCATGTTCCCGGTGGAGTGCATCGCCCGCGGCTACCTCACCGGCTCCGGGCTCAAGGAGTACCAGGCCCATGGGACCCTGTGGGGCCGGCCCCTCCCCGAGGGTCTGGCCGACGGCTCGCGCCTGGAGACCCCGGTGTTCACCCCCACCGGCAAGGCGGAGGTCGGCGAGCACGACGAGCCGATCAGCATCGAGCAGGTCAACGAGGCCGTGGGGCAGGCCATGGGGGACCGGCTGCACGAGCTGACCCTGCAGATCTACACCACGGCCGAGCGGATCGCCCGGGAGCAGGGGATCATCCTCGCGGACACCAAGGTGGAGTTCGGCCTGGATTCCTACCGGGGGGAGGTGACCCTCGGCGACGAGGTGCTCACCCCCGATTCCTCCCGCTTCTGGGACGGGGCCCAGTGGGAGCCGGGCCGCCCGCAGGCCAGCTTCGATAAGCAGTTCGTCCGGGACTGGCTGACCTCCCCGGAGTCCGGCTGGGATCGGCAGGGTCCGCCGCCGGAGCTGCCGGGCGACGTCGTGGAGATGACCCGCGGCCGCTACGTCGAGGCCTTCGAGCGCCTGACCGGCACCGAGTTCACCCCGTAGGGGAGGCGGGGCGCCCGTCCTGCGCTCCGCCGCGCTCTGCCCCTCCCCGCGCCCCCTTCCGGCGCGTTGGGGAGGGGTTTCGGTGTGTGGGAGCGTTCTCGTGGCTCCCAGACGTCGGAAACGCTCCCAAACCCGGGGGAGAGGGCGGCGGGGCTTGTGTCAGGCGGGGGTCGGCCAGGCGGTGGCGTGGAACCAGGAGATGTGCTCGGCGACGGCGGCCGCGGCCTCCTCCGGGCGGGCCCGCTCCACCGCGGCCAGGATCCGGCGGTGCTGTACCTGCAGCCGACGCCGCACCCCCGGCCAGTCGTCCAGGCGCAGCACCCCCTCCTGCACGTAGCCGACGGTGGCCTGGCGCAGGGAATCCAGGATCGTGGTGACCACGATGTTCCCGCCCAGCGAGCTGATCAGCAGGTGGAAGGCGGCGTCCTGCGCGTGGAAGCGCTCATCCGGAAGTCCAGGATCGTCCAGCTCCGCCAGCAGGTCCGATGCCTCCGCCAGCAGGGCCGTGGTCCGGGCGAGCCGCTCCTGGTCGGCGGCCCCGTCCTCGACGGCGTCGGTGGCCTCACCATCGCGGGCGACACCGACGGTGCGGGCGGCGTCGGCGGCCGCGCGGGATTCCAGGGTGATGCGGGTGGCCACCACGTCCGGCACGGGCAGGGATCGGGAGGCCAGGTGCATCCGCAGCCCCCACCCCAGCGCGGCCGAAGGCTCGGAGATCACCACGGCCCCCGCGTTCGGACCGGAGCCCACCCCGGAGCGCACCAGACCCATCGCGTCCAGCACCCGGATGGCCTCGCGCACCGAGCCGCGGGAGATGCCGAAGCGCTCGGCCAGGCTGCGCTCGGAGGGCAGCCGCTGCCCCACCCGCAGCTGCCCGGTGCGCAGCCCGGTCTCGAGCCAGGTCAGCACGACGTCGTAGGTGCGGCTGGCGGGCATCTGCCGCCTCCTCTCCGGATCGGTTGGTCGATGGGATCAGTGGGACCGGCTGGTCGGCGGGGCCGGCCACGGCGGCCGACCGGCTGGATCGGAGGCACCGGCAGCTCCGCCGGACCGGCGAGCCCGCCCGGACCAGCGAAGCCCGGCTGGGACGCGGGCGCCCCGCCCGACCCACCACCCCGGCCGAAGCCGGAGGGTCGGGGCCGGTGCGGGGCGCTGGCAACGGGGCGCGCGCGGCGGGGGCCCGGCGTCGGCTTACGGGATCATCCAGGCCAGGGCGTGGGACTGCAGGAACACCAGGACGCAGATGATCAGCAGCAGGCCCACGGACCACGGGAACACGGCCTTGAAGATCTCCGACTCCTTGCCCTCCATCTTCACGGAGGTGGCCGCGATCGCCAGGGACTGCGGGGAGATCATCTTGCCGACCACACCGCCGGTGGTGTTGGCCGCGACCAGCAGGTTCGGGTCGATCCCGGCGTTGGTGGCCGCCGTGTGCTGCAGGTTGGCGAACAGCGCATTGGCGGAGGTGTCCGAGCCGGTCACGGCGGTGCCCAGCCACCCGAGGATCGGGGACAGGAAGGCGAAGGCCCCGCCGAGGGAGGCCAGGTACACGCCCACGGAGACGGTCTGCCCGGAGAAGTTCATGACGTAGGCCAGGGCCAGCACCGCGATGATGGTCAGCGCGGACCAGCGCATCCGGTGGAAGCACACCCCGATCTGGGCGAGGGCCGGGCCCATCCCGAGGCGGTAGCGGCCGTTCTCGGTCCAGATCGTGTAGATGATCGCCACGAGGATCCCGGAGATCAGCAGCATGGTGCCGGGGCTGGAGAGCCAGCTGAAGGTGTAGGTGGTCCCGGAGATCGGCTCCCCGGCGGAGGTGAGGATGCGCTCGTGGATCACGGGCCAGTGGATCTTCAGGTCCGTGGCCGTCAGGGCCGCGGGCACGTCCACCCCGAGCTTCCACATCTTGCCGATCGCGAAGACGACGACGACCAGCAGGTACGGCAGCAGCGCCATCCACACGCGCACCGGGCGCAGGGTGGTGTCCTGCGCGGCCGGGCCCACGCCCAGGCGCTCGCGGAAGGCCTCCGCGCCGCGGGGCTTCCAGATCTTGAGGAACAGCACGGCCACGCCGAGGGAGACGAGGCAGGCGACGATGTCGGTCAGCTCGTAGGAGAAGTGGGTCGCGGACCACCACTGGGCCACGGAGAAGGACAGCCCGATGACGACGGCGGCCGGCCAGCCGTCCTTCACGCCCTTGAACCCGTCCAGCAGCAGCAGGAGGATCAGCGGCACGAAGAACGCGACGAAGGGGGCCTGGTGTCCGACGATCGCGCCGATCACGGCCGGGTCCTCGTTGGTGAGGGTCCCTGCGGTGGTGATGGGGATGGCCAGGGCGCCGAAGGCGACGGGGGCGGTGTTGGCCAGCAGCACGACGACGGCGGCCTTCAGGGGCTTGACCCCCAGGGCCATGATCATGGTCGCGGTGATGGCCACGGGCGCGCCGAAGCCGGCCAGGGCCTCCAGCAGCCCGCCGAAGCAGAAGGCGATGAGGATGGCCTGGATGCGCAGGTCCCCGCCGCCGATGCGGTCGAAGGTCAGGCGCAGGTCCTCGAAGCGCCCGGACTTCACCGTGAGCTCGTAGAACCACAGGGCCATGACGATGATCCACACGATGGGGAACGCGCCGAAGGCTCCGCCCTGGGTCGCGGTGATCAGGGCCAGGTCCAGGGGCATGCCGAAGCCGAGCCAGGCGACCAGCAGGGCCGCCAGCAGCGCGGTGAGCGCGGAGGTGTGGGCCCGGGCCTTCACGCCCAGCAGCATGATGAAGAAGGTCAGCAGCGGGATCAGCGCCACGAGGGCGGACAGCCCGGGGGAGCCGCCGACGGCGTCGGTGGCGGCGGTGAAGGTGTTCACGCGGACTCCTTGGGTCTGGATCGGAGGTCGCGAGCGCACCGGGACGGGCGGCGTGGCCGCAGCGTCGCTGGTGCGGTCGGTGGACTGGAAGGGCCGTCACGGTGGATTGTGTCTCACCTAACAGCCGGTGGTCGGACCACAGCTTACTCGATCACGCCGCCCGGGCCAACTCCGGTGCGCGCGGATGACCTCGGGCCCGCTCCGACCGCACGGAGACGTGCATCCCGGAATTAGGCAAAGAAAAGCTGATCTAATGTCGCCGGTGAACTTCCCGAGAAATCGCACACAGAGTTTCCGACGGCGACACACCGTCACTATCGTGTTAAGGGACAAGCCCCATCCCGCCGCCTGCCGCGCGCCGCCGTCGACGCCCCGCCGGCCCCGGGAGATCCACCGGAAACGGAGAGACCATGCGGATCGCCCTCTTCTCCACGTGCATCGTCGACGCGATGTATCCCCGCGTCGCCCGCGCCACCGTGGACATCCTCGAACGCCTCGGCCACGAGGTCGTCTTCCCCCCGGGGCAGACCTGCTGCTCCCAGATGCACGTCAACAGCGGCTACTTCGATGACGCCTACCCCGTGGTGAAGAACCACGTGAAGGCCTTCTCCGCCGCGGACTACGACGTCGCCGTCGCCCCCTCGGCCTCCTGCGTGGTCTCCCTGAACCACCAGCAGGGCATGGTCGCCCGCCACGCCGGGGACGAGGAGACCGCGCAGCGGGCGGAGGAGATCGCCGGACGCACCTTCGAGCTGTCCAAGCTGCTCATCGACGTCCTGGGCATCACCGACGCCGCCGAGCAGCTGGGTTCGTACTTCCCGCACGAGGTCACCTTCCACTCCTCCTGCCACGGGATGCGGCTGATGAAGCTCGGCTCCCGGCAGTCGGACCTGATCAAGACCGTGGAGGGGGTGCAGTTCAAGGAGCTGCCCAACCTGGAGGAGTGCTGCGGCTTCGGCGGGACCTTCTCCTTCAAGAACGCGGACACCTCCGGGGCCATGGCCGCGGACAAGCTCAAGAACATCGAGAAGACCGGCGCCTCGATCTGCGCCGGCGGGGACGTGTCCTGCCTGATGAACATTGGCGGGGCGGCCCTGAAGGAGAACAAAGACATCACCACCGTGCACTTCGCGGAGATCCTGGCCAGCACCCGGGAGCACCCGCTGGAGGTCACCGGACGCGTCGCGATGCAGGGCGCAGGGAGGAACTGAAAACACCATGACCGTCACCCAGCTCGGCATGCCCACCGTGCCCCCGCACGGGCAGGGCAACATCTTCGCCGAGGAGTCCTTCACCCACCACGCCGCCCGGGATCTGCACGATGAGACCATGCGCGGGAATCTCAACTTCGCGATGAGCAAGATCCGCACCAAGCGGGCCACCGTCGTCTCCGAGATGCCGGACTGGCAGCACCTGCGCACCGCCGGATCCGAGATCAAGCAGAACGTGCTGGCCCGCCTGCCGGAGCTGCTGGAGCAGTTCGAGGAGAACTTCACCGCCCGCGGCGGGCACGTGCACTGGGCGCGCGACGCCGAGGAGGCCAACCGCATCGCCCTGGACCTGATCCGCGAGCAGGGGGTCACGGAGGTCTCCAAGATCAAGTCCATGGCCACCCAGGAGACCGGGCTGAACGAGTACCTGGAGGCCCACGGGATCGAGGCCGTGGAGACGGACCTGGCCGAGGAGATCGTGCAGCTGGGCCATGACAAGCCCTCGCACATCGTCGTCCCCGCGATCCACCGCAACCGCAGCGAGATCCGGGACATCTTCAAGAAGGAGATCCCCGGGGTCCGGAAGGACCTCTCGGACGATCCGGCCGAGCTGGCCGAAGCCTCCCGCAAGAGGCTGCGCCGGAAGTTCTTCGAGAACAAGGTCGCGGTCTCCGGGACCAACTTCGGGGTGGCCGAGTCCGGGACCCTGACCATCGTGGAGTCCGAGGGCAACGGGCGCATGTGCCTGACCCTGCCGGACACCCTGATCACCTTCATGGGTATCGAGAAGGTCATCCCGCGCTTCGAGGACCTCGAGGTGTTCCTGCAGCTGCTGCCGCGCTCCTCCACCGGGGAGCGGATGAACCCGTACACCTCCCTGTGGACCGGGGTGACCCCCGGGGACGGCCCGCAGAACATGCACGTGATCCTCATCGACAACGGCCGCACCGCGGTGCTCAAGGACGAGCTGGGCCGCCAGGCCCTGCACTGCATCCGCTGCTCCGCGTGCCTGAACGTGTGCCCGGTGTACCAGCGGGCCGGCGGACACTCCTACGGCTCCGTGTACCCCGGACCCATCGGGGCGATCCTGTCCCCGCAGCTGGGCGGCATCGAGGCGGAGGCCAACAACTCCCTGCCCTACGCCTCCTCCCTGTGCGGGGCCTGCTACGAGGTGTGCCCGGTGAAGATCAACATCCCGGACATCCTGGTGCACCTGCGCGGCAAGGACATCGACGCCCAGCACGGCAAGGGCGAGGAGGGCACCAAGCGCGGCCTGCCCACCCAGATGGACGGCATGATGGCCGGGGCCCGGGTGGCCTTCGGCTCCGGGAAGGTGCTGGGTCTGGCGGAGAAGGCGCTGCCGGCCGGGCGCGTCGTCGCCGGGAAGGACCAGCGGATCGACAAGCTGCCCGGGCTGGTCGGCGGCTGGACCAAGTACCGCGACATCGACACCCCGCCGAAGGAGTCCTTCCGGTCCTGGTGGAAGAAGAACCGCGGCAAGGCCGCGGCCCCGCGTCCGGCCTCGGAGCGGGTGGACGTGGAGGAGCTGATCCGCGCCAACCGCGGCAAGGCCGAGGCCCTGCACGAGCAGCAGGCGAAGCGCTACGCCAAGGACCAGGATGACTACACCCGCCTGATGGCCTCCGAGCGGGTGGCCATCCAGCGCTCGCAGGCGAAGGGGGATACCGTGGCCGACTACGCCCGCGGCACCGAGGAAGACTACGAGGCCTAGGAGGACATGGTGAGCGACGCGAAGAGCGAGATCCTGGCGCGGATCCGCACGGCCCTGGCGGACAACCCGACCCCGCCGGAGCCCACCCGGGACTACCGGCACACCTCCTCGGCGAGCCTGAAGGACCGCCGGGAGCTGCTGGCGGACCGGCTGATCGACTACAAGGCGCAGGTGCACGAGGCCACCGAGGACACCATCGCGACGACGATCGCGGACCTGCTCGGGGACCGGGCCCGGTACGTGGTGCCCACCGGGCTGAAGTCCGAGTGGCTGCCGGAGGACACGGCCACCCGCACCCGCTTCGTGGACTCCGGGAACACCGAGAAGTCCGGGGCGCTGAGCAACAAGGAGCTGGATGCGATGGATGCGGTGGTGACCTCCTCCACCGTCTCCTGCGCGGAGACCGGCACCGTGTTCCTGAACTCCAACCCGGACGAGGGGCGTCGGGCGATCTCCCTGATCCCAGACCACCACATCTGCGTGGTCCCGGAGGAGACCATCGTGGAGATCGTCCCGGAGGCCTTGGCCCGGGTGGATCGGGCGCACCCGGTGACGATGTTCTCCGGGCCCTCGGCGACCTCGGACATCGAGCTGCAGCGCGTGGAGGGCGTGCACGGCCCGCGGCGCCTGGACGTGATCCTGCTCGGCGCGAAGAGCTGAGCCGACGGGCTGACGCGAAGGGCTGAGCCGATGACGGTGCGGTGACCGACCGGTCGCCGCACCGTCTCCTTCTGTCCCCGAGCCGGTGGATCTCGCCCCGGCTGTCGCCGGAGCATCCACAGCCGCCCCGTCAGCACGCGGGTCCGCGCAGGAGAGCCTTCGACGCCGTCCACCCGGTGCTGCTGGTATGGGCCCATGGGACGCCATCGCACGCCGCGGCCGATGCCCGCACCACGGCCGGCACTCTCGCGCCGGGCCGCTTCGGTCCCGGTGCTGCTGGCCGCCGTCGTCCTGCTGGTCTTCGGCTTGTGGTGGCGCGGCCTGCTGAGCCCGCCGTGGTCCGGGGGACTGGGCGGGTGGGGTGCGCCCCGTGAGGTGGTGCTCTCGGAGGCCACCGCCCGGGAGCTGGCGGCGATCCCGGTGCGGGAGAAGACGACGAGCCCCGCCTACCGGCGGGAGGCCTTCGGCCAGGCGTGGGCGGACACGGATCGCAACGGGTGCGACACCCGCAACGACATCCTGGCCCGGGACCTCACCGAGGTGTCCTACAAGAACGCCCAGCGGTGCGCGGTGGCCGGCGGCCTGCTCGCGGATCCGTACACGGGGCGGCAGATCGCGTTCACGGCCGGGGCCCGGTCTCGGCAGGTGCAGATCGACCACGTCGTCGCGCTGGCCGACGCCTGGGCCTCGGGCGCCTCCGCCTGGGAGCCCCGGCGTCGCACCGAGTACGCGAACGACCCGGAGAATCTGCTGGCCGTGGACGGTCCGGCCAACGAGGACAAGGGCGCGCAGGACGCCGCCTCCTGGCTGCCGCCGCAGGAGGACTACCGCTGCGTGTATGCGGCCCGGCAGATCCGCGTGAAGGCGAAGTACGGGCTCAGCGTGAGCGCCCCCGAGCGGGCCGCGCTGCTGGAGGTGCTGGGGGACTGCCCGGGGTTCCAGCTGGGGGGCCCGTGACTCTCAGCGGGCTCAGGCGCCGTCGAGCTGGCGCTGGACGCGGTGCACCAGCATGTCCAGGGCCACCAGGTTGCCCCCGCCCTCCGGGATGATCAGATCCGCCTTCCGTTTGGAGGGCTCCACGTACAGCTCGTGCATGGGCTTGACGGTGGACAGGTACTGGGCCTCCACGGACTCCACCGAGCGACCCCGCTCCAGCACGTCCCGCTTGATCCGGCGCAGGATGCGCACGTCCGCGTCCGTGTCCACGAAGATCTTGATGTCGCAGCGGCGGCAGATCGCCTCGGAGGCGAACAGCAGGATCCCCTCCACGATGATGATCGGCTGGGCCTCGATGAACAGGGTCTCCTCGGAGCGGTTGTGATCCGCGTAGTCGTAGACCGGGCACTCGATGGACCCGCCGGCGATCAGGGTGTCCAGCTGCCGGACCATGAGCTCGTCGTCGAAGGCCTCCGGCGCGTCGTAGTTCAGCCGGCAGCGCTGCTCGAAGGTCAGGTCATCGTGGCGCTTGTAGTAGTTGTCGTGGTAGACGACGGCGACCCGCTCGCGCACCGCCTCGATCAGCTCGCGGGTCAGGGTGGTCTTCCCGGAGCCGGTGCCCCCGGCGATCCCGATGACCAGGGGCTTGGTCCGGCTGTGCTGCTCCAGGGGCATGGGTGGCCCGCTCCTCACGACGTCGGCGATATGCGGCTCCCCCCATTATGGCCGCTGCCGCCAGCCCCGCCTCCCTGCGCAGGCCTCAGGCCGCGGCACCCGCGCGCAGCGGCCGCGGGATCGCCGCGATCAGCTCCCGCGTGTACTCCTGCTGCGGGGCGCGGAAGATCCGGGAGACCGGGCCGGCCTCCACGATCCGGCCCTCGCGCATCACCAGCACGTCCTCGCACAGCCACCGCACCACCGCCAGGTCGTGGGTGATGAACAGCAGGGACAGCCCGCGCTCGTCGCGCAGCCGCTGCAGCAGCCGCAGCACCTGGGCCTGCACCGAGGCGTCCAGGGCGCTGACCGCCTCATCGCAGACCAGCACATCCGGGGACACGCTCAGCGCCCGGGCGATCGCCGCGCGCTGCAGCTGACCGCCGGACAGCTCCCGCGGGCGGCGCGCGGCCAGCCGGCGGTCCAGCCCGACGTCGTCGAACAGCCGCCCCAGCAGCTCCCGCCGCTCGGCCCGGCCCACCGAGCCCAGGGCCCGCACCGGCTCCAGCACGGACCAGCCCACCGAGTGCGAGGGATCGAAGGAGGAGTGCGGGTTCTGGAACACCGGCTGAACCGTACGGCGGAATGACCGGTCCCGGCGGGTCACCTCCGCCCCGCGCAGGGTGATCCGACCGGCGTCGGCCCGCTCCAGACCCAGCAGGATCCGGGCCAGCGTGGTCTTGCCGGACCCGGACTCTCCGACCACGGCCAGGCTGCCGCCCTCGGCCAGGCTGAACGCGGCCTCGCGCAGCGCGTGCACCGGTTCGCGTCGGGAGCCGAAGGCGCGGGACAGCCCCTCACCGGTCAGCACCGGGGTGCGCGCGCCGTCGACGCCGACCGGTGCCTCTGCTCCGGCGTCGGTCCGTGCCGCAGGGGAATCCGCCGGGTTCTGGTCGGCCCAGGGGGCAGCCTTGCCGTCGACCGCGGTCCTGCCGGCCCCCTCGCCGTCGACCCCGAGGCCGTCGGTGTCGACGGCGTCGGCGGTCAGCGCCATCGCCTCCGCCAGGGCCCGGCCCTGCGGGGTGCTCGGGTGCAGCAGGACCTGCTCGCTGGGGCCCTGCTCCACGGCCCGGCCCCGGCTCATCAGCATCACCCGGTCGGTGCGCTCGGCGGCCACCGCGAGATCGTGGGTGATCATCAGCAGGGCCGTGCCGCGCTCGCGCACCAGCTCCTGCAGCCGATCCAGGATCTGCTTCTGCACCGTGACGTCCAGGGCGCTGGTGGGCTCATCGGCCAGGACCAGATCCGGGTCCGTCACGATCGCCGCGGCGATCAGCACCCGCTGCCGCTGCCCGCCGGAGAGCTCATGGGGCCAGCGCCGGGCCAGGGACTCCGGGTCCGGCAGGCCCGCCTCCCGCATCGCGGCCAGAGCCCGCTCCCGATGGGTGTCCGGGTCCCCGATGCCGTGGATGCGCAGCGGCTCGACCACCTGCTCCAGCACCCGCAGCAGCGGATCCAGGGAGGTTCCCGGATCCTGCGGAACGTAGCCGATGCGCCGGCCCACCAGCCGGCGCCGCCCGGTAGCATCCAGCGCGTCCAGGTCCTGCCCGGCCAGCCGGAGGCTCCCCTCCCGGCGGGTGCCGGAAGGCAGCAGGCCCAGCACGCTGCGGGCCAGGGTGGTCTTGCCGGAGCCGGATTCCCCGACCACGGCCACGGACTCGCCGCGCCCGACGCTCAGGCCGACGCCGTCGACCGCCGGGGTCGAGACCGCGCCGCGCCGGCCCGGGTAGGCCACGCGCAGCCCGGACAGCTCCAGGACGGGGGCGGGGGAGGAGGAAGCGGTGTTCATGGTCAGACCTCTCGGGTGCCGATGCTGCGGGTCAGGCGGTTGGCGCTGAGCACGGTCAGCGCGACGATGATCGCGGGGCAGATGCTCCACCACCAGGCGCTGGCCACGTACAGCCGGCCCTCGTTGATCTGCGAGCCCCACTCCGCGGTGGGCGGCACCGCCCCGAAGCCGAGGAAGCTCAGGGCGGCGATCGACAGGATCGCCCCGCCCAGGTCGATCCCGGCGACCACCGCGACCGGCCCGGCCGCGTTGGGCACCACGTGGCTGAACAGGCCGAGGAAGCGGCGGGTGCCGCTGGTGCGGGCCGCGTCCATGTACGGCATCGCGCTCACGCGCAGGGTCTCGGCCCGGGCGATGCGCACGAATCCGGGGATCCCGGAGATGCCCACCGCGATGGCGACCTTGGTGACCCCGAAGCCCAGCACGGAGATCAGCGCGAGGGACAGCAGCAGCCCGGGGATGGAGACGATGACCTCCACGGACCGGGAGATCACCGCATCCACCCAGCCGCCCACGGACCCGGCGAGCATGCCCAGCAGGCCCCCGACCACCAGGGAGATCGTGATCGCCAGGACCCCGGCGCGCAGGGAGACCCGGGCGCCGTAGACCACCCGGGAGTACACGTCCCGCCCGTTCAGATCCGTGCCGAACCAGTGCTGCCAGCTCGGGGCGGCCAGGGAGTCCCCGACGATCTCCGTCGGGTCGGCGGTGGCGAACAGCCCCGGGAAGAGCACCCAGCCGATCATCAGCAGCACGAACAGCCCGGCCAGCACGGTGCCGGGGCGGCGCAGCAGGGCCGCACCCGTCCGGGCCCCGGGGCGACGGGCCCGCGTCCGGGCGTCGGAGAGCGGGGGCCCGGGCCGCTCGGCGTCGGGGGCGCCCGCCGCGGCGGGGGAGGAGGTGATGTCCGTCGAGCTCATGCTCGGCTCCTTCCGGCCACGGGGGAGGCCACCCGCGGGTCGATCAGGGGGTAGGTGAGGTCCACGATCAGGGTCACCAGCACGTACAGGCCGCCGGTGAGCACGATCAGCGCCTGGATCAGCGGGAAGTCCCGGCCCTGCACCGCCGCGACGTAGAGGTTGCCGATGCCGGGGCGGCCGAAGATCGTCTCGATGATCGCCGCCCCGGAGACCACCCCGCCCACGAGCATCCCGACGATCGTGTACACGGGCAGGCTGGCCTGGCGCAGCACGTGCCGGGTGACGACCTTGCGCGGGGCCAGGCCCCGCACGCGGGCCACCTGCACGTGCTCCTGGGCCCGGACCTCCCGGATGCTGCGGGCGTAGACCTGGGACAGGGTCCCGGCCCCCAGCAGGGCGATGGTCACCGCCGGCAGGATCAGCGAGTCCAGGCCGCCGGCCCCGAACGCCGGGAACCAGCCCAGCCGGAACGCGAAGATCTGCAGCAGCAGGATCGCCATGACGAAGCTGGGCACCGCGATGCCCAGGACGGTGAAGCCCTCGAAGACCGAGCGCAGGAAGCGGTTCGGCAGCAGCACCGAGCCCAGGGCGAACACGACGCCGAGCACCACCATGATCAGCAGGCTCGCCAGCCCCAGCTGCACCGTGGACCCCAGCCCGTCCCGGATCACCTCCAGCACGGGCTGGCGCTGCTTGGAGTAGGCGGTGCCCCAGTCCAGGGTCACCACCCGCCACAGGTATCCGAAGTACTGGGCCAGCAGCGGCTGGTCCAGGCCCATCTCGTGGCGCAGCTGGGCCAGCTGGGCGTCGTCGGCCGCCCCGGCGTCCCCCGCGTCGGAGCCGGCCATCAGCAGGCGGGCCGGATCCCCGGGGGTGGCTTGGACGATGAGGAAGGACAGGGTGATCGCACCCCACAGCACGATCAGCGCGTGCGCGAGGCGGCGCAGGACGTAACGGGTCACGGCGGGACTCCTGGGCAGGTGGCGGGCGGGAAGGGCGGATGCGGTCGGTTCAGCGGGGCCGGGCTCACCCGGACAGGGCGACGTCGGCGGCCACCAGCTTGTTCTCCGCATCCAGCGGGATCCCGGTCAGGCGCATCGAGGCGGCCGTGGAGGTGTAGGCGTCCACCAGCGGGAAGGAGTACCCGCCCTCCAGCAGCAGCCGCTGCGCATCCTCGCTGGCCTGCTGGCGCTTCGCGGGGTCCGTTGTGGACTGCAGCTTCAGCAGCGCCTCGTCCACCTCCTTGATCGGGTGGCCGAAGAAGAAGGACTGGTTCTCGTAGAAGGAGGAGTACACCACCCGCAGCACGTCCGGGTCCGCCCGGCCCTGGGACCAGGTGGACAGGTCGTAGGGGGCGTCGTAGAGGGTATAGTCGCTCAGCTGCGCCTCGGTGCGCGGCTGCAGGTCGAAGCGGATGCCGACCTTCTTCCACTGGTTCTGCAGCAGCTGCAGCATCTGCTCCTTGGTGGTCCCGGAGCCGGTGTACATGAACACGATCGTCAGCGGCTCCCCGGTGTCCTCGTGGTGCCGGTAGCCGTCTGCATCCACCCGGGTGTACCCGGCCTGCTCCAGCTCGGCCACCGCCCGGTCCGGGTCGTGGCGCAGCAGATCGGACAGGTCCGCGGAGCCGGGGGTCGCGGCGGTGAGCAGGCCCGTGGCGGCCTTGGCGTTGCCCTGGTAGATCCGGTCCGCGATCTCCTGGCGGTCCGTGGCCGCGTTGATGGCCCGGCGCACGTGCGCGTCCTGGAAGATCGGGCGGTAGATGAAGGGGATCAGCGGGGTGGAGATGCCCTTGCCGGGGACCTGGGACAGGTGCAGGTCCGCCGTCTTGATCCCGGCGAGGGTGGACACGTCCAGCATGGTGCCGATGTCCACCTGCCCGGAGGTCACCGCCCCGGCCAGGGTCGTGGGGTCCGGGATGAACTGGGCGCGCACCGTGCGGAAGCGGGCCGGTCCCTTGTTGCGTCGGGCATCCGAGCCCCAGGCGTAGTCCTCCCGGCGGGTCAGCAGCACGTACTGGCCCTGCCGGTACTCGCTGAACACGTACGGCCCGGAGCCGATGACGTCCCCGCGGGCCACGTCCTTGGGGCCCTTGCCCAGGGTCGCGTCCGCGAGCATCCCGAGGGTCTGGGTGGTCGCGGCCTGCAGGAACTGGGCGTTGGGCCCGTCGTAGACGACGACGGCGGTGTGGGCATCCGGGGTCTCGGTGCGCTGGTAGCCGCGCAGGTGGCTGGCCCCGATGTAGGACAGGGAGCCCAGCCGGATGATCCGGTCGAAGTTGTTCTTCACGCTCGTTGAGGTGAAGGCCGTGCCGTCGGAGAAGGTGACGTCATCGCGCAGGTGGAAGGTGAAGCGGGAGCCGTCCTCGGAGACCTCCCACCGGCGGGCCAGGTAGGGCACGATGTCCCCGGTGTCCGGGTCCTGGTCCACGAGGGTGTCGGTGATCTGCCGGGCGATGGTGCGCGAGACCGTGTAGGGCGGCTGGTGCGGGTCCCAGTTCTCGGAGTCCTCGGGGAAGCCCACGGCCAGCTCCTCGGTGCCCCGGTCCCGGGCCTGGGAGGTCCCGCAGGCGGCCAGGATCGGCGCGAGGGCCAGGGATCCGGCGGCGAAGCGCAGCAGCGTGCGACGGGACAGGGGGGTGCGGGCGGGCATACGGGGTCTTTCCGGGTGGGGACGGATCAGCGGTGGGCGGTCCATCCCGTCCACGGGTGCCATCTCAGTCCCGTCCGCCCCCGCCGGCCAAGCCGTGTGTCCCCGCGTGTGCGCAGATGGCGCCGCGTGTCCCGAGGGCTCGACGAGCGGGCGACCCCGGTGCTATCCGCGCGCGGGCTCGGCCTCCAGCGCCCGCAGCCACACCTCCGAGGCCGTGGGGTAGCAGGGCACCGCGTGCGCAAGGGCCCGCAGGGTCAGGCCCCCGGTGATCGCGACGGTCGCGGCGTGCACCAGCTCCTGCACCTCGGGGCCGAGGAAGGCGGCGCCGAGCAGGACATCGTCCTCGGCGCGGCTGAGCAGCTGCACCGTGCCCTCGGCGTCGTCGCGCAGCAGGGCGGCCCCGGCCGCCGCCGTGTACGGGACCCGCCGCACGTGCACCGCGATCCCGCGCTCGCGGGCCTGGGCGGTGCTCAGTCCGGTCCAGGCCGCCTGCGGGCGGGAGAAGACCACCTGGGGCACGGGGGCCGCGGCGGCCCCGTCCCGGTGCGGATCGAACACGGCCCACGGGTCCTCGCCCCGGGCCGCGGTCCGCACCGAGGCGCCGACCAGGCGCGCCCGGTACTTGCCCCAGTGGGTCAGCGGGGCCTCCCCGGAGGCGTCGCCGACGGCGTAGAGCCAGTCCGGCAGCGGGGAGCCCGGACCGCCGTGGGCATGGGCGGTGAACTGCTCCGCGCTGACCCCGATGCTCTCCAGCCCGAGGTCCTCCAGGGCCGGGCGTCGCCCGGTCGCGGCCAGCACCTCGTCCACCACCAGCTCCGCCCCGGTCCGCGGGGACGTCTCCCCGGGGGCCTCCTGGTCCTGCTCGACTCGGGCCAGGCGCAGCCGCACGGGTCCGCCGTGGGGCGCGCCCAGCGGGGCGGTCTCCGGTGTCGCGTCCGGCGCGTCGTCCGGTGCGGTCTCGGAGCGGGAGGCGCTGAGCACGCGGGTCCGCAGCAGGACCCGCACGCCCTCCTGCTCCAATCCCCGGGCCACGGCCTCCCCGATGAACGGCTCGGCGTCGGCGAGCAGGCGCGGCCCGCGCACGATCAGCGTGATCTCGCTGCCCAGGGCCCGCATCCAGCGGGCGGCCTCCACCGCGGCGGCCCCTCCGCCCACGATCCCCAGGCGGGCCGGCACCGTGCGCACCCCGGTCGCATCCCGGGTGCTCCACGGGCGCACCGGAGCGAGCTCCTCGGGCACGACGGGGACGCTGCCGGTGGCGATCACCACGGCCTGTCGGGCCCGCAGCACCGTGCGGGCACCGCCGGGACCGGTCACGGTGACCTCGCGCTGCCCGGTGATCCGTCCGCGGCCGCGCACGGGGGTCAGCCCGGCCGAGCGGGCCCAGTCCAACTGCCCGGCGTCGTCGTAGTGGGAGGTCCAGGCGTCGCGCCGGGCCAGCAGCTGCTCCCGGTCCAGGGCCACCGGCCCGGCCACCCCCTGCAGGTGGTCGGCGGCGTCGACGACGTCCACGGGGCGCAGCAGCGCCTTGGACGGCATGCAGGCCCAGTACGAGCACTCCCCGCCGAAGCGCTCGGCCTCCACCAGGGCGGCGCTGCCGTCGGTGCCGCGCACCGCGTGCTCGGCGGCGTTCTCCCCGACCGGGCCGCCGCCGAGGACGATCACGTCGAATTCGCGGCCTTCGGATCCCATGGGCTCAGGCCTGGACCTCGGCGTCGTCGAAGGTCGAGACGTCGATGACGCAGCGGAACTTCACGTCCCCGGCCACCACCCGGTCGTAGGCCTCGTCCACCTCGTCCACGGAGACCTTCTCGATCACCGCGCCGAAGCCGTGCTCGGCGCAGAAGTCCAGCATCTGCTGGGTCTCCGGGATGCCGCCGATGTTGGACCCGGCCAGGGCCTTGCGCCCGCCGATCAGCGCCCCGAAGTGCAGGGGCTGGGCCTGCGGCGGCAGTCCCACCACGGCCATGACCCCGCGCGGCTTGAGCAGCCCGAGGTAGTCGTCCACGGGGATGTCCGCGGAGATGGTGTTCAGGATGATGTCGAACTCCCCGCGGTGATCCCGGAAGAACCCGTCCTCGGTGGTCGCCAGGGTGCGCGCCGCCCCCAGGTCCTTCGCCTCCTGCTCCTTCTTCAGGCTCCGGGAGAGCACGGTGACCTCCGCGCCCTTGGCCGCGGCGATCTGCACACCCATGTGGCCCAGACCGCCCAGGCCCAGCACGGCCACCTTCTTGCCCTCGGCCGCCTCCCAGGTGGCCAGCGGGGAGTAGGTGGTGATGCCCGCGCACAGCAGGGGTGCTGCGACGTCGAAGTCCAGGGCGTCCGGGATGCGCAGGACGAAGCGCTCGTTGACCACGACCTTCTGGGCGTACCCGCCCTGGGTGATGGTCCCGTCCACGTCCTCGGAGTTGTAGGTGCCGACGGCGCCGTTGAGGCAGTTCTGCTCCTGCCCGTCCCGACACTCCTCGCACTCGCCGCAGGAGTTCACCAGGCAGCCCACGCCCACGCGGTCCCCGACCCGGTACTTCGTGACGTTCTCCCCGACGGCCTCCACGACCCCGGCGATCTCGTGGCCGACGGTCAGCGGGAAGTGCGCCTCGCCCCACTCGTTGCGGATCGTGTGGATGTCGCTGTGGCAGATGCCGGCCGCCTTGATGTCGATGACGACGTCGTCCGGGCGGGGGTCGCGCCGCCGGATCTGCACGACGCGGAAGGGCTGATCCGGTCCGGTCTTCTGCAGGGCCTTGGTGGTGATGGGCATGATGCTCCTGACGTGGGTCGATGCGCGGGCTCGCCCGCGGGCCGCGGGAGGCGGCCCCGGAAGAAAAGCGGGCCCGGCGTGGTTCCATCCACCAGTCTGCCCGAATCCCCGCCCCGCACGACAGGAGTTCCATGCCCAGCGAAACCCGCACCGGCGACACCGCCTTCGACCCGACCCAGCGGCGCCTGCTCACCCTGACCCTGGTGCCGCTGTTCATGTCCCTGCTCAGCGTCTCGATTGTCAACGTGATCCTGCCGTCCGTGCAGGCCGACATCGGGGCGAGCAGCTCCGCGCTGCAGTGGGTGCTCTCCGGGTACGCCCTGGCCTTCGGCGTCGTGCTGGTGGCCGCGGGCCGGGCCGGGGACGTGTTCGGGCGGGCGAAGCTGTTCATCGCCGGGGTCGTGCTGTTCGGCGCGGGGTCCCTGGTGGCGGGGCTGGCCCCGACCCCGCTGGTGCTGAACCTGGCGCGGGTGGTCATGGGCCTGGGGTCGGGGCTGCTGAACCCGCAGGTGATCGGGCTGATGCAGCAGTACTTCTCCGGGACCCAGCGCGGCCGGGCCTTCGGGATCTTCGGCGGGATCGTGGGGGTCTCCGTCGCGATCGGGCCGGTGCTGGGCGGGCTGCTGATCAGCGTGCTCGGCGCGGGCGCCGGGTGGCGGGCCTCCCTGCTGGTCAACGTGCCGATCTGCCTGGTCGCGCTGATCGCGGCCAAGCCGTTCCTGCCGGCCTCGGCGTGGGAGCCGGTGCCCGAGGAGCACTCGACGTCGACCTCATCCCTGCCCGTGGTGCGCCGCAACGGGGCCGGCGGGGCCGGTGCCTCCGGGCGTCGTCGGGTGGATCTGGACCCGGTGGGGCTGGGACTGTTCGGCGTGGCGATCTTCCTGGTCATGCTGCCCTTCGTGGAGTCCTCGGCCGGGGCGTGGGTGTGGATCGCGCTGCCGGTGGCGGCGGCGCTGCTGGTCGCGTGGGTGCGCTGGGAGCGGCGCTACTCCGCCCGGGGTGGTGAGCCGATGGTGGACATGGGGCTGTTCCGCACCCGCTCCTTCGCCAACGGCTCCCTGCTGATCGCCCTGTACTTCGTGGGGATGACCAGCGTGTGGGTGCTGATCGCCCTGTACATGCAGGAGGGGATGGGCCACACCGCGCTCGCGGCCGGGTTCATCGGCCTGCCCTCGGCCCTGGCCAGCGCGATCACCGCGCCGCTGGCGGGGCGGAAGGTCGTGCAGGTGGGGCGCCCGATGGTGCTGTGGGGGATCGGCCTGGTGCTGACCGGGATCCTGCTGAGCATCGGCGTCGTGGTGCTGCGGGAGAGCGTGGGGCTCAGCGAGTGGTTCCTGCTGGGCACCATGGTGTTCGTGGGAGTGGGGCAGGGCCTGGTGGTCAGCCCCAACCAGACGCTGACGCTCGCGGACGTCCCGGTGCGCTACGCCGGGGCGGCCGGCGGGGTGCTGCAGACCGGGCAGCGGGTGGGCACCTCCATCGGGATCGCTGCGATCACCGGTGTGGCGTTCTCGGTGCTGGCCCGCACGGACTGGAACATGGCGGTGGCGGTGGGCTTCGGCCTGATTGCGGTGATCGTGGTGCTGGCCGGGCTCGTCGGGGTGCGGGACCAGCGTCAGGCCCGGGCCGAGCGCGGCTGATCCGCCGGTCGACCGTCGGACGTGGCGAAGGCCCCGGCATCGCGTTGCGATGCCGGGGCCTTCTCAATGGTCGGGATGACAGGATTTGAACCTGCGACCTCGTCGTCCCGAACGACGCGCGCTACCAACCTGCGCCACATCCCGTGGTCTGCCGCTCGAAGCCTTCGAGGCCGTCAAGCAACCTCTCCAGGATAGCGAACCCTCCGCGCCCCGGCAAACCCGGTCCTGTCCCGCTCACCACTCGGAGGGGTAGACGGGATCCAGGCGGTCCACGATCGCCGCCAGTGCCGGGGTCAGCCGGTGGCCGCTGCGCTCGATGGGCCACAGCAGCGAGGAGCGCAGGACCTCGCTGTGCTCTGGCCGCACCTGGTGGTGGACCTCCCAGCCGTGACGGGTGAGTTCGACCATCGTCCCGCACCAGTCGCGCACCGTGACCACCAGATCGGCCCGCTCCATCCGCCGCAGCAGGTGGCTGGTGCGGGATTCGGACCATCCGGTGATCTCCACGATCTGGGCCCGGCGGCGACGACCTCGATACTGGCCCACCAGCAGCAGGACGGTGGCCTCCGGCAGGGAGATGCCCGCGCTGCCGGCACACGCCTGGGTGAAGCGCGCCTCGAGCAGCGCGTGCGCTCGCAGCCACAGCGTCCAGGCCTGCTGCTCCGCGGGTGCGAGCTCATCCGGTGGGGGCCTCCGGGTGAAGTCGTCCCGGGCATCCAGCGGATCCTCGTAGTCGAAGAGGTCGTCCTGATCGAGCAGATCCTCCATCTCGGGAGCCTCGAGGTCGTCATACTCGATGCCGTCATCCGCGCCGATGCCGTTCTCGACGCCGGCGTGTGTGTGGGTGTCCATCGCGGTGTTGGTATGCGTGCGGGGGTCGGTCATGGGGTCGAGGTCGTGGCTGTGGTCCATGCGAGGAGTCTGGCGCATCATCTGCCACGTGCCCAGACCGCGGCGGCTCCCTGTGGATAACTTGGAGGGCAGGATGGCCCACGGGGGTGGGAGTCGGGGATCGAGCAGAGGTCCACGGGCCCACGTGACGTGCATGGGCTGAAGATTCAGGCCGCGCCCTGGACCCATGGGTGTTGGGAAAAGCTGAATATTCAGCTCCGGCCGCGCTTCCTGAATATTCAGCTTTCCCCGAGCACCACTGCCGATGGTCCGTGCTGAATCTTCAGTTGTGGGGGCGTTATCTGAATATCCATTATTCAGGGATCACCTGTGCTCACGATGTGGCCTGAATATTCAGCTTTTGTCGACCATCAGCCCTGATGATGAGGCCTGAATATTCAGTGATCGTTCAGCTTCACGGCCAGTGGATCTGGGAGGTAGATGATCTGGGGAGGGGGTGGATGATCTCGGCAGACAGTGGGTGGTGGTGTGCGGAGGGGTGGCCGGCGAACTGTGGATGACGGCGCGAATGGGGATCGTTGCCCACCGCGGAGCCTGAGTATTCAGGCCGTGCCATGGGGTCAAGAGCGTTGGGAAAAGCTGAATATTCAACCCAGGCTGCGCTTCCTGAATATTCAGCTTTCGCTGAGCATCACTGCCGATGGTTCGAGTTGAATCTTCAGTCGTGGGGACGTTGACTGAATATTCAGGTTTTGCCGATCACCAGTGTCAGATGGTGCGGACTGAAGATTCAGTGGCGGGTCGGGATGGACCGGGCGGATGGGGCGGTGTGTTCGGACGGGGCGGGGCGGTGTGCTTGCGCCGGGCGGGGCAGGCTGCGTGGTCGGCGCGGTGTGCTTGCGCGCGGCGCGGTAGGGGGATTCAGCTCTGGGATTCCTCCCAGGCCGCGTTCATGCGGGCGAAGGTGCCGCCGGCGGCGATCAGCTCGGTCGGGGAGCCGTCCTCGATCACTCGGCCGGCGTCGACCACCAGCACGCGGTCCGCGTCCAGGATCGTGGAGAGTCGGTGCGCGATCACCAGGGCCGTGCGTCCGCCCAGCAGCCGGTCCAGGCCCCGCTGCACCTGGCGCTCCGAGGGCAGATCCAGGGAGGCCGTGGCCTCGTCCAGGATCAGCACCGCCGGATCCGCCAGGAAGGCCCGGGCGAAGGAGAGCAGCTGCCGCTGGCCCGCCGAGACTCGCCCGCCCCGCTGCTGCAGGTCCGTGTCGTACCCCTCCGGCAGGGCCCGGATGAACTCGTCGGCCCCCACCGCGCGGGCCGCCTCCTCGATCTCCGCCCGCGTCGCGCCGGGGCGGCCCAGGGCGATGTTCTGCGCCACCGTGCCCGAGAACAGGAATGCCTCCTGCGTGACCATGACGATCTGCCCGCGCAGGTCCTCATCGCGCAGCCGGCGCAGATCCACCCCGTCCAGGGTGATCGTCCCGCGGGTGGGGTCGTAGAACCGGGCCACGAGCTTGGCCACCGTGGACTTCCCGGCACCGGTGCGCCCCACCAGGGCGACCTTCTGCCCCGCCGGGATCACCAGGTCCAGCCGCTCCAGGGTCGGCCGCTCGGCGTCGGGGGAGTAGCTGAACTCCACGCCGTCGAAGCGCAGGGCACCCCGGGATGAGGCAGCCTCGGACACCGCCGCGTCCCGGCGGTCAGCCCCCGAAACCGCAGCGCCCCGGCCTCCGGCCGCCGACGCCGCGCCCCGGCCTCCGGCCGCCGACGCCGCGCCCCGGCCTTCGGCTCCGCCTCCGGGCGGCAGCGGGTCGCTCGGCTCGGCCACGCTCGGCTGCTCCTCCAGCAGCCCCGAGACCTTCTCCAGGGCCGAAGCCGCGGACTGCAGGGTGTTGTAGAAGTTGGACAGCTCCATGATCGGCATGAAGATCCGCTGCGTGTACAGCACCAGGGACAGCAGGGTCCCCACCGCCAGGGTCCCGTGCAGCACGTTGAACCCGCCGAACAGCAGCACCACCGCCACCGTCATGTTGGCGATCAGCATGACCCCCGGCATGTACAGCCCGAAGATCTGCACGGAGCGCAGATTCTGCACGCGGTAGTCGTCGGCCTGCTCCAGGTACTCCCGGCGCACCCGCGGCTGATTCCGGAAGGCCATCACCGCGCGGATGCCCGTCATCGTCTCGGTGAAGCGGCTCACCAGCCGGGCCGAGGCCACCCGCTGCGCCCGGTAGCGCACCTCCGAGGCGCGGCGGAACCACAGGGTCAGCGCGACCATCGGCACCATCGCCACCAGGATCACCAGGGCCGTGCGCCAATCCAGCAGCACCACCAGCACGCTCATCATGACCATGGACATCAGCGAGGAGGCCATCGCGGACAGCCCCGAATCCAGGAACTCCCGCATCGCCTCCAGGTCCGAGGTCAGCCGCGAGATCACCCGCCCGGAGGTGTACTTCTCGTGGAACTCCAGGCTCAGCCGCTGCACGTGCCGGAAGGTGCGTCGGCGCAGGTCGTAGAGCACCCGCTGGGAGATCCTCGCGGTGATCAGCACGTTCAGGTAGATCGTCAGCGCGGAGATCCCCACCGACCCGGCGAAGGCCAGCGTCAGCCACACCAGCGGCCACGGGTTCCCGGCCTGCAGCTGCGGGAAGCCGACGTCGATCCCCCAGCCGGTGATCGCCGGGCCCAGCGACCCCAGCCCGTCCGCGATGACCACCAGCAGCAGGGTGCCCAGCGCGGGCCAGGCCACCGGGCGCAGCATCGAGGCCAGCAGCCGGAAGCTGCGCCGGCGCACCGCCCGGCGCTGGCGCGCATCCAGGCGCACCGCGTCCTCACCGGCCACACCCACCGGCGACGTCGTCCGCTCAGCCACGGGTGGCCTCCTCCGCGCTCATCACGTACCGGTACTCGGGCAGGGCCAGCAGCTCGCGGTGCGTGCCCACCGCCGCGATCCGCCCGTCGCGCAGCAGGGCCACCCGATCCGCCAGCGCCACGGTGGAGGGTCGGTGCGCGGTGAGCAGGGTCGTGGTCCCGGTGAGCACCCGACGCAGGTTGTCCACGACGGCGGCCTCGGTGCGGGTGTCCAGCGCGGAGAGCGGATCATCCAGCAGCATCAGCCGGGGATCGGCGGCGATCGCGCGGGCCAGGGCCAGGCGCTGACGCTGCCCGCCGGACAGGCTCAGCCCCTCCTCCCCGATCTGGGTGTCCACCCCGTCGGGCAGCTCCCACGCGAACTCCGCGGCCGCCGCCCGCAGCGCGGTGGTCAGGATCTGCTCCCGCCGGGCCGCCTGGTCCGCGTCCAGCAGCTCATCGGGCACGGGCTGGCCATCGGGTCCGACGACGTCCGGGACCCCCATGAGCACGTTCTGGCGCACCGAGGCGGAGAACAGGGTCGGCTCCTCGAAGGCGACGGCGATCTGCCCGCGCAGCTCGTCCAGGGACAGCTCGGCCGCGTCCCGCCCGTCCAGCAGGATCCGCCCGGCGTCGGCCTCGTACAGCCGCGGCAGCAGCATCAGCAGTGTGGATTTGCCGGAGCCGGTGGCCCCGACCAGGGCGACGGTCTCCCCGGGGCGCAGCCGCAGATCCACCCCGCGCAGCACGGGCGCCTCCGCCCCGGCCTCGTCCGGGTAGGAGAAGCCGACCCCCTCCAGGCTCACCGCGGCCCCGGAGGACTCCGCCCCCGCGGAATCCGCCCCGGAGGGCTCGTCTCCGGGGGAGCCCGCCCCGACGGAGCCGGCCCCGGCGCCGCGGGGTCGGACCGGGTGGGTGGCCCCGGTGATCGGCACGGCCTCGGTGCCGGTCTGGGCGATGATCTGCTGGTGACGCTCCCGGGCGACCAGGGCGGACTGGTACATGTTCAGCAGCATCCCGGCGTCGCGCAGCCGCGTGGAGACGAGCACCGCGGTGGCGAAGAACGCGACCACCGCCCCGGTGCTGAGGGCGCCCGCGGCCACCAGGAACCCGGCGATCAGCAGGCATGCGGCCATCACGATCTCCGGGATCAGCCAGATCCGGGCACTCAGCCCGGAGAAGACGCGGCTGCGGGTCACCTCGGTGTCGCGCAGCCAGGCGGCCTTCTCGGAGAACTCCCCCAGGGCGTGCTCCCCGCGACCCAGGGCCTTGAGCACCCGGATCCCGTGCACGGACTCCTCGACGTCGGTGGCCAGGTCCCCGGCCTGCTGCTGGGTGGCGCGGGTCAGCTCGCGGGTGCGGGGCAGGGTGCGCACGATGACCCAGAGCACCGGGCCGACGGCGATCAGGTAGATCAGGGCGAGCTGCCAGGAGTTCGCGACCATGAGCAGCAGGCCGAAGACGACCATGGTGCTGGTCTGCCCGGTCTGGCTGATGCCGAAGGCCACCCAGCGTCGGCACAGCCCGAGGTCGGACATGGAGCGGGAGAGCAGCTGACCGGAGGGCCAGCGGTCGTGGAAGCCGACGGGCAGGCGCAGGAGGTGGTCGAACAGCCGCTCCCGCATGTCCATCTCCAGGCGGGTGGAGGGCTCCAGCAGGAGGCGACGGCGCAGCCACTGGAAGAGCACCTGGGCCAGCCCGAGCACCGCGATGACACCGGCGGACTCCCACACGCGGGCGGGGGTGGCCCCGGGGGCCAGGACGGTGTCCACGAGCCAGCGCAGGGCCTGCGGGATGGCCAGGGCCATGGCCCCGCCCAGCACCGCGACGACGATGCCGGCCCGCAGCCTGCCCCGCATGGGCGCCAGGTACTCGGCGAACAGCTCATCGGCGGGAGAGCGGCGGGTCAGCGGGAGGCGAAGAGGCACCGTTCCACCCTACGCCCGCGGATCCCCACCTGTGACATGAGCCATGGCAGCTGCGAGGAGGGGGAGGACGGCGGCTCAGCGCGTGCGGCCGTGAGGGTCACCAGGACGGCCTCCGGCGGGCAGAACAGGCGCACCGGGGCGAAGCGGGAGGTGCCCAGCCCCGCGGAGACCTGCACCGGCATGATCCCCCGCTGGTAGGAGATGCCCTTGGCCCGGGCCGGCTCCAGGTCGCAGTTGGAGACCACCGCGCGCCCGCCCGGCAGGCAGATCTGCCCACCGTGGGTGTGCCCGGCGAAGACCACCTCGGCCCCGTCCTCGGCGAAGCGCTCCAGGCACCGCTGGTACGGGGCGTGCAGCACCCCCACCCGCAGGGAAGGCCGCTGCGGGTCCCGCGCGTAGGCCTGCGGGGCGAAGCCGGGATGCTCGTCGTAGCCCAGGTGCGGGTCATCCACCCCGGAGAAGTCCAGGCGCACCCCGCGCACGGTCAGGGAATCCGTGCGGTTCACCAGCCCTGTCCACCCGCGGGCGTCGAAGTGCTCGTGCATCCGCCGGAAGGGCAGCACCCGGCGGGCACCGCCGGAGGCTGAGACCTGGCCCTCGGCCAGGCTCGCCGGGTGCCCGCCCGCCGCGGCCGCCTTGGCCGCGGACTCCGCCGAGGTGTCCTTCCACAGGTACCGGGCCGGGTTCTTCAGCTGCGGGGCGAAGTAGCAGTTCGACCCCGGCACGTACACCCCGGGCAGATCCAGCAGCGGGTCCAGGGCCTCCAGCAGCGGGTCCAGGGCTTCGGGGTGGGAGAAGTTGTCCCCGGTGCTCACCACCAGATCCGGGGCCAGCCCGGTCAGGGACCGCACGAACTCGATCTTCCGCCGCTGCCCCGGGATCATGTGCAGATCCGACAGGTGCAGCACCCGCAGGTCCGGGGAACCCGGCGGCAGCACCGCCAGGCTCTCTCGGCGCACCGTGAAGCGGTTCAGCTCCACGAACCGCCCGTACAGCAGCGCGGCGGCCCCCAGTCCCGCCGCGGCCCCCGCCGCGATCCCCGCGCCGCGCACCAGCCTGCGGACGGAGGAGTGCGGGGGAGCGAGGGGACCGAAGGCCGCCGGGCGCGCCGTCGAGCTCATCAGGGCAGCTTGGAGACGATCTGCGTGCCCATGACCTTCGCGGAGGGGTCCGTGAAGGTCTTGTGCTCGTAGTCGTTCTTGACCTGGTTCATGTACCACTGCCACTGGGCGCCGGCGAAGGTCGCGCCGTCCACGTAGCTCTTGGACTGCCCGCCGATGCTCAGCCCGTTCAGGGAGCGACCGCCGAGGTCGTTGTTGCCGACCCACGAGGCCGTCGCCAGCCCGGAGGTGTAGCCCACCATCCAGGTCTGGGTGGAGTCATCCGTGGTCCCCGTCTTGGCCGCGGAGGCGTTCTCCAGGCCGATGCCGCGCTGGTAGCCCGAGCCCTGGGTCAGCACGTTCTTCAGCACGTAGCTCACCCCGCGGGCCACGTCCTTGTCCAGTTTGCGGGTGCACTGGGTGCCCGGAACGTCCACGGCCTTGCCGTTGCGGTCCGTGATGGAGTCGATGGCGCGCGGCTTGCAGTACATGCCCTCCGAGGCGAAGGTCGCGAAGGCGTTGGCCATGAACAGCGGCGGGACCGGCTGGGTGCCGATCAGCTGGGCGATGCCCTTCTCCGGGTGCATGTGATCCCCGGTCACCCCGTTCACAGCCCCCAGGTCCCCGGCCACATCGCCGATGGCGCACAGGTTCAGGTACCGGGCCGTGGCGAAGAGGTTGGAGTTGATGGAGTTGTAGATGCCGAAGTTCACGCTCTGCCCGGCCCAGTTGTATCCCGGCGTCGCGTTCTGGAAAGACCAGACGGAGGTGCCCGGGTTCGGACTCGTCTTCGAGTCCAAGCACGGCGTGTGCCACAGGGTCCCGGCCGGGTAGCTCAGCGGGGAGGCGTCCACCGTGGCGTTGACGCCGTTGCCCTCCTTGATCCACTCGGTCAGGGTGAACGGCTTGAAGGTGGACCCGGGGGCGTAGCCCTGCGTGCCGCCCATCAGCTCATCCGCGTTGTAGTTGTAGATGGTGTTCTCCGCGCCCTGCTCATTCGAGTAGTGCGAGTTCTGGGCCATCGAGCGGATGTTGCCCGTGCCCGGTTGCACGGAGACCAGCGAGGTGTTCACGTTGTCCGGGTTGGAGTCCGTGGGCTGGGTGCCCTCCACGGCATCCTGGGCCTTGGACTGCGCCTTCGGATCCAGGGTGGTCTTGATGGTCAGCCCGCCGCGGTTGAGCTTCGCGGCCCGCTCCTCCGGGGTCGTGCCCAGGGACTCCTCCAGGGCGATGGCGTTCTGCACGTAGGAGCAGAAGTACTGCGAGTCCTTCTTCGCCACGGTGCACCCGGAATCGGTGGGGTGGATGTCCAGGTCCAGACCCGAGTCGATGGCTTTGTCGTACTGGTCCTCGGTGATCTTCTTGTCCCGCAGCATCGTGCCCAGCACGATGTTGCGTCGCTTCTTGGAGGATTCCGGGTTGGTCGCCGGGTCGTAGAGCACCGGGGACTGCACCATGCCCGCCAGGGTCGCGGACTGCTGGATGTTCAGATCCTTGGCGTCGATCCCCCAGTAGTACTTCGCCGCGGCCTGGACCCCGTAGTTGGAGCCGCCGTAGTTGACGATGTTCAGGTACCCGTTGAGGATCTGGTCCTTGGACTTGTTCTGCTCCATGGAGATGGCCAGCTTCATCTCCTTGATCTTGTCCATCATCCCCTTGTTGGCGCCCAGCGTGGCCGTCGGGTCCCCGCCGTTCTGCACCGCGGAGTCGATCAGCAGGTTGTTCACGTACTGCTGGGTGATGGTCGAGGCGCCCTGGCGCTTGCCCGGGTTGACGATGTTGTTCAGGATCGCGCGGGCGATGCCCATCCCGTCCACGCCGCCGTGGTCGTAGAAGTCGTTGTCCTCGATGGACAGCTGCGCGTCGATCATGTGCTGGGAGATCTGATCCAGCGGCACCTCGTCGCGGTTCTCGGAGAAGAACTTGGTGATCTCCGAGCCGTCGCTGGCGAGGATCGTGGAGGGCTGGGACAGCGGCCCCTCCTGCAGGTCATCCGGCAGGCCCTTGAACCAGTTGATCGAGGCGTTGGCCGTCAGCCCGGCGGCCGCGGCCGGCGGGATCAGCAGGCCGGCCGTGACGAAGCCCGCGACGATGCTCAGCGCGATGAACTGCAGGAGGTCGCTGGGCCTGCGCCGCTCGCGGCGATCCCGACGCCGGGTGGATCTCGTGGATGAAGCCATGGGCACAGCATACAAGCAGACCCTGTGCCGTCCCGGGGTCCCGACGCCGTCGCACGTGGGGCAGCGCACCCGGCCGCCTGGAAGAGCCGGGGCAGGTCTCGGGGACTCGTCGCGGAGAGTCGTCGACCGGCCTGCGGCGGGGAATGGCCCGCCCGGGCCCGCGCGGCTACGCTGGGGCGCATGGAGAAATGGGAATACGCCACCGTGCCCCTGATGATTCACGCGACCAAGCAGATCCTCGACACCTGGGGTGAGGACGGCTGGGAGCTGGTCACCGTGCTGCCCGGCGCCGCCCCCGCGGGGGATGCCCCGGCGGGGAACATGGTCGCCCCGCAGCAGAGCAACCCCATCGCCTACTTCAAGCGCCGCAGGGAGGCCTGAGATGGCCGCCGCCGACTCCGCCGTCGAGGCCCGGCTGGCCGAGCACGGACTGACCGTGCCGGAGGTCGCCGCGCCCGTCGCCTCCTACGTTCCCGCCCGACGCGGCGGATCCTTCGTGTTCACCGCCGGGCAGCTGCCGCTGCGCGACGGGAAGCTGCCGGCCGCCGGCCGGGTCTCCGACTCCGGCGAGCCCGGCACCGTGGATCCCGCGACCGCCCAGGAGCTGGCCCAGCAAGCCGCGCTGAACACCCTGGCCGCGGTGAAATCCGCGATCGGGAATCTGGATCGGGTCGTGCGCGTTGTGAAGGCCACCGGATTCGTGAGCTCCGCCCCGGAGTTCACGGGTCAGGCCGGGGTGCTCAACGGCGCCTCGCAGCTGTACGGACTGGCCTTCGGTGAGGACGGGGCGCACGCGCGCTCCGCCGTCGGCGTGGCCGTCCTGCCCCTGGACGCCCCCGTGGAAGTGGAACTGATCGTTGAAGTCCGCGACTGATGTGCTGACCCGCAGCCCCCGGGTGATCGCCCGGACCGGCACCCCCGAGGAGCAGGAGCGCACCCCGCGCCACCTGCGCCTGTCCGAGCGGGAGTCGGCGGCGGCTAAGACATGGCTGGAGGAGCAGACCGACGCGGCCTGCTGCCCCCTGCGCACCGCCGGATGCGTGGTGCTGATCCGGGAGGGTGCGGACGGTCTGGAGGCCTTCCTCACCTACCGCACCTCCCCGGACTCGCCGCTGGGCAAGGTCGGCTTCCCCGGTGGGGCGGCCACGGCCGCCGACGAGCAGCCGGTCGGCTGGTTCGGCCCCACCCCGACGCAGTGGGCGCAGAAGTTCGGGCACGAGGAGATCCTCCCCGCCCGCTGCGCCGTCGTGGCCGCGATCCGGGAGACCTTCCAGGAGGTCGGGGTGCTGCTGGCCGGACCGGATGAGACCGCGACCGTGGAGAACTCCGAGGCCAGCGAGACCATGGCCTGCCGGGAGCGGATCACCGGGCGCGAGCTGGACTTCGTGGACTGGCTCAAACGCGGCGGCCTGAAGCTGCGCACCGACCTGCTCAAGCCCATCGGCCGCTGGCAGAGCCCCAACTTCAGCCATCGTCGCTACGACACGCACTACTTCGCCGCCGTCGTGCCCGTGGGGCAGAAGCCGCGGCTGCTGGAATCCCGCGGGGTGTGGGGCCGGTGGGTCACCGCCGCCCAGCTGGTCGCTGATCTGGATTCCACCGCCCTGGGCGAGGAGATCGGCCAGGAGAAGACCCGCGGGCTGACGGTGCAGCAGCTGATCACCCCGGGGGTGCTGTGCATCCTGGAGTCCCTGGCCCGCTCCCAGTCCGCGATCGGCTTCCTCACCAAGAAGCGCACCGTGCACACCCAGAAGCCGGAGCTGGAGCGGCGCGACGGCGCCCTGACCCTGTGCTTCACGCCGCCGGCCACCGGATGCGCGCCCCGCGCCAAGGGGGTCTGAGCCGCAAGGCTCTTACGCCCGGCACGGGGCCGCATCCGCGCGCAGAGAGCAGAGAAGGGGCGGGGCGGCGTCGAGATCATCTCGACGCCGCCCCGCCCCTTCCCACTGCCCTCGAGGGGCTGGGCTCAGCGGCTGCGCTGGCGCAGGCGCTGCAGGTCCAGGATCACCACGGCGCGGGCCTCCAGGCGGATCCAGCCGCGCTGCACGAACTCGGCCAGGGCCTTGTTCACGGTCTCGCGGGAGGCGCCGACCAGCTGGGCCAGCTCCTCCTGGGTGAGCTCGTGGGCCACCAGGATGCCGTCCGTGGCCGGGCGCCCGAAGCGGTCCGCCAGATCCAGCAGGGCCTTGGCCACGCGCCCCGGAACATCCGAGAACACCAGGTCCGCCAGGTTCTCGTTGGTGCGGCGCAGGCGCCGGGCCAGGGCCTGGAGCACCTGGGCGGAGATGGACGGGGACTTCTCCATGGCCTTCTTCAGGCTCGCGTGCTTGACCCCGGCCAGCCGGGTCTCGGAGACCGCGGTGGCGGAGGTGGAGCGGGGGCCCGGATCGAACAGGGCCATCTCGCCGAAGATCTCCCCCGGGCCCATGATGGCCACGAGGTTCTCCCGGCCGTCCGAGGCGGTGCGGCCGAGCTTGATCTTCCCGGAGATCACGAAGTAGAGCTGATCTCCCGGGTCACCCTCGTAGAACAGGGTGGCCCCGCGGGAGAGGTCCACCTCCGTGAGCTCCTCGGTCAGGGCCGCGAAGGCCTCATCGTCCAGGGACGCGAACAGCGGCGCGCGCCGCAGGATCTCGTTGTCCATTGCACTCCTCACTTCTCTTCGGGTTCGTCACAGGGCTTCTCGTCCAGAGGGGAAGATCCAGCCTCCCGCGCAGACGAAGATCACCCTGTGATGTAATCAACGCCTTCTTCCACTGTATAAGCTGCCCCGGGAAACTGCCACAGCATCGCGTCGTCGGCGAGGATGCGCATCGAGTTCCCAGAGCCCCGGCAGGTCCCTGCCAGCTCGTCCGCGTACCATGGCAGGGCTCTCCCGGGGGCGGCCCGCACCGGCGCCGCCGCGGGCCTCCTCCGAACGGAAGGGCACCATGCTCCTGAATCTCACCCTGCTGGACTGGATCCTCATCCTGGTGATGGTCCTGTACGCGATCGGCGGATATTCCCGAGGCTTCTTCCTCACGCTCGGCTCCGTCGTCGGGTTCGCCCTCGGCGCAGTCGCGGCCTTCTACCTCACGCCGCTCGTGGTGAGCATGGTCGGCGGCGGCTGGCGCATCCTCGTCGCTGTGCTCAGCGTCGTGGGGCTCATCGGCCTCGGGCAGGCCCTGGGACTGGCCCTCGGCCGGCCCCTGCGCCGGCTGAGCGACCGCACCGGCCTGGGGCTCCTCGAGCGGCTGGCCGGGGCCGTGCTGAACGTGGCGACGTGCGCCCTGGTGATCGTGGTGCTCAGCTTCTCCGTGGGCCAGCTCGGGGTGGCTTCCATCACCCGGGCGCTCGGGGATTCCCGGGTGGTCACCTCCCTGGAGGGGTTCACCCCGGATCCGGTGCGCGAGGGCATCGCCCGGGCCCGTGCCGCGGTGCTCGCCCAATCCGGGATCCCCGAGCTGTCCGAGCGGCTGTTCCCGGCCGAATCCGCCCCGACCCAGACTCTCGAGAACCCGGCGCTGGACACCGCGGCGGACTCGGTGGTGCGCGTCAGCGGCACCGCCGAGGCCTGCCTGCAGAACCAGACCGGCTCGGGCTTCGTCGTCGCTCCCGGGATGGTCGTGACCAACGCGCACGTCGTCGCCGGGGTGGAGGAGACCACGGTGGAGACCCGCACCGGCAGCGCCTACGCAGGCACGGTGGTGCACTACGACGCCGCCACGGACCTCGCGGTGATCTCCGCGCCGGACCTGCCGGCCGCCGCCCTGAGCACCGGCCCGGACGCCGCAGCGGGGGACCTCGTGGAGTTCATGGGCTACCCCCTGGGCGGGCCCTTCGCCTCCCGCACCGCCACCGTGCAGGGCCTGAGCGAGACCCGCACCCGCGACGCCGACGGGAACCGGGCCCCCGCCCGGCAGATCTACCAGCTGGCCGCGGACGTGCAGCAGGGCAACTCGGGCGGGCCGCTGCTGAACTCGGACGGGCAGGTGATCGGGGTGATCTTCGCCAAGGCCGAGCAGGGCGAGACCGGCTACGCCCTGTCCCTGGCGGAGCTGCGCCCCGTCCTGGATGCCCTGGGCACCATGTCCGCACCGGTGGGCACCGGCACCTGCCACGCCGGCTAGCGGTCCAGGTGCTGGGCGAACCAGTCCACGGCCATCACGTAGCCGCACGCGCCGGCCCCGGCCAGCACGACGTCGGCCTGCGGGGAGACGAAGCTGCGGTGGCGGAAGGACTCGCGCCGGTGCACGTTGGACAGGTGCACCTCCGCCACCGGCAGCTCCGCTGCCTCCAGGGCGTCGTGGATCGCCACGCTGGTGTGCGTGTACGCCGCGGCGTTGAGCAGGATCCCGCAGGCCTCGGAGCGGGCCTCCTGGATCCAGTCCACCAGCGTCCCCTCCCCGTTGGTCTGCCGGAAGACCACCTCCAGACCGCAGGCCCCGGCCCGCTCGCGGACCATGGCCTCGATGTCCGCGAGCGTGGTGGTGCCGTAGACCTCCGGGTTGCGGGTGCCCAGCAGGTTCAGGTTCGGTCCGTTCAGGACGTACAGGGGCTTGCTCATGGGCTCCATTGTCCTCTTCCGACGGCTCCCGAGGGGGCAGGGTGGCTCAGGGGGCCGCTCAGGAGCGCAGGAACCGGGTGATCTGGTCCATGACCGTGGAATCCGCCAGGGTCGAGGTGTCCCCCACGGGGCGATCCTCGGCCACGTCCTTGAGCAGCCGGCGCATGATCTTGCCGGAGCGGGTCTTGGGCAGCTCCGGGACGATGAGCACCTTCTTCGGCTTGGCGATCGGGGAGATCGCCTCGCCCACGTGGGCCCGGATCTGGGCGGCCAGCTCCTCCCGGTCCCCGTCCTGCTCGGCGGCGGCGTCGGAGAGGATCACGAAGGCGATCACGGCCTGCCCGGTCGTCTCATCCGCGGCCCCCACGACCGCGGACTCCGCGACCGCCGGGTGCGAGACCAGCGCGGATTCGATCTCCGGGGTGGACAGCCGGTGCCCGGAGACGTTCATGACGTCGTCCACCCGGCCCAGCACCCAGATGTCCCCGTCCTCGTCCCGGCGCGCGCCGTCCCCGGCGAAGTAGGTCCGCTCCCCGAACCGGGACCAGTACGTGTCCTGGAAGCGCTGGTCATCGCCCCACAGGGTGCGCAGCATCGAGGGCCACGGGTGGGTCAGAGCCAGCAGGCCGGACTCCCCGGCGCCGAGGGGCTGGCCGAAGTCGTCGACCACCTCGGCGCTGATGCCCGGCAGCGCGCGCTGGGCCGAGCCCGGCTTGGCCGCGGTGGCCCCGGGCAGCTGGGAGATCATGATGGCGCCGGTCTCGGTCTGCCACCAGGTGTCCACGATCGGGCAGCGACCGTGGCCGATGACCCGGTGGAACCAGGTCCAGGCCTCCGGGTTGATGGCCTCGCCCACCGTGCCCAGCAGGCGCAGGGACTCCAGGGAGTACTCCCCGGGGATCTGCTCGCCCCACTTCATCATGGTGCGGATCGCGGTGGGGGAGGTGTAGAGGATGCTCACCCCGTACTTGTCCACGATCTCCCAGAAGCGCCCGCGGTGCGGGGAGTCCGGGGTGCCCTCGTAGATGACCTGGCTGGTGCCGTTGAGCAGGGGGCCGTAGACGATGTACGTGTGCCCGGTGACCCACCCGACGTCGGCGGTGCACCAGTACACGTCCGTCTCCGGCTTGATGTCGAAGACCATCCGGTGGGTGTAGGCCGCCTGGGTGAGGTAGCCGCCGGTGGTGTGCAGGATGCCCTTGGGCTTCCCGGTGGTGCCCGAGGTGTAGAGGATGAACAGCGGATCCTCGGCCCCGTGCGGCTGCGGGGTGTGTTCGGCGGAGGCCCGGTCCACGACGTCGTACCACCACACGTCGCGCTGCTCGGTCCACTCGATCTCCTCCCCGTTGCGCCGGACCACCAGCACGTGCTCCACCGACGGGGCGCCCTTGGCCAGCGCCGCGTCCACGGTGGGCTTGAGGCGGGTGGGCTTGCCGCGGCGGTAGGACCCGTCCGCGGTGACCACCAGCTTGGCCTCGCCGTCGTTGACCCGGGAGTGGATCGCATCCGCGGAGAAGCCGCCGAAGATCACCGAGTGGATCGCGCCCAGGCGCGCGCAGGCGAGCATCGTGATCACAGCCTGCGGGATCATCGGCAGGTACACCGCCACGCGGTCCCCGTGGCCGACGCCGAGCTCGGCGAAGGCGTTGGCGGCACGGCAGACCTCATCCTTCAGCCGGGCGTAGGTGTACTCCTCGGTGTCCCCGGGCTCGCCCTCGAAGTACAGGGCGACCCGGTCCCCGTGCCCGGCCTCCACGTGGCGGTCCACGGCGTTGTAGGCGGCGTTCAGGCGCCCGTCCTGGAACCACTTGGCGAAGGGCGGGGTGGACCAGTCCAGGGTCTCGGTGAACTCGGTGTCCCAGTGCAGCAGGGTGCGGGCCTGCTCAGCCCAGAACTCATCGCCTCGGCGCTGCGCCTCGTCGTACAGCTCGGCGGTGGCGTTGGCCTGGGCGGCGAACTCCTCGGACGGGGGGAAGACCAGTGCGTTCTCGCTCAACGGGATGCTCCTTCGGATCGTGTGAACTGCCTCCCACTGTAGCGGAGCGCTCGTGATCCCGCTCACCTGTGGATGGTGGCGGGGCCAGAACGTGCGGTGCGTGCGGGCCGCGAGCCCGTGCGCCGGGAAAGCGGAGCGGCCCCGGACGCCGCGGACCCCGCTCTGCCGGTGCGGCAGGGCGGGGCCCGGGGTGCTCAGGGTCGGTCCTGGGGGTGCTTCACCCGCCGAAGATGGCGCGGGCCAGCTTCTCCAGCCAGGGCAGCACGTCCTGGGCGATGGCGATGGCGGCCTGGATGATGGCGGCGACGTCCACGGTTATGGGATCTCCTTCTCGGATGGGGTGGGGGAGGGGGTGGGTCAGCCGAAGACGCCGGCGGCCTGCAGGATCTTGATGATCTGGGAGGCGATGTCCAGAGCGGACTTGAGCAGATCGGTCAGGACGGACCAGTCGAAGGCGGCCATGGGGTTCCTTTCGAGGAGAAGGCGTCGAACCTGCGCGAGGCGAGGCGCTCGCGAGGCAGTGCTACCCGTCACGGTGCGGCATCGGCACCACAGTATTGAGAACCCATCGCAATGACAAGAGGTGTCTGGGAAGTGCATCGGCGGTTCGCCGAGGAGGGCCTGCGCCGGGGCGCGTGCCCCGCCGCCGCGGGGCTGAGAACGGGTACCCTCGGAGATCATGAGCCCCACCGGATCCGCCCCGCAGACCCCGCCCACCTCGGTCGACGCGCCCGGACCGGCCATCCGCCGCCTCCCGGAGGACAAGGCCCGCGCCGGGGCGGCCGGGCGGCGTCGTCGGGGGCAGGAGGAGACGCACACGGGGCGGGTGCGCCGGGCCCGGCGCATCAACCGCATCCTCGCCGAGACCTACCCCTACGCCGTCGCGGAGCTGGACTTCGACTCCCCGTTCCAGCTGCTGGTGGCCACCGTGCTCTCCGCGCAGACCACGGATGTGAAGGTCAACGCCGTCACCCCCGGGCTGTTCGCCGCCTACCCCACTCCGCAGGATCTCGCGCAGGCCCCGCACGAGGCGGTCGAGGAGATCGTGCGCCCCCTGGGCTTCTACCGGGCCAAGACCCGCTCGATCATCGCGCTGGCCGACCGGCTCGTGGATGAGCACGACGGCGAGGTCCCCGACACCCTCGAGGGGCTCACGGCCCTGCCGGGGGTGGGGCGCAAGACCGCGTTCGTGGTGCTGGGCAACGCCTTCGGCCGCCCCGGGCTCACCGTGGACACGCACTTCGGGCGCCTGGCCCGCCGCTTTGGCTTCACCGAGCAGGAGGATCCGGTGAAGGTGGAGCACGACGTCGCCGCGCTGTTCCCGCCGAAGGACTGGACCATGCTCTCCCACCGGCTGATCTACCACGGACGCCGCATCTGCCACGCTCGACGCCCGGCCTGCGGGGTGTGCCCGGTCGCGGACCTGTGTCCCTCCTACGGCGCGGGGGAGACTGACCCGGAAGCCGCCGCCCGGCTGCTTAAGTACGAGTTCGCCCCCGGCCGGGAGCAGCTGCACCGGCGGTTCCTGGAGGGTGCGACTCGTCGGCAGCTGCGCGTCGAGGGGTACGGTCTCGGTGCCTGAGCGCGATGCCTCGCCGGCCTCGACCGCGCCGTCCGGCGGGCTGGGCACCGCGGCGGCGCGGGCCGTCCTGGCCCGGGAGGCCCGGACGGAGCTGGCCGCCCTGGGCGCGCGGGGCCAGCGGCTGCAGCTGGTGGACCGCGAGCCCTGGCGGCTGGGGAACCTGCCCGCCGGCAGGGCCCGGGAGGCCTCCGTGCTGATGCTCTTCGGCTCCCGCGACGGCGCCGGCATCGGCGTCAGCGACGGCGCCCGCGCCGCGGCACCTGTGGCGGAGACGGACGTGCTGATCCTCGTGCGCGCCGCGACGCTGCGCCAGCACGCCGGGCAGCCCGCCTTCCCCGGCGGCCGGGTGGACCCCGAGGACCGGGCCGCGCAGGATCCGGCCGTGGAGGCCGCGCTGCGCGAGGCCGTGGAGGAGACCGGGGTGGACCGGGCCGGCATCGACGTCCTGGGGCGCCTGGCCCCCGTGCCCCTGCCCGTCAGCGGCCACCTCGTGACCCCGGTGCTCGGCTGGTGGCGTGAGCCGTCCCTGGTGCAGGTGGTGGACGACGCCGAGTCCTCGCTGGTCGTGCGGGTGCCCGTCCGGGACCTGCTGGACCCCTCCCATCGGCACCTGGCCACGGTGACCCGCGGGCCCGCGACCCATCACACGCCCGCCTTCACGGTGCCCGTCGGCGCGGAATCCGTGACGATCTGGGGATTCACCGGCATCCTCCTGGATCGGCTGCTGCATCGGCTGGGCTGGGAGCTGCCATGGGACGCCACCCGCAGGATCCCCGCCCCGCGGTGAGTCCCGTCGGCGCGGCGTCGGCCGCTGCCGGCGGGGCGCCGTCGGGACGGGGATGCCGCCCGGCTCACTTCGCCTCGGCGTAGGAGCTCACCTGGGCCACGGTCAGCGGGAACTCCACCGGGGCCTGCCCGAACAGCAGCCGCCCGGCGGCGGCCGCCGCCTCCCGGACGATAGCCCGCACCGCCGGGGCCTCCTCGGCGGGACCGTGCAGCACCACCTCGTCGTGGACGAAGAACACCAGGCGCGTGCGCAGCGGGCCCGGGGCATCGTCGGCCCCGGCGCCGTCGGGCCCGGCTGGGTCCCCCGTTCCCGCGCCGCGCAGGCGCCGCCGGATCTCGCCCATCCAGCACATCGCCCACTCCGCGGCCGTGCCCTGCACGATGAAGTTGCGGGTGAACCGGCCCTGCGCCCGACGCAGCCGCACCGAACGGGCCTCCGCGGCGGCCGTGGAGACGTCCGCGACGGCCGCGGACCAGTCCGCATCCGGCAGCGGCGAGGTGCGCCCCAGCCAGGTGCGCACCTGCCCGCCGCGCTCCCCGACCGACGCCGCCTGCTCCACCAGGCCGATCGCCTCGGGGAACATCCGCCGCAGGTGCGGCACCAGGGCCCCGGCCTCCCCGGTGCTCGCCCCGTACATCGCGCCCAGCAGCGTGACCTTCGCGGCCTTGCGCTCGGTCAGCGCCGAGCCGGTGCGCTCCCCGAGCCGTGCGATCCCCTCGTACAGGTCCCGGCCCTGCCCGGCCACGGCCAGGGCCCGGTCCTGGGCCATCGCGGCCAGGATGCGCGGCTCCACCTGGGAGGCATCGGCCACCGTGAGCACCCACCCGGGGTCGGCCCGGACGGCTTCGCGCACCGCGTGCGGGATCTGCAGGGCCCCGCCCCCGTGCGCGGCCCACCGGCCCGTGATCACCCCGCCCACCACGTAGCGGGCGTGGAAGCGGCCGTCGCGCACCCATTCGTCCAGCCAGTGCCACCCGTTGGCCGTCCACAGCCGGTACAGCCCCTTGTACTCCAGGACCGGGGCGATCATCTCCCGACGGCGCGGGGCCCGGGTGCCGCCGTGCTCGGCCCACTCGAGCAGGGCGTGTTTGCGGGTGGAATCCACCGTGATGCCCACCGACTGCATGGCGCGCAGCAGCTCCTGCGGGGAATCCGGATTGACCTGGGGCAGGCCCCACTGCTCGGCGATCCGCTCGGCCAGGGCCTGCATCTTCTGCGGCCGCTGCCCCTCCGGCGGACGCGGGCCCAGCAGGTCTTCCAGCAGCGCCTCGTGCACCGCACGGTCCCATGGCAGGCCCTCGCGTTCGATCTCCTGGGCGATCAGCCCGCCCTGGGACTCCGCGGCCAGCAGCAGCCGCAGCCGGGACGCGGCCGGGGAGGCGCGCACCGCCGCCTCCTGAGCGCGGAACTCCGCCGCCAGGACCGCAGCATCCGGGCGGGCCGGGCCCCGCGCGGCGGCCGGGGCATCGAACAGGGAGGTCTGCGCGGGATCCGCCCGCGGTGTGGGAAGGCGGCCCGGCGGCCGCTCCTGCTGCTGCGGGTCCAGCGGCACCGTCGGGGTGTAGTCCAGCGTCCCGTCCGGGAAGGAGGCGACTCCGGTGAGGATGCGCTGGCACAGGGTCAGATCCCAGCAGCGATCCGGTGAGACCCCGGAGGCCAGCAGCTGCGGCATCACCTCCCGGCACGAGGGCAGCACCCACCGGATCCGGGCCGCTTCCTCGGCGGGCAGGGACCGCAGCGTCGCCCCCACGGCCTCGCCCAGCTGCTCCCACGGCACCTCACGGAAGCGCCGCGGCACCGGCGATGCCCCGTCGGCCGGGTCATCCGGGGCCTCGGGCCGCACGAGCCGCCAGGCGTCGCGAGCGTGGCCTGCGGCGGCGTCGTCCGCGGCGGGGGCCGGGCCCAGGAGGATGTGCATGGACCCATCATCCCAGGCGGGCGGGCATCCACAGGGGCGCATGCCACCGCGGATTCCCGGGCGTCCTCCACAGTCGGCCCGCAGGACCGGGGCCGGGCCGGCGGGCCGGTGCGGCGCGCGGGGCAGGGTGGGCCCATGAGAACCACCGCGGCCAGCCCACTGAGCATCCCGGACCGGGCCCGACCCCTGCGCCCCGCGCCCGCCCCCGACGGCGAGGCCGAGCGGCTGATCGCCGACCGCCTCGGCGCCGAACCGGCCCACCGGGCCCCGGAGAGCGGACGCGGCGTGCTGGTCTGGGGCAGCTCCCCCGGGTTCCTCGGCATCGCCGAGGATGTCGCCCGGGCCGCCCGGATGTCCCTGCGCACCGCCGATGCCGAACACCCGCCACTGTGCGGCCCTGAGGACGTGCTGCTGGTGCAGGCCGACGACGTCCCCGGCCTGCACCAGCTGCTGATCGGCCCGGCGGCCCCGCCGGAGCCGCGCCGGCCCGCGGTGATCGCCGGGATCAGCGGGGGCGCGGACCCGTGGGCGGCGGCCCACCGGATCGGCGCGGTGTGGCGCCAGCCCGACGTCGTGCTGCTGCCTCAGGGCCGGGCCTGGCTGGCCGACCACCTGGCTCAGGAGGGGGCCGCAGAGCCCGGGCACCCGCGGATCGGGGTGCTCGGGGCCAGCGGCGGCATCGGGGCCTCCGCCCTGTCCCTGTGGCTGGCCGACCGGCTGCGGGAGGACGGACGCGAACCCGTGGTGGTGGACGCCGTCGCGGCGAGCATCGGCCTGGACTCGTGCCTGAGCGCCCGCAGCCTGGACGGTCTGCGCTGGCAGCAGCTCGAGGCCCTGCCGCGGCGCCCGGAGCCGGCCCGGCTGCTGGCCTCCCTTCCTGCTCCGCAGGGCATCCCGGTGCTCACCGCGGACCCCGCGCACCCCGGGTTCGGCACCCGGCCCGATGCCGGGCGGTGGAGCGTCGTGGACGCGCTGGGCACGGTGGCCCTGCCCGTGATCGACCTCGGCTCGGCCGCGGCCATGGTCCCGCCGGGCGGCCTGGAGACCCAGTGGGTCTCCCGCTGCAGCGTCCTGGTCCTGCTCGTGCCCTTCACGCTGCGGGGGATCTGCCAGGCCCAGTCGGCGATGCGCCGGTGGGCCCCGGTGCTGCCCATCGTGCCGGTGGGGGCCGGCCCGCGGGTCTGCGACGTCTCCGATGCGGAGGTCGCCGAGATCCTCGGCGCCCCGCTGGCCGCGGCGCTGCCCCACGTGCCGGCCGTGTACGCCGCCTACGATGACGGCGCCCTCCTGGAGGTCTCCCGACGACGCGGCCTGCGCCGCCCCGTGGCCGCGGTGGCCGACGCCGCCCTGGCCGCCGCCGAGGCCCCCGGCGGGTCCGAGGCCGGGCCCGGACTGGCCCGGCGCTCCCTCGAGGTGGGTGTGTGATGCGCGGGGTGGGCAGCGCGAGCGGGCGCCTGGCCCGCTGGGAGGCCGAGCGGGCGGAGCTGCGGGGCCTGGGCATCCTGCAGCCTCTCCTGGACGAGCCGGGCTTGACCGACATCTACGTCAACGCCCCCGGGGAGATCTGGACCGACGGCGCCCAGGGACCGCGGCGTCGGGACCTCGCCTTCCCCGATGACGACGCCGTCCGGGAGCTCGCGGTGCGGCTGATCACCCTGGCGGGGCGCCGGCTGGACACCAGCCACCCCTGCGCGGATGTGCAGACCGCGGCCGGGTACCGGGTGCACGCGGTGCTGCCCCCGGTGGCCCCGGAGCACCCGCTGCTGTCCATCCGGCTGCAGCCGGAGCACCGCCCGGACTTCGCGCAGCTGTGCGCCTCCGGGCTGTGCGAGGAGACCACGGCGCGGCTGCTGCGCCGGATCGTGGCCGCGCGGATCTCCTTCCTGATCTCCGGGTCCACCGGCTCGGGCAAGACCACCCTGCTCAACGCCCTGCTGGGGCTGTGCCCGGCCCGGGAGCGGCTCGTGCTGATCGAGGATTCCGCGGAGCTGCGCCCCGAGCACCCGCACGTCGTCTCCCTGCAGACCCGCCAGCCCAACGCGGAGGGCACCGGCGGGATCGGGCTGACCGTCCTGATCAGGGAGGCCCTGCGCATGGGTCCGGATCGGCTGGTCCTGGGGGAGTGCCGCGGGGAGGAGCTGAAGGATCTGCTGCTGGCGCTGAACACCGGCCACGAAGGCGGGGGAGGGACCCTGCACGCCAATTCGGCGCAGGCCGTGCCCTCCCGGCTGCTGGCCCTGGGTGCCCTGGCCGGGTTGGCGCCGGAGGCCGTGCGCCGGCAGGTGCTCACCGGGCTCGGGGCCGTGATCCACCTGGACCGGGGACCCCGCGGGCGCCGGGTCCGGGAGATCGGGGTCTTCCGGGACGATCGCCTGCCCGGCGCGCTTCCCGGCCCGGACGACGTCGGGCGCGCCCCGGCGGCTGGCGGCGCGTCCGGCGCGGCGGGCGGCGAGGGCCTGTCCGTGTGCCCGGCGTGGATCTGCCCGGAGAACGACGCCGCCCACCCGGGCCCGGGCCTGCCCGCGCTGTGTCGGCTGCTGGGGCTCGGGGAGACACCGGGGGAGGAGTGGACATGAGCGCGACCCTGCTGCTGATCACCGGGAGCCTCCTGCTGCTGCTCGGGCCCCGCGTCGGGAGGTCCCGACCGCTGCCCGTGGACTCATCCCGCCAGACGGGCCCGGCCCCGTGGGACGAACTGCTGGGCAGGATGCGCGCGGTGGGCGGCTCCCGGCGGGCCGTGGCGCAGCGGATCGATCTGGAACGGTGGCCGGCGCTGATCCAGCAGATGGCGGCCCTGCTGCGGGCGGGCATCGAACCGGCCGCCGTCTGGGCCGCGCTGCGCGAGCAGGGCCGCGGCGAGGCACGGGAGGAGGCGGGTGCGGTCGGGCGGGACATCGACGAGCTGATCCGCTGCGCCCACGAGGGGGCCCTGCTCGGCGCGGACCCGGCCCGCAGCCTGCGCACGGCCCGGCTGCACCACCCCCGATCCCGGGCGGTACGCGATGCGCTGGCGGCCGCCTGGGCGGTCTCCGGGCGCACCGGGGCCCCGCTGGCCGGGGTGCTGGAGGGCCTGGCCCGGGCCGTGGAGGACGAGCTGGATGCCCTGGCCGCCCGGGACACCGCCCTGGCCGGCCCCAAGGCCACCGCCCGCATCCTGTCCACCCTGCCGCTGCTGGGCCTCGGGCTGGGGATGGTCATGGGCACGGACCCGCTCGGGGTGCTGCTCGGGATGGTCTGGGGACATCTGGCCTTAGCCCTCGGGCTCGGACTCTCCGCCGCGGGACTGCTCTGGACGCGTCGGCTGGTCCGAGGCGCCGAGGAGGCCGCGCCATGACTGGTTTCGCGATGATCCTCGGCGCGGTCCTGGCGTTGTGGGGGCGCCATCCGCTGCGGCGGGCGGGTTCCGCCGTCGCCCGGGAGCCCTCCCGTGCGGCGGGCATTCCGGCGGCCATCCGGCTGGAGCTGATCGGGGCGATGCTCGACGCCGGGCTGTCCGTGACCCGGGCGGTCTCGGTCCTGGCCGAGGTGGAGCGCGCGACGTCGCTGCGGCGGGTCGCGGCCCTGCTGGAGGCCGGCCTCGACTGGGACCGGGCCTGGGCGGGTGCCGCGGACCAGGGGGCGCAGAGCCAGCGGGCGCGGGGGCGGAGCCTGCGGGGCCAGAGCTTGCGAGGCCAGAGCCCACTGGGACAGAGGAAGCGCCGCCCGGGGAGCAGGCGCAGGAGCTGCGGACCCTGCGCGAGGCCCTGGACATCGCGGTGCGCACCGGGGCCCCGGCGGCCGCGCTGCTGCGGGCGCAGGCCGGGCGGATCCGGAACCGACGCCACCGCGACGCCCAGCAGCAGGCCGCGGCCCTGGGGGTCCGGCTGATGCTGCCCCTGGGGTTGTGCTCCCTGCCCGCCTTCGTCTGCCTGGGCGTGATCCCGGTGCTCATCGGCCTGGTCCCCGCCCTGTGGTGACCCCAAGAACCCCCGGTCGGCGGCTGCCGCCGGGTGATCCAGAAGAGAACGAGGAGAGGACGCATCATGCGACGCGAACCGAACACCCCCGCCGCGGACCCCACCTGGGCCGCGGACCCCGCCCCGGCGCAGCCCGAGACCGCGCACCCCGCGGCCACCGAGGCGGCGCCCGTCCCGGAGGTCGCGGATCCCGGAGCAGACCCCCGGGCCGTCGAGGCCCGGGCCGTCCAGGACCCGCCGACGCTCACCGGTGACGTGGTCCGCCACCCCGGCCGGGCCGGGGCCGATGACCCGGAGCTGGGCGCGACGACCGCCGAGTACGGCATCGTCATGCTCGCCGCCGTCGGCTTCGCCGGTCTGCTCGTGGTCATCCTCAAGTCCGGCGAGGTGAAGGAGCTGCTCATGGGCATCATCCGCACCGCGCTGTCCACGGGCTGAGCCATGGGACACCGCAACGGCCCGGGGCCGGTGCACACCGGTCCCGGGCCCGCGCACCCGACCGAGATCGAGCGGGGCAGCGCGACCGCGGAGTTCGCCGTCGTCCTGCCGTGCATCGTGCTGCTGCTGGCCGTGGTGCTCGGGGCCGGGGCCTGCGCCGCGACGTCGGTGCGGGCCGAGGAGGCCGCGCGGCTGGCGGCCCGCTCTCTGGCCCGCGGGGATCCCCCGGCCGAGGCGCAGCGCACGGCCCGCGAGATCATCGGGGCCGAGGCCCGCATCGGCGTGGCCACCACTGGGGACAGCACGACGGTCTCCGTGCGCACCCGGGCCCCGGGGATCATCGGGGCGTGGGGCGGGCTGGAGATCACCGCCGAGGCCACGACCCGGGTGGACAGCGCCCGGGCCGATGCCGCACGGGAGGCCCAGCCATGACCGGCCGGACCCCGCCGCACCGAATCCCTCGCCCGCGCCGAGCGCCCGGGCCGCGCCGGTGGGCTGCGCCGGAGCTTCTCCGATCGGGACGGGAGCGCGGGCCGACGGCGCCGGAGCCGGCCGGGGAGCGCGGGGCCTCCACCGTCGCGATGGTCGGGATCATCGCCGTGATCGGGGTGCTGCTGGCCGCGGTGTGCCTGCTGGGGCACGTGGCCCTGTGCACCCATCGGGCGGCCACGGCCGCGGATCTGGCCGCCCTGGCGGCCGCGGACACCGCCCGGGGGCTGCGCCCCGGGGTGGCCTGCGACGAGGCCGCGCGCACCGCCCGGGAGAACCGGGCCCGCATGGTCTCCTGCGCACCCGCTCCGGAGGACCCGGAGATCATGGACGTGCGGGTCGCCGTGGATCTGGCCGTGGGGGCGCGGCTGCTGGGACCGGCCTACGGCGTGGCCCGGGCCGGTCCGCCGCCCTCGGGGTCCGCGGGATCAGGCTCGTGATCCGGGTCGGCGGCGGATCCGGGCTCGGCGTCCTCATCGGCGGTCTGCAGCATCCCCCGCAGCAGGGCCACAGCGCCTGCCTTGCTCAGCGGGTGGTTCCGGTTGCCGCACTTGGGGGACTGCACGCAGGACGGGCACCCGGTCTCGCACTCGCAGGCCAGGATCGCCTCCAGGGTCGCGCTCAGCCACGCGCGGGCGACGTCGAAGCCGTGCTCGGCGAAGCCCGCCCCGCCGGGGTATCCGTCGTAGACGAAGATCGTCGGCAGCTCCGTGTCCGCGTGCAGCGCGGTGGACAGCCCGCCGATGTCCCACCGATCGCAGGAGGCCACCAGCGGCAGCAGGCCGATCGCGGCGTGCTCGGCGGCGTGCAGGGCCCCGGGGAACTCCGGCTCCGCCACGCCCTGCCCCGCCATCACCGGTCCGGGCACGGTCCACCACACGGCCCGGGTCAGAAGCTCCTGCGGCGCCAGCTCCAGGGGCTGCTCGTCGATGACCTCGTTGGTGGCCACGGCCCGACGCTGGAAGGAGACCACCTGGGTGCGCACCCGCACCGTGCCCGAATGCACCCGCACCGGCCCCCAGTCCCGGGTCCGCTCGGTCTCCAGCACCGAGACCTCCGTGATGTCCCGCGCCTGGGTCCAGAAATCCGGGTGCGCCCGGGTCACCAGCACGGCCCCGCCCGCCTCATCCAGCTCCTCCACGTGCCAGGTGCGGCCCTGGTGCACGTAGATCGCCCCGGGGTGGGCCTGCCGGTGCGCCTGGGCGTCGTCCATCGTGCCGATGATCCCGCCGGTCTGCGCGTCGATGATCTGCAGGCGCCGCCCGGCCCCGCGCAGGTCGATCGCGGCGGCCGCGGACTCCGGGTGGGTCCAGAACCAGCCCGTCGGGCGCCGCCGCAGGTAGCCGTCGCGCACCAGCCCGTCCAGCAGGGCCTCGGCCCGCGGGCCGAACAGGTCCAGCTCCTCGGGGCGGATCGGGCGCTCCGCGGCGGCCGCGCACAGGTGCGGGGCCAGCACGTACGGGTTGTGCGGGTCGAACACGGTGGTCTCCACCGCGACGTCGAAGACGTCCCGCGGGTGGTGCACCAGGTAGGTGTCCAGCGGGTCGTCCCCGGCGACCAGCACCGCCAGGGACTCCTGCCCGGCCCGGCCGGCCCGTCCGATCTGCTGCTGGAAGGAGGCGCGGGTCCCGGGCCAGCCGGCCACCAGCACCGCGTCCAGCCCGGCGACGTCGATGCCCAGCTCCAGGGCCGGGGTGGAGGCCACCCCGAGCATCTCCCCGGAGCGCACCTGCCGCTCCAGCTCCCGCCGCTCCTCCGGCAGGTACCCGGAGCGGTAGGCGCACACCCGGTGGGCCACCGCCGGATCCAGCTCGCCCAGGCTCTCCTGGGCGATCCGGGCGAGGGTCTCCGCGCCGCGCCGGGAGCGGATGAACGCGATGGTCCGCACCCGCTCGGCCACCAGCTCGGTGAGCAGCTGGGCCGCTTCGGTCAGGGCCGAGCGACGCCGCGGCCCCCCGTTCTCCCCGGGCCCGGGGCGCCCCTGCCCCGGCCCGATCCCGGGCACCGGCGGGGCGGTGTCGGCGGAAGAGGACGGGATCGACCCACCGGTGCCGGACGGGCGGTGCCGGGCGGCCAGACCGTCCGCGACCTCCTCCTCCAGCAGCGGCTCCCACAGCAGCACCGTGACCGCCCCGTGCGGGGAGGCGTCCGCGGTGACGGCGGTGACCTGTTCCGGCTCCGCCCCGAGCAGCCGGGCGAAGGACTCCCGGGGTCGGGCCGAGGTGGCCGAAGCGCCGATCACGGTGGGCGCGGCCCCGTGCAGGGCGGCCACCCGGCGCAGCCGGCGCAGCACCATCGCCACGTGCGCCCCGAACACGCCCCGGTACCCGTGCGCCTCGTCCACCACCACGTAGGTCAGCCGGCGCAGGAACCGCCCCCACCGCTCGTGGTTCGGCAGGATCCCTGCGTGCAGCATGTCCGGGTTGCACAGGATGACGTTCGCGTAGTCCCGGATCCACCGCCGGTCCTCGGTCGGGGTGTCCCCGTCGTAGGTCGCCGCGCGCACCGCGGACAGGCCCAGCGCTCGCAGCGAGGTCAGCTGATCCGCGGCCAGGGCCTTGGTGGGGGACAGGTACAGCACCGTCGCCGGCTCCGCCGCCCCGCCCTCCTCGGGTCCGACCTCCCCGCGCAGCACCGCATCCAGGGCGGGCAGCTGGTAGGCCAGGGACTTGCCGGAGGCGGTGCCGGTGGCCAGGATCAGGTGCTCGCCGCCGCGCGGGGAGACCATCCTTCCTGCCCGGCGCGCCTGCCGGGCCCGGGCGCGGGCCGTGCGCTGGAAGGCGTGGGCGGCGTCGGCGGCCAGCGCCTGGTGGCGGTAGGGGTGGGGCACGCCCAGCCCGCGGAAGGCATCGATGACCGCCGGATGGGCCCAGTCCGGCCAGTCGGCGACGACGGCCTCGCGCTCGGGCAGCACGCGCACGTGCGTGATCTCCGGGGGCTGGCTGCCGCGGTGTAGGGCGCGCAGCAGCGGGTTCTCGGCGGGGACGGGGGCGGGCACCCGTCCATTGTGCACCGCGGGCGCGGGACGGGCGCCCGGGCCCCGGTGCGGCCCGGTCCGGGGGTCGCCGCAGCGGGTCGCGCAGCTCACATGTGCGGGTGGATCATGGGACAATGTCCGCATGAGCTTTCCGATGAACATCTCCGGTCAGGACCGGCAGGAGCAGGAGCCGCGGGTGCGGGAGCTGAGCCTGGACGAGAGCTGGCAGCTGCTGGAGGCGGCCCGCTTCGGACGCCTGGGCACCGCCGACGTCGGGCGGGTGGACATCACCCCGCTGAACATCGTCGCCTCCCACCGGCACCTGTACTTCCGCTCCGCGAAGGGCTCCAAGCTCACCACGCTGCAGCTGAACCCGCACGTGGCCTTCGAGATCGACTCGGTGCAGGGCGGCACGGCCTACAGCGTCATGGTCCGCGGCACCGCCCGCATCCTCACGGACCCGGAGGAGACGGCGAAGGTGGACGCGCTGGGGCTGAAGCCCTGGCTGCGCACCGAGAAGCTCGAGTACGTGGAGATCGCCCCGGACTACATCACCGGGCGCGCCTTCCGCCTCGGCGACTGACGGCCGACGAGGCCGCGGCAGGCGACGTAGGCTCGGGGAGGACGAGCGAGGCCACCCGGCGTCGCCCCTGATCAGCCGGTGAATCCACCGGAGCGAACGTGAGGAGGGCCCATGACGGCCGAGGAGATCAGGGGAATCAACCACCTGGGAGTGACGGTGCCGGACCTGGAGGAGGCCACGCGCTTCCTGCGGGAGGGGCTCGGGGCCAAGGTGGCCTACGACGGGCTGACCGGGCAGGACGAGCCGCGCCAGGGCGAGGAGGTCGAGCGGCAGCTGGGCCTGCCGGCCGGGGCGAAGATCGTGCGGCAGCGGATGATCGTCATCGGCACGGGCCCCAGCCTGGAGATGTTCCAGATCAAGGGCCCGCACCAGCCGGCCGCGGGCCTGGCCGACTACGGGCTGAACCACCTCAGCGTCTACACCGACGACATCGAGACCAGCCGGCAGCGGCTGATCGACGCCGGCGGGCAGGCGCTGTCCGAGGTGCACGGCAACTCCCGGCACGAGGACACCGAGGGCAACGGCAGCGTGTACGTGAAGGCCCCGTGGGGGATGCTGATCGAGCTGCAGACCCTGCCCCACGGCCACTACTACGGCGAGGACTCCGAAGCCGAGGTCTGGACGCCGCCGGCCCGCGACTGAGCGCTGACCCGGCCCGCGACCGAGTCCTCCCGCGCCTGAATGCCGAGCCCCGGCGGAACCCGGGGCTCGGCTGGGCCGGGCCTGGTCCGAGCCGGGGCAGGACCGGAGCGGGACTAGGCCGCCGGGTACAGCGGGTTGTGCCCGGCGGCCACCCGCTCCGCCTCCCGCACCGGGCCCGGGGCGGTGGCCCCCGCGGCGGCGTCGAACGGGGACCCGCCCAGCGCCTCGCGCCCGTGCCCGGTCAGCCACCCGGAGGTGTCCGGGCCCAGGGGCACGATCTGCGTCGGATTGATGTCCTCGTGCACCACGTAGTAGTGCCGCTTGATCTGCTGGAAGTCGATGGTGTCCCCGAATCCCGGGGTCTGGAACAGGTCCCGCGCGTAGCCCCACAGGTTCGGCAGCTCCGTGAGCTTGGACCGGTTGCACTTGAAGTGCCCGTGGTAGACGGCGTCGAAGCGCACCAGCGTGGTGAACAGGCGCACGTCCGCCTCGGTGATGTGCTCGCCCATCAGGTAGCGGCGCTCGGAGAGGCGCTGCTCCAGCCAGTCCAGCGCGGTCCACAGCCGCTCATAGGCGGCGTCGTAGGCCTCTTGGGAGCCGGCGAACCCGCACCTGTACACCCCGTTGTTGACCTCGGTGAACACCCGCTTCATCACCGCGCGCATCTCCTCCTCCAGGGCCTCCGGCCACAGGTCCGGGGCGCCCTCGCGGTGGAAGGCCCGCCACTGCTTGGAGAAGTCCTCCGTGATCTGCGCGAAGTCGTTGGTCACCACCTCCCCGGAAGGGATGTCGACGACGGCGGGCACGGTGATCCCCTTGGGGTAGTCTGGGAAGCGCTTGAGGAAGGCCTGCTGCAGCCGCTCGATGCCCAGGACCGGGTCCACCCCGTCCGGATCCAGGTCGAAGGTCCAGGAGCGGGCGTCGTGGGTGGGTCCGGGCATGCCCACGGAGATCGCCTCCTCCAGGCCCAGCAGGCGCCGCACGATCAGCGTGCGGTTGGCCCACGGGCAGGCGCGCGCCGCGACGAGCCGGTAGCGCCCGGCCTCCACGGGCCAGACGCCGCGCTCGCGCTCATCCGTGCCCGGTGCCAGCCCCGTGTCCGCGAGGATGCGGTCCTCGATGTAGTCGGTGTCCCGGGTGTACTCCTGCCCCGGGGTCACGTAGGTGCCGCGGGTGCTGTGCTGATCGGTGCTCATCCTGCCATTGTGCGCGATAACGCTTGATCTGTGAACCAATCTCGTGCGCCGCGCGGCGGGTGCTCGGCGTCGTGGGAGACTGGAGGCCGTGACCTCCGACGCCCCCGCCTTCTCCCGCATCCCGCACGCCCCGCGCAGCGACGACCCCGCAGCCCTCGAATCCCTGGCCGAGGCCCTGGCCGCCGTGGACTACTCCTACGACGGCGTCCTGGCCCTGCTGGGCGAGGGGCCCTTCGAGGCGATGGCCCGGGATCAGATCGCCCCCGCCCGGCACCGGGTGCGCACCATCCTGGCCGGCACCGCCGCGATGCCCGACGGCGCACGGGTCACCGCGGGGCGGCGTCGGCTGGCCGGGGCCGTGGACTTCTTCCTGCTGGCCGGGACCCTGAGTGCTGAGGCCCTGGACGCGACCCTCGGCGAGGGCGCCGCCCGGCTGCTGGATCACCTCGGCTTCCTCACCCCCGCGAGCGAGGACCCCGAGACCGACGCCCCCGATGCCCCGGCGGCCGCGCCCCGCTACCGGGCGGCCTTCGACCTGCGCCCGCACTCCGCCGACGACGGCACGGACCTGTGGGTGGCCTCGGACCTGGGCGCCCACCAGCACCCCGGGGCGCTGCCCGCCGATCACGTGCTGGGCATCGGGCAGGCCTCCCTGACCCTGGCGCAGATCACCGAGCGCCGCCCCGTGGACACGGCCCTGGACCTGGGTACCGGCTGCGGCATCCAGACCTTCCATCTGCTGGCCCACGCCCGGCACGTGACCGCCACGGACCTCTCCGAGCGCGCCCTGGCCTTCACCCGCTTCAACCTGGTGCTCAACGCCGCGGCCCTCGGCCTGGACCCGGCCCACCCGGAGCAGCGGGTGCGGCTGCTGCGCGGCAGCCTGCTGGAGCCGGTGGCGGGACAGCGCTTCGAGCTGATCGTGTCCAACCCTCCCTTCGTCATCACCCCGCGCACCCCCGGGGAGGATCCGCGGCGGCGCTACACCTACCGCGACGGCGGGATGGCGGGGGATCAGCTCGTGGAGCGGCTGGTGCGCGAGCTGCCCGAGCACCTGGTCCCCGGCGGTCGGGCCCAGCTGCTGGCCAACTGGGAGATCCCCGCCACTGCGCCGGGTCAGCAGGCGGACTGGGACACCCGGCCCCGCCAGTGGGTCGGCGCGGAGACCGAGGCGTGGTTCGTGCAGCGCGAGGAGCTCACCCCGGAGGGCTACGCCCAGACCTGGCTGCGCGATGCCAGCCAGCAGCGGGATCCGGCGGCCTACGAGGAGGCGTTCCTGGCCTACCTCGAGGACTTCGCGGCCCGCGGGGTCGCCGCCGTCGGCTTCGGCATGGTCTGGCTGCGTCGCCCCGCCGAGTCCGAGGCCCCCGCCGACGCCGAGGGGCGGGCCCTGCGCCGCTTCGAGGAGATCACCCACCCGCTGCAGCAGCCGCTGGCCCCGTTCCTGACGGCGGCTGTTGCGGCCCACGACGCCGCGGCGGGCCTGGACGATGCGGCCCTGCGCGAACAGCACCTGACGGTGGGCGAGGACGTCACGGAGGAGCGCCACCAGCGCCCGGGAGCGGAGCACCCGGGGGTGATCCTGCTGCGCCAGGGGACGGGATTCCGGCGCACCGAGCTGCTGAGCACGCAGGACGCCGGCTTCGTCTCCGCCTGCGACGGCGAGCTGTCCGTCGGGCAGATCCTGGACGCCCTGGGCGCCCTGCTCGGCTGGGAGGGTCCGGACCCGGCCGTGGCCCTGCTGGCGCGGGTGCGCACCCTCGTGGAGCGCGGGTTCCTGGTGCTGCCGGAGACGACGTCGGGCGCCGCTCCCGCCGCGGGCTGAGTCCGACCCCGCCCGCACCCGGCCTGGGGATGCTCGGCGGGGCCCGCGGCGTCCTCGGCTATCGTGGGAACCGCATCCACTCATCCACCGGTCATCTCGATTCCGAAGGAGTCACGTGCCAGCACAGGCGAAGGGCAAGGGCAGCGGGAGGAGCCTCCTCATCGTGGAGTCCCCCTCCAAGGTCAAGACCATCGGGGGCTATCTGGGCGACGCCTACGTCGTCGAATCCTCGATGGGGCACATCCGCGACCTGCCCCAGCCGTCGGAGCTGCCCGCCGAGATGAAGAAGGGCCCGTACGGGAAGTTCGCGGTGGACGTGCAGCACGACTTCGAGCCGTACTACGTCATCAGCCCGGACAAGAAGAAGAAGGTCGCCGAGCTCAAGCGGCTGCTCAAGGACAGCGACGCCTTGTACCTGGCCACCGATGGCGACCGGGAGGGCGAGGCCATCGCCTGGCACCTGCTGCAGGTGCTGCAGCCGAAGGTCCCGGTGCACCGGCTGACCTTCCCGGAGATCACCAAGGAGGCCATCCAGCGCGGCTTCGAGAACCTCCGGGAGATCGATGCGGACCTGGTGGACGCCCAGGAGACCCGCCGGGTGCTGGACCGCATCTACGGCTACGAGCTCTCCCCCGTGCTGTGGCGCAAGGTCAAGCAGGGGCTGTCCGCCGGGCGCGTGCAGTCCGTGGCCACCCGCCTGGTGGTCGAGCGGGAGCGGGAGCGGATGGCCTTCCGCGCCGCCGAGTACTGGGGCCTGACCGGCACCTTCGCCACCAAGGCCGAGGAGTCCTTCACCGCCCGCCTGTCCGCCCTGGACGGCGCCCGGGTGGCCACCGGCCGGGACTTCGCCGACGACGGCGCCCTGAAGCCGGCCTCCCGGGGGAAGGTCGCGCACCTGGACGAGCAGACCGCCCGTGGACTGGTCGCCGCGCTGGAGGGCGCTGATTTCGTGGTGACCTCGGTGGAGACCAAGCCGTACACCCGCCGCCCGGCCGCCCCGTTCACCACCTCGACCCTGCAGCAGGAGGCCGCGCGCAAGCTGCGCTTCTCCTCCCGCTCCACGATGCAGGTGGCCCAGCGCCTCTACGAGTCCGGGTACATCACCTACATGCGCACGGACTCGGTGGCCCTGTCCGAGCAGGCGATCAACGCCGCCCGCCGCCAGGCCACCGAGCTGTACGGGGCGGAGTCCGTCCCGCAGTCCCCGCGCCACTACGCCTCCAAGTCCAAGAACGCCCAGGAGGCCCACGAGGCCATCCGCCCGGCGGGGGACTCCTTCCGCACACCCTCGGCCGTGAAGTCCCAGCTCTCCGCGGACGAGTTCCGGCTCTACGAGCTGATCTGGAAGCGCACCGTCGCCTCCCAGATGGCCGACGCCAAGGGCCAGACCGCCTCGATCCGCCTGGCCGCGCGCACCGCGGACGGGCGCACCGCCGAGTTCTCGGCGTCGGGCACCGTGATCACCTTCCGCGGGTTCCTCGCCGCCTACGAGGAGGGCCGCGACGCCGCCCGCGAGGAGGAGGCCGACGGGCGCGGGCAGGACAAGCGCCTGCCGAAGCTGGCCGAAGGCGACGCGCTGACCGGGCGCGACGTGGCGGCCGACGGGCACGAGACCGCCCCGCCGCCGCGCTACACCGAGGCCTCCCTGGTCAAGGCCATGGACGAGCTGGGAATCGGGCGGCCCTCCACCTACGCCGCGGTGATCTCCACGATCGTGGACCGCGGGTACGTGGCCAACCGCTCCGGCTCCCTGGTGCCGCAGTGGATCGCGTTCTCCGTGGTGCGCCTGCTGGAGGAGCACTTCTCCAAGTACGTGGACTACGAGTTCACCGCGGAGATGGAGGAGGACCTGGACCGCATCGCCCGCGGGGAACAGGGCAAGGACGAGTGGCTGACCGGCTTCTACTACGGCAACGAGACCAAGCACGGGCTGCTGCCGATCGTGGAGGACCTCGGGGAGATCGACGCCCGGGCCATCAACTCGGTGGAGATCGCCGAGGGGATCACCCTGCGGGTGGGCCGCTACGGGCCGTACCTGGAGTCCGGCGGCGGCGTGGATGAGCAGACCGGGGAGGTCACGGACCCGATCCGGGCCAACATCCCGCAGGACCTCGCCCCGGATGAGCTGACCCCGGAGAAGGCGCGGGAGCTGATCGAGCAGGGCAAGTCCGACGGGCGCGAGCTCGGCGTGGACCCGGAATCCGGGCACATGATCGTGGCCAAGGACGGGCGGTTCGGACCCTACGTCACCGAGCTCATCCCGGAGATGACCGACGAGGAGTTCGAGCGCTGGAAGGCCGAGCAGCCCGTCGAGTACTACAAGAACGGCAAGCCCAAGCCGATCAGGAAGCCCAAGGCCGCCAAGCCGCGCACGGCGTCGCTGTTCAAGTCCATGGACCTGGCCACCGTGACCCTGGAGGAGGCGCTGAAGCTGCTGAGCCTGCCCCGGGTGGTCGGCAAGGACGCCGAGGGCACCGAGATCACGGTGCAGAACGGGCGCTACGGGCCGTACCTGAAGAAGGGCTTGGACTCCCGCTCGATCGCCTCCGAGGAACAGATCTTCACGATCACCCTGGAGGAGGCCGAGGCGATCTACGCCCAGCCCAAGCAGCGCGGGCGGGCCGCGGCCAAGCCGCCGCTGGCCGAGTTCGGGAAGGACCCGAGCACGGACCTGCCGATCGTCGTCAAGGACGGGCGCTTCGGCCCGTACATCACCGACGGGCAGACGAACGTGACGGTGCCCCGCTCGGAGACCCTGGAGGGCCTGACCACCGAGCGGGTCGTGCAGCTGCTCGCGGAGAAGCGGGCCAAGGGCCCGGCCAAGAAGCCCGCCCGGAAGAGCCCCGCCAACAAGACGACGGCCAAGAAGACCACCGGGACCAAGGCCACCGCCAGGAAGACGACCGCGAAGAAGACGACGGCGAAGCGCTCCGGTGCGGCGTCGTCGGCGAAGACCACCGGGAAGGCCTGAACCCATGCGTCTGTCCGTGCTCGACGTCGGCTCCAACACGGTGCACCTGCTGCTGCTGGACGTGACCCCCGGCTCCCGCCCGGAGCCCTACGCCTCCCACAAGATGCCGCTGCAGCTGGTGCAGCACCTCACCGAGGACGGGGACATCTCCGAGAAGGGGCGGGACCTGCTGACCAGCTTCGTCGCCGAGGCCCGGGACTTCGCCGCCGCGCACGACGCCGAGGACCTGCTGGCCTTCGCGACCTCGGCCATCCGCGAGGCCGGCAACGGCGCGCAGGTGCTGGAGCACGTGCAGTCCCGCACCGGGGTGACCCTCACGGAGATCTCCGGGGACCAGGAGTCCGCGATCACCTACTTCGCGGTGCGCCGCTGGCAGGGCTGGGGTGCGGGCACGATCCTGGACCTGGACATCGGCGGCGGCTCCTTCGAGATGTCCATCGGCCAGGACGCCCTGCCCGACGCCGCGGTGTCCGTGCCGCTGGGGGCCGGGCGCCTGACCCGCCGGTTCATCGAGCACGACCCGGCCAAGCCCAAGGAGATCAAGGCGCTGCGCAAGCACGTGCGCCAGACCCTCAAGCCGGCGGTGGAGAAGATCCGCGCGGCCGGCACCCCGGACATGGTGGTGGGCACCTCCAAGACCTTCCGCTCCCTGTCCCGGATCTGCGGGGCCGCGCCCTATTCGGCCGGTCCCTACGTGAAGCGGGAGTTCCACCTGACGGACCTGCGGCTGTGGACCCGGCGCATGGAGGCCATGACCGTGGCCGAGCGGCGGGACCTGCCCGGGGTCTCCGCTCGGCGGGCCGCGCAGATCCTGGCCGGCGGCATCGTCGCGGAGACCGCGCTGGAGCTGTACGGCGTGGAGACCATGCGCTCGGTGCCGTGGGCCCTGCGCGAGGGCCTGATCCTGCGCCGGATGGAGCGGCTGAACTCCGCCCAGGGGCCGACGGCGATGATCGACCCCAAGACCCTCTCGGACCTCGCCTAGGAGCATCTCTTCCGTGTCCACCCCCTCCCTTCCCGCCCCCGACGACGCGCCCCTGCCGGAGGTGCCCGGTCTGGCGCGGCCGGTGGCCCTGTCCACCTCGGCCTGCTACCCGCTGGGGGTCCCGGAGACCTTCGCGACCGCGCAGGACCTGGGCTATGACGCCGTCGAGGTGATGATCACCGGGAACCCGCTGTCCCGGGACCCGGACGAGCTGCTGGACCTGCAGCAGAAGCACCAGCTGCCCATCGCCGCGATCCATGCCCCGACCCTGCTGCTGACCCAGCATGTGTGGGGGGATGCCTGGAACAAGATCCGGCTGGCCGCGAAGATGGTGGAGCGGGTCGGCGCCGACGTCATGGTCGCCCACCCGCCGTTCGTGTGGCAGCGGCGCTACGCCCGCGGCTTCGCCGAGCACGTCTCCCGGATCTCTCGGGAGGAGGGCGTGAAGATCGCGGTGGAGAACATGTACCCGTGGACGGTGCGCGGACACTCGGTGCAGGCCTACGCCCCGCACTGGTCCCCGCTGGATCAGGACTACGAATGGGTCACCTGGGACTTCTCCCACGCGGCGGCCTCCGGCACGGACTCCCTGGAGGCGGTGCGCCAGCTGGGCGGCCGGCTGGGGCACGTGCACCTGACCGACGGCTCCGGGAAGGCCATCATGGATGAGCACCTGCGGCCCGGGCACGGCACCCAGCCGGTGGCCGAGACCCTGGATCACCTGGCGGCGGTGGACTGGCACGGGGTGGTGGGGGTGGAGGTCTCCACCCGCAAGGCCAAGGACGTCTCGATGCGCGATGAGTGGCTGGCCGAATCCCTGGCCTTCGCCCGCGCCCACCTGGGGGAGGCCCCCCGGGAGCGCGACTGAGGCTGCCCCTTTCGGCGTCTCGCGAGGGTCTCCTGACGCCGAGCCGTCAGTGGTGTGCGTTATGGGCACGTTATGCGCCACGTGGGTGACGGTTCGGCGCTCGCGTGCGGCGTCGTCATCGAGTGGTCTCCTGTGACGCGCGGAATAACGGGACGGCGTCGCGCCGTTGCACCGGGCAGAGTCCATCCGTCCCCGACGCCGCGCGGCCGCGTGCCGCGCGAGACAAGGAGTGCCGCATGTCCGCCCCCGTGATCGCCTTCCTCGGCACCGGCTCCATGAACGGCTCGATCCTCGACGGCGTGCTCGCCGGCGGGGCCGACCCGTCCGCGGTGCGCGCGACCACCCGCTCCGCGACCAGCGCCCAGCGGCTGGCGGCCGAGCACCCGGAGATCACGGTGCTCAGCGAGGAGGACGATGAGCGGGCCAACCTGCGGGCCGTCGACGGCGCGGACATCGTGCTGCTGGGGGTCAAGCCCAAGGGCATCCAGGATCTGGCCGCGAGCCTCGCCGAGGCCCTGGATCCCAGCACCGTGGTGCTCTCGGTGGCCGCCGGCATCGACGTGGCGATGCTGGAGCAGGAGCTGCCCGAGGGCCAGCCGGTGGTCCGCTCCATGCCCAACACCCCGTCGTCGGTGGGCCGCGGGGTGATCGCCCTGGTGCCCGGCACCCACGCGGGGGAGGAGGCCCTGGGCCTGGCGAAGGACGTGCTGCGCCACTCCGGCACGGTGCTGGAGGTCTCCGAGGATCAGATCGGGGCGATCACCGGCGTCTCCGGTTCGGGCCCGGCCTACGCGTTCTTCTTCGCCGAGGCGCTGCAGCAGGCCGGGCAGGCCCTGGGGCTGGATGAGCAGACCGCACGGCTGGTGGCCAAGGAGACCCTGGCCGGGGCCGGGGAGCTGCTGCACGCCGACGACGCCGACCCGGCCGCCCTGCGCGAGGCCGTCACCAGTCCAGGCGGCACCACCGAGCAGGCGCTGAAGGTCTTCGCCGAGGGCGGGCTGGTGGAGCTGACCGAGAAGGCCGTGCGCGCCAGCGCCGAGAAGGGCGCGGCCATGGAGGAGCAGTTCCGCCGGTGATGCTCACCGGGCCCTGTCATCCCCGACGGGGCGATGGTAGCGTGCGGGGCATGAGACGAATCCCCTCACCCACGGAGCGCCGGGCCCTCCATGCCCCGCGTTTCGTGGTGGCTTGTCCCGAGGCTCAGGGGCAGCACCCCACCGGCGACGACGGTCTGACGGACCGGCAGCGGGAAGCGCTGTCGCAGCGGTACCGCCGCGGCCCCGGCGCGCCCCTGACGGATGCCGAAGGGGAGATCATCCAGCGCTTCCGCGCTCGACGGCATGGCGGCTGAGCAGCTGCGGCAACTCGATCGCGCGGATTTTCCCCAGCTCCAGCAGTGGGTCTGCACCTCGCCGGCGAACGCGAGATACCAAGGAGGGCGTCGACCGTGGGATCCTCGCCCCTGGGAGCTGGAGGTGCAGTCCTATCTGCGCACCCTGAAGCCGAAGACTCCCGGAGTCCTCTGGGGCGCATTTCACGGGCCGGAGCTTCGGGCCGTCGCTCACCTGGACTTCTCCGAGGATTTCGGAGCGACGATCATCCGAGCGCTTGCACGGGCTGAGGCGTATCGAGGTCAGCATATGGGCGAGGTGATGCTCGAACAGTGCATCCGGTTCGCTGCGGGAGCGGTGCTGCGCGCGACGGCGGATGTCCTCGTCGCGAAGATCGACCACCGGAATGAACCCAGCAGGAGGCTCTTCGACAGCAAGGGCTTCACCCGCGAGGGCTCGGACCCGCACAGCGGACTGGAGCTCTGGCTCAGGAACGTCTGATGGCCAGTCTCTCGCCATCGCCGTCGCCGAGCCGTCACTGCCGTGGCGTCTGGAGGCCTCGGAGCCCACGGCAGTGACGGTTCGGCGTCGGAGGGGCTACGGCCGGGCCGCGAAGCGCTCGATCAGGTCCACCTGGCCGGAGACGATCAGCACGTCCCGGGAGGTGATCTTCGTCTGGGCGGTCGCGTAGGTGAAGTCCTCCCCGGGGGACTTCACACCCACGATGGTCACCCCGTAGCGGTCGCGCAGGTTCGCCTCCTCGATGGTGAACCCGTGGGTCTCCTGGGGCGGGTACATCTTCACGATCGCGAAGTCGTCGTCGAACTCGATGTAGTCCAGCAGGCGCCCGGACACCAGATGCGCTGCGCGGCGCCCGGCGTCGGCCTCCGGGTAGATCACGTGGTGCGCGCCGATGCGGGAGAGGATCTTCCCGTGCGCCGGGGTGATGGCCTTGGCCCAGATCCGCTCGATCCCCAGGTCCACCAGGTTCGCCACGATCAGCACGCTGGACTCGATCGAGGTGCCCACCCCGACGACGGCGGCCCCGAAGTCCTCCGCGCCGACCTGGCGCAGGGCGTCGATGTCCGAGGCGTCGGCCTCCACCACGTGGGTGAGCACCCCGGACCACTTCTGCACGGTCGCGGCGCTGCGCTCGACGGCGAGGACCTCCTTGTTCTGGCGCAGCAGCTGCAGGGCCGTGGACGCGCCGAAGCGGCCCAGGCCGATCACCAGGACGGGGGCGTTGTGGGCGGGACGCTCAGCCAATGAGGGGCCTCTCTTCCGGGTACTTGAACAGGCGCGAGCGGGAGCGCAGGGCCAGGCCGGTGGCCACGGTCACCGTGCCCAGCCGGCCGATGAACATCAGCACAGACAGGATGCACAAGCCGCTGGCGGGCAGGCGCCCGGACAGCCCCACGGACAGCCCGCAGGTCGCGTAGGCGGAGATCACCTCGAACAGGATGGTCTCCAGGGGCTCCCGGCACACCATCATGAGCGCGGCGGTGCCCAGCACCACGCAGGTCGCCGACAGCACGATCACCGTGATCGCGATGCGCAGCACCGAATCCGGGATGGTGCGGTGGAAGGCGGTGACGAACTGGTCGCCGCGCGCCTCGGCGAGGATCGCCAGGAACACCACCGCCATCGTCGTGATCTTGACGCCGCCGGCGGTGGAGGCGGAGCCGCCGCCGACGAACATCAGCATGTCCGTGATGAGCTTGGTGATGGGGTTCATCTGGTCCATGTCCACCAGGTTGAACCCGCCGGAGCGGGTCATCACGGAGGCGAACACCGCGTGCAGGGTCTTCTCCATGACGGTCTCCCCGCCGAGCGTGTCCTCGTTGCCCCATTCGGCCGCTCCCCACAGCAGCGCCCCCACGACCAGCAGGATCAGGGAGCCGAAGATGGTGATGCGGGCGTTGAGGTTCCAGCGCTTGGGGTTGATCCCGACCATCCGCAGCACGAGGATCACGGGGAAGCCGAGGGAGCCGACGAAGACCCCGGCGCACAGCGGCAGCAGGATCCACCAGTCCGTCCCGTACGGGACCAGCCCGTCCGAGTGGGGGGTGAATCCGGCGTTGTTGAAGGAGGACACGGCGTAGAAGATGCCGTGCCACACGGCCGTGAAGAGGTTCTCCCCGAGCAGCATGAACCGCGGGGCCAGGAGCACGGCGATGCTCGCCTCGATGCTCGCCGAGGTCAGCACGACGGTGCGCAGCAGCTGCGCGACCTCCCCGAGTCGGCCCTGCTTGCCGGCGATGCTCAGCCCCTCCTGCGCGAACAGCTTGGTGCGCAGCCCCAGCTTGCGCCCGAGGGCGATGGCCAGCAGCGAGGTCATGGTCAGGGTGCCCAGTCCGCCGATCTGGATGGCCAGCAGGATCACCAGCTGCCCGAACACGCTCCACTGGCTGGCCGTGGACACCGCGGTCAGCCCCGTCACGGTCACCGCGGAGGTCGCGGTGAACAGGGTCGTGGCCAGGTCCGGGGCGTGCCCGCTGCGATTGGCGATGGGCAGGCTCAGCAGCAGGGTCGCGACGATGATGACCAGCAGGAACGCGGTGATGGAGATCCGCGCGGGGGAGGTGCCGAAGATCCGTCCGGCGAAGTCCCGGGCCTGCTGGGCGCGGGTGCGCGGCTCACGGGAGAGGGTCGTGGCGGTGTCCCTGCTGAGCACGCCTCCTCCTCCCGGGTGCGTTGCGGCGTCGTGACGGGTCCGAGCCGAACGGGCGTCCAGGCGGCGGGCGGAGAGCTTCAGAGGACGCGGCGGCGGGGGCCGGTTCTCAGCGTAGCGGCTCGGTGGGCCCGGGGACGAGACTGCCGCCCCGGGGCGACGCCGCGGGGCCGGGATCGCGACGATGGCCGGTGGCCTCCACCCCCGGGGCGAGGTCCGGGCGTCATCTGGGAGGGCGCGGTTCGGGTCCGCCGGGTGCGCCGTGTCACAATCGATGACGTGAGCATTCTGCCATCCGCCTCCTCCGGGCGCGGGGCCCAGCCGGAGACCACGGTGCTGTGGGACCCGGCCATGACCGCGTACTTCTTCGGGGATTACCACCCGATGCATCCCAGCCGCCTGGAGGCCACCGCGCGCCTGGCCGCGGACCTGGGACTGTTCGACCTACCCCAGGTCACCCGGCAGAGCCCCGAGGTGCTGGACGACGCCGGTCTGCTCACCGTGCACGACGCCGAGTACGTGGCGGCGGTGCGGCGCATCAGCGCGGACCCCTCGCTGCGGATCCCCGGCACCGGTCTGGACGGGGAGGAGACCCCCGGATTCGCGGGGGTGCACGAGGCCGCGGCCCGGCTGGCCGGGGGCAGCCTGCAGGCGGCCGAGGCCATCCTGGAGGGTACGGCGCAGCACGCGGTGAACTTCGGCGGGGGGATGCACCACGCCCACCGGGACCACGCCAGCGGGTTCTGCGTGTACAACGACTGCGCCGTCGGGATCCGGCACCTGCTGGACCACGGGGTCGGCAGGGTCGCCTACATCGATATCGACGCCCACCACGGGGACGGCACGCAGGCCATCTTCTGGGACGACCCCCGGGTCATGACCATCTCCCTGCACGAGACCGGGATGTCCCTGTTCCCCGGGACCGGCTTCGCCAACGAGTCCGGCCCGGAGGGGGAGGCGGTGGGCACCGCGGTGAACGTGGCCCTGCCCACGCGCACGGGGGACGCGGAGTGGCTGCGGGCCTTCCACGCCGTCGTGCCGCAGCTGGTGCGGGCCTTCGCCCCCGAGGTGATCGTCTCCCAGCACGGCTGCGACTCCCATTTCAAGGACGACATGACGCACCTGCGGCTGTCCGTGGACGCGCAGCGGGAAGCGGCGCTGAGCATCGCGGACCTCGCCGCGGAGCTGACGGAGGACCGCTGGATCGCCACCGGCGGCGGCGGGTACAACGCCCTGGATGCGGTGCCGCGCTCCTGGACGCACCTGATCGGCATCGCCGCCGGCCGGTACCTGGATCCCGCGACGCCGACGCCGCCCAGCTGGCGCTCCTGGCTGCGGGAGCGCTACGGGGTGCGAGCCCCGGAGCTGATGGGCGACGAGGTGGACGTGTGGTGGCGCTCCTGGGAGATCGGGTACGACCCGGCCGATGACCTGGACCGCACCGTGATGGTCACCAGGAAGCAGGTGTTCCCGCTGTGGGGGCTGGACCCGTGGTACGACTGAGCCGGTCGGCGGACCCCGGCGACGGTGCCCGGACATCCGCCGTTAAGGTGGAGGACATGAGCACCGATGTCTTCTCCGTGATCGCCGACCCCACCCGCCGACGCATCCTGCGGGCGGTGCAGGGGCAGGCGCGCCCGGTCAACGGCATCGTCACGGAGCTGGGGGTCAGCCAGCCGACGGTCTCGAAGCACCTGAAGGTCCTGCGCGAGGCCGGGCTGGTGAGCGTGCGCGCGGAGGGTCAGCGGCGCCTGTACTCCCTCCTGCCGGAGCCGCTGGAGCCGGTCCGCCAGTGGCTGGAGGAGCTGATCGCCGCGGGCGAAGAGGCTCCGGCGGAGCAGACCGCGCCGGAGCAGGAGACGACGGGTCTGGGCACGGCGGAGAAGTCCGACGCGGGGGAGGCCCCGGCAGAGCAGGCCGATGCCGCGGCTCCGGCCGCGGAGGACGAGGCTCAGGGGTCTGAGTCTCAGGAGTCGAGACCGCAGGAGCGCCCCGCAGGGGCTTCGGCGCCGGCGGCCGGGGTGGTGCAGCACCGCCCGGCCCATCGCCGCACTCCCCGGCGCTTCCAGCCGCTGACCCCGCTGCCGGCGACCACCCAGCCGGCCGCCCCGCCGACCCCGGAGCCCTTCGACCTGGAGGCAGCCCTGGCCTCGGCCCCCTCGCACCCGGCCGAGGGCGTGCCCACCGATGCCGAGCCCGCTCTTCCCTCCGTCGAGCAGGACATCGCGTCTGACGTCGCACCGGCCTATCCCGCACCCGCAGACGTCGAGTCCGCAGCCGCACCCGCCGCGATCGAGCCAAATCGGCCGGAGCCCCCGCAGGAGCCCGCACCCGCAGATGCCGACCCCTCGGGTCCGGTGGAGGCGGTGGACCCGCTGGCGCGCCGCACGTCATCGGAACCGGCCGATGCGGGACAGTCGGGATTCTTGGCTACGCTGTTTGGCAGGAAGCGCGGGCGATAGGAGGGCCATCCTCACGTCCTGGACCACCACCGTCGACCGTAGGGAAGAATCAGCAACGACATGGCTACCGACCGGAAGATCCTCCAGTGGCTGGAGAGCGAGCTGTTCGACGGCGCCCTGGTGCTCGGCCAGCAGCTGCCCAGCGAGCGGCGGATCGCCGCGGCCGTGGGCGCCTCGCGCAGCGCGACCCACGAGGCGCTGAAGTCCCTCGAGACCATGGGGGTCCTCCGACTCTACGAGGGACGCCGTCACCAGCTGATCGCCCAGCTCGTGCGCGAGCCCGCGGCCTCCGCCGGCCCGGCGCTCAAGCTGCATATGGCCACCGCCGAATATCCCCTGCGCGACATCGTCCACACCCGGGTGCTCCTGGAGACCTGGGCCGTGCGCCGGGCGGACCGGGAGCACCCGGCGATGCGCGAGCTGCACGCCATCATGGAGGAGATGGACCGGGATGACCTGGGGCTGAAGGACTTCCACCAGCTGGAGGTCTCCTTCCACGTGGCCCTGACCCGGCTGGCCGGCAACAGCCTGGTCACCGGTCTGCTGACCTCCCTGCGCGATTCCATCTGCGAGTACACGATGTCCCTCGTCGGCTACGTGCCCCTGTGGTCCGCGACCGCCACCCGCCTGCGGGCCGAGCACCGCGCGATCGTCGCCGCTCTGGAAGCCGGGGACAACGAGCTGGCCGCGCGCATGGTCGCCGAGCACATCGAGGGCCACTACCTGGAGGCGGGGGTGGACCCGGACCGGAAGCAGCGCTCCTCCGCCAGCGTGTTCATGCAGCCGCAGACCGACGAGGAGGGGAAGGTCCAGCCGCGGGAGAACGCCTCGACCCTGGCCGGCAGCGTCGCCGACTCCCGGGACTCCGACGCAGACCTGCCGGATTCCGCCCCCGCCGGAGAGGACGGGCTGGAGAGCTTCCGCGCGGAGGACGACGCCGAGGATGCGGATCGCCCCGCGGCCCCCGCCGAGGCCGCGGATTCGGGGAAAGCCGACTCGACCTTGTAAAGTGTCTGAGGACCGTCGAGAAGACAAGGCAGGTACATCTATGGGTTCCGTCATCAAGAAGCGCCGCAAGCGCATGGCCAAGAAGAAGCACCGCAAGCTCCTGCGCAAGACCCGCCACCAGCGCCGCAACAAGAAGTAGTCCCTGACAGCGGACCGCGCGGCACCCGAACGGGTGCGCTACGGCCGCCCGCCGCACCCGCGGTGGGCGGCCGGCGTCGTCTGCGGGCGCTGTGGGCGCGCGGGCCGGGCGCAGGCGGTTAGGCTGGGGGATATGAGTGCCGCCGTCTCCCCCTCCGCCGCCGCGGGATCCGCCGGGTCCGCGCCCCGGCTGGAGCTGCTCACCAGCGCCGGATGCCACCTGTGCGAGCAGGCCCGGCGGGACCTGGACGCCGTGACCGGGGAGTTCGGCCTCGACTGGAGCGCCCGGGACATCGACGGGGACCCGCAGCTGCTGCGCCGCTACGGCACCGAGATCCCCGTGCTGCTCATCGACGGCACCCCCCGGGACTTCTGGCGCATCGACGTCCCGCGGCTGCGTCGCCTCCTCGCCGGGCTCCTGGCCGGGCGGGATCCCGAGGCCTGACGGCCCGCGCACCCCTCGGGCCCGACGCCGTCGGCCCGCTCCCGGCCCCCGCGCCCCCCGCCCGCCGGGAGACGCAAGGAATCGGAAAGGAACACCATGACCGCATCCGCGACGGTGCACCTGCTGCGCCACGGCGAGGTCCACAACCCCGAGCGCATCGTCTACGGGCGCCTGCCCGAATACCACCTGTCCGAGACCGGGCGGCAGATGGCGGAGCTGGCCGCCGCGGAGCTGGCCCGCCGGGCCGCCGAGAGCGCGCGCATCGTCTGGCTGGGCGCCTCCCCGCTGACCCGCGCCCAGGAGACCGCCGCCCCCGTCTGTCGGGAGCTGGGCCTGCCCGTGCACACCGATGAGCGCCTGATCGAGGCCGGCAACTGGTTCGAGGGCCTGCACGTGGACCGCCGGGAGCTGGTCGGCAGCCCCCGGCACTGGCCGAAGCTGCTCAACCCGCTGCGCCCCTCCTGGGGGGAGCCGTACCGGGAGCAGGTGACCCGGATGGCCGAGGCCGTCAAGGCCGCCGCGGTGCGCGCCGTCGAGATCGGCGGGGACGGGGCGGAGGCGGTGCTCGTCTCCCACCAGCTGCCCATCTGGATCCTGCGCCGCAGCATCGAGGGTCGGTCCCTGCCGCACGATCCGCGCAGTCGCCAGTGCAACCTGGCCTCCCTGACCTCCCTGGAGCTGCCCGACGTACACGCCCCGGGCCGCCCGCGGATCCGCTACACCGAACCCGCGGCCCCCCTGTACCCAGGGGTCATTCAGCTTCCCGGCTCATAATGGCCGGACCCGCGCCCGGGCCGCAGCTCGAGCGCGCCCGCACGCCAGCCACCGCCCGGAACACCCCGTCAAGAAAGCACCATGCCCCTTCCCGATCGCACGCGACTCACCCGCCGAGGATTCCTCGCGGCCGGCACCGCTCTGGGCCTGGCCGCGCTCACGGCCTGCTCCTCCGGCGATGACGGCCTGGCCGAGCAGGCCAACCGCGCCGACGGCAAGGGCTTCATCTCCGGGGACGGCACGGTCACCGAGTACGCCGAGAAGGACCGCACGGACCCCGTGCAGTTCACCGGGAACCTGTTCGACGGCGGCCAGCTCACCGGCGCCTCCCTGCACGGGAAGCCCTCCCTGCTGAACTTCTGGTACGCCGGCTGCGCCCCGTGCCGGGCCGAGGCGCCGCACCTGGTCAAGCTGCACGACGAGTTCGGGGACCGGGTGGCTTTCTACGGGGTCAACCTGCGCGATGAGAAGGGCACCGCGGAGGCCTTCGAGCGCAACTTCGGGGTGGACTACCCCTCCGTCGAGGACCGCACCGGCGAGGTGCTCATGGCGATGTCCGACTACGTCCCGGCCCAGGCCGTGCCCACGACCCTGGTGCTCGATGCCCAGGGTCGGGTGGCCGCCCGGGTGCTCGGGCAGATCGACGAATCCACCGTGCGCACCCTGATCCAGGACCAGCTCGGCGGGGCCAGCGCCGCGCCGTCGGCCTCCGCGACGGCGTAGGGCACGGGCGTGGGTTCCTCCTTCGGTCAGGTGGTGCTGGACGGCTCCCTGTGGGCCGCCGTGCCCCTGGCCGCCCTGGCCGGGCTGATCTCCTTCGCCTCCCCGTGCGTGCTGCCCCTGGTGCCCGGGTACCTCGGGTACGTCACCGGGCTGACCGGATCGGACCTGCAGCAGCGCCGCCGCGGGCGGATGCTGGCCGGGACCGGGCTGTTCGTGCTCGGCTTCTCCTTCGTCTTCGTGCTGATGTCCGTGCTCCTCGCGCAGGTCGGGGCCGCCCCCTGGCTGCGCGGGCAGACCTGGATCACCGTGGTGCTGGGCCTGCTGGTGATCCTCATGGGCGTGGTGTTCATGGGCGGGATCCCCTGGTTCCAGCGGGACCGCAAGATCCATGCCCGTCCCCCGGCCGGACTGTGGGGCGCCCCGGTGCTGGGGATGACCTTCGGGCTGGGCTGGGCCCCGTGCATCGGGCCCACCTTCGCCGCGGTGCAGGCCCTGGTCTACGTGCAGGGACCCACCAGCGCCAAGGCGATCCTGCTGACCACCGTGTACTGCCTGGGCCTGGGGGTGCCGTTCCTGCTGATCGCCCTGGGCTTCCGCCGCTCGGCGGAGGCCTTCGGGGTGCTCAAGCGGCACCGTCGGGGCCTGCAGATCACCGGGGGTGCGGTGCTCGTCGTCGTCGGGGTGCTCATGGCCACCGGGGTGTGGGGCTCGCTGTTGTCCTGGATCCAGTCCGTGACCCCCGGCTATGAGCTGCCGGTATGAGCCCGGAATCGTCGAAGGGAAGCCACGCCATGAAGTCCGAGGACTCCCCGGAGCAGACCTCGCAGGACGCCCAGCCGCGGCGGGACAGCCGACGCTCCCGCCGTCGGTCGCGCACCGCCGACGCCCCCGCGCTGGGGCCGCTGGGCATGCTGCGCTGGGCCTGGACCCAGCTGACCAAGATGAACACGGCCCTGTTCCTGCTGCTGCTGCTCGCGGTGGCCGCGGTGCCCGGGTCCATCTTCCCGCAGAACATCCAGGACCCCGGCAAGGTCCAGACCTACCTCGAGGCCCACCCCACCTGGGGGCCGATCGCGGACAAGCTGCAGCTGTTCGACGTCTTCTCCTCCGTGTGGTTCTCCGCGATCTACCTGCTGCTGTTCATCTCCCTGATCGGCTGCGTCCTGCCGCGGGCCGTGAAGCACGCCAAGGACTGGCGGGCCAAGCCCCCGCGCACCCCCCGCAACCTCTCCCGGCTGCCCCAGCACCGCACCCTGACCATCCCCGCGGACTCCGTGCGCACCGCCGACGGAGCCCCGCTGGACCCGCAGACCGCGGTGCGCACCGCCCAGCGGATCCTGCGCCGGCGCCGCTACCGCACGGACCTGCGCCTGGACGGCCCCGCCCCCAGCGTGGGTGCGGAGCGGGGCATGGTCCGGGAGCTGGGCAACCTGCTGTTCCACGCCGCGCTGATCGGGGTCCTGGTGGGCATGGCCATCGGCTCCCTGTTCGGGTACTCGGGACAGAAGATCGTGGTCAAGGGGGAGTCCTTCGTCAACACCCTGGTCAGCTACGACACCTTCACCCCCGGCACGGACTTCGACGCCGACCGGCTGCGTCCCTTCTCCCTGACCCTGGACGACTTCCACGTCAGCTTCGACAGGCAGCAGGGCTCGCCCACCTACGCCCAGCCCCTGGACTTCACCGCGGACGTGTCCGTGAAGGACGACGCCGACTCCAAGGCCCGGAAGGAGACCCTCAAGGTCAACCAGCCGCTGAGCGTGGACGGCACCCGCGTGTACCTGTCCGGCAACGGCTACGCCCCGATCGTGAAGGTCACCGACGGGGACGGGAAGGTGGCTTACGAGGGCCCGGTGGTCAGCCTCGCCACGGACAAGACCTACACCTCCTCCACGGTCCTGAAGGTCCCGGACGCCCGCCCGGATCAGCTCGGCTTCGTCGGGATGTTCCTGCCCTCCGCCGTCATCCAGGACGGGCAGTCCCCGTACTCGGCGGACCCCAGCCTGTCCAACCCGGCCCTGGTGCTCTCCTCCTACAGCGGGGACCTCGGGCTGGACGGCGGCACCCCGCAGAACGTGTACGTGCTGGACACCTCCTCCCTGCACGAGCTGAACTCGATGCGCAACAAGAACGGCATCGTGCTCACCGAGCAGAACCCCAAGGCCGAGCTGCCCGAGGGCAAGGGCAGCATCGAGCTGGAGGGCGTGAGCCGCTACGTCGGCCTGGACATCCACTACGACCCGGGCAAGCCCGTGGTCCTGGTCTCCTTCCTGCTGGCCTTCGCCGGACTGGTGGTCTCCCTGTTCGTGGCCCGGCGCCGCGCCTGGGTCACCGCGCGTGCGACCCGCCTGGCCGACGGCACCGACGCCGTGGTCGTGGAGTACGGGCTGCTGGCCCGCGGGGAGGACCCGCGCATCGGCGCGGAGGCGGACCGGCTGACCCAGCTGTTCGCCAAGGAGTGGGGACTAGAATTCAGCGAAGCGTGAGCCCCCGGCCGCGCCGCGCGCAGACTCGCGAGGAAAGGCAGTCATGACCCTGAACGAGAACCTCGGCCAGTGGAGCGAGATGCTCATGTTCCTGGCCGCCCTGGTCTACGTGGTGGCCTTCGTGGCCTTCACCTGGGACCTGGCCTCCCACTCCCGGGCCACCCGCCGCGCCGAGGAGGCCACCCGCGCGGAGTCCGGCGACGCCGCCTTCGGGCTGGAGCGGGTCCCGGCCGGGGTGGCCGCGGGCGGGGCCGGTGCTGATGCTGGTATTGATGCTGGGGCTGGGTCTGGTGCCGGCCGCGGGCAGGAGGGTGCGGCGCCGTCGGGGCGGGCTGCTCCGGGCTACCCGGAGGATGCCGCCGAGCAGACCGGCGTCGGCACCCGGGGCCGCGGACGCTCCCGCGCGGAGAAGGCCCGCCTGGCCGGGCAGACCGCCGATGACGCGATGCTGTACTCGGGGGAGCGGCGCCCGGCCGCGAACGTGGCCGTGGCCGTGATGGTGCTGGCCGCCGTGGTGCACCTGGCGGGGGTCGTGACCCGCGGGCTCGCGGCGGGGCGGGTGCCGTGGGGCAACATGTACGAGTTCTGCACCACCGGCGCCCTCGTCGTCTCCGCGGTGTTCCTGATCTCCCTGCTGTTCCGGGACCTGCGCTTCGTCGGGACCCTGGTCTCCGGGTTGGCGCTGGTGATGATGGTCGCGGCGACGATCGGCTTCCCCACTCCCGTGGGGCACCTGCAGCCGGCCCTGCAGTCCTACTGGCTGGTGATCCACGTGTCCGTGGCCGTGATGGCCTCCGGGGTGTTCACTATCACCTTCGCGATGGCGGTGCTGCAGCTGCTGCAGGGCTGGCGGGAGCGGCGGCTGATCGAGGGGGAGCGGGACCGGATGCCGTTCCTGCGCCTGGTGCCCTCCGCGCAGGCCCTGGAGAACTTCGCGTTCCGGCTCAACGCCGTCGGGTTCGTCATGTGGACCATCACCCTGGCCTTCGGGGCGATCTGGGCGGAGCAGGCGTGGGGCCGCTACTGGGGCTGGGACGCCAAGGAGGTGTGGACCTTCGTCATCTGGGTGGTCTACGCCGCGTACCTGCACGCCCGGGCGACCCGCGGGTGGACGGGCGCCCGCTCGGCGTGGCTGTCGATCATCGGCTACGCCTGCATCATCTTCAACTTCACGGCCGTGAACACGGTCTTCAACGGCCTGCACTCCTACTCGGGCCTGTAAACCCCCTCCCCCTCGCCGCAAAACTGGAGATGCTTCGCATTTCGGGACCTGTATCGTCCCGTTCTGCGAAGCATCTCCAGTTTTGCGGGCTGGTGGGGGAGTGGGCGGGGTCAGTCCGGTTTGCGGCGCTGCTCGCGCTCCCGGTCCTTCCGACGTCGTTCGGCCTGCTTGGCCAGGAAGTCCAGGTACGCGGCGTCGTCGTCCGGGGCGCGCCCGGCCTGCGGGGCAGGTCCCGCGGAGGGACCGCGACGACGACGGGGCTCACCGCCTGCGGGTCGGTCCCGGCGGGTGCCGAGGCTCAGCCACAGCACGGGACCGATCACCGGGAAGAGCAGGGCGATGAGGAACCAGGCCGGCTTGGGCAGGGCCCGGATCCGGCTCCGTTCGGTGCGGGCGACGTCGAGCAGGGCGTAGATGCTCAGCCCCACCAGCAGGGCCCCGACGGCGATGATCAGAACGGCGCGCATGCCAGCGATTCTACCGGGGCCCGCCGGGCCCCGCTCCTGGGGTCGCCCCTGCGCGACATGATGTCAAGCGCGCTCCTCGTAGGGCCAGTCAGTGGCGAGCAGCGCCTCCACGGCGCGATTTCGGAAGCGGTACACCTTGCCGCGTCCGCGGCGCTGGATGATGCCGCGCACGACGTCGAGGCGTTGTGAAGTGGGCCCTGCCTGACTGGATTTCGCGTACCCGGCCTCCTCCGCGATCGCACTGAGGGTCCGCGACTCAGCCGGCAGCGCGACCATGGCGTCGAGGAATTCTCGTTCACGGGTCGGCAGCCTCTGGAGGATGCGCTCGACGTGCGTCTCCGCGGCGTCCGCCGCCCGCTCCCACCCTCGGAAGGCCTGACGCTCGGTGATCACCTCGCTGGTGCCGGCGTTCCAGGCCTGTTCCCCGGCCAACTGGAAGAGGAAGGGTTCGCCGCAGGAGAGCTGGATGATCGCTCGGCGGGCGTCCGGGTGCATGCTGATGCGGGTGAGGCCGCCCTGGTCGTCGGGGACTTCCCACCCGTCGGCGACGAAGGGCTCGAGCGCCATCTCCAGATCCTCGTCGCTGATGGCCTCCAGCACCGTCGTCTTGAAGCGTCGGGCGAAGGTCGCACCGGTGCGCGCTCCGGCCATCTCCGCGAATTCCGGAAGACCGGTGAGGTAGACGGCGAGGGGAAGCACCCGCGAGAAGGAGTATCCGCCGGGCGCCTGGACCGTCTCTTCGTGGGTGAGCGCATCGCCGAGGGCGACCAGCAGCTGGGAGCGGACATCGTCATCGTCGATGTTCTGCACTTCATCGAGGTGTATCAGCACCATGGTGTTGCGGGCCCGCAAGGCGGAGCGTCCGATCTCGATCAGCAGATCGGTCAGGTCGGTGTACGGCTCGGGGGCTTGCGCATCCCGCAGGCTCAGGGACACTCCCGCAGCTGCGATCTTCTCAACACGACGGATCAAGGCGGTCACCGAGTGCTCTCGGGCCGTGGTCAGGCCCGCCTGCCGGGCCAGATCCACCAGCGCCCGGGCGAGGCGGCGCAGCGGATCGGTCCCCCGGGGAATCCGCAGCTGGCCGGTGGTCCAGTCCCCCTGGTGCCGGGCTTCCTCGCTGATCCTGTTGACCAGACAGGATTTCCCCGTGCCCGGTTCACCCAGGATGGTCCTGCCCCGTTCGGCCCTACCCGCCAGACGACGAGGCCGGAGCACCTGATGCCAGTCATCGAGCTCCTCGCGGCGCCCAGCCCAGATCTCGGGGACCGTGTCCGACCCCGGGTTGAAGGGACAGTCAACGGGCGTTCTCATGGTGATAAATTTATCACCTATTCGATCTGCTGATAAATTTATCAGAGACCGTCGGGGGAGGGGGCGTGACGGCTGATCCACCGGGGGCTGCGGGGCCGATGGTCGGGGCGGGTCCGTCTTCAGAAGGCGTGCAGGTGCCGCGGGTACAGTGGTGGCGTGAACTTCCTGAAGTACTCGCTGATCCGCCTGGGCCTGATCGTCGTCGTGTTCCTGCTGTGCATGCTGATCGGCATCGGGCCGTTCCTGGCCGGGATCTTCGCGGTGCTCATCGGGCTGGCCGTGGGCTACCTGGCCTTCCCGCGCCTGCACACCGCCGCCGGGCAGGAGTTCACCGCCTTCTTCCGCCGCCGCCGCACCCGCAGCGAGGCCCGACGCATCCACCCGCGCACCGCCCAGGAGGACGCCGCGGTGGAGGACGAGTACGTGGACGAGCAGCTGCGCCGCGAGGACCGTAGCATCTGACCCCGGGTTCTTCCGCGAGGCGGCGCTTTCGTTCCCTCTTGCCCTGGATTCTTCCGCGAGGCGGCGTTTTCGTTCCCTGTTTCGGCGTTTTAGGGAACGGATGCGCCGTCTCGCGTGGGCCGGGGGGAGGGGTGGGTACGGATGCGCCGGGTCGTGTTGGGGCAGGCCCACCCCCGAGAAGCCGGTCAGGGGCGGGGCGGCGTCGGCTCCCCGATGCGGCGGTTGCGGCCGGCGACGACGCCCGCGGCGAACTGCACGCACGCCAGCACCAGCAGCGACCACAGCACCGCCGCCCAGGATCCGGTGGCCTCGGCGAGGGAGCCGGCCAGCAGCGGGCCGGTCGCCGCCAGCAGGTAGCCCAGGCACTGGGACATCCCGGACAGGCGCAGGGTGTGGGCCGGGTGCACGGTGCGCAGACCCATCATCGCCAGGGACAGGGAGAAGCCGCCGCCGCAGCCGATGCCGACCAGACCACACCACAGCACGGCCCCGCCCGGCCACAGCAGCGCTCCTACTGCCGGCACCACGATCATCGAGGACAGCAGTATCGCCAGCCACGACTGGGACGCGCGGCGCTCGGCCAGGAAGCTCACGGAGAGGTTCCCCAGGATCCCGGTGACCTGCAGGGTGAACAGGTGCCACCCGGCGGCCGCGGCTCCCACGCCCAGTCGGGCCTCCATGCTCGGCAGCCACATCATCACCGTGTAGAACACCGCCGACTGCAGACCCATGTACAGGGTCACCGCCCACGCGATGGGGGAGCGCAGCATGGACACCCGGCGCAGGGACGGCGGCTCCGGGGCCGACGGCAGCACGGGCAGCGCCCCGGTGACCGCCTCCCGCAGGGGGACGGTGCGCTGCTGGGTGCGGCGTCGACCGCGGGTGCGCACCGCCCACCACAGACCCGCCGCGCCCGCCGGCACCGCCCACAGCGCCAGACTCGTGCGCCACCCGCCCGGCAGGACGGCGGCCAGCGGCTCGGAGAACCCCGCCGCCAGGGCCGCGGCCACCGAGAGCACCGCGGTGTACATCCCGGTCATCACGGATACCTGGCCGGGGAAGTCCCGTTTGACGATCACCGGCACGACGACGTTCTGCACCGCGATCCCCGCGCCCACCAGCAGGGTGCCGACCCACAGCAGGCCGGGCCCGGGCGTGGAGCGCACCAGGATCCCCGCGGCGAGCACCGCCAGCGCCGCCAGCACCGCCCGCTCCAGGCCCACGCGCTGGGCCGGCAGGGCCACCACCGGGGAGAGCACCGCGAAGGCCAGCAGGGGCAGCGCCCCGAGCAGGCCGGCGCCGGCCGCGGACAGGCCGGTCGCGGCGCGCAGCGGCTCCACCACGGGCCCGACGGAGGTCAGGGCCGGGCGCAGGCAGGAGGCCACCAGCAGCACCAGCAGGCACCAGCCCCACGGGAAGGGGCGGGCGGCTCCGGACCGGGCAGCGTCGGGTCGGCTCATGCCAGGGTCGCCGGGACGACGCGCGCTGCCGGCGTCGGGACCGTTCACCCCGCCGTCGTCGGGCCGCTTCACGCCGCCATCACCGCGGCGACGACCAGCAGCAGCGCGAAGGCCAGGCTGAGGAATCCGGTCTGGCGCAGCACCGGGATCAGGGCGCGCATCTGCTGCGTCCGCAGCACGGTGCGCACCGCCGGGACGGCCAGCACCAGCGAGCACAGCACCAGCAGGACCCACGGGTTCTCCGGCACGGCGAAGACCATCACGGCGTAGGCCAGCACGATCTCCCCGGCGTACGCCAGCCGGGCCCGCGCGTCGCCCAGACGCACCGCCATCGTGCGCTTGCCGGCCACCTCATCGGTGGGGATGTCCCGGAGGTTGTTGGCCATCAGCAGCGCGCAGGCGATCAGCCCCATGGCGACGGCGGCGCACCAGGCGGTCGCGGACAGGCGGGAGGCCTGGGTGAAGGTGGTGCCCAGGGTGGCCACCAGCCCGAAGTAGATGAAGACGAACAGGTCGCCCAGCCCGAGGTACCCGTAGGGGTGCTTCCCGCCGGTGTAGCCCCAGGCGGCCAGCACCGCGGAGGCCCCGATCAGCAGGAACCACCACTGCCCCGCCAGGATGATCAGCCACAGCCCGGCGGCCCCGGCCGCGCCGAAGCACGCGAACGCCGCCAGCTTCACCTGGCGCGGGGCGGCGGCGCCGGAGCCGGTCAGGCGCAGCGGGCCCACGCGCGTCTCGTCGTCGGTGCCCTTGATGCCGTCGGAGTAGTCGTTGGCGTAGTTGACCCCCACCTGCAGGAAGAACGCGACGAGCAGCGCGAGCACCGCCGGCCCGACGTGGAGGGAGTCCATCTGCGCGGCCGCCGCGGAGCCCGCGATCACCGGCGCCACCGCCAGCGGCAGCGTCCTCAGCCGCGCCCCCTCGACCCACTGCCCCACGGTTGCCACGGCGGACGTCCTTCCCTCGATGCGCTCACGAACGGCCCCCATTGTCTCACTCGGGGCGGCGGGGGTGGTGCCTCACTCGGGACGACGGCGGGGGCGCGGCGAGGGCGCGGGCGACGGCGGCCCGGTCCGGTTTGCCGGTCGAGGTCAGCGGCAGGGCGCGCACCACCTCCAGGCGCTTCGGCACCGCGGCGGGGCCCAGGCGCTCGCGGACCGCGGCGCGCAGCCGGTCCTCCAGCTCCGCGGTCTCGCGCGCATCCGCGTTCCCGCGCGCGTCCGGGTCCTCGTGCGCATCCGCGGGGTGGGCGGGGGCGCTCGGCGTCGTGCCGGACAGGCCGGGGACGGCGACCATCGCAGCCACCGCCTGTCCCCACCGCGGGTGCGGCACCCCGACCACGAGGGCCTCGCGCACCCCCCGGACCTCCTCGAGGGCCGCGGCCACGGCACGGGCGGAGACTTTGATCCCTCCGGTGATGATCACGTCGTCGGCTCGCCCGGCCACCCTCAGGCGCTGCCCGGCGAGGTGCTCGGGGCGGGGGGCGTCGGAGTGGTCTGTGGGGCGGGATGCGGAGCGAGATCCTGTCTCGGGCCTGGGTCCGGGCCCGGGTCCGGACCCGGTGGGGGAACCACTTTCGGTTCCGGGCCGGGACCCCGCGAGAGACGTGATGTCCTCCAGGGTGCCGAGGTCGTCGGTGCGGTACCAGCGGGTGCCGTGCGCGTCCACGCGGAAGTGCTCGGTGTGGCGCGCGTGGTCCTCCAGGTAGCCCGCGGCCACGGTGGGTCCGCCGAGCCAGATCCGCCCCGGACCTCCGGCGGGGCCCTCGTCGACCGCGCTGGGGGATGATCCATCGAGCACGCCGGGGGCGGCAGAGACCGGAGTTCCGGGTGCGGAGCCTGGTCCGTGCGAGTCCGGCCCGTCTTCCGTCGCCGGGCCGCCCGCCGTCGTCGTCGGCTCGATGCGCACCTCGACCCCGGGCAGGGCGCGCCCGTCGTACACGCAGCCGCCGGCGGTCTCCGCGCTGCCGTAGGTGGTGACCACCGGCAGCCCCAGCTCCCGGATGCGCGCGCGCAGACTCGCTGAGGCCGGGGCCCCGCCGAGCAGGATCGCGCGGAAGGAGCGCAGCGCCTCGTGCAGCTGGTCGGCGGGGACGACGCCGGATTCGGCGGCCTCCAGCAGCACGTGCAGCTGGGTGGGCACCAGGGCGGTCATCCGCCGCGGGTGGGTCATGCGCTCGACGGCGGCCAGGAAGTCTCCGGCGGTGAACCCCGTCCCGGGAGCGAGGGACGCGGTGGTCACGGGGGTGGTCCCGGCCAGCATGGAGCGGGCGATCACCTGGGCCCCGGCGACGTAGTGCACGGGCAGGGCCAGCAGCCACTGCGCCCCGTCCGAGTCGGTGGTCTCGGCGGTGGCCCGCCCCGACGCCCGCAGCGACCCGGCGGTGAGGAGGGTCCGCTTGGGGGTGCCGGTGGAGCCGGAGGTGGCCACGACCAGCGCGGGAGCGTCCCGATCCGCCTCCGGCAGCGAACTCAGCCCGCGGGTCAGGGACTGCGGCGTCTGGGAACCGGGACCATCCAGCACCGGCACGCCGGGCCCAGGGGCGGGCGGTTCGGGGGCGGGGGTGAGCGCGGAGAAGTCCATGCCCACCAGGCTATCCGCAACGTTTCCGGGTGGGGCCGGTCTGGTCGGTGGCGGCCCGTTCCTGTCCGTCCGACGCCGAGACGGCGCATCCGTTCCCACCCGAGCGTCATCCCCACGCGAGTCGGCGCATCTGTTCCCAGAAACGCGGAAACCGGGTACGAGAGCGCCGCCTCGCGGGAAGGCCCAGCCTCGGTGGGTACGAGAGCGCCGGGTCGGGATCGCCGTTTCGGTTCAACTCCGCTCATTTCACACGCGAGGCGGCGCATCCGTACCCACCCCCACGCGAGGCGGCGCATTCGTTCCCGGAAACGCCGTAAGCGGGAACGGATGCGCCGCCTCGGCGATGATCTCGGGGCCTATGGGTACGAGTGCGCCGGGTCGGCGTTCAGTCCAGCCCCACCCCGACCCCGCTCAGAAGTAGTACGGGTACGCGGACCAGTCCGGGTCGCGCTTGCCGAGGAAGGCGTCGCGGCCCTCCACGGCCTCGTCGGTCATGTACGCCAGGCGGGTGGCCTCTCCGGCGAAGACCTGCTGGCCCACCATGCCGTCGTCGGGCAGGTTGAAGGCGAACTTCAGCATCCGGATGGCCTGGGGGGACTGGCGGGCGATGTCCACGGCGTACTCCAGGGCGGTCTCCTCGAGGCGGGCGTGGTCCACCACCTCGTTGACCGCGCCCATCTCCAGCATCCGCTGCGCGCTGTACTCCCGGGCCAGGAAGAAGATCTCCCGGGCGAACTTCTGCCCCACCTGCCGGGCCAGCAGGGCCGAGCCGTAGCCGGCGTCGAAGGAGCCGACGGTCGCGTCGGTCTGCTTGAACTTCCCGTGCTCCCGGGAGGCGATGGTCAGGTCGCACACCACGTGCAGGGAGTGCCCGCCGCCGGCGGCCCACCCGGAGACCACCGCGATGACCACCTTGGGCATGGTGCGGATCAGCCGCTGGACCTCCAGGATGTGCAGGCGTCCGGCGCGGGCGGGGTCGATGGTCTCGGCGGTCTCACCCTCGGCGTAGCGGTAGCCGTCCCGCCCGCGGATGCGCTGGTCCCCGCCGGAGCAGAAGGCCCACCCGCCGTCTTTGGGGGAGGGGCCGTTGCCGGTGAGCAGCACGGTGCCGACGTCGCCGGTCATCCGCGCGTGGTCCAGCACCCGGTACAGCTCGTCCACGGTGGAGGGGCGGAAGGCGTTGCGCACCTCGGGGCGGTCGAAGGCGATGCGCACGCACGGCAGGTCCCGGACCACCCGGCCGGTCTGGTCGCGCTCCACCTGGCGGTGGTAGGTGACGTCGGTGAGGTCCTCGAAGCCCTCGACGACGCGCCAGCGGGCGGGGTCGAAGGTCTCGGAGACGACGGCGGGCAGGTCGGCGGATGCTGTATCGGTCACGCCCCGATCCTAGCGGGCCGCGGCCAGCTGCCGCGCCGCAACCGGCGACCGGACCGCGGCAAGCCAGCGGACCGCGGCAAGCCAGCGCCCCGCAACCGCCTACCGCCCCGCGGCCAGCTCCCGGGCCTCGTCGAACTCCCGGTCGATCCGCTCGGAGGGCTTGTGGGTGGCCAGGGAGACCACCACGCCCAGCACCAGGGCGACGGCGAAGCCGGGGACGATCTCGTACAGCCCGGTGATGCCGGTGGAGGCGGGGTCCTCCACGAGCTGCTTCCACAGGATGGTCACGGTGGCCCCGGAAATCATGGCGGTCAGCGCGCCCTCGGCGGTGAGGCGGCGCCAGTACAGGGACAGCAGCATGATCGGGCCGAAGGCGGCGCCGAAGCCGGCCCATGCGAAGGCCACCAGGTCCAGGATCGCGGAGTCGGAGTCCAGGGCGATCAGCGCGGCGATCACGGCCACGGCCAGCACGGCGGAGCGGGACATCCACAGCTGGGCCCGCGGGGAGGGCTTGCGCTTGATCAGCAGCATCGCGAGGTCCTCCACAGCGGCGGAGGAGGAGACGATCAGCTGGGAGGAGACGGTGGACATGATCGCGGCGAGCACCGCGGCCAGCACGAATCCGGCGACCAGCGGGTGGAAGAGGATCTGGGAGAGGTCCAGGAACACGGTCTCCGCGGACTTCGCGTCGGTCAGGTGCGCGTCGGGGTGGGTGGAGAAGTAGGCGATGCCGGTCAGGGCGGTGCAGATGGTGCCGGCAACGGACAGCACCATCCAACTGATGCCCACGCGCCGGGCGGCGGGGGCGTCGGCGGGGGAGCGCAGGGCCATGAAGCGCACGATGATGTGCGGCTGCCCGAAGTAGCCCAGGCCCCAAGCCAGGGAGGAGATGACGCCGATGACGGTGGCCCCGGCGGTCAGGGACAGGGCGTCCGGGTTGGCGTGGCGCACGGCGTCGAAGACCTCGGCTGGCCCGCCGAATTCGAACAGGGCGACGATCGGCACCATGATCAGGGCGATGAGCATGAGCAGGCCCTGGGCGACGTCGGTGAAGGTGGCGCCGAGGAAGCCGCCGAAGAACGTGTAGAGCACGGTGATCGCGGCGATCATGAGCATGCCCACGAGGTAGTCCCCGTTGAAGGTGGTCTGGTAGAACTTCCCGCCGGCCACCATCCCGGAGGAGACGTAGAAGATGAAGAACAGCAGGATGATCACGCCGCAGGAGATGCGCAGGATGCGGGAGGCCAGCCCGTCGGCCTTGAGCCGGTTGTCGAAGAAGGACGGGATGGTGATGGCGTTGCCGGCGACCTCGGAGTAGGCCCGCAGCCGCGGGGCGGTGTACTTCCAGTTCAGCCACGCCCCGATGGTCAGGCCGATGGCGATCCACGCGTCCACGAGCCCGGTCAGGTAGATCGCGCCGGGCAGGCCCATCACGAGCCAGCCGGACATGTCCGAGGCGCCGGCGGACAGGGCTGCGACGCCGGGGCGCAGGGAGCGCCCGCCGAGCATGTAGTCCTCGGTGTCCTTGTTCTTGGTGCTGGCCCACAGGCCGATGGCGATCATCCCGAGGAAGTAGATCCCCAGGGCGAGGTACTGGAAGGCCTGGTCTGACATGTGGCATCCCCTCATCGTCGGTGCGCTGATCGCACGGGCCACACCGTCAGTGTGACGTGCGCGTCGATGGCTCAGTATGCCAAGGGTGGTGTGAGCCACCAAATGCGCCCGGCCGGTCGGGGGAGTGGAGCGGGGCGGGGCGGGGGCGAGTCAGTCGATGCGGGGGATCTGCTGGGTGTCGATGATCTGCAGGGCCTCGGTGTGGGTGGTGATGCGCGCGGCGGAGCGGTTGGCCTTCCACGTCACCGCCGCCCCGGAGACCACGATCAGCCCGATCCCCACGTAGGCCGGCACGGAGAGCACCTGCCCCAGCATCACCAGGCCGACGACGGAGGAGACCACCGGGTCCAGGCTGAAGAACACCCCGACGACGGCGGGTCCGGTCGCGGAGGCGGCGAAGGCGTCGCAGGAGAAGGCCAGGGCCAGACCGAAGGCGCCGATGAAGGCGGCCAGCAGCCAGTCCTGCCCGGTCATCCGGGGGATCGCGGTCGCGGTGGCCGGCAGCCACAGCAGGGCGCCGATGGTGATGGACACGGCCAGCCCGCGGATCCCCGAGGAGGCGGGGGTCCCGGAGCCGATGCGCGCGGAGAGCAGGGTGTATCCGCACATGGAGGCGGCCGCGAGGGCGGCGAAGAGGTAGCCCCACCAGTCCGTGGAGCCGAAGGTGGGTCCGGCGATCATCGCGACCCCGGCCAGGGCGCCGAGGGCGAAGATCCCGTCCTGCAGGCGGCGCACCCCGAGGATCGCGACGGTGAACGCCCCGAGGTATTCGATGGTCACGGCCACGCCCAGGGGGATGCGCTGGACCGCGAGGTAGAAGAACACGTTCATCAGGGAGGCGACCACCCCGTAGGAGAGGACCGCGGTCCAGTCCCGGCGGGTGAAGCGCCAGAAGCGGGGGCGGGCCACGGCCAGGAGGATTACGGCGGCGGTGAGCAGGCGCAGCCCGGACACGGCCGGCGGGGAGAAGCGCTCGAACAGGCCGGTGGCCACGGCGGTGGTCACCTGGATGCCGGTGGAGCCGATGAGCACGGCGATCAGGGCGGCGGTGCCCCGGTGCTTCTTGGGAATGCGCTCAGCAAGCTCCACAGGTGCCCTCCATCATCGGGTCCAGCACGGTCCAGGGTCGGTGGGAGATGCGGTCCGGGTCGAAGACCTCCAGCATCTGCGCGGCGGTGTGCGGCAGGCACGGGCCGTCCGGAGTGCGCAGCGGCGGCAGGGGGATGGATCCGGCGATCATCCGCCCCACCTGCTCCGGGCTGACGCCGGCCGCGCGCAGCTGGGCCAGGGTCACGGCGCCGTCGCGTTTGGCCAGGCGCTTGCCGTCCCGGTTCAGGGCCAGCGGCACGTGGGCGTATTCCACGGGGGGCAGGCCGAGCAGGTGGGCGAGGTGGGCCTGCCGGGGCGCGGAGGCCAGCAGGTCGTCCCCGCGCACCACCTGGTCCACGCCCTGGTGGGCGTCGTCCACCACGACGGCGAGGTTGTAGGCGGGGCGTCCGTCGTTGCGCACCAGCACGACGTCGTCCACCTCGCCGGTGTGCTGCCCGGCCCAGCGGTCCTGCACGGTCCACTGGGTCACCTGGGCGCGCAGGCGCAGGGCGGCGGGCCGCTGCGCTCGGCGCTGCTCGCGCTGGGCGTCGGTGAGGTTCCGGCAGGTGCCGGGGTAGGCGCCGGGGGCGCCGTGCGGGGCGGAGGAGGCCTCCTGGATCTCCCGGCGGGTGCAGTAGCACTCGTAGACCAGGCCGGCCTCGCGCAGGCGGGCGACGGCGTCGTCGTAGGCGTCCTGACGCTGCGACTGGATGAGCACGGGCCCCTCCCAGTCCACGCCGAGGGTCTCCAGGTCCGCCAGCTGACGCTGGGCCGCGCCCTCCTGCACGCGGTCCAGGTCCTCGATGCGCAGGTGGAAGGCGCGCCCGGTGGTGCGGGCCATGAGCCAGGCCAGCAGCGCGGTGCGGAGGTTGCCCAGGTGCAGGTCCCCGGAGGGGGAGGGGGCGTAGCGTCCGGCGCCGGGGGTGGCGGGGCTGCTCAGGGCGTGCTCGGGTGCGGTGGGATCCAGGGGCATGAGACCATGGTAGCCAGGGGCATCGAGGCGAGTGAGAGTGTGGAGCTGATGGATCGACGGCGCAGGAGGGCGATGTCGGTGGGGATGGCTCTTGTTGGATCGCTGACATCATCTCATAAGATGGATCCTCGCGATGCGGCCGGGGAGTAGGAACGGAAGAATAGGCAGAAAACTGTCAGTGCGAGAGTATGCCTGTATCTATTCTACACATTCATGATCGCGCTGTTTCTGATCGCATTTCCTGGACTCAAGTTGTATAATGACTACAACGAGAAACACTTTACGATCAGATCGTGCAGAATCATCAGCGCCAAACCGTATTCGGCGAAAGACGGCGTCGGCAAGGCATCATTTACGGCTGGTGCGGGTGTTTCGGTGAGAACTGAGGATTGTGGAAAGTTCGCACTGGAGACCTGGGACGACGGACCGGATCGAAAGGAACTGGCGGAGTCCTTGCGGCCGGGGCAGAGCTATAGATTCAAGTTCGGCGATCTTCAGATAACCATATTGGCTCTTCACGAATGAGGGTGTAGCGCGGGTCTGAACCCTCCGGCTTCGAGCAGCGACCGAGCGATGTAGTGGGTGAGGTTGCGGAAGCCGAGGGCGGAGCCGCGGAGGTGTTCGAGTCGCCCGTTGATGGCCTCGGTCGGGCCGTTGCTGGTGCCGGGGCGGTCGAAGAACGCGTGGATGTCGCCCGCCCGCTGCTTCATGGTCCGGCCGAGCTTGCGGACCTCGACGAGCGCCGCGGGAACGCCGCTGCTGATCGCAGCGATCACCTCCTGCATCATCGTCTTCGCTTTCTTCTTGTCGGGCTCCCGGTAGGCCGCGACGATGCGCTGGTAGATGCCCCAGGTCGCCTCGACCTCGACGTGCTCCTCGCTCGCGAACACTGCGTCCAGGCGTGCCCGCTGCCGGTCGGTGAGCAGGCTCGCCCCGGTGTGCAGGGTGCGGCGGGCTTTGTAGAGCGGGTCGCCCTTGAGCCCGCGGTGACCGGTGGTGTCTTGCTGGACCCGACGCCGGCAGACATCCAGCGCGTCGCCGGCGAGGCGGACCACGTGGAACGGGTCCATGACGGGGACGGCGTCGGGGAGTTCCTCGGCGGCAGCGGTCTTGAACCCGGCGAAGCCGTCCATCGCGACCACCTCGATCCGCTTCGCCCAGTCCGCAGGGCGGGCGGCGAGCCACTGCTTGAACACCGCCTTGGAGCGGCCCTCGACCATGTCCAGCAGCCTCGCCGGCCCGGTCTTGTTCCTCGCGGGCGTGAGGTCGATGATCACGGTGACGTACTTGTCGCCCAGCCTCGTGTGTCGCCAGACGTGCTCGTCGGCACCGATCGTGGTGACCCCGTCGAACCGGGCGGGGTCGTCGATCAGGCGCCGCTTGCCTTCCGCGAGGACGGCGGCGTTCGCGGCACTCCAGGACACCCCGAGACCTGCGGCGCCGCGGGTGACGGTGAGGTGGTCGATGACGATGCCCCGCAGCGCCCACTCCAGGCCGCCGCGGGAGATCTTCGCACGCGGCGCCGCTGCCCGCGTCATGTCCTGCCGCCACGTGCGCCGGCAGTGTCCGCACCGGTACCGGCGCACCCGCACCAGCAGGGTCGTCGGCCGGTGCCCGAACGATTCGTGCGCCAGTCGACGCGTGACCGTGTCCCGCGGCACGCCCTCGACACCGCACTTCCGACACCACGGGTCGTCCTCGACGACGCGGCATTCGATCGTGGCCCGATCCGGCTCGATCAGCTGGCCGACGGCGACGAGGCCGAGCTCGTCGAGGCGGCAGAACGTGGTCAGGTCAGGGGTCGCGAAAGTAGGGTGGAGCACGTCGAGGTCTTTCGGGATGGCGAGCGTGAAGAACTTCCATCATCCGGGAGACCTCGACCCCTACCCGGCCACCGACGCGCTCAACCGACTACACCCTCGTTCGTGAAGAGCCACCATATTGGGGATGTCCAGGGTTTCCCACTACGTCTATCTGAAGTAGAGCAGTGCGAGTGAATCCGAGATCAGCTGCCCTGTTCATTGCACACCGAGTGCCTCGTGATGATGCTTCGATTTGGCATTTTTCCCCGCTTGGAGGTCATCCGTGGCGGGAAGCTTACCTGCGGCGGAGTCGACGCTGCAGGAAGTTTCCTTGGGGGTGCCGCCAGAGCCTACATGATACCCGATGGAGCAAAATATCCAGAGGCTGCGCGGGCTGGAGTCATAGACTCTGGGAAGAGCTTAGGAATGTCCGTTGGGTGAGTAGTTAGGGTGTAATGATGTACTGTGGGAAAATGGTTCAAACATTATTGTCAAGAAAATTACCAGGGTCGAGGGGGATCAAATAACATGAATTCGCTCAATCAGATGTCTTTTATGAAAACACCGATATTGACAGGACTGCACAATAAGAGCAACGGCCAAAGGCTGATATAAACCACGACATCTTCTGCGGCGTGGTCAGCAGGACTTGACCTTCTGAATCCAAATGATTGAAAAGAAAATGAAAACTAAAACAAATGCATCCTTCGATTGGCTTCGAATGACCCGATCAAATTTCATATTCGGGACTGCCGGTATTCTGGTATGTATTATCATTTATTCCATTACCAAGGAATATCAAACACCTAATTCTATTGAAAATATCGCCGCGCATTCATCAATATGGTTTTTCGTTGGTGTATTATCATTTGTGGTGCCACCGTCCCGTATGGCGAATTTCATCTTACTCTTGGACATTTTTGCATGCGCCGCCATATACCCTAGATATTACCATGATCCTAAGATTGTCAGCCTGTTCGCCATCAGCTCAGCACTATATGGGGCAATAATTGGAGCACGCATAAAATGGTTAATATTAAAACGCCGCAAAAAGTAATCCTTCCGTCACTTGGACGGTCCATTACGCGACACCGACAGCCATACTCACCACTCCGGGATGAAAAACAGGCTCTCAGTAGATGAGCGGGTATCTTGCTGAAGCGTCCTGGGTTTCGTTCCGAGGTTATGACGCAACGGGCGCTACGCCCTGCTCCTGATGGTAGGTCCCTTCGACCTCCGCAGGAGCATGATAGCCCAGGGCCTCGTACAACTGGGTCGTGTTCCACCAGGACACCCCCCATCGTGACCAGCTCCACGGCCGCGGTGGATTCCCAGACCCGTTTGGAGTGGGTCATCTCAGCCTTGTAGAGGTCAATGACTGTCCCCGGCGAGGATTTAGTCGTAGCTGTCGCCCACAGTGCCCGCCGAAGCAGTCACCCCGGCGGCGATGAGCGCATCCGAGTAGGCCGGCTGACGTACTGGCAGCCTCTGTCGCAGTGGGTGGGTCAGCCCCTGCCCGCTACTGCTGGCCCTCGGTGCTCACCAGGTCGTCTTCCAGTGCCAGCAATGGCAGCCGGTCAGTATGCAGCGAAGAGGATACAGACCAGCCGACTATCCGACGGCAGCAGATATCGGTGATGAACGCCGTGTAGCCGAACTCTCCCAGGACGCGCACGTAGGTGATGTCAGCGACCCACAGCTGGTGGGGCTATTCAGCAGCGAAACGGCGTTCGACCATGTCGGGACGGTCATCCGGTGCCCCGGTAGGACGCGGGATGATCAGCTGACGGCCGCGTCTGGCCCCTTCTGGCCCGGCGAGTTTCATCAGTCAGGCGGCCTGGTCCCCGCCGATCTGCCAGCCGACACGGAGCATCGCCTAGTGCATCTTCCTGGCGCCGTAGACGCTGTCGTTGTCTTGGTGGATCCGTTGGAGCTCCTGGATGAGAATCTCATCGCGTAGGGCTCGCGCGGAGCCAGGCCGGGCCTTGGCCGAGCGGTAGCCGATGGAGGTGATGAAACCACATTCCGCCGCACCCACGGTGCGGCAGATGACCCGGACCCCGAATTGATCCAGGTTCTCGTCGATGAACGCGATCATCTCGTCGTGGGACGGTCGAGTTCCGCTGCGAAGAAATCTGAGGTCTTGCGCAGGATCTCGTTCGCTCGGCGCAACTCGCGGTTCTCTCGGCGCAGCCTGGTGATCTCCTCGGCTTTAGCGGTGCTCAGTCCCGGGGGCCTGGCCATGGTCGATGCGGTCTTGTCTCTACCAGCCCCGCAGGGTGTGGGGTTGAGATCCCGCTGAGGGCTTCACCGACTGCGATGCAGGCGCTCCAGGCAGAGCACTGCTCGGATCGGAGGTGTTCGTCGATGAGCATCACGGCCCGGGTCTTGAATTCGGGGCCGTATTTCTGGGGCGTGTTCTGATCCTCCTTGAGGAAGTAGGCCGGAACGGAACCCAGGACGCTTCAGAACCTCGTGCGCAGAAGCAGCTGGGTGGCAGCTTCCTCGATCCACCAGGTCCGTACAGCCACCGTCAACGCTCGACCCCACCATCCAGTAAGGTAATGGTAAGGTGCATGGGTCGCGCACTAGAGATCGGGAACGGGGGCGACGTGATCATTAGGGGTGGGCGTCAGCGCGGCAACTCCCTGACTAAGCTGGATGAATATGGCTGTGTCAGGAGAGGACGGGGTGGTGAAGCAGATCGCGACCCTATGGAACGGTGAATTCAAGTGAAAAGATTCAAGAGTAGACTTAAGCTGACCATATTCACCGCCGCAATAATTTTCGGGGCGTGTGCACTGCTCCTCGCGTTCACGGCTCCTGTGAATAATATATTCAATTATTCTGCAGAATGTACCCCTGTAAATAAGCGCGTTACGTATGCTAGGGGTAATGACGGGTCGACCGCCTGGGATAAATCGTCTTTGAATTTGGAGACCAAAGAGTGTGGGAATATTGCGGTCAATCAAAATATTTGGGGAGATAGTCCGGACAGATTGCAATATAGAATAAAATTAAATAAGACCTATAGGATGGATCTGGGTTATATCAGGTTCCCTGGCGGCTCGAAGGATGTGGTGAACATCTACAGGTAGCTCGTTCGAATCGCAAAAATGTGGCGTTTGCCGTAAGTACGAACTCACAAAAAACTGATATGCAGGCCCCGATCAGTCGCTCAGTCCTCGGTGTGTGGCTGCGTCATCTGGAAGACCTCTTCGCTCATCCGTTCCTGGCCAGGGCGGAACCTCCCCGGCGCTCCGGTACCCCACCAGCAGGCGGGGTGCGGCCGCATCCAGTACCGTAGGGGGCATGGCTCGCACACAAGAGATCGCGGATGGGATCTACCTGATCGCCACGGATGACTACCGGCTCAACTCCGGGCTGGTCGTCGGGGCGGACAAGGCCATGGTCATCGACACCGGGGCCGGGCCCCGCCAGGGCGCGGAGATCTTCCGGGCCGCCCGGCGCATCACGGACCTGCCCTTCGTCGTCGTCAACACCCACGCCCACTACGACCACATCTTCGGCAACGCCGTGTTCGCCGCGGACGGCGTCACGGACTTCTGGGCCCACCCCAAGGCCGTGCGGGCCATGACCCGCTACGCGGACCGGCAGCGCAGCTTCGTGGAGACCCTCGAACCCGAGATGGCCCACCACCAGGGCCCCAACACGGACATCATCCTGCCCACCCGCATGCTCCCCGGAGACGGCGGCCGCGCCTCCTTCACCCGCGTGGACCTCGGCCACCGCGCCGTCACCCTCTTCTACCTGGGCCTCGGGCACACCGACAACGACGTCCTCGCCGGGGTGGACGAGGTCCTGTTCACCGGCGACGTCGTCGAGCAGGGCGCGGACCCCGCCTTCGACGACTCCTTCCCCGACATGTGGGTGCAGGTCCTGCAGACCGTCGCCGGCCTGGACCGGTACCGCGTGTTCGTCCCCGGCCACGGCCTGCCCGTGGAGCGCACCTTCGTGCAGCGCCAAGCCGAGACCATGCGCGAAGCCATCAACCGCATCGAAGCCTCCGCCGCCAACCCCCTGGCCGGGCCCACCACCGCCGCCATGTACAAGCTGCCCTACGAAGCCGGGGTCACCCGCGTGCTCCTGGACCGGCTCGAATGGCTCAAATCCCAGGGCCTCACCGGGGACGCGCTCGTCGCCGAGGAGACCCCGGAAGGCGCCACCGGCCCCATCACCCGCGGCGAACAGGTCTGAGTCCCGGCGGCGGCCCCGGGGGAGGGGTCAGTACGTCCAGACCTTGGTGTACGCCCGCTCCACCGGGGCGCGCAGACCGCCCCGCAGGAAGCACACGATCAGGGCGGTGCACAGCATCCCCACCGCCCCGATCAGGCACAGGCTGCCCAGCAGGGCCGCCCCCGGGTAATGCTGATACGTGGACACCAGGTACGTCACCAGCGCGGTGAACCCCAGGAACAGCCCGAAGATCGTGAACAGCGGGATCACCAGCAGCCCCGTGAAGCGCGTGCCGGACTCATCCCGGTTCTCCGCGGGCAGGAAGCGCAGCACCAGCATCCCCAGGATGGTCCACGCCGAGACCAGGAAGATCGCGGCCACCACATCCGCCGGACGGTGCCACCCGTTGATCACCGTGGCCACCCCCGTGACCACCGCGAACGCGCACATCAGGATCGCCAGCCCCGGACGCCACCGGCGCGGGGCCGCCAGGAACAGGGCCGAGCCGGCCGCCATCGCGAACGTCGTGTGCCCGGAGGGCAGGGAGTTCAGCACCGCATCCTGGATGCCCAGATTCGGCTTGACCAGGGTGGACTTCAGCAGCTGCGCGCTGCCGTTGGCGCCCACCGCCACCAGCACCCCCACCAGGGCGGGGGCGAAGCGGTGGCGCCGGAACAGCACGATGAGGATCCCCGCCACCGCCAGGCCCGCCGAGATCGCCGGCAGGGCGTTGAGCAGGGAGGAAGACTGCGCGGTGTAGCGCTGCAGCCGGTTGCTGACCTCCGCCAGCGCCGTCTCGTCGATCTGCTGACCGGCGCTGCGATGCAGGAGCAGCTCGATGGTGGCCCACAGCCCCGCGATCATCAGCCCCACACCCAGCAGGTGCCGGATCACGGTCCCGACGCCGGGGCGCCGGGCCGGGGTGGGCTCCTCCGGGGGCAGGGCGGAGGCGGCGGAGACGGGGGCAGGTCCCATGGGATTCGTCGCCGTTCACCGCCCGTCATCTCTCGCGTGCCGCAGTTGCCTGCGATCCCGCGCGCCGGCGGACGGCGGGGGATCGACCGGAGTCGATCCTGTCAGCACAACCTCACCGTTCCGGGCGTTTTCCCTGGACGTTTCCTGAATGGGGCGGATGGGGGACGATGGGACCATGAGCACCCCCGTCGACGACGCACCCGAACCCGCCCTGCCCGCCCTGCCGGAGATCCTCGAGACCGCGCGGGTGGTGAGCCTGCCGCTGTCCGTGCGCTTCCGCGGCGTCACCCACCGGGAGGCCGTGCTGTTCCGGGGGCCCGCCGGCTGGGGGGAGTTCTGCCCCTTCCTGGAATACGGGCCGCAGGAGTCCTCCCGGTGGCTGGCCTGCGCCATCGAGATGGCCTGGCGCGAACCACCCGCCCCGGTGCGCACCACCGTGCCCATCAACGCGACCGTGCCGGCCGTGCCCCCGGAGCAGGTGGCCCCGGTGCTGGCCCGCTCCCACGGGCGGGTGCGGGAGGTCAAGGTCAAGGTCGCCGAGCGCGGCCAGAGCCTCGCCGAGGACCTCGCCCGCCTGCGCGCCGTGCACGAGGCCGCCCCCCAGGCCGTCATCAAGACCGACGCCAACGCCGGCTGGACCCATGAGCAGGCCCTGGCCGCACTGGAGGCCTTCGAGGAGTTCTCCCCGGCCTACGCCGAGCAGCCCGTGGCCGGGATCGACGGCCTGGCCCGGCTGCGTCAGGAGGCCCGACGCCGCGGCCTGAGCACCCCCATCGCCGCCGACGAGTCCGTGCGCAAGGAGACGGACCCGCTGGAGGTGGCCCGGCGGGGCGCGGCCGACCTGATCGTGGTCAAGGCGGCCCCGCTGGGCGGGGTGCGCGCGGCCCTGCGGGTGATCCGGCAGGCCGGGCTGCCCGCCGTCGTCAGCTCCGCCCTGGAATCCTCCGTGGGCATGGCCGCGGGACTCGCCCTGGTCGCCGCCTTGCCGCAGCTGCCCCACGCCTGCGGTCTGGGCACCGCCTCCCTCTATGCCGAGGACCTGGTGGAGAACCCCCTCATCCCGCGCGACGGCGAGCTGCCCGTCACGCGACCCGCCCCGGAGCAGCATCTGCTGGCGCGCCACGAGGTGACGGGACAGCGGCGCGAGTGGTGGCTGGAGCGCACCCGCGCCGCCTACGAGGCGCTGCGCGCGCGCCGCGAGGCGGATTGAAGCGGAACCGGGCCCGGGAGAAACGCATGCCGCGGTCAGGGTGCACTCAGTGCAGAGCATCACGAACCACCGGGGTGACCGGGGGCCGATGCCGGGGGTAGTGTTCTCTGAGCCTGCGGGACACTGCGCCCCGCGCCCGCCGCCCTCACGCGCCGCGGGCCCCAGCACCACCCACGGTCAGGAACTGCATGTCGAACTACCAGGGCCGGCACGTCGCGGCAGACGCCGCACACGAGTCAGCCACCCACCACACCCCGGGCGCCGGGGCCGGCACCGGAACCGGCACGGCCGCCGTCATCGCGGCCGACGCCGCCGGGACCGCCCGACCGGCCAGCGGGCACCTGCCCGCCGTCGCCCCGCACGCCGAGAAGTCCGGCGGCGGGAAAGCCGGCAGTGGGAAGGCAGACGGCGGGACGGGGGCGCAGCCCAAGGCCTCGGCCGTGATGTCCCAGCGCCAGATCATGCTCGTGATGGTCGGGCTGATGTCCGGGATGTTCCTGGCCTCCCTGGACCAGACCATCGTCGGCACCGCGATCCGCACCATCGGCGATGACCTGCACGGGCTGGATCAGCAGGCGTGGGTGACCACCGCGTACATGATCACCTCCACGATCTCCACGCCCATCTACGGCAAGCTCTCCGACGTGTTCGGGCGCCGACCCCTCTACATCTTCGGCATCGGCGTGTTCATCGTGGGCTCGCTGCTGTCCAGCTTCTCCACGTCGATGATCATGCTCGCCGGGTTCCGCGCCTTCCAGGGCATCGGCGCCGGGGCCCTGATGTCCCTGCCGCTGGCGATCATGGGCGACATGCTCGCCCCGCGGGAGCGGGCCAAGTACCAGGGGTACTTCCTGGCCGTGTTCGGCATCTCCTCGGTGCTCGGTCCGCTGTTCGGCGGGATCTTCGCCGGCTCCGCCCAGATCCTGTGGATCCCGGGCTGGCGCTGGGTCTTCCTCATCAACGTGCCCATCGGCGTGATCGCCCTGGCCCTGGTCATCGCGTTCCTGCACCTGCCGCGCCTGGGCGAGCACGAGAAGCCGCGCATCGACTGGTGGGGTGCGGCCGCCGTGATCACCGCCCTGCTGCCGCTGCTGCTGGTGGCCGAGCAGGGTCGGGACTGGGGCTGGGACTCCGCCGGGGCGATCACCTGCTACGTGATCGGCGCCGTCGGCATCGCCGCCTTCGTGCTGATCGAGGCGAAGATGGGCCCGGATGCGATCATCCCGCTGAAGCTGTTCCGCTCCGGGACCTTCTCCATGGCCACCGTGCTGGGCTTCCTCGTGGGCTTCGCGATGTTCGGCGCGATGATGACGATCCCGCTGTACCTGCAGATCGTCGTCGGGCTGACCCCCACCGAATCCGGGTTCGCGACGCTGCCGATGGTCGGCGGGCTCATGATCTCCTCGATCATCTCCGGTCAGATCGTGGCCAAGACCGGCCGGTACCGGATCTTCCCGGTGATCGGCACGTTCATCACCGCGATCGGCTACTACCTGCTGACCTTCATGACCATCGACCTGCCGGTGTGGTTCCTGATGCTCGGGATGTTCTTCATCGGCCTGGGGCTGGGTCAGCTGATGCAGTCCCTGACCCTGGCCTCCCAGTCCTCGGTGGCCCCGCGGGACATGGGGGTGGCCACCAGCTCCTCGACCTTCTTCCGCCAGATCGGCGGAACCCTGGGCACGGCGGTGCTGCTGTCCGTGCTGTTCACGGCGATGCCCACCAACATCTCCCACGCGATGGGCGACGAGGGCGATCTGCGCTCCGCCCTGAACGCCGCCCTGGACCCGTCCGTGGCGGGCAAGGCGGAGAACGCCGGGGTGATGGAGAAGATCTGGGATCCCATCACGGACCCGGTGAAGAAGCAGGTGCAGTCCCAGCTGGATCAGGCGGTGCAGCAGGCGGAGCAGCAGCTGCCCGCCGGTGCCCCCGACGCCGCGAAGCAGCAGGTGCTGCAGGCCGTGGCCGAGAAGGCCGAGGCGTCGGTGGATGGGGACACGGTGAGCGTGAACTGGTCCGATGAGTCCCAGCGGGAGCACTGGGTGGATGAGCTGGCCCCGAAGCTGGCCGATCAGATCCGCAGCTCCTCGGATGACATGGGCAGCAGCGCCGGTTCCAGCACGAGCGACACCTCCTATCTCAACGGGGCCGACGCCGCCCTGGCCCGGCCGTTCATGAAGGGCTTCAACGATTCGGCGCGCACCATCTACTGGGTGGGCTTGGGCGTGATCCTCGCGGCCTTCGTGCTCTCCTGGTTCTTCCGGGTGCCCCCGCTGAGCCAGCGCTCCGGCCTGCAGTCTCAGGCCGACGACGCCGCCTCCGCCGAAACCCGCGCGGCCGAGGGTGGCCGTACCGAGGGTGGCGGGACCCAGGCGTAGGTCTAGGCCCTAGGGCGAGGGCGGGGCCGGGCCTAGGTCCGGCCCCGGGCCTGGGGCGAGAACTGGGAGCAGGTCCAGGCTGGGGTAGGCCTAGAAGGGGCAAGCCTTCGGCCGCCGCCCGGGCAGGCCGGTTCGGTAGGTCCGTCCGACCGGCCGCGGCGGCTGTGACCCTCACGGGCCGACCGCTTTCCGCTGCCACGGTCGGCCCGCCGTCGTGGCGACCTCGCCGTCGCGGGGCAGCGGGGGCCGCTGCGCCGCCGAGGAGCGGTGCGACTGAGCCGCCGGCGGGAGGGGAGGCGTCACCTGAATTTTCAACAGGCACCCCCTCGATGTGTTGTTCGCGGTTTCCTGAAAATTCAGCTACACCCGCGCCAGCTGAATTTTCAACTCCCCCACAGGCCTTCACCCCCCGTGCCTGCTGAATTTTCAAGGGCCCGGCCGGATGGCTCCCGTCGCCGGCGCTGAAAATTCAAGCCTCTCGCAGGAGATTCCCCGTCGCGGGAACTGAAAATTCAAGCGTCGTCGAGGAAACTGAAATTTCAAGAGTTTCGGAAGATCATCTCTGCCTCCAGGACGTTGAAATTTCAAGAGTTTCTGCGGGTCATTTCCCGTTGGCGGTGCTGTAATTTCAGGCGGTCCGCAGGGTGCAGCCTGCCGAGCCTGCTGAAATTTCAAGAGGACGGAGACCGCGGATCTGGGGCGCGGCGTCGAGGCATCCGACGTCGGCGGGGCGGCGGCGATGGGAGGACGGGGCAATGGAAGGCCGGCGGAAGAGGTCGATGCCAGGGGGAAGATGGTGGGCGTCGTCGGGCGGGGTGCGGGCCCGCGTAAACTGGCGCGGGTGACCCCTGAAGCCGAGCCCGCCCCCGATCAGCGTCCCGACGCGTTCCTCACCGCCGTCTCCGTCCTGGACTCGCTGATCCGCGCGGGGATGCGGCACGCGGTGATCGCCCCCGGCTCCCGGTCCGCGCCCCTGGCCTACGCGCTGGCGGCCGCCGCCGACGCCGGGGCGTTGCAGGTGCACGTGCGCATCGACGAGCGCACCGCCGGCTTCACCGCCCTGGGCCTGGCCAAGGCCACCGGCGCGCCTGCGGCGGTGGTGACCACCTCCGGCACCGCGGTCGGGGAGCTGCTGCCGGCCGTCATGGAAGCCCACCACGCCGAGGTCCCCCTGGCCGTGCTCAGCGCGGACCGGCCCCCGCGGCTGCGCGGCACCGGCGCCAACCAGACCACGGACCAGCCCGGCATCTTCGGCACCCACGTGCGGGTCGGCGTGGACCTCACCGACTACCCCGAGCAGACCCCCGGCCCGCAGACCGCCGGATTCACCGACGCCCTCGCCGCCCTGACCGGTCGCGACCCCGAGGACTGGACCCAGCCCTCCCTGCGGCCTCGCGGCCCCGTGCAGATCAACTGCGCCTTCGACGAGCCCCTGCACCCGAACCGGCGCATGCGCCAGATCCTGCGCGCCTGGGCCGACGGCGTGACCGGCCTCGAGCCCGAGCCCGCCCCCACGCTGCCGGACCCGACCCTCGAGGCCGTCGTGGCCGACGCCGCGCGCCCCCCGGCTGCGCGCTCGACGAACTCGGTGACCGCCGGTCGGCGGCCGGAGCCCCAGGACCGGCCAGAACTCCAGAACCAGCCCGGGCCCCAGGGTCAGCCCGCGGCAGACGAGGGGGCGGCCGCGGGGAACAGAGCCTCGGGGGAGACCCCGGAGCGGCCCGCCGATATGCTGCGGCGCAGCGTCGTCATCGCCGGGGACGGGGCCGGTCCGCTGGCCCGGGACTTCGCCGAGGCCCAGGGGCTGCCGCTGCTGGCCGAACCGTCCTCGAACGCCCGAAGCGGGACCCACGCCATCGGCGCCTACCGGGTGCTGCTGGGTGAGGAGAGCCTCGGCGGGCGGATCGAGCGGGTCGTGCTCTTCGGTCGGCCCACCCTCTCCCGGCCGGTCACCCGCCTGCTCGCCGACCCGCAGACCGACGCCGTGATCTACCTGCCCCGCCCCGTGGCCTGGGCCGACCCGCGCCGTCGCCCCGAGATGCCCGTGCGCACCCTCGCGGAGGCCGCGGCCTTCGCCGGCACCGGGGAACCGGGCTGGCTACGGGCCTGGCGAGACGCCGACGCCGCCCTGGCCGCCCGGATCGAGCGGCTGGCCGCCGCCGGGCAGCTCCCCACCGGGCCCGCCGTCGCCGCGGCCGTGACCCGGGCCTGCGAGCAGGACGGGTCGGCGCTGGTCCTGGGCTCCTCCAACCTCGTGCGCGACGCGGATCTCGCCCCCGCGCCCGACCGCGCCCTGACGGGGGTGTGGGCCAACCGGGGCCTGGCCGGGATCGACGGCACCGCGGCCACCGCCACCGGCATCGGCCTGGGCCTGGGCGTCCCGGTCCGCCTGCTCGTCGGGGACCTCACCTTCCTGCACGACCTCGGCTCCCTGAACCTCGGGCCCCGCGAGGCGCGCCCGCGCCTGCAGATCGTGGTGTTCAACGACGACGGCGGCGGCATCTTCACCACCCTGGAGCACGGGCAGGTCGCCGAGGATCAGGGGTGGGCCGACGCCTTCGAGCGCTTCTTCTCCACCCCGCACGGGGCGGACCTGGAACACCTGGTGCGCGGCTTCGGCCACCGCTACGTCCGCGCCGATGACGTCGCCGCCCTGCGCGCGGCCCTGCGGGAGCCGGAGGAGGGGATCGAGGTCATCGAGGTGCGCGGCTCCCGGGCGGACCTGCGCCCCTTCCACGACGCCCTGGCCCACCCTGCCTGACCCCGCACCCGCGTCTGACCGGCCCGGCCCTGCCCCCGCCGGGGACCGGCCCGCCCCGCCTGACCCGACACCGCAGACACGGCGAGAGCCCCGGACCCTTCTGGATCCGGGGCTCTCGCCGTCCCGCGCGCGCAGGACTCGCCGGGTCAGGCCCTTGCGGCCTTCTGCTTCTCGCCCTGGGCTTCATCCTGGGCCGCCTTCTGGGCCAGGTGCTCGTCCCGACCCTCCAGCTTCCGCTCCAGGCCGGCACCCTCCACGTCCACGTTCGGCAGGATGCGGTCCAGCCACTTCGGCAGCCACCAGGCCTTCTCACCCAGCAGGTGCAGCAGCGCCGGGATCAGGGTCATGCGCACCACGAAGGCGTCCAGCAGCACCCCGAAGGCCAGGCCGAAGCCGATGGGACGGATCATCGTCAGCTCGGAGAACACGAAGCCGCCGAACACGCTGAGCATGATGATCGCCGCGGCCACCACCACCCGGGCCGAGTGGTTGTACCCGCGCACCACCGCCGAACGCGCGTCCGCCCCGTGCACGTAGGCCTCGCGCATCCCGGAGACCAGGAACATCTGATAGTCCATGGCCAGGCCGAACAGGATACCCACCAGCAGGGTCGGCAGGAAGGACAGCACCACGGACGGGTCATGCACCCCGAACACCGGGCCCAGCCAGCCCCACTGGTAGATAGCCACGACCCCGCCGAAAGCCCCCAGCAGGGAGAACAGGAAGCCCAGGGTCGCGGTCAGCGGCACCAGGATGGAGCGGAACACCAGGATCAGCACCAGGAAGCTCAGCCCCAGCACGATCCCGATGTACTTGGGCAGGGCCTCGGCCAGGATCGAGGAGACGTCGATGTTGCCGCCGGTCTGTCCGGTCACCCCGAGGCTGACGTCCTCGTCCTTCTCCGTCTGCGCGGACAGATCCCGCAGCCGGTTGACCAGATCCACCGTGGACTGCGCGCTGGGCCCCTCCTTCGGGGTCACCTGGTACACGGCCACGGAGCGGTCATCGGAGATCCCCGCCGGGACCACGGAGACGACGTCGTCCTGCTTCTTCAGCTCATCGGCCACCGCGAGCTCCTTGTCCTGCGCGGCCGTCTCATCCAGGCCGTCCGGCAGCTGCCCGACCACGAGCACGAAGCCGTTGGCCCCGGCCCCGAACTTCTCCTGCACGGTCTGGTAGGCCCGGTACTGGGTGGAGTCCTCGGGCTCGGTGGAGCCGTCCGGCAGGCCCAGGCGCATCGAGGCGGTGGGGATCGCGAGGACCCCCAGCAGCACGATCGCGCCCAGCCCGGCCAGCACCGGGTGCCCGGTGACGAATCCGGCCCAGCCGCGGGCCTCGGATTCGCTGCGTCGCTGCGCGTGCTTGCCGCCGGTGCCCTGGTACCAGGTGCGCTCGGTGCGGTTGAGCACCCGGGTGCCCACCAGGCCCAGCATCGCCGGGGTGAAGGTCACGGATACCAGCACCGCGATCACCACGCACAGGGCCGCGGTGGTTCCCATCACGCCCAGGAACGGGATCCCGATGACGTTCAGGGCCAGCAGCGCGATGACCACGGTGGTGCCGGCGAACACCACGGCGTTGCCGCTGGTCCCGGCGGCCACGCCCACGGACTCGTGCAGCTCCATGCGCTCGCGCAGGTTGCTCCGGTGCCGGTTGAGGATGAACAGGGAGTAGTCGATGCCCACGGCCAGGCCCAGCATCATCCCGAGCATCGGGGTGACCTGCTGGATGTCGGCGACCTTGGACAGGGACATGGTCACCAGCACGCCGATGCCCACCCCCAGCAGGGCCGCGATAATCGGCAGGCCGGCGGCCACCAGGGTCCCCAGCATCACCAGCAGCACCACCAGGGCCACGACGACGCCGATGATCTCACCCGGGCCCGCCAGCCCGCCGATGGTCTGGGCGATGTTCTGATCGAAGTTCTCGTGCACCCCGTCGATCGAGGAGCTGGTCATCGCGTCCATCACCCCGGACTTCGTCTCATCGGAGACGTTCTCGATGGGGTCGTCGAACTGGACCATGGCCAGCGCGGTGGAGCCGTCATCGGAGACGCTGTTGGCCTCGGAGGAGTACTGCCACAGCTTGAGGTTGCGCTCGTAGTTCTTCTGCTGGGTGTTCAGCTCGTCGGCCTTCGGCTGGATCTGCGCGGCGGCCTCGTCCAGCTCCTTCTTCCTCGCGTCCAGCTGCTTCTGCTGGTCGTCCAGGGCGGTCTTGGCCTGCTCCGGGGCGTCGTCCGGCAGCTTCTGCCGCTGCTCGTCCAGCTGCTGCTGGGCCTGCTGCAGCTGGGTGCGCCCATCGGAGACCTGCTGCTGCGCGTCCTGCAGCTGCGCGCGGCCCTCGTCCAGCTGCTGCTTGCCGGAGTCCAGCTGCTTCTTGGCGTCGGACAGGGACTGCTCGGACTGGAACGGGTTGATCACGGAGGCGACGCCGTCCACGTCCGAGACCTTGTCCAGGGCCTGGGCAACCTCGGTCTTCTGCTGGTCCGTGAAGGCCTTGCCGTCGTCGGTGCTCAGCACGATCTGCCCGGTGCCGTGGCTGGCGTCGGGCAGCTTCTCCTTCAGCTCATCCTGCAGCCGCTGGGTCTCCGACCCGGGCAGCGTGAAGGAGGTGCTCAGCTGGGTGTGGAAGGCGGAGTAGGCGCCGATCGCCCCGCCGAGGGCCAGCAGCCAGATCACGATGACCAGCCAGGCCTTGCGGGAGGCGAAGCGCCCGATCTTATACAGGAGTGTTGCCACGGGGTGGACTTCCTTCGATTCGCGGGACGGGAGACAGATGCGGTGAGAGGCGGTGGGGCGCGGCCCGGGGTGGGCGAGCGCGGCCGGGGGAGGGCCGGACTCAGCTCGAGTCGGCCGGGGCGCCGAGATCCGGGGGCAGCCCGGCCAGCAGCCGCAGCGCCCCCAGGGTGCGCTCGCGCAGCCGCCCCATGTCCTCCGGGGGCGCCCCGCCCGGTCCGGCGCAGCGGGCCGGATCGTCCAGGGCCGCCGCGCAGGCGGCGACCAGGGACAGGCACAGGATGCGCACCTGCAGCGGATCGGCGCCCGGACGCAGGCGCGCCGTGCGCTCGGTGAGAATGCCGACGGCGTGCTCGACCGTGCGCTGACCCCACTGGGCCACCGCGGGGTGGCTGCGCAGCTCCCGGGACAGGGCCGGGAGTCGCAGGATCAGCTCCAGGGAGGCGGGGCTGGCGACGAAGGCCTCCACCAGTCGGGCCACCACCACGGGCAGGGCGGCGTCGTCGGGGATCTGCGGCAGGGGGATGGTCTCGCTGAGCTCGTCCAGCTCCCGCAGGGTCTGGGCCACGGCCGCCTCCTCGATCGAGGAGTAGTGGTTGAACACGGTGCGCCGGGACACCCCGGCGCGGCGGGCCAGCTCCGCGACGGACAGGCCCTCGGCGCCCTGCTCCACGATCAGCTGCAGCGCCGCGGCGGCGATCGCGCGGTGGGTGCTCTCGCGCCGCTGGGCGCGCCGATCGGGGGAGGACATGGCGCTCAGCCTAACTAGGTCGGTGCACCGAGTGCAACATCTTGGGGTCTCGGCCCGGTCTGCCACAATGGGACACGTGAACCGAGCTGACCTGACCAAGAAGTCCGAGGACGTCTCCGCGATGTTCGACGGCGTCGCCCCGCGCTACGACCTCATGAACGCGCTGCTGTCCCTGGGCATGGACCGCGGCTGGCGCCGACGCACCGTCGAGGCCCTCGCCCCCCGCCCGGGTCAGCGCATCCTCGACGTCGCCGCCGGCACCGGGACCTCCTCCGTGCCCTACCGGGACGCCGGGGCCGAGGTCGTGGCCGCGGACCTGTCCGAGGGGATGCTCGCCGAGGGGCGCCGACGCCACCCGGACATCGACTTCGTGCGCGCCGACGTCACCGACCTGCCCTTCGACGACGCCTCCTTCGACGCCGTGACCATGTCCTTCGGGCTGCGCAACGTCGCCGAGCATCAGTCGGCCCTGGCCGAGCTGCTGCGGGTGACCAAGCCCGGCGGGACCCTGGTGATCTGCGAGTTCTCCACCCCCCTGCTGGCCCCCTTCCGCTTCATCTACCGCGAGTACCTGATGCGGGCCTTCCCGCCGCTGGCGCGGATGTTCTCCTCCAACCCGGAGTCCTACGCGTACCTGGCCGAGACCATCCGGGCCTGGCCGGATCAGCAGACCCTGGCCGCTCAGATCCGCGAGGTCGGCTGGGCCGGGGTCCAGTACCGGAACCTCACCGGCGGCGTCGTCGCCCTGCACCGGGCGAGGAAGGCGTAGCCCGGTGCGCATCCTGATCGCCGGCGCCGGCCCGGCGGGCTCCACCGCCGCGTACTGGCTGGCCGCCGCGGGCCACGAGGTCACCGTCCTGGAGAAGACCCGCTTCCCCCGGGAGAAGGTCTGCGGGGACGGGCTGACCCCCCGGGCCGTGCGCGAGATGCGGCTGATGGGACTGCCCCACGACGCCGAGCACGGCTACCGCCGCCAGCGCGGCCTGCGCCTGCGCGCGGCCGGGCGCCGGGTGGACGTGCCCTTCGAATCCCAGGGGGAGTTCCCCGGCTACGGCCTGGTGCGCACCCGCTACGGATTCGACGCGGACCTCGCCGCCCACGCCCGCGCCGCCGGCGCCCGGATCCTGGAGGGCCGCGCGGTCCACGAGGTGATCCGCGCCGGCCAGACCGATACGGGCACCTCCGGGCTGACGCCCGCGGACCTGCGGGACCCCGAGCGGATCGTGGGGGTGCGGGTGCGCGTGCACGACGAGCGCGGGCGGCGCACTGAGAAGACCGAGGAGCACTTCGCCCAGCTGGTGCTGGCCGCGGACGGCAACTCCACCCGCACCGCCGTCGCCGCCGGACTGGCCAAGCGCGACGACCGCCCGATGGGGGTCGCGGTGCGTACCTACTTCCACTCCCCGCTGAGCGAGCTGGACTGGATGGAGGGCTGGCTGGAGCTGGACGGGGCCGAGCCCGGCTCCGGTCGACGGGAGCTGCTGCCCGGCTACGGCTGGATCTTCGGCGTCGGCGACGGCACCGCCAACGTGGGTCTGGGCATCCTGAACACCTCCGAGCACTTCGGCACCCTGGACTACCGGGAGGTCCTGGCTCGGTGGACCGCCGCGATGCCGCCGGAGTGGCAGCTGGATCCCGAGCACCGGGAGGGCCGGGTGCTGGGCGCGGCCCTGCCCATGGGGTTCAACCGCACCCCGCTGCACCTGCCCGGCCTGCTGCTGCTGGGTGACGCCGGGGGCATGGTGTCCCCCTTCAACGGGGAGGGCATCTCCTACGCGATGGAATCCGCCCGGTGCGCCGCGCAGCTCGTGGACGACGCCGCCCGGGCCAACGGCCCGGCCCAGCGGGAGCGGGTCCTGGCCGGGTACCCGGAGCTGCTGCGCGGCGCGTGGGGTTCGCACTTCACCCTCGGGCGGGCCTGCGCCCAGCTGATCGGGCACCCGGCCGTGATGCGGGCCGGCCTGGCCGCGGGCATGCGCGCCCCCGCCCTGATGCGCCTGGCCGTGGCGATCATGGCCAACCTCACCCCGGAGCACCCGCGGACCACGACGGACCGCCTGGTGCACGCCCTGGAGGCCCTGACCCCGCCCACCTCCACCCGCTAAGATGGCCGGTGGTCGACCGACCGCCCCTTGAGCCCCCGCCACCACCGGCCCGGCCGATCCGTTCCCCGACGACAGATGAGTGTAGATACCGTGACTGCAGCCACCCCCGGACACACCGAGCCGGACCAGACCCTGCCCGGGGAGGGCGCCGACGCCGCCGGGCGGGAGGAGTTCCCCGGCTTCGGGGGCATCGCGCTGCCGGCCGGCTTCGAGCTGATCGCCCAGGATGAGGCCCTGGGCCCGGACGTGCTGCAGGGCCTGGCCGACGTCGAGATCCGCCTGGGCGAGGCCCTGCGGTACACGGACGCGCTGGCCGACACCGCCGCCCGGCACCTGCTGGAGGCCGGCGGCAAGAGGGTCCGGCCCCTGCTGACCCTGCTGGCCGCCCGGGCCGCCGGCGCCGCCGAGATCACCGGGGACGTGCTGGACGCCGCCGTGGTCACCGAGCTGACCCACCTGGCCACCCTGTACCACGACGACGTCATGGACGAGGCCGCCACCCGCCGCGGCACCGACGCCGCGCACCGGATCTGGGGCAACTCCGTGGCGATCCTCACCGGTGACCTGATCTTCTCCCGGGCCTCCCTGATCGTCTCCGAGCTGGGCGCCCGGCCCCTGGCCATCCAGGCCAAGACTTTCGAGCGGCTGGTCCTGGGGCAGCTGCACGAGACCTCCGGGCCCGCCGCGGACGAGGACCGGCTGGCGCACTACATCAAGGTCATCGAGGGCAAGACCGGCTCCCTGATCGCCGCGGCCTGCGAGTACGGCTCCACCCTGGCCGGGGCCCCGGAGCAGATCGTGCAGGTGCTGGTCCGCTACGGCGAGCTGGTGGGGGTGGCCTTCCAGCTGGCCGATGACGTCATCGACGTCACCGCGGACGCCGAGACCTCCGGGAAGACCCCCGGCACGGACCTGCGCGAGGGCGTGGCGACCCTGCCGAGCATCCTGGTGCGCCAGGCCGCTGCAGACGGGGACGCGGAGGCCGCCAACGTGGTGGAGCTGATCGATGGGGACCTGACCGAGGACACCGCCCTGGCCGAGGCGGTGGCGGCCCTGGCCGCGCACTCGGTGACCGAGCAGGCCTGGCGCATCGCCTACCGGTGGGCCGACGACGCGATCGAGGCCCTGGCCCCGCTGCCGGAGTCCACGGTCAAGGAGGCCCTGAAGAGCTTCGCCCACGCGGTGGTGCACCGGCAGGCCTGAGCCCGGCCGCAGGCGGGTGAGCCGAGGGCTCACCCGTGCACAGGGGCCCCGCGAGCGGATCCGCTCGCGGGGCCCCTGTGCACTGTGGTGCGCGGGTGCGGGTGGGTCTACAGGCCGAGGAAGCGGCTGAAGAAGCCCTTCTTCCTGCCCTTGGGCTGCTGCTCCTCCTGCTGCTGGTCCTCCACCACGTACTCCGGCTCCTGCTCGGCCCGCTCCTCGCGGCGGGTGCGCCCGGCCTCCTGCGGACCGGCCTGGGCGTTGGCCCGGCGCAGCCGCTCCAGGGCGGTGAGGTTCTCCTCCGGCTCCTGCTCGGCATCGCGCCCCGGGGTCTCGGTGAGCTCCTCGGCGTCCTCCCCGTATTCCGCGTACTCCTGGACGACCTCGTGGCGTCCGGTGGCCTCCTCGGCCTCCCAGCGAGGCTGCCGCTCCTCCTGCCGGCGGGCGGGGGCCTCGGCGGGCTCCTGCTCCGCGGCGGGGACCTGGGTGTGCTGGTCGGTGCGCGGCTGGGCCTCGTCGGCATCCACGGGGGAGGAGGCCACCAGGCCGGGCTCGGCGTCGGCGCGGGGGGAGTGGTCGAAGGGCGCGCCCTCCCCGCCGGTCTCGGCCCGGCGCACGCCCTCCGGCTGGGCGGACTCGGTGCTCGCGGTCGCGGCGGTACGCGGGGAGAGCTCCTCCACCCGCTCCGGCAGGGGCTCCTCCTCCGCCGCGCGGTCCGCGGCGGCGGCCACGGCGCGCTCGTCCTCCTGCTCGACCAGGGCGGCCTGGGTGCGGGCCACCCGCTCGGCCTCCTCCTGCTCGCGGGCCCGGCGCTGGCGCTCGCCCTCCGCGGCGGCCAGGCGCAGGGCCTCACGGCCCTCCTCGCGCAGACGCTGGCGATGCTCGGCGGCCGCGCGGGCGCAGCGGGCCAGCTCGCGGGAATCCACCACGGGTTCGGCGGCCTCGATGCCGGTGATCTGCTGGTCGTCGAACCACAGCCGCAGGGCGCCGTCGGCCGCGGTGATGACCGCGCAGGCCTCGGTGTCCCAGGTGATGTGCGCCCCGCGCAGCCGCGCGTAGGAATCCACCGCGCGCTGGTGGTGCACCGCGGTGCCGGTCTGCAGGGCCTGGGCCATGACCCGGCCCATCCGCTGCACGGTGGGTTCGGGCAGCTCGAACTGCGGGCCGTCCAGCAGCAACCAGGCCCGCACCCCGCCGCCGGCGGTGGCCGGGTAGTGGGCGTAGATGCCGGTGACGGCCTTGGCCGCCAGGGTCAGGCGCCGGGCCAGGCCCTCGGAGAGGATCAGCTCATCCGTGGCCAGCTCCTGCACGCCCAGGGATTCGCCGGTCTCCCGGGCCTGCACCGCCGCGGCCACCACGGCGTCCGGGAAGTGGCCCAGCTCCTGCCAGGACCAGATCCACGAGCCGCGCTGCTCGGACTCGGTGCCCAGCAGGGACGGGGTCAGGGACACGGAGGGGTCCGCCTGCAGGGTGAACGACGGCGCGGAGAAGTCCACGTCCCAGTCCGAATCCCCGGTGAGCTCGGCCAGGCGCGCCTGGTGCTCGGTGGAGATGAACAGTGCCTCGTCGATCAGATCCTGCAGCGTTTTGGTCATGGGGACAGGCTAGCAAGGAATGCCCCGCGCGGGCCGGGTTCCCAGGGGGTCCGCGGGGTGTGCGCTGTGTAGGCTCGGAAGGCGAGTCCACCGGCCAGCGCATCCGCGAGGAGAAGCCATGTCCACCACCCCCAGCCACCGCCTCACCGAGCGTCCCGGGCAGCAGCAGCGCGAGCAGCGCGTCCAGGAGGCGGTCAACACCCTGGGGCACTGGCTGCTCTCCTCCACCCAGACCACCCCGGGCTGGGACCAGCTCATCGCGGACTTCGCCCCCGCCTGGTCCTCGCCGGGCTCCTACCTGGCCCGGATCAGCGAGATCCGCGACGGCGAGGAGCTGGTCGGCTCCACCGGCGCGGTCGGGCCCGCGACGACCGTGGTGCCGCTGCTGGAGCAGCTGCGTGCGGCCTCCTACGAACCGGACACGGGGGCGTGGCTGTCCGCGAGCATCGTCATCGACGCCCAGGGCTGGCCCGAACCGCAGTACCAGGTGGGTCTGGACGCCGAGTATGAGGAGGAGCCCGCCTCCTGGCTTCCGGGGGAGGAGGCCACCGCCGCGGCGCTGGCCCAGGACTTGCGGGCCTACCCCCGCACCGCCGAGGCGCTGCCGGCGTGGATGGCGAAGCGGCTGGAGGAGGCCGGGCTCGCCGTGCCCCCGGCCGTCCCCGAGGAGACGGGGTCCGACGCCGCGCAGCCGGAGGCTGCGGCCGACGGCGGGACCGCGGACGGCGGGACACCGGGGAGCGCGGCGCCCGCTGAGACTCCCCCCGCCGCCGCGCAGCCGACCACCGGTCCCGCTCAGAATCCCGACCTGCTGCAGGCCCTGGAGCACTACGGGCGCCGCCCCGAGCACCGCACCCAGCTCAACGTGCTGCGCGCGCTGATGGGCGGGCAGGCGCTGCTGGACATCTCCGGCTCGGACCTCATCCCCGGTCCGCGGGGCGAGCGGATCGGCCCCGGCTCGACCCTGCGGCTGCAGACCGTACAGGGCCCCGACGGGGCGACCCTGCTGGCGGTGTTCGCCACCGAGGACACCGCCCGCGCCCTGCACGCCGTCGGGGGAACCGGCACCGACTTCCGCACCCAGGCCCGCCCCGGGGTTCAGATCCTGCGCCAGATGCTGGAGGAGACTGCCTGCGACGGGATCGTCGTGGAGCCCAACGGGCGAGCCAGCTGCCGGCTGGACCGCGCCCTGATCGCCGATGCCCTGGCCGCCCCGCACCTGGACACCGCCAAGGAGGCCCTGCTCGAGGAGTCCATGCCGCGGCTGCTCGGCAGCCTCATCGCCCCCGACGCCCGACTGCTGGTCGCCCTGGACGGCCCCGGGGAGGACGCCTACCCCCTCTGCGTGCAGACCGAGGACGGCTCCACCCCGGAGACCATGCTGCTGTTCACCTCTGCCCCCGAGGCCGCCGCCATCGACCCGAAGCTGACCCTGCGCGCGGCCCCCGCCCGGCAGGCCCTGCAGCTGGCCGTGGACGCCGGCGCCGGACACGTGCGCATCAACGCGCTGAGTCCCTCGGCCGTGCTGCCCATCGAGCAGGTCCGGGAGCTGCTGGAGCTGGCGGCCATGCAGGACCGTCTCTGAGGCGCGGACATCCCGCGGCCCGAGCCTCGGCCCGCCGCCGCGCGGGCACGCGAGAAGGCCCCCGCCTCCCGACCCCCGCGCGAGGCGGGGACGGGAGACGGGGGCCTTCCGGTCATACGGCTTCAGGACCGGGGAGGGTCAGAGCCGTGGGGGCGGCGATCAGGCGCCGGGGACGTCGTCCCCGCGGTGCTCCTTGGCCTTCTTCTCGATGGCCTCGCCGACCTCCTGGTCGATGTTCTTCCAGTACCAGAACACCCGAGACAGCACCGGCTCCTCGACGTCGGCCATCATCCCGGCCACGGTGTTCACCAGGCGCTCGCGGGCGGCGTCATCGTAGACCTCGCGCACCAGGGTGTGGGCCTGGCCGAAGTCGTCGTCCTCCGCGTGCAGGGTGTACGCGGCGCGCACCAGCTCGCCGTCGGCCTCCCAGCCGTTGTCCACCCGGGACTCCTCCTTGCTCACGTAGGAGCGGTAGGAGTTCGGGGCGTACGGCGCGGCCGAACCGGAGTGGTGGTACTGCATGAAGCCCTCCTTGTCGTAGGAGTTCATGGGCACCACCGGGGCGTTGACCGGCAGCTGGTTGTAGTTGGTGCCGATGCGGTGGCGCTGGGCGTCCGGGTAGGAGAACACCCGGCCCAGCAGCATCTTGTCCGGGGACAGCCCCGTGCCGGGGACCATGTTGGCCGGGGCGAAGGCCGCCTGCTCGATCTGGGCGAAGAAGTTCTCCGGGTTCCGGTTCAGGGTGAACCGGCCGACCTTGTGGCGCGGGTAGTCCTTCTGCGGCCAGACCTTCGTCAGGTCGAAGGGGTTGAAGCGGTAGTCCTTCGCGTCCTCGTAGGGCATGAACTGCATCTCCACGGACCAGGACGGGTACTCCCCGCGCTGGATCGCGTCGAACAGGTCCCGGCGGTGGTAATCCCCGTCGGAGCCGGCCAGCCGCTCGGCCTCCTCGTTGGTCATGTTCTCCACGCCCTGCTCGGAGATGAAGTGCCACTTGACCCAGGTCTTCTTCCCCTCCGCATTGACCAGCATGTAGGTGTGGGAGGAGTACCCGTTCATGTGCCGCCAGCTGCGCGGCAGCCCGCGATCGCCCATGAGGTAGGAGACCTGGTGGGCCGACTCCGGGGACAGCGTCCAGAAGTCCCACTGCATGTTGGCGCTGCGCAGACCGGAGTCGGCGGTGCGCTTCTGCGAGTGGATGAAGTCCGGGAACTTGATCGGGTCGCGCATGAAGAAGATCGGCGTGTTGTTCCCGACCATGTCGAAGTTGCCGTCCTCGGTGTAGAACTTCAGCGAGAACCCGCGAACATCGCGCCAGGTGTCCGGGGAGCCCAGCTCACCGGCCACGGTGGAGAAGCGCGCGAGCATCGGGGTCTTGGTGCCCTTCTGCAGGAACTTCGCGTAGGTGTACGCGGAGATGTCCTCGGTGATCTCCAGCTCGCCGAAGGCGCCGGAGCCCTTCGCGTGCGGGGAGCGCTCCGGGACGCGCTCGCGGTCGAAGCGGGCCAGCTTCTGGACCAGCTCGACGTCGTGCAGCAGCAGCGGGCCGTTGGCGCCGACGCTCAGCGAGTACTCGTCGGACTGGCGCGGCACGCCGGTCTCGGTGGTGGAGGGGCGATGGGGATCGAACTGCTGTTCGGTCATGGTGGATCTCCTTCGTCGTGGGTGTGACTGGGGATGGGCCCGGGCTCCGCGGGTGCGGAGCGGTTCGGGTGGTCTGAGATGGCGACCCCGGGATCAGTCCCGGGACTCGGCCTCGGCGCGCTCCCGGGGGGCCCGGCACTGCGGGCACAGGGCGCGGAAGACGACGTCGGCGCTGAGGATCTGCATCCCATGGGTCTGGCTCGGGTGCAGACACGGGGCCTGCCCGACGGCGCAGTCCACGTCCTCCACGCGCCCGCAGTCCACGCACACGCTGTGGTGGTGGTTGTCGTTGGCGCGGGTCTCGTACAGCCCCGGGGTGCCGGGCGGCTGGAACTTCCGGAGCATGCCGACCGCGGTGAGGTCGGCCAGCACCACGTAGACGGACTGCACGGTGATGCTCGGCAGCACGGCGCGCACGTGGCGGACGATCTCCTCGGCGGTGGAGTGCTGGTGCCGATGCACGGTGTGCAGCACGGCCAGGCGCTGCCGGGTCACCCGACGGCCCAGGGAGCGCAGCTCGTCCGACCACTGCGCGCGCAGGGCCGCGGCGTCGTGGGCCGGAGGGTGCGTCGGCGTGGTCTGTGAGGTCATGGAACCACCCTAGCGTTATTCTGAGCCACTCACAATAGGAGGCCGCTGGGCGAGTGATATGGATCATGGAAGATCTGCGGCTGAAATCGCGTCACGATCCGGGGTCGCGGTGCTCTGGAGAAGGTGTCGGGGCCTCCGGGGAGGAGGCCCCGACACCGCGGCAGCCCGTATCGGGGGATGCGGCCGCCCGCTCACGGACCGGGACATGGGGGATGTCCGGATCCGCATTCCGGGGGCGCCTGGCAGGGGGGAGCCAGGCGCGGGTGCGTCGCCGCCCCATCGGGGGATGTGCTCCATGGGGGATGGAGCAGGGCGGGGCGCACCCGGGTATCCCGGTGCATCGGGATGGCCCCGGCGTCGTCGGACTCTCACGCTGCGATGACGAGCATCCTGTGGCGACTCTTGCGTCGTTCGATGCGATGCTTCCGCGCCCATCCTGGCCTAAGGTTATCGGGACGAGTGCCCGGGGGACAGGGTCTCGGAATATCGGGGGTGAATGTTTCGTGATGCAACCGGAAGACGCGGCGGGCAGCGCGGCCGAGGGGTCGCAGACGCCGGAGAAGGACGAGGCGCTGCTGCGCCGGTACCCGGAGGACCCGGCCGGTGTGGCCGAGCGGCTGTATCAGCGCCATGCGCGCACCGCGGTGCGGATCGCCCGACGCTCCGGCGCGAACCCGGAGGAGGCCGAGGACGCCGTCGCCGAGGCCTTCGTGCGCATCCTCGGGATGCTCGCCGACGGCAGAGGGCCCCGTCGGGCCTTCCTGCGGTACCTGATGCGAACGGTCGCCACGGTGGTGCGCGAGCGCCGCAGCGGCCCCGCCCCGCAGGATCCGCAGTCCCCGGAGGCGCTGCCGCTGGCGGAGACCACCGAGGCCGTGGTGGGCCGCCGCGAGGAGGCCCGCATCGTCACCCGCGCCTATCAGGATCTGCCCCCGCGCTGGCGCACCATCCTGTGGGGTCTGGATGTGGAAGGGCGTGCGCCTCGCGAGCTGGCGGCGGAGCTGGAGATGACGCCCAACGCCGTCTCCCAGGCCGCCGTGCGGGCCCGCGAACGCCTCCGGGAAGGGTATCTCTCCCACTATGCGCTGCGTCCGGCGACGGGGGAGTGCGCCGAATATGCGCCGATGCTCCCGCAGCTGGTGCGCGGGCGCCTGACGTCTGCTCGTCGTCGGCGCCTGCTGCGGCATCTGGAGACCTGCCCGCGCTGCTCCGCCGAGCACCTGGCGCTGGTCAGCACCTCCGATCTGATGCGCGGTTGGGTGCTGCCGGGGATGCTCCTGGGCGGAGTCCTGCTGCACGGCGGGCAGCGGGCTCACGCCCTGGCCGCCGTCGGCGCGGCGTCGGGTCCCGTGGCCGACGGCGCGGCATCTCCCCGGGGAATCGCGGACCCGCCCCGACACGCGCCCTCCGGGCGCGCGCACCTGGGTGCGGGACATCCCGGGTGGCGGTGGGTGCGGCTCGGTTCGGCCCTGGCCGCGGTCGCATTGTTCGCCTCCACCGTACAGCTGCCTCCGGAGGGAGCCCGGCCCTCGCCCACCATCGGGGCGGAGATCTCCGCGCCGTCATCGGAAGCCGATGCCCCGTCCTCCCCGTCGCGACTCCCACCCACCGAGTTCGCGGAGACCGAGACCGCCCCGCGGGCCGCAGCCGGCGCACCGGCGGCGCGTGAGGAGGCGGAGCGTCCGGTGCTGGTGCGCACGGTCCTCGCCGCGCGCACCACGGCTTCGCCCGAGCCGGACCGCGGGAACGGCCAGGGGATCCGAGGCGAGGGGGGCTCCTCCGGTGAGGCCGGACCCGCCGGGCGCGCCGACGGGTCCTCGTCCCCCGTCGAGGATCGGGGGAGCGCGGTGCCGGTGCCGCAGGCCTCCTTCAGCAGCGCCCAGGTGCGGCCCGCCGACGCCGAGCCGGAGGCCTCCGGGCCCTCGGCGGAGCCCGAGGAGGAGCCGGTGATCCGCACCGCCGCGGCCGCGGTGCCCGCACAGGCGCAGCCGGAGACCGACCTCGTCCCGATCGATGTCGATCCCGGCCCCGTCCCTGCGGCGCAGCGGCCCGCGACCGGGGCGCAGTCCCCGGTGCTTCCGGATCCGGTGGACCCGGAGCCGCAGCCGGAGACCGGGCCGGTGGCCGCCGGGGAGAGCGCGAGCGAGCAGGATGCAGGCGGGGAAGCCGCGGTCGAGGATGCTGCGGCCGGGGACGCCGTGGCCGAGGACGCCGCCGGGCCGCAGACTCCGGCCTCCGCGGCACCCGCGGACCTCCCGGAGGACGGGCAGCCGGTTCCCCAGGCGCGGCTCCCTCGTGCCGCGGGGGTCGGTGTGGTCGAGGAGACCGGGGATGAGGGGCTGCCCGCTGGTGAGCTGCCGATGGGGGAGCCCCGGGCGTATGCTCCGCGCGCTGCTGCCCCCCGCGCGTACGCCCCCCGCGCGTACGCTCCGTGCGCTGCTGCCCCGCGGGCTGCGAGCGCACGGCCCATCCCGGTCTGGACCGCGACGTGGGTCGTGGTGCGCTGGCGCGGCTGACCGACTGTCCGAGACCGCCCAGCCAGTCCTCAGCTGGCTGACAGGTCTGCGCAACCACTCCCTGACCCGGATGCTTTACGGTTGAAGCACCGCGTTCGGCGTCCCCCCGCGGGCGTCCGCGGACCGTCGTCGTCATCCGAGGAGACATCGAAGGACCATGCACCAGCACTACAACGGGCTGAAGACCGCCCTGCTGTTCGGCGGACTCTGGGCGGTGCTGCTCGGGATCGGCGGCGTGCTGGCCGCCGGAACCCGCAGCTCCGCATTCATCTGGATCTTCGCCCTGATCGCCCTGGGCACCTCCGCCTACGGGTACTGGAACAGCGACAAGATCGCCATCCGCTCCATGAACGCCCGACCGGTCACCCCGCAGGAGGCCCCGGCCATGCACCGGATCGTCCAGGAGCTCTCCGCCCGGGCCGGCAAGCCCATGCCGCGGCTGTACATCGCCCCGACCCTCTCGCCCAACGCCTTCGCCACCGGGCGCAACCCGGAGCACGCCGCCGTGTGCTGCACCGAGGGCATCCTGCAGCTGCTCAACGAGCGGGAGCTGCGCGGGGTGCTCGGACACGAGCTGATGCACGTGTACAACCGGGACATCCTCACCTCCTCCGTGGCCGGGGCCATCGCCGGGGTCGTCTCTTCCATCGCCCAGTTCGCCCTGTTCTTCGGGGGCAACCGGGAGCGCGGCGGCAACGTGATCGGCAGCCTGCTCATCGCCCTGGTCGCCCCCCTGGCGGCCTCGGTCATCCAGATGGCCATCAGCCGCACCCGCGAGTACGACGCCGATGAGGACGGCGCCCGGCTCACCGACGACCCGCTGGCCCTGGCCTCGGCGCTGCGCAAGCTGGAGACGGGCACGGCCCGTGCCCCGATGGACCCGGAGAACCCGAAGGTCGCCAACGCCTCCCACGTGATGATCGCCAACCCCTTCGGCGGGCTGAACGTGGGACGCCTGACCTCCACCCACCCGCCCATGGACCAGCGCATCGCCCGCCTGGAGCAGATGGCCGGCTACGGCGGGAACGCCGCCCGCTGAGCCGCAGCCTCCGGCCGAACGCCGCGCGGCCCGCACCCCGGAGGATCGGGGTGCGGGCCGCGTCGCGTCGGATCGGGGGCGGAGGGGTCTACCGGTAGTTGACGAACTGCACGGCGACCTCCAGGTCCGCCTCCTTCAGCAGGGCCTGCACGGCCTGCAGATCATCCCGGGACTTGGAGGAGACCCGCAGCTCATCGCCCTGGATCTGCGCCTTCACGCCCTTGGGGCCCTCCTCCCGGATGAGCTTGGAGATCTTCTTGGCCTGGTCCTGGGCGATGCCCTCCTTGATGGAGCACTCGATGCGGTGCTCCTTGCCGGAGGGGTACGGCTCCCCGGCGTCCAGGGACTTCAGGGAGATCCCGCGCTTGACCAGCTTGGACTGGAAGACGTCCAGCACGGCCTGGGCGCGCTCGGCGGAGTTGGCCTTGATGAGGATCTTCTCCCCGGAGGATTCCACGGAGGCGCCGACGCCGCGGAAGTCGTAGCGCTGGGACACCTCCTTCTGCGCCTGGTTCAGCGCGTTGGAGACCTCCTGCTTGTCCACGGTGCTGACGATGTCGAATGAGGATTCGCTGGCCATGGGCCCTCCTGCGGGGTCGAGATCGGATGTTCTCCACCAGGGTACGTGCTGGGCCGGGCGGCGGGGGAGGGATCGGCGATCGGCCAGCGTTCCCCGACCTGGCCCTGATCGTCCTCTCACCAGGGGCACAGGCGGGCGTCCGAGGGTGGGAGTCATGCAGATGCACACCGTCCTTCCCCACGGAGTCCTCCCCGGCGAGCTGGAGGCAGGCGCCGTCGCCGCCCTGCCCGTTCCCGCGCCGTCGCGCCCCCGTCCCGGTTCCGCCCCGGTGCCCGCCGCGGGCCTGCACCGGGCGGATCTGGTGGCCCGGCATCGCGGGGTCCGAGAGGACCTGCGCGCGGCGGTGGCCCGCGGGGAGATCAGCGCCCGGCAGTCCGCCCGGTTCCTGGCCCGCATCGAGGCCGCGCTGCTGGTCGAGCAGCACACGCCGCCGCGCGTGCCCGGCGGTCGGTGAGGCGGGCCCGATGCGGCGGACCTCGGGAGAGAGAGCGCCCCTCCCGGTGCCGTTGCTCACAGGTCGGGTCCGCGCAGGGGCCGGGGTTTGTGCCGGGAGGCTCGGGTCCGCTACGGTGGTATCCGCTCCCGCTTGCGGGAGCGATGATCCATCGTGACGGCCGAGGCGCCGGCGCGGCGGAGGCTCGGCAGGTTACCCGAGCGGCCAAAGGGGGCTGACTGTAAATCAGCTGGCACTGCCTACGGGGGTTCGAATCCCTCACCTGCCACCGATGCCCTGCACAGGGCGCGCCACCCGAAGGGCTCCGATCCACCGGATCGGGGCCCTTCGGCGTCTCCACCTCCGCCGCGGCCCCGCCTCCGGCGGGTGCGGAGGCCGACGCCGAGCCGGCGGGTGCCAACCGGCCGCGGTCAGGATGCTGTGCTCACAGTGAAAGGCCTGGGGCTCGCCCGGGGTCGGTGCGTAGTCTCGGGCGCATGGCTACCGTCGAACTGACCGAGAACAACCTCAACCAGACCATCCAGGACCACGAGATTGTGCTCGTGGACTTCTGGGCCGAGTGGTGCGGGCCCTGCAAGCAGTTCGGGCCGGTCTTCGAGGCCGCCTCGGAGAAGCACCCGGAGATCGCCTTCGGCAAGGTGGACACCGACGCCCAGCAGAGCCTCGCGGCCGCAGCGGGGATCACCTCCATCCCCACCCTGATGGCCTTCCGCGAGCAGACCCTCGTCTTCGCCCAGCCCGGCGCCCTCAACGGCTCCCAGCTTGACCAGGTCATCGAGGCCGTGCAGGGCCTGGACATGGACGACGTGCGCCGGCAGATCGCCGAGGCCGAGAAGCAGGCGGCCCAGCAGGCCGAGGGCGGGCAGGCCCCGTCCGCGGATCCCGCGCAGGCCTGAGCCCGGCACCCACCCGATCCCGCGCCCGCCCGGCGGCCGTGGGATCTCCGCCCCGCGGCCCCGGAACACCCGTTCCGGGGCCGCAGCCGCGTCGTCAGCCCCCGAAGCGGTGGGCCTGCGGGGCCACCCGGGGCCCGCGCCGGGGTCGGCGGGGCCCGGCGGCCAGGATCATGCGCACCACCCGCTGGCGGTTGCCCGCCCACGGGCGCAGCAGCCGCAGCATCCGCTCATCGTCCCCGGCGCGCCCCTCCAGGGCGTAGCAGACGCCGTGGGCCAGATGGTAGTCGCCCACGCTGATCGCATCCGGCAGACCGTGGGAGCGCTGCATCGTCTCGGCCACCGTCCACGGGCCGATCCCCGGCACCGCCGCCAGCCCCCGGGCGAGAGCAGCCACCCCGTGCGCCGCCCCGCCCGGGAGTCGTCGCGCCTCCTCGGCGCGGATCAGCGATCCGGCGGCCTCCGCCAACCGACCCACCGCGGCGCTGCGCTGGGCATCCACCCCGGCGGTGCGCCAGTGCCAGGACGGGATCCGGCGCCACTGCAGCGGCGTCAGCGGCAGCACCAGGTCCCGCGCCCACGCCGGGGCCGTCCCACCCGGGGACGGCGCGGGGTCCGCGTGCTCGCGGGTCAGGCGCTGCCACGCCCCGATCGCCTCCGCACCCGTGACCTTCTGCTCGAAGACCGCGCTCACCGCGTGGCGGAAGACCCACCCGGAGGAGCTCAGCCGCAGCCCCGGACGGGTGCGGAACGCCGCCCGGATGTCCGCTGGGATCAGCCGGTGCTCCGGTGAGGCCGCGAAGCCGGGCCAGTCATCGGCCAGCCCCGTCAGTCCGGCGGCTCGATCCAGGAAGGCCGCGATCTCCTCCGGATCCCACCCCCAGGCCCGGACCAGGATCGGCCAGCAGGCCGGACCCGACGCGGCCTCGCGCGCCGCGGCGTCGGGCACCAGGTGCGGGCCCTGCTCGAGCACCGCGGTGACCCCCGACCCGGTGTCCTCCGGGATGCGTGCGGTGAGCACCGCGCGGGTGCCGTGGGATCCGCTGCGGATGCGTACAGTGGGGTCCGATGTGGCGCGCCGCAGCACCGCGAGCGTGCGCGCCAGATCCACGGGTGAATCCGGGCGCAGCAGACGCTCGCGAACGCAGGGAGCAGGCATGGGATCCATCGTCTCACGCGGTCGACGCGCCGCCACCTCCGGCGGCAGCGCCGACCCCGCCGCCGGTCGGGCTGTCGCGCCGCGGGGTTCGCGACGCGCAACCTGGGCGCTCGGCGCGGTCTGCGCGCTGCTCGCTGCGGGGCTGTTCTCCTGGATGTCCGTGGGGCAGTGGGAACGCTGGGACAGCCCCTCCTGGGACCTGGCGATCTTCTCCCAGCTGGCCCAGGACTACGCGCACCTGCGGGCCCCGATCGTGGACATCAAGGGCCACGGCTTCAACCTCCTGGGGGACCACTTCCACCCCCTGCTCATCCTGCTCGGCCCGGTCTGGGCGCTGTGGCCCAGCGGCCTGGCCGTCATGATCACCCAGGACGCGCTGCTCGGTCTCGGGGCCGGGATCCTCGCCGGCTTCGGCACCCGCTTCCTCGGGTGGGCGCGTGGGCTCTGCCTGGGCACGGCCTTCACCCTCAGCTTCGGGGTGCTCGAGGCGGTGCGGGTGCAGTTCCACGAGGTCGCCTTCGCGGTGCCGCTGCTGGCGATGAGCCTGTGCCTGCTGGCCCTGCGCCGCCTGCGCGCGGCCGCCGGGTGGGCAGCGCCCCTGGTCTTCGTCAAGGAGGACCTCGGCATCACCGTCGCGGTCATCGGGCTGGTCATCCTCTGGACGGCCCTTCGCGCCCCCGCCGCGGACGGGCACGGCGCGGGGCCTGAGCCCGGGTCCGGTTCGGCGTCGGAGGGCTCCGGCGAGCAGCGATCCGCGTCCGGTATCCGCCCCGCGCCCGGCCTGTGCAGCGCGGCGGCGCACCGGGTGCGGGGCGCGCTGCGTCGGCCCGGGGCGCCGACCGGCATCATCCTGGCGTGCTGGGGCCTGGCCTGGAGCGTGCTGGCCGTCAGCGTGATCCTGCCCGCGCTGAATCCGCACGGGACCTTCGACTACGCGGACAAAGTGGATGTGCCGCGGGCCCTGGGCGACCCGCTGCAGGCCTTCGCCCAGCTGTTCACCCCTGAAGCCAAGCTGCGCACCTGGGGGCTGTTGCTGCTCAGCGGGGCCGTGGTGTTCCTGCGCTCGCCGCTGTCCTGGGTGGGTCTGCCGACCCTCGTGTGGCGCTTCCTCTCCCCGAACGAGGGGTACTGGGGGCCCACCTGGCATTACAGCCTCGTGCTGATGCCCGTGCTGTTCGCCGCGGTCTTCGACGCCGCCCTGCGGGCCCGCGCTGCGGCCCCCGCGCAGCGCCGTCGGCGCGAGGTCGTGCACCAGGGCGATGCCGGGGATCCCGGGGCGAGCGGGCGCGCCGCCGTCCTGCGCTCGCGGGCGCGAGCGACGGTGGACGCCGTCTGCGCGGCCGGGCCGGTGCTGGCCGCCGTCCTCGCGGTGGCCCTGGTGCCCTCGGGACCGTTGGCCGAGGCCTGGCGGCAGCGGGAGCCGGATGCCGCGCAGCGGCAGGTGATCCAGGCGCGGCAGCGGGCCGTCGAACACGTGCCGGAGGGCGTGAGCGTGGCCGCGGACCTCTCGGTGCTCACCCGCCTGGTCCCGGGCCGGGACGTGCACTGGATCGGCACCGCCGGGGACCCGGCCCCGGAGTACCTCGTGCTGCAGACCGACGGCGCCACCTGGGGCGGGCGCGGCCCCGCCGATCCGGGCGCCTACGCCCGGGAGCACTACGGCGCGTCCTACGACGTCGTGTTCCGGGAGCGCAGCGTCGTGGTGCTGCGCCGGGCCTGACCGCGCCCGCCCCGCAGGGGTCCGACGCCGCCCCACGCCCGGCCCCGTCCGATCGGGGGTGCGGGGCACCGAGCGGTGCGTCACGCCCCGGCCGCGGGCGCACCGCGGTGGGGTAGGGTGGGGGACACCGGGATTCCCCGAGACGCGCCCCCACGCCCGCTGAGACAGCGGAGCGGAAGGCCGTCACTCGATCTCAAGCTCGCCGCCGCGCGCACCGCCTGAAGACCACAGACACCCGCAGATCAGCGGGACGGGTGCGCCCACCGAAGATGACGTCCTCCGCTGCAACTCGGAGTCGGCCCACGCGGGCGGAGCCATGAGGGGAGACATCCGGCCTCCGGCGAGATCTTCGCCGGGACACGACCCCCGCCAAGCAAAGGACCTTTCGGTGAGCGAAAACACCACCCCCCTGCCCGACGACGCCCGCACCACCCCCGCGGACCCCGAGACCCAGACGGCCGAGACCGCCCCGGCTGAGACCCAGCAGCCCGAGCAGACCCAGCAGGCCGAGACTCCGGCCCCCGCCGCGGAGGCCTCCTCCGCCGAGGCCGCCCCGGCCGAGGAGCCCGCCGGGCCCCGCTTCGTCGAGCTCGGCCTGGACGGGCGAGTGCTGGCCGCGCTGGAGGAGATCGGCTACGAGACCCCCTCCCCGATCCAGGCGGAGACCATCCCGCTGCTGCTGGAGGGCCGCGACGTCGTCGGCCTGGCCCAGACCGGCACCGGCAAGACCGCGGCCTTCGCGCTGCCGGCCCTGTCCCACCTGGCCGAGCTGTCCGACCTGGAGGGCCTCTCCAAGGCCGTGCAGGTGCTGGTGCTCGCCCCCACCCGCGAGCTGGCCCTGCAGGTCGGGGAGGCCTTCTCCTCCTACGCCAAGCACCTCGAGGACTTCACCGTCCTGCCCGTGTACGGCGGCTCCCCCTACGGCCCCCAGCTGGCCGGTCTGCGCCGCGGCGCGCAGGTCGTCGTCGGCACCCCCGGGCGCGTCATCGACCACCTCAAGCGCGGCTCCCTGGACCTGTCCCAGCTGCGCCACCTGGTGCTGGACGAGGCCGACGAGATGCTGCGCATGGGCTTCGCCGAGGACGTCGAGGAGATCCTCTCCCAGACCCCCGCGGAGAAGCAGGTGGCCCTGTTCTCCGCGACCATGCCCAAGTCCATCCGCCGCATCGCCGAGGACTACCTGCGCGACCCGGTGGAGGTGCGCGTGAAGGCCAAGACCACCACCGCGGCGAACATCCGGCAGCGGTACATGCAGGTCATGCACTCCCACAAGCTCGAGGCCATGACCCGGGTGCTGGAGGTCGAGGACTACGACGGCGTGATCGCCTTCGTGCGCACCAAGAAGGAGACCGAGGAGGTCGCGGACAAGCTCAAGGCCCGCGGCTTCCAGGCCGCCGCGATCAACGGGGACATCCCCCAGACCCAGCGGGAGCGGACCGTGGAGGCCCTGCGCGAGGGTCGGGTGGACATCCTCGTGGCCACCGACGTCGCCGCCCGCGGGCTGGACGTGGAGCGGATCTCCCTGGTGGTCAACTTCGACATCCCGCACGACACCGAGTCCTACGTGCACCGGATCGGGCGCACCGGGCGGGCCGGGCGCGAGGGTGAGGCCATCCTGTTCATGACCCCGCGCGAGAAGCACATGCTGCGTCAGATCGAGAAGGCCACGCACCAGAAGGTCGAGCAGATGCACATGCCCAGCGCCGCGGACGTGAACCAGTCCCGCCTGGACAACTTCGCCCAGCAGATCACCGAGACCCTCGAGTCCGAGGACCTGACCCTGTTCAAGGGCCTGGTGGAGGGCTACGTCGCCGAGCACGACGTCCCCGCCGAGGACGTCGCCGCCGCGATCGCGTTCATCGCCCAGGACGGGCGCCCGTTCTTCGCCGAGGAGCTGCCGGAGCGTCCGGCGCGCGGCCGGGACCGGGAGCGCGGGGATCGCGACGGCGGTCGGGAGCGCGGCCCGCGGCGTCGCAGCGACGAGGGCCTGCGCACCTACAAGATCCAGGTGGGCCACGATCAGCGGGTGCTGCCCGGCGCGATCGTCGGGGCCCTGACCAACGAGGGCGGGCTGACCGGCTCCCAGGTCGGCAACATCGACATCCGCGGCGGCTTCTCCTTGGTGGACCTGCCGGAGGACCTGGACGTGGACTCCCTGCGGGACCTGGAGATCAACGGCCACCGGATCGACATCGCCCCGGATCGCGGCGGTCGCGCCGGCGGCGGGCGCTCGGGCGGGCGTCCCGGCGGACGCGGCCAGGGCGGTCCCCGCGGGGGCTACCGCGGCGGGCGTGACCGGGACGGCCGCGGCGGCTACCGCGGGAACCGGGACCGCGGGGATCGCGGCGGGTACCGGGGGCACCGGGACCGCTTCGAGCGCGGCGGGCGCGAGGGCTACCGCGGCCGCTGAGGCCCCGCCCGACGGCGAGCTCATCACAGCGGATCCGCTGTGATGGACGACATGGCTGACGGATTTGGCGGGCTTGTGAACCGGTCTGTATAGTCTTATGTCGTTGCCCCGATAGCTCAGTGGTAGAGCGCCATCTTGGTAAGATGGAGGTCCCGGGATCGATTCCCGGTCGGGGCTCTCATGATGAGGGCCCGCGCACGGCTGAGGCCGCGCGCGGGCGCTTCACATGTATGGCGGTGTAGCTCAGCTGGTTAGAGCGCACGACTCATAATCGTGAGGTCGACGGATCGAGCCCGTCCACCGCTACCTACAGAAGGACCTCCGTCCCCGCGGCCATCGCCGCGGCGGACGGGGGTCCTTCTCTCATCCCCGGTCCGGGAGCGGGAACGGGCGCGGGGGATAGGCTGGGGAGCGCCCCCATCCCGACCACGAGGAGAGCCATGCCCGAGCAGCAGCCGGGCCTCGCCGCAGACCTCGCCGGGCGCGTCTACGAGGACGCCCCCGCCTACCAGGTCTCCCGCGAGGCGATCCGCGCCTTCGCCCGCGCGGTGCACGCCGAGCACCCCGCCCACACAGACGTCGACGCCGCCCGGGCGCTCGGGCACCCGGATCTCGTCGCCCCGCCGACCTACGCCGTCGTGATCGCCCAGGCCGCCGACGCCCAGCTGATCCAGGACCCCACCGCAGGCATCGACTTCTCCCGGGTGGTCCACGCCGACCAGCGCTTCACCCACCACCGGCCCATCGTGGCCGGGGACGAGCTGCGCGCCGTCGTGCATGTGGACGCGGTGCGCGCCCTGGGAACCGGGGCCGTGATCACGACCCGCGAGGAGATCGCCGACGCGCAGGGAGCCCCGGTGTGCACCGCGGTGTCCTCCCTGCTGGTGCGAGGGGAGGAGCAGGCATGAGCAGGCCGCAGTTCGATGACCTGGAGAAGGGCCAGCAGATCGGGACTCGAGAGATCCCGCTGACCCGGGCGGATCTGATCCGCTACGCCGGCGCCTCCGGGGACTTCAACCCGATCCACTGGAACCAGCGCTTCGCCGAGGCCGTGGGGCTTCCCGGGGTGATCGCCCACGGGATGCTCACCATGGGGGCGGCGGTGCAGCTGGTCACCGACTGGGCGCAGGACCCGGCGGCGATCGTGGACTACCAGACCCGCTTCACCAAGCCCGTGCCCGTGCCCGATGCCGAGGGGGCGGCCAGCCCCGAGACCGGCGGCACCGTGCTGGCCGTGTCCGGGAAGATCGGCGCGCTGGATCCGCAGGCGCGCACGGCCCGGGTGGATCTGACCGTCACCGCCCCGGACGCCGAGGGCACCGCGCAGAAGGTGCTGGTCAAGGCCCAGGCGGTCGTCGCCCTCTGAGACCCGGCGCCGCCGCCGGGAACAGCCCTGCCGCGCCCGGAGGCATCCCGCGGCGTTCGGGCTCCTGCCCCGGCCCCTCCGGAGGGGTACGCCCTCTCCGGGAGGGGCGCCGCCTCGTCATCGCAACACCTGCCGCCGGATCCGCACCGGATCCGCTCTCGTGCGTCGCCAGGAGGAGACCATGATCACCCGCACCACCGGGCGCCGCCCCGTGACCGACCGCGCCTGGCTCTTCGCTGTGCTCGGGATCTACCTGGCCAGCGGCCTGTCCATCTCCGCGTGGCTCGTGCGCGTCCCGGCGATCGCCCAGCAGCTGCACCTCAGCGCCGGCCCGCTCGGGCTGCTGCTGCTCGCGCAGACCCTCGGGGCGTTTCTGTCGGTGTCCGCCTCCGGGATGGTGGTCATGCGCCTGGGGGCCCAGCGGACCCTGTGGATCACCTTCGCGCTGATGATGCTCGGCGGGCTGGGCCTGGCCTACGCCGTGTCGGTGCTGGGCTCGGTGACGCTGGCCGGCATCGGGCTGGGGCTGTTCGGCCTCGGGCAGGCCACCTACTCGGTGGCCGCGAACGTGCAGGGCGCGGCCGTGGAGCGGGCCCTGGGCAAGCAGCGCATGCCCCTGATGCACGGCTGCTTCTCGGTCGGCACGGTGATCGGCTCGATCGTCGGCACCGCGATGACGGCCCTGGGCGTGTCCGTGGCCGCGCACATGACAGCGGTCTACGCCGTCGTGATCGTGCTGGTGGTGGTGGGCATGGCCTTCACTCGCACCGAGTCCGAGGATGTGCGCCCGGCGACCACCGGGATCATGGCCATCGTGGACCCGGAGGCCGTGCCGGGCAGGTTCTCGGTGCGCCACGCGTGGATGGAGAAGCGCACCGTGCTGCTCGGGGTGTTCGTGCTGGGCATGGCCCTGGCCGAGGGCTCCGCGAACGACTGGGTCGCGCTGGCCCTGACCCACGGCTACGGCGCCTCCGACTCCGTGGGGGCCGTGGGCTACGGGCTGTTCGTCACCGCGATGACCTCCGGGCGGCTGCTGGGCACGGGGCTGCTCAACGCCTACGGGCGGGTGCGGGTCATGCGGATCGCGTGTGTGCTGGCCGTGGTGGGGTTGGGCACCTTCGTGCTGTCCCCATGGCTGTGGCTGGGCATGGGCGCGATCTTCGTGTGGGGTCTGGGGGCGGCCCTGGGGTTCCCGGTGGGCATGTCCGCCGCGGCGGACAATCCGATGAAGGCCTCCGCGCGGGTCTCGGTGGTCTCCACCGTCGGCTACGGCGCGTTCCTCGGCGGCCCGCCGATCCTGGGTCTGCTCGGGGAGGCGCTGGGGGTGCGCCAGGGGCTGTCCGTGGTCCTGGTGCTCGTCGTCGTGTCCTTCCTTCTGGTCCCGCAGCTGGCCACCCCGGAGGAGGAGCGGGTGCACCGGCTCAGCTGAGTCCGTCTCGTCGGTGCTGCCCGAGCCGCCCGCGTCCCGGCGGGCACCGTGCGGGCACGGCACGGGTGCCGGGCCTGGCGGCTGACGACCCGCGGCTAGACTGGGCCGGGTGAGCGAGACCCTTCTGAGCGAACTGACCACCCTCGGCGTCGGCGGCCCGGCCCGCACCTACGTGCGTGCGCGCACCGAGCAGGAGATCATCGACGCCCTGATCGCGGCCGATGACGCCGGGGATCAGGTGCTGATCTTAGGCGGTGGGTCCAACCTGGTGGTCGGCGACGACGGCTTCGACGGCACCGTGGTGCACACCGCGAGCACCGGCGTCACCGTGCGCCGCGCCGAGGACGGACGCAGCGCGCGCCTGAGTGCCGAGGCCGGGGAGGACTGGGACGGCCTGGTGGCCCGCAGCCTCGAGGAGGGCCTGTCCGGGCTGGAGACCCTCTCCGGGATCCCCGGCACCGTCGGGGCCACCCCGGTGCAGAACGTCGGCGCGTACGGCACGGAGATCTCCCAGCACTTCGCTTCCGCCCGGCTGTGGGACCGGGTCGAACGGCGCGTGGAGGTCTTCGACCGGCAGCGGATGGCCTTCGCCTACCGGGACTCCGCGCTGAAGCGGGAGATGCTCGGGCCCTCCCCGCGCTGGGCGGTGCTGCAGGTGAGCTTCGATCTGGAGGTCCGCGGGGACTCCGCGCCCCTGCGCTACGCGGAGCTGGCCCGGAGCCTGGGCACCGAGGCCGGTGAGCGGGTCCCGGCGTCCCGCGTGCGCGAGGCCGTGTTGCGTCTGCGCGCCGGCAAGGGCATGGTCCTGGACCCGGCGGACCGCGACACGCACTCCACCGGCTCCTTCTTCACCAACCCCATCATCCCGGCCGACGCCGGGGCGGACCTGCCGGCCGATGCCCCGCGCTACCCGGTGCTGGACGCCGACGGCGCGGTGGACGAGTCCCTGACCAAGCTCTCCGCGGCCTGGCTGATCCAGCACGCGGGCTTCGACAAGGGCTACGGGCTGGAGGGGGAGTCCGCGGCCGTCGCCGGCGGCCGGGCCGCCCTGTCCACCAAGCACACCCTGGCCATCACCAACCGCGGGCAGGCCACCGCCGCCGACGTCGTGGCAGTGGCCCGCGCGGTGCGCGAGGGCGTCCAGCGGGAGTTCGGGGTGCGCCTGGAGGCCGAGCCCGTGGTGGTCGGCACCCGGATCTGACGGGACCCCGCCGGACCCCGCAGGCCTCGCAGGTGAGGCGGGGCGCGGCCGGGGCGGCCCGGGTGGCCGCCCCGGTGCGTCAGCCCAGGTGCTTCTCCTTGGGGCGCAGGCCGCCGCGGGCCTCGGAATCCACGCGGTCCAGGTCCCCGCCGGAAGCGGCCGTGACGGCCGCGACCACCAGGCCCTCCACCAGCGGGGCGGGGGACAGGCGGGTGCGCTCGGCCAGCTCCGGCTCGAGCATCTCCACGGCCATCTCGGCGGACATCACGGCCGAGCCGAGGTCCATCAGGACCACGACCCCGTCTCCGGAATCGGCCCGCTGCACGGCCTCCACGATCTTCGCGGCGTCGGTGCCCAGCCCGCCGTCCTCCGTGCCGGCCGCCAGCTCCAGGGCCGGCGGATTCTTGGCGACCATCTGCAGGGCGAGCTCCCGGGCCGCCTCGGCCAGCGGCGCGGAGTGAGAGGCGATGACGATCCCGATCATGCCAGCACCTCCCGTGCGGCGCGCACCAGCAGCACGGCCGACGCCGCCCCGGGATCGCGATGGCCCTTGGCCCGCTCGCCCAGGTAGCTGGCCCGGCCCTTGGTCGGCACCATGTCCTCGGTCGCGGCGGCCCCTTCCTCGGCGGCCCGCTGCGCGGCCTCCAGGGCGGGACCCAGCCCGTCCCCACTCTTCTCGGTCAGGGCCCGGGAGGCGGGCAGCAACGCATCGAGCATCGTCGCCTCGCCCTCCTGGGACTTCCCCCGCTCGGCTGTGCCCTCGGCCCCGGCCTCGAAGGCCGCGGCGAAGGCCGACGCCGGATCCTGCCCGGCATCGTAGGCCTTCGCGAAGCGCAGGAAGAACGTCCCGTACAGGGGGCCGGAGGCCCCGCCCACGGTGGAGACCAGGGTCATCCCGACCTTCTTCAGGTACGCCGCGGCGTCGTCGAAATCCGCGGAGCCCAGGCGGGCCGCGGCGGCGAAGCCGCGATCCATGTTGGCCCCGTGATCGGAGTCCCCGATCGCGGCGTCCAGCTCGGTCAGCTCCTCGGCGTGCTCGTGCATCAGCGCGGCGGCGCGCTCGACCCATGTGGCGGCATCGGCGGTATCCATGCTTCTCCTCGCATCCGTCCGGGAACGGGGTGACATCCGAGGCGGCCTCCCGGACTCGGGCCGCGGCGGACGGGGTATCGGGGCTGGGACGGGCCGAGAATCGGCCCGGCTCCCGGGCGGCATCGTCCGGGAGTCTCAGGCTCCCCAGCGCAGCGAGGGGGTGTCCACGGGGGAATCCCACAGGCGCAGCAGGTCGTCATCGGCGGGCATCAGGGTCAGGGAGCAGCCGGCCATGTCCAGGCTGGTGATGTAGTCGCCCACCAGCACGCGGGCGACCTCCACCTCGTGCTCGGCCAGGACCTTCGCGACCTCGCCGTACATCAGGTACAGCTCGGACAGGGGAGTGGCGCCCATGCCGTTGAGCATCGCGATGACGGGCTGGCCCGAGGGGATCTCGGCGAGTACGGGCTCGGTGAGCTTCCGGGCGATTTCCGCGGCGGGGGCCATCGGCTCACGGGAGCGACCGGGTTCGCCGTGGATCCCGACGCCCAGCTCCAGCTCATCCTCACCCAGCTGGAAAGACGGCTTCCCGTGGGCGGGCAGCGTGCCGGAGGTCAGGGCCGCCCCCATCGAGCGGCAGGACTCGGCGGCCTTCCGGGCGACGGCCACGACGCCGTCCAGGTCCCGACCCTCGGCGGCCGCGGCCCCGGCCAGGCGCTCCACGAACACCGTGCCGCCGACCCCTCGGCGACCGGCCGTGAAGGAGGAGTCCTCCACCGCGACGTCGTCGGCCACGATCACGGATTCCACTCGGGTGTCCTCTGCCAGCTCCGCGGCCATGTCGAAGTTCATGACGTCGCCGGTGTAGTTCTTCACGATGTGCAGCACCCCGGCGCCGGTGTCAGCGGCTTCGGTGGCGGCCTGGATCTGGTCCGGGACGGGAGAGGTGAAGACCTCCCCGCACACCGCGGCGTCGAGCATCCCGGGGCCGACGAAGCCGGCGTGCAGGGGCTCGTGTCCGGAGCCGCCGCCGGAGACGACGCCGACCTTGCCCTCCTGAATGCTCGAGCGCAGGACCAGGCGTTGCTCGGCGTCCACGCGGTGGGTGGTGGGATGCGCGGCGGCGAATCCGGTGAGGAAATCGCGGACCACGTCGGCGGGATCGTTGATGAGCTTCTTCATACCGCCATCACACCACCGGCCGCCGACGCGGACAAGGACCTGAGCGGAGTGTTTCCGGTGCGTTCCCGGAGAATGCGAGGAGAATCGATCCGCCGGCGGTCCGGGCCATGGATTCCCGGGGGACCAGGCCGTAGGATGCCGACTGATGGCATCATCCACTGCAGCCCGTACGCACCCGAGCACCGCCTCCGCCGAGGCGGCCGTCGGGGTGCGCGCCCAGCCCACCTCCTCCCTGGAGCGGGAGATCGAGCAGGGCCAGCGCGAAGGGCGCGTGCACCGCGCCCTGGGGCGCTTCAAGGCCTTCACCCATCGCCACCCGGTGCTGCGCTTCGTCCACAAGGCCCTGGTGACCCTGGTCGGCGGGGTGATCGTGCTGGCCGGCGTCGTCATGCTGGTGACCCCCGGGCCGGGGTGGCTGGCGATCTTCCTGGGGCTGGGCGTGCTGGCCACCGAGTACCCGATCGTGCACCGGTTCAACCAGTGGGCCAAGGCCAAGGTGCTGGCCGTGTGGCACCGGATCCAGGCGCGGCGGGCCGAGCGTCGGGCGGCGAAGGCCCAGCGCAGGCTGCGGCGGGCCGAGCGCCGCGCCGAGGCCAAGGCCCGGCAGGCGCGCATCAAGGCCGCCTGGCACTCCCGCCACTGCTGCGCCCCGCACCGCCCGGCCGCCCGCGCCTGAGCCTCCCCCACCCTCCCCTCCGTGCCCGTGTGGGAGGGATTCCGGTGTTAGGGAGTGTTCTTGTGCCTGCCGAACGTCGAAACCCCTCCCGCAACGTCTGGGCGCGAGCCGGGAACGCAGTTCAGCGCTGCAGCGTGAGGGTCGTCAGCCCCATCTCCGAGGTGGCGCGGAAGCCCAGCGAACGGTAGAGATCGATGACCCGCTGATTCTCCGCCGCGTCGTCCGTGGTGATGTAGATCTGGCGGATACCCGCGCAGGCCTGCAGCGCCCGGCCCAGCAGCGCCCTCCCGATGCCGCGGCCCTGATGCTCGGGCAGCACCAGCAGATCCTGGATGCAGGCGACGGTGGCGCCGTCGCCGACCATCCGGACCAACCCCACCAGTCGGTCCTCGTCCCACGCGCTGAGCACCAGCCAGGCCCCGTCGATCATCGGGTCGAACAGCTCGGGCTCACGGGTGTAGGCCGACCAGCCGACGGCGTCGTACAGGCGGATCAGCTCGGCGCGCTCCAGCGCCCGGGTGGCGCAGATGTCCATTCCCTCACCCTATCCGCCGCCCGCGACCTCTCTGCACGTGTTTGGGAGGGGTTTCGGTGTTCGGGAGGCACGAGGACGCTCCTAGACGCCGAAACCCCTCCCAAAGCCGGGTCGGGGGCGGGCCGCGCGTCAGCGGGTGCCGACGGCGATTTTCAGCATCCGTCGCACCGGTTCGGCCGCGCCCCACAGCAGCTGATCCCCCACGGTGAAGGCGGAGATGTACTCCGGACCCATCGCCAGCTTGCGCACGCGCCCCACCGGGATCCGCAGGGAGCCGGAGGCCGCCACCGGCGTCAGGTCGCGGATCGTGTCCTCCTTGGTGTTGGGCACCACGTGCGCCCACTCGTTGTCCTCGTCGATGATCCGCTCGATCTCCTCCACCGACAGATCCTCGGTGAGCTTCATCGTCAGGGCCTGGGCGTGGGAGCGCATCGTCGCGATCCGCACGCACAGCCCGTCCATGACCACCCGGTCATCGCCGTCCAGGCCCAGGATCTTGTTGGTCTCGGCATCCGCCTTCCACTCCTCGCGGGACTGCCCGTTGCCCAGATCCGCGTCGATCCACGGGATCAGGGAGCCGGCCAGCGGCACCTCGAACTGGGTGGTGTCCAGCTCACCGGAGCGCTGCATCGCCAGCACCCTCCGGTCCACCTCCAGGATCGCCGACGCCGGATCGGACAGCTCCTGCGCGACGGTCCCGGCGACGTCGCGGAACCCGGCCAGCACCTCGCGCATGTGCCGGGCCCCGCCGCCGGAGGCCGCCTGGTAGGTCATCGCGGTGCTCCACTGCACCAGCCCGCGGCGGAACAGTCCGCCCAGGCCCATCAGCAGGCAGGACACGGTGCAGTTGCCGCCGATGAAGTCCCGGATCCCGGCCTCCAGGGCCCGGTCGATGACGTCCCTGTTCACCGGATCCAGCACGATCACGGAGTCCGGCTCCTGGCGCAGGGTCGAGGCGGCGTCGATCCACAGCCCGTCCCACCCGCGTTCGCGCAGCTTCCCGTGCACGGCCTTCGTGTAATCCCCGCCCTGGGTGGTGACGATGACCGGCAGCAGCGCCAGCTCGTCCAGGTCGTGGGCGTCCTGCAGGGTGCTGGGCTCCTCGGCGCCGCGGAAGGTCGGCGCGGGGGAGCCGGCGGCGGAGGTGGAGAAGAACACGGGGGTGAAGTCCGCGAAGTCCCCCTCCTGCTCCAGGCGCTGCATCAGCACGGAGCCGACCATGCCGCGCCAGCCGACGAATCCTACGGGATCTCCAGGGTGGAAAGTCATGGGCCCCAGTCTACGGAAGATGCCCCGCCGGGTGGGGGCCGCGCCGCGGTGGCCGGGCGTTTCGGAAGCGGTCGGCGGGTTGCGAAGCGGTGAGGCCGCTCCACAACCCGCCGACCGCTCCCCAAACGGCCGCGGAGCGTGAGCTCAGCGGGTGGCCTCCAGGAAGCGATAGGGCAGCGCCGCGGGGGACAGGGCGCCGTCGGGACCGGCCACTCGGGCCTTCGGGTCGACGCCGGAGCCCAGTTCCCGCACGGACCACTCCGGGCCCAGCTGCGGGGCGCGGGCGTCTCCGGGCACCTCGGCGTCCAGCTGCGTGACCAGCACCCGGGACACCCGGCCCCCGCGCACCACCGGAAGGTCCTCGGCCCCCAGCGCCCGGTCGTACAGGGACGCCCCGCCGAGCAGCCAGATCCGCTCCGACCCACTGGGCGCCTCGGCGGCGACCCGCAGGGCCTCGGGCAGATCGCGGACCCACCGGGCGCCGTCGTGCTCCCCGGGGGAGACGGTACGCGAGAGCACGATGTTGGTCCGCCCCGGCAGGGGGCGGAACCGCTGCGGGAAGGACTGCCAGGTGGCCCGGCCCATGATGACCGGATAGCCCATCGTGCGCTCGCGGAAGAACGCGAAGTCCGCGGGACAGTGCCACGGCATCCCCCCGTCCCGTCCGATCACCTCTCCGGCGGCCTGCGCCCAGATCGCCGCCAGCTCGGGGCCCACCCCGCTCATACGGCGATCGGCGCCTTGATCGTCGGGTGCGGGTCGTAGCCCACCAGCTCGAAGTCCTCGTACTCGTAGGCATCCAGGGAGTCGCGGTGCCGGAACCGCAGCTGAGGGTACGGGCGCGGCTCGCGGCTCAGCTGCTCGGCCACCTGCTCCCGGTGGTTGTCGTAGATGTGGCAGTCCCCGCCGGACCACACGAACTCCCCGGGCTCCAGACCCACCTGATCGGCGACCAGCAGGGTCAGCAGCGCGTAGGAGGCGATGTTGAACGGCACCCCTAGGAACATGTCCGCGGAGCGCTGGTACAGCTGGCAGGACAGCCGGTGCGGCGCCCCGGAGGCATCCGGAACCACGTAGAACTGGAACAGCGCGTGGCACGGGGGCAGGGCCATGTCCTCCACCTCGGCCGGGTTCCACGCGGAGACCACGTGCCGGCGGGAGAACGGGTTCTCCCGGAGGGAGCGGATCACCTGGGCGATCTGGTCGATGTGCCCGCCCGACGGCGTGGGCCAGGAGCGCCACTGCACCCCGTAGACCGGGCCCAGCTCGCCGTCCTCATCGGCCCACTCGTCCCAGATGCTCACCCCGCGCTCCTGCAGCCAGCGCACGTTGGAGGAGCCGCGCAGGAACCACAGCAGCTCCAGGGCCACGGATTTGAAGTGCACCCGCTTGGTGGTCAGCAGCGGGAAGGACGCGGCCAGGTCGAAGCGCATCTGCCGGCCGAACACCCCGGTGGTCCCGGTGCCGGTGCGGTCCGGACGGTGGGTGCCGTGGGCGAGGATGTCGCGCAGCAGGTCCTCGTAGGGCGTGGGGATCGACGTCGTCTCAGTCATCGCTGGGCTTCACCTGCTCCAGGGAGACGACGCGGCCTCGGTGCTTCCGGCTCACATTGAGCACGATCATCTCCCCGGGGCTCAGGTACGGGTCCTCGGTGGGCAGCTGGGCGCGCAGCGCCTTGGGCAGGTGTCGATCCACCACGGCCAGCACCGTGGGCAGCACCGGCCGGTGCGTGCACACCACGGTGGAGGTCCCGGACTCGAACACGGCCTCCATCAGCTTCTCCACCTTCCCCGGTTTGCGGGAGTGCTCAGCCTCGGTCAGGCGCTTCTTCTCCTTGATCGCCAGGCCCTCGGCCTTCGCGTACCCGGCGACCGTCTGCATGCAGCGCACCCACGGACTGGAGATGACCTTCTGCGGCTTCCACGCCGCCAGCAGCTTCCCCACGGCCACCGCCTGGCGCTTGCCGGTCGCGGCCAGGGGCCGATCGCCCTCGGCCCGGGACCACGACGAGCGCGGCTTGGCCTTCGCGTGGCGCACCACGATCACGGCGCGGGTGCGCAGGTCCTGCGCCTCGTGCAGGGCCACCAGCCGGTCCAGGGGCTCGGTGTCCGTGGCGTTGGTCAGCAGGTCCCGGGCCTGCTCCGGGGTGACCCAGCGCAGCTCGTCCACCTCGCCGCCGTCCTGGTGGGCCTGGGCGGAGGCGGGCACGTGCGCGGCCCAGTAGTGCACGTCCTTGCGGCCCTGCTTGACCTGGTAGGTGGTCACCGCCAGGGGGGCGCCCAGGGTGATGCTCAGGCCCACCTCCTCGGCGACCTCCCGGATCGCGGTCTGCGGCACGGATTCGCCGTCGTCGCGCTTGCCCTTGGGCCAGGACCAGTCGTCGTACTTGGGGCGGTGGATGATCAGGACCTCCAGCACGCCCTCGCGCTCGCGCCAGCACAGGGCGCCGGCGGCGACGACGGCGGGGAAAGAGGGCTTGGACATGATCGGGGAGCTTCCTTCGGGTGAGGGGATCGATGACGGCTGCGCGCGCACTGGGGCCCCGACGCGCCGGGGCGGCGGGACCCGCGGGAGGCTGGCTCAGCCTCGGGAGGAGGAGCCCTGCCGGGCCCGGGACTCCAGGTAGTGGCTCTGCACATCCATCAGCGGGCGCCCCTGGGCGTCCAGCGCGTGGCGGGTCCACACGCCGTCGCCGTCCAGGTGCCAGGTGGAGGTGCGCTCGGAGAGGTAGAGGTCGAACAGGGTCAGCAGGTACTCCACGTGCACCGGGTCCTTGATCCGCACCAGCGCCTCCACGCGCCGATCCAGGTTCCGGTGCATCATGTCCGCGGAGCCGATGTAGACCACCGGCTTGCCGCCGTTGGCGAAGGTGAACACCCGCGAGTGCTCCAGGAACCGGCCCAGCACGGAGCGCACCGTGATGTTCTCGGACAGTCCCGGCACGCCCGGGCGCAGCGCGCAGATCCCGCGCACGACGACGTCCACGCGCACCCCGGCCTGCGAGGCCCGGTACAGGGAGTCGATGATCGCCTCATCGACCATGGAGTTGCACTTGATCTGGATCTTCGCGGCCAGCCCGGCCCGCTGGTGGGCGATCTCCCGGTTGATCCGGTCGATCAGGCCCGAGCGCAGCGAGCGCGGGGCCACCAGCAGGGACTTGAAGGTGGTCTTCGGGGCGTACCCGGAGAGCTGGTTGAACAGCCGGGAGACGTCCTCACCGATCTGCGCATCGCAGGTCAGCAGGCCGAGGTCCTCATAGAACCGGGCGGTGGAGGGGTGGTAGTTGCCGGTGCCGATGTGGCAGTACCGGCGCAGCCCGTCGGCCTCCCGGCGCACCACCAGGGACAGCTTGCAGTGGGTCTTCAGCCCGACGATGCCGTAGACCACGTGCACCCCGGCCTCCTCGAGCTTGCGGGCCCAGGAGATGTTGGCCTGCTCGTCGAAGCGCGCCTTGATCTCCACCAGGGCCAGCACCTGCTTGCCGGCCTCCGCGGCCTCGATCAGGGCGTCCACGATGGGGGAGTCCCCGGAGGTGCGGTACAGGGTCTGCTTGATCGCCATGACGTTCGGGTCCGCCGCGGCCTGCTCCAGGAAGGCCTGGACGCTGGTGGCGAAGGAGTCGTACGGGTGGTGCAGCAGCACGTCGTGGTCCCGGGTCGCGGCGAACACGTCCGCGGCCTTGGCGGTCTCCGCGGCGTTGAGGAAGCGGCTGGTGTGGGCCACATAGGTGGGGTAGTGCAGCCGGGGCCGGTTGACCTTGACGATGTTGGACACCCCGCGCAGGTCCAGCGGGGCGGGCAGCTGGTACACCTCGGACTCGTCGATGCGCAGCTCCGAGACCAGCAGGTCCAGGATCGCGGGGTTGATGGAGTCCTCCACCTCCAGGCGCACGGGCGGGCCGAAGCGTCGGCGCAGCAGCTCCTTCTCCAGGGCCTTCAGGAGGTTCTCGGCGTCATCCTCCTCGACCTCCAGGTCCTCGTTGCGGGTCACCCGGAACACATGGTGCTCCACGACCTCCATGCCGGGGAACAGCTGGTCCAGGTGCTGGGCGATGACGGTCTCCAGCGGGATGAACCGGGCCGGGCGGGAGGAGGAGTTGGTGGTCTTGGGCCCGTCCACGGAGATCATCCGGGTCAGCTGGTCCGGGACCTTGACGCGGGCGAACAGCTCCTTGCCGGTCTGCGGGTTGCGCACGATGACGGCGAGGTTCAGGGCCAGCCCGGAGATGTACGGGAAGGGGTGGGCCGGGTCCACGGCCAGCGGGGTGAGGATCGGGAAGACCCGCTCCTGGAACTCGGCGGACAGCCGCTGCCGGGCCTCCTCCTCCAGGTCCTCCCAGCCGACGATGAACAGGTTCTCCTCCTCCAGGCGGGGCAGCACCTGCTCATGGAAGACCTGCGCGTGGCGCTGCTGCAGCCGGTGGGCGGATTCGGAGATCTCCTCCATCTGCTCCTCCGGGGTCAGCCCGGCCGCGGAGGGCACGGCGATGCCGGTGGCGATGCGCCGCTTGAGCCCGGCGACCCGGACCATGAAGAACTCGTCCAGGTTGGAGGCGACGATGGAGAGGAAGTTCAGCCGCTCCAGCAGGTAGAGGTTCGGGTCCTCGGCCAGCTCCAGCACCCGGGTGTTGAAGTCCAGCCAGGAGGTCTCCCGGTCCAGGAAGCGCTCCGAGCCGAAGTCCCCCTGCAGCAGCGGGGTGGAGAAGTGCTCGGGCTCGTCGATGCGGTCCCCGCGGGTCTCGGCGCGCTCGATCTTGGCGATGTCGGAGATCTCGGCCGGGCGGGTGAGGTTCGCGCTCGGGGCGGGGGCGGCGTCGTCCTGCCCGGCGGGCCCGGGGGCGTACATCGTGTCCACGTCCCACGGGACGAAGCCCAGGGAGCGGTACAGGCTCACCGCCGGGGCGTTGTCCGCGTCCACGTACAGGACGATGGCGGCCAGCGGCTCCTCCTGCGCGTCCTCGCCGGTGCCCAGGCGCGCCAGCCAGTCCATGCCGGCCAAGGTCAGGGCCTTGCCCAGCCCGGTGCCCTGCGCGTCCGGGGCCACGCCGACGGCGTAGACCTCGCCCTCGCGCGGGCCCTGCTGATCGGTCTCGATCTTGGTCCAGTGGAAGCCCAGCAGCCCGGAGCCGCCGTCGGCGCCTTCGGAGGTCCCGGCGAGGAAGAAGCCCTCGGGGCGGAACCAGTCCTCGGCGGTGCGGGCGTCCAGGTCCGCGCGGGTCAGGCGGCCCTGCTCGGGGTGCTCGGCGAAGGCCTGGGCGTTCAGGCGCAGCCAGGCCTCGGCGTCCTCGGGGGTCCAGGTGCGCAGGTGCACCGGGGCGGCGGGCTCATGGGCGGCGGCCTGCTCGGCGATCGAGCGGCGGGCGGCATCGGTGAGCTCCAGGCGCATCTTCCACAGCTCGCGCACCGCGTGCAGCCCGAGGTCCTTGGCCAGCTGCACGGCGGCCAGGGGCGCGGAGTACTCCCGGGAGTCCCCGGCCAGCCCCGAGCCGTGCACCCAGGCGCGGTAGCGGGGCAGGTCCTCGCCGAGGCCCTCCTCGCCCAGGGCGGTCTCCAGCAGGGCCCGGCCGAGCCCGGCGCCGCGTCGATCGGGGGCGACGACGGCCTCCAGCGTACCGGTGGACTCCTCGTCCTGCGGGTCCGGGGCGGTGGCCACGGCCGCGGCGAGCGCCTGCCCGTCCTCCTCGGCGATGACCAGCAGGATCCGCTCGGCGTCGTCGCGGGCGGCCCGGCGCAGCTGCACGAGGGTCTGCTCGGTGAAGGGGGCGGCGCCGTCGTGCTCGCGGGCCTGCTCGGCCAGGCGCTCGACGGCGCGCACGCGCTCGGGAGTCGGGGCGAGGACCGCGGGGTGCGGCTGCCCGCTGGGGGTCTGGGAGGGGTTCTGGGTGTGCAGCTCGGCGGAAGTAGACACGTGGACGTTCCCGTTTCTCTCGCGGCCAGGATCGCGCCGCGCACGCGCGACGACTGCTCCCAGTCTACTGCCCGCCCGGTGCGACGGCGCAGACGTCGTTCCGACGGTGCGCGCTCGTCGTCCGGCGGCAATGCGCGGGAAACACGCGGCTCCTAGGCTCGCCGTACGCCGCGCCGGACCCGCTCCGGGACGACCTCCGGCACGAGGAAGGACCCGCCATGACCGTCACCTCCGCCCGCATCACCCCCGTCTCCGACGCCTGCGGGCAGGCCGATCCCGCGCCCGGTGCGGATCCGGGCCGGACCTCGGAGATCGACACTCTGGGGATCGACACCCAGGAGATCGCCGCCCAGCATCGGGATCACGTGCTGCAGTCCTGGTCCGTCTCCGGGGGCCCGGTGCACACCATCACCCGGGCGGAGGGGATCTGGCTGTGGGATGAGACCGGTCGGCGGATCGCGGACATGTCCTCGCTGATGGTCTGCGCCAACCTCGGCCACGGCCACCCCCGCATCGCCGAGGCGATCGCCGAGCAGGCGCGCCGCTTCTGCTTCATGTCCCCCGCCTTCGCCACCGAGCCCAAGTCTCGGCTGGCCGCGCGCCTGGTCGCCCTGGCCGGGCGGGAGCACTTCGCCCGGGTGATGTTCACCAACGGCGGGGCGGAGTCCAACGAGCACGCGCTGCGCATCGCCCGCACCGTCACGGGCCGGACCAAGGTCTTCTCCAGCTACCGCAGCTACCACGGGGCCACGGCCGGGGCCGCGCAGGCCACCGGGGACTGGCGCCGGCTCGGGGCCGAGCAGGGCGCGGGCGCGGGCTTCGTGAAGTACCTGTCCCCGCACCCGTACCAGGACGGCTGGTCCGGCGGGGCCGAGGACGCCGCCGCCACGGACCTGGCTCTGGCGGATCTGGAGCGCCAGCTGCGCTTCGAGGGCCCGGAGACGGTCGCCGCGATCATCGTGGAGCCGGTGGTCGGGGCCAACGGCGTCATCATCCTGCCGGAGGGCTACCTGCCCGGGCTGCGGCGGCTGTGCGACCGGTACGGGATCCTGCTGATCTTCGACGAGGTGATGACCGGCTTCGGGCGCACCGGGACGATGTTCGCCTGGCAGGTCTTCTGCGTCGTGCCGGATCTGATGACCTTCGCCAAGGGCGTGGACAACGCGGCCGTGCCGCTGGGCGGAGTGCTGGTCTCCCGGGAGATCGCCCGGTTCTTCGAGGAGCACCCGCTGCCCGGCGGGCTCACCTACTCCGGGCACACCCTCGCGTGCGCCGCGGCCAACGCGGCCCTGGACGCCTACGAGCAGGACGGGGTGCTGGAGCACGTGGCGCAGACCGCCCCGGTGCTCGCGGAGTTCCTGGATCGGATGGCCCGGGAGCACGAGTGCGTGGGCCAGGTGCGCCACCTCGGGATGTTCGCCGCGGTGGAGCTGGTCTCGAACCGGGAGGCCCGCACCCCGCTGGTGGGGTACCGGTCCTCGGACCCCGTGATGAAGCAGATCATCGGCCGACTCTACGACCGGGGCTTCAGCACCTTCGGTCGGGAGAACACCCTGCACGTCAGCCCGCCCCTGACCATCACCACCCAGGAGCTGGAGCAGGTCCTGCCGATCCTCGACGAGGTGCTCGGCTGGGTGGACCGCGAGGTGCTGCCGGCCCGGCGGGCCGCGGCGAAGGACCGGGAGGACTGAGCCGTGCCGGGCTGCGGGACGGGGCTGGGCGGATGCCCCACCGTGGGCTATCTTCTGTGATATGGCTCGCAGACTCTTCTCGGACATCTCCCCGCTGACGTATCAGATCGCGATCCAGCGGCAGCGGCTGCAGCGGCACCTGGCCGACCTGCCGCGGCGTCGGAGCTTCGCCGCGCAGCGCAGCGCCGAGGATCTGCCGACGCGGATCTACGGGCACAACTCGCTGATCCGGCGTCGGCTGGGCAGCACGGAGCAGCACCTGCAGGAGGGCAAGGCCCGGTCCCTGGCCATCGCCGCACCCCTGGTGGACGGGATCCTGATCCGGCCGGGGCAGACCTTCTCCTTCTGGCGGCTGGTGGGCAACCCCACCGCCGCCCGCGGCTTCCAGCCCGGGGTGGTCATCCAGGGGGACCACGCGGAGTCGGGCATCGGCGGCGGGATGTGCCAGTTCACCAACCTGCTGCACTGGATGGCGCTGCACTCCGGGCTGACCATCACCGAGCACCACCACCACTCCGGGCTGGACCTGTTCCCGGACTTCAAGCGCCAGATCCCCTACGGCACCGGGACCTCGATCATCTACAACTTCCTGGACTACCGGGTGCACAACGGCACGGACCGCACCCACCAGTTCCGGGTGGCCGTGGACGGGGAGCACCTGCGGGGCCAGCTGCGCGCGGAGCGGCCGGGGGAGTTCAAGTACCACATCCTCGAGGAGGACGCGTACTTCTACGAGGCCGCCGATGACGCCGGGGCCGCCCAGGTGCGTCGGCACAACGTCATCGTGCGCGAGACCCGCAGCCGGCGCACCGGGGACACCATCGGGCGCGAGCGCCTCCTGGAGAACGACGCCCTGGTCTGCTACGACCGCGAGCTGGTGCGCGGGACCATCCTGGCCGCCAAACCCGGGGCCGCGGGCGGCTGAGCCGTCAGCCCTTCGGGGCGTGCATCGAGTAGCCGACGTTGCGCACCGTGGTGATCATCTGCTCGTGATCCGCCCCGAGCTTGGCCCGCAGGCGCCGGATGTGCACATCCACGGTGCGCGTGCCGCCGTAGTAGTCGTAGCCCCACACCTCGCTGAGCAGCTGGGCGCGGGTGAACACGTGCCCGGGGTTCTGCGCGAGGAACTTCAGCAGCTCGAACTCCTTGTACGTCAGGTTCAGCGGCTGCCCGTCGATCCGGGCGCTGTAGCCCGCCTCGTCCACGACGACGGCCCCGCATCGGATCAGCTCCGCGGCGGGTGCGGGCCCGGGGGCGGGAGCCCGACGGGCCCCCAGCAGCAGGCGCAGCCGCGCCTCGGTCTCGGCGGGGCCGGCGTCGGGCAGCAGGAAGTCATCCACGGGCCACTCGGGGGTCACCGCGCTGAGCGTGCCCTCCGTGAGCACCGCCAGGATCGGCAGCTCGGGGGCCTGGGTGCGCAGCAGACGGGCGGTGTTGCGCGCCTGCAGCACCTGCGCGCGGGCATCCAGCAGCAGCAGGTCCGGGCCGTGGTGGCGGATGGACTCCAGGCTCGTCCCCAGGCCCACGCTGTGCACGTCGTGGGCGAGCAGCTCCAGGGCGGGCAGGGCCGCCGCGGCCTGCTCGGCGGTGTCGCTGAGGACGAGGATCTGGGACACGGAGGCTTCCTTCCCTCGGTCACGGGTACGGGATGCGACCGCGTCTGTGCGGACGAGCACAGTATAGGCCGATGACGCGGGGGCCCGAGGCGCCTCCGACGTCGGCGACGGCGCCCGGTACACTCGGCACCGTCCGCCCTCGGGTGCCGCCAGGCCCGTGCAGGCCCGTGCCGACGCCCGCCCCGATCGACTCAGGAGGCCCGCCCGCCGTGACCCCGTCAGCGACTCCCACCCGCGGCGAGCGGCTGCGCAGCGCCGGGCGCTCCGGCCCCTCCCGCTACCGGCTGGTCGCCGGATCCGCCGTCCTGGGCCTGGCCGTCTCCCTGCTGTGCGCGGTGTGGGCCCCGCAGGCCTCCGCGGTGGCCACCGTCGCGATGGTCCTGGTCATCGCGTGGGGGTGGCCGGCCGCCTCCGGGGTGGCCCAGCAGCGCGGCGGTGAGGTGGTGCCGGTGCACACCGGGATCATCGGCGCCAGCGGCTTGGCGGCCTGCGCGGTCGTGCTGCTGACGGCCTCGGCCTCGCTGGTGACGCTGCTGCCGGCCGTCGTCGCCGTGGGGGTGCTGGCCTGCTTCATCGGGGAGCTGGTGCGCGGCGAGGGGGCGCCCGCCCGGCTGGAGTCCGTGATCTCCGCGGTCACCGGGGTGCTGGCCGCGGTCAGCTCGGCCGGGTGGATCGCGATGGCCCTGGTGCACGAGCAGACCCGGGCCGGATGGGCCGTGTGGGTCTGCGGCGCGGTGATCGCGGTGCTGATCGCCGGGGTCGGCGTCCGGCTGATCGCGGCGGGGCCGGCGGACGGCCCGCGACGCGGGGCCGTGACCCTCGGGCTGGTGCCGGTCGCGTTCTTCGGGATCCTGGGCTGCGCCGGAACCTTCCTGCTGCTGCGCGTGGTAGCTTGGTGACCATGATCATGGCACTCGAGATCTTCTTCCTGTCCCTGCTGGGCCTGGCCTCCCTGGGCATCGCGGGCTCCGCGGTCCTCGTGGTGGCCCGGCTGTTCAAGGGCCAGAAGTGACCCATCGACGCTGACCGCCGCGGCGGTAGGGCGAACGGGCCCCGGGCACTGCCGCCCGGGGCCCGTTCGCGTCCGAGGGAAAGCCCGCGCGGGCCGTAAGGCCGCGCGCCTAGGATGGGGCCATGGCTATCGAGATCCCCTCAGACATGACTCCCGAGCTCGTCCCCTTCGCCTGGCTGCTCGGCCAGTGGGAGGGCGTGGGCGTGCTCGGCTACGGCCAGGACGTCCCCGATCGGCAGTTCGGGCAGATCGTCTCCTTCACCCAGTCCGGCCTGCCCTTCATCGAGTACCGCGCCGAGTCCTACCTGCTGGATGAGGAGGGACGGCGCACCCGCCCGATCAGCGTGGAGACCGGCTTCTGGCAGCTGGGCCGGAAGCTGCAGGACGGCGACCTCGGCCCCGGGCTCATCCCCGGCGCGGCCGAACCGACCCTGGCCACCGCCGCGGACGTGGAGAAGCTGCGCCGAGAGGAGGGCGGCTTCGAGATCACCGCGAACATCAACCACCCCGGCGGGGTCAGCGAGCTGTATGTGGGCGTCATCGACGGGCCCCGCATCCAGATGGCCACCGACGCCGTGATGCGCGCCGAGGGAGCCAAGGAGTACACCGCGGCCTCCCGGATGTACGGGCTGGTCAACGGCGAGCTGATGTGGGCCTGGGACATGGCCGCCCTCGGCCACGAGATGGCTTCCCACGCCTCCGCCCGCCTGCGCCGCACGGACGCGGCCGAGGTGGTGCGGTGAGTCCCGAACGCTCACCCCTGCTGGGCCGGCACGGTGCGGTGCCTGCGGAGGCCCCGGATCAGGCGGTTCCCGCCCACTACGGCGACCCCCTGCGCGAACAGCGCCGCCTGGCCCGCTCCACCCCCGCCTCCCCGGTGCTGGTGGACTCATCCCACCTGGGCGTCGTCGAGGTGACGGGGCAGGACCGGGCCAGCTGGCTGACCACGCTGTCCTCCCAGGTGCTCACCGGCCTGCCTGCCGGCTCCTCCGCGGAGCTGGCCCTGCTCTCCGCGCAGGGGCGACTCGAGTACGTCCCCCACGCGATCATCGGCGAGGACCGGATCCTGCTGATCGTGGAGCCGGGGCAGGAGGAGCCGCTGACGGCGTTCCTGGACTCGATGCGCTTCATGCTGCGGGTGCAGGTCCGCGCGGCCTCCGCGGACTGGGCCGTGGTGGGGCTGCGCGTGGACCCGCGGGAGGCCGCCGTGCTAGCGCCCTTCCTGGCCCGCGCGGGTGAATCGGAGCTGCCGCTGGTGTGGCGGGACCCGTGGCCCGGCGTCGTACCCGGCGGCACCAGCTACGCCGCCGCCGCGGAGCACCCCGGGGCCCAGCGCACCTGGTACGAGGCCCTGGTGCCGCGCGAGCGGCTGCCGGAGCTGGCGGGCCTGGCCGATGCGGACCCGGCGCCGCTGGGCTGGGCCGGGCTGTGGGCCGCGGAGGCCCTGCGCATCGAGGAGTGGCGCCCGCGCGCCGCCCGGGAGGTCGACGAGCGGGCCATCCCGCACGAGCTGGATCTGATGCGCACCGCCGTGCACCTGGCCAAGGGCTGCTACAAGGGTCAGGAGACCGTGGCCCGCGTGCACAACCTGGGCCACCCGCCGCGGCGCCTGGCCTTCCTGGACCTGGACGGCTCGGAGCACACCCTGCCCGCTCTCGGCTCGCCGGTCTACGCGGAGGGTGGTGCCCGCCCGGTGGGGCGGGTGACCTCCGCGGCCCTGCACCACGAGGCCGGGCCCATCGCCCTGGCCGTGCTTAAGCGCTCCGTGGACCCCGCCGCCGCCCTGCGGGTGGTGGATCCGGGGCAGCCCGGGGAGGACGGTGAGCCCGTGGAGACCGTCTACGCCGCGGCCCAGACCGTGATCGTGGACCCGGAGGCCGGGCAGGTGGCCGGTCGGCGCCACCGGGAGGACTTCCTGCGCTAGCCGGCCGCACCGACGACGACGGCCCGGCCGTCCACTCCTCGCGATGAGGGGAGGACGGCCGGGCCGTCGTCGTGCTCGGCCGGGCGGTGCCGGTGGATCCGGCCTGCGCCCGGGGGAGCGGCGCGGGGATCAGCGCCCGAAGAGGGTCTTGGCTTCCTCCCAGCGGTCCTGCGGAACCTCCTTCAGCCCGGAGTCCAGGGCCTCGTGGAAGCCCACGCGCACCACGTCGGTGCCGTGCAGGGCCACCATCTTGCCCCACTCCTTGTCGTGCACCAGGTCCACCACGTTCATCCCGAAGCGGGTGGCCAGCACGCGGTCGAAGCTGGTGGGGGAGCCGCCGCGCTGGATGTGCCCCAGCGTGGTGTTGCGGGTTTCGATGCCGGTGAGCTTCTCGATCTCCCGGGTCACGTACTCGCCGATGCCGCCCAGGCGCGGGCGACCGTCCTTCTCCACGCCCTTGTCGTGCATGACCTCGTCGAAGCCCTCCGGGATGAATCCCTCGGCCACCACGACCAGCGGGGAGCGGCCGCGGTCGTGGACCTCCTTGGCCCACTCGGCCACCTGCGTCATCGGCACCTGCTGCTCCGGGATCAGCACGGCGTGCGCGCCGGCGGCCATGCCGGAGTGCAGCGCGATCCACCCGACGTGGCGGCCCATGACCTCCGCGACCATGCAGCGGTGGTGGGACTCGCCGGTGGTGCGCAGGCGGTCCATCGCATCCGTGGCGATCTGCACTGCGGTGTCGAAGCCGAAGGTGTAGTCCGTGCCGTTGAGGTCGTTGTCGATGGTCTTCGGCACCCCGACGACGGGCAGGCCGGCGTCGGCCAGGCGGCGGGCCCCGGCTAGGGTCCCCTCCCCGCCGATCGCGACGACGGCGTCGATCTGGTTCTTCTCCAGCACGATGGAGATGTTCTCCGGGCCGCCGTGCGGGCCGTCGTAGGGGTTGGTGCGGGAGGTGCCGAGGATCGTGCCGCCGGTGCGGGCCAGGCCGCGCACCTTGGTGCGGGGCAGATCCATGATGTCGTCCTCCACGAGGCCGCGCCAGCCGTCCCGGAAGCCCACGAACTCGTCATCGTAGGTCTTGACTCCGTTGAGCACGGCGCCGCGGATCACGGCGTTCAGGCCGGGGCAGTCCCCGCCGCTGGTGAGCAGTCCGATCTTCATGGTGGTCTCCTCGACTGATGGTTCGGATGGATTCGTCAACCGGAACCAGTCTAGCGAGCGGTTGCGTTTCTGTGGAGTCGGCAGAGGCCGTGATTCCGCGGAATTCCGGGGAATCACGGCCTCAGGGCGAGGGGAGTCACACTTCCGACATGTGGGTTCGTGTGGGAATCGGCGGTCGGCTCGGGTGGTGCGCTCAGGCGGCATCGGCCAGCAGCCGCTGGATCCGCCCGATGCCCTCGCGCAGATCCTCCTCGCCCAGGGCGTAGGACAGGCGCAGGTACCCGGAGGGGCCGAAGGCCTCGCCCGGCACGACGGCGACCTCCGCCTCCTCCAGGATCAGGGTCGCCAGGTCCTGGGAGGACTCGATGCGCCGCCCGGCGATCTCCCGCCCCAGCAGGGCGGTCACGTCCGGGTAGGCGTAGAACGCGCCCTGCGGGACGGGGCAGGAGAAGCCGGGCACCGCGTTCAGCCCATCCACGATGAGCCGACGGCGGGCGTCGAAGGCCCGGCGCATCGCCTCGACCTCCTCCTGCGGGCCCGTCAGGGCCGCCAGCGCGGCCCGCTGGGCGATGTTGTTGACGTTGGAGCTCAGGTGCGACTGCAGGTTGGTCGCGGCCTTCGCCACGTCGGCCGGCGCCACCAGCCAGCCCACCCGCCAGCCGGTCATCGCGTAGGTCTTGGCCACCCCGCTGAGGATCACCAGGTTCTCCCGCAGCTGCGGGGCGGCTTCGGCCAGGGAGGTGAAGGGGGTGTCGTCGTAGGTGAGCCGCTCGTAGATCTCGTCCGTGATCACGAAGATCCCCTTCTCCGCGGCCCACGCCCCGATCGCGGCGGTCTCCTCGGGGGAGTACACCGCGCCGGTGGGGTTGGAGGGGGAGACGAAGATCAGCGCCTTGGTGCGCTCGGTGCAGGCCCGCTCCAGCTGCTCCGGGGTCACCTTGTAGCCCTGCTCGGAGCCGGCGAAGACCTCCACGGGCTCGCCCCCGGCCAGGCGGATCGCCTCGGGGTAGGTGGTCCAGTACGGCGCGGGCAGCAGGACCTCGTCCCCCTGCCCGATGACGGTCGCGAAGGTCTCGTAGACCGCCTGCTTGCCGCCGTTGGTCACCACCACCTGGGAGGGCTCCACCTCCCAGCCGGAGTCCCGCGCCGTCTTCTCGGCGATGGCCCGGCGCAGCTCGGGCAGCCCCGCGGCGGGGGTGTAGCGGAAGTTCGCCGGGTCCTCCAGCGCCTTCCGGGCGGCGTCGACGATGAACTCCGGCGTGGGGAAGTCCGGCTCGCCCGCGCCGAAGCCGACGACCGGGCGCCCGGCGACCTTCAGCTCCTTGGCGCGGGCATCCACCGCGAGGGTGGCCGAGGGGGCGATCGCGCTGATGCGGGCGGAGATGCGCTCGTGGGAGGTCATGGTCGGCGGCTTCCTTCGACGTCGGGGGCGTTGGCCGGTGCGGGATCCGCGCGGCGCGGGGAGCCCGCCCTGCTCCCATCCTAGGGTCAGGCGTCGAGCCGGGCCCGGCGCCGGTGCGGATTGCGTCGAGTGCGCGCTCTCGGCTACAGTCGATACCCGGTACTCACCCCCCTGAGGATCCCGCGCGCCGTCACGGGCCCCGAGCGGGGAGGGTTTCCGCGGAAGGCATCGGGCCTTCCGAAGGGCAGTGGCGCAATTGGTAGCGCAGCGGTCTCCAAAACCGCAGGTTGCAGGTTCGAGTCCTGTCTGCCCTGCACGCACCCCGTCGTCGCGGCCCGTCCGCGGGGACCGGGGCCTCAGGGCCCCGCACGCTCGTCGCACGTCGCAGAAAGGGGCGGATCCCATGGCCAAGGCCGCCGCCGCAGGAGGAGCCGGGATCGAGGACGCCCGGGCCCGCGGCTTCTTCGGGAGGATCTTCCTCTTCCTCCGCCAGGTCCTCGCCGAGCTGAAGAAGGTCGTGACCCCCACCGGCCGCGAGCTGGTCAACTACGTGATCATCGTCCTGATCTTCGTGGCCTTCATGCTGCTGCTGATCTCCGGTCTGGACTTCCTCTTCGGCAAGGGAGCCTTCTGGCTGTTCGGCAACGGCCAGTCCATGACCGGACAGTAGCCAGCACCGTCCGTCCGATCCCCGGTCCGCTCGCGCGGACCCGCCCCCGGCGGGGCGGCGTCCGGCGCACCCTCCAAGAAAGCAGGAACAGCAACAGTGTCCGAGCAGGAACGTGAGAACGCCGAGGGCGTGAGCCCCGAGACCCCGACCAACGACAGCCCGAGCGCCGAGACCCTGGGCGAGGCCCAGAGCCCCGAGCAGGCCGGCACCCCGGAGGAGGTCTCCCCGGAGCAGGCCGAGCAGGCCGCCGCCGCGCAGGCGGGGGAGTCCCGCTCCGGCTTCGAGAACACCGACGCCGGGCTGATCGCGGCCACCGACGCCCAGCCGGAGAACCCGGAGGAGGGCTTCGAGGACTCCGCGGCCGAGGCCGCGGAGGCGGTCCAGGCCCAGGAGGCCCAGGAGGGCTCCGAGGCGGCCGAGGAGGAGCAGCCGGACCCGATGGCCGAGTTCCGCTCCAAGCTGCGCCGCCAGGAGGGCGACTGGTACGTCATCCACACCTACGCCGGCTACGAGAACCGGGTCCGCACCAACCTGCAGACCCGCGCGCAGTCGATGAACATGGAGGACGATCTCTTCGAGATCCAGGTCCCCATGGAAGAGGTCGTGGAGATCAAGAACGGCCAGCGCAAGACCGTGCGCCGCGTGCGCATCCCGGGCTACGTGCTGGTGCGGATGAACCTCACCGACGAGTCCTGGGGCGTGGTGCGCCACACCCCCGGGGTCACCGGCTTCGTCGGGCAGGACGCCTACAACCCCGTGCCGCTGCGCCTGGACGAGGTCGTGGACATGCTGGCCCCGGTCTTCGAGGCCGAGCAGGTGGAGGCCGCCAAGCAGGCCGGCGAGCCCATCCCGGAGCCGCTGGCCCCGCAGGTCAGCGTCGGCTTCGAGATCGGGGAGTCCGTGGTCGTCAAGGAGGGCCCGTTCGAGACCCTCCCGGCGACCGTCAACGAGATCAACCCCGAGGCCCAGCAGCTGGTGGTCCTGGTCTCCCTCTTCGAGCGCGAGACCCCCGTGACCCTGGGGTTCAATCAGGTCTCCAAGATCTGATCCGCCAGGCTCCGATGGCGCCCGCCGCCTCCCGCACCGGGAGACGACGGGCGCCGTCTGTCTGTGAGGTGGGCCGCTGCGGGTGGTGCCCGACCCCCGCCGCGGCGTAGAGTGGATGGTTGCGTGTGCGCACCCGAACGCTGGGGTGCGCCCTTACGCCGGTCGCCGCGCCACGGCGGCCACCCGCCGTCGTGCGCTCCTGCGCGGCGGTCCGTCCCACGTAAGCAAAGGACCAAGCATTGGCTCCCAAGAAGAAGGTCTCTGGCCTCATCAAGCTGCAGATCCAGGCAGGCGCCGCCAACCCGGCCCCGCCGGTCGGCCCGGCCCTGGGTCAGCACGGCGTCAACATCATGGAGTTCTGCAAGGCGTACAACGCCGCCACGGAATCCATGCGCGGCAACGTGGTGCCGGTGGAGATCACGGTCTACGAGGACCGCTCCTTCACCTTCATCACCAAGACCCCGCCGGCCGCTGACCTGATCAAGAAGGCCGCGGGCGTGCAGAAGGGCTCCGGCGTCCCGCACACCAACAAGGTCGGCAAGATCTCCATGGACCAGGTCCGCGAGATCGCCCAGACCAAGATGCCCGACCTCAACGCCAACGACATCGACGCCGCCGAGAAGATCGTCGCCGGCACGGCCCGCTCCATGGGCATCACCGTCGAGTAGTCCCCTCGCCTCCACCGCGAGGCACCGGCATCATCCCGATGCCGACCCGAAAGACCCGCCGCCGCGGCGGGCCGTCCGCAGCGCAGCAGGCGCCGGGCGTGTGGCAGGATCGCGCGCGATCCGACAGACCACGACTGCACAAGGAGAGAGCAAGCAGATGGCACAGCGCAGCAAAGCGTACAAGGCAGCCGCCGAGAAGATCGAGGAGGGCCGCCTCTACAGCGCCCCCGAGGCGATCGCCCTGGCCCAGGAGATCAACAGCTCCAAGGCCGACCCCACCGTGGAGGTCGCCATGCGGCTGTCCGTGGACCCCCGCAAGGCCGACCAGATGGTCCGCGGCACCGTGAACCTGCCCAACGGCACCGGCAAGACCGCCCGCGTGGTCGTCTTCGCCCAGGGTGACAAGGCCGCCGCCGCCGAGGAGGCCGGTGCGGACTTCGTCGGCTCCGATGACCTCATCGCCCGCGTGGCCGGCGGCTGGACGGACTTCGACGCCGCCGTGGCCACCCCGGACATGATGGGCAAGGTCGGGCGCCTGGGCAAGGTCCTGGGTCCGCGCAACCTGATGCCGAACCCCAAGACCGGCACCGTGACCATGGACGTGGCCAAGGCCGTGGGCGACATCAAGGGCGGCAAGATCGACTTCCGCGTCGATCGCAACGCCAACCTCCACTTCATCATCGGCAAGGCTTCCTTCACCCAGGAGCAGCTGGTGGAGAACTTCCGCGCCGCCGTCGAGGAGATCGTGCGGCTGAAGCCGTCCTCCTCCAAGGGCCGCTACATCTCCAAGCTGACGGTGGCCACCACCTTCGGTCCCGGCGTGCCGGTGGACCCCTCCGTCGCGGAGAAGTGAGCCGCAGGCGCAGCTGAGCCTCGGTGAGCCGCCGCCATGGCGGTCGCAGCTCCCCGTCGGATCCGGTCAGGCACCGGGTCCGGCGGGGCGTTCTCGCATCCGCACCTCGCGTGCCGCGCCCCGCCCGCTGGCGCATCCGCCGCGGGTGTGGTTCAATGGAGACACCAAAGACCGCCGGTCGTAGGTTCGGTCATGCCGCCAGGCAGACCAATCCGCCATAAGAGTCCCGCGAGGACGGCCAGCGCAGGTGACCGTGACACGCCGAACCCCCGGGTTCCTCTGCCCAGCGCATCGAGGATTCCGTGAGGGGAGCGTCGCCCCGCCGCCTGTGCGGGGCTTTTTTCGTGGGCTCATGGGCGCCCGGCATTCAGACCGGAAGGAGAACCATGGCGACACCGGAGAAGGCAGCCGCCGTAGCGGAGCTGAGGGATCTTTTCTCCTCCTCCACTGCCGCTGTTCTGACTGAGTACCGTGGTCTCACCGTGGCGAAGCTCAAGGAGCTGCGCCGTTCCCTCGGTGAGCACGCCGAATATGCCGTGGTGAAGAACACCCTGACCGCGATCGCGGCCAGGGAGGCGGGCGTCGAGGGCCTGAACTTCGACGACCTGCAGGGCCCCACCGCCGTCGCCTTCATCACCGGGGAACCGGTGGAGGCGGCCAAGGGCCTGCGCAACTTCGCCAAGGAGAACCCCCAGCTGATCATCAAGAGCGGTTACTTCGAGGGTAAGCCGCTCAGTGAAGCTGACGTCATCAAGCTTGCGGATCTTGAATCTCGCGAGGTGCTGCTGGCCAAGGTCGCCGGTGCCGCCAAGGGCACCATGGCCAAGGCCGCCGCACTGTTCCAGGCACCGCTGTCCAAGACCGTGCGCACCGCCGAGGCGCTGCGCGTCAAGGTCGAGGAACAGGGTGGAGAATCCGCTGCCTAAGGCATTCTCCGCGAATGCCGACAGCCGCTGATCCGCTCGCGGATCGCACGCTGTGCCTGGTGCCCACCCGGGGCCAGGGAACCAAGATCCGTTGCAGTTCCGACCTGCAACCAGACGAAGTGAGGAGCCAATCACATGGCTAAGCTGTCCATCGACGAACTGATCGAGGCCTTCAAGGAGCTCTCCCTGATCGAGCTCTCCGAGTTCGTGAAGACCTTCGAGGAGACCTTCGACGTCACCGCCGCCGCCCCGGCCGCCGTGGCCGCCGCCCCCGCCGCCGGTGGCGACGGTGGCGCGGACGCCGCCGAGGAGCAGACCGAGTTCGACGTCATCCTCGAGGGTGCCGGCGACAAGAAGATCGCGGTCATCAAGGAGGTGCGCGCCCTGACCTCCCTCGGCCTGAAGGAGGCCAAGGACCTGGTCGACGGCGCCCCCAAGGCCGTCCTCGAGGGCGCCTCCAAGGAGGACGCCGAGAAGGCCAAGGAGCAGCTCGAGGGCGCCGGCGCCACCGTCACCCTCAAGTAAGGACGCTTCTCCCCGCACCGGGGAGAGCCCCTGCTGATCCGCGAGAGCCCCCGTCATCCCGTTCGCGGGAGGGCGGGGGCTCTCGCGCGTCCGCCTCCGGGTCGAAGCGATGTGTCAAACGATGGTCACAGTGTCTAGGGTGGTCTCATGCCCCCTTCCTGCCTTCCCGAGCCCGCCCGCCCCGATGCCGAGGGGGCTGCCGCCGAGGACCCGGCCGTCGGGATCCCCGGCGTCGAGGATCCTGCCGTCGTCGATCCCGAGCTGCTGGATCGGGCCCGCCGGGCCGCGGCGCGCGAACGCGAACTTGCCGCCGCCGTGCGCGCGGACCCGGACCGCCCCCGCTACCACCTGGCCCCGCCGGTGGGCAGGCTCAACGACCCCAACGGCCTGGTGCATCTGGACGGGCGCTGGCACGCCTTCTACCAGTACAGCCCTCTGCACCCGGAGAAGGCCGTGTTCTGGCGCCACGCGGTCTCCGAGGACCTGCTGCGCTGGCGCGACCTCGGCACCGCGCTGGAGCCGGTGCGCTGGTACGACCGCGACGGCTGCTACTCCGGCGGGGCCCTGCCGCTGCCGGGGGGCGGGGTGGAGTTCTACTACACCGGCAACGTGCGCACCCGGAACGGCGGCCGGGAGGCATACCAGTGCCGGGCCGTGCCCGCCGGCGACGGGTCCGGGCGGCTGCTCCCGGACCCGGACAACCCGCTGATCCCGGGCCCGCCGCCGGGATACACCGCGCACTTCCGAGACCCGCAGGTGCTGCCCGCCCCGGAGGGCGGCTGGATGATGCTGCTGGGGGCCCAGCGCGAGGACGGCACGGGCGCGATCCTGCGGTGGGACTCCGCGGATCGCCGCCGATGGGGGTTCACGGGGGAGCTGCGCTTCGACCGTCCCGAGCTTCGGGCCCCGGGGTTCATGGACGAGTGCCCCCAGCTGGTGCGACTGCGCGATGAGGAGACCGGGGAGGACCGTCACGTGCTGATCTTCTGCCCGCAGGGCCTGGGACCCGAGGGGGAGCGGTTCCGCAACCCCCACCCCTGCGCGTACACCGTGGGGGTGCTGAAGGGGTGCGCCTTCCGGGAGGCCACCGCGCTGGAGGAGCTGGATGCCGGCTTCGAGTTCTACGCCCCGCAGGTCTTCGCCGGGACCGGAGAGCGCACCGTCCTGATGGGCTGGCTGGGCAACGCCGGGGAGGACGACCAGCCCTCCCTCGCCCGCGGCTGGGTCCACCAGATGACCCTGCCCCGGGAGCTGGTCCTGCGCGGCGGTCGGCTGCTCCAGCGGCCGATGCCCGAGGCGGACCGGCTGCTGCCCCTGCGGGAGCTGGATCTGCCCGATGCCGACGCCGCGCAGCTCATCCCGCCGCAGCCTCGCCCCGCGCACCGGCTGCGGGTGGAGGTCTCCTTCGAGGGCCCCTCGGCCGGCGCGGTACCGGATCCTGCGTCTCGCCTGGAGTACCTGGATCCGCGGGGGAACGCGGTGACCGTCAGCATCTGCGCCACCGGCATCACCGTGGACCGCGGCGGCAGCCAGTACCAGGCCGGCGGTCCCGAGCGCACCCGCACCCTTCCCGCGGCGCCGCACCGCGCCGTTGAGCTCTTCGCGGACTCATCCAGCCTGGAGATCTTTGCCGAGGACGGCGCCTGCGTGTTCACCCAGCGCATCTTCCTCACCGGTCCCGTGGCCGTCACCGCCCGGTGCGACGCCGGAGCCCGCCTCCTCAGCGCCGAGGCCGCGCTCCTGCCCGGGCCCTAGGCCCGCCATGCACCCGCCACGCACAACGGGAGGGGGTCACGCCGGGGCGCGGCCGTGCTAGTGTGTCAATCGATTGACAGGCGCCGCATCCCGCGGACGCCCACGGCCGAGCGAAGGAGACTTCCGTGGAACACGCCGCCGTAGCAGAGAGGGTCGTCGACGCCGTCGGCGGACCCAGCAACATCCAGGCCGCCGCCCACTGCGCCACGCGCCTGCGCTTCGTCCTGCAGGACAGCGACGAGGTGGACCAGGCCGCGCTGGATGCGGACCCGGACCTGAAGGGCACCTTCGAGGGCGGGGGCATGTTCCAGGTCATCGTCGGGCCCGGCGACGTCGACCGGGTCTTCGCCCACCTGGCCCCGCTCGGGGTCAAGGAGGTCTCCAAGGACGAACTCAAGCAGGTCGCCGACCAGCGCTCCTCCTGGTTCGTGCGCTTCCTCAAGGTCTTCGCCGACATCTTCGTGCCGCTGATCCCGGTGCTGGTCGGCGGCGGCATGCTCATGGCCCTGAACAACGTCCTCACCGCCGAGGGGCTGATGCCCTGGTACGGCGGGCAGTCGTTCATCGAGGCCAACCCCGCCTGGGAGGGCCTGGCCGGCATCATCAACATGCTCGCGGCCGCCCCCTTCGCCTTCCTGCCGATCCTGGTCGGCTTCTCCGCGGCCAAGCGCTTCGGCGGCAACCCGTACCTGGGTGCGGCGATGGGCATGGCCATGGTCATGCCGCAGCTGGTCAACGGCTACGACGTCGCCCAGGCCCTGGCCGAGAACCGGATGACCTACTGGGACGTCTTCGGCCTGCAGGTCCAGCAGTCCGGCTACCAGGGCACCGTGCTGCCCATCCTCGTCGTCGCCTTCATCCTGGCGAACCTGGAGAAGGGGCTGAACCGCGTGCTCAAGGGCACCATCGGCTTCATCTTCACCCCGACCCTGTCCCTGCTGATCACCGGCTTCATCACCTTCGTCGCGATCGGCCCGTTCCTGTTCACCGCCGGCGACGCCCTCGGGCGCGGCATCGAATGGCTCTACACCGTGGCCGGGCCCCTCGGCGGCATGGTCTTCGCGTTCTTCTACAGCCCGATCGTGATCACCGGGCTGCACCAGTCCTTCCCGCCGATCGAGCTGCAGCTGATCGCCGCCGGCGGCTCCTTCATCTTCCCCATCGCCTCGATGGCCAACGCCGCCCAGGGCGCGGCCTGCCTCGCCGTGTACCTGACCACCCGGGAGAAGAAGCTCAAGGGCGTGGCCGGGGCCTCCTCCTTCTCCGCGTTCCTCGGCATCACCGAGCCGGCGATCTTCGGGGTGAACCTGCGCCTGCGCTACCCGCTGTTCATCGGCATGGGCGCGGCCGCGGTCGGCGGGGCGCTCGTGGCGCTGATGAACATCCGCGCCGTCGCCCTCGGGGCCGCGGGCTACCTCGGCTTCGTGTCCATCCGGGCCACGGACATCGGCCGGTTCTTCATCGCCCTGCTGATCACCACCGCGATCTCCTTCGCCGTGACCTACGCGGTGGCCCGCCGGAAGGTCGGTGCGGCCCAGCGCAACGCCGCGGCCGCCGCCGAGGGGGCCGCCGTGGCCCTGGGCGCGGAGGGCGACGACGCCGAGCGGTACGAGGGAGAAGCCGGCCCGGTGCTGGCCGACGACGCCGAGGACTGGCGCCTGACCGCCCCGCTGGACGGGCGGGTGCTGGCCCTGTCCGAGGTCTCCGACCCCACCTTCGCCCAGCAGATGCTCGGTCCCGGCGCGGCCGTGGACCCCAGCGACGGGGTGCTCTACGCCCCGGCCGACGCCGTCGTCACCGTCGCCTTCCCCACCGGCCACGCCTACGGGCTGCGCACCGCGGGCGGGCTGGACGTGCTGATCCACCTGGGCTTCGACACCGTGGCCCTGGACGGGGAGCACTTCACCCCGCTGGTGCGCAAGGGAGACGTGGTGCGCCGCGGGGACGTCCTGGCCCGCTTCGACGCCGCGGCCATCCGCGCGGCCGGCTACGACCTGACCACCCCGATGGTCGTGACCTCGGCGAAGCGGATCGAGGGTACGCAGCTCACCGCGGACACCGGAAGCACCGTCGCCCACGGGGAGGCATTCCTGAGCATCACCCCGAAGGAGAAGCCGGCCGCCGCCGCGCAGTCCTGAGCCGACCCGAGCCCGCCCGGCCCGGGCCCCCGCCCCGATGCGGGCGCGGGGCTCAGGCCGGGCGGGTGGTCTCGCGCCAGTCGATGGTGGCCGGCAGCTCGCGGGTGCCGGCCGGCAGCGGCTCGCCGTCCACCGCGGCGAGGATCGCCGCGACGGCCTCCCGGGCCATCGCCCCGTAGGGCTGCACCACGGTGCTCAGCTCGGGGCAGAAGATCCGGGAGGCCGCGGAGCCGTCGAAGCCCGTGACCTGCAGATCCCGCGGCACCCGCAGGCCCCGGCGTCGGGCCCAGCTCAGCACCGCGGCGGCCAGCAGGTCGTTGCTGCACATCACGGCCTCCGGGGCCGCGGCGGCCTCCCACGCCCGATCCAGCACGGGATCGATCTGCTCGGGGTCGGGCCACCAGCCCCGAGAGGGCTCCGGGCGCAGCACCGCAGGCTCCAGCCCCGCCTCGGCTATCGCCTCGGCGTGGCCCAGCAGGCGCGGGGCCTGCGGATCCCGCGAGGAGGTCAGGTGCAGGATCCGCCGGGCGCCCCGGGCGATGACGCCGCGGGTCAGCTCGCGCATCACCGTCCGGTTGTCGCAGGAGATGTCCGGGAAGTCGTGGCCCTTCGGCCGGTCGATCGTGACCACCGGCGCCCGCAGCCCCGGGTAGCCGCCGACCACCTGGGAGTGCGCCCCGGTGATGATCCCGTCCACCTGGTTGGCCAGCAGCATGTCCAGGTGCCGCCGCTCCCGATCCGGCCGCCCGGCGGAGTCGCACAGCAGCACCTTGTAGCCGGCCCCGGCCAGGCGGGTCTCCAGGGCTTCGGCCATCTGCCCGTAGAACGGGTGGGCCACCGTGGGGAAGATGATGCCGACCAGGCGGCTGGAGCGCTGCTGCAGGGAGCGGGCGATGGCATTGGGGCGGTAGCCCAGCTCCGCCATCGCCGCGTGCACCGCGTCCTTGGTCTTCTGGGAGAGGTAGCCGCGATCGTTGAGCACCCGGGAGACGGTGGTCGGGGAGACCCCGGCCGCGGCGGCCACATCGGCGAGCTTCGGCTGGGGCACGGTCATCTCCTGCGCGGGGAACGGGGCAGACACAGTCTACGCGGCGGCCCCCGCGTCGGGACCGGCACCGGCGGCCCCTCGATGACGCGCCCGCGCGTGCGGTGTGGCACACTGGACCCAGCCGATCACGCGCGGCGGGAGAGCCCCGGGACCCACCGGGCGCCGAAGGAGCAAACCCTCCCCGGGAAACTCTCAGGCCAAGGTACCGCCGCAGCCCAGGCGACTCTGGAGAGGGCCCTCAGCAGGACCCGCCGACGGGGCAAGGCGCTGGCCGAAACCCTCAGGTCACCGGACAGAGCGGGGAGGCGAGACCCCACCCCCAGCGGAGCTGCCATGACCTTCCTCGACCGCCACCTCGGACCCCGCCCCGACGAGATCGAGACCATGCTCGCCGACCTCGGACGCGACTCCCTGGACGCCCTGATCGACGCAGCCGTGCCCGGATCGGTGCGCCGCGCCGACGAGCTGACCCTGCCCGGGCTGGAAGAGCCCCTGGACGAGACCGCCGCCTTAGCCCGCATCCGCGAGCTCGCGGCGAAGAACACGGTGCGCGCCCAGATGATCGGGCAGGGCTACCACGAGACCGTGACCCCGGCGGTGCTGCGCCGGAACATCCTGGAGAACCCGGCCTGGTACACCTCCTACACCCCCTACCAGGCGGAGATCTCCCAGGGCCGGCTGGAGGCCCTGCTGAACTTCCAGAACGCGATGATGGACCTGACCGGCCTGGACATCGCCAACGCCTCCATGCTGGATGAGGCCACCTCCGCCGCCGAGGCCGTGCTGCTGATGCACCGGGCCAACCGGAAGGTCAAGCGGGGGGTCGCGGTGCTGGACGCCCGGCTGCTGCCGCAGACCCTGCAGATCACCCGGGGCCGGTTGGACGCCCTGGGTCTGGAGCACCGCACCGTGGACTTCGCCGCGGGCCAGTCCCTGCCCGAGGAGCCGGTCTTCGGGGTGCTGCTGACGCAGATCGGCTCCGAGGGGCAGCTGATCGACGTCGCCCCGCTGATCGCCGCCGCCAAGGAGGCCGGGGCCATGGCCACCGTGGCCTGCGACCCGCTGGCCCTGACTCTGCTGGCCTCCCCGGGGTCGCTGGGCGCCGACGCCGCCGTCGGCTCCTCCCAGCGCTTCGGGGTCCCGCTGTTCTTCGGCGGCCCGCACGCGGCCTTCCTCGCGGTGCGCAAGGGCCTGGAGCGCTCCCTGCCCGGGCGCCTGGTCGGGGTCTCCACGGACTCCTCGGGCCGCCCGGCCTACCGCCTGGCCCTGCAGACCCGCGAGCAGCACATCCGCCGGGAGAAGGCCACCTCCAACATCTGCACCGCCCAGGCCCTGCTGGCCATCGTCGCCGGGGCCTACGCCGTCTACCACGGGCCCCAAGGCCTGCGGCGCATCGCCGAGGACGTGCACGTCAAGGCCGCCTACCTGGCCGCGGGGCTCGGCGCTGCGGGCCTGGAGCCGGTGCACGCGGACTTCTTCGACACCGTGACCGTGCGGGTCCCGGGCCGGGCCGACGCGGTGCTGGCCGCCGCCGAGCGCGCCGGGATCAACCTGTGCCGGATCGACGCTGACACCCTCGGGATCTCGGTGGGCGAGCCGCACACCTGGGCCCAGCTCGACGACGTCCTGGCCGCCTTCGACGCCGCCCCGGACGGGCAGCCCGGGGCCGGCTTCGGCCGGGAGATCCCTGCGCCGCTGGCCCGTCGGGACGAGTACCTGACCCACCCGGTCTTCCATCGGCACCGCTCCGAGACCGCGATGATGCGCTACCTGCGGGAGCTGTCGGACAAGGACCTGGCGCTGGATCGCACCATGATCCCGCTGGGCTCGTGCACCATGAAGCTCAACGCCGCCGCGGAGATGGAGCCGATCTCCTGGCCCGAGTTCGCCGGGATCCACCCGCTGGCCCCGTCCGAGCAGACCGCCGGGTGGCTGGAGCTGATCGAGGACCTGGAGCGGTGGCTGTCCGCGATCACCGGGTACGCCGGGGTCTCCCTGCAGCCCAACGCGGGCTCCCAGGGGGAGTACGCGGGGCTGCTGGCGATCCGCGGCTACCACCGGGACCGCGGCGAGGAGGGCCGCGACGTCGTGCTCATCCCGGCCTCCGCGCACGGCACCAACGCCGCCTCCGCCGCCCTGGCCGGGCTGCGGGTGGTCGCGGTGGCCACCGCCGAGGACGGCTCGATCCTGCTGGATGACCTGGACGCGAAGATCGGCAAGCACCGCGAGGAGCTGGCCGGGATCATGATCACCTACCCCTCCACCCACGGGGTCTTCGAGGAGGACGTCGCCGAGGTGTGCGCCCGGGTGCACGCCGCAGGCGGCCAGGTGTACCTGGACGGGGCCAACCTCAACGCCCTGGTGGGCCTCGGCGCGCCGGGCGCCTTCGGCGGGGACGTCTCCCACCTGAACCTGCACAAGACCTTCTGCATCCCGCACGGCGGGGGCGGGCCCGGCGTCGGGCCGCTGGCGGTGGCCGAGCAGCTGCTGCCCTACCTGCCGGGGGATGCGGCCGCCGCCGGTGCCGGGCACGACGCCGCGGCGTCGGGCTCCTCCCGCACCGCTGCCGGCCGGGCCCAGGCGGTCTCCCAGGCGCTGTTCGGCTCCGCCGGGGTGCTGCCGATCTCCTGGATGTACATCGCGATGATGGGGGCTCAAGGCCTGCGCGAGGCCACCCGCACCGCGATCCTCAACGCCAACTGGCTGGCCCGGAAGCTGGATCCGCTGTTCCCGGTGCTCTACACCGGGCCCGGCGGGCTCGTGGCCCACGAGTGCATCCTGGACCTGCGCCCGCTGACCGAGGCCTCCGGGATCACCGCGGAGGACGTGTGCAAGCGGCTCATGGACTACGGCTTCCACGCCCCGACCCTGGCCTTCCCGGTGCCCGGCACCCTGATGGTCGAGCCCACCGAGTCCGAGGACCTCGCGGAGCTGACCCGCTTCGTCGACGCGATGAGCGCGATCCACGCGGAGATGACCGCGGTGGCCGAGGGGCGGGTGCCGGCCGCGGAATCCGCGCTGCGCCGCGCCCCGCACACCGCCGAGGCCCTGCTGGGCGCGGACTGGGACCGGCCGTACACCCGCGAGCAGGCCGCCTACCCGCTGCCCGCCCTGCGCACCGGGAAGTACTGGCCGCCGGTGGGCCGCATCGACGGCACCGCCGGGGACCGCAACCTGGTGTGCGAGTGCCCGCCGATCTCCGCCTTCGACATCGACGCCCACGACGACGCCGCGCAGTCCGCCGCGGCCCAGGAGGACTGAACCGCCATGACCGAGACCCCCGTTCCCCCCGCCGTCGAGGACGGCCCGCGCCGCACCGCCCTGCACGCCGTGCACGAGGCCCTGGGGGCGCAGTTCACGGACTTCGGCGGCTGGGACATGCCGCTGAAGTACGCCAACGACGTCGCCGAGCACCAGGCCGTGCGCGAGGCCGCCGGGCTGTTCGACCTCTCCCACATGGGCGAGATCCGGGTGCGCGGGCCCCAGGCCGCTGACCTGCTGGACCACGCCCTGGTCTCCGCCTTCGGCGCCCTGGCCGTGGGACGGGCCAAGTACTCCCTGATGGCCACCGAGGACGGCGGGGTGGTGGATGACCTGATCACCTACCGCCTGGCCGAGCGGGACTACCTGGTGGTGCCCAACGCCGCCAACGTCGACGCCGTGCTGCGCGAGCTCACCGTGCGCGGGGCCGGCTTCGACGCCGAGGTGGCCGATGAGTCCGCGGCCACCGCCCTGGTGGCCCTGCAGGGCCCGGCCGCCGTCGAGATCCTCGGGGATGCGCTCGAGGAGCTGCACCTGGCCGACGGCGGCACCGAGCTGTCCGGGCTGCGCTACTACGCCTGCGCCCCCGCGGTGGTCGGCGGGATCGACGTGCTGCTGGCCCGCACCGGCTACACCGGGGAGGACGGCTTCGAGCTGTACGTCGCCCGGGAGCAGGCCGAGCAGCTGTGGAGCGTGCTCGCCCAGGCCGGGGAGTCCCGCGGGGTCATGCCGGCGGGGCTTGCGGCCCGGGACTCGTTGCGCCTGGAGGCCGGGATGCCGCTGTACGGCCACGAGCTGGGCGCGCGGATCTCCCCCTACGCGGCCGGCCTGGGCGGGCTGGTGCGCGCCGGGCTGAAGGCCAAGGAGGACTTCGTCGGCCGCGCCGGGCTGGAGGGGGCCGGTGAGCGGGCCGAGGCCGAGGACGCCCGCGTCCTGGTCGGGCTGCGTGGCCTGGCCAAGCGCCCGGCCCGGGCCGGTGCTGCGATCGTGGAGGACGGGCAGACGATCGGGGAGGTCACCTCCGGGATCCCCTCGCCCACCCTGGGCCATCCGATCGCGATGGCCTTCCTGCGCGCGGACCGGGCCGAGCCCGGCACCGAGGTCACGGTGGACATCCGCGGGAAGCACGCGCAGTTCGAGGTCGTCCCGCTGCCCTTCTACCGGCGGGAGCGCTAGGCCCGTGGCCACCGACATCAGCGTGTTCGACCTGTTCAGCATCGGCGTCGGACCCTCCAGCTCTCACACGGTGGGCCCGATGCGAGCGGCCAACCGCTTCATCACGGAGCTGATCCGCGCGCACCAGCTGGACGACGTCGCGGACCTGCGGGTGGACCTGTACGGTTCGCTGGCGGCCACCGGCGCCGGGCACGGCACCATGTCCGCCACGCTGAAGGGCCTGGCCGGGTGGGTCCCGGAGACCATCGACGTGCCCGCCTCGGAGCGGCTCGTGCAGGAGAATCAGGCCACCGGGCGGCTGCGCCTGGCCGGGTTCGCCCCCGGCATCGAGCCGCGCGAGGCCGCCCGGGAGGACCTGGTGTCCGGCCCGGCGGTCGCGCTGACCGAGGCCGGGATGGTGCTGCGCCCGCTGACCGTGCTCGAGCGGCACACCAACGGGATCCGCTTCACCGCCGTGGACGCGGATGAGGCGGTGCTGCAGCAGCGCACGTACTTCTCGATCGGCGGCGGCTTCGTCATCGAGGAGGGGGAGGAGGCCGCCGGCGGGGACAGCCTGACGGATGTGCCCCACGCCTTCACCTCCTCGGCCGAGCTGCTGCAGATCGCCGACGACGCCGGGCTGTCCATCGCCCAGATCAAGCTGGCCAATGAGACCACCGCCCGCACGGAGGAGGAGGTCACCGCGGGGATCCTGCACATCTACCAGGTGATGCGCCAGTGCATCGGCTCCTCCCTGTCCCGCATCGGCTACCTGCCGGGCCCGCTGAAGGTCCGCTGCCGGGCGGGGCAGTGGCACCGGGAGCTGCTCGAGGAGGATCCGCGCAAGGAGCCCAGCTGGGCCATCGACTGGGTCAACCTCATCGCCCTGGCCGTCAACGAGGAGAACGCCTTCGGCGGGCGGGTGGTCACCGCGCCGACCAACGGGGCCGCCGGCATCCTGCCGGCGGTGCTGCACTACGCGATGAACTACCTGCCGGGCATCCGCACGGCGGGGCGCCGGGCCCGGGACCGGGCCGTGGTGGACTTCTTCCTCGCCGCGGCCGCCGTCGGGACCCTGTACAAGAAGAAGGCCTCGATCTCCGGGGCGGAGGTCGGCTGCCAGGGGGAGGTGGGCTCCGCCTCCTCGATGGCCGCGGCCGGACTGGCCCAGGTGATGGGCGGGACCCCGCACCAGGTGGAGAACGCCGCGGAGATCGCGATGGAGCACAACCTGGGTCTGACCTGCGACCCGGTGGGCGGGCTGGTGCAGATCCCGTGCATCGAGCGCAACGCGATGGCCGCGGCGAAGGCCGTGAACGCCGCCCGGATGGCCCTGCGCGGGGACGGGGAGCACCGGGTCTCCCTGGACCAGGTCATCGAGACGATGCGCCAGACCGGCGCGGACATGTCCCACCGGTACAAGGAGACCTCGGAGGGCGGGCTGGCGGTCAACGTCGTCGAGTGCTGACGGGGGCGCACAGGGGCCGAATGGGCCCTCCCGCGGGACAGGACGTAGGATCGAGGGGATCCCCTCGCCGCGGGCGGGAGGACCACGGCCCCCACGCGCCGCGCCCCGAGCGGACGCCGCCCGCGGGGCCCGGCACAGCACAGGCGAGGAACGGAAACAGCTCAGGATGGAACACGGCGCTGTCGAGAACCGCTCGGACCTGCGCGCCGCACCCGGCGCCACCGACCCCCTCCCCGCGGCCCCGCAGACCCCCGCGCACCCGGCCGCCCACCCCACCCGGACCCCGGGGCCCGACACCGCCGCGGCCCCCGGGCACATCGGCACCGGGTGGGCCCACGCCAAGATCATCCTCTTCGGCGAGCACGCCGTGGTCCACGGGCAGCCCGCCATCGCCTTCCCGCTGCGCAAGATCGGCCTGCAGGCCACCGCCGCTCCCGTGCCCGGCCCGCTGCGTCTGACCGTGGACATCTACGACGGCCCGTTGGCCCACGCCCCGGCCCGCCTCGGCTCCCTGGTCACCACCATCGAATCCACCCTGGACCTGCTGCACCACCCCCTGGAGGGCGTGCACGTGACCTGCTTGGGCGACGTCCCCCTGGAGCGCGGCCTCGGATCCAGCGCGGCCGGGGCCTCCTCGATCGTCAACGCGCTCGCGGACCTGATGGGCACCGAGCTGGACGAGCGCACCCGCTACGAGCTGGTCCAGACCGGGGAGCGGGTCGCCCACGGCAGCCCCTCCGGGCTGGACGCCTACACCGTGGTCACCCAGCGGCCCATCTGGTTCCAGGCCGGGCGGGTCGAGGACCTCGAGGTCGCGCTGTCCGCCCCGCTGGTGGTCGCCGACTCCGGGCGCCCCGGGGACACCCACTCCGCGGTGGCCGCCGTCGGGGAGATCCGCCGCTCGGACCCGGAGCTGGCCGCCGACTACTTCGAGACCATCCGCCACCACACCGTCGCCGCCCGGGCGGACCTCGCCGCCGACCGCGCCGCCTCCCTCGGTGCCCACATGGACGCCGTGCACGAGACCCTGCAGATCCTGTCCGTCTCCTGCGAGGAGCTGGACCACCTGGTCGGCACCGCCCGCGCGGCCGGGGCCCACGGGGCCAAGCTCACCGGCGGCGGGCGCGGCGGCTGCATCATCGCCCTGGCCCGGGACCGGGGCCACGCCCCCCAGCTGGCCCGGGCCCTGGAGGAGGCCGGGGCCGCCCAGACCTGGATCATCGACCCCGAGGAGTTCACCGCGTGAGCCGGCAGCCCGCCACCGCCGTGGCCCACCCCAACCTCGCCCTGATCAAGTATTGGGGCAAACGCGACGAGCAGCTCGTCCTGCCGCACACCGGCAGCCTCTCCCTGACCCTGGACGTCTTCCCGACTACCACCACCGTCACCCCGGACCCGGAACTGAGCGCGGACGCCTTCACCCTCAACGGCGTCGAGCAGACCGGCACCTCCGCGGCACGGGTCACCGCCTTCCTGGACCTGGTGCGCCGGCTGGCCGGCTCCACCGCGCACGCGCGGGTGGTCTCCGAGAACTCCGTGCCCACCGGGGCGGGGCTGGCCTCCTCCGCCTCGGGCTTCGCCGCCCTGGCCCGCGCGGCGGCCGCCGCCTACGGCCTGCCGGAGGACGCCCGCACCGTCTCCCGCCTGGCCCGGCGCGGCTCCGGCTCCGCCGCCCGCTCGGTGCTGGGCAACCTCGTGATCTGGCACGACGGCAAGGGGGCCGAGGATCCCGACGCCGCCTCCTTCGCCGAGCAGGTGCCCGGCCCGCAGCTCGGCATGGTCATCGCGGTGGTCTCCGCGCGGACCAAGGCCGTCTCCTCCCGGACCGCGATGCGCGAGACCGTGGCCACCTCCCCGTACTTCCCCGGCTGGGTGCAGTCCACCGCTCAGGATCTGCGGGACATGCGCGCGGCTCTGGCCGCCGGGGACGTGGAGGCCGTCGGAGAGCTCACCGAGTCCAGCGCCCTGCGCATGCACGCCGCGATCATGGGCAATCGGCCCCCGGTGCGCTACCTCGCCCCTACCTCCGTGGCGCTGTTCGACGCCGTCGCCGCCCTGCGCGCCGAGGGCCTGGGCGCCTGGGCCACCGCCGACGCCGGCCCCAACGTCGCCGTGCTGACCCGCGCCGAGGATGTCCCGACCCTGCGGGACCGGCTGGCCGAGCGCTTCCCGGATCTCCGGCTGATCAGCGCCCAGGCGGGCCCCGGGGCGCACCTGCTGGACCGGGGGCGGGCATGATCCCGGAGGACCCCGCCCCGCGGGTCACGACCGACGCCCCCGGCAAGCTGTACCTGCTGGGGGAGTACGCCGTCGTGGAGCCGGGACGCCAGGCCGTGCTGGTGGCCGTGGACCGGCGGGTCACCGTGCAGCTGCGGGACCTGGAGGAGACCGGGCTGCTGGAATCCCCCCACGCCCCGGACCCCACCCCGGTCACCTGGCGCCACGGTGCGGGCGGGCCGAGCTTCTCCGAGGAGGGCCAGGGCTACTACCGGTACGTGCGCGCGGCGATCACCGTGGTGGAGACCTGGCGCGCCGAATCCGGGCTGGCCCCGCGCCACTACGGACTGCGCATCACCAGCGGCCTGGACGACGCCGTCTCCGGCGCGAAGTTCGGCCTGGGCTCCTCCGCGGCGGTCACCGTGGCCGTCGTCGGGGCCGTGGCCGCGGCCTACGGGCTGGATCCCACCCCCGAGCAGGTCTACCGCCTGGCCCTGATGGCCACCGTCATGGTCACGACCCTGACCTCCGGCGGGGACCTGGCCGCCTCCGCCCTGGGCGGGTGGGTGCACTACGCCTCCCCGGACCGCCAGGCCGTGGCGGACATGCTGGCCCGCGACGGCGTGAGCCGCACCCTGCGGGCTCCCTGGCCCGGGCTGCGCCTGGAACCGGCCCTGCCCGCCGGCACGCCCCTGCCGGTGCGCCTGGCCATCGGGTGGACCGGAACCCCCGCGGACACCCCCGAGCTGGTCGGGGCCGTGCGCCGCACCGCGCGCATCCCCCAGCACCTGCTGCAGCGCAGCGACGCCGCCGTGACCGCCTTCCGCGCCGCCCTGCGCGCGGCGGACGTCGAGGCGGCCGGGAAGGCCGTGGAGGCGGCCCGCGCGGTGCTGGCCGAGCTGTCCGCGCTGCGCGGCACCGTCATCGAGACCCCGCACCTGCGGGTGCTGTGCGAGACCGCCGCCGCGCACGGCTGGGCCGCGAAGTCCTCGGGAGCCGGGGGAGGGGACTGCGGGATCGCCCTGGCCGCGCGCGAGACGGACCCGGGCCGGCTGGGCGCGGCCTGGAGTGCGGCCGGGATCCGACCGCTGGATCTGGCCTTGGCCCCCGAGGGACTGCGCGTGCGCCGCACGCGGGAGGAGGAACAGCCGATGAGCCGAGGAGCGGCAGCATGAGCGGACAGCGCAAGGACGACCACCTGCACCTGGCCGCCGGCCAGCAGCGGCAGCTGCACCGGGACCCGGTCCCCACGGACTGGGACGACGTGCGCCTGCTGCACGAGGCCCTGGCCGGGATCGAGGCCGAGGACGTGGACCTGTCCGTGACCCTGCCCTGGGCCGGGGAGCGCGGGCCGGTGCGCTGGCCCGTGCCCTTCTACCTCAACGGCATGACCGGCGGCTCCGAGCACACGGGTGCGGTCAACGCAGCCCTCGGGGAGGCCGCGGCGGCCACCGGCCTGCCGATCGCCACCGGGTCCATGAGTATGTACCTCAAGGACCCCTCCACCCTGCCCAGCTTCCGGGTGCTGCGCGAGGCCAACCCGGAGGGCTTCGTCATGGCCAACCTCTCCGCCGAGGCCACCCCGGATCAGGCCCGCCGCGTCGTGGAGGCCCTGGAGGCCGACGCCCTGCAGATCCACATCAACGCGGTGCAGGAGACCGTGATGCCCGAGGGCGCCCGCGGCTTCTCCGCGTGGTGCGACGGCATCACGGCCCTGGCCGAGCAGCTGCCCGTGCCGGTGGTGGTCAAGGAGGTCGGCTGCGGGATGACCCGCACCACCCTGGCCAAGCTCGCCCGCGCCGGGGTCCAGCTGGTGGACGTGGCCGGGCGCGGCGGCACGGACTTCGCCCGCATCGAGAACGACCGGCGCGACGGGCGCGACTACGCCTTCCTGCAGGGCTTCGGGCAGTCCGCCCCGATGGTCCTGCTCGACGCCCTCGGCGCCCGTGCGGGAACCCGGCTGCCCGCCCTGCTGGCCTCGGGCGGGGTGCGCCACCCCTACGACGTCGTGCGCGGACTGGCCCTGGGGGCGCGGGCCGTCGGGGTGGCCGGGACCTTCCTGCACGCCGTGCTCGCCGAGGATCCGGCCGGGTCCGCCGGGCCCGTCGCCCCCGACGGCGCCGAGCGCCTGACCGGGCTGATCCGCGCCTGGACCGAGCGGCTGCGCGAGCTGTGCGCCCTGCTCGGGGTGCGCACCCCGGCCGAGCTGACCCGCACGGACGTGCTCGTGGAGGGCCGCCTGGCCCACGCCGCCGCCCTGCGCGGAGCGGACCTGGCCGCCCTGGCCGCGCGCTCCGAGACCACCGCCTTCGAGGAGGACCGCGCATGACCGATCAGCCCCTCTACGCCCCCATCCCCCTGCAATGGGTCGGCCCGCTGCGCTTCAGCGGCAACGTGATCGACGGCGAGGAGGTCAGCGTCCCGCTGGCCACCTACGAATCCCCACTGTGGCCCTCCGTCAAACGCGGGGCGAAGGTCTCCGCGTTCGTCGACGGCGGCATCCGCGCGACCCTGGTGGACGAGCGGATGAGCCGCTCCGTGTACTTCCGCGCCGAGCACGCCGGGGCCGCGCTGGCCGCCGCCGAGGACCTGCGCACCCGCCGGGAGCAGATGCAGGAGGTGGTCTCCGGGGCCTCGCGCTTCGCCCGGCTGGTGGACCTGCACGTGCAGCACGCCGGGAACCTGCTGTTCGTGCGCTTCGAGTTCACCACCGGGGACGCCTCCGGGCACAACATGGTCACCCTCGCCGCGGACCACCTGATGCCCTGGATCCTCCAGCTGCACCCCGAGCTGGAGTACGGCTCGATCTCCGGGAACTTCTGCTCGGACAAGAAGGCGACCGCCGTCAACGGGATCCTGGGCCGGGGCAAGAACGTGGTCACGGAGCTGACCATCCCGCGGCGGATCGTGCAGCGGCTGCTGAAATCCACCCCGGAGGCCATCGCCCGGCTGAACACGGAGAAGAACCTCATCGGCACCACCCTGGCCGGGGGGCTGCGCTCGGCCAACGCCCACTACGCCAACATGCTGCTGGCCTTCTACCTGGCCACCGGGCAGGACGCGGCCAACATCGTGGAGGGCTCCCAGGGCATCACCCAGGCCGAGGTGCGCGACGGGGACCTGTACTTCGCCTGCAACCTGCCCAGCCTCATCGTCGGCTCGGTGGGCAACGGCAAGGGCGCGGGGCTGGAGACCGTGGAGGAGAACCTGCGGCGGCTGGGCTGCCGCGAGGAGCGCGAGCCCGGGGCCAACGCCCGGCGCCTGGCCGTGCTGTGCGCGGGCGCGGTGCTGTGCGGGGAGCTGTCCCTGCTGGCCGCCCAGACCAATCCGGGTGAGCTGATGGCCGCCCACGTGAAGATCGAGAGGAACGCCCGATGACCACCCCCGCCCTGGGCATCCAGGACATCACCTTCGCCACCGCCCACCACCGCCTGGACCTGGACCTGCTGGCCCAGCACCTGGGCATCGACCCCGCCAAGTTCTCCGTGGGCATCGGTCAGGAGGCCATGAGCCTGCCCGCCGAGGACGAGGACGTCGTCACCATGGGCGCCGCCGCCGCGGCCCGGATCCTGGCCGACAACGACGTCGAGGGGCTGCGCACCCTGATCTTCGCCACCGAATCCGGGATCGACCAGTCCAAGGCCGCCGGGGTGCACGTGGCCGCCCTGCTGGGCCTGCCCGCCCAGATCCGGGTGCTGGAGACCAAGCAGGCCTGCTACTCCGGGGCGGGGGCCCTGCAGCTGGCCCTGGGCGTGGTGGCCCGGCACCCGGAGGAGAAGGTGCTGGTCATCGCCTCGGACGTGGCCCGCTACGACCTGGACTCCCCGGGGGAGCCCACCCAGGGCGCGGCCGCGGTGGCCTTCCTGGTGCAGGCCGATCCCGCCCTGCTGGAGGTGGAGCCGGCCTCCGGGGTGCACACCGCGGACGTCCCGGACTTCTGGCGGCCCAACCACCGGGTCACGGCGCTGGTGGAGGGGAAGTTCTCCATCTCCGCGTACATGGACGCCCTGGAGGGGGCGTGGGAGGACTACCGCGCCCACGGCGGGGCCGCCTTCGAGGAGATCGACGCCTTCTGCTACCATCAGCCCTTCACCATGATGGCGGTCAAGGCCCACCAGCGCCTGCGCCGGCACGTGGGGGAGCCCCTGCCCAAGGCGGAGGTGGTCGAGGAGCTCGCCCCGACCGTCGGATACAACCGCGTGGTGGGCAACAGCTACACCGCCTCCGTGTTCCTGGCCCTCCTGGCCCTGCTGGACGGGGACGCGGACCTGACCGGGCGGCGCATCGGGATCTTCTCCTACGGCTCCGGGGCGGTCTCCGAGTTCTTCTCCGTGCGGGTGCTCCCGGGCTACCGGGCCCACCTGCACCGGGCCGAGCACGCCGCCCAGCTGGCCGCCCGCGAGCCCGTGGACGTCACCCGCTACCGCGAGCTGCACCCGGGCACGGCGGTCTCCGCCGCCGAGCAGCAGGCCAACCCGCGGGTCACCGCCGGCCCCTACCGCTTCGCCGGCATCGAGGGCGGGGTCCGCCGGTACGAGGCCACCGGCGCCTGAGCTCCAGTCCCGAGCCCGGCGCCCGAGCGCCCCGGCGGCGTCGTCGAGACCGCGGGAAGCGCTGAGCCCGTCCCCTGGACAGGACGGCAGGGTGTGTGTAGTGTGGAGATTTGCGCTTTCCCTAGTTCTTTGTGCCTTCATATAGCGGTGGGTACAACCGATGGATCCAGCTTCCTCCCGTCCACGCCAGCACGACCACCGTCCGCACCGCATGACGCCGCCGCCACCGCGCGGCGCGGGCGCCGGGTGAGCGTCGTGCAGCGCCGAGGACCCGCGGGAGCGGTCGGATCCTGAAGGGGAGCCTTCGAGTACAGACAGGTCTGTGGAAGGATCCAATCTTGGTCGCCTCGAGCACCTCAAACAACGACGCCGCTGGCGCGACCGGAGCCCAGCACGACGGCTCCGCGTCCCGCATCTCATTCGCGAAGATCCACGAGCCGCTGAGCGTTCCGAATCTGCTGGCCCTGCAGACGGACAGCTTCGACCGCCTGGTCGGCAACGAGCGCTGGGCCCAGCGCGTCGCCGAGGCGGAGAAGACCGGGGACACCTCCGTGTCCACCGTCTCCGGCCTGACCGAGATCTTCGAGGAGATCTCCCCGATCGAGGACTTCCAGGGCACCATGTCCCTGTCCTTCTCCGAGCCGGAGTTCGCCGACCCCAAGTACTCCATGGAGGAGTGCAAGGACCGCGACGCCACCTACTCGGCCCCGCTGTACGTCAAGGCCGAGTTCATGAACAACGAGACCGGCGAGATCAAGCAGCAGACCGTCTTCATGGGCGACTTCCCGCTGATGACCGAGTCCGGCACCTTCGTGATCAACGGCTCCGAGCGCGTCGTCGTCTCCCAGCTGGTCCGCTCCCCGGGCGCCTACTTCGAGAAGTCCGCGGACCGCACCTCGGACAAGGACATCTACTCCGCGCGCATCATCCCCTCCCGCGGGGCCTGGTTCGAGCTGGAGATCGACAAGCGCGACCAGGTCGGGGTGCGCCTGGACCGCAAGCGCAAGCAGTCCGTGACCGTGCTGCTGAAGGCCCTGGGCTGGACCGAGTCCAAGATCCTCGAGGAGTTCGGCGAGTTCGACTCGATCCGCGCGACCCTCGAGAAGGACACCGTCGAGACCCGCGACGAGGCGCTGATCGACATCTACAAGAAGCTGCGCCCGGGTGAGCCGCCGACGGTGGACGCCGCCCAGTCCCTGCTGGACAACATGTACTTCACCCCCAAGCGCTACGACCTGGCGAAGGTCGGCCGGTACAAGATCAACCGGAAGCTGGGCCTGGACAAGAACCTCGCGGACAACGATTCCTCGGTGCTGACCCAGGAGGACATCGTCGCGATGATCCGCTACCTGGTGACCCTGCACGACGGCGGCACGACCATGAAGGGCGTGCGCGACGGGCAGTCCGTGGACATCCGCGTGGACACCGACGACATCGACCACTTCGGCAACCGCCGCATCCGCGCGGTCGGCGAGCTGATCGAGAACCAGATCCGCACCGGGCTGTCCCGCATGGAGCGGGTCGTGCGCGAGCGCATGACCACCCAGGACGTCGAGGCGATCACCCCGCAGACCCTGATCAACATCCGCCCCGTGGTGGCCTCGATCAAGGAGTTCTTCGGGACCTCCCAGCTGTCGCAGTTCATGGACCAGAACAACCCGCTGGCGGGCCTGACCCACAAGCGGCGCCTGTCCGCGCTGGGCCCGGGCGGTCTGTCCCGCGACCGCGCGGGCATGGAGGTGCGCGACGTGCACCCCTCCCACTACGGCCGCATGTGCCCCATCGAGTCCCCTGAGGGCCCGAACATCGGCCTGATCGGCTCGCTGGCCACCTTCGGCCGGATCAACCCTTTCGGGTTCATTGAGACCCCGTACCGCGTCGTCGAGCACGGGAAGGTCACCGACAAGGTCGTGTACCTGACCGCCGATGACGAGAAGGGCTCGATCATCGCGCAGGCCAACGCCCCGCTGACCGAGGACCAGCGCTTCGCCGAGGACACCGTCCTGTGCCGTGCGGCCAACGGCTCCGGCGAGGCCGAGGCGATCGCCGCGGACGAGGTCCAGTTCATGGACGTCTCCCCGCGCCAGATGGTCTCCGTGGCCACCTCGCTGATCCCGTACCTGGAGCATGACGACGCCAACCGCGCGCTGATGGGCGCGAACATGCAGCGTCAGGCCGTGCCGCTGCTGCAGTCCGAGTCCCCGGTGGTCGGCACCGGCATGGAGGGCTACGCGGCCCTGGACTCCGGGGACTCCGTGCTGGCCCGCAAGGCCGGCGTGGTCCGGGAGGTCTCCGCGGACCTGGTCGTGGTGGGCAACGACGACGGGACCACCACCTCCTACCCGATCTCCAAGTTCCAGCGCTCCAACCCGGGCAACTGCTACAACCACCGCGTCGTGGTCTCCGAGGGGGACCGCGTGGAGGTGCGCGGGCTGATCGCCGACGGTCCCTCCACGGACCAGGGCGAGCTGGCTCTGGGCAAGAACCTCCTGGTGGCGTACATGTCCTGGGAGGGGCTGAACTACGAGGACGCGATCATCCTGTCCCAGCGGATGGTCTCCGACGACGTGCTGACCTCGATCCACATCGAGGAGCACGAGATCGACGCCCGCGACACCAAGCTCGGCGCCGAGGAGATCACCCGGGACATCCCGAACGTCTCCGAGGACGTGCTCTCCGCCCTGGACGAGCGCGGCATCATCCACATCGGCGCCGAGGTCGAGGCCGGGGACATCCTGGTCGGCAAGGTCACCCCGAAGGGCGAGACCGAGCTGACCCCGGAGGAGCGGCTGCTGCGCGCGATCTTCGGCGAGAAGTCCCGCGAGGTGCGCGACACCTCCCTGAAGGTCCCGCACGGCGAGTCCGGCACCGTCATCGGGGTGCGCGTGTTCGACCGCGAGGACGACGACGAGGACATGCCCCCCGGGGTCAACCAGCTGGTGCGCGTGTACGTGGCCCAGAAGCGCAAGATCACCGACGGGGACAAGCTCGCCGGGCGCCACGGCAACAAGGGCGTGATCTCCAAGATCCTGCCCGTGGAGGACATGCCCTTCATGGCCGACGGCACCCCGGTGGACGTCATCCTCAACCCGCTGGGCGTGCCCGGGCGCATGAACATCGGGCAGGTGCTCGAGGTGCACACCGGCTGGCTGGCCAAGCAGGGCTGGAAGATCGAGGGGAACCCGGCGTGGCTGGAGAAGCTGCCGAACTTCCCCAAGGAGTCCGGCCCCACCAAGGTCGCCACCCCGGTGTTCGACGGCGCGGACGAGGACGAGATCTTCGACCTGCTGGACCACACCAACCTCAACCGCGACGGCGAGCGGCTGATCGACTCCTCCGGCAAGGCCCAGCTGTTCGACGGGCGCACCGGCGAGCCGTTCCCGGACCCGATCTCGGTGGGCTACCAGTACATCCTGAAGCTGCACCACCTGGTGGACGACAAGATCCACGCCCGCTCCACCGGCCCGTACTCGATGATCACCCAGCAGCCGCTGGGCGGTAAGGCGCAGTTCGGCGGTCAGCGCTTCGGCGAGATGGAGGTGTGGGCCCTGGAGGCGTACGGCGCGGCCTACACCCTGCAGGAGATCCTGACCATCAAGTCCGACGACGTGCACGGTCGCGTGAAGGTCTACGAGGCCATCGTCAAGGGCGACAACATCCCTGAGCCGGGGGTGCCGGAGTCCTTCAAGGTGCTCATCAAGGAGATGCAGTCCCTGTGCCTGAACGTGGAGGTCCTCTCCAGCGACGGGCACGCCATCGAGATGCGCGACTCCGAGGATGAGAGCTACCGGGCCGCCGACGAGCTGGGCATCGACCTCTCCCACGCCGAGCCCAGCTCGGTCGAAGAGGTTTGATCCTCCCACCCCATCCACGAGATCGTTCATTCGTTTTTCAAGAGAAAAGGACCCCATGTCCAACGAATCTTCACTGGGACTGATGCGGATCGGTCTGGCCACCGCCGAGGAGATCCGCTCGTGGTCGTACGGCGAGGTCAAGAAGCCGGAGACCATCAACTACCGCACCCTCAAGCCGGAGAAGGAGGGTCTGTTCGACGAGCGGATCTTCGGGCCGACCCGCGACTGGGAGTGCTACTGCGGCAAGTACAAGCGCGTGCGCTTCAAGGGCATCATCTGCGAGCGCTGCGGCGTCGAGGTGACCCGGGCCAAGGTGCGCCGTGAGCGGATGGGCCACATCGAGCTGGCCGCGCCCGTCACGCACATCTGGTACTTCAAGGGCGTGCCCTCCCGCCTGGGCTACCTGCTGGATCTGGCGCCGAAGGATCTGGAGAAGATCATCTACTTCGCCGCCTACATGATCACCTCCGTGGACGAGGAGGCTCGCCACGAGGACCTGCCGAACCTGCAGGCCGCCCACGACCGGGACAAGAAGACCCTGGAATCCGAGCGGGACGCGGACATCGCCGCGATCGCGAAGGAGACCGAGGAGGAGCTGGCCCGCATCGAGGCCGAGGGCGGCAAGGCCGCGGAGAAGCGCAAGCTGCGCGACGCCGCGGAGCGCCAGATGGCCCAGGTGCGCAAGCGCGTGGACGCCGAGATCGCCCACATGGACAAGGTCTTCGACCGCTTCAAGAACCTCAAGGTCACCGACCTGGAGGGCGACGAGGCGCTGTACCGGTCCATGGTGGACAAGTTCGGCATGTACTTCGAGGGCGCGATGGGCGCCGAGGCGATCAAGAAGCGCCTGGAGACCTTCGACATGGCCGCCGAGGCGGAGGCCCTGAAGGAGACCATCCAGAACGGCAAGGGCCAGCGCAAGACCCGCGCCCTGAAGCGGCTGAAGGTCGTCAACGCGTTCCTGACCACCAGCAACTCCCCGCTGGGCATGGTTCTGGATGCGGTGCCGGTGATCCCGCCGGAGCTGCGCCCGATGGTGCAGCTGGACGGCGGCCGCTTCGCAACCTCGGACCTGAACGACCTGTACCGCCGGGTCATCAACCGCAACAACCGCCTGAAGCGCCTGCTGGATCTCGGTGCGCCCGAGATCATCGTGAACAACGAGAAGCGGATGCTGCAGGAGGCCGTGGACTCCCTGTTCGACAACGGTCGGCGCGGCCGTCCGGTCACCGGGCCGGGCAACCGCCCGCTGAAGTCCCTGTCGGACATGCTCAAGGGCAAGCAGGGCCGGTTCCGCCAGAACCTGCTGGGCAAGCGCGTGGACTACTCGGGCCGCTCGGTCATCGTGGTGGGCCCGCAGCTGAAGATGCACCAGTGCGGTCTGCCCAAGCAGATGGCCCTGGAGCTGTTCAAGCCCTTCGTGATGAAGCGCCTGGTGGACCTGAACCACGCGCAGAACATCAAGTCCGCCAAGCGGATGGTGGAGCGCTTCCGCCCGCAGGTGTGGGATGTGCTGGAGGAGATCATCACCGAGCACCCGGTGCTGCTCAACCGCGCCCCCACCCTGCACCGCCTGGGCATCCAGGCCTTCGAGCCGCAGCTGGTGGAGGGCAAGGCCATCCAGCTGCACCCGCTGGTCTGCTCGGCGTTCAACGCGGACTTCGACGGCGACCAGATGGCCGTGCACCTGCCCCTGAGCCCGGAGGCCCAGGCGGAGGCGCGCGTGCTGATGCTGTCCTCGAACAACATCCTCAAGCCCTCGGACGGGCGCCCCGTGGCGGTGCCGTCCCAGGACATGATCATCGGGCTGTACCACCTGACCACGGTCCGGGAGGGGGCCGCCGGCGAGGGCCGGTCCTTCTCCTCGATCGCGGAGGCCCTGATGGCCCTGGACCGGCGCGAGCTGCACCTGAACTCGATGGTGAAGATCGAGCTGGAGGACTTCGTGCCCTACGAGGGCTGGGAAGCCCCCGAGGGCTGGGAGCCGGGTCAGCCGGTGCTGCTGGAGTGCACCCTGGGGCAGGTGCTGTTCAACCAGACCCTGCCGGAGGACTACCCCTGGTACACCGGGATCGCGGATAAGAAGGGCCTGGGCTCGCTGGTCAACGACCTGGCCGAGAACTACCCGATGCACGTGGTCGCCCGCACCCTGGACAACCTCAAGGACACCGGGTTCTACTGGGCCTCCCGCTCGGGCGTCACGGTGGCCGTCTCCGACATCGCCACCCCGCCGTCCAAGCCGGAGATCATGGCCGGCTACGAGAAGCAGGCTGGGGAGATCCAGGGCCAGTACGACATGGGTCTGATCGACGACGACGAGCGCCGCTCCGAGCTGATCGACATCTGGACCAAGGCCACCGACGAGGTCGCCGCGGCGATGATGGAGAACCTGACCGGGCTGAACACCATCAACCGGATGGTCTCCTCCGGGGCGCGAGGCAACTGGATGCAGGTCCGCCAGATCGCGGGCATCCGCGGCCTGGTGTCCAATACCAAGGGCGAGATCATGCCGCGTCCGATCAAGTCCTCCTACCGCGAGGGCCTGTCGGTGCTGGAGTACTTCATCGCGACCCACGGCGCCCGCAAGGGCCTGGCCGACACCGCGCTGCGCACCGCGAACTCCGGGTACCTCACCCGGCGTCTGGTGGACGTCTCCCAGGACGTCATCGTGCGGGAGCTGGACTGCGGCACCAAGCGGGGCCTGAACCTGGACCTGGTCCAGGTGGACCCGGACACCGGGGCCGTGCACCTGCACGACGACGTCGAGAACTCCATCCACGGGCGCGTGCTCGCGGTGGACGTCAAGGACGAGGACGGCACCGTGCTGGCCGAGGGCGGCGCGGACGTCTCCGACGCCGTGATCCAGAAGCTGTACCAGGCCGGGATCCGGAAGGTGCGGGTCCGCTCCGTGCTGACCTGCGAGTCCGCGGTGGGCGTGTGCGCCAAGTGCTACGGCCGCTCGATGGCCTCCGGGAACCTGGTGGACATCGGCGAGGCCGTGGGCATCATCGCCGCGCAGTCCATCGGCGAGCCGGGCACCCAGCTGACCATGCGCACCTTCCACACCGGCGGTGTGGCCTCCGCGGATGACATCACGCAGGGTCTGCCCCGCATCCAGGAGCTGTTCGAGGCCCGCACCCCCAAGGGCGTGGCCCCGATCTCCGAGATCGCCGGGACCGTGACCATCGAGGACACGGAGAAGTCGCTCAAGGTGGTCATCACCCCGGAGAGCAAGGACGACGAGCCGATGTCCTACCCGGTGCTGCGCCGCGCTCGGCTGCTGGTCTCGGACGGGGACCGCGTGGAGGTCGGCCAGCAGCTGGTCTCCGGTGCGGTGGATCCCAAGGAGGTGCTGCGCATCCGCGGGCCCCGCGAGGCGCAGAAGCACCTGGTGGATGAGGTCCAGGGCGTCTACCGCTCCCAGGGCGTGGGCATCCACGACAAGCACGTGGAGGTCATCGTGCGCCAGATGACCCGGCGGATCACCGTCATCGAGTCCGGTGACACCGATCTGCTGCCGGGTGAGCTGGTGGAGACGGTGCAGTTCCAGCAGGCCAACAAGAAGGCCGTGCAGGAGCAGGCCCGTCCGGCCGCGGGCCGTCCGGAGCTGATGGGCATCACCAAGGCCTCCCTGGCCACGGACTCGTGGCTGTCGGCCGCCTCCTTCCAGGAGACCACGCGGGTGCTGACCCAGGCGGCGATGGAGGGCAAGTCCGACCCGCTGGTGGGCCTGAAGGAGAACGTGATCATCGGCAAGCTGATCCCGGCCGGCACCGGTCTGGATCGGTACAACGACATCGAGGTGGAGCCCACGGAGGAGGCGCGCGAGCAGATGTACGCCAACTCCACCGGATTCGCCGACTTCTCCTACGCGGGGGAGACCGACGGGTCCGTGGCCGCGGAGTTCCACGCGATCCCGCTGGAGGAGTACCCCGGGTACGGCTCCTGAGGCCAGCCCGTGCGGGCGCGGTGAACCCCGCGCCTGCACGGTGACGGCACCGTGAAGGGCCCCGCCCCGGTCCCGACGCTTGATGAGCGTCGGGACCGGGGCGGGGCCCTTCCCCGTTTCCCAGGTGCTTCGTCGGGGCTCTCAGAGCCCGTCGGCCAGGCGGGCCTGGGCGGCCAGGCGCACCGGGGCGTCGGGTCCGCCGTAGCCGTCCAGGCGCTGGACCACCTCGAAGAACACCTGCCCGACGGTGCGGGTGTAGAAGTGCAGGAACTCCCCGCGCTCGTCCCGGTCGTACATCAGGTCCAGCTCCCGCAGGTCCGCCAGGCGCGAGGCCGGCAGGTCGAAGCGGGCCGCGAGGTCCTCGTAGTAGTTCTGCGGAACCGGCAGGAAGCCCAGCCCCGCCTCCCGGGCCCGCCGGGCCAGAGCCAGGATGTCCCGGCAGGCGAAGGCCACGTGCCCCCGGCCCGGGTGGGCGCTGAGGTCCGGGGCCACGTTCAGCGGCAGGCGCACCGACCCGTCCTCGGTGCGCACCACCTGGGAGCTGATCAGCCCGTCCGGGCCCGGAACGTCCGTGGCCGCCCGGCGCTCCAGGCCCAGGGCCGCGCGGTAGAACAGCATGGATTCGGCCTGGTAGTGGCGGGGCTGGGCGAGGTTGACGTGGTCGATCCCGGTGATCAGCGCCGCGTCGGCCTCCGGCTGGGCCGCGGGGGCCGCGCCGACGTCGGGCCGGTCGAACTCCGCGACCCACGCGGGCTGGCCCTCGGAGGCCTCGGTGAGGAAGACCTCGGTCTCGTCCGGGGCGAGGAAGGCGGGGAAGCGCTGCTCGTCGTCGTGGGCCAGGCGCGCGACCTCGCGGAAGCCCAGCTCGCGGCACCGGCGGGCGGTCGCCTGCGCGGAGGGCACCTGCACGGCCAGGGAGGCCAGGCTTGCCTCCTCCCGGGCCCAGTGGTCCACGTTGAGCACGACGCGCGCCGCGCCCTGCTCCCACAGCCGCACGGGCTTGGTCCGGTGCCGTCCGCGCGGACGGAAGCCCAGCTGCGCCAGCAGGGCCTGCAGCCCGTCGGTGCGCTGCCCGCGCACCTCCGCCCACTGGATCCCGGTGGGCGCCTGGGCCTGCGGCAGCCGGGTCAGCGCGGCATCGGCGGGAAGCCGCTCGTCCTCCCCGCGCTGCGCCCGCAGCGCGGCCACGCGGTCCTGCAGCCAGACCAGGCTGCGGTGGGCCTCCTGGGCGGTGCGGTAGACGTTGGTCTGGCGGTAGGAGTCGTTGAAGATCTCCAGGGACAGCGGCCCCGCGTAGCCGGCGCGCAGCACCGTGTCCAGGAACCGGGCCAGGGCGAAGCCGCCCTCCCCGGGGAAGACCCGGTGGTGGCGGGACCAGGAGAGCACGTCCAGGGACATCGGCGGGGCGTCGGCCAGCTGCAGGAAGAACAGCTTCTGCGCCGGGATGTCCAGGATGCCCTCGGTGGGCCAGTCTCGGGAGAGGATGTGGAAGCTGTCCAGGCAGACCCCGAGGTTCTCCCGGTCCGCGGCGCGCACGATCCGCCAGGAGTGGTCCACGTCGTTCACCGCGGCCCCCCAGGCCAGGGCCTCGTAGGCCAGGCGGATGCCGTGGGCCGCGGCGGCGTCGGCCAGCTCCCCGAGCTGCCGGGCGGTCAGCTCGTCGCCGGCGGCGTCATCGGCCGTGACCCCGCCGGCGACGGTGGAGCAGACCAGCATCAGGTCCATCCCGAGCCGGCCCATCAGTTTGAACTTCGCCTCGGCTCGGTGCAGGACCCGGGCGAAGTCCTCCTGACTGACCCCCACCGCATCGCGGAAGGGCTGGTACAGGTCCAGGCTCAGCCCGAGCCAGGCGGCCAGCTCCCGGATCCGCTCCGGGGACTCCGGGGCGACGACGAGGTCCTGCTCGAAGATCTCCACCCCGTCGAATCCGGCCGCGGCGGCCGCGCGCAGCTTCTGCACCAGGGTCCCGGACAGGCTCACGGTCGCGATCGAGGTCCTCATCGTCCGGTCTCCTCGTCCTCGGCGGCGGGCTGGCTCTCCGCGTGGGCGGGGGTCGACTCGACGGGGGTCGGCGGCGTCGGGGCGCTGGGCCCCTGCTGGGCGGTGACCAGTTCGGCGAAGTCCCGGGCCATCGCCTCCCGGTCCGGGGCCTGCCCGGTGATCAGGGTGAAGGCGTCCACGGCCTGCCCCACGGCCATGCCGCCGCCGGGAAGCACGGGGCAGCCCAGGGCGCGGGCGCGCCGGATCAGCGGGGTCTCCTGCGGCAGGTAGATCACATCGGCCACCCAGAGTCCCGGGTGCACCAGCTCCAGATCCAGGGGCGCGCCGGGGTGGTGGTGCATCCCGATGGGGGTGGCGTTGAGCAGCCCGGTCGCCTCGCCCACGGCCTCGGGCAGCTGCTCGCCGGACAGGGCGCGGACCTCGGCCCCGGGGAATAGCCGGGCGTACTCGGCGGCCCGCTCCTCGGCCCGTGGCCGATCCACGTCGAACAGCTCCAGGCGCTGGACCCCCGCGGCCAGCAGGGCGTAGGCGGTGGCCGAGCCGGCCCCGCCGGTGCCCAGCTGCACCACCCGGGTCAGGTCTGCCGCGGGCAGGCCCGCGGCCAGCGCGGCGGCGAAGCCGGTGACGTCGGTGTTGTGCCCGATCATCCGTCCGTCCCGGAACAGCACGGTGTTCACCGCGCCCAGCCGGGAGGCCTCCTCGGAGAGCTCGTCCATAAGGGCCACGGCCAGCTGCTTGCACGGGTGGGTCACGTTGCAGGCGCTGAAGCCGAGCTCGCGGGCCGCGCCGAGCAGGCGCACCCCGTGCTGGGCGGAGACGGGACCGGGGTGTCCGGGCAGGGCCTCGAGGTCCACCGGGCGGTAGAGGTAGCGCAGCCCGAGGCGGTCCGCGGCGCGTTCGTGCAGGGGAGGGGCCAGGGAGGCGGTGATGCCGCCGCCGATCAGACCCACGAGGTGGGATCGGCCGGGAAGGCTCATGGGGGTGCTCCTTGGTCCGGGGAGGGTCCCCGGGGTCGGTGCGTCGGGGCAGCGGCGCCGCAGTGGCGCAGATCTCGCCGACGGGGTATCGTCGTCGACACTACGCGGAGGTGCGCATCACGTACAACAGTTCGCACAGCGAACACATGGGCCCTTCTGCGGCGGGTGTCGCACCGCGCGCCACCCGTGCCCACGAGACGAAGGAGTCCCATGAGCGAGCAGACCGCCCCGGCCCCCGCGCCGCAGGCCTCCCGCACCGGATCGCACGCGCCGGATCCGGCGGATCCGGTGCGCAAGACCCCGGGCAAATCCGCCCTGGCCGCGGCCGCTCGGCGCACCATCGCGCAGGTGGATGAGATCTCCCCGGAGCCGCTGGACCCGGAGGCCATCGTGACCCCCGGGATCTACACGGATGTGCTGGTGCGCATCCCCAGCGACTCCGGCCGGCTGGCCGCGCGCGAGCGCGCCGAGCACCCGCTGAGCACCCCCGAGCAGCAGACCCCCGAGCACGGCACCCCAGGACGGCACGGCGATGACCGGCGGAGCGGGGCCCCTTTCCCCGGGGAGGGGCCCCTGGAGAAGGAGGCCCTGGCCCGGCTGGTCGCCGCGGACATCGCCCCAGGCTCCTACGTCAACCTCGGCATCGGCCAGCCCACGACCGTCGCGGATCACCTCGGCCCCGAGCAGGGGGTCACCCTGCACACCGAGAACGGGATGCTGGGCATGGGCCGGGCCGCGCACGGGGAGGAGGTGGACGAGGACCTCATCAACGCCGGGAAGATCCCGGTGACCGAGACCCCGGGCGCCTCTTACTTCCACCACGCGGACTCCTTCGCGATGATGCGCGGCGGGCACCTGGACGTGTGCGTGCTGGGGGCCTACCAGGTCTCCGCCGGCGGGGACCTGGCCAACTGGTCCACCGGCAAGCCCGGCGCGATCCCCGCGGTGGGCGGGGCGATGGACCTGGCGATCGGGGCGAAGTCCACCTGGGTGATGATGCGCCTGCTCACCCGGGACGGCGCGGCCAAGATCGTCCCCGAGTGCATCTTCCCCCTCACCGGCGTCGGCTGCGTCTCCCGGGTCTACACGGACCTGGGGGTGTTCCTGCTGGAGGGGGACGGGACGGTGCGGGTGCGCCAGATGCACGGGATCGACGCGGCCGGTCTGCGCGAGCTGATGCCCGAGGTGCACCTGGTCTTCCCCGACGGCGAGGCCGCGTGAGCCACCACGAGCCGGAGCCGACCGCCGGCACCTACGTGCGCTCGCTGGAGCGGGGCCTGGCGGTGATCCGGGCCTTCGACGCCGAGCGCACGGAGCTCACCCTGGCGCAGGTGGCCGAGCGCACGGGGATGAGCCGGGCCAGCGCCAGGCGGTTCCTGCACACCCTGGCCCACCTGGGCTACGTGCAGGTGGAGGGCCGGGCCTTCCGCCTGGGCCCGCAGGTGCTGTCCCTGGGCTACGCCTACCTGTCCGGGCAGACCCTCAAGCAGGTGGCCGAGGTGCCGCTGCGGGAGCTGTCCGCCCGGCTCGGGGAGTCGGTGTCCCTGTCCGTGCTGGACGGGGCGGAGATCGTCTACCTGGCGCGGGTGGCCGCGCAGCGGATCATGGCCGTGGACATCTCGGTGGGCACCCGGCTGCCGGCCGCGACGACGTCGATGGGCCGGGTCCTGCTCGCCGGGCGATCCCCGCAGGAGGTGGAGCGGCACCTGGGTGAGCACCCGCCGCGGGCGCTGAACCGGCACACGCTGACCGATCCGCAGGCCGTGGCCCAGCGGATCGAGCAGGTGCGCCGGGACGGGTGGGCGCTGGTGGACCAGGAGCTGGAGGTCGGGCTGCGCTCGCTGGCCGTCGGGGTGTGCGGGGCCGGGGGAGAGGTCGTGGCGGGGCTGAACGTCTCCACGCGCGTGGGCACGGAGCACGCGGAGCCGCGGCGGCTGCTCGGGCCCACCCTGGAGGCGCTGCGAGACTGCGCGGGGCGGATCGAGGAGCAGCTGCGCCTGGGTGAGCACCGGGTGTGAGACCGCCCCGGGCCGCGGGGCCCGGAGCCGGTGGGATGTGTCGTGGCTCATGGGCCCTTCCAGGGTGGCGGGGCCTCGTGTATGCTGGACGACGAAGTACCAGCCCCAGCGCGGGCGCGTGCCCACAAGGCTCCGGCTTCGGAGTCTCGCGGACGCGACACCGGAGGCGATCACGGCGGCGGGCTTCGGAATCAATGGCAGGTATGGATACGGTCCTCTGGCGCGCACGCTCTGCGCCAAAATGCCATCGTCTCCGCGTGCCCAAAACCGCCCCGATCCCCCCTCCCGCCGGTCGGCGACGTATCAGTGCCTCAGAACCGGCTCCTCACCCGAGACCGCCTGGGACAGACACCGAGCAGCGGCTTCCCCCGTGTCCAGCACGGGGACGGCCGCGGCGAAGCACCAACTGGAGAACACGAACAGTGCCTACCATTCAGCAGCTGGTCCGCAAGGGCCGGACTCCCAAGGTCGAGAAGACCAAGGCGCCCGCACTGAAGGGCAGCCCCATGAAGCGCGGCGTGTGCACCCGCGTCTACACCACCACCCCGAAGAAGCCGAACTCCGCGCTGCGCAAGGTCGCTCGCGTGAAGCTCAACGGCGGCGTCGAGGTCACCGCGTACATCCCCGGTGAGGGCCACAACCTGCAGGAGCACTCCATCGTGCTCGTGCGCGGCGGTCGTGTGAAGGACCTCCCCGGCGTGCGGTACAAGATCGTGCGCGGCGCGCTGGACACCCAGGGCGTCAAGAACCGCGGCCAGGCCCGCTCCCGCTACGGCGCGAAGAAGGAGAAGAAGTAATGCCTCGTAAGGGTCCCGCTCCCAAGCGTCCTCTCGTCGTCGACCCGGTCTACGGCTCCCCGCTGGTCACCCAGCTGATCAACAAGGTCCTGCAGGACGGCAAGAAGTCCACCGCCGAGCGCATCGTCTACGGCGCCCTCGAGGGCGTGGCGCAGAAGGCCGAGGGCGGCGACGCCGTGGCCACGCTGAAGAAGGCCATGGACAACATCAAGCCCTCCCTGGAGGTCCGCTCCCGCCGCGTCGGCGGCGCCACCTACCAGGTGCCGGTCGAGGTGCGCGCCGGGCGCGCCACCGCGCTGGCCCTGCGCTGGCTGGTCGGCTTCTCCAAGCTGCGCCGCGAGAAGACCATGACCGAGCGTCTGATGAACGAGATCCTGGATGCCTCCAACGGTCTCGGTGCCGCTGTGAAGCGCCGCGAGGACACCCACAAGATGGCCGAGTCCAACAAGGCCTTCGCCCACTACCGCTGGTAATCTCATGCCCCACCCGCCCGCCGGCACCGGCGGGCGGGTCCCGAGGGCACGGATCCACCTGAAGGAGACACCGTGGCACGTGACGTGCTTACCGACCTGAACAAGGTCCGCAACATCGGCATCATGGCCCACATCGATGCCGGCAAGACCACGACGACCGAACGCATCCTGTTCTACACGGGCATCAACCACAAGATCGGTGAGACCCACGACGGCGCCTCCACGATGGACTGGATGGCCCAGGAGCAGGAACGCGGCATCACCATCACCTCGGCCGCGACCACCACGTTCTGGAAGAACAACCAGATCAACATCATCGACACCCCCGGCCACGTGGACTTCACGGTCGAGGTCGAGCGCGCCCTGCGCGTGCTCGACGGCGCCGTGGCGGTCTTCGACGGCAAGGAGGGCGTGGAGCCCCAGTCCGAGACCGTGTGGCGCCAGGCCGACAAGTACGAGGTCCCCCGCATCTGCTTCGTCAACAAGATGGACAAGCTGGGCGCGGACTTCTACTTCACCGTGGACACCATCGTCAAGCGCCTGGGGGCCAAGCCCCTGGTCATGCAGCTGCCCATCGGCGCGGAGAACGACTTCGTCGGCGTCGTGGACCTGCTGGAGATGAAGGCCTACGTGTGGCCGGGCGACGCCAAGGGCGACGTCACCATGGGCGCGGAGTACGAGACCCGGGAGATCCCCGAGGAGCTCAAGGACCGCGCGGAGCAGTACCGCAGCGAGCTGGTCGAGGCCGTCGCGGAGGCCTCCGAGGAGCTCATGGAGAAGTACCTCGAGGGCGAAGAGCTCACGATCGATGAGATCAAGGCCGGGGTGCGCCAGCTGACCGTGAACAACGAGGCCTACCCCGTGTTCTGCGGCTCCGCCTTCAAGAACCGCGGCGTGCAGCCCATGCTGGACGCGGTCATCGACTACCTGCCGTCCCCGCTGGACGTGCCCCCCATGATCGGGCACGACCCCAAGGACGAGGAGGTCGAGCTGACCCGCAAGCCCTCGAAGGACGAGCCGTTCTCGGCTCTGGCCTTCAAGGTCGCCGCCCACCCGTTCTACGGCCAGCTGACCTACATCCGCGTCTACTCGGGCGTGGCCTCCTCCGGCCAGCAGGTCACCAACTCCACCAAGGGCCGCAAGGAGCGCATCGGCAAGCTGTTCCAGATGCACTCCAACAAGGAGAACCCGGTGGAGGAGATCCAGGCCGGGCACATCTACGCGGCGATCGGGCTGAAGGACACCACCACGGGGGACACCCTGTGCGATCCGGCCCACCCGATCGTGCTGGAGTCCATGACCTTCCCGAAGCCCGTGATCTTCGTGGCCATCGAGCCCAAGACCAAGGGCGACCAGGAGAAGCTGTCCACCGCCATCCAGAAGCTCTCCGCCGAGGACCCCACGTTCACCGTGAACCTCAACGAGGAGACCGGCCAGACCGAGATCGGCGGCATGGGCGAGCTGCACCTGGACATCCTGGTGGATCGCATGAAGCGCGAGTTCCGCGTGGAGGCCAACGTGGGCAAGCCCCAGGTGGCCTACCGCGAGACCATCAAGAAGACCGTGGAGAAGGTCGACTACACCCACAAGAAGCAGACCGGCGGTTCCGGTCAGTTCGCGAAGGTGCAGGTCTCCTTCGAGCCGATCGCCCTGGATTCCGAGGAGCTCTACGAGTTCGAGGACAAGATCACCGGCGGGCGCGTGCCGCGCGAGTACATCCCGTCCGTGGATCACGGCATCCAGGACGCGATGCAGCTGGGTATCCTCGCCGGGTACCCGGTCGTGGGCGTGAAGGCCACCCTGGTGGACGGCGCCTACCACGACGTCGACTCCTCCGAGATGGCCTTCAAGATCGCCGGCTCCATGGTCTTCAAGGAGGGCGCGCGGCGGGCCAACCCGGTCCTGCTCGAGCCCCTGATGGCCGTGGAGGTCCGCACCCCCGAGGAGTACATGGGCGACGTCATCGGCGACCTGAACTCCCGGCGCGGCCAGATCCAGTCCATGGAGGACGTCGCCGGCATCAAGCTGGTGGCCGCCCTCGTCCCGCTGTCCGAGATGTTCGGCTACATCGGCGACCTGCGCTCCAAGACGCAGGGCCGCGCGGTGTACTCGATGACCTTCGACAGCTACGCCGAGGTCCCCAAGGCCGTGGCGGACGAGATCATCCAGAAGTCCCGCGGGGAGTGATCCCCACTCCGTCGGCCCGCCCCGCACGGGGCGGGCCGACGGGGACCCCCGGCTTGCGCCGGCGCTTCACGCGTCTGCGGGAAATCCGCTAAGGTAGACAGGGAATCCGTCTTCCACAGCGGACTGCGCGCGGCCAGCGCAAGCTTCCACACAAACGTTCTAGGAGGAACACCCTTGGCTAAGGCTAAGTTCGAGCGCTCCAAGCCTCACGTCAACATCGGCACCATCGGTCACGTCGACCACGGCAAGACCACCCTGACCGCCGCGATCTCCAAGGTCCTCGCCGAGAAGTACCCGGACCTCAACGAGCTCCAGGACTTCGGCATGATCGACTCCGCTCCCGAGGAGCGGCAGCGCGGCATCACCATCAACATCGCGCACATCGAGTACCAGACCGAGAAGCGCCACTACGCCCACGTGGACGCCCCCGGCCACGCGGACTACGTGAAGAACATGATCACCGGTGCCGCCCAGATGGACGGCGCGATCCTCGTGGTCGCCGCCACCGACGGCCCGATGGCCCAGACCCGCGAGCACGTGCTGCTCGCCCGCCAGGTCGGCGTGCCGACCCTGCTGGTCGCCCTGAACAAGGCCGACATGGTCGAGGACGAGGAGCTGCTGGACCTCGTCGAGATGGAGGTCCGCGAGCTGCTGTCCTCCCAGGAGTTCGACGGCGACAACGCCCCCGTCATCCGCGTCTCCGCGCTGAAGGCGCTGGAGGGCGACGAGAAGTGGGTCAAGTCCATCGAGGAGCTCATGGAGGCCGTGGACGAGTACATCCCGGACCCCGTGCGCGACAAGGACAAGCCGTTCCTGATGCCCATCGAGGACGTCTTCACCATCACCGGGCGCGGCACCGTGGTGACCGGTCGCGCCGAGCGCGGGACCCTGGCCCTGAACTCCGAGGTCGAGATCGTCGGCATCCGCCCGATCCAGAAGACCACGGTCACCGGGATCGAGATGTTCCACAAGCAGCTCGACGAGGCCTGGGCCGGCGAGAACTGCGGTCTGCTGCTGCGCGGCCTGAAGCGCGACGACGTCGAGCGCGGCCAGGTCGTGGTGAAGCCGGGTTCCATCACCCCGCACACCAACTTCGAGGCGAACGTCTACATCCTGTCCAAGGACGAGGGTGGGCGTCACAACCCGTTCTACTCGAACTACCGTCCGCAGTTCTACTTCCGGACCACCGACGTCACCGGCGTCATCACCCTGCCCGAGGGCACCGAGATGGTCATGCCCGGTGACAACACCGAGATGTCGGTCGAGCTGATCCAGCCGATCGCCATGGAGGAGGGCCTCGGCTTCGCCATCCGCGAGGGTGGCCGCACCGTGGGCTCCGGTCGTGTGACGAAGATCGTCAAGTAAGGTCACCCGACCTGCTCGGTCGGCGCGGGCAGCCCCCGCGCCGACCGGATCTGCGAGAAGGCCCCGGCACACTTCAGGTGTGTCGGGGCCTTCCCGCGTCCCCGGGCGCGTGCCGCGCGATCGCCGGCCATGGGTCGCCGCCATCGCCCGCTGCCCTCGGTGGGTGTGTGTTCGACCACGAATCCCTCCAGCGCTTGCGGGCGGCTTGCCGGGCATGGCAGGATGGAGGACGTTGTTCAAGCGCTTGCAGGCGTCGATGCGCCGCGTGCACCGGAAGTCCCGCTTCCGGCTCACGGCGGTGCGCTCCGCGCAAGCCACAACGACCCGGTCCGAGATGTTCACGGCGTCTCCGCGCGCAGCGCGCGCGACACGCCCGAGTTCGGGGGTCGGTGCTTCGGCGAGGTGAGGAACCCGGAATCCGTCCGGATTCAGCTCGTGCGAAGCGGCGCCAGGATCCCGCAGCTCTCGCCCCAGCGGCGAGCGGCTCGCGGGTGCTTGCCTGAAGACGCCACCACAAGGGACCGTCCGGTCCCATCACAGGGAAGTACTTGAAGAAAGAGAGTCCGACAGATGGCGGGACAGAAAATCCGCATCCGGCTGAAGTCGTATGACCACGAGGTCATCGATTCCTCGGCTCGCAAGATCGTTGAGACGGTGACCCGCGCGGGCGCCACGGTGGTCGGCCCCGTGCCGCTGCCCACCGAGAAGAACGTGTACTGCGTGATCCGCTCGCCGCACAAGTACAAGGACAGCCGCGAGCACTTCGAGATGCGCACGCACAAGCGGCTGATCGACATCGTCGATCCCACGCCGAAGGCCGTCGACTCGCTCATGCGCCTCGACCTCCCGGCAGACGTGAACATCGAAATCAAGCTGTAAAGAGGATCGCATCCCCATGACTAACCACTTCGAGCGCCAGGTGAAGGGCCTGCTGGGCACCAAGCTCGGCATGACCCAGGTCTGGGACGAGAACGGCAAGTTCGTGCCGGTCACCGTCGTCAAGGCCGACTCCAACGTCGTCACCCAGCTGCGCGACCAGGACACCGACGGCTACTCCGCGGTGCAGATCGGCTACGGTGCGATCGATCCGCGCAAGGTCACCAAGCCCATGGCGGGGCACTTCGAGAAGGCCGGGACCACCCCGCGCCGCCACCTCGTCGAGATCCGCACCGCGGACGCCTCCGAGTACTCCCTCGGCCAGGAGCTGAAGGTCGAGATGTTCGAGGCCGGCCAGAAGGTCGACGTCATCGGCAAGACCAAGGGCAAGGGCTTCGCCGGCGTCATGAAGCGCCACGGGTTCAAGGGCGTCTCCGCCTCCCACGGTGCGCACAAGAACCACCGCAAGCCCGGGTCCATCGGCGGTGCCTCCTACCCCGCGCGCGTGTTCAAGGGCATGCGCATGGCCGGTCGGATGGGCAACACCCGCCACACCACCCAGAACCTCACGATCCAGGGTGTCGACACCGAGAACAACGTGCTGCTGATCAAGGGCGCCGTCCCCGGCCCCAAGAACGGCGTCGTTCTGGTGCGCACCGCTGTGAAGGGAGCCTGACACCATGGCAGTCGAAACCCTGAACGTCGACCTGCCCGAGGACGTCTTCGCGCTGGAGCCCAACACGGCTCTGCTGCACCAGGTCGTCATCGCGCAGCTGGCCGCCGCCCGCCAGGGCACCCACAAGGCCAAGAACCGCGGAGAGGTCTCCGGGGCCGGGCGCAAGCCCTTCAAGCAGAAGGGCACCGGCCGGGCCCGCCAGGGCTCCATCCGCGCCCCGCACATGACCGGCGGCGGGATCGTCCACGGGCCCGTCCCGCGCGACTACTCCCAGCGCACCCCCAAGAAGATGAAGGCCGCGGCCCTGCGCCAGGCCCTCTCGGATCGGGCCGCCCACGGTCGCATCCACGTGGTCTCCTCCCTGGTGGACTCCGTGTCCACCAAGGCCGCGAAGGCCGCCCTGGCCGAGATCACCCCGCGCAAGAACGTCCTGGTGGTCATCGACCGCAAGGAGGACGCCGTCGCGCTGTCCGTGCGCAACCTGGTGAACGCCCACGTGCTCTACGCCGACCAGCTGAACACCTACGACGTGCTGCTGGCCGACGACGTGGTCTTCACCAAGGACGCCTACGACGTGTTCGTGGCCGTGGCCAGCAAGGCCGGAAAGAACCAGGAGGTCGCCCAGTGAGCGCCACCATCAAGGATCCCCGCGACGTCATCATCGCCCCCGTCGTCTCGGAGAAGAGCTACGGCCTGATCGACGAAGGCAAGTACACCTTCGAGGTCGACCCCCGCTCGAACAAGTCCGAGATCAAGGACGCCGTGGAGCGCATCTTCGGCGTCAAGGTCTCGGGTGTGAACACCATCAACCGTGCCGGGAAGCGCAAGCGCACCCGCTTCGGCTGGGGAGCGCGCAAGAGCACCAAGCGTGCCGTCGTGACCCTGCGCGAAGGCAGCATCGACATCTTCGGCGGTCCGCAGGCCTGAGCCTGCGGAGACCACTTGAACGAGGAAGACAACTATGGCAATCCGTAAGCACAAGCCGACGACCCCGGGCCGCCGCGGCTCGAGCGTCGCCGACTTCGCAGAAATCACGCGCACGACCCCGGAGAAGTCCCTGGTCCGTCCGCTGCCCAAGAACGGCGGGCGCAACAGCTCCGGGCGCATCACCACCCGGCACAAGGGCGGCGGCCACAAGCGCCAGTACCGCCTGATCGACTTCCGCCGCCACGACAAGGACGGCGTGGACGCCCGGGTCGCGCACATCGAGTACGACCCGAACCGCACCGCGCGCATCGCGCTGCTGCACTACGTGGACGGGGCGAAGCGCTACATCATCGCCCCGAACCGCCTGCAGCAGGGCGACGTCGTGGAGTCCGGCCCCAACGCCGACATCAAGCCCGGCAACAACCTGCCGCTGCGCAACATCCCCGTGGGCACCGTGATCCACGCGGTGGAGCTGCGTCCCGGCGGGGGTGCTAAGCTCGCCCGCTCCGCCGGCGCCTCCGTGCAGCTGGTGGCCAAGGAGGGCAAGTACGGCCAGCTGCGCCTGCCCTCCGGGGAGATCCGCAACGTCGACGTGCGCTGCCGCGCCACGATCGGCGAGGTCGGCAACGCCGAGCAGTCCAACATCAACTGGGGCAAGGCCGGACGCAACCGCTGGAAGGGCATCCGCCCGACCGTGCGCGGCGTCGTCATGAACCCGGTGGACCACCCGCACGGCGGTGGCGAGGGCAAGACCTCCGGTGGTCGGCACCCCGTCAACCCGAACGGCAAGCCCGAGGGGCGCACCCGCCGTCCGAACAAGGACAGCGACAAGCTCATCGTCCGTCGCCGTCGCACCGGCAAGAAGCGCTAAGGAGCCTGACACATGCCTCGCAGTCTGAAGAAGGGCCCTTTCGTCGATCAGCACCTCTACCTGAAGGTCGCCGCTCAGAACGACAAGGGCACCAAGAACGTCATCAAGACGTGGTCCCGCCGCTCGATGATCATCCCCGACATGCTCGGGCACACGATCGCCGTGCACGACGGACGCAAGCACATCCCCGTGTTCATCACCGAGTCGATGGTCGGGCACAAGCTCGGCGAATTCGCTCCCACGCGGACCTTCCGCGGCCATGTGAAGGACGACCGCAAGGGCAAGCGCCGCTAGGTCGGGTTCCCCCGATCCAGCAGCTCACGCTCTTCGGCTAGAAGACGAAAGAGAGATAGGCAATGGAAGCCAAGGCATCTGCGCGCTACGTTCGCGTGACGCCTATGAAGGCCCGGCGCGTCGTCAACCTGATTCGTGGCAAGCAGGCGAATGAGGCTCTGGCGATTCTGAAGTTCGCCCCGCAGGGCGCTTCGGAGCCGGTGTTCAAGATCGTGGAGTCCGCGGTGGCCAACGCCCGCCAGCTGGCTCAGCGCGACAGCGTCGCCTTCACGGAGGAGGACCTGTACGTGTCCGAGGCCTTCGTGGACGAGGGCCCCACCATGAAGCGGTTCCAGCCGCGGGCCCAGGGGCGCGCATACCGCATCAACAAGCGAACCAGCCACATCACCGTGGTGCTCGCTACCCCGGAGAACGAGGAGGACCGCTAAGTGGGACAGAAGATCAACCCGCACGGATTCCGACTGGGGATCACCACGGACCACAAGTCGCATTGGTTCGCTGACTCCACCAAGGAAGGCCAGCGCTACAAGGACTTCGTCCGTGAGGACATCAAGATCCGCGAGCTCATGTCCAAGGGCATGGATCGCGCCGGCATCGCCAACGTCGAGATCGAGCGGACCCGGGACCGCGTGCGCGTGGACATCCACACCGCCCGCCCCGGCATCGTAATCGGCCGCCGCGGCGCCGAGGCCGACCGCATCCGCGGCGAGCTGGAGAAGCTCACCGGCAAGCAGATCCAGCTGAACATCCTCGAGGTCAACAACCCCGAGGTCAACGCTCAGCTGGTCGCCCAGGGTGTGGCCGAGCAGCTGGCCTCCCGCGTGGCCTTCCGCCGCGCGATGAAGAAGGCCATCCAGTCCGCTCAGCGCGCCGGTGCCAAGGGCATCCGGATCCAGTGCGCCGGGCGTCTGGGTGGGGCCGAGATGTCCCGCTCGGAGTTCTACCGCGAGGGCCGCGTGCCCCTGCACACCCTGCGGGCGAACATCGACTACGGCTTCTTCGAGGCCAAGACCACCTTCGGCCGCATCGGCGTGAAGGTCTGGATCTACAAGGGCGACCTGACCGACAAGGAGCTGGCCGCCCAGCAGGCCGCGCAGGGCAACCGGCGCGGCGGCCGCGGCGGGGACCGTCGCGGCGGTGCCGGCGAGCGTCGCGGCGGCGAGCGCCGTCGTCGCGGGGCCTCCGCCGAGCATCGGCAGGAGCGGCGCACCGACAGCCAGCAGCCCCAGGGCGATGCGGCTCGCACCGGTGCCTCCGCGCAGGCCGAGACCACGACCGCAGAGAATGGTGAGGCATAAATGCTGATTCCCCGTCGCGTCAAGTACCGCAAGCAGCACCACCCCAAGCGCACCGGCGTCGCCAAGGGCGGCACCACGGTGTCCTTCGGGGAGTGGGGCGTGCAGGCGCTGGCCCCGGCGTACGTGACCAACCGCCAGATCGAGGCGGCGCGTATCGCCATGACCCGCTACATCAAGCGCGGTGGCAAGGTCTGGATCAACATCTTCCCGGACCGCCCGCTGACCAAGAAGCCCGCCGAGACCCGCATGGGCTCCGGTAAGGGCTCCCCGGAATGGTGGGTCGCCAACGTCAAGCCCGGCCGCGTGCTCTTCGAGCTGTCCGGCGTCACCGATGAGGTGGCGAAGGAAGCCCTGCGCCTGGCCATCCACAAGCTCCCCATGAAGGCACGCATCGTGCGCCGCGAAGGTGGTGAATAGAAATGGCAGTTGGATCGAAGGATCTGTCGATCGATCAGCTCGAGGACCTGGACTCCGCGGCTCTGACCGAGAAGCTGCGTGAGTCTAAGGAGGAGCTGTTCAACCTCCGTTTCCAGAAGGCCACCGGCCAGCTCGAGAACCCGGGCCGCTTCAAGGCCGTCAAGCGCGACATCGCCCGCATCTACACGGTGCTGCGCGAGCGCGAGCTGGGCATCCGCCCCGAGGTCGAGGCCTCGGCCCCGGAAGCCTCGGACAAGAAGGCCGACAAGAAGGCCGCCAAGGCTGCGAAGAAGGCCGCGAAGGCCAGCGAAGGTGATGCCAAGTGAGTGAAGTCAAGACGGAAGAGCGCAACCTGCGCAAGACCCGCCGCGGCTACGTCGTCTCCGACAAGATGGACAAGACCGTCGTCGTCGAGGTCGAGGACCACGTCAAGCACGCGCTGTACGGTAAGGTCATGCGCCGCAGCTCCAAGGTGAAGGCTCACGACGAGCAGAACACCGCCGGCGTCGGCGACCTGGTGCGGATCATGGAGACCCGCCCGCTGTCCGCGACCAAGCGGTGGCGGATCGTGGAGATCCTGGAGCGGGCCAAGTAAGCCCTGCGTCTCCGGGAGTGCGGTGCCCAGCGCGCCGTCTCCATCCCGTGAAGGAGCCCCTTCCCCGTCTGCGGGGGAGGGGCTCCTTCGTGTCCTGCGTCGCATCTGCGTGACCCGGGGCTGCTATCGCTTGAAGCGAACGAATCCGCCGACTAAGGTGAGCCTGAGCTAATCGATCACTCCGGGGAGCCTTCATGCCCGTCATCGTCCCAGCCGGACCGCGCCGCACCGGGCGTCTGCGCACCCTCCTCGCCCTCCTGCTGGCACTCCTGTGCGCCAGCGTGCTGGCCGGGTGCGGGTCCGACGCCGGGGACGCCGAGTCCGACTCCGCCGGGCCCACCCGCACCGTCAAGGACATCGAGGGCACCGAGGTGCAGGTGCCGGAGAACCCGCAGCGGGTCGTGACCCTGTCCGAGCCGACCCTGGACGGGGCGCTGGCCCTGGGGGTCAAGCCCGTCGGGTCCGTGGCTGGGCGCGGGCAGTCCGGGGTGCCGCACTACCTGGCCGACAAGGCCGACGGGGTGAAGCTGCTGGGCAGCGTCTCGGAGCTGGACTACGAGGCCATCGGCGCGATGGACCCGGACCTGATCCTGGTGGACGGCACCAGCGTGAACAACCGCCCGGACGTCCTGGAGATCCTGCGCAAGATCGCCCCGGTGGTGTTCACCGGGTACGCCGGCGGACCCTGGGAGAAGAACTTCGATCGGGTGGCCGACGCGCTGAACCTGCAGGACAAGGCACGGCAGATCGAACAGGACTACCGCTCCACCGTGGAGCAGGACAAGCAGAAGCTGGCCGGTCGCTACGGGGACAAGACCTTCTCCATCGTGCGCTGGCAGGGCGGCGGAGCCTCGCTGATCCTCAAGGAGCTGCCTGCCGGCCGAGCCCTGACCGACCTCGGGCTCAAGCGCCCGCAGAACCAGGACCGCATGGGCCTGGGCCACTCCGACCCGGTCTCGCTGGAAAACCTGAACCAGATCGACGCCGACTACATGTTCTTCGGCACCCTGGGCGGATCCAGCCAGGACAACCCCAACGCCGGCGGCACCGCCGATCTCAGCGGCGCGCAGACCGCGCTGAAGGAAGCCGAGAAGGCCTCCGGCTTCACCGACCTGACCGCCTACAAGGACGGACACATCATCCCCGTGGACGGCTCCCGATGGACTTCCACCGGCGGCCCGCTGCTGATGCAGGGCATCGTCGCCGACGTGATGAAGGACCTGGACCAGTGATCCGTCCGCTGTCCGCCCACCGCACCCCGAAGGAAGCCCCCGCCGCCGTGAACCGCCTCATCTCCCACCCGCTGCGTCTGGCCGTGGCCGCGCTGCTGACGCTGGCCCTGCTCCTGCCCGCGGGTCTGCCGAGCCTGAGCCCGGCCCATGCGGCCGAGGACGAGACCCAGACTGTGAAGGCCTCCGACGGCACGGCGACGGTGACCTCGGTGAAGACGGTCCGTGAGGGCGCTGAGGTGACGGTGACCGGCACCGGGTGGAAGGCCCAGGACGGTTCGGGCTCGAATGTGAGTGTGAAGCTGGATAAGGGCAAGACCACCATCGGTGGTGATGCCGTGGTGGCCACGGTGGACGCGAACGCCCAGGGCGAGTTCTCCGCGACCTTCCCGTTCCCGGGATCCGGTAACTCGAATGCCGCCTGGACGGTGGGCTCGACCCACACGATCCACGTGCTCTCCGGGTCCGGCAAGGAGGGGGATGTGGCCCGCAACGCGGTGCTCACCGTCGGCGTCGTGAAGGCCGACGGGACCACCGTGGACCCCGACGATCCGCAGCACTGGGACTCCTACGCCATCCCCGGCAAGGTGGGGGACACGGCCGTCGATGACGCCACCGTGCGCATCGCGCCGATCGGGACCGGAGACGGCGCCCGCCTGAAGCTGCACGGCGAGGGCTGGACCATGGCCGACGGCAAGCGCGGCTCCGTCATCGCCGTGAAGCTGCTGAAGAACAGCAAGGGCGACGCCTACACCCGGACCCCCAACACCAAGATCAACGACTATCTGACCGCTCGGGCGGGCAACAACGACAGCGTGTGGGTGCTGCTCACCCCGGACCAGTCCAAGGAGGACAAGGCCGCGGGCATCTTCCACATCGATGAGAAGGGCGAGTTCGATGTCGACATCGCCCTGCCCGATGGGCTGAAGCAGGGCCAGTATCTCAAGGCCCAGTTCCTCTCCGGTAAGAACGCGGAGTATGTCGATGCGTCCTGGAAGGACGTGCAGCGCTCCACGGCCGTCGGGCCGCTGAAGGTCGACGGGGTGGCTGCCGACGAGGACAGCCAGACCTCCGACGTCAAGTGCACCGACGTCACGAGCCGGCCCACCGTGACGGTGGAGACGAAGAACGTCGGCGTGGGCGGGAAGGTGCACGTCACCGGCTCCGGATACTGCAACCCCACGGCCAACACCGGTGCCGCCCATGTGGCCGTGAAGCTGGACGAGGGCAAGTACAGCCGCCTGGATGACGCCGTGAGCACCAACCGGACCATCTGGCAGATCATCGAGACCGATCAGTCCAACGGCACCTTCGACACCTGGATCCAGCTGCCCGACGGCACCGATAAGACCTCGACCCCGGCCTTCCCCGAGGGGGCGCACACCCTGCGCTTCCTCTCCGGCTCGCTCAAGCCGGGAGACAAGGGCTCCACCGTCGGCGGGGCCGGCGTCGCCGACTTCGTGGTCGGGCAGTACCGTCCGCAGGGCGCCCCGGACCCGGTGGATCAGGGCTCCGCACTGACCTCCGGCAACCGGCACGGCGTCTCCGCGACGCTGGACGGGGACAAGCTCACCGTGACCGTGCCGGAGGGCCGGCAGGGAGACTGGATCCACACCAGCGCCTACATGGACGGCTCCCGACGCAGCGCCTGGCTGGGGGAGTGGCACCAGCTGGACGCGCGCAGGTCCGTGACCTACACCGTGGACCGCGAGGTGCTGCTGGCCGGGAAGTACCAGCTCCTGGTGCAGAACGGCAACGAGGGCCACGTCGGGGAGATCCTGGGCTGGACCACTCTGGAGCTGAAGGACACCGGCTCCGGGGACTCCGGCTCCTCCGGCGGCCACGGCACCAGCGGCTCCGGTCGCGCCACCGCGACCTCGCCGAACCGCACCTCCGGCACCGCGGAGCAGACCTCCGGCCCCGTGGCGGGCTCCGGGAGCACCTCGGTGCTCACCGGCGCGGCCGTGCCCGGTGGGAACGCCAGCAGCCTCTCCGACACCGCGCAGGACCAGACCTCCTACGTCGTGGTCCGCCGGGCCCCGGGCTCGGACATCGAGACCGTGGTCAAGCGCGTGGTGAAGAAGAAGGTCGCGAAGAAGCCCACCGCCAGCCCCTCCGCCCAGGCCGCCCAGGCCCAGCAGGCCCAGGGCTCCGGGCAGGATCAGGACCAGGCCGCCGCCCAGAGCACCGCCCGGAAGCACTCCTGGTTCTCCTGGGAGAACCTGCTGCTCGTGGCCGCCGCCGCCATTCTCCTTGCCCTCGTGCTCACCGGCGGCAAGAAGAAGACCCAGACCACGGCCGGCGCCGCCGGCTCCGCCTCCGATTCCGCAACCAAGGATTGAGCATGCGCACGCACCCTCGCCCCAGCATCCGCCGATGGCTGGCGACCCTCGTCGCCGTCCTCGCCGCCCTGATCATCGGCTCCTCCGCCGCCATGGCCCTGCCCCCGGGCGGCGCCTCCGGGAACAGCCCCGGCACCTCCAGCACGGTCTCCGGATCCGTGCGGGCCGGGGACTACCTGAGCTTCACCCTCAACGGCTTCCCCGCCGGATCCACCGTGTCCATCAAGTTCGACGACGGCAACACCTGCTCCTCGAATGCGCCCCAGGGGGCCTGCGTGGTGCACCAGCAGGTCGTCCCCTCCAACGGGTTGCTGGAGGGCTCCTTCCAGGTTCCCAAGGACATCAAGCAGGGCAAGCACACCCTGCGCTTCCTCACCGCGGTGCGCGTCGGCGATGACGGGTCCTCCAAGGGGTACTCCAACAAGAGCCCGCAGTTCACCGTGACCGGCGTGAACTCCGCCGCCCAGGGCGGCGGGTCCGTGTCCGGCACCCAGGTGGATCCCAACGCCGGCTCCAACTCCGGCGGGTCCGGCTCCGGGTCCAACGGCGGCTCCGGCTCCAACGGGAACTCCGGATCCAACGGTGGCCAGGGCTCCGGCTCCGGGTCCGGAGGGAACTCGGGCTCCAACGGCGGCTCCGGCTCGGATGCCGGGACCTCCGGGCAGGGCGGGACCACCACCCAGTACGTGGACGAGAACGGCAACCCCCTGACCGAGGAGCAGGCCAAGGCCCTGCAGGAGGAGGGCAAGGGCGGGCAGGTCAAGGAGGTGACCGAGGAGGTCGAGGAGAGCCAGTCGGCTTCGGCCTCGGCCACCCCCACCGCCTCGGCCTCGGCCAGCGCCTCCGCGGACTCCCGCGGCGCCCGCGAGGCCTCGGCCACCACCGAGGACTCCGGCTCCCAGTTCCCGTGGATCGGGGCCGGTGCCCTGGCCGCCGTCGCCATCGTGGCGGCCGTGGTGCTGGTGCGCCGCCGCCGTGCGGCTCAGGCCGAGTCCTCCGACTCCGCGGGGTCCGCCGACTAGATGGGCTCCATCTCCGCGACCCGGCGCCGACGCCGCCGGGTCCTGTGGCTGATCGCCGCGGCCGTTCTCCTGGTCGCCGCGATCGCCGCGTCGATCGCCTTCGGCTCCCACGCCCTGCCTGCGCGCGAGGTCTGGGCGGCGCTGACCGGGCACGGCCAGGGCCAGGCCGAGACCATCGTCACCCAGCAGCGGCTGCCGCGGACCCTCCTCGGGATCATGTGCGGGGCGAGCCTGGCGGTGGCCGGGGCCGTCATGCAGGCCCTGACCCGCAACCCCCTGGCCGAGCCCGGGCTGCTGGGCATCAACGCCGGCGCCTCCGTGACGGTCGTGCTTTGCGTCGTGCTGTTCGGGGCCCTGGGGATCCACGCCTACCTGCTGTGCGCCCTCGTCGGCGCGGGGCTGGCCGCCGTCGCGGTGTACGCCCTGGGCTCCGGGGGCACCGGTCGGTCCTCCGTGGTGCGCCTGGCCCTGGCCGGCGTCGCGATCTCCGCGGCCCTGGCCGCGCTGAACCAGGCGCTGATCCTCGCGGACCAGACCGCCTTCAACGAATTCCGCTTCTGGGTGGCCGGATCCCTGGAGAACCGCGGCTACGACATCGCCGCAGCGGTGGCGCCCCTGATGCTGCTGGGGCTGGCCCTGGCCCTCTGGGCGGCACCGGCGATCAACGCCCTGTCGATGGGCGAGGAGGCGGGGGTGGCCCTGGGTGTGCACCTGCGGCGCACCCAGACCATCGCCCTGGTGTGCGTGGCGGTGCTGGCCGGGGCGGCCACGGCCGCGATCGGGCCGATCACCTTCGTCGGGCTCGCGGTGCCGTTCATCGCCCGCCAGCTCATGGGTGCCGACCTGCGCTGGGTCACCGCCCTGAGCCTGCTGCTCGGACCGGTCTGGCTGCTGCTGGCCGACGTGCTCGCGCGCACCATCCTGGCCCCGGAGGAGACGCAGGTCGGGATCATCGCGACCCTCGTGGGCGCCCCCGTGTTCGTGGCCCTGATGTGCCGCAGGAAGGTCGAGGCCCTGTGAACCGCGTGCGCCGTCGTCCCCCGACCCAGACCCGCCCCGCGCGCACCCTGCGCCTGGGCGGCGGGCCCCGCGGATTCGGGCTCCGGGTGAGCCTGCGCCAGACGCTCGTGCTGACCGCACTGGCCGTGGTGCTGTTCGGGCTGGCCGTGCTCGCCCTGATGCAGGGGGAGTACCGGCTGAGCCCCGGGGAGGTCCTGCACACCCTCACCGGCGGCGGGCCCCGGCTGGCCCGGTACTTCGTGACCGAGGTGCGCGCCCCGCGGGTGCTCGCCGCGATCCTCGTCGGGGCGGCCCTGGGACTGTCCGGGGCGATCTTCCAGGTGGTCTCCGGCAACCCGCTGGGCTCCCCGGACATCATCGGCTTCACCCACGGGGCGGCCACCGGGGCCCTGCTGCAGATCATCGTCTTCGACGCCGGCCCCGGCGGGGTCGCCCTGGGCGCGGTGCTCGGCGGGCTGGGCACCGCCGTGGTCGTGTGGGGGCTGACCCGGCGCACCGGCCTGGGCGGCTACCGGGTGGTGCTGATCGGCATCGGGGTCGGGTCCACCCTGTCCGCCCTGAACTCCCTGCTGGTGGTGCGGGCCTCCCTGACGCAGGCCCAGACCGCGGCCGCCTGGCTCGTGGGCTCGCTGAACGCCATGACGTGGGCCAAGGTCGCCCTGCTCGGGATCGCGCTGCTGATCCTGCTGCCCGCGCTGCTGTGGCTGGCCCGGCCCCTGACCGCGCTGATGTACGGCGACGCCGTCGCCGCCGGCATCGGCGTGCCCGTGGGCCGGGTGCGGGTGCTCTCCCTGTTCGTCGGGGTGCTGCTGGTGGCCCTGGCCACCGCGACCACCGGGCCCGTCGCCTTTGTGGCCCTGGCGGCCCCCCACATCTGCCGGACCCTCACCCGAGTCACCGGGGCCGGCCTGGCCGGGGCCGCGCTCACGGGCGCGGTGCTCGTCCTCGGGGCTGACCTGCTCGCCCAGCACGCCCTGCCCGGGACCCTCGCCGTCGGAGTGGTCACCGGGGCTCTGGGCGGGTGCTACCTCGTCTACCTCATCGCCGCGGAACGGAGAAGACCATGACCGCATCCACCACGGCCCCCGAGGCCCCCGCCCGGCTGCGGGCCGAGGACCTGCACGGCGGCTACGAGCACCGCGAGGTGCTGCACGGGGTGGACCTGGACGTGCTCGACGCCGAGCTGACCGTGATCCTCGGGCCCAACGCCTGCGGCAAGTCCACGCTGCTGAAGACCCTCTCGCGGGTGCTGCCGGCCGCCTCCGGGCAGGTTCTGCTGGACGGGACGCCCCTGCGGGACTGGCGCTCCAAGGAGGTCGCCCGCGCCCTGGCCATGCTCCCGCAGACCCCGGAGGCCCCCAGCGGGGTGACGGTCTCCGACGTCGTCGGGCGCGGCCGGTACCCGCACCAGTCCCTGCTGCGCACCTGGAGCCGGGAGGACGAGCGGATCTGCTCTGCGGCCATGGCCGCCTGCGGGGTGCTGGAGCTGGCCGACCGCCCGATCGAGGCCCTGTCCGGCGGGCAGCGCCAGCGGGTCTGGATCGCGATGACCCTGGCCCAGGACACCGAGCTGCTGCTGCTGGATGAGCCCACCACGTACCTGGACATCACCCACCAGATCGAGGTCCTCAACCTCACCCGGCGCCTGCACCGGGCGGGGAAGACCGTCGTCGTCGTGCTGCACGACCTGAACCTGGCCTTCCGCTACGCGACCCACGTGGTGCTGATGAAGGACGGGCAGGTGGCGGCCCAGGGGGCCCCGCGGGATATCGTGACGGCGCAGATCATCCGCGAGGTCTTCGACCTGGACTGCGTGATCGTGCCGGACCCGTGCACGGGCTCGCCGATGGTCGTGCCCACCGAGGAGGAGGAATGACGCAGCCGATGCCCGCCGCCCGCCGCCCGCCCAAGCCGCCCCGGCCCGAGCCCGTGCCCCGCACGGACTCGCCGCACCTGAGCGCACTCGAGAAGGAGCTGTCCGACCCGCAGGCCGCCGCCGCGGCCCACCGACGGCTGCGCGAGCTGCTGGACGGGCCGCTGCCGCTGCTGGAGGAGGACCTGCAGGATCCCGCCCGGCAGATCGTGACCTTCCTCTACGAGGACGACGAGGCCGAGCAGGTCCTGCTCTTCGCCAACCGTCTGACCGACGAATCCGCGCTGGGGGCGACGCTGATGCACCGGCTCGGGCCCGACGGCCCCTGGCACGCCTCCTTCCGGATGCGCCGGACCTGGCGGGCCTCCTACTGCTTCATCCCCGCCCGCCCCGGCGCACCGGCCCCCTGGATCTCGGCCCAGGACCACGTGCAGCTGCGCGCGGCCCTGGACGCCGGGGTCCCGGACCCGCGCAACGCGCTGACCTGCCCCAACCGGGACGGGCGGGCGCTGAGCGTGGTGGAGCTGGCCGACGCACCCCGGCAGCCCTACGTCTTCGCCCCGGCGGATGAGACCCAGCTGGTCTGGCACGCAGCACCGGAGGAACACCGGGTGGCCCTGCACCGCAGCGCCGGGGCCGGCTCGCAATCCCCGGTGATCCTGATCTTCGACGGCGAGGTCTGGGCCCGGCACGGACTGATCGGCGCCGTCGAGCAGGCGGTGCGCGCCGGGGACCTGGCCCCGGTGCACCTGGTCCTGCTGGATTCCGGCGGCCGGGAGCGGCGCTGGCGGGAGCTGGACGGCACCGAGCCGATCCACCGCTACGTCGCCGAAGCACTGCTGCCGTGGCTGCGCGCCGAGCACGGGCTGGACCCTGCCCCGGCGCGCACCTGCGCGGTCGGTCAGTCCCTCGGCGGCCTGGCCAGCCTGCTGTGCGGGCTGCTGGCCCCGCGGGTCGTGGGCGCGGTGGTCTCCCAGTCGGCCTCCCTGTGGCAGGAGGCCCCCGCCCGCGCCCTGGCCGAGCTGCTGGAGCGCGACGGCGCCCAGGCCCTGGCTGACTCCCGCTTCGTGCTGGAGGTCGGGGATCAGGAGTGGGTGCTCACCGGCCCCCACGACGACTTCGCCCGCGAGCTGCGCCGCAGCCCGGCCCGGGTGGAGTACCTGCGCTACGACGGCGGACACGACTACGCCTGCTGGCGCGGCTCCCTGATCCCCGCCCTCGTGCGGCTGTACCCCGCCGACTGAGCCGGGCCCGCCGATCCCGCCGGGCCCAGCCCCATCGAACCGACCCCGCAAAGGAGACCGTTTCCGTGAGCACATCCTCCCCGACCAGCACCGGCGCCGCCGGGCGCTCGCCGCTGGCGCCGTTTCCCGCGATCCCGGAGGAGGCCGCCCGCCGCTACCGCGAGGCCGGGCACTGGGTGGATGAGACCTTCCAGCAGTTCCTGCTGTGCAGCATCGACGCGCACCGGGAGAGCCTCGCCGTCGTCGGGCGCACCGCCGACGGCCTGCCCGGCGGATCCAGCCTGGACACGGTGCGCTGGACCTACGGGCAGCTGGAGGAGCAGGCCCTGGCCGCCGCCGCTCGCCTGCGGGAGGCCGGGGTGCGCCCGGGGGACCGGGTGATCCTGCAGCTGCCCAACACGGTGGAGTTCCTGGCGCACATGGTCGGGGCCTTCCTGTACGGGGCCCTGCCGGTGTTCGCGCTGCCCAAGCACCGGGCGGGGGAGCTGGAGCAGTTCGCCGCGCGCACCGACGCCGCCGCGCACGTGGTGGCCCAGGGCGCGGAGAACCACGATTACCGGGCCCTGCACGCCGAGTACGCCGCCCGGCTGGAGGAGCAGGGGCTCATCCCCCCGACGCTGATCGACGTCGCGGACCCGCAGGCGCACGCCCCGACCCCGCTGCGCCGGGAGGAGCTGCCCGAGCCGGTGCGCAACCGCGGGGCGCAGCGGCTGTCCGAGAACGCGGCCTTCCTGCAGCTGTCCGGCGGGACCACCGGGGTCTCCAAGCTCATCCCGCGCACCCACGCCGCCTATCTGTACTCCGTGCGGGAATCCGCCCGGATCTGCGGGCTGGATGCCTCCAGCCGGATGCTCGTGGCCATGCCCGCCGCGCACAACTTCACGATGAGCTCCCCGGGCATCCTCGGCGTCCTGTGGGCCGGGGGCGCGGTGATCCTGGCCGCCGACCCCAGCCCGCAGACGGCCTTCGCGCTGATCGAGCGGGAGCGGGCGGACATCGCGCCGCTGGTCCCGCCGCTGGCCCAGGCCTGGATCGCCTCCGCCAAGCGTCGGGCCCCGGATCTGTCCAGCCTGCGCCTCGTGCAGGTGGGCGGGGCGCGGTTCGCCCCGGCCGCGGCCGCGCAGGTGCGGCCCGTGCTGGGGGCCCGGCTGCAACAGGTCTTCGGGATGGCCGAGGGCCTGGTCAACTACACCCGGGAGGACGACGACGAGCAGCTGGTGCTCACCACCCAGGGGACCCCCATCAGCCCGGACGACGAGGTGCTCATCCTGGACGACGATGGTCGGCCCGTGCCCGAGGGGCAGCCCGGGCACCTGCTGACCCGTGGGCCCTACACCATCCGCGGGTACTACGGGGAGGAGCACGCCAACCGCACCTCCTTCACCGAGGACGGCTTCTACCGCACCGGGGACATCGTGCGCCGGCACCCCTCCGGGCACCTGGAGGTCACCGGCCGGGCCAAGGACCAGATCAACCGGGCCGGGGAGAAGATCGCGGTGGATGAGCTGGAGGACCTGGCCCTGGACCGCCTGGCCGTGGCCGACGCCGTCGCGGTGGGCATCCCGGACGAGGCCGTGGGCGAGCGGGTGGGTCTGATCCTGGTGCCCCGCCCCGGGCAGGAGCTGGGGGAGGACCCGCGGGCCGCGGTGCGCGCGAGCTTCCGCGAGGCGGGCCTGGCCGAGTTCAAGATCCCGGAGCGGGTGGTGGTCATGGACCGCCTGCCGCTGACCAACGTCGGGAAGATCTCCCGCAAGCAGCTGCGCGCCCACCTGGCCGAGCGCCTGGCCGACTGACGCACCCACCATCCCCATCTGAGGAGGAGCACCACCATGATCGACGACGCCACCCTGCGCACCATCCTGAGCACCCACCTGCCCGAGGCCGACGCCGCCGAGCGGGCCCTGGCCGACCCGGAGGCCAGCCTGTTCGAGCTGGGCTTGGACTCCATCGCGACCTTCGCCCTGCTGGATGACCTGGCCGCGGCCGGGGTGCAGGCGGAGTTCACGGAGCTGATCGCCCGGCCCACCGTGTCCTTCCTGCGCGAGGCCTCCCAGCGCTAGGACCGGATCCGCCGATGACAGCCCCCGAGCACCCCTGGCACCCGATCACCGAGGCCGCCCGCGGCATCTACATGGCCGCGCGCCTGGACCCGGAGAACCCCTGCTACACCACCGCCGAGTGCGTGCAGCTGCCCGCCGCGCCCGACGTCGCCGCCCTGGAGCGGGCCCTGCGCCTGGTGTACGCGGAGAACCCCGGGTTCCGCGTGCGCTGCGCCGAGCGGGACGGGCGGGTGCTGTGGCGGGAGATCCCGCTGGAGCGGTTCCTGGACGGCGTCGAGGTGCTGCGCCCGGTGACCCTCCCGGCCCCCGAGGCCGCGGGGGATCAGACGGACGGGGAGCGGGAGGAGGCGATCCGCGAGACGGTGCTGGCCTGGTGCTCCGAGCAGCTGCGGCACCCCCTGGAGGCGCTGTCCGGGCAGACCGTGCGCAGCGCCCTGATCGAGTGCGGAGGCCGGTTCTTCCTGCTGCACTGCTTCCACCACCTCGTCGCCGACGGCTTCGCGGCCTTCGACGCCCTGCGCCGGCTGGGCCGGGTCTACGGGCAGATCCTGAACGGGCAGGACCCGGTCCCGTCGCAGCGCCCGGGCCTGGCCGAGCTGGCCGCCCAGGACGCCGACGACGTACCGGTGCGCGCCGAGCACGCCGAGGCCTTCCAGCCGCTGCTGCAGGAGCTGGAGCAGGGGGAGGATCACTCCCTGGCCGGACGCGCCGCGGACGCCCCGGCGGTGGCCCACCGGGCCCGCCGGGAGCTGGACCCGGCACTGCAGGAGGCGCTGCTGGGGGCGGGGAAGGCCGCCGGGACCGGGTGGCCCGCGGCCGTCGTCGCGGCGGCCGGATCCTACCTGACCCGGGTGCTCGGCCTGTCCAGCGCCCGCTACGGGGTCCCGCAGATGAACCGCGTGCTGCCCGGCGGGCCCCGGGTGGCCGCGCGCACCGGGTGCACGGCGGTGAACCTGCTGCCGGTGGCCGTGTCCGCCGGCGGGAGCCCGGCAGCGCAGCTGGGGGAGGTGACCGCTCAGCTGGCCCGCAACCAGGCCCATGGGCTGGTGCGCCAGGAGGAGCTGGAGCGGCAGGCCCGGCGCCGCGGGGCCCGGCTGTTCGGTGCGCAGCTGAACGTCGTCCCCTTCGACGCCGTCCTGCCCTTCGGGCAGGGCACGGCGCGCGTGCACAACGTCAGCGCGGGGCCGGTCCCGGACCTGACGGTGACCGTGCGGGGGATGCCCGGGCGCGGGCACCCGATCAGCCTGGAGCTGGACGCCAACCCCGCCCTGTACGGCCGTGAGCAGGCCGAGGCCCACGCCGAGCGCCTGGTGCACTGGCTGGGCGCGTGGGGGCGGGCGGCCGTTGACGGGACTGACGTCGACGAGCTGGAGCAGGCCACCCCGGCGGAGCTAGCCCGGCTGGACGAGCTGGCGGAGACCCGGGTGCCGCGGCGCTCCGGAACCCTGTGGGAGGGCTTCGCGGCCGCCGCGGCCGAGCACCCTGAGGAAACCGCCGTGATCGAGGGCCCGGCCTACCCGGGCCCCGGGGAGGGGTTCCGCGGTCGGCGCCTGACCTACGCCGAGCTGGCCGAGGCCGCGCGCACCCGCGCCGCGGCCCTGGCGAGCCTGGGCGTGGCCCCCGGGGACCCGGTGGCCCTGCGCACCCACCGCGGCCTGGACCAGTACGTCAGCGTGTACGCCCTGCTCGCGGCGGGTGCGGTCTATCTGCCGGTGGACCCGCAGCTGCCGGCCGAGCGGGTCGCCGGGATGCTCGCCGACGCAGGCTGCCCCTGGCTGCTGGAGGGCCCGGGCCTGGACCCGTTGGAGCTGGGTTCCTCGGCCACCGAGCACCCGGTGACCGAGCACCCGGTGACCGCGCTGACCGCTGCGGACCTGGCCCGGGCCGAGGAGCGGGTGTGCGCTGAGCAGGCCGCATCCGCAGGCCTCGAGGACCCGCTGCCCGGCACCCGGCGCGCCCCGGAGGACCTCGCCTATATCCTGTTCACCTCCGGGTCCACCGGGCGTCCCAAGGGCGTGCCCATCACCCACGCAGGGATCGACAACCGGCTGGCCTGGCAGCAGCACCTGGCTCCCGTGGGTCCGGGGGACCGGGTGGCGCACAAGACGGCCGTCTCCTTCGACGTGCACGTGTGGGAGCTGTACTGGCCGCTGCGACACGGGGCCGGCGTCGTCGTGGCGGCCCCCGAGGGGCATAAGGACCCGGAGCACCTGGCCCGGCTGATCACCGAGGCCCGGGTGGACTGCCTGCACTTCGTGCCCACGATGCTCTCGGCGTTCCTGGCTTCCCCGGGGGCGGCCCGGACGCTCGCGGCCGGGGCGCACCGGCCGCGCACCGTGGTGTGCAGCGGGGAGGCCCTGACCCGGGAGCAGGTGGCCGGGTGCCGCCGGATGCTCGGCACCGGGCCGCTGAACCTCTACGGCCCCACGGAGGCCGCCGTGGACGTCACCGCCTGGGCCACCGAGGAGCACCCGGAGGAGCCCGTGGTGCCCATCGGCCGGCCCGCCTGGAACACCGGGGTGCACGTCCTGGACGCGAGCGGGCACCGCTGCCCGGTCGGGGTCGTGGGGCACCTGTGCCTGTCGGGGGTGCAGGTCACTCCCGGATACCTGCACCGCCCCGAGGCCGACGCCGCCGCGTTCCGGCACCTGCCGGCCGGACGGCTCGGGGACGAGGGCCCGGAGCGGGTGCGGGTCTACCGCACGGGGGATCTGGCCCGGTGGCGCCCGGACGGGGCCCTGGAGTACCGGGGACGCACGGACCACCAGGTCAAGATCGGCGGGCAGCGCCTGGAGCTGGGCGAGGTGGAGACCGTGCTGGCCGCGGTGCCCGGGGTGAGCGCCGCCGTCGCCCTGGTGCGCCGGATCGGGGCGCAGGAGGTGCTCGTCGGCTTCCTGGAGGCCGCAGCGGAGGAGGACCGGATCGTGCAGCGGGCCCGGGACCACGCCGAACGGCACCTGCCCGGGTACATGGTGCCCACGGTCTGGCAGGTGCTGCAGCGCCTGCCGATCACCGCCAACGGCAAGGCGGACCGCCGGGCGCTGGCCGAACGGGAGATCACCGAGGCCCCGGGGCAGGACGGCGCCCCAGGACGGGAGGGCGGCCCGGCCACCTGGCGGGAGGCGGTCCTGGGAGAGCTGTTCGGGCAGGTGCTCGAGCGCGAGCCGCTGGGGCCCGGCGCGGACTTCTTCGCGGCCGGGGGCGCGTCCCTGACCGCGCTGGAGCTGGTGGCCCGGATCGACGAGCGGCTGGGCCTGCCCTGCTCCCTGGCGCAGATCTTCGCCCACCCGACCCCGGCCGCACTGTCCGCGGCCCTGGGGGAGGAATCGACCGCCGGTCTCGGGGCGGATCTGGCGCCGACGCTGCTGCTGCGCCGCGGCTCGGACCCTGCCGCAGCACCCCTGGTGCTGCTGCCCCCGGCCGGGGGTCTCGGCTGGTGCTACGCGGGGCTGCTGCCCGCCCTGGGCCCGGCCCGCACCGTGTGGACGCTGCAGGCCCCGCAGTTCACCGACCCGCAGGCTCCGGAGCCTGCGGACCTGGAGGAGCTGGCCCCCCAGCAGCTGCCGCTGCTGCGCGAGATCGCCCCCGACGGCGCGGATCTGGCCGGATGGTCCGTCGGCGGAATGGCCGCGGTGCACCTGGCGGGCCTGGCCGAACGGGAGGGTGGCCCGCGAATCGGTGCGGTGGGGCTGCTGGACGCCTACCCGCCGTCGTACTGGCGGTCCCTGCCCGCACCGGGCCCGGGGGAGCTGTGGCGGGCCCTGATGCGCATGGGCGGGGTGGAACCGCAGGCCCCGCCGCGAAACCTGGAGGAGACCCTGGCGGCTCTGCGCGAGCACGGCTCGCCCCTGGCGGCCCTGGACGACGCCGCCCTGCGCACCAGCATCGCGGCGGTGCGCCGGGCCATGGCCCACACCCGCGGGGCGGACCCGGCCCCGGTGCGCGCCCGGCTGCTGCACGTCGGGGCCGAGCGGACCCTGGGCGAAGGGGCCCCGGCGCAGGCCTGGGCCCGCACCGGGGCGCTGGAGCGTCAGACCGTGCCCGGGGATCACGCCGCGGTCATCCGGGGCGCGGGCGCCCGGGCCCTGGCCTCGATGCTGGGCGACGGGCGGGGCTGAGCCCGGCGCGTCGATCCCGATCGGCCACGGCATTGGCGCACGGCGCACTGAGGCGTAAGCTCTATCTCAGCCCACATTTAGGAAAGGCTAAGCTGTGTGTCCTGTGATGCGCGGCTGTCCACCTCGCACCGTCCCCGCCCACGGCGGGGACCCGACGAATGAGGAAAGATGACGATCTCCTACCAGCGCCCCCGGCGCCGTCTGAAGAACCTGGCCGTGGGAGCCACCGCCGCCTCCCTGCTGGCCTCCGCCCTGATGGTCCCGGCCCAGGCCGCCCCGGCCAAGAGCGCCGCCTCGAGCGCCCGCAGCGTCGAAGTCTCGGCCCAGCAGACCCAGGGCCTGCCCGGTCAGTACCAGATGGCCTACTCCCAGAAGAACGACAAGCTGTGGGTCACCGGCTCCTCCGGGCGTCCCCCGATCGAGACCGCCACCATCGCCCGGGTGAACCCCTCGACGATGAAGATCGAGGCCAACGCCGCGATGCCCACGCTGCGCACCGGCACCGGCCAGAACGCCGGCTACCAGTACAACGGCGCCTACGGGATCGCCGCGGACGATGCGAACAACACCGTCTGGGTCACCAACACCCGCTCCAGTGCGGTATCCGTGTTCGACCAGACCACCCTGAAGCAGATCTGGACCTCCTACGACCCGGCGGCCTCCGAGCAGGTCGTGGACCACCCGCGCGAGGTCAAGATCGACGACGCCACTGGCCGCGCCTTCGTCACCGACGGGAAGGGCGTCGTCGCCTTCGACCTGACCACCCACGAGGCCCAGCGCATCGACGTCGGCGAGGGCGCCGGCACCGGGATGAACTCCTTCCTGGACGAGGAGGCCGGGCGCCTGTACACCCCGGACATCTCCCGCGGCGTCGTCAGCGTGATCGACACCAAGACCCTCAAGGTCGTGCAGACCATCACCGTGCACGCGGACGACTCCTCCGCGGGCCTGTCCCCGTCGGACGTGACGGTGGACAAGTCCCTGAACGAGATCTACGTCTCCAGCCAGGGCAAGGGCGGCAAGAACTCCGGGGTCACGGTCTACGACCTGACCACCGGTGAGTACAAGAAGTCCATCCCCTTCGGGACCCAGGCCCTGGCCATCGACAACGATGAGGCCCGTGACCTGGTCTACGTCACCGACTTCGGCAAGGGCGAGGTCGGGGTGATCGACGCCCGCACCGGCAAGGTCGTCAGCTCCGTGGACACCGGCTCCCGGGCGACCAACGACGTCCTGGTCACCCCCGAGGGGGCCTTCGCGGTGGACAAGGCCGGCGCCTACGCCAACCAGTCCGTGCCGTTCACCCTGGACTTCACCAGCGGCACCACCCGCACCTCCAACACCGAGCAGAAGGGCTACGGCGCCCAGCTGAGCCCCATCAACGCGGACACCCTCTACAAGATCGACACCAAGGTCACCGAGACCTCCCCGGAGTCGGAGGCTCCCGCGGAGGAGCAGACTGTGAAGGCCTCCGACGGCACGGCGACGGTGACCTCGGTGAAGACGGTCCGTGAGGGCGCTGAGGTGACGGTGACCGGCACCGGGTGGAAGGCCCAGGACGGTTCGGGCTCGAATGTGAGTGTGAAGCTGGATAAGGGCAAGACCACCATCGGTGGTGATGCCGTGGTGGCCACGGTGGACGCGAGCGCCCAGGGCGAGTTCTCCGCGACCTTCCCGTTCCCGGGATCCGGTAACTCGAATGCCGCCTGGACGGTGGGCTCGACCCACACGATCCACGTGCTCTCCGGGTCCGGCAAGGAGGGGGATGTGGCCCGCAACGCGGTGCTCACCGTCGGCGTCGCCGCTGCCCCCGCCTCCGCCGACGAGGCCTCCGAGGTCTCGCAGGTCTCCCCGCAGGCCACCGCCTTCCAGGGTTACCCGGCGGCCACGAAGACCACGGACAAGGTCCTCACGGACCGGGACTTCAAGGACGTCACCGACTCCACGATCTTCGCCAAGGAGATCCGCTCGATCGCCAACAAGGGCATCACCGAGGGCTGGGACGACAACACCTACCGCCCCTGGGCCAACATCGAGCGCGGGCAGATGGCCGCCTACATCTACCGGATGGCCGGTTCCCCGTCCTACACGGCGCCGGCCAGCCCGCAGTTCATCGACGTCAGCAAGGACGACCCCTTCTACAAGGAGATCTCCTGGCTGCACGCCACCGGCATCGCCCAGGGCTGGAGCGACGGCACGTTCCGTCCGAACGCCAAGGTCGAGCGCGGGGCTATGGCCGCGTTCTTCTACCGTGCCGCGGGCTCCCCGCAGTACCGGGCCGGGAACCCCGCCTTCTCGGATGTGCAGCGCGGGGAGACCTTCTACAAGGAGATCGCCTGGCTGCAGGACAGCGGCATCACCAAGGGCTACGATGACGGCACCTTCCGTCCCTGGACCGCGATCAAGCGGGACCAGATGGCGGCCTTCGTGGACCGCTTCTCCGGACGGTACAAGGTGACCGTCTCCGCGCAGTGATCTGACCCGCCCCGTCGGCGCCCCCGCCCGTCGTCCCCGCGACGCGGCGGGGGCGCCGTCGCGTGCGCTGTGGTATGGTTGTGTATTCGTGCGGCCTTCGTGACCGCACACCACCACGGATCCTTCGTGCCAGTGCATAATGCCGCTGAGACGGGCGCATTCGCCCGAGACCTCGGGCGGGTCCAGATGCTCCTGGCATGGGGGATCCCAGGCGCGACCGCCAACCCCGCAGCTGTCCGCTTCCCAGCGGACGGGCCGCGGAGACCGGCGCGTCACCTCATCCCGACCAAAGTGTTCCGCAAGGCCCACGGCGCGTCGGCCGGCCCTGCCGCCCTCACGAAGGGCGCATCCGGCGGCGGCGTGAGAACCGGCGAGACGACAGGAGTATTCAGTGATTCAGCAGGAGTCACGGCTCAAGGTCGCCGACAACACGGGTGCGAAGGAAATCCTGACCATCCGCGTTCTCGGCGGCTCCGGCCGTCGCTACGCAGGCATCGGCGACATCATCGTCGCCACCGTCAAGGACGCGATCCCTGGCGGCAACGTGAAGAAGGGCGACGTCGTCAAGGCCGTCGTCGTCCGCACCCGCAAGGAGACCCGTCGCCCGGACGGCTCCTACATCAAGTTCGACGAGAACTCGGCGGTGATCCTCAAGAACACCGACGGCGACCCCCGCGGCACCCGCATCTTCGGGCCCGTTGGGCGCGAGCTGCGCGACAAGAAGTTCATGAAGATCATCTCGCTGGCCCCGGAGGTGCTGTAACTCATGGCGAAGATCAAGAGCGGCGACCTCGTTCAGGTCATCTCCGGCGCGGACAAGGGCAAGCAGGGCAAGGTCCTGCACGTGTTCCCCTCCACCCAGCGCGTGCTGGTGGAGAACGTCCGGGTCATCACCAAGCACACCAAGGCCAACCCGACCACCGGTGAGGGCGGCGGCATCGTCAAGACCGAGGCCCCGATCCACATCTCCAACGTCGCGATCGTCGACCCGGAGACCGGCAAGCCCACCCGCGTCGGGTTCCGCGAAGAGACCGTCGAGCGCGACGGACGCCAGCGCACCGTGCGCGTGCGCGTGTCCAAGAGCTCGGGGAAGGATCTGTGATGACTGAGACCAAGACCACCCCCCGCTTCAAGGCCAAGTTCAACGACGAGGTCGTGCCCGCGCTGCAGGAGCAGTTCGGCTACGCCAACCCGATGCAGTCCCCGCGGCTGGTCAAGGTCGTCGTGAACATGGGCGTGGGCGAGGCCGCCCGCGACTCCAAGCTCATCGACTCGGCCGTGCGCGACCTGACCCTCATCACCGGTCAGAAGCCGCAGGTGTCCAAGGCCAAGAAGTCCATCGCCCAGTTCAAGCTGCGCGAGGGCCAGCCCATCGGCTGCCACGTGACCCTGCGCGGTGACCGCATGTGGGAGTTCCTGGACCGCCTCGTGACCCTGGCGCTGCCGCGCATCCGCGACTTCCGCGGACTGTCCGACCGCCAGTTCGACGGCAACGGCAACTACACCTTCGGGCTGACCGAGCAGTCGATGTTCCACGAGATCGACCAGGACTCGATCGACCGCGTGCGCGGCATGGACATCACCGTGGTGACCACCGCCCGCACCGACGACGAGGGCCGCGCCGTGCTCAAGGCGCTCGGCTTCCCGTTCAAGACCAACTAACGACTACGTTTCAGGTCCCCTGCCCGCGGGCGGGAGGAAACCGTCACGAGGAAGGGCCAGAGCCCACATGACCATGACAGATCCTGTCGCAGACATGCTCACGCGCCTGCGCAACGCCAACACGGCGCACCACGACTCCGTGTCGATGCCGTTCTCCAAGCTCAAGGGCCGGATCGCCGAGATCCTCAAGTCCGAGGGCTACATCAAGGACTGGCACGAAGAGGAGGCCCAGGTCGGCAAGACGCTGACCCTGGACCTGAAGTTCGGCCAGAACCGCGAGTCCTCCATCGCCGGGGTGCGCCGCATCTCCAAGCCGGGCCTGCGCGTGTACGCCAAGTCCACCAACCTGCCCCAGGTGCTGGGCGGGCTCGGCATCGCCATCCTGTCCACCTCCTCCGGTCTGCTCACTGACAAGCAGGCCGCTGCCAAGGGCGTCGGCGGGGAAGTCCTCGCCTACGTCTGGTAGTCGGTACATAGAGAAAGGAAGAGATCTTATGTCACGTATCGGACGTCTCCCCATCTCGGTGCCGGCTGGTGTCGAGGTAACCATCGACGGTTCGCGCGTCGCGGTCAAGGGATCCAAGGGGGAGCTCTCCCGCACGATCTCCGCGCCGATCACCGTCTCCCAGGACGACGGCGTCATCACCGTCTCCCGTCCGGACGACGAGCGGGTCTCCCGCTCGCTGCACGGGCTGTCCCGCACCCTGATCTCCAACATGATCCAGGGTGTCTCCGAGGGCTACTCCAAGAAGCTCGAGATCGTCGGCACGGGCTACCGTGTGATGGCCAAGGGCACCGACCTGGAGTTCGCGCTGGGCTACTCCCACCCCATCACGGTGAAGGCCCCCGAGGGCATCACCTTCGCGGTGGAGGGCAACAACAAGCTCACCGTCTCGGGCATCGACAAGCAGCAGGTCGGCCAGGTGGCCGCCAACATCCGCGGCCTGCGGGCCCCGGACCCCTACAAGGGCAAGGGCATCCGCTACGCCGGCGAGCAGATCCGCCGCAAGGTCGGAAAGGCTGGTAAGTAATCCATGGCTAACAAGACGAAGTTCGCTGCTCGCACGCGTCGTCACCAGCGCGTGCGCAAGCACGTGTCCGGGACCCCGGCCCGCCCGCGGCTGTCGGTGTTCCGCTCGACCCAGCACATGTTCGTGCAGGTCATCGACGACACCAAGGGGCACACCATCGCCTCCGCCTCCACCCTGGAGGCCGAGCTGCGCAACGCAACCGAGATGGACAAGACCGCCAAGGCCCGCCGCGTCGGCGAGCTGGTCGCCGAGCGCGCCAAGGCCGCCGGCATCGAGTCCGTCGTCTTCGATCGGGGCGGCAACAAGTACCACGGCCGCGTGGCCGCGGTGGCCGACGGCGCCCGGGAAGGTGGGCTGGCACTGTGAGCGAGCAGACCACGAACAAGAAGGAAACCCAGGTGGCAGACAACACCGCTGCACCCGAGAGCACCGAGGCCCAGAACAACGGCGCCCAGCAGCGCGACGACCGCCGCGGCGGTCGCGGTGAGCGCGGCGGCCGGGGTCGCAACGACCGCGGCGGACGCAACGACCGCGGCCGCGGCGGGCGCGATGAGGACAAGGACAAGTTCCTCGAGCGCGTCGTGAGCATCAACCGCGTGTCCAAGGTCGTCAAGGGCGGTCGGCGCTTCAGCTTCACCGCGCTGGTCGTCGTCGGCGACGGCAACGGCATGGTCGGCGTCGGCTACGGCAAGGCCAAGGAGGTGCCCTCCGCGATCTCCAAGGGCGTGGAGGAGGCCAAGAAGAACTTCTTCCGCGTCCCCCGCGTCGAGGACCGCACCATCCCGCACCGCGTGCAGGGTGAGGCCGCGGCCGGCGTGGTCATGCTGCGTCCGGCCACCGCCGGTACCGGTGTGATCGCCGGCGGTCCGGTGCGCGCCGTGCTCGAGTGCGCCGGGATCCACGACGTCCTGTCGAAGTCCCTGGGCTCCTCGAACCAGATCAACATCGTCCACGCGACCGTCGAGGCGCTGAAGCAGCTGGAGGAGCCCGTCGCGGTGGCAGCCCGTCGCGGCCTGCCCAACGACGAGGTCATCCCCAGCTACCTGCGTCGCAGCGAAAAGGCAGGTGCGTAATGACCGGCAAGCGGATTCAGCCCAGCGACGCGAAGCTGGAGATCACGCAGATCAAGTCCTACGTTGGCCAGAAGCAGAACATGCGCGACACCCTGCGCTCCCTGGGCCTGAAGCGCCCGGGCAACACCGTGACCCGCACCGCGGATCCGGTGACCTGCGGCATGGTCAACACCGTCGCTCACCTCGTGAAGGTTGAGGAGGTCAAGTAACCATGGCAGAGACCAACGAAGAGCGCCAGGGCGCCATCAAGCTGCACGACCTGCGGCCGGCCCCCGGTGCGCACAAGGTCAAGACCCGCGTGGGTCGCGGCGAGGCGTCCAAGGGCAAGACCGCCGGGCGCGGCACCAAGGGCACCAAGGCCCGCAACCAGGTCAAGGCCGGCTTCGAGGGCGGGCAGCTGCCGCTGCACATGCGCCTGCCGAAGCTGCGCGGGTTCAAGAACCCGTTCCGGGTGGAGTACCAGGTCGTGAACCTGGACCGCATCTCGGAGCTGTACCCGGAGGGCGGTGAGGTGACCGTGGAGTCCCTCGTCGCCAAGGGCGCGGTGCGCAAGAACCAGCCCGTGAAGGTCCTGGGCCAGGGTGAGCTGACCGTGAAGGTCGACGTCACCGTGGACAAGTTCTCCGCCTCCGCGGCGCAGAAGATCCAGGCCGTCGGCGGCACCGCCACCGCGACCGCCCAGTAGTCGAGGGGGTCCCGGCGCCCTCGGCGTCGGACCCTCCTCGATCAGGCCAGGCCCCTCTCCCGGAGAGCGATCTTTCCGGGGGAGGGGCCTGCGCCGTTCCCCCGTACCCGTCCCGGCCCCGCCCGGCGACCCCGGGTAGAGTGTCCTAGACTGGCCCGGGGAGATCCCGCCGTCTGTCGACGGCGCCCGCCCGCCCCGACGGTGCGCGGGCCCGCGGCGTCATCCCCGCCACCCCATCTTCTGCCACAGGAGGCCATGTGCTCAGCGCTTTCGGACGGGCGTTCAAGACCCCGGACCTGCGACGCAAGCTGCTGTTCACCCTCGCGATGATCGTCATCTACCGCGTGGGCACGTTCATCCCCGCCCCGGGGGTCAGCTACGGCAACGTCCAGCAGTGCCTGGCCCTGGGCGGCACCACCGGCGGCATCTACGACATGGTCAACCTGTTCAGCGGCGGCGCGTTGCTGCAGCTGTCCATCTTCGCCCTGGGTGTGATGCCCTACATCACCGCCTCGATCATCGTGCAGCTGCTGCGCGTGGTCATCCCGCGCTTCCAGGAGCTGCACCAGGAGGGCGGACAGGGCCAGCAGAAGCTCACCCAGTACACCCGCTACCTGACCCTGGCGCTGGCGGCCCTGAACGCCACGACCATCATCTCCCTGGCCCGCTCCGGCTCCCTGCTGGGCAGCTGCCCGCTGCCGATCATCCCCGATGACTCGATCCTCATGGTCATCATCCTGATCATCACCCTGACCGCGGGCACCGGCATCATCATGTGGATGGGCGAGCAGATCACGGAGAAGGGCGTCGGCAACGGCATGTCCCTGCTGATCTTCACCTCGATCGCCGCCTCCTTCCCGACCGCCCTGGGCAACATCTTCAAGGAGCAGGGCGGCTGGGTGTTCTCCCTGATCCTGCTGGTGGGCCTCCTGGTGATCGTCGCCGTCGTGTTCGTCGAGCAGTCCCAGCGGCGCATCCCCGTGCAGTACGCCAAGCGCATGATCGGGCGGCGCACGATCGGGGGGACCTCCACCTACATCCCGCTGAAGGTCAACATGGCCGGCGTGATCCCGGTGATCTTCGCCTCCTCCCTGCTCATGGTGCCCGGGCTGATCGCGAACTTCGCGACGCCGAAGGACGGCACGGCCCCGCCGGAGTGGGTCAACTGGATCAACTCCTACCTGGTGCGCGGGGACCATCCGCTGTACATGGCCGTGTACTTTCTGCTGATCATCGCCTTCGCGTACTTCTACGCCTCGATCACCTTCAACCCGCAGGAGGTCTCGGACAACATGAAGCGCTACGGCGGCTTCATCCCGGGCATCCGCGCGGGTCGACCCACCGAGCGCTACCTGGCCTACGTGCTCAACCGCATCACCCTGCCGGGCTCGCTGTACCTGGGGATCATCGCGATGATCCCGCTGGTCGCGCTCGTGCTGGTCAACGCCAACCAGAACTTCCCGTTCGGCGGCACCTCGCTGCTGATCGTGGTCGGCGTCGGTCTGGACACCATCAAGCAGATCGACGCCCAGCTGCAACAACGACACTACGAAGGACTGCTGCGATGAACCGCCTGCTGATCATCGGTCCCCCCGGGGCCGGCAAGGGGACCCAGGCCGCCCGGATCGCCGAGGAGCTCGGCATCCCCGCGATCTCCACCGGGGACATCTTCCGCAAGAACATCTCGGAGCAGACCGAGCTGGGCCGGGAGGCGAAGTCCTACATCGACGCCGGCAACCTCGTCCCGGACGAGGTCACCAACCGCATGGTGCGCGACCGCCTGGGCCAGGACGACGCCCGGGGCGGCTTCCTGCTGGACGGCTACCCGCGCAACACCGCGCAGGTGCAGGAGCTGGACGCGATCCTGGAGGAGCTCGGCCAGTCCCTGGACCGGGTCCTGCTGCTGACCGCCGAGGATGACGAGCTGGTCCAGCGTCTGCTGGGCCGGGCCGCCGAGCAGGGCCGCAGCGACGACACCGAGGAGGTCATCCGCCACCGCCTGGAGGTCTACCGCGCCGAGACCGCCCCGATCATCGGGCTCTACGAGCAGCGGGGCCTGGTGGCCCGCGTGGACGGCCTGGGCACGGTCCAGGAGGTCGCCGAGCGCCTGCTGGCCGCGCTGGGCCGGTCCTGATGTTCGGACGCCGGAGGATCGAGTACAAGACCGACGCGCAGCTGCGCACCATGGCCCGCGCCGGGGTCGTGACCTCGCGGGCGCTAGACGCGGCCGTGGCCGCCGCGGCCCCGGGGGTGTCCACCGCGGACCTGGACGCCGTCTTCCGCGAGGTGCTCGCCGAGCACGGGGCGACGTCGAACTTCCTGGGCTACTACGACTACCCGGCGACCATCTGCGCCTCCCCGAACGAGATCGTGGTCCACGGCATCCCGGGCCCGCGGGCCCTGGGGGAGGCCGACATCATCTCGATCGACGGCGGGGCCATCGTGGAGGGCTGGCATGGGGACTCCGCGCGCACCGTGCTGATGTCCCGAGCCGGTTCCGAGGATCGGGAGCTGTCCGAGATCACCCGAGAAGCCATGTGGCACGGCATCGCCGCGGCGGCCTCGGCCCAGCGGGTCGGGGAGATCGGGGCGGCGATCGAGGACTTCGTGCGCGCCGAGTCCGGCGGGACCTACGGCATCATCGAGGACTACGTGGGCCACGGCATCGGCTCGGCCATGCACATGGCCCCGGACGTGCCCAACTACCGCACCCGTGAGGCGGGTCCCAGGATCAAGCCGGGCATGGCCCTGGCCATCGAGCCCATGCTCGTGACAGGATCGACGCAGACCGAGGTCCTCGAGGACGACTGGACGGTCGTGACCCTGGACGGCTCGCACTCCAGCCAGTGGGAGCACTCGGTGGCCTTCCACCGGGACGGGATCTGGGTCCTGACCGCCGAGGACGGCGGCGCCGAGGAGCTCGCGCGCCGAGGCGTGCGGGTGGCGCCGATCCCGCAGTAGCCGCGGGCCCGCACCGGAACCACGCACACCACCACAGATCAAGGGGCACCCACGTGTCTGAGAGCACCGCCACGCCGGTGGAGATCACCACCCGGCCCGAACCCGGCAGGATCCTGCTGAAGGCCCCGCGCCGCGGGAAGCCGCCGAAGCACCTGGCGGACTTCGACCTGGCCGGGCGCAAGGAGTTCCTCACGGAGCTGGGCCACCCCGGCTTCCGGGCCAGCCAGCTGTCCACGCACTACTTCGACCACCTCACCACGGATCCGCAGCGCATGACCGATCTGCCCGCGGCCACCCGGGAGGAGATGGTCGCCGCGGCGATGCCGCAGCTGCTGACCGAGGTGCGCACCCTGGAGGCCGACGGCGGTGACACCATCAAGTCCGTGTACCGGCTCTTCGACGGCGCCCTGGTGGAGTCCGTGCTGATGCGCTACGAGCACCGGGTGACCATGTGCATCTCCTCGCAGGCCGGCTGCGGGATGAACTGCCCCTTCTGCGCGACCGGGCAGGCGGGGCTGACCCGCAACCTCTCCACCGCGGAGATCGTCGAGCAGGTGGTGGCCGGGGCCCGGCGGCTGAAGTCCATGCAGGGCCTGGAGCAGGCCGAGCACGGCACGGAGGCGACCCGTCCGCTGCGGGTCTCCAACATCGTGTTCATGGGCATGGGGGAGGCCCTGGCCAACTACAAGGCCTCCCTGGGTGCGGTGCACCGGCTGATCGATCCCTCCCCGGAGGGGCTGGGCATCTCCGCGCGCGGGATCACCATGTCCACCGTCGGGCTGGTGCCGGGCATCCGCAAGTTCACGATGGAGAACCTGCCGGTGACCCTGGCGCTGTCCCTGCACGCCCCGGACGACGAGCTGCGCGACGAGCTGATCCCGATCAACACCCGCTGGAAGGTGGACGAGGCCCTGGACGCGGCCTACGACTACTACCGCCAGACGGGACGGCGGGTGTCCATCGAGTACGCGCTGATCCGGGACATCAACGACCAGGGCTGGCGGGCGGACCTGCTGGGCAAGAAGCTGGCCCAGCGCGGGCGCGGCTGGGTGCACGTGAACCCCATCCCGCTGAACCCGACCCCCGGCTCCAAGTGGACGGCCTCCCGCCCCGGGGTCGAGCAGAACTTCGTGGAGCGCCTGCGCGCCCACGGCATCCCCACCACGGTGCGCGACACCCGCGGCTCGGACATCGACGGCGCCTGCGGGCAGCTGGCCGCCGCCTCCTGATCCGCCGCTTCGTGAGCCACCGCCCCCCGACCCATCGGCCCCGGCCGGGCCGAACGCCGTCGGGCGGGGCGAGGGTGGGACTCGCCGCCACGTGAGCCGCAGCTCACCCGCGCCGGGGTTAACTTTCCCGCGGGGATGCCGTACACTCGACTGTTGGCCGTCTCTGCCGTCATCCTCCCGTGTCCGCGGTGAGGTGCCGCGGGGGAGCCGACCGATACGAGCAAGACTGCCCCGCGGGCCACGGCAGGCGGGGCACCGACGTTAGCGGAGGATATGGCCAAGAAAGACGGCGTCATCGAGATCGAGGGAGCCGTGGTCGAAGCACTGCCCAACGCGATGTTCCGCGTGGAGCTGGACAACGGCCACAAGGTGCTCGCCCACATCTCCGGGAAGATGCGACAGCACTACATCCGCATCCTCCCCGAGGATCGCGTGGTCGTGGAGCTCTCGCCGTACGACCTCTCCCGCGGCCGCATCGTCTACCGCTACAAGTAGGGCTCCCCGACGGCGCCGCCGGATCCCTCCGGGATCCGCGCATCGCGCCGTCCGACCCCCAGTTGCAACAACGCAAAGGAATGCGATGAAGGTTCAGCCGAGCGTCAAGCCGATCTGCGACAAGTGCAAGGTGATCCGCCGCCACGGCGTGGTCATGGTGATCTGCGAGAATCCGCGTCACAAGCAGCGCCAGGGCTGAAGCCCCGGCCTTGTCGGGACTGATCGCTTCCGACGCCTCGAGAACATGGCACCGCTCCCCGTGACACGCGGGGATACCTCCGGACACAGAGGCCGGAGACCGGGGACACCCGGGCAGTGATGCCTCAAACCTCTGGATCAACTACAAGGAGAACCGCCGTCATGGCTCGTCTCGCAGGAGTGGATCTGCCCCGCGAAAAGCGCGTGGAGATCGCCCTCACCTACATCTACGGCGTGGGCCGCACCCGCGCCCACGAGGCCCTGGAAGCGACCGGCGTCAGCCCGGACATCCGCGTGAAGGACCTCTCCGACGCCCAGCTCGTCGCGCTGCGCGACTTCATCGAAGGCAACTTCAAGGTCGAGGGTGACCTCCGTCGCGAGGTGGCCGCCGACATCCGCCGCAAGGTCGAGATCGGCAGCTACCAGGGCCTGCGCCACCGCCGCGGCCTGCCGGTGCACGGTCAGCGCACCAAGACCAACGCCCGCACCCGCAAGGGTCCCAAGCGCACGGTCGCCGGTAAGAAGAAGTAAGCACCCTCTCGCGTAGGAGAACCAACTCATGCCCCCAAAGACTCGCGCTGCGGCCGCCCGCACCTCTCGCCGCAAGGTCAAGAAGAACATCAGCGCCGGACAGGCGCACATCAAGTCCACGTTCAACAACACGATCGTGTCCATCACCGATCCCTCCGGCGCGGTGATCTCCTGGTCCTCCGCCGGCGAGATGGGCTTCAAGGGCTCCCGCAAGTCCACCCCGTACGCCGCCCAGATGGCCGCCGAGAACGCCGCCAAGCGCGCTCAGGAGCACGGCGTGCGCAAGGTGGACGTGTTCGTCAAGGGTCCGGGATCCGGCCGTGAGACCGCGATCCGCTCGCTGCAGGCCACCGGCCTGGAGGTCGGCTCCATCCAGGACGTGACCCCCAGCGCCCACAACGGCTGCCGCCCTCCCAAGCGCCGTCGCGTCTGATCCGCCGCCTCTGCCGGCACCGAGCGCATCCTCCTTCCGGGGAGGGGCGGGCCCGGTCCGGAAGACCCCGCCTGTCGGCGGGGCCGTCTACGGCCGCCACCTCCGGGCGGCGCCCACCGATCCTGTTTTCCCCCACCTGTGTTGCGTCATATAGCGGATGCTCGCTGAAAGGAAACATCAGTGCTCATTGCACAGCGCCCCTCTCTGAGTGAAGAAGTCGTCGCGGAGAACCGCTCGCGCTTCACCATCTCCCCGCTCGAACCCGGTTTCGGCTACACCCTGGGCAACTCGCTGCGGCGTACCCTCCTGTCCTCGATCCCCGGCGCCGCCGTGACCAGCATCCGCATCGACGGCGTGCTGCACGAGTTCTCCACCGTGGACGGGGTCAAGGAGGACGTCACCGAGATCATCCTGAACATCAAGAAGCTGTCGATCTCCTCGGAGAACGACGAGCCCGTGGTCGCCTACCTGCGCAAGCAGGGCCCGGGCGAGATCACCGCGGCGGACATCGAGGTGCCCGCCGGGGTGGAGATCCACAACCCGGATCTGCACATCGCCACCCTCAACGCGCAGGGCGCGTTCTCCGCGGAGCTGACCGTGGAGCGCGGCCGCGGCTACGTCTCGGCCCAGCAGAACAAGGCCGGGGCCGGCGAGTCGGAGATCGGCCGGATCCCGGTGGACTCCATCTACTCGCCCGTGCTGAAGGTGACCTTCCGGGTCGCCGCCACCCGCGTGGAGCAGCGCACGGACTTCGACAGCCTCGTGCTCGACGTCGAGACCAAGGAGGTGATCGCCCCGCGCGACGCCGTGGCCTCGGCCGGCAACACGCTGGTGGAGCTGTTCGGGCTGGCCCGGGAGCTGAACACCGAAGCCGAGGGCATCGAGGTCGGGCCGTCCCCGGCCGACGAGTCCATGGCCCAGGATCTGGCCCTGCCCATCGAGGACCTGGACATGTCCGTGCGCTCCTACAACTGCCTGAAGCGCGAGGGCATCAACACCGTCGGGGAGCTGGTCTCCCGCTCCGAGGCGGACCTCATGGACATCCGCAACTTCGGCCAGAAGTCCATCGACGAGGTCAAGGAGAAGCTGCAGGAGCTCGGGATGTCCCTGAAGGACTCCCCGGCCGGCTTCGAGCCCTTCGCCGCGGTGGATGAGGAGGAGGACGAGGAGGAGACCTCCTTCTGATCCGCTCGGGCCGGACCACCGGCCGTTCGCACTCGAGAAGCAAACCCTGGTCCCGTCCCGGCGCGGCTGATGCGCCGGACCCGGGACCGCACGAAACGGAAGATTCACTGATATGCCTACTCCCACCAAGGGACCCCGCCTCGGGGGCAGCCCCTCCCACCAGCGGCTGATCCTGGCGAACATGTCCCAGCAGCTGTTCGAGCACAAGCGCATCACCACCACCGTGACCAAGGCCAAGCGCCTGCGCCCGGTGGCCGAGCGCCTGATCACCTTCGCGAAGCGGGGCGACCTGGCCTCCCGCCGTCGCGTGATGCGCTCCCTGACCGACAAATCCGTGGTCCACGAGCTGTTCACCAGCATCGCCCCGGCCATGGCGGATCGGCCCGGCGGGTACACCCGCATCACCAAGATCGGCAACCGCTCCGGGGACAACGCCCCGATGGCCGTGATCGAGCTGGTCATGGAGCCGGTGGCCTCCCGCGCCGTCGTCGAGGAGGCGACCACCGCCGCCCGCGCCGCCGCCAACTCGAACGCCGAACAGGCCCCGGCCGAGTCCTCGGCCGCCGCCGAGGCCCCGGCCCAGGCCGAGGCTTCTGCCGACGAGCAGCTGCCGGCCGGTGCGCACGCCCCGCTGGAGTCCGGCGAGGCCCCCGAGGGCTTCGAGGTCAAGGGCAACTCGGACTCCATGAAGTACCACGTGCCCGGCTCCCGCTGGTACAAGTCCACCACTGCGGAGATCTGGTTCGACACCGCCGAGTCCGCCAAGGCCGCCGGCTACGCCCCGGCCGGCGGCGAGGCCGCCCAGCAGGTCTCCTGATCGGCACGACCTGAGCCCGGGAGCAGATCCTTCGGATCACCGGCTCCCATCGCGGACCCGCCACGGGCCCCGAGACACCCCCCCACCGGGGCCTCGGGGCCCGTGGCGCATCCGCACCAGACCGCAATCCCGCTTCCCGCAGCCGTCGCAGTCCCGCAACCCTGCTTCCCGCACCGTCGCCGCCCCGCCCGTCAGGAGGTCCCCGCCGTGAACGCCGCGTCCCGCCCCCAGCCCGCCCCGGAGGCCCCGGGCGAGCACCCGCTGGGCGCGGCGCTCCCGGAGACAGACCCGCCGGTGCGGGTGCGCCTGGACTTCGCCTATGACGGCGCCCCCTTCTCCGGGTGGGCCCGCCAACCGGGGCTGACCACCGTGCAGGGCTGCCTGGAGGACGCCCTGCAGCTGGTGCTGCGCCACCCGGTGCACCTGACCGTGGCCGGGCGCACCGACGCCGGGGTGCACGCCCAGCACCAGGTCGCCCACCTGGACCTGCCGCGCGCAGCTTGGGAGGCGCTGCCCGGACGCCGCGGGACGGCCGAGCGCCACGCCCCGGATGACCCCGGTGCGGCGCTGGTGCGCAAGCTCAACGGGGCGCTGACTCGGGTGCTCTCCGGCATCGCCCCGGCCCCGCGCCCCGGCGCCCGGCCCGCCGGGCTGGGGGCGATCCTCGTGCGCTCGGCCGCGGCGGTGGACCCCTCCTTCGACGCCCGCTTCTCCGCGCTGTCGCGCTCCTACGTCTACCGGATCGCCGACGGCCCCCGGCACCAGTCTCCGCTGACCCGCGGGTACACCGCCTGGACCCCGCGGGAGCTGGACCCCGAGCAGCTCAGCGCCGCGGGTCGGCAGCTGCTGGGCCTGCACGACTTCCTCTCCTTCTGCAAGCCCCGCCCGCACGCCACGACCGTGCGCGAGCTGCGCTCGGTGGACTTCCGTCGGGCGGAGTCCGGGCTGATCGAGGCCCGCCTTCAGGCCGACGCTTTCTGCCACCACATGGTGCGCGCGATCGTCGGGGCCTGCCTGGCGGTGGGGGAGGGCCGCCGGGACGAGGCCTGGCTGCGCGGGCGCCTGGAGCACCCCGTGCGGGACTCCGAGATCCGGCTGGCCCCGCCGGAGGGACTGTGCCTGGAGCGCATCGCCTACCCGCAGGACGCGGCCGGCTGGGCCGATCAGGCCGAGCGGGCCCGGGCCCGCCGGGCCGCGCCGTCGGAGGCACCGGGCTCCTGAGGAGGGGGATCAGTCCGGGTGTGAAGGATTTCGCCCCGGATCAGCAGGGAGGATCCTGGATTAAGTACGGGTCCCTCAGCTATAGTGGGGTGCTGTTGTGCGTGTCCCACCTCGGTTCACCCGCCAGCGACCGTCGGCCCAGTTGCAGGGCGAGGAGACGGCGCGGCGTCGAGACATCGGGACGAACGGATGCGTCTGGCCCTCACCCAGACCCCTTCGAACGCATCGCAGAACGGCGTGACACCCAACTAGCGCCGACACAGAAAATACCGACACGAAGGTTCAAGAAACGTGCGTACGTACACCCCGAAGCCCGGCGACATCGATCGCCAGTGGCACGTCATCGACGCCACCGACGTCGTGCTGGGTCGCCTGGCCAGCCAGACCGCAACGCTGCTGCGCGGCAAGCACAAGCCGACCTTTGCCCCGAACGTGGACGGCGGTGACTTCGTCATCATCGTCAACGCCGAGAAGGTGGCCCTGACCGGCGCCAAGCTGGAGAAGAAGCGGGCCTACCGCCACACCGGCTACCCCGGCGGCCTGCGCTCCGTCTCCTACGAGGAGCTGCTGGAGAAGAACCCGGTGCGCGCCGTGGAGAAGGCCGTCAAGGGCATGCTGCCCAAGAACAAGCTGGCCGCGCAGCAGATGAAGCACCTCAAGGTCTACGCCGGCGCCGAGCACCCGCACACCGCTCAGCAGCCGAAGACCTACGAGTTCACCCAGATCGCCCAGTAATCGGGCCTGCGACAACAGCACTCAAAGGAGAAATCGTGGCTCAGACTACTGACGAGCAGACCATCACCGAGGAGCAGCTGACCAGCTACACCTCCGAGTCCACCGCCCCCGTGGCCGGCGAGGCCGCCGCCCAGCGCCCGGCCCTGACCGTCGGCGGCTCCGCCGTCGGGCGGCGCAAGCAGGCCGTGGCCCGCGTGCGCGTGGTCCCCGGGACCGGGCAGTGGTCCCTCAACGGGCGCGCCCTGGACGTCTACTTCCCCAACAAGCTGCACCAGCAGGAGGTCAACGACCCCTTCAAGCTGCTGGAGCTGGAGGGTTCCTACGACGTCATCGCCCGCATCCACGGCGGCGGCCCCTCCGGCCAGGCCGGTGCGCTGCGCCTGGGCGTGGCCCGCGCGCTGAACGAGATCGACGCGGAGAACAACCGTCCGCAGCTGAAGAAGGCCGGGTTCCTGACCCGCGACGCCCGCGTCATCGAGCGCAAGAAGGCCGGCCTGAAGAAGGCCCGCAAGGCCTCGCAGTTCTCCAAGCGCTGATGCGCGCGCGCCGCCCGGCGGCGCGGTGAGCTGTCTGCGCGAAGAACCCGTCCTCCCCGGTGTGGGAGGGCGGGTTCTTCCGCGTCCCCTGGCTAAGCTGGTGCCCATGAGCAGTGACAACCACGACGACGATGCCGTGAGCGCCCGACCCGACAAGTCCCACCTCTCCGATGACGAGCGCCTGGAGCAGCTGGGAGAGGAGGCCCAGGAGGAGACCCGCCGGGCCGCCGTGCAGGAGGCCCTGAAGAAGCGCTCCCGCCGGGTCTCCGTGGTCCAGGACTACGCCGCGGAGCTGGATGAGATCGGCTCCCTGACCCGCTCCCTGGAGGGCCGTCACGACGTCTCCGACGCCTGGCGGATCGGGTACCCGTACGACGAGAAGCTCAAGCGCAAGGACTATGAGCGCACCAAGCGCACCCTGCAGATCGAGCTGCTGAAGCTGCAGCTGTGGTTCAAGGAGACCGGGCAGAAGCTGCTGCTGATCTTCGAGGGCAGGGACGCCGCGGGCAAGGGCGGGTCCATCAAGCGCTTCACCGAGCACCTGAACCCGCGCGGCTCCCGGGTGGTGGCCCTGGAGAAGCCCACCGACATCGAGCAGACCCAGTGGTACTTCCAGCGCTACATCGAGCACCTGCCCTCCGGTGGGGAGATCGTGCTGATGGACCGCTCCTGGTACAACCGGGCCGGGGTCGAGCGGGTCATGGGCTACTGCACCCCGCACCAGTACTACGAGTTCATGCGCCAGGCCCCCGAGCTGGAGCGGATGCTGGTCAACTCGGGGATCCGGCTGGTGAAGTTCTGGTTCTCGGTGACCCGAGCGGAGCAGCTGGCCCGCTTCGAGGCCCGCCGCACGGACCCGGTGCGCCAGTGGAAGCTCTCGCCCACGGACCTGGCCTCCCTGGACAAGTGGGACGACTACACCGAGGCCAAGGAGGCGATGTTCTTCTACACGGACACCGGCGACGCCCCCTGGACCATCGTGAAGTCCAACGACAAGAAGCGCGCCCGCCTGGAGGCGATGCGCCACGTGCTGTCCCTCTACGAGTACCCGGACAAGGACCACTCCGTGGTGGGCCGCCCGGACCCGCTGATCGTGGGCCCGGTGTCCAAGACCTTCGAGGAGGACCAGCCGGCCACGACCGAGCAGTTCCCGGTGGTCACCCCCGAGCGCCCCTGAGACGACCCCACCGCCCGAGCACCGAGAACCCGCCCGCGTAGACTGAGGAACGATGGCTAGATTATTTGGAACCGACGGGGTGCGTGCGCGCGCCAACAGCGAGACGATGTGTGCGCTGTCCTCCCTGCAGCTGGCTCAGGCCGCCGCGGTGGTGCTGGGCTTCGACCAGGTGTCCGAGGGACAGCGCCCCAAGGCCGTGATCGCCCACGACTCGCGGATCAGCGGCCAGTTCATCGGCGCGGCGATCTCCGCGGGCCTGGCGGCCTCCGGGGTGGACGTGTACGACGCCGGGATGCTGCCGACTCCGGCGGCGGCGTACCTGGTGGCGGATCTGGACGCGGACTTCGGCGTCATGATCTCCGCCTCCCACAACCCGTACCCGGACAACGGCATCAAGTTCCTCGCCCGCGGCGGCAAGAAGCTGCCGGACGCGGTGGAGGACCGCATCGAGGAGGTCTACCGGGCGCAGGACTTCCGGTACCCGGAGGGCCCCGAAGTCGGGCGCATCTCCCGCTTCGCGGACGCGGAGGACCGGTACGTCACGCACCTGATCTCCACGCTGCCGGCGCCGTCGGCCCTGGCGGGGCTGTCCGTGGTGCTGGACTGCGCGCACGGCGCCTCCTCCGGGTGCTCCCCGGACGCCTTCCGCATCGCCGGGGCGCAGGTGCACGTCATGGCCGCGGACCCCAACGGCACCAACATCAACGACGGCGTCGGCTCCACCCACCTGGAGGGCCTGCAGGCCAAGGTGCGGGAGCTGGGCGCGGACCTGGGCATCGCCCACGACGGAGACGCCGACCGGTGCCTGGCCGTGGATGAGACGGGCGACGTGGTGGACGGGGACACGATCATGTCCATCCTGGCCACGGCCCGGCGCGACGCCGGCCAGCTCGCCCACAACACCCTGGTGGCCACCGTGATGACCAACCTGGGCATGGAGAAGTACCTGGAATCCGAGGGGATCACCCTGGTGCGCACCCAGGTGGGGGACCGCTACGTGCTGGAGGCGATGAACCGGGACGGGTTCAGCCTGGGCGGGGAGCAGTCCGGGCACGTGATCATGTCCGACTACGCGACCACCGGGGACGGGATCCTCACCGGCCTGCACCTGGCGGCCGAGGTCAACCGGACGGGAGAGACCCTGTCCTCCCTGGCGCACCGCTTCGAGCCGGTGCCGCAGACCATGATCAACGTGCCCGGGGTGGACAAGGCCGCCGCGGACACGGATGAGGCGGTGCAGGCCGAGGTGGCCGCCGTCGAGCGCGAGCTGGGTGCGGACGGCCGGGTGCTACTGCGTCCCTCCGGCACGGAGCCGCTGGTGCGGGTGATGGTGGAGGGCCCGGATCAGGAGACCGTGGACCGCCACGCCCGGCGCCTGGCCGAGGTCGTCGCCCGCGAACTCGCCCTCTGACACCCTTCCCCTCCCGAGATCCCCGCGCCGAGTCATCACTTCCGGCCGGAAATCGCCGATTATTCGGTCGGAAGTGATGACTCGGGGAGGCAGGGGAACAGGGGAGCTCCCGGAACCTCGAAGGGCCCCGCACCGTGGTGGTGCGGGGCCCTTCGGCGTGCGGATGATGATGGGTGGGGAAGCCTTACTTCTCCGGGGTGGCGCCGGTGGCGTTCTTGCCGGCCACCAGGGAGTCGCGGATCTCGGTCAGCAGGGCGACCTGCGGATCCACGGCCGGCTCCTCGTCCTCCAGGCCCAGCTTGCGGGCGCGGGCCTCGTTCATCTTGTTGATCGGCATGACGATGCAGAAGTACAGCGCCGCGGCGATGATGAGGAAGTTGACGACGGCGGTCAGGAACACGCCGACCTTGACCTGGCCGAAGACCAGGAAGGAGTCGAAGTTCGGGGAGCCGATCAGCATGGAGATGAGGGGCATGAGCACCGACTCGACGAGGGCGTTGACCACCGTGCTGAAGGCACCGCCGATGATCACACCGACGGCCAGGTCGATGACGTTGCCTTTGGAGATGAAGTCTTTGAATCCACTGAGCATGATCGCCATCGTACGGCAGGTTTCGCTCTCAGCGGAGGCTTTGTGCGGCGAATGACGGACAGATCACGCAGTATTCACCGTGATGGTCGGCACCGTTGGCGCACCGCGGGCACCGTCCGGATCAGTCCCGGTAGCTCGGGGCCGGCCCCGCCCCCACGAACTCCTCGTAGCTGTGGACCCCGGAATCCCGGTACCGCTGGGCCTGCTCCTGCCCGATCCAGCGCAGGTGCCAGGACTCGTACCAGTACCCGGTGGTGTCCTGCTGCTGCCAGGGAAAACGCAGGATGAACCCGTACTCTGCGCCGTGCTCGGCGAGCCAGTGCGCCGCCGGGGTGTCCCGGAAGCACGGCTGCAGATCGCACGCCCCGGACCCGCCGAAGTCCACGGCCAGCCCCGTCTGGTGCTCCGAGTACCCGGGCCGGGCGGAGGCGACGTCGGCCCGCTCCTGCCCGTAGGTGCTCACCCACTGCCGGTAGGTGGCCTCCTGGGTCTGGTGGGAGCGGTAGCCGGAGATGGGGCTCAGGCTCACCCCGTCCCGAGCCGCGGCCTCGATCATCCGGCGGGCGGCCGCGGCGGCGTCGGCTCGCAGCTGCACCGAGCCCACGGTCTGCAGGTCCTGCGGGGCCCAGTCGATCGGGTCCATCGGGTGGGTCTTGTTCACCAGCACCGTGGGGGAGTCCGGGGAGGAGATGTCCAGGTGCTCCCCGGGTGCGGCCGAGGCAGAGGCGGCGGGAGCGCTCGCGGTGTCGCTGGCTGCCGCGGACGGCTCGGTCGCGGTCGTCGCGGTCCCGGCCGAGGCCGTCGGGGCGGGGGATCCGGCGTCGTCGTAGGATCCGGCGGCGCAGCCGGTCAGCCCGAGCAGCAGGACGGCGGGTGCGGCGATCAGGCGCAGTCGGGGCATCAGGTCTTCCTCAGCAGCACGCGGCGGATGGTGTGGTCGGCGTCCTTGGACAGGATGAGCTTGGCCCGGCCCCGGGTGGGGCCCACGTTCTGCACGAGGTTGGGCTCGTTGATGCGCCGCCAGATGTTCAGGGCGGTCGCGGAAGCCTCGGCGTCGGTCAGGCCAGCGTACTTGCGGAAGTAGGAGCGGGGGTCCCGGAAGGCGGAGTCGCGCAGGGACAGGAAGCGGTTGACGTACCACCGTTCGATGTCCTGGGTGCGCGCGTCCACGTACACGGAGAAGTCGAAGAAGTCCGACAGGGCCAGCGCCCCCTTGTCGTCGGCGGACAGCTGGGCGGGGGCCAGCACATTCAGCCCCTCCACGATGAGCACGTCCGGGCGGGTGACCACCACCTCCTCGTCCGGGAGGATGTCGTAGGTGACGTGGGAGTACTTCGGCGCGGTGACCCGGGGCGCGCCGGATTTGATCTCGGCGACGAAGCGCAGCAGGGCCCGCCGGTCGTAGGACTCCGGGAAGCCCTTGCGCTCCATGAGCCCCCGCTCGCGCAGCACCGCGTTGGGGTGCAGGAAGCCGTCGGTGGTCACCAGCTGCACGTCCGGGGTGGTGGGCCAGCGGCTCATCAGGGCCCGCAGCAGCCGCGCCGTCGTGGACTTGCCGGCGGCCACGGAACCGGCCACGCCGATGACGAACGGGGTGCGCTGGTGGTGCCCGCCGAGGAAGTCGTTGGTCGCCTCGTTGAGGGCACCGGCGGCGTTGGCATACAGATTCAGCAGGCGGGACAGCGGCAGGTAGACCTGCCGGACCTCCTCCATGTCCAGCACGTCGCCCATCCCCCGCAGCCGCTCGATCTCCGCGGAGGTCAGCGGCACCTCGATCTCATCCGAGAGTCGGGACCAGGTGTCTCGGTCCAGGGACACGAAGGGCGTGGTGCGCGGGGGCGCCGGGACGGAAGTCACGGGGCACCAGTCTAGCTTCCGGGCCGCGGTACAGCTGCCAGCGAACTCCCAGGATGACACCGGTGGGATAAACTGGCCCGCATGTGTGGAATCGTTGGATATGTGGGCACCCCTGCGGCAGCCGATCGTGAGTACACCGCCCTCGACGTGATCCTCGAGGGCCTGCGCCGCCTGGAATACCGCGGCTACGACTCCGCCGGCGTCGCCGTCATCGCGGACGGCCGGATCGAGGCCCGGAAGAAGGCCGGGAAGGTCTCCCAGCTCGACGCCGAGCTTGCGGCTCACCCCCTGCCGGACGCGGTCAACGGCATCGGGCACACCCGCTGGGCCACCCACGGCGGCCCCACCGACGTCAACGCCCACCCGCACGTGGTCGCGGACGGACGCCTGGCCGTGGTGCACAACGGCATCATCGAGAACTTCTCCGAGCTGCGCACCGAACTGACCGGCAAGGGCTACGAGTTCGTCTCCGAGACGGACACCGAGGTCGCCGCGACCCTGCTGGCCGAGATCTACGCCCACGAGGCCGACGAGGACCTCACCCGCGCGATGCAGCTGACCTGCCAGCGCCTGGAGGGCGCCTTCACCCTGCTGGCCATCCACGCCGACCACGAGGACCGCATCGTCGCCGCCCGACGCAACTCCCCGCTGGTCATCGGCCTGGGGGAGGGGGAGAACTTCCTCGGCTCGGACGTCTCCGGGTTCATCGACTACACCAAGCAGGCCGTGGAGATGGGCAACGACCAGATCGTCACCATCACCCCCGACTCCTACGAGATCACCGACTTCCACGGCACCCCCGCCGAGGGCAAGCCCTTCGAGGTCAAGTGGGACGCCGCCGCCGCCGAGAAGGACGGCTACGACTCCTTCATGGACAAGGAGATCCACGACCAGCCCGCCGCCGTGCGCGACACCCTTCTGGGCCGCCTGGACGAGAAGGGCCGCCTGACCCTGGACGAGCTGCGCATCGACGAGTCCGTGCTGCGCAGCGTGGACAAGATCGTGGTCATCGCCTGCGGCACCGCCGCCTACGCCGGGCAGGTCGCCCGCTACGCCATCGAGCACTGGTGCCGCATCCCCACCGAGGTGGAGCTGGCCCACGAGTTCCGCTACCGGGACCCCATCGTCAACGAGAAGACCCTGGTGGTGGCCCTGTCCCAGTCCGGGGAGACCATGGACACCATCATGGCCGTGCGCCACGCCCGGGAGCAGGGCGCCAAGGTCATCGCGATCTGCAACACCAACGGCTCCTCCATCCCGCGCGAATCCGACGCCTCCCTGTACACCCACGCCGGACCGGAGATCGCGGTGGCCTCCACCAAGGCCTTCCTCGCCCAGATCACCGCGGCCTACCTCCTCGGGCTCTACCTCGCCCAGCTGCGCGGGAACATGTACTCCGACGAGATCAAGGACGTGCTCGAGGAGCTGCAGGCCATGCCGGAGAAGGTCCAGGCCGTCATCGACGCCGAGGAGCAGGTCAAGAAGCTCGGCACCGACATGGTCGACGCCGGCTCCGTGCTGTTCCTGGGCCGCCACGTCGGCTTCCCCGTGGCCCTGGAGGGGGCGCTGAAGCTCAAGGAGATCGCCTACATCCACGCGGAGGGCTTCGCCGCCGGGGAGCTCAAGCACGGGCCGATCGCGCTGGTCGAGGAGGGCCAGCCGGTCTTCGTCATCGTGCCCTCCCCGCGCGGCCGGGACTCCCTGCACGCCAAGGTGGTCTCCAACATCCAGGAGATCCGCGCCCGCGGCGCCATCACCATCGTCATCGCCGAGGAGGGCGACGACGCGGTGGAGCAGTTCGCCAACCACGTGATCCGCATCCCCCAGGCCCCGACCCTCATGCAGCCGCTGCTGGCCACCGTGCCCCTGCAGATCTTCGCCTGCGCGATGGCCGCGGCCAAGGGCTACGACGTGGACCAGCCGCGCAACCTCGCCAAGTCCGTGACCGTGGAGTAGCCGGACCCCCACGAGGCGACACCCCCGACGGCGCCCGCCGCGCGAGACCCGTGCGGCGGGCGCCGTCGCATCCGCAGCACCACCCCGGGCGGGACCCGGGACGGCACCGACCCCGCAAGGAGGGCACCGATGATCATGGGCACCGGCGTGGACGTGGTGGACATCGAGCGGTTCCGCCGCATCATCGAGCGCACCCCCCGCCTGCTGGATCGACTGTTCACCCCCGAGGAGCACGAGCTGCCCGCCCACACCCTGGCCGGGCGCTTCGCGGTGCGCGAGGCCGTCGCCAAGACCCTGCACGCCCCGCCCGGGATGATCTGGAAGCACTGCTGGGTGCGCAAGAACGCCGACGGCGCCCCGCGCCTGGTGGTCACCGGCACCGTGCAGGAGACCGCCCAGCGGCTGGGCATCAACCGCTGGCACCTGTCCATCACCCACGACGCCGGGGTCGCGGTCGCCACCGTGATCGCCGAGCACCTGAGCCCCGACGAGCTGGAGCTAGCCCGCCGCTGGGAGGAGTCCACATGGTCCTGAACGCCTACACCGCCGCGCAGATCACCGCCACCGAGAAGCCCCACCTGGCCGCCGGGGCGCCCCTGATGGCCCGCGCCGCCCATGCCCTGGCCGCGGAGGCCGCCCGGATGCTCGCGCACCGAACCTCCGGGGCCTACGGCGCCGACGTCGTGGTGCTGGCCGGTTCCGGGAACAACGGCGGGGACGCCCTGCACGCCGGTGCCCTGCTGCGCGCCCGCGGCGCCCGCGTCACCGCGGTGCTCACCGGCTCCGAGGCCCACGAGGAGGGCCTGGCCGCCCTGCGCGGTGCCGGCGGCTTCGTCCTGACGCTGAGCGAGGCCGGCGCGCAGGAGGGCGCCCGGGCCGCAGCCGGCGCGGACCTGATCATCGACGGGATGCTCGGCACCGGCGGTCGCGGCGGGCTGCGCGAGGCCTCGGCCGAGCTGGTCCGGCGGATCCAGGAGAGCGCCGGGGATCGGAGCACCCGGGACCGGAGCACCGGGCATCGGACCCGCCCGCTGGTGCTGGCCTGCGACGTGCCCTCCGGGCTGGATGCCACCACCGGCGCCGTCGCCGGGCCGGTGCTGGCCGCGGACGCCACCGTGACCTTCATCGGCATCAAGACCGGCCTGCTGGCCACCCCGATACCCTCCCTGGTGGGCCGGATCCGCTGCGCGGACCTCGGCATCGGGGCGGATCTGCCCGCCCCCGCGCTGCGCGAGGCCGAGGATGCGGACTTCCCCCGGTACTGGTCCGTGCCGGGGGAGGGGGATCAGAAGTACTCCCGCGGCGTGCTGGGCACCGTGGTGGGATCCGACCAGTACCCCGGGGCCGGGCTGATGTGCGTGCACGCGGCGGTGCGGGCCGGGGCCGGGATGGTCCGCTTCGTCGGCGGGGACGCCCTGGCCTCGGCGCTGGCGGTGAGCACCCCCGAGGCCGTGCGCAGCGAGCACGTCGGGGCTCACCGGGTGCAGGCCTGGGCCGTGGGCTCCGGGGCCACCGATCGCGCCCAGCAGGCTCAGGTCGACCAGGCCCTGGACGCCGGGGTGCCGGTGCTGGCCGACGCCGCGGCCATCGAGATGCTGGCCCACCGCGCCGCCGACGGCGACCCGGCCCCCGCGCACGTGCTGCTCACCCCGCACGCCGGGGAGCTGGCTCAGGCCCTCGAGTGGGTGGCCCGGCTGGCCCCGGAGCGCGGGCGGCGGCTGGTGCGCGCCGCCCGGGAGGCCGGGCTGGCCGAGGGCGAGGACGTGCAGACCTCCCCGAACCGCGCCCAGATCGAGGCAGCGCCCTTCGTGTGGGTGCGCGCGGCCCGGGAGGTGCTCGGCGGCACCCTGCTGCTCAAGGGCACCACGACGCTCGTCGCGGCCCCGGACGGCGCCGTGTGGGCCCACCGGGGCAACAGCCCATGGCTGTCCACCGCGGGCTCCGGGGACACCCTCTCCGGGATCCTCGGGGCGGGACTGGCCGCGCACCGGGCGAGAGTCGAGACGGGCCGGGCCGACGGCGCCGACGGGGAATGGGCCGCCGTGGCCGCGGCCGGGCTGCTGGTGCAGCGCGGGATCTCCACCGCCGCGCCCGGGCCCGTGCCGCCGACGGTGGCCGCCGAGCGGATCCCCGGGGTGCTGGGCCGACTGGCCGCGGGTCAGTAGGCCCCGTCCTTGCCGACCACCGCGCGCACGGTCTTCAGCAGAATCAGCAGATCCGAGAGCACGGACCAGTTCTCCACGTAGTACAGGTCCAGGCGGGTGGATTCCTCCCAGGACAGGTCCGAGCGCCCGGAGACCTGCCACAGCCCGGTGATGCCGGGCTTGACGAGCAGCCGCCGGTGCACGTCCTGCTCGTAGTGCTCCACCTCCTCGCGCAGCGGCGGGCGCGGACCCACCAGGGACATGTCCCCGCGCAGCACGTTGAACAGCTGCGGCAGCTCGTCCAGGGAGTACCGGCGCATGAACCGACCCACCCGGGTGATCCGCGGGTCGTCGGCCATCTTGAACAGCACGCCGTTTCCCTCGTTGCGCTCCATCAGCTGGGCCTTGAGCTGCTCCGCGTTCGGGACCATGGAGCGGAACTTCAGCATCCGGAAGGGCTCGCCCTGATAGCCGACCCGCTCCTGGCGGAACAGCACCGGCCCGCCGGGGGAGTCCGCCTTCACCAGCAGGGCCAGCACCAGCAGCAGGGGCGAGAGCAGCAGCAGGCCGAGGCCCGAGGCCGCCACGTCGATGAGGCGCTTGACGGCCGCTGCGGGCCCGCGCATGCGCGGGGTGCCCACGTGGATCAGGGGCAGGCCGTTCAGCGGCTGGGTGTGGAACCGCGGCCCGGCGATGTCCGTCAGGGCCGGGGCCATCATCAGGCCCACGTGCTCATCGGCCAGCAGCCAGCCCAGGCGGCGCATCCGCCGGGGCTTGATCCGGTGACCGGTGGACACGGCCACGACGTCGATCGCCAGCTCCTGCACCGCCGCCATGATCTGCTCCGGGTCCGGGGCGTAGCCCAGGATGGGCAGCTCGGGGTGCTCCTCCAGCACGCTGCCCGGCGCGGACCCGGCCAGGTACGCCGCGACCGGCCTGTATCCGTAGGCCGGGGCCCCGTGCAGCACGTTGGCCAGGTGCGCCGAGGACGGGGCGTCGCCGATGATGAGCACCCGGATCAGGGCGCGTCCGCTGCTGCGTCGGCGCACCAGCCACACGCGGAAGGCCCACCGGGCCAGCATCAGCAGGACCAGTCCCACCGGCAGCGCGATGAGCACGTATCCGCGGGCCAGCGGCACCGGGAAGGCGTAGGAGACGATCGCGATCGCGGCGAACAGCCACAGCGATGAGCGCACCACCGCGATGTACTCGGCGTTGCCGGCCCCCAGGATCCGGGAGTTCCTCGCGCCCCCGAGCCACAGGGCACCCCACCAGGCCAGCACCAGGCAGGCCGAGAGCAGCGTGTAGGAGACCGAGGAGTCCCCGGTGGTGGTGGGCAGGTGGGCGCCGTCGTCCGTGAAGCGCACTGCCTGGGCCACGACCACCGCCAGGATGATGCACAGGGCGTCGGTGACCGCCAGGACTCGGACGGCCTTGTTCGGCCAGGTCATGCGATGGACGTCGCCGTCGGTCAGCGGCGGCCGGTGCGCGCGTGGTGCCACGGTCTTCGGAACCTCTCCCCCAAGAAGTCTGATGTGATCGATCGGGACGGAACGCGGGCGGTCCCCGACCGCCCCGTATCGCGCGGCCCGCGGGGTCCCCGCGGGGTCGCGCTGATTCCGTCCCCCGCCCCTCTGTATAGGGAGCCGCTGGGGCCCGCCCGCCCGGGACCCGGGTGATGCGGGCGTCAGTCCCGTGCGGTCAGGTAGCGGATCACCGGCTCGTACAGGTGCGGCAGGACGTTGTCATCCATCGGCACCGCCACCAGCAGCTGACCCTGGGCCTCGGAGACGAACAGGCCCGGGTCGTTGCAGTCGGCGATGCCCAGGGTCGCCAGCCCCGCCTGGGCGGCGGCCCCGGCCCAGCCGTGATCGGCGATCACCAGATCCGGCAGACCGGACGGGCTGCGGCGCAGCTGCTCCAGGACCAGGTCCATCGGCTGCGGCAGGTGGGTATGGGCCAGGGAGCCGTACTGCTGGAACATCACCACGCCCTCGATCTGGCGCAGGTCCCCGCCGTCGAAGGCGATGCCCTCCTCGATGCCCACCACCTCGGCCCCGCGGGACTCGGCCCACGCGGCCAGCTCCCGGTAGATCGGGTAGAGCCCGGCCGGGTGCCCGGTGGCGAACAGCAGGCGCGCGCCGCGGTCCACGGCCTCGTGCAGCAGGCGCCGGTAGGTGCGCAGGGCGGTGACGCACTGCCGGGCGCCGATCGTGTCCTGGCCTTCTCGATGCCGCGGGTCCGGGTCGATCCCGACCTTCTCCACCATCAGCGCGAACACCTCCTCCCAGGTCCACGGGTGGTCCTGGACCACGCCGAAGCCCAGGTGCTCGACGCCGTCCAGGAAGCCCTGGATGTGGGCGAGGTTGTCCTCCCGCGGGGTGGCCACCCGGCCGGTGATGCGGGCGCGGTCCAGGTGCTCACGCAGCGCGGCCTCGGCATCGGGGCTCGTCGGGGTCGAGGCGGCGGGGGTGGGGGTGTTCACGGGGTCCTCTCGGCTCGGGGATCGGGTCAGGGGCCCGGTTCGGGGTGTCGGGTCGGGGCGTCGGGTCGGCGGATGAGGCCGGGGGATCGGATCGGAACGGATCAGCTCGGATTGGGGGGCGGGGCGGGGATGTGCCGTGGACCGTGGGGTCAGCGGGCGCTGACCACGGCCTCGTAGACCGCGGCGGTGCGTCGGGCGGCGTCGGCCCAGGTCAGGGTGCGGGCGTGGGCCAGGCCGCGGGCGCGCAGCCGGGCGCGCAGCGCCGGATCCTCGGCCAGCAGCGCCAGGGACCGGGCCCAGGCCCGCGGGGTACGCTCGGGCACCAGCAGCCCGGCGCGCCCGTCCTCCAGGGCGGTGCGCAGCCCGCCGACGTCGGAGGCGGCCACCGGGGTGCCGCAGGCCTGGGCCTCCAGGGCCACCAGACCGAAGGTCTCGGAGGAGGAGGGGCAGGCCACGACGTCGGCCGCGCGCATCGCGGACGCGAGCTGGGGCGCGGGGCAGGCCGGGGTGAACCGGCAGCGCGCCAGGACGCCCTCGTCCCGGGCCAGCGCGCGCAGCCGCGTCAGGTACTGCGGGGAGGCGCTGCCGCGGATCTCCAGCCGCGCCTCCGGGACCCGGCGGATCAGCTCCGGCAGGGCCCGGATCAGGATCTCGGGGCCCTTCAGCGGCTGGGGGCGCCCTGCGAACAGGATGCGGAACGGCGCGGGGTCCTCGCTCGTCTCCCGCGCGGATGGTGCGGCATCCTCCGGCGCGGACTCCGGAGAGGCGAGTGTCTGCGATCCGGGTTCCTGCGAGGCGGGCGCTGGGGAGGTGGGTCGCTCGGGGTCCGGGTGGAAGACCGCGGCGTCCACCCCCGGGGGCACCGTGTGCAGCCGCCGCGGATCCGCCCCGTACAGCTGCACGAGCTCCCGCGCTTCGGTGTCGGTGTTGGCGATCACGGCCTGGGTAGCGCGCAGCAGCTCCTCTTCGGCCGCGGCCCGCTCCTGCGGTTCCGGCGGCTCCCCGGCCCCGGCGTGGCGGTTCTTGATCCGGGCCGTGGTGTGCAGGGTCAGCACCAGCGGCAGCCGCTCCGCCGTGCGCCCCAGCTGCTCGCGCAGGCTCAGGGCGGCCTGCCCGGACAGCCAGTAGTGCGCGTGCAGCGCATCCGGGGCCGGCAGCCGCTGCGCCACCTCGGCGCAGGCGCGCCCGAAGGCCCCGGTCAGCCGGGCGAGATCCGCCTTGCCGGCCCCGGCGGCCGCGGGCAGGGCCAGGGTGTGCACCCGCAGTCCCGGCGCGGGGCTCGCGGTGCGCACGGACGGGGCGCTCGCGGCGTCGGGCGAGGTGTCCAGGGTGAAGACCTCCACGCGATGCCCGGCGCGGGCCAGGGCGGCGCACAGGTGCGCGATGTAGACGTTCATGCCCCCGGCGTCCCCGTCGCCGGGCTGGGCCAGGGGAGAGGTGTGCATGCTCAGCACGTGCAGGACCAGCCCCCGGGATCCCGGGGCGCGCTCGTCGGCGGCGACGGTGCGCTGGGCGGCGGGTGGTGGGGCATCCGGGGGCGCAGTCACAGCACCCGAGTCTAGGCCATGCCCGCGCGCCGCCGCGGTGCGCTCACCGACACCCCGGCGTCCGCTTGCCCGCCGTCCAGCGCACCGCCCGCCGGGTGCGGCGCGCGGGCGCGGGGACCGGTGGGACAATGGCCGCATGAGCAAGCCCGAACAGCGCCCCGACCCCTCCGCCGATCCCGATTCATCCAGCACGCTCCCCACGGCCGATTCCGCCCAGCTCCCCCCGGAGCGGGCCGCGCTGATCGACCTGGGCGCCGTCGAGCACAACGTCCGGGTGCTGCGTCGCCGCTGCGCCCCCGCCCGGCTGATCGCCGTCGTGAAGGCCGACGCCTACGGGCACGGTGCGGTGCCCGTGGCCCGGGCCGCCCTGCGCGCAGGTGCCGACATGCTGGGGGTGGCCCACGTGCGCGAGGCCCTCGAGCTGCGCGAGGCCGGGATCGACGCGCCCGTGCTGGCCTGGCTGCACACCCGCGCCACGGACTTCGCCGCGGCTGTGGCCCGCGACGTCGAGCTCGGGGTCTCCGGCTGGGATCTGGAGGCCGCCGCCGAGGCCGCCCGGCAGACCGGGAGCACCGCGCGCGTGCACCTGAAGATCGACACTGGCCTGGGCCGCAACGGCGCCACCGCCCGCGACTGGCCCGGCTTCGCCGCCCGGGCCAGGACCCTGGAGCAGGAGGGCCTCGTGCAGGTGGTGGGCATCTTCTCCCACCTGGCCGTGGCCGATGAGCCGACCCGCCCGGAGACCCGCGAGCAGCTGGCCCGCTTCGACGCCGCCGTCGCCCAGGCCCGGGAAGTGGGCCTGAACCCGCGGACCTGCCACCTGGCCAACACCCCCGGGGCCCTGGCCGACGGCGACGACGCCCAGCACCGGGAGATCCTGCGCGACGCCGTGCGCGTGGGCCTGGCTCTCTACGGCCTGTCCCCGTTCCCAGGCATCCCGTCGGAGGAGCTGGGGCTGCGCCCGGCGATGACCCTGCAGACCTTCGTGGACTCCGTCAAGGAGGTCCCGGCCGGGCAGGGCGTCTCCTACGGGCTGCGCTACCGAACCGAGACCCCCACCACCCTCGCCCTGATCCCGGTCGGCTACGCCGACGGCGTCCCCCGCGTGGCCGAACACGGCCCGGTGCGCATCCACCCGGCCGGGGCGCCCGCCCGGACCTTCCGGGTCGTGGGGCGGGTCGCGATGGACCAGATGGTCGTGGACCTCGGCGAGCCCGGGCTGAGCGACCCCGCCCTGGGCTACCTGCACGCCCCCGCCGTGCTGTTCGGCACCGGGGAGAACCCCGCGGTGGAGGAGTGGGCGCAGGCCGCCGGGACCATCAACTACGAGATCGTCACCCGCATCTCCCCGCGCGTGGACCGGGTCTACCTCACGCCCCGCTCCGAAGCCGAAGGTGAGACCGAGGCCGCCGACGGGGCGCGCGGGCAGGGCGAGGCCGCGGCGGGGGAGTCGGCATGAGCCGGCCCGCCGCCCCCGGTCCCGGGGAAGAGGAGATACTGCCCAAACCGCTGACCGAGGTGGCCCTGCCCGACCTCGCCGCGACCGGCCGTCTGGCCCGGGCGCTGGCCGCCGCGCTGCGCGCCGGGGACCTCCTGGTGCTCACCGGTGAGCTCGGCGCCGGGAAGACCACCTTCACCCGCGCCCTGGGGAAGGCCCTCGGGGTGCGCGGCTCCGTGATCTCCCCGACCTTCGTCCTGGCCCGCATCCACCCCAACGACCCCGACGGCCCCCGGCCCGGCGGACCGGACCTGGTGCACGTGGACGCCTACCGGCTGGGCTCGGTCGAGGAGGTGGACGACCTGGATCTGGAGGCCACCCAGGACCGGGCCGTGACCGTCGTGGAATGGGGGCGCGGGCTGGTGGAGCACCTGGCCGAGTCTCGCCTGGAGCTGACCCTGGAGCGGGCCACGGGGGAGGCCGCCCCGGTGGTGGAGGGCGACGAGGACGACGAGGACCCGCGTCGGGCCCGGCTGGCGGCGTTCGGGCCCCGCTGGACCGGGCAGGCCGGGCGGGACCTGGCCCGGCGCCTGGAGGCCGCCCTGCGCGGCTGACGCGCCTCGGGGGTGCGTCGGGAGGGGGAACTACACTTAGGCGGGTGCTCATCCTCAGCTGCGACACCTCCTCCATCGCCAGCGGCGCCCTGCTGCGCGTGCCGGACGACGCCGGCGCCCCCGAGGCCGCGGGCCCCGACCTCGTCGGCCGCGCCGAGGTGCTGGGCTCCTTCGCCACCGAGGACACCCGCTCCCACGCGGAGGCCACCGCGCCGGGGCTGCGTCGGCTCCTGGAGCAGGCCGGGGTGCCCGGCACGGCGCTGGGGCTCATCCTGGTCGGCATCGGCCCCGGCCCCTTCACCGGACTGCGCGCCGGGATCATGACCGCCCGGGCCCTGGGCTGGGCCTGGGGGTGCCCGTGCGCGGGGTCATGAGCCTGGACGCCCTGGCCGAGGCGGCCCACCGGGACCTGCCCGTCCACGGCGCGCCCTTCCTGGCCGCCGCCGACGCCCGCCGCAGAGAGGTCTACGCCGCGGCCTACCGCACCGACCCCGCCCGGGGCTGGGCGCGCGAGGCCGGCCCCGCGGTCGGGAAGGCCGAGGGGATCCGGGACCTGCTGGGCCCCGCCCTGACCGGGCAGGACCGGCTGCCGCCCGTCGTCGGGCGCGGCGCCGGACTGTACCCCGAGCAGCTGCCCGCCCTGCCCGGGTGGGAGCAGGCGCACCCGCAGGCCGCGGACCTCGCCCGGGCCGGGGTGCGCCGGGGCCTGAACAGCCTGGACGCGGGCACCAGCCCCCTGTACCTGCGCGAATCCGACGCCGTCGTGCCCGCCGCCCGCAAGAAGGCCACCCGATGAGCCCCGCCCTGCCCGCAGACTGCCGCCACCGCCCGATGGCCGCGGCGGACATCCCCGCGGTCCACGCGCTGGAGACCCGCCTCTTCCCGCACGACGCTTGGCCGGCCGAAATGTTCCGCGCCGAGATCGCCCACCCGACCCGCGCCTACACCGTGGTCCTGGACGAGGCCGACCGGATCATCGCCTACGCCGGGATGATGGCCGTGGCCGAGATCGCCGATGTGCAGACCGTGGCCGTGGCCCCCGAACACGAGGGCCGCGGCATCGGGCGCTGGCTGCTGCACCGGATGCACGAGCAGGCCCGCACCGCCCGGGCGCAGCGGATGATGCTCGAGGTCCGCCAGGACAACGCCCGGGCCCGGGGCCTGTACGAGGCGCTCGGCTACCGCGCCGTGCACACCCGGCCCCGCTACTACCGGGACGGGGCCGACGCCGTGATCATGCAGAGGGACCTGGCCCCGCAGCCCGGACGGGACGGTGCTGCGTCGATCGGTGCCGGCCCGACCGGTGCCGCCCCCACCGGGGCGGCGTCGATCGGGGCCGTCGGCGCCGAGGCTCTGGCCGGGAACCCGCAGACCGAGGAGGAGCAGGAATGAACCGCGAGCCGATCGTGCTGGGCATCGAGTCCTCGTGCGATGAGACCGGGATCGGGATCGTGGCCGGGAACCGGCTGCTGACCAACACCGTCTCCTCCTCGATGGCCGAGCACGTGCGCTTCGGCGGGGTGATCCCGGAGATCGCCTCCCGCGCGCACCTGGAGGCCATGATCCCCGCGCTGGACGCGGCCCTGACCGAGGCCGACGTCGAGCTGGGGCAGGTGGACGCGCTCGCAGTGACCGGCGGCCCGGGCCTGGCCGGGGCGCTCATGGTCGGGGTGGCCGCGGCCAAGGCGCTGGCCGCGGCCACCGGCAAGCCGCTGTATGCGATCAACCACCTCGTCGCGCACGTGGGGGTGGGCCTGCTGGAGGGGCAGTCCGGCGCGGTCACCGGCCCGGACGGGAGGCTGCCGGAGGATCTCGGGGCGCTGCTGGTCTCCGGGGGGCACACGGAGATCCTGCGGGTGCACGACATCGCCGGGGACGTCCGCCTGCTCGGGGCGACCCTGGATGACGCGGCCGGGGAGGCCTACGACAAGGTGGCCCGCATCCTCGGGCTGCCCTACCCCGGGGGTCCCGCGATCGATCGGGTCGCCCGCGAGGGGGACCCTCGGGCCTTCCGCTTCCCCCGGGGGCTCAGTGCGCCCAAGTACCTCGGCAGCGCCGAGGCGCCCGGGCCGCACCGCTACGACTTCTCCTTCTCCGGGCTGAAGACGGCCGTGGCGCGGGTCGTGGAGGGCTTCGAGGCGCGCGGGGAGCAGGTGCCGGTGGCCGACGTCGCCGCCTCCTTCCAGGAGGCCGTGGCCGACGTCATCACCGCCAAGGCCATGCTGGCCTGCGCGGAGCAGGGCATCGGCACGCTGCTGCTGGGCGGGGGCGTGGCCGCCAACTCGCGGCTGCGGGCCCTGGCCGAGCAGCGCTGCGGGCAGCACGGGGTGCGCCTGGTGGTGCCCCCGCTGAGCCTGTGCACGGACAACGGCGCGATGGTCGCGGCTCTGGGCTCGCGCCTGGTCGCGGCGGGCACGGCCCCCACGGGGCTGGGCTTCACCCCGGACCCGTCCCTGCCGGTCACCTCGATCTGCCTGCCCTGATTCTCCTTTCGTGAGCCGCCTGCCCTGAGACCCGGCCCGGGCCGACGCCGCTCAGTAGCCGGTGCGGGTCAGGCGGGTCAGGTCCCGCACGACGGCGCGCAGGTCGCCGTCGTGCCGGGCGGCCACCCGCCGCTGCCGCTCGGCCCCGGTGCCGCGCTCCAGGATCCTCTCGATCTCCGCCAGCTCCTCGGCGCAGCCCAGGTCATCGGCCAGCGGGGCGAGCCGATCCAGCATCCGCGGGATCTCCTCGCGCAGCGGCGCCTCCCGGTTGCTCGGATCCAGGATCACCTCGGCATCCAGCCCGTAGCGGGCCGCCCGCCACTTGTTCTCCTCCGCGTTCCACCGGCGCAGCACTGGGATGGTGCCGCCGGCCTCCACGGTGCGGGAGGCCTCCTCCGCCAGGCACTGGGTCAGGGCCGCCATGGCCCCGATCTCCTGCAGGGTCGAGGCGCCGTCGCAGATGCGCATCTCCACGGTGCCGTAGCGCGGCACCGGGCGCACGTCCCAGCGGTTCTCCGAGTCCTCCTCGATGACGCCGGTGTCCATCAGATCCCGGGTGTACTGCTCGAACTCCTCCCACCGCTGGAACAGGTACGGCATCCCGGAGGTCGGGATCTGCTGGAAGATCATGGCCCGCTGCGAGGCGTAGCCGGTGTCGTGGCCCTGCCAGAACGGGGAGTTCGCGGACAGCGCCAGCAGGTGCCCGTAGTGGTTGACCAGGTGGTTCACGGTGGGCAGGGCCTTGTCCCGGGAATCCACGCCCACGTGCACGTGCACCCCGTAGATCATCATCTGGTAGCCCCAGTACTGCGTGCGCTCCAGGACCTTGCGGTAGCGCTCCTTGTCCGAGATGACCTGCTCCTCCCACCGGGCCAGGGGGTGGGTCCCGGCGGAGAAGATCTCCACGCCCAGGGGGTCGGTGTGGCGGCGGATCTTCTCGACCATCCCGGCCAGCTGCTCGACGGCCTCGCCGACCCGCTCATTCACGCCGGTGACCATCTCGATGGTGTTGGCCAGGAACTCCCGGGTCAGGTGCGGGGTCAGCCCCTCCGGGTGGATGAGGTCCCGGTGAGGTGCGGTGAGCACCTCGAACAGCTCGGGCGCGGCCCCGATCATCGCGCCGCTGGCGCGGTCCACCAGGGCGACCTCCCATTCGATGCCGAGGGTGGACTGGGTGGAGCTGGCGAATTCGAGCATGAGGGCCTCCAGACGTGATCGCTTCATCCTATCCGCGCCGGTCACCGGCCGATGGCGGCATCCCAGCAGGTGAGCGGGCTCAGACGGGTTCGACGACGAAGCAGGCCCGCTGCTCCCCGCCGGGCTCGTCCCAGCGGGCCGCGAGCAGCGTCGCGTGCCTCCCGCCTGACCCCGGCCCCCGGGACGCACCGGCCAGCAGGCGCCTGCGCAGCCGCTCCGGCACGACGTCGACCCCCCGCTTCTTCACGGTCAGGGACGTGACGCCGTGCTCGCGCACCCAGCGGCGCAGGGTCTTCTCGTGCAGGGGCAGGCGCGCCGCGATCCGCCAGCACCGGGCCCAGTCCAGCTCTCGGGCGTCATCGGAGGTCACGTAGGCGATGCGCTCATCCAGCAGGTGCCCGTCGACGGCCTCGGCCAGGGCTCGCACCTGCCCGGAGCGGATCACGGCGCCGTCGGGTTCGTACAGGTACGCCCCGGGCGGGCCGACGGGGGCCGCGGGCTCCTGCTCGGCGGCCACGGGGGAGTCCAGCACGTGCAGAGCCCGCGGGACCAGCGGGTCCGGTCCCAGCACGGTGGCGCGCCGGCGCACCCCGGGGGTGGCCAGGGCGTTGAACCACAGGACGACCTCCACCACGTCCCCGCCGTGGCTGACCCATTCGGCGGTGGCCTCCGGGGGGATCGCGGCCCGGTCCATGCCCGGGCCCATCTTGACCCCCATCGGCACGCCGGTCGCGGCCAGGCGGCGGATGACGGAGAACGGCGGGGAGAAGGCCTCGGGGTCGAAGATCCGCTGCCGGGTGCGCCCGCGGCCGGATTCCCGGCGGGCCGGATCCAGCCACAGGGCCGTCATCGCGCCGCCGTCCGGGCACCTCAGCTGCCCCGGCTCCAGCTGCTCGACGTCGCCGACCAGCACCCGGGCGTCGGGGAAGGACCGGAGGTTCGCGGCCGCGCAGGCAGCCGTGTGCGGGTCGATCTCCACGGCCAGCACGCAGAGCCCGGCCCGGGCGAAGGCCAGGGTGTCCGCGCCCAGCCCGCAGCCCAGGTCCGCCACCGAGCCCAGTCCGGCCGCGCGCAACCGGGCGGCGTGGTGCTCGGCCACGGCCCGGCGGGTGGCCTGCTCCAGCCCCGGCCGGGTCAGCAGCAGGTGCTCGGCCTCGGGTCCGAACTTGGCCGCGGCCTCGCCGCGCAGCTTGGCCTGGGTCAGCACGGCGGCGGCCCGGTCCGCGTCCAGTCCGGCCGCGCGCAGCCGGGTGGAGGCGGCCAGGGCGTCCTGCTCGCGGTAGTCCAGGCCGGCCAGCAGCGTCAGCTCCTGCTCGTCGAAGGGTGCTGGCGGGGCGGGGGAGAGGTTGGGGAGGCTCACGCGCTCCACCCTAACCGGGCCCCGGACGGCGGCGTCGGTTCCGCCCTCGGCGGAGGCTGGCACTCGCCTTGACCCTCTGCTAACGCCCGGAATAGAGTCGGCTTTAGCACTCTGGCACTCAGGGTGCTAACTGGGCCTGGCGCTCAATCGGCACCGCGACGACGGTTGGCTCGCCTCACCCACAGGCTCATGCCGCGTACCGACAACCCAAGGAAGAAGGTCCACCATGTCCGTCTCCATCAAGCCCCTGGAAGACCGCATCGTCGTCCAGCCCGTCGAGGCCGAGCAGACCACCGCCTCCGGGCTGGTCATCCCGGACACCGCCAAGGAGAAGCCCCAGGAGGGCAAGGTCGTGGCCGTGGGCCCCGGCCGCGTGGACGACAAGGGCAACCGCGTGCCCGTGGACGTCGCCGAGGGCGACGTCGTCATCTACTCCAAGTACGGCGGGACCGAGGTCAAGTACTCCGGCCAGGAGTACCTCGTGCTCTCCGCGCGGGACGTGCTGGCCGTCGTCGAGAAGTAGTCTCGCGCGCACCGCGCACGAGACCCGCATCCACCCTTCACGACAAGGAGTCATGACGTTCCATGGCAAAGCAGCTGCGATTCGATGACGCCGCCCGCAAGGCCCTCATGGCCGGTGTGGACAAGCTCGCCGACACCGTCAAGGTGACCCTCGGCCCCCGCGGGCGCAACGTGGTGCTGGACAAGCAGTGGGGAGCGCCGATCATCACCAACGACGGCGTGACCATCGCCCGCGAGGTCGAGCTGGACGACCCCTACGAGAACCTCGGTGCCCAGCTGGCCAAGGAGGTCGCCACCAAGACCAACGACGTCGCCGGCGACGGCACCACCACCGCGACGGTGCTCGCCCAGGCGCTGGTCACCGAGGGGCTGCGCAACGTGGCCGCCGGTGCCGCGCCCAACGAGATCCGCCGCGGCATCGAGGCGGCCGTGCAGGCCGTCTCCGAGCGCCTGCGGGCCAACGCCCGCGAGGTCGAGGGTCAGGAGGTCGCGCACGTCGCGGCCATCTCCGCCCAGTCCGAGCAGATCGGCCAGCTGCTGGCCGAGGCCTTCGAGAAGGTCGGCAAGGACGGTGTGATCACCATCGAGGACGGCTCCTCCACGGAGATCGAGCTGTCCGTGACCGAGGGCATGCAGTTCGACAAGGGCTACCTGTCCCCGTCCTTCGTGACCGACGCCGAGCGGCAGGAGGCCGTGCTGGAGGACTCCCTGGTGCTGATCCACCAGGGCAAGATCTCCTCCGTGCAGGACCTCATGCCGGTCCTGGAGAAGGTCGTGCAGGCCAAGAAGCCGCTGACCATCATCGCCGAGGACGTCGAGGGCGAGGCTCTGTCCACCCTGGTGGTGAACAAGCTGCGCGGCAACCTCGACGTCGTCGCCCTGAAGGCCCCCGGCTTCGGGGACCGCCGCAAGGCGATCATGCAGGACCTGGCGATCCTCACCGGCGGCGAGGTCATCACCTCCGAGCTGGGCATCACCCTGGACTCGGTCACCCTGGACCAGCTGGGCACCGCCCGGCGGGTCACCGTGACCAAGGACGAGACCACCGTCGTGGACGGCGGCGGCTCCGAGCAGGCCCTGGCCGAGCGCGTGGCCCAGCTGCGCGCCGAGGTCGAGCGCGTGGACTCCGAGTGGGACCGCGAGAAGCTCAAGGAGCGCCTGGCGAAGCTGGCCGGCGGCGTGTCCGTCATCAAGGTCGGCGCCGCGACGGAGGTCGAGGCCAAGGAGCGCAAGCACCGCATCGAGGACGCTGTCTCCTCCACCCGCGCCGCGCTGGAGGAGGGCATCGTCGCCGGCGGCGGCTCCGCCCTGGTCCACGCCGCGAAGGCCCTGGATGAGGACCTCGGCCTGAGCACCGAGGACGCCCGCACCGCGGTGGACATCGTGCGCCGCTCCCTGAACCAGCCGCTGCGCTGGATCGCGGAGAACGCCGGGGCCGACGGATTCGTCGTCGCCGCCCGGGTCGCGGAGCAGGAGGTCGGCCACGGCTACAACGCCGCGACCGGGCAGTACGAGGATCTGGTGGCGGCCGGGGTCATCGACCCCGTCAAGGTCACCCGCTCCGCCCTGGAGAACGCCGCCTCCATCGCCTCCCTGGTGCTGACCACCGAGACCCTGGTGGTGGATCAGCCCGAGGAGGAGGACGAGGACTAGCCTCTTCCCTCCGGGTCCCGTGATGCGCGGGCCCGTCTCCGCGCGATCCCCGTCGCCCGATGCCCCGTCCAACCGGGGCCTCCGGCGGCGGGGATCGCGCGTTCCGTCCGCCGCATCAGCCCGGAGGCGAGGGCCGCGGAGCCGGTGCGCTCAGGTCGGAACCCCGTGGGGAGGGGGACGGGGCTGCCGAGCCGGAAGCCCCGATTCGGCTAGGATGTGAGGGTTTGCCCCCGCTCGGAGCGGGGACGCTCACTTCCGCAGTCGCCGCCCCGTCGAGGATCCCCCTTTCTCCGCATGACCCCGCCATCATCGATCCCCTCAGCCCCCGCCGCGGCCCCGGGCATGCAGCCGCCGTCCACCGTCCGCGACGCCGTGGGGCTGGGCACGGGTCGGGCCCCTGCCCCCGCCCCGGCATTCCGGCCGGAGATCCAGGGGCTGCGCTCGCTGGCCGTGCTGCTGGTCGCCGCGTACCACATCTGGTTCGGTCGGGTCTCCGGCGGGGTGGATGTGTTCCTGTTCATCTCCGCGTTCCTGATGACGCTGTCCTTCACCCGCCGGATCGAACGCGGGGAGCGGATCGGGTGGCGGCGGTTGAGCACGTACTGGGTGCACGTGTTCAAACGGATCCTGCCCCTGGCGGTGCTCACGGTGCTGCTGGTGCTGGTCGGCACGCGGGCGCTGCTGGGTCCGGAGCGCTGGCTGCCGATCCTGCGGGAGTCCGTCTCGGTGCTGACGTACTGGGAGAACTGGTACTCGATCGCCCACGCGGTGGATTACTACGCCGCGGACTCCGGTGCGGCCTCCCCGCTGCGCCACTTCTGGTCGCTGTCCGTGCAGGGGCAGATCTTCCTGACCTGGCCCCTGCTGTTCGCGCTCGGGGCCCTCATCATCCGGGGCCTGCGCCTACCGGCCCGTGCCGTGCTGGGGACGCTGTTCGGTCTGGTCTTCGCGGCGTCGCTGGCTTTCTCGGTGATCCTCACCAGTGCGGATCAGCAGTCCGCGTACTTCAACACCTTCGCTCGGCTGTGGGAGTTCGCCCTGGGCTCCCTGCTGGCGATCCTGCTGCCGCTGCTGCGCGCCCCGGCCCGGGTGCGGGCCGGGCTGGGGTGGATCGGGGTCGCGGCGATCCTCCTGTGCGGAGCGGTCCTGGATGTGCAGGGAGCGTTCCCCGGATGGATCGCCCTGTGGCCGACGCTGGCGGCCAGCCTCGTGATCTTCGCGGGGCAGACCGGCACCCGCTGGGGTGCGGACCGTCTGCTGTCCTGGGGTCCTCTGGTGCGTCTGGGCGGATACTCCTACGCCCTGTACCTGCTGCACTGGCCGCTGCTGGTCTTCTATCTCTCCCACGTCGGCCAGGAGAAGGCCGGGTTCGTCTCCGGGGTCGGCCTGGTGGCCCTGTCGCTGGCCGGCGCCGTCGCTCTGACCCGCTGGGTGGATGCGCCGCTGCGCTCCTGGCGGTGGGCCGAGGCCGGGCGCTGGCGCTCCCTGGCGGTCATCGGCCTGTGCCTGTGCCTGAGGCTGGGGTCGGCGGGGGCGTGGTGGGCGCATATCGACCGGCAGGAGCAGCGTCTCGTGTCCCGGGGCATCGAGGATTATCCGGGAGCTCGCGTCCTGTACGCGGGGGCGGAGGCGTCTGACGCCTCGCCGATCCCGGTCAGCGCCAAGCGCAATGAGGACACCGCGAAGCCCCTGCTGGGGGAGTCGTGCGCGAAGTCCGGATCATGGTCGCTGCACGGCTTGGCCCGGGACCAGTGCTTCTACTCCGTGCGCCAGGAGCATCCGTCTCGGACCGTGGTGGCCGTGGGCAACTCCCACACCGAGCAGTGGATGGTCTCCCTCATCCATCGGGCGCAGGAGCGCAACGAAGATCTGATCTTCATCCGTCAGGTGGGATGCTTCTTCACCACCGTCGCCGACAACTGGTTCGCAGAGGAGTGCCAGGAGTGGCTGCCCCGCGCCGAGGCGCTCATCCAGGAGATCTCCCCGGACCAGCTGTTCATCCAATCGACCTTCACCGCATACGGCGGGGGCGGGGAGAGCATCCGCGCCGGGACCGAGGAGCAGGTGCGTCGCTGGACCGGGCGCGGTGTGCAGGTGATCGGCATCCGGGACAATGCCCGCTTCGCTCGATCCCACGCGCAGTGCGAGCGCGAGCAGGGGCTGTCGGAATGCGTGTTCGACCATGTCACCGCCCGTACCGCGGATCCGACGCGCGGGTGGCAGCAGAGCATCGGCGGCTACGGCGCGGTGGACATGGATGATCTGATCTGCCCCGATGGCGGGTGTCCGCCCGTGATCGGCAACGTCTACACCTACCGGGACGACAACCATCTCACGGCGACGTACATCCGGAGTATGCAGGATGCTTTCGACGAGCGGGTCGATGCCGCGGAGAGGGCGGCCGCAGAGGACGGGGCCGAGTGACGTCCCGACCGTCTGCGCTGGGGGAGGGGGCGGCCGCCGCAGTCGTGACGGGAGCTCATGCGACTGGACTCGGTGACTAGGATGGCTACCGACACCACAGTGCCCGTCCGGGCGCCGTCGGGCCCCTCGGCCCGCCCGGACGCGGCCCGCGCCCAGCGAAAGGCTCACCACCCGTGACCCAGCCCACCGCACTGTCCGAGGACCCGTTCGGCCTGACCGGCCTGACCTACGACGACGTCCTGCTGCTGCCCGGCAACACCAGCGTGATCCCCTCGGAGGCGGACACCCGCACCCGCCTGTCCCGGCGCATCACCCTGAAAACCCCCATCATCTCCGCGGCCATGGACACCGTCACGGACTCCCGCATGGCCATCGCCATGGCCCGCCTCGGCGGGATGGGCGTGATCCACCGCAACCTGTCCATCCAGGACCAGGCCGAGCACGTGGATCGGGTCAAGCGCAGCGAATCCGGGATGATCACCAAGCCGGTGACCGTCGGCCCCGAGGCCACCCTCGAGGAGCTGGACCAGCTGTGCGGGCACTACAAGGTCTCCGGGCTGCCCGTCGTGGACGAGGACGGCACGCTGGTCGGGATCATCACCAACCGGGACACCCGCTACCTGCCGGAATCCGAGTTCCCCGTGCGCACCGTGCGCGAGGTGATGACCCCGATGCCGCTGGTCACCGGGCACGAGGGGATGAGCAAGGACGAGGCCTTCGCCCTGCTGTCCTCCCACAAGATCGAGAAGCTGCCGCTGGTGGACGACGCCGGGAAGCTCACCGGGCTGATCACCGTCAAGGACTTCACCAAGACCGAGCAGTACCCCCACGCCACCAAGGACGAGGAGGACCGCCTGCGCGTGGGCGCGGCCGTCGGCTTCTTCGGCGACGGCTACGACCGGGCCATGGCTCTGATCGAGGCCGGGGTGGACGCGCTGTTCATCGACACCGCCAACGGCCATTCCCAGGGCGTGCTGGACATGATCGCGCGGCTGAAGAAGGACTCGGCCGCGGACCACGTGGACATCATCGGCGGGCAGGCCGCCACCCGCGAGGGCGCCCAGGCCATCGTCGACGCCGGGGCCGACGCCGTGAAGGTCGGGGTGGGGCCGGGCTCGATCTGCACCACCCGCATCATCGCCGGCGTCGGCGTCCCCCAGATCACCGCGATCAACGAATCCGCCAAGGCCACCATCCCCGCAGGCGTCCCGCTGATCGCCGACGGCGGGCTGCAGCACTCCGGGGAGATCGGCAAGGCCCTGGTGGCCGGGGCGGACTCCGTGATGCTCGGGTCCATGCTCGCCGGGTGCGACGAGTCCCCCGGGGACCTGATCTTCGTCAACGGCAAGCAGTTCAAGGCCTACCGCGGCATGGGGTCGCTGGGGGCCATGCAGACCCGCGGCAAGAACGTCTCCTACTCCAAGGACCGCTACTTCCAGGCGGATGTGAAGGGCGAGGACAAGCTGATCCCGGAGGGCATCGAGGGGCAGGTGGCCTACCGCGGGCCGCTGGCCGCGGTGCTGCACCAGCTGGAGGGGGGCTTGCGCCAGACCATGTTCTACGTCGGCTCCCACGACATCGACGAGCTCAAGCACAAGGGCCGCTTCGTGCGCATCACCCCGGCGGGGCTGAAGGAGTCCCACCCGCACGACATCATGATGACCGTCGAGGCCCCCAACTACCGCCGCTGAGGCCCGCTCCGACCCGGCCCACTCACGCCCCTTCCCGGGTGGTGTGCCGCGCCCGGCGTCGGAGCCCGAAAGGACGAGAACACCCGTGAACGACATCGAGATCGGGCGCTGGAAGCGCGCCCGCCGCACCTACTCCCTGGACGACGTCGCCCTGGTCCCCTCCCGGCGCACCCGCGATCCCCGGGACGTGAGCACGGACTGGCAGATCGATGCCTTCTCCTTCCCGACCCCGATCCTCGGGGCGCCCATGGACTCCGTGATGTCCCCGGAGACGGCCATCGCCCTGGGGCGCCTGGGCGGGCTCGGGGTGCTGAACCTGGAGGGGCTGTGGACCCGCTACGAGGACCCGGAGCCGTACCTGGAGGAGATCTCCCTGCTGCCCCGGGACGACATGCCGCGGGTGACCTCCCGGATGCAGAAGATCTACGCCGAGCCGATCAAGCCGGAGTTGATCACCGCCCGCCTGGCCCAGATCCGCGAGGCCGGGGTCGTGGTGGCGGGGGCCCTGACCCCGCAGCGCACCCAGGAGCACTACGAGACCGTGGTGAAGGCCGGGGTGGACCTGTTCGTGATCCGTGGGACCACCGTCTCCGCGGAGCACGTGTCCCAGAATCAGGAGCCCCTGGACCTCAAGCGCTTCATCTACGAGCTGGACGTCCCGGTGATCGTGGGCGGGGCCGCCGGCTACGCCCCGGCCCTGCACCTGATGCGCACCGGTGCGGCCGGGGTCCTGGTGGGCTTCGGCGGGGGAGCGGCCAGCACCACCCGCCGCGCCCTGGGCATCCACGCCGCGATGGCTTCGGCCATCTCCGACGCCGCCCAGGCGCGCTCGGACTACCTGGATGAGTCCGGCGGCCGGTACGTGCACGTGATCGCCGACGGCGGGATGGGCCTGTCCGGGGACATGGTCAAGGCCATGGCCATGGGGGCTGACGCCGTGATGATCGGCGCGCCCCTGGCCCGGGCCGCGGAGGCCCCCGGGCGCGGGTACCACTGGGGTCCGGAGGCCCACCACCCGGAGTTCCCGCGCGGGACCCGCACCCCGATGGAGCAGGTCGGCTCCCTGCAGGAGGTCCTCTACGGGCCCAGCCACCACGTGGACGGCACCTCGAACCTCATGGGCGCGGTGCGCCGGGCGATGGCCACCACCGGGTACTCGGATCTGAAGGAGTTCCAGCGCTCCGACGTCGTGCTGACCCACCGCCAGCGCTACTGAGCGACCCCGCTGCGACGGCCCCGCATCCCGACCGCCCGAGGGCGGGACGGGTGCGGGGCCGTCGACGTCGGCGCGCCGGAGCTGGGACGCCGGCGCCGGACCGGGCGGCGTCTACAGCTCGGCCTGCGCGCCCATGACCGTGGTGGAGTCCGGGGGCAGGTGGAAGACCTGGGTCTTGTTGGCGGAGAACTTCTCCAGCAGCCGGAACACGGCCTTCTGCCAGCGCGGCATGCAGCGGTCCTGGCCCCGCTCGATGCGGAACACGGAGAGCATGTAGGTGGCCTCCCGCGGGTCGAACTCCAGTTCCGGGGCGCGGCCCACGGCCAGGCGCAGGGCGTCCGGGAGGTCCTGGGAGTCGTTGAACCCGACCCGGCACAGCACGTGCACGATGCCGTCCCCGGGATCGCCCAGCTCCGTGACCACCAGCCGGTCCTCGTGGCGCACGTGCGGGACCCCGATGTTCTTCATCGTCATGATCACCACGTGCTCGTGCAGCACGTGGTTGAACTGCACGTTGGAGTGCAGGGCCAGCGGCGCCGTGCTGGGATCCCCGTGGGGATACACGGCCACTCCGGGCACCCGGGGCACGCGGTGCTCCTTGACATAGGCGACGAACTGCTCGATCGGCCCCTCCATCTCGGCGCGCCGGCCGAACATGATCCGCGAGCCGCGCCGCCAGGTGAGCATCAGGGTCGCGGCGATCGAGGCGATCAGCAGCGGCAGCCACCCGCCGGAGAGGACCTTGAGCACGTTGGCCCCGAACAGCAGCAGCTCCAGCCCGCCGATCACCGCGCCCAGCGCGATCAGCCGCGGCCAGGACCAGCCCCACACGGCCTGGGCCAGCAGCAGGAACAGCGAGAACTCCAGCAGCAGGGTGCCGGTCACGGACAGCCCGTAGGCGGCGGCCAGCGAGGAGGAGGAGCGGAAGATCAGCACCAGGGCCAGGACCCCGAGGAACAGCAGGAAGTTCACGGTGGGCATGTAGATCTGCCCGCCCTGCTCCCGGGAGGTCTGCACGACCTTCAGCCGCGGCAGCAGCGAGAGGCGCGTGGCCTGCCGGGACACGGAGAAGGCCCCGGAGATCACCGCCTGGGAGGCGATGACGGTCGCGCAGGTGGCCAGGACCACCAGCGGCAGCTGCGCCCAGGAAGGCGCCAGCAGGTAGAAGGGGTTGGCGATGGCCGCCGGGTCGGAGAGGATCAGCGCCCCCTGCCCGAGGTAGTTGATCGCCAGGCCCGGCAGCACCAGGCACAGCCAGCCCAGCAGGATCGGCCGGCGCCCGAAGTGGCCCATGTCCGCGTACAGCGCCTCCACGCCGGTCACCGCCAGGACCACCGCGCCCAGCGCCACGAAGGCGACGATCGGGCGGTCCGCGGCGAAGGACAGCGCGTAGGTGGGGGACAGCGCCCGCAGGATCGCGGGGTTCTGCACGAGGTGGGGCAGGCCGAGCAGGATCAGCACCGCGAACCACGCGACCATGACCGGCCCGAAGGCCTTCCCGATGGTCCCGGTGCCCCAGCGCTGGACGAGGAACAGCACGGTGAGGATCACCAGCGCGATCGGCACCACGGCCTCCTCCAGCCCCGGGTCCGCGACGCTGAGGCCCTCCACGGCCGAGAGCACGGACACCGCGGGGGTGATCAGCGAATCGCCGTAGAACAGGGCGGCGCCGATGATCGCCAGCACCAGCGCGGCGCCGGCGCGTCGGGAGCGCAGGCCGAGCTTGCGCCGGATCAGGGCCGCCAGGGACAGGATGCCCCCTTCGCCCTGGTTGTCGGCCTTCATGATGAAGGTGATGTAGGCCAGGGTGACGATGAGGAACAGGCACCACAGCAGCATCGAGACGACGCCGAGTACGTCCTCCTCGGTGGGGGCGATGAACCGGTCGTGCAGGGTGAACACCGTCTGCACGGCGTAGAGCGGGGAGGTGCCGATGTCCCCGAAGACGACGCCGAGGGCGGCGATGACCAGCGGCAGCACCGGTCCGGGGTGACCGTGGGGCAGCTCCAGGGAGACGGTGTCGAAGGGTGCGGAGGAGGAGTCGGCGGGAGCCGACGGATGCAGTGGTGCAGGGCCCGCGGGTGCGTTCACGAAGCGTCATCCTGCCACCACGCTCCCGGCGTGGCAAGCGGATGGCGCGCCCGGGTCTCACGGGCCCCGCGGGCGCTGGGCTCAGGGGCGGGCTCGCCGACGGCGGGATAGGGTGGTGGGGTGCTGAAACTCGCTCTGACGCCCCGCTGGCTGGCGGGGCTGCTGCTGGCCCTGGTCTTCGCGACCGGGTTCATGCTGCTCAGCCGGTGGCAGCTCGGCTCGGCCTCGGCCCACGAGGTCTCCGCGGACCCCGCCAAGGAGGCCGTGGTCCCGCTGGCCTCCGTGGCCGCCCCGCTGCAGCCGGTGCTCGCCTCCGAGGCGGACGCCATGGTGCGCACCAGCGGGCACTACGAGCACGGATCCTCCGTGCTGGTGGGCTCCCGGGTCAAGGACGGGGAGCACGGCTACTGGGTGGTGTCCCGCTTCATCCCCGATGAGCAGCCGGATCGGGCGCAGGGGACCTTCTCGGTCGCCGTCGCCCGCGGCTTCACCACCGAGGCGGACCCCGCGCGGATCCCGGCCGAGCCGGACGGGGAGCTGACCGTCATCGGGCGGCTGGTGGCCAACGAGGGGCCGGTCTCCTCGGAAGGCTCCCGGGACCCGCGGATCCTGGGCAGCGCGGCCACGGCCGAGCTGACCAACACCTGGCAGGCCCCCCTGTACGCGGCGCCGGTGACCGCGGATGCGGAGGTGCCGGCCGGGCAGTCGCTGCCCCTGGACGGCGCGGACCACCTCACGGATGCGGCCCGGCTGTCCGCCCCGGATGAGGGTCTGGTGCCGATCCGCGCCCAGCAGTACACCAGCGATTCCCTGAACTGGCTCAACATCTTCTACGCCGCGGAATGGGTGGTCTTCGCCGGCTTCGCCCTGTTCCTGTGGTGGCGGATGCTCGCGGACTCCCACCGGCGTCGGCAGCATCCCGAGGAGTTCTTCGACCCCGCGCCGGCCGCGGGGGAGGAGGGCCGGATCTACTACGAGCAGTCCACCGGCCGGTACTTCTACTACGATGCCGAGGCCGGCCAGTACTACTACTTCGACGACGCCGCCGCGTCCCCCGACCCCACGAGGTGACCGAATGACCCAGCATCCCGCCGACCCGTCCCAGCCCGCCGAGGCGCCCCGCCCGGTGGAGCGCACCGACGGCAAGACCGTGCCGCTGCCGCCCGGCGCCAGCCCCGAGCAGGCCGCGAACCTGCGGGTGGGCCGACGCAAGTTCGGCGGCACCGAGGCCCAGATCCGCGGGGCCCTGACCTTCTACAAGTACTGCGCGTGGATCTCCGGGACCTTCCTGCTGCTGCTGGTGGCGGAGATGATCACCCGCTACGGCTTCGGCTACGATCTGCTGGCCTCCGCGCAGAACGCCCAGACCGGGGAGCACGTGGCCCTGGGTTGGCTGAACCGGGAGACCGGGAACCTCACCGGCGGAGTGAACGTCTCCACCGGGGTGCTCATCGTGCACGGCTGGTTCTACGTCGTTTACCTGCTGGCCTGCTTCCGGGTGTGGCTGCTGATGCGCTGGCCGCTGCCCCAGCTGATCGTGATGGCCCTGGGCGGGGTCGTGCCGTTCCTGTCCTTCATCGTGGAGCGGCGCATCCACCGGGAGACCCTGGCGCAGCTGCGGGAGAACCCGCAGGCGACTCGCCGCTACTGACCCGCCCGCCGCTCATCCGTCTCGGACACCGCCCGCGACGCCGCCGCGCGAGCCCGCCCCGGCCCACGGGCGGGGTGTCCTAGACTGGGGGATCGGAGCCGACCCCGCGGCCGCACGCGTGCGCCCGCCCGGGTCGGAAGCAGACCCCGAAGACCTTCCGAAGGGACGAGTGTGACCCCCACCGAGACCCCAGCCGCCGGTGATCTGGAGGACCGCCCGGTCCTCGTCGTGGACTACGGCGCCCAGTACGCCCAGCTGATCGCCCGCCGCGTGCGCGATGCCCGCGTCTACTCGGAGATCGTGCCGCACACGATGTCCGCGCAGGACATGCTCGCGAAGAACCCCGCGGCGATCATCCTCTCCGGCGGGCCCGCCAGCGTCTACGCCCCCGAGGCCCCCGCGGGGGACCCGGCCCTGTTCGAGGCCGGCGTGCCGGTGTTCGGCATCTGCTACGGCTTCCAGGTCATGGCCCGGGCGCTGGGCGGGACGGTCGCGCGCACCGGGCTGCGCGAGTACGGGGCCACCCAGGCCACGCTCAGCGGCGGCGCCTCCTTCCTGGCCGGCACCCCGGTGACCCAGAACGTGTGGATGAGCCACGGCGACTCCGTGACCGAGGCCCCCGCAGGCTTCGAGGTCCTGGCCACCACCGACGGGGCCCCCGTGGCCGCGTTCGTGGATGCGGACCGGCGCCTGGCCGGGGTGCAGTGGCACCCGGAGGTGCGGCACTCCGACTACGGCCAGCAGGTCCTGGAGAGCTTCCTGTTCGAGGTGGCCGGGCTGGAGCCCACCTGGACCACCGGCAACGTCATCGAGGAGCAGGTGGAGCGCATCCGCGCCCAGGTCGGGGACGCGAAGGTCATCTGCGCGCTGTCCGGCGGGGTGGACTCCTCCGTGGCCGCGGCCCTGGTGCACCGGGCGGTCGGGGACCAGCTGACCTGCTTCTTCATCGACCACGGCCTGCTGCGCGAGGGCGAGCGGGAGCAGGTCGAGCAGGACTACGCCGAGACCATGGGCATCCGCGTGGTGACCATCGACGAGTCCGAGCGCTTCCTCTCCGCCCTGGAGGGGGTCACCGACCCGGAGACCAAGCGCAAGACGATCGGCCGGGAGTTCATCCGCTCCTTCGAGGACGCCCAGCGCAAGCTGGTCGCCGAGATCGAGGGCCCGGCCGAGGACATCCGCTTCCTCGTCCAGGGCACCCTGTACCCCGACGTCGTCGAATCCGGCGGCGGCGAGGGTGCTGCGAACATCAAGTCCCACCACAACGTGGGCGGGCTGCCGGAGGACCTGCAGTTCGAGCTCGTGGAGCCGCTGCGCACCCTGTTCAAGGACGAGGTGCGCGCGATCGGGCGGCAGCTGGGCGTGCCGGAGAAGATCGTGGCCCGCCAGCCCTTCCCGGGCCCGGGCCTGGGGATCCGGGTGATCGGGGAGGTCACCCGGGAGAACCTGCGGATCCTGCGCGCCGCGGACGCGATCGCGCGCGCCGAGCTGACCCGGGCCGGGCTGGACGAGGAGGTCTGGCAGATGCCGGTGGTCCTGCTCTCCCAGGTCCGCTCGGTGGGGGTGCAGGGCGACGGGCGCACCTACGGTCACCCGATCGTGCTGCGCCCGGTCTCCTCCGAGGACGCGATGACCGCGGACTGGTCGCGCCTGCCCTACGACCTGCTGGCGCGGATCTCCAACCGGATCACCAACGAGGTCGAGGAGGTCAACCGGGTGGTGCTGGATGTGACCTCCAAGCCCCCGGGAACCATCGAGTGGGAATGAGCCTGCGGCCAGGCTCGGACGGTGCGGGCCCCGAGGCCGCCTTCGACGGCGGCCCCGGGGCCCGTGCGCGTTTCCGCGCCCACCGCGCCCACCGCGCGCACCCGCGGGCCCAGCGCCTAGAATCGGTGTGCGGACGCCCACGCGCCCGCGAGCACCGCCCCATCCACCGACGGGAGACCGAGGCACCGTGACCCAGCCGCCAGCCACCGGAGACGCCGCATCCGCCCGGGAGCCGGAGACCACCCCCGCGGGCCACCCCCTGCCGTGGGGCGCGCCCCCGGCCACCGCCGAGGCACCGGACCGGGCCGCCGACGCCCGCCCGGCCCCGCAGGCCCCGGAGACCGACGTCGCCGGGGAGGGGACCGAGCAGAGACCCGACGTCGAGGCGGCATCGGCCCCGGAGCCGACGTCCGCCCCCGGGCAGGACGCCGCGGAGGACGCAGAGACCGAGCCCGCGTCGTCGTCGGCCGCGGCCGAGGACGACCGCCTGATCCTGGACCCGTGGCTGCGGCAGGTGGACGCCTACACCGGCCCGGATGCGCTGCTGGACTTCAACCTGGTGGACAACGTCCACATCGACTTCACGACCTCCAACCCCTCCGGCTACGCCCAGCTGCTGGCCGGGCGCCGCACGCGTCTGTCCACCATCCTGCGCGAGCGCACGGCCCTGTCCGCCGGCATGCGCTCGGCCCAGGCGATCCGCGCCAAGACCGTCGAGCTGGACGCCCAGCACGGGCTCTCCGTGGGATTCCTCGCCGCCGGCACCGCCTCCTGGATCACCCGGGATGCCCGCACCGGCGCCCAGCGCCGGCACATCGCCCCCGTTGTGCTGGCCCCGGTGAGCATCACCCCGCACCCCGACGGCGAGGACTTCGACCTGCGCATCAGCGGCGGCGCCCGGCTGAATCCCGCCCTGGTGCGCGTGCTGCGCCGGGCCCACGGCGTGGACCTGGAGGCCGCGGGCCTGCCCGCCAAGGCCACCTCCGGCTCCCGCCTGACCCCGGAGCCGGTCTTCGAGGCGCTGCGCGCCGTGGCCGCCGGGGTGCCCGGAATGCACGTGGAGGCGACCACCGTGGTCTCCACCTTCGCGGATCTCTCCGACACGGTCGGGCCCCTGCCCGAGCGGGGGGCCTCGGGGCTGCTGCGGGAGCTGTCCGATCTCAACCGCGCCCAGGTGGACGCCCCGCGTCAGCCCCGGGCCCTGCGCCACCGCGTCGTCGACCCGGATGAGCTGGACCCGGCCGAGGAGGTGCTGGTCGAGGACGCCGACGACGACGTCTCCGAGATCCTGCAGCTGGCCCGGGCCGGGGAGTCCCTCGCGGTGACCGCCCCCGCCGGCACCGGGGCCCTGCGCGCGGCCGTGAACACCGTGGCCGCCCTCACCGAACAGGGCCGCTCCGTGCTGGTCCTGGCCGAGCGGCGCGAGAGCCTCGCCAGCGCCGTCGCCCGCCTCCGGGAGCTGGGGTTGGGGCAGCACCTGCTGGAGCTGGAGGCGCAGGTCGAGCCGGAGCAGCTGAGCGCGGACCTGGTGCGCACCCTCGTGGAGGTGGAGCGCAGCGAGGCGCCGCGCCTGGAGGAGCACCGGGAGAAGCTGGTGCGCACCCGGGAGAACCTGCGCCGCCATGTCCGCTCCCTGCACCGGCGCGAGGAGCGCTGGGACATCACCCCGTATCAGGCCATGCAGACCCTCGCGGCGCTGACCGCCAAGGATCCGGCCCCGGCCACGCGCGTGCGCTTCACCCGCGCCGTCCTGGATGCGACCGTGGACCGCCGGGAGACGGTGGCCCAGCTGGAGCGGGCCGCGGAGCTGCGGGCCTTCTCCCCGGCCACCCGCAAGGCCCCCTGGTACGGGGCTCGCCTGGTCAGCGCCGAGGACACCCAGCAGGCCCGGGCCCTGGTGCGCCACCTGCTGCAGACCACGCGGGATCACTCCCGGGCCGTGGCGGCCGCCTTCGAGTCCGTCGGCCTGCGCCCGGGCGCCAGCCTGCGCCGGTGGGAGGAGCAGCTGCAGCTGCTGCAGGGCATCCGGGAGTCCCTGACCCGCTTCCGCCCGGAGGTCTTCGCCGAGCCCGTCACGGACCTCATCGCGGCCACGGCCTCGGCCGGGTGGCGGCGGGAACGCGGCATCGACATGTCCGCGATGCAGCGCTCCCGGCTGCGCCGGGCCGCCAAGGAGCACATCCTGGCCCAGGTGCACATCGCGGACCTGCACCGGGCGCTGGTGAAGGTCCAGGAGCAGCGCGAGCAGTGGCGCGCCGACGCCGTCGACGATCGCCAGGTCAGCGTGCCGGAGGAGCTGGACGGGCTCGTCGCGACCCAGCGCCACCTGGGCGAGGAGCTGGCGGGCCTGGAGATCGTCATGGAGGACAGCCCCGCTCGCCGGGACTACCCCGAGCTGCCCGTGGAGCAGCTGGTCGGCGTGCTGGAGGAGATGGCCGGGGACCGCTTTCTGCTGGACACCCTGCCCGAGCGGGAGCGGCTGCTGGCGGTCCTGCGCGGCAAGGGGCTGCAGGAGCTGCTGGCCGACCTGGAGCGGCGCGAGGTCCCGGGCCGGCGCGTCGCGGACGAGCTGGAGCTGGCCTGGTGGCAGTCCGCCTTCGAGATCATGCTCGACCACCCGGACACGGCCCTGGTCACCGGCGAGCGGCTGGCGGCCTGGGAGTCCGCCTTCCGCCGCGCGGACCTGGCGCACGTGGCCTCCGGGCCGGCGCGGGTGCGCCACGGCATCGCCCGCGGCTGGCAGCGCCGGATCAACCGGCGCCCCGTGCAGGCCCGGGAGCTGCGCCGCCTGCTCAAGGGCGCCCCGGCCCCGCTGGGCACCTACCTGCAGCGCACCCCGGAGGTGCTGGCGGGGCTCAAGCCCGTGTGGTGCGCCAGTCCCTTCGCCGTCGGGAGGACCCTGCCGCCGGAGGCCGCGGTGGACGCCGTGGTGATCCTGGATGCCGAGTCCACCCCGCTGGGCGCCTGCCTGGCGGCTCTGGCGCGCACCGAGCAGGTGATCGCCTTCGGCGACGTGCACGCCGGGTACCCGCAGCCCTTCGTCGTCTCCCCGACCCTGGGTGCGGAGCAGGAGCCCACGGATCAGCCCGTGGAATCCGCGTTGGAGGTGCTCTCCCGGATCCTCCCGCAGCGCACCCTGACCCGGGTGCAGGACTGCCGGGACCCCGCGCTGCTGGAGCACCTGAACGAGACCCGCTACGACGGCGCCCTGCGGGCCCTGCCCTACGGCGAGGAGCTGGTGGGTCCCGTCCGGTCCCTGCGGGTGGACGTGGTGCACCCGGACCGGGCCGATGACCGGCTCGGGGCCCCGCTGATCGACTCCCCGGCCGCGGAGGTGCGCGCCGTGGTGGAGATGGTCTTCGACCACGCCGCCCGCAACCCGCGCCAGTCCCTCGCGGTGATCACCGCCAGCCCCCGGCACGCCGCGCGCATCGCCGAGGGGGTCCGCTACGGCCTGGGCCGCCACCCGGAGCTGGCCGGGTTCTTCCGGCCCGGGCGCGAGCCCTTCCGGGTGCTGGACCTGGCCCGGGCCGCCGGGCTGCGCCGGGACCGGGTGATCTTCAGCCTCGGGGTGGCTCCGGAGGCCGGATCCCGACCCGAGCACTTCGGGCAGCTGGCCCAGGAGCACGGGCCCCAGCGCTTCGTCATGGCCGTGACCGCGGCCCGCTTCCACACCCGGATCGTCACCTCCTTCGACGTCGAGCGCCTGGAGGCCTCGGCGCTGCGCGGGGGCATGCCCGATCTCCTCGAGCTGATGCGGCGGGTGCGCCGTCGCCGCGAGGAGGAGGCCGAGCGGGCCCGCGAGACGCAAGGACGCCCGGAGGAGGGCCCGGCCGCCTCCTCCAGCGCGTTCCTGTCCGTGGTGGATCCGCGGGAGGAGGAGCAGGCCGCGGACTGGCTGCTGGCGGATCTGGCCCGGCGTCTGCGGGTCGGCGGGGCGCAGGTGCGCGTGAGCCCGGGGGAGGAGGTCGACGCCGTCGCGACCTCCGGGCGGGAGTCCCTCTCCGCTGGGGCGGTGCCCAGCCCCCGCCAGCGCACCGCGGGGCAGGGCACCCGCGGCGGCCTGCGGGCCGAGGACCTGCGCTTCCCGGTCGGGCTGATCTCGGACGGCACCCGGGACTACGCGGCGCTGTCCGTGCGGGAGCGCTCCCGGCTGCGCCCGGAGCGGATGGAGTCCACCGGCTGGAATCCCGCACCCGTCTGGGCCGTGGACGTGTTCGCCGATCCCCAGCGGGTGGCCGATCGGATCCTCGGCCTGCTCGGCCTGGAGCCGGCGGTCGACGACGGGGAGCAGGACGATGAGTGACCCCCGCGGGCCCCGCCGGATCCGGCATCGGGGTCCGCGCCGGGCCACCGGCGGCACCACCGTGAGCCAGGGGGAGCCGCAGCGCCTGGCCGGGTTCTCGGCCCGGCAGACCGAGGCGGGTTCGAGCCGGGGGACCGGCGTGTCGGGGGAGAATCGGGAGGGCTCGGAGGACGCCCGGGGGCGGTGGCTGCGCGAGCAGCGCCCGCCGCACTGGGGCTGAAGCGCCTTCCCCGGGGGTGACCCCTGCGACGCCCGACGGGCAGGGCGCCGCGGCGTCTCTCTGCTTTCCGGTGCCCCTCGGGCCGGTGCTCCGTCGTCTCGGTCTTGGACGGCGCGCGCTCAGGGCGCCTCGGCGGAGGTCTCCGGGGCTTCCGGACTCGGCTCGTCCGCGGCACCCATGACCACCGTGGCCTCGCCGCTGAGCCCGGCCAGGCGCCGGGCATCCTGCGGGGTGACGGCCACGAGCGCGAGTCGCGATGCCGGGTCCTCGCCGCCGCCGAGCCCGCCGGCTGATTCGGCCGCGCCGCGCGGAGCCCACAGAAGCGTTCCCGAGACCTCCACTCCGGCGCCCTCGGCGCTCGCGCCGATGACCGTGACGGGACCGCCGACGCGCAGCAGGGACAGGGCCTGGGGATCTCTGGCCCGCACCGACGTCGCCACCAGATCCTCGGGCAGGTGCTCGGCCAGATCGGGACCGAGCACCATCCCGGAGGCCAGCTGCTGGCCGGAGCGCACCGGCACGGCGAGTGCGGCGCCCTCCAGCTCCTCCCGCAGGCCCCGCGCATCCGGGGCATCCGCGGACTCGGCGAAGCCCCCGGCGGCGTCCACGATCCGCAGGTCCTCGGCGGTGAGCACGTGCCCCACCGGCCGATCCCCGGCGGCCACCAGCACCTGCGCACCGCCCTCGGCTGCGGGGCCGCGCGGCAGCAGCAGGGTGCTCAGCGCCCCGGCGATCAGCAGGAGCACCCCGAGGGTGCGGGCCCGGCGGGTGATGCGGGAGCGCCAGCGGATGCCCCAGGGCACGACCCGGGCGCGGGAGGAGGTTCGGCGCGGCAGACTCAGCGGTGACATGCCCCCAGCCTGGCCCACCGGGCCCGCCGATCCGGCGTCGCGGGCGCGGGGACACGGGGCGGCTGTGGAGCGGGAACGGGGTGCTGCCTCCCGGTCCCCAGGTCCGGCGGCCCGGTCAGTCCTGCGAGGAGCCGGAGGACGAGGAGGAGCCGCGGGAGTCGGTGCTGTAGAAGCCGCTGCCGCGGAAGGTGACCCCGACGGTGCCGAACTTCTTGCGCAGGGTCTGCTCACCGCAGGCGGGGCACCGGGTCAGGGCCTCGTCATCGAAGGACTGGCGGATGTCGAAGGCGTGGTGGCAGCTCTTGCATTCGTAGGCGTAGACGGGCACGGGAACGGGACTCCTGACGAGGCGATCAGCGGTGACACGGCGCGGTGGCCGCGCACGATTCTAGTCCGCCGGCACCCACCCGCGATCCGTGCGGCGCAGCAGGCCGCGCTCGGTGCACACCAGCGGCACCGCGACGTCGTGCGGCCCCGCGGGCACGGCCCCGGCCGGCAGCAGCTCGTCGTGGAACACGACGCCGATCTCCAGGGCCTGCGCATCGCGGGCCCGGGCGGCGGCCAGGGCCGCGTCGTAGAAGCCCCCGCCCCAACCCAGGCGCACGCCCCGCCCATCCACGGCCAGGGCGGGGATCAGGCGCACGTCGGCCGCCGCGAAGGCCTCCGGGCCGAGCCGCTGCCCCACCGGCTCGGCCACCCCGAACGCCGAGGTGCGCACCGGCGTCTGCGGCTCCCACCGCACCCAGTCCAGGCGCCGTCCCGGCAGGCTCACCGGGGCGATCACCCGGTGCCCGGCCGCGTGGGCGCCCGCCAGGGCGGGCAGCAGGGGAGGCTCGGTGTCGGTGGGCAGATACGCCGCGATCAGCGCCCCGTCGGGCAGGCGGCGCAGCAGCGCCTCCAGGTGTTCGGCCCAGCGCAGGCCCAGCTCTCGGCGTCGCACCGCGGCATCCGGACCGGCTCCGCGCCGCCGACGCCGGCGCACCAGCTCCGCGCGCAGGTCCTGCTTGGCCCGGGCCAGCTGCGCCTCGGGGCCGCTCGGTGCCATCGGGTCCTCCATCCTCGGTCGGGGCCGGTCCGGGAGCGGAACCGGAACGGGGGCGGGCAGGCACAGCGGATGCTGGCCGGGCGCCCAGGTCATCCACGGGTTCGCGCGGGTGGACTCGGCTAAGGTAACGATATGACCGAAAATACTTCACCGAAGCCCGTGACCAAGGCCGTCATCCCGGCGGCCGGTCTGGGCACGCGATTCCTGCCGGCCACCAAGGCCAGCCCCAAGGAGATGCTGCCGGTCGTGGATCGTCCGGCCATCCAGTACGTCGTGCAGGAGGCGGTCTCCGCTGGGCTGGACGACATCCTCATGATCACCGGGCGCTCCAAGCGCGCCCTGGAGGACCACTTCGACCGCGTCCCGGACCTGGAGGCCTCCCTGAAGGAGTCCGGCAAGGACGACCTGCTGGCCTCCGTTCAGCAGGCCACCGCCCTGGGCGAGCTGCACTACCTGCGCCAGGGGGACCCCAAGGGCCTGGGCCACGCGGTGCTGCGGGCCAAGACCCACGTGGGCGATCACCCCTTCGCCGTGCTGCTCGGCGATGACCTCATCGATGAGAAGGAGGATCTGCTGACGCGGATGATCGCGGCCCAGCAGAAGACCGGCGGCAGCGTCGTCGCCCTCATGGAGGTCCCCCGCGAGCAGATCAGCGCCTACGGTGCGGCCGCCGTGGAGCCCGTAGAGGGTGAGGAGTACGTGCGGGTCACCGGCCTGGTGGAGAAGCCCTCCCCGGAGGAGGCGCCGTCCAACCTCGCGGTGATCGGCCGCTACGTGCTGCACCCGCGGATCTTCGAGGTCCTGGAGCAGACCCCTCCCGGGCGCGGCGGGGAGATCCAGCTGACCGACGCGATGCAGACCCTCGGCCAGGCCGAGGGGGAGGGCGCCGGGATGTACGGCGTCGTGTTCAAGGGCCGCCGCTTCGACACCGGAGACAAGCTCTCCTACCTCAAGGCCAACGTCATCCTCGCCTCCGAGCGCGAGGACCTCGGGCCCGGGCTGCGCTCCTGGCTCAAGGACTTCGTGGCCGAGCTGCCCCAGGATTGAAGGCTCAGGGCCGCCGTCGCACGCCGACGGCGGCCCTCGTCCTCTCCGGGAGCGACTGCTGTGGACGAGCGCGAAACCGCGCGCCGCAGGCGGTAGACTCCCGGATGTGTCATCCTCCGTGTTCTCCGCCTCCGGCGTGCTGCTGGTCCTGGCCGTCGCCCTGCTCCTGAAGTGGGCCTACGGCTTCGACCGCCGACGGCGTCCCGACGTCGTCGCGCAGGTGCTCGCCCGGGACGTGCTCGAGGAGAGACCGGACCCCGCCTTCCCCCGGGACCCCGTGCTACTGCGTCAAAGGAACGACATGATCAGTACCCCGCCCCCCGCCCCAGAAGGCGCCGTGCTCACGCCTGAGGCCGACGAGGCCGAGCAGCCCCGTCGCGACGGCGTCACCGTGCCGCGGCGGACCCGTTCCGCCGCCTCCTCCGCCCCCGCGACCGGCTCCGGGCTGCGCCGCGGGCGCGTCGGGGTCGCCCTGGGTGCCCTGGCCTGCCTGGCCCTCGGCCTGATCGGCCTGGTCCTCGCGCCGTTCACCGCCCTGACCTGGCCGCTGCCGGCGTTCCTGCTGATCCTCGGCATCGGGTGCCTGGCGGGGTTGCGCTGGCTCGCGCTGACCGAGCGGACCAGGACCACCGTGCGCACCCGCCCGGTGCGCGAGGTCGAGGATCTGCCGACCGGCACCGCCTCCGACGCCGGGGCCTCGCGTCCGTCCGCGCGTACCGCGGCCGAGCCCTTCGACCTGCAGTCCGGTGAGGCCCGAAGCGCCGCGCCCGCCGAGGCGACCCGGGAGACCGCTTCCGGTCCGACGCCCTCCGGCGCCGCGGCCTCGTCCGCCGAGGACGCCCGCGCGCAGCGGGAGATGCTGCGGGAGCAGGCCCGCCGCGTCGCCGCCGGCCACGGGGACTTCGTGCCTCGCGATGCCACCTGGGAGCCGGTCGCGGTGCCGCGGCCGACCTACATGGACGCCCCTGAGGCTCAGCGGCCCGCTCCGGCGCCGCTGAGCCAGCCCGCCGCCCCGCGCAGCACCACCCGCAGCCTCGCCGAGGCCGAGGCCAAGGGCCGCGGCGCCCTGGACCTGGACGATGTGCTGACCCGTCGCCGCGCCTGAGACCCCAGGAGTTGAGCCCTCAGCCATGAGCACCTCGCACGTGGAGATCGAACGCAAGTACGAAGCACCCGCCGAGGCGCACCCGGACTGGTCCGCCCTGAAGCGGCTGCGCCCGGGAACCACCGCGGTGGACGAGCTGGACGCGACCTACTACGACACCGCCGCGCGGGATCTCGCCGCCGCGAGCACCGTGCTGCGCCGTCGCCGGGGTGGCCCGGACGAGGGCTGGCACGTCAAGTTCACCCTGGACGGGCGCCGCCACGAGATCCACGTGCCGCTGCTCAAGGACCGCACGAGCATGCCCGCAGCGGCCCGGGACCTGGTCAGCGCCCTGACCCTGGGCCGGAAGCTGGAGCCGATCGCGCACCTGGCCACCCGCCGCACCCGCACCGCGGTGCTGGACGAGGACGGGCGGGAGGTGGCCGAGTTCGCCGACGACGTCGTGCGCTCCGTGGATCACCGCACCGGGCAGGAGCGCACCTGGCGGGAGTGGGAGGTCGAGCTGACCGATCCCGAGCTCTCGGAGAAGCGCCAGGAGAAGATCTTCAAGCGGGTGCGCAAGATCCTGAAGGAGGCCGGAGCGAGCAGGTCCACCGCGGTCGCCAAGATCGCCCGCGCGCTCGGTCAGGACGCGGCCTTCGACGAGAAGGCGGGGATCGCCTCCGCTCCGGAGCCGTCGGAGTCGGAGCCGGAGGAGCAGCAGCTCACCGGCGGCCAGCGGCTCGTGGCGGAGCTGGCCGGCCCGGTGCTCGCGGATCTGCGGATCCTCGACGTCGCGGTGCGCGCGGGCGTGGAGGACTCGGTGCACCAGATGCGCATCCGCCTGCGCACCATGCGCTCGATCCTGCGGGCCCTGCGCGGCGGCCTGGACCCGGAGTTCGACGAGACCGTCTCGCAGGGGCTGAAGGAGGCCGGCGAGGCGCTGGGCGCGGCCCGGGACCTGGAGGTCGTCGGGGAGGTGCTGATGCGCGCGGAGCAGTGGGCGGAGCTGACCCGCAAGGCCCGCCGCCAGCTGAGCCAGCTGCTCGAGGAGGACCGGGAGGCCGCTCTGCGCGGCGGGTACGCGGTCCTGGACTCCGAGGGCTACCGCGACGTGCTGGCCGCCCTGGAGTCCCTGGTGCGCCGCCCGCAGCTGTGCGGGTGGGCGGAGGACCTCTCTGCCAAGAAGCTGGGGACCCACATGATGGAGACCCTGGATGAGCGCTACCGCAAGCGCATCGAGCCGGCCCGCCGCGCCGTGGAGGAGGCCGAGCCCGAGGAAGCCGCGGAGAGCCTGCACGAGGTCCGCAAGGCGGCCAAGGGCCTGCGCTACGTCATCGAATCCCTGGACGAGGCGGACCTGATCCGCAAGAAGCAGCGCGAGGACGCCGGGGAGGCCCGCGAGGAGGCGAAGTCCGTGCAGTCCGAGGTCGGGCGCCTCCTGGACCTGCGCGCCGCGGTGCAGTGGCTGGATCGGGCGGCCCGGGTGATGCGCCGCCGAGGGCTGGACCGCTACGGTGCGGGCCTGCTGGCCGGGGAGCTGCGCACCGCGCTGTCCTGGAAGCTGGCCGAGGGATTCTCCAGCCTGACCCGCTGACCCACCGGCCCGCGATCCGCTGATCTGCCGCCCCGACGCCGCCCGGCGTCGGAGCGGCTCCCGTTCGATGCCGGCGCGGTGGGCGGGAGAGGGGGCCGGGCAGACGAATGGCCCCGGGGCGAACCCCGGGGCCATTCTGCATCACACACAGGAAGAAGGTCTTCACTCACATGGAGGCTGCCGCCTGCGCTTCATCCGGCGAGCTTCCCAGCTGACCGTCCCCGCAGGTGCCTCCCGGCTATTTGGTAATGAAAACATATCCTAATCCCGGGCGGGGCGCCACCCCGACGGACGGATTCCCCGGAATTTCTTGCTGACGCAGCGTCGGCAAAACCGTCGATTCGGCGTCGAGTCAGGTCAGGCTGGGCTAAGGTGGAGCGCATGCAGGAGTGGATCGAAGGGCTGCACTGGGGGCTGGCCATCCTCTTCTTCTGGGCCGTCGGGATCCTGCGCACCAGCATCGTGTACGCCCTCGGCCGGGGTGCGGCCGCCGGAGGACGGCGCGTGCACCGGGTCCGCGCGGCGCTGCGCACGCCCCTGTACCGCCGGGCCGCGGCCTTCGTGAATCGGTGGGGAGCGCTGGCCGTGCCGGTCTGCTTCGTGACGGTCGGCTTCCAGACCGCCGTCATCCTGACCACCGGCATCACCCGCATGCCCCTGACGCGGTGGATCCCCGCGATGCTGCTGGGCACCCTGATCTGGGGCTGCATCTACGGCACCGTCGGGATGGCCGTGGTCTGGGCCTGGCTGGAGCGGCCGTGGGTGCTCGGCCTCGCCGCGGCGCTCGCGCTGATCCTGGTGCTGCTCGTGCGCCTGCGCGCCCGCCGTCTGCGCGGCTGACCGGGCCGGGCTGACCGAGATGGGAGGCGCGGGAACGGCGGAAGGCCGCGGACCCGCCGTGCTGGCGGATCCGCGGCCTTCCTGGCAGTGGAGCTAAGGGGAATCGAACCCCTGACCTTTTCATTGCGAACGAAACGCTCTACCAACTGAGCTATAGCCCCGTGCGGCAACCACCCCATCGTATGGCCTGTGTCCGCGCGCGTCAAAACCGGAGGCCGGTCACCGGACGGGCGCCTGCTAGGTTGTCCCCATGTCCCACCAGCCGCCCCACCCGCTGCCCGGCGACGCCGCTCCGGAGCACCCCACCGCCGACGTCGAGGCCGTCTGCGTCGAGGCCTCCGACGTCCATGGCACCGATGACGAGCCCGGCACCAGCGCGTCGGCGCACCGACCCACCGTGCGGCCCGCCACCGGGGGCCTGAGCGTCGCCTTCGTCCCCGGAATCATGCCGAGCAAGTGGTTCGGGCGGTGGCAGGAGCGCTTCGGCGCCCGGATCCCGCTGGACCCCGTGCCCCTGGAAGAGGATGGGGATCCGCTGGCGGTGCTCCAGCGTCGAGAGGCTCACGCCGCGCTCCTGCGCCCCGAGGCCGCCCCGGGCAGCCGGGACCGGGACCGCTGGCACGCCGTGCCGCTGTACCGGGAGCGGCCCGTCGTCGTGCTGCCGGCCGACCACGTGCTGACCCTCCTGGATGAGGTGCCCGTGGCCGAGCTGGCCTCCGAGCGGCTGCTCCAGGACCTGGCCGAGGTCCCCGCGTGGGCGCGGCTGCGCGCCGAGCACCTTCAGGCCGCGGGGCAGATCGAGCGGGAGCTCCCGGCGATGCGGCACACGGGCGACGCCGTCGAGCTGGTCGCGGCGGGGCTGGGGCTGCTCGTGGTGCCGATGTCCCTGGCGCGGCTTCACCACCGGAAGGATCTGGTGCACCGCCCCGTCCCGGACCTGCCCGAGACCGAGGTGCACCTGGTGTGGCCGCGTCTGCCGGAACCGCAGGCCTCCGGTGAGCAGGCGGCCGCGGAGGAGGCCGTGATCCAGGAGTTCGTGGGCATCACCCGGGGCCGCCGGGCGGGAAGCTCCCGGGGCGAGGCCGCGCAGGAGCGGCCCGCACCAGCGGGGAAACGGGGCCGGGTCAGCGGCGACCGGACTTCTGCCGGTTCCCGGCGGACCCGCTCCCCGTCGAGTGCCCCCCACCGCGGGAGGAAGACCCCACGGAGGGGTCGGAGGTCTCCGCGCTGACCGCCGCGGCCGTGCCGGCCGAGGTCGCCCCCTGCGCGCCCTGTGCCGCCTGCTCCGGGGTGATCCGGGCGAAGCTGGAGGTCTGGTGGATGATCGACTGGTTGGCCAGCGGCATCCGGTACCCCTCCCGGTCCAGGGCCCGCTTGATCTGGGCGCGCAGCACCCGGGCCACCGCCCACTGCTGCAGCGGCGCCGTCTTCACCGCCAGGCGCAGCGTCAGGGACTCGCCGCTCATCTGCTCCACGCCCCACACCTCCGGGTCATCCAGGATGGACTTGCCCTCCTCCGTCGTCTCCCGCACCCGCCGGGCCGTCTCCAGCAGCAGCTCGGTCACGGCATCCAGGTCGCTGTTGTAGGCCACCGGGATGTCCAGCACGGTCCGAGCCCAGCCCTGGGACTGGTTGCCCACCCGCACCACGGCCCCGTTGCGCACGTGCCACAGGGTGCCCTCGACGTCGCGCACCTGCGTGACCCGCAGCCCCACGGACTCCACGGTGCCGCTGGCCTCCCCGAGGTCCACCACGTCGCCGATGCCCAGCTGATCCTCCGCAACCATGGACACCCCCGCCAGGTAGTCCTTGACCAGGGACTGCGCGCCGAAGGACAGGGCCACACCGGCGATACCGGCGGAGGCGATGACCGGGGCGATGTTGAATCCCAGCTCGGAGATGATCATCAGCACCGCGATCGTCCAGATGGTGATCGTGGCGACCGAGCGCAGCACGGACCCGACCGTCTTGGCCCGCTGGTACTGGCGCTCGTTGGACAGCCCCGTGTCCTCGACCCAGCGCAGCCCCTTCTCCGTGCGCCGGGAGATGATGCGGGCCTTGGTGCCCCGGGCCACCCCGTCGGTGACCTTGCGGATGAGGAAGCGGGCCAGGATGTTCGCCACACCCGCGATCAGCAGGATCAGCACGATCCGCAGCGGGGCGTCCAGCCAGAAGGAGGGGGTGGAGACCTCGTCCCACACGGAGGCGGCGGTGACGGCGTTCAGCAGAGGCGCGCTGGTGGTGCTCATGCACGCGATCCTATCCGCGCCGCCTGCGCCGCCGCTCAGCGCCGCCTGGACGCCCGGTGGACCTTCCGGCGTCGGGGTGGCACCGGGTGCCAGGCCGTGGCGCCACCCGGGTGCCGGGCCGCGGCGGATGGACGGAGTGGGGCCTGGCCGGAGGGATCGGACCCCGGCGATCGTCGACGGCGATTCTCTAGACTGGAGGGCATGGCACTTGTGATGGACACGCGACCGGCCGCCTACGTGGTGATCATCGAGCAGGGCAGGATGCTGCTCACGCACTGGACCGGCGAGCGCCACCCGGAGCGGGCCGCGTGGACCCTGCCGGGCGGGGGCATGGAGGTCGGGGAGACCGCCGAGCAGGCCGCGATCCGCGAGGCCTACGAGGAATCCGGGTACCGGGTGGCCCTGGACGGGCTGCTCGGGGTGGACAGCAAGTACTACGAGGAGGGCCACGCCCGCACCTTCCACGCCCTGCGCATCCTCTACCGCGGGTACATCGTGGGCGGCTCCGAGGGCGTGACCGCGCACGATGACTCCACCGACGGGGTCCGGTGGGTGCCGCTGGAGGAGCTGCCTTCCCTGCGCAAGGTCTCCCTCGTGGAGGTCGCCGCCCGCTACTACGGCCTGAAGCACTGAAGCAGGGGACGAAGACCATGAGCTCCGTGTCCCGCCGGATCGTGCGCCTGCTCTGCCTCGCCGGGGCCCTGCTGCTCCTGCTCACCGGGTGCGGCGGCACCGACGAGATCACCCCGGACCCTTCCGCCTCGGCCTTCGGCACCGTGCGCATCGGGCGGGGCACCAGCGCCGAGACCGGCGTCATCGCGGAGATCTACGCCCGCACCCTGCGCGATGCCGGCTACACCGTGGAGGTCGTGGACGGCGGGACCCGGCAGGAGTACCTCAGCGCCATGGCCGAGGGCGGGGACCAGGCGCCCCTGATCACCCCCGACTACACCGGGGCCCTGCTGCTGCACCTGACCGACGACGGCGCCCGCAACCCCAGCGTGACCGAGGCCCCCACCCCGAGCGTCTCCGCGGCGGCGTCGGGGGCGGCCTCGGCCTCGGGGGGACCCACCCCGACCCCGACCGGGCTGAACGTGCAGGGAATGTCCCCGGGGGACATCTCCTCCACCGTGGATCGGGTCCTGCCGCGGCAGCTGAGCACCCTGGATCCCGCCTCCGCGGAGAACCGCGACGCCCTCGTGGTCACCCGCGCGACCGCCGCGAAGTACGAGCTGTCCAGCATCTCGGACCTGGCCGCGCACTGCGGGAAGCTGCGCTTCGGCACCCCGCCGGGGTTCGCGGAGCGCTCCTACGGCACGGCCGGGCTGCGCCGTCTCTACGACTGCTCCCCGGGACGTTACGTGGAGCAGTCCGATCCCTCCCGGCTGGTCGATGAGCTGGCCGATGCCACCGTGGACGTGGCGGACATCCCCACGGCGTCGGCCGCGATCGGACAGAACGGGTTCGTGGTCCTGGAGGACCCCCAGGCCGACTTCATCGCCCAGCAGGTGGTGCCCGTGGTGCGCGCGGACACCCTGCCCTCCTCCGCCGTGGACGCCCTGAACACCGTGTCAGGGAAGCTCAGCACCTCGGACCTGACGTTCCTGGATCAGCTGATGAGCGGGCCGGATGCGGTCTCCGCGCAGGATGCCGCCGCGTTCTGGGTCCAGGAGGGCACCGACTGAGCCGGGTCCGGTTCTGAGACCGGATCGGTATACGCTGGATCACATGGCTCAATTCCGGCAGTCCCACAAGCTCCATGACGTCCTCTACGACATCCGCGGCCCGGTGCTGGAGGAGGCCGAGCGGATGGAGGCCCAGGGGCATCGGATCCTGCGGCTGAACATCGGCAACCCCGCGCCCTTCGGCTTCGAAGCCCCGGACGCGGTGATGATGGACATGATCCGGCACCTGCCGCACGCCCAGGGCTACTCGGACTCTCGGGGCATCTACTCCGCGCGCACCGCCGTCGTGCAGTACTACCAGACCCAGGGCATCCTGGATCTGCAGCCGGACGAGGTGTTCCTGGGCAACGGGGTCTCGGAGATGATCACCCTGTCCCTGCAGGCCTTCTGCGATCCCGGGGACGAGATCCTCGTGCCCGCCCCGGACTACCCGCTGTGGACGGCCTCCGTCGCCCTGTCCGGCGGCACCCCGGTGCACTACCTGTGCGACGAGGCCGACGGGTGGAACCCCGACATCGAGGACCTGCGGGCCAAGATCACCCCGCGCACCAAGGGCATCGTCGTGATCAACCCCAACAACCCCACCGGGGCGGTGTACTCCCGCCAGACCCTGCAGGCCATCGTGGACCTGGCCCGCGAGCACGAACTCGTGCTGTTCTCCGATGAGATCTACGAGAAGATCACCTACGACGGCGCCGAGATGGTCCACACCGCGGTGCTGGCCGAGGACGACGTGCTGTGCCTGACCTTCTCCGGGCTGTCCAAGGCCTACCGGGTGGCCGGGTACCGGGCCGGGTGGCTGGCCGTCACCGGGCCGCTGTGGAAGGCGCGGGACTATCTGGAGGGCATCAAGCTGCTGGCCAACATGCGCATGTGCGCCAACGTCCCGGCCCAGCACGCGATCCAGACCGCCTTGGGCGGCTACCAGTCCATCAACGACCTCATCCTGCCCGGCGGGCGGCTGAAGGAGCAGCGCGACCTGGCCCACCGCAAGCTCAACGCGATCGACGGGGTGAGCTGCCGGCAGGCCGACGGCGCCCTGTACCTGTTCCCCAAGCTGGACGTGGAGCGCTTCGGGATCGTCGACGACGAGCGTTTCGCACTGGACCTGCTCAAGGAGCAGAAGATCCTCATCAGCCACGGCACGGCCTTCAACTGGGTGGCCCCGGACCACTTCCGCCTGGTGACCCTCCCGGACGTCTCCACCCTGGACACAGCCCTGGACCGGCTGGGGGAGTTCCTGGACGGCTACCACCAGGAGGGCTGAGCCGGGGCGCGTGCGGGGCTTCAGTCCCGGGCGGCGTCGGCCCGGCGGGCCTTGGCGGCGTCCAGGCGCTCGCGGGCCCCGTCCAGCCACTGCTCGCAGCGCTGGGCCAGGGCCTCCCCGCGCTCCCACAGGCGCAGGGACTCCTCCAGGCTCGATGCCCCGGACTCCAGCCGGGAGACGATGCCCATCAGCTCCTCGCGGGCCTGTTCGTAGCTCAGCCGCTCCACGGGGGCGAAGCCCTCGGCGTCCTGCTGCTGTTGCTGGTCGGTCATGATCGGTGCTCCTCGTTCTCGGATGCTGATTCGGGTGATGGGTTCTGGTCCGCGGCGGGATCCGCCGCCTCGGGAGGCTCCGGGGTCTCTCGGTCTTCGACGGCGCCTCCGGCGTCGGCGGCTGGCTCGCCGGGCGCTGGCTTCTCGGGGACCGGTTCCTCGGGCGCTGGGGGTTCGGCGCCTGCGGGGTGCACCGCGGTGACCGCGGCGTCGAAGGCGCCGGCGGCCACGCGCACCCGCACCTCGGCCCCGGCGGCCAGGGTGTCGGCGTCGCGGATCACCGCGCCACCCTCGGTCTGGACCACGGCGTAGCCGCGGTCCAGGGTGCGCTGCGGGGACAGGGCCACCACGCGCGAACGCAGCGCCTCGATGCGCTCCCGATGCCGATCCACCGCGATCTCCACAGCCCGCAGGGCCCGGGACCGGGCGGCGTCGGTCTCCTCCTCGCGCGCCAGGAGCATGGTCTCCGGGCGGGAGAGCACGGGCCGGGAGCGGAACTGCGCCAGGCCGGCGGACTCCCGATCCAGGAACAGCTCCACGGCCCGGCGGATCCCGGACCGGGCCTGCCCGATGCGCAGATGCTCCTCCTCCACGTCCGGGACCACCCGCTTGCCGGCGTCCGTGGGCGTCGAGGCCCGCACATCGGCCACGTGATCCAGCAGCGGCTGGTCCGCCTCGTGCCCGATGGCCGAGACCACGGGGGTTCCGGCCGCGGCCACCGCCCGGATCAGCTCCTCCTCGCTGAAGGGCAGCAGGTCCTCCAGGGCGCCGCCGCCGCGGGCGATGACGATGACGTCCACCTCCGGGTCCGCGTCCAGCTCGGCCAGGGCCGCCCCGACCTGGCGCACCGCGTGCACCCCCTGGACGGCGACCTCCCGGACGGCGAACTCCACGGCCGGCCAGCGCAGCCGGGCGTTGCGGATGACGTCCTTCTCCGCATCCGAATCCCGCCCGGTGATCAGCCCGACCCGGTGGGGCAGCACGGGCAGGCGGCGCTTGCGTTCGGGACGGAACAGGCCCTCGGCGTCGAGCTTGCGGCGCAGCCGCTCGATGCGCTCGAGCATGTCTCCCAGGCCCACCTGGCGGATGCCGGAGCCGATCATGGACAGCCGCCCGGTCTTCTGCCAGAAGTCCGGGCTGACCCGCACCACCACCCGCATGCCGCGCTCCAGATCCGCACCCAGGCGGGCGGTCTCCTGGGCGAACAGCGTCACCGGCACCGAGACCTCCTCGCTGAGATCCCGCAGGGTCAGGTAGGTGACCCGGGCGCGGCGGTTCAGCTCGATGATCTGCCCCTCGACCCAGGTGGGAGCGCACCGGGCGATGTACTCGTGCATCTTCCGGGACAGCACGTGCAGGGGCCAGGGGTTCTCCGGGGTGGTCTGGCTGGCGCGGGCCGGCGGAGGGGCGGACCCCTGGGCCCCGGCGGGGTCCGCACCGGCGCGGCGCGGCGCGGCCGCGCTCTGGTGCCCGGCGGCCGCGGAGGGATCGGAGGTGGAGGTCATGGGTCCATCCCTACCAGGTGCGACTGACAGATCGGGACTCGCCGGGCCCCTGTGCGCCGCCTCGGCCGCTCCCGCTGTGGACGGACGGGGCCCGGGCCGGGGCAGTCCCCAGGCTCGCCCACCGGCGGCAGCGGCTACGCTGGTGCCCATGTCCCACTCCCTCTCCTCCGCGATCCGCGGCGTCCTGGCCGTGCTGCTCGGGCTGGTCGCCGTCGCGCTCGCCGCCCTCAGCGTGGCCCTGTGCTGGTTCCAGCAGGACCTGCAGAACGAGGACCGCTTCGTGGCCACCACGAGCTCGCTCTCCTCGGATCAGCAGTTCCGGGATCAGCTGGTGGACGCCTCCGTGCAGGATGTGATGTCCTCCGAGGTCGTCACCCAGTACCTCGGGGACGGGAACTCCCAGGGGCACCTGTTCAGCGGGCTGAGCAACTGGTTCCACGACAAGGCCGAGGGCATCATGCACGACGCCGCCCAGAAGGCCGCGGACTCGGAGGAGTTCCGCAGCGTCTGGGAGCAGACGGCGCGCCAGACCCACCAGGCCGACTTCGACGGCTCGGACCGGAAGACCCTGGTGGTGGACGCCTCCCCGCTGTACCGGGCCGTGGACGAGCGGGTCCGCTCGGCGATCGGGGTGGACCTGGGCCTGGAGGACGGCGACCACCTCGTGGCGGTGGAGCAGGTTCCCGACGGCGCCCAGGAGGCGCCCGGAGCGGCCTTCATCCGGGTCGGCCAGGAGTGGACCGGGCGCCTGCCGGTGCTCATCACCCTGGCGGGGGTGGCCGCTCTGGCCGCGGCGGTGCTGGCCGGACGCTGGTGGGCCCTGACCCTGGGCGCGGTGTGCGCGGCCTCCGGGCTTGCCACCTGGGGGGCGTTCCTGCTGCTGCACCAGCGGATGCAGGAGGCCGTGGCCGGAGCCGAGGGCGCCGGCGGGGTCGTGGCCCGGCACCTGGTCTCCGCGCTGACGCAGAACCAGCCGAGCTGGGGCCTGACGAGCCTGGGCGTGGGGCTGGGGGCCGCCGTCCTGCTGATCATCGCGCACGTGGTGCTCGCCGCCCGCCGGGGCAACGCCGAGGTGCTGTGACCAGACGCTGAGACCCCGACGAGGCGACGGCCGGGGCGCTCACCGCGGGGGCGTGGTCGGCGGCTGCTCCCGGAGCAGCTCCGGGGCCGTGATCGGCTTGGCCGCGGCCTGCACCCCGGGCACCTCCAGCCGCGGATCCGCGGTGGCCGCCGGATCCAGGTCGCTGATGCGCCGAGCGGTGACCAGCACGCGGGATTCCAGGGAGCCGAGCATCTTGTTGTAGGACTCCACGGAGCGGGTCAGGGCCCGCCCCATGTCCTGCAGGTGACCGCCCACGGTGGAGAGCCTGTCGTAGAGCTGGCGGGACAGGGCCAGCAGCTCGCGGGCATTCTCGGAGACGCTCTCCTGCCGCCAGGACAGGGCCACGGCCTTCAGCGCCGCCAGCAGGGAGACGGGGGAGACCAGGGCGATGCCGCGGGCCGCGGCGTGATCCAACAGGGTGCCGTCCGCTCGCAGCGCCGCCGAGAGCGCGGACTCCACCGGCAGGAAGCACAGCACGATCTCCGGGCTGACCTGGCGGGATTCCCAGTACCGCTTCTGCGCCAGGGCGTCCACGTGGGCCCGCACGGCCTTGGCGTGCTTGGCCTCCCAGGCGGCCTTCTCGGACTCCTCCTGGGCCTCCTGGGATTCCAGGTACGAGCTCAGCGGCGCCTTGGCGTCCAGCACGATCTCCTTGCCCCCGGGCAGGGCGACCACCATGTCCGGGCGCACCGCGCGGTCCGCGCCGTCCCGGTCAGCACCCCGGCCGTGGACCTGCTCGGCGAAATCCACGTGTGAGGTCATCCCCGCGGCCTCCACGACCCGGCGCAGCTGCACCTCGCCCCAGGAGCCGCGGGCACTGGTGGAGCGCAGCGCCGAGGACAGCCCGTGGGTGGTCTCGCGCAGCTCCTCCTGCCCCCGCCGGGCCCCCTCCAGGGCCTCGCGCACCGCGCCGAACTGGTCCGCCCGCTCCCGCTCCATCAGCCGCACCTGCTGCTCCACCGTGGCCAGCTGGGTGCGCACCGGGGCCAGGGCCTGCAGCACGTCCTGATCCCGTGCGGAGCGGGCCTCCAGGGCGTCCACGCGCTCGCGCAGCTGATCCGCGGTGGACGCGGCGCCGGCCAGCTCCGCGCGCAGCCGGGAGTTCTGCTCCGCGAGCCCGGCATCCGAGGATCGGGACCGGCCGGCCAGGAGATACCCGAGCGCGATCCCCAGGAGCAGGGCCAGCATGGCGACGACGATGAGCGAGAGAGGGTCCATGGCCTCCACTGTGCCAGCCCCGACTGACAGATCGAACGCTGGGCCCGCCGAGCCCCGCCCGCCCCGGAAGACCGGAGCACCGAGCCCGCAGACCCGGAAGGTCGGGATCGGAGCGCCAGATCGGGCCCAAGGATCGCGGCCCGGCGTCGCAGCCCCGGTGCGGCTCGTCGGGATCGGCTCAGAGCCAGCCGTTGTCCCGGGCCTGGCGCACGGCCTCGTAGCGGGTGTCCGTCCCGGTCTTGCCGATCACCGCGGACAGGTGGTTGCGCACCGTCCCCGGGCTCAGGTGCACCCGGGCGGCCACCTCGCGCAGCCGGGCGCCGTCCTCCGCGGCCCGGCAGACCTCCGCCTCCCGCTCGGTCAGCGGATTCTCCGGGGTGAACAGGGACTCCTCGGCCAAGGTCGGGTCGATCACCCGCAGCCCGGCGTGCACCCGGCGCACCGCCTCGGCCAGACGATCCGGCGGGGTGTCCTTCACGACGAAGCCACAGGCCCCGGCCGCCAGGGCCCGCTTCAGGTACCCGGGACGCCCGAAGGTGGTCACGATGACCGGAAAGCATCCGGGCACCTCCCGACCCAGGGCCGCACACGCCTCGATGCCGGTGGCCCCGGGCATCTCGATGTCCAGCAGCGCCACCTGGGCCCCGGACTCCCGGGCCGCGGCCTCGACCTCGTCGCCGCGGCCCACCTGCGCCACGACCTCCAGATCCGGCTCCATGCCCAGCAGCGCGGCCAGCGCCCCGCGCACGAGGTCCTGGTCATCGGCGATCAGCACGCGGATGCTCATCTGCTCTCCCTTCCCGTGGTCCGGCCCGCGGGCCTGTCGGCGCTTGCTGCGGCCCGCGACGTCGTGTGCACCCGCACCACCGTGCCGGTCTCCGGCTCCGCCGCGAGGATCTCCAGCCGGCCGCCGGCGGCCTCCGCGATGCGCCGGGACAGTCCCTGCAGACCGTCGCCGCAGCGTCCGGACCAGCCGACGCCGTCGTCGGCGACCTCCAGCAGCCCCCGGGTTACCGTGACCCGGCAGGTGCCCGCCCGGGCGTGGCGCACCACGTTGGTCACGGACTCGCGCAGCGCCCAGGAGAACACCGTCGCATCCGCCCCCGCCGCGTCCTGCGCGGCCTGCGGGTCCGGCAGCTCGGCGCGCACCCCGGCGGTCTCCAGGGCGCGGGCCGCGGCCCGGATCTGACCGGCGAAATCCGGCTGACGCAGCCGGGTCACGGTGGAGCGGACCTCGGCCAGGGCCGTGCGGGAGGTCCGGGAGATCTGCTCCAGCTCGGCCCGCGCCGCCTCCGGATCGGAAGCCAGAAGCCGCGAAGCCACCTCCGCCTTCAGATTGATCACCGTCAGGGAGTGCCCCAGCAGATCGTGGACGTCGCGGGCCACCTGCTCGCGCTCGCGGGCGGCCTGCAGGGCCTCGGCGGTCCGGCGTCGGCCGCGCTCCCGATGCTCCATCAGCGATGACACGATCACCATGCCCGAGCCGATGTACAGGGCCCCGCTGAGGTAGAGCACCCCCTGGGGGCCGGCGCTGAGCGCGGCCGCCCCGGTGGCCCCCAGCACGATGACCGCGGACAGGGGCAGGCCCAGCCGCGGCGTCGTCGTGAACATGACGGTGGCGACGTAGTACGGGGTGAGTCCGGCCAGGGCCTGTCCGCCCAGCACCGCGGCCAGCACCAGGCCGCACCCGATGAGCAGCGCCCACCACGCCACCAGCATCCGCCACGCGGCCCTCTCGGCTCCCTCGTCCACGGTCAGCGGGATGCGCCCGAAGCCCAGCAGGTAGGCGAGCGCGAACAGGACCAGGGTCGCGACGGCCAGGAGGCGCTCGCCGCCGGTCAGATCCTCGCGCAGGATGAGGTTGGCGGGGTAGGCCAGGAAGATCAGCCAGATGCCGGCCTGCAGCATGTTCCCCCAGGCCAGGCCGCCGCGCACCCCGCGGCCGCGGTCCCGGGCGGGAGAGCCTGCGAGGGAGCCGGCGGACGTGCCGGACGCGGAGGGGGTGCGCGGCGTCGTCGGGCTCATCCGCGTCCTCTCTCCCTCGTCAGCAGCCCGGCGCAGACCGCCGCGAAGATCACGGCCCAGGCCACGGTGTTGATGATGGCATACCACAGCGGGTCCGTGACGGAGTAGGGGGCGTCGCTGATGCCCTGGATGCCGTCGGCCAGCGGATACCGGGCCAGCGCGGCCGGACCGTACAGCGGCGTGAACCGCCCGACCTCCAGCAGGGACTGCGGCAGCGGGGAGAAGACGTTGCCGAGGAAGCTCAAGATCACCAGGGCGGTGGAGGAGATGGACACGGCCGATTCGCTGCGGAACAGCTGACCGAAGAGGATCCCGTAGAACCCGAAGGGCAGGGAGACCAGCACGGACAGCGCTGCGGTGCCGATCCACTGCCCCGCGGGCATCTGGGCCGGGGTGAACAGTCCGGCGAGGTTCACGGCCAGCACCGGCAACACGGAGCGCACCAGGATCACCACGGTCTTGGAGAGCAGGAACCTCCCGGGGCTCAGCGGGGTCAGGGCCAGCTGGCGGCCCCAGCCGGTGGACTGCTCGACGACGGTGGACCCGGCGCTGCCGGCGGCCGCGGTGACGCCGCCGTACACGGCCATGCCGATCATCACGTACGCGGCGGTGTTTCCGTCCCCGATCGGGGTGTCCGAGTAGTCCTGGATGGCGCCGAAGATCAGGTAGAACAGCACGGGCAGGGCCACGGAGAAGAACAGGCCGGCGCGATCCGTGAGCACGCGGCGCAGGTCCAGCAGAGTGTAGGTGGTCAGGGACATGGATCAGGCCTTTCCGGGGGTGGCGGCGTCGTGGGGATCCGACGGATGCCCGGCATCCGTCAGGGCGAGGAAGGCATCCTCCAGGGAGGCCGGGGAGATGGCCAGCTCCCGGGCGTCGGTCGCGGTGAGCAGGTGGCGGGCCAGCGCGTCGGAATCCGCGGTGGACAGCCGGGTGCGCGCCCCGTCCCGGTCCGCGGCCAGCACCCCGGGCAGGGTGTACGGGTCCAGGCCCGGGGGCAGCACCGCGGAGACGGTGGCGCCGGCCACCCGGCGGCGCACGACGTCGGTGGGTCCGTCCGCGAGGATGCGGCCCGCGCCCACCATGACGATGCGCTCGGCGAAGTCCTGGGCCTCCTCGATGTAGTGGGTCGCGAACACGATGGTGCGGCCCCGCTCGGCCTGGGCGTGCATGGCGCGCCAGAAGTCGTGCCGGGCGGCGGCGTCCATGCCGGCGGTCGGCTCATCCAGGATCAGCAGGTCCGGGTCCGCCAGCACCGCCAGGGCGAAGCGCAGCCGCTGCTGCTGCCCGCCGGAGCAGGAGCCCACGCGCCGATCGGCGATCCCGGTCAGGTCCGCCTCGGCGAGCACCCGGTCCACCGGCAGCGGGTGGGGGTGGGTCGCGGCGATCATGCGCACCGTGTCCTTCACGCGCAGATCCGGCAGGAGTCCGCCGGACTGCAGCATGGCCCCGACCCGTCCGGCGCGAACGGCGGCCCGCGGCGAGGCGCCGAAGACCCGCAGCTCACCGCCGGTGGGGGTGGTCAGCCCCAGGATCATGTCGATCAGCGTGGATTTGCCGGCGCCGTTGGGTCCGAGAAGCCCGATCACCTCCCCCGGGGAGACGTCGAGGTCCACCCCGCGCACGGCGTGCACGGGTCCGGCGCCGCGGCGGGCGGGGAAGGTCTTGGCCAGGCTGCGAGCCCGGATGGCGTTGTCTGTCATGCCTCCAGCCTCCCGCTGGGGCGGGGCCGGGGCGGATCGCCGGTGTCATGACCTGCCCGTGACATCCGTCAGGGGAATACCCCGCCGCAGCCTCCCGGTTGTGCCGGGCATGAGTGAGAACACGCAGCCCCAGCCCGCCCAGCCCGACGACGCGGCCGACGTCGCCGCCTCCACCGCTCCCTCCTCGGAGGACGCCGCCAGTGCAGCCCGCACCGAGGACCCCGGCTACCGGTCGGTGACCATCGAGCGGATCGGGCAGAAGCGCTACCGCGCGGTCAACGCCGCCGGTGCCACCCTGGACTTCGGGCAGGGGGAGGGCCTGCTCTCCCCGGTGGAGCTGCTGCTGGCCGCGACCGCCGGCTGCTCCGCGGTGGACGTGGACGTGGTGACCTCCCGGCGCACCGAACCGGAGAGCTTCGCGGTGGAGGCCTCGGCGATCAAGGGCACGGACGAGACCGGCAGAGCCCGATTGAACGATGTGGAGCTGAGCTTCCGGGTGCGCTTCCCGGACGACGGGCCCGGTCGGCAGGCCGAGCGCATGGTGCCGCGGCTGGTGGCGCTGTCCCATGACAAGGACTGCACGGTCTCGCGCACCGTGGAGCACCCGACGTCGGTGACCTCCCGGGTGGAGTGAGCTCCGGCGGGCCCGGGGTGGCGGCGTCGGAGGTGGCGTCGTCGTCGGCCCCGGAGCTGCGTGCGGCCGCGGCGGCCATGCTCGCGCAGCGCTTCCGTAGGATGGTGCCATGACAGCGCGGGAGCAGCAGGGTGATCTCTTCCAGACCGATCAGCTGGACGCCGCCCGCGCCCCGCGCACCGGCGCCCAGCTGCGCCGCTTCGAAGACGCCGTGGCCGGGATGCCGCGGATCGGCGGGTACAACGCGTGGCTGGTGCAGGTGCAGCGGCCGGAGGCCCGCCGGGTGGCTACCCAGGAGCGGTGGCGGAAGGTCGGGCGGCGCATCCGTCCCGGGGCGCAGCGGCTGATCACGCTGCAGCCCTTCGGCCCGGTGGAGTTCCTCTACGACGTCACGGACACCGAGGGTCCCACTCCGCCGGAGAGCTTCCACCGTCCCTTCCCGGGGGAGGGCGCCGTGACGCGGGAGGGACTGCGCCGGGTCCTGCTGCGCCTGGGGGCGCTGAACGTGACCCCGGACCTCGCCGAGCAGGCCTCCGCCCCGTCGGTGCGCATGGTCCCGCTGCCACACGCCGAGTTCGGTCCGCCCGGTCAGGGCGAGGTCGCGGCCAGGCCGGGCAGCACCGTGTGGTGGGAGGCGCGGCTGGTGCCCGGCCCGGATCCCACCGCGACCTTCCTGACCCTGGTCAAGGGCCTCGCGGTGGTGTGCCTGGGGCACGTGCGCCACCCCGCGGAGGATGACGCTCAGACCGGCGCCAGGGTGTCGTCGGGCCGGGCGGCCGGTGCGCGCCGGGAGTGGGTCAGTGACGCCGGCGCGGAGACCGAGGCCGAGTCCGTGACGTGGCTGGTGGCTCGGCGCCTGGGCCTGCCGTACACCCCGAGTCAGCTGCACGAGCGGGTGGTGCACGGGCTGGAGCCGATGCCGGAGATCTCCCTGGAGCTGATCGCCCGGGCTGTGAACGACGTCGAGAACGCCGGCGGGCGGGTGGAGCAGCTGGGTCGGCTGCTGCGCACCCCGGATGCCGATGCCGACGCCGCGGACGGGTCGGGTAGGGCGGGCTCGGCCTCGCGGCGGGGGCGCTCGCAGGACCGGAGTGCGGGGAGACGGGGCGCGGCGGAGCGCGCCGCAGACCATCCCGCGGGTTTCCAGGATGTTCCGCTCTTCGAGCTGTGACGGCGCGGCGTCGTCGTCCGGAGCCGGCCGGCACGCGCCGGGAGGGGCGGCGGTGCGGGGCCGGGCGAGCCGGTAGAGTGGGCTGACGTGGCACTGACTATCGGAATCGTGGGACTGCCCAACGTCGGCAAGTCGACCCTCTTCAACGCACTGACCCGCAACACCGTGCTCGCCGCGAACTACCCGTTCGCGACAATCGAGCCGAACGTGGGCGTGGTGAACCTGCCGGATGAGCGGCTGGGGCGTCTGGCGGAGATCTTCCACTCGGAGCGGATCCTGCCGGCCACCGTGTCCTTCGTGGACATCGCCGGGATCGTCAAGGGCGCCTCCGAGGGGGAGGGGCTGGGCAACCAGTTCCTGGCGAACATCCGCGAGGCCGATGCGATCGCCCAGGTGGTGCGCGCCTTCGAGGACCCGGACGTGGTGCACGTGGACGGGAAGATCGACCCGGCCAGCGACATGGAGACCATCAACACCGAGCTGATCCTCGCGGACCTGCAGACCCTGGAGAACGCCATTCCGCGCCTGGAGAAGCAGGTTAAGATCAAGAAGGGCGACCCCGCCCAGCTCGAGGCGTACCAGACCGCCCAGAAGATCCTGGAGTCCGGGGAGACCATCTTCCGGGGGGCTGCCTCCGCCAAGCTGGACACCACCCAGCTGCGGGAGCTGAACCTGCTGACCGCCAAGCCCTTCATCTACGTGTTCAACGCCGATGACGCCGTGCTGGCCTCCGAGGAGCGCCAGGCGCAGCTGCGCGAGCTGGTGGCCCCGGCCGAGGCCGTGTTCCTGGACGCCAAGCTCGAGGCGGACATGGTGGAGCTGGACGAGGAGGAGGCCCGCGAGATGCTGGAGATGTCCGGGCAGGAGGAATCCGGCCTGGACAAGCTGGCCCGCGTCGGCTTCTCCACCCTCGGCCTGCAGACCTACCTGACTGCCGGGCCGAAGGAGGCGCGCGCCTGGACCATCCGCCGGGGGGACACCGCCCCGCAGGCCGCCGGCGTCATCCACTCCGACTTCGAACGCGGCTTCATCAAGGCCGAGATCGTCTCCTTCTCCGACCTGGACCAGCTGGGCTCCATGGCCGAAGCCAAGGCCGCCGGCAAGGTCCGCATGGAGGGGAAGGACTACGTGATGGCGGATGGGGACGTGGTGGAGTTCCGGTTCAACGTGTGAGCTCACTGGGCTGACATGGTCGGCACCGCCTGCTCTTGCGAGAGCCCCTGCGACCGGGTAAGGTGAGAGCACCAAGACCGGTTCCGCCTACTTCGCTAGGCCCAGGGCCGGTCCTCATTTTACCCTCAGGCGGTGTTCGTGGGTGAGAACGTCAAGGCGTACAAGACGTATGCCGAGCAGGTGGAGATCCTAGCCGGGCGTGGCATGGACATGGGAGACCGAGACGCCGCGGCCGAGACGCTTCGCAGAGTGAACTACTACCGTCTTAGCGGTTACTGGTACCCGTTTCGGAGGCAGGCACCTTCCGGTCGCTGCGATGACTTCCTCGTTGGGTCGCGCTTCAGTGATGTCGTCGCGCTGTACGATTTCGATATGAATCTCAGGGCGGCCACCCTCGCGGCCCTGGCGCCGATCGAGCTGACCATCCGAGCGCTGCTGGGCCACGAGCTCGGCCGCATCGACCCGTGCGCGCACCTCGAGCCGTCGAAGCTCGGCCCCACCGCCCGACAAGGTGACCGCTACCCGACGTGGCTTCGTCGCTACAAAAAGGAACTGAGACGGTCCCGCGAGGACTTCGTCGCCCACCATCACGCAAAATATGGCGGGGTGCTGCCGGTATGGGTGGCAACCGAACTCATGGACTGGGGGAGCCTGACCTACCTCTACGGATTTTCTCCCCGGAATGTTCAGGAGGCCGTTGCCGGAGCGTGCGAGCTCAGAGCACCGCAGCTGGCTAGCTGGCTCAAAGCACTCAATCTCGTCCGCAATATCTGCGCACACCACGGGCGACTGTTCAACCGTGTCCACACGATCACACCAAAACTGCCGCAGGCCGGACGTCACCCGGACCTCGACATGGATTCGCAGGAATGGAACCGTACGTTCGCCCAGCTCACGCTCGTCCAATTCTTGTTGGACCGGCTGGGCTTAGGAAGAGGCAGGATTCTCCCCGCCGTCGTGAAGACCTTCCCCACCGTGGCGATCGTTCCCCTCTCCCACATGGGAGTGCCTGACGGCTGGGAGGAGATTCGCCTGTGGGCTACGAGCTGACCGTGTGAGCTTTGGGCATCCCGAACCGCGCGCGAGCGGGGGGCTCTCGCTGCGAGAGGACGGCGGTCTCGTCGTTCCCTCGAGCGATGGAATCCCTAGCGAGGGCCCTCGCCGGACGCTAGCGTGACTGATAGCAGAGGAGGTGGCTCCCGATGGCATCCATTATCGTGCGGGATCTTGATGACGCCGTGAAGGAGCAGATCGGCACCCAGGCGAAGGAGGACGGTCGGTCCATAGAAGCCGAGGACCCCGCTATCCTCAGCAGAGCTGCCCGCAGGCCTCACATCGGAACCGCTCTGCTGACCGCCGCACAGGATGTCGGCGGAGTCAACGATTTGCCGACCCCGGTGCGCGATGACCTCGCGCGGGCGATGATGTTCTTCGACGGCGGCGGGGGATGAGGTGGAGCTCGGCTTTAACATGTATGCCGGATTGGAGGATCCTCCGTCCGCCGTGGCTCCACTGGGGTGATCCCGATGTCGCTCTGACCGAAACCGCTCGCGGAGCCTCGAGTGCGGACCCATCTGAAACGAGTTTCTGGGCTACTCTCTGTTCATGGAGATCCCTGCAACCAAGGCGCGCGATCAGCTGGGTCGGCTCATCGACCTGGCGCACAGCGAGCCCGTATATCTCACGCGCCATGATCGGCGGGTGGGTGCGATCGTAGATGCCGACACCCTCGATCGGCTGACGGCGGCGGCCGAGGAGCTCGAAGATATCGCCGCCTACGATGCGGCGAAGGCCGAGGAGGGGGAGAGCGTCACGCTCGACGTGCTTCGACACGAGCTCGGCCTGTGACCTACACGGTTCGCATCATATCCGCCGCGTGTCGCCAGATCCGCAACCTCATCCACGATGACGCCCCCTCGTCATGGCCGTCGCGGCCGCCGGAGCCGAATAAGGTGTAGGTACGTACCTACAGGGGGTGTTGACCATGACGACGATGAGCGCACGGGAGTTCAACCGGGATGTCAGTGCGGCCAAACGCGCCGCCAAGAACGGGCCGGTGGTGATCACCGATCGTGGTCAGCCTGCCTACGTGCTGCTCACCATCGAGGAGTACCGCGGGTTCGCGGAGGATGGGCCCGACCTGGGCGAGCGCCTGAGCATGGACGATGACATCGACGTCGACTTCGAGCCGCTTCAGATGGAGCTGAAGGACCCGGAGCTGTGAGGTGCCTGCTGGACACGAACGTCATCAGCGAGCTGCGCCGGTCGAAGAGTCGCGCGGACCCCTCGGTGCGTCAGTGGGTATCCCAGCGCAGGCCCTCCGACCTCTACCTCTCCGCCATCACGGTGCTGGAGGTCGAACTCGGGATCACCCGCGTGGGTCGGCGCGATCCCTCGCAGGCCGCTCGGCTTCAGACGTGGCTCGAGGAGGACCTGCTGCCCATGTTCAGCGGCCGTGTGCTGCCGGTCGACGTTCCCGTGGCGCGGCGGGCGGCTCGGCTCCACGTGCCCGATCCGCGACCGGAACGGGACGCGCTGATCGCTGCGACCGCAGCGGTGCACGGTCTGACCGTGATCACGCGCAACGTCGCGGACTTCCAGCCGATGGGCGTCGCGCTGATCAACCCCTGGGACAGCCCCCGCGGGTGAGGCCTTCCCTCACCGATGCTCCGGTGACACCATCGACACATACCGCCCTTCCGCGAAGACACCGAGGGGACCGAAAATGACCGAGCGCCTGCGCCCCTCCGCGCTGCATCCGCAGCTGCGCCCGGTCTTCCGGTTCGTCCCCAACCCGCCCGTCAACCGTCCGCTGCTGCTGCGGCTGATGCAGGCGGGCAGCGCCCGGGTGTGGGCCCCCAGAAGACTGCCGGACGGGATGCGGCATCGGTTCCACCAGCTCTGGCCGGGCGCGGGCGTGCATGTGTTCACCCCCGCCGGAGCACGCGAGCGGGCCGGAGTGCTGTGGATCCACGGCGGCGGCTTCATCGTCGGATCCGCCGCCCAGGACCACGGCCGCTGCGCCCGGCTGGCCCGGGACCTCGACGTCGTCGTCTACTCCGCCGAATACCGGCTGGCCCCGGGCGCGCCCTTCCCCGCACCGCTGGATGACCTGCACGCGGTGTGGCGGCACCTCCTCGAGCGGGCGGGGGAGGACGACGTCGACCCGACCCGTCTGGCCGTTGCCGGGCAGAGCGCCGGCGGGGGACTGGCCGCAGCCCTCGTGCAGCGCATCCACGACGACGGCGGGCAGCAGCCGGCGGCGCAGTGGCTGTTCTGCCCGATGCTCGATGACCGCACCGCCGCCGACCGCTCCCTCGACGGCATCCGGCACTACCTGTGGAACAACACCTCCAACGCCGTCGGCTGGTCGGCCTACCTCGGGCGGGAAGCCGGTGCGCAGTCCGTGCCCGACTACGGGGTGCCCGCCCGCCGGGAGGACCTGACGGGGCTGCCGCCCACGTGGATCGGCGTCGGGGACATCGAGCTGTTCTATGACGAGGACCGCCGCTACGCCGAGCGGCTCATCGACGCGGGCGTGCCGACCGCCCTCGAGGTCGTTCCCGGCGCTCCGCACGCCTTCGAATCCCTCCTCCGTGGGACCCCGGTCACCAAGGCGTACCTCGCCGCCTCCGAGTCCTGGCTCGCCCGGCACCTCCAGACCCCGGCGTCCGAGCGCTGAGAACCACGCTTAACGTAAGGAGAACCGCACCATGAGCGTCGTCGTCGTCACCGGAGGCACCGGCTTCCTCGCCGGATGGACCATCCGCCTGCTGCTCGACCAGGGCCACACCGTCCGCGCGACCGTCCGGCAGGAGGCCAAGGGGCAGGCCGTGGTGAAGATGCTCGCCGAGGAAGGGGTGAACACGGAGAAGCTCTCCTTCGCCACCGCGGATCTCGGGTCGGCCGCCGGCTGGGCCGAAGCCGTCGAGGGGGCCGACGTCGTCCTGCATACCGCCTCCCCGCTGAGCGGCGAGAACCACCAGGACCCGAGCCTCGTGCCGATGGCTGAGGCCGGAACCCGCCACGTCCTGGACGCCGCGATCGCTGTCGGGGTGGGCAAGGTCGTCATGACCTCCTCGGCCGCGGCGGCCTATCCCAGCCCCGCCGACCTCGGGCGGACCATCGACGAGACCTACTGGACCGGCCCGCAGGACCGGCGCATCACCCAGTGCATGCGATCGAAGGTCGTCGCCGAGAAGGCGGCCTGGCAGATCATCGCACGGCAGTCGACGACGACCCTCACCACGATCCTGCCGGGGGCGATCCTCGGGCCGTTCATGGGCGGGCGCGGATCGAGCACGGACCGGCTGTTCACCAGCATCCTGCGCGGGGCACCCAGCCCCAAGGCCACCTACCACGCCGTCGACGTCCGCGACCTCGCCGCCCTGCACCTCTTGGCCATGGCCGACGAGCAGGCCGACGGGCAGCGGTTCCTCGCCCAGCCCGGGCGGATCACGATGCCGCGGATGGCCCGCCTGCTCCAGGACAGTCTCGGCGAGCAGGGCCGGAGGGTCAGGACGATGACGATCCCCGACCTCGTCATCCGGCTCGGCGCCCGCCTCAGCCCGACCATGGCGGTGATGAACACGCTGATCGGCCCGCAGCCGACCTACGACGCGACCAAGGCATCCCGCCTCCTCGGGTGGCAGCCCCGCCCCGTGGAGGACACCGTCTTCGACGCCGCCGACTACCTCCTGGACCACGGGCTGGTGGGGTAGCGACCTTCGCGGAGGGGCACGACGTCGTCCTTCCGACCCCTGGAGTGCAACATGTACAAGTTGCGAGATTCTGGGACATCTACCACGAAGAACTCATGATCCTCATGCTCAGGGTCGGGCACCGCCGAGAGGTGTACCGATGAACGACTCCGTGCCGGCACACCGGCGAGGAGACGGCCCACTCCTTCCCGCTCCTGCCGATGCCCGTCGGCCCCTGGTGGCCGACGTCGGCGCAAGCGCTGATGAGGACGAGCGCCGCGCTTTGCTCTGAAAAACCCATGCGCTGGGGCGTACCGTAGATCCATGACTGGCCCTCCATGCATCCTCGGCCCACTGACCTGGCGGGACCTGCACTCCCCGAATTTCCTCGCCCTCCTGCACCGGGCGGCTGAGCTGCCGGAAGCCGAGCTTCAGCGGATCCGCGATGAAGAGCTTCCCGGGATGGAGCTCCTTGCCGCGCGCAGATGGGATGAGCTCGTGGGCTTCGCCGCCGCCAGCATCCGGACCCAGCAGATCGAGCTGGAATACCTCGCTGTAGCGCAGGACGCGACCGGTGGTGGCATCGGCTCAGGACTGCTCAGTCGCCTCCGAGAAGCCCACGGGGGCGTACGGATCGTCGCCCACACGGATGACGACGCCGTGGACTTCTACCGTCGCCTCGGTTTTCGCATCTCTGCTGCGGCGGCGGATCCACGGTGGCCGACCAGTCGTCGCTATCGCTGCGAGCTACCGGCCTGTTCCACCCTGGCATCCTCCCCGAGGCCTCTGCCGTCTGGCGGCGGCGAGATCCCGGGAGGCTCCGGGATCTCGATGGTCGACGAGGGCCCGTGGAAAGCTGATTCTCTGCTCGCCCACCGCACCCTGGACACTCCGCTCGGTCCGCTGCTGCTGACGGCCACACCCCGCGGGCTGGTGCGGGTCGCCTTCGAGCAACAGGGATTCGACGACGTGGTGGAGCAGCTGACTCGACACCTCGAGGGAGCCACCGACGCCGCCGAGACCGCCCCGCAGGCCCGGGACCATCTGGACTCAGCTGCGGCTCAGCTCGGGGAGTATTTCACCGGGCGGCGCCGGGACTTCCACCTGCCCCTGGACCGCAGCCTCTCCACCGGCTTCGCCGAGCGGGTGCACCGGGGCCTTCAGCGCATCCCCTTCGGCGTCACCCGCACCTATCGCCAGCTCGCTGAGAGGACGGGCAACCCGAAGGCTGTGCGCGCCGTCGGCACAGCGTGCGCCTCCAACCCGCTGCCGGTCATCGTGCCGTGTCACCGGGTCGTGCGCAGCGACGGCGGACTCGGCGGCTACGTCGGCGGACTGGAGGCCAAACGCACCCTGCTCACCCTCGAAGGCACGGACGCGTGAACTCGACCAGCCCCGGCCTGTTCGGCGACGACGCGCTGGCCCGACCCGCCGTCGAGCTGCCCGAGGGCGCCCACCACGTCCCCGGGTGGCTGACCCCGGCTCAGCAGCGGTGGCTGGTCGCCCGATTCCGCGACTGGGCCGCGGGCCCCGTTCCGCCGCGCGCGGCCAGCATCCGCGGACACGAGATGAGCGTGCGCACCGTGTGCCTGGGCTGGCACTGGCGTCCCGAGGGCTACACCCGCGAGGCCGTGGACGTGAACGGTCGGCGGGTGCTGCCCGTGCCGGACTGGATGGTGCGCATGGGCCAGCAGGGCATCGCAGCCGTCACCGGGGACGACGCCGCGGCCCGCGCCTATGTGCCGGACACCGCCCTGGTCAACTACTACGACGACGCCGCGCGCATGGGCATGCACCAGGACAAGGACGAGCGCTCCTCCGCCCCGGTGGTCTCCGTATCCATCGGGGACACCTGTCTGTTCCGCTTCGGCAACACCGAGACCCGCTCCCGCCCGTACACAGACCTCAGGCTGGCCTCCGGGGACTTGTTCGTCTTCGGTGGCCCCTCCCGCTTCGCCTTCCACGGGGTGCCGCGCATCTTCCCCGGCACGGCACCTGCCGACTGCGGCCTGCAGGCCGGGCGCATCAACATCACCCTGCGCGTCACCGGCCTGTCCGAGGGCTGATCGGGGCCGCCCGCCGGGTGTTGAGATGCGGGTGCGGTGCTGAGCTGCGGCGTTCGTGCTGAGATACCGCACGGCGGACCGCACCTCAGCACGAACCCCGCATCTCAGCACAAAATCCACCTCTCAACCGATCCTCAGCCTCAGGACCGCTCCGGGTGGGCCGCCGCGTAGAGCACCGGCAGGATGTCCTGGGTGCGTCCGGTCTCCTCGATGTTGTGGCGGATCCAGTGGTCCGCCGTCGCTTTGGAGAACACCATCGGGCCCATGACCCGGTTGAGCAGCGGCCCCACCAGCGGGGTCTGGAAGTCCACGGCGGTCTCCGCTTAGAAGCTGACGCCTCCCGGAACCGGCGCGTACCGGTGTGTGATGCGGCCGGCCGGTCGATCTCCAGGACCCAGGATGTGGAAGGTGAACTCGGATTCGTCGAGCACGGTCGTGTGCATGACCTGATGGATCCGGTCTCGGTAATCGTTGAACTGCTCGTCGATGCGGGAGCGGGCACCGACCCGGAATCCCGTGTTGCGGGTGCCGTCCGGGGCGTCCGTCATCGGAGTCACCCGGATATGGTCCCGGTGGTGCCACAGGTGGTAGTTGAGGATCTCCGGGCCGGTGAAGTCCGCGCCGTTCCAGGTGGTGGTTCCGGCGAGGTTCTCGAACCACCACTTCAGCATGGGCGGGGTGACCCCCTGCAGATCGTCGTGGTCGATCCGCACCAGCAGCGCCCCGCGACGATCCACGGAGACGTCCGCCCACTTCGCTGAGGACACGGGTTTGAAGGCGAGCTTGCCGGCGCGCTGCAGGGCTCGCCGGGCCAGCAGGCGCTGCTCGCGGAGGGCGTCGTCGACGGGGATCATGGGTTCTTCCTCTCTTCAGGGGTCGTGGGGAGGTCAGGAGTCGGTGCGGTGGGAGGCGCGCCGAGTCCGCCGATCACGCTGCGGTGCAGATAGGTCGTCAGGCGGTGGGCGATCGTCGCGGCCGGCGGGCGCTGGTCCTCGGCGAACCAGTCGAGCATGGCCCAGGAGACCCCGGCGGCCAGGGTCTGCGCGGCGAAGGTGGGGGGCAGGGGGCCTCGGGCCAGGGCCGGGGCCAGGGGGCTGGCGATGCGCAGCTCCTCGGCCACGGCCTCGATCACGCGCAGCTGGACCCGATGGCCGCCGTGGCCCAGGAGTACGCGGCGGAAGAAGGCGGCGTCCGGAGCCAGATCCTCGACGATGCCGGTGATCACCCGCTCCATCGCGGGCAGGTCCTCCGGGGCGACGTCGTGCAGGTCCACCCTCCGGCGCGCGGCGGATGAGGCCCGGGACGCACCGTCCACGGCACCGAGGGGGCCCACTCCGGCGGCGGTGAATGCGGCGTCGATGCGGGTCACGGCGGCCTCGGCGAAGGCTGTGGGCAGATCCCCGACCTGCCGGTAGAAGGTCGGCCGCGTGGTCCCCGCCTGCCGGACCACGGCCGTGATACTCACCTGGGCTGGGTCCTGGGCGCGCAGCAGATCCACGACGGCGGCCAGGATCCGCGCACGCGGTGACGGGGTCGGTGAGGAGGTCATGGCCCCACCCTATCCCATGAACGTTACAAATGTAACGCACGAGAGTTCGTTGGGGCGTGTCACCATGGCTGCCATGACGGCGGGGCAGTGGGCTGAGCGGCACCAGGTGTGGGTGTACCTGGCGGCCGTCGCGCTGGTTGCGGGTGTGGGGGTCCTGGTGCCCGATGCCGCGCAGCCGGCCGGGGCGGTCCTCACGCCCCTGCTCGGCCTGCTCCTGTTCCAGACCTTCCTCGGCGTGCCGGTTGCGCACCTGAGCAGCGGGCTGCGGGATCGGCGGTTCCTGCTGGCCCTGGCCGTGGTGGATGCTGTGATCGCCCCGGCCGTTGCGGTGCTGCTGGCCTTCTGCTTGGTCCCCGATCCGGCGCTGCGCGTCGGGGTGCTGTTCGTGCTCCTGGCGCCGTGCGTGGACTGGGTGCTGGTCTTCGCGGGGATGGCCGGCGGGGATCGGGCCCGACTGCTGGCCGCGACCCCGCTGCTGCTGTCCGGCCAGATGCTCCTGCTGCCCCCGGCCCTCACCCTCCTGGCCGGCCCGCAGGCCGCGGGAACGGTGCGGGCCGGGCCCTTCGCGGAGGCCTTCGCGGTGCTGATCCTCCTGCCGTTGCTGGCCGCCGTCGCCGCTCAGACGTGGGCGGCCCGACGCCGGTCCGGGGCCCGTGCGGTCGAGGTGGTGGAGGCCGGGATGGTGCCGACCACCGCCCTGGTGCTGGCCGCGGCGGTGCTCTCCCAGATCGGGCAGGTGCTGCCGATGCTGGGTCGTCTGCTGGGGCTGGTGCCGGTGCATCTGCTGTTCGCCGTGGTGATGACGCTGCTGGGAACGCTAGCGTGCCGGGTGCTGCGCCTGGATGCCGCGGGTGCGCGGGCGGTGGTCTTCAGCGGGGTGGCCCGCAACTCCCTGGTGGTGCTGCCCCTGGTGCTGGCCCTGCCCGCCGAGCTGTCCGCTGCCGCCCCCGCGGTGGTGGTGCAGACCCTGGTGGAGCTGCCCTTCCTGCTCCTGCTGCTGCGCGCGGCTCCCGGCCTGCTGCCCGCGGGTACCCGGGCCCCCGCCCCGACGCCTCCCCGCTGACATGGGCGAGAATGGGCGGCATGGAATCCAGGAGCCCGTCATCCCGCTTCACCCGGTGGGTTCTCGACGACGCAACAGCACTCGCTGCGATCCTGGAGCCGGACAGACCCAGGATGGGCATCTACATCCTCGAGTTCTCCGATGGAGAGCGCTACGTCGGACAGACCGTGGATCTGCTGTCGCGTTTCGCCTCCCACCGACGTCGCTGGCCGGCGGAGATCGTCGCGGTGAGCTTCCTGCCCGCAGAACGGGAACGGCTCAACCAGATCGAGAGAGACGTGATCTCCCGACTCGCCGCGCAGGGGGTGTCGCTGCGCAACATCGATCTGGTCAGCCTCCCTCTGCGCTCGGATGCCCTCGACGTGCTGGTGGATCGGCAGGAGCAGGCCGAGTGGCTGGATGGACGGACGGAGCCATGCGTGATCGGGGACCGCGCAGCGTCCGCGGGGCGTCGCCGCCGCGCTCGCTCGGGGTATGAGCGGCTGCGTCGGCAGGATGCTTTCGACGACGTCGTCGCGATGCTTGCCTGCTACGTTCGGCGCTGCCTGCCCTGGCCCCATGTGACAGAGGGTCGCTTCTGGGTGATGACCGCTCTGCCCTCTACGGGGCGCCGTCCGGACTGGCGGCGGCTGGCGGCTATCAGCGTGAACAACGTGGAGACTCTGGTGATCGGGGAGGCCCTCGGGGATGGCCGATCACGGATCGAGGGATTCATCAACGTCGCTGCGGACACCGACGTCGCCGTCCTGGATCCCGGCGTTCATCAGGAGGTCTCCTACGGACCCGTCGGAGCAGTGCGGCAGATCTTCACGGATACCCCGGACGAGCTGGCCGCAGTGCTGGCTGCTCCTGAGCTCGCCGGGGGAGCGGCGCGGCTGGCGATGGGGCTGCTGCGCAAGGGACCGAGCATGTTCGCCCGGTTCCACAACGACCATCTCGCCGATGACGTCTTCTGTTCCATCGCCGAGCAGCTCGAGGAGTCCCCGGACCCCGGCGTCCACCGCTGAGATACCGTACGGCGGGCCGCCTGTCAGCGGGAACTCCGTCCGTCAGGCCAGGTCCGCCTCCCAGACGGCCCGCCACTTCTCGGCCAGGGTGTGCACGGTCTCGTGGGCGTTCAGGCCGCTGGGCTGGGGCACCACCCACAGGGCCACGTCCTCCGGCCAGTCCTCGATCTCGGCGACGTCCTGGCGGCCCAGGGCGGCCTTCGGGCGGCGGAAGGCCGTGCGGAAGGCGGTGATCCCGGCGACCGCGACCCGCTCCGGGCGGTACTCGCGCACCAGCCGCACCAGCTCGGCCGCACCGTCGCGCAGCTCCTCGCGGCTCAGCTCATCTGCACGGACGCTGGCCCGACCCACCAGGTTGGTCATGCCCAACCCCCGGCGCAGCAGATACTCCTCGTCCTGCTCGCTCAGTCCCCGCGAGGTGTCCAGGCGATACTCGGTCACCCCGGCCTCGTGCAGCGAGGGCCAGAAGCGGTTGCCCGGCCGGGCGAAGGGCGCGTTGACGGCGGCGGTCCACAGACTGGGGTTCACCCCGACGATCAGCATCCGCATCCGCCGCCCCGCGTAGGGCCCGTAGGGCAGCACGTCATCGCGGGCGTGCGGGTCATCCGTGGCGAAGCGCTCCAGGTCCGCGCGGGTGGGCTTGGCCCCGCCCATCGGGGAGGGCCGGCGGCGGGATCGGAACTCGGTGCTCATCCTCCCACCCTAGAGCGACGCCGCCGCACGACGCCGGGCGCCCGGCCCCCACCCGGCAGGTCGGCTACACAGCGGCCTTGTCGTTCCGGGCGACGTCGGCGCACAGCACCTCCGGCCAGGCGCTGACCTCCTCACGGGTCGCGGCTACCTTCAGGTCCACCGTCGGGAGGGTCTCGGCGAGGATCTGCGCCGTGGAGACCGGGTGGGCCCGGTCCCGCACCCAGGCCAGCACGGTCACGGGCACGTGCACCTGGGCGATGTCCGCCAGGGACGGCAGATCGGAGGTCCCGGCGCCCTCGAAGACGTAGGGCAGCAGCGCGGGGTCCACGTCCGGGACGGTGCGGGGGGCCTCGGGCTTGGCCGGGGGCTGCGGCCCGTCCAGCCCCGCGGTCACGAAGGCCTCGACCCCGTGGCGGCGCACCAGCTCCCCGGCCGCCCGATACTCCTCGGCCTTGCGGGCGCGGGTGGCCCACGCGGTGGGCGGCAGCATCAGGGTCAGGCCGGTGAAGCGCTCGGGGTCCCGGATCGCCGCGTACAGCAGGGTCGCAGCACCCATGGACTGCCCGACGCCGTGCACCGCCTCCCCGGGGAAGATCCCCTCCAGCAGCCGTAGCAGGTCATCGGCCAGCACGGGCCAGCGGTAGTCGCTGGGCATGGGGCGCCCGGTGGATCGCCCGTGCCCGCGGGCGTCGTAGCGCAGCAGCCGGGTCCCGCTCAGGCCCCGACCCAGATCCAGGCCGAGGGTGCGGTCCCGGGCGCGGGAGGAGGTCAGGCCGTGCAGCTGGACCACCGGGTGCCCGCCCTCGTCGCTGAGCTCCCACGCCAGCCGCGCCCCGGGGACGGGGAACCCGCCCTCCGTGATCACCGTGGCACCGCGTCGTTCCTGGTCAGCGTCCATCGCGCCTCATCTCCCGCTCTCACCCGGTCCGTCCGTCCACCGTTCGGGATGCGCTCGCGCGCCCGCCCGATGCTTCTGGTTAAGTTACCCCCATGCGCTTGACCAACATCACCCGCCTGCGGCTGCCCTTCGGGCGCCTCATGGGCTACGACGTCGCGGTCTCCGCGCCGGGCCGTCAGCTGCCGATCTCCTTCGACCAGCAGCGCCACGTCGGGGCGGGGGAGCGTCCCGGGTCCTGGATGGCCCTGACCTTCACCCTGCCGGGCCCGGTGCCGCGGGAGCGGCTCAGCGACGCCTGGCTCGCGGTCATCGCCCGACACCAGACCCTGCGCACCGTCTTCCTGCCCGGCGAGCCGGGGGAGGGCCCCCATCTGCACGCCGTGGAGGTGGGTCCCGGCGCCTGGCGCGAGCACGAGATCGCCCCCGGGCAGGAGGTCAACGCCGCCCTCGGGGAGGTCTTCGACGCCGCGTGCACCCCGTACGCCCGGCCCGCGCACCGGCTGTGCGTGGTGGAGACCGCCGCCGGGCCCACGGTGGCCATCGCCGCGGACCACGCCCACGTGGACATGTGGTCCATGCTGGTGATCCTGCGGGACTTCCTGGCGGCCCTGCGGGATGCGGAGGCCTCCGCGTCCGACGCGGCGCGGACCGGGCCGCGACCCGCCGTGCTCGGCTTCCCGGAGCACACCGCGGCCCTGGAGCGGATGCCGCCCGCCCCGCCGGAGATCGCCCAGCGGTGGGCCGAGATCCTGGGGCACGCCAACCAGTCCATGCCGCGCTTCCCCCTGCCGCTGGGGGATCCCCGGCACCAGCCGGAGCGGGTGGAGGTGCGGGAGATCCTCGACGTCGCGGGGCTGGCCGCCTATGCCGCCCACGCCCGGGAGGCCGGAGTCTCCTCCCTGGCCCAGACCGTCTCGGTGATGACGCGCATCACCCGAGAGCTGGCGGGGATCCCGCTGCGCGCGGTGTTCCCCGTGCACTCCCGCTACGACGAGACCTGGCACGATTCGGTCGGCTGGTTCATCACCAACTCCATCCTGGAATCCCCCGATCCGGAGCCCGCCGCGTGTGCCGCGGCCGTGAAGGAGGCGGTGCGGCTGGGATCCTGGCCGCTGCGGCCCATCCTGGCCCCGTGGGGCGGGATGCCGGAGACCCCGGGCATGTTCGCGATCTCCTGGCTGGATCTGCGCCGCCTGCCGGTGCAGGTGGAGAACGCGGCGAGCCTGGAGGCCCAGTACGTCTCCGCTGCGATCCGCACGGACGGGGTGATGATCTGGTTCATCCTCAGCGAGGACGGGGCGCATCTGCGCTGCCGCTACCCGGACTCCCCGCAGGCCCGGGAGTCGGTGGGCGGGTGGCTGGACGCTCTGGTGGCGGGCATGCAGGAGCTGGCCGCCTGAGACCCCGCGGCGCCGCGATACGGTGGGCCCCATGTCCTTCACCCGCCGCCTCCACGTCAAATGGGCCATCTGGGCCGTCGGGGTCGCCGCGTACCTGCTCGCCCTGATCAACCGCAGCTCCTTCTCCGCGCTGGGGCCGGTGGCCCAGGAACACTTCGGGGCCGAGGCCACCGCCCTGTCCTCCTTCGTGTTCCTGCAGCTGGTGGTCTACGCCGTGTGCCAGATCCCGGTGGGGGTGTGCCTGGACCGCTTCGGCGTCTCCTGGGTGGTGGCCACCGGGATGCTCGTGATGTCCGCGGCCCAGCTGCTGCTGGCCGCCGCCGACGCCGTCCCGACGGCGGTGCTGACCCGCATCCTGCTGGGTGCCGGTGACGCCTGCATCTTCACCTCGGTGGTGCGCCTGGTCGCGGAGTGGTTCACCCCGCGCCAGATGCCGGTGGTCAACCAGATCACGGGGCTGGCCGGGCAGGTGGGGCAGCTGCTGGCCGTGGCACCCCTGGCCCTGGCCGTGGGGGCCTTCGGCTGGTTCGCCGGCTTCGCCGGGCTGGCCGCCCTCGGCGCGGTGGTCCTGGTGCTGGTGGTGCTGTTCCTGCGGGAGGGCCCGGGGGCCGCGACCATCGCCGAGCGCATCACCGGGCGCGGCCGGGAGATCCTGACCACCCCGGCGCCGGTGCCCACCGACACCGGGGCGCTGATTATCACCGAGGTCCTGCCGGTGGTGGGGCCCGGCTCCTCCGGGGTGTTGCCCGCGGTGCGCTCGCTGATCCGGCGCCCGGGCATCCGGCTGGCCTTCTGGATCCACTTCGCCACGATGTTCTCCCCGGACGCGTTCCTGCTGCTGTGGGGCACCCCGTTCCTGACCGGTGGCCTGGGCTACTCCGATGCGGCCGCGCACGCGGTGCTGAACATCGCCGTGATCGCCTCGATGGTCGGGGCGCTGGCCTTCGGCCCGGTGATCTCCCGCTTCTCCGGGCACCGGGTGCAGCTGGCCCTGGGCGGGGTCGGGCTGATGGCCGGGTCCTGGATCGCGCTGCTGGCCTGGCCCGGGCCCGCGCCCTTCGCGCTGACCGCGCTGGTCGCCGTCGTGATGGCCATGGGCATCCCGCTGTCCATGATCGCCTTCGACGTCGTGCGCTCCCACGCCCCGGCCCGCCAGCGCGGGGTCGCCACCGGACTGGTGAACATGGGCGGGTTCACGGCCGCGCTGATCACGGTCCTGGGGGTCGGCCTGCTGTTGGACGCGCAGGGGGCCGGGACCCCGCAGACCTACTCCCTGCAGGCCTTCCGTGTGGCCATGGCGGTGCAGCTGCCGCTGTGGCTGCTCGGCGGGATCATGATCGCCGTGGAGCGCCCGCGGGCGCTGCGGGACCTGCAGCGGCATCGCCGCGGATCCCGCCCGCCCGAGGCGCCGCAGCCTCGTCCCGCCCCGTAGGGTGGAGCCCATGCACGAGTCCGTCCCCGCCTCCGGCATCGCCGCCCAGCCCCCGTCCAGGAAGTGGATCATCTGGTCGGTGGGCCTGGCCGCCTACCTCGTCGCGGTGATCAACCGCAGCTCCTTCTCCGCGCTGGGCCCGGCCGCCCAGGAGCACTTCTCCGCGGAGGCCACGGCCCTGTCCGTGTTCGTGGTCGTGCAGCTGGTGGTCTACGCCGGCTGGCAGATCCCCGTAGGCATCCTGCTGGATCGCTTCGAGATCAGCACGGTGATCGCCGCGGGTACCGCAGTGATGGCGGTGGGGCAGCTGCTGCTGGGGGCGACGGACAGCATCCCCCTGGCGATCCTCGCCCGCATCCTCGTCGGCTCCGGGGACGCCTGCATCTTCACCGCCGTGGTGCGCCTGGTCCAGGACTGGTTCACGCTCGGGCAGATGCCCGTGGTCAACCAGCTCACGGGCTTATCCGGGCAGGTCGGTCAGCTGCTGGCCGTCGCCCCGCTGGCCGCGCTGGTCGCGGGGCTGGGCTGGTTCGCCGGCTTCGCCGCCCTGGCCGCGGTGGGGGCCGCGGTGCTGGTGCTGGTGCTGCTGGTCCTGCGCGACGCCCCCGGGGCCGGCACCATCCTCGAGCGGATCACCGGGGCCAACCGCACCACCGGGCGGGACGTGGCCGCGGCCCGGGCGGGGCAGCGCACCGACTCGGTGGTCACGGACGTGCTCCCGGTGATCGGCCCGGAATCCACCGGGGTGCTGCCGGCCCTGCGCTCGCTGGTGCGCCGGCCCGGGGTGCGCCTGGCCTTCTGGATCCACTTCTCCACGGTCTTCGCGATGCACAGCTTCATGCTGCTGTGGGGCACCCCGTTCATGACCGGCGGCCTGGGCTACCCCGAGGCGACCTCCCACCTGGTGCTGAGCCTGACCGTGGCGGCGTCGATGGCCGGGGCGGTGCTGCTGGGGCCGGTGATCTCCCGGTTCTCGGCCCACCGGGTGTGGATCGCGGTCGGCGGGACGACGGCGATCCTGCTGTCCTGGGTGCTGGTGCTCGCCTGGCCGTGCTCCGCCCCGGTGCCGGTGATGAGCCTGGCCGCGGTGTGCACGGGCCTGGGCGGGCCGCTGTCGATGATCGCCTTCGACATCGTGCGCACCCACGCCCCGGTGCGCCAGCTCGGGGTGGCCACGGGCCTGACCAACATGGGAGGGTTCACGGCCGCGCTGACCACGGTCCTGCTGGTGGGGGTCCTGCTGGATGCGCAGGGCGCCGGGACCCCGGAGACCTACTCCTCCGCGGCCTTCCGCTGGGCGATGGCCGTGCAGGTGCCGGTGTGGCTGCTGGGCCTGACGATGATGCTCATCGAGCGACCCAAGGCCCGCCGGGAGCACCTGAAGCGGCTGCACCGGGCCCGCTGAGCACCGGACGGGACCGGCCAGGAGCGGGCGGGGTCAGGAGCGGGCGGTGACCGGGGGCTCGGCGGACCAGGGGAACACGATCCACTGGTCGGTGCGCTTCCACACGTAGTCGGGGGAGACCACCGAGCGGGGCTTGGAATAGATCACCGCGGAGCGGACCTCGGCGTCGTAGCGCTGCAGCAGCTGGACCACCAGGGCCAGGGTGCGCCCGGAATCCGCGACGTCGTCCACCACCAGCAGCCTCTTCCCCGCGATGGACTCGGTGTCCAGCATCGGGGCCAGCAGCACCGGGTCCGGCAGGGTCTCGGCGACGTCCGTGTAGAACTCCACGTTGATCGCGTCCGAGAGCTTCACGCCCAGCGAATAGGACAGCGCCCCGGCCGGCAGCAGGCCCCCGCGGGCCACGGCGATAATGATGTCCGGAACGAAGCCGGAGTCGGCGATGGTCTGCGCCATCTGCCGGGAGAACGTCCCGAAGGCCTCCCAGGTGAGGATCTCCTTCTCGGGAAGCTCGCTGGAGTCTGCGTGATAAGCCATGGGAAGAGTCTAGACGCCGGGTCGGTACCCTGGAGCCATGAGCACCTCCGCCGCCGTCGATCCCTCCGCCATGCACCTGGCCTCCACACGGGTGGGCTCCGGGCCGCGGCGCGTGGTGTTCCTGCACGGGCTGTTCGGGCGCGGCCGCAACTTCACGAGCATCGCCCGGCAGCTGGGCCAGGAGTGCACGAGCCTGCTGGTGGACCTGCCGGATCACGGCGCCTCGGACTGGGTCCCGGAGATCTCCTACCCCCTGATGGCCGACGCCGTGGCGGCACACCTGCGGGCCGACTTCGCCGCCGATGGACCCGTGGACGTCGTCGGGCACTCCATGGGCGGGAAGACCGCGATGCAGCTGGCGCTGCGCCACCCGGATCTCGTGCAGCGCCTGGTGGTCATGGACATCGCCCCGGTCCAGCCGCGCGAGACCCGCGGGAACTCCGCCGAGCTGCTGGACGCGCTGCTGGGCCTGGACCTGCAGACCCTGGGCTCCCGGGCCGAGGCCGACGCCGCCCTGCAAGCGGCGATCCCGGCCGACGGCGTGCGCTCCTTCCTCCTGCAGAACCTGCGGCGCGGGGCCGAGGGCTGGGCGTGGCAGCCGGACCTGCGCGGCCTGCGCGAGCGGCTGCCGGTGCTCATGGGCTGGCCCGACACCGACGCCGAGCCGTATCCGGGTCCGGTCCTGTGGATCACGGGGGAGCGCTCCGACTACGTCACCGCCGAGGACCGGGAGCCGATGGCGGTCCTGTTCCCGCGGGTGCGCCGGGTGGTCATCAAGGGCGCCGGGCACTGGGTGCACGCGGATCGCCCGGCCGAGGTGCTCTCCGCCCTGCGCATCTTCCTGACCTGACCCGCATCCCCCGACCGTCCCGTCCCACCCCGAAGGAGCATCCCCGTGGCCCTGTTCGCCTCACCCCGCATGTCCCTGACCGTCGACCTGCCGCAGGAGCCCGTCCCGGCGGAGCCTGCGGACCCGGAGATGCCGGAGGATCCCTTCGCCGAGCCGAAGCCGGCCCCGAGCCCGGAGTCCCTGCTGATCGCGCTGCGCTCGGAGGAGGCCACCGCCCTGCTGACCGAGCAGAACTGGGCCCCGGCGGAGCAGGCCGCGGATCTCACGGTGCGGGTGGGGGTGCGCCGCTACGTCTACCCGGTCCCGGAGCAGCCCGGGGCGAGCATCGAGTACGTCGCTCTCGGCGAGGGCTCGGAGCGGGGACGGGTGCAGATGATCCTGCGGGTGCCGCGGCGCACGGACGCGGACGGGGCCAGGCGGGCCCTGCGCGGGCTGGCCCGGCTGCTGGAGCGCACCCGCGGGGTACGCGCGCAGCTGACGGGGCTGGGCCGGGACTGAGACCGCCGACCTCGCCCGATGCTCAGCCGAAGGCCGCGGTGACCTCCCGGAGGAATCCGGCGACGACGCGGCGCTGCTCCTCGGTGAGCCGCTCGGCGGCGGCGAGCATCTGCTCGTGCATCCGCGCCAGTGTGGCGCGCACCTCGCGGTCCCCGCGCTCGGTGGGCACCACCGCCACGGAGCGGCGGTCCTCCGGGTGCGGCACGCGCTCGGCGTAGCCGTCCCGGATCAGCCGATCCACCAGCGCGCTGGTCGAGGCGGCCGTGATCCCCAGGGCCACCGCGATGTCCTTCTGGCGCAGGCTCGCGCCGCGGGACTGGGCCGCCAGCAGGTGGCGCAGGGCCTCGATGTCGCGCTCGCCCATGCCCATGTCCCCGCGCACGCGGGTGCGCATGGCGGTCTCGTGGCGGCGGTAGGTGCGCAGCAGGTTCAGGACCTCGACGGCGGTGATCTGGCCCGGCTCGCGGTACCAGTACCCGCTGGGGTCGGCCTCATCCGCGCTGCCCTGCATGCCTCCGCCTCCTCTCGCGCCGAGCCTCACCCGGAATCTGCGTGATCCCCGCGGAGCACTCCGCCCCGGGGGTCCTCGCCGGGTGCCGCCCCGCGAGACTGTTAGGATAACCAACAGTTAGGATACGATACCAAGCAGACGTCGCGGCCACGGCCGGGCGTCGCCGCCTTCGGAAGCCCTCCGCGGTGTGGAAGCCGCACCGCGACCCCAGGGAGCCCAGCATGACCGAGACCATCCGCGAGGAGCTCGCCGCCGAACCCCGCCCCCACGAGCTCTCCCGGGAGGACCTGCTCCTGCTGCTGTCCCGGACAGCCGCCCGCGGGATCTCCGTGCGCCCGGCCGTGCACCGGGCCGAGGTCTCCTTCACCGGGCGCCCCGGCGCAGAGCGCGTGGTCATCGAGCTGCTCCTGGCTCCCGGAGAGGACCGCGAACGGATCCTGCGGGAGGCCCGCGAGGAGATCATCCCAGCGCTGGAGGCCATCCTCGGCGAGCCGTTCCTCAGCGCGGACGTCCACTACACTCGGGAGACGCTCCCGGATGCGTCAGCGGATCTCTCGCGCATCGGCTCCGGGGCGGGGACCGGGCTGCTCGCCGCCTGAGCGCGACCCCTCCTCGGACCTCCGCTGACTCCCGGGCGCTGATCTGCCCGATCGCCCGAAGCCGGGGGATCGGCGGACTCCGGAGGTCACCGGGCAGACGCTCGAGCACGCGCCGGGGGAATAATGGTCGGAGAGTCGGCCGTTCCAGGAGGTGAACGGCCCGTCCGCACAGCCCAAGGCAACGGAGGAATCACTGTGACAGCGCCCATCGAGAAGAACGAGAAGTTCGCCGAGTACGCGCACCCGGAGCGGCTGGTCAGCACCGCGTGGGTGGCCGAGCACGGCGGCGACGACGGCGTCGTCGTCGTCGAATCCGACGAGGACGTGCTGCTCTATGAGACCGGGCACATCCCGGGTGCCGTGAAGATCGACTGGCACACCGAGCTCAACGACCCCGTCACCCGCGACTACGTGGACGGCGAGGGCTTCGCCGCCCTGATGTCGCGCAAGGGCATCACCCGGGACACGACCGTGGTCATCTACGGGGACAAGTCCAACTGGTGGGCGGCCTATGCCCTGTGGGTGTTCACCCTCTTCGGCCACGAAGACGTGCGCCTGATGGACGGCGGCCGCGCCAAGTGGCAGGAGGAGGGTCGGGAGATGACCACCGAGACCCCGCGGCCGCAGGAAACCGACTACCCCGTGGTGCAGCGCGAGGACGCCCCCGTGCGGGCCTACCTGCCGCAGGTGCGCGAGGCCATCGGTACGCTGCCGCTGATCGACGTGCGCAGTCCCCAGGAGTACACCGGGGAGCGCACCCACATGCCCGACTACCCCGAGGAGGGGGCCCTGCGCGGCGGGCACATCCCCACCGCCCGGTCCGTGCCCTGGGCCCGGGCGGCCAACGAGGACGGCACCTTCAAGACCGCCGAGCAGCTGCGCCGGATCTACCAGGAGGAGCTCGGGCTCAGCCCGGATCAGGACATCATCGCCTACTGCCGGATCGGGGAGCGCTCCTCGCACACGTGGTTCGTGCTCCAGCACCTGCTGGGCTTCCCCACCGTGCGCAACTACGACGGCTCCTGGACCGAGTGGGGCAACGTGGTCCGGGTGCCGATCGTCAAGGGCGAGCAGCCCGGAGAGGCCGCGTGAGCGCGGGCATGACCCAGCCGAACACCGATTCCCTGCCGCCGGCCCTGGCCGAGATCGTCCGGGACTTCGCCGAACTGGCCCCGCAGGATCGGCTGCAGCTGCTGCTGGAGTTCAGCAACGGGCTGCCCGCCCTGCCGGAGCGCCTGGCGGATCATCCCGAGCTGCTCGAGCCTGTGCCGGAATGCCAGTCGCCGATCTTCCTGCTCACCGAGGTGGAAGACGGGGTGGTCCACCTGTTCTTCTCCGCGCCGCCGGAGGCTCCCACCACCCGCGGCTTCGCGGGGATCCTGCAGGAGGGTCTGGACGGGGCGGATGTGCAGACCGTGCTGTCGGTTCCGGGGGATCTGGCGCTGCGGCTGTCCCTGACCGAGGCGGTCAGCCCCCTGCGGCTGAACGGGATGAGCGGGATGCTGACCCGCATCCAGCGGCAGGTCAGGGAGAAGTCCCAGGGCTGAGCCGCGGGCCGAGGGCTGCCGCATCCGGACCGGCGAGCCTGCGACGGGCCGCGGCGTCGGCAGGCGGTCTCCCGAGGCCGGAGTGCGCTCCTTCACGGTGGTAGCCTGAACTGACATCTCAGGCCTGACCGATCGGGGAGACACCGTGGCCACACAGACGCAGCCGGTTTCCGAGGCGCGCACAGAGGAGGGCCTCAAGCGAGGCCTGCACTCCCGGCACATGCAGATGATCGCGATCGGCGGGGCGATCGGCACCGGCCTGTTCGTGGCCTCCGGCGGCACGATCGCCCAGGCCGGGCCCGGTGGTGCGCTGGTGGCCTACGCCGTCATCGGACTGATGGTGCTGCTGCTCATGCAGTCCCTCGGCGAGCTGGCCGCGCACCTGCCGGTGGCCGGCTCCTTCCAGACCTTCGCCCACCGCTACGTCTCCCCGTCCTTCGGCTTCGCGATGGGCTGGAACTACTGGTTCAACTGGGCGATCACCGTGGCCGCGGAGCTGGTGGCCGCCGGCATCGTCATGGCCTTCTGGTTCCCGCAGGTGCCGGGCTGGGTGTGGGCGGCGGCCTTCCTGGTGCTGCTGACCGGGCTGAACGCCCTCTCGGCCCGCGGATACGGGGAGTCCGAGTTCTGGCTGGCCGGGATCAAGGTGGTCGCGGTGATCGTGTTCCTGATCGCCGGGGTGCTGATGATCTTCGGCGTGCTGGGTGGGACCTCCCCGGGCTTCGCCAACTGGACGACGGGGGAGGCCCCGTTCAAGGGCGGGGTGCTCAGCATCATCTCGGTGTTCATGATCGCCGGGTTCTCCTTCCAGGGAACCGAGATGATCGGGGTGGCCGCCGGTGAGGCGGAGAACCCCCGCCGGGACGTGCCCCGGGCCCTGCGCACGGTGTTCTGGCGCATCATGCTCTTCTACATCGGGGCGATCGTGGTCATCGGCTTCCTGCTGCCGTACACCGACCCGAACCTGCTGGCCTCGGACGCCTCCGAGGTGGCCTCCTCCCCGTTCACGCTGGTCTTCGAGCGGGCGGGGATCGCCTTCGCCGCCTCGCTGATGAACGCCGTCATCCTGGTGGCGATCCTCTCCGCCGGCAACTCGGGGCTGTACGCCTCCACCCGCATGCTGCTGAGCCTGGCCCGGGACGGCCAGGCACCCCGGTTCTTCGCCAAGGTCAACGACCGCGGCGTGCCGATGCGCGCCCTGATGGCCACCTCCGCGGTGGGCCTGATCGGCTTCATCGCCTCCCTGTTCGGACAGGGCGAGGCCTACACGTGGCTGGTGAACATCTCCGGGCTGTCCGGGTTCATCGTCTGGGTGGGGGTGGCGGTGTGCCACTTCCGATTCCGCCGGGCCTACCTCGCCCAGGGCGGGAAGCTCTCGGACCTGCCCTACCGGGCGCCGCTGTTCCCGCTGGGCCCGCTGGTGGCCTTCACGCTGTGCATCGTGGTGATCCTGGGGCAGAACTACGAGGCGGTCTTCGACGGCGAGCTGCTGAAGGTCGCCAGCTCCTACATCGGCCTGCCGATCTTCCTGGCCGTCTGGCTGGGACACAAGGTGCTGACCCGGGACCGGTTGGTGCCCCTGGACCAGGTGGACATCTCCGGGGCCGAGGACCTCGCCAAACGCTGACCCGTCCGGCTGCCATGCCGGCGCCGCCGTCCCGGTGCGGTGGTCTCTTACCACGTCAGATCGCTCTTCCGGTCATCCTGCGCGTTCGCCCTGAGGTGCTGCCCGGGTGTTGACCGGGTCACCGCCCGGGCATAGGTTGAGGGCACGGTAGGCGTTGCCCGGACCCATCTGGGGACCCGACCGTCGCGGACCGTCCGGTCCGCGCCGCGAATGACGAGAGGGTCATGAGATGACGAACCACAGCAGCATCGAATCCCTGCGCAGCGCCACCGTCTACGGCAGCGACGGCGAGAAGATCGGCCGGGTCGGGGAGATCTACCTGGACGACCAGACCGACCAGCCCACCTTCGCCACCGTGCACACCGGCCTGTTCGGCACCAAGGAGACCTTCGTCCCCCTGGACCGGGCCCAGACCACCGACGAGGGCATCACGGTGCCCTACGAGAAGGACTTCATCAAGGGCGCCCCGACCATCGACGACGATGGCTCGCTGAGCCCCGAGGAGGAGCAGCGCCTCTACGAGTACTACTCCATGGACTCCGGGACGCGCCGCGACGACGCCGCCGCCGAGACGCAGGCGCAGACCCGCGGACGCGATCACACCGGCACGGCGGGCACCGCGGCCGCGGGCACCGCGACCGATGACCGCGCCGCCGCAGCCCACGACGGGCACACCCCGGCCGAGGAGCGTGCGGCCCAGCAGCGCGGCACCGCGGTGCAGAACGGCACCGACGGCGTCGCCGCCGACACCCGCGGCGGGCAGACGGCGGGGACGCAGGACGTCGTCGCCCACGAGGAGCGGCTGCGGGCCACCGGGCAGGCCGAGCGCCGCGAGACCGGGCGGGCCCGTCTGCGCAAGCACGTGGTCACCGAGACCGAGACCGTCGAGGTCCCCGTGCGCCGCGAGGAGCTGCACATCCAGCGCGAGAGCATCGACCCCGATTCCCCCGAGGCCAAGGTCGGCGCCGAGGACGCCTTCACCGGCGACGGTGAGGAGACCGTGGTGACCACCTACGAGGAGCGCCCCGTGGTGTCCACCGAGACCGTCGCCACCGAGCGGGTGAGCCTGAACAAGGAGGCCACCGAGTCCACCGAGCGCGTCTCCGGCGAGGTGCGCAAGGAGGAGATCGAGGTGGACGAGGACGGCCGTCCCCGCCGCTGAGCCCTCCGGCCGCCCGCCCCGCTTCCCGCGGCGCGGGCGGCCCCAGGCCCAGACCCCGTCGGACCGCACAGGTCCGGCGGGGTCTGCGCCTGTCCGCATCCCACCAGCACCGCACCCCATCCCGGGAGAAACTCACCGTGCCCTCCACCCCGAGCAGCAGCGACCATCCCGGCCAGCCTGCGGACCCGGAACCCCTCCGGCCCGCAAGCCGCGGCCCCGCAGGATCCCGGGAGATCGATGCCTTCGCCCAGATCGACGCCGCCGCCCTCACCGGGAGGCAGCGATCCCTGATCCTCCTGGCCGTGCTGGCCAATACGGCCGAGTTCTTCGACATGTTCCTCATCGGGTTCATCGTCTCGGACCTGACCAAGCCCTGGGGGCTGACCTTCTGGCAGTCTGCGCTGGTGCTGCTGGCCTCCGGGATCGGCACGATGATCGGCGCGATCCTGTGGGGGAGGGTCTCCGACGTCATCGGGCGCCGGCGCACCCTGGTGGCCACGGTGCTGATCTTCACGGTGTTCACCGGGCTGTCCGTGCTCACCCCGGACGGCGGGTGGGCCCTGCTGGTCGGGCTGCGCCTGCTGGTGGGCATCGGGGTGGGCGGGCTGAACATCGTCTCGATCCCGTGGATCCAGGAGTTCGTGCCGGCTTCCCGGCGCGGGTGGCTGTCCGGACTGGCCTCGGTGTTCATCCCGGTGGGGCTGCTGCTGGGCTCGGTGAGCACGTGGCTGCTGCTGGAGCCGCTGACCTGGCGCGGGCTCATGGCGCTGGGGGCGACGCCGATCCTGCTGGTGGTGTGGATCCTGCGGGTGCCGGAGTCCCCGCGCTTCCTGGCCGCCCGGGGTCGGCAGGACCAGGCCCGGGCCGCCGTCGCCTGGGCCCTGCGCCTGCCGGTGGAGCAGGTGGCACCCGTGCCGGCCGGTGAGCCCGAGCCCGAGCGTCCCGCGCCGTATCGCGAGATCCTCACCCGTCATCGCTGGGTCCTGGCGATCGTCGCGGTGGGCACCTTCTGCTTCGTCACCGGGTCGGTGACCGTGCAGTCCTGGGGCCAGACCCTGCTGGTGCAGGTCCAGGGGATCACCCCCGCCCAGGCGGCCCGGTGGTTCATCGGGATCTCCCTGGCCTCCCTCGTGGGCCGGCTCGCCGCGGCGCGCCTGGCCGACGTCGTCGGCCGGCGCCCGGTGCTGCTGGTGTGCGGGCTGGGCGGGGCCGCGGCGAGCCTGTGGGCCGCGCACGCCGGGTCCGCTCAGCTGGGCCCGGTGGGGGTGTTCTATCTGGCGATGGCGGCGATCATGCTGTTCGGCGACGGCGCCTTCGGCATCCTCAACGCGTACGGGGCGGAGCTGTTCCCGACCCCGGTGCGCGCCAGCGGCTTGGGCCTGGGCTACGGGCTGGGCGCCTGCGGGAAGGTCGTGGGGCCGATGCTGCTGGCCCTGGTCTCCGGCTCCGGGAACCTCGTCAGCCCGGCGGCCACGCAGGCCGCGATCACTCCGGCCTTCACGATCATGGGGGCGCTGCTGGGCCTGGGCGGGCTGACCTACCTGCTGGCACGCGAGACGGCCGGCACCCGTCTGTGAGCGGGTGCCGGCCGTCGAGGCCGCCGGGCTCGGTGTCGGGCGATCAGCCCTGGGCGCGGGGGTTGGTCTTCTGGAGGCGGTCGATGTGCTCGGAGGCCTGGGCCTTGGTGAGATCCGCGGGCAGCTCCTCACCGGCCTCCTTGGCCAGGGTGTCCAGGTAGCTGCGCTGGGCGTCGGTCATCGGCTCATCCCCGGTGGTCCACTCCTGCGGCTCCCGCTCCAGGCTGGTGTTCTGCGCGGAGCCCGCGCCGATGGTCTCCTGCTCCGGGCCGTTCCCGGCGGCATTCTGGTTCTCGTGGTTCGTCTCGCTCATGCCTCCCAGAATACGGGCCCGCACGCGGCCGGCGGAGGGGCTCACCCCTCGGCGAACCACCTCCCCCGGTCTTTTCAGATGCGGTGCTCGGTCGATCAGGCGGCCGTGAGCCGATCCATGATCGCGTTCAGCGTCGCGGAGGGACGCATCACCGGCTCGGCCTGCTCATCCTCCGGCCGGTAGTACCCGCCGAGCTCCACCGGCCGCCCCTGCACCTGCAGCAGCTCCTGCTCGATGCTCTCCTGGTTCTCCACCAGCTCCCGGGCGATCCGCTCGAAGCCGCGGGCCAGCTCGGCGTCGGCCTGCTGGTGGGCCAGCTCGGCGTCGGCCTGCTGGTGGGCCAGCTCCTCGGCCCAGTAGCGGGCCAGCCAGTAGTGGCTGCCGCGGTTGTCAATCTCCCCGACCTTCCGGGACGGGGACTTGTTCTCCTCCAGGAAACGGCCGGTCGCCGCATCCAGGGTGTCCGCCAGGACCTTCGCCCGGGCGTTGTCCGTGCTGGAGGCCAGGTGCTCGAAGGAGGCGGCCAGGGCCAGGAACTCGCCGAGGGAGTCCCAGCGCAGGTGGTTCTCCTCCAGCAGCTGCTGCACGTGCTTGGGCGCCGAGCCGCCGGCCCCGGTCTCGAACAGCCCGCCGCCGTTGATCAGCGGGACGATGGACAGCATCTTCGCGGAGGTGCCCAGCTCGAGGATCGGGAACAGGTCCGTCAGGTAGTCGCGCAGCACGTTGCCGGTCACCGAGATGGTGTCCTGACCCTCGCGGATGCGGTCCAGGGAGAACTGGGTGGCCTCCTCCGGGGAGAGGATGCGCAGATCCAGCCCCTCGGTGTCCTCCTCCTTCAGGTACTCGTCCACCTTGGCGATGAGGTTGGCGTCGTGGGCGCGCTGCGGGTCCAGCCAGAACACGGCCGGGGTGTCCGACTCCCGGGCCCGGCGCACGGCCAGCTTGACCCAGTCGCGCACGGGCACGTCCTTGGTCTGGCAGGCCCGCCAGATGTCCCCGGGGTGCACCTCGTGGCTCATCAGCACGTTCCCGGCGGCGTCGAGCACCTCCACGGTGCCCTCGCCCTGGATCTCGAAGGTCTTATCGTGGGAGCCGTACTCCTCGGCCTTCTGGGCCATCAGGCCCACGTTGGGCACCGAGCCCATGGTGGTGGGATCGAAGGCGCCGTTGCGACGGCAGTCCTCGATGACGGTCTGGTAGACCCCGGCGTAGGAGGAGTCCGGGATGACGGCCAGGGTGTCGTGCTCGGCGTCGTCCGCCCCCCACATGTGCCCCGAGGTGCGGATCATCGCCGGCATCGAGGCGTCCACGATGACGTCCGAGGGCACGTGCAGGTTGGTGATGCCCTTGTGGGAGTCCACGTAGGCCAGCGCCGGACCCTCCTCGAGGCGGCGCTCGATGCCCTCGCGCACCCCGCGGGCGGTGTCCTCATCCAGGGCATCCAGGCTGTTGAGGATCGCAGCCAGGCCGTTGTTGGGGGACAGGCCCGCGGCGGCCAGCTGCTCGCCGTAGGTCTCGAAGACCTCCGCGAAGAAGGCCCGGACCACGTGGCCGAAGATGATCGGGTCGGAGACCTTCATCATCGTGGCCTTCAGGTGCACGGAGAACAGCACGTCCTCCTCGGCCGCGCGGGCCACCTGCTCCCGGAGGAACTCGTCCAGGGCCGCCGCGCGCAGCACCGTGGCGTCCACGATCTCGCCCTCCAGGACCTTCAGACCCTCCTTGAGGACCCGCTGGGTGCCGTCCTGACCGGTGAAGCGGATGGTCAGTCGATCATCGGCGGGCAGCACCACGGACTGCTCGTTGGACTTGAAGTCGTCGTGGCCCATCGTGGCCACGTTGGTCTTGGATTCCGGGGACCAGGCTCCCATGCGGTGCGGGTTCTTGCGGGCGTAGCTCTTCACCGACTGCGGGGCGCGCCGATCCGAGTTGCCCTCGCGCAGCACCGGGTTCACGGCCGAGCCCTTGACCCGGTCGTAGCGCTCGCGGATCTCGGTCTCCTCCTCGGTGCCGGGCTCCTCCGGGTAGTCCGGGAGGTCGTAGCCCTTCTGCTGCAGCTCCGCGATCGCGGCCTTCAGCTGCGGCAGGGAGGCGGAGATGTTCGGCAGCTTGATGATGTTGGCCTCCGGGGTCTGGGCCAGGCGCCCCAGCTCGGCCAGGGCGTCGTCCACGCGCTGCTCGGCGGGCAGCCGGTCCGCGAACTGGGCCAGGATGCGCCCGGCGAGGGAGATGTCGCGGGTCTCCACCTCGACGCCGGCGGTGGAGGCGAAGGCCTCCACGATCGGCTTGAACGAGTACGTGGCCAGCAGCGGCGCTTCGTCGGTCTGGGTGTAGATGATCTTTGCCATGAGGCGACATGCTCCCTGCGTCGATGGAGGTTCGGTTCCGCCGGCCAATATACCGGATGTGCGGCCGCTCACCCGGGGTCGGTGCGCTCCGGGCGCCGCGCTTCTGACGCCGCGTTTCGGGCTCGCGTCACGGAACCTGCGCGTCGAGACCCGCGGGCCTAGCGTGGAGGTATGACGAGCTATCGCATCAAGAGGATCTACGACGAGCCGAGTCAGAGCGACGGCGCCCGGGTCCTGGTGGACCGGATCTGGCCGCGCGGGATCGCCAAGGACGCCGCGCGGCTGCGCCAGTGGGCCAAGGACCTGGCGCCCTCCACCGAGCTGCGCGAGTGGTTCGGGCACGACCCCGAGCGCTTCGAGGAGTTCTCCCGCCGCTACCGGGAGGAGCTGCGCGGGACGGAGCAGCAGGCTGCCCTGGACGGGCTGCCCGAAGAGGAGACGGTCACCTTCGTCTACGCCGCGAAGGATGAGGAGCACAACCAGGCCGTGGTGCTGCGGGACTTCTGCCGCCACCGGCGCTGAGCCCGCCTCCTCGCCGCCGCTCCGAGGCGGGCGGGGACGCACAGGGAAGCGGAGCACCGCGGCACAGCCCGAGCACAGCCTTCCTGAGGATCGTGGAGGACATGAACACCACCGCATCCACCACCCCCGTTTCGACCACCCGCCGCGAGGAGCCCGACTTCGGCGCCTCGAAGACCCGGATCACCACCGGCCGGCGGCGGACCTCGCTGCTGCGCCGCCTGAGCGGCGTCGGGGCCATCGCCCTGCTCGCCGTGGGCGGGGTCGGTGCGCTCAGCCCCGCCGAGGCGAGCCAGGCCCACGTGAAGCAGGCCAACTACAGCGTCGTCACCACCGCCACCACCACCACGGAGTCCTCCGCGGCCTCGACCGGGCGCCCCCGGGATTGACGCCGCAGGGCCTCCCGGAGCGGAGTCGGATGACTAGGGTGGAGCCCATGCCGACCATCACCGTCTCCGCCGTGCTGATCACCGACCGCGACGGCCGCTTCCTGTCCGTGCGCAAGCGCGGGACCGCCGCGTTCATGCTCCCGGGCGGCAAACCGGAGCGGGACGAGGCACCGGAGGCCACCGCGGCCCGCGAGATCCGCGAGGAGCTGGGGCTGAGGATCCCGCTCGGTGAGCTCGCCCCGCTGGGTCGCTATGAGACCGCCGCGGCCAACGAGGCTGGACACCGGCTGATCGGGGAGGTCTTCGCCTGGACCGAATCCACCCGGCACGTCGGTCAGCTCGCCCGGCTGAAGCCGCACGCGGAGATCGAGGAGCTGCTGTGGCTGAGCCCGCAGGAGGCGATGACCCGCCCGGACGTGGCGCCGCTGACCCGCGACTGCGTCCTGCCGGGGCTGCCCGGAACTAGAGTGTGAGCCATGACCCAGCCGATCACCTCCCTGGATGACCTGTTCGCCGCGGACCGCCTGACCGGGCTGGCCGCCAACCGCCACGGCACCGTGCTGGCCACCGTGCAGTCCCTGGATCCCGACGGCGCCTCCTGGCGCACCGCGGTGCACCTGCTGGCCGCACCGGGAGTCCCCGCCGAGGACCTGCCGCAGGCGCTGACCCAGCCAGGCGCCCGGGCACGCCTGCACGAGGTCGGCGAGGACGGCACCGCGTGGCTGAGCCTGGAGCGCGAGGACGAGGCCGCCGAGGACGATTCCCAACAGACCCTGTGGGCCCTGCCCCCGCGCGGGGAGGCCCGACCGGTGCTGCGCCGCGCCGGCGGCATCGGGAAGCTGCGGGTGCGGGGCGGTCGTCTCGTGTTCTCCGCCCCGGTGCTGCCCTCGGCGCCGGATGAGGGCGCCCACGACGAGCTCAGCGCCCGCCGTCGGAAGCAGAAGGTCTCCGGGGTGCTGCACGAGTCCTTCCCGGTGCGCTCCTGGGACCACGACCTGGGCCCGGGCGAGCCCGACCTGTTCACCGCCGACGCCCCCGACTACGCGGCGCGGAGGATCCGGATGCCCGAGGGCCGCCTCGAGGATTTCGAACCCGACCCGCAGGGCCGCACCGCCGCGGTGGCCGTGTCCGCGGTGCGCCGCGGCATCCACGTGCGCACCGGGGTGTGGCTGGTGGACCTGGAGCACGAATCCGCCCCGCGCCCGCTGGCGCTGCCCGCGGACCCGGAGGCCGAGACCGAGGCGGAATCCACCTCCTTCGCCCCGGGCCCGTTCAGCCCGGACGGGTCCCGGCTGGTGCTGCTGCGGTACCGGGAGTCTCTGCCGGGGCAGTCCCTGAAGGTCTCGGCCGAGGTCCTGGAGCTGGACACGGGCGAGCGCACCCCGGTGGCCCCGCAGCTGGACCGCTGGCCCGAGAACCCGCTCTGGCTGGACGAGCAGACCCTCGTGTTCACCTCGGATGATCGCGGGCGCGGGGCGGTATGGGCCACGCGCGTGGGGCAGCCCTGCGCCCGGCGGCTGACCGAGGAGCAGGCGCACTTCTCCGCGCTGACCGTGACCGGGCCGGGACGCCTGGCGGCCCTGCGCGACGCCGTGGACCATTCGGCCGAGGCCGTGGCCCTGGACGTGCCGGAGGAGGGACCTGCCGAGGTCACCGCCCTGCCGGCAGCGGCCCCGGTGACCCGTGGCGTCGGGCGCCTGGAGGAGGTGAGCACCCGGGCCGACGACGGCGCGACGATCCGGGCCTGGCTGGCCCTGCCGCAGGGGCAGGGGCCGCATCCGCTGCTGGTCTTCGTGCACGGCGGCCCCTGGGGCTCGTGGAACTCCTGGACCTGGCGGTGGAACCCCTGGCCCTTCGTGGCCGCGGGCTACGCGATGCTGCTGCCGGATCCGGCGCTGTCCACCGGCTACGGCCAGGACATGATCGACCGCGGCACGGACGCCCTCGACGGGCAGCCCTACCGCGACGTCCTGGCCCTGACCGATGCGGCGCAGGAACGGGAGGACGTCGACGCCGAGCGCACCGCGGCTCTGGGCGGCTCCTACGGCGGGTACATGGCCAACTGGCTGGCCGGGCACACCGGGACCCGGTTCCGGTGCATCGTCACCCACGCCTCCCTGTGGGACACCGACGTGATGGCCCGGACCACGGACAACGGCGTGTGGCAGGAGTGGCTGTTCGATCGCGACGGCGCCCAGGGGCCCGAGAACGACCCGAGCCGCTTCGTCGATCGGATCCAGGTGCCGATGCTGGTCATCCACGGGGACCTGGACTACCGGGTGCCCGTCTCCCAGGCGCACCTGCTGTGGGCCGACCTGCGCCGACGCACCGACCCCGGGCTGGGGCACCGCTTCCTGTACTTCCCGGATGAGAACCACTGGGTGCTCAAGCCCGGCAACTCCCGGCTGTGGTACCAGACCGTGCTGGCCTTCGCGGACCGCCACGTGCGCGGGGCAGAATGGGTGCGCCCGGAGCTGCTCGGATGAGTACGGCTCGTGGGATGAGAGGAGCCGACGACGCGAGCCGAGCCGATGACACGAGCGAGCCCGCCGCAGCGGAGGCCGACGGGCACTCGTGCCCGCACCGGTTCGGTCCCGCCGGGGGACCGGAGCGCGATGGCGGCGGGACCGTGCTGGTCACCGGCTTCGAGCCCTTCGGCGGGCTGAGCGAGAACCCCAGCCGCAGTGCGGCCCTGGCCGCGGCGGAGGCCCTGCCGCGGGTGCGCGCCCGGATCCTGCCGGTGGAGTACCGGGCGGCACCGCGGGCCCTCGTCGAGGCGATCCGGGAAGTCCGCCCGGAGACGGTGGTGTGCCTCGGGGTGGCCGTGGGGCGGGAGCAGCTGTGCGTGGAGCGGGTCGCCCTCAACTGCGCCGATGCGCGCATCCCGGACAACACCGGGGCGCAGCCGCGGGATGAGTGGATCGACCCGGCCGCGCCCGCGGCCCTGTTCTCCTCCCTGCCGATCCGGCGGATCCTCCGCACCTGGCAGGAGGCGGGCCTGCCCGCCCGGATCTCGGAGACGGCCGGAACCTATGTGTGCAACCGCGTGATGTTCGAGGCCCTGGCCCGCGCCGAGCGGCTGGGCGTGTCCCGGGCCGGCTTCCTGCACGTCCCGGACACCCGCCAGATGCCCCAGGATCGGATCGACCACGGGGTGCGCCTGGCCGTAGGCAGCCTGCTGGAGGACTGAGGATACGCCGAGGCCGCCCGCACCCGGAAGACGCGCTTCCGGGGGCGGGCGGCCTCGGCGTGGACGCGGCAGGCGGCCGGCCGGGGGGGGGGGGACGGCTGCTGTTAGGGCCGGCCGATGTCCTCCGGGGTGTCGAAGCGCTGCCCCTGCGGATTCGACGGCAGGCACATCAGGACCAGCAGGATGATCCCACCGAAGAAGGGGACCAGGCTGAGGAACCAGAAGCCGCCGCTCATGTTCGCATCGTGCAGACGGCGCACCTGCAGGGGGATGGTCAGCAGGCCGAGCACCAGCAGGATCACGGTGGTGATCAGCGTCGTGGCGATGCCGACGCCGCTGAGCCGGACGTCGGTCCCGGAGTAGTAGCCGTACTGGCTGTGCTGGCTGTAGCTGGTGATCTGCTCCGCGGTCGCGGAGGTGATGACCATCATGAGGATCAGCAGCACCGCGCTGAGGAGGGCGAGGGCCAGGGCCACCCACCAGTACTCGGAGCGCGAGGCCCGGCCGTGCCCCTGGAACTTGTAGCCCCACCAGTTCTTTAGGGCCCGGCCCATGCCGACCCCGGGGCGGGGACCTGCGCCCTGGACTTGGGGGCCGCCGTATCCGGCGGGGGCCGTCTGGTAGGCCCCCTGCTGCGGGGATGGCGCGGGGGCGCCGGAGGGTGCGGACGGCTGCCGGGCATCAGGAGAGGGGCGGCCGTGCTGGGGGTTCTCGGTCATGGTGGGTCCTCGGTGCTCGTGGTCGCGGGGCCTTCTCTGCGCCTCCTCCGGCAGACGCCGGCGGCCGGTCCCGCGCTGCTGCGAGACCGGCCGCCGTCGTCCACCGGGGGTGACCGGGATTACTTGCGGTGGTTCAGATAGTAGTCGATCAGCCCGCGGGTGGAGGCGTCCTGTTCGGCCAGGACCTCCCGGTCTCCGGCCACGGCCGGGGTGAGCTGCTGAGCCAGCTGCTTGCCCAGCTCCACGCCCCACTGGTCGAAGGAGTCGATGCCCCAGATGGTGCCCTCCACGAAGGTGATGTGCTCGTACAGGGCGATCAGCTGGCCCAGCACGGACGGGGTCAGCTTCGGGGCCATGATCGAGGTGGTGGGCCTGTTGCCGGAGAACACCCGGGCCGGCACCACGGACTCCTCGGTGCCCTCGGCGCGCACCTCCTCGGCGGTCTTGCCGAAGGCCAGGGCCTTGGTCTGGGCGAAGAAGTTCGCCAGGAACACCTCGTGCACGTCGGCGTCGCCGTCGCGGGTGGGGTGCGCGGGCTCGGCGAAGGCCAGGAAGTCCGCGGGGATCAGGCGGGTGCCCTGGTGGATCAGCTGGTAGAAGGCGTGCTGGCCGTTGGTGCCGGGCTCGCCCCAGAAGATCTCCCCGGTCTCGGTGGTCACCGGGGAGCCGTCCCAGCGCACGGACTTGCCGTTGGACTCCATGGTCAGCTGCTGCAGGTAGGCGGGGAAGCGGTGCAGGTGCTGGTCATAGGGCAGCACCGCGTGGGAGTCCGCGCCGCAGAAGTTGACGTACCAGACGTTGATCAGGCCCATCAGCAGCGGCAGGTTGGCCTCGGGTGCTGCGGTGCGGAAGTGCTCGTCCATCGTGTGGAAGCCGGCCAGCAGCTCCTCGAAGACGTCCGGACCCAGCACCACGGCCAGGATGGTGCCGATCGCGGAGTCCACGGAGTAGCGCCCGCCCACCCAGCTCCAGAAGCCGAAGGCGTTGGCGGGGTCGATGCCGAAGGCCTCCACCTTGTCCAGGGCGGTGGACACGGCCACGAAGTGCTTGGCGACCGCCGCGGCGTCGTCCTGGCCGTCAAGGGCGCCGGACTCGCGCAGGCGCTCCAGCAGCCAGGTGCGGCACACCCGGGCGTTGGTCAGGGTCTCCAGGGTGCCGAAGGTCTTGGAGGCCACGATGAACAGCGTGGTCTCCGGGTCCAGGTCCGCCACGGTCTCCGCGGCGTCGGTCGGGTCGATGTTGGAGATGAACCGGGCGGACAGGCCCTCTTGGGCCAGGGGCTTGAGGGCCTCGTAGACCATGACCGGGCCCAGGTCCGAGCCGCCGATGCCGATGTTCACCACGGTCTCGATGCGCTTGCCGCTGATCCCGGTCCACTCCCCGGAGCGCACCCGGTCCGCGAAGTCGTAGATGCGGGCGAGCACCGCGTGCACGTCCTCGTCCACGTTCTGCCCGTCCACCTCCAGGGCGGGGGAGGAGCCCTCGGGGCGGCGCAGCGCGGTGTGCAGCACCGCGCGGTCCTCGGTGACGTTGATGTGCTCGCCGGAGAACATGGCCTCGCGTCGGCCCTCGACGTCGGCGGTGCGGGCCAGCTGCAGCAGCAGGTCCCGGGTCTGCTCGGTGATGAGGTTCTTGGACAGGTCCGCGTAGAGGTCCCCGGCGGTGACGGTGAGCTTCTCGGCGCGCTCGGGATCCGCGGCGAACCAGCCGCGCAGATCCGGGGTCAGCTCGCGGTGGTGCTCGGCCAGGGCCTGCCAGGCGGGGGACTGGGTGATGTCGGGAAGGTTATCGCTCATGGGGCCATTGTCCTCCCGCGGGGGCCCCGACGCACGGACCCGGTGCCGGATATGACGCGTCTCGGGCGAGGCGCGGGAGCGGGGCGAGTTTGCTCACCCTTTCCCGCGGACGTTTGGAAGCCTGCTGATGGTTGGCTACCGTAGTTCGGTACCCACCCGCGTATCGGGCGGTCGTCGCCCGTGCCCGCAGGGCATCGGCGCGCCGTCTGCGTCCGCGAGGGGCGCTCGCGCGCCCCGCGGGGCGGGTGCGGCAGTCCATCCTCCATCGATCCTGAACCTCGAGGTGCGAATACAGGTGCTCCATGGCTAATTTCCTCACCCGCAAACCCGACCTGAGCGTGGGCGACGTGCCCGACCGGCTGGCCGAGAAGATGAAGCGCGGCAACATCGACAAGCGCGTGTTCATCCCGGCGGCCGTGCTCATGGCCCTGTTCATCGGCATCACCCTGGCGTTCCCCGAGCAGGCCAACGAGGTCTTCTCCGCCCTGCAGACCGACGTCATCGGCTACTTCGGCTGGTACTACACCGCCATCGTCGCCGTGTTCGTGATCTTCGCGCTGTACCTGGGCTTCTCCCGGCTGGGCGACATCAAGCTCGGCCCGGATGATTCCACCCCGGACTACTCCTTCATGACCTGGCTGGCCTTCCTGTTCGCCGCCGGCATGGGCATCGGCCTGGTGTTCTACGGCGCCTCCGAGCCGTTGGCGCACTACCTGGACCCGGCCCCCGAGGTCACCGGCACCCGGGAGCAGGTGGCCCAGGCGGGCATGTCCTACTCCTTCCTGCACTGGGGCCTGCACCCGTGGGCCATCTACGTGATCGTCGGCATGGCCATCGCCTACGCCGCGCACCGGAAGAAGATGCCCCTGTCCATCCGCTTCGCCCTGAAGCCGCTGCTGGGCAAGCGCATCAACGGCGTGTGGGGTGACGTCATCGACGTCGTGGCCCTGGTGGGCGTGCTGTTCGGCGTGGCCACCTCCATGGGCCTGGGCGTCATGCAGATCGCCTCCGGCATGGGCTTCCTGCACGTGGACCTGACCAGCAACTGGGGCTACACCCTCATCATCGTGGTGCTCTCCGCCGTGACCCTGTTCTCCGTGGTCACCGGCCTGGAGAAGGGCATGAAGTGGCTGTCCAACGGCAACCTCATCCTGGCCGCCGTGATCGTGCTGTTCGTGCTGATCATGGGCCCCACCATCTTCCTGCTGCGCGAGTTCGTCCAGTCCATCGGCGCGTACCTGCAGAACGTCATCCAGATGACCTTCTCCACCTTCGCCCTGGACGGGCAGGCGGGCGAGGACTTCGTCGGCGCCTGGACCACGTTCTACTGGGGCTGGTGGATCTCCTGGTCCGCCTTCGTGGGCATGTTCATCGCCCGCGTCTCCCGCGGGCGCACCGTGCGCGAGTTCGTCTTCGCGGTGCTGCTGGTGCCGGCCGCGATGTCCTTCTTCTGGTTCGCCGTGATGGGCGGGACCGCCCTGCACCAGGAGCTGTTCGGCGAGGGCGGCCTGGCCGACCTGTCCAGCGACTCGGTGCTGTTCACCATGCTCCAGGACCTGCCGGCCTCCACCGCCCTGATCATCGGCTGCGTGATCCTGATCATCGTGTTCTTCGTGACCTCGGCGGACTCCGGTGCGCTGGTGCTGGGCATGATCTCCTCCTCCGGTTCACCCAACCCCAAGACCTGGGTGCGGGTGTTCTGGGTGTTCGTGGCCGGCGGCACCGCCACCGCCCTGCTGTGGGCGGGCGGCACGGATTCGCTGAACGCCATCCAGACGGTCTCCATCCTCACGGCCCTGCCGTTCTCCGTGGTGATCTGCCTGATGTGCATCTCCCTGTTCAAGTCGCTGAGCGAGGAGCACAACCTGTACGTGCGCGCCCAGCGGCGTCAGGTGCGCCAGGAGCTCACCGAGGAGATCTCGGAGACCGTGAACGGGCGCATGGTGGAGAACCTCGCGCAGCTGGAGGAGCAGCTGGGCGAGCGCAACGCGACGGTGGCGGCCAGCCCCGACGATCCCTCCGTGGATCACGACTGGACCTCCACCTTCGCCCGGCGCACCCAGGTGGCGCGCCCGGGGGAGCGGACCCGGCGTCGCCGTCAGCAGCGTGAGCAGGGATCGGACTCCTGATCCGACCCCGACGCGCCTGATCCGCCGGTGAGTCCGAAGGGTCCGCCGTCGCCCACCCCAGCGGGGGAGGGCGCCGGCGGGCCCTTCGGCGTCGCCGGGGACGTCGGATGACGCCGAGGCGACATGCGAACGTCGCCGGTTACACGCCGGCAACGAAGTTGGTTTACGATACTCACACATGTGTTGCCCTTCACATGGCATCGGCCACCGCCGAGCCACGGGATGGACCGCCGACGGCGGATGCGGCACACCCACCACGAGTCACTTCGTACGACCCCTCTAGGAGGCGAAATGCGCTTCTCCCGCATTTCCAAGGCCCTCGGCGTCGCGGCGGTCTCCGCCCTCGCCCTCTCCGCCTGCGCATCGACCGACAACGGCGGCGACGGGGACAGCGGCTCCACCAAGTCCATCTCGGTGGCCGAGCTGAACACCTTCTCGTCCCTGAACACCGACTCCTCGTCCGGCAACACGGACATCAACAGCAAGATCGCCACGGCCACCCACAACGGCTTCTACTCGATCACGGACCAGCTCGAGGTCAAGCACAACGACGACTTCGGCAGCTTCGAGAAGATCTCCGACAACCCCCTGAAGGTCAAGTACACGGTCAACGAGGACCAGCAGTGGTCCGACGGCAACAAGATCGACAAGGGCGACCTGCTGCTGGCCTGGGCCTCCCAGTCCGGGCACTTCAACGGCGAGGGCGAGAACGGCGAGCAGTTCTTCGACTACGCCGGGGACAGCGAGGGCCTGGGCCTGACCAGCATGCCGGAGTTCAGCGATGACGGGCGCACCATGACCCTGACCTACTCCAAGCCGTACATCGACTGGGAGACCGCCTTCGACGTCCGCCTGCCCGCCCACGTGGTCGCCAAGAAGGCCGGGATGAGCGAGGACGACCTCGTGAACACCCTGACCTCCGCCAAGCCGGGCGAGAAGAACGAGCAGCTGTCCAAGATCGCGGATGCCTGGAACACCGGCTTCGACACCACCAAGATGCCCGATGACAAGGACCTGCTGGTCGCCAGCGGCCCCTACAAGATCAAGGACATCGTCGAGAACCAGTCCGTGACCCTGGAGAAGAACGACAAGTACACCGGGGATGCGCCCAAGATCGACGAGATCACCATGCGCTCGATCGGCGACGCCAACGGCCAGCTCCAGGCCCTGAATAACGGCGAGGTGCAGGTCATCTCCCCGCAGGCGAACGTGGACACGATCCAGCAGCTCAAGGACGCCGACGGCGTCAAGACCCTCACCGGGGATCAGCTGCTCTACGACCACGTGGACCTGAACTTCAACTCCGACGTGTTCAAGGATGAGAACACCCGCAAGGCCTTCCTGCTGACCATCCCGCGCCAGTCCATCGTGGACAAGCTGATGAAGCCGATGAACTCCGACGCCGAGGTCCTGGACTCCCAGGTCTACGTGAGCTCCCAGGACGAGTACAAGGACGCGGTGGAGAAGAACGACTCCAGCGAGTTCCCCTCCTCGGACATGGACGCCAACATCAGCCAGGCCAAGGAGCTGCTCGGCGGCAAGACCCCGACCGTGCGCCTGCTGTACAACTCCGGCAACAAGGCTCGCGCGGACATCTTCCAGATGATCCAGGAGTCCGCCAAGAAGGCCGGGTTCAACGTGGAGGACCTGGGTGCTGCGGACTGGTCGAAGAAGCTGCCGGGCGGTGACTACGACGCCTCCCTGTTCGGCTGGACCTCCCCGGGTGTGGGCCACTCCTCCTACGGGCAGATCTTCGCGGCCGGCGGTGGCGGCAACTACAACGGCTACGACAACGAGGACGTCAACAAGAAGGCCGACGAGATCCGCACCACCGTCGGGGACGATGCCAAGGTCAAGGACCTCGCCATCGGCATCGACAAGGATCTGTTCGATGATTCCTACGGCCTCCCCCTGTTCCAGCAGGCCGGCGTCGTGGGAGTGAAGGACAACGTGGAGAACGTGACCTTCAACCCCGGAAGCACCCAGGTGTGGTGGAACGTCGAGAAGTGGGACATCAAAAACTGATCCCGTCCTGAACCCACCTCGCACCGTCGCGAGCACGTGACGAACCGGCCGGCACCCCAGGGAGCCCGGCCGCACCGGGCGGGCGTCACCGGCGAGAAGCCGCCGCTGACGCCCGCCATCGCGCTTGCGATGCCCGCTTCCCTCCCACCCCACGGATGCCGCCATGCTGATGTACACCGTCCGAAGGCTCGTGGCCGCGGTACTGATCCTGTTCGCCGCCACGTTCCTCGTCTACGTTCTGGTCACCTACGCCGGTGACCCCCTCCAGGAGTTCCGCGAGAACCCCTCGCCCACCGCCCAGTCCCAGATGCTCGCCCGTGAGAAGGCCCTGCATCTGGACGTTCCCCTGATCCCGCGCTACTTCATGTGGCTCGGCGGGGCCCTGGGTTGCCTCAACCCGCTGGGCACCACCTGCGACCTGGGCACCACCTTCCAGGGTCAGGCCGTGACCGACGCCCTCAAGGGCGCGATCGCGCAGACCCTGACCCTGATCACCGCCGCCACGATCCTGGCGATCATCATCGGCGTGGCCCTCGGTGTGGTCGCCGCGCTGCGGCAGTACTCCACTCTGGACTACGGCATCACCTTCCTCGCCTTCGTCTGCTACTCCCTGCCCTCTTTCTGGATCGCGGTGCTGCTCAAGCAGTACGGGGCCATCGGCTTCAACAACTTCCTGCGCAACCCCACCATCGGAGTGGCCAGCGCGGCGGCCGTGGGGCTCGTCGCCGGGATCATCTGGTTCCTCGCCTCCTATGGCAGGATGCGCACCCGGGTCCTGCTGGGGCTCTTCGGCTTCGCGCTGACCTTCGCGATCCTCATCTTCCTCAGCGTGACCCGCTGGTTCGCCCGCCCCTCCCTGGGACTGCCGCTGATCGCGATCCTCGGGGTGCTCACGGCGGTGGCCTTCACCTTCCTCCTGGCCGGGCTGCGCAACCGCACAGCTCTTTACGCCGGGCTGGCCTCGGTGATCGTCGGTCTGGCCCTCTACTTCCCGATCCAGCCGCTGCTGAACCGCGCGACCTGGCTGATGATGCTCCTGCTGGGCATCCTCACCCTGCTCATCGGGGCGGGCATCGGCTGGGTCGTCGGACGCCTGCGCAAGACCTACGACCTCGGCCAGTCCGTCAAGGTGGCCATGTGGACCGCCTTCATCGTCGCGGGCCTGGTCGTGCTGGACCGGTTCATGCAGTCCTGGCCCGCGTACATGCGCGACGGCCGGATCTCCGGACGGCCCATCGCCACCGCCAACTCCGCGACTCCCGGCATGTCCGGGGACTTCTGGATCACCGGGATCGACAGCTACACCCACCTCATCTTGCCGACCATCGCCCTGACCCTGCTGGCCCTGGCCTCCTACTCCCGGTACTCCCGAGCCTCGATGCTGGAGATCATGTCCCAGGACTACATCCGCACCGCCCGGGCTAAGGGCGTCTCGGAGCGCTCCGTGGTGGTCAAGCACGCCTTCCGCAACGCGCTGATCCCGCTGGCCACCCTCGTGGCCTTCGACATCGGCGGCATCATCGGCGGCGCGGTCATCACGGAGAAGGTGTTCGGCTTCTCGGGCATGGGGAACCTGTTCAACGACTCCCTGGGCCAGCTGGACATCTACCCGATCATGGGCTTCTTCCTGATCACCGGCATCACCGCCATGGTCTTCAATCTCGTCGCGGACCTGCTCTACTCGGTCCTCGACCCGCGCGTGAGGGTGAAAGCATGAGCGCCACGAATGCATCGCAGGCTCCGGAGCCGAAGGAGCCGACCACCGAGACCCGCGAGATGCGCCTGGAGAAGGTCCAGCCCGACGCGGAGACCAAGGGGCTCAGCCAGGGCCAGATCGTCCGCAAGCGCTTCATGGGCAACAGCGGGGCCATCGCCTCCCTGGTGATCCTGTTCCTGATCATCGTCCTGGCGTACTCCTCGATCGGCTTCGGCCCGATCCCCGGCTGGTGGAAGTACGACTACTCCGAGATGATGCCCGTCACCAACGGCGGCAAGCCCACCATCGGGCTCTTCCATCTCGGTGAGCACCCCTTCGGGCAGGACACCACCGGGCGCGACCTGTTCGCCATGGTCATGCGCGGAACGCAGACCTCGCTGTTCGTGATGGTCATCGTCGGCCTGGTCGCCGGGGTGATCGGCGTCGTCATCGGCGGCGTCTCCGGGTACTTCCGCGGCTGGGTCGAGGCCGTGCTGATGCGTCTGACCGACATCGTCATCATCATCCCGCTGCTGGTGCTCACCGCGGTCCTCGGGCAGATGGTCATCAGCCACCTGCCGCAGGGCCCGCAGCGCATCACCGCGCTGGCGCTGCTGATCGGCCTGGCGGCCTGGACGGGCCTGGCCCGCCTGGTGCGCGGAGAGTTCCTGACCCTGCGCGAGCGGGAGTTCGTCGACGCCGCCCGCCTGGCCGGGGCCTCCGCCCCGCGGATCATCTTCAAGCACATCCTGCCCAACGCGGTTGGGGTGATCATCGTGAACGTGACCCTGCTGATGGCCTCGGCGATCCTCATCGAGACCTCGCTGTCCTACATCGGCTACGGCGTGCAGTCCCCGGACGTGTCCCTGGGCTCCCTGATCAGCGCCAACGAGTCCGCGTTCTCGACCCGCTCCTGGCTGTTCTGGTACCCGGGCCTGTTCATCGTCGTGATCTGCCTGTGCATCAACTTCATCGGCGACGGCCTGCGCGACGCCTTCGATCCGCGGCAGAAGAAGTTCAACCCGCGCCGCGCCAAGACCGTGACCGCCCACTCCGCGGAGAACGGGCTGGACCCGGACGGGCGCGTGGACGTGGATCTGCAGAGCGAGCAGCCGGTGCGCGACGTCGGACCGGGCAAGAACGCCTAGGAACCGGAGAGCGTCGATGCGTTCACAGCAGCAGGCCCGCCGCGGCCGCCGCGGCGAGCACCGCCAGGATCACCAGCTGGGTGGTGTTGGCGGTGCTGACCGGCTCCGCCTCCTCCCGCAGGGTCCCCGCCTCCACCTGCTCCTGCCAGTGGCCGCGGATGACCTCCGCGGCCCGGCCGGAGGCGGTGGAGCGCAGGTCGCTGGGCATGAGGCTCGCGCCCTCGCCGCGGAAGCCCAGGTGCGGATCATCCGGCATGTGGGCGGTGCGCTGCCCCCACACCGCGGTGGCCGCCCCGCCGGCGGGTGCGCCTACTGCCTGGATGCGCCGGTGCCGGGTCACCAGGTGCAGCCCGTACCGGGTCTGCACGTCGATCAGGTCCGAGTAGCCCAGTCGGTGCGTGCGCACCGGGTTGACCACGGTGATCTCCTCCTGGCTCAGCCGCACGCACGGCCAGGCCAGGAACCACCAGATCAGGTAGCCCAGGAACGCGCACGGCCCGAAGGCCCGCAGCCCGGCCGCGGCGCCGTCGTGCACCGTCACGCTGATCAGCAGCCCCGCCAGCACCAGCTCCACCAGCACCACCAGGACCAGCATGGGACGGGAGCGCAGGGTCGCCCCCTCCTCCCGCAGATATCTCGTCGCCATGCCCACATCGTCCCAGACCCGACCCGCCCCGGCCACCGCCGCGCCGGTCGGCTCCACCCGTAGGAGAGAGCTCCCATGACCACCGAGAACACCCCCAGCGGAACCCCCGCCGAGGACTCCGCCCAGGACGCCGCCGCCCAGCGGCCCGCCACCCGCACCGAGCGGCGCGCCGCCGAACGGGCCGCCCGCCGCTCCGGGCCCCGCACCGGAGCCATCCCGTGGCGCCGCACCAAGACCGGGTCCCAGCCCGTCGTCGGCAACCCCACCGGGCGCGTCCTGGAGGTGAAGGACCTGTCCGTGGCCTTCGGCGTGGACCGCCAGTGGGTGCCGGCCGCCACGGACATCAGCTACCACGTCGACGCCGGCGAGGTGCTCGCCATCGTCGGGGAATCCGGCTCCGGCAAATCCGTCTCCTCGATGGGCATGATCGGGCTGCTGCCCTCCAACGCGAAGGTCACCGGCTCCGTCAAGCTCAACGGCGAGGAGCTGATCGGGCAGTCCAACAGCGAGCTGCTGAAGGTGCGCGGTGACGACGTCGCCGTGATCTTCCAGGAGCCGATGACCGCGCTGAACCCCGTGTACACGGTGGGGGACCAGATCGTGGAGACCCTGCGCCTGCACCGGGAGATCTCCCCGGCCCAGGCCAAGAAGCGCGCCCTGGAGATGCTCCAGCTCGTCGAGCTGCCGGATCCGGTCAAGGCCTTCGACTCCTTCCCGCACCAGCTCTCCGGCGGTCAGCGCCAGCGCGCGATGATCGCGCAGTCCCTGTCCACCGACCCCAAGCTGCTGATCGCCGATGAGCCGACCACCGCCCTGGATGTGACCGTGCAGGCGGAGATCCTGGACCTGATGCGCAACCTGCAGAAGAAGCTGGGCTCGGCGATCATCCTGATCACCCACGACATGGGTGTGGTCGCGGACCTGGCGGACCGGGTCGCGGTGATGCGCCGCGGGCGGATCGTGGAGACCGGGGAGATCCACGAGGTCTTCGGCAACCCCCAGCACGAGTACACCAAGGCCCTGCTGGCGGCCGTGCTGCACCTGGGTGAGGGCGAGGGCGAGGGGCTGGACGTCAACGCAGCCCTGGACGACGCGGCGGAGGGCACCCGCCCGGCCACCGTGGAGCTGCAGCAGGTGGCCCCGCCCCGCGAGGGCGAGACCGTCCTGGAGCTGAAGGACGTGGCCCTGGAGTACCCCAAGCAGGGCCGGGTCCCGGCCTTCCGGGCGGTGGAGGGCGCGAATCTGCGCATCCACGCCGGGGAGGTCGTGGGTCTGGTGGGGGAGTCCGGCTCCGGTAAGTCCACGATCGGGCGGGCCTCCGTGGGGCTGCTGGATGTCGCCGAGGGGTCGCTGGTGGTGGCCGGCCAGGAGCTGAAGGCTGCCGGGCGCCGGGTCATCAACCAGGTCCGCAAGGACGTCGGCATGGTCTTCCAGGATCCCTCCTCCTCCCTGAACCCGCGCCTGCCGATCGGCGAGTCCATCGGCGAGCCGATGTACCTGGCCGGGGTCGCCAAGGGTGCTGAGCTGCAGCACCGCATCGAGACCCTGCTGGATCAGGTGGAGCTGCCCCGCTCCTACCGCAACCGGTACCCGCACGAGCTCTCGGGTGGGCAGAAGCAGCGCGTGGGCATCGCCCGCGCCCTGTCCCTGAAGCCCAAGCTGCTGGTGGCCGATGAGCCGACCTCGGCCCTGGACGTCTCCGTGCAGGCGCGCGTGCTGGAGCTGTTCAAGGAGCTGCAGGAGCAGATGGGCTTCGCCTGCCTGTTCGTGACCCACGACCTCGCAGTGATCGACGCCCTGGCGGACCACATCTGCGTGATGCAGCACGGGAAGATCGTGGAGCAGGGGCCGCGGGACCAGATCCTGCGCCACCCCCGCGAGGCGTACACCCAGCGCCTGCTGGCCGCGGTGCCCCTGCCGGACCCGGATCAGCAGCGCGAGCGCCGCGAGCTGCGCGCCAAGCTGCTGGCCGAGGTCAGCTGACCCCCGCATCACCCCGCTCCCCGCGCCGAGTCGTCACTTCCGACCGGAAATCCGTCGATTTTCGGTCGAGATCGATGACTCGGCGTCGTTGGGGGTGGCTGCGGCGTCGTGGTCGCGGATCGCGCGGAGGATGATGGCGACGGCGCGCGGCATCCGCGATCCCGCGCACCACACCGCCTCGCGCAGGTCGGCGGCGGTGATGCGCACCTCGACCCATCCGGCCTCGGCCGTGCGCCGGGCCCGCTCGACGTCGCGGCGCACCTGCTCGGGCCGGTCGTGGTGGGCGCCTTCGTACTGGATGCTCAGCCGCAGCCTCGGCAGGGCGAGATCGGCCTGGAAGAGCAGCATCCCCCGGGTGTTGCGCACGGCGAATCCCGGGACCAGTCCGTCGATGCCGTGATCCTCGCAGGCCAGGCGCAGGAAGGTCTCCGGGCGGGAATCCGATCCCGGGCGCATCCTCGCCACGGCCCGGTCGAAGGCGCGGATGCCCCGCGCGCCCCGGTGGGCCCGCAGGTACCGACGCAGATCCTCCGGGGTGCACAGCGGCGGGCGGCCGGCGTCGTACCCGTCCGCGTGGGTGTTCAGGATCCCGTCCCCGGCGGCCACCAGATCCTCATGGCCCAGGCGCAGGCTCATCTCGTAGAGGGTGCGCTCCGGCGTCGTGACGGCCAGGCCCTCCGGGGTGCGGGTGAGATCCGAGGCGGCGTAGGCGTACTGGGTGCTGCGCAGGCCGCGGCGTCGGACGGGGGAGCGCAGCGGCGGGGTGTTCAGGTGCGGGGTCTCATCCTCCTGCAGGTGCCGCGGCAATCGGAAGCCGTGATGCCGGGCCGCGCTGAGCCCGTTGATCGCGGATCCCGGGATGGCCCGGGCCAAAGCGGCGACCACGTCCCACGCGGTGATCTCGTGGCCGGGCGGGGCGTAGATCCCCGGATCCCGGCGCACCGTCGAGCGCCGACGCAGCAGCGCCTCCGGGACGCCGCGCAGGCGGGCTTCGGCGCGAGTCAGGGCGTCGACGTCGGCCCGGGGTGGCTCGGGGGAGGGGATCGCTGCCATGCCCACACTGTCCCCGACCCCCTGCCGGGCCGCCACCCCCGAGCCTCCACCTGTGGACAGCCCCCGCACCCCGCGCGCCGAGTCATCACTTCCGACCGGAAATTCGGCGATTTTCGGTCGAGATCGATGACTCGGCGCTGGGGAAGGGGAATGAGTGGGAGGGGGAGGTGAGGTTGAGGGGATGCGGCGGCGGGAGGGGAGGGGTTGCGCGCGGGCGTATGATGGGACGGCAGTCCGCGTGCGCGGGCCCGCCCCGCACGCATCCTCGATCGAAGGCTCACTCCCCGTATGTCAGAAACCTCCAGCACCGCCACGCGCTCCGATCTGCGCAACGTCGCCATCGTCGCCCACGTGGACCACGGCAAGACGACCATCGTCGACGCCATGCTCAAGCAGACCCACGCCTTCTCCGACCACGCCGACGTCGAGGACCGCGTCATGGACTCCGGTGACCTGGAGCGGGAGAAGGGCATCACCATCCTCGCCAAGAACACCACCGTGACCTACGCGGGTCCGGCCTCCCACGGCGAGAAGGTGACCATCAACGTCATCGACACTCCCGGCCACGCCGACTTCGGCGGCGAGGTCGAGCGCGGCCTGTCCATGGTCGACGGCGTCGTGCTGCTGGTGGACGCCTCCGAGGGTCCGCTGCCGCAGACCCGCTTCGTGCTGCGCAAGGCCCTGGCGGCCAAGCTGCCCGTGATCCTGGTGGTCAACAAGGTGGACCGGCCCGACGCCCGCATCGACGAGGTCGTCTCCGAGTCCATGGACCTGCTGCTGGGCCTGGCCTCGGACCTGGCCGACGAGGTCCCGGACCTGGATCTGGACGCGGTGCTGGATGTGCCCGTCGTCTACGCCTCCGGCAAGGCCGGACGCGCCTCGATGGAGCAGCCGGCCGACGGCGCCCTGCCCGAGAACGAGGACCTCGAGCCGCTGTTCCAGGCCATCCTGGAGCACGTCCCGGCCCCGACCTACGACCCCGACGGCGTGCTGCAGGCCCACGTGACCAACCTGGACTCCTCGCCGTTTCTCGGCCGCCTCGCATTGCTGCGCATCTTCCACGGCACCCTGAGGAAGGGCCAGACCGTCGCCTGGGCCCGGCAGGACGGGCAGATCAAGAATGTGCGGATCTCCGAGCTGCTGAAGACCCAGGCCCTGGACCGGGTGCCGGCCGACGAGGCCGGGCCGGGCGACATCGTCGCGGTGGCCGGGATCGAGGACATCACCATCGGCGAGACCCTCACCGACCCGGAGAACCCGAAGCCCCTGCCGCTGATCACCGTGGACGATCCGGCGATCTCCATGACCATCGGCATCAACACCTCCCCGCTGGCCGGGCGTGTCAAGGGCGCCAAGGTCACCGCCCGGCAGGTCAAGGACCGGCTGGACAAGGAGCTGATCGGCAACGTCTCGATCAAGGTCCTGCCGACCCAGCGCCCCGACGCCTGGGAGGTCCAGGGCCGCGGCGAGCTGGCCCTGGCGATCCTCGTGGAGCAGATGCGCCGCGAGGGCTTCGAGCTGACCGCGGGGAAGCCGCAGGTGGTCACCAAGACCATCGACGGCAAGGTCCACGAGCCGATCGAGTACATGATCATCGACGTCCCGGACGAGTTCATGGGCGCGGTGACTCAGCTGATGGCCGCCCGCAAGGGCCGCATGGAGACCATGACTAACAACGGCACCGGCTGGGTGCGCATGGAGTTCCGGGTGCCGGCCCGCGGCCTGATCGGCTTCCGCACCCAGTTCCTCACCGAGACCCGCGGGGCCGGGATCTCCTCCTCCTACGCCGACGGCTACGAGCCGTGGGCCGGGGACATCGAGTACCGCACCAACGGCTCCCTGATCGCCGACCGCGCCGGGGTGGTCACCCCCTACGCGATGATCAACCTGCAGGAGCGCGGCACGTTTTTCGTGGAGCCGACCTCCGAGGTCTACGAGGGCATGATCGTCGGGGAGAACTCCCGGGCCGATGACATGGAGGTGAACATCACCAAGGAGAAGAAGCTGACCAACATGCGCTCCTCCACGGCGGACACCTTCGAGAACCTCACCCCGCCCAAGAAGCTGACCCTGGAGGAGTCCCTGGAGTTCGCCCGCGAGGACGAGTGCGTGGAGATCACCCCGGAGGCCATCCGCATCCGCAAGGTCATCCTCGACTCCCACGACCGCGTGCGCGCGTTCCGCGCCCGCACCCGCGCGAACTAGCGCCCCGGGCTCGCCACGCCGATGACCGAGGCCGACGCCGCCCGCCCGCGCTATCCGCAGCAGGGCGCCCACCGGGACGCCGACGCCGTGACGACCCTCCTGCCGGAGGGCCTCGCGGCGTCGGCGGCCACGGTGCTGTTCGTCCACGCCCACCCGGATGACGAATCCTCCTCGACCGGGGCCACCATGGCCCGGCTGGCCCGGGAGGGCGCGGCCGTGCACCTGCTGACCATGTCCCGCGGGGAGATGGGCGAGGTCATCGGCCCCGAGCACGCCGAGCTGGATGTGCGCACCCGGGACCCGCAGGATCCCGGGGACGCCCTCGGGGCCCTGCGCGAGACCGAGCTGAGTGCCGCCCTGAACGCCCTGGGGGTCACCGGGCACCGCTTCGCTGAGCGCCCGAAGGGCGGGGCCTTCCGCGACTCCGGGATGTCCTGGGCCGCCGACGGCACCGCCGCCCCGGATCCGAACGCGGCCCCCGACTGCCTGATGCGCGCGGAGCTGTCCCAGGCCGCCGAGGCGGTGGCCGCCGAGATCCGTCGGCTGCGCCCGGAGGTCGTGGTGACCTACGACGCCGACGGCGGCTACGGGCACCCGGACCACCGGCGCACCCACGAGGCCGTGATGGCGGCCCTGCCCCTGCTGCCCGACGGCGCCCTGCCGCGCCTGGTCTGGGGCGAGGAGGGCGAGGCCGACGCGGGAGACACCCGCCGCCAGGCCGTGATCCACGGGGACCTGCCCGCCAAGGAGCGGGCCATGGCCGCCCACGCCACCCAGATCCGGGTGGACCCCGGGCACACCTTCCGCTACTCCAACGACGTCGTGCAGCCGATCAGCCCGGTGGAGACCTACCGGCTGCTGGCCGCCCGGGCGGATGCCCGACCCGCCGGCGCGCTCAGCACCAGCGACCGTGGCGAGGATGCCCTCAGTCCCGACGCCGCGGATCCCGAGCAGGAGCCCGCGGGTCCGATCTCCTCCGCGATCACCGCGGTCGTGGTGGGGCTGCTGCTGGGCTTCCTCGGCACGATGCTGCACGCCTCGGTGGCCTACTTCGACGGCTGGTATCTGCCGTGGGGCGCGATCCTCGCCGTGCTCGGCGTGTTCACCGGGACCGTGTGGACCGCCGGATACACCCGACGCCGGGGGATGACCCTGGTGCCCGGGCTCGCGGCCTTCGCCGTCGTCGGCTTCTTCACCCTCGCCCGCTCCGACTCTCGGCTGGTCATCCCGACCCTGGAGGCCCCGATCGGGGTGGCCGGGATCATCTGGACCCTGGGCACGGTGCTGGCCACCGCCGTGGGCGTGGTGGTCGCGGACCGCACCGTGCTGCGCGGCATCGGGCGCTCCGGGCGAGGGCGCCGCCGACGGCGCTGACGACGCTGACGCCTGCCGTCACCGGGCGTCATCGGCCGCAGTGATCCCGCCGACAGTCCCCGGCCCGGCCCTGGGTGTGCCAGACTGGCCGGGCTAGACTGATCAGCCAGGAAGAAGGCGGGGCCTTTTCCGCCCCTGAGGCGGAAATCGCGCGCCGCCGCCGCGCCGTCGGAGGCATCACCCCGGCGGGCACAGTGAAAGGGTCCCCATGACGTATGTGATCGCCCAGCCGTGTGTCGACGTCAAGGACCGGGCCTGCGTGGAGGAGTGCCCGGTCGACTGCATCTACGAGGGGGAGCGCACCCTCTACATCCACCCCGACGAGTGCGTGGACTGCGGCGCCTGCGAGCCCGTGTGCCCCGTGGAGGCCATCTACTACGAGGATGACCTGCCCGAGGAGTGGGAGGAGTACCTCACCGCCAACGCCGAGTTCTTCGATGAGATCGGCTCCCCGGGCGGGGCCGCGCGCATGGGCAAGATCGAGGCGGACCACCCGTTCATCCAGTCCCTGCCCCCGCAGGGCGAGGAGTAGCCGCACCCATGAGCCTCGGACTGCAGCTGCCGGACTACCCCTGGAACCAGATGGCCCCGTACCGGGAGCGCGCCGCGCAACACCCGGACGGCACGGTGGACCTCTCCATCGGCACCCCGGTGGATCCCACACCGCAGCTGGTGCGTGAGGCCCTGGCCGCCGCCGCGGACGCCCCCGGCTACCCCACGACCCAGGGTACGCAGGCCCTGCGCGAGGCCGTGGCCGCCTGGTACGCCCGACGCCGCGGGGTGACCTGCCTGGACCCGGCCGCGGTGATGCCCACCGTGGGGTCCAAGGAGCTGGTGGCCTGGCTGCCAACCCTGCTGGGCCTGGGTCCCGAGGACGTCGTCGTGCGGCCCCGCGTCGCCTACCCGACCTACGACATCGGGGCCCGCCTGGCCGGGGCGCGCGCCGTGGCCGCGGAGGACCTCGAGGAGCTGGATCCGCAGGTGCGGGACCGTGTGCGCCTGGTGTGGGTCAACTCCCCGGGCAACCCCACCGGTGCGGTGCGCGACGCCGCCTCCCTGCGCCGCATCGTCGAGCAGGCCCGGCGGATCGGCGCCGTCGTCGCCTCGGACGAGTGCTACGCGGAGCTGGGCTGGGGGGCCTGGGACGAGGCCCGGGGCGGGGCCCGCGTGCCCTCGGTGCTTGACCCGCAGGTCACCGACGGGGACCATACCGGGCTGCTGTCCGTCTACTCCCTGTCCAAGCAGTCGAATCTCGCCGGATACCGGGCGGCCTTCGTCGCCGGGGACCGGGAGCTGGTGGCCAACCTGATCAACACCCGCAAGCACGCCGGGATGATCGTGCCCGCCCCGATCCAGGCGGCCATGATCGCCGCGCTGACCGATGACGCGCACGTGGCCGAGCAGAAGGACCGCTACCGGGCCCGCCGCGAGCTGCTCAAGCCCGCGGTGGAGGCCTTCGGGCTGCGCGTGGAGGACTCCGCGGCCGGGCTGTACCTGTGGTGCACCGCGGGGGAGGACACCTGGGAGACCATCGGGCGCCTGGCGGATCTGGGCATCGTGCCCGGCTCCGGGACCTTCTACGGCGAGGCCGGGAGCGGCTACGTGCGCATCGCCCTGACGGCCACGGATGAGCGGGTGGCCGCCGCGGCCCGTCGCCTGCGCGGCTGAGGCGCCCAGACCCGACCTCGACCCGCCGACGCTCCGCAGGCGCCGCCGATGGCGCCGACGCGACGTCGGCCGCGCCTGTGGCGGGCCCCTCCCCGATTCGTGAGCCGAACCTCGGACCGAGTAGGCTGGGGGAGAGTTGAAGTGTGTCCTCGCGCACGCCTGCGGGCGGGTGCCGGGATGGGTACGACGCCGAGGACGGCGCGGGCCCGCCGCCGCATCGACGTCGTCCCCGGTGGATTCCGGGCCGATGACGCGCGCGAGGACGCCACGCCACCACACGGGAGGAATCATGTCCGACAACGCCACGCTCACCATCGGGGACTCCAGCGTCGAGTTCCCCGCGGTGGAGCCCTCCGAAGGCAACTCCGCCTTCGACATCGCGAAGCTGCGCAGCGCCACCGGGGGACACGTGACCTACGACCCCGGGTTCATGAACACCGCCAACACCCAGTCCGCGATCACCTACATCGACGGCGATGAGGGCATCCTGCGCTACCGCGGCTACTCCATCGAGGACCTCGCCGAGAAGTCCAGCTTCGTGGAGGTCGCCTACCTGCTGATCTACGGGGAGCTGCCCACCGCCGAGCAGCTCGAGGACTTCGACACCCTCGTCCGCCGCCACACCATGGTCCACGAGGACCTGAAGATCTTCTTCTCCGGCTTCCCCCGCACCGCCCACCCCATGCCGGTGCTGGCCTCCGCGGTCTCCGCGCTGTCCACCTTCTACCCGGACTCCCTGGACATCCACGACGAGCACGAGGTGGAGGTCTCCACCATCCGCCTGCTCTCCAAGGTCCCGACCCTGGCCGCCTACGCGTTCAAGAAGCAGCGCGGGGAGCCGATGCTCTACCCGCAGAACGACCTGAACTACGCGGAGAACTTCCTGCGGATGTGCTTCGGGGTGCCGGCCGAGGACTACGAGATCGACCCGGAGATCGCCAAGGCCCTGGACCAGCTGTTCATCCTGCACGCCGACCACGAGCAGAACTGCTCCACCTCCACGGTGCGTCTGGTCGGCTCCGCGGACGCCAACATGTTCGCCTCCGTCTCCGCCGGCATCAACGCCCTGTACGGGCCCAAGCACGGCGGGGCCAACGAGGCCGTGCTGAACATGCTGCGCCGCATCCAGTCCGAGGGCATCAAGCCCGAGGACTACATGGAGAAGGTCAAGAACAAGGAGGACGGGGTGCGCCTGATGGGCTTCGGGCACCGCGTCTACAAGAACTACGACCCCCGGGCCCGGATCGTGAAGTCCACCGCGGACAAGATCCTGCACAAGATCGGCGGGGACGACGAGCTGCTGGACATCGCGATGCGCCTGGAGGAGAAGGCGCTGGCCGATGACTACTTCGTCGAGCGCAAGCTCTACCCCAACGTGGATTTCTACACCGGCCTGATCTACAAGGCGATGGGCTTCCCGGAGCAGATGTTCACCGTGCTGTTCGCGATCGGGCGCCTGCCCGGCTGGATCGCGCAGTGGCGGGAGATGGTCGAGGATCCGGCCACCAAGATCGGCCGCCCGCGCCAGGTCTACACCGGGCCCACCCACCGCGAGTACCCGGCCAAGTAGCCCGGTTCCTCCGCCCCGCCCGCACGACGACGCCGCGGCCCACTCCCCTCTCTCAACGAGAGGGGAGCGGGCCGCGGCGTCGTCGTCTGCCCGGAGACGGGAGGCGGAGATGGGGGGGCGGGGCCGCCGGATCGCGGCCCCGCCCCCTGCTCAGGCGGCGGGGTAGCCCTCCGGGTTGGTCCTCTGCCAGTTCCAGTGGTCCGCGCACATCTGCGCCAGGTCCCGCTCGGCGGACCAGCCCAGATCGGCCAGGGCCGCCGAAGGATCCGCGTAGGACACGGCGACGTCGCCCGGACGCCGGTCCACGATCTCGTAGGGGATCTCCCGTCCGGAGGCCTCCTCGAAGGCCCGGCGCACCTCCAGCACCGAGTAGCCGTTGCCGGTGCCCAGGTTCCAGGTGTGCAGCCCGCCCCGCTCGGCGATCGCGGCCAGCGCCTTGACGTGGCCGTCGGCCAGGTCCATCACGTGGATGTAGTCCCGCACGCCGGTGCCGTCCGGGGTGGGGTAGTCATCGCCGAAGACCTTGAGCTTCTCCCGCCGGCCCACCGCGACCTGCGCGATGAAGGGCAGCAGGTTGTTCGGCACCCCGGTGGGGTCCTCGCCGATGCGACCCGACGGGTGCGCGCCCACCGGGTTGAAGTAGCGCAGCAGGGCGATGTTCCAGGACGAGTCTGCGGCCGCCAGATCCACGAGCATGTCCTCCACGTGCTCCTTGGTCCGCCCGTAGCAGGACTGGGCGTCCAGCGGCAGCTTCTCCGTCAGCGGCATCTCCTCAGGCGCCCCGTAGACGGTCGCGGAGGAGGAGAAGACCAGGGACCGGCAGCCGCTGGCCTCCATCGCGGCCAGCAGGTTCAGGGTGCCGGTGACGTTGGTGCGGTAGTACCACAGCGGCTTCTCGGCCGACTCGCCGACGGCCTTGAGACCGGCGAAGTGGATGACGGCGTCCGGGCGCTCGCGCTGGAAGACCTCGGTGGTCGCGCGGGCATCCAGGATGTCGGTCTCGTGGAAGGCGATCCGCCGTCCCCCGGCCAGCTCCGAGACCCGGTCCAGGGAGACGCGGGAGGAGTTGGCCAGGTTGTCCAGCACGGCGACGTCGTGCCCGGCCTCCAGGAGGGCCAGGACGGTGTGGGAGCCGATGTACCCGGCTCCGCCGGTGACCATGATCTTCATCTGAGGGGTCCCTTTCTGATGGTGGTGCGGCGCGGGCGGCGCCGCTCAGTTCTGGTGCAGCGCGGTGTTCAGCTCCACCTGACCGCCGGAGCGGGCGATGGCCTCCACGGTGCCGGTCTGGGAGTTGCGGCGGAACAGCAGCCCCGGGGTGCCGGAGAGGTCCACCGCCTTGACGACGTCGGCCCCGGCCTCGGTGCGCACCGTGACCCGGGTCCCGGCGGTCACGTACAGTCCGGCCTCCACCACGCAGTCATCGCCCAGGGAGATCCCGACCCCCGCGTTGGCGCCCAGCAGCACCCGCTCGCCCAGGGTGATCCGCTGGGTCCCGCCGCCGGAGAGGGTGCCCATGATCGAGGCGCCGCCGCCGACGTCGGTGTGGTCCCCGATGACCACGCCCTGGCTGATCCGGCCCTCGACCATCGCGGCCCCCAGGGTCCCGGCGTTGAAGTTCACGAAGCCCTCGTGCATCACGGTGGAGCCCTCGGCCAGGTGCGCGCCTAGGCGCACCCGATCCGCGTCCCCGATGCGCACCCCGGAGGGCACGACGTAGTCCACCATACGGGGGAACTTGTCCACGGCGTACACGGTCAGGGGCCCGCGGGCGCGCAGGCCCAGGCGCAGACCCTCCAGCTCGGCGGCCAGCACCGGTCCGGCGCTGGTCCAGGCCACGTTGGCCAGGTGCCCGAAGATCCCGTCCAGGTTCAGCCCGTTGGGGCGGACCAGTCGGTGGGACAGGGCGTGCAGGCGCAGCCAGGCGTCGGCGGCGTCGGCCGGGGCGGCGTCCAGATCCGCGACCGTCTCCACGACCCGCTGGATCACGTTGCGGGCCGGGTCATCGGCCGCGGCCTCCTCCAGGCCCGCGCGCACGGACTCCTCGGGGTTCCCGCCCAGGCGGGGGGAAGGGTACCAGACGTCCAGGACGGTGCCGGCGCGCTCGCCCGCGGCGACCGTCGTGGCCAGACCCAGGGCGGCGACCCGGCGCTCGGCGGAGGTGTTCTCAGGGGTGGTCTCAGTCATGGGCACCAGTCTACGGATGCGGGCATGTCAGTCCCGTCAGCCGCCCCTGTCCGCCGGCTGTGCCGCCTAGGGTGGAACCATGCACGATTCCCCCTGCGCACCCCCCGCCCTGGACCTGACCGGCGACGTCGCCGAACTGACCCGCGCCCTGCTGGACATCCCCTCCGTCTCCGGGCAGGAGACGTCGATCGCCGACGCGGTCCACGCGGCCCTCACGCCGCTGGGCCACCTGCGGGTGCATCGCAACGATGATGCGATCGTGGCCCGCACCGAGCTGGGCCGGGCCGAGCGGGTGGTGCTGGCCGGGCACCTGGACACCGTCCCGCTGCCCACGACCCCCGGGGCCCGCGGCACCGTGCCCTCCCGGTGGGAGCAGGCCGACGGGCAGCGGATCCTGTACGGGCGCGGGGCCACGGACATGAAGGGCGGGGTCGCGGTGCAGCTGGCCCTGGCTGCCGCCCTGACCGCGCCGCGCCGGGACGTCACCTACGTGTTCTACGACCACGAGGAGGTGGCCGCGGAGGCCTCCGGCCTGGGCCGGCTGCTGCGGGAGGAGCCCGGGCTGGTGGATGACGCGGACTTCGCGGTGCTGCTGGAGCCCACCGACGGGACCATCGAGGGCGGGTGCAACGGGACCCTGCGGTTCTGGCTGAGCACCGAGGGCGTGGCCGCCCACTCCGGGCGCGCCTGGAAGGGCGTGAACGCGATCCACCGGCTGGGCCCGGCCCTGCGGATCCTGGAGGAGTACCGCCCGGCCACCGTGACCGTGGAGGACCTGGACTACCGCGAGGGTCTCAACGCCGTGCAGATCGAGGGCGGGGTGGCCGGCAACGTCATCCCGGATGCCGCCCGGATGCACGTCAACTACCGCTTCGCCCCGGACAAGACCCTGGAGCAGGCTCAGGAGCACGTGCGGGAGCTGTTCGCCGGGTACGCCCTGGAGTTCGCGGACCTCTCCGCCGCGGCCCGGCCCGGGCTGGATGCCCCGCTGGCCCGGGAGCTGGTCGCCGCGGTGGGCCGGGAGCCGAAGCCCAAGTACGGGTGGACCGACGTCGCCCGCTTCTCCGCCGCGGGGATCCCCGCCGTGAACTTCGGTCCCGGGGACGCCCTGCTGGCCCACACCGACGACGAGCACGTCAGCGCCCAGGCGGTGCGGGACTGCTTCTCGGCCCTGCATGGCTGGCTCACTGACTGACTGACCCGGACGGCGCCGCGGGGAACACCGCGGCGCGGATCGGACCGGGCTCGAACCTGGGCGGGCGGGTCAGACCGGGTCCACCGCGGCGGTCGCATCCGGGCGGGTGCGCCCGGAGGTGCGGCTGCTCAGCCACCGGGAGACCCACCCGGCCAGGGCCGTGAGCAGGACGTTGATGACGATGAACAGCGCCGCCGCCATCAGCAGGGCCTGCAGCATCGAGTGCGCCGAGCCCAGCCGCCGGGCCGCGGCCAGCAGCTCGGGGTAGGTGATGATGTAGCCCAGCGCGGTGTCCTTGAGGATCACCACGAACTGGCTGAGCAGGGACGGCAGCATCGCCACCAGCGCCTGCGGCAGCTGCACGATCCGCATCACCTGCGCCCGGGAAAGACCCAGGGCCAGACCGGCCTCGCCCTGCCCGCGCGGCAGCTGCTGCACCCCGGAGCGCACCAGCTCCGCGATCACCGAGCCGTTGTACAGGGTCAGGCCCAGCACCACCGCGTACAGCGGCAGCTGCCGGGGGCTGACCACCCCCAGCCCGCCCAGCCACAGATAGAAGAAGATCATCATCAGCAGCACCGGCACGGCGCGGAAGAACTCGACGATCACGGTGCACACCCACCGCACCGGGGCCAGCCCGGAGAGCCGGCCCATGCCGAAGACCAGGCCGAAGACCACCGAGGTGACGATCGCCAGGCCCGCGGCCTTCAGCGTGGATTCCAGGCCGGGCAGGAAGAAGTTGCGCCAGGCCCGGGAGGTGAACAGGAAGTCCCAGTGCTCGGCGTCGAGCTGACCCTTGGCGGCGAGCCCGGCCAGGATCCACCAGCAGATGCCGGCGACCAGGACCAGACCCAGCACGTTGAACCCCAGGGTGATCCGCTGGGCCCGGGGCCCCTGCGCGTCGAACAGGACGCTGCGCTGCGCGCTCATCGTCTCACCGCCCACTTCCGGGACGCCCACGTGGTGATCAGGCCCATCGGGATCACGATCATCACGAAGCCCATGGCGAAGGTGAAGAAGATCGCCAGGATCACGTCGGAGTCGAATTCGATCATGGTCTTCATCAGCCCGGAGGCCTCCGCGACCGAGGCCACCGAGGCCACCGTGGTGTTCTTGGTCAGCGCGATCAGCGTGTTGCCCAGCGGGGTGATGGCCCCGCGCAGCGCCTGCGGCAGGATCACGATCCGCGCAGCCGGCAGGAACCCCAGGCCGATGGCGCGGGCCGCTTCCGCCTGCCCCAGGGGCACCGTGTTGACCCCGGAGCGGATCGCCTCGCACACGAACGCCGCGTGGTAGACCACCAGCATGACCACGGCCCAGGCGAAGAAGTTCCGATTGAAGTCATCCGAGAGGGTGATCTTCAGCTGGGTCCAGAAGCCCAGCACGGCCACGGCCATGAGGATGGTCAGCGGCGTGTTGCGCAGCAGGTGCACGTAGCCGGTGCCGAGCCAGCGCAGGGAGGGCACCGGAGAGATGCGCATCAGGGCCAGCAGCGTCCCCAGGATGAAGGCGCCGATCGCGCCCCAGAAGGTCAGCTGCAGGTTCGCCCAGAACGCCCCGAGGACGTCGTACTGGCGGAAGAGGGAGAGGAACTGATCCACGGCGGGCGGGCCCCTAGGCGCAGGAGGAATCCGGCTTGGGCGGGTTGAGCTTCTCGTTGTAGTGGAAGTTCGCGCCCTTGGTGGCCTCGTCCAGGTCCTTCTTCCAGGTGCCGTCGTCCTCCATCTTGGTGATGGCCTCGTTGATCTTCTGGCACTTGTCCGAGCCCTTGGGCAGCCCGACGCCGTACTTCTCCTCCGTGAAGGTGTTGCCGACCACCTTGAACTTGCCCTTGTTGGCGTCCGTGGAGGCCAGACCCGCCAGGATGATGTCGTCCGTGGTCACGGCATCTACCGTCCCGGCCTCCAGGGCCCCGAGGCAGTCGGCGTAGCCGGACTGCTCCACCAGGTTGGTGCCCTGGGCGTAGGAGTCCTTGATCTTCTGGGCGGAGGTGGAGCCCTTGACGGAGCAGAGGTTCTTGCCGTTGAGGTCATCCGGGCCCGTGATGGAGGTGTTGTCCGCCTTCACGAGCAGGTCCTGGCCGGCCACGAAGTAGGGGCCCGCGAAGTCCACGGTCTTCTTGCGGGTGTCGGTGATGGAGTAGGTCGCGAAGATCATGTCCACCTGGTCGTTGGCCAGCATGTTCTCCCGGTTGGCCGAGGGCGCCTCGACCCATTCGATCTGGTCCTCGTCGTAGCCGAGCTCCTTGGCGACGTACTTCGCGACGTCGACGTCGAAGCCCGTGTAGGTGTCGCCGTCCTGGTAGCCCAGGCCGGGCTGGTCGAACTTGATGCCGATGCGCACGGTGTCGCCGTCGGAGCCGGAGTCCCCGCACCCGGTCAGGGCGAGGGACGCGACGGCGCCGAGGGCGGCGGCGGTGCTCAGGCGGCGGAGGAGGGTGCGGCGGGTCATGGTGTGCTCCTTCGGGTGCGGTGCTGCGAGGGCGTCAGTGGTTGAGGATCTTGCCGAGGAAGTCCCGGGCCCGCTCGGTCTGCGGGTGGGTGAAGAACTCCTCGGGGGTGTTCTGCTCGAGGATGCGCCCGTCGGCCAGGAAGACCACCCGGTCCGCGGCCTTGCGGGCGAAGCCCATCTCGTGGGTGACCACGATCATCGTCATGCCCTCCCGGGCCAGGGACTCCATGGTCTCCAGGACCTCGGTGATCATCTCCGGGTCCAGGGCGGAGGTGGGCTCGTCGAAGAGCATGACCCGCGGCTTCATCGCCAGCGCGCGGGCGATGGCCACGCGCTGCTGCTGACCGCCGGACAGCTGCGCGGGCAGCTTGTGGGCCTGATCGGCCACTCCGACCTTCTCCAGCAGCGCTCGGGCCGTGGCTTCGGCCTCCTTGCGGGACTTGCCGCGGACCTTGATGGGTCCCAGGGTCACGTTGTCCAGCACAGATTTGTGGGCGAAGAGGTTGAAAGTCTGGAAGACCATGCCGACGTCGGAGCGCAGCCGGGCCAGCTGATGGCCCTCGGCCGGCAGCGGTTGGCCGTCCACGGTGATCTCCCCGCCGTCGATGGTCTCCAGGCGGTTGATCGTGCGGCACAGCGTGGACTTGCCCGAGCCGGAGGGGCCGATGAGCACGACGACCTCGCCGGGGGCGACGGTCAGCTCGATGTCCTTGAGCACGTGCAGGTCCCCGAAGTGCTTCTGCACCCCGGACAGGCGCACTTCGGCGCCGGCCTGGGAGATCAGGGCGGTCTCGGTCAGCGGAGCGGTGCTGGGCATGGGACCCCGTTCGGTGGTGCGGACATGATGTGAATCAGATTATAGGAACAGGTGATGTCACGCACGTTACGCGACGGCGTCGCGGTCCCCGACGGGATGGGAGGATGAGGAGCATGAACTACGTGCTCGTGGGCCTGACGCTGATCGTCATGGCCGTGGTCATCATCTCCTGTGCTGTGCTGGGCACCGATCGCATCAGCGCCGCCGAGCGCCTGTCCGAGGACGGCCTGGACACCCCCGGCCCGGCCCGCGGCCCCCTCGAGCGGTGACCCAGTCCGACGCCGCGACCGCCGCGCCGGGCCCCGGGCCCGCACCGGGCGCCGGGCCCGCCGGCCGGCTCAGCCGCCGCCTCGCGCGCACCGTCGCCCCGACGCTCGGGCGCCTGCCCGTGTGGGTCGTGCTCCTGGGCATCTACCTGCTGACCCGGGTCTGGGGCTGGATCGTCTTCAGCCTCGTCGCCCGCCAGCAGGGGACCAACCCCTGGGTGGACGGGCCGATGGACTACGGCAGGTTCATCGGAATCTGGGATGCGGACTGGTACCGGCAGATCGCCGCGACCGGCTACCCGCAGCAGCTGCCCACCGATCTCGACGGGCACGTGCGGCAGAACCCGTGGGCCTTCTACCCGCTGTTCCCGCTGGCCACCCGCGCCCTGATGCGGATCACCGGCCTGGGTTTCGTGCCGGCGGGCGCGGCGATCTCCCTGGCCTGCGGGGCGGTCACCGCGGTGTTGCTCTACGGCTTCTTCCGGGCCTGCCGCCGCGACGGACGCTCCGCCGGGCTCACCTCGCCGGCCCGCACGATCGACGCCGGCCCGGCCCTGGCCACGGCCCTGGTCCTGCTCAACCCCATCGCCCCGATCCTGCAGGTGCCGTACGCGGAGTCCATGAACCTGATGTTCCTGGTCGCGGTGCTCTGGGCTCTGACGGCCCGGCGGTGGGGGATCTGCGCGGTGCTCCTGGTGCCCACCTGCCTGTCCCGGCCCGTCGGGGTGCCCCTGGGTGCCGCCCTGGGCCTGTGGTGGCTGGTGGGCTGGCTGCGCACCGTGCGTCAGGTGCGGTCCGAGTCCGGGGCCGCCTCCGCCTCGGCGGGGCGGGCGACGCTGCTGGCGCTTCGACGCACCCGCGCCGAGCTGGCCCTGGCCCTGTTCGCCTGCGCCTGCGCCCTGATCTGGCCCGGCATCGCCTGGGCCGTGACCGGGCGGCCCGACGCCTACACCGCCACGGAGACCGCCTGGCGCGGGGAGCACCTGCTGCCCGTGCAGCCGTGGTTCCAGCAGGCCCGGGTCTTCTTCGGTGACGCCGGGTGGCTCGCGCTGGCCCTGCTGCTGCTGGGCGCTTGGGCCCTGCTGGGCTCCCGGGCCGTGCGGGGGAGCCTGCCCGGCGCGGTGCGGATGTGGCTGGGCTGCTACGCGGTCTATCTGCTGGTGTTCCTCTTCCCGCAGTCCTCGACCTTCCGGCTGCTGCTGCCGGCCTTCCCGTTGGCCGCACCTCTGGTGGAGGTCTCCCGGTCCCGCGCCTACCGCGTGCTGCTGCTGGTGGGGGCGGGGCTGGGCCAGCTGCTGTGGGTCGGGTGGCTGTGGCACTGGAAGAAGCTGCCCAGCGGCGGGGACTTCCCGCCGTGATCGTCTCCCGGGCTGACGCATCCGGACGTGACCGGGCTATCATGGGAGAAGGTGTGCGGCCCGGACCATTCGGGGGACCGTCCATCAGGAACCGTCCAGAGATCTGTGAAGGAGCGACGATGGCCGCGATGAAGCCCCGGACCGGCGAAGGCCCCATGCAGGTGGTCAAGGAGGGGCGATCCCTCATCATGCGCATCCCGCTGGAAGGCGGCGGGCGCATGGTCCTGGAGATCACCAAGGAGGAGGCCCAGACGCTCAAGGAGTGCCTGGAGCCCATCACCGACTGATCCGTCGCGCGCTCCCCGCCGCCCCGGCCCCGACGTCGGGAGCATCACCCGCCGCGGGCGGGGATCGCGCGGGTCTCGACTGATACTCTGCCAACTGTGTTTGGTATCAACGGCGGCGAGTTCCTCGTGCTCGCGGTCATCGTCTTCTTCGTCATCGGGCCCGAGCGCATGCCCGAGTACGCGGCGCAGCTGCGGGATCTCGTGAAGTCCCTGCGGCGCACCGCGATGGAGGCGAAGGACGGGGTCAAGGAGACCTTGGGGCCGGACCTGGAGGGCTTCAACTGGCGAGCCTACGACCCCCGCCAGTATGATCCGCGCCGCATCGTGCGCGACGCGCTGCGCGAGGACGAGGAAGAGCAGCGCCGCGAGCGGGCCTGGGCCAACCGGCCGCCGCAGGAGAACCTGGTGCGCCTGGCGCCGGGGGAGCTGGCCCCCTTCGACACCGAGGCCACCTGAGCCCGCCTCACCCGATCAGCGCGACGGCGGCCCTCCGGTCCACCGCTTCGCAGACGCCCACCGCGTCAGAGATTCAGCGGCAGGGACCGCCCGGGCAGATCCCGGCCCCGGGAGCCCAGGGCCTGTCCGATCCGCCGCAGCGCGCAGCCGGCCGGGGACTCGGGAGCCGACCACACCACCGGGGTGCCTGCGTCCCCGCCCTCGCGCAGGGCCAGATCCAGGGGCACCGAGCCCAGCAGCGGGACGTCGTAGCCGAGATCCTCGGTGAGCCGCCCCGCCAGCCGCTGCCCGCCGCCGGCCCCGAACAGCTCCATCGTGGACCCGTCCGGCAGGAGCATGGCCGCCATGTTCTCCACGACGCCGATCACCTCCTGGCCGGTCTGCAGGGACAGCGTCCCGGCCCGCTCGGCCACCTCCACGGCCGCCTGCTGCGGGGTGGAGACCAGCAGCAGGCGCGCGGTGGGCAGCAGCTGCGCCATCGAGATCGCGATGTCCCCGGTGCCCGGGGGCAGATCCAGCAGCAGCACGTCCAGGTCCCCGAAGTGCACGTCCGTGAGGAACTGCTCCAGCGCCCGGTGCAGCATCGGGCCGCGCCAGGCGATGGGCCGGTTGCCGTCCACGAACATCCCGATGGAGATCACCCGCACGGATCCCGCGCTGGGATCCTCCCGGGTCCGGTGGGGCACCTCCACCACGGGCGGCAGGATCATGTCCTCCAGCTTGGTCGGGGCCTGGGTGATCCCCAGCAGCCCCGGCACGGAGAAGCCGTGCACATCCGCGTCCACGATGCCCACGGAGCGGCCCTGGGAGGCCAGGGCCGCGGCCAGATTGACCGTGACCGTGGACTTGCCGACCCCGCCCTTGCCGGAGGCCACCGCGTAGACCTGGGTCAGGGAATCCGGCTGGGCGAAGGGATTGGTCCGGGTGTGGCCCAGGCGCTCGCGCAGCCGCTGCCGCTGCTCGGGGCTCATGTAGCCCACGCTCACCGCGACGTCGTCGATCCCCGCGACCGTCAGGGCCGCCTCCCGCACGTCCTGCTCGATGGTGCCGCGCAGGGGGCAGCCCTGCACGGTCAGCAGCACGGAGACCTCCGCGCGGCCCTCCCGCACGACGGCGGAGTCCACCATGCCCAGCTCCGTGATGGGCCGACGCAGCTCGGGGTCGATCACCCGGGCCAGGGCATGGCCCAGGGCGGCGTCGAGATCCTCGACCGCGGGGCTCACGAGCCGGCCCCGCGGGACCTCCCGGGCTCGCCCGCGGCCCCGAGCGAGGTGCCGGGCCCCGTCTCATCGGCCTGGGCCAGATCCAGGATCGAGGTCTTGGTCTCCGGATTGGACTTGACCCGCTTGCGCCGCCCGGGCCGCTCGCCGCCGGACTCCTCGGCGTCGTCCTCGTCCTCGGTCAGCTCCTCCAGCAGATCCCGCAGCTCCGAGCGCACGAAGTCTCGGGTCGCGACCTCCCGTAGCACGATCCGCAGCGAGGCGATCTCCCGGGTGAGGTACTCGGTGTCGGCCAGGTTCTGCTCGGCCCGCTGCCGGTCCTGCTCGGCCTGGACCCGGTCCCGGTCCGCCTGGCGGTTGTCGGCCAGCAGCAGCAGGGGAGCGGCGTAGGAGGCCTGCAGGGACAGCATCAGGGTCAGCAGGGTGTAGTTCAGGGCCCGGGGATCGAACTGCAGGTTCTCCGGCATGAACGTGTTCCAGCCCAGCCACACGGCCACGAACACCGTCATCCACACCAGGAACTGCGGGGTGCCCATCCACCGGGCGATCCCCTCGGAGACCACGCCGAAGGCCTCCGGGTTGGGCCGGTAGCGGCGGTACCAGCGCGGCTTGGACTCCAGGGGCGTATCCAGACCGGCCGGGCGCACCTCGCGGGCGCGCCGGGACTTCGATGCCTCACTCAAACTTCCGACCTGCCTTCCGCACCGGGGTGCCGTCGTCGTTGGTCCGCCAGTCATCCGGCAGCAGCGCGTCCAGGACGTCGTCGATGGTGATGGCCCCGACCAGCCGGTCGTGGCCGTTGACCACCGGGATGATCGTCAGATCGTAGGTGGCCAGCACCCGGGAGACCTCCTCCAGGGAGGCCATGTCCCGGACCGGCTCGATGCTGCGGTCGATGATGTTGCCCACCGGCTCCGGCGGCGGGAAGCGCAGCAGCTGCTGCATGTGCACCATCCCGATGTACCGGCCCGTGGGGGTCTCCAGCGGCGGGCGGCACACCAGCACCGCTGCGGCCACCGCCGGGCTGATCTCCTCCTGCCGGATCTGCGCCAGCGCCTCGGCCACGGTGGCCTCCGGCGGCAGGATGATCGGCACGGGGGTCATCAGCGAGCCCGCGGTGCCCTCCTCGTACTCCAGCAGACGCCGGACGTCGTCGGCCTCATCCGGCTCCATCCGCTCCAGCAGGGTCTCCCGTTGGGCGTCGGTGAACAGCCCGAGCAGGTCCGCGGCATCGTCCGGCTCCATCTCCTCGAGGATCTCCGCGGCGCGCTGCAGGTCCAGGTTGGACAGGATCTGCACCTGGTCATCCTCCGGCAGCTCCTGCAGCACGTCCGCCAGCAGCTCATCCTGCAGCTCCTCGGCGACCTCCAGCATCCGCTTCTCGTTGAGATCCTGCAGGGCGTCGGCCAGGTCCGCCGGCTGGGAGTCCTCGTGGGTGGCCAGGAAGTGCTCGGCCCCCTGCGGGTCCGCGCTGCGCCCGGAGGTGACCTCGTCCCAGTCCACCACCAGGGCCTGGTTGCGGTTGCGGCGCATCAGCCCGCCTCCGGCGCCCACCCGGCGCACGAACAGCTCCGAGATGGACCAGTCCCCGTTCTTGGACTGCTCCATCGCGCAGTCCTCGATGGTCGCGGTCCCGGAGCCGTCCACGAACTCCACCCGACGGTCGAAGATCTGCCCGATCACCAGCTCCTCGGCGCCGCGCTGCTCGAAGCGGCGCAGGTTCACCAGGCCGGTGACGATCAGCTGGGTGGAGTCGATGCTGGTCACCCGCGTCATCGGCACGAAGACGCGCTTCTTGCCCAGTACCTCCACGACGATGCCCACGACCAGGGGGCGGGGGTGCTTGGGCAGATTGTCCCGGTTCAGGACGACGACGTCGCGCAGGCGCCCCAGCCGGTCGCCGAGCGGGTCGAAGACGTCCAGGCCCAGGAGTCTGGCGATGAAGATTCTGCTCGGTTGGTTGCTCACCCATCCAGCCTACCCGGCGCCCGGGGCGGGATCCCGGGCCCTCGCAGGTCCGCGCGCGGTTCACCGGTGGCGATCATCCGCGGGCCCTCCCGCGCGCGGGGGCGGGGTTGTGGACAATGGTGGACATGGCTACTTCCGGGAAGAACAGGCTCGCCGACCAGCGCTCGCTGCAGCTGTCCTCCACCGTGCCGGTGGGGCGGTACTCGCGGCACGAGGACGCTCAGGCGGCGGTGGATCTGCTGGCCGAACGGGAGTTCCCGGTGCAGCATCTGAGCATCGTGGGCACCGACCTGCGCCAGGTGGAGCACGTGGTGGGCACCCTCTCCTATGCCAAGGTCGCCCTCTCCGGGGCCCTGCAGGGGGCGTTCTTCGGGGTGGTCATGGCCTTCCTGATGATCGCCTTCGCCCAGGACAGCCCCGCCGTCGCGTTCACCACCGCGGTGCCGCTGGGCATCTTCTTCTGGATGATCCTGGCGGTGATCAGCTACTCCCGCAACGGCGGGGCCCGCAACTACACGGCGGTCGGGCAGATCGTGGCCGGCAGCTACGAGCTGGTCTGCTCCCCGCAGGAGGCGCAGGAGGCCCGGCGTCTGCTCGGCGGCGGCGCCGCGCCCAGCCCCTTCCGCCCGGCCCCGGGCCAGCAGACGGGTGCCCCCGGCGGGTACGGCCCGGGTGCTCCCCAGCAGGGACCGGGCTACGGCCAGGGCGGATACGGGGCCCCCGGCCCGCAGGGCGATCCCCGCTCCGGTGGGGGACAGCCGTCCGGGGGACAGCCGTCCGGGGGGCAGGCGCCGCAGGCCGGACCCGGACAGGCCGGACCGGCCGCCCAGCCGGGGACCCCTGAAGCCGACGCCGCGGCGTCGAGCTCCCAGCCCGGCCAGGAGCACCAGACCGGCCAGGAGCAGGCGGGGCAGACCGGCGGGCAGAACCCCCGGCGCACCCAGGCCGCGGACTACCAGGACCTGCCCGACGGGCGTCCCCGCTACGGCATCCGCGACGAGGACCACCGCTAGGCCCCGCTGAGATGCCGGATCCTCGCATCTCAACACGGAACCCTCATCTCACCGCCCTCGGGAGCGCAGAGGGCGACTAGCCGGCCAGCTCGGCCATCCAGGCCTCGATCTCCTCGGTGGTGCGCGGCAGGGCCGCGGTGAGGTTCTGCGCCCCGTCCGCGGTGATCAGCACGTCATCCTCCAGGCGCACCCCGATGCCCCGGTACTCCTCGGGCACCGCGAGGTCATCCTCCTTGAAGTACAGGCCGGGCTCGATGGTGAAGACCATGCCCTCCTCGATGATCCCGTCGATGTACAGCTCCCGCTTCGCCTGCGCGCAGTCGTGCACATCCAGACCCAGGTGGTGGCTGGTGCCGTGCGGCATCCAGCGGCGGTGCTGCCCGCCCTCATCGGAGACGGCCTCCTCCACGGAGACCGGCAGCAGCCCCCAGGAATCCAGAGACTCGGCCAGGGAGCGCATGGCCGCGGCGTGCACGTCCCGGAAGCGGTTGCCGGGCTTCGCGGCGGCGAAGGCCGCCTCCGAGGCCGTGAGCACGGCGTCGTAGATGCGCTTCTGCACCGGGGTGTAGGTGCCGTCCACGGGGAAGGTGCGGGTGATGTCCGCGGTGTACAGGGTGTCATCCTCGACGCCGGCGTCCACGAGCATCAGCTCGCCGTCGCGCACCGTGCCGTCGTTGCGGATCCAGTGCAGCACGGTCGCGTTGTTCCCGCACGCGGCGATGGTCTCGTAGCCGACGTCGTTGCCCTCGGTGCGCGCGGCGGAGAAGAACGCCGTCTCCACGACCCGCTCCCCGCGCCGGTGGGCCTTCGCGGCGGGCAGGGCGCGGATGATGTTCTCGAAGCCGGTGACGGTCGCGGCGATCGCCCGGCGCAGGTTCGCGACCTCCACCTCGTCCTTGATCAGGCGCAGCTCGGACAGGGCCTCGGTCAGGGCCGCGTCCTGGGTGTCCGCCTGCTCCAGGTCCACCCCCGTGTTGTACCGGGAGGTGTCCACCAGGGCGTCCACGTTCAGATCCACCTCGCGCACCAGGCGCACCTGCACCCCGCCCAGGGCCCGGTTCCCGGCGTTCTTGGTCACCGCGACCTCCAGCTCGGACAGGTCCGCTGTGGCGATGCCGTACTCCGCGTGGATCTCCTCCAGCGTGGGCTGGGGGCCGACCCAGAACTCCCCGTAGCGGGGGTCGGAGTAGAACTGGTCCGTGTCCCGCCCGGCCAGGGGCCGGAAGTACAGGGTGGCCTCGTGCCCGGAGCCGTCCGCGGCGGGTTCGGCCAGCGGCTCCATGACCAGCACCGCGTCCGGCTCGTGGTCCACGCCCAACCCGGTCAGATGCGCGAAGGCGGAGTGCGGGCGGAAGCGGTAGTCGACGTCGTTGGAGCGAACCTTCAGCGGGCCGGCCGGGATGACCAGGCGCTCGCCGGGGAATTTCGCCGAGATCGCGGCTCGACGGCGCGCGGCGGCCTCGGCCACCTCGGCGCGGGCCGGCAGCTGCTCGGAGCGGGGGGCCCACTGGGAGCCGATGAACTCCTTGAAGGCGGCCGAGCGCGGGGGCTGGGAGCGGTTGGTGACCCGCTCGCCCAGCGGCTGGTTCTCCCCCTCGGGCAGGGGGGTCTCTGCGGGGGTCTGGTTCTGGGAAGTCATGTGCCCACGATAACGCGGGGCGCACGCGCCGGTCAGCGGCGGGTCGGCGGTAGCCTGTGGCTGTGCGCATCGATCTGCATACCCACTCCACCGTCTCGGACGGCACCGAGAGCCCGGCCGAGCTGGTGCGCGCCGCGGCGGCCGCCGGCCTGGACGCCGTCGCCCTGACCGACCACGACTCCACCGCCGGCTGGGCCGAGGCCACAGAGCAGGCCGAGCGCTGCGGCATCGAGCTGGTTCCGGGCATGGAGGTGACCTGCCAGGATCCGCGCGGGATCTCGGTGCACCTGCTCAGCTACCTCCAGGACCCCCGGGATGAGGCGCTGCTGGGGGAGATCGAGCGGACCCGCCGGGCCCGCCGGGTCCGGGCCCGGCTCATGGTGGAGCTGCTGGCCGAGGACTACCCGATCACCTGGGATGACGTGCTGGCCCAGGCGGGCCGGGACGCCACGGTGGGCCGCCCGCACATCGCCGACGCCCTGGTGGCCGCAGGTGTCGCCCCGAACCGCTCGGCCGTGTTCGCCACGATCTTAGGCGGCGGTTCCCCGTACTACGTGCCGCACCGGGCCATCGACGCGGTGCGCGCGGTGCGGCTGGTGCGCGCGGCCGGCGGGGTGCCGGTCTTCGCCCACCCGGTGGCCAGCGCCCGCGGCCGCGTGGTGGGGGAGGAGACCTTCGAGGCGATGGTCGAGGAGGGGCTGGCCGGGGTGGAGGTGCACCACCGGGACAACCCGGAGGCGGGACGGCGCTGGCTGCTGGACTTAGCGGCCCGTCACGACCTGCTGGTCACCGGCTCCTCCGATTACCACGGGGAGGGCAAACCCAACCGGCTGGGGGAGAACACCACGGATCCGGAGGTGCTGGCGGCCATCCGGGAGATGGCGGGACGGAAACCGCTGAACCCGTCAGGAGGCTGAGCCGTGGTCACGGGCCGAGTCGGGCGGAATCGGGCTGGTCGAGGACCCGCGCGGCGGGCAGGCGCTCGGTCATGACGCGCACGGCCTCCTCGCTGCTGTCGATGCACACGTAGCGGCGCCCCAGCGACGCGGCCGCCGCCCCGAGCGTGCCGGAGCCGGCGAAGAAGTCCAGCACCCAGTCCCCGGGACGGGAGGAGGCCGCGACCATGCGGCGCACCAGCCCTACCGGCTTCTGTGTGGGATACCCCGTCTTCTCCTTCCCCGTGGGGGAGACGATGGTGTGCCACCACACGTCGGTGGGCATCTTGCCGCGCCGCGCCTTCTCCGGGGTCACCAGCCCCGGGGCCATGTACGGCTCCCGATCCACCTCCGCGGCGTCGAAGTGGTACGCCTTCGGGTCCTTGACGTACACCAGGATGTTGTCGTGCTTGGTGGGCCAGCGGCGTCGGGCCTTCGCCCCGTAGTCGTAGGCCCAGATGATCTCGTTCAGGAAGCACTCCCGGCCGAAGACCATGTCGCACATGACCTTCGCGTAGTGCACCTCCCGGTAATCCAGGTGCAGGTACAGGGTGCCGTCCGGGGCCAGCAGCTCCCAGGCCTGCTCCAGCCGGGGCAGCAGGAACCCCCAATAGTCCTCGAAGGCGTCGTCGTAGCGGGTCAGCCGCTGCAGCACCGAGGCGTAGCCGCGTCCCTTGAACCCCGTGCGGTCCGCGGCCTGCCCGTCTCGGGCCGGGGCCGTCGTCAGGGTGCGCCGCACCTGCGCCCGCCCCGTGTTGAACGGCGGATCCACGTAGATCATCGAGAAGGCGCCGCGCGGCAGCTGCGGCAGCACATCCATGTTCTCGGCCCGGACCACCAGGTCCGGGCCGTCAGCCTCGAGGAGCACGCGCGATCGGATCAGGCGCCCTGCGCGGACCCGGAGCCCCCGGTGCGCCGACGACGACGCCGCGGGCGGCCCTCGCCGGACTCGCCCGAGCCCGCCGTGTTGTCGCCGCCGCGCTGCTCGCGCGACTGACGGCCGGGGCGATCCTCGGAGCGCCGGGACCGGCCGGAACCACCCGAGCGGGGGCCGTGGGAGCGCCCGCCGTCGGACCGGGAACCGCCGGAGCGGCGTCCCCGGGAGGACCCGCCCTTCCCGGAGCGGGACTCGGGTCCGCCCAGGTCCTCCAGGCGCTCCGCCTCGAGCCCGGCGTGGGTGCGCTTGTCCTTCGGCAGGCGCCCCTTGGTGCCCTTCGGGATGCCCAGATCCGCGTACAGGTGCGGGGAGGAGGAGTAGGTCTCCACCGGCTCCGGGACCCCCAGGTCCAGGGCCTTGTCGATCAGGGACCAGCGCGGCACATCCTCCCAGTCCACCAGGGTGATCGCGGTGCCCCGCTTGCCGGCCCGGCCGGTGCGCCCGATCCGGTGCAGGTAGGTCTTCTCATCCTCCGGGGCCTGGAAGTTGACCACGTGGGTCACGTCCGTGACGTCGATGCCGCGGGCAGCCACGTCGGTGGCCACCAGGATGTCCACCTTGTCGTTGCGGAAGGCGCGCAGGGCCTGCTCCCGGGCACCCTGGGACAGGTCCCCGTGGATGGCCCCGGCCGCGAATCCGCGGTCCACCAGCTCCCGGGCCAGCCGGTCCGCGGCCCGCTTGGTGCGGGTGAAGATGATGGTGCGGCCCCGGCCCTCGGCCTGCAGGGCGCGGGCGATCAGCTCGTCCTTGTCCATCGGGTGCGCCCGGTAGATCACCTGGGTGATGTCCTTCTTCGTCGCCCCCTCATCATCCGGGGAGGAGGCGCGGATGTGCATCGGATGGGACATGTACCGCCGGGCCATGCCGATCACCGGGCCCGGCATCGTCGCGGAGAACAGCATGGTCTGACGCTTGTCCGGCACGGCGGAGAGGATCCGCTCCACATCCGGCAGGAATCCCAGATCCAGCATCTCGTCGGCCTCATCCAGCACGACGGCGTGCACCTGGGAGAGGTTGAGGATCTTCTGCCGGTGCAGGTCGATCAGGCGCCCGGGGGTGCCCACGACCACCTCGACGCCGCGCTCGAGCTCCTCGATCTGCGGCTCGTAGGCCCGCCCGCCGTAGATCGTGGCCACGCGGGCGTTGCGGGTGCGGGCCGCGGCGGTCAGGTCCGACCCGACCTGCACGGCCAGCTCCCGGGTGGGCACCACGATCAGGGCCTGCGGGGCGCCGGGGCAGGTGAGCTTGTCCCAGCCGGCGTCGTCCCGGCCGACGACCCGCTGCAGCACGGGCAGGCCGAAGCCGAGGGTCTTGCCGGTGCCGGTCTTGGCCTGCCCGATGATGTCCTGCCCGGACAGGGCCACCGGCAGGGTCAGGGACTGGATGGGGAAGGGGTGGGTGATGCCCTCGGCGGCGAGGGCCTCGCAGATGTCCTGGCGCACGCCGAAGTCCGCGAAGGTCTTCTCCGGCTCCGGGGCGGGGGTGGTGTCGGTCAGGGCCTGCTCGATGCTCGCGTCCGTGCTCGGCGCGGCCTCGGCGGCGGAGCCCTCGGGGCTAGGGTGTTCAGCGGTGTTCTGGCTCATGGATGAAAGGGGTCTCCCAGGGTCTCGTGATCGCCTCCACTGTACCGCGCGCCGCGCGTGGGCCTTCGCCTTCGGGAAGGGGCGGGCGGCGTCGGTGGCGGGGGCGTGGATGCGCGCACGGGGACCCGCACCGTCAGTGCGCGGGTCCCCGTGCGGGTGGTTTCGGCTGCGGGTTGCTCAGGCCTCGGAGAACGGGCCGAAGCCGATGTGGCGCTTGGTGTCCGCGCCGATCTCCACGTAGCCCAGGGCCTCCCCGGGCACCAGGGTCACGTTGCCCTTGGCGTCGGTCAGCTTCAGCAGGGTCTTGTTCTCGATGGCCTCGGCCACCTGCCGGGAGATCTCCCCGGCGTTCTCGGAGCTCTCCAGGACGACCTCGCGGGCCACATCCTTGATGCCGATCTTGATCTCCATGTCTCCTCCAGTAGCTCGATGGCGGGCGGCTGGCACCGCAGGGCAACCGCCCGTGACTGCTCTCCCGGCCCAGGATACCGAGGCCCGCACCGTTGCCCGGCCGGGGTCCCGCGGGATTTCGCTGTGCGCGTCAGGGGCGCGCTGTCCCAGTGCGTTCAGCGGCGGGCCGCCTCAGGAGGCCTTGGACTCCGGCAGCCGGCCGGTGACCGGGCAGGACGCCTCGGCGTCGTCCTGCGACGCCGGGGCGGCCGGGACCTCGAGGTCGTACATCGCCTCGACGGCGGCCACGAACTCCCCGGCCCGGCCCTGCGCGGCCAGGCGGCGGGCGTTGACCATGGGCTGGTGCAGCAGGGAGCGCATCATCCGGCGCATCGCGAACTCCAGCTGGTCGGCCTGCGCCCCGCAGCCGTACTGGTGGCGGACCTTGGCCATCTCCTGCTCCAGCACGGCCATGGTGTGCTGGCGCAGCGCGACGATCGCGCCGTCCACGGAGCGCTCGCTGCGCTGCTCGGCGAACTCCCGCACGGAATCCTCGACGATCCGGCGGGCCGCCTGCACGGATTCCACGGTCTCCTCCGGGGCGGCCAGGCGCACCGACTCCAGGGTGATCAGCTCGACCCCCGGCACATCCGCGACGGATGGGTCGAAGTCCCGGGTCAGCGCCAAGTCCACGACCACGCGCGGGCCCTCCGGCATGACGGCCGCGGACAGCGGGGCGGAGCCGCCGCTGCAGCCGACGACCAGATCCGCCGCGGCCATCGCCTCGGGCAGCTGCTCGCGGGTGATGGGCGTGCCCCCGCGCTTGGCGGTGAACTCCGCGGCGCGCCCGGAGGCGGAGTAGACCCGGATCTCCCGGCATCCGCGGGCCGTCAGGGCCGCCATCGCGGCCCCGGCGTAGGCGCCGGTGCCGAAGACCAGCGCGCGGGTGTCCGCCCAGTCCTCGGTGGCCACGTCCTCGGCCAGGTCCAGGGCCACCGAGACGATCGAGCGGCCCCGCTCGCCGAGGGAGGTCTGTGTGCCCACCGCGCGGGCGGTGCGCGCGGCGGCCTCGAAGAGCCGGATCAGCTCGCCGGAGGCGGTGTGCTGCTCCCGGGCCGTACCCAGGGCGCGGCGGACCTGCCCGGCGATCTCCCGCTCCCCGACCACGGCGGACTCCAGCCCGGAGACCACGGTGAACAGGTGCTCGGGGACCTCCTGGCCGGTGTGCAGCTGGAAGGAATCGGCCACGAACTCCGGGTCCAGCCCCGAGGTGGCGGCGATGCTGCGGGTGATGTGGGCCAGGGACTCCTCCAGCTCCTGCTCGGAGCCGGAGGCCTCGGCGTACAGCTCGAGGCGGTTGCAGGTGGACAGGGCGACCATGCCCTGCAGGCCGCCGCCCTGCACCAGGGCAGGGGGCAGCGCGCCGACGCCGGCCGAGAGGCGGGCGACGGTGTTCAGGTCCACGGTCCTGTGCGATGCGACGAGAGAGAAGGTAACCACGACTCGCTCATAATAACCACGCCGCTCCGCGGTCGGAGGGTGCGCGGAGACCGACGACACGCCGGGGTGTCGGATCCCACCCGCGAACCCGCCCGGGGATGACACCCTGTCGACAAAAGCGGGGGCGCTGGTTGGCACAATGGGAGGCACCATGCCTGAGACCTCTTCACCGCGCCCGACGGCGGGCCGGACCCTGCTCGGCGAGGAGCAGCTGGCGCTGCTGCCCGCCGAGCACCCCCTGCGCAGCCGCGGCGCCGCGGAATCCCCCATGATCCGGGCCATGACCGGACGGCGCCCCGGGCACCCGCCCGTGTGGTTCATGCGCCAGGCCGGACGCTCCCTGCCCGAGTACCGCCGGGCCCGCGAGGGCACCTCGATGCTCGAGGCCTGCCTGACCCCCGAGCTGGCCGCGGAGATCACCCTGCAGCCGGTGCGCCGACACGGGGTGGACGCCGCGATCTTCTTCTCCGACATCGTCGTGCCGCTGAAGGTGGCCGGGCTGGACGTGGACATCGTGCCCGGTCGCGGGCCCGTGATGGGCACCCCGTACCGGGACGCCGCCGCGATCCGGACCCTGCCCGAGGTGCCCGACTCCGCCTTCGACCCCGTGCGCGAGGCCGTGACCCGCACCGTCGAGCAGCTGGGGGACACCCCGCTGATCGGCTTCGCCGGCGCCCCCTTCACCGTGGCCGCCTACATGGTCGAGGGGGCGGCCTCCCGAGACCACCTGGCCCCGCGCACCATGATGCACGCGGACCCCGCCGCCTGGCGGGAGCTGGCCGCCTGGACCGCCGAGCTGTCCGGGCGGTTCCTGCGCGCCCAGGTGGAAGCCGGGGCCTCCGCGGTGCAGCTGTTCGACTCCTGGGCCGGCTCCCTGCCGCTGCGCGAGTACCGCGAGCACGTCCAGGAGCACTCGGCCGCGGCGCTGGCGGCGGTCGAGGCCTACGGGGTGCCGCGCGTGCACTTCGGCACCGGGACCTCCGAGCTGCTGGGGGCCATGCGCGAGGCCGGGGCCGACGTCGTCGGGGTGGACCACCGCCTGGACCTGGACGAGGCCGCGGCCCGGCTGGGCGGGGACCCGGTGCTGCAGGGCAACATCGACCCCGCGCTGCTGGGCGCCGGGTGGGAGCCGCTGCGCGAGCACACCCTGGACGTGCTGCGCCGCGGACGCGCCGCCCGCACCCACGTGGTCAACCTCGGCCACGGCGTGCCCCCGGAGACCGAGCCGGAGGTGCTCACCCGCCTGGTCCGGCTCATCCACGCCCAGCCGGCCCACGGCCCCGAGCAGGACCGGCCCGAGGGAGACGCGGATGCCCGCCGCTGAGTCCCGCGCCCGCCGTCCCTGCACCGCCCTCGTCATCGGCGGCGGCATCGCCGGGCTGGTGGCGGCCCGGGAGCTGGCCGCGCGCGGGTTGCGCACCACCGTGCTGGAGCGGCGCGAGCACTTCGGCGGCGTGGTGGCCGCCCACGAGCTGGCCGGACTGGTGCTGGACTCCGGCGCGGAGTCCTTCGCCACCCGCAACGACGCCGTGCCCGCCCTGCTGGGCGAGCTGGGCCTGGCCGAGCGCATCGTGCGCCCCCGCCCCACCGGATCCTGGCTGCACCTGCCCGCAGGCTCCGTGCCGATGCCCGCCTCCGGGATCCTCGGGATCCCCGGCAACCCGCTGGACACCGCCCTGACCCCCGCCCTCGGCCGGTCCGGGCAGTACCGGGCGGGTCTGGATCGCCTCCTGCCCGCCCGCGTCGGCGCCCAGGAGCGCACCCTCGGCGGACTGGTGCGCGCCCGGATGGGCCGGGCCGTGGCCGAGAACCTCGTCGCCCCGGTGACCACCGGCATCCACTCCACCGATCCGGATGAGCTGGACGCGGACACCGTGGCCCCCGGTCTGCGCGCCGGGATCCGCGAGCACGGCAGCCTCGCCGCCTCCGCCGCCGCCCTGCGCGCAGCCTCCCCGGCCGGCAGCCAGGTCGCCGGGATCGAGGGCGGGATGAACCAGCTTTCCGAGGCCCTGGTGGCCGATCTGACCCGGCGCGGGGTGCGCCTGGTGGATGCCTGCGAGGTGCTGGCCCTGGACCGGGACGCCGGACACGGGCCCTGGATGGCCATCCGCCGCCAGCGCGGGGCCGGGGACCGCTCGGCCCTGCGCGCCGACGTCGTCGTGGTGGCCGCCGACGGCCCCACCGCGGTGCGGCTGCTGGGGCCCCACCTGCCGCCGGAGGCCGTGCCGGGGCTGGCGCCGGGGCCGCGGCTGGCGCTGGCCACCCTCGTGGTGCGCGCCCCCGCTCTGGACGACGCGCCCCGCGGCACCGGCGTCCTGGTCTCCGAGGCCGCCCGGGACGTGCGCGCCAAGGCGCTGACCCACGCCAACGCCAAATGGGCCTGGATCGACGAGCGCCTCGGGGAGTACCAGCACGTGCTGCGCCTGTCCTACGGGCGGGCCGGAGGAGCCGCGGGGGAGGAGGTGCGGCTGCCCGACGGGAAGCTGGCCGCCCTCGCCCTGCACGACGCCGCCCGGATCCTGGGGGTGCCCCTGAGCCGGGAGGACGTCCTCGGCGCGGACGTCGTCCGCTGGGACGGGGCCATGCCCAGCGTCCCGGCGGGACACCGGGCGCGGGCCGAGCGGTTCCGCAGCGCCCTGGCCGAGGTCGACGGGGCCGGCGCCGTCGGCGCGTGGCTGGCCGGCACCGGCCTGGCCTCGGTGGTCCCGGACGCCCGCCGCGCCGTCGCCGCCCTGGATCTGCCCGCACCCCGCGGGGGATGAGGCCCAGCGCACCCCGCCGCGAAGATCGCCGGCGCGCCGCCCGCATCACCGGCGCGCCCGCACGGAACGTAAGGAAAGGAAGGTCGAGCACCCGCCATGACCGAGCACACCGAACACCACAGCACCGAGCAGAACGGCTCCGAACAGCACGCCTCCGGGCACGCCCCGCAGGCCCACACTGCCCACGGCGCCGCGGAGGGCGATGACCGCCTGTACTACGCCCTGTACACCGTCTTCGCCCGCGACCCGCACCTGGGTGCCCCGGCCCCCGGGGACGAGGCCGCCGAGGAGCTGGAAGCGCTGGAGGCCGAGCTGGCCGCGGACGGGGTCACCGTGCGCGGGCTCTACGACGTCTCCGCGATGCGCGATGACGCGGACGTGATGGTCTGGATCCACGGCGAGGCCCCCGAGGCCCTGCAGGCCGCGATCCGCCGCTACCGGCGCACCGCCGCCTTCGCCGGGACGAAGATCGTGTGGTCCACGATGGGCGTGCACCGCGACGCCGAGTTCACCCGCCGCCACGCCCCCAGCTTCGCCAAGGGGATCCCCCCGGAGCAGTGGGTGACCGTCTACCCGTTCGTGCGCAGCTGGGACTGGTACTACCGCAACCCCGGGCACCGGGCGGACATGATGAAGAACCACGGGCTGAAGGGCCGGGACTTCCCGCAGGTGCTGCCCAACACCATCGCGACCTTCGGGCTGAACGACTACGAGTGGGTGCTGGCCCTGGAGGCCCCGGAGCTGGTGGACCTGGTGGACATGATGCGCCACTTCCGCAACACCGAGGCCCGCCTGTACGTGCGCAAGGAGACCCCGTTCTACGCCGGCCGGCGGATCGATGCCGCCGAGGCCGTGGAGGTGCTGCGATGACCCTGACCGCCGCCGACATCCCCGCCGACCCGATCCCCAACCGCACCGATCCGGACAACACCGCCAGCCACGGCCCCGCCGAGCTGCGCGCGGGCGAGCAGTTCGTCTCCGAGCAGCGCCTGATCCGGCCCCGCGCCGAGGCGCCGGCGGCCTACGACGCCGTGATCCTCTCCTCCTTCGGCGGACCCGAGGGCCAGGAGGACGTCATCCCGTTCCTGCGCAACGTGACCCGCGGGCGCGGCATCCCGGATGAGCGCCTGGAGGAGGTCGCCACCCACTACCGCGCCAACGGCGGGATCAGCCCCATCAACCAGCAGAACCGGGAGCTGCTGGCCGCCCTGCGTCGGGAGCTGGCCGAGCGCGGACCCGACCTGCCCGTGTACTGGGCCAACCGCAACTGGGAGCCGTACGTCAACGACGTCGTGCAGCAGGCCTACGACGCCGGGCACCGGCGGCTGCTGGTGCTGGCCACCAGCGCCTACCCCGGGTACTCCTCCTGCCGCCAGTACCGCGAGGACTACGGGATGGCCCTGGAGGAGCTGGGCCTGGAGGGGAAGCTGCGCATCGACAAGCTGCGCCAGCACTACGACGCCCCCGGATTCATCGCCTCCTTCGCGGAGGGCCTGTCAGCGGGCCTGCGCGAGGTGCGCGAGAAGATCGCCGCCGCCGAGCATCCCGCCGCCGGCAACGGGCGCATCCGCATCGTGTTCTGCACCCACTCGGTGCCCACCACCGCGGCCGACGAGGCCGGGCCGCGGGCCGCGGACTACGAGGGCGGCTCCGCCTACGTGGAGAAGCACCTGCAGGCCGCCCGGGCCGTGCTGGGCTCCCTGGACCCGGCGGAGCTGGCCGAGTGCGACTGGGAGCTGGTCTACCAGTCCCGCTCCGGCTCCCCGTCCACCCCGTGGCTGGAGCCGGACGTCAACGACGCCCTGGAGAAGCTCGAAGGGCGCGTGGACGGCGTCGTGATGGTGCCGCTGGGCTTCGTCTCAGACCACATGGAGGTCAAATGGGACCTGGACACCGAGGCGATGGAGACCTGCCAGAAGCTGGGCATCCAGGCGGTGCGCACCCCCACCCCCGGCACCCACCCGGCCTACGTGGCCAGCCTGCGGGACCTGATCGCCGAGCGGGTGGCCCAGACCGCCCCCGCCGAGGACGCCGACGGGGTGCAGGCCGCCCGGGTCAGCGCCTGCGGCGGCAAGGGCTGGTTCGACGCCTGCAACCCGGAGTGCTGCAAGCCGGCCCGGGCCGCGCGGGTCAAGCCCGTGATCGCCGAGTACACCGGGGACGACGCCGAGCGGATCGCCCCCGCGGAGGACGCATGAGCCCCGAGGGTGCGGGAACGCCGCTGCGGGTGGGCACTCGCGGCTCGAAGCTGGCCACCACCCAGTCCCAGCAGGTCGCCGACCTCCTGGCGGCCCACGGGGTCCCGGCGCAGCTGTCCATCGTCACCACCACCGGGGACGTGACCTCCGGGCCGCTGGCCCAGATGGGCGGCACCGGGGTGTTCGCCGCGGCCCTGCGCCAGGAGCTGCTGACCGGCGGGGTGGATCTGGCGGTGCACTCCCTGAAGGACCTGCCCACCCAGGACGCCTTCGACGGCGCCCTGGCCCTGGCCCACCCCCCGCGGGAGGATCCGCGGGACGCGCTGGTGGCCCGGGACGGGCTCACCCTGGAGCAGCTGCCGGCCGGGGCGGTGATCGGCACCGGATCTCCGCGCCGGGCCGCCCAGATCCGGGCGCTGCGCCCGGAGTGCGCGATCGCGGACGTGCGCGGCAACGTGGGCACCCGGCTGTCCCGGGTCCGGGGGCTGGAGCACCACGGGGTCACGGACATCGGCGTCGGGCGGGAGACCCGCGGAGACCTGGACGCCGTCGTGCTGGCCGCCTCCGGGCTGGCCCGCCTGGGCTTATCCGCCGTGGTCACGGACTTCCTGGACCCGCACCGGGTGCTGCCGGCCGCGGGCCAGGGGTGCCTGGCCGTGGAGTACCGCACCGAGGACACCGCCCCCGAGGTGCTCACCGCCCTGCGCGCCCTGGAGGACTCGGCCACCCGCGTGGCCGTGCGGGCCGAGCGGGCCCTGCTGCTGCGCCTGGAAGCCGGCTGCGCGGCACCGGTCGGAGCCTACGCCCAGCTGGAGACCGACGAGGCCGGGGCGCCCGTGCTCGTCCTGGAGGCCGTCGTGGCGGATCCGCGGGAATCTGGGTTGCAGAGGTCCGAGGGGCACAGCTCCGGGAAGCAGGGTCCCGAGATCCTGAGGGAGACCGCCCGCACCCCGCTGCCGGCGGGCTTCCCCGGGGTCGACGCCGCGACCGAGACCCCCGGCGCGAGGTCCGGGGAGGTCTCCGGTCGGGTTCCCGGGCCGGAGCCGCTGGAGCAGGCCGAGCGGGCCGCCGCCCGGCTGGGCACGGAGCTGGCCGAGACCCTGCTGGGCCGCGGCGCCGACCGGTACACGGGGCGGAGGCGGGCCGGGCGTGAACCGCACCGACGCGGGGCGCACGAGCGCGGGTCGGGACGGCGTCGTGCTGGCCACCCGCACCCCGGACCGGGCGCGCGCCCTGGCCGAGGCCCTGCGCCAGCGCCGGCTGCGCCTGATCCTCAGCCCGCTGCGGGCCCCGCGTGCTCTGACCGAGCCCGAGCTGGACGCGCTGGACTCGGCCCTGGACGGCGGTCCCTGGGAGGCCGCGACCTTCACCAGCGTCAACGGGCTGCGCGGGCTGCGCACCGGGCTCGCCCGGCTGCACGCAGCGGGCCGGTCAGTCCACGCCGAGCCCGCCGCGCTGCTGGCCGGCACGCAAGTGCACTGCGTGGGCCGGGCCACCGCCGAGGAGGCCCGCGCCCAGGGGCTGACGCCTGCCGCCGAGACCGCGGCCGGCGAGGAGGAGCAGAGCGCTCGCGGGCTGCTGACCCGGCTGGGCCGCGCCGGGGCGCCGGGCAGCGTGCTGTGCGTGCACGGTCGGCCGCACCGGCCGGAGCTGGCCGACGGTCTGCGCGAGCTCGGGGCGGAGGTCACCGAGGCCGTCGCCTACGCCATGGCCGACTGGCCGGCCCCGGAACCCCTGGGCGGGCAGGCCCCGGGCGGCGCGGGGGAGGAGCGTCCCGCCGAGTCCGCCGCCCCGGCGCTGGATCGGCAGGCCACCGCCGAGGTCCTGCACGAGCGTGCCGCCGACGTCGTGCTGGTCACCTCCCCCGGCAGCTGGAGGCCCTGCACTTTCTGGGCCCGCTGCCCGAGCCCGTGGTCTGCCTCGGGTCCACCACCGCCGCCCGGGCCCGGGAGCTCGGCCTGGCCGCCGTGACCGCCGTGAGCCCCGCCCCGGCGGACCTGGCCGAAGCCGCGCTGCGCGCCCGCTCCGGCTGAGTCGCCGCCACCCCGAACGCTTCCGAATGCATCCGAACCCATCCGAACTACCCGGGAGGAGACCCACCCCATGACCGAGCAGAACCCCCAGACCCCCGCCCGCACCCGCCTGGACCTGATCCGCAGGCCCCGGCGCCTGCGCACCAACCCCGCGATGCGCGACATCGTCGCCGAGACCCGCCTGCACCCGGAGGACATGATCCAGGTGCTGTTCGTGCGCGACGGCATCGACGCCCCGCAGGAGATCCCCTCGATGCCCGGTCAGCACCAGCACACCGTGGAATCCCTGGTGCGCGCCGTCGGCGAGGCCGTGGCCGCGGGCGTGCGCTGCATCGACCTGTTCGGGGTGCCCCTCGACGCGGACAAGGACGCCGAGGGCTCGGCCGCCTGGGCCGAGGACGGCATCCTGAACCGCGGCATCCGCGCCGTGCACGACGAGTTCGGCGACGACGTCGTGATCATGGCCGACACCTGCCTGGACGAGTTCACCTCCCACGGGCACTGCGGGCCGCTGACGCAGAACCGCTTCGGCACCACCGTCGTGGACAACGACGCCAGCGTGGCCGCCTACTGCCGGATGGCCGTCTCCCAGGCCCGGGCCGGGGCGCACGTGGTCAGCCCGTCGGGCATGATGGACGGGCAGATCGCCGCGATCCGGCAGGCCCTGGACGAGGAGGGCTTCGAGGAGGTCTCGATCATGGCGTACTCCGCGAAGTACGCCTCGGCCTTCTTCGGCCCGTTCCGCGACGCCGTCGGCTCCTCCCTGACTGGGGACCGCAAGACCTATCAGCAGGATCCGGCCAACCGCCGTGAGTCCCTCCTGGAGACCCGGCTGGATCTGGAGGAGGGAGCCGATATGGTGATGGTCAAGCCGGCCATGGCCTACCTGGACGTGCTGCGGGAGGTCGCGGACTTCTCGCCGGTGCCGGTGGCGGCCTACCAGGTCTCCGGGGAGTACGCGATGATCGAGGCCGCGGCCGCCAACGGGTGGGTGGACCGCGAGCGGATCGTCCTGGAGGCCCTGACCGGGATCCGCCGGGCCGGGGCGGACCTGATCTTCACCTACTACGCCACGGAGGTCGCCGGCTGGCTGCGCGCCGGCCGCCGCTGATCTCCCGCCGTTTCCGCGCGCCGGGGAGGTCCCGGCGCGTCCGCACCATCGTCATCGTCTCGAAGGAGTCGTCATGAGCATCTCCGAGGATCTGTTCACCCGCTCCCGCCGCGTCATCCCCGGCGGGGTCAACTCGCCCGTGCGGGCCTTCAACTCCGTGGGCGGGGTGCCGCCGTTCATCGTGGAGGCGCAGGGCCCGTACGTCACGGACGCGGACGGCTTCGAGTACGTGGACCTGGTGGGCTCCTGGGGTCCGGCGCTGCTGGGTCACCGCCACCCGGCCGTGATCGACGCGGTGCACGCGGCGGTGGAGAACGGGCTGTCCTTCGGCGCCTCCACGGCCGGGGAGACGGAGCTGGCGGAGACCGTGGTGGAGCGGATCAACGCCGCGGCCGCCGGGCAGCCCGCGATCGAGCAGGTCCGGCTGGTCTCCACCGGCACCGAGGCCACGATGACGGCGATCCGCCTGGCCCGCGGGATCACCGGACGGGACCTGATCATCAAGTTCGCCGGCTGCTACCACGGGCACGTGGACGCGCTGCTGTCCGAGGCCGGCTCCGGGGTGGCGACCCTGGCGATGCCTGGCTCGGCCGGGGTCACGGCGGCCACCGCCGCGGAGACCATCGTGCTGCCGTACAACGACCTGGACGCGGTGCGGAAGGCCTTCGAGGAGCACCCGGGGAAGATCGCCGCGGTGATCACGGAGGCCGCCCCCTGCAACATGGGTGTGGTGACGCCGGGGCCCGGGTTCAACGAGGGCCTGCGGGAGATCACCCGGGAGCACGGCGCCCTGATGATCTTCGACGAGGTGCTCACCGGGTTCCGCGCCTCCTCGGCCGGGTTCTGGGGACTGACCAGCCCCGAGCAGGGCGGCTGGGCCCCGGACATCTTCACCTTCGGCAAGGTGATCGGCGGGGGAATGCCGATCGCGGCTCTGGCCGGGCGCCGGGAGGTCATGGAGCAGCTGGCCCCGACCGGCCCGGTCTACCAGGCGGGCACCCTGTCCGGGAACCCGCTGTCCGTGGCCGCCGGGATCGCGACCCTGGACCACGCGGACGCGCAGGTGTACCGGACGGTGGACGCCCGCTCGCAGCAGCTGCGCCGGGCTCTGACCGAGGCCCTGACGGCCGCCGGGGTGGACCACTCCATCCAGACCGCGGGGAACATCTTCTCCCTGGCCTTCGGCACCGGGGAGCACGGGGTGCGCAACTACACGGACATCAAGGCCTCGGAGTCCTGGCGCTACCCGGCCTTCTTCCACGCGATGCTCGACGCCGGGGTGTACCTGGCGCCCTCGCCCTTCGAGGCGTGGTTCCTCTCCGCCGCACACGATGACGCCGCGATGGACCGCATCCTCTCCGCCCTGCCCGACGCCGCCCGCGCGGCGGCCGAGGCGCAACGGCCGGGGGAGTAGGGGGGCACAGAGCCGAACGTCCGCCCCGAGCGGTGACGCCGACGTCGTCATCAACAGAAACACATGTTTCTGTCATGGGAAACGTCAAGGGGCCCGGCGGCGTCGTCGGCTACCGATCCGAGCGACCCGGCCGCACCGGCCAGTCCCCGTTCACGGTGGCCTGCTTGCCGATCCGCTGGAAGTAGGCCTGCAGGTCCGCGGCCTGCTCCTTCGCCCACTGCACCTGCTGCTCGTGCAGCCGCCCGGCCGGCATCGCCAGCTGGGGGAACTTCCGGGCCATCGCCGCTCCCAGCCGCTCGGTGGCCAGGCAGTCCGCGGCCGAGGTGTGCGCGTTCTTCAGCTCCACGCCGTACTCCTCGGTGAGCACGCCCAGGGTCCGCTTGCCTTTGTGGTACTTATCCGCCTGCTTGTTCAGCACCAGCGGATCCACCACCGGGAACGGCTCCAGCGGCGGCAGCTCGTGGCGCTGCAGCTCCCGGTCCAGCACCGTGAAGTCATAGGAGGCGTTGAAGGCGAACACCGGCACCCCGTCGGCGAACAGCCCGCCCAGGGCCGAGGCCAGCTCGTAAGTCACCTGCCGCACCGGGGCGCCGTGCTCCCGGGCGTGCTCGGTGGTGATGCCGTGCACCGCCGCGGCCTCCTCCGGGATCGGCACCCCCGGATCCGCCAGCCACTCCCCGTGGCGCAGCACCTCGCCGTCCGGGGCCACCAGGATCAGCGAGGCGGTCACGATCCGCGCGGTCATGGGGTTGGGGCCGGTGGTCTCCAGGTCGAAGGTGGCCCGGGGTAGCTCGGTCCAGGGCCGCTGATCGGTCGCGCCGTCGGTGCTCATGGGAATCACCGTACCCGGTCAGCGCCACCGGGCCCGACGCCGCGGGGCTGCTTCGATCTGTCAGTCGCCCGTGGTCTCATGGAGAGCGGACAGACACCCCGACGACGGCGCCGGAGTGAGAGGCGAGACGAGGAGGAGCACATGGCGGGCACCGGAACCCTGCTGCTGGGGGCCCCCGGGACGGGGCGCTCCACCGCCCTGATCCGCCGCGCCCTGGACTTCGTGCGCGCCGGGAACGACGCCGCCTCGGTGCTCCTGCTGGCCCCCGGGCGCCTGGCCGCGGACCGGCTGCGCCAGGAGTTCTCCGAGCGCATCGGGGCCACCGTCTCCTCCCCGCCGGCCCGCGCCTGGCACTCCTACGCCTTCGACCTGCTGCGCCGGGCCCACGCGGCCGGGCAGCTGCCGGGGGTGGCCTTCGAACCGCGCCTGCTCTCCGGGCCGGAGCAGGACGTGCTCATCGGCCAGATGATCGAGACCCACCGGCGCGGCATCGGCCACCCGCCCGCCTGGCCGACGGATCTGGGGGAGGCCCTGCGCACCCGCGGCTTCCGCCGGGAGATCCGCGAGTTCCTGGACCGCTGCGCGGAGTTCGACCTCAGCCCCGATCAGGTGCGCGAGCTCGGACGGTCCATGGCGCACCCCGAGTGGGTGGCCGCCGCGGACTTCCGGGTGGAGTACGAGCAGCTGCGCCGGCTGAGCATGCCCCACGCCTACGACCCCTCCGCCCTGATCCACGAGGCCGCGGCCTTCCTGGAGACCCACCCGGAGTTCGTGAAGCAGGAGCACACCCGCCTGCGCCTGATCCTCGCCGATGACCTGCAGGAGGCCAGCCCCGCCGTCGTGCGGCTGCTCGGCGCCCTGTATCCCGCGGGGCTGGCGGACCCGGCCGAGCTGGTGCTCACCGCCTGCCCGGACACCGTGGTCCAGGGCTTCCGCGGCGCCCGACCCGAACTGCTCACCAGCCTGGAGCGCCGCCTGCCCGCCCTGGACGGCCTGCGTAGCATCAGCCTCGCCACCAGTCACCGGATGCCCGCGGGCCTGGTCCCGGCCTTCGAGCGGATCGCCCACCGGATCCCCGTGGTCGCCGGAGCCCTGACCCAGCGCACCCCCGCCCAGCCCGCCGAATCCACCGAGGGGCAGCCCGATGACGTGGCTCCGGAAAGAGCCGTGCACCAGCGGAGGCGAGTGGCGGGACAGGGCGACGACGCCCCCGAGGTGCTGCTCGTGGGCTCCGAGCAGGAGGAGCTGCGGCTGCTGTCCCAGCTGATCCTGGAGGAGCACGTGCTGGGCGGCCGGGGGCTGGAGGAGATGGCCGTGATCGTGCGCAACGGCTCCTCCCTGGCGCGGATCCAGCGGCACCTGGACGCCGACGGCATCGCCGCGACCGTGCCGGTGGCGGAGACCCCGCTGCGCGAGGAGCCGGCCGTGCGGCCCCTCCTGGACGCCCTGTGGATCCTCACCGACCGGGAGAAGGAGGCCGGGGCGCGCGCCCTGGACCTGCTCACCTCCCGCCTGGGCGGCACCAGCCCCTCCGGGCTGCGTCGGCTGCGCCAGACCCTGCGCGCCCGCGAGCTGCGGGCCGGGGGACGGCGCTCCGGGGACGAGCTGCTGCTGGCCGCCCTGCGCCAGATCGACGGGACCGAGGCCTCCGTCGACGGGGAGCAGGGCCCCGATCTGGGCGGCAGCGGCCCCGGCACCGCCGGGCTGCGCCGGGTCGGCGCGGTGCTGTCCGCGGGGCGGGCCGCCATGGCTGCGCCCGAGCCCTCGGCCGAGACCGTGCTGTGGGCCCTGTGGGAGGCCAGCGGCCTGGCGAAGACCTGGGAAGAAGCCTCCCGCGGCGCCGGTCCGGCAGCCCAGCGGGCCCACCGGGACCTGGACGCGATGGTCGAGCTGTTCAAATCCGCCGAGCGCTTCGCCGAGCAGCAGACCGGCGCCGGCGTCGAGCAGTTCCTGGACTACCTGGACAGCCAGGACCTGCCCATGGACACCCTCGCACCGGTCGGCGGCCCCAGTGCGGCCGTGAGCCTGCTGACCCCGGCCTCCGCGGCCGGGCGCGAATGGCCCGTGGTGATCGTTTCCGGCGTGCAGGACGGGGTCTGGCCCAACCTCACCGTGCGCGGCGGACTGCTGGCCGCCCCGCAGCTGGCCGACGCCGTGTTCCTCGGTCCCGAGCAGGCCGCCCGCGTCACCCACGGGATGCGGGTGCGCGAGACCCGGGTGGATGAGCTGCGTATGTTCGCCGCGGCCATCTCCCGGGCCTCGCGGCGCCTGGTGGTCACCGCCGTCGCCGACGCCGAGACCGAGCCCAGCGAGCTGCTGGCCATGCTCGCCCCGGACCAGATGCAGCAGCCCGCCCTGACCCCGGTGCGCCGGCCGATGACCCTACGCGGGCTGGTCGCCGAGCTGCGTCGGGCCGCCCAGGACCCTCAGGACCCGGATCGGGCCCTGCGCGCCGCGGACTGCCTGGCCCGCCTCGCCCTGGATGACGGCGCCCCGGATGCTGACGCCCCGGGTGAGGGCGGTCCGGCCGACGACGCCGCGCGGGCCGCCGCGGAGGATGGTGCGCCGCGGGCCCCGCTGCCGCCGGTGCCCGGGGCGCACCCGCAGGACTGGTGGGGTCTGGCCCCGCTGTCCAGCACCGAGCCCGCCCTGCCGGCCGAGAAGCCCGTGCCGGTGACCCCCTCGCGGATGGAGGGGATCGTGCGCTCCCCGCTGGACTGGTTCGTCGCCGTCTCCGGCGGGCAGGCCGGCACGGACCTGTCCCGCTCCCTCGGCACCCTCATCCACGAGGTGGCCCAGGACCTGCCCGAAGCCCCCGGGCACGAGCTCGTCGCCGAGCTGCGCCGCCGCTTCGAGGCCCTGCGCCTGCCTGAAACCTGGGAGACCGAGCAGACCTGGCAGCGCGCCGAGACCATGATCCGCAAATTCGCCCAGTACGCCGTGGACTCCCGTTTGAAGGAGGGCCGCCGGCTGGCCGGCATCGAAGGCTCCTTCCAGGTGCTCGTGCCCGGGCCCGCCCGCGACGCCCTGCTCACCGGGCGCGTGGATCGCCTCGAGGTGGACCAGCTCGGCCGGTACGTGGTGATCGACCTGAAGACCGGGCGCCACGCGCCCACCAAAGCGCAGATGGCCCACCACCCCCAGCTGGCCGGGTACCAGGTGGCCTTGGCCGCCGGGGCCGGCCAGGCGATGGCCGCCCAGGCTGCGCGGGACGGGGCGGAAGCCCGAGACGGGGCGGATGCCGGACCGTCGGACGCCGCCGACCCGGGGGACTCGCTCGATGCCACCGCCTCGCAGCAGGTCTCCGGGCGGCAGGACGCCGAGCCCGAGGTCCTCGAGCTGCGCGGGGCCCGGCTGACCGAGCTCTCCGGCGGGGCGGCCCTCGTGCAGCTGGGCACCGGCACCGCCTCCTACGGGAACCAGCAGCAGGAGGCCCTGGGCCCGGAGGATCAGTGGGCAGTGGACCTCGTGCAGCGCTGCGCCGAGCTGATCGCCCACGAGCGCTTCCAAGCCCGGCACACCGAGCAGAACACCGGCGCCCACGGACTCGGCTGCGCCCTGCCCGAGATCTGTCCCCTGTGCGCCTCCGGAAGGCAGGTCACCCAACCATGAGCACCCCCCTCGCCGCCCAGGCCCGCCACACCCCCGAGGAGATCGCCCGCATCCTCGGGCGTCCCGCCCCCACCGCGGAGCAGTCGCGCATCATCAGCGCCGACCTCGCCCCGCGCCTGGTCGTGGCCGGGGCCGGGTCCGGGAAGACCGCGACCATGGTGGACCGGGTCGTGTGGCTCGTCGTCAACGGCTTCGCCCGGCCCGAGGAGATCCTCGGTGTCACCTTCACCACCAAGGCCGCCGCGGAGCTGCGCCAGCGCATGGTCTCCCGGCTGGCGACCCTGGCCGAGCACGGCCTGCGCCCCCCGGGAGAGGATCCGCAGGCCCCGGAACTGGACCCGACCGTGTCCACCTACCACTCCTACGCCAAGGCGCTGGTCAGCGAGTACGGGCTGCGCATCGGCGTCGAGCGCGACGCCGCCCAGTTGGGCGCGGCCCAGAGCCACCAGCTGGCCGCTCAGCTCGTGGCCCGCTGGGAGGGGCCTCTGCCCGAGCAGGTGCCGGCCGCCTCCACCCTGGTCACCGCCGTGCTGCAGCTCAGCGGGGAGTGCGCCGAGCACCTCGTGGACCCCGCCGATGTCGCGGCGACCTGCGAGACCGAGCTGGCGCGCCTGCGGGTCCTGCCCAACGACCACCCCAAGCAGCTGAAGAAGGCCGAAGCCGCCCGTAACGCCGCCGTGACCAAGCTGGAGCAGAAGCTGCTGGTCGCCCGCCTGGCGGTGCGCTACCAGCGGCTGAAGCAGACCATGCAGGTCATGGACTTCGGGGACCTCCTGCTCGATGCCGCCCGCCTGGCCCGCGAGGTGCCCGCCGTCGCCCGGGAGCAGCGGGAGCTGTACAAGGTGGTGCTGCTGGACGAGTTCCAGGACACCTCCCACGCCCAGATGGTGCTGTTCTCCACGCTGTTCGGGGACGGCCACAGCGTCATGGCGGTGGGGGATCCCAAGCAGTCCATCTACGGCTTCCGGGGCGCCTCCGAGGGTCAGCTGTTCGACTTCCCCGCCTACTTCCCGGCCGAGGACGCCGCACCGTCCTACCTGACCGCGGCCTGGCGCAACGGCACCCGCATCCTCGACGCCGCCAACGCCGTCGCCGCCCCCCTGGGACGGCCGGCACCCTGGGCGCCGGGGGAGCGGCGCTTCCCCGTCCCGGACCTCGTGCCCCGTCCCGAGCCCACCGCGGGCCAGGTGCTCACCGGCACCTGGGTCAGCGAGGAGGAGGAAGCCGCAGACCTGGTGCGCGGCATCCGGGAGCGGGCCGAGCAGGCGCGGGCCGAGGGCCGGGAGCCGGCCACCGCCGCGGTGCTGTGCCGGGCCCGGGCCCAGCTGGAGACCGTGCGGGCCGAATGCGAGCGGCAGGGGGTGCCCGCCGAGGTCCTGGGTCTGGGCGGGCTGCTGCAGACCCCGGAGGTCGTGGACATGGTCGCGACCCTGCGCGTGCTCTCCGACCCGTCCCGCGCCGATGCCCTGATGCGGCTGCTGGCCGGGGCCCGCTGGCGGCTCGGCGCCCGAGACCTGATGGCCCTGACCGACTGGGCTCGCTTCCTCGCCCGACGCCGCCGCCGGGCGGTGGAGCGCGGGATCGCCGAGGACCTCACCACCCCCGAAGGTCAGGTTCCCGGAGAGGAGGGGCTGCGCGCCGGGCGGGGCGAGGCCCCGGATCCGGAGCAGGCCGAGGCCCAGGCCCGGGAAGCCGTGCAGGAGCTGCTGCGCACCGGCGGCGGGGACGAGACGGACGGGGCCAGCCTCATCGAGGGCATCGAGACCCTGCCCGGACCGGCCTGGACCTCCGCGACCGGGCGCGCCCTGAGTCCGGAGGCCCGGCAGCGGCTGGAACGGTGCGCGCGGGAGCTGGAGGAGCTGCGCGGCTACCTCGGCGAGGACCTCACCACGCTGCTGCACCACATCGAGCGGCTGAGCCTGCTGGACATCGAGCTGGCCTCCCACCCAGGGCGCTCCGCGCACGAGGCGCGGATGCACCTGGACGCCTTCCACCAGGCCGCCGCCCAGTACTGCGCCACCGCCCCGCGCATGGCGGCGACCCTGGACGCCGGGACCCACCCGGAGCTGTTCGCCCCGGCGGGCGCCGACTCGGACGCGGCGGAGCAGGCCACCCCGCAGGAGCACCGCTACACCGTGACGTCCTCCGCCGCCGGGGTCACCGCCTTCCTCGCCTGGCTGGAGACCGCCGCCCGGGAGGAGAGCGGCCTGCCGCTGCCCGCCGGACCCGCCGTCCCGGGGGCCGTGCAGCTGCTGACCGTGCACGGGTCCAAGGGGCTGGAATGGGATGAGGTGCACCTGTTCGGCATGGCCGAGGGGATCTTCCCCACGGATCAGCGCGAGCACTGGCTCAACAGCCTCGGCGCCCTGCCCTGGCCGTTGCGCGGGGACCGCGGGCACCTGCCCCAGTGGGACACGGACCAGACCGGCACCACGGGGCTGCAGGAGAGCTGGACGGCCTTCCTGGAGGACAACGACGAGCGGGTGGTCGCCGAGGAGCGGCGCCTGGCGTACGTGGCCATCACCCGCGCCCGGGAGCTGGTGAGCATCGGATCCAGCCGTTGGACCGGCACCCGCGCCAAGCCCCGGGTGCCCTCCCGGTTCCTGGCGGACCTGCCCGAGGAGTCGGTGCGGATCGTGCACGAGGCCGCGCCGCTGGAGGCCGGGGAACAGAACCCCCAGCGCAGCAGCGTCCTGGTGGCCCTGTGGCCCTTTGATCCCCTGACCCAGCCGGCGGTGACCCGATGGGAGGATCTCGAGACCCTGGACGGGCTCACCGGGACCGCGCAGGCCGACGCCGCGCTGGACCCCGGTCCGGTGCGCAGCCGCCGGGCCGAGGTGGAGCGGGCGGCCGCCCTGGTGCGCCAGCGGATCGCTCAGCGCACCGGCGGGCCTGCCGCCGACGCCGCAGCCCGAGCGGGTGAGGCGCCGGGGGAGAGCACTCCCGAGACCCTGGCCTGGGAGGAGGAGACCGAGCTGCTGCTGGCCCTGCGTCGGACCCGGGCCCGCGCCGCCCAGCGCACCGAGATCCCCCGCCACGTCAGCGCCTCCCTGGTGGTGGGCCTGGCCGAGGACCCGGAGGCGGTGCTGCGCGCCGTCCGTCGCCCCATGCCGCGGCGGCCCTCGGCCCAGGCGCGGGCCGGGACCCGCTTCCACGAGTGGCTCGAGCACCGCTACGGGGCCCCGGCCATGCTGGATCTGGGCGAGCGGCTGGCGGACCCGGAGGAGGAGACCCCGCAGGAGCTGAGCACCCTGCAGGAGAAGTTCCTGGCCTCCCGGTGGGCGGATCGTCAGCCGTGGGCCGTGGAGCTGCCCCTGGAGACCAGCCTCGGCGGGATCACGGTGCGCGGGCGGATCGACGCCGTGTTCCGCACCCCGGACCCGGCCCCGGGGGAACCGGAATGGGAGCTGGTGGACTGGAAGACCGGCCGGGTGCCCACCGGGAGGGAGCTGGCGGACCGGTCCGTGCAGCTGGCCGTGTACCGGCTGGCCTTCGCCCGCCTGCGGGATCTGGACCCGGCGACGGTGCGCGCCAGCTTCCACTACATCGCCCAGAACCGGGAGATCACCCCGGAGCACCTGCCGGGGGAGGAGGAGCTGAGCGCGCTGCTGGCCCGGCTGGGACACGCCCCGCGGTGAGCACAGGGCGCCCGGGGGTTGACGGCGGATCGGTCGGTTCGGCGCGCCCGAGGCGGACAGACTGAGTGGAGCTCGCCCGTCGTCGGGAGCGCGGTTCAGTCGAGGGAGCGGGCGTCAGTCGGCGGGTGCGTCGGCATCCCGGGGCTCGTCGAGGGCGCCGGATTCGCGCAGGTCCCGCTCCAGGGTGCGCAGCATCGCCTGGGCCTCGCTGACCGTGGCCTCGTCCCCCTGCTCGGTGCCGCGCACCAGCCACTGGGCCAGCGCGAACTCGGCGTGCAGGTAGGCCCGGCGCAGCAGGTGGGGATCCGGGGTGTGCGGCAGCTGCACCGTGTAGACCTCCACGATCGCGTCCGCGAAGTCCTGGTCCGGGCAGCTCATCAGCCACGCGAAATCCGCCGCGGGATCCGCGACCTGCATGTCGTGCCAGCCGCGCACCGCGGCCAGGCGGGTGCCGTCCAGCACCAGGTTCTCCTCGGAGAGGTCCCCGTGGATCACGGTCGGGCGGAAGCGCCACAGCCGGGGGTCCTCCAGGCGGGATTCCCACCGGCGCAGCAGCGGCGCCGGGACCTTGCCGGTGCCTGCCGCCCGGTCCAGCTCCGCCAGCATCCGGTCCCGGCAGCGCTGGGCCGTGTAGGTCGGCAGATCCCCTTCCCGCACGATCTCGATCGGCAGGGTGTGGATCGTGGCCAGGGCCTTGCCCAGCTGGGTGCTCAGCGGCTCCCGCTCCGGGGAGACCACGTGGGAGCGGCGCACCAGCTCCTCGATGTCCACCACCTCACCCGGGATCTCCGGGTACACGAACGTCCGCAGCCCGTCCCGGTCCGCCGAGCCGACGACGGTGGGCAGCTGGAAGGGCAGGCGAGCCCGCAGCCCCGGGGTGAAGGAATGCAGGATGACGTGCTCGGATTCCAGCCGGACGCTGGCCTCCTGGGTGCGCGGGCAGCGCACGATCCACCGCTGGCGCGCGGAGTCGAGGACCACCGCGCCGACGTACTCGGGGTTCTCGACTTCATACGCGTCGACGGCCACGGGGAAGAGCCCGGGCACCCCGGCCGAGGCCATAGCGGCTAACGTTAGCGGTGTGGAAGTCACCCCCACAGACTACAAGAGACCCCCGGGAGCACGCTGAGCGCATGAGCACCGCCGAGAACCCCGGGATCCTCCCGCCCCTGGGGGCGCTGCTGCTGGGGACCCACCCGCTGCGCCGCAACGACCTGGAAGCCGACACCTCCGCGCTGCTGCCCGCCGCGCTCCGGGACCCGCGCACCCGCGTGCTTACTCTGGACGCCGAGGGTCGGGCGCCCATCCGGTGCCTGCCGGATCCCGCCGACGCTGCGACGGCCGACGCCGCCCCCGCTCGCGACGCCGCCCCAGCGACCACCCGGGGTGGCGCCCGCGCCGAGATCGCCTGGGCCGGGACCGCGCCGGTCGCAGGCCCCCTGGCCCACCTGGGGCTCGCCGCCGACGGCGCCCCCGTCCTGCTGGCCCTGCCCACCGCACAGACCCCCGGCGAGGCCTCCACCGCCACCACGTCCGGAACCGCGGCCGGGGCACCATCGCGGCGGCTCGGGTTGCGCGAGGCCGCGGAGATGCTGGACCCGGAGCAGACCGGGTGGTTCACCGCCGGGCTGGCCCTGTACCGCTGGCACGAGCAGGCCCGGCACTGCCCCCGGTGCGGTGCCCCCACCGAGCCCGCCCGGGCCGGCTGGGCCCGCACCTGCGCCGCCGAGGGCACCGAGCTGTTCCCCCGCACCGATCCGGCGATCATCGCCGCCGTCGTGCACACCGACGAACACGGGGAGGAGCGGATCCTGTTGGGCCGCTCCGCCCGGTGGCCCGCGGACCGCTACTCGACCTTCGCCGGCTTCGTGGAGGCCGGGGAGAGCCTGGAAGCCGCCGTCGCCCGGGAGGTCGGCGAGGAGGCGGGAGTCAGGGTGGTGCGCGCCGAATACCGCGGCTCCCAGCCCTGGCCCTTCCCGCGCTCGCTGATGCTCGGCTTCCGCGCCGTCGTCGCCGAACCGGGCGCGGCCCGCCCGGACGGCACGGAGATCGCCCGGGTCCGCTGGTTCACCCGTCGAGAGCTGGCCGGGGAGGTCCGCGCCGGACGGGTGCGCCTGCCCGGACCGGTCTCGATCGCCCACCACCTGATCGCCGACTGGTACGGTGGCACCCTGCCCGAGAAGGCGCCCCAGAACCCGCCCGAGAAGGCACCCGAGACCCTGCCCCAGAACCCGGAGGACGAGAGCACACGATGACCCCCGCCCGGAGCGGATCCGCCGCCGAAGCAGCGCGCCCGCAGGAGCCCGCCCCGAGCCCGGACCGGATCCTGGAGGGCCTGGACCCCGAGCAGCGGGAGGTCGCCACGAGCCTGACAGGGCCCGTGTGCGTGCTGGCCGGGGCGGGGACGGGCAAGACCCGCGCGATCACCCACCGCATCGCCTACGGCATCGCCGCGGGGGTCTACGTGCCCCAGCAGGTGCTGGCCCTGACCTTCACCGCGCGCGCGGCCAACGAGATGCGCGCCCGCCTGCACGGGCTCGGCGCGGCCGGGGTGCAGACCCGCACCTTCCACGCCGCGGCCCTGCGCCAGCTGCAGTACTTCTGGCCCCAGGCCGTCGGCGGGACCCCGCCGCAGCTGCTGTCGGGGAAGGCCCAGTACCTCGCCGAGGCCGCCTCCCGGCTGCGCTTCACCACGGACCGGGCGATCCTGCGGGACCTGGCCGCGATCATCGAGTGGTCCAAGGTCTCCATGCTCACCCCGGACACCCTCGAGGAGAACCTGGGGAACAAGGAGCTGCCCACCGGATTCACTCCCCAGGGCTTAGCGCGGGTGGCCCGGGCCTACGAGGACCTGAAGACCGAGCGCAACGCCATCGACTTCGAGGACGTGCTGCTGGCCACCGTCGCCATCCTGGAGGAGGACGACGCCGTCGCCGCGGCCGTGCGCCAGCAGTACCGGCACTTCGTGGTGGACGAGTACCAGGACGTCTCCCCGTTGCAGCAGCGCCTCCTGGACAACTGGCTGGGTGGACGCGAGGAGCTGTGCGTGGTGGGCGACGCCTCCCAGACCATCTACTCCTTCACCGGGGCGACCTCCCGGCACCTGCTGGAGTTCCCCTCCCGTCACCCGCAGGGCAAGGTCGTGCGGCTGGTGCGCGACTACCGCTCCACCCCGCAGGTGGTGGCCCTGGCCAACCGCCTGCTGGCCGCCCGCCGCCCCGCCAAGGACTCCACCCCCGGGGCCTGGGCCACACCCCTGGAGCTGCGCGCCCAGCGACCCAAGGGACCCGAGCCGGAGTGGTTCGAGTACGCCGATGACGAGCAGGAGGCCGCCGGCATCGCCGAGGACATCCGGGACCTGATCGACAAGGACGGGATGGACCCCGCGCAGATCGCCGTGCTGTTCCGCACCAACGGACAGTCCCAGGTCATCGAGCAGGCGCTGGCCGATGCCGGGATCGGGTACCGGCTGCGCGGGACGGAGCAGTTCTTCAACCGCCCCGAGGTCAAGAACGCCATCGCCCAGATCCGCGCGGCCGCCCGCGCCGACGCCGAGACCCCGGCCCCGCGCCTGGTGCGGGACCTGCTCTCCTCCCTCGGCTACCGTGACCGGCCCCCGGCCTCCACCGGGGCGGTGCGCGCGACGTGGGAGTCCCTGGCGGCCCTGGTCTCGCTCACGGATCGGCTGGCCGCGGCGCGGACCGAGGAGCAGGGGGAGCTGACCCTGCCGGATCTGGTGGAGGAGCTGGCCCGCCGGGTCGCCCATCAGGACGCGCCGGTCATGTCCGGGGTCACCCTGGCCTCGCTGCACTCGGCGAAGGGCCTGGAATGGGACGCGGTGTTCCTGTGCGGATTGTCCGAGGGGCTGATGCCCATCGGCTTCGCCGAGACCGGGGATGAGCTGGACGAGGAGCGGCGCCTGTTGTACGTGGGGATCACCCGGGCCCGGCAGCGGCTGTTCCTGTCCTGGTCCCTGGCCCGCACCCCGGGCGGGCGGGCCCACCGGCGCCGCTCCCGCTTCCTCGAGGGGCTCGCCCCGCGCTCGGCGCACCTGGGCTGAGCCCTGAGCCGAGCCCCCGACGTCGCCACCGCCCGGCCCCGCGGAACTCGCCGTCCCCGCGGGCGTGGAGCGTCCTGAGGGTCCCGCAGCTCGGGCTTGCGCCCGCCGCGTCCGGTCTCAGCCGGCGCGGATCTCGCGGATCTCCGGGTGCAGGGCGAGGCGGCACAGGCAGTCCGGGTCAGCCTCGACGCGGATCGCCGCCAGCTGGCAGTCCCGGCACCGCCGCGCCCACCACGGCACGGTCCTCTCCGCCCCCTCCACCGCGCGCAGGTCCCCGGCGACATCCAGGACCAGCTGCAGCACCGGGGTCCCGGGGGCCAGCGGAGGCTCCCAGTGCTCCTCCTCGTGTGCGTCCACGGTCTGCACCACCCGGTCGAAGCGGGCCACGAGGCCGGAAAGCCACCCGGGGTCCCGGGCGGTGCGCCGCGGGGCGCCCGGCGTCGTCGTCGGGTCCAGCTCCGCCGGAACCTGACCGGGCCAGAACGGCTGCCCGTCCCGGCCGAGCAGCTCGGTGATCACCTGCTCCCGGCGCCGCCGCTCACGGCACACCCGGTGCACCAGCTCCGACTCCGGGTGGCTGCCCTGCCCCAGCGGCAGCGCGCGCCCGGTGCGTCGGGCGATGTCCGCGCACAGGGCCCGATCCCGGGCCAGGCCGACGTCCTGCTTCCGGTACCCCCGCTGCTCGACATCCCGGGAGGTCACCGGGTGCCGGTCCAGCAGCCACGGCAGCTCGTCCCCGGTCCGCTCGGTCAGCCCGCGGCAGATCAGGGCGGCGGGACCGGCCAGCCCCAGGCACAGCACCCGGGCGCCGCGGGGGATGCCGGCGAGCACGTGCTCGACGGAGACGATGGGCGGGGCGACGGCGGAGGAGTGGTCCATGCCACCCACCCTGGCAGATGCGTGGGCGCGGATCCCCGCTCATCCACAGGCCCCTCGTCCCGGACGGTGCAGGCAGGTCCTCGACGCGAGCGACGGCGGGGAGGATCGTGCGGCGCGCTGGTTCGTGCGGCGGGCAGGCGCCCCGGCGCGGCGTCGTCGGGCTAGGATCCTCTCATGCCCCGTCCCGGCCCCGCCCCGTCCTTCCCCGATGAGCATCTGCGCGTCGAGGGGGATCGGCCCGCGCTGGTGATCCGCCGCTCGGCGCGTCGCCGCAAGACCGTCTCCGCCCGCTGGGACGGGGACCGGGTGCTGCTGCAGATCCCGGCGAGCATGGGCACGGATCGGGCGCTGCGCCACGCCGAGGAGCTCCTGCCGCGCCTGCTGCGGGCCCGGGCCCGCCAGGGGGCGGGGGAGGGGGACCCGACCTCCCGGCGCCGCTCGGATGGGTTCCTCGCCGAGCGGGCCCGACGCCTGGCCCGGGGGCTGCTGGGGGACCGGGTGCGGCCCGTCTCGATCCGCTGGGTCACCAACCAGCGCACCCGCTGGGGATCCACCACCCCCGCCCGCGGCAGCGTGCGGATCTCACACCAGCTGTGGGAGGTGCCGGACTACGTGCTGGACTACGTGATCCATCACGAGCTGTGCCACCTCATCGAGGCCTCCCACGGCCCCCGCTTCCGGCGCCTGGAGGCCCGCTACCCCCACGCCGAGACGGCCCGGGCGTACCTGGCCGGGTACGCCCACGGCAGGGGTCAGGACCCGGAGGAGCCGTTCGAGGACTCCCCGGAGGAATCCTCCCCGTCCTCCCCGGAGGACGGATCCTCCGAGTCCGCCCTGTCCTCGTAGCCGCCGGAGAGCAGCTTCTCCAGGGCGGCGTCCATCTCCTCATCCGTGGCGTGGAGCAGGTCGTGGGTGGACTCGAACTGCTCCGGGTGATCCAGGTCCTCGTCCGTGGGCAGGTTCTCCGGGGCCTCCCACAGGGCGTCCCTGGCCTCGGCCCCGTGCTGCTCGCCGTAGGCGCGCCAGAACTCGGAGGCCTCGCGCAGGCGCCGCGGCCGCAGCTCCAGGCCGATCAGCGACCCGAAGGTCTTCTCCGCAGGTCCGCCCGCGGCGCGACGACGCCGCAGGGTCTCGGTCAGCGCGGGTGCGGAAGGCAGGTTGCCGGCGGCCCGTGCGCAGACGTCGTCCACCCAGCCCTCCACCAGGGCCAGCAGGGTCTCCAGGCGCCGCAGGGTGACCTCCTGGTCCTCCGTCAGCTGCGGGGTGAACAGATCCCCGGACAGAATGGTGCGCATCGACTCGGGGTCGGTGGGATCCAGGCTGCGGGTGGCCTCCTCGATCCGGTCCATGTCCACGTGGATGCCGCGGGAGTAGCGGCGGATCAGCTCCAGGATGTCCTGACGCAGCCACGGGGTGGCGTGGAACAGCCGCTGGTGGGCGGCCTCGCGCAGGGCCAGGAACAGCATGATCTCCTGCTCCGGCAGGTCCAGGCCCTCACCGAAGGCGGCGATGTTGGTGGGTACCAGGGCGCAGCGCTCCGGGGCCAGGGGGATGCCGATGTCCGTGGAGGAGACGGCCTCGCGGGACAGCTGCCCGACGGCCTGACCCAGCTGCATCGCGAACATCATCCCGCTGATCCCGCTGAGCATGGACGCGCCCTGCCCCAGGATGGCCTGCAGCTCCTGCGGGATCTGCTGGGTCATCGCCTGGCCCATGGCCTCCGAGACCGACGCCGCCACGGGCTCGGCGATCTGGCGGAACGTGTCGAAGCAGTGGTCCACCCACTCCACGCGCACCCAGGCATCCTCCGGCACGGCCGGACGGGAGAACTGGGTCTGCGCGTCCAGCCACAGCCCGGCCAGCTGCATCGCATCGCGCACGGCGGCCTTGCGGCTGCCGGTCAGGGAGGGGTCGGATTCGGCGGCGGCCAGCTGGCGGGCGTGATCCCGGGCCGCCTCCCAGTTCACGGAGCCGTCCCGGCTCATCCCGGACATCATGGCCTGGATCTGGGAGAACAGCCCGGACATCATCGCCGGGTCCATGGGCACGGACATCCCCCGCAGGTCCTCGGGGTTCAGCCCCTGCCCGGAGGACAGGCGGCGGAACAGCTCCTCGAAGGGGTTGCCGTCCCCCTCGCCGTGGGACTCGCGGTCGTCGGGGTTCTGGGAGTTCATGGCACCTCGAAGGGTCGGTCGGAGGCGACGGTGCGATCCGCCGCGCGGGCTCAGCCCCCATTAAAGGCCAGCCCAGGCCCGCCCGTCAGCCCGTGTCCGCTCCTGGCACAGTCCCACCCGCCGGGCCGACGCCGGACCGACGCCGGATCAGCGCCGGATCCGCCCAGGCCGCTGTGGGCTAGGATGGGCCACGCCCGTGAGCCGTCCCGGCCCGGCTGCCCCCGCCCCCGCGCGTCGCCAGCAGCCCCGCGCGGGCCACGCCCGAGCAGGAAGCCCCAGGATGCCCGAGACCCCGCAGCAGCACGACCCCGACTCCGCGGGGCAGACCGGGTCCGCCCCGCGCACCCTCACGCTGCGGCCTCGCCGCGCCCAGCGGCGTCGGGCCCGCCTGACCGGCCTGTGCGGTGCGGCCACCGTCGGGATCCTGGCCGCCGGGGCGCTGCTGGCCCCGCCGTTCGTCACCGAGGCGCCCGGCCCCACCTTCAACACGATCGGCGAGTGGAACGGGCACCAGCTGATCCGCATCGACGGCGCGAAGACCTATCCCGTCAGCGGCAGCCTGGACATGACCACCGTCTCCGTCGCAGGCGGACCCAACTCCCAGACCAACCCGCTGGCCGTGCTCGGCGCGTTCCTGGACCCCGGGCGCACGGCGCTGCCCGCGGACGCCCTCTACGCCCCCGGCACCAGCTCGGCGCAGGTCGCCGCGCGCAACAGCGCGGACATGACCGACTCCCAGTCCGCCGCCCAGGCCGCAGCCGCCGAGCACCTGGGCATCGACTACTCCGTGACCCTGCGGGTCGCCGGGCGGGCCCCGCAGAGCGCGGCCGGTCCCCTGGCGGAGGGCGACGTGCTGGTGGCCGTGGGCGGCACCCGGCTGAAGACCTACCAGGACCTCACCGACGCCCTGCAGCGCACCGAGGGCAAGGCCGTCGACGTCGTCTACCGCCCCGGGGGCAAGGAGGAGCAGCGCACCGTGCGGCTGACCCCGCGGCGCGACGACGCCTCGGGTCGGTGGGTGCTGGGGCTGTACCTGAAGCCGGACTACCACTTCCCGTTCACCGTGGACTACGGGCTGCAGGACGTCGGCGGGCCGAGCGCGGGCACGATGTTCGCCCTGGGGATCATCGACGAGCTGACCCCCGGCTCCCTAACCGGCGGCAGGCACGTGGCCGGCACCGGCACGATCGACGCCCAGGGGAAGGTCGGGGCCATCGGCGGGATCCGGCAGAAGATGATCGGGGCCCGGCAGGCCGGGGCCACCCTCTTCCTGGCCCCGGCGGACAACTGCGACGAGGTCACCGGGCACATCCCCGACGGGCTGTCGGTGGTCAAGGTCTCCACGCTGGACGAGGCCGTGGAGGCCGTGCGCGGTGTCGGCGAGGGCAAGGACCCCGCCTCCTACCCGCAGTGCGGCTCCTGAGGTCTCCGGGTCCGGGGGCCTCAGGCGCTTCGCATCCCTGACCGGAATGGTCCGCGGCACCCCTTTCCGGGCACAATGGGAGGCACGACGCCGGGCCGGGCTTGCTCGCGCGGCGTCCACGGCCCCTGACCCGCACCGGGAGCACCCGCGCAGCCGCCTCGGCAGCGCGGGCGAGCGACCCCGGGGCGGCGCGGGGCCCGCATCCACCGCCTGCGACCTCGAGGACATCCGTGAGCCAAGGACCCCACCAGCCCGATGCGGGAGGATCCTCCCGCCCCGACCGTGCCGCGCGCGGCCCCGCCTCCTCGCGGCGTCGTCCCCTGATCATCACCGCGATCATCGTCATCGCCCTGATCATCGCCTTCGTGGCCGCGACCCAGGTGTACACCGAGGTGCTCTGGTACGACCAGGTCGGCTACCTCACCGTGTTCCTGCGGGAGAACGGCATCAAGGTCGGGGTCTTCCTCGCCGCCGCGGTGCTCATGGCCTTCGTCGTGTGGCTGAGCATGCGCCTGGCCTGGCGCCACCGTCCCGCGCGTCCGGCCGCCGGGCGCTCGCGGGCCGGGCGCGACGCCGCCCGGGAGCAGGCCCGCCGGGAGGGGGCCGGACAGGATCCGATGGCGGATCTGCGCGCGGCCTTCGAACAGAACATGGCCCGCTACCAGCAGGCCCTGGAGCCGATGCGCCGGGTGCTGCTGATCGCGGTGCCCCTGGTCATCGGGCTGTTCGGCGCGGCCACGTTCCTCACCCGCTGGGACACCGTCGTGCTGTTCTTCGCCCAGGAGCCCGCCGGGCGCACCGATCCGCAGTTCGGCCTGGATCTGTCCTTCTTCATGTTCACCCTGCCGTTCCTGCGCCTGGTCACCGGCTTCGTGCTGACCACCCTGATCTTCGCGGGCCTGGCCGCGCTGGTCGTGCACTACCTGTACGGCGGGATCTCGGTGGGGGAGCGGGGCCTGCGGGTCTCGCGCGCCTTCACCGTGCAGATGGGCATCACAGCCGCCGCGATCCTCCTGGTCGTGGGCGCGAACTTCTGGCTGGGCCGCTACGCGACGCTGCAGAACGACTCCGGGGACTGGACCGGAGCGATGTACACCGACGTCAACGCCGTGATCCCCACCAAGGCGATCCTGGCCATCGCGGCCGTGCTGGTCGCGGTGATGTGCATCGTAGGCGCGGTGGTGGGCCGGTGGCGCCTGCCGATGATCGGCACCGCGATGCTGCTGGTGGTCTCCCTCGTGGCCGGCGGGCTGTACCCGTGGATCGTGCAGCGGTTCCAGGTCCAGCCCACCGAGCAGTCCATGGAGAACCCGTACATCCAGCGCAACATCGACATGACCCGGGACGCCTACGGGCTCTCGGACCTGGAATCCACCAACTACGACGCCACGGTGGACTCCGCGAAGGGCGCGCTGCGCAACGACTCGCAGTCCATCTCCAACATCCGCCTGCTAGACCCGAACGTGGTCTCCTCCGCCTTCGCCCAGCTGCAGCAGTTCCGTCCCTACTACCAGTTCGGCAAGACCCTGTCCGTGGACCGCTACGACATCGACGGCACCACCCAGGACACCGTGATCTCCGCGCGCGAGCTGAACCCGGGGCAGAACCAGGACCAGGGCTGGTACAACCAGCACGTGGTCTACACCCACGGCTACGGCGTCGTCGCCGCCTACGGCAACCAGGTGGAGGCCGACGGCAAGCCCAAGTTCATGCAGTCCGGCATCAACGCCACCGGCGAGATCTCGGAGAACTACGAGCCGCGGATCTACTTCGGCCAGTCCTCCCCCGAGTACTCGATCGTCGGCGGCTCGGAAGGCGACGAGCACCTGGAGCTGGACCGCCCGCAGACCACGGACGACTCCGACTCCAACGACGCCAAGACCACCTTCAGCGGGAACGGCGGGCCCAACGTCGGCAACTGGTTCAACCGCCTGGCCTACTCCATCAAGTACCAGTCCTCCGACCTGCTGCTCTCCGACGGGGTGCGCCCGGAGTCCCAGATCCTCTACGACCGGGACCCGGCCGAGCGGGTGCGCAAGGTCGCCCCGTACCTGACGGTGGACGGCAACCCGTACCCGGCGATCATCGACGGCAAGGTGCAGTGGATCGTGGACGCGTACACGACGTCGTCCTCCTACCCGTACTCCGCGCCCACCTCCCTGGGCAGCGCCACGCAGGACTCGCGCACCCAGAACGGGCAGGCCCAGGCCCTGCCGGATGAGAAGGTCAACTACATCCGCAACTCGGTCAAGGCCACCGTGAACGCCTACGACGGCTCGGTGCAGCTGTACGCGTGGGACGAGGACGACCCGGTGCTGAAGTCCTGGCAGAAGGTCTTCCCGAACACCGTGGAGTCCTACAAGGACATGTCCGCGGCCCTGATGGCGCACGTGCGCTACCCGGAGGACCTGTTCAAGGTGCAGCGGGAGCTGCTGAACCGCTACCACGTGACGGATGCCAACAGCTTCTACGCCGGGGACGACGTCTGGAAGGTCCCGAACGACCCCACGACGGATTCGGACACGGAGCTGCCCCCGTACTACCTCTCCCTGCAGATGCCGGGGGAGGACAAGGCCTCCTTCTCCCTGACCAGCTCCTTCATCCCGCAGCAGTCGGACAGCTCGACCCGCAACGTGATGTACGGGTATCTGGCGGCCAACGGGGATGCCGGCACCGGCAAGGACGGGGAGCGCTCTCCGGACTACGGGAAGCTGCGGCTGCTGGAGCTGCCGCGCTCCTCCGTGGTGCCCGGTCCCGGTCAGGCGCAGAACAACTTCAACTCGGACACCGAGGTCTCCTCCGAGCTGAACCTGCTCAGCCAGGGCGGCTCCCGGGTGGTCAAGGGCAACCTGCTGACCCTGCCCGTCGGTGACGGCATCCTCTACGTCCAGCCCGTCTACGTGCAGTCCAGCGGGGATTCCGCCTACCCGACCCTGCGCCGCGTGCTCGTGGGCTTCGGCGAGAAGGTCGGCTACGCCCCGACCCTCGACGAGGCGCTGAACCAGGTGTTCGGCGGCGATTCCGGAGCGCAGACCACCCAGGACGCCGGGGTGGACGCCCAGGAGGCCGACGCCCAGGACGGCGAGAGCGGCCAGCAGGGCTCCGGGAGCAGCGCCTCCGGGGATCTGGGCTCCGCGCTGGAGAAGGCCAGCCAGGCCATGAAGGACGCGGACCAGGCCCGCAAGGACGGCGACTGGGCCAAGTACGGCGAGGCCCAGGACCGCCTGCAGAAGGCCCTGGACGAGGCCATGGAAGCCGAGGGCGCGACGGCTTCGGCCAGCCCGTCGCCGTCCGCCAGCGCCTCGGCGGACCGGTGAGCCGGCCAGGGCGCTGATCGTCCTGGCCGCGTGATTGGCCGACGCCGCGGACGCACCCTCCCTCGCGGAGGGGCGGCCGCGGCGTCATTCTATGTTCTGCGCCACAGATGCCCGATCGGAGTTGCGCAGGGTGGGGCGGGTCCGTATAGTTGAACAGGTCGCCGCGGGGTGGAGCAGTTCGGTAGCTCGCCGGGCTCATAACCCGGAGGTCGCAAGTTCAAATCTTGCCCCCGCAACGAGAAGCACGAGGCCCGGTTCCTGGATCACCAGGAACCGGGCCTCGTCGCATGTGCGGCCTCGCCCCGCCCCCGGCCGGTTTGGGAGGGGTTTCGGCGTTTGGGAGCCCCGAAGACACACCCACACACCGAAACCCCTCCCAAAGCCGGCCGTGCCGCGGCTGGCCGCGGCCGAGGGACGGGCCGGGTCAGCGCAGGAACAGGGCACTCAGCCGCCGGGTCACCAGCACGATGCCGACGCCGGCCAGCACCGCGAAGTAGCCGACGTGCACCGCGAAGACCGGGGTGAGCAGCCCGGTGCTGAGCATCCGCACCATCTCCACCGCATGCCACAGCGGGAACGCCATGATGACCCACTGCAGGGCCGGCGGGTACACCGTGATCGGGAAGAAGGTCGCGGAAAGCAGGAACATCGGCAGCAGCACCACCATGATCCAGTCCATGTGCACGAAGGTGCGACAGTACGAGGTCACGGCCATGCCCAGGGCCGCGAAGCCGAAGGCGATCAGCAGGCACGCCGGGATCACCAGCACCGCCGTCCAGGCCAGGCTGTAGCCCAGCACGCTCATCAGCGCCATGAAGGCGCAGGAGTAGAGCATCCCGCGGAACAGGGCCGAGGAGATCTCGCCCAGGGCCACGTCCAGCGGCCCCAGCGGCGTGGCCAGCATGGACTGGTACACCTTGGAGAAGCGCAGCTTGAAGAACACGTTCCACGTGGAGTCGTAGATCGCCCCGTTCATCGCGGAGGTGGCCAGCAGGGCCGGGGCGATGTACGCCGGGTACGGCAGGTCCTGCCCCTGGTACTGCACCGCCCCCACCAGGGCGCCGACGCCGATGCCCATGGACAGCAGGTACAGCATCGGCTCGAGCACGCCGGAGACCATGATCAGCCAGTTGGACCCGTAGGAGGTGGCCAGCCCGTGCTCGAAGACCGAGCGGGCGTTGCCGGAGTAGACGGTCTGGGCGAAGGGCGCCGGGCGCCGGTGGGCCAGCAGCGTCTGAGCTCCCGCTGCGGGCCGGGCGGGGGCCGACGTCGCACCGTGGGAGCGGGAACCGGCGCGGGAGCGTATGCCGGGGATGTGGGCGGGCGGGCGGCTCATCGGTCCTCCAGCTTCCGGGTCAGGGACCGGCGCAGCCACAGGATCCCCAGGACCGACAGTCCGAGGAGCACCAGCAGGTGCGCGGCCACCAGCCACGCCGGCTCGGCATGGCCGAAGGCCAGTCCGCGGGAGAGCTCGGCGGCGTGCCACACGGGGGAGATCCATCCGATCCACTGGATGCCCCACGGCAGCACGCTCAGCGGGTAGTACACCCCGGAGAACAGCACCAGCGGCATCAGCACGAAGCGGCGCACCATGGTGGATCTGCCGCCCTCCCGGTCCAGACCGGCGAAGTACCCGGCCACCGGCGCCCCGAAGGCCAGGGCCCCGAGCATCGCGACCAGCGGGATCGCCAGCCCCGTGCCCGGCTGCGGGAGCACCCCGAAGACGAGCATCGCGATCCAGTACAGCCCCGCCACCGCGGCGACCCTCACCTGGATCGCCAGCAGCACCCCGAGGGTCAGCTGCCCGGGGGAGACGGCGGCCTGGTAGATCGTGTAGTAGGTCTTGGCGTCCCACTGCGTGCCGCCGAGCACCTGGTAGGTGGATTCCTCCACGCCCACCATCACGGCCGCCGAGACCAGCAAGGCCGGGGCGACGAACACCACGTAGGACACCCCGTAGGTGTCCGCCCCCGTGCCGTGGCTGATCAGGGCGCCCAGTCCCAGCCCCATGCCCAGCAGGTACAGGACCGGCTCACCCAGCGCGGAGGTCAGCAGGGTCAGCCGGTAGCGCCAGTACACCCACAGCATGTGCTCGGTCACCCCCCAGAAGGCGGTGCGGCGGCGTCGGGCCGCGACCTGCGGATCGTCCAGGCCGGCTCGTCGGGCCGCCGGGGAGTACGACTGCGCGGTGGGCTGCGGATCCGCGACGGCGTCCTTCATTCGATCAGGCTCCGTCCGGTCAGGGTCAGGAACACATCCTCCAGGGAGGCGCGCCGGACCAGGCTGGAGCGCACGGGGACCCCGAGGTCGTGGCTGCGGGTCAGGGCCGCATCGGCGTCCTCGGCGTGGATCAGCAGCCGGTCCGGCAGCCGCTCGACCCGCCGGAACCCGCCGCGCTCGCGCAGCAGCGCGGCCTGCTCGTCCAGGACCATTCGATCCAGGCGCAGCTCCAGCACCTCCCGGCTCACGTGCTCCCGGATCAGGGCGGCGGGGGAGCCTTCGGCCATGATCCGGCCGTGGTCGATCACCACGATCCGATCGCACAGCTGCTCGGCCTCGTCCATGTAGTGCGTGGTCAGCAGCAGGGTGGTCCCGCTCTCGCGCAGTCGGAACAGCTTCTCCCACAGCAGGTGCCGGGCCTGCGGATCCAGGCCCGTGGTCGGCTCATCCAGCATCAGCAGCCGGGGCTCGTTGACCAGCGCCCGGGCGATGGTCAGGCGCCGCTTCATCCCGCCGGAGAGGTCATCCGCGCGCACGTCGCGCTTGTCGGTCAGCTGCGCGAAGTCCAGCAGCTCGGGGATCTTCTCCCGCAGGTACCACCGGGGCAGACCGAAGTACCGGCCGTACACGGCCATGTTCTTGGCCACCGTCAGGTCCAGGTCCAGCCGGTCCTCCTGCGGGACGACGCCGATGCGCGCCCGGATGCTGGGCCCCTGAACGTCCGGGTCCGCGCCGAGCACCTCCAGGTGCCCGCCCGTGCGCCGGGAGGTGGCCCCGAGCATCTTCATGGTCGTGGACTTGCCCGCCCCGTTGGGGCCCAGCAGCCCGAAGGCCTCCCCGGCCTCGATCCGGAAGTCGATGCCGTCCACCGCCGTGAACCGCCCGAAGGCCTTGGTCAGACCGGAGGCGACGGCGGCAGGGGCGGGGGCAGGCATGATCCACATCATAGCCGACCATGATCCCGGCGTCACCCGCCCGGAGGCACGCGCCGGAGGCCGTCGGCCGCGACGCCGGCCCCGCCGCTCAGCCCTGGGACTTCTTCAGCGCGGCCAGGCGCGCCTCCACCTCGGACTCCCGGGACAGATCCTCCAGGGACTCGAACTGCGCGTCCAGGGAGGAAGCGGACAGCTCCTGCGCCCCGCGCACCCGGGCCTCCTCCCGGCGCACCTTCTCCTCGAAGCGGCTGACCTCGCTGGTCGGGTCCATGACGTCGAAGGCCTTGAGGGCGTCGTTGACCTGGTTCTGCGCGGCCGCGGACTTCTGCCGGGCCGAGAGCTCATCCCTCTTGCGGGTCAGCTCATCCAGCTTGGAGCGCATCCGGTTCAGCCCGTCCTTGAGCTTGTCCACCGCCTCCGTCTGCGCGGCGATCTGCGGCTCGGCGGCCTGAGCCTCCTGCTCCGCGGCCAGCTGGCGCTGCAGCGCGATCTTCGCCAGGCCGTCGAACTTGTCCGCGCTCGCGGCATCGCCCTGCTCCCGGTGCCGGTCCGCCGTCTGGGAGGCGGCCAGGGCCTTGCGGCCCCACTCCTGGGCCTCCTTCAGGTCCTCGGCGTGGTCCTCCTCCAGCAGGCGCAGGTTGCCGATGGTCTGGGCCACCGCCTGCTCCGCCTCGGCGATGTTGTTCCGGTAGTCCCGGACCATCTGGTCCAGCATCTTCTGCGGGTCCTCGGCCGCGTCGATCATCGCGTTCACGTTGGCCTTCGCCAGCTGCGCGATCCGGCCGAAGATGGACTGCTTCACCATGGGATGTTCCTCCTGGTCGTGGTGGGTGGCTGTGTTCTGTGTGCTGGTCTGTGGGGCGGAACCCCGGTGCTTTCCGCGGCGGGTCCTCGGTCGAGAGTCCCTTCGGGTCCGGAGCTCGGCTCAGGAGCTGGTGTCAGAAGTTTCCTCCGGCCCCGCCGGAGCCGAAGCCGCCCCCGCCGCCGCCGAAGCTGCCGCCGCCGAAGCCCCCCGAGCCACCGCCGCCGAAGCCGCCGTGGTTCCCGCCGCCGAGCAGGGTGCCCAGCAGCAGCCCGCCCAGCAGGGCGGAGTTCCGGTTCGATCCGCCGGCCCCGGGGCCGGTGCGGAAGCTGCGCACGTCCGCATCAGCCCCGGACTGGGCCTGCTGGGCCCGCAGCAGCGCCTGGTTGGCCTCGATGAGGGCCGCGGTGGGTTCGGCGTCGCGCAGCCGCTGCGCTTCGGCCAGGTGCCGCTGCGCCTCGTGCAGGGCGGTGCGGGCCTGCTGGCCGACGCCGCCGCGGCGGGCCGCCACGTAGTCGGTGGCCGCAGCGACGGCCGTCTGCGCGGAGATCAGGGTGTGGGCGAGGGTCTGGCGGGCCGAGCGATCCCGGGCGTGGGCATCGCGCACGCTGGCCAGGCCCTCATCCAGCTGCACGCGGGCCTCGCGCAGGCGCCGGGCCTGGGCCTGCGGATCCACGGGGCCTGCGGCCAGCTCAGCGCGGATCGCGGAGACCGCCTGGCGCACGCGGGCCGCCGCCCCGCTCAGATCCGCGTAGCCGCCCCGGCCCAGCAGGGCCTGCGCCTCGGCGACGTCGGCCTCGGCCTGCTCCAGCGCCTCCTCCAGGGAGGCCCGGGCCTGCTCCAGCTCGCCGGCCGAGCGCTCGGCCGCGGCGATCACGGAGCGGACCTGCCCGGTGGCCTCCTCCGCGCCGCGCACCGCGAGCGCGGCGGCGGAGACCTCCCCGGCCTCCAGGTGGGTGCGGGCCTGACCCACGGACTCCGCGGCCAGCTCCAGCCGCCGCTCGGCCTCGTCCAGGGAGTCCAGGATCGGCTCCACCGCGCCGACGGCGAACCGTCCGGTCAGCTCGCGGATCCTCGGGCGGGTGCGCTCCAGCCGGGCGCGCTCCTGCTCGACGCCGCTCCCGGCCGCGGAGATCGCCTCGGCGGGGGAGTCCTCCAGTCGGCGCAGCCGGGCGAACTCCTCCTGCTTGGCCGTCAGGCTCGCCTGGGCGGCGCGGCACCCGCGGATGATCTCGGTGAGCCAGGAGCGCTGCTGCTGCTCTGTGTCGGGGATGTCGTCGTCCAGCTGCTGCTGCAGCTGGAAGCTGCGGGTCAGGCTCTCCCGGGCCTGGGCGAGGGCGGTCTCGAAGGGTCGCACAGCCTCGTCGCCGTACTGGGCGCGGGCGAACTCCAGCTCCTCGGCGCTGCGGGCGACGGCGTCGTCCGCGGCCACCAGCAGGGGTCCGGCCTCGGCGCGCAGCTGCGCGAGGTCCATCGCGTCCAGCGGATCCGCGGGGGCAGCGCCCGGGACCCGGGCGGCACCGGGGGCACCCGCGGCCTGAGACGGCGTGCCGGGGGTGCCGGCGCTCGTTCCGTTGGCGCGCCGACGACGCCGCCGCCACGCCCACACACCCACGGCCCCCGCGCCGCCGGCGGCCAGCAGCCAGCCGCCGCTGATCAGTCCCTGGCTGCCGCCGCCCCCGCCGCTGGAGGCGCGCGAGGACTGCGCGGCTTCGCGCATCCCGTCCACCGCGGCTTCGGCGGCACCCGTCCAGTCGGTGTCGCGCAGCTTCGGGAAGATCCGATCCTGGTAGATCCGCTGCTGCTGCTCCTGGGTGATCGGGCCCGAGGAGCTGGCCTCGAACTTGGCCTGGCGGGCCTGGGTGGCGATGACCAGCACGGCGTCGGTGGCGCCGAGGTCGTTCAGCTCGGAGAAGCGGCTCACCCAGGCATCGGCACCGGAGGGGTCGGTGAACTCATCCACCGTGATGACGTAGAGGGTCAGGTGCTGGTCCTCGGCCAGCCGGTCGATCGATGAATCCAGCGTCTGGGTCGAGCCCAGGACCCCGGCTTCGTCGACCACGCGCTGTCCGGGGGAGACATCCATCGGGGCCTGCGCCAGAGCGGGCGCGGCGCCGAGCGCGGTGCTCGCGCCGACGGCGGCCAGCACCAGCAGGGCGGACCGGTGGCGTCCTCGGCTCTCGGCGGTGGGGCGGGTTGGATGCTCCATGGCACCAGACTAGGCCACGGCGGCGCGGGGATCACGGGTTATCCACCGTCGGCGCAGACGAGGCCGACGCGGCAAGGTGACGATCAGGAAACGTCCAGAATCCGCACACAGGGGGCACAGCCGAGCGGAGCACAGTGGAAGCGAGCATCGGGGCGCCGTGCGCACCGGCGCGGTCGCACCGCCCCCCCCATCAGCAGGACCCGGCATGAAAGGCTCGAGGATGACCACCCCGCCCCAGGACCCCCACCAGCCCGACGGTCACGAGGACCGGACCCGGCCCCACCCGTGGGCCGAACAGGAGCCGTCCACCCGCCCGATCGGCGCCGACGCCGGCGCCCAGCGCATCCAGGGCACCCGCCCCGCAGGCACCGCACAGGAAGGCACCCGCCCGGCAGGCTCCGGGCAGGAGGGCACTGCGCAGGAGAGCACCGCGGCCTACCCCACCTGGGCCGGGCAGGCCTCCGGGGCGAGGACCCAGGAGCAGGCGGCCGCCACCGCCGAGCAGCCCACCCAGGCCACCCAGACCGCGGCCCAGCCCGCGGCCTACGGATACGGCTACGGCGAGGGCGGATACGGCGGCGGCGACGGCGGCTGGGGCACCGCGGGCCAGCCCACCTACCAGCCCGCCTCACCGCGGCGGGATCGCCGCCGGTTCGGCGCCGGCACCCTGATCGCCGGGATGGCGGTGGCCGCGCTGATCGGCGGGGGTGCTGCCGCAGGGACCACGGGGCTGATCGAGGCGAACTCCGCCTCCACGAGCTCCTCCTCCGGCAGCGGCGGCACGACCATCGTCAACGACCACAGCTCGGTCAACGAGGTCACCGCCGCGGCGCAGAAGGCCTCGCCCTCCGTGGTGACCATCGCCGTCACCGGCAGCGGGGAGTCCGGCACCGGCTCCGGGGTGATCCTGGACAAACAGGGCCACATCCTCACCAACACCCACGTGGCCACCCTGGACGGGGCCACCGCGAACGCGACCGCCGAGGTGCAGCTGTCCGACGGCTCCGTGCGCTCCGCGCAGGTGGTGGGCACGGATCCCACCTCGGATCTGGCCGTGCTGAAGATCGACGCGAACGGCCTGGACCTCACCCCGGCCACCCTGGGCGACTCCAGCAAGCTCAACGTCGGGGACACGGCCGTGGCCATCGGCTCCCCGCTGGGCCTGAGCGGCACCGTCACGGACGGCATCGTCTCCAACCTCAACCGCACGATCTCCGTGGCCTCCTCCGCGGCCCCTGAGGGCGGGGACACCGAGGACTCCTCCCAGAGCTCGCCCTTCCAGTTCCAGTTCCCGGATAAGAACGGGCGCACCCAGACGACCCAGTCCAACTCCACGATCTCTCTGGCGGTGCTGCAGACCGACGCCGCGATCAACCCCGGCAACTCCGGCGGGGCCCTGGTCAACAAGGACGGCGAGGTCATCGGCATCAACGTCGCGATCGCCTCGGCCGGGTCCAGCAGCGGCTCCGAATCCAGCGGCTCCACCGGCAACATCGGCGTCGGCTTCTCCATCCCCGTGGACTACGCCAAGCGGGTGGCCCAGGAGATCATCGACGACGGGCACGCGACCCACGGGCTGCTGGGGGCCTCGGTGGCCTCCAGCCCCGCGGATGGGGACAAGTCCCAGACCTTCAGCGACGGTGCCGTCATCAAGCGGCTGAGCTCCGACGGCCCGGCCCAGCAGGCGGGGCTGTCCACCGGCGACGTCATCACCGAGCTGGACGGGCGCCAGATCACCGACGCCGAATCCCTGACCGCCAGCGTGCGCGAGGCCGCGGCCGGGCAGAAGGTCACCGTGAAGTACCAGCGCAACGGCAGCGAGAAGACCGCGGAGGTCACCCTGGGCAGCGCTTCGGACAGCTCCTCCTCCAGCCGCTGAGCCGGCGGCTGACCTCACCCGACGACGCCGCGCCGGCCCCGATCCTTCCGGGGCCGGCGCGGCGTCGTCTCGCGTGCGCGGCCGAACCCTGCGGGGCCACCCCGAGGGATGCGGGCCCGCGGGACTGTGCGCTAGAGCACCCCGCCGAAGTCGTGCTGGCGCCAGGCCTCGTACACCGCGATGGACGCGGAGTTGGCCAGGTTCAGGGAGCGGCGCCCCGGCAGCATGGGGATGCGCACCCGCTCGGTGACGTGCGGATCCTCCTGCACCTGCCGCGGCAGGCCCACGGACTCCCGACCGAACATCAGCACATCCCCCTCCTCATAGGCGATGTCCGCGTAGCTGACCCGGGCCGTGGTGGAGAAGGCGAAGATCCGGCGCCCGGCCAGCACCGCCCACGCGGAATCCAGGTCCGGGTGCACCGTCATCACCGCGAGGTCGTGGTAGTCCAGGCCGGCGCGGCGCAGGTGCGCATCCGAGAGGTCGAAGCCCAGCGGCTCCACCAGGTGCAGGTGCGCCCCGGTCACCGCGGCCAGGCGGATCGCGTTGCCGGTGTTGCCGGGGATCTCCGGGGTGTGGAAGAGGATGTCGAACACGGTCCCACAGTCTAGGCCCCCGCCCGGTGACGCAGGGCTCTTGCCCGGGACGCGCACGGCGCGCGTAGCATGGGGTGTCCGCCGCGGCGCCCCCGGCGTCGCCGAAGCATCCGTCGCATCCACCGCACCAGCCGCATCCACGGCACCCGCCGCACACGCCGCATCCGCCGGGAAGGAGCCCGCCATGGTCCGGGAGGCCTACCTCGACCACGCCGCCACCACGCCCGTGGATCCGCGCGCCCTGGAGGCCATGCTCGCCCAGCTGCGCGCCGGCGGCAACGCCTCCGCCCTGCACGGGGCCGGGCGATCGGCCCGCTCCGCCGTGGAAACCGCGCGGGAGCAGATCGCCGCCAGCCTCGGGGCGGATCCGGCCGAGGTCATCCTCACCGGCGGCGGCACGGAGGCCGACAACCTCGCCGTCAAGGGCATGTACTGGGCCCGGCGCGAGCAGGACCCCCGCCGCACCCGCATCGCGGTCTCCGCGGTGGAGCACCAGGCGGTGCGCGAGACCGTGGAATGGCTGGCCGAGCACCAGGGTGCCGCACTGGACTGGCTGGAGGTCGACGCCGAGGGTCGGGTCCACCCGCAGACCCTGCGCGAGGCCCTGGCCGCCCACCCGGGACAGCACGCGCTGGTCGCGGTGATGTGGGCCAACAGCGAGGTCGGCACCATCCAGCCGGTCGCCGAGCTCGCGCAGATCGCCGCCGCGGCGCAGGTGCCCTTCCACACCGACGCCGTGCAGGCCTACGGCAGCCTGCCCGTGGACTTCCGCGCCGTGGGCGCGACCACCATGGCGGTGTCCGGGCACAAGATCGGCGCGCCCTTCGGCGTCGGCGCCCTGGTGGCCGTGCGCACCGCCCCCCTGCAGGCACTGATCCACGGCGGCGGGCAGGAGCGCGGGGTGCGCTCGGGGACCGTGGACGCCCCCGGTGCCGCCGGCTTCGGGGCCGCCGCGGCCGGGCTGGCGGATCTGCAGACCGAGGCCGCGAGGATCCGCGGCCTGCGCGATCGCCTGGTGGCCGGGGTGCGCGAGCGCGTCCCGCAGGCCGTGCTGCGCGGACCCGCGGACCTCGGGGCGGCCTCCCGCCTGCCCGGCAACGCCCTGTTCACCTTCCCCGGCTGCGAGGGAGACTCCCTGCTGTTCCTGCTGGACATGGCCGGGGTGCGCACCTCCACGGGCTCCGCGTGCAACGCGGGGGTCCCCCGCCCCTCCGAGGTCCTGCTGGCCATGGGCCTGACGGAGGCCGAGGCGCGCGGGGCCCAGCGGTTCACCCTGGGCCGCACCAGCACCGAGCAGGACGTGCGGGCCCTCCTGGAGGCCCTGCCCCAGGCCTATCGGCAGGCCGCGGCCGCCGGCATGGCCGATCATGTCCCGGGTGGCGCCTGGTGAGCGCGGGCCGTACCCGGACGGCGTCCGGCCGACGGCGCGGCCGGGTCGGCGGGCAGAGGAACGGACGGACGAACACGAGGAGGAGCACAGCATGAGGGTCCTGGCGGCGATGAGCGGGGGAGTGGACTCCGCGGTGGCGGCCGCGCGCGCGGTGGATGCCGGGCACGACGTCGTCGGGGTGCACCTGGCCCTGTCCCGGATGCCCGGGACCTTGCGCACCGGCTCGCGCGGGTGCTGCACCATCGAGGACTCGATGGACGCCCGGCGCATCTGCGACAAGCTCGGCATCCCCTTCTATGTCTGGGACTTCTCCGAGCGGTTCAAGCAGGACGTGGTGGATGACTTCATCGGCGAGTACGCCGCCGGACGCACCCCCAACCCCTGCATGCGCTGCAACGAGAAGATCAAGTTCGCGGCCCTGCTGGAGAAGGCTCTCGCCCTGGGATTCGACGCCGTGTGCACCGGGCACTACGCCAGGATCGCGCGCGATCCCGACGGGAGCCCCGAGCTGCACCGGGCCGCGGACTGGGCCAAGGACCAGTCCTACGTGCTCGGCGTGCTCACCGAGGCCCAGCTGGAGCACGCGATGTTCCCCCTGGCCGAGACCCCCACCAAGGCCGAGGTGCGCGCCGAGGCCGCCGAGCGCGGCTTCGCGATCGCGAAGAAGGCCGATTCCCACGACATCTGCTTCATCCCCGACGGGGACACCCGCGGCTGGCTCGAGGAGCGCATCGACCTGCAGGAGGGGCCGATCAAGGACACCTCCGGGCAGGTGCTGGGCACTCACCGCGGGGCGCGGGCCTTCACCGTGGGCCAGCGCAAGGGCCTGGCGATCGGGCGGCCCGCCCCGGATGGGAAGCCCCGCTTCGTCCTGGAGATCCACCCGAAGACCAACGAGGTCGTCGTCGGGCCGAAGGAGATGCTGGCCGTGGAGGAGATCCTCGGGATCCGGCAGAGCTGGGCCGGGCGCCCGGTGCCCGAGGCGCAGGCCTTCCTGCAGGCCCGTGCGCGCGGGGAGGCCCCGGAGGCCTCCGAGGCCTTCGAGGTCATGGCGCAGGTGCGCGCCCACGCGGATCCGGTGCCGGCCACGGCCCGGCTGCGCGAGGCCGAGGTGGACGGGCGCACGGCCGTGCAGCTGGTGGTGCGCCTGCGCGGCCCGCTGCGCGGGGTGGCCCCCGGGCAGACCCTGGTGATCTACCAGGGCACCCGGGTGCTGGGTCAGGCGACGATCCACCGCGCCTACTCCCTGGACCGGCCCGACGTGGTTCCGGCCCCGTAGACTGCCCTGCATGAACGCCCACCACACCGAGGACGAGACCCCCGCCGCCCCCGCCTTCGACGAGCGGGCCAGCTCCCTGAGCGACATCGATCCCGAGGTCTTCGAGGAGCTGCTGGCCATGCGCGGCACGATCGACAACATCGACGCCGCCCTGATCCACCTGCTCGCCGAGCGCTTCCGCGCGACCCAGCGGGTGGGGCATCTGAAGGCCGAGCATCGCCTGCCCCCGGGGGACCCGGACCGGGAGGCCGCCCAGATCCGGCGCCTGCGGGCCCTGGCCGAGGACTCCCACCTGGACCCGGCCTTCGCCGAGAAGTTCCTGAGCTTCATCGTCAGCGAGGTGATCCGCCACCACGAGCGCATCGCGGAGCAGCACGAGAAGGAGCGCGCCCGGAATGACTGAACCCGGTCCGACCGAGACCGACCCGCTGCCTCGGCTGGGCGCGGCGCGGCTGAGCGCGGGCACCCGGGGATCCCTGCCGGGCACCGACATGCCCGAGTCCCTGCGGATGCTGCGCGGGGAGCTGGGTGACCCGCACCAGGGGGCGCTGCCCGTGCTGCCGGAGACCGGCTGGGCCGGAACCCGCCTGGCGCGCACGGTGGCCACCCTGGGCGGCCTGTCCGCTGACCTGCAGGCTGCCGGGTGGCGGCTGCGGGAGAGCCCGGGCCGGGAGGCCCGCACCGCCGCTGCGCGGCTGAGCTCGGATGTGCAGGCACTGGCCGACGCGATCGGCGCGGAATCCTCCGGGCACCGCGGCACCACCGTGGTGGACCTGATCGGCCCGCTGAGCCTGGCTGCCGAGCTGCACCTCGGGGAGGGCCGCGCCGTGGTGGCCGATCACGGGGCCCGCCGGGATCTGCGCGAGGCCCAGCGGGCCGGCCTGGCCGACCTGGTGCGCGCCCTGCGCACCGCGCTGGACGGGGAGGAGCTTTTCCTGCGGGTGCGCGAACCCCGGGCCGAGGAGGTGCTGGCGGGCCGGGTGCCCACCGCCTCCGGTCTGCGCACCCTGCGCGCCGTGCCCCGCGGGGAGGCCCGCGCGGCCCTGAGCGAGCTGGCCCTGGCGGCCCGGTCGCTGGGCCTGGGCACGATCCTCGATCAGGGCGGGCCCGTACCCGATCCGGACCTGCGGGCGGAATTCGATGCGGTGGCCGTGCGTCCGGCGAGCACCGACCCGCGGGACTGGGAAGCCGCGGCCGCCGCGCACGATACCGGTCTCGGTCTGCGCCTGGGGGTGCTCACCGGTCCGGACACCCGGGGACGGCTGCCGGACCCGGGGCGCGAGGCCGCAGCCCTGTGGCGCACCTGGCGCAGCCTGGGCCTGGGGCAGGAGCACCTGCGGGGGATCGCGCTGGAGGAGCGGGCGGATCTGGATCCCGTGGCCCCGGAACGGGTCGCGTCGCTGCTGGGCGTGGGGGCGCGCACCGCGCAGATCCTGGCGGAGCTGGCCGCCGAGGACGCGGAGTAGGCCCTCCGCAGCCAGCGGTTCTCGCGTCGCTATCGCATGCCGTCATCTGAGCGCCGTCGCCGCCGCGGCCTCGGCACGGCATCGTACCGAGTCAGCCCTGCGGATCACGTAGGGTTGGAGTGCTCCCGTGCGCCGCGGAACCGGGCCAGGCCGCGGCCGGGAGGCGACAGCGGCATCGAGCGGGAAAGGGGCGCGAGTGAAAGCGCGGATTCTGGTGGTCGACGACGACGAGGCTCTGGCCGAGATGGTCGGGATCGTGCTGTCCAACGAGGGCTTCGAGCCGACCTTCTGCGAGACCGGGGACCGCGCCGTCTCCGCCTTCGAAAGCTACGACCCGGACCTGATCCTGCTGGATCTCATGCTGCCCGGGATGACCGGGATCCAGGTGTGCGAGAAGATCCGGGAGACCTCGGATGTGCCGATCATCATGCTCACCGCCAAGTCCGACACCGAGGACGTGGTGCGGGGGCTGGAGGCAGGCGCCGATGACTACATCGCCAAGCCCTTCAAGCCGGCCGAGCTGCTGGCCCGCATCCGCACCCGCCTGCGCATCGGGGAGACCCGCTCCGCGGACCGCCTGGAGATCGGGGACCTGCACGTGGACCTGGCCGGGCGCGCCGTGACCCGGGACGGGCAGACCGTGCGCCTGACCCCCCTGGAGTTCGACCTGCTGGTCAACCTCGCCCAGGAGCCCGGGCAGGTGCTCTCCCGGGACACGCTCCTGGATCGGATCTGGGGCATGGACTCCGATGCCGACCGCCGCCTGGTCAATGTCCACATCCAGCGTCTGCGCGCCAAGATCGAGAAGGACCCGGAGAATCCGGAGCTGATCCAGACCGTGCGCGGGGTGGGCTACAAGGCCAACGCCCACCAGGTCCGCCGCTAGCCCTCACCCGCCCATGGCCCGTCACCTCAGCCGCCCGCTGCGCCGCGTCCTCGGCGTCGTGCCCGCGCTCTGGCGCGCCCTGCGCCAGCGCTGGCGCACCTCCCTGCAGTTCTCCGCGGTCGTGGTGGCCACCTCCCTGTCCCTGCTCGCCTTCCTGTTCGCCGGCTCCTTCCTGTCCACGCAGATCGCCAGCAGCCTGTTCCGGGAGTCCCAGAGCCAGGCGCTGGAGGAGTCCTCCAAGGGCTTCTCCGATGTGCAGGGCATCCTCAACAGCTCGGACGCTTCCAGCCAGGCCGAGATCCAGAAGCTCATCCAGAGCTCCCTGACCATCCTCGAGACCCACGGGGCCGACGCCAAGCGCCAGTGGATCCTCATCCCCGTCGGCGCAGGCTCGGATCAGGCCGGTGTGGGCGCCCAGGCGCAGAACCGGTGGATGAGCCCCTCCAGCGTGCCGCAGGACCTGCAGGAGGAGGTCACCGGAGGCGACGGGGTGTTCTGGAAGTCCGCCTCGCTGCCGGTGGATGAGCACGGCACCCCGGTGCCGGTGCTGATCGTCGGGTCCACGGTGCACCTGAACCAGGGGGATCGGTATGCGCTGTACCTGGTCTACGACCTCTCCTCCTCCCAGCAGACCCTGGACTACATCCAGTTCGTCATCACCGTGGGCTTCGCGATCCTGCTGGTCTTCGTCGCCACGATCGTCTGGTGGGTGACCCGCTCCGTGATCCGCCCCATCTCCCAGACCGCGGCGGCCGCCGAGCGTCTGGCCGACGGGGACCTGGACGATCGCGTCGTCATCCGCGGGGAGAACGAGGCGGCCGTGCTCGGCGCGTCGTTCAACGAGATGGCCGACTCCATCCAGCACCAGATCGAGCAGCTGGAGACCCTGTCCAAGATGCAGCAGCGCTTCGTCTCCGACGTCTCCCACGAGCTGCGCACCCCGCTGACGACCGTGAAGATGGCCGCGGAGCTGCTCTACGACGGGCGCGAGCGGATGGAGCCGTCCTTCCAGCGCTCTACCGAGCTGATGTACCACCAGGTGGACCGCTTCGAATCCCTCCTGGCGGATCTGCTGGAGATCTCCCGCTTCGACGCCGGCTCCGCGACCCTGGACGTGTCCACGGTGGACCTGGCCGATCTCGTGGAGGACACCATCGAGTCCGTGCGCCCGCACCTGGACCGCGCCGGTCTGACGGTGCGCCTGCACGGGGAGCAGCTGCGCTGCGCGGTGCAGATGGATCCCCGGCGGATCGAGCGGGTGCTGCGCAACCTCCTGGTCAACGCGATCGAGCACTCCGAGGGCCGGCCCCTGGACATCTGGCTGGCCGCCGGGACCCACGACGCCGCCGTGGCGGTGCGCGACCACGGCATCGGAATGACCGCGGAGCAGTCCCAGCGGGTCTTCGACCGCTTCTGGCGGGCCGACCCCTCGCGCAAGCGCACGCTGGGCGGCACCGGACTGGGGCTGTCCATCGCGGCCGAGGACGTGCGCCTGCACGGCGGCCGACTGGAAGCCTGGGGAGAGCCGGGTCAGGGCGCCTGCTTCCGCCTCACCCTGCCGCTGCACCAGGGCGAGACGGCCGGCGACTCCCCGCTGGGCCTGCCCCCGGATGGGATCCCGGACCCTGCGCCGTCGGCTACGGCGGACCCAGCAGATGCGCAGGCCGACGCCGCGAGCGGGGCCGCTCACGATCCCAGCCCCGTCGACTCCAGCCCCGTCGACCCCGGAACGGAGGACCGAGCATGATCACCGCCCGCCCGATCCCGACAGGACGCCGTCCGCGTGTCCGGAGAATCCTGCTGGCCCTGCTGGCCCTGATCCTGGGACTGACCGCCTGCGGCCGCATCCCCACGGACGGGCAGGTCTACCACTACGCGGAAGGCGAGACCTCCAGCGCCACCCCGACCCCGGCCTACAGTCCCGCCGGGCCCCGAGAGGGAGACGATCCGGAGCAGATCCTGCGCGGCTTCTTCGAAGCAGGCACCGGCGTGGAGGACGACTACGCCGTAGCACGCTCCTTCCTGACCCGGGACCTGGCGGCCAGCTGGTCCCCGGAGGATGAGACCTGGGTGTACCGGGACGGGATCACCGCGGAGGGCGACGGCGGCCAGGACCGGCTCCGCGCCGAGATCCCGGTGGCCACCCACGTGGACGACCGCGGCATCGCGACCTCCTATGACGAGCCGGACACCCGCACCCTGCACGTGGGCTTCACCCGGGTGGACGGGCAGTGGCGGATCAGCAGCATCCCGAACGGCACGGCCCTGACGCGCACGCAGTTCGAGCGGCTGTTCCGCTCCTTCTCCCTCTACTTCTACGACCCCACCTACACCTACGCGGTGCCCGACATCCGCTGGTTCGTCAGCCGGCCCACCGTGGCGACCTCCCTGGTGCGGGTTCTGCTGCAGGGTCCCGCCCCCTACCTGACCGGGGCCGTGGTCTCCCCGATCCCGGCGGGGACCTCCCTGCAGCGAGCCTCGGTGCCGGTCGATGGGGGTGTGGCCCAGGTGGGGCTGACCGGAGGTGAGATCTCGAAGGCCGGGCAGCTGACCCTGGAGCGGATGCACTCCCAGCTGCGCCAGACCCTCTCCGGGATCACGGCGATCTCGGACGCGGCGATCAGCATCGACGACAAGAAGATCGACGTCGGCCAGGTCTCCGACTACCGCGAGCCCCAGAAGGATCCCCAGGTCGGCGAGCAGCAGGTGGGGGTGCGCGAGGACGAGCTGGTCTCCTACGCGCCGGACCAGGTCCGCGCCATCTCCGACCTGCAGGCGCCGCTGAGCGCACCGCGCCAGCCGGGGACGGATCCGAGCCGCTCGGTCTACGCCTACCTGGATGAGGACCGCGGCCACCTCGGGGTGCGCGCCAAGAACGGCACTGCCCTGGACCTGGACCTGCCGGGGCGGCTGACCCGCCCCAGCATCGACTTCCGACGGTGGGTCTGGACCGCCTCCGCCGACGGCACCGTGCACGCGGTGCTGGGGGATCGGGATGGGCAGCAGCCGCGCACCGTCACCGCCGACTGGCTGCGGGGTCAGAGCGTCTCCTCCCTGCGGATCTCCCGGGACGGCACCCGGGCCCTGGTGGTCACAGGGGAGGGTTCTGCCGCCCGGCTGTGGGTGGCAGGTGTGGTGCGGGAGGAGAATGGGGCGCCCACCCGCCTGCTCGATCCGCTGCGGGTCTCCACGACGGTGCACCCCGCCCAAGCCCGGTGGATCTCGGATTCGGCCGCGGTCATCGCCGACACAGCCGGAGACGGGGTGGAGGTCATGCACCTGACCGGCCGCTCGGATCAGCTGGACGGGCTGTCCGGGATCGAGGCGATCAGCGGCGGGGACGGGGTGCAGAGCGTCTACGCCCAGACCTCCTCCGACGTCTATCGTCTCTCCGGCGCCTCGTGGTCCCGCGTCGAGACGGCGGTGCGAGACCTGGCCTACCCCGGCTGAGCCCGCCCCCCGGTGGGATCCGCGGGGTTATCCACAGGCGAGCCGGCAGGGCTTGTCCGGGGTGCGTCGATGCGGCACAGTCTCGGCGCATGGACGATGACGCTGCGGTCTCGCGCCGCCTGGATGCCTGGGCCCTGCGGGCGGGGGACTGGGTCGAGCAGACGCTGGAGGCGCTGCTGCCCCGCTCCTGCGCCTGCTGCGGCGTGGGGATCCGGGGACTGTGTCCGGTGTGCTCGGCGCTGTTCCACCGGTTCACGGCCCGTCCGTGCGATGCCGCGGCCTGGGCCCCGCGGTGGCCGGATGCGCTGCCCTGTGCGGCCGCCGGGGCCTACCGCCACGAGGCCGCACGGCTGCTGCTGGCGTGGAAGAACGGCGGGCGCACGGACGCCCAGCCGGTGCTCGCCCGGGCCCTGGCCCGCGCGCTGGCCGCGACCCTGGCCGAGGCCCTGGCGGATGCGCCGGGAACGCGCGAGGTCCTGATCGTGCCCGTGCCCTCCTCCGCCGCGGCGTTCCGCCGCCGCGGCTTCGTCCCGGCACAGGCCCTCGCGCGGGGTGCGCTGGCCGAGCTGCGGCGCGGCGGCGGTCCCGACGGGGTGCGCCTGCGACTGGTCCCGTGCCTGCGCCGTCGGGGGCGGCCCCCGGGGAAGCTCGCATGGGGTGCCGCCCGCGGCGGGCAGAAGGGTCTGGGGGCCGGGCAGCGTCGGGCCCGGGTCCATCACTCCATGGTCGCCGCCGTCAGCCCGCCGTGGTCCTGGTGCGGCTTCTCGGTGCGGCTGGACGGTGCCCGCTGCGTGCTGGTCGACGACGTGCTGACCACCGGGGCCAGCCTGGAGGAAGCCCGCCGGGCGATCCTCGAGGCCGGGGGCGTGGTGCTCGGGGCGGCCGTGGTCGCGGCGGTCCGTCTGCCCGATTGAGGCGCCTCCTGCGGCTCGGGGCGGTGGATCGCGCGGCGTCATGGTGTGACCTGCCCGACGTCGCCCGGGTAGGGTGGGGACAGGGAGTCGGTCAGATCCGCTCCTCGTGCGGCGGCCCTTGTCGGGTCCGGCGTGACGGCCCCTGGCAGGCCGACCGCACCCCGCCTCTTCCCTCAGGGAGGTCATCGTGGAACTCACCGTCTACGGCCGCAACGTCAAGGTCCCCGAGCGCATGCGCGAATACGTCGAGGAGAAGGTCGAGAAGTTCGAGAAGCTCAACGACCGGGTGGAATCCATCGACGTGAAGGTCGCGAAGGTCGGCAGCGGGCCCCAGTCCATCACCGTCGAGATCACCGTGCACGGGCCCGGCCCGGTGCTGCGGGCCGAGGCCACCGGCGCGGACAAGTTCGCCGTGTTCGACGACGCCTACGGCAAGCTGCTGGAGCGCCTGCGCCGCGCCCGTGACCGGCGCAAGATCCGCCGTGGGCATGCCCGCCCCCAGTCGGTCTCCGAGGCCACCGGCGCCCTGCCCGTGATCGAGGCGGGGCAGCAGCAGGCCCGCATCGAGTTGCCCGCGGAGGAGGCTTCCGCCGAGGAGGTCCCCGTGGAGGAGGCGGCCTTCGACCAGGACTACCCGCTGACCGCGGAGATCTCCCCGGTGCAGATCCGGCGCAAGACCTTCCCGGCGGAGCAGCTGAGCGTGGACCAGGCCGTGGACCGGATGGAGCTGGTCGGCCACGACTTCTACCTGTTCATCGACGAGGAGCTGGGCCGCCCGGCCGCCGTCTACCGTCGCAAGGGCTGGACCTACGGGGTCATCACCCTCGGGGAGGACGCGCCCGAGGAGGGCACCACCGAGACTCGGGTCTACCAGGCCTCCTGAGGACCCGTCACCGTGTTCGCGGGGCCCGGGGTGCGGCTGGCGCCTCCCCGGGCCCCGTTCGCGCGCTCCCAGCGGATTCCCATGCGCGAGAACCGGACGCGGTGCGGCGCATCGCGTAGACTGCGCTGATGGGTCCGCCCGGCACACCCGCCCCGCGGCGGCCGACGCCGCGCACGGACCCTGGACCGCGGGCGAGCGCCCGCCGCACGGGTGCCTCCCGGCGCCCTCATCCGCCGTCGTGACTAGGAGTTCATCGCTCGTGGCATCCTTCCTGGAAAAGATCCTTCGCACCGGAGACAAGCGGCTGCTCAAGAAGCTGCGGGTCTACGCCGAGGCGATCAACTCCCTCGAAGAGGATTTCAAGGCCTACACGGACGCCGAGCTGCGTGCCGAGACCGACGCGTTCAAGGCCCGTCTGGAGGACGGCGAGCAGCTGGATCGACTGCTGCCCGAGGCCTTCGCCGCGGTGCGCGAGGCCTCCGCCCGCACCCTCGGCCAGCGCCACTACGACGTGCAGCTGATGGGCGGGGCCGCCCTGCACCTGGGCAACATCGCCGAGATGAAGACCGGCGAGGGCAAGACCCTGGTGGCCACGTTGCCGGCCTATCTCAACGCCCTGACCGGCAAGGGCGTGCACGTGGTCACCGTCAACGACTACCTCGCCGAATACCAGGCCAACCTGATGGGGCGGGTGTACCGCTTCCTGGGCATGGAGCCGGGGGTCATCCTCTCCCAGCAGACCCCCGAGCAGCGACGCAAGCAGTACGCCGCGGACATCACCTACGGCACCAACAACGAGTTCGGCTTCGACTACCTGCGCGACAACATGGCCTGGTCCGTGGACGAGCGGGTGCAGCGCGGACACCACTTCGCCATCGTCGACGAGGTCGACTCGATCCTCATCGATGAGGCCCGGACCCCGCTGATCATCTCCGGTCCTGCCGCGGGGGAGGCCAACCGCTGGTACGGGGAGTTCGCCCGGGTCGCCCGCGACCTGGTGCGCGACCGCGACTACGAGGTCGATGAGAAGAAGAAGACCGTGGGCGTGCTGGAGCCCGGCATCGAGAAGGTCGAGGACCACCTCGGCATCGACAACCTCTACGAGTCGGAGAACACCCCCCTGATCGGGTTCCTCAACAACGCGATCAAGGCCAAGGAGCTGTTCGCGAACAACAAGGACTACGTGGTGCTCAAGGGCGAGGTGCTCATCGTCGACGAGCACACCGGGCGCATCCTGCCCGGGCGCCGCTACAACGAGGGCGTGCATCAGTCCATCGAGGCCAAGGAGAAGGTGGAGGTCAAGGCGGAGAACCAGACCATGGCCACCGTGACCCTGCAGAACTACTTCCGCCTCTACGACAAGCTCTCCGGGATGACCGGCACCGCCGAGACCGAGGCGGCCGAGTTCGTGAACACCTACGACCTCGGCATCGCCGTGATCGACCCGAACAAGCCGCTGCAGCGGATCGACCAGCCGGACCTGGTCTACAAGAACGAGGTCGCCAAGTTCGCCGCAGTGGTCAAGGACATCGCGAAGCGCCACGAGAAGGGCCAGCCCGTGCTGGTGGGCACCACCTCCGTGGAGAAGTCCGAGTACCTCTCCAAGCTGCTGGCCAAGCAGGGCGTGCGCCACGAGGTGCTCAACGCCAAGAACCACGCCCGGGAGGCCGCCATCGTCGCCCAGGCCGGGCGCAAGGGCGCGGTGACCGTGGCGACCAACATGGCCGGGCGCGGCACCGACATCATGCTCGGCGGCAACGCCGAGTTCGACGCCGTGGAGAAGATGGCCGAGCTCGGTCTGGATCCGGCCGAGAAGCCCGAGGAGTACGAGGCGAAGTGGCCCGAGGTCCTGGCCGCCTGCGAGGAGGCCACGAAGAAGGAGCACGAGGAGGTCAAGGAGCTCGGGGGGCTGTACGTGCTGGGCACGGAGCGGCACGAGTCCCGGCGCATCGACAACCAGCTGCGCGGACGCTCCGGGCGCCAGGGGGACCCGGGGGAATCCCGGTTCTACCTGTCCCTCTCGGATGACCTGATGCGCCTGTTCAACGGCGCGGCGGCGGCCCGACTGATGGCGGGTGCCCCGGACGACACCGCCCTGGAGCACCGGATCGTCTCCCGGGTGATCGCATCGGCGCAGAACCAGGTGGAGGCGCGCAACGCCGAACAGCGCAAGAACATCCTCAAGTACGACGACGTCCTGAACCGCCAGCGCGAGGCCATGTACGCCGATCGGGCCCGGATCCTCGAGGACGACGACATCGCGGAGAACATCCAGAAGTTCGTCACCGAGGTGCTGACCTCCGCGATCGAGGACAAGACCTCCCATGGCCACGCCGAGGACTGGGATCTGGAGCAGCTGTGGGAGCTGCTGGCCGGGATCTACCCGATCAGCATCACCGTCGCGGACCTCGAGGAGGCCGCCGGTGGGCGCGGGAAGATCACCCAGCAGATGATCATCGACGAGGTGCTCTCCGATGCCCGCGTGATCTACGAGCAGCGCGAGGAGCAGGTCGGCTCGGAGGCGATGCGCACCATCGAGCGGCGCGTCGTGCTCTCGGTGATCGGGCGGCACTGGCCCGAGCACCTGTACGAGATGGACTACCTCAAGGAGGGCATCGGGCTGCGGGCGATGGCCCAGCGCGACCCCCTGGTGGAGTACCAGCGCGAGGGCTACGCGATGTTCCAGGAGATGATGGGCGCGATCCGCGAGGAGACCGTCGTCTACCTGTTCAAGCTGGACCTGTCCAAGCAGCGCACGCGCATGTCCTCCCAGGCCTTGGAGGTGCCGCAGCAGCCGAAGTTCCTGCGCTTCACCGCCCCGGGGGAGTCCGGGGAGCAGCTCAGCCGCGTCGAGGCGACCGGCGAGAGCTCTGCCGAGGAGCAGGCGGGCAAGGCTGCGGGTGCCGACCGCGCCGCGTCGGAGGGCGCCGGTGCCGGGGCGGATGCCTCCGGGTCTGCCGGATCCGCCGACGGGGAGGCCAGCGAGGGCCAGCCGACCGGCAACCGCGCGGCCCGCCGGGCCCGCCGCGGTTCGGCACGCTCCACACGACGCCGGTGAGTGCCGGAGGCCCCGCGCCTCAGCCGATCTCCGCGGCCACGATCTGCCACTGACCGCGGACTCGGTGGATGCGCAGGGCCAGGGCCCGGCAGCGATCCTCCACCCGCACGACCACGGCGGCCTCGTACTCGTCGGGGGCCGCGCACACCGCCCGGACCCGCTGGGGACGGGCGGGGGAGGCGAAGCGGGACCCGCGCGGGGCCTGCTCCAGCGCCACGATCGTGGGGCTGGGGGCCACCGGGGTCCCAGCCTCCAGGTCGCGCCGTTCCCTGATCCGATGCATGATCATGGGATGCACCCAGCGGGAGAGCTGGTGCAGCTGGCGCCGCCCGGCGACGACCTCCGCGATGGCGGCCCCGACCGCGCCGGCGATCGCGTGCACGCGACGCAGCTCCTCCTCGGGATCCACGGTCCGACGCCGCCACTGGTAGTACGGGGGCGGCCCGGCAGGATGTGCCCCGGGAGTCCCGGGCACGGAGCGGATGGACAGGACCGTGCCGGTGCGCGGCACCCCCGGCATCGGGGCGGTGGTGCGCGGGCTGATGGTCGGGGCGGGCAGCTGGGTGGCGGACATGGCGGGAGTCCTTTCGATGGGTGGTCGTCGTCGGGGTGGGGAGCCCGACCGGATCCGTCACGGCGGCGGTCGGCTCCGCTGAGCATTCGGTCGGGAGCGGGGAGGCGGGGGCGTTCGGCGGTTCAGCCGGCGACCTCCGGTGGAATCGTGAGGACCAGGCCGGGCAGCAGGAAGTCGGGTCCGTCCCGGAGGATGTGCTCGTTGGCGGCGTAGATCCGCTGCACGGCGCGGGCCGTGCGGGCATCGTCCTGGTCTCCGGTGCAGGTCGCGGCGATCTGCCAGAGCGTGTGTCCGCGCAGCACCACCCACGTGGACGCGTCACCGGAGACCGAGGAGTCGGAGACTGTAAGAGCCTCGTCGGCGGCTTCGGCCGCCGTCCGGTCCGGTGAGCTCGGGGGCGCCTGGTCCGCAGGGGATTCGACGTCGGTGCTGCTGGACTGTGTATCGGCGCGGGCGGCGCCGAATAGGGGCGTGAGCTCGGCGGCCTCGCGTACGGCGACGGGGGAGGCCGTGCTCGGGGCCGCGAGCCGTTCGGCCTGAGCCGCCGGCAGGATCGCGGCGGTGGCCGGGAACAGCGGGCTCAGCTGCGTCTCCGGGCCCTCGGACGGGGTCGAGGCGGGCGCATCCGCGGCGGTCTGCGCGGCGGCATCGGCGGAGGTGCTCGGAGCGGAGGTCTCGCCGTCGGGGGTCTCGACCGGGTCCGCCGACGCGGAGGTCTCCGCGGCCCCGGAGGGCTGCGGGGTCGGTGAGGGGCTCGCCTCGTTCTGCTGGGCGTGGGCCGCCGGCAGCAGCGCGGCGTTGATCCCCAGGGCTAGCAGCACGACCCGGTACACCGGCCCCGGCAGGGCGACGGGGCGCGGGAGGCGGTGGTGGGCCGGGCGCAGCCGCGGGCTTCCCGGATCCCGGGCGAGCAGGCTGCGCACCGCCAGGACCGCAGCGCCGCAGGACCACCACAGCACCAGGCCCAGCGCCGCCAGGAGCAGGAATCGCACCAGAAGGCGCTCCGGATCCGCGGCGGGGGAGGTCAGCTCGGCCCAGGAGAGGCTTCCCAGCAGGCTCACCAGCCCGGCCGAGGACGCGACTGCTATGGCCCCGAACAGGCACAGCAGCGTCCCGACGCGCCAGAACCCACGGGGCCCAGAACCCTGAAGTCGTTCCATGATGATCACCGATGCTTCCATTTGATGACGTTTGGTGATGTTTGGAAGTCTCTCCCGGGGTCGAGAGGCTGTCAAGGGGTCGGCTGTCCCGATTCCGTCGTCGGGTCTCGAGGCGGCCCGGACGGGGCGGAGGGCCCTAGGATCGGTGCATGAGATGGCAGCGCCTGTTCGAGGACTTCGAGAGCCGATGGGCCGCGCAGCGCCAGCGCGGCATCGAGGAGGATGCGGCGGAGGAATCCCGGCTCATCGCCGCGCGCAGCACCATGACGGAGCTGCTGGGCGCCCATCAGGGTGCGGCGCTGCGGCTCATGACTGCCTCCGGCCGCACGGTCGCGGGGGCGCTGGAGAGCGTCGGGGCGGACTGGGTGCTGGTCCTGCAGCGCGGGGAGGAGCATCTGGTCCCGATCCGCGCGATCACCTGGTGGGAGCCCGCCTCACCGCCCCGGCGCGGCGCCTCGGGTGGCACGCTGCGCTTCACGACGGCGTTGCGGGCGCTGGCCGCGCACCGGGAGCCGGTGCGGCTGCTGAGCCTGCGCGGGGCCGAGGAGGTCGAATGCGAGGGCGTGATCGAGCGGGTCGGCGCCGATCACCTGATCCTCAGGCTCAGCGCCGAGCACGCTGGCGCGACCCGGTCAGATCGGGGTCGGCGGGTCTATCCCTTCCGCGCGATCGCTGCGCTCGCGGTGCCCGCTCGCGGCACCGAGGCCGATGGGCGCTGAGCCCGGCAGAGGAGATGCCGAGCCGGCGGCGTCGTCTGCCGCGTCAGCCCTGCGTGTCCTGGTGTTCGCGGATGCTCGCCGCGGTGCGACGGTAGGCCTGCTCGATGTAATCCTCCAGCACGGACTTCTCCACCCGCCACTGACCGCGCCCGCCCACCTGGATCGCGGGCAGCTCTCCGGAGCGCACCATCGCGCGGGCCTGGGACATCGAGATGTTCAGGGTCTCCGCGACGTCGGTCAGCGTCAGGAAGCGAGGAGCGCTCACGGCTGGCAGTCCTTTCTCACCGGTCTCCGGTCGGGCCCGGGTTGGGCCCCATCATCGCACGGCTCCCCAGTCTAGTCGCCGTCCATCCACAGCCCGGGCGCTGGACTGGGCCGGACCGGAAGGACCGGAGGCGCCAGGAGCGGACCGACCCAGCCTGTGGACGAAAACGGTGTCCGGTCTCACATACCCGCTAGGATGCCGGGCAAGGGGACACACCCCGCGCCGCCCGGGTGAGTCCGGGCGCCCCTGTCCGGCACCGACCGAGCGAAGGACCATCCCGTGCCCGATCACCCGACTCCCACCGCCGCCCTCTCCCCGCGCCTGCAGCGACCCACCTGGCGGGATCCCCGCCTCCTCGTGGGCATCCTGCTCGTGCTCGTCTCCGTCATCGCGGTCGTCGGCATCGTGCGGGCCGGGGATCGGACCGAAGCCTATCTGGCCGCCGCGCACGACATCCGGGTCGGTGAGACCGTCAAACCGGAGGATCTGCGCACCGTGGACGTCAGCCTCGCCGACGCCGGCGAGGGCTATCTGCCCCGGGATGCCCAGCTGGCCGAGGGGGCGGTGGCCACGCAGCCGATCTTCACCGGCCAGCTCATCCCGCGCAGCAGCATCGGTGCCGCCGACGCCCTGCACCGCAAACCCATGTCCCTGACGCTGCCCCGGGACCAGACCGGCGGTCTGGAGGTCGGGCAGAGCGTGGATGTGTGGGTGACCGATCAGGCGCAGGCCGGCCAGGACACCCCCGATCCCGCCCGGGCGGTCACCGGATCGGAGATCGCGCGCATCACCCGAGATGACACCGCGATCGGCGGATCCGACCAGGTCACCGTGCAGGTCCTGGTCGAGGAGGAGGACCTGCCCTCGCTGATCCGGGCCTCCGCCTCGGATGCCCGGGTGACCCTCGTGCCCACGTACCGGAGCCTGCCGTGAGCGCCCGATGGTCGGTGGTCCTGCTCGGTGACGACGAGGGCGAGGTGCTCGCGCGCATCGAGGACAGCCGCTCCGGGCTGACCGTGGTGCGCAGCTGCTTCGAGCTCTCGGAGGTCCTGGCCACGGTCTCCGGCGGCCTGGCCGATGCCGTGCTGATCGTGGGCCCCACCCCGGATCTGACCCTCTCCCTGGTCCAGACCCTGCGCTCTGCCGGGGCCGCCGTCGTGCTCATGGGAGCCGACGCCGGGGAAGGGGACTGGGGGCTGGTCACGATCCCCGCCTCCGCCTCCGCCGAAGTGATCCGCCAAGCCCTGGAGACCCCGGTGCCGGAGATCGCCTCGGCCACGGCCGAGCCCGCGGTGCCCGAGGACCTCGGCTCCGAGGATCTGCTCCCGTCCGAGCCGGCCGCGGCGAGCTCCTCGACCGAGATGCCCGCGGCGGAGCGGGAGAGCCCTGCCCGGGGCGAGAGCACCGTGGTGTGGGGGCCGCTCGGGGCCCCGGGCACGACGACGGCGGCCGTCGGGATCGCGGCCGAGCTGGCCGCGGCCGGGCACCGCACCCTGCTCGTGGACGCGGACACCTTCGGCGCCGGCATCGCGGCCTTCCTCGGCCTGCTCGAGGAGAGCTCCGGACTCTCCCGGGCCTGCCGGGCCGCCGAACGCGACGTGCTGGACGCGGGGAGCCTGACCGAATGCGTCGACGTCGTGCGGATCGGCCGACGTCGGCTGGAGGTGCTCACCGGGATCACCCGGCCCGAACGCTGGATCGAGGTGCGCCGGGCACCCCTGCTGAAGGTGCTGCGCCTGGCCCGGCAGGAGTACGACGCGGTGATCGTCGACGTCGGCTACAGCCTGGAGCAGGAGGAGTCCTGGGTCCTGGACCCCGGGGCGCCGCAGCGCAGCACCGCGACGCTGACTGCTTTGGCCGATGCGGATCGCATCCTGGCCGTCGGGCAGGCGGATCCGATCGGCCTGCCCCGGCTGGTGCGCGGCGTCGAGGACCTGCAGCGGCTGCGTGAGCTCGAGCCGAGCATGCCGTCCCCGACCGTCGTGGTCAACAAGCTGCGCGCCGAGGCCGCCGGTGCCGCGGAGGAGCGCGCCGCGGAGGAGATCGGCCGGGCCTGGGCGCGCTTCGGACCGGGGGAGCCGATCGCTGCGTTCCTGCGGTGGGACCCTCCGGCCTGTGACCGGGCCCTGATGCGCGGCAGGACCCTCACGGAGGAGGCCCCGCGCTCGCCGCTGACGGCGGACCTGCGCGATCTGGCGGCCCTGGTCCGCCCGCTGCCGGAGGGTACCGGTGGCCAGACCCCATCCGAGGCCGCCGAGCAGTCGAGGGCTTCCGGGGGTCGTCGCGGCGCCGGGCAACGCAGGCCGCGGCGGCATCGGCGCTGAGCGCACCGGCCGTGCCTACGATGGGAGGGCCCACCCCATCGCCACGAGACCACCGTCAGCGAGGCTCCCATGACGCTTGCAGAACCGCTTCTGAAGACCGGCGAATTCGGCCCCGGGGACTCCGAGTGGCTGCATCTGCTGGTCGGGGACTGGCAGCTGGTGGCCGATCTGGCACGCGGGGACCTGGTGCTGTGGTTCCCGGAGGACTTCGTCTCGGTGGACCTGTCGGGTCATGCCCAGGGCGGGCCGGCTCCGTTGAGCGGATTCCAGGGCTTGGCCCACGTGCGGCCCTCCAGCGCCCAGACCGTCTTCGACCGGGACATGGTGGGCCGACCCATGGACCCGCAGATCGGCGAGGCGGCGCTGCGGTGCTGGTTCGACCAGACCGTGCAGTCCCTGGAGGAGATCCAATGGGGCGGGGAGTTCCTGCAGAAGGTCGTGGTGTATCCGCTGGTGCGCCACGGGCGCACGATCGCCGTGCTGACCCTGCACAGCGGAGATTTCGCCTCCCGCATGTACGGACGGCTGGATTCGGTGTTCCGGGAGACCGCGCGGGAGCTGCTGAGCATGGTCTCGCGCGGAGCCTGGCCAGAATTCGCAGCGCCCGTGGGCGCCACGCACGGCAACCCGCGGGTCTCCGACGGCGTCATCCGCCTGGACGCCGAGGGGCGGGTGACCTTCGCCAGCCCCAACGCCGTGTCCGTGTACCGCCGCTTGGGATACTCCGGCCCGCTGATCGGGGCCGCGCTGGCGGAGATGACCCGGGGGCTGCTGCCGGAGACCGACAAAGCCGATGAGGTCATGCCTCTGGTGCTGACCGGGCGGATGCCGTGGCGCAGCGAGCTGGCCACGGCCAAGGTCAGCATCACCTTCCGCTCGATCCCGCTGAAAAGGCAGACCCGCCGCGGGGAGGAGCGCTTCGGAGCGCTGCTGCTGTGCCGGGACGTCACGGAGATCCGGCGTCGCGAGCTGGAGCTGATGACCAAGGACGCGACGATCCGCGAGATCCACCACCGGGTCAAGAACAATCTGCAGACGGTCTCCGCGCTGCTGCGCCTGCAGGCGCGGCGGATGACCTCCACGGAAGCCCGGGAGGGCCTCGAGCAGGCCATGCGGCGGGTCGCCACGATCGCCATGGTGCACGAGGTGCTCTCCCAGGGGCTGAGCCAGGATGTGGACTTCGACGAACTGATCGCCCGACAGTTCCGCCTGGCCGCGGAGGTGGCCTCCCCGGGGCAGAGCGTGACGACGCGCAAGGAGGGCCGCTTCGGCCAGCTGCCCAGCGAGCTGGCGACGCCGTTGGCGCTGATCATCAACGAGATCGTGGCCAATGCGGTGGAGCACGGTCTGGACGGGGAGTCCGGCACCGTCACCCTGAACGGCCGACGTCGGGAGCTCCCCGGGGAGGAGGCCGAGCTGGTGGTGACCGTCAGCGACGACGGCGTGGGAATGGGCGAGGCGCCCATCGAGGAATCCGGGGTCTCGGCCTACCGCCCGCCGCAGCGCGGGGAGGGGCTGGGGATGCAGATCGTGCGCACCCTGGTGGCCAGCGAGCTGCGCGGGTCGATCCGCTGGCAGCCGCGTCCCGGGGGCGGCACGACGGTGACCATCACGGCGCAGGTGCCGGGGGAGGCTGGGACCTGAGCCGCCCGGGCAGGGCCCGGACGGACGCGAAGGGCCGCCGACGGTTGCGGTGACCGTCGGCGGCCCTCAGACTGCCCGATGCAGGTGGGCGGATCTCAGGAGGCGCGGCGGGCGCGGGCTGCGCGGCGCTTGAGGGCGCGGCGCTCGTCTTCGCTCATCCCACCCCACACCCCGGAGTCCTGGCCGGTCTCCAGAGCCCACTGCAGGCAGGTGTCCATGACGGTGCAGCTGCGGCAGACGGTCTTGGCCTCTTCGATCTGCAGGAGGGCGGGTCCGGTGTTGCCCACCGGGAAGAACAGCTCGGGATCCTTGTCGAGGCAGGCTGCGCGACTGCGCCAATCCATATGAACGCTCCTTGTGTGAAGACGCCGTCCCGACGGAGGCGATGCGCGGCGGGAGGGCAGACAGAAGTGCCCCCAAGCCAGGTCGGGGGCCTCGTGCGGTGACTCGTTACAGGTTCGCACGTAAACAGTGCGTGAACAAGGGGTGTGCCCAGGGTCGGGCGATGCGCTCGGATGTTTTATCTCACATCGGTTTTTCCTTGACAGCACAAGCAAAGCGGCGCCGAGGCTCGTCGGAGCGGGGGGTCGTCGGCGGTCGGGGCGGGCTGATTAGGCTGGATCCATGAACACCTCGCCCCCGACCCCCTCAGCCGCCGACGCCCCCCGAGTCCGACCGCCGCGGACCGTGCTGCTGCTGTGCGCGCTGGTGGCCCTGGAGGCGGCGGCGCTGATCGTCGTCGGCCTGATCCAGGCGGTGCAGGCCTTCCTCTCCCCGCACGTGATGCCCGCCGGGGCCATCGTGCTGATGGGGCTGCTCTACCTGGGCTACGGGGTGTGGCTGATGGCGGCCGCGCGCGGCCTGCGGGCCGGCAGGCTGTGGTCCCGCGCGCTGATCCTGCTCACCCAGGTCTTCCTGATCCTCGTGTCCATCCAGCTGATCTTCCCGTCCTCCCGCCTCCTGGCGGTGCTCCTCGGGGTGCTGGGGGCGGTGATCCTCATGCTGCTGTTCTCCTCACCGGTCCAGCGCCACCTGCTGGCCGGCATCGGCGGCGACGCCGAGGCCGAGCGCGACTGATCCTGCCCCCGCGGGCTCCCGCTCCGCGGGCACCGGCTGGGCCAGGCGCAGGCGCACGACCCCGTCGGGTCGCAGCAGCAGCCCCGTCAGCGCCGGGGGTGTGCCAGGGTGCGGCGGACAGACCTCGGCGCGGAAGTCCGCCTCCAAGCCGCTGCGCGGGCCGAGCACGACGCCGCAGGGCGCCGCCCGCAGCCGGGCAGCCCACGGGGTGCGCGAGGCCGAGAAGCGCCCCGGATCGAACAGCAGCACCGCGGCGTCGGCCGCGTCCACCGTCTCCTCCAGCGCCGGCCACAGCGAGCTCGGCCACAGGTGGGCATCGCACACGACGGCGATCTCCGGCCTGTGCGGGTCGGGGGAGGCCGATGGGCGGGAGCGTGGGCCGCGGGGCGCTGCCGTCGGATCACCCGGGCCCGGGGGCCGGTGCACACGGAAGCCCAGGTGGGGGTTGAAGGAGAGCAGGGCGGCCAGCGCCGCCTCGGACTCGGCCGCGGAGCGCGAGGAGATCCCCACGACGTCGCCCGGGCGCATCTCGAGTCCAGCCTCGGCCCCCGAGGGGGCCTGCACGCCCAGCACCGCGAACCAGCGGTCGCGCCGGGTCAGCACGTGGCGCGAGGGCCGGATCTGGCGCTGATGCCCATCCGCGGCCTCGCCGACCGGCCACTGCAGCCGTGACGGCAGATCGACGAATCGCGGCAGGCCGTCGACCGGGCGCCGGCGCCGTGCGGCTCCTGGGGAGGGCAGAGCCGAGCCCGGTCGCGGAAGGTCCGACGTCGATCGATCGGGGCCGACTCCCGGGGGCAGCAGTCCGGCGGGTTCGCTGCCCGGGGCCAGCGGGCCCTCCACGATCGCCAGTCCGCCGACCAGGTCTCTGGCCTGACGGGGATGGGACAGCAGGAACTCGGCGCGGGGACCGTCGCCCAGGTGTACCCGATTGGGGCACAGCCCCTGCAGGGTGCGCGGAGGAGCCTTGGCGCCGAGCAGGCAGAGGTGCCAGGACCGACCCGCCAGGGCCAGCAGCTCCTCCACCGCCGCCTCCGGGGCCGCCCCCGAGCGGGCCAGGTCCTCGACGATCTTCTCCGTGCCCTGCACGATCAGCAGGGCCGGGGGCAGGGGCCCGGCCTCCTGCTGGTTCCGACGCAGCACGGCCAGCAGCCCGGTGATCAGCTCGGCGCTGAACTCCCGATGCGGGGCACCGGCCAGCCCGCGCAGATCCAGGCCCTGCGCTTGAGCCCGCACGAGATCCTCGAGCGCCGAGCGATCCGCGACCAGCGCGTAGACCGGGAGGCCGCTGGCCCGCGCCTCATCCACGAGGTGCTGGATCCACCGACGCTGCTCCGGCAGGCCGGCGCGCACGTCGATCGGTCCGTGGCGCTCGGGCCGCCAGGACAGATGGCCCTGCCACCCGAGGGAGGGCACCTCGGCCGGGCCCAGGGCCAGCCCGCCGTCGGGATCCGGGGGTAGCTGGATCTCGCCCAGCGCGGGAGGCACCACCGGGGGTGTGCCGGGATGCAGCCGGCGCAGCCGCCGGATGTCCTCGCGCAGACCCGTCCCCGGCTCTCCGCGGCCCGGGGACTCCGGCTGCGCCGGCTCGAGGATCTGCTCGGGCAGGATCCGCAGGCCGGTGTCCAGACGGCGCCGCGGGAAGGCATCGACGAACAGGCTGGTGAAGGCGGAGAGCGCGCCGTCGGCGCGCAGGAATCCGGCACCCGGCCGGGTGCTCGGGATGCGCGCGGCCTCCCCGGAGCCGATGACGTTCATCGAATCCGCCTCCGAGGCCACGCGCAGGCACACGTCGATGCCGACGTTGGCCCGGATGTCCGCGGAGATCGCCCCCTGCGGGCGCTGGGTGGACATGACCAGATGCACCCCCAGGGAGCGACCCACGGTCGCGATGCGCAGCAGCTGCTGCATCGCCTCCGGCAGGGATTCCACGAGCATGCGGAACTCGTCCACGCAGATCAGCAGCTCCGGCAGCGGCTCGCTCAGATCCCGGTGCGCGGGACCGCGCACGAACTCCATCCAGGACCCGACCCCGAGTTCCCGGAACAGCTGCTCGCGGCGGCGCAGCTCCGCGCGCAGGTAGGTCAGGTCCCGGGTCACGGTGGCCTCCTCCAGATCGGTCAGCAGGCCGTGCACGTGGGGCAGGCGGGCCAGCTCCCCGAAGCTGGCCCCGCCCTTGAAGTCGATGAGGACCATGCTCAGCCGCTCGGGGCTGTAGCGCAGGGCGAGACCGGCCAGCAGGGCCCGGAAGAACTCGGATTTCCCGGAGCCGGTGGTGCCGGCGATCACGCAGTGCGGGCCGTGCTCGTTCAGATCCACCCGCAGGGCAGGATCATCCCCGGGCGCCGCATCGGTGCGTCGGCCCAGCTCGGCCACCAGTGCCCAGCTGTCCAGGTTCCTCTGCCACCGGTCGGCGGTGGCCTCCAGGCACAGGTCCTCCCGCGCGGACAGCAGCGCCGAGCCTTCGGATCCCGCCAGTCCTCGCCCGCGGGCTCGCCGGATCAGCTCGGCTCGGGCGCTGCGGGCCAGGCCATCGGGGCGGGTACACAGGACGGGGTGCTCCCCGAGCAGCCCGGGCAGGCTCTCCGCCGCGGCCTCGGGTCCGCTCAGTCGCAGCCCGGCCTCCTCCTGGCGCACGGTGATGGCCTCGGGCTCCGGAGGCAGCCTGACCCCGCGGGCCGGGTCGGCGATGCGCACGCGCGGCAGCGCCGTGCTCGGGGCCGGGGCCGCCTCCAGGAGGACCAGGACCGTCCGGGGGCTCGACGGCTCGGGGGCCTCGGCGTGGACCACCGCGACGCCGGGGTGCGCGCTCCACCGCAGCAGCGGGTGGGAGGAGGGCATCGGGTGGCGCGTGCGGATCTGGATCTCCCAGCCGGCCAGCAGGATCTGCGCGATCAGGGCGTCCTGCACCGCCGGCGGGCCCAGCAGCACGTGAGGTCGGTCCAGGCGGGAGAGGATGGGCACGGCATCCATCAGCGGTACCTGCTGATGGCGCTGCCCCTCGGGACGCAGGTGGGCGGCGCGGCGCCCGCGACCCCAGCGCACCCAGGGAGGCCCTTCCTCGGGCGGCTGTGCCGGGACGCCGGGCAGCAGGCGGGCGCCCCAGGGCGGGGCGGCCGCGGCGCAGTCGGCGAGGTCCCGCGCGCACGCCCGCTCCAGCAGGCGCCGGTTCTTCGCCGTCGAGTTGCCGCGGCTGAGCCAGTGCGCCGCCGCCATCGCCGAGCTCATGGCGCAGAAGATCAGGATCATCCACAGGTCCAGCAGCCACGCCATGAGACCCCCGATCAGCAGGGGGAGGGCCATCGTCACGGCGAGGGTGCGCCACCCGGAGCCGGGCGGGTGTAGCTCGACCGGGCGCACCGGCATCGGGCCCCGGCGGGTGCGCTGGGGAGCGGGCGCGCGGGGATCCGTCAGCGTGAGGCGGGAGCGGCCGATCGGGCAGGAGTCCTTCGGGGTCAGGACGCGGCGTCGGCCGTCGGCGTCCTCCCAGGCCACACCGTCCGGATCCACCCGCAGCCTGCCCTCCACGGGACGCAGCGAGGGGTCCTCGAGGCACAGCCGGGCGGCGTCCTTGCCGATCTCCAGGACGCCGCGGCTCAGCGTCGCGTGGGCCCCCGTGGCCGGGCCCTCCGTGACCACCGCCAGCAGTCCGTCCCCCGGGAGGGTCTCGGCCGGGCCGCGGGTCACCACGGCCCCGTCCACCAGCGGCTCCGTCCCCACCTGCAGGTGCCGCAGCATCCGTCCGTCGGCCGACCAGTCCCCGGTCGTGCCGAAATGGGCGTCGAGGGCCTCGGCCAGCGCGGCGCCCGAGCAGGCGGGCGGGGCCTGCACCCGCAGGCGCACCGAGCGGGCGGAGACGGGATCGAAGGTCGTCAGATGCAGCTGCATGGGACCAGGGGAGCACACCGCGCGGCCCCGAGAGGCAGGCTGTCGGTGGGCGCCCGGGCCCGGTGTGGATGACCCGTGCTGACAGGTGTCCTCCTCCACCGGCTGCGATGACGCCCGGCATCCGGGATGGGAGATAACTGCGGGGCGCAGGCGCCCGGGAAGACCCACGCGGCCCGGTCCATTAGAGTCGTGTAGGAGTGCTGTCCTGCTCCACGCCCCGGTGCGCGGTCGGACGGGACAGGGACGGAAGACACCGGCCTCCGGCGGGTTCCCACCTCTTCGCGGGCGGGGGACGTGCCCGGAGCAGCCAGAGCGACAGGAGTTTCGCGTGAACGCAGATCTAGTGGTCGTGGGGTCCGGCCTGTTCGGCCTGACCATCGCCGAGCAGGCCGCCTCCGAACTGGGGCTGAAGGTGGTCATCCTCGACCGCCGCTCCCACATCGGGGGCAACGCCTACAGCGAGAAGGAGGAGCGCACCGGCATCGAGGTGCACCGCTACGGCGCGCACCTGTTCCACACCTCCAACGAGCGGGTCTGGGAGTACGTCAACCGCTTCACCAAGTTCACCGACTACGTGCACCGGGTCTACACCCGCCACAACGATGAGGTCTTCCCGATGCCCATCAACCTGGGCACCATCAACCAGTTCTTCCGCGCGGCCTACGGGCCCGCCGAGGCACGCGCCCTGATCCAGGAGCAGGCCGGGGAGCTGGCGGGCACGGACCCGCAGAACCTCAACGACAAGGGCATCCAGCTGATCGGGCGCCCCCTGTACGAGGCCTTCATCAAGCACTACACCGGCAAGCAGTGGCAGACCGACCCCAAGGATCTGCCGGCCTCGATCATCTCGCGGCTGCCGGTGCGCTACACCTACGACAACCGCTACTTCAACGACACCCACGAGGGCCTGCCCGTGGACGGGTACACCGCGTGGCTGGAGCGCATGGCCAGCCACCCGAACATCGAGGTGCGCCTGGACACCGACTTCTTCGATGAGGACCACGAGTTCTCCCGGACCAAGGTGCTCGGCCAGGTGCCCGTGGTCTACACCGGCCCGGTGGACCGGTACTTCGACTACGCCGAAGGCGACCTGTCCTGGCGGACCATCGACCTGGAGGAGGAGGTCCTGGAGATGCAGGACTTCCAGGGCTGCGCCGTCATGAACTACCCGGACCCGGACGTGCCCTTCACCCGCATCCACGAGTTCCGCCACTTCCACCCGGAGCGGGATTACACCAAGGACGCCACGGTGATCATGCGGGAGTTCTCCCGCTTCGCCGAGAAGGGCGATGAGCCGTACTACCCGATCAACACCTCGGTGGACCGGCAGAAGCTCCTGAAGTACCGGGATCTGGCCGCCGGCGAGTCCGACGTGCTGTTCGGTGGGCGGCTGGGCACCTACAAGTACCTGGACATGCACATGGCCATCGGCTCGGCCCTGTCCATGTTCGACAACAAGATCCGCCCGCACTTCTCGGGCGGGCAGAAGCTGGTCAGCGGAGGGATCGAGGCATGAGCGAGTCAACCACGTCCGGCGCGGCTCACAAGCGCCGCGCAGCACAGCCGATGACGACTCTGCAGCGGGTCATCTTCCCCGCTCCGGAGCAGATGGACACCGTCGCCCTGTACGTGGATTCCGGGCAGACCGCCGGCGTGCAGCTGTCCACGATGAACGGTTCTCTCGGCAGCACGGAGTCCGCCGGCAAGCAGGCTCCGGCGTCCTCCGGGTCGGCACCCGCCGCCGGGTCGGGCTCGGATGCCCACGCCGAGGACTTCATCGACCGCCGCTCCACCCTGGTGCGACCGGGTACCCGGCTGTCCTTCGCCACGTACTTCAACGCCTTCCCCGCCTCCTACTGGAAGCGGTGGACCACGGTCACCGACGTGCGCCTGGCCGTGGAGACGGAGGGCCAGGGCACCATCATCGTGTACAAGTCCAACGCCCGCGGCTCGCTGCAGCGGGTCGCCTCACGGCGGGTCTCCGGCACGGCGTCGTCCACCTTCGACCTGCCGCTGAAGCCCTTCGGCGACGGCGGCTGGTACTGGTTCGACCTCGCGGCCGGGGCGCAGCCGCTGACCCTGCGCGGGGCGGAATGGCAGACGGCGCAGAGCATCGGGCGCGCACCGGGGCGGATCACCCTGGAGATCACGACCCTGAACAAACCCGACTACTGCCTGAACAACCTGCGCTCGCTGGGGAGCAACCCCCAGATCCTGGAGCACCTGCAGGAGATCCTCATCGTGGATCAGGGCACCCGCAAGGTGCAGGACCAGGCGGAGTTCGAAGAGGTCGCGGCCGCCCTGCAGGGGAAGCTGCGCATCATCAACCAGGCCAACCTGGGCGGCTCCGGCGGGTTCGCCCGCGGCATGTACGAAGCCGTGGAGAACGGCTCGGACTACGCGCTGCTGCTGGATGACGACGTCGTGGTGGAGCCCGAGTCGATCATCCGGATGCTGACCTTCGCCGACCTGTGCCGCAAGCCCACCATCGTGGGTGGGCACATGTTCGACCTGTACAACCGCACGGTGCTGCACACCTTCGGCGAGATCGTGAACAAGTACCGGTTCCAGCCGGATCAGCCGGTGGCCGAGCAGGTCCTGGGCCATGACTTCCTGCACGCGAACCTGCGCTCGACGCCGTGGCTGCACCGGCGGGTGGACGTGGACTACAACGGCTGGTGGATGGACCTGATCCCCACCCAGGTGATCCGGGAGATCGGGTTGTCCCTGCCGGTGTTCATCAAGTGGGACGACGCCGAATACGGCGTGCGCGCCAAGGAGGCCGGCTACCACACGGTCTCCCTGCCGGGTGCCGCGGTGTGGCACGTGTCCTGGATCGACAAGGACGACCTCGTCGGCTGGCAGGCGTACTTCCACATCCGCAACCGCATCATCGCGGCGCTGCTGCACTCGCCCTACGAGCGGGGCGGACGCCTGCTGCGCGAGTCTTCCTATCAGGACGTCAAGCACCTGATCTCCATGCAGTACTTCACGGAGGAGGGCCGCATCATGGCCCTGCGCGACGTGCTGGCCGGACCGGATCGGCTGCACGAGATCCAGCCGCAGCGGCTGCCGCAGATCCGCGCGGTGATGAAGGAGTATTCGGACGCGCAGTTCAGCGAGGACATCGATTCCTTCCCCGAGCCGCGCATGGCCAAGCCCCCGCGCAACGGCCGCGGCTTCTCCGCGCCGTCCTACAAGACGCTGGTGCCGTGGGCACTCAAGACCGTGGCCAAGCAGCTGATCAAGCCGGTGGACCCGGAGACCCGGGAGCACCCGCAGGCGCACGTGGCCCACCAGGACAACCGCTGGTGGCGGATGTCCCAGTACGACTCCGCGCTGGTCTCCAACGCGGAGGGCACCGCCGTGTCCTGGTATCGGCGTCGGCCGGAGCAGCTGCGCACCAAGCTGACCGAGGCCACCCGCCTGCACGCCCAGATCCTGCGCCAGTGGCCCCGGCTGCGCGAGCAGTACCGCGAGGCCGCGCCCCGGATCACCTCCTTCGAGGCGTGGAAGAAGACCTTCGACGAGCATACGGACTCCGAGATCACCCGATGACCGACATCAGCGCACGCGAGTTCCAGACCCCCGGCCGCGGCCGGGGGCTCATGGACGTGTTCAAGAACAGATTCCTGCTCAAGCTCCTGGTGGATAAGGAGATCCAGGTCCGCTACCGAGGCTCGGTGCTGGGGATCGTGTGGTCCTACATCAAGCCCGGGGTCCAGTTCCTGGTGTTCTACCTGGCGCTGGGGGTGTTCCTGGGCCTGAACAAGGGACTGGAGAACTACGCCGTCTACCTGTTCTCCGGGATCATCCTCATCAACTTCTTCGGCGAGGCCTTCGGCAACGGGGCGCGCTGCTTCGTGGGCAACGGGGCGCTGATCAAGAAGATCTACCTGCCGCGGGAGCTGTTCTCGGTCTCCACCATCTGGGTGGGGCTGATCCACTTCGTCCCGCAGCTGCTGGTCCTGCTCATCGCCTGCTTCGCGGTGGGCTGGCACCCGGGCCCCAAGCAGATCGGCGCGGCGCTGGCCGGCATCGTGCTGATCTCGGTGTTCTCCTACGGGCTGGGGCTGATCTTCGGGGTGGCCAACGTGTTCTTCCGGGATTCGGAGAACATCGTGGATCTGCTGGTGATGATGCTGACCTGGCTCTCGCCGATCATGTACTCCTGGACGATGGTCCAGGAGAAGGCCAGCGCCTGGCTGCTGCACCTGTACATGATCAATCCGATCACGATCTCGGTGGAGCTGTTCCACTACGCCTTCTGGAGCGCGACCCTGCACGGGCCGGACCCGGCGTCGTGGTACGTGTATCCGCACCTGCTCAGCGTCTGGACGCCGGTGGCCTTCGTGATCGCCTTCGCCTTCGTGTTCCTGGGGGACCTGCTCTTCCGGGCCTTCGAGGGCAACTTCGCCCAGGAGCTCTGATTCGCTGTGTCTTGGATCGACGACGACCCGGAGCTGTCCGCGCCCCGGGAGCCCTATTCCCCCTCCACCGAGCCGGTGGTCATCCGCATCGAGCACGTGGTCAAGAAGTTCGTGCTGCGCCACACCCGGTCGATGAAGGAGGCCTTCGTGTGGCTGATCAAGGGCCGCAAGGGGGACCTCTCGGAGAAGTTCCGCGCCCTGGACGGGGTCTCCCTGGAGATCCACCAGGGGGAGCGGGTCGCGCTGCTGGGCCTGAACGGCTCCGGGAAATCCACCCTGCTGAAGCTGATCTCCGGGGTCATGCATCCCGATGAGGGGGACATCCGCACCCGCGGGCGCATCGCGGGGCTGATCGAGGTAGGCGCCGGATTCCATCCGGACCTGACCGGGCGGGACAACGTGTACCTGAACGGGGCGATCCTCGGGATGACCAAGGAGGAGATCGACGCGAACTTCGACTCGATCGTGGAGTTCTCCGAGATCGCGGACTTCATCGACACCGAGGTGAAGTTCTACTCCTCCGGCATGTACCTGCGTCTGGCCTTCGCGGTCGCGGTGCACACGGATCCGGAGATCTTCCTGGTGGATGAGATCCTCGCGGTGGGCGATGAGCCCTTCCAGAAGAAGTGCATCCGCAAGATCAAGGAGCTCTCCGAGCGGGGGAAGACGCTGGTGGTGGTCTCCCACGACCTGGACATGGTCTCCCGGCTGTGCGAGCGCGGCGTGGTCCTGGAGAAAGGCCACGTGGTCAAGGACGGCGCCATCGAGGAGGCGGTGAAGCACCTGCGCGGCTGATCCTCCCGCGCCTTTCGCTGCCGCCACGGCCTCTCGGGCCCGGCCCCTTCCCGCTGGAGGGGCCGGGCCCGATGCCGTCTCACGGGGGAGGTCGAGCCCGGATCACTGTCCACAGGTATGAGACCGGCCCCTTGAATGTCGGCGGATCTCCTGTATCTTCTCTCTACAAGTGATCCAGGCGACACAAGGGGGAGGTCATGGTCGCTGCCGCCGTCAGAGCTCAGAGCCGGGGCTCGGGTGAGGCCCTGGGCCTCGTCGAGGCCGATGTCCGGGAGATGGTGCGCCGTCAGGGGCTGGATCCCCTCGGCGACGCCGAGCGGGTGCGGGAGCTGATCCGCACGGCCGTGCGCGAGTACGAGGAGAAGGCGGCGATGAGCACCTTGCCGCCGCTGGGCGAGGCGGAGGAGGCCCAGCGCCGGCTCAACGACGCGATCACGGGGTTCGGGCCGCTGCAGCCCTACCTGGATGACCCGACGGTCGAGGAGATCTGGATCAACGCGCCGGATTCGGTCTTCGTCTCCCGGGGTGGGGATTCGCAGCTGACCGGGATGCAGCTGAGCCCGGAGGGCATCCGGCACCTGGTGGAGCGGATGCTCAACAGCTCGGGACGGCGCCTGGACCTGTCCAGCCCCTTCGTGGACGCCTCCCTGCCGGACGGCTCCCGGCTGCACGTGGCCATCCCGGACATCACCCGCACGCACTGGTCCGTGAACATCCGCAAGTTCGTGGCCCGCGCCCGCCGGCTGCAGGATCTGGTGGGCCTGGGCTCCCTGTCTCCGGAGGCCGCCCGCTTCCTGGACGCGGCGGTGCGGGCGGGGCTGAACATCCTGGTCTCCGGGGCGACTCAGGCCGGGAAGACGACCATGCTCAACTGCCTCACGGCCAGCATCGGCGCCCGGGAGCGGGTGGTCACGGTGGAGGAGATCTTCGAGCTGAAGGTCCCGCTGCGCGACGTCGTGAACATGCAGTGTCGCCAGCCCAATCTGGAGGGCCACGGGGAGATCCCCCTGCGGCGTCTGGTCAAGGAGGCGCTGCGGATGCGCCCGGACCGGCTGATCGTGGGGGAGGTGCGCGAGGCGGAGGCCCTGGACATGCTCATCGCCTTGAACTCGGGGCTGCCGGGGCTGTGCACGATCCACGCGAACTCCGCCCGGGACGCGGTGACCAAGATCTGCACCCTGCCCCTGCTGGCCGGGGAGAACATCAGTAGCCAGTTCGTGGTGCCCACCGTCGCCTCCTGCTTCGATCTCGTCGTGCACTGCGGGCGGGAACCGGGTGGGACCCGACGGGTCCAGGAGATCCTGGCGATCGGGCAGCGGGTGGAGAACGGCGTCATCGAGACCTCGCCGATGTTCCGCAGGATCGGCGGGATGGCCGCGGAGCTGGTGTGCACCGCCGCCGAGGTGCCCAGCTCCCTGAAGTTCGAGACCCGCGGGATCGGCACGGAGGGTCTGCTACCCGCGGCGGATCTGTCCGAGGAGGCGGCCCGATGAGCGCCGCCGTCGGCCTGCTGCTGGGCATCGGGCTGCTGCTGGTGTGGAGCGCCTGCTGGACGCGCCCGACGACGACGCGGATCCGCCCGGTGCGCACCTCCCGGATCCTCGTGGCCCTGCGCCACGCGGGGGTGGATCGGGTCTCGGTGCGCGGCTTCCTGGGGCTGTGCGCCGCAAGCTGTCTGGTGTGTGGGCTGGGCGCGCTGGCGCTGACCCAGATCTATGCCCTGGGTGCCTGCGCGGCGGTGCTGGGGGCATGGGCCCCGTGGGGGCTGGTGGCCTGGCAGGCGCGGCAGCGCGATGCCCGGGTGCGCCGGCTCTGGCCGGATGTGGTGGATCATCTGCGCTCCGCGATCCGGGCCGGGCTGTCGCTGCCGGAGGCGATGATCCAGCTGCAGTACCGCGGTCCGGAGCAGCTGAAGCCGGCGTTCGCGGCCTTCGCCACGGATTACCGGGCGACGGGGGACTTCAACGGGTGCATCAACCGCTTCAAGGAGCGGATGTCGGATCCCATCGCGGATAACATCGTCGAGGCCCTGCGCGTCACCCGCGAGGTCGGCGGCACCGATCTGGGCAGACTCCTGGGCACGCTGGCGGGTTTCCTGCGGGAGAACAGCCGCACCCGGGCCGAGCTGGAGGCCCGCCAATCGTGGACGGTCAACGCCGCCCGACTGGCCATCGCCGCCCCCTGGATCGTGCTGCTGCTCATGACCACGCAGCCGGCCGCCCTGCAGGCCTACAACTCCCTGACCGGGTACGTGGTGATGCTCGGCGGGGCTGGGATCTCCGTGCTGGCCTACCGCCTCATGCTCCGCATCGGAGCGCTGCCCCCGGATCGGAGGGTGCTGCGATGACGAGCACACCGCTGTCCGCGCTGATCCTGCTGGGGCTGATGCTGGCCCTGGGGCTGGGGCTGATCTGGGCCGGGCTGCCGCAGCGGCGCCGGATCACCTTCGCGGAGCGCGTCGCTCCGCAGCTGCGCTCCGCGGGCCTGCGCTCCTCCCTGCTCAGCGAGGCTCCCGACGCCTCCGATCTGGGAAACGCCTTCGTCCGGGTGCTGCGACCCCTGGTGCAGCGGCTGGCGGCGGGCCGGCTGCTGCGCGGAGGACCGGCCGAGACCCGAGCGCTGCAGCGGCGGCTGATCAAGGCCGGGGCTCGGATCTCCCCGGTCGAGTTCCGCGGAGAGCAGCTGATGTGCGCCGCGGCCGCAGCGGGGGTCGGGCTGCTCCTGGTGGCCCTGGGGTGGGCGAACCACGTGATCGGCGCGCTGCCCGGTCTCGTCCTGGTCGGGGTGTGCGCGGTGTGCGGGTTCATGATCCGCGATTACTTGCTCTCCCGCCGGATCACCGCCCGCGAGAAGCGGATGCTCGGGGAGTTCCCGGTCATCGCGGAGCTGATGGCCCTGTCCGTCACGGCGGGGGAGTCCGCGCTGGCGGCCCTGGAGCGGATCTGCCGCAGCTCGGACGGCGAGCTCAGCGAGGAGTTCCGCAGCGTGCTGGCCGACGCCCGGGCGGGGGTCGGTGTGGTCGAGGCGATGCAGGCCTTCGCCCAGCGCATCGACCTGCCCTCCCTGTCCCGCTTCGTCGACGGGATCACCGTCGCGATCGAACGCGGCACGCCCCTGGCCGATGTGCTGCGCTCCCAGGCCCAGGACGTCCGCGATCAGGCCAAGCGCGACCTCATGGAGGTCGCCGGCAAGAAGGAGATCGCGATGATGGCCCCCGTCGTCTTCCTCATCCTCCCGCTGACCGTGGTCTTCGCCGTCTTCCCCGGTCTCGCAGCGATCGACATCGGCCTGTGAGACCCCTTCAGAGCTTCCCCATCCATTACCCGACTGTCCCGGAAAGGACGACATCATGAGAACCCTCCGCACCCTCACCCTGACCCTGCTGGCCGCCGTGCACGCGCTGAGCCTGCGGCTGCGTCCCCAGCCCGGGGAATCCCGGGACCGCGGGGACGTGCCGGGCTGGGTGATGATCACGATGATGAGCGCCCTGCTCGTCGCCGCCCTGCTGGCCATCGCCATCCCCGCGCTGACCGGCATGTTCAACAACGCCATGAGCAAGGTGGGCTGAGCATGGTCCGCGGCGGCCCCGGCGCCGCCTCCCGCGGGATCCGCGGCGTCGGGCAGCGGCCCCGTGCAGGCCGCGGTGTGGGAGGGCCGGGGGCGGATGCGGAGGGTGACCCGCAGCGCGGCTCGGCCGTGGCCGAGTTCGTCATGGTCAGCGCCGTGCTGATGCTGCTGTTCATGGCCTGCCTGCAGATCGGCTTCGCCCTGCACGTGCGCAACACAGTGCAGGACGCCAGCTCGACGGGCGCGCGCTATGGGGCCCTGCGCGACCGGACTCCCCAGGACGGCGCGGAGCGGACCCGGGAGATCCTGAGCGCCTCCCTGCCGCAGCGATACGCCCAGGATGTGCGGGCCTCGGTGACCTCCGACGGCGCGCAGCGCGTCCTGCAGATCACGGTCGCCACGCCCCTGCCCGTCCTGGGACCGTGGGGACCGGCGGAGGGGATCGAGGTCAGCGGCCATGCGATCCTCCCCTGAGCCGCGGGGCCGGCACGCGGCCGAGCGGGGCAACGCGATCATCGAGTTCGTCTTCCTCGCCGTCATGCTGATGATCCCGACGGTCTACGCCCTGCTGGCCATCTCCCACGCCCAGTCGGGGGCCTACGCGGCGGTCGCCGCGGCCCAGCAGTCCCTGCAGGTCATCGAGGCCGGGGATCGCTCGGAGGTCTCCGGTGCCGCGGCGCAGGAGGCCGCCCGCTTCGCGGCCCGCGACTACGGCGTGGACCCGCAGCAGGTGAGCGCCGAGCTGTCCTGCGTCGGAGACTGCTCGGGCCAGCGCAGCATCCGGGTCCGGGTCAGCGTCGGGGTGGATGCCCCGCTGCTCGGCTGGGTCTCGGATCGCGGTGTCATGACCATGACCTCGGAGCTGGCCTCCTGGGGAGGGAAGTACGAATGAGCATCACCGACCGCATGACGCCCGCCGGAGGCCGCCGTGCCGGAGCACCGCGGGCGCCAGGCACGGTGAGTCGGCGGCGGGCCGGCACCCGGGGCGAGGAGGCGGAGCGCGGAGCCGTCGGGGTCCTGGCCCTCGGGCTGTGCGTGATTCTGCTGCTGCTCAGCGTCACCGTCATGGCCGTCAGCTCCGTGTACATCGAGCAGCGCAAGCTGCAGCTGCTGGCGGACCAGTGCGCGGACGCCGCCACCACTCGGGTCGCCGGCTTCGATGCGGACGGAGCTCAATCCGGGGTCATGCTGGATCCGGGACAGGTGACCACGGCCACGCAGGAGGTGATCGGAGGAGTCGGCCACGGGGTGGATGCCGTGGCCATCGCCCCGGGCACCGGGGCCGTGGACGCGAGCACCGCGAGGGTCGAGCTCACGGCGCGAGCCCACCCGCCGCTGGTCGGGTGGGTCGTGCCCGACGGGGTGCGGATCCGGGCCGAGAGCAGCGCCCGAGTGGTGCTCACCCGCTGAGTCGTCGTTCCGGAGCAAGGGGCCAGCTGAGCGGATCGGGTGAGCTCGTCCCGGCGCGCCGACGCCAGATCCCGGTTCGCAGTGACGGTGACGGGCGGTGGTGAATGACGCCTTCGGAAAGATCCCCGCCGGGGACTCGACGAGCGTGCTGATCGCCTCGGCCGCCCACGAGACCCCGGAGTCTTCGGGGCCCGCCCAGTCGGCATCGGCTAGAATGGGGCCCTATGGCTTCCACCGACTTCACCGCCGAGATCCAGCAGCTGCGGGACACGTACTCCCAGATCGAGCAGGTCAGCGACGTCCCGGCCCTGCGCGAGGACATCGCCCGGCTCTCGGAAGCCGCCGCGGCCCCGGATCTCTGGGATGATCCCGACGCCGCCCAGGCGGTCACCTCCCAGCTCTCGCACAAGCAGTCCGAACTGGAGCGGCTGACCCGACTGGGCGGGCGCATCGAGGACCTGGAGACCATGGTGGAGCTGGCCGCGGAGGAGGACGCCCCGGAGATGCTCGCCGAGGCCGAGACCGAGCTGGCCTCGATCTCCAAGGCGCTGACGGACCTGGAGGTCGTCACCCTGCTCTCCGGGGAGTACGACCCCCGTGAGGCCGTGGTGACCATCCGCGCCGGGGCCGGGGGAGTGGACGCCGCGGACTTCGCGGAGATGCTCATGCGCATGTACCTGCGCTGGGCGGAGAAGAACGGGTACCCCACCAAGGTCCTGGACACCTCCTACGCCGAGGAGGCCGGGCTGAAGTCCGCGACCTTCGAGGTCAAGGCCCCCTACTCCTTCGGGCGGCTGTCCGTGGAGGCCGGCACGCACCGGCTGGTGCGCATCAGCCCCTTCGACAACCAGGGCCGGCGCCAGACCTCCTTCGCCGCGGTGGAGGTCATCCCGCTGATCGAGCAGACCGACTCCATCGAGATCCCGGAGAACGAGATCAAGGTGGATGTGTTCCGCTCCTCCGGGCCCGGCGGGCAGTCCGTGAACACCACGGACTCCGCGGTGCGCATGACCCACATCCCCACCGGCATCGTGGTGTCCATGCAGAACGAGAAGTCCCAGATCCAGAACCGCGCCGCCGCCCTGCGCGTGCTCCAGTCCCGCCTGCTGCTGCAGCGGCGGGAGGAGGAGAACGCCAAGAAGAAGGAGCTGGCCGGGGACGTCAAGGCCTCCTGGGGGGATCAGATGCGCTCCTACGTGCTCAATCCGTACCAGATGGTCAAGGACCTGCGGACCAATCACGAGCAGGGCAACCCGGCGGCCGTGTTCGACGGGAACATCGAGGACTTCATCGACGCCGGGATCCGCTGGCGGGCCGGGACCCGCCACGAACAGAACGACTGAGACCGAGGAATGGCAGCGACCAAGAAGAAGAAGGGCCTGCGCGAGACGGCCGACGGGCGCCAGGTCATCGCGACGAACCGCCGGGCCCGGCACGACTACAACCTCATCGACACCTACGAGGCCGGCGTCGTCCTGCTGGGCACCGAGGTGAAGTCCCTGCGCGACGGCGGGGCCTCCATCGTGGACGGCTTCTGCCAGTTCACCGGTGGCGAGCTGTGGCTGGAGAACATCCACATCGCCGAGTACGGGCACGGCTCCTGGACCAATCACGCCGCCCGACGCCGCCGCAAGCTGCTGCTGCACCGCACCGAGCTGCGGCGCCTGGAGCAGAAGGGCAAGGAGACCGGCTACACGATCATCCCGCTGCAGCTGTACTTCCGGGACGGGCGGGCCAAGGTGGAGATCGCCCTGGCCCAGGGCAAGCGGGAGTACGACAAGCGCCACGCCCTGCGCGAGGCGCAGGACAAGCGTGAGGCCCAGCGGGCGATGCGCTACCGGAACCTCGGCTGAGCCCCTTCCCCTCCGCGCGTCGAGGCGGTAGAGTAGGAGGAACCGCATCACCGACGGGCCCTCCGGTCCCGTCGCGGTGCGGATGCTGATTGAGAATCGCATACGGGGATGATCGGTTTCGACGATGCCAGCTGCGGCAGGTGAAGCGGGCCGAGAACGCAGAGTCATCTCGTTAATGTCCTCTGCACACCAATAAGTGCCAAATCTGAAAAGCGCACTGACTTCGCTCTCGCTGCGTAAGTAGCCTGAGCAGTCTGCTAGCCCGGGGTCGCTTCCGCCCCGGTTCCTAGCATCAGCTGAGGAAGCCACTGCTCCAGTCCCTCTCCGCAGGGGGCTGGGGAACACTCATGCGGATAGGTTCGGCGGCAACCCGTGTGCGGGAGTGCCGGAGCCGAGAACACCGTGACGCACACTGCGCCCGGAGAAACCCTGCCAATCCTGCATCGGACCGGGGTTCGATTCCCCGCATCTCCACCCCGTCGCCGTGAGGCGCGGCGTCGTTCCCGTGAGGGATCGATGCCGCGCCTCACGGTCGTTAAGGCACCCTTTCGCCCCGTACCCACACCATCCCGCGACCACCTTCCAGGAGGAGCCATGACCGAGAACCCCCGCGATTCCCAGAACGACGCCGCCGGGACCCCCGGCGAGAGCGCCTCGACCCCACCCCGATACGGCCAGGCCGCCTCCGAGCGCACCGGCGAGGAGCAGGCGAGCTCCGGCCAGACTCCCTACGGACAGGGCCCCTCCGGACAAGCCGGCGGCGGCCAGCCGCCCTACGCCCCGTACGGCTACGGGCAGCAGCCCTCCTCTGGTCAGCCTTCCTACGGCCAGAGCGGCTACGGGCAGAACAGCTATGGGCAGAACGGCTACGCCTCGAACGGCTACGGACAGAACGACGGCCAGTCCTCCTACGCCCCGTACGGCTACGGGCAGCCCTCCCAGACCGGTCCCGGCGTCGGCGCGACCTCCGCCCCGCAGGGCTACGGCGAATCCTCATCCTCCGGATACCCCGCCGCCTACGCCCCGTACGGGGCCTCCTATGGGGTGCCGGGCTCCGTCGGTGGACGCCCGGCCGGCTGGGGGCTCGGACTGGCTTCGCTGATCTGCGGCGGGGTCAGCCTCGTCTTCTTCTGGCTCTACCTGCCGATGCTGGCCGCGATCGCCGCGATCGTCCTGGGCATCCTCGCCCTGCGCGCGGTGGGTCGCTCCGGGACCCGCGGCGGCTCAGGGAAGGTCATGGGCATCATCGGTCTGTGCACCGGCGGCCTGGGGCTGATCCTCGGGATCCTCATGATCGTCCTCGTCGCGGCCCTGTACGCCGAGGTCTCCGAGGAGTGCGGCTCCCCGGATTCGTACGGCTACGAGCAGTGCGTCCAGGACGGCATCGGCATCTGACCCGGTTCGACCCGGGAACCGCAGCGACCCCCGCGCCCCGTGAGGGGCGCGGGGGTCGCTGCACACTCGGGAGCGGGCGGGTTTCTGTTGAGATGCGCTGTTGGTGCTTCAGATGCGTCCCGCCGTGCGGTATCTCAGCACGATCCCCGGCTTCTCACGCATCCGGTATCTCAGGGGGTCAGTCCCGGGACTCGGCCCGGGTGCCCAGCAGATCCAGGGCCGCCTCGTGCAGGGCGCCGTTGCTGACCAGCGCGCTGCCCCCGTGCGGGCCGGGGGTGCCGTCCAGGGCGGTGAAGCGCCCGCCGGCCTCGGTGACGATCGGCACCAGGGCGGCCATATCGTGCAGGTTCAGCTCGGGCTCGGCGGAGAGGTCCGCGCTGCCTTCGGCCACCAGGCAGTGCGACCAGAAATCCCCGAAGCCGCGCACCCGCCACACCGCATCCGTCAGCTCCAGGAACCGCTCCCGCAGCCCCAGCTGGCGCCAGCCGCTCAGCGAGGAGAAGGACAGCGAGGCGTCGGCGAGGTCGGTGACCTCCGAGACCCGGATGCGCTGGGCCTTCGCCAGAGACCGGCCGGTGTACGCGCCCGAACCCGATGCGGCCCACCAGCGCCGCTGCAGGGCCGGGGCGGAGACCAGACCGACCACGGGCTCGCCCTGATCCAGCAGCGCGATCAGCGTCGCCCACACCGGGACCCCGCGGACGTAGTTCTTCGTCCCGTCGATCGGGTCGATGACCCACTGGCGGGGGGAGGAGCCGCTGGCGCCGAACTCCTCGCCCAGCACCGCATCCCGGGTGCGGGCCCGGGCCAGATGCGAGCGGATCAGCTGCTCGGCCTCGCGGTCCGCCTCCGTCACCGGGGTCAGATCCGGTTTGGTCTCCACGGTGAAGTCCTGGGCCTGGAACCGCGCGAGGGTGTAGCGGTCCACGGCATCGGCGATGACGTGCGCCAGGCGCAGATCGTCGTTGTAGGGGCTGGTCGCAGTCATGGCCACCAGGCTATCGCACGGGATCCTCGTCGGCCCCGGCCCCCAAGCGCTTGGTCCCCGCCACGCCGTCGGGCGCCTCCACCCCGAGCAGCCGGCGCAGGGAGTCCAGCCGGGCCGCACCGGCAGGGCCCGCCGCCCTCGAGGCCACCCGCTCGGCGATGCCGCAGCCGATCGCGTCCGCGGCATGGGTGCAGCCCTTGGGACAGGCCGCCGCTCCGGGGGCCAGGTCCTCGAAGGCGGCGACGATGCCCTCGGCGGGCACGTGGGCCAGGCCGAAGGAGCGGATGCCCGGGGTGTCGATGATCCACGTGCCAGGCTCGCCCCAGGCCGGCTGCAGCGCCAGGGCGGAGGAGGAGGTGTGGCGTCCCCGGCCGGTCACGGCGTTGACCCCGCCGGTCGAGCGGCGCGCCCCGGTCAGGGCGTTGACCAGCGTGGACTTGCCGACGCCGGAGTGACCCAGCAGCACGGAGACCCGGCCATCCAGCAGCGCCCGCAGATCCGCCAGCAGCCGCCCGTCCAGGGGCAGGCTCCGGCTCTGTGCCTCGTCGATGGCAGCTGCGTCGTCGGCAGCCGCGTCGTCGGTCGCTTTCGCCGGAGCCGCCGGTGTCTCCGGCGCCGCCTCGGGCGCCTCGTCCCGGCGGCTGAGCAGGATGGGCAGGTCGGTGCCGGCGTAGTAGGACAGCAGCGGCGCGGGGTCGGCCAGATCGGTCTTGGTCACGCACAGCACCGGGCGCAGCCCGGCGTGCACGGCCGCGACGATGGAGCGATCGACGAAGCCCGTGCGCGGCTGCGGATCCGCGGCCGCGGTGACGATCACCAGGATCTGCGCGTTGGCGACGACCACCCGCTCCACCGGGTCCGTGTCATCCGCGCTGCGCCGCAGCACGGTCTCCCGCGGCTGGACGCGCACCAGCCGCGCCAGACTCCCCGGATCCCCCGTGACGTCCCCGACCAGCCCGACCAGATCCCCGGTGACCACGGGGGTGCGCCGCAGGTCCTTCGCCCGCACGGCGGTGACCTCGCGAGCGGTCGAGCCCTCGCCGATCCGTGCGGTGTAGCGGCCGCGGTCCACGGTCACGACCCGGCCGATGACGGCGTCCTCGTGGGCCGGACGCTCCTTGGTGCGCGGGCGCGAGCCGCGCTTGTTGGCGCGGACGCGCACATCGGACTCGTCCCAGCCGCGGATGCCCCGGCTCATGCCCGCTCCTCCCCGAGCATCCGGCGCCACAGGCCCGGGAAGTCCGGCAGGGTCTTGCCGGTGGTGGCGACGTTCTCCACGAGCACCCCGGGCACGATGAGGCCGAGCACGGCCGCGGCGGTGGCCATCCGGTGGTCCTCGTAGGTGCGCATCCGGGTCGCCCGGTGCGCGGGCCCGGTGATGACCAGCCCGTCGGCCGTCTCCTCGGTGCCGGCCCCGAGGCGGGTCAGCTCCGCGGCCAGGGCGGCGAGCCGATCGGTCTCGTGTCCGCGCAGGTGCGCGATGCCGCTCAGGCGCGTGGTCCCCGGGCACAGGGCCGCGATCGCCGCGACGGTCGGAGCGATCTCCCCGGCGGCGCGCAGGTCGATCTCACCCGGTGCGGTGAGCGCGCGCGCCCCGCCCGCGGGCCCGGTGACCCGCAGGCCGCCGTCGGGCGTGCGCCGCACGCTCGCCCCGAAGCGGGGCAGCAGCTCCCGCCAGGCGTCTCCGCCCTGCGTGGTGCGCTGCGGCCAGTCGGGGATCTCGACGTCGCCGCCGGTGACCACCGCGGCGGCCAGGAACGGGCCGGCGTTGGACAGGTCGGGTTCGATCACCGCGTCGTGGGCCCGCGGACGCCCGGCGGGCACCACCCACGTGGTCGGGTCCGGGTGGGCGACGTCGATGCCGTACTCGGCGAGCACCTGCACCGTCATCCGCACGTGCGGCACCGAGGGCAGCTGCTCACCCACGTGGCGGACCGTGAGACCCCCCGGCAGCAGGGCGGCCGCCAGCAGCACCCCGGAGAGGAACTGGCTGGATCCGCTGGCATCGATGCGCAGCTCGGACGCGGCCGGGCCGGTCCCGGGCACGATCCGCACCGGCAGGGCCCCCGCCTCGCCGTCCTCGTGCACCCGGGCACCCAGCTGGCGCACGGCCTCCAGGACCGGGCCCATCGGGCGCTTGCGGGCCGCCGCGTCCCCGTCCAGCACGAGGCCGCGGCCCAGCGCCGCGGCCAGCGGGGGGATGAAGCGCATGACCGTGCCGGCCAGCCCGGCGTCGATCACGGCGGGCTGACCCGAGGGCTCCTCGGGCACCGGGGTGATCAGCAGGTCCCGCCCCTCCTGCTCGATGCGCGCGCCCAGGGCCCGCAGAGCGTCGATCATCAGCCGGGAGTCCCGCGAGTCCAGAGCGCCGCGGATGCGCATCGGGGCGTCGGCTATGGCGGCCAGCAGCAGGTGGCGGTTGGTCAGGGACTTGGAGCCGGGAACCGCCACGACGGCGCGCACCGGGCCCTCGGTCCCGCGGTGCGGGGCCGGCCAGGGATCGGGGATCGGATCGGCGGAGGCGGAAGTCGTGTGCTCGGTCGCCCCGGCGGGGTCGGGGTGATGCGGCTGCGGGTCGGAGGCGGGGTGACGGGGGCTCACGATCGGGCGGGATCCTCCTGGGTCGGCGCCGGGCTCGACCCGGCTGCGGTGGGGATGGTGCGCGGCAGGGCCCCGCCGTGCCCGGCGGGGCCCTGCGCTCTTCCTGCTGCGGGCGGCGTCTTGCCGGGCTCAGCTCAGCAGGTCCTCGGACTTCTTCTTCACGTCCTTGGTGATCTTGTCGGTCTTCTTGGCGACGTCGTGACCGAGCTTCTCGGCCCGCCACTTCAGGGAGGGGCTGCCCTCGGTGTCCACGGCGGTCAGGGCCACCGCACCCACCAGGGAGACGTTCTTCAGGGTGCCGGCGACGAGGGCGTCCTCGTGGCGGGCCTGGTCGCGGCGGAAGTCCGTGTAGGCGTTCAGGGCGCCGGCGGCCAGCAGCACGGCGGAGGACAGGCGGGGGAAGCGACCCAGCCCGAACAGGGCGGCGGCCCCGATCTGCGCGCCGGCCGCGGCCTGGCCGATCAGCTGCTCCTGGCCCTTCAGCGGACGCAGCTGGGGCACGGCGGTGGCGGCGGTGTCCACCAGGGGCTTCAGGTACTCCTGCCCCTCGGGGGCGCGCAGCCGCTGCAGGCCGTCGTAGACGAAGGTCGAGGCCAGGAGGGGCCGGGCGAACTTGCGGATCAGGGACATGGTTCCTCCTCGGTGGGGCGCTCGCGGACACCGGCGTCTTCGGGCCGGGTCGCGGCGCACCCGCGTGGTTTCCCTGCCCAGTCTATGTGATCGGATCCACGGGTGCCGCAGCGGGGCCGACGCCGGGTCTCGGTGTCGGGATCGCCTCGGGCTCCCGGCGGAATACGCCCCGGGATCCCGGTTGTTGGACTGCACGAGACGCGCCGAAGCCGATGGCGTCGGCGCGCGGCCAGCGCCCACGGAAAGGAGGTGCCCGGCGATGCGGGCGAGCAGGGGAGCGAACCCTCCCGGTCTCGTAGACTGGAGCGACGAGCACACCGACGGCGAGGCGAAGGGAATCCGTGGACACGATCGACCTGTCCCAGGAATCGGCCCAGGAGCGCAAGCTCCGGTTCGAGCGGGACGCGATGCAATACCTGGACCAGCTCTACGCTGCCGCCCTGCGGATGACCCGCAACCCGGCCGACGCGCAGGATCTCGTCCAGGAGGCCTACACCAAGGCCTTCTCCGCCTTCCACCAGTACAAGCCCGGCACGAATCTGAAGGCCTGGCTGTACCGGATCCTGACGAACACGTACATCAACCTCTACCGCAAGCGCCAGCGGGAGCCGCACCAGGCCAACACGGACACCGTGGAGGACTGGCAGCTCGCGCAGGCCTCGGCCCACACCTCCACGGGGCTGAAGTCCGCGGAGAGCGAAGCCCTGGATCACCTGCCGGACACGGACGTGAAGGAGGCCCTGCAGGCGATCCCGGAGGACTTCCGCATGGCCGTGTACTACTCGGACGTCGAGGGCTTCGCGTACAAGGAGATCGCCGAGATCCTGGACATCCCGATCGGCACCGTGATGTCGCGGCTGCACCGGGGGCGCCGGCTGCTGCGCGAGAAGCTCTCCGACTACGCCGCCGAGCGCGGCTTCGACACCACACCCAAGACCTCGACTCGCCGTGGCGGCCGTTCCGGCCGATCGCGCGGCACCGAGAGCACACCGGCTGCCGACGGCGCCCCGGACGGGGCCCGGCAGTGAGAACCCGAAGGAAGTGAGGACCATGTCCGAGTGCAAGGACGCGCAGTGCCGTGAGGAGCAGATGCACCGCATCTACGAGTACCTCGACGGGGCCCTGTCCGCCGAGGACATCGCGGAGATCCGTGCGCACCTGGAGGAATGCGAGACCTGTTCCCGGGAGTACGACCTCGAGCGGCTGATCCGCTCGGCCGTGCGCCGCTCGTGCGCCGAACCCGCCCCGGAGGCGCTGAAGGAGTCCATCCTGGCCAAGATCGACGCCGTGCGGGCCAGCCCCCAGACCGCCGACCACGGCCACTGACTGATCCCGCGCCGCGCCCCGTCGAGACCCGGTGTCCCGGGAGGCGGGGGAGCGGCGGGGCGGGGGCCCGAAGCCGCAGAGACACGGAAGGGCAGAGACGCGAAGGGGCCGGGAGGATCAACTGATCCTCCCGGCCCCTTCGCGTGCCGCTGCGGTCATCGACCGCCGCGGCGTCCTCAGGCGTTGGGCCGCTTGCCGTGGTTGGCGGCGTTCTTGCGGCGATCCTTGCGCTTGCGTCCGCGCTTGCTCATCAGCGGGCCTCCTTCATAGCATGCTCCGCCCGGCCCGGGGGTGGGCGGAAGCGGTGTCTGTGTTCGCCCGCGCACCGCGGGCACCTCCCACCATTCTGGCACACCCGCGGCACCCGGTGCACCCGGGAGTGCTCGGTCGGCACCGCGGCGGCGTCGTCGGGCTAGTGCTGCTCGGGCAGCTGCAGCCAGGAGTACCAGCCGCGGTGCAGCACCAGCCAGGCCATCAGCCCGTAGCCGGCCTGACCGGGCCGACCGTCGTTGGCCGCCAGGTCCTGGCGCCACTGCTCGTGGTGCTGCAGCGGGTTGAAGGTGTCCACGTACACGTGGCGGCGCCGGGTGGTCACGTCCGCGTAGGCGGCGTTCAGGTCCGCGATGCGCCGGTTGCGCTCAGCATCCAGCGTGGGCGGGGGGCCGACGACGAGCACCTTGATGCTGTTCTGGGAGGCCAGATCCACCATGTTGGCCAGGTTCAGGCGGCTGCGGGCCGAGGTGATCCCGGTGTCGATGTCGAAGGCCGAGGGTGCGATGACCAAGCGGTTATCCGCCCCCGCGGCGAAGCGGCGGCTCGCCTCCTCGAACCAGCGCTCGTTCAGCGCCTCGCTGCCCTCGCCGGGAGCGGCCAGGGTGTAGGACACCAGGGGCGCGACGTTCCGCGGGGTGCGGGCCATGACCCGGCCGAACCAGCCCAGCGCGCGGGGATCGCCGATCCCGGCCAGGAGGTCATCGCCGACTGCCACGATGCGGATGTTTCGTTGCTCCACGAGTCTCTTTCTGTCGTCTTGGACGTCCCGCTGACCCGGACGGGGGCCGCCCCCGAAGGAGGCGGCCCCGACGGACAGGGTGCGGGCCGGGTCTTCAGGACCCCACGATAGACGGTTTGCGGCACAGGCTCACCTCCCGGCACGCCGCCCCCGCGGGGACGGGCGCGCCGGGAGGTGCCTCGGGTCAGCTCTCGAAGATCTGGGCGACCAGGTGCTCCAGCTCGGCCTGGTGGCGCTTGCCCACCCCGGTGGCGGGGGAGGCCGAGGCCGGACGGGAGATGAGCCGCACCTGCCGATCCAGCAGCGGCAGCAGGTTGACCACCATGAAGGGCCACTGACCCTGGTTGGCGGGCTCATCCTGGGCCCAGATCACCTCGGCCCCGGCGTAGCGGGCCAGCTGCTCCTTGATCTGATCCGCCGGCAGCGGGTACAGCTGCTCGACCCGCACGATCGCCACATCCTGGCGGCCCAGCTTCTCCCGGCGGGCGGCCAGGTCGTAGTACAGCCGCCCGGAGACCAGCACGACCTTCGTCACCGCGGCGTCGGTCAGCCCGCCCTGATCCGGGATGACCTCCTGGAACTCACCCTGGGTGAAGTCCTCGACCGAGGAGGTCGCGGCCTTCAGGCGCAGCAGCTGCTTCGGCGTCATGATCACCAGCGGACGGTGCGGGCGGGAGTAGGCCTGCCGGCGCAGCAGGTGCGCGTGGTTGGCCGGGGTCGAGGGCACCGCGACGGTCATGTTCGACTCCGCGCACAGCTGCAGGAACCGCTCCATGCGCGCCGAGGAGTGATCCGGACCCATCCCCTCGTAGCCGTGCGGCAGCATCAGCACCAGCGAGGAGCGCTGGGCCCACTTCTGCTCGGCCGAGGAGATGAACTCGTCGATGATCGTCTGGGCGCCGTTGAAGAAGTCGCCGAACTGCGCCTCCCACACCACCAGCGAGTCCGGGCGCTCCACGGAGTAGCCGTACTCGAAGCCCAGCACCCCGTACTCGGAGAGCAGGGAGTTATAGATCATGAACTTGCCCTGGTCCTCGGACAGGTGCGTCAGCGGCACCCACTCGGCGTTGGAGCGGGTGTCGTGCAGGACCGAGTGGCGCTGGGTGAACGTCCCGCGCTGCACGTCCTGCCCGGACATGCGGATCTGGAAGCCGTCCATCAGCAGCGAGCCGAAGGCGATCAGCTCGCCCATGCCCCAGTCGATCCCGCCCTGCTCGGCCATCTGCTGGCGCTTCTTCAGCAGCTGACCCAGCTTCTTGTGCACCTGGAAGCCCTCGGGGGCCTGCCCGTGGGCCTGCCCGACGCGGGCCACGGCCTCGGCCGGGATCGCCGTGGTCTCCGGGGTGTACACGGAGTCCTCGATCTGCTGGGCCGCCGGACGCTCGATGTTCGACACCGCGGCCGCGTCCCCGGTGACCAGGGGCGCCTTGGACTGCTGGGCCTCGTGGGTCTCCTTGAAGACCCGCTCCAGGCGCTCCTGGTAGTCCTTCAGCGCCCGGTCCGCCTCCTCCTGGGTGATGTCCCCGCGGCCCACCAGGGACTCGGTGTACAGCTTGCGGGTCGAGCGCTTGGCCTCGATCAGCTGGTACATCTGCGGCTGGGTCATCGAGGGGTCGTCGGCCTCGTTGTGTCCGCGGCGCCGGTAGCACAGCAGGTCGATGACGACGTCGCGGTGGAAGCGCTGGCGGTACTCGAAGGCCAGCCGGCCCACGCGCACCACGGCCTCCGGGTCATCCGCGTTGACGTGGAAGACGGGGGCCTGGACCATCCGGGCGACGTCGGTGGCGTAGGTCGAGGAGCGGCCCTCACCGGGGGTCGTGGTGAAGCCGACCTGGTTGTTGACCACGATGTGCACCGTGCCGCCCACCGTGAACCCGCGCAGCTGGGACATCTGCATGGTCTCGGCGACGATGCCCTGCCCGGCCATCGCCGCGTCCCCGTGCACCAGGATGGGCAGCACGCCGTAGGCGGCCTCGCCCTCCGCACCCTGGTCCAGCAGGTCCTGCTTGGCCCGCACGATCCCCTCCAGCACCGGATCCACGGCCTCCAGGTGGGAGGGGTTCGCGGCCAGGTACACCTGGGTCTCGTTCCCGGAATCCGAGGTGAACACGCCCTCGGTGCCCAGGTGGTACTTCACGTCCCCGGAGCCGCCGACCAGGCGCGGGTCCTGCTCGCCCTCGAACTCGCGGAAGATCTGCGCGTAGGACTTCCCGGCGATGTTGCTCAGCACGTTCAGGCGCCCGCGGTGGGCCATCCCGATGCCGACCCCGGCCAGGCCGCTGTCCGCGGCCCCCGAGATGATGGAGTCCAGCAGCGGGATCAGGGACTCCCCGCCCTCCAGGGAGAAGCGCTTCTGCCCGATGAACTTGGTCTGCAGGAAGGTCTCGAAGGCCTCCGCGGCGTTGAGCTTGCCCAGCACCCGCAGCTGCTCCTCGCGGCTGGGCTTGGTGTAGCCGTGCTCCAGCTGCTGCTGGAACCACTCCCGCTCCTGCGGGGACTCGATGTGCATGTACTCCACGGCCAGCGTGCCGCAGTAGGCGTCGCGCAGCAGCTGCAGGATGGTGCGCAGCGGCAGCCGGGAGGCGTCCCCGAACCCGCCGGTGGGCCACTCCCGGTCCAGATCCCACAGGGTCAGCCCGTAGGTGGCGATGTTCAGGTCCGGGTGCTTGCGCATCACGTACTCGAGCGGGTTGGTCTCCGCGATGAGGTGTCCGCGCACCCGGTAGGCGTGGATCAGCTGCTGGATCCGGGCGACCTTGTTGATCTCCGTCTCCGGGTTGACCTGGTTGTCCACGGCCCAGCGCACCGGCTCGTAGGGGATGCGCAGGACCTCGAAGATCTCGTCGTAGAACCCGTGCTCGCCCTGCAGGTACTGGTCCACCAGCTTCAGGAACTCCCCGGAGCCGGCCCCCTGGATCACGCGGTGGTCGTAGGTGGAGGTCAGCGTCAGGATCTTGGACACGCCCTCCCGGGCCAGCACCTTGGGGGAGGAGCCGCGGCGCTCGGCCGGGTAGTCCAGGGCCCCGACGCCGATGATGCAGGCCTGCCCGGCCGACAGCCTCGGCACCGAGTGCACCGTGCCGATGCCGCCCGGGTTGGTCAGGGAGGCGGTGGTGCCCTTGAAGTCCTCCACGGAGAGCTTGTTCTCCCGGGCCTTGGTGACCATCTCGTCGTAGGCGGCCCAGAACTCGGCGAAGTTCAGGGTCTCGGCGGCCTTGATGTTCGGCACCACGAGGTTGCGGGAGCCGTCCGGGCGGGGCATGTCGATGGCCAGCCCGAAGTTCACGTGCGCGTGCTGCACGACGGCGGGGCGGCCCTTCTCGTCCTGGCCGTAGGTGACGTTCTGGGAGGGGAACTCCTTCAGCGCCTTGATCACGGCGTAGCCGATGAGGTGGGTGAAGGAGATCTTCCCGCCCCGGGAGCGGCGCAGGTAGTCGTTGATCATGGTGCGGTTGTCGATGAGCACCTTCGCCGGCACGGCGCGCACCGTGGTCGCGGTGGGCACCTGGAGGGACTCCTCCATGTTCGACGCGATCGCCTTGGCCGGTCCGCGCAGGGCGGTGACCCGGTCCTGGGACTCCTCCTGCTCCTCGCGCTCGCTGTGCGGCAGCTGGGCCGGGATCGGCTTCTGCCCGGAGCGCTTCTCCCGGGTCCCGGCCTGCTTGGGCGCCTCGGTCTCCTTCTTGCCCGCCCCGGTGCGGGCCTCCGGCTGTTCGGCGGGGGCCGACGCCTTCGCCGCCGCACCCGACGAGCGCTGCGGGGCGCGATCGGGGGAGGCCTTCTCAGCGGGGGCCTTCGCGGAGGAGGTCTTCGCGGCGGGGGCTGCGGCGTCGACACCGCGCTTGCCGGACTCCGCGGCCTGCATCTGCTCGAAGATGGGCCACCACTTCTCGTCCACGGCGTTCCGGTCCTGCTGGTACTTCTCGAACAGCTCGTCCACGAGCCATTCGTTGCCGGCGAACTCCTCGGGGATCTGGTGCTGTGGCTGATCTGGCACTTGGTCACGCCTCTTCCGTTGGCTGGATGCTTCTGCGGCGCGCCGGCTCTCGGGCAGCCGGTGTCGCGCACCGCGGGGCGGATCCCGCAGCAGGGATGCCCGCGTGTGCCGCGCGCGGGGGCGACATCGGACGCGGTTCCTGCAGCGGCCGGCATCGGGCGACACTGCCCCGGTGCGGCCGGAATCACCGTTCCAGTCTATGAGCCCGGCGGGCTCCCGGCCACTCCCGGGCCCCGGGGCCTCAGGATGCGAGCCCCGGGCCCGGTGTGACGGCAGGCATAGCGGGGTCCCGTAGACTGCGGGGGTGCGATTCCTGAACCAGCCCACCTCCGATCTGACCTACAACGACGTCTTCCTGGTGCCCTCCCGCTCGGAGGTGCCCTCCCGCTTCGCCGTGGACCTGCGACCGGATGATGCCGTGGGCACCACGGTGCCGGTCATCGCGGCGAACATGACCGCCGTGACCGGCCGGCGGATGCTGGAGACCCTGGCCCGACGCGGTGCGATCGGCATCCTGCCCCAAGACGTCCCCGCCGACGTCGCCGCGGACGTGCTGCGCTGGGTCAAGGGGCGGGACCCCTTCGTGGAGTCGGCCGTGACCCTGAGCCCCGAGACGACCATCAACGAGGCCCAGCACCTGTTCGGCAAGCGCAACCAGGCCGCCGCCGTCGTGCTGGATGCCCAGCGGCGCCCGATGGGGCTGCTGGCGCCCGCGGACTGCCGCGCCCAGGACCGGTTCGGCTACGTCCAGACCGTGATGCGCCCGGTCGCCCACACGATCGAGCACCGCGAGCTGGACGCGCTGCGCGAACAGGATCCGGCCCGACGCACCGGGCTGCTGCAGCGCCTGCACGCGCTGAGCCAGGAGACCGGGGACCAGCCGCTGGTCGTGGTCGCCGACGGCGTCTACCGGGGCGTGCTCTCCGGGGCCGGGGCAGTGCGCGCGAGCATCTACGAACCCGCCCTGGATGCCCGCGGCCGACTGCTGGTCGGGGCCGCGGTGGGCATCAACGGCGACGTCGCCGAGCGGGCGCAGGGGCTGCTGGCGGCCGGGGCCGACGTGCTCGTTGTGGACACCGCCCACGGGCACCAGGAGAAGATGTTGCGTGCCCTGCGCGCCGTGCGGGCCCTGGATCCGCAGGTGCCGATCGCCGCCGGGAACGTGGTCTCCGCGGCCGGCACCCGCGACCTCGTGGAGGCCGGGGCGGACATCGTCAAGGTCGGGGTGGGCCCCGGGGCGATGTGCACGACCCGCATGATGACCGGCGTGGGCCGCCCGCAGCTGTCGGCCGTGCTGGAATGCGCCGCCGAGGCCCGGCGGCTGGGGGCCCGCGTGTGGGCCGACGGCGGGATCAAGCACCCGCGCGATGCGGCCCTGGCCCTGGCCGCCGGGGCCAGCCAGGTCATGGTCGGATCGTGGCTGGCCGGGACCTACGAGTCCCCCGGGGACCTGCTCACGGATGAGCAAGGACGTCGGTACAAGGAGAGCTTCGGGATGGCCTCGACCCGCGCCGTCTCCCACCGCACCCGCGCGGAGGAGGCCTTCCAGCGGGCGCGCAAGGCGATGTTCGAGGAGGGCATCTCCTCCTCCGTGATGTACCTGGACCCCGAGCGGCCCGGCGCGGAGGACGTGCTGGATGCGATCACCGCCGGGGTGCGCTCGTCGATGACCTACGCCGGGGCCGCGGACCTCGCGCAGTTCCGGGAGCGGGCCGTGTTCGGCATCCAGTCCGCCGCCGGCTACGACGAGGGCCGGCCCCGGGAGCGCTCCTGGACGGTCTGAGCGCCCGAGACCGAGCCCGAAGCCGGCCGCGTGCGGTTAGACTGGGCGCACTATGGATGACCCGCTGAGTCCCGTCTCCCACCCGCCCGCGCCCCTCCTGCACCCGAGTCCCTCGGGACGGTGCCCCGCCGAGGGAGGACGCTGAGCCCGTGGAATGGCTGCTCGTCCTCGCCGGACTGATCCTCATCCTCGGCAACGGCTTCTTCGTCTGCGTCGAGTTCTCCCTGGTGGCCCTGGACCAGTCCACGGTGGTCCGGAAGATCGAGGAGGGGGACGCCAAGGCGGAGCCGCTGCTGCGGTGCCTGAAGTCCCTGTCCACCCAGCTGTCCAGCTGCCAGCTGGGCATCACCATCACGACCCTGCTCACCGGCTACACCCTCGACGCCGGCATCCAGGGGCTGCTGGCCGAGCCGATCGCGGCGCTCGGCCTGGAGCCCTCCCTGACCCGCCCGCTGACCTTCGTGCTGTCCATGACCGTGGCGACCATGCTCTCCATGGCCATGGGCGAGCTGATCCCCAAGAACCTCGCGATCTCCGTGGGCTACCCCGTGGGCCGGGCCATCGCCCGCCCCCAGCTGATGTTCACCGCCGTGATGAAGCCGCTGGTGGTGCTGATGAACGGCACCGCCAACGCGGTGCTGCACGGGCTGGGCATCGAGCCGAAGGAGGAGCTGTCCGGGGCCCGCTCCCCGGAGGAGCTGTCCTCGATGGTCCGCCGCTCCGCGGACCTCGGGACCCTGGACGCCGGGACCGCCAACTTCGTGGCCCGCACCCTGCTGTTCTCCGAGCGCACGGCCTCGGACGTGATGACCGCCCGGCGCCAGGTGGACATGCTGCCCACCACCGCCAGCGTGCAGGAGATCATCGACGAGGCCCGCGCCACCGGGCACTCCCGCTTTCCCCTGTTCGAGGAGAACCAGGACGACGTGCGCGGGGTCGTGCACATCAAGCGCGCCGTCGGCGTGCCCCCGGCCAAGCGCGAGGAGGTCGAGGCCGGGGCCCTGATGGACGAGGTGCTGCGGGTTCCCGAGACCATGCACCTGGACGCCCTGCTGCGCGAGCTGCGCGCCGGGAACCTGCAGGTCGCCGTCGTGCTGGACGAGTACGGCGGCACCGCGGGCATCGCGACCCTGGAGGACCTCGTGGAGGAGATCGTCGGGGAGGTCGCCGACGAGCACGACCGCGTCGTGCCCGGGGTGCTGGAGACCGCCGACGGGCGCTGGCACTTCCCGGGCCTGCTGCGCCCGGACGAGGTGACCGAGCGGGTCACCCCGCTGGACATCGACGAGGACCCCGCTTACGAGACGATGGGCGGGTTCATGATGGACCGGCTGGGCCGGATCCCGCAGGTCGGGGACCAAGTCGCCATCGACACCGGGATCCTGGAGGTCGAGCGGATGGACCACCGCCGGGTGGACCGCATCCTGTTCACCCCGGCCCGGCAGGAGCCGGAGGAGACCGTGGGCGATGACCTCGGGCCCGAGCGGGCCATCACGACCCCCGGGGGCCTGCCGGCCGCCCCCGAGCCCCGACGCGAAGGAGGTGCGGCATGAGCGAGTGGACCGCCCTGATCTGGTTCGTGGTGCTGCTGATCGGCAACGCCTTCTTCGTGGCCAGCGAGTTCGCGATCATGTCCGCCCGGCGCTCGCAGATCGAGCCCCTGGCCGAAGCCGGGAACAAGCGCGCCCAGACCGCGCTGCGCGCCATGGAGCACGTCTCCCTCATGCTCGCCTGCTCCCAGCTGGGCATCACCGTGTGCTCGCTGGTGATCCTCAACGTCGCCGAACCCGCCGTGCACCACCTCGTGGCCGAGCCGCTGATGCACCTCGGGCTGGCCGAATCCGCCGCGGACCTCACGGGCTTCCTCATCGCGCTGCTGGTGGTCACCTTCGCCCACGTGATCTTCGGGGAGATGGTGCCCAAGAACATCTCCGTGTCCACCGCGGACCGCGCCGCCCTGTGGCTGGCCCCGGTGCTGGTGGTCATCTCCCGGCTGGTGCGCCCGATCATCTGGTTCATGAACTGGATCGCGAACGCGGCGCTGCGCCTGATGCGCATCGAGCCGAAGGACGAGGTCTCCTCGACCTTCACCGCCGACGAGCTGCAGACGATCCTCGAGGAGTCCACCGCGGAGGGCCTGGTCACGGACGCGGACGGGATGCTCTCGGGCGCCCTGGAGTTCTCCGAGAAGACCGTCAGCGACGTCATGGTTCCGGTGGACCAGGTGCTGTGCCTGCCCTCGGACAGCTCCCCGCACGATCTGGAGCGGGCCGTGGGCCGCACCGGCTTCTCCCGCTTCGTGCTGGAATCCGAGGACGGAACCTATCTGGGCTACCTGCACGTCAAGGACGTGCTGTCCATCCCGGATGAGCGCTACCGTGACCCCACCCCGCTGACCCGGGTGCGCTCGCTGATCAACCTGCGCCCGGAGACCACCGTGGAGGACGCCCTGGCCACGATGCAGCGCACGCACGGGCACGTGGCGCGCGTGGTGGCCCGGGGCGGGGAGACCATCGGGGTGCTGTTCCTGGAGGACGTCCTGGAGGAGCTGATCGGAGAGGTGCGGGACTCGACGCAGACGATGGGCCGCCGCCGCAGCGTGCGGGCCCCCGAGGGCTCGTGAGCCCCTCCTGATTTGCGAACGGTTCGCAGCAAGTGCGATGCTTGCTGCGAATCGTTCACAACAAAGCCGGGCGCCGACCGTCCGGTCCGTCGTCGAGGGGGAGGCCATGAGGAAGATCGCCGCGGGGATCGTCGCGGGGCTGGGCTGCGCGGTGCTCGCGCTGTCCGGCTGCTCGTCGCAGCAGGAGGACGCGGGGCAGGACACGGGCAAGCCCACCATCGTGGCCACCACCTCCGTCTACGCCGACATCGCCCGCCAGGTGGCCGGCGACGACGCGCAGGTCACCGCGATCGTGGACTCCACCAGCCAGGACCCCCACTCCTATGAGGCCACCTCCCAGGACAAGCTGAAGATCAGCCGGGCGGACCTCGTGGTGCTCAACGGCGGCGGCTACGACCCCTTCATGTCCGAGGCCGCCGAGGGCGCCGACGGTAAGGTCATCGACGCCGTGGCCGTCTCCGGGCTGCCCGGGGCCGAGGAGGCCGCCGAGACCCAGGAGCACGATCACGACCACGACCACGACGACCACGATCACGGGGACTTCAACGAGCACGTCTGGTACGACGTCTCCGCGATGAAGAACCTCACCCACGCCATCTCCGAGGACCTCGGGAGCATCGACGAGCAGCACCGGCAGGACTACCACGACCGCGCCCAGGCCTACGAGCAGAAGCTCGATGAGCTGAGCTCCGACCTCAAGGGCATCGGCGCCTCCGGACGCACCTACCTGGCCACCGAACCCGTCCCGGACCGGCTGCTGGATGCCGCGGGGATGAAGAACGAGACCCCGGAGGCCTTCTCCTCGGCGGTCGAGGCCGAGTCGGATGTGCCGGCGGCGACGCTGAACGAGGTCCACCGGATCATCGACGGCGGATCGCTGGACCTGCTGGCCTTCAACCCGCAGACCGAGACGGCCCAGACCCGGCAGCTGCGCTCCGCCGCCGAGTCCGCGCGCGTGCCGGTCGTAGACTTCACGGAGACCCTTCCCGAGGGCAGGGACTACCTGAGCTGGATGCGCGGCAACATCGAGAACCTGCGCAAGGCCCTCGCCTGAGCGGAGCGCGCCCCGCAGTCCAGGCGTCCATCCCTGCCCGACACCCCAGCCCCGACCCCCGTGAGGAGCACCGACCCCCGTCGTGAACGCCGTCGCCCGTCCCGCCCCAGCCCCCGGAACCCAGCCGGCCGCCGTCTCCTTCCGGGACGCCCGGCTCTCCTTCGGCCAGCGCACCCTGTGGAGCGGCCTGAACCTGGAGATCGCGCCGGGGGAGTACTTCGCAGTGCTCGGGCCCAACGGCTCCGGCAAGTCCACCCTGCTGCAGACCATCCTGGGCCTGCTGCGCCTGTCCGAGGGGCGGGTCCGGGTCCTCGGGCACGCCCCGCACCGCGGGGATCCCGGCATCGGCTACATCCCGCAGCAGCGGATCCTGCCGCAGGACACCCCGCTGCGCGCCCGGGACATGGTCCGCCTCGGCCTGGACGGGCACCGCTGGGGCACCGGGTGGCCCTCGCGGGCCCGCCGCGCCCGGGTGCAGGAGCTGCTGGAGCAGGTGGGGGCCGCCGACTACGCGGACGTGCCCGTGGGGCTGCTCTCCGGCGGGGAGCAGCAGCGGCTGCGCGTCGCCCAGGCGCTGGCCGCCCGGCCGCGGCTGCTGCTGTGCGATGAGGCCCTGCTCTCCCTGGACCTGCGCCACCAGGAGGCCGTCAGCGGACTGATCGAGGACTACCGCAGGAGCGAGGGTGCCACCGTGGTCTTCGTGACGCACGAGATCAACCCGATCATCGACGACGTCGACCGGGTGCTGTACCTGGCCAACGGCCGGTTCACCGTGGGGACCGTGCCGGAGGTGATGCGCGGGCAGGTGCTCTCCGCCCTGTACGACACGCCCGTGCAGGTGCTGCGCTCCGGCGGGCGCTACATCGTGGTCGGCGGGCCCGAGCACGACGCCGCCACCCCGCACTGCGCAGGCTCAGCACCCCGGGAGCTCGATGCGGAGGGGATGCGCTGATGTCACCGGCCATCCTCGCCGCGCTGGCGCACCCGGGGTCCGTCCTGCTGGGCCAGGAGACCGGCTTCTGGCAGCGGGTCTTCGTCTTCGAGGACTACGGCGAGCTGCTGCAGCTGCTGTACCCCTCGATCATCGCCGGGGCCATCCTCGCGGTGATCGGCGGGGTCACCGGGGTGTTCGTGACCCTGCGGGACTCCGCCTTCGCGGTGCACGGGATCGCCGAGCTCTCCTTCGCCGGGGCGGCCCTGGCCCTGCTGATCGGCGCGGATGTGGTCACCGGATCCCTGGTCGGCTCGGTGGCCGCGGCCCTGCTGATCGGGCTGCTGGGCTCGCGCACCAGCCGCCAGCAGTCGGTGATCGGCACGCTGATGCCCTTCGGGCTGGGCCTGGGCATCCTGTTCCTGTCCCTGTACCAGGGGCGCTCGGCCAACCGCTTCTCGCTGCTGACCGGCCAGATCGTCTCCGTGGACGCCGCCCAGATCGGGGAGATGGCTCTGGGCGCCGTCGTCGTGGTGGGGGGACTGCTGCTGCTGTGGCGGCCGCTGACCTTCGCCAGCGTGGACCCGCAGGTGGCCGCGGCCAAGGGCGTGCCGCTGCGGGCGCTGTCCCTGGTGTACATGCTGCTGCTGGGGGTCGCGGTGGCACTGTCCGTGCAGGTGGTGGGGGCGCTGCTGGTGCTGGCCCTGCTGATCACCCCGGCGGCGGCGGCCAACCGGCTCACGGCCTCCCCGGTGCGCTCGGTGCTGCTCTCGGTGCTGTTCGCTGAGGTGGCCATGGTGGGCGGGATCCTGCTGGCCCTGGCAGGCTCCCTGCCGATCAGCCCCTACGTCACGACGATCTCCTTCGCGATCTTCCTGGTCTGCACGGGGATCCAGGCGATCCGGCGTCGGCACAGCGCCTCGGGACGCCGCACCCCGGCGGAGGAGACGACCGCGGAGAAGGCGGTGGCCGACCGCGGGCACCGGGCCTCCTGAGCCCCACCGGCCTCGCTCGGATCGGGTTCGTCTCAGTGCCGCTGGGCGGCGGCGCACTGGGCGCAGATCCCGGAGACCTCCACGACGTGGCGGATGTCGGTGTAGCCGTAGCGCCCGGCGATCTGCTCGGCCCAGGCCTCCACGACGTCGGCGCCGATGTCCTCGGCCCGGCCGCAGGAGCGGCAGCGCAGGTGGTGGTGGTGCTCCTCGGCCGCGCACTGGCGGTACAGGGCCTGCCCACCCTCCCCGGGCAGCACGTCCACCTCGCCGGCCTCCTCGAGGGACTGCAGGATCCGGTAGACCGTGGCCAGGGAGACCTTCTTCCCGGATTCGGTGATCAGCCGGTGCAGGTCCTGGGCGGAGTGGAAGCCGTCCAGCTCGGCGAGACTGCTCGTGACGGCCCGGCGCTGGGGTGTGGCCCGCACCGGCTGCCCCTGGCCCCGGTGCTCCCGGTCCGTCGCCGTCCCGCCTCGCTGCGCCGTGCTCACGTGCTCCCCCTGTACCTTCGTGCCTTGAGCTGCGCGTCCGTCGGCCCGACCGCTCTCGGCCGGTTCCGGGCGCTTCCCGCCATTGTGCCGCGTGAGAGCACCGCGACGCCATCGGCGTTCGTCCTCGGCGTGCCCGCGGTCCCGGATCCGCGAGCAGCCTGGGCGGGGATCGGCGTCGGGGTCGGTTCGGTCGGTGCTGAGCTGTTCGGGGCTGTGCTGATCGGGGCTAGGGTGGGAGGCATGAAGCTGACCAAGTACTCCCACGCGTGCATCCGGCTGGAGAAGGACGGGACCGTGCTCGTGCTGGATCCCGGCACCTTCTCCGAGCTGCCCGAGGCCCTGAACGGCGCCTCGTTCCTGCTGATCACCCACGAGCACCCGGATCACTACGACCGCGAGCCCGTGCACGCCTTCCTGGCCGAGCACTCCGAGGTGCAGGTCTGGGCCCCGGGCGCCGTGGTCGAGGAGCTGCGCGAGGCCGTGGCGGATCCGGCGCGCATCCATGAGGCCGTGGCGGGGGAGAGCTTCGAGGCCGGGCCCTTCCAGATCCGCGGGGTGGGCGGACAGCACGCGCTGATCCACCCGCTGGTCCCCGTGGTGGCCAACGTCGGCTACCTCATCGACGGGACCCTCTACCACCCCGGCGACAGCTTCGTGGTGCCCGACGACGCCGAGGTGCGCACCCTGCTGGTGCCGATCCACGCGCCCTGGAACAAGATCCAGGAGGTCATCGACTTCGTCATCGCCGTCGGCGCCGAGCACGCCTACCCGATCCACGACGCCCTGCTGGCCGAGAACGGCCGGAGCATGATCGAGGGGCACGTGCAGAACTTCGGCGGCCGCTACGGCACCGCCTACCGGCACCTGGACCCGCGCGAAAGCGTCGAGGCCTGACCCCCACCCGCTGTTCCGACCCCTTCGAGGAGCCGTCCATGAGCACCGTGTTCACCAAGATCATCCAGGGCGAGCTGCCCGGGCGCTTCGTCTACGAGGACGAGCGCTGCGTGGCCTTCCTGTCCATCCAGCCCCTGTCCGAGGGGCACGTGCTGGTGGTCCCGCGCGAGGAGGTGGACCACTGGATCGACCTGCCCGAGGAGCTGGCCGAGCACCTGATGGACGTGGCCCGGCGCATCGGCCGGGCGATCCGCACCGCGTACTCCCCGCGCCGGGTGGGCCTGATGATCCAGGGCTTCGAGGTCCCGCACACCCACCTGCACGTGTGGCCCACGGACTCCATCGAGGAGTTCGACTTCGCCAACGTGGACCAGGACCCCGCCGAGGAGTCCATGGACCGCGCCCAGGCCCGCATCCGCCGGGCGCTGGCCGAGCAGGACTGAGCGCCCCGGGCTCGACCCACCCCCTCTGACGATGCCCGCCCCGCCGCACGGTCGGGCGGGCATCGGCCTGAGGAGCGCTCACCGCCGGGCCGCTGCCGGGCCCGAAGGCGCTCACAGCCCGGCCAGGGCCGCCTTCTGCGCCTTCTGGATCCGCTGGACCGAGACGGGCCGTGCCGTGCCCAGCTCCTGGGCGAAGAAGCTGACCCGCAGCTCCTCCAGCATCCAGCCCACCTCCGCCAGCTCCGGGGGCACCGCGCCGTCGACGGCGTGCCGCTGGGCCGCGGCGTCGTAGGCGTCCTCCAGCTCCTGCACCTGCAGCATCAGCTGGTTGTCGCGGTTCACCCGCTCGCCGATCTTCTCCAGGCGCACCCGCATGGCCCGCAGATACCGCGGCAGGTGCACCAGGTGCGCATACCCGGTGGCCGCCACGAACCCGGGGTAGATCAGGTGCTCCAGCTGCGCCTTGACGTCGTTGTACGCGGTCACCACCGCCAGCGAGGCCCCGGACTTGAGCATTCGGCGCACCGCGGTGGCCTCCTTCAGGATCGAGGCCACCAGGGAGGTCAGCTCGAAGACCGTGTCGATCAGCTCCGCCCGGACGTGCTCGAACAGCCGCTGGAACTGCTCGCGGCGCACCGGCGCCGGATCCGGGGTCAGCTTGTCCAGGGCCGCGACCGTGCAGTCCGCGATCAGCGCCTCCACCGAGCCGTGCGGATTCTGGGTGAACACGATCTTCTCGTCGTTGCGCAGATGATCCGAGACGTACTTCTGCGGGCTCGGCACCTTCAGGGCCAGCAGCCGGATCACCCCGGCCCGCTGGGCCCGGGCCCGCTGAGCCTCGGTGGCCAGCACGCGCACGGCCACCGTCTGCCCCTCATCCACCAGGGCGGGGAAGCCCTCGATGACCTGGCCGGCCACCTCCCGGGTGATGCGGGTGGGCACCTCCTGCTCGGGCCAGTCGCGCAGACCGCCGACCTCCCGCACCGCAGGCCCCCCGGCCGACGACGCCCGGTCCGCCCCCGAACCCGGCTGCGGCCTCCGGTCAGCGCGCGTGCCGGGCGCGCCGTCGTGACCGGCGCCCGCGGACCGACCCGCGCCTTTCTGCCCGGCACCGTTTCGACCACCGGGGCCCGACGCGGCGGCGATGCGCTGCAGCGCGTCCGCCGAGGCGCCCAGCGAGGCCGCCAGGGCCTCGCGCACCTGCGGGGCCAGCCGCTCCTGCAGGGCCTCCAGGTCCCGGCCCTCGCCGAGCACCCGGTTGCGCGGATCCCGGACCTGGAAGGTGACTCGCAGGTGCTCGGGGACCTTGGACCAGTCCCAGGACCCCGGCGGGATCACCACGCCCCGGATCCGGCGCAGGGCCAGCTCCAGGGAGCTCAGCAGATCATCGGTCTGGGGGTCGAACTCCTCCGTCAGGCGCTGCACGGCGGCGGCCGCGACGTCCGGGGCGGGCACGAAGGACTTGCGCACGGCCTTGGGCAGGGAGCGGATCAGGGCCGTGACCAGCTCGGTGCGCAGCCCCGGGATCATCCACTCGAAGGGCCGCTGGCGCAGCTGGTTCAGGAACACCACGGGCACCTGCACGAACACCCCGTCCGCGCTGGTCTGCGCCGAGCCGGGGGCGGAGGGGGCGAACTCGTAGCGCAGGTCCAGGCGCAGCGTGGAGTCTTCCGTGTCCACCTCCCACACCCGGGGGAAGGCGGACTCGTCGTACTCGGCGGCCTCGGCGTCCACCAGCCGCTCCGGATCCAGATCCAGCAGGTGCTCATCCTCCTGCCGGGCCCGCTTCCACCAGCGGTCGAAGTGCCGCTCGGAGACCACCTCGGCCGGGATCCGGGCGTCGTAGAACGCGTACAGGGCGTCGTCGTCGACCCGCAGGTCCCGACGCCGCAGCCGGGCCTCCAGCGCCTCGACCTCGGCCAGGCGCTGCTGGTTGCGCCGGAAGAAGCGGTGCCGGGTGCGCCAATCGCCCTCCACCAGGGCCTTGCGGATGAACAGCTCCCGGGACAGCTCCGGGTCGATCCGCCAGTAGTCCACGGGACGTTCGGCGTAGACCGGCACGCCGTACAGGGTCGCCTTCTCGTAGGCCATGACCGAGCCGCGCTGGGCGGACCAGTGCGGCTCCGAGTGGGTGCGCTTGAGCAGGTTCCCGGCCGCCTGCTCGATCCACTCCGGGCGCACGGCCGCGACCGTGCGGGCCCACAGCCGGGAGGTCTCCACCAGCTCCGCGGCCACCACCCAGTCCGGGTTCCTCTTGAACAGACCCGAGCCGGGGAAGATCGCGAAGCGGGTGCCGCGGGCCCCCTGGTAGTCGCGCTTGCGCTCATCGCGCAGCCCGACGTGGCTGAGCAGCCCGGTCAGCAGGGCCCGGTGCACGGCCTCCTCGTTGACGCCGGGGTCGATGTCCCGGCCCTTCCCGACGCGCACCTCGGCCTGCTGGCCCAGCTGGCGCAGCTGCTCATAGAGGTCCTGCCACTCTCGGACCCGCACGTAGTTGATGAACTCGCGGCGGCACAGCTTCCGGAATTGGCTGGAGGACAGCTCCCGCTGCTTCTCCTGCAGGTGCTGCCACAGCAGCAGGAAGCTGGAGAAGTCCGAGCGGTCATCCCGGAACCGGGCATGCAGCTCATCGGCCTGCTGGCGCTTGTCCGCGGGGCGCTCGCGGGGATCCTGGATGGTGAGGGCCGCGGCCAGCACCATGACCTCCTTGGCCACGCCCAGCTCCTGGGCGGCCACGATCATCCGGCCCAGGCGCGGGTCCACGGGGAAGGCCGCCAGGCGCCGGCCGATCGCGGTCAGGGGCGAGGCCCCCGCGCCGCGCCCGCCGCGGGTCCGGCCCCGGCCGCCTCGCCTGCCCTTCCCGGCGCCGCGCCGGGGGGCCTGGGCGGCGTCGTCCCCGGGGGTGTCCTCGATCCTCTCCTTCAGCGCCCCGAGCTCGCGCAGCACCGCGACGCCGTCGCCGATGGCCCGGCGGGCCGGGGGCTGGACGAAGGGGAAGCGCTCCATATCCCGCGGGGAGCGCACCACCCCGATGCTCATGGTGTGCAGGATCACCGCGGCCAGGTTGGTGCGCAGGATCTCCGGGTCCGTGAAGGCCGGCCGGGAGTCGAAGTCCTCCTGCGAGTACAGCCGGATCGCGATGCCGTCCGAGACGCGCCCGCAGCGCCCGGAGCGCTGGGCCGCGCTGGCCTGGGAGATCCGCTCGATGGGCAGGCGCTGGACCTTGGTGCGCGTGGAGTACCGGGAGATCCGGGCGGTCCCCGGGTCGATCACGTACTTGATCCCGGGAACGGTCAGCGAGGTCTCGGCGACGTTGGTGGCCAGCACGATCCGCCGCCGAGCCCCGGTGGGGCGGAAGACCCGGTGCTGCTCGGCCATGGACAGCCGGGCGAACAGCGGCAGGATCTCCGTGCCGGTGAGCCTGCGGTCCTTGGCTACCAGATCCGTCAGGGCGTCCTCGGCGTCGCGGATCTCCCGCTCCCCGGCGAAGAAGATCAGGAGGTCCCCGGGGGCCTCGTCGGCCAGCTCCAGCACGGCGTCGCACACCGCCTCCAGCGGGTCTCGGTCCTCCCCGGCGACGTCGTCCTCCTCATCCGGCAGCGCGGGGTCCTCGGTCAGCGGACGGTACCGGATCTCCACGGGGTAGGTGCGCCCGGAGACCTCGATGATCGGGGCGGCGTCGGCCGGCATCGGCTCGTCCTCGGGGTGCTCGGCCACCGGGTCGAAGCTGGGCGCGAAGTGCCGGGCGAAGCGCTGCGGGTCGATGGTCGCCGAGGTGATGACGACCTTCAGATCCGGGCGCTGAGGGAGGATGCGCTTGAGGTAGCCCAGGATGAAGTCGATGTTCAGGGAGCGCTCGTGCGCCTCGTCGATGATGATCGCCGAGTAGCGCTTGAGCAGCGGATCGTGCGGGATCTCCGCGAGCAGGATGCCGTCGGTCATCAGCTTGATCCGGGTGGCCTGGGAGGTCTGCGCGGTGAAGCGCACCTGGTAGCCCACGGTCTGCCCGATCGGCTCGCCCAGCTCCTCGGCGATCCGCTCGGCCACGGACCGGGCGGCCAGGCGCCGCGGCTGGGTGTGCCCGATGCTCCCGCGTTCGCCCAGGCCCAGCTCCAGCAGCATCTTGGGGATCTGGGTGGTCTTCCCGGAGCCGGTCTCCCCGGCGATGATCACGACCTGGTGCTCCCGGACCGCGTTCATGATCTCCTCGCGGCGCGCGGAGACCGGCAGGGCCTCCGGATAGGCGATCTCGGGGCGGGAGGGCGCGGAATCGGAGGGCGCGGGCGCGCCCGCGGCGGGGGAGGGGGAGCTGTTCGACATACTTCCTGCCATCCTACTGATCCCGCCCGCGGGGCGGCCTCCTCCCGGAGGCGGAGGGAGAGTTCATCCCTCGGGCGGATGTGGGCGGCGCGGGGTTCTTCCTAGCCTCGAGACCATGATCGAGAACCTCCAGCACGTCGTCGAGACCATCCCTGCGATCCTCAGGATCCTCGCGCTCGCGGGCCTCGGGGCCATCCCCTTCGTGGAGTCCTATTTCGGCTCCGCGGTCGGTGTGCTCGCCGGGGTCAACCCGGTGCTGGCGGTCGCCGCGGCCTCGCTGGGCAACATGATCTGCATGATCGTGCTGGTGCTGGGCGCCGGGCGGGTGCGCGGCGCGGTGACCGCCCGGCGCGAGCCTCGCACGCCGAGCCGACGGCGGCAGCGCTTCGACCGGCTCTTCGACAAGTACGGCGTGGCCGGGGTGTCCCTGCTGGGGCAGACGGTGCTGCCCAGCCAGATCACCTCCGCGATGATGGCCGGCATGGGTGCGAACCGGACGAAGATCATCGCCTGGCAGTGCGTGTCCATCATCCTGTGGGGCACGCTGTTCGCGGTGCTGGCCAGCGTCGGCCTCTGGACGGTGGAGTGAGGCGCGGACGCCGATGCGGCATCGAGCGACTCGCGAGCCGGATCGTGCGACGTGGACCGGATGATCCGGCGCGCGAAGCACGATCCGGTCCGCGAGACGGCGTCGCCGCGGCCGCATCCGGGCATGGAAAGTGCCCTCGATAGGATTCGAACCTACGACTTCCTGCTCCGGAGGCAGGCGCTCTATCCACTGAGCTACGAGGGCAACGCAGAACAGCGTACCAGGAAAACCGGGCGCCGCGCACCACGGGGCGGGCGCGGCCTTCGGTAGACTGGCACACCGTGACTCCCGAAGAACTGACCCGCGCCGTATCCGCCGCCCTCGACGAGGCCCTGCAGGCCCAGGAGCTGACGCTTTCCGAGGGCGCCGCCCGCCCCGAGGTGCGCATCGAGCGGCCCAAGAGCCGCGAGCACGGGGACTGGGCCACCAACATCGCCCTGCAGCTGGGCAAGCGGGTGGGCCGCAACCCCCGGGAGGTCGCCCAGATCCTCGCTACCCGCCTCGAGGCGATCGACGGCGTGGCCGCCGTGGACATCGCCGGTCCCGGCTTCCTCAACATCCGGCTCGACGCCGCCGCCGCCGGCGCGCTGGCCGCGACGATCCTCGAGCAGGGGGAGGCCTACGGGCGCAGCCGGGACCTGTCCGGCACCCACATCAACCTGGAGTTCGTCTCCGCCAACCCCACCGGACCCATCCACCTGGGCGGGACCCGCTGGGCCGCCGTCGGGGACTCCCTGGCCCGGATCCTCGAGGCCTCCGGGGCCACCGTGACCCGCGAGTACTACTTCAACGACCACGGCACCCAGATCGACCGCTTCGCCAAGTCCCTGCTGGCCGCCGCCCGCGGGGAGGCCACCCCCGAGGACGGATACGGCGGGCAGTACATCCACGACATCGCCGCCGACGTGCTGCGCGAGGCCCCCGACGCCCTGGAGGCCGCGGACCCGCAGGAGGTCTTCCGCTCCCACGGCGTCGAGCTGATGTTCGCCCAGATCAAGGCCTCCCTGCATGAGTTCGGCGTGGACTTCGACGTCTTCTTCCACGAGAACTCCCTGTTCGACTCCGGGGCCGTGGAACGCACCCTGGAACAGCTGAAGACCAGCGACAAGCTCTACTTCGCCGAGGGCGCCTGGTGGCTGCGCTCCACCGACTACGGCGACGACAAGGACCGGGTGGTCATCAAGTCCGACGGCAACGCCGCCTACATCGCCGGGGACATCGCCTACATCGCGGATAAGCGCGCCCGCGGGGCGGACCTGGCCGTGTACATGCTCGGCGCGGATCACCACGGGTACATCGCCCGGCTGAAGGCCGCCGCCGCGGCCATCGGGGACGACCCGGACGCCGTGGAGGTCATGATCGGGCAGATGGTCAACCTCGTGAAGGATGGTCAGGCCGTGCGCATGTCCAAGCGGGCCGGGACCGTGGTGACCCTGGAGGACCTCGTGGAAGCCGTGGGGGTGGACGCCGCCCGCTACGAGCTGACCCGCTACTCCGTGGACTCCAACATCGACGTGGACCTGGACGTGCTGACCAAGCGCTCCAACGAGAACCCGGTCTTCTACGTCCAGTACGCCCACGCCCGCACCCGGGCCGTGGCCCGCAACGCCGCCGACGCCGGGGTGATGCGCGATGCCGGCACCTTCGACGCCGCCCTGCTCTCCGGTCCGGCGGACGAGGAGCTGCTGGCCGCCCTCGGGCAGTTCCCCGGCGCGGTGGCCGAGGCCCAGCGCTTCCGCGAACCCCACCGGGTGGCCCGCTACCTGGAGGCCCTGGCCGGGGCCTACCACCGCTGGTACGACTCCTGCCGCGTCGTGCCCCAGGGCGATGACGAGGTCTCCGAGGTGCACCGCACCCGCCTGGCCCTGAACGACGCCACCGCCCAGGTCCTGGCCAACGGGCTGGGTCTGCTCGGCGTGTCCGCCCCGGAGCGCATGTGATGCCCGGGCAGCCCGACCCGAGCGTCCCCTCCGCGCCCGCCGCGCGGACGGACCCGCCGAGCCCGGATGCACTGACCCCGGATGCAGTGACCCCGGACCCGGCGGCCCTGGACCCCGTGATCTGGCCGGACTCCTTCCGGCGCGCCGCCGACGGTGAGCTGACCCTGGACGGGCACGGCGCCCGTGCGCTCGCCGAGCGCTTCGGCACCCCGCTGTACGTGGAGTCCGAGGAGGTCTTCCGCGCCCGCGCCGCGGCCTTCCGCACGGCCTTCGAGCGAGCCTTCGCCGAGCACGGGGCGCAGGTGCGCGTCTACTACGCCGGCAAGGCCTTCCTGTGCGCCGCCATCGTGCGCTGGGCCCGCGAGGAGGGGCTGAACCTGGACACCGCCTCCGGGGGCGAGCTGGCCCTGGGGCTGGCCGCCGGGATGGAGCCCGCCCGCATCGCCCTGCACGGGAACAACAAGTCCGCCCGGGAGATCCGGCAGGCCCTGGAGGCCGGGGTGGGCCGCATCGTCGCCGACTCCGTGCCGGAGCTGCTGCTGATCGAGCGGATCGCCGGGCAGCTGGGAGTCACCGCGCCGGTGATGATCCGGGTGACTCCCGGGGTGCACGCCGAGACCCACGAGTTCATCGCCACCGCCCACGAGGACCAGAAGTTCGGCCTCTCCCTCGCCCCGGACACGGCCCGCCTGGCCTGGGCGCAGATCCCGGCCGCGGTGCGCGCCGAGGCCTGGCCGGACCGGCAGGAGGCTCCCCAGGATTCCGTGGCCGAGCTGGCCGCGGAGCTGGCCGAGCACCTGCCGCACCTGGACCTGCGGGGGCTGCACTGCCACATCGGCTCCCAGGTCTTCGCCCCGGAGGGCTTCGATCTGGCCGCCCGTCGCGTGCTCGCGACGATGGCGCGGCTGCGGGATCGCCTGGGCCGGGCCCTGCCCGAAGTGGACCTGGGCGGGGGATACGGCATCGGCTACGTCGCCGGGGACTCCCCGCGGCCCATCGAGGAGCTGGCTCGGGCCATCGCGACCTCGGTGGCCGAGGCCTGCGCGCGGCTGGAGCTGCCCCTGCCGCACCTGTCCTTCGAACCCGGCCGGGCGATCACCGGGCCCGCTGGGGTCACCCTCTACACCGTGGGCACGATCAAGGACGTCGCTCTGGAGGCCGCGGCCGACTCCGACGTCGCCGCCGACGCCGGTCAGCCGGCGGTGCGCCGCTACGTCGCGGTGGACGGCGGCATGTCGGACAACGCCCGCCCGATCCTCTACGGCTCCGAGTACACCGTGACCCGCGCGGATCGCTCCCCGGCGGGGGAGCAGGTGCTCTCCCGGGTGGTCGGCAAGCACTGCGAATCCGGGGACATCCTGGTGCGCGACTGCCTGCTCCCGGCGGACCTCGCCCCCGGGGACCTGCTGGCCGTGCCCGCCACCGGCGCCTACTGCTGGTCCCTGTCCTCCAACTACAACTTCCTGACTCGCCCCCCGGTGGTGGCCGTCGCTGCCGGGCGCGAACCCCGGGTCATCGTGCACGGACAGAGCATCCAGGACCTGCTGGACCGCGACGCCGAGCTGTAAGCCGCCCCGCCCGACGTCCCCGATCCCGACCGAGCCCCCGCCCCGCACCCCTCCCGAGGAGAGCCCATGAACGACACGCCCCTGTCCGTCGCCCTGCTGGGATCCGGCACCGTCGGCTCCCAGGTCGCCCGGATCCTCCTGGAGGACGCCGAGGAGCTGACCCAGCGCGTCGGTGCGCCCCTGCGCCTGATCGGCATCGCGGTGCGGGATCCGCAGGCGCCCCGGGACTACGCCGCCCCGGCCGGGCTGTACACGACCGACGCGGACGCGCTGATCGACGCCGCGGACGTCGTCGTGGAGCTGACCGGCGGCATCGAACCGGCCCGCACCCGCATCCTGCGGGCCCTGCGCGCCGGCAAGCACGTGGTCTCCGGGAACAAGGCCCTGCTCGCCCGCGAGGGTGCCGCGCTGCAGCGCGCGGCGGACGCCTCCGGGGCGCAGCTGTCCTACGACGCCGCGGTGGCCGGGGCCATCCCGATCCTGCGGCCCCTGCGCGACTCCCTGGCCGGGGATCAGGTCGAGCGGGTGCTCGGGATCATGAACGGCACCACCAACTTCATCCTCGACGCGATGCACACCACCGGGGCGGACTTCGACGACGCCCTGGCCGAGGCCCAGCGCCTGGGCTACGCGGAGGCGGATCCGACCGCCGACGTAGAGGGTCACGACGCCGCCGCGAAGGCCGCGATCGTCGCCTCCCTGGCCTTCCACGCCGAGTTCACCCTCGAGGACGTGCACTGCGAGGGCATCACCGGGATCACCGCCGCCGACGTCGCCGCCGCGCAGGCCGAAGGCTGCGTGATCAAGCTGCTGGCGGTGTGCGAGCGGCTGGAGGAGGGCGTGAGCATCCGCGTGCACCCCACCCTGGTGCCGAACGAGCACCCCCTGGCCAGCGTGCGCGGGGCCTTCAACGCCGTGTTCGTCCACTCCCGCGACGCCGGCCAGCTGATGTTCTACGGGCCCGGCGCGGGCGGGGCACCCACGGCCTCGGCGGTCATGGGGGACCTGGTCTCCCTGGCCCGACGGGTGGTGCTGGGCGGCCCGGCCGTCCCGGATTTCTCCTACGCCCAGCTGCCGGCCGTCGGGCCGGAGGATGTGGTCTCCAGCTACACGATGGGGCTGCAGGTGAAGGACCGCCTCGGGGTGCTGGCCGGGATGGCCCAGGTCTTCGCCGAGGAGGGGGTCTCCATCCGGACCATGCATCAGACCAAGCACGGCCCCCACCGCGGGGCCGGGCAGCCGGAGACCACGATCCGGGTGGTCACCCACCGGGCCGCGGACCGGCGGGTGCGGGCCACCATCGAGAAGCTGCGCGGGCTGGACGCCGTGGATGCGATCACCTCGGTGATCCGGGTGGAGGACTGAGGCCGGCCATGCACCGCTCGGACCAGACCCCGTCTCCCTCTCCGGCTGCCTTCGCGGGCCGGCCCGTCACCGGGACCAGCCCCGGTGAGGCGGTGCCCGTCGGCGCGCGGGTCAGTCTCCGGGTCCCGGCCTCCTCGGCGAATCTGGGCCCCGGCTACGACACGATGGGCCTGGCCCTGGGCCTGTACGACGAGCTCACGGTGACCCGCACCGCCGAGGGCCTCGCCTTCGAGCTGGAGGGCGAGGGCGCTCAGACCGTGCCCCGCACCCCCGAGCACCTCATCGTGCGCGCGATCCGGGCCGCCTGGGCCGCGGCGGGGCTGACGGGTGAGCTGCCGGGGCTCGGCATCCGCGCTCGCGGGCGCATCCCGCACTCGCGGGGACTGGGCTCCTCCGCCTCCGCGATCGTCGCCGGGGTCGTGGCCGGCAGCGCCCTGCTGCCGGAGGATCTGCGGCTGAGCGAGCAGGCTCTGCTGCAGGTCTGCTCCGACCTGGAGGGCCACCCGGACAACGTGGCCCCGTCCCTGTTCGGGGGACTGGCGATCTCCTGGGGCGAGGAGCACCCCGAGGGGCCGCGCTGGCGCAGCGCCCGGGTGCCCGTGGATCCGCGCGTGCATCCCGTGGTCGCGGTGCCGGACTACGAGGTCTCCACCCGGCTGGCCCGGGAGCTGATCCCCGCGCAGGTGCCCCACGCGCTGGCCGCGGCCGACGCCGGCCGGGCCGCGCTGCTGGTGCGGGCCCTGAGCGGGGCCCCCGAGCTGCTGCCGGCCGCGACCCGGGACTACCTGCACCAGGAGCACCGCTGCGAGGCCATGGTCCCGACGGCGCGGATGGTTCGGGCCCTGCGCGATCGGGGCTTCGCGGCCGTGGTCTCCGGGGCCGGGCCGAGCGTGCTGGTGCTGGCCGAGTCCGCCGATCGGGCCGAGCAGGCCGCCCGCGAGATGCGGCACCTGGGTGCCGAGGCCGCCGGGCAGGACCCGGCCGCGCCGCACTGGCGGATCGAGGGGCTGGCCATCGACGCCTCCGGTGTTACACTGGTGGACGAGGAGCGCCCGATCCGGCGCCGGTAGAGGCCCGAGATCAGCCCCGCTCCTCGACGGCACGGCCCGGTCAGCCCCTGACCCCGTGGCCTGCCGAGGCTGGCTCCTCTCCCCGTCTGGGAGAGTCGCACGTCGAGCTGTCGGACCCTCACCCATCCGGTCGTCGACCGTGTCGCGAGACCCCTCGCGTCATCTCCGCGGACACCGCGTCCTCCCCACGAGCACGCGCTCCCATCGTCGCCGCTGCTGAGGTCCATCCCGGCCCGACGCCAGGCCCACCCACCCGCACCGACCGTCCCGCAGCCCGCGGGAGCCGTGCGGGACCGATGCCCCGACGCCGCCTGCGCCGCGGGCACGCCACCATGAACTTCGGCTTGGGGCGCCATCATCGAAACAGCCCCAGGCCATGTCGAGGGGGAAGGATCCTTCGTGACCGAAACGACCGACCTGTCCACGGGTACGGACCAGCCGGGCGAGACCCCGGCCCAGGACTCCCGCGCCGCCGCGGGAGCCGAGCAGAGCCAGAAGGGCCAGGGCGGACTGTCCGCCCTGAAGCTGGCTCAGCTGCAGTCCCTGGCCTCCCAGCTGGGGATCACCGGCGCGCGCCGCATGCGCAAGTCCGCGCTGGTGGACGCCATCTCCGCGCACCAGCGCGGCTCCGCGGTCGCCGACCGGGAGAAGAAGGCCGAGCAGGCCGCCGCCGCGGCCGCCGAGGTCACCGGCCAGGACGCCCCGGCCGAGCAGAAGCCGGCGCGGCGCACCCGCTCCCGCCGGGCCGACTCCGCCCCGGAGACCGAGCAGTCCGGATCCGGCGCCGAGCAGGGCGGCGAGCAGAAGAGCCCCGAGCAGAAGAACGCCGAGCAGAAGGGCTCCTCCCGCCGCGGACGCGGGGGAGATGAGCGCTCCGGGGAGCAGGACGGCTCCCAGGACAAGCAGGAGAAGGCCAAGGGCCAGAACGGCCGCGGCTCCCGCGGCGAGGACCACGACGGCGGGCAGGACCAGCGCGAGTCCAAGGGCGAGCGCGGGCAGAACCGCCGCTCCCGCCAGGAGCGCAGCGCCGAGCGCGGCTCCGGGGACAAGGGCGGGGAGAAGCACTCCGAGAAGTCCGGCTCCGAGAAGAACCACGGGGACAAGGGCGAGGGCCAGCACGGCGGCGGCCGGAACGGCGAGTCCAAGGGCTCGCGCGGCAACCGCCGCGGCAACAACGGCAACAACGGCCCCGAGGATGATGACAACCGCCGGGGCGGGCGCAACCGCCGCAACCGCAACCGCAACGACCGTCGGGACCGGCGTCGGGGCCGCAACAGCGGGCCCGAGGTGGATGACACCGAGCTGACCGAGGACGACGTGCTGCTGCCCGTGGCCGGCATCCTCGACGTCCTGGACAACTACGCCTTCGTGCGCACCTCCGGGTACCTGCCCGGACCCAACGACGTCTACGTCTCCCTCGCCCAGGTCAAGAAGCACCACCTGCGCAAGGGCGACGCCGTCGTCGGCGCGATCCGCGCCCCCCGCGACGGCGAGCAGCAGAACAGCTCCCGGCAGAAGTTCAACGCGCTGGTGCAGCTGACCAGCGTCAACGGCAAGAAGCCCGAGGAGCTCACCGAGCGCGTCGAGTTCACCAAGCTCACGCCGCTGTACCCGAACGAGCGGCTGCGCCTGGAGACCGACCCGAAGAAGATCGGCCCCCGCGTGGTGGACCTGGTCTCCCCGATCGGGAAGGGCCAGCGCGGCCTGATCGTCTCCCCGCCGAAGGCCGGCAAGACGCTGATGCTCCAGTCGATCGCCAACGCGATCAAGGAGAACAACCCCGAGGTGCACCTGATGATGGTCCTCGTGGACGAGCGTCCCGAAGAGGTCACGGACATGCAGCGCACGGTCAACGGCGAGGTCATCGCCTCGACCTTCGACCGCCCCGCCGATGACCACACGACCGTCGCGGAGCTGGCCATCGAGCGCGCCAAGCGCCTGGTGGAGCTGGGCCACGACGTCGTCGTGCTGCTGGACTCGATGACCCGCCTGGGCCGGGCCTACAACCTCGCCGCCCCTGCTTCCGGCCGGATCCTCTCCGGTGGTGTGGACTCCGCGGCGCTGTACCCGCCCAAGCGGTTCTTCGGCGCGGCCCGCAACATCGAGAACGGCGGCTCGCTGACCATCCTGGCCACCGCCCTGGTGGAGACCGGATCGCGCATGGACGAGGTGATCTTCGAGGAGTTCAAGGGCACCGGCAACATGGAGCTGCGCCTGTCCCGCCACCTGGCGGACAAGCGGATCTTCCCGGCCGTGGACGTCAACGAGTCCGGTACCCGCCGGGAGGAGAACCTGCTCTCCCCGGACGAGGTCAAGATCATGTGGCGCCTGCGCCGCGTGCTGGCCGGGCTGGATCAGCAGCAGGCCCTGGAGGTGCTCACCTCCAAGCTGCGCGACACGCCCACCAACGTGCAGTTCCTCATGCAGGTGCAGAAGACCACGCTGGGCTCCAAGTCCGACGACTAGCACCACCCGATGACGCCGGCGCCGCATCCCGTCCCCTTCCGCGCGGACGAGATCGCGGCGTCGGCGTCCTCGCGTCCGCAGAGCGCAGCCTTCGGGCGCGGAGCCGACCGAGCCCCTGCCGGGTTCATCCGGTGCGATACTGGACCCGCCCGACGACCCACCCCCCGATCCGTCCGAGGAAGCCATGTTCGAATCCATCCAGACCCTGCTCGATGAGCACCAGCAGCTGCAGCGCCAGCTGGCCGATCCGGCCGTGCACGCGGATCAGGCCAAGGCGCGCAAGCTGGGACGGCGCTACGCCGAGCTGAACGGGATCGTCGAGGCCCACCGCCGGGTGCAGGGCCTGGAGGAGGACATCGAGGCCGCCCGGGAGATGGCCCAGGAGGACGCGGAGATGGCCGCGGAGCTCAAGGAGCTGGAGGCGCGGCTGCCCGAGGCCCAGGAGCGCCTGCGCCGCCTGCTGATCCCCCGGGACCCCGACGACGGGCGCGACGTCATCCTCGAGGTCAAGGGCGGGGAGGGCGGGGCCGAGGCCGCGCTGTTCGCCGCCGACCTGCTGCGCATGTACGCCCGCTACGCCGAGTCGAAGGGGTGGAAGACGGAGATCATCTCCGCCAACGAGTCCGACCTGGGCGGGTACAAGGACGTGCAGATGGCCGTCAAGGGCCGCTCCAGCGACCCGGCCGAGGGCGTGTGGGCCCACCTGAAGTACGAGGGCGGGGTGCACCGCGTGCAGCGGGTGCCCGTCACCGAGTCCCAGGGCCGCATCCACACCTCGGCCGCCGGGGTCCTGGTGTTCCCCGAGGTGGATGAGCCCGAGGAGATCGAGATCCACCAGAACGACCTGAAGATCGACGTCTACCGCTCCTCCGGACCCGGCGGGCAGTCCGTGAACACCACGGACTCCGCCGTGCGCATCACCCACCTGCCCACCGGGATCGTCGTGGCCATGCAGAACGAGAAGTCCCAGCTGCAGAACCGGGAGGCGGCCATGCGCGTGCTGCGCGCCCGGCTGCTGGCCTGGCAGCAGGAGCAGCTGGACGCCGAGGCCTCCGAGCACCGCCGCTCCCAGGTCAAGACCATGGACCGCTCCGAGCGGATCCGCACCTACAACTTCCCGGAGAACCGGATCGCTGACCACCGCACCGGGTACAAGGCCTACAACCTGGACACGGTGATGAACGGGGAGCTGGAGCCGGTCATCCAGTCCGCGATCCAGATGGACGAGGAGCACCGGCTGGCGGCCCTGGGCCACGAGGACTGACCCCGTGGGCCCCGAGCACCCGCGTCCCGAGGCCGCACCCGGGACCGACGTCGCGCCGGCGGACCCGGAGCCGGCCCTGGCCCCCGGGGCGCCGCTGTCCGCGGGGCTGCGGTGTGCGCACCGGCTGCTGGCCGAGGCCGGGATCGCCTCCGCCCGGGTCGACGCCGAGCTGCTGGCCGCGCACCTGCTCGCCGATGCCGAGGGCCGCGCGCCGGGGCGAGGGGAGGTGGCCGCCGGGGCGATCACCGGGCGGTTCACGGTGCCCGCGGGCTACGCCGAGCTCATCCGACGCCGCGCCGCCCGGGAGCCCCTGCAGCACCTGACCGGGCGCGCCCCGTTCCGCCGGCTCGAGCTGCTCGTCGGGCCCGGGGTGTTCGTGCCGCGCCCGGAGACGGAGGTGCTGGTCGATGAGGTCAGCGCGCACCTGGCCGCCCGCCGCGCCGAGGCCCAGGGCTCTGAGGCCTCCGGCTCCGAGCCCCCGGGTTCTGAGAGCGCGCCCGACCCGGCCCCGCTGGTCGTCGACCTGGCCACCGGCTCCGGGGCGCTGGCCCTGGCCGTGGCCCAGGAGAACCCCGGGACCCGCGTGATCGGCGTCGAGCGCTCCGAGACCGCCCTGGCCTGGGCTGAGCGCAACGCCCGGCGCGTCGCACGGGAGCACGGGGTGCGCATCGACCTGCGTCGGGAGGACGCGCGTGATGCCCTGCCGGGGGCGGAGGGCACGGTGGAGGCGATCGTGACCAACCCGCCCTACATCCCCGAGGACGCCGTGCCGCGGGACCCCGAGGTCGCCCGCTACGATCCCCCCGAAGCCCTCTACGGCGGCTCCCCGGACGGCCTGGCGATCCCGACGGCGTTCCTGGAGCGGGCCGCGCGGCTGCTGCGCCCCGGCGGGCTGCTGGTCATGGAGCACGCGGAGGTCCAGGCCGGAGCTGTGGCCGCCCTGTTCCGCGACCGCGGATTCCATCGGGTGCGCAACGTGCGGGACCTGACCGGCCGGGACCGGGCCACCGCAGGGCTGGCCCCGGGATACCCTGGAGAGCGCGCGGAGTCCGCGCACCCCCGAGACGAAAGAGCATCTGCACCGTGAGCGCCACCGTGTACACCACCGATACCGCCGAGGACCGCACCCGCGCCCTGGAGAAGATCAGGGACCTGCTGGCCGGGGGCCGCACCGTGGTGATCCCCACCGACACCGTCTACGGGATCGCCGCCGACGCGTTCTCCCCGGGGGCCGTCTCCCAGCTGCTGGCCGCCAAGGGCCGCTCGCGCACCATGCCCCCTCCGGTGCTCATCGCGGATCCCGGGGTGCTCGACGCCCTGGCCGAGACCGTCCCGGAGACCGGCCGGGCCCTGGCCGAGCGCTTCTGGCCGGGGGCGCTGACCCTGATCGTGCGCTCCCAGCCCTCCCTGAACTGGGACCTGGGGGAGACCCGGGGCACCGTGGCCCTACGGGTGCCGGGGGACGAGCTGACCCGCGAGCTGCTGCGCGCGACCGGTCCCCTGGCCGTCTCCAGCGCGAACCGCACCGGGCAGCAGGCCGCGACCGACGCCGTCGAGGCCATGGCGCAGCTGGGCGAGCGGGTCGAGGCCATCCTGGACGGCGGCCGACGCCCGCTGGGCCGCGACGAGCAGATGCCCAGCGCGCAGGTCGCTCCCTCCACCATCATCGACGTCACGGGCGATCAGCCCGTGGTGGTGCGCACCGGCGCCCTGGACCTCGCCCTGCTGCGCGAGACCGCCCCGGATCTGCTGACCCGCGAGGAGCACGAGAGGATCCTGCGGGCGGAGGACCCGGCGCAGGGTGCGAGCGGCTCACCGGATCCGGCCGAGGGTACCCCTTCCGGGGCCGCGAGCGACGAGCAGGGCCCGGAGGACCCCGAGAGCGGCGGGGCCGACGCCGCGACGAGCACCCGCGGGCCCGGCGACGGTCCGCGGGCGGAAGCCCCGGAGCCGGGCAGCCTCACCCAGAGCCTGCTCGGCACGGGAGGCCCGAGCTCGGGTGCCGCGGTGGATCAGCTGCGCACCCGGGAGGCCGCCGCGGCGGGGCCGGGAGCCGGGTCCGCCCCGGCCGGGCAGCGCGTGGACCCCGTCTCGGTGCAGCGGGCCCGCGCGCTGTTCTTCGATCCGCCCGCCCGGGACTGACGCGGCCTCACCGGCCGCGTCGGCTGACGCCCGCGGCCTGGTGGGCCTGGCGCAGCACGGACCCCACGTGCCGCTCGGGCAGCAGACCGTGCCGTTCGGCCCAGGTGTCGTCCTGGTCCTGGCCGAACCAGGCCAGCTCGACGCGGCGCACCGCCGCGCGCAGGCGGTCCCCGGACAGCCCCGAGGCTGCGTAACCGGCGCGCACCAGCAGCCGGGCCAGGGGAGCGGGGATGCGATGCGGTTCGCGCCGTCCGGCGTCCCGGATCACCGAGGCGGTGGTGGCACCCTCCCACGGCTGCAGCAGGATCTCCGGCAGCGGCTCCTCCCGCAGTCCCGCGGCCACGATGAACTCGGCCAGCGCCTGCACCGAGGTGACCGGGGTGTGCTGGGTGCCGGAGCCCGCCACCGAGGCCAGGAAGGACCCGGCGAAGCGGGCCAGCGCCGTCGTGGTGTCCCGCCCGGATCCCTGTACGGAGGTGGCGCGGATGATGCACAGCTGCGCGGCGTGGTCCCCGGCCACCTGGGCCGGACGCGAGCTCGGGGCGGCCGGGTAGTCCGAGCCGGCCGAGCCCGGAGCGGCCCCCACCTTGGCGGTGGCCGTGATGAACTCGCGCAGCCGCAGCAGGCAGTCCTCTCCCAGGGCCTTGGAGAAGGAGTAGGCGGAGAAGGGTGAGGTGTCGGGGGAGGCGTCCAGGCGCGGCCGGGCGCCCTGCACCGCGGCCGAGCTCAGGTGCAGCACCCGAGTGACCCCGGTGCGCTGAGCGGCCACGGCGACGACGGCAGGCAGCAAGGCGTTCGCCCCGACCAAGGGCGGCAGCTCCTGCTGTCCCGGCGCCGCCAAGCCGGCGGCGTTGACCACGACCTCGGCGCCGGCGAAGGAATCCGCGAGGTAGTCGATCACCGACTCCAGGCGACGGGCTTCGGCGATGACCTGCCCGGCCCCGGTGGCCGAGGTCGCCAGGCGGGGTGCTGCGACCGGGGCGGCCCCGATGCCCAGCTGCTGCAGTCGGGTCATGGTGGCCGATCCGACGAAGCCCGTGGCCCCCAGGACGCGCCAGGTGCTCTGGTTCATGTGGTCTCGCTCTCCTCATATGCGGGCCTCGACCCGGGGGGCTGCCGGGTGAGGTCACGCTAAACTGGTGATCTGCAGCGGGGGTCCGCGCTGTGCCGGCGGCTCAGCCGGCGCGGCCGGAACGCCCTGTGACCACCTTACTGACGTACACGCCTCTTCGGGCGCCCTTGGTCCGGGGTTCGCGCGCCGGCCCAGCAGGGGCAGTCCGAGCCCGCGCACGGGCGGGCCGAGGGGAGAGGAATCCGACGTGCCAGCTGCCGCGCAAGAGCATCCCGCGCGACCCCGCCCCGAGGGCCAGGAGCCCCGGGTGGTGGCGGTGGTGGTCACCTACGACCGCCCCGATCTGCTGCGCCTGACGCTGGCGGGCATCGACGGGGCGCGGATGAGGCCGGCGGCCGTCGTGGTGGTGGACAACGCCTCCGGTCCGCAGACCGCCCGCGTGCTGGCCGAGCACCGGGGGAGCGTCCCCCTGGACGTGGTGCGCCTGGAGCGGAACCTCGGCGGAGCGGGAGGCTTCGCCGCGGGCATCGATCGGGCCCTGCACCGGCACGACGCCGAGCTGGTGTGGGTCATGGACGATGACACCGAGCCCCAGCCGGACACGCTGGCCGAGCTGGTGCGCACCTGGCGGGACTACGCCGAGGACCCGACCCGCCGCCCGGCCTTCGTGGCCAGCCGCGTGGTCTGGACGGATGGGCGCGAGCACCCGATGAACTCCATGCGGGAGCGGATCCTGCCCGGCGCGGCCCGGCGCCGCCGGGCCGCGCGGGTGGGGGCGCGCACGATCCGCTCGGGCTCCTTCGTCTCCCTGCTCATGGACGCGACGCCGATGCGCCGCACCGGGCTGCCCCTGGCCGAGTACTTCATCTGGAACGACGACTTCGAGTACTCCACGCGCCTGGCCCGCTTCCGCGACGCGGTGCAGGCCCCCGCCTCCGTGGCCGTGCACCGGACCAAGACCTTCGGGACCACGGATGCGGATCCGGGCCCGCGGTTCTACTTCGACGTGCGCAACAAGCTGTGGGTGTTCACCCGCAGCGCCTCGCTGGCGCCGTGGGAGAAGGTCCTGTACTTCGGGGCGACGCTGCGGCTGTGGCTGCGCACCTTCCGCGGGGCCTCGGATCGGCGCGTCGTGGCGGGGCGCCTGCTGCGGGGCGTGCGCGACGCGCTGCGGGCCCCGCGCCCGACCGACGAGGTCCTGCGCGGCTGCTACGACCTGCGCCGACACGCGGTGCCCGGCGAACGTGAACCCGAGGTTGACCCACAAGCTCAGGTGGAGGATGAGGTTTTCTCGGTGCTGATGCCGGTCTACCGCGGAGACACCGCGGAGGGTCTGCGCCGGGCCCTGGAGTCCAACCTCTTCGAGCAGCGCCTGCGCCCCTCCCAGCTGGTCCTGGCCGAGGACGGCGCGCTGCCCGAGGACCTGCATGCGGTCATCCGCGAGGTCACGGCCCGGGCGCGGGAGGCGGGGATCGACGTCGTCGTCCTGCAGCGGACCGAGCACCGCGGTCTGCCGAGCACGCTCAACGAGGGGCTGTCAGCGTGCACCCATCGGGTGGTCGCCCGGGCCGATGCCGATGACGTCTCGCTGCCCGAGCGCTTCGCCCGTCAGGTGCCGCCGGTGGTCGAGGGGCGGTACACGGTGCTCGGGGCCGGCCTGCGCGAGGCCGATGCGAGCCTGACCCGGATCGAGGCCGAGCGGCGCATGGAGACCGATCCCCGGCGGATCCGGCGCGCGGCGCGGCTGCGCAACCCCCTCGCGCACCCGACCGTGGTCTTCGACGCCGAGGCGGTGCGCGAGGTCGGCGGCTACGAGGAGGTCCCGGGGGCCGAGGACTACGCCCTGTGGATGCGTCTGCTGGCCCGCGGAGACCGGCTGGGCAACCTGCCCGAGCCGCTCGTGGTCTACCGCGCCGGGGCCGCGGCCTGGGATCGCCGCGGGGGAATGGGGGCGCTGCGCCGGGAGCTGCTGCTGCAGCGGCATCTGCGCGAGGCCGGGCACATCGGCCCGGCGACCGCGCTGCGCAACGTCGTCGTGCGCGGCGGGTACCGTGTCATTCCGAGGGCATGGCGCATCCGCGCCTTCCGCGCCCTCATCGGCTCCGGTCGCACGCGGCGCGGACTGCGCGGCGGTCAGGGGCCGGCCACCGAGGGAAGGGAGCAGCCGGCATGACCGGGACGGGAACGTCATCGGAGGCGACGGTCGCCTACGAGCGGCCCCGGGCGTGGCTGTGGACGCAGATGCTCCTGGACTCCGCCGCGTGGATCGTGGCGGTGCTGCTGGGGCTGTTCCTGCGCTACGAGATGGATTACGGTCTCGTGCACGTGCCCGGTCTGATCGCCGTGGTGGTGCTCGCGGTGGTCGCGCAGATGATCGCCGGCGCCCTGTTCGGCCTGTATCGGGGGCGCTACAGCTTCGGCAGCTTCGACGAGGCCAAGGCCCTCATCCTGGTCACCCTCGTGGTCACGATCGTGGTGCAGGCCTTCCTGCTGATCCTCGGGGTGTGGCTGCACATGCCCCGCTCCATCGGCCTGATCGCCTTCCCCTTCGCCTGGCTGTTCATGGCGGCGGTGCGCTACCTCAAGCGCATGTACGTCGAATCCAAGTCCAAGCCCAGCGAGCACGCTCCGCACGCCGTCGTGTACGGGGCCGGCTTCCTCGGCAACACCCTGGTCACCCAGATGCTGCAGGACAAGGACTCCCCGTACCTGCCGGTCGCGATCATCGACGACGACCCGGCCAAGAAGCACCTGCGCATCAGCTCCGTGCCGGTGGCCGGGAACCTCACCGATCTGCCGGCGGTGCTGCGCCGGGAGCGGGCCCAGGTGCTCATCATCGCGATGGCCGACCCGGACCCCGAGCTGATGCACCGGATCCGCGAGGAGCTCGGTGATGCCCAGGTGCGCATCCTCACCGCCCCGCCGCTGAAGGACATGTTCGGCGCCTCCGCGCGGCGGGCGCTGGATCTGCGCGACATCCGCCTGGAGGACATCGTCGGGCACCGACCCGTGGACATCAACGTGGAGGGCATCGCCCGCTACCTCACGGACAAGCGCGTGCTGGTCACCGGCGCGGGCGGGTCGATCGGCTCGGAGCTGTGTCGGCAGATCACCCACTTCGCCCCGCGGGAGCTGATCATGCTCGACCGCGACGAGTCCAACGTGCAGGCCACCCAGATCTCCATCACCGGCCGGGGCCTGCTGGACGGGCCGGACACGGTGCTGGCCGACATCCGCGACGAGGAGGCGCTGCGCCGGATCTTCCGCCAGCGCCGCCCCCAGGTGGTCTTCCACGCCGCGGCCCTGAAGCACGTCTCGCTGCTGGAGCAGTACCCGGACGAGGCGTGGAAGACCAACGTCCTGGGCTCGCGCAACGTCCTGCAGGCCGCCGCGGAGGTGGGCGTGGAGGTCTTCGTGAACGTCTCCACGGACAAGGCGGCCAACCCCACCACGGTGCTGGGCCACTCCAAGCGGATGGCCGAGAAGATGACCGCCTGGATGTCCCGGCACGCCGACGGACGCTACACCTCGGTGCGCTTCGGCAACGTCTTCGGCTCCCGCGGGTCCATGCTCCCGCTGTTCACCGAGCAGATCCGCCGCGGGGGCCCGGTGACCGTCACGGACCGGGAGGCCACCCGCTACTTCATGACCATCCCGGAGGCCTGCCAGCTGGTCATCCAGGCCGGGGCGATCGGTCAGCCCGGGGAGGTGCTGATCCTGGACATGGGCCAGCCGGTGCGCATCTACGACATCGCCCGGCACCTGATCGAGATGAGCGGGCGCCACGATGTGAGCATCGAGATCACCGGCCTGCGTCCGGGGGAGAAGCTGCATGAGGAGCTGATCGGGGACGGGGAGCGCGGCGTGCACCGCGGCCACCCGCAGATCTCCCACACGGACTCCCCGCAGCTGGACCCGCGGCGCCTGGATCGCCACGAGTGGAAGCTGCGCGGCAACATGCCCGTGACCCAGGAGCTGCCCGTGCTGGATCCGCCCGCCCCGCGCACCGAGGTCGACGACGCCGCCTCCGGGCCGGACACGGAGCCTCCGGGCCCGGGGGCTCCGGCCGCGGACGCGCCGCGGCGGTGATCCCGATGCAGCCATCGCTGATCCTGCTGCCCGGCGGCCTCGGGCTGGTGCTGGGGGCCGTGCTGCCCCTGGCCGTCCTGCCGCTGCTGCGCCGCCTGGGCGTGCTGGACATGCCGGGGGAGCGCTCCTCCCACGCGGTGCCGACCCTGCGCGGGATGGGTCTTGCCACCGCCGCGGCCGCCCTGCTGGGGGCGCTGGCCGGCCTGGTCCTGGGCCTGGTGCCGGTGGACCGCTCGGTGATGCTCGTGGTGCTGACCGGGATGGTCGCGTGCGGAGTGCTGGGCTGGCGGGAGGACTCCGCCGGGGTCTCGGTGCGGGTCCGGGCGGCCGCCCAGCTGCTGATCGGCCTGGCGGTCACGCTGGGCCTGACCCTCGTGCTGGGCACCGGCTACTGGTGGATCCCGGTGGGGGTGCTCGCGGTGGCCGGCTACATCAACGTCGCGAACTTCATGGATGGGATCAACGGGATCTCCGGTCTGCACGGGCTGACCGCGGGGGTCTTCTACGCCTACGCCGGGTGGGTCACGGACCACCCCTGGCTGGTGGTCGCGGCCAGCGCGATCGCCGGGGCCTACCTGGCCTTCCTGCCCTGGAACCTCTGGGGCTCGCGGGTCTTCCTGGGGGACACCGGCTCCTACTTCCTCGGCGGCTCCCTGGCCTGCTGCGCCGTCGGGGCCTTCCTGTCTGGGGTCTACGTGGAGTACCTGCTGGGCCCGCTGCTGGTCTATCTCGCCGACACCGGCACCACGCTGCTGCGGCGGATCCGCCGCGGGGAGCCGTGGTATCGCCCCCACCGGCAGCACGTCTACCAGCGGCTGACGGATCTGGGGCTGTCCCACCTGGGCTCGGCGGCGGTTGTGACCGCCGCGACCGCGGCCGTGTCCGCGCTGAGCATCTGGTCCCTGGATCTGAGCCGGCCCGCGGCCGCCGCAACCGGAGCGGGGGCCGTGGCCATCCTGGGGCTGTACCTGAGCCTGCCGACGCTGCTGACCAGGCTGCGCCCGGCGCGCGCCCGCGGGGAATCCGCGTGAGGGCGCCGATCTGGCACCGCACACCCCGCCAGAGCCGCACCCCGCTGGCCGACGCCGCCCTGGCGGCCCTGGGCGACGTCGCCGCGGGCAGCCTGGTCCTGGCCGCGGCGGGGCTGCTGCTCGGCGGCAGCGAGGCCGCGGTCTCCGCCCTCGCGGGCGGGGGAATCGTGCTGCTGGCCGTCGCCGCGAGCTGGGCGCTGGTGCGGCTGGTGGGCGAGCAGCGCAGTCGGGCCGCGGCCGCCCTGCTGATCGCCTACCCCGTCAAGGTCCTGCTGGCCGGGGCGCTGCTGCTGGTCGTCCCGTGGCCGCAGGAGGGATCCCGCGGCTGGTTCCTGGCCGGTGCGGTGCTCGGGGTGGTGCTGATGCTGGCGGCCGAGGTGATTGCTGTGCGGCGGCTGCGGATCCCGTACTTCGCACCGGCGGGCACCCCTCGGGGATATCGTGGTGATCCGGAACGGGAGGGTCGAGCATGAGGAACGCATCGCAGTCGGAGCCGCAGGAGCCGCCGCTGGTGCCGCGCAGCTCGGAGGATCTGCGCAGCGCCGGGGACCTGGTGCGCCAGGGCGGGATCGCCGGGGCCTTCATGACGCTGATCTACCTGGTGATCGGCACCGGGTTCTGGAGTTTGGTAGGCTGGGGAGCGGACCACCTGCTGGGCACGCGTTGGATCGTGTGGCTCGGCGTCGGCGTGGGAGCCTGCGCCGGCATCTACCTGGTCTACCTGCACATGCGGCCCACGGACGACGACGCCCCCGGGCGCCAGCCGTGACCGCAGTGGTGAACATCAATCAAGTGTCGAGGTCCTCGCCGTCGCGTGCCCTGACACCACGCCGTACCTGCTGAAAGGATCCGCAGTGCTGGATACCGGGCTCGTTCTCGCGGCCTTCGAACCGCCCACGGTCGAGGACATGCATCTCGCCCCGTTCTTCCACGTCGGCAGCTTCGACTTCGGCAAGCAGACCCTGCTGGTGCTCCTCTCGGTCGTCGTCGTCGCCGCGTTCTTCCTGGCCGCGGCCCGCAAGCACGCGATGGTCCCGGGGCGGATGCAGTTCGTGGGGGAGGCCGGCTATGGCTTCGTGCGCAACTCCCTCGGCCGGGACCTGATCGGGGCCCACCAGTTCAAGCCCTTCGTGCCGGTGCTGTTCACCTCCTTCTTCTTCATCCTGGTGAACAACCTCTGGGGCTCGATCCCCTTCATCCAGCTGCCGGCCTTCTCCCACATCGGCGCGGCCTACGCGATGGCCGGCTTCGCCTACATCTTCTGGGTGGCCGTGGGCATCAGGAACAAGGGCCTGGGCGGGTTCTTCAAGTCCATGACCATGCCCTCCGGCGTGCCGTGGCCCTTCTACATCATCCTGATCCCGCTGGAGTTCCTCTCCAACCTGATCATCCGGCCGATGACCCACTCCCTGCGTCTGTTCGCAACGATGTTCGCCGGGCACCTGGCGCTGATGATCGCCGCGTACATGCTGGGCTTCCTGCTCACCGAGGGCGGGGTCGGCGGCTGGCTGACGGCCCCCTTCGCGGCGGTGTTCGGGCTGTTCCTGTACTTCCTGGAGCTGATGATCCAGGTGATCCAGGCCTACGTCTTCACCCTGCTGTTCGCCGTGTACATCCAGGGCTCCGTGGCCGAGGCCCACTAAGACTTCCGGCGCTTCGCGCGCCGGTCTGCGGGAATCCGCCGGAGCGGATCCGGTCTTCCCGCCCCTACGTACCCGCCGCTTGCGGCACCAGCGCCCGGCACCCGTTCCCGGGCACGATGAAAGGAAACATCCCATGGTAGGTTCGCTCAGCGTCATCGGCTTCGGTCTGGCAGCGATCGGCGGCGGCATCGGCGTCGGCCTGATCTTCGCCGCGTACATGACCTCCGTGGCTCGCCAGCCGGAGTCCCAGCGCGTGCTGCAGCCCATGCTGTTCCTCGGCTTCGCCGTGGTCGAGGCCCTGGCCATCCTGGGCTTCGTTCTGGCCCTGATCAAGTAGCCCTCCGGCTGCGCTTCAGAGCCGAACCGTCTAAGAACAGGAGACACCCACATGTCTGATCTCATGGCCGCGGAGGAGGGCAACAACATCCTCCTCCCGGACGTCTGGGAGATCGTCGTCGCGCTGCTCGGGTTCTTCATCCTGCTGTACATCGTCTGGAAGTACATCGTCCCGGCCTTCGAGAAGATCTACCAGGACCGCACCGAGGCCATCGAGGGCGGTCTGAAGAAGGCCGAGAAGGCCCAGGCCGAGGCGGCCGCCGCCCGCGAGGAGTACAGCCAGCAGCTGGAGTCCGCGCGCCTGGAGGCCCAGAAGATCCGCGAGGACGCCCGCGAGGAGGGCGAGAAGATCCTCGCCGAGTTCAAGGAGCGCGCCAACGCCGAGGCCGCGCGCATCACCGAGAGCGCGCAGCGGACCATCGAGGCCGAGCGCTCGGCCGCCATGGTCTCCCTGCGCACCGAGGTCGGCAGCCTGGCCACGGATCTTGCGGGCAAGATCGTCGGGGAGTCCCTCGAGGACGACGCCCGCTCCAACCGGGTGGTCGACCGCTTCCTGGCTGATCTGGAGGCCTCTCAGCAGCGCAACGCGGGAGTGAGCCGCTGATGGCCGGCGCATCGGGGCAGTCCCTGCGGGATCTGGTCGAGGCCTTCGACCAGCGCTGGGCCGCGGATGCCAGCACCACGACGGCGGAGGAGCTGTTCTCCGTGGTCGGCGTCCTGGACGCCGACGGAGCCCTGCGCCGGGGTATGACGGATCCCTCGCGTCAGCCCGAGCAGCGCCGCGGCATCGCCGCGACCGTCCTGGAGGGCAGGGTCTACCCGGTGGTGCGCGAGCTGGTGGCCTACGCCGCCCGGCTGCGCTGGAGCGCCGAACGCGATCTCGCCGATGCGCTCGAGCACCTAGGGGCCGTCGCCGCGGCCGCCGTGGCCGCGCGCCGCGGTGGTCAGGAGGCCGTCACCGAGGTCGTCGAGGATCTGCTGCGCTTCGTCGCCGTCGTGCAGGAGGATCCGCGGATCCAGTCCGCGCTGACGGATGCCCGCGCGGGCGAGGAGGCTCGACGCCGCCTGGCCGAGCGGATCTGCCCGGTGCGCTCGGAGGAGGCGCGGCTGCTGATCGACCAGGCCGCGGCTCACCCGCGCGGGCAGGCCCCGGACGCGGTGGCCCAGCGCTTCGCCGATGCCCTCGTGCATCTGATGCGCCGCTCCATCGCCAAGGTCACCGTTAGCCACCCCCTGGATGAGTCGCGGCGCCAGCGCCTGGCCCGGGCCCTGTCTCGGGTCTACGGCCGGGAGCTGACCCTCGACGTCGTCGTGGACCCGCAGATCCTGGGCGGACTCAAGGTCCAGGTCGGGGACGAGGTCATCGACGGGTCGATGACGGCTCGGCTGGCGGACCTGGATCGCACCGTGACCGCGTCCTGACGCATCGACCACCTTCCGACACGGGAGGCCCGCGGACCCGCCGCTGAGGCGGGCCGCACCGGCCCCCACCCGACAGACCACACGGATCCTCCGCCGCGGCGGATCGATCCACGACTACAGGAGAGCAGGGACACGAGATGGCGGATCTGACCATCAATGCCGATGATGTCCGCAGCGCGCTGAACGAATTCGCGGCGTCCTACGAGCCCGGTGAGACCGACCGGGTCGAGGTCGGGCGCGTGACCAGCGCGGGCGACGGCATCGCCCGAGTGGAGGGGCTTCCCTCCGTCATGGCCAACGAGCTGCTGCGCTTCGAGGACGGCACCCTCGGCCTGGCGCAGAACCTGGACACCCGCGACATCGGCGCGATCGTGCTGGGCGACTTCACCGGCGTCGAGGAGGGCCAGGAGGTGCACCGCACCGGGGAAGTCCTCTCCGTGCCGGTCGGCGACGCCTTCCTCGGCCGCGTGGTGGACCCCCTGGGCCACCCGATCGACGACCTCGGGCCCATCGAGTCCGAGGGCCGCCGCGCCCTGGAGCTGCAGGCCCCGGGCGTGACCCAGCGCAAGTCGGTGCATGAGCCGCTGCAGACCGGGCTGAAGGCCATCGACGCGATGATCCCGATCGGGCGCGGCCAGCGCCAGCTGATCATCGGCGACCGCCAGACCGGCAAGACCGCCATCGGGATCGACACGATCCTGAACCAGAAGGAGAACTGGGAGACCGGGGACCCGGAGAAGCAGGTGCGCTGCATCTACGTGGCCGTGGGTCAGAAGGCCTCCACGATCGCCTCGGTGCGCCAGACCCTGGAGGACAACGGCGCCCTGGAGTACACCACGATCGTGGCCTCCCCGGCCTCCGACGCCGCGGGCTTCAAGTACCTGGCCCCCTACGCCGGGTCCGCGATCGGGCAGCACTGGATGTACGGCGGCAAGCACGTCCTGATCATCTTCGACGACCTGTCCAAGCAGGCCGAGGCCTACCGCGCCGTGTCCCTGCTGCTGCGCCGTCCGCCGGGACGCGAGGCGTACCCGGGCGATGTGTTCTACCTGCACTCCCGCCTGCTGGAGCGCTGCGCCAAGCTCTCCGACGAGCTCGGCGCGGGCTCGATGACCGGCCTGCCGATCATCGAGACCAAGGCCAACGACGTCTCCGCGTTCATCCCGACCAACGTCATCTCCATCACCGACGGGCAGATCTTCCTGCAGTCGGACCTGTTCAACGCCAACCAGCGTCCCGCCGTGGACGTGGGCGTGTCCGTGTCCCGCGTGGGCGGTGCGGCGCAGATCAAGGCGATGAAGAAGGTCTCCGGAACGCTGAAGCTGGACCTGGCCCAGTACCGGTCCATGCAGGCCTTCGCGATGTTCGCCTCGGACCTGGATGAGGCCTCCCGCCGCCAGCTGACCCGGGGCGCCCGCCTGACGGAGCTGCTGCGCCAGCCGCAGTACACCCCGTACAACGTCGAGGACCAGGTCGCCGCCATCTGGGCTGGCACCAACGGCCACCTGGATGACCTGGAGGTCTCCGACGTCCTGGAGTTCGAGCAGCGGTTCCTGGAGCACCTGCGTCGGAACACCTCCGTGCTCACCGACATCGCCTCCAGCGGCAAGCTCGAGGACGCCACGGTGGAGGCGCTGAAGTCCGCGGTGGCCGAGGTCAAGCGCGACTTCGCAGCCGAGGGCCCCCACGGGGGCGGGATCCAGCCCGGCCACGAGGAGCACGCCCCGGTGGAGCGCTCCGAGGTGGACCAGGAAGAGATCGTCAAGCGATGAGACCTGACGCGGAGCGGGCCGCTGGACGGCCCGCCCCGCCTCGGGGCTGAAAGGAAGCTCTATGGGAGCCCAGATCAGGGTCTACCGCCAGAAGATCTCCTCGACGTCGTCGATGAAGAAGATCTTCAAGGCGATGGAGATGATCGCGACTTCGCGGATCAACCGCGCCCGCACCCGCTCGGACAAGGCCGGCCCCTACGCCGACGCCCTGACCCGCGCGGTCGCCGCGGTGGCCTCGCAGACCTCGATCAGCCACCCGCTGATCAACGACGACAAGCCCTCGCGCCGCTCGGCCGTGGTCATCATGACCAGCGACCGCGGCCTGGCCGGGTCCTACTCCGTCAACGTGCTGAAGAAGGCGGAGGGCCTGATCGAGCGGCTGCGTCGGGATGGGCGCGAGGTGGAGCTGTACCTCGTGGGTCGCAAGGCCAAGCAGTACTTCGACTTCCGCGAGCGGCCCTACGAGAAGGTGTGGTCGGGCAACACCGACAACCCGGACGTGGAGACCGCCGTGCAGATCCGCGACGCGCTCCTGGAGCGCTTCGACGCCGACTCGGCCGAGGGCGGGGTGGACGACCTGCACATCGTCTACACCGAGTTCGAGTCCATGGTCTCCCAGCAGGCCCGCATCCTGCGGCTGCTTCCGCTGAAGGTCGTCGACGCCCAGGAGCTGGGCGAGGAGATCCTGCCCGGCGCCGACGCCGCCGACGCGGACTTCTCCCAGACCCCCAGCTTCGACTTCGAGCCCAGCGCCCAGGAGGTCCTGGACGCCCTGTTGCCCCGCTACATCGCCACCCGGATCTTCTCCTGCCTCCTGGAGGCCGCCGCCTCCGAGCTGGCCTCGCGCCAGCGGGCCATGAAGTCCGCCGGGGACAACGCCGACGAGCTGGTCAAGAAGTACACGCGCCTGATGAACAACGCCCGCCAGGCGGAGATCACCCAGGAGCTGTCCGAGATCGTCGCCGGCGCGGATTCCCTCGCGTCCTAACCACCGTTTTTTCGTCCCAGCACGTTCCAAGAGGTAAGTGATCACATGACTGCCACCATCACCGAGTCGGTCAGCGGATCGACCCAGGGCGGCGTCGGTCGCGTCGCCCGAGTCATCGGGCCCGTCGTCGACGTCGAGTTCCCCGCCAACCAGATCCCGGACATCTACAACGCCCTGACCGCCGAGCTGACCATCGGCGGGAAGACCCGCACGGTGACCTTCGAGGTCGCCTTGCACCTGGGCGACAACCTCGTCCGGGCCATCTCCCTGCAGCAGACCGACGGCCTGGTCCGCGGCACCCCGGTCCAGGACACCGGGGCCGCGATCTCCGTGCCCGTGGGCGATGCGGTCAAGGGCCACATCTTCAACGTCCTGGGCGACGCCCTGGATGTGGACAACGACGAGATCAAGGCCGAGGACCACTGGCCGATCCACCGCAAGGCCCCCAACTTCGCCCAGCTCGAGGGCTCCACCCAGATGCTGGAGACCGGCATCAAGGTCCTGGACCTGCTGACCCCGTACATCTCCGGCGGCAAGATCGGCCTGTTCGGCGGCGCGGGCGTGGGCAAGACCGTGCTCATCCAGGAGATGATCACCCGCGTGGCCCGCAACTTCGGCGGCACCTCGGTGTTCGCCGGCGTCGGGGAGCGCACCCGCGAGGGCAACGACCTCTGGGTCGAGATGGCCGAGGCGGGGGTGCTCAAGGACACCGCCCTGGTGTTCGGCCAGATGGACGAGCCCCCGGGAACCCGTCTGCGCGTGGCCCTGACCGGTCTGACCATGGCGGAGTACTTCCGCGATGTGCAGAACCAGGACGTGCTGCTGTTCATCGACAACATCTTCCGGTTCACCCAGGCCGGCTCCGAGGTCTCCACCCTGCTGGGCCGGATGCCCTCCGCGGTGGGCTACCAGCCGAACCTGGCCGATGAGATGGGTCTGCTGCAGGAGCGCATCACCTCCACCCGCGGGCACTCCATCACCTCGATGCAGGCGATCTACGTGCCGGCGGATGACTACACCGACCCGGCCCCGGCCACGACCTTCGCGCACCTGGACGCCACCACCGAGCTGTCCCGTGACATCGCCTCGCGCGGTCTGTACCCGGCCGTGGATCCGCTGTCCTCGACCTCGCGCATCCTGGACCCGCAGTACATCGGCCAGGAGCACTACGACACCGCGGTGCGCGTGAAGTCGATCCTGCAGGAGAACAAGGACCTGCAGGACATCATCGCGATCCTCGGCGTGGACGAGCTGTCCGAGGAGCAGAAGGTCACGGTCTCCCGGGCCCGGCGCATCGAGCAGTTCCTGTCCCAGAACACCTACACCGCCAAGCAGTTCACCGGCGTGGAGGGCTCGACCGTGTCCATCAAGGACACCATCGAGGGTTTCACCGCGATCTGCGACGGCGACCTGGACCACGTGCCGGAGCAGGCCTTCTACAACGTCGGCGGCCTGGACGACGTCGAGAAGAAGTGGGCCGAGCTCAAGGCCGAGGGCGGGAGCAAGTAGCCATGGCAGTGCTCAACGTCGAGGTCGTCACCCGCGAGACCGTCGTGTGGCGCGGGGATGCGAAGTACGTGCGGGCCCGCACCGCCGATGGCCAGCTGGGCATCCTGCCCGGGCACGTGGCCACGATGGCGCTGCTGGCCGAGGACGGCGAGCTGGTCATCGACCCGGTCGACGGGCAGCGGCACACCTCCCGGCTGCAGGAGGGCTTCCTGACGGTCGCGCAGAACCGCGTGGTCATCGCCGCGAAGTCCTCCTCCGACGCCGAGAAGGAGCGCTCCGCGGCCTGAGCCCGGGCCACCGCCCCGGTTCCGACCCTGCTCAGAGGGCCCGGCGCCACCCCCGGAAGGGGGGTGGCGCCGGGCCCTCATGCGTGCCGCGGGGAGGGGTGAAGCGCTTCGAGGATGGGCCGGCCGGGACAGCGCGGACGAGGTCGGGCGGCCGGTGTGGTGCGCGGACAGGCCGGGTCAGAACAGCCGGGATTCGGCGTCGTCCACCCCGCGCAGGGCGTCGTAGTCCAGGGTCACGCAGCCGATGCCGCGGTCCTCGGCCAGGGTGCGTGCCTGCGGTTTGATCAGCTGGGCGGCGTAGATCCCGCGCACCGGGGCCAGCAGGGGATCGCGGTTGAGCAGCTCGAGGTAGCGGCTCAGCTGCTCGACGCCGTCGATGTCCCCGCGCCGCTTGAGCTCCACGGCCACGGTGTGCCCGGCGCCGTCCCGGGCGAGGATGTCCACGGGCCCGATCGCCGTGGGGTATTCCCGGCGGATCAGCGCGTAGCCGGGGCCCAAGACGTCGATCTGCTCGGCCAGCAGCCGCTGCAGGTCCGCCTCCACGCCGTCTTTGACCAGGCCGGGATCCACCCCGAGCTCGTGGGAGGACTCGTGCTCCTTGGCGTAGATCCGGATGATGAGGCGATCATCGGACTTGGCGGCCTGGACCGTCCAGACCTCCGCGGCATCGTCGTCGAACTCGTGCTCGTCGGCGTGCTGCACGTGCACCGCGGCCGGCGGGGACATCCAGTTCAGGGGTTTGTAGGAGCCGCCGTCGGAGTGGATGAGCACCGAGCCGTCGGCCTTGACCATGATCAGGCGCCGGGCCAGCGGCAGGTGGGCTCTGAGTCGGCCGATGTAGTCCACGGAGCATTCAGCAATGACGAGTCGCACGGTCTCCCACTGTACAAGCGCGCGGGGCTTCGGGGATGTGCCACCATGGAGGCCATGTCCCGCTCGCGTTCCTCCCGCCCCCGTCGCCAGCTGGGCCACGGCAAGGCCGGACCCAGCAAGTGGCAGCGCAGCGCCCCGGGCGGCGGGGACATCTCCCGGGTCCTGGAGCCGGCCCCGCGGGTGGAGCGGGATCGGTTCGGCTCCTGGGCGGTGCGCGTCATCCCGGCGGTCAATGCGCGCAAGACCTACACCTGCCCGGGCTGCACCCGACCCATCGCGCCGGGCACGGCGCACTGCGTGGTGTGGCGCACGGACCACCTGTTCGGCGACGAGCGGGGCATCGAGGAGCGCCGGCACTGGCACCTGCGCTGCTGGGAGACCCGCTGAGGCGGTCGTCGGCGGCTACCGGGCGTCCTGGCGCGGGACGAAGACCTCCCGGACCAGCAGCAGGCCCGAGGCGGCCACGGGGATCGCGATGATCGCCCCGAGCACTCCCCACAGGGCCCCGCCCCCGGCGACGGCGATCACCGCGACCGCCGCGGGCACGGCCACGGCCCGCTTCATGATGCGCGGGGAGATGAAGTACGCCTCCACCTGCAGGTAGGCGAAGTAGCAGATGGCGTAGACCAGGGCCGTCTGCCAGCCCTGCATCAGCGCGATGACGCTCATCAGGATCCCGGCGCTCACCCCGCCGACCAGGGGCACGAAGGCCAGCAGCAGGACCACGAAGGCGTTGAGCATCGGGAAGGGCAGGCCCAGGATCAGCATGAGCACCAGGGCGAAGCTCGCGTTGAGGATCGCCACGCAGGCCTGCCCCAGCACGTAGTTGCCCACCGAGGTGGTGATCCGCTCGGTCAGCTCGCCCACCCGCTCGCGTTTGGAAGCCGGGGCCAGGCGCACGAACCACGCCTTGATCACCGGCAGGGAGGCGAGGAAGTACAGGGCCAGGAAGAGCACGACCAGCGTCCCGGTGATCACCTGGGCGATCGTGGAGCCGGCGTTGACCAGGCTGTTGAGGAAGCCGCCGATGATGTTGCGGTCGTTGAGCACGGAGTCCACGATGTGCTCCGCCTCGGCCTCCACGCGCCCGCGCACCCCCCACTGCCGGTCCACGGTGGTCACGAAGTCCGAGTCCAGGAAGCGCTGGAAGCTCTGCGGGAAGGACTGGACGAAGGAGACCGCCTGCCCGGCGATCGCGGGGATGATGACGGTGGCCAGCAGGGCCACCAGCCCCGCCAGCACGACGAGGACCCCGGCGACCCCGACGCCGCGGGGCAGGCCCCGCTTCTCCAGGGCCCGCACGGCCGGATCCAGGCCCAGGGCGATGAACATGGCCCCGGTGATCCAGCCGCCTAACGCCCCGACGTTGACCGCGACGTACCAGCACAGCAGGGCGATCCCGACGCCCACGGTGGCCATGAATCCGGCGTACACGGGGCGGGCGAACAAGCCGGGCTCGGAAGGCTCCGGGGTCGATCCCGCGGTGGCCCAAGGAGCGGCGCCGGGGTCGGCCGCGGGCCGGTCGCGGGCCGCGGCGGCACCCAGGACCCCCTCGTCCAGGTGGGCCGCGGAGTCGGTGCGGGCCTGGGCTTCCGGTCGGGGATCCTCCGGGATGTCGAAGCGCGGGCGGGGCTTGGCCCCGGGGATGGCGGGGAACTCGGCGTGCCCGGGGTCCTGGAAGCGGTGGGCCAGGCGGAGCCGGTCCAGGATGCGGCGCAGGCGCGGGGACTCGGGACGCGGGGTACCGGGCACGGATCGTCTCCTCTTCGGACGGCACGGCGGTGATCCTTCGAGACTACCCGCGCCGAACCCGGCCGATTGCGCGATCCGAGAACGGACGGGGCCGGGAGACGGGCGGCCCGACGCCGGTGTGGGCATACTGGAGGCGGCAACGCCGATCACCGGATCCCGATCGGGGCGCGCCGTGGCCGTTCGAGCGCGGTGCCCCGCGGGACACCCCCGCTGCAGAGAGGACACCTCGATGACCACCATCCCCGAGCCGCACCCCGCGGCCTCCGGCCCCGGGACACCGGCCGCTGCCGAGGAACCGCAGGTCCCGGCCTCGGCCCGCCGCGCCCCGGACCTGGCCCAGCGGACCCAGGACGGCGCCGCCGCCCCCGAGCAGGGGCAGGGCCAGCCGAGCTACCGCGCGGAGATCACCACGGGCGAGCAGTTCCAGCAGTACGCCCAGCTGTCCGGGCAGGGCCCCGTGATCTTCGCCCTGTACCGCGGCTCGGACGCCGCGGCGGTGCGCAACGTGGAGCAGCTGGAGCAGCTCATCGACTCCGCGCAGGGACGGCTGCTGCTGGCCGCCGCGGACATCGAGCAGTCCCCGGAGATCGCCCAGGCGCTGCAGGCGGCCACCTCCCTGACCGCGATCGCGATGCTCGGCGGACGCCCGGCGCCGCTGTTCGACCAGCCCGTCTCCCCGGAGCAGATGCAGTCCGTGCTGGGCCAGGTCCTGCAGCTGGCCCAGCAGGCGCAGCTGACCGGCTCCTTCGAACCGGTGGGCACCAAGGGCGCCCCGGCCGAGAAGCCGCTGCCGCCGCTGCACCAGAAGGCCCAGGATGCCCTGGCCGAACAGGACTACGACGGCGCCCGGGCCGCCTACGAGCAGGCGCTGAGCGAGCAGCCGGGGGATCGGGAGGCCAAGCTCGGCCTGGCCCGGGTGGGGCTGCTGGCCCGTGTGGCCGTCGCCGATGCCCAGGCCGTGCGTCAGCGGGCCGCCGAAGCTCCGCAGGAGGTGGACGCGCAGCTGGCCGTGGCGGACCTGGACGTGGCCGGCGGGCACGTCGAGGATGCCTTCGCCCGGCTGCTGAAGCTGTTCACCGCCGCGTCCCCCGAGGAGAAGTCCCGCGTGCGCGAGCGGATGCTGGAGCTGTTCGACGTCGTCGGAGCGGAGGACCCGCGCGTGGTCTCCGCCCGGGCCGCCCTGATGCGGGCGCTGTTCTAGAGGAGGTCCCGACCGATGAACCCCGAGCCCCCCATCCCCGGACCCGAGGTTCCAGGGCCCGCCGCCGGCATCCCCGACCCCGCCGCTGCGGCGTCGGCCCCGGCCCTGTCCCTGCGGGGCCTGCGCAAGGTCTACGACGGCGTCGAGGTGGTGCACGGCGTGGATCTGCAGATCCCGGCCGGATCCATGTACGGCCTCGTCGGACGCAACGGCGCCGGGAAGACCACGACCCTGTCCATGGCCACCGGCCTGCTGCGCCCGGACGGCGGCACCGCCCTGGTGCGCGGCACCGACGTGTGGGCCGAGCCCCTGCGGGCCAAGGCCACCCTGGGGGTGCTGCCCGACGGGGTGCACCTGTTCGACCGGCTCAGCGGTCGCCAGCTGATCTCCTACGCGGGGCTGCTGCACGGCCTGGACCGGGACCTGGTGGCCGAGCGGGCCCAGGAGCTGCTGGTGGCCCTGGACCTGCACGACGCCGCCGATCGCACCGTCGCGGACTACTCCGCGGGGATGCGCAAGTAGGTCGCGCTGGCCTCGGCGCTGGTGCACGCCCCCTCGGTGCTGGTCCTGGATGAGCCCTTCGAGGCCGTGGACCCGGTCTCGGCGGCCAACATCCGGGACATCCTCACCGGCTTCGTCCGGCGCGGCGGCACCGTGGTGATCTCCAGCCACGTGATGGACCTGGTGCAGCGACTATGCGACCACGTCGCGATCATGGGCGAGGGGCGGATCCTGGCGGCCGGAACCGTGGATCAGGTGCGCGGGGAGCGCTCCCAGGAGGAGACCTTCGTGGAGCTGGTCGGCGGGCGCGCGCAGACGGAGGGGATCTCATGGTTGGGCGGCTCCTGAGCCTGAAGGGGGCCCTGTTCCGCGCCTCCTTCCGCCGCAGCGGCTGGGTCGTGGCCGGAACCGTGGTCTCCCTCGTGATCGCCGGGTGCGCGGTGCTCGCCGCGGCCGCGGGGTTCCTGGCCCTGCGGGAGGCGGGTCCGCTGGTCGCCGCGCAGATCGCCGCGTGCCTGGGTGCCCTGCTGGGCCTGGTCTGGGTCCTGGTGCCGGTGGTGGTGGCCAGCGAGGACCAGACCCTGGACCCCGAGTTGCTCAGCCCCTATCCGCTGCGGCTGCGCGACATCGTGCTGGCGCAGGTGGCCTCGAGCCTCGTGGGGGTGCTGGGTCCGCTGAGCCTGCTGGGCATGCTCACCCCGGTGCTGTCCGCCCACGGGCCCGGGCAGGCGCTGCTGTCCCTGGTGGCCGGGGTCCTCGGCTTCGTCTGCTTCGTGGTGTGGGCGCGCATCGCGGCGGCCTGCGGGCGCCGACTGCGCCGGCGTCGGGGGCTGACCACGGTGCTGTCCGCCCTGGGCTACGTGCTGCTGATGTTCTCCGGTCTGCTGTTCGGTCTGCTGAGCCTGATCCTGCTGCGGCCGAGTGCCCGGCAGGCCGCGGCCGGCATCGCCGGCTGGATCCCCTGGTCCGCGGGGTACCTCGCCGTCGCCGACGCCGCGGGCACCCCGACGCTGCTCCCGGTGCGCCTGGGCCTGCCGGTGCTGGGCATCGGGATCGGCCTGTGGCTGCTGAGCGCGCTGCTGCGCGGGGAGCTGCTCACCGTGAGTGCGGGCTCGTCGGGTCGTGCGCAGCGGGGGCGCACCCGCCGGGCGGACGACGCCGCGCCGGGCACGGGCCTGGCCCTTGCCCGCGGCCCGGTGAGCGCGGTGGCCGTGCGCACGGGCCTGGATCTGCTGCGCGATCCCCGCATGTCCTTCAGCCTCCTGGGGGTGCTGGGCATCGCGGTGCTGTTCACCGGGCTGTCCGCGCTGCAGGACGGCGCCCAGGCCCTGATGGCCGGACCCTTCGCTGGGCTCACGGCCTGCACGATCGCCTGCTATCTGACCGCCTACGACAACTCCGCGTTCAGTCTGCACCTGCTCGCCCCGCTGACCGGGCGCCAGGATCGCTGGGGCCGGGCCCTGGGGGTTCTCGGGGTGTACCTGCCGGCGACGCTGGTGGTCTCCGCGGCGTGCACCGTGCTGGCGGGCTTCCCCGAGCAGGTGCCGGCCAACCTCGGGGTCAGCCTCGGGTTCTGCCTGATCGGCACCGGCGTCGGGGCGGTGGCCTCGGCGCTGTGGGCCGCTCCGGTGCCGCCGCCGGGGGCTTCCCCGTTCAAGCGGGCCGGCGGCGGGGCCGGCTCCGGGGCCAAGATGGGGATGCTCCTGGCGGCCCTGGTCTGCCTCGCGCTGAACCTGCCCGCGATCATCCTGTACCTGGTCAGCCTGGTCCCGGGGCTGGGATGGCTGGGCTGGGTGGCCCTGGCGGTCGGGATCGGACTGGGCCTGGCGGTGCTCGGCCTGGGGGTGCGCCTGGGGGCGCGCCGCTACGACGCCCGGGCCCCGGAGCTGCTGGCGCAGGTCTCCGTGTTCCGCTGACCGGGCGGCTGCCGTCGAGCGAGGCGGGGCGCGTAGAATGCTGGGCATGATCAGCACCAGCACCCTGCGCACCGCCCCGGAGATCCTGGACACCGCCGAGCCCCTGGAGGGCACCCGCACCGGCGGGGCCGCGACCATCGAGCGGGAGGAGCAGCGCCAGCTCATCGAGCCCGGGGACCACGAGCGCTTCGCCCACTACGTGCGCAAGGAGAAGATCATGGAGTCGGCGATGACCGGCGAACCCGTGATCGCCCTGTGCGGTAAGGTGTGGACGCCGGGCCGGGACCCGCAGCGCTTCCCCGTGTGCCCGCTGTGCAAGGAGATCTACGAGTCCATGCGCGGCGGCAAGGATGATGACGGCGGCCAGGACTGACCCGCACTCTTTGACCTTCCTTCCGCGCA